>NZ_CM152618.1:0-2817500 GCF_056583445.1 Ruegeria sp. S84
GCGGTGGCCCACAGCAGGCGACGACCATTCTAGTCTACAAAGTCTTCTCGGATGGGTTCGTTGGACAAGATCTCGGTTCGTCCTCCGCTCAGTCCGTCATCCTGCTTATTGTCGTTGGTCTGCTGACCGTCATCCAATTCAAATACGTGGAAAAAAGGGTGCACTACTGATGGCAGCCCAACAACACGGAATGGTCGAAAAACGTGGCATGGGGATCTGGTTGACCCATGCCATGATGATCCTTGGCGTCTTAATCATCTTTTTCCCGATCTGGCTGGCGTTCGTAGCATCGACTGTGACCCAGCCGGAAATCGTGTCGCCGCCCATGCCCATTCTTCCCGGCGATCAATTCTGGGAAAACTATAAGGCCGCGCTGTTTTCCGGCGTGAACGTCCCGGTCGCCACAATGTTGTTCAACAGTCTCGTGATGGCCATCGGAATCGCAGTGGGCAAGATCATAATTTCGCTGTTGTCAGCTTTTGCGATCGTCTATTTCCGTTTTCCCGGGCGAACGACGTTCTTTTGGCTGATCTTCCTAACGCTGATGCTTCCGGTCGAGGTTCGTATTGTGCCGACGTTCGAAGTTGTCGCCGGGTTCGGCATGCTCAACAGCTACTATGGGCTGATCTTCCCCTTAATCGCCTCGGCCACGGCAACGTTCCTGTTCCGGCAGTTCTTTCTGACGATCCCGGATGAACTGGCCGAAGCTGCACGCGTCGATGGTGCCCGCCCGATGCGGTTCTTCATTGATATCGTGGTCCCCATGAGCCGAACGAATATCGCGGCGCTGTTCGTGATCCTTTTTATCTACGGGTGGAATCAATATCTCTGGCCGCTGCTCATCACTACCGATCCTGAAATGAACACCATCGTGATGGGTATCAAACAGATGTTCCCATCCGGCGACGACGTAGCGGAATGGCCGGTCATCATGGCCACTTCGATTTTGGCAATGATCCCGCCGGTCATCGTAGTGGTGTCTATGCAAAAGCTCTTTGTCCGCGGCCTTGTCGATAGCGAGAAATAAAAAATGGCAACAGTAAACTTAGAGAATGTCAAAAAGAGCTTTGGCCCGACGGACGTTATCCATGGCATCGACATAGACATTGCGGACGGTGAATTCATTGTGATTGTTGGCCCTTCGGGCTGCGGAAAATCCACGCTTTTGCGAATGGTTGCGGGCCTTGAAACCGTAACGTCCGGTGAAATCCGGATTGGAGAAGAACGAGCCAACGACAAAGAGCCGATGGATCGCGATATCGCGATGGTGTTCCAGAATTATGCGCTCTACCCACATATGTCGGTGCGCCAGAACATGGGGTATGGGCTGAAAATCGCGGGGCTTCCAAAGAACCAGATTGACCAGAAGGTGACCGAGGCCGCCAAACTGTTGCAGCTGGAAGCTTTGTTGGACCGCAAACCCCGGCAGCTTTCAGGCGGTCAACGCCAAAGGGTGGCAATGGGGCGGGCAATTGTTCGCGAGCCAGCGGTTTTCCTGTTTGATGAACCACTCTCAAATCTTGATGCCAAGCTGCGTGTTCAGATGCGTTTAGAAATCCGCGAGCTTCAGGAAAAGCTTGGAATTACATCGCTTTACGTGACTCACGATCAGGTCGAAGCGATGACGATGGCAGACAGGATGATCGTGATGAACGGAGGCATCGCTGAGCAGATTGGGACGCCATTGGAGGTATATGAAACACCAGGAACCCTTTTCGCGGCTCAATTTATTGGTAGCCCTGCAATGAATATCTTTGATGCTCAGCGTGAAAACGGAACGGTTAAGATAGGGGGCTTAGAGATTGGCCCATCCACGGGGCCTGATACCCCACTAAAGCTTGGAATCCGACCAGAGCATCTGTTTCTGGACGACAATGGTCCGTTGGAAGCCGCTATTCAGATGGCGGAACCGCTAGGCGCAAACACCTTATTGCATGGCCAGCTCACGGATGCAGGCGACGCGATTACGATAAGTCTTCCGGGTGTCCACCCAATCGAAGGCCGGCATCCGAGCATGCGGTTCTCAGTTGCCTCAGAGCACATGCATCTGTTTGACCATTCATCCGGCAAGAGGTTGGAAGGCTGATGGTCTTTCCACAGGTTGAAGCCTTTCGTGGTGGCAAAAACCTGATCCGGGTTGTGGGGCATCGAGGTGCGCGGGGTGTGCTGCCCGAAAACAGTATGATTGGCTTTGACTTTTCGCTCTCTATCGGCGTCCCGCTGCTTGAGTTTGATGTTGTCCTGACGGCCGATGACGTACCGATCATAACCCACAACCATCGGCTACACGCTCCTAGCTTTCGTGACGCAAATGGCCTGTTTCTGACCGGAGAAGAGCCGAAGGTCTCGTCATTGACGTTCGAGCAAATCCAGCAATTTGACATCGGGCGGTTGGATGGTCATTCGGCTTATGGCCAACGGTTTCCGGACCAAGCTCAACTGGATGGCATCCGTGTTCCAAAGTTGCAGGATTTGCTGGATTTGGTTGATGATCCAAAATACGGCGACGCCTATTTGATGCTCGAACTGAAGTCGGATCCGGATTTGGCTCACGATGCGCTTTATAGGAAGAAATTTGTCGGGCGGGTTCTTCAAGAAGTACGTGACAAAGGATTGTCTTCGCGCGCGGTGCTCCACAGTTTTGATTGGAACCTGTTGGAGGAGTGTCAGCGGCAGGCTCCTGACATGCCGTCTTCCTACCTGACGCAGCTTCCGGAAAACGCGGCGGATGTTGGTGAGGATTCCTCGAAAGCGGTTTGCCCTGACTTTCGTGGTCGTCGTGATGAAATTCCAAATTTGGTCAAGCAAGCTGGCGGTTCGCTTTGGTGCCCATACTACACGGATGTAACGGATGAAAATGTGGCGCGCGCAAAAGAACTGGGCCTATGTGTTGCCGTTTGGACGGTCAATGAGCACGAAGAAATAGACAGGATGATCGACCTGCGCGTGGATGCAATTGTATCTGATTATCCTGGGCGGGTTCAAAGGCATCTGTCGGATTTGGGCATGAGGTGGAGTGTCGATTGCCGGTGAGCACCGCGCCACAAAAGCTGACGCCGTTCATGTTCTTTTCAGTTGCAGTTGGGAAGGATCAGACACTTCAACTAGCTTAAATCTGAAAAAGCACCATCGCTTAAAGTGCCGTGCAATTGACAGGTAGCCGATAAGACTGGAAGAACTGTCGAGCATTTATCTCCTAGAAGAACCTGAGCCCTCGACAGGCGAAGTAGTGACCGAAACTGCACTCGCGCCATGACACTTGGGTGATGTTTTGGGGTCAAATACCTCAAGGGCTAACTATCTATACCACTGCAGTGATTTACCCCCGTAGGTCCTGCGGGGGATTTCGGGGTACTGCAGAACTTTTCCTACCCCTAAGCCATCACCGTAGACCATACCGTAGACCCGCTGGTGCCTGTTGACCTCAGCTAAGCTGCCGGGATAGCCCTTGTTTTGCTGACGGGAGACCTGACAAGGGTGCCTGTAACGGGAATAGAACACAGCCCCCGGGCACCATTCCCAACAGGTAAGCTACTGTTTCCCTTCAGCTTTAACTGGAGCTGACCAAGGGCGTAGTACATGCTGGAGCTATGCCGTTGCTTCCAGCCATTTGCTCAGCACTTCAAGCGGATTATCCTTACCATATCCATGCCCTACGCCTTCGGTTTGCCAGCCACCTATCTGGTCGACGATGTCGGACGGACACTCGACAGCGCGCAGCCTGTCACGCATCGAATGACGAAAGCTGTGCATGGTGCAACGGCTTGGTACATATGGCTTCATCCATTTGTTCAGCGCGGCACTAGCAGAATTAGCGTTCGTGGTTTTCGATTTGTTGTACCGGGGAAAAGCGAACTGGCTGTCAGTGTTCTCAGAGAGCAAGCGCTTGGCGGCCCATAGTGACGCCCCGACCAGAGGTACCTTTCGGTTGCTACCTGATGTCTTCAGCCGACGCCAAGGATGCTCTTGGACAACTACGTGAGGCACTGGGTCATTCAGCTCGAAATCCTCTTTGAGCAAACCCGCAGCTTCTGAAAGCCGCATCCCTGTGTCCGAGACCAGAGCAACCAGCCATCGCAAGTCGTCATCAAGGGACCGGCATTTGGATTGCAGAGAGCGGATCGCTTCGATTGGCATAGGTTCACGATCTTCGACACCGGCACTTCTGTCGTAGTACACACCAGCGAATGGGTTGGTCAGTGTGATACCGGCTTCAGAAGCAGCGAAATTGATGACTGATCTGACGTCCCAAAGATGCGGGTGATACTGCTACCCGCCAATTCTCGCTTCACCAGCTCGTCGCGAAACGCATTGGCATCCGTCTTGGTATAGCTTCTGATGTCTTTGTCCCCGCAGACGTACAAGACATAGCCACACGACCGCTCAGCAGCTCTGTGAAAGGTGATTGGACGTCTTTGCCCCTTCAGCTGCAGATAGACTGACACGGCTTCTAAGAGCTTTACAGTGTCAACGCTTGTTTGATCGGTGCATGACATCGAAGTCCCAAGCTCGGCGGCACCTCCCATCCTCAGAAGATGCTTACCCGGTAGGTCTACATCTTGGATGCGTAGGTGATACCAGTGTTCATCCAGTTGCTGAGCAGCTCTTTGCGCTCGGGACTTTGCGACCGCCGCTGATCTTGTCCGCAGCGACAACGATATTTTTCCGGTGGTATAGTGGTGATCGAGGTCCTTCGGGACCCGTCGTGTGAAGTTGAAGACCCCTGCTTTTACAAATGAGAAGGGAACGGTTTTGTTCTCCAGCATGTACTACGCCCTTGGTCAGCTCCACTTAAAGCTGAAGGGAAACAGTAGCTTACCTGTTGGGAATGGTGCCCGGGGGCGGAATCGAACCACCGACACGAGGATTTTCAATCCACTGCTCTACCCCTGAGCTACCCGGGCACGGGAATGGCGTTTGCCATCGGGTGGAGGCCTTCTATGACTTGCCACAGGCAGTGTCCAGAGGCTTTTTGACATTTTTTCAATGCGGGCGAGACGTGGGGCTTTCGGTTGGTTCCGAGGTCGTCTCGGCGTCTTCTTCACGTTGCGATGGCACCGCATAAGAACCGTTTAGCCATTTTGCCAGATCGATATCCGCGCAGCGTTTGGAGCAGAATGGTCGAAAGGCCTGCTGGGTATCTTCTCCGCAGATCGGGCAGCTCATTTCAGAATCTCCGTCAATGGGATACGACCACGTTTGCGCTGTAGTTCGAAATGGCCAAGCGGGGTCCAACCGGCCAAAATCGTCTCGTCAGGATCGGACTTGAATGCCGACCGCAAGGCCGATTCGAAACCCCTCCGGTCTTTCTTGGGCATCGGTGCAAGGTCCAGAGTGATCTGCCCCCCAACCCGCGCACGCGCAGGGCGCGCGGCAGGGCTTTGGCGCAGGCGAAGTTAGCTTTGGTTCCCGCCGCGAGAGATGTGTCGGCGCCGGTGTTCACATCCACCGCAACCAGCGCGCGGGTCGGTTGGATATAGAGGTGTCCTCCACCGGGAAGCGCTTCGGAAATCCCCTTTGCTGCATCGAGCGCATCAACGACACCGTGGTCCTCAAATCCGCCGGATGCGGTCACGACCTCGGCCGGGTCCGTCCAATCACGCCAGGCCAGGATATGCGGACCATCGCCCTCGCTCAGCAATTCTGGTTCACTGCCCGTGTCAGCCAATACCTGCTCGGCAAGTGCCAACATGGCTGAGATATCTTCAGCGATTTCATCTGCATCCGCCGTCTGACAGCACGAGCGCAGGATCAGGCCGTGCGTGCTGTTTCCCATTTGCTCATGCGCGATTTCGAGAAGTTGGTCGCGCATATCTTCATCACGGATTCGGCGCGAGATGTTCAGGCCGGGCGCGTCAGGTGTCACGATCGCAAAGCGGCTTTTGAACAGAATACGGTTCGAGACGGGTATGGCTTTGCCGGGCTCGGCATATCCGGTCACCTGCACCAGTAGCAAAGCACCGGGTGCCAACCCTTTGACTTGCCTCAGAAAAGCCGGGCCGTCGGGTGTGGTGAGAAACATGCCGCCCTGACCTTTGACCGGGCGATCGGCGCGGGCGCGGTAGATCGTACCTGGCGCAGGGGCATCTGTGGCGATCAGGAAATCGTCGAGAATACCATCCACCATCAGAGCTGCAGCTTCGCGTCCCTGAATATGATCCAGAATGATGGTACGACCCTTCATGATACCTCGCGATATAAGGGATAGCCGATGCCTTGCAGCAGTGCAGCAGTTTCGGACAGGGGTAGGCCGACGATACCGGTGAACGAGCCTGAAATCCACGGGATGAACGCACCGGCAGGGCCTTGTATTGCATAGGCTCCGGCCTTGCCCTGCCAGTCATCCGTCGCAAGATAGGCATTGATTTCGCTGTCAGACAGACGTTTCATCTTTACCTGAGAAACCACGTCACGCTGGAGGATTTTATCCCCGCGCCGCACAGCGACCGAAGTGATCACCCGATGGCGTCGGCCGGACAGGGCGTGCAGAAACTCAGCAGCTTGTCCCGCGTCTTCGGGTTTGCCAAGAATGCGGCGACCCAGTGCGACCGTAGTGTCAGCACATAAGGTGATATCATCGCTATCAGCTTGAACAGCCTGAACTTTTTGCCGGGTAATGCGGCTGCAATAGGGGGGCGGCAATTCGCCATTCAGCGGCGTTTCATCGATATCCGGCGGACGGATCGCATCGGGCCGAACGCCAAGCTGCGCCAGCAGGTCCAGCCGCCGCGGGCTGCCCGATCCGAGGATAAACGCCATGTACGAAGCGTTACTTGAAGCGATAGTTGATCCGACCCTTGGTCAGATCATATGGGGTCATTTCGACCTGAACTTTGTCGCCGGCCAGAACACGGATGCGGTTCTTGCGCATCTTGCCTGCCGTATGTGCGATGATCTCATGGCCGTTTTCCAGCTCGACCCGAAACGTCGCATTAGGCAGGAGTTCCTTCACGACACCGGGAAATTCGAGCGTATCTTCCTTGGCCATGTTGTCTCCATCATTAGGTTGCACCTGCAGAATCTGCAGATCGTGCGCTTAAATGAGCCTATTTCGGCCTTATTTCAAGGGCGAAGTCACCTAAAGGGGTGATATTGTGACTGAATCGACCCGAGCGTCTTGCTCGGTCCAGTGCGTGCGGTTCAACACCCACCCGTCTGCGCGGACGTTTGCAATTGTGGACAGGTCGGCCTCGGCATAGGTCCAGCCGGCGGTATTCAGCGTGCCCTCGGCAAGCACTCCCGTCGGTGGGAACCCGATATCGGGCGGGCCAAACACGCCACCCATGCCGGTATTCATGTCGACTGCTTCGGACCATTCATTGCCGCCAACTAACGATGACATTACCGTAACACATTGATTTTCAAGGGCACGAGACATGGCGCCGATCCGCACACGCCAATACCCGGACAGAGCTTCGGTGCAGGATGGAACGAGGATCAAATCGGCCTCGCTCAGGGCCCGACCCAAGAGAGGGAACTCACTGTCATAGCAGATCAGAACGCCGATTTTACCCAATGCGGTATCAAACAGTTTCAACGAACCGCCCGGGGCGATGTCCCAGGCCTCGCGTTCAAACCGTGTCATGATCTGCTTGTCCTGATGATCGAGACGACCGTCAGGAGCGTAGAACACTGCGCGGTTCACCGGGCGCCCTGGTCCGTCGATGACCGGGGCGGAAGCCCCCAGAATGTATGTGTTGTACATCTTTGCAAGGCGCGAATGCACAACTTGTACATCTTCCATCCGGTCGGAAACCGCCCGGATTGAGCGTTCGAGATCACCGGCCACCTTAGGGCCGTCGAGCGTCGACAACTCCATTGCGCCGTATTCGGGAAAGACCAGAAGGTCGGCACCTTGTCCTGCGGCCTCGGAAACCCATGCCTCAAGCTTGTCTTCATATTGAGCCCAACTATCGAGCCAATCGAGGTCGTAGGCGGCGGTGGCGATTTTCATTCCCAAGTCCTATGTCTGGTCGCTGCGCGACACTAGAACAGCAGATCGTCCAGGGCTACTGCAATCGCGGCGCGGGTGGTTCTGAAACCTATGTTGCGACTTACTGTTTCGAGGCGGGTGTGTGTTTATTGGCAGGCTTTCTCGGCTGCCGGTGCAGAGATTGCATCGAATGGCTGATCAGAGGTCGATTTGACCTATCGAAGAACCTGAACGAAACAGGCAAGGAACTCCACCTCGGGCATCAGTTTTTCAAGTTCCTCAAGCGTGCGAAGGGGCAGTTTTACATCAAGAACATTGGCCCCGGGGATATCGACTCACAGAAACAAGGCGTTGTCATTTGTAACGGCATCGTGCACCAAGGATGCGGCCAGAAGGGCAAATCCGGGGATCAGGTATGTCCTCGATCTGGTCGGTCAGGCTGGTTTGCGAAATCCCGAAAAAGCGGTGAAACGCTTTGTCCAGACCTTCGTGAATCTCGAACCCTTCATCGGAAGCGAGGAAGGCGAACCCCAGTGTAATCAGCAGCCAGATAATATGCTTGCGTTGCAGGAAAACCTGAAAATTAGCCAAGGCGACTTAATGGACGCGATCAGGCTGTCGCAAAACGGTCACTACCACGCGCTCTGATCGTCGGTAAACTGCGGTTCAATCGGGGCTTCAAGTTCATTTTGGGTGTGGATGTCGGGCTTGATTACCGGATCGGATCACTCGGGATTTTCCGCACGGAACAGGGCCCATGCGTCCTGCGAGGTGCCGTCCGGCTTGGTGCATATACCCACCTGACCCGAACCAGTGTCTTTGATCTTGTAGCTGCCGCCGATCTCAAGGCAGTAGGCTGCTGCGGGGTTCACCACCTGATGCGTTTTTCCATGTGCCTTGCGGTACAGCTCCCATGCATCGGCGGACGTACCGTCGCTCAGTGCGCAGCGAGACGTGGTCAGGTCATATTCGCCTCCAATTGAGCCACAGTACACGGCGGCGGGATTTGCAAGGCCGACCGGCTTGCTGCCATCCGCGCCCGCATGGTGTTCGCGAAAATAGGTCCATGCATCGATCCGGGTGCCGTCGGGCAATTGGCAGATACCGCTCTGACCGTCCGGACCGTCATGGATACCGTAGAGCCCGCCTTGCGCGATGCAATATGTTGCCGCGGGATTGGCCAGACCGGTGTTGGCAGAGCTTGCGGCGGGCAGGGCCATTGAAAAGGCCATCGTCAGGGTCGCAATCGTGCCTGCGGAATTCAATAGACGCTTTGTCATGGTCACCTCGCAACATTGTGGACAGGGCAGGTTCTGAGGATTTTCGCCGTTTTGCAGATCGATCCGGTCCTGCACGGATACTTGGATCAGAGTTGTTCCACCTTGATCGAGTCTGCGGGATAAAAGGCCAAGTGATCCTTGATTTCGGCCACCGCGTCGATCGGGTTTTCATAACTCCAAGCGGCGTTTTCGGTGACTGAGGATTTGTTTACGATCGAGAAATGCGTGGCGTCTCCCTTGCCTGCGCATTGGGTGACTTTGTTGGTCCGATCCAGAAAGGCCATCGCAATGTCCGCACGCGGGAAGTAGATAACCGGGTCTTTGTCTCCTTCCAGGAGTTCCAGCGCGTTGTTGGTTTCACCCAAAATCGCGCCGCCTGAACGGACGCTCCATTTGCCCGGTGCTTTGCGGATCGTGATGGTGTCTGTCATTCCTGTTCCTTCCCTCGTCGTGTCAGGGCTTCTCCTCTGCCCAAACTATGTAACAATCCGGTGTCAGACCGGTGCGGTTGCGGCATCCAACCACAGTTGAGCGGCGTCGCCCAGCCTTGGCCGGACTTTTTCCGCCACGTCGCGGTGATAGGCGTTCAGCCAAGCACGTTCCTCTCGTGTCAGCATATCGACTACAATCAAACGCCTGTCGATTGGGACATAAGTCAGCGTACGCCAGTTCAGCATGGCGCGTTCGTCGTCACCGCTGGGCAGGTTTGGGGCCTCTTCCACTACGACAAGGTTCTCAAGCCGGATGCCAAAAGCACCCTCGCGGTAATATCCCGGCTCGTTCGACAGGATCATACCCGGCTCAAGCGGGACATGGCTGACCCGAGACAGGCGCTGAGGGCCCTCATGCACGCTGAGATAGGTACCGACCCCATGACCGACCCCATGGTTGAAATCCTGCCCGGCCAGCCACAGCGGCAGCCGCGCGACGCATTCGATATCGCGTCCTGCCAAGCCAACAGGCCAGCGTAGCATCGACATGGCGATCATGCCTTTGAGGACGCGTGTAAAGCAGGCCTTTTCCTCATTCCCAACATCGCCGATTGCAATTGTGCGGGTGATATCGGTGGTGCCGTCCAGATATTGCCCACCGCTATCCAGCACCAGCAGGTGACCGTTTTCCAGCCTGCTGTCGGTTTCCTCGGTCACGCGATAATGCATGATGGCCCCGTTCGGCCCGGTGCCCGCGATGGTGTCGAATGAGATATCCTGCAGCGCGTTGTCCCGGCGGCGGCTTTCTTCCAGCCGCGTTACTACATGTGTCTCGGTCAGGGTGCCGGGCTTCTGCGCGTCCAGCCAACACAGCAGTTCGATCACCGCTGCGGCATCTCGCAGATGTGCCTCGGCCGTGCCTGCGATTTCGGCCGGGTTCTTGCGGGCTTTGGGCAGGGCGCAGGGATCGCCGCCATCGACCATACGGTCCCCCAACGCATCCGCTACGATCTGCGGAACCGTTCCCGGATCGACCTGTACCTTGCCTTCAAGTGCCTCAACCGCTGTCAGGAACGCGTCGGGTTGGTGTTGGGTGACCTGCGGGACCAGATGATCCTTCAGCCCGTTCAGTTTGGCAGCGGCCATGAACAGATCCACCCGCCCATCACCGTGCAGGATGGCAAAGCCATGGGCCACAGGGTTGTATGCGATGTCCGCGCCGCGGATATTCAACAACCACATGATCGAATCCGGCAAGGTGATCACCGCTGCCGCGCGATCTGCGCTCTGCAGGTCACTCGCGAGGCGCTTGATTTTGCTCTCGGCGCTTTCACCTGCAAATTCAATCGGATGTGCCCTGACAGGATTCATCGGAGGGTCGGGTTGATCCGCCCAAATTCGGTCTACAAGGTTATCACAGCGCACCAGTTCGACGCCGCTGCCTTCAAGCTCTTTCTGTGCAGACGAAATCTGTCCTGCAGCGTGGAGCCACGGATCAAACCCGACTTTGCCGCCATTTGGCAATTGCTCTTTCAACCACGCGCTCAGGCTGACATCTGGCCATGGGACCGGCGTGTAATCCTGTGCGACCTGGGCCTTTACCTGAGTGCGATAGCGCCCGTCGATGAAAACCCCGGCAATGTCCGTGAGCGCCGCGCAAAACCCCGCAGAACCGGTGAATCCGGTAAGCCAGGCCAGCCTTTCATCCCGAGGGGCCACATATTCACCCTGATGCGCATCCGCACGCGGGATCAGGAAGCCCTGCAGGCCTTCGCGCGCCAGCTCGTCCCGCAAAGCGGCCAGTCGTGGTGGGCCTTGCTCGGGGCGTGCGGTCACTTCGAAACTCTGGAACATGGGCGGCCTCATTCGTCGGTCTTGCTGCGCGCAAACCTGCGGCCTGCGGTAGGAAATGTCCAGCGCCCCGGCGTACACTATTCTTCTGTCTCAAGAAAGCGTTGAATGGCCTGGATATACGGGTTGTAGGCCTCATTTCCAGGCAATGGTATCTGGTTGCCGGTCTCAAGGATCACGAGCGAGGCATTGGGGATTCCAGCCGCCAGTTTGCGCGCCTCGGACAGGGGGTGAACGGCTGTGTGCCGCCCGTGCAGAACCAGCGTGGGGCATTGCACCATCGGAAGAAGTTGCAGCACCGAGGTGCTATTGGCGATGTCACGGTAGTGAAGTCTTTCCTCGCTTGAATAAAGTGTCTGCAATTCATTGACCATGTGCCGAACGCTATCCAGCGGACCTTCTGGAAAATAGCTGAATTCAGCGCCCATAGCATAGCCGCTGCCCGGCGTGTTCCAGCCTTCCGCGATCAGTGACCGGATCGAGTCGGGTTGTTTGGTGTCTTCTCGGTAATCTCGCCCTTCAGCCCATCCGCCGGAGACAACCAGCTTGTCAATCCGCTCGGGGTGTCTTGCGGCGAAGTGTAGGGCAGGGAAGGTGCCGCCCATTTCACCGAGAATGGAAAAGCGGTCAAACCCCGCTGCATTCACGACGGTCAGGATTTCTTCTATTCTGCGGTCATACACTGCCTGATGGTCGATGTTTGAGCTGACGTCATTGTCCTTGTTGTAGCGTAACAGGCGGAAACGGTTTGCCATGTCCTGTAACCGGGTACGCTCGGACGGGATGCGCCATTCCGCCTCCAGATCGTGCACGACCGAACCGATGCGCAGCACCGGCAACCCATCACCGGAAAGCGTGTATGGAACAGCGCGGCCCTTCGCACCGCGCGCGTAACGCAGCCGTTGCGTATGGTTGTCTACGCCTGAATCGGTGTCGGCGTCACAGGTCACATCCGCCGCCATTTGCAACCCGCGCCGTACGACTGTCCGAATGATCCGCTGCGCTTTGCCATCATCGCCGACTGCTTTACGCGCCGCTGCGATACGTGCGCTGATGGTAGAATCCGAGACAAAGCGGCCACTCCATACCCGCGCGATGATCTCGTCTCGGGGCACCAGCTTACCTGGGTGCTGGGCCAAGAGGACCAACAGATCGAATACCTGAGGTTCGATTGCGACGGGCTCACCCCGGCGGGTCAGGACGTGTCGATCCACATCCAGAATACAGTCTGCAAACTCATAGCGCATGGGGCAAATACACTCCGTTTCTCGCGGAACGACAAGGTTCAACAACAATCTCAAGGGTTTCTAGGGCGTATCTCAGGACCAGCTACAAGCAGGCCGGGCAGGGTTGGGACACTATCCAAGCAGATAAACAGGAGAACGAATAATGTTCCTGCCCTTCGATATAGCGCTTATGCGCTATCCGTTGCGCCACCATAAGCAAAGTCGCCTTCAGCGGTGCAAAAACTGGCTTGGATGGCACTAAGTCTGCACTGTCGAAGCAGGGCCGTCAACTGGCCCGCTTCATCCCCATCACGCGCGCGCGGGCGCGCGGGTCGCTGTCGAACAGTGCGGCCAACTGCTCGGTCATAGCACCTGCAAGCTGCTCGACATCGGTGATCGTGACGGCGCGGTCATAATAGCGCGTCACGTCATGGCCGATCCCGATGGCCAGCAATTCCACTATCTTGCGTTTTTCCACCATCGCAATCACGTCGCGCAGGTGTTTTTCCAGATAGTTCGCCGGGTTCACGCTGAGCGTTGAATCATCGACCGGAGCGCCATCCGAGATCACCATTAGGATCTTGCGGGCCTCACGCCGCGCGAGCATCCGGCGATGCGCCCATTCCAGCGCCTCACCGTCGATGTTTTCCTTCAGCAGGCCCTCTTTCATCATCAGCCCCAGATTGGGTCGCGCGCGACGCCATGGGGCATCGGCGCCTTTGTAGATGATGTGGCGCAGATCGTTCAGACGCCCCGGTTGCTGCGGGCGGCCATCGTTCAGCCACGCCTCGCGCGCCTGACCGCCTTTCCAGGCCCGGGTGGTAAAGCCCAGGATCTCGACCTTGACGTTGCAACGTTCCAGCGTCCGCGCCAGGACATCTGCACAGATCGCGGCAATCGAGATCGGACGCCCGCGCATCGAGCCGGAATTGTCCAGAAGCAGCGTCACCACTGTATCGCGGAATTCGGTATCTTTTTCGACCTTGAAGCTTAGCGGCGTGGTCGGGTTGGCCACGACGCGCGCCAGACGTCCGGCATCCAGAATGCCTTCCTCGCGGTCGAATTCCCAAGACCGGTTCTGCTGTGCCTGCAAGCGACGCTGCAGCTTGTTGGCCAGACGGCTCACTGCGCCTTTCAGCGGTTCAAGCTGCTGGTCAAGGTACGCCCGCAGGCGTTCCAGCTCGGCCGGTTCGGCCAGATCTTCAGCTGCGATCTCTTCGTCGTGGGTGTTCAGATAGACCTTGTAATCCGGGTCCGCCTCGGACGCAGGTGGCGGGGCAGGCGGTTCTAGCGGAGCCTCGCCCTCGGGCATTTCAGCCTCATCGCCCATCTCATCCTCGGCCATCTCGTCCATCGAGACCTGAGCCTGAGACTGGTCCTGCTGTTCTTCCTGAGTTTGCTCAGGCGTCGCGTCGGCGTCCTGTTCGTCCTGATCATCCTGCCCGGTGCTGTCGGGATCGGGCTGCTCTTCGGCGTCTTCTTCGGCCTGATCTTCCTGTTCGTCGTCCAGTTCATCCGGGTCATCACCCAGCTGATCGCCGTAACCCAGATCTTTGATCATCTGTCTGGCGAATTTGGCAAATTCGGCCTGGTCCGAGAGGATTTCGTCAAGATTTTCCAGCGTCCCGCCGGCCTGTTCCTCGATAAATCCGCGCCACAGGTTCATGACATTCTCGGCGGCAGGCGGCATGTCGCGGCCCGTGGCCAGATGCCGGATTAGATAGCCCGCCGCAACAGCCAAAGGCGCATCCGCAGGCTGCTTGCACTGATCATAGCCGCGCCGGATCGCCTCATGCCCGATCTTGATGTCGATATTCGACGCGGTGCCGGGCATGTCCCGCGCACCCATCGCCTCGCACCGGGCGGTCTCCATCGCCTCATAAAGATCCCGTGCCATATCACCCGGAGGGGCATATCGCGCATGGGTCGCGTCATCATGATATTTGCGTTGTAAAGCTAATGCGTCTGCCGTCCCGCGCGCCAAAAGAACCTCTTCGCGCGTCATCCGGCGTGAGACCTGCGGCAAACGCATCGACTCGCCCGACAGGCCCGATGGATCAACAGTGTAGCTCACCGACAATTCGGGGTCGTCGGCCATAACTTTAGTAGCCTCGGCCAGAGCCTTCTTGAACGGATCAGCAGGATTGTCGTTCTTCTGCACCATGTTCAATCGCCCTTTGTGTTGCAGTGACCCGCCGCATCAATGCGAAACCGGATCCCCCTTCATCTGGCCAAAAATACCTCCGCCGGAGGCATTGCGCCCCGGAGGGCGCAATTCATATTGCTTAGCCCAAGCTCGCGCTCGCCGCGCTTTCCGGCAGTTCCTCATCAAAGCAGCGCTGATAGAACTCAGCAACCGTCTGGCGCTCTAGCTCGTCACATTTGTTCAGGAACGACAGGCGGAAGGCATAGCCGATGTTGCGGAAGATTTCTGCGTTTTGGGCCCAGTTGATCACGGTCCGGGGGCTCATGACGGTGGACAGATCACCGTTCATGAAGGCGGTCCGGGTTAGGTCGGCGACGGTGACCATCTGGCTGACGGTCTTGCGGCCCTCGGCGGTGTTGTAATGCGGCGCTTTCGACAGAACGATCATCGTCTCGGCATCGTGGCTGAGATAGTTCAGTGTCGAAACCAGCGACCAGCGGTCCATCTGCGCCTGGTTGATCTGCTGTGTACCGTGATAGAGGCCGGTGGTGTCGCCCAGACCCACGGTGTTGGCGGTCGCAAACAGGCGGAAGTTCGGGTTCGGTGTGATGATCTCGTTCTGGTCCAGCAAGGTCAGTTTGCCGTCATGTTCAAGCACGCGCTGGATCACGAACATCACATCCGCACGGCCCGCGTCGTATTCGTCGAAGACGATGGCAACGGGGTTGCGCAGCGCCCAGGGCAGGATGCCTTCGTGGAATTCAGTGACCTGCTTGCCGTCGCGCAGTTTGATCGCGTCCTTACCAATCAGGTCGATCCGGCTGATATGGCTGTCGAGGTTCACGCGCACGGCAGGCCAGTTCAGACGGGCGGCAACCTGTTCGATATGGGTCGATTTCCCGGTGCCGTGATAGCCCTGAATCATCACCCGGCGGTTATGGGTAAAGCCCGCAAGAATCGCCAACGTGGTTTCGGGATCGAACTTGTAGGTCGGGTCGATCACCGGCACGCGGTCGCTGCGTTCGGCAAAGCCTTTGACTGCCATATCGCTGTCAATGCCAAACACCTCGCGAACCGAAATGTCCTCGGTGGGTTTTGCGTTGATGTCGATCGATCCGTCAGCCATGCGCCTTGTCCTTATCCTTTGGCCCGTTCACCGGGTTTGAACCCGTGTGTGGTGCAACATATTGCGGGCAAGGGCAAGGGAAAGAGGTGACCGGATCACGTTAGCCAGATGTTTCTTTGAAACTGGCCTTATGCTGGCGCGGGTTCTAGTGAAAATCCCGGCTTGGGAACAGACGCTTGGCCTGTTCGCGCGGATGGCGGGCGCTTGGGCCGTTCTGCCGGGGGCGCGGGGTGTCATCCGCTTGCGGTTGGGTGATGCCGATGGCCTCATCCAGCGGATGCCCAAGCTCGGACAGTTTATGCGACATATCGGTGATTTCCTGCGCGATCAGATGCACGACGATCCCCTCGCGCTGCAGATACCCGCGGACCTGCAGCAAGCGCCCGCCCATCACGATGCGGCGAAATCGTTCATAGACCTTGGGCCAGACAACCACATTGCTGACCCCGGTTTCATCCTCGAGCGTCAGAAAGATCACGCCCGAGGCGGTTCCTGGCCGTTGGCGCGTGATCACCAGCCCGCAGACGCTGTAGCGGCCCAGCGGGATGTCCTGCAGCGTGGCATGCGGCACAAGGCCGGGCAGGGACGGGCGCAACAGCTCCATCGGGTGCGAGCGTAGGGTCAGACGGGTCGAGACGTAGTCTTCGACAACCTCCTCGCCCAGATGCATCACCGGCAGGTTGACCTGCGGCTCATTGATGCTCTCGCCATCGATGGGGTCATTGAACAGCGGCAGGGCGGTTCGGCTGCGGATGGCTTTGACATGCCACAGGGCGTCGCGCCGGGTCAGGTCCATGCCGGAAAACGCATCCGCCTCGGCCAGACGGGTCAGAACATCCGGGCGCAGCCCTGCGCGCAGCCACAGCGTTTCGGGGTCCGGATAGCCATTGCCCCGCGCAGCCACGATCCAATCCGCGTCCTCCTGCTTGAACCCCTTGATCTGGCGAAAGCCCAGCCGCAGGGCCAGCGCCCCGTCAGCACGACGTTCCAGCAGGTTGTCCCAGGTCGAGGCGTTAACGCAGACCGGGCGGATCTCGACTCCATGCTCGCGCGCGTCGCGCACGATCTGGGCGGGGGCATAAAACCCCATGGGCTGCGAGTTCAGCAGCGCGCAGGAAAAGATCGCCGGGTGATGGCATTTCATCCAGGCCGAGACATAGGCCAGCATGGCAAAAGCTGCGGCATGGCTTTCGGGAAAGCCGTAATCGGCAAACCCTTCGATCTGGCCAAAGCAGCGGTCGGCGACCTCGGGCGTATAGCCATTGTTCAGCATCCCCGCGATGAACTTGTCGCGATATGTGCCAATCGTCCCCATGCGCCGGAATGAGGCCAGCGAGCGGCGCAGGTGGTCGGCCTCTTCCGCCGAAAACCCTGCGCCAACCACCGCGATTTGCAGGGCCTGTTCCTGAAACAGCGGCACGCCCAGCGTGCGCCGCGTCACCTCTTCCAAGGCAGGGCCGAAAGGTTCGGATTTTTCCAGCCCGTTACGCCGCCGGATATAGGGCTGCACCATATCGCCCTGAATGGGGCCGGGGCGGACGATGGCAACCTCGATCACCAGATCATAGAATTCACGCGGCCTCATCCGTGGCAGGAAATTCATCTGTGCCCGGCTTTCGACCTGAAACACGCCCACCGCATCAGCGGCGCACAGCATGTCATAGGTCGCCGTGTCCTCTTGCGGGACGGTCGCGATGCTGAGGGTTTCGCTGTTGTGCTGTTGCATCAGGTCAAACGCCTTGCGGATGCAGCTGAGCATCCCCAGCCCCAATATATCCACCTTCAGAATGCCAAGCGCGTCGATATCATCCTTGTCCCACTCGATCACGGTGCGGTCTTCCATCGCGGCGTTTTCGATCGGGCATAGCTCATCCAGCCGCCCTTTGGTGATGACGAACCCGCCCACATGCTGCGACAGGTGGCGCGGGAAGCCGATGATCTCGCCAATCAGGCGGACGGTCTGCATCAGGCGCCGGTCTTTGAGATCAAGGCCCAGTTCCTTCAGCCTCTCGGCATCAACGCCGCCATTGCTCATCCCCCAGATCTGGCCGGACAGGCCCGCGGTCACGTCCTGAGACAGGCCCATCACCTTGCCCACCTCGCGGATTGCCGCGCGGGATCGGAAATGGATGACCGTGGCACAGAGGCCCGCGCGGTGGCGGCCATATTGCTCGTAAATCCACTGGATCACCTCTTCGCGCCGCTCGTGTTCGAAATCCACATCGATATCCGGCGGCTCACCCCGGTGTTTCGAGACAAAACGCTCGAACACCATGGCGATCATGTCGGGGCTGACATCGGTGATGCCCAGCAGATAACACAGGATCGAATTGGCGGCTGATCCGCGCCCCTGACACAGAATGCCCTGCGAGCGGGCGAATTGCACAATGTCATGCACGGTCAGGAAATAGGCCGGGAAATCAAGATCCGCGACCAGCGCCAGCTCTTTCTGCATCAATTGCAGCGCACGCTCGGGCGGGCCACCCGGATAGCGCCGTTTCAACCCCTCGCGCGCCAGACGTTCTAGCCGCGCCAGCGGGGTTTCAGTGCTAGCGATCTCGTCGGGGTATTCATAGGACAGCTCGCTCAGGTCAAAGCTGCAGCGGTCGGCGATTTCCAGTGTGCGGCGCAGCGCGCCGGGGTGGTCCTGAAACAGCCGGGCCATATCCGCGTAGCCTTTTAGCCGCCGCTCGGCATTGGGCAGGGCGCGGGTGCCGATCTGGTCAATCGTGATGTGTTCGCGCATGCAGGTCAGCACATCGGCCAGTTGGCGGCGGTTGCCACGGTGCATCAGCACATCGCCCACCGCCACCATGGGGGCCGAGGCCCGCAGCGCCGCCTGCGCACAGGCCGCCAGATAGGCCCGGTCACTGCCGTCATAACGCGGCACGGCCCCCAGAAACACCGCATTGGGGAATTGCCGCCGGACGGTCTGAATATCGGGGATGGCCTGTTTCAACCCTGCCTGAGGCAGCGCGATTAGGATCATCCCCTGACAGGCCGCCAGCATGTCTTTCAAATCCAGATGACAGTCGCCTTTCTCGGCCCGTCGCTTGCCCAGCGTCAGCAGGCGGGTCAGTCGCTGATAGGCGGCGCGGTCGCGGGGCAGGGCCAGCCAGTCCACCGCGCTGTCGCGCAGAACCAGACGGCAGCCGACGATCAGCTTGGGCAGAGCGGGCACATCCGGTTTGTCGATCGGCTGCACATGCCCGACCTCTTGCCGGGATGAGGAATCAACCCGGTGTTGCGAGCGGATCTGAACCGCGCCTTCCGCCTCGCGCCGCAGCTCTTTCAATGCGCTCCAGCCCCGGACCACCCCGGCCAGAGAGTTCCGGTCGGTGATCGCGATGGCCTTCAGGCCCAGCTCTGCCGCGCGGGTTACCAGCTCTTCTGGGTGTGAGGCTCCGGTCAGGAAGGTGAAGTTGGTGGTTACGCCCAACTCGGCATAGCCGGGGTCCTGCGCGTGGGAACTGGGCGGGTTCGGTTTGCTCATGCGAATTCCCCATGCACGAACCATCCCGGATTTTGCGGCGTGTAATACAGCCACAACCGCCGCCCCTGCCGGGTTTCAACCTGCCAGTAATCGCGCAGGCCCGTGCGCCAGTTCTCATCTTCCAGCCACCATTCGGGGCAGATGCGTTCGGGGCCGGTTGAGCGGCCTGTGGTCAGCGACATGCGTCGCCAGCGAAAGCGGCGCGGCGGGTGCGGGCCCGATCCGGCGATGGGTTCCGGCGGAAACAGCTGCAGGGGGCGCGGGCGCAGAGCGACCCACCCGCCTGCAGGGTCGGAATAGGCGGCGGGCGAGATGATAAAGCTGCGTTCGGGGATATGGCTTTGCGCGGGCAGCAGGCGGTGGATCTGTTCCAGCCCGATCCGGGTGCCGATGCGGGTGATCAGGTCATCCAGCTGATCTTTGCCCCGGCTTGCGGCGCGGCTGATCTGGCGCACCGGCAGGGGTTCCACCAGCGTAGCCTCCAGCCGCAGCTGATCGACGCCAAAGCCTGCATCCACCTCGGCCAGTCCACGCTCGAACAGGGGCAGGATGCGATATGGATCACGCAGAGGCCGGGCCAGCCGCAGTTCGACCTGCTGATGATCCTGATCCACCCGGCGCAAGGTCATGCACAGCTTGCGCGCGCCCATTTCCTGCGCTTTCAGCTTGTCGCAGAGCCGTTCCAGCAGCCGTTCCGCCCCGGCCATCATGTCGGACAACAGCCCAATGGGCTCGGGCAGGGTCATGCGCACGCCGTAATGGGGCGGATCGGCCAGCGGGGTAATCTGTTCGGGCTGATCCCCCAAGGCCTGATCCAGCCGCATCAGTACCTCGGGGCCAAAGCGGCGTGTCAGCGGCGCGCGCGGGGTTTGCGCCAGTTCGCCAATCCGGCGCAGTCCCAGCCGTTGCAGCGCGACCGAGGTATCCTCATCCAGCCGCAGCGCGGCCACCGGCAGGGCGCGGATGGCCTTCAGCGTATCTTGGGTTGCGACCCCCTCGCCATAATGTGCCAAGGCCCAGGCCGCGCCGCGTGTCGGGGCCAGACCGATCTGCACCGTCAGCCCGGCCCGGGCCAGACGCCTGCGCATGTCGGTCAGCATCATCTCTTCCCCGCCCGCAAGATGCGCCGATCCTGTGATGTCCAGAACCAGCCCATCCTCACCTTCCAGCCCGACCCAGGGGCAATAGCGCGTGGCCCAGCGGCGCAGGGCGTGCAGAAACCGTTGATCTCCTTGCGGGTCGGCGGGATGGCTTTGCAGATCGGGGCAAAAGGCGCGGGCATCGGAATAGGGCATGCCGCTGTGCAGGCCCTGCCGCTGGGCCTGTACATTCAGGCAATACACCCGGTTTGCATTATTCTGTTTCAGCGTCAGAACAAACGGCCCATCGACCGGGCGCAGGCGCAAAGCCCGGTCACTTGCCAGCCGGGGAAACCAGAGTGAAACGATGCGGCGCTGCATCCCGCCGAACATATAAAACCCCCAAATGTTCTACATTTGTTCTTATATGTTCTTGACCCTCAAAGAGTCGAGTCCTTGAGGGCCAGATCGTCAGGGATTCAGAGCCGGGCGCTTACTTCAACGCCCGTGCCAGAAAGGCTTGTGTGGTCTGGTGTGTCGGGTGGTCAAACACCGCTTCGGGCGGGCCTTCTTCGATGATCCGACCGCTGTCGAGGAAACAGATCTTGTCGGCGGCCTCGCGGGCAAAGCCCATTTCATGCGTGGCCATCATCATCGTCATGCCCTGTTTCTTGAGCATCAGCAGAACATCCAGCACCTCGCCCACAAGTTGGGGATCGAGGGCCGAGGTGATTTCATCAAACAGCATGACCTCAGGCTGCATGGCCAAGGCGCGCACGATGGCGACGCGCTGCTGCTGCCCGCCCGACAATTGGTCGGGATAGTTGTGCATCCGGTCGGCCAGTCCGAACCGGGCGAACAGCGCTTCGACCTCGGGCTGCAATTCAGCGCGCGTCAGCCCACGCACCCGGCGGGGCGCGAGCATGACATTCTCAAGCGCGGTCATATGCGGAAACAGGTTGAAGCTTTGGAACACGATCCCGATCCGGGCACGCACCGATTGCGGGTTCAGACCGGGGATTGAGATATCCTCGCCATCCAGAAAGATCGCGCCGTCTTCGATGGGTTCCAGCAGGTTGATACAACGCAGCAGGGTGGATTTGCCCGACCCGGATGCACCGATTAAGCAAACCATTTGGCCCTCATCAACAGTGAGATTAATCCCGTCACAGACCGTGCGGTCGCCAAAGCGTTTCACCACGCCCTGAAGTTCCAGTTTGGGCATCAGCGCCTCTCTCGCATTTGGCGGGCCATCAGGTGATCGGCGTAGCGGGTGGCGGGGATGGTGACGATCAGGAAGATGATCGCGGCCCCCACATAGGGGGTGAAATTCGCCAGTAGCGATTTGAATACCCCCGCCTGACGGAAGATCTCGACCGGGCCGATAAAGCTGAGCAGCGAGACATCCTTTTGCAGCGCAATCAGCATGTTCATCTGCGAGGGCACTACATTGCGGATCGCCTGCGGCAACACCACGTCGCGCATCACTTGCCGTTCCGACAGACCCAGCGACAATGCGGCGGCGCGCTGGCTGTGGTGGACGCTGTCGATGCCCGAGCGGAAAATCTCGGCCACATAGGCCGAATAGGTCAGGATCAGCGCCAGCGAGCCCCATATGTAAGGCGAATTCCACGGGCGCGGCAGGCCCAGCCCCGGAATGCCGAAGCCGATCAGATAGACCGTCAGGATCACAGGCACGCCGCGGAAAATATCGGTGAACGCCGCGCCAAAGATGCGCAGCGGGAAAAGGGCGGGGGATTTGGCATCCCTTGCCAATGCGATCAGCAGGCCAAGCACCGCGATCGCCGGTGCGGACCACAAAAAAATCATCACGTTGATCCGAAACGCCTCAAGCAGTTTCGGGAAGGTTTTGACAAGCGTCTCGCCGTTAAAAAAGCTTTGCTGAACCTTCGACCAGCCCGGCGCGAGCGGCACCAGAAAGTAGATCGCGGCCACAACAGTGACCGTGCTAATCGTGGCGATCACCAACGAGCGTCGACGTTGGTGCGCCTCGTACCGTTCGCGGCGGGTCATCCCCGCCGCCTTATGATCTGCCATGTTACTTGATCAGAGGGACACCAGTGGTGTCCTGCAGCCATACGGCTTCGATTTCGGCCAGTTTGCCGTTAGCTGCCAGTGCCGCCAGCGCCTCGTCCACGCAGGCTTTCAGAGGGTTGCCTTCTTCCATCAGCATGCCGAAATGATCCGGATTGTCATTTTCATCCGCCGGGAACTGACCGATGACCTTTGAGCCTTCGATCATCACCGCGCTGAGGAACAGGGCGGTGGGCAGATCGAACAGGGCCGCATCAATCTGGTTGGCCGACATGGCAGCGTTAACGTCAGCATTGTCGCCATACAGCAACGGGTCGCTGTCGGGCTGGATGATGCTTGCCAGTTTCGGCACCGCCGTGGTCGAGCCAACGGCCCCCCATTGCAGGCCTTTCAACGCTTCAAGCGTCGGGGCAGTGTCGGTCGAATTGGGGCTGACCAGAACTGCCATCGGGGCTGTGTAGTAGGGGGTAGAGAAATCGACCACCTGATCCCGTTCGGGCGTGATCGAGTATTGCTGCATGTTGACGTCAAATTCCTTGGCGCCGGGTTGGATCGCCTCATCGAACGAGGATCGGACCCAGACCACATCATCGGCCGCGAACCCCATTTCTTCGGCGACGGCGTAAGCCACAGCAGCCTCGAACCCTTCGCCACTTTCAGGCGCGTCATCAATCACCCACGGATAGTAGGCCGGGTTGCCCGTTGCGATGGTGAATTTGCCGTCTGTCAGCGTTTTGCCGGCAGCGCATTGTTCTTGCGCATAGGCCGCTGTTGACAAAAACAGAATTGAAGTTGCCGCGATCGAGACTGTCCTGGACATCCGATACAAACCTCCTGTTGGATTGAGTTGCGGCCAAACTAGTTCTGCCTACTCCGCCTGTCCAGCGGATGCTTGATCGGTGACCCGCAGGTGGATTTTGCGGTCATGACATCTAATGACCCAAATTCGGCCTCCTCAGAGGCCGTGGCTTATCTGGGTGAGCCCTCCTGATGACCGCTTACACTGCCGCAGCTTTCGCCCCCCAAAGCGTGCAGGTGTCTTCTACCTCGACTATCGGCCTGAATGAGACATCGGGAACTGGCAAAAATTTGCCGGGGATCGGCAAGGCTCTTTTCATTTTCGTTAAGATATCATTAAAACTGCATCACCACTCAAACCGGCATTGAAACTTCTTGCAGTACACCGTTCGCAAAACAAACTCGATCTGGTCACGCCTGCCCGGCTCCGCGCGGGCTGCGATTGTTTTGGGGCTGTTCTCTCTGGTCTCCGCCTGCGCTCAGAATGCAAACGAAGTAGACCTCGATCCGGAACGTCAGGCAATGGCGTTGCAAGAGGTCTCGAAAAACACGCCCGAGGTCAAAGAGTGTGGTGCGTGCCCTACGCACGAAATCTCAGCGGCATCGAAATTCGCGGCAACGCCAAGGATTGGTGGGGCAAGGCCCGCAATACGTTTGGCCGGGGCAATGAACCAGAGGTCGGTGCGGTGATGTCGTTTCGGGCCACCAGAGGGATGCCCCTGGGACATGTGGCTGTCGTGTCCGATATTGTCACCGAGCGGGAAGTCATTGTGAACCACGCAAACTGGCTCCGGAATAAGGTGTCGTTGCAGATGGGCGTGAGGGACGTGTCCAAAAACAATGATTGGACGCTTGTCCGGGTTGAAAGCCGGCCGGGCAGTTACGGCAGTTCGTACCCGGTGAACGGGTTTATCTATCCGAATTTTGGTGAGTAATCTGAGCTCTCCGCGCCCCCGCCAGAAGCTGGTACGGTGAAGCCGAGCGCCCGACGTGCCGCTGTCATCCGGGCGCGTGTGTTCGGGGGCGGGTATGTTTACTTTGACACATGATCAATGACTGCAGGGCAGCGCAAAGCAGCCACTTGAAAACCAGTTGGCTTCCTCATCTAACGATATCCGTCTGGGTCGTTAGGGGTGTGTAGCAATGTGCCTTCAAACGCGTCGAGATCATCAGTCATTTGCAGCCAAGGCAATTTGCTTTGCTTGTTGACGTGAAAAGTCGGTTTGAAGTCTTCCGGGTTTTCGAGCGACGCTGCGTAAAGGTGCATACCACCCGGATAATGATCGGCTTCAAATCCAATAGGTGATCCGCACGTCCCGCAAAAGTGCCTGAAAACGCCTTTGGAACTTTCATAAGTGCCGGGTTTATCGCCGGTCCACTCAAAGTTCTCTATCGGCACGCCTAACCAGGCAACCACCGGCGCGGCACAATTCCGACGGCAATCATCGCAGTGGCAATAGCATGCCCATGTTTGACTGCCCTGGTAGGCCCAGCTCGTTCTTTTACACAGACAATACCCGTGCGTCGCCATTCGATTTCCCTCCCAACCTCCTGAAACATAGGACGCAGGTAAGTTTTGAGATGGATATTTTGGGACGTTTCATCAGCAGAAAACGTCGGCGCTCAGGGCCAATTTGGACTCTTTCCCGCCATTTGAATGAAAATTGAGTATCTTTGGCATCAGCTCATACGCTTGGCTGATGTCCTCATGAAAAGAAACCCGCCGAAATTTGGCGGGTTTCATGTGGTTCAATGGTAGTTCGTTGCCTAGATCAGCCGAACACACGCCCCAGCGCGCCGTCTACGGCGTCGGTGATCTGATCGATGTCGTCCGCTGTCGCGATCAGCGCCGGTGAGAAGCACAGCGTGTTGTTGCGGCTGGGGATCGAGCGGTTGGTGGCACCGATGATGACGCCCTGCGCCATACAATCAGCAACCACGGCCTGAACGCGCTTTTCGTCCATCGGATCCTTGGTGGTCCGATCGGTTACTAGCTCGGCGCCAAGGAACAGACCCTTGCCGCGCACGTCGCCGATGACTTTGTGCTTTTCCATCAGCGCCTGCAGGTTGCCCATCATGCGATCACCCATGTCGACGCAGTTCTGCAGCAGGTTTTCATCCTGAATGATGCGCATGTTTTCAACCGCTGCCGCCGGACCGGCAGTGCAGCCACCAAAGGTCGAGATATCACGGAAATAGTTCATCGGGTCTGCCGCGTCGTCCTTGAACATGTCAAAGACTTCCTCGGTGGTGACCATGCAGGCGATCGCGGCATAACCCGAGGCAACGCCCTTGGCCATGGTCACGAAGTCCGGCTTGATGCCGTATTGCTGGTAGCCGAACCACGTGCCGGTCCGACCTACGCCGCAGACAACCTCGTCAATGTGCAGCAGGATGTCGTATTTCTTACAGATCTCCTGCACGCGGGGCCAATAGCCTTCAGGCGCTTCGATGACGCCACCGCCTGCGGTCACGGGCTCAAGGCACAGGGCACCAACAGTGTCAGGGCCTTCGCGCAGGATGACCTCTTCGATCTGATCTGCAGCCCATTCGCCAAAGTTCTCTTCCGGTGCGCCGTCCAGCTCGTGCTTGCGGTACTCCATGCAGTGAGGCACGCGCACGAAATCGGGTGCAAAGGGACCGTACTGCGCGGTGCGCTCGTCCTGACCACCTGCCGACATGGTCGCCAGGGTGGAGCCGTGATAGTCGCGGTCACGGTACAGGATCTTGGTTTTCTTGCCGCCATATTTCTTGTGCGCGATCTGGCGGATCATCTTGAACGCCTTCTCGTTCGCCTCAGAACCTGAATTGGTGTAGTACACGCGGCTCATGCCCGGCATCTTGTCGATCAGCATTTCCGCGAAATTCGAACCGGGGATCGAGCCTGCGGTGTTGGCGAAGTAGCACAGCTTCATCAGCTGGTCATAAACCGCCTTACAGATAGATTCGCGGCCATAGCCCACGTTCACGGTCCAGACACCGCCTGATACGGCATCCAGGTGCTCTTTGCCCTTTTGGTCCCACACGCGCATGCCTTTGCCTTCGACAATGATACGAGGATCGTTGGTCTCAAACGGCTTGTGCTGGATCAGGTGATGCCAGAGGTGGGCGCGGTCGGCTTCGACGACGCGGGAAAGATCGTTTTCGTTGAACGTGCCGTCCATGACATGTCCTTTCAAAAGTGGGGCGCGCGGGGAATCAGTAGGTCCCGGCGGGCGCAAAGTGACGTGATACTGCAGATCAACGCGAATGGTGCGCGTGAAGTAGGGCCAGATTAGCCCATAGGATATCTCCAGTGTAGCTCAAACGCGTATTAATACGGGTTTGTTATGACGTAAACTTTGTGCTCAATACGACAATCTGACGAGTTTGGGAGGATCGCCGGATGACAACCACACCTATCTACCAGCAACATCTGGATAAAACCCCGGCGAATTTCACGCCGTTGTCTCCGCTGAGCTATCTTGAGCGGACGGCGGCAGTGTATCCGGATTACCCATCCGTTGTGTATGGCGAGCGTCGGTATAGCTGGGCAGAAACCTATGCGCGGAGCCGACGTCTGGCCAGCGCGCTGACTACGCGTGGCGTAGGCGTGGGCGATACAGTCTCGATCATCGCGGCCAATATCCCCGAGCTGTATGAGGCGCATTTTGGCGTGCCCATGGCAGGGGCGGTGCTGAACGCGATCAACACGAGGCTAGATGCGCCGATCATCGCCTTCATTCTGAACCATGCCGAAGCCAAGGTTCTGCTGGTCGATCCCGAGTTTTCAGGCGTCGTGAAACAGGCGTTAGCGCAGGTGGATCACAACATTCTGGTGATCGACATCGAAGACGCCAGTTTTGACGGTGGCGAGCGATTCGGAGATCTGACCTATGAGGCTCTGTTGGCCGAGGGTGATCCAGAGTTCGACTGGTCTTTGCCCGCAGATGAATGGGATGCGATCACGCTGAACTATACCTCGGGCACCACCGGCAACCCCAAAGGTGTAGTCTATCACCACCGCGGCGCGGCGCTGAATGCAACATCGAACATTCTGACCTGGGGGATGCCGCAGCATTCGGTCTATCTGTGGACCTTGCCGATGTTCCACTGCAACGGCTGGTGTTTCCCGTGGACGATGGCGGCCAATGCGGGAACCTCCGTCTGCCTGCGCGCCGTACGGGACGAACCGATCTATCGCGCCTTCCGAGAAGAGGGCGTAACTCATTTCTGCGGCGCGCCGATCGTGCTGAACATGCTGGCCAATGCACCGGATCACCTCAAGGATTTCACGCAGCAGATCAAGGCGATGACCGCTGGCGCTCCACCGCCGGCCAAGGTGATCGAAGCGATGGAAGGGATGGGTGTTGAGGTTACCCATGTCTATGGGTTGACCGAGACTTATGGTCCATCCGTCGTCTGCGCGTGGAAGGACGAATGGAACGACAAGGGTGCAGAGGACCGCGCCGCGCTCAAGGTGCGTCAGGGTGTGAAATACGTGGCATTGTCTGGCTTGATGGTCGCAGACCCTGAAACCATGGAGCCTGTTCCTTCGGATGGCGAAACCATGGGTGAGATATTCATGCAGGGCAACATTGTCATGAAGGGCTATCTCAAGAACGCCGAGGCGACAGACAAAGCCTTCAAGGGCGGGTGGTTTGCCTCGGGCGATCTGGGCGTGATGCATCCGGATGGCTATATCGCGCTGAAGGATCGGTCCAAGGACATCATCATCTCGGGCGGCGAGAATATCTCTTCGGTCGAGGTTGAGGATACGCTTTATAAACACCCGGCCGTGATGGAGGCGGCGGTGGTGGCCCGCCCGGATGAGAAATGGGGTGAAACGCCGTGTGCATTTGTTGAATTGAAACCGCAGGCAGAGGCGAATGAGGCGGAGATCATCGCTTTCTGCCGGGATCATATGGCCCATTTCAAAGCACCCAAGACGGTTGTGTTTGGGGCGTTGCCCAAGACGTCGACGGGGAAGATTCAGAAGTTCATCCTGCGCGACCGGGCGCGTGAATTGGCTTAATCGAAGATCGACAGATCAAGTGGCAGCATCTCGCCCATCCAGATAGCGCGATCCCGGTGATCAGCCAAGTGATCGCCGGTTTCTGGATGCGTAAAGATGGTCAGCCCTTGCCGGTTCAGGATCAGCCAGGGAAAGACCTGATCAAAGACTTCGGCTGGAAAGCCCAGCTGGCAACTCCATCGCGGATGCGGGCCAACATTGCGCGCATGCATGTGGCCCATCTGGACAGCGGGAAACAGACGCGCGGCCTCTTCACAGACCTGCCGTGCCGTGTCCTGAGTGTCGGCGTCGAAATAGACATGGGCGTGGTAGCCGGTGATCTTGGGCATGGGGTTCTCCATCTGTCGTTGCATAGAAACCTAAGGACGGCGCGAGGATTTGTGCACCCGCACCGCCACACAGACTCTGTGCGCCGGTTCAGAGCGGAGCGTGCAGGTCAGGATGGGCTGCGGCAAAGGCCGAATGCTCAGAGCAGACGGCCTCGACTGCTGTCAGGCGTGGCATATCGGATAGATCAACTTCCCACCGGCGCGCATTATAAAGCTGTGGGATCAGGCAGATATCGGCCAGACCCGGCGTTTCACCGGTGCAGAACGGGGATTGATCAAAGCCGCCCAGCAGCGATTCAAACGCGAGCAGACCCGGCCGGATGAAGTGACGCATCCAGTCGCCGGGCATGTCGCCTGCACCTTGGGTGAGCGCGGTGGCATGTTTGGCAACCGACAGATTGCAGACCGGATGGATATCCACCGCGATACTGTGCGCCAATGCCCGCGCCGCGGCTCGCTTGGCCGGATCGGTTGGCAGCAGACCCAGTTCGCGGGTCTCATCCAGATAATCGATGATCGCCAGCGATTGGGTCAACCGAACCCCATCGATATCCAGCACCGGGACCAGACCTTGCGGGTTGCGGTCCAAATGATCTGGGGCGCGATGCGCCCCGTTCACCAGATCCACGACGACCGGGCGGTAGGTGATCCCAGCCAGATTCAGTGCAATCCGCACCCGGTAACTGGCGGACGAACGCCAGTAATCAAACAGAACCACTTCGGACATACGATGGTTAGCCTTTGCTTAGTTCCTTGGCATGCAGCCAGTCGGCATGCTGAGGGGCTCGTTTGGTGCGCGACCATTCTTCGAGCATATCCCATTTGACCGAATCCAGCCGGGCCAGCATGGCCTCTTCCTCGGGGTCGGGGCAAGCCAGTTCCACCCGGTGACCGTTCGGATCGAAGAAATAGATCGAATGAAAGATCGAATGATCCGTGACACCCAGAACCTCGACGCCGTTGGCTTCGAGATGGTCCTTGAATGCGATCAGCTCATCACGGTCCTTCACCTTGAATGCGATGTGCTGCACCCAAATCGGCGTGTTGGGATCGCGCCCCATTTCCGGCTTGGTAGGCAGCTCAAAAAACGCCAGCACATTGCCATTTCCGGCATCCAGAAACAGGTGCATGTAGGGATCAGGTTCATGGGTGGAGGGCACATGGTCTTCGGCAATCGCCAGAATGAAATCCATGTTCAGCATCTTGCCGTACCATTCAACGGTCTCTTTCGCGTCCTTGCAGCGATAGGCGACGTGGTGAATCTGTTCGATTTTCATGGGCTTACTCCTGTTTCAGGGCTGCGGCATCCAACGCCTGCTTCAGCACCGCGTTGTCGCCGATGTGGTTTGCCAGAACCAGCACAAGGCGCGCGTTGAACGCATCGCTTTCGGCTTTCTCAAGCCCTTCATGGGCGGCCACCAGATCGGCATAGAAATCGTCTGCCTGGGTCAGATTGGATGAGAGGATCAGATCAGCCATGTCGCTTACTCCTTGCCTGTGGCGCGGCGCACCGCGTGCCGGAATGCATTTTCTTCGTAGGTGTCGCGGCGGGCGGCCACGTGCTGATCGGGACGGATCAGATAAACCGCTCCGCTGGCATCGCCTAAATAGCGGCGCTTCAGCGTTAGGGTCGGGTCGTCTTTGACCGAGAGTGCCAGGCGTTTGACGATGATGCCATCGACCTCGATCTCATCTGGTGCATCGGCGTCGATGGTCAGCAGCGTGAACTGTCCAGCCAGTTTAGGCAGTAGAAAGCCGTCACCCAAAGGCGCATCGGGACAGGACGCTCCGGGACGCGTCTGCGTCGGCCCGTTCAACGCATCCGCCGAATTCAACGACGAGCCGTCATAGACGCAAGGTACGCTCAGGCGGCCAGAATTCACCATCGGGCGGGCGAAGTCATAGTGCTCGCTCAAGTCCAGCACCGCATCGCGCAGGATGCGTGACATCTGCGATTTCGGGGTGATGAAATCGGTCGAGCGAGTCGAGTTCAGGATATTCTCGTCCGCGCCGTGAATGCGTTCCTGATCGTAGCTGTCCAGCAAAGATTCAGGTGCGCTGCCCTCAATCACCAGTTTCAGTTTCCAGCACAGGTTGTCGGTATCCTGCACGCCCGAGTTTGCGCCCCGTGCGCCAAACGGGCTGACCTGATGGGCACTGTCACCGGCAAAGATCACGCGGCCATGGCGGAATTGCTCCATCCGGCGGCACTGGAAGGTGTAGATGCTGACCCATTCCAGCTCGAAATTTACCTCCTCGCCCAGCATGGCCTTGAGGCGTGGGATCACGTTTTCCGGGCGCTTTTCGCGTTCCTTGTCGATATCCCATCCCAGTTGCAGATCGATGCGCCAGACGCCATCGGGTTGTTTATGCAGCAACGCAGATTGGCCTTTGTTGAACGGCGGATCGAACCAGAACCAGCGTTCCGAGGGGAAATCGGCCTCCATAATCACATCAGCGATCAGGAAGTTGTCTTCGAACACGCGGCCCACAAAATCCTTACCCATCATGGCGCGCATGGGTGAGCCCGCGCCGTCGCAGGCGATGACCCAATCCGCTTCGATGGTGTACGAACCCTCAGGCGTTTCGACCTCAAGCTTGACGTGATCGGGGTGGGTTCCAACGGCTTCGACCTTGTTGCGGCCGCGGATTTCGATCGGTGCACCCTGCGCTTGCAATTCGCGGACGCGGTCGACCAGAAACTGCTCGAAATAGTATTGCTGAAGGTTGATGAAGGCCGGGCGCTGATCGCCGCTGTCGGGCTGCAGGTCGAACTCGTAAACCTGACGTTCGTCGAAGAACACTTTGCCCTTGTTCCAAAGAACGCCTTTGTCGACCATCGGCTGCCCGCAACCCAGACGGTCGAGGATTTCCAGCGGGCGTTTGGCAAAACAAATGGCGCGGCTGCCGAAGCTGACCTTGTCGTTGTCGTCCAGCACCAGCACCTCGACCCCTTGTTGGGCCAGATCGATGGCGGCGGCCAGACCCACCGGACCGGCCCCAACAACGATGACCTTGTGGCGCACGGGCGCTGGCGCGGATTGATCCGGGCTGGCCTCGTAGGCATAAAGTGGAACTTCAAAAATCTTGTTCACTCTCTCTCTCCCATTTCTGGCGCATCGGGCGCACCCCATCTGTTCCCCGGCACAGTTGCGCCGGAGGTCTTGCGTTAGAGTTTCACCGTCAAATCCGGGCCGCCACGATCTGGATCAAATCCGGCCCGGAATTCTTAGCCCTGAAGGGCCTCCCACATCTCCAGATCGCGCTGGGCGGTCCAGATACGGGGCGTGTCGATGCCGCGGGCCTCGTCATAGGCGCGGGCAACATTGAAGGGCAGGCAGTGTTCGTAGATCGCATAGTCGGCGAATTTTGGGTCGCATTCTGCGCGCACGGCGTCCCAGGCTTCTTTCAGGCTGCCACCGCGCGCCGCAACCTTGGCCGCCGGGCGATAGGTGCTTTCGACGAAATCGCGAGTGTTCTCGATGGCCGCGTTGACCATGTCTTTACCGACTAGAGCGTCGCCGCGCCCCGGCGCGATAGCGTCTACGTCGAACCACTTGATCTCATCCAGCGTATCTCCCCAGTCGCTGAAATGCCCATCGCCGCAGTAGCAGGCCGAATGGTATTCGACGATGTCACCGGTGAACATGACATTCTGATCGGGCACGTGGATGACGATATCGCCAGCGGTATGCGCACGGCCCAGATGCATCAGGTCGATCCGGCGGTTGCCCAGATAAACCGTCATTGTGTCGCTGAAGGTGGTGGTGGGCCATGTGAGGCCGGGGATGCTTTCGTGTCCTTCAAAGAGACGCGGGAAGCGTTGGAATTCGCTGTCCCAGTCTTCCTGACCACGTTCAACCACCATTGCGCGCGCCATATCCGACATCAGTATCTGTTGCGCACCAAAGGCGCTCGCGCCCAGCACGCGTACTGCGTGGTAATGGGTCAGCGCAACATGGGTGATCGGCTTGTCAGTCACCGACCGCACGCATTCGATCACCTTGTTGGCCAGACGCGGGGTCGCCTGTGCCTCGATAATCATCACGCTGTCATCGCCGATGATCACGCCCGAATTCGGGTCGCCTTCGGCGGTGAAGGCATAGAGCCCTTCGCCCACCTCGGTGAAGCTGATTTTCTTTTCCGACATGTCCCCCTGGGACGCAAATGCCTTGGCCATATCAGTGATTTCCCTTCTGGACAGCGACTGGCTTTGATGATGTTGTCGCCATATGTTTGAACGTCGATTTTTGCCTTATTGGGCAACCGCTTGTGTTGTCATCGCCTGCGCCATCATCCTGCTGTGGATGGGGCGCGAACCGATTTGCAAATGCGGTTATGTCAAGCTGTGGCATGGTGAAACCTTCAGTTCCGAAAGCTCGCAGCATCTGACCGATTGGTACACGCCCAGCCACATCATTCATGGCTTTCTGTTTTACGGTTTTCTGTGGCTGGTGGCGCGCCGCCTTGCCGTTGGCTGGCGGTTGTTCATCGCCACCTTGATAGAAGTCGCGTGGGAGATTTCCGAGAACACCAATGCCGTGATCGAACATTACCGCGCGGTCACGATCTCGCTGGATTACTACGGCGACAGTGTCGTCAACTCGATCGCCGATATTGGCGCGATGATGCTGGGGTTCTGGTTGGCGCGTCGCCTGCCGATCTGGATGACGGTCACCATTGCGCTGGGGTTCGAGATCGTGACCACCGCGCTGATCCGCGATGGTCTGACGCTGAACGTGCTGATGCTGCTTTATCCCATCGAGGCCGTTAAGGACTGGCAGAGCGCGCTCTGAATATGCGGGCTGGACCTGCATCAATCTCTGGCGAATGGATTTTCGAGTGCGGGCAGCACAGTGCCGGTGCAATCGCCGAACCCGATGGAATAGCCGTCGCCCTTGGCTGCGCCGGTCAGGGTCAGCGTGTCGCCGTTCTCGATGAAGGTGCGGGTCTCGCCTGTGTCCAGCGTCAGCGGCTCTTTCCCGCCCCAGCTGAGTTCCAGCAATGATCCGCGCTCTGGCTTGTTCGGCCCCGAAATGGTGCCGGACCCCAACAGGTCGCCCGTGTTCATCGGACACCCAGACGTCGAGTGATGCGCCAACTGCTGCGCCGCCGAGTAATACATCTCGCGATAATTGGTCCGTGCGATGGTCGTGGCGTCTTTATTCTCGGGCGCCATCGTCACGGCCAAATCGATGTCATAGAGCATCGGGCCGCAATCCTTCAGGTGGTCCAGCAGGGCAAACTCACGGTCGGGCGTATCGCAGCGGAACGGTTCCAGCGCCGCTTTGGTCACGATCCACGGGCTGATCGAGGTCGCGGTCGCCTTGGCCTGAAATGGCCCCAGCGGCTGGTATTCCCAGGCCTGAATATCGCGCGCGGACCAGTCGTTTAGCAGGACATAGCCAAAGATGTTGTCATCGGCTTCCTGCACTGAAATTGGGCCGTCAGACGGTGTGCCCACGATTGCACCCATCTCTAGTTCGATATCAAATCGACGGCTGGGCAGGAAAGCAGGCAGGTCCTGATCGGGCGATTTCAACTGACCCCAGGGGCGACGGATATCCGTGCCTGAAACGACAACAGACGAAGCGCGGCCGTTATAGCCGATGGGGATGTGCAGCCAGTTCGGCGGCAACGCGTTTTCCGGGCCGCGGAACATGGTGCCCACGTTCTGGGCATGGTGGCGGCCCGCGTAGAAATCGGTGTACTCGCTGACGGCAAAGGGCATGTGCATCTCGGCCTCGTCCTGCGGGATCAGCAGACCTTCGATCTTGTGCTGTTCGTCCGAATCTTCAGCCAATAGCGTAGATAGGCGGTCGCGCAATGCAGCCCATACGGCAGGGCCTTCTTCCATCAGCGGATTCCAGAAGGGCAGATCGAACAGCGGCTCATCCGACAGCGTGATTAATCCATCAGCTTCGGCAGCGGTCACGTCGAAGATCATGTCTCCGATGGCGACGCCGCAGCGGGGCTCGGTGGATTCGGTCGAGAACACGCCATAAGGCAGGTTGTTCAGCGGGAAGGGGTGGTCGGCGGAATTGGCCGATGCGACCCAGGATTTCTTCAAAGGCATATTGCGTCCTTATGTCTTTCGGTTACGAGGCGGCGCGCAGGGATTTGAAGCCCAGCAGGGCTGCCGCCAATATCATGAAGCTGCCACCGATCCGGTCGAGCCAAAGCCTTGCCGGCCCCTGCAGGCGCCGGGCCAGCCAACTGGCAGTGGAGCCATAGGCCATCAGAAACAACCCGTCTATGATCAGATATGTGGCCGAGAGGATGGCGAATTGCGGCCAGAATGGCAGCGCGCCATCGATGAACAGCGGAAACAGAGCGGCGAAGAACACCACCGCCTTGGGATTCGCGGCAGAGGTGATGAAGCCCTGCATCCAGAGCGCCCTGCGGCTGGCACGTGGCGCATCGTTGGTTTCGGCAACACGTGCCTTCACGATTTGCTTGACGCCGAGATAGACCAGATAGGCCACGCCCAACCACTTGATCACGGTAAAGGCGGTCCCGGACGTGGCGATCAGGGCAGCCAGACCCAGACCGGCGGCCAACATTTGAAAGAAATTGGCCGTCAAATCACCCGCAGCGGTAAAAAAACCTCGCCGCAGCCCATTGGTTGCCGAGTTCGACAGCATCAGCAACTGGCTTGGCCCCGGTGTGCTCATCAGCAGCAACACCGTCGCCACATAGGTGATCCAGATATCAAAACTCATCTCGTCTCCGGTGATCCTTCAACTTGTCACTTGTCGAATAATAGTTGATTTTGTAACTAACAAGGATGACCCAGCCTAAAAATGACCAAAAAGATGAGTTTGATTTGCGAAATTTCCTGCCGTTCCTGTTGAATCAGGCGGCCGAGGAAAGTTCGCTTGAGTTTCAGCGCGTTTACAAGGATCGCTACGGAATGCTGCGCACCGAATGGCGGGTGCTGTTTCATCTGGGCAATCATGGTGAGATGACCGCACGCGACATTGTTGAGCGTGCCAAAATCCACAAAACCAAGGTCAGCCGTGCGGTCAGCCAGATTGCAACAGCGCCGATATTTGCAAAGGTTGCGGGATGAAAATGACCGGCGGGTTGAGCGGCTATCGCTGACCTCGGCTGGCCAGAAGGTTTATCGCGAGTTAAGCGGTATCGCGCAGGACTATGATCAGAAACTGGCATCGCGTTTCACCACGGGTGAGGCCGCTTTGCTGCGCATGATGCTGCGACGTCTGGCCGGAATGGATTAGGGTACTGGTAATCCGGTACGGCTGCCCCCAGATCAACGTCATAACGGACACAGGAACGACACATGACAGCGCCGGATTCCCCAACGGCAAAATCCCATGATCTGATAGATTGGTTGGTGAACCGAGGCCTGGAAGGGGCCGACAAACAAGAACTTCTGGACGGGTATTGCACCCGTTTAGTTGATCTTGGTGTGCCCTTGATGCGCTTTCATGCGGCGCAACCGGCCTTGCATCCCGTCTATGGCGGAACGGGCTATAGCTGGTACCGCAGCAAAGGAAGTAATCTGGAAACCTTCGAGTATTCCGAAGAGCCCAGTGAAGTTTGGACACAAAGTCCGCTGTATGCCGTATTGCACGAAGATATCGATGCTATCCGTGAACGGCTGGTCGACCAGAACGAACCCAGCCGCTTTCCTCTGCTAAACGAGTTGCGGGAAAACGGAGCCACGGACTATTACGCGACTGGCATCAGCTTTGATGTGCCGGCTCAACGCAACCCCTATGATGCGAAAGAGGCAATCGACGGCGTCTTGATGTCCTGGTCCAGCAATGCGCCGGAAGGATTCTGCGACGATGATCTGGACGTAATCAATACGGCGTTACCGCATCTGGGGCTGGCTCTGAAGTCAGCCTCGAACGCGCGGGTGTCGAAAGATTTGATGCGGGTTTATCTGGGGCGCGATGCCGGTCGTCGGGTCTTGTCCGGTGAAATCCGTCGCGGGTCACTGCAGCAGATTGATGCGGTGATCTGGAACTTCGATCTGGAAGGGTTCACCAGCCTGTCAGAAGAGATGCCAGGGATCGAAGTCATAGATATGCTAAATGACTACCTGGGTGTGGTGGTCGATGTTGTTCATCAATGCGAAGGCAACATCCTGAAGTTCATGGGCGACGGAGTCATGGCGATGTTTGATGTCGGCGAGATCGATGCCGATGCCCGCGCCGCGCTGGCTGCGGCGACCATGCTGCAAGAGCGCATGGCCGAATTGAACACTCAGCGGAGTTCACGGGGTCAACCGGTTTCGAACTATACGCTGGCATTGCACTCTGGTGAGATCCTCTATGGAAACATCGGCTCCGAAAGTCGGCTGGACTTCACCGTCATTGGTCCGGCGGTCAACCAGACGTCCAGAATTGCGGGGATGCATCGGTCGCTGGGGCAGCGGATCCTGATTTCCGACGATGTAGCCCGCGCGGCCCATCCCTGCGATCAGGATCTGATCTCGGTCGGTCGCTATATGTTGCGGGGCGTGGCAGAGCCGAAAGAGCTGTTTACGATTTACAGAACGGCGGGCTAACCGATCACTGACACCTGTGCCAACGCGTGCGACTGCTGCTGCGCACGATTTCATAGAATGAAATCGATCCGGAAACTTTTAAATTTTCCGGGGTCTTGGGCGGATATGTTGGGTAATTCGAGCTGTGGTCGCTCAGAAATCGATCTCAACACCCGGCAAGCTCAGTTCCTTCATCATGTCGCGCAGTTCCTGGCGTGCGGCGATGTTGGAGATATTGAGCTGCTTGACCCCGATATCCTTGAGGTCCAGCAAAGTCAGCCCGCGCGGGAACAACTCGCGGAAAATCACTCGCTCGGAAAAGCCCGAGGCGACGCGGAAGCCGATGCGCTGTGACAGCATCTCGATCGCGCGTTGCATCTTTTCCTTGTTGACCATGCGCTGGGTGCCGACCCGGTTGCGGACGACGACCCAGTCGATCGGTTTCAGCCCAGCTTGGGCGCGCAGTTGGCGGGCATTCCAGACCATCTCGGAATAGACTGAGGGGCCAAGGATTCTCTCACCTTTGGAATCGATCCGCGCCAGCAGGTCAAAATCGATGAAACTGTCGTTCAGCGGTGTAATCAGCGTATCGGCCAGCGAATGTGCAACCTGGCTGAGTCGAGTGTGCGAACCGGGGCAGTCGATCAGGATGAAATCGCTATCGCTTTCCAGTTCGGCCACGGCGGCTGAAAGGCGGTGGTCATAGATGTTTTCACCGGGTTGCAGAGCGCTGGCGTCAATCTCGGGCAGGTCGTGGTGGCGTGGGCTGGGCAGAGACAGGTCCGAGCCGTTCAGGAAGTTCAAGCGGTTCTCGAAATAACGACCCAGACTGCGCTGCCGCAGGTCAAGATCGAGTGTGCTGACCTTGTGCCCCAGCCGTGCCAATGCAGTGGCCACATGCATCGACACGGTTGATTTGCCTGCGCCGCCCTTTTCGTTCCCGACCACAATGATATGTGCCATGCCTGTATTCCCAAGTCCCGCCGTGTTTGCCTACACGTTGTTGGCAGCCACTATATGTTGTGTGAGCTGAGAAGGGAAGAACCTCGGGCCGTCTTGAGCGCTATTATCAAGCCTCAAATTGGAAAAGTGCTTGGTACTTGGGGGTTAGGGTAAATCCTTGCCAAACACACACCCCTGTTTCACTGTCCCGTCCAGGGATTTGTGATCGAGGGCCGCCGTTGGACCATCTGTTTCTGAACGTTTTGAACGTGGTTCTGCCTGTCCTGATTTGCGCTGGAATCGGTTACGCTCTGGCTTTAATCAAGGCCCCCTATGACAACAAAGTTATTGGCGGGATCGTCTCGCGGGTCGGGTATCCGACGCTAATAATCTCGCACCTTTCAACCACCCAGATTGCGGTCGGCACCTTTCTTGATGTTATGATGGCCGCCGCTTTGGCGATTGCAGGTTTTGGGCTGTTGGGGCTTGTCGCGCTCAAACTGATGCGGCTGCCGGTGCGGGCATTTCTGACGCCACTGATGCATGGCAATGTCGGCAATATCGGCCTGCCCATTACCCTTTTGGCGCTGGGCGATGCGGGAATGGCCTATACGATGGCATTTGTGGTGGTTGTGCTGATAAGTATCTTCACGATCGGCATGTGGATTCCGGCCGGAGAGTTTTCGCCCAAGAAACTGGCGACTTCGCCGATTATTTACGCGGTCGCACTGTCGCTGGTGTTGATGGCGACGGGCACCAGCCTGCCGCAACCGGTGGCCAAATCCTTTGATATTCTGGGTGGGCTCTCGATCCCGCTGATGTTGCTGACGCTGGGCCACACGCTGGCGACCCTGCGGATCAAAAGCCTTGGCCGAGCCGTTTTGCTGACAGCGCTGCACCTGCTGATGGCTGCGGTGATTGCCAGCGCGTTAGTCTGGAGCTTCGGCTTCACCGGGGCTGAGCGGGGCGCGGTGATCCTGTGCTGTTTGATGCCATCCTCTGTCGCGACCTATTTGTTCATCGATCAGCATGTGCCGGAATACGGACCCGATGTGGCCGGGTTCATTCTGGTTTCGACTCTGTCCACGATCCTGGTGCTGCCATTGGCGCTGTCCTACTGGATCTAATAGGCGCTGGGCGCGCAGCGCGCTAAAAACAGTATCTATCAGTAAAAAACCGTTTAATAATAGGCACAACACGGTGCCCGAAGAGCCAGCGCGCTATTCCTGAACGGGGGACAGGCAGATGCCAAAAGACGTCACTGAGGACACATCCGGCGCGGGAGGGGCACGTCTGGTTCTGGTGATGACCGCGCTGTGCATGATGGTTGTTGGCTTCAACACAACCGCCGTTGCGACGATCCTGCCAAATCTGAAGGCCGAGTTCGATCTGTCGCCTTCCAGCCTGCAATGGGTGATGGCGATCTATACAGTGGTTAGCGCGACCCTCGTTACCATCGTCAGCCGACTTGGCGATATCACCGGCAAGATGGGCGTCTTCTTTGCCGGAATGATCGTGTTCGGTCTTGGCTCGGCCCTTGTGTTGTTTTCACAGGATGCAGCCATGTTGCTGGCAGGCCGCGGGGCCCAAGGTGCCGGGGCGGCAGCGCTGTTTGGCACCTCGCTTTCGCTGCTGACTGCCGCCACGCCCGAGGAACAACGGGCCAGCGTCACCGGTGCCTGGGGCGCGATCGTCGGGCTGGCAATTGGTGTTGGTCCGATCGTTGGCGGCGCGTTTGCGCATTACCTCAGCTGGCGGGGCGTGTTTGCCACCGATCTGGCGCTGCTGATCGTGGCCTTTGCGGTCGGGTTGCGGGTCAGCAAAGAGCATTACGTCCCCGACACCCGTCTTGCAGGCGCAAAGTTCGATCTTGCGGGTGCAGTCGCACTGGTCCTGCTGCTTGGCCCGCTATCCTTCGCGCTCAGCAACGGGGAAAGTCACGGATGGGCCACAAGATCGACCCTGATCCCGCTTGCCGTGTCGGCTGTAGCGGTGATTGCACTGATCATCACCTCGCGCCGCAGCGCGGACCCTCTGATCGAGCTGCGCTACTTCCGCCACCCCCGTTATTTCATGGCGGCGGCAGGGATGTTCATTACCGGCTTCGCGCTGTTCAGCTTTTTCGTCTATTTCAACGTCTTCGTGCAATCGCCAGATGCGTTTGGCCTTTCCGCTGTTGGGGCGGGGTTGGCGATCCTGCCGTTGAGCCTCAGTATGTTCGTCGTGTCCGTGGTGGCTCCGCGTTTTCTTGCACCTTACAGTTTTCGATGGCCGGTGATCATGGGCATGGGGTTCATGACATGTGGGTTCATGCTGTTGACGACAACGACGAATACAACCGGCATGGGTGCGATTTGGTGGAAGCTGGTGATTATCGGGATCGGGCTTGGCATCGGTTTTTCGTTATTGCCGCGTCTCGGGCTGCGCTTGTTGCCGGAAGAACATATGGGGCAGGGCTCGGGCGTAGTGAATGCGTTCCTTTATTTTGGGGCCACGCTTGGTGCGGTTGTCGGCGGGTTGGCTGAAGCGATCACCACCCGGCGCGGCCTGACCGAAGTGATCAACGCCTTGCCCACCGGGTCCGAGCAACGGGCTGATCTGGCCCATGCGTTGACACATGGCACTGCAAGTCAGGTGCAACAGCTTATCGCTGGGCTTGATCCGACCACAGGCGAAACGCTGGCGCGTGCCCTGCGGGATTTGCAGGATGATGCATTTAACAGTGCCATGCTTGTCGCCGCTATCGCTGCGCTTTTGGGGATGATCCTGGCTGCCGTAATGCTGCGAGGCCCGGTGCCTCCACCGCACAGCGCGGTTGATCTGACAAGGGACTGATCGTCGGTGGGGCCACTTGTGACCGGCACTCAATCGGCCTAGGCTTTTGTCATGTGTGGAAAGTTTGCAGCCGGTCACCTGACGCAGCGGGAAATGCTGGCGATTACCGAGTATTTTCTCTACGGTAAGGTCTCGCCTGATCTGCCCGAGCAGCTGCCTTCGGGTGGGTACAATGTGTCTCCGACCAATCGGGTTGGCATGGTCCGTTGGGACGGCGATCAGGCCGAATTGGCTACTGCGCGCTGGCAAATCAAGGATCCGCGCAGCAAGAAGCCGATGATCAATTCGAAGATCGAAAATGTCAGCTTCTGGCAGCAATACTGGAACAAGGGGCGCTGTCTAATTCCGGCACTGGGATATTACGAGTGGCCCAAGGACCAGGGCCATGATTGCCCGGTCTACATCACGGTTCAGCGCAATGCCCCGGTGATGTTTTTTGCGGGGTTTTACAGGACTGATGACGGCAGCCATAGCTGCACTATCCTGACCCGGACACCCAGCCCGCAGATCGCGCATATTCACAACCGCATGCCAGTGATCCTGACCCCGGATGAGATCGAAAACTGGCTATCGGGCGTCACAACTGCGCAAGAGGCGCAGCAGTCGTTGGGCACGCAATACGAAGGCCGGTTTGAATATCACACCGTCAAACCCATCAAGCGCGGAGCTGAGGGCGAAGATATGATCGAGCCTTACACGCCCCCGGTCCAGACCGGGTTTGATTTCTGAAACAGCCGCAAAGTGCAGTGGGGTAATTCCAAAACAAAAAAAGGCCGCCCAATTGGACGGCCTTTCGCATTTCAACCAGATCGGGATTAGAAGCCCAGACCTTCGTATTTCTTCTTGAACTTCGACACGCGGCCGCCTGCGTCCATCAGGCGCGACGAACCACCGGTCCATGCGGGGTGCACGGAAGGGTCGATTTCCAGAGCCAGCTGGTCGCCTTCGCTGCCCCAGGTGGATTTCATCTGAACCACAGAGCCATCGGTCATTTTGACGTTGATGACGTGATAATCGGGATGGATGTCTTTTTTCATCTTTCCGCTCCTTACGCCTCGGCGCCAGCCTTGGGCTTGTAGTTGGTGACTTCTGCGATACGCGCGGATTTACCACGGCGCGAGCGCAGGTAGTAAAGTTTGGCGCGACGAACGCGGCCACGGCGGACAACGGTGATGCTGTCGATATTGGTCGAATGCAGCGGGAACACACGCTCCACGCCTTCGCCAAACGAAATCTTGCGAACGGTGAACGAACCGGCGATGCCGCTGCCACCTTTGCGCGCGATGCAGACGCCTTCATAGTTCTGCACACGGGTACGCGACCCTTCGGTCACTTTAAAGCCGACACGGATGGTGTCACCGGCTTTGAAATCGGGGATGTCTTTCCCCAGGGCGGCAATCTGTTCCGCCTCAAGCTGTGCGATCAGGTCCATCGCAGTTACTCCTATCTGCTCGTGGTTGGTCCACGAAGTTTGGGCACGGCCTGAGAGCTCTTGGTCTTCACCGGGTCCTGCGTACAGCCCGCCAGAGGTCAGATCGAATGTTCCTTTTGGTCCGGTCCGCCCTGTCGCGCCGGTGCCGAAGAAAGCTGGGCGTCACGTCAGGATGCAAACCAAAACACCGGAGTCGCATAACGCCACACCGGATTGCGCTGCTTTACGGGCTTTGTGGGCGGGGATCAAGCCTTATTCTTGGTGAAACAGGTGAGTTTTTGCCACCCGTCAAATCCACCGTTGCCTTGTTCACCAGATCAGGCATTCTGGGATCAATTATAAGAGCAGATATTTGATACAGGATCATAAGATGCGCAAAGCAATCCTGCTGGCCGTTCTGGCACTTGCACTTGTCTCATGTGGCCGCCGCGGCCCGCAACCTCAGGCGGTTGAGCCGCAGGCCTTCGCGGACACGACCCCGCCTTCGATCATCTACCCCGCCTTTGGTGACGCTGACCCGCACCCGTGGGAGGGACGTCATCCCGGCCATTACCCGGTGCATGGGCTGGATGTCTCGCGTTGGCAGGGGCCGATTGATTGGCGCACCGCGCAGAAGAACGGTGTCAGCTTTGCCTTCATCAAAGCCACCGAGGGCGGAGATTTTACCGACCCGATGTTCGACGAGCACCGACGCGGCGCACAAGCTGCCGGAGTGCCGTGGGGGGCCTATCACTATTATTATTTCTGCCGTCCGGCCCATGAACAGGCGCGTTGGTTCATCCAGAACGTGCCCAAAGGGGCCGACCTGCCGCATGTGCTGGATATGGAATGGACGCCCCATTCCAAAACCTGCACCCTGCGCCCTGATGGCCGAACCGTTCGGGCCGAGGCGCAGCGGTTCCTTGATATTCTCGAGCGCCACTATGGCCGACGCCCGATTGTCTACACGACGGTAGATTTCTACGGCGACACCGATATCGGACGACTTCCCAAAACCGAGTTCTGGCTGCGCTCGGTCGCGGGCCACCCGCGCAACGTTTATCCAGGCTCGGTCTGGCGGTTCTGGCAATACACCGGCACCGGGCTGGTGCCGGGGGTTCAGGGTAAGGTGGACATCAACACCTTCAACGGCACGCCGGAAACCTGGGCGTTGTGGAAGGCAACCCGTTAGTCTTAGTCCTTATCTTCTGATTTTCGATAGGCGTCCCACAGATCGGGCCGCCGTTCGCGGGTGATCTGTTCCGACATTTCATGACGCCAATCCGCAATGCGTCCATGGTGGCCTGACATCAGGATCTCGGGGATCGGGCGGCCTTTCCAGTCGGCGGGGCGGGTGTATTGCGGATGCTCCAATAAGCCAGAGGAAAAGCTCTCCTCCTCGGCTGAGGCCTGATTGCCCAGAACGCCCGGGATCAACCGCACGGTGGCGTCGATCAGGGCCTGCGCGGCGATTTCACCCCCGGTCATGACAAAATCACCCAAGCTGATCTCTTGCACGCCGTAATGTTCCAGCACGCGCTCATCGACGCCTTCGAAACGACCACATAGCAGTGTCATGCCATCGCAGCGAGCCAGGTTTTGCATCATTTTCTGATCCATCCGACGCCCACGCGGGCTGAGGTAGATCAACGGCCAGTTGCCCCGGATGCCCGCCATCGTATGCTCAATGGCCTCACCCAGCACATCGGCACGCAGGACCATGCCTGCACCGCCGCCCGCCGGGGTGTCATCCACATTGCGGTGCTTGCCGATCCCGAATTGGCGCAAATCCACAGTTTCCAACTGCCATAGCCCTTCTTGCAGGGCCTTGCCGGTCAGGCTTTCGCCCAGAACACCGGGGAAGGCAGATGGGAACAACGTGATGATCTTGGCCTTCCACACCCCGTGCAGATCGGGCGTCGGCGTCATCAACTCGCGCGGCTTCAACGTTGGACGGATGGCTTTGCGGCCATGGGACTTTCCGGGTTTATCTGTCATCTCGAGCCGATCAGATCATTCTGGGTGCTTTGAACCAAAGCCGTCTTTTGATCGATCAGCGCAGCATCGTCCAGATCGGATCGGTTCATTTCCAGCATCTGCTGCAAGACATCCTCGGGCAGGCGTGGGTTTGATCGGGTCGGGCCTACCAATTCGGCGGCTTTGTCCGAAGGCAGGTCAAGGAATTCAGCAAAAGTGCTTCCAAGCCCATGTCGCTGGCCCTGCAGGTCTTCCAGCCATTCGGTGCGGACCGAGACCGAGGGCAAACGGTCGCGCACAGCCGCAGCAGCAATCTGAGGCGACGTCACCGGTTCAAGCCGGGCGCGAAAGGTCTCAAAATCCTGAATCAGGCGCGATCGTTGCAGATCATGCGCCCACAGGCTGCGCAGCCAGCTTCCCCGTTGGCGCAGCGAGTAGTAGATCGTGATATGCACCTCTTCCCCGGCAAATCGGTCGCGGATCAGGCCGACAAGGCACGAGGCGAGCTCGGGCGCGGCCTCATATCCCACCGCGACATTGCGGCTGGGGCGCAGGCCCGAGAAATTCTCTTCGCTCAGAACCAGCCCACGCTTCTGGCCGAACTCCAGTGAATTCAGGAAGTGCCGCATCTGATCCTTGAAATCGCTCATCGCGCCGGGGGTGCCGTAGACGGAATAGCGTGTGGCTGCTTCGGACAGGCCTGTTTTGCGGGTCCGATAGGGCAGGACCAACGCATGGTGCGGCCAGATCAGTGACCGGTTTTCGAACAGAAAGGACTGTGCCGCCGTTGTCCCGGTCTTGTGCAGACCCAGATGCAGCAACACGCGTCGCATTACAGCAGGCCCTCAGGCGGATCAGCGATGATGCGGCCCTTGTCCAGATCTACGGTCGGAACGGATTCGAGTGTAAACGGCAGCAGCACGGTGGCCTTTAAGCCCGGCCCGTGCAGTTCCAACAGGTCTGCCGCGCCGTGATTTTGAACCGATTTCACCCGACCCAGCAGGGTGCCGCCGGTGTCATAAACCTCAAGCCCGATAAGGTCGGTGTGGTAAAACTCATCATCCGGCAGCGACGGCAATTGATCGCGCCGCGCGTAAAGGCGCAGGCCATTCAGCGCATCCGCCGCTTCCTTCGTCTCAATGCCACCCAGCCGGGCGGCAAAGCCGTTCTTGATCGCGCGGGTCAGGACTACGGGATAGCGCTCTTTACCTTCTTCGTCTGTCAGCGGCGAATAGCCTTCGATATCCTCGGGGACGGCACAGAAACTTTTCAGCCGCACCTCGCCGCGCACCCCATACGAGCCCGCGATGCTGCCTACGCAGATCAGATCACTCATTTCGACCATCCGTCACACATAGCCCGTCCCGCCATTGTCCGATCACCTCGCACGCCTCGCGCTGGTTCGAGCGTTCGAAGAATACGCCCACAATAAATGCGATCGCCAGCAGGATGGGAAGCCGTAACAAACCGAACATGACTAACGCACCTCGATCGGCAGAGAGGTGTCTCTGCATTCCCAGCCGACCTGCTCCAGTTCCGGCGTATCGGATTGGGCCTCGGGCCAGCCCAAGCAGAAATATCCGATCAACCGCCAGTCCTCGGGGACATCCAGATCGCGCACCATCTGGTCCGGGTCGAGGATCGAGACCCAGCCTAGGCCCAAGCCTTCTGCCCGCAAGGCAAGCCAGAAGAGCGTGATGGCTGAGACGACGGAATAACGCCGCATTTCGGGCATAGTGCCTGCGCCGAGACCTTGACCTTTGTCGGTGGCATCGTCGCAAAACACAGCCAGCTGCACCGGAGCTTCTTTCATCCCGGACAGTTTCAACTGGCTGTACAGCTGCGCCTTTTCGCCGGAATACCCGCTCAGCGCCCGCTCGTTGGCCGCTTGGAAATTCTTCAGCGCCGCGTCGCGCGCGGCCTGACTTTCGATGCGGATCACGCGCCAGGGTTCGCTGAGCCCAACAGAAGGGGCCAGTCGAAACGCGTCGAGGCAGCGCGTAAGCACTGCCTCGTCAATTGCATCGGTGCGAAACCGGCGCACATCACGCCGGAGCCGCATCAACAGATCGAACTGCGTGCGAAAATCGTCGGAAAAGGCCTGATCCTGCACGCGCCCGACTGCTTATTCTTCTACAGCAGCTTCTTCAGCCGGTGCAGCAGCCGCTTCGGCAGCTTCAGCAGCCTTGGCAGCTTTCTCTTCCGCGCGTTCCTGAGCTTTCTTGCCCGGAGTACCCTTGTTGGGGTTGTTGCGCTCGGCCTTGTCACGGGCGCCGGCAGCTTCCAGCATACGTGCGATCCGGTCGGTGGGCTGTGCGCCCTGATCCAGCCAGTACTGGATGCGCTCCATGTTCATTTTCACGCGCTCTTCGCTGTCTTTCGGCAGCAGCGGGTTGTAGGTGCCCAGTTTTTCGATGAAACGACCATCGCGCGGCATACGGCTATCAGCCGCAACAATGCGATAGAAGGGACGCTTTTTCGAGCCGCCGCGGGCGAGACGAATTTTCATTGCCATGGTGGTATCTCCTTTGAATGGCGTATCCGGTGCTAGACCGGCTTAGTTCTGGTGTTTCTTGTGGTGTCGGATGACTTCCTGAATGATGAAATTCAGAAAAGCCTTGGCGAAATCGGGGTCCAGATCGGCCTCTTTCGCCAGGTCTTCTAACCGTGCGATCTGCGCAGCCTCGCGCGACGGATCGGACGGGGGAAGGTCGTGTGCGGCCTTGAGCTTGCCAACGGCCTGCGTGTGCTTGAACCGCTCGCCCAGCGTGTAGACAAGGATCGCATCCAGCCGGTCGATGCTTTCTCGATGGTCTTTCAACAGCGCAGCAGCCTGTGTCACGGGGTTGTTCATTGGCCGGTCCTTTCGGTGGTCAAATCAATCTGCGGATGACGCCAGATCTGAGCGTGCTTGCCCAAAAGCTCGGCTCTCTCAATCTCCAGCGTTGCGCCCAGCCGTTCGGCCAGCGCGCGCGAGCGATCATTGGCATGGGCGATGTAAGAAATCACACCGTTAAGCCCCTGATGCCGCGCTGCATAGTCGCGTGCAGCCGCGGCGGCCTCAAAGCCCAGACCTTTGCCTTCGGCCTCGGCCATCAGCGTCCAGCCCAGCTCGGGCTCCGCCCAGTCGGGTACGTAGATCATGCCTGCCCATCCCACGAATGCGCCGCTGGCCTTTTCAGTCAGATGCCACAGACCATAACCGCGCAGCGCCCAATGACCCAATCTGTTCGAAAGAGAGCTCCAGCTTCCAAGCGCGTCCTTGGGACCACCAACCATATGGCTGCGCTCGGTCGCGTAGAACGCGGTCATCGCAGGCAGATCGTCCAGATGCGGCGCGCGAAGGATCAGGCGATCGGTTTCGACGGTGGGTATAGTGAACGAGGTCATGCATATGCCTCCACGCCACCATTTACCAGATCGGCAGGCGCAGAATGACGCCAGACCTGCATCGCCCCGAAAGCCGGGTGTTCGAACATATATTCAAACTGCGCGCCCAGCCGTTCCGCGACAGCCTTGCTGCCCAGATTATCCGGATCGATCAGCGAGATTGCGGTTTCCCAGCCCAGCACGTCATAGGCATGTGCACGTGCAGCCAGTGCCGCTTCGGTCGCATAACCCTTGCCGGTGGCGTGGTTCATAAGCGTCCAGCCAATTTCGGGCTCGGGCCAGCCGTGAGGGTTCCACAAGCCAACATGGCCTACATAGGTGCCGGTGTCTTTTTCCTCGACACCCCAGAAGCCATATCCCCGCATCGCCCAGTGGCCTAATAGCATCGCAACAGCGCGCCATGTCTCATCCGGGCGTTTCGGGCCGCCGACGAATTTCGAGGCGTCGCTGGCAAAAAACTCTGCCTCAGCCTCAAAATCGGCCTCGCAGGGGGCCCGCATGATCAGGCGTTCGGTTTCCAGCGTTGGTATGGCCATGGCAAGTGTCATGCCTGCACCTCGCCGTATCGCCAGACATGCTGGGTTGGACCAAAGGCGCTTTCGGCAACGGCGTCGCGCGTTGCACCCAGACGCTGAGCCAAAGCGTTCGAACGAGCGTTGGACTGCGAAACGTAGCTTACGAACTGGCCGGACCCGAGCAGATCAAGCCCAAAATCGCGAACGGCGCTGCACGCTTCGGTCGCGTAACCTTGCATGCGGAACTTGCTATCGAACATATAGCCAAGCTCGGGCTCCTGATCGTCCCATTCGAGACCCAGAATGACAAAGCCAATGACCTGATCGTCTTCCTTAAGCGTGACCGTGAACAGGCCATGCCCATGCAAAAGCCAGCCCGATGTGTAGTAGGAAAACTCAGTCCAGGCGTCCTGTTCGGTATCGCCAAAGCTGTCCTTGCAGATTGACGTCCATACCGGCAGGTCGTCCAGAGTGGGCGCACGCAGAACCAGCCGCCGGGTCTCAATGACCGGCAGGGCCGCGCGATACTGCGCTGCTGCCATCGCCGCCTTTCCGGACGGGGGCTGGGTGCAGCGTGCTGACGTCACTTTTTCTTTCCAAAACCGCTCAACCCCGGGGGCAGGCCCATGCCGCCACCCATTCCGGGCAGACCGCCGGGCATCTTGCCGCCCATCGCTTTGGCGGCTTGTTCCAGCGCCTTGGGGTCCATGCCTGCAGCCATTTCCTCGGGGCTTGGGCCACCTTTGCCGAACATGCCTTTCATGGCCTGTTTCAGCATCTTGCCTTTGCCCATCTTGCCCATCTTTTTCATCATGTCGGACATCTGCCGGTGCATCTTGAGCAGCTTGTTGAGGTCGCTGACCTCCATACCCGAACCGGCGGCGATGCGTTTCTTGCGGCTGGCTTGCAGCAGTTGCGGGTTGGCGCGTTCGCGTTTGGTCATCGACTGGATCAGCGCGATTTGCTGGCGCAGGATTTTATCGTCCAGACCGGCCTGATCCATCTGCTTGGCCATCTTGTTCATGCCCGGCATCATGCCCATCATGCCCTGCATGCCGCCCATCTGGATCATCTGCTCCAGCTGCATTTTCAGGTCGTTCATGTTGAACTGACCTTTGACCATGCGCTTCATCATGCGCTCGGTCTGTTCCATCTCCATCGTTTCCTGGGCTTTTTCGACCAGAGCAACGATGTCGCCCATGCCCAGAATACGACCGGCGATCCGGTCCGGCTCGAAGGTTTCGAGCGCGTCCATCTTCTCGCCCAGACCAACAAAGCGGATCGGCTTGCCGGTGACCGCGCGCATCGACAGCGCCGCACCGCCGCGCCCGTCACCGTCCATACGGGTCAGGACCACGCCCGAGATGCCGACCTTGGCATCAAACTCTTCGGCCACTTCAACAGCGACCTGACCGGTCAGGCCGTCGACCACCAGCAGCGTCTCGCGCGGGTCGACCACGTTACGAACCTGCTCGACCTCGTCCATCAGGACTTCGTCGATATGCAGACGGCCCGCGGTGTCGAGCATATAGACGTCATAGCCGCCGAGCGTTGCCTGTTGCTTGGCGCGCTTGGCGATATCAACCGGCGTCTGACCGGGTACGATCGGCAGCGTATCTACACCAACCTGCGTGCCCAGAACCGCAAGCTGATCCATCGCCGCTGGGCGATAGACGTCCAGCGAGGCCATCAGGACCTTCTTGCCCTCTTTCTCTTTCAGGCGTTTCGCCAGCTTACCGGTGGTGGTTGTCTTACCGGAACCCTGCAGGCCGACCATCAGGATCGGGGCAGGCGGGTTGTCGATCTTCAGCGCACCGGGGTCTTCTTCGCCGCGCAGTGTATCGACCAACGCGTCGTGCACGATCTTAACGACCTGCTGGCCGGGCGTGATCGATTTGGTGACAGCTTGTCCGGTCGCCTGTTCCTGTACTTTCTTGACAAACTCGCGCGCCACCGGCAGCGAGACGTCGGCCTCAAGCAGGGCAACGCGGACTTCGCGCAGGGCGGTTTTCACGTCTTCTTCAGACAGGGCACCCTGTTTGGTCAGCCGGTCAAAGACGCCGGAAAGGCGTTCGGATAGATTTTCAAACATGCCTTCGGCCTCCTTAGCCGGTTATCTGGTGGCGTGCCCTAGATAGGACGCGTCGGTTAAATGCACAAACGCCCCCACGGGCGAAACTCGCTGGTGGGGGGCGATCCCTGAACGACTCAAGGGACCGGAAGATCAAACGCTTCCGGATGTTGGCGGCGATTTAGGCCGATTGGCTGGCAGAGTCAACCTTGCGTGCCGGAAGCCAATCGTTGACCGCATCCACCAGCCGATGCGCACCGCGCCCGCTGGAATAAGCCTCGACAATGGGATGCCGCCCGGCGCTCATGCCTTCATCCAGTATCAGGACAGGGCGATAGAGGGTCGATGTGCCATTGTCGTTACGCGAGGTCGTGCTTTCGGTTTCCGCGTGCGAGAGGTGCGAGAGCTCATGTTCCACGGCATCATATCCAAAGACTGACTGTCTGCGGATCAGGATGCTGTTATTATTGCGATCCAGTATGACCTGCACGCGGCGGACAAAGGCGCAAAACGCACCAAAACCCATGCCTCCGCCGAATAGTGCGAAGAAAATGCCGAACAAGATACCCTCGCCACCTTCACTGGCCAAGAAGACGCCCGCGCCGACAAATGCCAGAATGAAGAAAACCAGCGTGATGCCGATGAACCATGGCGTATTGGACAGGATCAGTTGGCTCGGAGTGTTACGCGTGACTTTCATGGCGGCACGCTAGCACCGAATGCCGCGCCTGTCGTGGCTTGAATTTACCTGTCGGTTGGGCGATGAGCGCGCCATACGAGGAGGTTTCCATGGACGCATCATCTGCCTTTCAGGATACGTTGCCGCTCAGCTCAGATGCGCTTTTGGCGCAGTTGGATGAATTGGGGCTGCCCTATCGGTTGCATACTCATATCCCGCTGCGCACCGTTGAGGATGCAAAGGGGGTGGAAAGCCAGTTCATGGTGCCGGGTGAAAACACACTGCGGCTCAAGAACCTGTATCTGCGCGACAAGAAAAAGCGGAATTATCTGGTGACGCTGGAACAGAGCCGCGAGATCGACCTTAAGGCGCTGGGCACGGAGTTAGGGATTGGCAACCTGTCTTTTGGCTCGGCGGATCGGCTGTTTCAGAACCTCGGCATTCGCCCCGGCGCGGTCAGTCCGCTGGCGATGATCAACGGCGTTGAGAACAACGTTAAGTTCTTCATGGACGCCGCTGCGCAACAGGCCGACGTCATCAACATGCACCCTTTGGTCAACGACCGAACCGTCGTTTTGTCGCGCGAAGACCTGATGGTGTTCTTTGATAAGATCGGGTGCGAGATAAACTGGCTGCCGTGATCACCCCTCAAGCGCTTCGTTCAATGCGGCAGCGACATGGGCGGCAGAGGGGTTGACGAACAGGTGACCGTCCGCCTCGAACACCGGATCGTCCAGATGATCGGGGAAGGCCAGAGGCAACTCGGTACACGCCAGCAAGATCGCCGTTCCGGGTGCGGCGTGTTTGTTGCAGAAGGCCAGCAGGCGCGCATGTGCGGTGTCGGATGCGCCGCCGTAGAAATCACTGTCGATCATCGCCTGCATCTCGGCGATCTCAGGCTCGGGCAGGCGTGTGTTTGCCGTGATACCCTCGGCGGCCAGCCGGTCGGCATAGTTTGTGGCCTGCATGGTGACTGCGGTTCCAAGGACCAAAGCATTGGTGGCACCGGTCGAGGCGGTCGCGTCGGCGGTTGCGTCAAAAATGCTGAGAATAGGCATGGAGACGCCTTCGCGGATCGCGTGAAGCCGCGCGTGTGGCGTATTGGAGGCGATGATGCCGAAATCGCAGCCTGCGTGTTCCAAAGTCAGCAGCGCTTCGCGGAACACTGCGTCGAAAGCGGCCCAGCTGTCTTCGTCACCGGCCACGCCGCGCAAGGCGCGGGTTTTGGCTTGGGTGACGGATTCGATGGTCATGGGTGGGATGGGCAGCGGCGATCCGTGGCCGCGTTCAGCAAAATACCGACCCGCGCCTTCAGCGATCGCCCGGTAGTAGTCGACAGTTGAGGCCCAGCCAACACCGCCCAATATTCCAATCTTCTTCATGTGAAACGCCCAGTCTGCCGATTTGCCTCGGCGCAGACTGGACGGTTCAAGGGGGCAGGTCAATCAGGCCGCCAGTTCGGTGACAGCTTTCTGCGCATTGGACAGGGTTGTTTCGGGGTCCAGTGCCATGCGATCTGCGGCGATGACCTCGACATCATGGATGCCGATGAAGCCCAGAACATGGCGCGCATAGGTGGTGGCAAAGTCGATTTCGGAGCCCACCGCCGTACCGCCCGATGCAACAGCAAGGATGGCGCGTTTGCCTTCCAGCAGACCTTTCGGTCCTTCTTCGGAATAGGAAAATGTCAGACCGGCACGGGCGACCAGATCAATCCAGGCCTTGAACGCCGCCGGGACCGAGAAGTTGTAGATCGGCAGGCCGATGACGATCGTGTCGGCCTTTTGTAACTCGGACACCAATTCGTCCGACAGGGCCAGCAGGTCTTTCTGTACCGCGTCACGCTGGTCGGCGGGGGTGAAATTGGCGCCGATCCAGTCCTCGGTCAGCAGGGGCAGGGGAGTGGCCAGATCGCGGCGGATGATACGCCCGGCGTTCAAGTGGCGAACCACGCGGTCGGACAGATCGCGGGTGGCAGATCCAGTGCGGCGGGCCGAGGCGTCGATATGCAGGATGGTTTTGGTCATTTCTGGGTGTCCTTTGTTGCGGAATTACCTTCTGTTGCCCCAATATGGCTGTTGCGTGCATGAACAAAACTCGGATATATCAACAAGCATTGTTAGAATTTGCACATTGGATCAGATGCAATGGACAATTGGGATGAAGTGAGAACCGCCTATCAGGTGGCGCGCATGGGAACGGTCAGCGGCGCGGCGGATGTGCTGGGTGTGCACCATGCCACCGTGATCCGCCATATCGATGCGATCGAGGCACGGCTGGGCGTCAAACTATTCCAGCGTCACGCGCGTGGGTACACACCAACCGAAGCGGGTGAGGACCTGTTGCGGGTCGCGCAGGCAACCGAAGATCAATTCAACCAGTTGGTCGGTCGCATGAAGGGGCGCGGAGACGATGTCTCGGGCGAGATCGTGGTCACCTCACTGGCCTCACTGGCCCCGCTCATCGTACCGACGCTGACCGAGTTCCAGCAGACCCACCCGGGATTGATCGTGCGCTATCTGACCGGCGACCGCCTGTTCCGGTTGGAATATGGCGAGGCGCATGTGGCGATCCGCGCCGGGGCCGCGCCGGATCAACCGGACAATGTGGTGCAGCCGTTCATTCCACAAGAGGTCGGACTATTCGCTAGCAAGGCCTATCTCGCGCGCCACGGCAAACCCGCGGACGTTGCAGATTTCGCCAATCACCACTTCGTCGGCAATGATGACGAAAACAGCCGCGCGCCGTTTTCCCGCTGGCTGCGTGCCAACGCGCCGGAGCAGGCGATCACTTTCCGCTGCACCAATAATTTCTGTATGCGAGAGGCTGTTCTGGCCGGTGCAGGCATCGGCTTTATGGCCCGTTGGGAGGCCGCGCGCGATCCCGATCTGGTCGAGGTGATGGCACCGTTACCCGAGTGGTCTGGCAAGCTTTGGTTGGTGACTCATGTGGATCTGCACCGGACCACTAAGGTGCAGGCTTTCCTATCCTTCCTGAAAGATCAATCCAAGGGCTGGCTGCCGTGACGCCGCAGGCGCGCGGCCATCTGGCCATGCTGACATTCTCGGCTTTGGTGGCGGGCAGTTTCTCGCTTGGCTCAATGGCGGCAAATGAGATCGCACCGTCGGCGATCACGGCAGCGCGCTTTGCGATTGCGGCGGTTGTGATCGGCATCGCTGCGATTGCCACAACGGGCATTCCGCGCAGCGCGGCTCGGGCACCATGGCGCTATCTGGTTCTTGGCGGATTGTTCGGAGCCTACTTTGTCCTGATGTTCTACGGATTGAAAACCGCTCCCCCGGTCAGCGCGGCGGCGGTCTTTACGCTGACCCCGGTCATGTCGGCGCTGGCCGGGTGGGTGCTGCTGCGCCAGATCACCACCCCACGCATGGCGCTGGCCCTGACGGTCGGTGCGGTCGGTGCGCTGTGGGTGATCTTCAGAGCGGATTGGCAAGCCTTTCAGGTCTTCGAGATCGGAGGCGGCGAGATCATCTATTTCTGGGGTTGCGCCGCGCACGCCGTCTATACGCCGATGATACGGCGATTGAACCGGGGCGAGCCTGCGGTGGTGTTCACCTTCGGTACGTTGGTTGCGGGGTGTTTGATCCTGACGGTCTGGGGCTGGTCCGATATACGTGCAGTAGATTGGGGCAACCTTCCCGGGATTGTCTGGGTGACGCTGCTTTATATCTCGTTGTTTGCGACCGCCGCCAGTTTTGTACTGGTTCAGTTTGCAGCCCTGCGTTTGCCCGCGGCAAAGGTCATGGCCTACACTTACCTGACGCCCAGCTGGGTGATCCTGTGGGAAATCGCCCTGGGACGTCCTGCGCCGACGGCATTGGTGTTGGTTGGTGCCGGGCTCACCGCTGTTGCGCTGTTGTTGCTGCTGAAAGGAGAAGACGCGCCTGCAAACACTCCGGTGCGCTCGAATTGAAGCTTGTGATTTCTACCTGATGTGGCAGCCTGCCTGTCACCACCAAGGAGCTGGGCCATGAAAACACTTTCACTTTTCCCCGTACTGCTGGCGCTGTCCGCCTGTGCCCCCGTTGGCGCGAAAGACGCTGCAGAGGCGGATCTGCAAGCCAGCTGCGAAGCTCTGGTGGGCGCCGAAACCGGCACAGGGCCTGATGGTGTCAAAGCGATGTCGACCCAGTCCAGCCCGACAGGCTCGGTCACCAGCGTATTCGTGGCAGGGGCCGAGGCTCCGTGGCTCTGTCGTGCCGACCCAACGGGGGTTGTGACCGGGGTGGAATATAGCCGCGAGGGCTGAGCCTGCCGTTTGGATCGTCCCGACGGGTCAGACTGACGAACCGCCCGGGTCGACATATCTCAGGATCAGGAGGACGCCAAAATGTTCAAACACATCATGGTCCCGGTCGACCTGCACTTGCCGCCCGAGGTCAAGAAAGCCACCGAGGTTGCGGCGCAATTGGCCAAATGGCAGGGCGCCAAAGTGACCATCGTCAGCGTCACCGGCCCGCAGCCTGGGGATAGCCACCTGACAACAGACGCGATCAAACAAGAATTGCTGACCTGCGCCAATGAAATCGCGATGCAAAGCGTGGCGCAGGTGGACACACGCAACATTCACTCAGTTGATGTCGCGATTGAGGTCGACAAAGACCTGACCCGCGCAGCAGAAGAAATGGGCGCTGATCTGATTGTTGTCGGCACCCACGCGCCTCGTATCACAGACTATATCTTGTCCAGCCATGCGGGATATCTGGCCAAACACGCCAGCATGTCGGTCTTTGTTGTGCGTTAGGTCTCATCCGGGGGCAGTTCAACTTCAAGAAACCGCTCGAACGCATCCAGATTGACCGGTTCGAACTGTCCAAACCCCTGCATCCAAACCGAGGCCGCACGAAGCGCGTCGGGTTCAAGTTTGCACCACTTCACCCGTCCGCGTTTTTCCTGAGAAATCAGACCTGCTTTGGTCAGGATCACCAGATGCTTTGAAATCGCGGCCAGCGACATTTCGAACGGTTCGGCCACGTCGGTGACGGCCATGTCATCTTCCAGCAGCATCGCTAAGATGGCACGGCGGGTGGGATCGGCGAGGGCCGCGAAGACAGTGTCGAGGTCGTTGGACATGGTTCCGCTGAACCATAGCCTGTGAGTTTGGTCAACCATTTGGTTGAATATGCGGATTCAGGCTTATCCGCCCGGTCAGCGAATTATACGCCATCGGCAGGTTTCGCGTGGTCTATAATTTTAATATAAAAATCATATACTTAGCGACGTTCATGCTGCGGCTTCATTGCCGTTGACTCTGCGCCCTCAGCCCCTTAGCACCCTACCCAAGACTGTGCGAGGGAAACGCCCGTGACCGAAGATGACCAAAAGCAGCGTATGGCGCAGCTGGAGGCCAAGATCGAAGCGGCGAAAAAGGCCAAAGCGCCGAAACCTCGTGCGGATGCTGACGTATCCGGAGGCGAGCTTGCCTGGAGGATGGTCATCGAAATGGTTTCCGGTTTGGGGATCGGATTTGGCATCGGATACGGGCTGGACAGCCTGCTCGGGACGATCCCGATCTTTCTGGTGCTGTTCACATTGCTGGGCCTTGTCGCGGGCGTGAAGGTTATGCTCCGCAGCGCGAAAGAGGTTCAAGAGAAACAAGCGGCCGCAAGCGCGACCGAGAAGGACGAGAGGGACTGAACGTGGCAACCGAGACCACCGCAGAAAAAGGCAGCAGCCTGGCTTTCCATCCAATGGACCAGTTTATCGTCAAGCCGTTGTTCGGCGACGGTGCGATTGCCTGGTACACGCCCACCAACGTGACCCTGTGGCTGTTCCTGGCGATTGCGGCGATCTTTGCCCTGCTGGTTCTCAGCACGTCCAAGCGCGCCATTGTTCCGACGCGGATGCAGTCGGTGGCCGAGCTGGCCTATGGTTTCATCTACAAGATGCTGGAAGACATCTGCGGCAAGGAAGGCGTAAAGTACTTCCCCTATGTCATGACCCTGTTCATGTTCATCGTCTGCGCGAACTTCCTGGGCATGTTGCCTATGTCCTTCACCACCACATCGCATTTCGCCGTGACCATCCCGCTGGCGCTGGCCGTGTTCCTGACCGTGACCGTTTTGGGTTTCGTCAAGAACGGCGCTGCGTTCCTGGGCTTGTTCTGGGTCTCCAGCGCGCCGCTGGCGCTGCGCCCTGTTCTGGCGATCATCGAGCTGATCTCGTACTTCGTACGCCCGGTCAGCCACTCCATTCGTCTTGCCGGTAACGTCATGGCAGGCCACGCGGTTATCAAGGTGTTCGCAGGCTTTGCCGCGATTGCCGTGATCTCGCCCGTGTCGGTTCTGGCGATCACCGCAATGTATGGCCTTGAGGTCCTCGTGTCCTTCATTCAGGCCTACGTCTTCACCATTCTGACCTGTGTGTATCTGAAAGATGCGCTGCATCCGTCGCACTAAGGTCCGAACCCCCAACATCGAAACTTCCAAATCGTAAGGAGAATTCTCATGGAAGGCGATCTCGCACACATCGGCGCAGGCCTGGCAGCAATCGGTTCCGGCGCAGCCGCAATCGGGGTGGGCAACGTTGCAGGCAACTTCCTGGCCGGCGCCCTGCGCAACCCTTCGGCGGCTGCTTCGCAGACCGCAACCCTGTTCATCGGTATCGCGTTCGCAGAAGCGCTGGGCATCTTCGCATTCCTGGTCTCGCTGCTGCTGATGTTCGCCGTATAATCTGCGGAACCTGATCCTTACGCGCAGGTGGGCCCAAGCCATAGCGGCCCATCTGTTGTAAAGACAACGTTCCGACGGAGGACATCATGGCGACTGAACCCATTGCTGAAGAAGTAGTAGGCACATGCGTTGATTCCAGCGGCTACGCCGTCGGGATGCCGCAGCTCTGCTTCGATTGGTTCCCCAACCAGATTTTCTGGCTGGTCATCACGCTGGTCGTCATCTTTCTGGTCCTGTCCCGCGTGGCTCTGCCCCGCATCGCGGCAATCCTGGCTGAACGCCAGGGGACCATTACAAATGACCTGGCTGCGGCCGAAGATCTGAAGGCCAAAGCGGTCGAGGCCGAAGAGGCCTATAACAAAGCGCTGGCCGATGCCCGTTCTGAGGCTCAGCGTATCGCAGCGGAAGCCCGCGCTGAAATCCAGGCCGGTCTGGATGACGCGATTGCCAAGGCGGATGCGGAAATCGCTGCAAAGGCGACTGAATCGGAAAAGGCAATTGCCGAAATCCGTGCAGGTGCGCTGGAAAGCATTCAAGTGGTTGCCAAGGATACGGCGGCTGAACTGGTCACAGCACTGGGCGGCGAGGCGGATGCCAAAGCCATCAACAGTGCAGTAGATGCGCAGACGAAAGGATAAGTGACATGCGGAACACTCTTGCCCTTATCCTGACCGTTGGTGCCGCCAGCCCCGCGCTGGCCGCAAGCGGCCCGTTCTTCTCGCTTGCCAACACTGACTTTGTCGTCACTCTGGGCTTCATCGTCTTTATCGCGGTCCTGTTCTACTTCAAGGTCCCCGGTATGATCGGTGGTGCGCTGGACAATCGCGCCGAAGGTATTCAAGCCGAGCTGGACGAAGCCCGCGCCCTGCATGAAGAAGCACGCAGTCTGCTGGCCTCGTACGAGCGCAAGCAGCGCGAAGTTCAGGGTCAGGCCGAAGCTATCGTTGCCGCGGCCAAGGAAGACGCGGTTCTGGCGGCTGAACAAGCTAAGGTGGATCTGGAAAAATCCATCGCGCGCCGTCTCGCGGCAGCGCAGGATCAGATCGCATCGGCTGAGGCATCTGCCGTCAAGGAAGTCCGCGATCAGGCCATCACCGTAGCGGTTTCGGCAGCCAACGCCGTGCTGGCCAAACAGATGACCGCAACGCAGGCGAACAAGCTGATCGATGCATCCATCGCGGATGTGGGTGAAAAGCTACACTGATCGCCTGGATCATATGATTTGAAAAACCCGAGGGCTTCAGGCTCTCGGGTTTTTTCTTTTTGTGGCTTCCAGTTTGAAGGATCAGACCTCTCCAGTCTCGTGCTTCAAACGCTGTTGCGCTATCTCTTCATTGCGCAGGGCCTTCTGCTGATCGGCCATGCAGCTTTTGACAAAGTTCAGATGATCTTCGACCGCCTTCCGTGCCCCTTTCGGGTCGCGGTCCTGCAGGGCTGTGTTGATGGCTCGGTGCTGGTCCAGAATTGCGTCGCGGGTGGTGCGTTGCTGGAACATGATCTGTCGGTTGTAGAATACGCCCTGCCGCAGCAAATCGAACATCGACCGCATCATATGCAGCATCACCACGTTATGACTGGCCTCGATGATCGCCATATGGAACTGGGCGTCCAGATGCGCCTCTTCTTCGGCTGCATTGCGCGCGTGGGCGTCTTCCATCTTGTCCAGTATGGTCTGTACCACCTTCAGATCGCTGCCCGAGCCCATGCGGGCGGCACGCTCAGCCGCTAGACCTTCCATGTCACGCCGGAATGAGAGATAGTCGAACACTGCCTCGTCGTGATTGCCGAACAACCGGATCAAAGCCGGCGCGAAGGCCGAGCCCAGCACCTCGGCCACATAGATGCCCGATCCGGCCTTGGCAGTCAGCAACCCCTGCTCCTGGAGGTCCGAGATTGCCTCGCGCAGCGACGGGCGCGACACGCCCATCCGCTCGGCCAGCTCCCGTTCCGAGGGCAGGCGTTCTCCGGGGCGCAGAATGCCGCGCAGGATCAGCAGTTCGATCTGGCGCACAACAGCCAGTGATAGTTTTTCGGTTTGAACTTTTTGAAAAGGCATCTGGCTACCACTTGGAATTGGTCAAATCACTTGACCACGTTTGTAAGGGGCGTTCAAGTCGCTCACAGAGGTTGAAACATTAGGTCAGAATTATTGACATAAGAGGCGCATTGCCTAATCTGCGACCCAAGGGCGGAGGAGGCCCCCTACGATGGATCAGCTCTACGCCACCCGAACCGCTCGGATGAAGGCTTCCGAAATCCGCGAATTGCTGAAACTGCTGGGCGAGCCCGGTATCATTTCCTTCGCAGGCGGTATTCCCGACCCCGCTTTGTTTCCAGCAGAGGCTTTCGCCGAAGCGTTTCAAAATGCGCTTAGCCCAGATCAACAGGCGCAGGCGCTGCAATATTCGGTCAGCGAGGGCTATGCCCCGCTGCGTGAATGGCTGGCCGACCATATGCGTGGGATCGGCGTTACGTGCGGCATCGACAACATCCTGATCACCTCAGGCTCGCAGCAAGCGCTGGATTACTTGGGTAAGTTGTTCTTGTCACCGGGTGATACAGCGTTGGTTGGGTGGCCCACATATCTGGGCGCGCTCAATGCGTTTGACGCTTATGAGCCGCGCTTTGACCAGCTTAGCATCAATGGCAATCGTGGGGCTGCCGAATACCAGGCCGCCGCCGGCAACAGCCCGATCAAATTCGCTTATCTCTCCGCCGATTTTGCAAATCCGACTGGTGAGACGGTCGATCTGCGGGGCAGGGAGGCGCTGCTCGATCTGGCAGATGAATTGGATTGCGCAGTGATCGAGGACGGAGCCTATCAGGCGCTGCGCTATGACGGCGATCCGATCCCTCCGATCCTCGCGTTAGAACAGGCGCGCAAGGGATCGATCGAGAACTGCCGGACGATCTATTGCGGCAGCTTCTCGAAAACTCTTTCACCGGGGTTGCGGCTGGGTTGGGTGGTTGCAGCAAAACCGGTGATCTTGCAATTGGTGCTGCTGAAACAGGCGGCTGATCTGCATTCTTCTACGATCAACCAGATGGCGGTGTATCAGGTGGCACGGGATCGCTTTGACACTCATGTCCCCATGCTGCGCCAGACCTATGCCGCGCGCCGCGATGCGATGCTTGAGGCGCTCAACGAGCACATGCCCAATGGCGTCGACTGGACCCGACCCGAGGGCGGCATGTTCATTTGGGTCACTCTGCCCAAGGGAATGAACGGCGCCGACCTGCTGGCGAGGGCGCTGGAAACGGTCAAGCTGGCCTTTGTCCCCGGTCAGGCTTTCTATCCCGACGACACCGGGTCCAATACCATTCGACTGAGCTTTTCCAACTCGGATGAGAACACGATCCGCGAGGGTATACGCCGGTTAGGAGAAGTGTTGCGCGCCTGAACCGGGGAAAGGTTTCATTAACCATATTGTCGCTAATAAAGCAGTATGATCCGCGTGCTCGCTTTCCTGTGCCTCGCCGCCTGCTCGGGTGGTACACCCTATTTTCGCGACTTGCCCGCAACGCGCGTCGCGGTGAATGGCAGTATCTTTGACGTCCGCGTCCGTAATGAACTGGCCGAGGCCGTCCGCGTGAACCCGCAATACGCGCCGCGTCTGGGTCCGATCCGCGATCGGGCTGCGTTGGCGATGGCGCAGGTCTCGGGCTGTCCGCTTCTGGACGTTCTTGGCGATGCGGCCGTCACTGTGGGCGTGCTGGGCTGCGACCAGGAACTGGGGGAAAAACTGATTTTCGGCGCACTCCTTCGCCGTCCCTATGAATGCGTTGATTACGGATATTACGAAGACTACGGATATCAGGTCTTTGAATGCTCGCCTTACTGAGATACGCGGGACTCCGCGTAGTTTTGCCAAGATGTTGTGGATAACTTGGTCCAATCTCCCATATCCTGCGCAATCACGTTGACACCTCCCCCATCCGTTGCGCAGACTTCTTACCCATAGGAATCATACCAAGAGCAGCCATTGCGCTTTAGCAAACTCAAACTGACCGGCTTCAAAAGCTTCGTGGACCCGACCGATCTGATCATCGCGGACGGGCTGACCGGAGTGGTTGGTCCGAATGGCTGCGGCAAGTCCAATCTGCTGGAAGCGTTGCGCTGGGTGATGGGTGAAAACCGTCCCAAATCCATGCGCGGTGGCGCGATGGAAGATGTGATCTTTGCGGGCGCTGCCACTCGGCCTGCGCGCAACTTTGCCGAGGTGGTCCTGACGATGGACAACTCGGAACGTTTGGCGCCATCCGGCTTCAACGACAGCGACCAGTTGGAGATCGTCCGCCGCATCACCCGCGATGTGGGCAGTGCCTACAAGACCAACGGCAAGGATGTGCGCGCCCGCGACGTTCAGATGCTGTTCGCGGACGCCTCAACCGGCGCGCATTCGCCAGCACTGGTGGGGCAAAACCGCATTGCCGAGCTGATCAACGCCAAACCTCGCGCCCGCCGCCGCATTCTGGAAGAGGCCGCCGGCATCTCCGGGCTTTATCAACGCCGCCACGAGGCAGAACTGAAACTGAAAGGCACCGAGGCCAACCTGACCCGCGTGGATGACGTTTTGGAACAGTTGGGCGGGCAGTTGGCGCAACTCGCCCGTCAGGCCCGGCAGGCGGCGCGGTATCGCGAGATCGGCGAGCTGTTGCGTCAGGCCGAAGGGATGCTGCTATATCGCCGTTGGAAAGAGGCCGACATGGCCCGTCAGGCGGCCGAGGAAAAGCTACGCGACCGGATCACCGAAGCCTCTCGCGCCGAGGCATCCGCCCGCGAATCCGCCGCCAAACGCGCTGAGATCGAGGAAACCCTGCCGCCCCTGCGTGAGGAAGAGGCCATCGCCGCAGCCGTCCTGCAGCGCCAGCAGGTGCAGCGCGATCAGCTGTCGGATCAGGAAACCCGCGCACGCCAGACGATCGAGACTCTGACCAACCGTATCCAGCAATTGGGCAACGATATCGAACGCGAATCCGGTCTGAACCGGGACGCGGGTGAGATGATCGAACGGCTCGAATGGGAGGCCCGCGAGCTTGCAAAAGCCGCCGATGGCTATGACGAAAAGGTCGCTGAAGCTGCAGAAGTTGCGCGCGAGGCCGCGTCGGTGTTGCAGGATCGCGAAGATCACCTGTCGCAGGAAACCGAAGACATGGCCCGTCTGGTGGCCCGCCACCAATCGGCGCAACGACTGGTTGAAGACAGCCGCAAGACACTGGCTCGTTCCGAGGGCGAGGAAGAAAAGGCCCGCGCCGCCGTGGACGAGGCGCGCAATGCCTTTTCCCGCGCCAGCGAGGCGTTCGAGACCGCGCAGGAGGGTGAGGAAGAAGCCCGCGAAGCTGCTGAGGCAGCGGAAGAAGCACTGGCCGCCGCCGACGAGCTGCGCAACGATACACAGGCGCGTGAGGCCGAGGCCCGCGCCAAACGCTCCGAGGCCGAGGGTGAACTGGGCGCGATAAGGGCCGAGACCACCGCGCTGGCCAAGCTGGTCGAACGCGACACGGCTGAGGGTGGGCAAGTGCTCGACATGCTGCGGGTGGCAACGGGCTTTGAAAAGGCATTGGGGGCTGCGCTGGCGGATGACCTGCGTGCACCGTTGGTCGAGGGCGACGGACCTTCAGGTTGGGTGCAGGTAGCGGGCTATGACAGCGACCAGCCCTTGCCCGATGGGGCCGAGCCGCTGGCGTTGCATGTGTCCGGTCCCGACCGCCTGAGTCGCCGTATTGCGCAGATCGGTCTGGTCGATGCGGATCAGGGCGCGCGCCTGCAGGCGTCGTTGAAACCGGGTCAACGACTGGTGTCGCGCTCGGGTGATCTGTGGCGCTGGGACGGATTCCGCGCCTGGGCCGAGGATGCACCAAGCGCTGCCGCCCTGCGTTTGGAGCAGCTCAACAAGCTTGAGGCGCTGAAACAGGAACTGACCCGCACCGAGGCGCAGGCCGAAGGTGCCCGCGCCGCGCATGAAGCGCTGTCACAGCAACTGGCCAATGTAACCGAGGCTGACCGCCGCGCCCGCGAGGCCCGCCGTGCCGCGGATCAGCGCATGGCGGAAACCGCGCGGATGCTCAGCCGGGCTGAGGCGGATCGAAATCTGGCGCAGGGCAAGCTGGAAACACTGACCCTCGCGGTCGACCGTCACAAGGAAGACGCCATGTCCGCCCGCGCACAACTGCGTGAGGCTCAAGGCGCGTTGACTGGCCTGGGCGATCTCGACAGCGCCCGCGCGCAGGTCGAGGACATCAAGCAGACTGTCGAGGCGGCGCGGATCACCATGCTGACCCACCGCTCGACGCATGATGAATTGCGCCGCGAGGGCGAGGCGCGCACCCGGCGCACGCAGGAGGTGACTAAGGACCTCAGCGGTTGGCGGCATCGTCTGGAAACGGCGGAAAAGCGGATATCGGAACTGGCCGAACGCAAGGAAAGCTCGGAAGAAGAACTGACCGAGGCGATGGCGGCCCCCAGCGAAATCGCCGAGGCACGGGAAGAACTGAACGAGCTGATCGAAACCGCTGAGTCTCGGCGCGCCGAAGCCGCCGATAAGTTGGCCGAGGCCGAGACCCAGCAGCGCGAGGTGGTTCTTGCCGAGCGCGAAGCCGAACGTCTGGCCTCGGAGGCGCGTGAAAGCCGCGCGGCGGCTGAGGCGCGTTGCGACGCCGCCAAGGAAAGCGTAGTCGCCGCAGCAGAACGCATTGCCGAGGATCAGCAACTGACGCCGAACCAGCTGCTGAACCAACTGGACGTGAACCCTGACCAGATGCCCGCCGCCGACGCACTTGAAGCCGAAGTGAACCGCCACAAGCGCCAGCGCGATGCCATGGGCGCAGTGAACCTACGGGCTGAAGAGGACAGCAAAGAAGTCCAGGAAGAATTCGACACGCTGAACGGCGAAAAGGCCGATCTGGAAGAGGCGATCAAGGCCCTGCGCGGCGGCATCGCCAGCCTCAACCGCGAGGGTCGCGAACGCCTGCTGACCGCGTTCGAACAGGTGAATTCCAACTTCGCCATGCTGTTCAAGCATCTGTTTGGCGGCGGCGAGGCCAATCTGGTCATGGTCGAAAGCGACGATCCGCTGGATGCGGGCCTTGAGATCATGTGCCAGCCGCCGGGCAAGAAACTTTCGACTCTCAGCCTGCTTTCGGGCGGCGAACAGACCCTGACCGCGACGGCGTTGATCTTTGGCGTGTTCCTTGCCAACCCCGCCCCGATCTGTGTGCTGGATGAGGTCGACGCCCCGCTGGACGATGCCAACGTCACCCGCTTCTGCGACTTGCTGGACGAGATGTGCCGCCAGACCGATACGCGTTTCCTGATCATCACCCACCACGCGGTGACCATGGCGCGGATGGATCGGCTGTTCGGTGTGACGATGCAGGAACAGGGTGTCAGCCAACTGGTTTCGGTCGATCTGAAAAAGGCCGAGCAGATGGTCGCTTGATCGATCACTGCAACGTTATGAGCCATCGCCCGTGTATGAGGGTAGGCTAGCATCATGATCCGATATTTCACCCTCGCATTGCTCGCGGCCAACCCCCTCTGGGCTGCCGAATGGCCCACGAAACCCGGTGACGTCCCCTTGACGCCAGAAGAATTGGAGGCTTTGGCCGGCCGCACTCTCACTTTCTACGACGACGGCCAGTCCAAATACTCGGCTGGAGGGGCCTATTCTTATACCTATGCCAGCGGAGAATCCGCCTTTGGCACCTATTCCATCGCCGGGGACGGCAGTGTTTGCATAGCGTATCGCAATGGGTTCAGCCGATGCGACCTATATGTCCGCAGTGGTGAGCGGTTGATCCTGATCGACGAGAAAGGCGATCGCTATCCGGTCCGAGCGAGTAATTGATCTGTTATTCCCGATCTATTGGTAAATTTGATAGAGGCTTTGAGTAAAAACGGAAGAAAACGGGATAATCATCGTCAAATCAAGTTGTAGAATGCCCTGGATCGAAAAACTGATGGGGATGCCAAATGTGCCGATTTTTGGCTTGGGTTGGGGAGCAGCGATATCTGGATGAATTGATTCAGGAGCAAGAGCAATCGCTTGTCATTCAAAGCCGCAACGCGTTGATCGGGAAGACACCAATCAATGCCGACGGGTTTGGACTGTCTTGGTATTCTGATCGCGAAACGCCCTGTTTCTACAAGGACACTCATCCCGCATGGTCCGATGCAAATCTCAAACAACTGGCTCATCACACACGATCACGACTGTTTTTGGCCCATGTAAGAGCGTCGACAGGCACTGCGACCTCGCGCAACAACTGTCACCCATTTGGATTTGGCAAATGGAGCTTCATGCACAATGGCCAGGCTGGAGGGCATGACCAAATCCGGCAGCAGCTCGATGCTATGATCCCGGCACATTTATACGGGCACCGAATGGGTGCGACAGAAAGTGAAGCGATCTTTTTGATTGCTCATGGCGAAGGTCTGGATTCAAATCCGATCGACGCAATGGCACGGGCCGTGGGGCGGGTGGAAGCGCTGTCCCGACAATGCGGATCGTCGCCTTATATGCGGTTTGCTGCGTGCTGGTCAGACGGCAAGCGTGTATTTGCGGCGCGCTATGCGTCTGATCGTTATGCACCCAGTCTGCATTACCGAACCTCAGAAGACGGGATAGTGATATCGTCCGAACCGCTTGATGCAGACAGTGACGGCTGGGTTGAAATACAGCCCAATACCGCCATCGTCACAGAAGGCTCGCTGGTATCTATCCATGCGTTTGATCCGTCAGTGAAACATGAACCAGCAAAGGTCGCTTAGGCGCCGACCCTTATAGCTGGTTCAGCAGCTGTGTCGTTGGCCACGCATCGGCTGGCAAACCCAGACGCAGTTGTTCAGCCTGCACAGCCGCACGCGTTCCGGCCCCAAGGATGCCGTCGATCTTGCCTACGTCGTGCCCGCGCGCCTGCAGTTTGCTCTGCAACTGTCTCATTTGCGCGCCCGTCAGCCCCGGCGCTGGATTACCTGCATCGTAAATCTGCGCGCCTTCCAGCCGTGTGCCGAAATAAGCGGCGGTCAGGACGTAAACGAAGCTCTGGTTCCATTCGAAATATACGTCGAAATTCGGGTAAGCCAGAAAGGCGGGGCCCTTGTGCCCTTGTGGCAGGATCAGCGAGGCGGGCAGGTCGCTCAAAGACCCACTGCGCGCCTGTACGCCCATCGCCTGCCATTCGGACACCGGGCGGGGCTTGCCGGGGCCTGATAGTGACCAGTCCATCTGCGCGGGCACGGTGACCTCCTGCAGCCATGGCTGACCCGGTTGCCAACCCAGATGCGACAGCATCTTGGCCCCGGACATCAGTGCATCCGGCGCCGAGGTTTTTAGCGAAACCTTGCCGTCTCCGTCCCCATCCACGCCGTTTTCCAGAATGTCGCGGGGCAGCATCTGGACCATGCCGATTTCACCGGCCCAAGCCCCGGTGGTGCGGGCGGGGTCAAAATTTCCCTGGCTGTACAGCTCGATCGCGGCGAAAATCTGCGGGCGGAACAACTCGGGGCGGCGGCAGTCGTGGGCCAGCGTCACCAGCGCGTTGCGGGTGTTGAAATCGCCCTGAAAGGACCCGTAGTCGGTCTCGAACGCCCAAAATGCCAGTAGCACACCGCGCGAAATGCCGTATTCCTGCTCAATCCGGTCAAACACCGCGTCGTATTTGCCCGACATGGCCTTGCCCCGGTCGATCCGGTTCTGTGAAATCAGGCGCCGCGAGAAGTCGATGAATGGTTTCTGGAATACGCCCTGCGCGCGGTCGGCTTTCAGAACGGCTCCGTCCTGCTGAACGCCCTTGAAAAAGCTGTTGACGGTGGATTTGTCGTAACCCTGCTGAATGGCTTCGGCTTTCAGCCCTTTGACGAAGGCATTGAACCCACCGCCGCATTGGGCGAGTGCAGGCGAGGCGAAGAGGGCGGCGGCAATAAGGCCGGAAAGGAAACGCATAAGGCTGATCCGTCAGAATATGAAGTTGAACCCAACCCACACCGACACGAGCCCAAGCGCAAGCCCCCATACCTGCCAGAGCATGTCTGATGCGCGAAAAACCTCCGCCGCGTCGATATTCTGCCGCGCATTCCCGTTCACCCAAGCAAGATCCCGCATCTGGCCATCATAGCTGCGCGGTCCGGCCAGTGCGATATCAAGCGCACGTGCCATCGCGGCCTCGGGCCAGCCTGCGTTAGGTGAGATATGGCGGCGTGCATCCTCAACCATCTCTCGCCAGCGCGACCATTGGCTGGACAGCGCGACGATCATTACAAAGGTCAGGCGTGCCGGGACAAGGTTCAACACATCATCCAGCCGCGCTGCTGCCCAGCCGAAGGCGCGGTATTTGTCGTTGCGATAACCGATCATACTGTCGGCGGTGTTGACGACCTTGTAAACCAGCAGCCCCGGCAGACCTGCGACCAGAAACCAGAAGGCTGGGGCAATCACCCCGTCGCTCAGGTTTTCGGCGGCGCTTTCGATGGCCGAGCGCGCCACCTGCGCCTCGGTCATGTCCCGCGTATCGCGCGAGACAATCATGGCGACTTGCGCGCGCCCTTCGGCAAGCGTGGTCAACAGGCCTTCGCCAACTGCGCGAACATGGGTGATCAGGGATTTCTGGGCCAGAAGGATGGCGCAGACCACGATCTCGACGATCGGACCAAGCAGCGCCAGCAACCGGCCAAGGATGAGTGCCACCGCAATCAGGATGAGTACCGTCGCAACCCCTTTGAGGCGGCGATACGCCCCATGGTTCAGCCGGTTGTCCAGCCAGCCAATCGCGTTGCCCATCAGTACGGCAGGGTGGCGAATCCGCGACCACAGCCAATCCGGCTCACCCAATGCTGCGTCCAGACACATGGCGCAGACCAATAGGAACGCGGTGCTCACAGCGCTGCTTCCAACCGGGCCCAACCATCTGCTGGCGGTAATCCAAGGCGCAGGTAGGTCCGGGAATAGGGGAAAATACGGCTCCAGATATGTGCCCGCGCCAATCGGTCTTGCCAGGCGGTCGCGTCATCAACGTCGTAGAGGCGGAACAGGCTGGTGCCGCCAATCAGCCGCGCACCTTTGGACGTTAAAAGCTGATCCAACCGTGTTGCTTCATTTGCCAGACGCATGCGTGTTTCAGTAGCCCATTTTACATCGTGCAACGCTTGCGCGCCGATCCGCAGTGCCGGGCCGGATACGGCCCATGGTCCCGTCAGGTCATTCAACCGTGCAATAAGATCGGGATGGCCGATTGCAAAACCCAGTCGCAACCCGGCCAACCCCCAAAATTTGCCAAAGCTCTTCAGCATCACGATGCCGGGCCGCTGGGCCAGATGAATCAGCGAGGCTTCGGGCGTTACGTCGCAGAAGCTTTCATCGATCACCGTCAGCGGCGCGTCGACATCCGCGTCCTGCCAGATGCGCCCATCAGGATTGTTGGGGTTTACGATGACACGTGCCTGAGCCGGGCCGCTCTCGTGCACCGTCCAACCCTGAGCGGTGAATGCAGCGGCATGTTCGTTATAAGTGGGCATCGTGATCTGCACGCGGCCGGCTTTGGTCAGCGCGGGCACGCGGGCAATCACCGCAGAGGCACCAGGCGATGGCAGAATCTCGGCCCCATCAGGCACGTTCCAAAACACCCGCGCCGCGTCCGAGAGGCGTTCGAACGCGCCATGATCCGGCAGTTCCATCCAGTCCGGAGGCTGCAGGCCCGAGACCTCATAAGCATGCGGATTGATCCCCGTGGACAGATCGATCCAGTCTGCGCGCGTGCCCCCAAACCGCGTCATCGCGCCATCCAGCCCACCGCCATGATCGCGCGCAGCCCGAGGGTTCAATCTGTCATCCTGTCCAACCATCTGCCCCAGCCGGAATCGCCTATTTCTCATGCTTCAAGCGGATTTTTGCCGTTCTTACAAGCGAATCCGCCCGATCACGGCGCTGTGCGGGCCTTGTTAACACTTTGTTAAGGAAATCGCGTGATCACGGACATCAGGGGTCGGCACCACTCACCCATATCACGTGCCGAGGTTGTTGCAAATGAAAGTACTGATTGTTGAGAGTAATCCCGATCTAGGTCGGGTCTGGCAGCGGCATCTGCAAAGGCAGGAGGCCGAAGTCACGCTGGTCGAAACGCAAGAGGCCGCGATCCTGGCACTGTATGGTACCGCATTCGATATCATCGTGCTGGATCTGGTTCTGGAAACCGGCAGCGCCTTGGCGGTTGCCGATTTCGCAAGCTATCGCAGGCCCGAGGCGCGAGTGATCTTCGTCACCAACACCACATTCTTCTCGGACGGATCAATCTTTGCCCATAGCGCCAATGCCTGCGCCTATGTCCAAAGCTCGACCCCGCCCGAGGATCTAGCGGCCATGGTCGAACATTACGCGGCGGGTCGCTGATCCCGCCCATGGGGTTCTGAATAGTCCAACGTTGGATTCACCGGAATAATTCGGTGCGGATTGATGCTGTCATGGCTGTAGTGATAGTGGCGCACGATGTGGTTCATGTTCACTGTCTGCGCCACTCCGGGCCATTGATATAGCTCCCGCGTAAAGGCCCAGAGGTTCGGGTAGTCCACCAACCGACGCTTGTTGCACTTGAAATGTAAATGATAAACCGGGTCGAACCGGATCAATGTGGTGAACAGGCGCCAGTCGGCCTCGGTCACGCGGTCACCCATAAGATAGCGGTTCCGGGCCAGACGATCCTCAAGCCAGTCCAGCGTGTCGAACAGAGGGCCAACCGCGGCGTCATAAGCTTCTTGCGAGGTGGCAAAGCCGGATTTGTAGACCCCGTTATTGACATCGGAATAGATGCGCGCGTTGACCTCTTCGATCTCGTCCCGCATTGCCTCGGGCCAGTAGTCGTCGGTGTTGCCGGTGATCCCGTTGAAAGCCGAGTTGAACATGCGGATGATTTCCGAGCTTTCGTTCGACACGATCGTTTTCTCAACTTTGTCCCACAGGATCGGAACCGTAACGCGGCCCGAATAGTTGGGGTCGGCACGGGTATAGATCTGATGGGCAAAATCATGCCCGAACAGTTTGTCGCCCGTCGCTCCATGCGCGTCCGTCTCAAAGGTCCAGCCTTTGTCCAGCATATCCGGATGCACCACCGAGACCGAGATGTGGTCGCTCAGCCCTTTCAACTCACGAAAGATCAGTGTGCGGTGCGCCCAAGGGCAGGCGTGCGAGACATAAAGGTGATAGCGCCCCGATTCCGCCTCGAACCCGCCGCGCCCCGAAGGGCCGGGCGCGCCATCGGCGGTGATCCAGTTGCGAAACTGTGCGGCCGAGCGTTTGAACGCCCCGCCTGTGGATTTGGTGTCATACCAGGTGTCATGCCATTCGCCGTCGACAAGCAGGCCCATCGTTATTCCTTTCGCATTGCGATTGGGTCAAAGATAGGCCGTCTTGCGCCACGATCCTATTTCACCGGGCGCGCATCAGGCCTGCATGCGCGCACAGGTGGGGTGCGGTGTCTGGGCACCAGAACCGCAATGCCAAAACTTATGTGACGCCGTTCACTGGATTTTTACAGGAATCGCGTCAGACTAATGAGTGTTAAGGGGGGAAGTTTATTATGAGTACCTATGTTTCCAAGGAAATTCGCGCCGAATTGGATGCGGCCCGAATCGCTACCCTCAAGAAATCCAGCCGTTTGCGGGTGGAGGTTGGCGACAATAGCTTCAAAATTTTGACATTGTGGAAGGATGGTTTCACCGTCGAGGCCGAAACCACGCCGCGCCTGCGTGGGCTCGTCGATATCTATGACGGTGCCAATCACATGTATCAGTGCCTGATCATCGCAGATGAAGAAGCGGTGGGTGAGATGCGCTATGAGTTCAAGCGCAGCACCGTGGCAGCCGACAAGGCCCCGCTGGATTTCTACCGCGCCCCGGATGCACCGATCGCATTGCTCGAAAACCGCGACTGACGCGCGCACCGTTTGACCTTTGGCACCGACGCGCCACCGGCGCTCGGGCGGCAATGGTGCCACGAGATTCTCGGTATCAGGCCGGACGGTTTAGTCGGAGGCCGTCAGGGTCAGGTGCACAGGAGCCAAACCATCGATGCCGCCTTCAATCCGGTCTCCGGCGACCACAGGCCCGACCCCGGCGGGTGTGCCGGTCAGGATCAGATCGCCGGGGCGCAAATGGTAGAAACCCGATAGATGGGAGATCAGTTCATCGATCTTCCAGACCAGCTCTGACAATGTGGCGTCTTGTACGACCCGCTCATTGACGCTCAGATAGATGCGCTTGTCATCAGATAGGCTCCAGTCATCGGCGCGGGTCAGCGGAGCGAAGACCGCGCCGTTTTCTACATCCTTGCCCAGATCCCAGGGGCGCTGTTTGTTGCGCTCGCGGATCTGCAGGTCGCGGCGCGTCATGTCCAGCGCACAGCCATAGCCAAAAATCGCGTTGCGGGCCTCAGTGGCTGTGGCCTGAAAAACCGGCTTGCCGATGGCAACGGCCAGTTCCATTTCATGATGATAATCCTCGGTCCCTGCCGGATACGGCACATGCGCTCTGGTCAAAACCGCGTTGGGCGCGGATTTGGTGAAGTAAAACGGCGCCTGACGATCCACCTCATGCCCCATCTCGGCAGCGTGGGCGGCATAGTTGCGGCCGACGCAAAAAATCCGCCCGATCGGATAGGTCGCCTGTTGCCCCTGCACCGGGATGCTTGGGATGTCCGGAAGCGTAAAAAGGTGGTTGGGCATGACGTGCCTCCGTTTATTTTTGAACGGGGTTCATTGTAAATCGCCAAAGGCTGCCTTCAATCGCGCACAGGCCTCTTCAACCCGCTCGCGTTGGGTGGCCAGATTGAAGCGCTCGAAGGTTTCTCCACCGGTGCCGAAACCGGGGCCTGAGGATGTTGCGATCCGCGCATCTTCGCGTAGGCGGCGGACAAACTCATCGTGGCTCATACCCGTGCCCGAAAAATTGACCCATGCCAGATAGGTCGCCTGCAGAGGCATCGACCACAGGCCCGGTATCTCGGCGATGGCAGCATCAAACAGCTTCCGGTTCGCGTCCAGGTGGGCAATTTGTTCATCGACCCATTTTGCACCTTCCGGCGAATAGGCGGCAGTGATCATCGCCACACCCAACGCACTGGGGTCATAGTCCAGCGTGGTGATCCGGTGCCGCATCTCGGCCCGCAGCTTGGCGTCGGGAATGATCATGTTGCCGGTACGCTGACCGGCGATGTTGAATGTTTTCGACGCTGCGGTCAGTGTCACCGTCCACGGGCGCGCGTCGGGGGCGGCCGTATCCATCGGTACGAAGGTATTGCCCGGATAAACCAGATCATGGTGAATCTCGTCCGACACAAGGATCAGCCCGTTGCGCTCCGCAAACGCCGCTACAGCGCGCAGTTCATCCGGCGTCCAGACCCGACCTGACGGGTTCTGCGGCGAGCACCACAGCAGCAGCTTTTCTGATCCGTCCAACTGCGACTGCGCATCGTCCAGATCAAGCCCATAGCTGTCGCCATCGCGTACCAGCGGGCATTCCACCACGCGGCGGCCGGATTTGTTCACCTTATGGGCAAACTCATGGTAGACGGGCGTGAAGATCACGACGCCATCTCCCGGTTCACTCCAAACATCCAGACACAGGGCAATCGCATTGCCCAACCCTTGCGAGGTCAGAATCCAATCGGTGTCGATCTCCCAGTTGTGGCGTGTCTTCATCCACCACTGGATTGCATTCAGATAATCCGGGTGCATCCATGAATATCCAAACGCGCCATGATCGGCCGCTTCCCGCACCGCCTCGATCACGCAAGGGGCCGTGGCATAGTCGGAGTCAGCCGTCCACATGGCCAGCCCATCCTCGGGGGCGACACCGTAAAGCTGCTCCATCTTGTCCCATTTTGAAGAGTTGGTGCCCCGGCGGTCGATCAGGTCGTTGAAAGTCATGTCATCTCCATCTGTCGAGGCGAAAGCTAACCACAAATCCATAAGGTGCAAGGGGGCCGTTGCGGAGGCGGGCGCGATGGCCTAAATCAGCCCCATGAAACGCAATATCCTGATCCATCCCGATCCCCGCCTGAAAAAGGTCTGCGCGCCGGTGGCCGACATCACCGACGATCTGCGCAAACTGGCCGATGACATGCTGGAGACGATGTATGACGCGCCCGGCATTGGCCTTGCTGCGCCGCAGATCGGTGTGCTCGACCGGCTGATCGTGGTGGACTGCGTCAAAGAAGAAGGTGAGGCCCCACGCCCACTGGTGATGTTCAACCCCGAGGTCATCGCCTCCTCGGATGAGACCAACGTTTACGAAGAAGGCTGCCTGTCGATCCCTGAGCAATATGCCGAAGTCACGCGCCCGAAGACGGTTGATGTCACCTGGCTGGACCGTGACGGTAATCTGCAGCAGGAAACCTTTGATGATCTCTGGGCGACTTGTGTGCAGCATGAGATCGACCATCTGAACGGTAAGCTCTTCATCGACTATCTCAAACCGCTCAAGCGTCAGATGATCACGCGCAAAATGCAGAAGCTCAAGCGCGAAAAGGCCCGCACATGACGGTGCGGACCTGCCTGCCGTGGCCCGACAAGCGCTTGCGCACCAAGGCCGAGGATGTCACTGAAATCACCGACGACATCCGCACCATCTGGGATGACATGATCGATACGATGGAGGCGATGCCCGGTGTTGGCCTCGCTGCGCCGCAGATAGGAGTGATGCTGCGGCTGGCTGTCGTGGATGGCTCGACCCAGCGAGGCAAAGCTGTGCGACTGGCCAACCCCGAGATTCTGCACAGCTCGGTTGAGCTGCGTGAACATGACGAGGCCAGCCCGAACTTGCCCGGCGTGTCTGCCAAGGTAAAGCGACCGCGCGCAGTGACTGTGAAATTTCTCAACGAACAGGGCCAGATCGACCGCCGCGATTTTGTCGGCATCGAGGCCACCAGCGTGCAGCATCAGATCGACCACCTGAACGGGCGGATGTATTTCGACCGGCTCAGCAAGGTCAAACGCGACATGCTGCTGCGCAAAGCACAAAAGATGGGGTGAAACCCCATCCTACGGAGGGACGGATGCGTATCATCTTCATGGGAACGCCAGATTTCTCGGTGCCGGTGCTGGATGCGCTGGTCCGTGCCGGGCACGAAATCGCCGCCGTCTATTGCCAACCGCCACGCCCCGCCGGTCGCGGTAAAAAAGACCGTCCAACCCCGGTGCACGCGCGTGCCTTGGCGCTGGGCTTAGACGTTCGCCACCCCACCTCGCTGAAATCGCCCGAAGAACAGGCCAGCTTTGCCGCGCTGAACGCCGATATCGCGGTCGTCGTCGCTTATGGCCTGATCCTGCCACAACCCATTCTGGACGCGCCGACCCATGGCTGCCTGAACATCCACGCCAGCCTGCTGCCCCGCTGGCGCGGGGCCGCCCCGATCCACCGCGCGATCATGGCAGGCGATGTGCAAACCGGTGTTTGTATCATGCAGATGGAGGCCGGGTTGGATACAGGCCCCGTTCTGCTGCGCGAGGCCACCGAGATCGGGATTGAGGAAACCACGGCGCAACTCCATGACCGCCTGTCGGGCATGGGTGCGGCGCTGATCGTTGAGGCGCTGAACACGCTGCCGAGCCTGACCCCCGAACCGCAGCCCGAGGTCGGCGTAACCTACGCCGCCAAGATCGACAAATCCGAGGCGCGGATCGACTGGTCGGCCCTCGCGTCCGAAGTCGACAGAAAAATCCGCGGTCTCTCCCCGTTCCCCGGCGCATGGACCGAGGTCGAGGGTCACCGGATCAAGCTGCTCGCCTCGCGGCTGGCCGAAGGGCAGGGCACGCCCGGCGAGGTACTGGATGACCACCTGCGCGTGGCCTGTGGCGAAGGCGCGGTTGAGCTGCTGCGCTTGCAACGGGCAGGCAAGGGCGCGCAGGATAGGGAAACTTTTCTGCGGGGATGGCCCATGCCGGCCGGGACCCGCCTGTCATCGGAGTAGGCGTACATGATCATGATCATGATGGGCACGGTCGTGATTGCCGGGATCGTAGGCTATCTGTCTGAACAGACTGGCTTTACCCATAACGGCTATCTGCAGTCGATCATCATCTGCGTGGGTGGTGCTTTCCTGTTCTATTTCGTGCGCATCATGTTCGGCATCAGCTTTGGCCCGCCGGGGTTGGACGCGGTGCTGTCCTCGATCGGTGCGCTGATCATCGTGCCCACGCATTGGAGGAAATGATATGCCGATCATCGCCCTGATCATCGTCGGAGCCGCTGCAGGTTTCCTCGCCACCCGCCTAATGCGGATCGAGGCCGATATTCCAACCACCATGCTGATCGGCATTGTCGGCGCTTTGGTGGGCGGTTTGGTACTGCGCACGCTCATCACTGTGATGGGCTGGCTCTCAGGGTTTATCGGCGCCGTTCTGGGGGCGCTCTTGGTGATCTGGATCTGGCAGACATATATCCGCCGCTGATCGCTTGACCCGACCGTGATCTGCGACCAATGTCCCGTCAATTCTTTGTTGAAAGGCCTCTCATGTCGCATGATCTGACCGCCGGAGACGTCGCCCTGATGGGTGTGCCGTTGGACCTGCATTCCTCGTTCCTGCAAGGCCCCGCCTTTGCCCCGGGTCGCATCCGCGAGGCGTTGCATTCCGGCGCGGCCAACCTGACCGCCGAGGATGGCACTGATCTGGGCGCAACCGACCGTTTCAAGGATACCGGCGATCTGGATGTGTTCGAGATGATGGGGCAGAAACCCATCGACCGGATCGAGGCAGGGGCCGCCGCCCGGATTGAAACCGGCGCACGGCTGCTGTCATTGGGCGGTGATCACTCGGTGGCCTTTCCGCTGATCAAGGCGCATGCGGACCGGTATGATGGGCTGAATATCCTGCATATCGACTCACATCCCGACCTCTATGACAGTCAGCAGATCGGCCCGCTGGGCCATGGCTGCCCGTTTGCCCGCGTGATGGAAACCGGCAAGATCAGTCGCCTCGTTCAGGTCGGGATCCGCACCATGAACAAGCACCAACAGGAACAGGCCGACAAGTTCGGGGTCGAGGTGATCGACATGCGCAACTGGCGCCCCCATCTGGAGATCAGCTTTGACGGCCCGGTCTATCTGTCACTGGACCTCGATGCGCTGGATCCGGCCTTTGCCCCCGGCGTTTCACATCACGAACCCGGCGGTCTCAGCACGCGTGAGGTGATCGACCTGATCCATCGGTTCAAAGGCCAGTTGATCGGCGCGGATATTGTCGAGTTGAACCCGCACCGCGACCCCTATGGCATGACCGCCATGGTGGCGGCGAAATTCGTCAAGGAAATCGGCGCGCGACTGCTGACGCGCTAACGTTCGTCGCAGATTGCGGCAGTGCCAAGGCGAGGGGCGGACCGTGTAGTCATGTCGAACCGGTTCGCCTCGGACGCCGTCATCCAATGCATCTCTTCCTCGGATGCTGCATCCAGCGTGAACCAGTAGAAGTCGGGATCGACGCCGATATCTTCGAAATAGTTCAAATACCGATCATGCTCGGGGTGATCTTCGGGTAACTCCGCAGCGACATAGCCGCCGCCGCCCCAGCTGTGGACCCCCACGCAGGCGCCGGGTTCCAGCACGCGTCGGTTACCGGCTAGAAACAAATCGGTGCCGCCCGAGGCCACCAGCCCGTTTGACAGAACCACTGTGTCGAACCCTTCCTCACGCACTACGCGACTGAAGACCACATTCGAGTCATCATCGACCGAACCTTCGATATTTTGCAGCACCAGCGTCTTGATCTCGGGGTTCTCGTCCATCACTTCTTCAAACGCGCTGAGCGTTGTGTGGTCGATCGTTCCAGATGCGACGATCTGATTGCCCACTACCGTGAAACTGACCGGGGCGTATTGCTCTGCACATGCCGTTAGCAGCAGTGCCGTGGCCAGAAACGAAAGTCTGTAGGTCATCGCGATCTCTTGTCCGTTTATATCCTATTGCCGAGGCGGTCGGGCCTTGTAAACCGGCAACTGCCAACCGAACAACAGAGATCCGGCGCGCAACGCCCAGCAAATCAATGCACATAAGCCCAATGCCAGCAGGCCCTCCAGCCCGAGGCGAGTGGCAAACACAGCGGTCAAAGCTCCGATAAAGGCGCAGGATACGTAAAGCTCACCCTGTTTCAGTACCAGCGGCACCTCGTTGCACACCACGTCACGCATCAAGCCGCCCAAACAGCCCGTGGTCACCCCCATCAGCACTACGATTATACCGGATTGATCCAGTGACAACGCCGCACCCGTGCCAGCAGCGACCGCGATGGACAGGGCAAAACTGTCCAGCCAGACCAGCCAATTATAACGGCTTTCGACCAGATGAGCGGTAAAAAACACCAGCACCGCAGCGCCGCAAGCGATCAGGATATAAGCGGGCTGACCGACCCAGAAGATCGGATGTCGGTCCAGCAGCAAGTCGCGTACGGTACCACCGCCCACTGCCGTCAGACATGCGATGAAGGCAAACCCGACCAGATCAAGCTGCGCTCGGCTGGCCACCAGCGCACCGGTCAGCGCAAAGACCAAAACCGAGGCGTAATCCAGCAGGGCAAGCCCGCTCACGCCTGCGCCTTCTTAGGTTTGAACGGGGCCATGCCGGCTCGTGCCAACTCATCCGCGCGTTCATTTTCGGGATGGCCTGCATGACCCTTGACCCATTCCCATGTCACCTGATGCCGCTCTTGCGCCTCATCCAGCCGCTGCCACAGATCGACATTTTTGACCGGCTTCTTGTTCGACGTCTTCCAGCCGTTCCGCTTCCACCCGAAAATCCATCCCGTAACGCCGTTCTTCACATAAGCGCTGTCGGTGACGATAGTCAGCTTCGAGGGCCGCTCCAGCGTCTCCAAAGCACTGATTGCAGCCAGCAGTTCCATCCGGTTGTTGGTTGTCTCGGCTTCGCCTCCGCTCAGCTCGCGTTCTTTCAGGATGGTCTCGCCATCCATCGCGCGCAGCAGTACGCCCCAGCCGCCGGGGCCGGGATTTCCGGAACAGGCACCATCGGTATAGGCAAAGAGATCAGGCATGAGCGAATACCAGAATGAACCCGTCGTAAGACCCGGCCAAACCCTTCCCCATTCCTTGCACGGTACGATCAATGGTGAAACCTGCCGAGGTCAGGGCGTCCTTGATCTGGGTCTCTGAATAATAGGTATAGTAACGGTCCAAATCATCGCGATGCTCGCCCGTGCCCAGCTTCATTCCCAGAAACAGCTTCCCGCCCGGCTTCAGTGCGGTGTGGATCGCGTTCAGATGACGCGGGAAATCGGCGCGCGGGGCGTGCAGCAGGCAGAAACTGGCATAGACGCCGTCATACTCTGCCACCTCGGTGACGTCATCGAAGGTGCCAAGGTGGGCGTCAACACCGTTGCTCCGCGCATGTTCAACAAAGGCAGGGGTTGCATCCAGCGCCCGTACCTTCAGCCCTTGCCGCATAAGAAACGCGCTGTCTGATCCGGGACCCGAGCCCAGATCCAGCACATATCCACCCTCGCGGACCGCATCTACAAAAGCCTGACGCGCCTCTAGCTGCTCGATGGGCAGGGGGATCCTTAGGTAATCCGCAACGCGATCCGTGTAGGCCTTGATGGTCCGTTCATCACTCACAGGTAAACTCCCACAGCAAGACAGGTCAGCACGACAGCGGTTAGCAGGACGCGCAGCCGCATCCACCAGACCGGGGTCAACCGCCAATATGAGAACATGGCGTCCAGCAAAAGCAAGCCCGCAAACCCATACATCAGGTTGGTGCCCGCATTCACCGGACCGCCGCCGGTCGTGAAAAATGCCCAAAGTGCAGGCAACACCGACAAGGTGTAACAGGCCGCAGCTTTGCTGCCTGAGGTTTTGGTGGCGAAGCCCCACAACACGCCCGACATGAAACTCAGGATTACCGAGCCATAAAATAGCTGAATATACGGCCCCACGAAGCGCGACCCCAGCGTCTGCCGACCCCAATCGTTCAAATCACCGTTCAGATAAGTCAGCGCGCCCCAGACAAACGGGATCAGCCCAGCCAAACCAAGGAATAACGGCGCGCGGGGGATGCCGCTCATGCTGGTTCCCGCAATACGCGGGGAACTTTGAACTCGACATTCTCGACAGCGGTTTCGACCAGCTCGACGGTGACATCGTAGTGGTCGCGGAATGCATCGATCACCTCGTTCACCAGCACCTCGGGCGCGGATGCCCCGGCGCTAACCGCAATGCTGGAAATTCCTTCCAGCGCACGCCAGTCGATCTCGGTCGCGCGCTGCACCAGCTGCGCATAACTGCATCCGGCGCGCGAGGCGACCTCGACCAGACGACGTGAATTCGATGAGTTCGGCGCACCCACCACCAGCAAGGCATCGGCTTTCGGAGCGACGGCTTTCACCGCTTCCTGCCGGTTGGTGGTGGCATAACAAATGTCTTCCTTGTGCGGCCCGACGATGGCGGGGAAGCGGGCCTCAAGCGCGGCAATAATGTCCTTGGTGTCATCCACCGATAGGGTTGTCTGGGTGACAAAGGCCAGCTTTTCGGGGTTACGCACAGCGACCTGCGCCACATCTTCTACCGTTTCAACCAGCAGCACCTCGCCATCGGGCAGCTGTCCCATGGTGCCGATGGTTTCGGGGTGGCCCTTGTGGCCGATCATGATCATCTGCAGCCCGGCATCCGCATGGCGCTGCGCCTCGACATGTACCTTGGATACAAGCGGGCAGGTGGCGTCGACATATATCATCTCGCGCTGGGCTGCTGTGGCGGGCACCGATTTTGGCACACCGTGGGCCGAGAAGATCACCGGGCGATCATCAGGGCATTCGTCCAGCTCCTCGACAAACACGGCACCCTTGGCGCGCAGACCGTCGACGACGAATTTGTTGTGAACGATCTCATGGCGCACATAGACAGGCGCCCCCCATTTTTGAAGGGCCATTTCCACAATCTTGATGGCACGGTCCACACCGGCGCAGAACCCGCGCGGGGCGGCCAGATATAATGTCAGCGGCGGCTTTGTCATTCGGCGATCTCCTGGACCGAACACCTAGGTCTTTTCATTGCCATGGTCCAGACAGCACTGCGTCATTTCAATGACATGAATCGCTGTTAGCACAAGGGTGTTTTCAGCACCTATACCTTTAAAGTCGCGCGGCCAGGGCTTCTGGCCCTGGCCGCGCATATTCTTGCCAACCCCCATTGGTGAGTGATGGGGTTTGGTGGGGTCAGTGCCCGCCTGCAGCTGCGACGCTGCGGGGTTCAGTCGGCATCTCGCGCGGAGGGCGGCCGATCACGTCGCGCAGGTCTTCCAGCTCAATGAAGTTATCGGCCTGGCGTCGCAGTTCGTCCGAAATCATCGGCGGCTGGCTACGGATGGTCGAAACAACGGAAACACGTACGCCCTGCCGTTGCAGGCTTGCGATCAGCGGGCGGAAATCCCCATCGCCCGAAAACAGTACGATATGATCAACGCGTGGTGCCAGTTCCATGGCATCGACGGTAAGCTCGATATCCATGTTTCCTTTGACCTTCCGACGCCCCATGCTGTCGGTGTATTCCTTGGCCGGTTTGGTGACCATGGTGAAGCCATTATAGTGCAGCCAGTCCACCAGAGGCCGGATCGGGGAATACTCGTCATTTTCCAGTAGCGCTGTGTAGTAGAAAGCTCTAAGCAGTTTGCCTCTGCGCATAAATTCCTGACGCAGCAACTTGTAGTCGATGTCAAACCCCAGTGCTTTGGCGGCTGCATAAAGATTCGAGCCGTCGATGAACAGCGCTAGCCGTTCGTCCTTGTAAAACATAAAATGGTCCTTCCGGTATAAGCCACCGCACCGTGAGCTCCGTGAGTGATAAAGTAATAGGTCAGTGCAATGGTGTCCTTAAAATAGGTGTTTTAGGCTTTATCGCAAGTATTCTCTGGTCCGAATATGGGGTCTGAAGTGGACAAAACCTTGTCAAAAGCGGTCATTGCCCTAGGGGCAAATCTCAGTCTGAGAGGTTGTGGGCCCAAGGTGACACTTGAGCGGTCGCTGATCGCGATGGCCGAGGCGGGCTTGGTGATTCGCAAGACAAGCCGGTTTTTTGCCACCCCATGCTTTCCGGCAGGGGCAGGGCCGGACTATGTCAACGCAGCGGTTTTGATCGAATCGAACCTCACGCCGCATGGTGTCCTGGACCTGCTGCACCGCATCGAACATGATTTTGAGCGCGCCCGTGAACAGCGTTGGGGCATGCGCACTTTGGACCTCGATCTGGTCTGTTGGGATGAACTTGTGCTGCCGGATGACGCCGAATTTCAGCGCTGGCTGACCCTTCCCCCCGAAGATCAGACCAAATCTGCGCCGGAACACCTTATCCTGCCCCATCCGCGCTTGCAGGACCGCGCTTTTGTGCTTGTTCCCATGATGGATGTCGCCCCCGATTGGCGCCATCCCGTTCTGGACCGGACAGTGACGCAGATGGTTGCAGCCTTGCCGCCCGATGAGGTGGCAGAGGTCAAGCCTCTGTGATCCTCGCATTTGCGGCATTTCTTGCTTGTCAAGGCGGGGATTCGCGCTTAGATAAACCCCTTCCTGCCACGGATTCATTTACGGAGAGCGCCCCATGGCCCGCGTTACGGTCGAAGATTGTGTAGACAAGGTCCCGAACCGGTTCGAACTGGTGATGCTTGCAGCCCACCGGGCGCGCGAGATTTCTGCTGGTGGCCCGATCACCGTTGACCGCGATAACGACAAGAACCCTGTCGTCTCGCTACGCGAAATCGCCGACGAAACCCAAAGCGCTGATGAGCTGCGCGAACGTCTGATCGAAGCCAACCAGACCCAGATCGAGGTTGATGAGCCCGAAGAAGATCAGATGGCCCTGCTGATGGGTGCGGAATCTGACAAGCCTGCGGATGACGACATGTCGGAAGAAAAGCTCCTGCGCGCTCTGATGGAGGCCCAGGGCCAGGGGTAACCCAAGCGACAAAGGTGCGGACCGGATGATTTCAGAAGAAGACCTGATTGCGCTGGTCCGCAATTACAATCCCAAGACAAATGCCGACCGCATCGAAAGGGCCTATGAATTTGGCCAACAGATGCATGAAGGCCAGTTCCGCCATTCCGGCGAGCCCTATTTTTCTCATCCCGTTGCAGTTGCCGCCATCCTGACTGAACAGCGTCTGGATGATGCAACCATTATAACGGCCCTGTTGCACGACACGATCGAAGACACCAAAGCCAGTTATGGCAAGGTTACCGAACTGTTCGGGGATGAGGTCGCCAAGTTGGTCGATGGCGTCACCAAGCTGACCAACCTGCAGCTGTCCAGCCGTGAGACCAAACAGGCCGAGAATTTCCGCAAGCTGTTCATGGCCATGTCCAAGGACCTTCGGGTTATTCTGGTCAAACTCGCCGACCGCCTGCACAACATGCGCACGATCAAGGCGATGCGCCCTGAAAAGCAGGTGCAAAAAGCGCGTGAGACAATGGATATTTACGCGCCGCTTGCGGGCCGGATGGGGATGCAATGGATGCGCGAGGAACTTGAAGACCTTGCCTTCCGCGTCCTAAACCCCGAAGGCCGCCAGTCGATCATCCGCCGCTTTATCACTCTGCAACGCGAAACCGGCGACGTGATCCATCGCATTACCGGCGACATGCGGCACGAATTGGAAAAGGCGGGCATTGAAGCCGAAGTCTTTGGTCGCGCCAAGAAACCCTATTCGATCTGGCGCAAGATGCAGGAAAAGGATCAGGGTTTCTCACGTCTGTCCGACATCTACGGGTTCCGCATCATCACCCAGACCGAAGAAGACTGCTATCGCACACTCGGTGCCATCCACCAGCGCTGGCGCGCGGTGCCAGGGCGATTCAAGGACTATATCAGCCAGCCGAAATCGAACGGTTATCGCTCGATCCACACAACGGTTTCGGGGCGCGACGGCAAACGGGTCGAGGTCCAGATCCGCACCCGTCAGATGCACGATGTGGCCGAAACCGGCGTTGCAGCGCACTGGTCCTATCGCGACGGTGTGCGGTCCGAAAACCCCTTTGCGGTTGACCCGGCAAAGTGGATCGCAAACCTGACCGAGCAATTCGACAGTGAGGATGATCATGAGGATTTCCTCGAAGCTGTGAAGCTCGAGATGTATTCGGACCAGGTGTTCTGCTTCACCCCCAAGGGCGATGTGGTGAAACTGCCGCGTGGGGCGACGCCGATTGATTTTGCTTACGCAATCCACACCCGCATTGGTCATGCCTGCGTGGGGGCCAAGGTTGATGGCATTCGTGTGCCGCTTTGGACCCGGCTCAAGAACGGGCAGTCGGTGGACATCATCACCGCCGATGGCCAGAGCCCGCAGGTCACGTGGCTTGAGATCGCAGTCACCGGCAAAGCCCGCACCTCGATCCGCCGCGCCTTGCGCGAGGTCGACCGGGAACGCTTCATCAAGCTGGGTAAGGAACTGGCCCGCGCCGGGTTCGAAAACCTGGGCCGCAAAGCCACCGACAAGGCGCTGGAAACCGCTGCCAAACACCTGCGTTTAAAAGATCGGGACGAGTTGCTGGCCCGTCTGGGCAGTGCCGAGTTGACCGCCCATGAGGTGGTCGAAGCGGTATATCCCGAACTCACCAAGGATGATGGCGACGCGATCTCGCCCCGTCGTGCTGTGATCGGGCTTGAACCGGGCCAGAAATTCGATCGTGCCCCCTGTTGCCAGCCACTGCCAGGCGAGCGCATCGTCGGAATTACATATCGCGGCAAGGGTGTTGTCGTGCACGCCATCGACTGCGATCGCCTGACCGAGTTTGAAAATGAACCCGAGCGCTGGGTTGATCTGCACTGGCATTCGGGCACCCACCCCGCCGTCTATGGCGCGACGCTGGATTTGACCATCGGCAATGATGCCGGGGTGCTGGGGCGTATTTGCACATTGATCGGCGAGAAAAAGGCCAATATCTCGAACCTCGAATTTGTCGACCGCAAACCGGATTTTTATCGGCTGATGATCAATGTCGAACTTCGCGATCTTGAACAGTTGCATTCGCTGATGCTGATGCTCGAGGCTGAAAGCGACGTTGCTGCGGTCGAACGGTACCGGGAAAGTGCGAAACCCGCCGTTGCGGCTGGCTGAGAAGGGGTGATCACGAGTGGTTTTCAAGCGCCGAGATCGCCGCTCGCCTGTCCAAGTCGCGTCAGAGTTCGTCTATCCGCGCGGCGGATGGACCCGTGCCTTTCACTATGTCAAACATCGGGTTCGGCGCCTGCCTGACAGCCCGGAACGCATCGCGCGTGGCATCGGGGCAGGGGTTTTCGCTTCGTTTACACCTTTCTATGGCTTGCATTTCCTGGTCGCCGCCGTGCTGGCGCGCCTGCTGAACGGCAACATTCTTGCCGCGCTCAGCGGCACGTTCTTTGGCAATCCCCTGACCTATGTGCCGATCGCGGTCATCAGCCTGCAAACCGGGCATTTCCTGCTGGGGACCAAGTTCCGCAAAGACGATACCGATGGGTTGATGGGGAAATTTGCGGATGCGATGGGCGATCTCAAGGACAATTGCATCGCCATGTTTACCCATCGCGAGGCGGACTGGCACGGGCTTAGCCGGTTCTATGACGATGTGTTCTTTCCTTATATGATCGGCGGGGTCATTCCAGGCATCGTGGCCGGAGTGATCTGCGCCTATCTCAGCCTGCCACTCATCCGTACTTATCAGCAGCGCCGCCGCGCCAGAATCAAAGCGAAGTTTGAACAAATTAAACGCCTTGCTCAGGCAGAGGCTGACGTTCCCCCGACAAAACCACTAGGCTCGACCTCAGGGACAATGAAGGATTCGAAAGATGTCTGACAACCGTTTGCGTCTGGGCGTGAATATCGACCACGTAGCCACCGTGCGGAATGCGCGCGGCGGGGCCTATCCGGACCCACTACGCGCCGCCCGGATCGCGGAAGAGGCCGGGGCCGACGGCATCACAGCACATCTGCGCGAAGATCGCCGCCACATCTCGGACGCCGATATCGACGGGTTGATGGAGATCCTGTCGGTGCCGCTGAACTTCGAGATGGCCGCAACGGACGAGATGCAGAAAGTCGCCCTGCGCCACAAGCCGCACGCCGTCTGCATCGTTCCCGAAAAGCGCGAGGAACGCACAACCGAAGGCGGGTTAGAAGTCGCGCGCGAGGAAAATAAGCTGGCCCATTTCATTGCGCCCTTGCGCGATGTGGGCTGCCGCGTGTCCATATTTATCGCCGCCGACCAGCGCCAGATCGACGCCGCCCACCGCATCGGGGCCGAGGTGATCGAATTGCACACCGGCGCCTATTGCGATTTCCATGCCGAGGGCAAACCGGATGAAGCCGCGCGCGAGCTGGAAGCCCTGCGCGAGATGTCCGCCTATGCCCATTCGCTGGGCCTTGAGGTCCACGCGGGTCATGGCCTGACTTACGACACCGTGCAACCGGTCGCCGCCTTCCCCGAAGTGCGAGAGCTGAATATCGGCCACTTCCTGATTGGCGAGTCCATCTTCCGCGGCCTCACCCCGGCAGTTCACGAAATGCGCCGCCTGATGGACGAGGCGCGGGCATGATCACACCCGGCTTTGTGGCGATCTGGTTTGCATGGCTCATGGCCGGGGGCTCTCCGGGCCCTGCCACCATGGGCATCGCAGGAACCGCCATGAACGAAGGCCGCACTGCTGGTCTGGCCTTTGCGCTGGGCATCTGCGCCGGGTCCGCCGCGTGGGGCATCGCCGCCGCACTGGGGCTGTCGGCGATCATGCTGGCCAATGTCTGGGTGTTCGAGGTGATCCGCTATATCGGCGTCGCTTATCTGGGCTGGCTGGCGCTCAAGGCGCTGCGCCGCGCGCTGACTTCGGATGAGGTCGCGCTAGGCAATCCGGTCACCGGCTCATTGGGCACGATATTTGCCAAGGGTGCAGCGATCCACCTGACCAACCCCAAGGCGATCCTCAGCTGGGGCTCGATCTACGCCATCGTTGCGCCAAATGACGCCAGCCTTGCTATGCTGCTGGGTTATTTCGCCATGCTCTATGCGGGTTCACTGCTGATCTTCATCGGCTACGCCTTCCTGTTTTCGTCTGCGCGCATGGTCAACGCCTATCGCCGCGCCCGCCGCTGGTTTGATTTTGCCTTCGCGGGTTTCTTTGGCGTGGCCAGCTACAAGATTCTCACGGTGCGCCTGTCATGACCTCTGAGGTGCAAGGATGATCCGCCATTGCGTGATGCTGCGACTCAAGCCTGATCACGACACCGCAGAGCTTGCCGCTGTGATGGATGGGCTGGGCGCGGTCGCAGACCGTTTGTCGGGCTGCGGTGGCTTCATCCACGGCCCCAACCGCGATTTTGAGGCAAAATCCCCAAGCTATCCCTACGGCTTCACACTGGATTTCGCGGCTCAGGCCGACCTACAGCGCTATGCCAGTGACGAAACCCACCAGCAACTTGGCGCACGGCTTGTCGCGCTGTGCGTGGATGGGGCCGAGGGCGTCTTGGTGTTCGATCTGGAAACGCCCGACGCGGCTGACCAATAGCTGACCAATAGGAGACGAGGGACTGTCATGAAAGCAATCACCTATCGCGGATTTGGTGCGGCGGCGGATGTCCTTGAGTTGGTCGACCTGCCCACGCCCAACCCCGGCCCAGGCGACGTTCTTGTCCGGGTCCATGCCAGCGGCATCAACCCCTCAGACGTCAAGCTGCGCGGCGGCGCGCGCCCTGGTGCCGTGATGCAATACCCGATGGTTGTTCCCCACTCGGACGGGGCAGGAGTGATTGAGGCCGTAGGCGAAGGGGTCGATCCCGCGCGCGTCGGCGAACGTGTCTGGATCTGGAACGGCCAATGGCAACGCGCTTTTGGCACTGGGGCCGAATACATTGCGCTACCCTCCGAACAGGCCGTATTCCTTCCAGATACGACCGGCTTCGCCGAGGGCGCGTGTTTTGGTATCCCAGCCTTGACTGCATGGTACGCGCTCTATTGTGACGGACCGATCACTGACCAGACCGTGCTTGTGACCGGCGGCGCAGGCACGGTCGGACGCTACGCCTGCCAGATGGCCGCACTGGGCGGCGCACGCGTTATCACAACGGTCAGTTCAGATGAAAAAGCCGCCCATTCCGGCGCGTCCGAATGGATCAACTACCGCACGCAAGACGTGGCCGAGGCGGCGATGGACATGACCAACGGCGCAGGCATAGACCGCATTGTCGAGGTTGATTTCGCCGCCAACCAACCCGCTTCCCTTTCTATGATCCGCCCCGGTGGCACCATCGCCAGCTATGCCTCGGCTTCGCAAATGAAGCCCGTACTGGATTTCTATGGCTTCATGTTCAAGAACATCCGCCTGCATATGCTGATCGTCTACCAACTCGACGCCGCGGCCCGCCGTCGTGGCGAGGCGCAGTTGGGCCAGTGGCTGGAACAAGGCGCACTGTCCCACGCCGTTGTTCCCGGCGGAGGCCTCAGCGACGCAGCGACCGCCCACCAGATGGTCGAGGCCGGGCAGAAGCTCGGCACCGTGGTGTTGGAGGTTTGAACCTACTGACCGGTTGGCAGAGCAAGGAACCAATCTGCCACCAGGTCTGGCCAATCGCTCTGTCGGCCATGACCATGTGGCCCAAGCGATAGAACAATTGATCCCGCCGCACAGTTGGACCAGCGTTTCTCCCAATTTTTGTCATTGGTTTGGGCGGCATTTGCCATCTGGCCGCAGCCATTTGCGCGGGTCAGTATACCGACAGATTTCATGACGCTTCCCTGTTCGAACTGGTAGCCACCAAAGACAACTTCGCGCCCTTCGAACGGAACGGTGCGATCAGCATAGCCATGGCTGTGGTGCATATGCACGGGGCCATCGCAGCGCCGCCACATCGGTTCCCAAAATGCACCGGACGCCGAGGCATAAGCCATTGCAAAGCTGTGATCGGTACAGGCCTTGTCCCATACCAGAGAACCTCCGCGCGAGTATCCGGCCAGCAAAATCCGGTCCGGATCAAGGTTGAATCGCACAATTGCGTCCTCTTTGATCTTCTGCAGCGCGGTCAGATCGTCGCGAGGCCACCGATGCCCGTCGTGGACGCCCCAGTCCAAGACTTTCGGATTCCCGAAATCGACCTGCCCGTTGGGCGCAATGAACACGATACCTCGGCGGGTAAACGCATCGACCAACTCGGTGCGATTGGCCGCTGCATTCGCTGTAGAGGCGTAGCCATGCAAGAAGATAACACTCGGTGCGTTTTCAGGCTCATCGGGCAAAACGACCCGATAGGTCAAATCATTGATCTGGCAGGGCTCTGCCTCTGAACCACAGATCTGCGGATCGGCCAGAACAGGAAAGGCCGGGATCAATACAAATCCCAAAACGGAAATGAGCGCTATTCGCAACATGATTGGCTCCGCCAGAATACTCGAAATTATCGGAGTGTAACACATGGCCTGCGATCTGCTTGCCATTGGCCTTCATTTAAAGTTGATTGGCTTCGCATCAGACTTGGGAAACATATGATCCTCGGCATCGGAACCGACCTCGCCAATATTGACCGCATTCAGGGCACGCTCGACCGCTTCGGCGACCGATTCCGCAATCGTGTCTTTACCGAGACCGAGCAGCGCAAAGCCGAACGCCGCCATGACACCGCTGGCACCTATGCCAAGCGCTGGGCCGCGAAAGAGGCCTGTTCCAAGGCGCTTGGCACCGGTCTGCGGATGGGCATTGCGTGGAAGGATATGGCGGTGACCAACCTGCGCACAGGCCAACCCGTCATGCATGTCACCGGCTGGGCCGCCGAGCGTCTGAAAGAAATGACCCCAGAAGGCCACCAGGCGATCATCCACGTCACCCTGACCGATGATCACCCCTGGGCACAGGCCTTTGTGGTGATCGAGGCCCGTCCGCTTCAAGAAGCGCCCGCGCAGCCTTGACTTGCCACCACCTGACACGCATGTAGCACCCCAACCACGCATAGACTGGAGAGAGCAGTATGGCCGAGGAAGCCAAATCCGGAAACGCCGTTTGGGAGACGATCAAAACTATCGTCTACGCCCTGCTGATCGCGGGCGTTTTCCGCACGCTTTTCTTTCAGCCGTTCTGGATTCCCTCCGGTTCGATGAAGCAGACGCTGCTGATCGGTGATTTCCTCTTCGTCAATAAGATGGCCTATGGCTATTCCTACGCGTCCTGCCCTAGCCTGATCATCCCCAGCGTCGGCCTGAACATCGATGCCGAGGATGTGTGCGGTTGGATGCAGGGTGATGACAACTCCCGTCTGCTGGGTGGCGATCCCGAGCGGGGCGATGTCATCGTCTTCCGCCATCCGGTGACAGGGCGCGACTATATCAAGCGACTGATCGGCCTGCCGGGTGATCGTATCCAGATTCGTGGAGGCCAAATCATCCTCAACGACACTCCTGTGCCGCAGCAACCCGATGGTGTGTTCACCGAAGTTGCAGAACCGCAGGGCCCACAAGGCCTGCGCCCGCGCTGTTCCAACGGTCCCGTCGGGATCGGCGGTGTTTGCGAAAAGAACCGCCTGATCGAGACCCTGCCAAATGGCGTGTCCTACGACGTGCTGAACATCGGCAATCAGGGCTCCGACAATACCGGGGTCTATACCGTACCCGAGGGCCACTATTTCTTCATGGGCGACAACCGCGACAACTCGGCCGACAGCCGCTTACCGCAATCCGCTGGTGGCGTGGGCTATGTACCTTACGAAAACCTGATCGGTCGCGCCGACCGGATCATGTTCTCCTCCGCAGGTCGCTCGATGCTGTTCTTCTGGACATGGCGCGGTGACCGCTTCTTCAAGGCGGTCAATTGAAGCTATCGGCTGAGATAAAGGCGTTCCAGCAGCGCTTGGGGTATGAGTTTTCCGACCCTGAACTGCTGGTGCGCGCGCTGACCCACGGCTCGGTGTCTTCTGCCACGCGCCCCGACAATCAGCGTCTTGAATTTTTGGGCGACCGCGTCCTGGGCCTCGTCATGGCCACTGCTTTGCTTGAGGCCGACAAGAAAGCTTCCGAAGGCCAACTGGCCCCCCGTTTCAACGCGCTGGTGCGCAAGGAAGCCTGCGCCGATGTGGCCCGCCAGATTGATCTGGGTGCGGTGCTGAAACTGGGCCGGTCCGAGATGCTGTCCGGAGGTCGTCGCAAGCAGGCCTTGCTGGGCGACGCGATGGAGGCGGTCATCGCGGCCATCTACCGCGACGCAGGGTTCGAGGCTGCCCGAGACGTGATCCTCGCCCTCTGGGGCGATCGCATCCACAAGGTCGAGGCCGACGCCCGCGATGCAAAAACCGCCCTGCAGGAATGGGCACAGGCCCGCGGCCAGAAACCACCCAGCTATGTCGAGGTCAAACGCACCGGCCCTGACCATGCCCCGATCTTCACGATCGCCGCTCGTCTGCAGAATGGTACCGAAGCTCAGGCCACCGCAGGCTCCAAGCGACAGGCCGAACAGGCAGCGGCAAAGGCGTTGTTGGAACAGTTGTCTTGATCCTCTGCGCAGCCAGATCATGAAAATCAGACCCGCCCAGAAAGCCGACGCCGCCAGCCTTGCGGCCCTGTCGATTGAGGTCTGGATCGGAACCTACCTAAAGCGTGGTGTGAATTCCTTCTTTGCCGAATTCGCACTGTCCGAATTCACAACCGCCCGGTTCGAAGCCATATTGGACGACGGCCAAGATCTCTTGATGGTTTCTGAAAACGAAGACGGGATCGACGGCTATATTCGGCTTGCGGAAAGTCGCGCCGCACCTGTGGACGGGCTTTCTGACCTAGAAATCGTGACGTTCTACGTCCAGCACCGCCATCAAGGTAAAGGCATCGGCTCAGCGCTGCTTGATATCGCGATTGACTACATGCGTGAAAAAGGGCGCCCGTCGATTTGGCTGACAACCAATTCCGAGAACACGCCCGCAATCGACTTCTATCTAGCCAAAGGGTTCCGGCAGGTCGGAGTCACAGATTTTCGGATCGGGGACCAAGCCTATCCGAACCAAGTTCTGGCGTTGAACACTACAACCTGATCGCGCGATCAAGCCCGGCCAATGCCGGCACCGGCCGACCGGGCAGCGTCGCCTTAAGGGCCGCAGACTGGCCTTCGCTCACAGATATCCGCGATGCGACAAATCCCTCTGGCCCGTCCGCGCATTCTGCTATAGGGGTGCGCACTTGCAAACAGGATCGCAGGACACATGAGCACACGCGCCGGATTTATCGCCCTGATCGGAGAGCCCAACGCAGGCAAATCCACCCTTCTGAACCGCATGGTCGGAGCCAAGGTCTCGATCGTGACGCATAAGGTGCAAACCACCCGTGCTCGCATCCGTGGCGTGGCGATGGAGGGCGATGCGCAACTGGTCTTTGTGGATACGCCGGGCCTCTTCAAACCACGCCGCCGTCTGGACCGTGCCATGGTCGCCGCCGCTTGGGGCGGGGCTGCAGATGCGGATGTGGTCGTGCTGATGATCGAGGCGCATCGCGGTATCACCGAAGGTGTCGAGCGCATCCTCGAAGGCCTGGAAGAGATCGGGCAGGGCCGCACCATCGCACTTGCGATCAACAAGATCGACAAGGTGCCCTCGGAAAAGCTGCTGGCGCTGACCAGTGACCTGAATGCGCGTTATCCCTTTGCCGAGACCTTCATGATCTCGGCCGAAAAAGGCCACGGTGTCGACGATTTGCGCAAATGGCTGGCCTCGGAACTGCCCGAAGGCCCGTGGCTCTATCCAGAAGACCAGATTGCGGATCTGCCTCTGCGCATGATCGCGGCTGAGATGACGCGCGAGAAACTGACCCTGCGCCTGCATCAGGAATTGCCTTACCAGCTGACCGTCGAAACCGAGAACTGGGAAGAGCGCAAGGACGGCTCGGCCAAGATCGATCAGGTCATCTATGTCATGCGTGATGGCCACAAAGGGATTGTGCTGGGCAAACGTGGTGAGACCATAAAGGCCGTCAGTCAGGCGGCGCGTGCCGAGCTGGAAGAGTTTTTGGACCGCAAGATTCACCTGTTCTTGCAGGTGAAAGTCCGGCCAAACTGGCTGGAGGAATCCGAGCGCTACTCGGAAATGGGTCTGGATTTCAAAGACGGCAACGCATGACCCGGGCCAAGAATTTTCGTCGAAAATTCTCAACCCCTACGGAAAGGTCAGAACCATGACCCGGCTGACGGCTGAATTCTGGGTGCATGCCTATCTGGCGCGGCTGCGGTTTCAGGAAATACCGGCTTTTGTTGTGGCGCATGGGGATGACACCGCAGGGGCGGTGCTTATCAAACTCAACACACTCAACGGGCGGGCCGTAGCCTATCAGCGCAGTTTTGATCTGATGAGCGGCGAGCGCAAATGGGTGGAGCTCTCATCCGGAGAAGAGGCAGACGTAGATGCCGCCATCACCCGCCAACGCAGTTTTGACCCCGACCTTTGGGTGATCGAGGTGGAAGACCGCCAAGGCAGGCACCTGCTGGGTGAAGAAGGTCTGGACTAACCCGCGCCAAATGATCTTGGACGTGCGGCGCAAAGCGACTATTTTGCTTTGCAACCGGCTGAATGAAACGGCCCAATCTTCCGGGGGCCGCAGGAACAGGAGGGGGTTGAGTGGCTGAAACGCTTGCCCAGAAACTGGAAAACTCAAATCTCGGTCACTGGATGCAGCGGTTCGAGGGGTTCATGGTCTTCATCGGCGTCGTTGGCCCCTTCGCCACGCTTCCACAACTGATTAAGCTTTATTTCACCCACTCCGAACACGCGACCGGACAGTCGCTGCTGTCCTGGTCTCTGTATGCTGGGCTGTCGTTTTTGTGGTTCGCCTATGGGCTGGTGGTGGGTAAGTTGCCCATCTATGTGGGCAACGGTATCTCAATGGTGCTGAACCTGCTGATGGTTATCGGCATTCTGATTCACGCAGGTATGACGTTCTAGGGCGCGCGATCAGCCTGCATCGCTAAAATAGACAAAGCTCATCTTGTTGCCATCAGGATCGCGCGCATAAGCGCCATAGAAGTTCGGGCCATATTGAGGTCGATCTCCGGGGTCACCTTCATTTGTTCCGCCATTGGCAAGAGCCTCGGCATGCACCTCGCGAACTTCCGCTTCACTTTCGCAAAGCAAGCCAACCATGTTGCCGTTTCCAACCGTCGCGGCCTCTTTGTCAAAGGGCGTCGCGACCCACATGGACCCACCGCCCCGCAGCTCGTAACAAACAGCGTGGGGCATATATTCAGCAATAACCTTGCCGCCGATTTTGGGCACAACCGCATCGTAAAAGCTTCGCGCTTTGACGACATCATTTGAACCGATCATGACATAGTTAAGTGACATTTCTTAAATTCCTCCGTGCAGAACATAAAGTGAACACTATTGCGTGAACAGATGTCACGCAACGTGTTTTTGGTGTTCCACAGGGTCAACCTAACGCGTTTCCATCTTGAACCTGCAACGGCCATAAGATTTCCTGCGTATATATCTGGTGACCTGACGAGGCCAAACTTGGACTGGCGTGATCACGGCATTCTTCTGACTTCTCGCCGTCATGGTGAGACAGCGGCGATCATCGAGGTCTTTACCGAAGCCCATGGTCGTCACGCCGGAATTGTGCGCGGTGGCACCAGCCGCAAGATCGCCCCGATCCTGCAACCCGGCGCGCAACTGGACGTGCTTTGGCGCGCGCGGCTCGAAGAACATCTTGGTACCTTTCAGGTCGAACCCCTGCGTTCGCGTGCTGCAGCGGCGTTTTCAGGGCGGCTGGCGCTGGCCGGATTAAATGCGGTGGTGGCGCTGCTGTCCTTTTGCCTGCCCGAACGCGAGCCTCATCCGGCGATCTATCAGCAAACAGAACAGTTGATGGACCTGCTAGGGCAGGATGACGTCTGGCCACTGGCCTATCTGCGCTGGGAACTGGCGCTGCTGGAAGAGCTGGGCTTTGGCTTGGATCTTTCGGCCTGCGCAGTGACAGGGGCGACCGAGGGGTTGGTCTATGTCTCTCCGAAAACCGGCCGCGCGGTCAGTGCGGCGGGGGCAGGGGACTGGGCCGATAAGCTGCTGCCTTTGCCCCCCTGCCTGCGCGGCGAAGGCGCGGCTCCGGATACCGAGATTGCTGAAGCCTTGCGCACGACCGGGTATTTTCTGGAAAACCATCTGGCTCCGTCGCTGGGTCATACGCCTTTGCCGGACGCACGCGCGCGATTTGTGGCGCAGTTTACTCGGCGGCTTTGAACACCATCTCGTGCCCGTCCTCATTGCGCAGGATCAGCACATCGCCGGACACCTCGGACTGGGTCATCGCCATCAGTGCGGCGAAATAAAACCCCTCGGCTTCAAGCCCTGCGCAAGCCGCGCGGGTGGCGACAAGATCGGTGATCTCAAACCATGGGTAGGGTGCATTCAGTGTACCTGAATAGGTGTTGCACGGGGCATTGCCCTCAATCCGACCCTCTTCGGGGAATCGCAAAAGGGCGCTGGCCTCAAAAGGCTGCCCGTCGATCTCTTGCAAAGCCCATGTCTGATCCGCTGCGCCATAGGCGGCGACAGTCTCATCCTTGTCGCATTGGAACAGGGTCAAAAGGGGCAGGAACAAGGCCAGACGTAACATCGCAATATCCTGTCAGTAGGGGTTCACACCGCTGATTAACTCTTCGCGCACTTCAAGGCGGGGGCGCCAGTTGTATTTGGTGTCCTCGCGCACCTGATCCCAATAAAGCACCCCACTGTTGCGCCACGGGTCAAGGATGATGCCTTCATACATTGAATCTCCCTTAGCGCTGATCAGAGCCGAATGGTGGATGATCCGGAACGCAGTTGGAGGCGACGTGGCCCAGTGCAGGTCCAGCGTGCGAAAGTTCTCTTGCTTCAAACGCGTGGTCATGGCCTGCGCCCAATCATTGCACAGACCTTTTTCGCGAAATCCGTTGATGACCTTTGCGTTGTGGATGATGGCTGGATCGGTGACGTTCCAGTCCTGTTTCAGTTGATTGGAATAGGCATAAGATATCTCGGCTGCACGCCGCGCCTCGGCAGGGTCAACCTTGGGGTCAAGCTGCTGGATCGCTTGTGCCAACTGGTCCACATCATCGGGCCCGGTGTTTGGTGCCATGGCGCATCCGGCAAGGGCCATGCAGGTGGCCAAAACTGCGATGATGATCTTCACGCTCGATTCTCCTCTGGCCAGCTTGGGCGCTGGGTTTGGTTGACGCCCTTTACCCGATTTCTGCGCTCGATCCGAGGGGGAAGTTTCGCCCATTAAGCCCTGAAACCGAGTTGTACAACTCGGAAGAAATAGGCCTGAAGGTCCGTACAACACGGAAGAAAAAGAAAACCCGGCGCAAGGCCGGGTTCAGTTGGGGAAACCGCGTCGCTTCGGGCGTCAGCCCAGCAATCGACGCGCGATGACTTGCGCCTGTATTTCTGCGGCGCCTTCAAAGATATTTAGGATGCGCGCGTCACAAAGCACGCGGCTAATTTTGTATTCCAGAGCGAAGCCGTTACCGCCATGAATTTGCAAGCCGTTATCCGCCGCCGCCCAAGCAACCCGTGCGCCCAGCAGCTTGGCCATCCCGGCCTCAAGGTCGCAACGTTGACCGTGATCTTTTTCCCAAGCAGAATAATAAGTTAGCTGTCGCGCGATCATGATCTCGACCGCCATCATCGCCAGCTTGCCCGAGACGCGAGGGAAATTGATCAGAGATTTGCCGAACTGCTTGCGGTCTTGTGCATATTGCATGGCAATGTCCAAAGCACTCTGCGCTACGCCGATGGCGCGGGCAGCCGTTTGGATGCGGGCAGACTCGAAGGTTTCCATTAACTGCTTGAAACCTTTGCCTTCTTCGCCGCCCAGCAGGTTTTCGCCCTTCACTTCGAAGCCGTCAAATCCCAGCTCGTATTCCTTCATGCCACGATAACCCAACACCTCAATCTCACCACCAGTCATGCCGGGCGTGGGGAAAGGGTTCTCGTCGGTTCCAGGTGTCTTCTCAGCCAGGAACATGGACAGCCCACGGTGATCGGTACTGTCGGGATTAGTCCGCGCCAACAAGGTCATCACATGGGTGCGCGCCGCGTGTGTGATCCATGTTTTATTTCCTGTTATTTTATAGTTACCATCTTCACTCTTGACGGCCCGCGTGCGCAGGCTGCCCAAATCCGATCCGGTATTGGGTTCAGTGAAAACAGCGGTTGGCAGGATCTCGGCGCTGGCCAGTTTTGGCAGCCAGTTGGCCTTTTGTTCATCCGTACCGCCCGCGATGATCAGTTCTGCGGCGATTTCGGACCGTGTGCCCAGAGAACCCACACCGATGTACCCGCGCGAAAGCTCTTCCGAGACCACACACATTGAGGCTTTGGATAGGCCGAACCCGCCGAATTCTTCGGGGATGGTCAGACCGAACACGCCCATCTCGGCCAGTTCCTCGATAATCTCGATTGGGATCAGTTCGTCCTTCAGGTGCCATTCATGGGCATTTGGCTCAACCTTTTCAACGGCATATCGGCGAAACTGGTCTCGGATCATCTCCAGTTCTTCGTCCAGACCAGAGGCACCAAACATGGTGGCACCGGACTGGTCCTGCATCAACTCAACCAGACGCGTGCGCGCGGCCTGAGAGTTGGCTTGCGCCATCAGTGTCTGCACTTCGCTGCATTGGAATCCCGACAGAGCATCCCAGCCAAGGCCAAGATCCTGCAAACGTACAACCTCGCCCTGGTTCATCGGAATACCACCGGCGATCTGATGCAAGTATTCCCCAAAGGCGATCTGATGCAACAGCTGCTCCATCTCGCCGAATTTTCCCTCGGCCTGAAGCGCCTCGGCCCAGCGCTGCATCTGCTGCAGCGACTGGTGGTATGTGGCCAGCCAAGCCAGCCCATGGGCGGCTGTCTGATTGGCCTCGATCAGTGCGCCCGATATGCGCCCTTCGCTAGTCACCTGCGCGCGAACCGATTCGACCGCCTTATCGAACACCGCTTGAACGCCGGGCAGGGCGGCTGCGCTGAGTGTTAGAAGATCGGGCAAAACCGCTGGCTGCGTCATGTTCGTCACATCCTGTCCGTCATGGGCCATGAATCACGTCCTCTGCTGGGTTGTCTGGTCATATCATGCTGCACATGCAGCGCAACAAAAATACGCAAATCATCCATAAAAAGTTCAAAAATTGCTTAGTGACTTTTGCAGTGCAGAAATTTTTTGGGCTGGTATGAAGGGTCGATGGGACTGTTTTCACTTATGTCGCCGCAGGATTTCTGTCTGGCTTTGGTCGTTGCCTTCGTCGCGGGCTGGGTCAAAGGCATGGTCGGTTTTGCCATGCCAATGGTGCTTGTTTCTGGTCTTAGCATGATGCTGCCGCCTGAGCTGGCGCTGGCAGGTCTAATCTTGCCCACGCTGGTGACCAATGGGGTGCAGGCCTTGCGGGAAGGTTTACCTGCGGCGGCGGCGTCAGTTCGAAAGTTCAAGGTATTTCTGAGCGTTGGACTGGTCTGTCTATTGGCCAGCGCGCAGCTGATCAACATCTTGTCGCCCAAGGCATTTCTGCTGATCTTAGGCGCACCAGTTTCGTTCTTCGCTCTGATGCAACTACTGGGGCTGAAACTGACGCTGCAAGCGCCCTCAATGCGGGTTGAGGCTATGGTGGGTGCGGTGGCCGGTGCTGTCGGCGGCATCTCGGGCGTGTGGGGACCACCAACCGTGGCCTATCTGACAGCCTTGAATACACCGAAGAAGGATCAGATGCGGGTACAGGGCGTGATATACGGTCTGGGCGCCGTGGCGCTTATTGTGGCGCATCTGGGTTCGGGTATTCTAAGGACTGACACAGCGGTGTTCTCAGCGCTGCTGATTATCCCTGCCTTGGTGGGAATGCGCGGGGGTCAGTTTCTGCAGGATCGTATCGATCAGGCACAGTTCCGCAAACTCACTCTGCTTGTACTGCTGATTGCAGGGCTGAACCTGCTGCGCAGGGGTCTTTTGGGTTAATTGCGTCTTTCAGCAAATCGAAAGGCGAAATAGAGGCCCAACATTAGGAAAAAAGACCTGAGATATCACCGATCAGATAGGCGATATACTCGGCCGTTGCGCTGCCGAAGGCCATGTTGGTGAGAACGGACACCAATACCGATGTGATGATTCCAACGCCCATCACGCACAGCCAGCATGGCTTCCGATCGACGCGCGGAAACAAATCCCAGCCCAACGCCTTGCAGACATAAAAAACCGCTGGAACTGTGGTGACCGCGATAGTGATCGCCAGCAATCTGCTGGGCAGAAGAACATCCCAACCGCCCACAAGGGCAAAGACGATGGCAACGCCGGGCAACAGTGCGAATATCGCCCTCCATCCCAATAACCAAGCCGACAGAACCCGCACGCCGTGCGGCAGGAACAATAAGCTGGCATAGCTGGGGTATGCGGGAAAAAACACGTTCTGAAGCGGCATCAGCACCTGGAATGTTAGGAACGATGCAGCGACATAGGCCAAAGAGGCATAGAATGTTTCAGAGGCCCATCTGCGCACGAGGTCAGCCGATTACAGATCTGGGGTGGCGATCACCTGGGCGCATGAACCAGATACCGTCCGCGATTGGCGCTACCGCTTTGCGACAGATAACCCTTTTGAACCAGAGATTTCAGCGCGCGGAAAAATGTCGGGCGAGATACGCTTTTGACCAGCGTGTGTTCGATCAGACCAAAGGTGCGTACTTCGCGATCATCTTTCGACAGTTCTTCGGCGGCATAGTAGATGTCGCGCTCGACCGGTGAGAGTTCTTCCAGCCCAAGAGTGCGCTCCATGCTTTGCATCAATTTGCGCAGTTCGGTGAGTTTTGAGATTTCAGTCATTACTTGCCTATAGTTTCCGTGACGGACCGAGGCAGTTCGAAAGGCTGACCTTTGGAACACATCACGCCGACACCCATCCCCGTGTAGAAATAATCATTACCTTGTTGAACGGCCCGAGACATGATGTGAGTAAGCTAGCCCGGATCGCCCGATGTTCAAATTTAACAGAAGCCGCTGCCAAAGGACGCCGGGCTTCGAAGCGTCTTGGGTAAATTGCGATAGCGCATGTTGCACGTTATCGCAATGAACTTGTCTGTGTGCACACAAGGTGCCGAAGCGTAAGCTTTGGTGGGTCAGGGGCCATGATGGCCCCTGAATTCGATCAACCGATCGCGACAGCTTTGATGTCTTCGTCGATGAAGGGCAGGTACTGCTCGAAGTTTTCCGCGAACATGTGCACCAGCTTTTCCGCCTGTTTGTCGAACGCTTCCTGATCGTCCCAGGTTCGGCGCGGATCCAGCAAGACCTCGGGCACACCAGGGACAGAGACCGGCACATCGAAGCCGAAATTGGCGTCCTTGCGGAATTCCGCATCGGTCAGTGATCCTTCCAGCGCAGCCGTCAGCAGCGCGCGGGTGGCCTTGATTGGCATGCGGCTGCCCACGCCGTAGGCACCTCCAGTCCAGCCAGTGTTGACCAACCAGCAGGTCGCGCCATGCTGAGCAATCTTATCGCGTAGAAGGTTGCCATAAGCCTCTGGGCGGCGTGGCATAAAGGGCGCGCCAAAGCAGGTCGAGAAGGTGGGCTGCGGTTCGGTCACGCCACGTTCGGTCCCGGCGACCTTCGAGGTAAAGCCGGAAAGGAAGTGATACATCGCCTGCGCAGGCGTCAACCGCGCGATCGGAGGCAAAACGCCGAACGCATCGCAGGTCAACATGATGATGTTCTTAGGGTGCCCACCCAATGCAGTTTTCGACGCGTTGGAGATGTATTCCAACGGGTAGGCGCAGCGCATATTCGCAGTCAGAGAGTCGTCGTTGAAATCCAGCTCTTTGGTCTCGGGATCAAAAACCATGTTCTCGATCACGGTGCCAAATTTCGAGGTGGTGGCGTAGATTTCTGGTTCGGCCTCGGCGTTCAGGTTGATGGTCTTGGCATAGCAACCACCTTCAAAGTTGAAGGTGCCTCGATCTGACCAACCGTGTTCGTCATCACCGATCAAGGTGCGCGACGGGTCGGCAGACAGGGTGGTCTTGCCGGTGCCGGACAGGCCGAAGAACACGGCGGTGTCGACCGGGTTGCCAACCGCGTGGTTAGCCGAGCAGTGCATCGGCATCACGCCTTTTTCGGGCAGCATATAGTTCAGCAGGGTGAAGACGGACTTCTTGTTCTCGCCGGCGTATTCGGTGCCGCCGATCAGGATCAGCTTGCGATCAAAGTTCAGTGCAATCACCGTTTCGCTGCGGCAGCCATGCTTTTTGGGGTCCGCATGGAAGCTGGGACAGTTGATGATGGTAAAGTCAGCCGTGAAATCATCCAGATCCTCACGATCCGGGCGGCGCAGCAGGTGGCGGATGAACAGGTTGTGCCACGCCAGCTCGGTTACCATGCGCACATTGATCGAGTAGCTGGGATCAGCCCCGCCCACGAGGTCCTGCACGAAGTAGTCGCGGCCTTTCATATGGGTCAGCATATCTTCATAGAGCGCGTCAAAACCTTCAGGGCTCATGGCGGCGTTGTTTTCCCACCAGATGCTGTCGGCAACACTGTCTGTCTTGACGACATGCTTGTCCTTGGGCGAGCGGCCAGTGAATTTGCCGGTGGTGACCAGAAAGGCGCCGCCATTGCCAAGGGTGCCTTCGCCGCGCTTCAGCGCTTCTTCGATCAGCGCCGGTTCCATGAAGTTGTAATAGACATTGCCCAGACCCTCGATGCCCTGATCTTCGAGGCGGAATTGCGGGTTAACCCGTCCAGATGTCATGTGTGTCTTCTCCTGTGGCGGCGCGAGGGCCTTGGGCCGGGTGCACCATTGGGGCGGATACCGGAAAGAGCCGGCGGTCAAGCGCCTCTTATCACGGTATTTTGGGACATGAACAGGAGGGTTGGGGGTAGTTAGCGCAACCAAGTTGAGGTTTAGCGCCATCACGATTTGTCTGCCGTAAATCAAGGCAGCTATTTGGGCGCAGCAAGGCAAATTTGCCGCATACCTGCCGCAAGAATGGCACGATTCGAGGTTACGAGTTGATTCGGTGGCTCAAAACCGCCAACAATGCCTTACAAAAAAGCGTATTATTGCGCGAGTGAGCAGGAATAGGGGTGAACCCGATGTCAAAGATTGCACTGGTGGACGACGACAGAAATATCCTGACGTCCGTGTCCATGACACTCGAAGCCGAAGGGTTTGAGGTCGAAACATACAACGATGGTCAGGCTGCGCTGGACGCTTTCAACAAAAAGCTGCCAGACATGGCCGTACTGGATATCAAGATGCCGCGGATGGACGGCATGGATCTGCTGCAAAGGCTGCGGCAGAAAACCCAGATGCCCGTGATCTTTCTGACCTCCAAAGATGACGAGATTGACGAGGTTCTGGGTCTGCGCATGGGTGCAGATGACTACGTCAAAAAACCATTCTCTCAGCGGCTGCTGGTCGAACGGATTCGCGCCTTGTTGCGCCGTCAGGAAGCGGTCGATGGTGATGTGACCAACGCGGCCTCGGGCGATACAAAAGTGATGGAGCGGGGCGAGCTGCGGATGGACCCGCTGCGCCACGCAGTCAGCTGGAAGGGCAATGATGTCTCGCTGACAGTTACCGAGTTTCTGCTGCTGCAGGCCTTGGCGCAACGTCCGGGCTTTGTCAAAAGCCGCGATCAGCTGATGGATGTGGCTTATGATGATCAGGTCTACGTGGATGACCGCACCATTGACAGCCATATCAAGCGTCTGCGTAAGAAGATGCGCGCCGCCGATCCCGAGTTTTCGGCGATAGAAACGCTGTACGGTATCGGGTATCGTTATAACGAAGAATAGGCGCGGCCGTTTTATTAAGCCGAAGGGGTCTCGTGCGCGATACTGAACAAGCCAACCAAGAGCACGACGCAGGCGTCGTTCTTGGGGATGACTGGGTCATCCCCCAAGACCCTGATGCTGCCGAGCTACAGGCCAAGCGTTCGCGACGAAACCTGTTTTCGCTGCGCTATTCGCCCCTGGCGCGCAGGATCATCACCTTCAACCTCATTGCCCTTGTCATTTTGGTGGCAGGGCTGCTGTATCTGGACGACACGCGAAAAGAACGGGTTCAACAGACCGCGCAGAACCTGGTCGGTGATGCGCAACTTGTAAGCAACGTTTTTGAAACCCAGCTGCGTCAACCCTCTGCCAATGGTGCAAGGACATTAGATGTCCGCGACACGCTGGCAGGCCTCAGCTTGCCCGAAGGCGGTGAGGTCTTTGTATATGACGGCACTGGCACTCTGATTGGTTGGACACGCGGAGCGCCCATGGCTGACAAATTGCCCAGCCTTTTGCATCTGGACGCCGACAGCGCCGCTGGAAGCACTTTGATCAGCGACGCATTGAACGCGGTTTGGAATGGTGTTTCTGCGATCTTTAGCGGTTCTTCCGAAAGCGAGGCTCCGACGCTGGCGCAACGGGTGCAGGAAATGATCCCGCAAGCGCTGAACGGCGGATTGCAAGTACAGGCCGTGCACGACGATAAAGGCAAGACGGTGATTGTCGCCGTGGCCCCGATCCTATTGGACGATACGCCTGTGGGTGCCGTTGCTATGGCGGGCCCGGCGGGCGAGATCGATGCGCTGGCCCGCAAGGAGCAAGAGCGGATCCTGCAGATGTTTGTGGTGGCACTGCTGGTCTCGATCGGTCTGAGCCTCGTTTTGGCCTCAACGATTGCCAATCCTCTTGCTGATCTGGCCGCCGCTGCCGAGATGGGCAAGGACCGCGGAGCCGGAGTGAACCCCGGACGTATCCGCATCCCGGATCTCAGTGCGCGCCCGGATGAAATCGGCCGTCTGAGCCAGGCTTTGCGCGGGATGGTCACGGCGCTTTATAACCGCATTGACGCGAACGAACAATTTGCGGCCGATGTCGCGCATGAGATCAAGAACCCGTTGGCCAGCCTGCAATCCGCCGTGGGCACCATGCGCATGGTCAAACGCGATGATCAGCGCGAAAAGCTATTGGGCGTGATTGAGCATGATGTGCGGCGATTGGATCGACTGGTCAGCGATATCTCGAACGCATCGCGGCTGGACGCGGAACTGGTGAAAGAAGAAGAGCAGCCCTTTGACCTGCTCAATCTGCTTGGCAATATCAGTCAGTTTCTGGGTGAAGATGCCCGTTCGAAAGGCATCGAATATATCACTGACCTTCCCTCGGACCCCATCGTGGTCAACGGGCTCGAGGCGCGTCTGGCGCAGGTCTTTGTCAACCTGATCACCAATGCGATTTCGTTCTGCGAGGACAAAGACGCCATCCGGGTCTGGGTCCGCCGTCGTGACAACCGCGTGCTCGTGGTGGTTGAAGACACCGGTCCCGGCATTCCTGATCAGGCGCTGACCAAGATCTTCAAGCGTTTCTACTCCGAACGCCCCGAAGAGCATTTCGGCAACAATTCGGGCCTTGGATTGGCGATTTCGAAACAAATCGTCGAGGCGCATGGTGGTGTGATCTGGGCAGAAAACATCCGTCCGACCGAAGCCGATATCACCTCGGACCCGCTAGGTGCGCGGTTTGTTGTCGGGCTTCCCGTCTAGGTTATGAGCACCACCCCACTTTCTGAGATAGCGGGTCAAGGGTCGGCCTGCATTCATGGGACCTGTGTTGTGGTTCAGGAAAAAGGCTTATTGATCATTGGCGCCTCGGGTACGGGCAAATCTTCTTTGGCGCTACAGATGATGGCGCTTGGGGCGCAGCTTGTCGCGGATGACCGGGTCGAATTGACCGGAAAGGCCGATCACGTGATGGCAGCTGGACTTCCGCAGATCCGCGGCCTGATTGAAGCGCGCGGCATCGGGTTACTGCGAGCTGAAGCCGCGAGGCCGGTCCGATTGGCATTTGTTGTGGATATGGACCAACCCGAGCCCGCGCGATTACCTGAACCCGCTGAAATTCTTGTGTTGAAGCAAACTGTTCCCTTGCTTCGCGGGGCTGGCGTGCCCAATTTGGCTGCAGGACTTATTCAACTTGTGAAAATGGGGCGCGTAGCCCCGGAATGGCCGAATACATGACAGCACAACAGCGCGTCGTTCTGATAACAGGTCCTTCCGGTGCAGGGCGATCGACCGCAATTCATGTGCTTGAAGATCTGGGGTTCGAGGCGATTGACAACCTGCCGATGGGGTTGCTGGCTCGCCTCGTCGACAATTCGGAGCCTGCGCGCCCTATGGCTTTGGGTATAGACGCGCGCAACCGCGATTTTTCAACCACCGGGTTTATCGAACTTGCCGCCAAACTGGGCCGGATGGAGAATGTCGACCTGACGATCCTCTATCTGGATTGCCGGGACGAGGTGCTGCTGCGTCGCTTCTCGGAGACCCGCCGCCGTCACCCGGTTGCGACTGATGCCAGCCCGGAAACCGGCATTTGTCAGGAAAAGGAACTGTTAGCCCCAATTCGCGAGTTTGCCGACACGCTGATCGACACCAGCGCGTTGAATGTGCATCAGTTGCGGGAAGAGGTCGAACGCTGGTTCGCCCCAAAGGGCGGGCGGCATCTGGCGGTGTCGATCGAATCCTTCTCGTACAAGCGGGGCTTGCCGCGCGGTTTGGACATGGTGTTCGATTGCCGGTTTCTGGCCAATCCATACTGGCGGCCTGAACTGCGGGATGCGGATGGTCGAAACTCGGATGTGGCGGCCTATGTTCAATCAGATGCAAACTATGGCGTCTTCTTTGACCGGGTGGTCGACCTGCTGATCGAACTGCTTCCGGCCTTCCGTGAGGAAGGCAAAGCGCACCTTTCAGTTGCATTTGGGTGCACCGGAGGGCAGCACCGCTCGGTCGCGGTGGCTGAAGCAGTTGCAAAGGCCCTTGCAGAAGGGGGGCAGCAGGTGGCAATTAGGCATCGCGAAATGGAACGACGCGCGTTGAATGTGAGGCCGGAGTGATCGGGATCGTTATTGTTGCACATGGTGGGTTGGCTCAGGAGTATCTTTCGGCCACGCAGCATGTGGTTGGAAAGCAACCCGGACTGGTGGCCATCCCGATAGAAGCCGACCATGATCGCGAAGCGAAACAAGTTGAAATCTGCCGCGCGGCGGACGAGGTCGATATGGGCGATGGCGTCGTTGTGGTGACCGATCTGTTTGGCGGCAGCCCCTCGAATCTGAGCCTGCGCGCATGTGCGCCACAAGACCGGCGAATCCTTTACGGGGCCAACCTTCCCATGCTGATCAAACTGGCCAAAAGTCGCCACTTGCCACTGGCCGAGGCCGTGCGTTTGGCTTTGGAAGCTGGACGAAAGTACATCAATGCGCAAAATGTGACATTGGATTGACACCGGATAGATTCATATGACGACCAAGAGTTTGAAAATTATCAATGAAAAGGGCCTTCACGCCCGCGCTTCTGCCAAGCTGGTCGAGGTGGTCGAAGGCTTTGATGCGCGCGCCGAGGTGTCACGAGACGGGCTTTCTGCCTCGGGCGACAGTATCATGGGCCTTTTGATGTTGGCAGCGTCGCGCGGAAGCACTATTGACGTCGAGACGTCCGGCCCGGATGCTGAGGCGTTGGCAGAGGCTTTGGAAACATTGGTGAACGATAAGTTCGGCGAAGGGTTCTGACAGCCACGACACCAAGGACGGAAAGACAAGGCAATTGGCGGAAACCACGCACGATACCAAGACAGGTCCTGTAGTGGATCACGACACCGATCAGGGTGAAATCTACGACCGCAGAACCCTGACCTACGCCAACTCGTTTGACGATGCCTGGACGTCTACGGCCATTCGCGCCATCGAATGGTGCACAGGCAAGCTGACCATCTTGCGCATGGTCAACAAGTTCGAGAAGCAGAACGAACGCTATCGAGGTCAGAAGTTCTGGGGCGGTGCGCTCAAGACCATGGGTATCGAGCTGACAACCCCAGCCGAACAGATCGCCCGCATCCCAAAAGAAGGCCCCGTAGTGGTCGTCGCGAACCATCCGCACGGCATGGTTGATGGCATGATCTTCGCTGAACTCATCGGCCGGGTCCGCAGTGACTATCGCATCCTGACCCGCTCAGTCCTGACCGGGTTGGATGAAGCTGCGACCTCATTCATGATCCCGGTGCCGTTCCCGCATGATCCTGAAGCGCAGGCCAAGATGCTCGAGATGCGCAGCAAGACGATGAAACATCTGGCAGATGGGGGCGTTGTCGCATTATTCCCGTCAGGTGTTGTGATGTCTTCGGATGATTGGTTCGGACCAGCCATCGAGCGGGAGTGGAATGTCTTCACCGCGAAGATGATCCGTAGGTCGGGTGCCAAGGTCGTGCCGATCTTCTTCCCTGGCAGCAACTCGCGCTGGTATCAAATTGCCAACCGGATATCGCCCATCCTGCGCCAGGGCCTACTGCTGCACGAAATCGTCCGATCCTGCAACAGGCCCCAGTCGCCGGTGATCGGTGACCCGATTTCGGATAAAGACATGGACCTGCTGGAACGCGACCCCCGCGGTTTCATGGCATGGCTCCGTGATCACACCATGGCGCTGGGCAAGACGCTCAAATCCTGATCCGCCCCTTCATCTGGCCAAAAATATCTCGGGAGTGAATTGAGCCATAGGCTCAAGAGAGGGCTGGCCCTCTCAGATTCTACCGTGTGGGTACCGGAACCTCGCCTCGATAATCATAAAACCCGCGTTCGGTTTTGCGTCCCAGCCATCCGGCTTCGACATATTTCGTCAACAGCGGGCAGGGACGATACTTGGTGTCTGCCAGTCCGTCATGTAACACGTTCATGATCGCCAGACAGGTATCCAAGCCGATGAAGTCCGCCAGTTCCAATGGGCCCATAGGGTGGTTTGCGCCCAGTTTCATCGATTGGTCAATGGACTGCACATTCCCGACACCTTCATACAATGTGTAAACCGCCTCATTGATCATGGGCATCAGAATGCGATTCACGATAAAGGCCGGAAAATCTTCGGCGCTGGCTGAGGTTTTGCCAAGCCGGTCCACTACGGCTTTACAGGAGTTAAAGGTTGCTTCATCGGTGGCGATGCCCCGGATCAACTCGACGAGCTGCATCACAGGGACCGGGTTCATGAAGTGGAATCCCATGAAACGTTCGGGCCGGTCGGTGCGGCTGGCCAGCCGGGTAATTGAGATCGACGAAGTGTTCGATGTCAGGATCGTATGTGGCTGTAGGTGCGGCAACAGGTCTTCAAAGATTGCCTGTTTCACCGTTTCCCGCTCGGTCGCGGCTTCGATTACAAGATCGGTCTGCCCCAAATCCGGCAGATTCAGCGTCGTCGTGATCCGACCCAACGCGGATTTCACTGCATCATCCGAGATTTTGCCGCGCGACGCTTGACGCGCCAGGTTGGTTTCAATGGTTGCCATCGCGCTGTTTAGCGCGTCCTGGCTGACATCGTTCAGTAGAACATCATACTCTGCCAACGCCATAACATGAGCAATCCCGTTGCCCATCTGTCCAGCGCCGATCACTCCGACTGATTTTACGTCCATTTGTTCGATGCCCTTGTTCGCAGAATATGGCGACATTATCGGCAGTTCCCTATGGGCGGCAAGGGGACGGGGACAGTCAATTTCGCTTCAAATGCGCGCATTAGGACTTTCTCAAGACTTGCGGCGGCAAAATGGCGGTTGGGTGAATATTTGGGTGAGTGTGATGAGCTATCAATCGATCAATGCGGTCCATTCCGCGGAAACGACGTGCGAATATGAAAGTTCGAAACTACGTTTCAGGGGCCCCCAAAGGGCGTTGAACAACCCCTATGTGGCATGTTTGGGAGGCGAAGAGACTTTTGGCCGTTTCGTAGAAACCCCCTTTCCCAATGAGTTGGAACGTCGTCTGGATCGCCGCTGTGTCAATCTGGGCAGCCTGTTCTGCGGTGCCGAGGCGTTGACGCAGGACAAAGGGCTACTGGAGATCGCAAACCGGTCTGACATATGCGTCCTGCAGTTACCTGGCATGCTGGGGCTATCGAACCGATTCTACCGGGTGCACCCACGACGCAATGACCGTTTCGTTGCGCCAAATGCCGATCTGGTTGCGCTGTATCCCGAAGAAGATTTTACGGATGTCCATTTTGTACAGCACTTGCTGACCCGCCTGTCGGCACGCTCGGATGCTCGTATTGAACTTGTAGAACAAGAGTTGCGCAATGTCTGGATCGAAAAGCTCGGCAAGTTTCTTGCGAAAGTAGGCCCGCCCGTCCTGCTTTTGCATCTGCAAGTGGAGAGAAGCGATTTGGATTCGACACCGGGTGACAGCTTTGCAATCAACCCCGAGATGATTGAGCCTTTGGGACCCCATTGTACGGATATTTTGTCCTTGCAGGTTCAGGTATCCGGCGTATCGAATGAGCTTGAAGACATGTTGTTTGGCACCCTGCAACAACCGATTGCCGAGCATATGATTGGCCCAGCCACACATCGCAATATCGCTGGCTCACTTGCCCAAGTGATCAACGACCTGGGCGTATAAACAGCAAAGGCCCGCCAGTGGCGGACCTTCTAAGATTTTTCGTTGAAAAATCTTTGTCTGAAATCAGCCGAGTTTTTCGGTGAGTTCCGGTACGGCCTGGAACAGGTCTGCGACCAGACCGAAGTCTGCGACCTGGAAGATCGGCGCTTCTTCGTCCTTGTTGATCGCAACGATGACCTTGGAGTCCTTCATGCCCGCCAGGTGCTGGATCGCACCCGAGATGCCGACTGCAACATACAGGTCAGGGGCAACAACTTTACCGGTCTGACCCACCTGCCAGTCGTTCGGGGCGTAGCCCGAGTCAACTGCGGCGCGTGAGGCACCAACGGCGGCTCCCAGCTTATCGGCCAGGCCTTCGATCAGTTTGAAGTCGTCTTCCGAGCCAACACCACGGCCACCCGAAACAACAACACCAGCCGAAGTCAGTTCAGGACGGTCGCTTTCAGCAACCTTGTCCTCGACCCACGACGACAGGCCGGGGTTTTCGCCGACCGAGATGGTCTCGACCGCCGCCGAACCACCTTCGCCCGCCGCATCGAAGCTGGCGGTCCGGATGGTCACGACTTTCTTGGCGTCGTTCGATTTCACGGTCTGGATCGCGTTACCCGCATAGATCGGACGCTCGAAAGTGGTGGCATCGACCACGCCGGACGCGTCCGAGATCACCATCACGTCCAGCAGGGCTGCAACGCGCGGCATCACGTTCTTGGCGTCGGTGGTGGCAGGGGCAACGATATGCTCGTACCCATCGGCCAGACCCACGATCAGGGCTGCGGTCGATTCCGCCAGGCGATGACCCAGCGAGGCGTCTTCGGCCACTAGAACCTTGGATACGCCATCGATCTTGGCAGCGGCCTCACCAGCAGCAGCGGCAGAACCACCTGCGGCCAGAACGGTGATGTCGCCCAGCGATTTGACAGCCGCTACGGTCTTGGCGGTGGCGTCAACCGACAGCTCACCATTGTTAACCTCTGCGAGAAGAAGAACAGCCATTACACAGCCCCCGCTTCTTTGAGTTTCTCGACCAGCTCATCAACCGAGCCCACGATGATACCTGCGGCGCGTGCCGGCGGCTCTTCGGTCTTGACGATTTCCAGACGCGGAGTGACGTCGACGCCATAATCGGCGGCGGTTTTTTCATCCAGCGGCTTTTTCTTCGCCTTCATGATGTTCGGCAGCGACGCATAGCGCGGCTCGTTCAGGCGCAGGTCGACGGTCACGATGGTTGGCATTTTGACGGAGATGGTCTGCAGACCGCCGTCAACCTCACGGGTGATCTTGGCAGTGTCGCCTTCGATGTCCAGCTCGGATGCGAAAGTGCCTTGGCTCCAGCCCAGCAGGGCCGACAGCATCTGACCGGTGGCGTTCATGTCATTGTCGATCGCCTGCTTGCCCGCCAGAACGATGCCCGGCTGCTCTTCTTCGACCACTTTGGCGAGGATCTTGGCAACGGCAAGCGGTTCGATGTCCTGATGCACGTCATCCGCCGCGACAACCAGAATGGCGCGGTCGGCGCCCATGGCCAGTGCGGTCCGCAGGGTTTCCTGCGACTGTTTCACACCGATCGAAACGGCAACAACCTCATCGGCCTTGCCCGCCTCTTTCAGGCGGATCGCCTCTTCCACGGCAATTTCGTCGAACGGGTTCATCGACATTTTTACATTGGCGAGATCAACGCCGCTGCCATCCGCTTTCACACGAACTTTCACGTTGTAGTCAATCACGCGCTTGACAGGCACGAGTACCTTCATTTTTGCGTATGCTCCTTACAAAAACGGCAAGCCGCGCAGCGACTCCACCAATGCTCTCGCTGGCTTAGATAGCGGGTCGTGATGTTCTGCGACAGAGCAAAATCGTCAACTCATGGTTTCGAGACGTCGCGTTTTGTCATTTTTTGGACCAGAAACGAAATTTAGTTTCCCGACGGCAGGCGCGATCACCGGTTTGCACCGGGAATCCAGAGCACATCATCGTGCCCGCCGTTGTTGGCACAGCGCGCGGCGACAAAGAACCAATCGCTCAGGCGGTTGAGGTATTTGACAGCCACCTCATTGACCGGCTCCATGTTTGTCAGCTCAACCGCCAACCGCTCGGCCCTGCGCGAAACTGTTCTGCACACATGCAGATGCGCGGCCAAACGTGAGCCACCGGGCAGGATGAAACTGCGCAAGGGCTGGAGCGCTTCGTTCATCGCGTCGATCTCTGCTTCAAGCCGGTCGATCTGAGCGGAAACGATACGCAGGGGCGGGTAGTCGGCCTCGGCATCCTTATCCATGTCGGGGCGGCAGAAATCGGCACCCAAATCAAACAGGTCATTCTGGATACGGGACAAGGCGGCTTCGACTTCTCCGACTGCTTCGGTCCGTGCCACGCCGACAAAGGAATTCAGCTCATCCACAGTGCCATAGGCCGCGACACGCCCGGAATATTTGGCAACGCGCTCACCATTGCCCAGAGCGGTTTTCCCATCATCGCCGGTGCGCGTGTAAATCTTGTTGAGAACGACCATGCCTTACCCTCCCTGCCCACGCAGATAGACGTAAAGTACGATCAGCAGCACCGCAATGAACTGAAACAGGATCCGCAGGCGCATCAGCTTGTTGCTTTTCAGCGCGGCTTCTTTGCCGGGTTTTCCAAAATTGGCAATGCCCATCACCAGCACGACGACGACCGCCGCCATGGCCAGAAGCAGTATGACCATCGTCAGGTCCATAGCTCACCATCCGTGTTTGTTCAGTTGTTGAGCCGTCATCTAGCGTTGATAGCGGCAAAAGCGAACAGGTAATTTCGCCTCATATGTCCGAGAGGATGCGATCAATGGCCCGGGTGGGCAGAATACGGCGCAGATATCCGGCGACATATGTGGGCGTCGTCACATAGTATCGCGGTCGTGGGCGCTTGGATTCAACCGCATGCGCCAATTTGGCGGTAACAGCCGAGGCAGGCAGTTCGAACTTGTCAGGTCCGGAGGATCTCGTAGAGGCGTTTCAGCAGCGTATCCTCGTATCTCTGTCGCAGGGCTGAGCTTTTCCAGTCAATAAAGCGTTCGAAGACAGGGATCGCGTTCACACGGATCTTCGAGGTGACCGGGCCTGGTTCGATCAGGATGACCTTGATGTCGGTGTCTCGTAGCTCTAGGCGCAAGGTATCGGTCAGGCCTTCGATGGCGTATTTGGTGGCGACGTATGCCCCGCGCCAGGGGAACGCGACCAGTCCCAACACTGATGAGTTCTGCACGATGCGCCCATGGCCCTGAGCCCGCATCACGGGAATCACTTGCCGGGTCAGTTCGTGCCAGCCAAATACGTTGGTCTCGAAAATTAGGCGAAGCCCTTCGATTGGGACATCTTCAACCGCGCCGGGAAGGCCGTGAGCGCCATTGTTGAACAACGCATCCAGCGTGCCACCGGTCGCGTCCAAAACCTGCTGCAGGCCTGAGGTAATGCTATCGGAATCGGTATAGTCGATCAGCGGGCTGTCGAAACCCTGTGCCCGTAGCCGATCACAGTCACGCTGTTGACGGCATGAGGCAAAAACGCGCCAACCGCGCGCGCGCATCCCGTGCGCCGCGTCCAGACCTATCCCGGATGAGCAGCCTGTGATCAGAATCGATTTCTGCATATTGCCCCCGCCTGTGTACTTCGCCCATAGCTATGGCGAGCTTTAGGTCAGGACAATGACACAGTTGCGTCAGTTTGTTGGTTTCCGAACCAGTGAGGCAGAAATCCAACCCACCCGCTGATCAGGGTATAACCGCAACCGCAGCCAGCCGGTGCCGGAATCGCTGAGAACCTCAACGCGCTGGCCAAGTTTGGCTTTGGCGATGATGGGGTAAATCGTTCCGGGCCCATCGCGCATATTGACCCGCGTGCCCGAGATTTCGCGGATATCTTTCTCGGGCTCGATGACCTGATTCACAGGTGTGATGTCATCCTGCACCTCGGCCTCGACCTGCAACAGTCCGGCGGCTCCGTCTTCAAGCGAAGCCAGAGTAAAGCTGACGCCGTTCTCGTCAAATGCAGAGAACTGAGACAGCGGATCGTTGGTGACTTGTGACAGGACGACCGCGGCATCCTCCTCTACTTGTGGCTCGGGCTGAGCGCGCGCCTGTACAATGCGCGCGGCAACGTTGGTCACAAGGTCTTCAGCCCGAGGTGCGTGGTCGTCTTTAGCCCGAGGTGCGTGGTCGGATGCAGGCTCATGTTCTGGCACAGAGGCAACGCGAACCGGTTGCTCGGTGCGGGTGCCGCGCGGTTCGAAATCCGGGCCCCCGCTCATCACATAGAAGCTCCAGCCGAGCATGGCGAAAGTGATAACAATAACACGCTTCATGGCGCACCCCCTGGCAATCGTAACATCAATAAAAGGCAGCAGTCTTAATGTTCGAAAGCCTACCATAGATTCAGCTTCGAGTCGAAAAGCGGGGGAAATCCGATACTTGCCTCCCCCTGTTGCAAAAAGCCCGACTTGTCCCCAGCAAAATATGCGCCGATTGCTTTACCCGCGCGCGCTTGCGTCGTATCACATCATGTATGAACGATACGATCGACGACCCCAATATGGAGACCCCTGACAATGGGGGCGAGGTAGCCGAGCCGCTGCGCCGCGCAATTGGCGAGCGCTACCTGACCTACGCGCTTTCCACCATCATGCACCGCGCTTTGCCAGATGCGCGCGATGGATTGAAGCCGGTTCACCGGCGAATCCTCTACGCGATGCGCGAGTTGCGACTCAGTGCGACGGGCGGTTTCCGTAAGTCAGCGAAAATCTCTGGCGACGTGATGGGTAACTATCACCCTCATGGCGACGCGGCGATTTACGACGCAATGGCGCGCTTGGCACAGGACTTCAACGTCCGATATCCACTGGTCGACGGGCAGGGGAATTTTGGCAATATCGACGGCGATAATCCGGCGGCCTCTCGATACACCGAGGCGCGGATGACCATCGTGGCCGAAGCCCTGTTGGAAGGGTTGAACGAAGACGCTGTCGATTTCCGCGACAACTATGACGGCACACTGACCGAACCGGTCGTGTTGCCCGCACAGTTCCCGAATCTACTGGCCAATGGCGCCAGCGGTATCGCGGTGGGCATGGCGACGAATATCCCGCCGCATAATATTTCCGAGCTGTGCGACGCTTGTCTGCATCTGATCAAGACGCCGGATGCGCGTGACGATACGCTATTGAATTACGTTCCCGGCCCGGATTTTCCAACCGGGGGCGTCATTGTCGAGCCGCCCGAAAATATCGCGCAGGCCTACCGCACCGGGCGTGGATCCTTCCGGCTGCGCTGTAAATACGAGGTTGAAGATCTGGGGCGTGGCCAGTGGCAGATCATCGTCACCGAGATTCCCTATCAGGTTCAGAAATCCAAGCTGATCGAAAAGATCGCGGAACTGATCCAGACCAAGAAAATCCCGATCCTTGCCGATGTCCGCGACGAATCCGCTGATGACATCCGCCTGATCCTTGAACCACGCTCTAAGAACGTGGACCCCGAGGTGCTGATGGGCATGCTCTATCGCAACTCGGACCTTGAGGTGCGCTTCAGCCTCAACATGAACGTGCTGATTGACGGGGTGACGCCCAAGGTCTGTTCGATGAAGGAAGTGCTGCGCGCGTTCCTTGACCACCGGCAAGAGGTGCTGATCAGGCGGTCGCGTCACCGCATGGCCAAGATCGACCACCGCCTTGAGGTATTGGAGGGCTTTATCGTCGCCTTCCTGAACCTCGACCGGGTGATCGATATCATCCGCTACGACGACGACCCCAAGGCCGCTCTGATGCGCGAAGATTGGGGCATCGATCACGTCCGCGCAACCGATGAGTCCGACTATATCTCGCCCAAACCGGGTGAGGGTGAGTTGTCCGAAGTTCAGGTCGACGCCATCCTCAACATGCGCCTGCGCAGCTTGCGCCGTCTGGAAGAGATGGAACTGGTCCGCGAACGCGACGAGCTGATGCTGGAACGCGCCAATCTCGAAGACCTGCTGGCTGATCCCGCCCTGCAATGGGCCAAGATCGCTGAGCAGCTCAAAGAGACCAAGAAGACCTTCGGCAAAGACTATGAAGGCGGCGCGCGCCGGACACAATTTGCCGAGGCAGGTCAGGTCGAGGAAGTGCCGCTTGAGGCGATGATCGACAAGGAACCGATCACGGTCGTCTGCTCTCAGATGGGTTGGATCAGGGCAATGACCGGCCATATCGATCTGAAGCGCGAGTTGAAGTTCAAAGATGGTGACGGCCCACGTTTCATTTTCCACGCGGAAACTACGGACCGCCTGCTGGTCTTTGCGTCAAATGGCCGATTCTATACCGTCAGCGCCGCTAACCTGCCCGGCGGGCGCGGCATGGGCGAACCGCTACGTCTGATGGTCGACCTGCCGAACGAGGCGCAGATTATCGACATCCTGATCCACAAACCGGGGCGAAAGCTGCTTGTGGCCTCGGATGCGGGCAACGGCTTTATGGTGCCGGAAGATGACGTTCTGGCGCAGACCCGGAATGGCAAACAGGTGCTGAACGTCAAAGGAGACGAGACGGCGATGATCTGTAAGCCGGTTGAGGGCGATCATGTTGCTGTTGTCTCGCAGAACGGGAAATTCCTAGTCTTCCCGACAGAGGAGCTGCCCGAGATGACCCGTGGTAAGGGTGTCCGCTTGCAGAAGTACAACATGGCGCGTGGACGGCAGGGCACACTGGAACTGGATGGTGGGTTATCCGACATCACCACCTTCAACTGGGAAGAGGGCCTGAAATGGTCCATGGGCGGCGACAAAACCCGGCACGAGGCGGATATGTCCCAATGGCTGGCCAAGCGTGCAGGTGTCGGGAAAAAAGCACCTTATGGCTTTCCGAGGGATTACAAGTTCTCGTGATATGCTGTCCGCTTGGTGAAAATCTGCCGATACGGCTTGGCACAACCCGTATCGGTGCGCTACATCCAAAGAAAACAGGCCTATCGAGACGAGAGACATGCTGCGCATTCTGACACTGATCACCGGGTTGGCCCTGATGGGCGCATGCACCCAAACGCAGGTTTATGAAGACCCCGAGTCGCTGGGTGAATTCAAGCTACGCGTGAATTATGCCTTTGCGGAAAAGGCCGTTCAGGGACCGGTTTCGCGGGATGCTACGCCGGATGAATGGACCAAAGCGATCCAGAATGCAGTGGACATCAGGCTTGGCCGGTATGAAGGTTCGCAGGAATACGACATTGGCATCAGTCTCGAGGGCTACATGTTGGCACCTCCGGGAATTCCTGTGATTTACAACCCCAAAAGCACCGCCATCGTCCTGGTAAACGTCTATGACGTCGAAAAGAAAGAGTTCCTTGCTAAAGGCAAGCAGTTTCAGGTGCTCGAAGATACCACCGGTGAAAGCGCCCTTACTGGATCAGGAAATGCGCGCACCCGAGAAGAACAGATGAACGGTCTGGCCTTGAAGGTTGCCGACCGGGTTGAGGAGTGGCTGGCCGAAGAGCACAAGGATGATGGCTGGTTTGACAAGCGCCCCAGCTTGATCCAGCCGCTTGAAACCGAAGCTGTCACACAAAATCCGGCGTGATGGATGCATTTCCCTCAGGATGTGCTTGATTTTCCCCCTGAACCAAATATCTCGCGCGCGCAGATGTAACCACGGGACCAAGGGTCCCCCAAATTGCAAAAAGGGCGCCTGAGGAATGGCAAAGGAAAAGTTTGAGCGTAATAAGCCGCACGTCAACATCGGCACGATTGGCCACGTTGACCACGGCAAGACCACGCTGACCGCAGCAATCACCAAGTATTTCGGTGACTTCAAAGCGTATGACCAGATTGACGGCGCGCCTGAAGAAAAAGCACGTGGCATCACCATCTCGACCGCCCACGTGGAGTACGAGACCGACAACCGCCACTATGCGCATGTCGACTGCCCCGGCCACGCCGACTATGTCAAGAACATGATCACCGGTGCCGCTCAGATGGACGGCGCGATCCTGGTTGTGAACGCAGCTGACGGCCCGATGCCGCAGACCCGCGAGCACATCCTGCTGGGCCGCCAGGTTGGCATCCCGAAGATGGTCGTGTTCATGAACAAAGTTGACCAGGTTGACGACGAAGAGCTGCTGGAACTGGTTGAGATGGAAGTTCGCGAACTGCTGTCCAGCTACGAATACCCCGGCGACGATATTCCGATCATCGCAGGTTCGGCTCTGGCCGCGATGGAAGGCAACAACCCGGAAATCGGCGAAGAGAAGATCAAGGAACTGATGGCGGCTGTTGATGACTACATCGACACCCCTGAGCGTGAAGTTGACAAGCCGTTCCTGATGCCGGTCGAAGACGTGTTCTCGATCTCGGGTCGTGGTACGGTTGTTACGGGGCGCGTTGAGCGTGGCGTGATCAATGTTGGCGACGAGATCGAAATCGTCGGCATCCGTGACACTCAGAAAACCACCTGTACTGGTGTTGAAATGTTCCGCAAGCTGCTGGATCGCGGTGAAGCGGGCGACAACATCGGCGCCCTGCTGCGCGGTATCGACCGTGACGGCGTTGAGCGTGGCCAGGTTCTGTGTAAGCCGGGTTCGGTTACACCGCACACCAAGTTCGAAGCCGAAGCCTACATCCTGACCAAGGAAGAAGGCGGTCGTCACACCCCGTTCTTCGCGAACTACCGTCCGCAGTTCTACTTCCGTACAACTGACGTGACCGGCACCGTGACCCTGGCGGCTGGCACCGAGATGGTTATGCCCGGCGACAACGTCGGCTTCACCGTCGAGCTGATCGCCCCGATCGCGATGGAAGACGGCCTGCGCTTTGCGATCCGCGAAGGCGGCCGCACCGTCGGCGCCGGCGTCGTCTCGAAAATCATCGAGTAATCACGGTAGTCGGGCTTTGGCCCGACAAATCGGTGAACTAAAGAAGGCCGCTCCACATGGGGCGGCCTTTTCTCATCCAATCTTCTCGGCGCATTGAGATTATTCGTCGAATAATCTCGGGCAAGCTGAGTTCATTGAACAAAACAGCTGTCGATCTCGCATTCTTAATCTACCGTCCACTCCAAACGAAGACTGAACTCCCAGCTCTCTATTGCAACAGCAAGGGTGACGCGCAAATCAAGCGCGTCCCGGCGATCAGGGGAGACTAAGATGTTTGGTTTTGAATTTCTGAACTATGGAACGCAAATCCTTCACAGCAAGGATTTGGACGATATGAGAGCCGCTGTTCTCGGTGATGACGAACAGGAAGTTGAGTGCAAAATCAGCGACTTTTGCCGAGAGCGCAAGCGATTTGATATCAAGCTTGCTGAAATGTCGGACAGCATGGCGAGAGGAGCGACCTCGGTCAAAACCAGCGCAGACGCGGCCTAACGGCGCAATAGTCGTTTCAAGCCGGTTTCTGGGTTCACATGCTCTTTGCCCATGGCTCACGCCCGACCATCCGGTCGGCCTCGGCGGTGATGTCGTTCATATGCTGCTCAAGGCTCAGACGAAGGGCCTCAATCTGCTCTTCGCTGGCCTTGCGTGGAACTGGATCGGTCCATTCGCGGCACAGAAACACGCCGTCGTTGCGCCAGGGGCGAGGCATCAGCAGACGATCCCAAGTTCCGGCTTCGCGCCCGTGCCGCGCGGAATAGGTGATGCCGAAAACTCGTTTACCTGATGTGCGAGCCCAGACCAGCGGTACGGTCGAGGATACCCGCTCGGGTCCGCGAGGGCCGTCGGCGGCAATGCCGATCGAGATACCCTGTTTCATCTTGCCCAGTACCTCGCGCGACAAAGCGACGTGGCGCTTGCGGCTGGACATTGCAATTGTATCCATCCCGAACAGCTTCTGCACTCGCCCCACCATGCTGCCCGCGCGCGCTGCCGAAGTGATCGAGCAAATGCGGCCCTTGTCCAGTGGGAAGAAATATGGGGATTGTGCCAGTCTCTGGTGCCACAGCACCACGATGACCGGTTCGCCCTGTTCGGCCAGTTGATCCAGTTCTTCGTAACCGATGCGCTGCCAGCGTGTGTTGCGATGCACCAACCGGATATAGCTTGCGATCCGTCGCGCGACCCAGTTCAGCACGGCTTCGCTGTCTGCGATTTTCTTGCGGATGCTCAAGGCTGCGGTCCTCCTGCTGGCCGAGCCTTGTCTTAAAGAACTGCGCGCCGGGCGCAACTTTTTTGTCAGCGGTAAAGTGTTCGGAAAACTCAAAAAGCCTCTTGAGTCCGCTGCGCCTCTGTCATATCTGATGGCCCAGCCTAGGGGTATAGCTCAGTTGGTAGAGCGACGGTCTCCAAAACCGTAGGTCGCGGGTTCGAACCCTGCTGCCCCTGCCATTTCCCACCGGACAAGCGAAATTCCTGCAACAGAGGCGTGAGCTTGGTGCATACGTGTGGCGCAATTCACTTGACGTGTGCGGCAATAAAGAAAAAGCTTGATCAAGGCTGAAGGAAAAGCCATCAGGACTGTCCAGCTAATGTGCTAAAGTCGTTCGGCTTTTGTGTCACAATATGCAAGCCTGACCGGGTAGGGGAACCCGGAGACGATCGGGGACAACGGGGATAATGACAGAGATCGACGCATTCCTTGAAGAACACGGGCTGTCGAAGTATGCGCCGGTATTCGCGTCGAACGAAGTTACATTGGCCGATCTCGCACATCTCTCCGAACATGATTTGATCGACCTTGGGCTGCCACTTGGACCAAGGCGCCGATTGATGGCCGCATTGGGGCAGGCGCGGGATGCCAATCCGACACCGGTGCAAGGCAGCGGGAAGATTGTCGCCGAGCGGAGGCAACTGACAGTTATGTTTGTTGATCTGGTTGGCTCGACTGCCATGTCCGAGCGGCTTGATCCCGAAGACTTGGGGGAGTTGCTTCGGCGGTTCAAGGAAATTTGCTCGACCTCGGTTGCTCGCTTTGGTGGACATATCGCCGATTTCATGGGTGACGGGGCGATGATCTATTTCGGGTATCCTCACGCGGTGGAAGATGCGGCCTCGCGCGCCGTTCATGCGGGTCTGGATATTCTTGAAGGATTGAATCGCATGGAAGGCCAGGAACGTCTGACTGCGCGGGTCGGTGTTTCGACCGGTCTTGTCGTTGTGGGCGAGATCCATGGCGAAGGGTTGAAGGAACATGACGTGGTCATGGGGCGTACACCCAATCTGGCAGCACGTTTGCAGAGTTTGGCCGAGCCCAATACACTGATCATCAGCCCGTCCACTCGCAGATTGGTGGGCAATGCATTTGAACTGCAGGATCGCGGGTCTTTCGCACTGAAAGGGTTTTCGGAACCGATACAAGCCTGGAGCGTCACAGGGCAGGCGCGGATCGAGCGCAGATTTGACATAATGCCTGATGCCGGTTCTGGTCGGCTCATTGGGCGCCAGGCAGAGTTCCGCAAGCTGACCGACAAATGGAATGAGGCAAGTCAGGGCGCTGGACAATCGGTTCTTGTCACTGGCGAGGCAGGGATCGGCAAATCACGCCTGATTGAGGGGCTTAGCCAAGAAGTGCTGGATCAAGGCGCGCTTCGCCTGAACTTCCAGTGTTCGCCCTTTCATGCCAACTCGGCACTTTATCCGATCATTCAGCATCTGGAACGCGCCGCAGGATTTGCGCCGACAGACAACGATGAGGATAAACTGGGAAAACTCTCGTACCTCTTGCGCCATCACCCGCCTGAGCATGTGCGCCTGATCGCTGATTTGTTGAGCGTTGATGCTGATGCTACGCTGGGGCCTCTCGACCTGCCGCCGCAAGTGAAGCTTGAGAAGACGTTGGAGGCAGTGACAGAACAGCTTGCAACGTTAGCGCGAGAACGACCGGTGTTGCTGTTGTTCGAAGATGCGCATTGGGTTGATCCGACCACCTTGTCTCTTACAGATCGGGTGATCGAACATATTCGGGACCTACCGGTGCTGATCGTCGTAACAGCACGTACCGGTTTCGATCCGGGTTGGGGTCACCACAACAATACCCTGCGTATACCTCTCAAGCGTTTGACCAATCGGGATGTGGCTGAGATCGTAGCTGAGGTGGCGGGGGGCACCCAGTACCACCCGAGGTTTGCGACCTTATTGCGGCCAAGACGGATGGCATTCCGCTTTATGTCCAGGAAGTGACCCGCGGCCTTTTAGAATCGGGGCAATTGCGCTTGAGCGACAAGGGGTATGTCGTACGCGGCCCCCTGCCATCGCTTTCAGTTCCCAGCACGTTGCAGGATTCGCTGATGGAGCGTTTGGACCGTTTGGGCAAGGCCAAAGAAGTGGCGCAAACCGGCGCCGTGTTCGGGCGGCAGTTCTCGATCGCGTTGCTGGCCTCTGTTTCGTTTCTGTCTCCGACGGTTCTGCAGGCCGGACTGGAACAGCTCTCATCGGCCGGGATCATTCTTCAAGCCCCGGATGCGGCAGAGGATGAGTTCATCTTCCGCCACGCATTGATTCGCGACATGGCTTATGACAGCCTGCTGCGCACGGAACGGCAGTCGCTGCATGACCGTGCGGCGGGTGCGTTGCTGGAGAAGCAGCCGCAACTGGCCCAGACTCAGCCCGAGGTTCTGGCACAGCACTACACGTTGGCCCAACGCGCGGATGAGGCCGTGATGCACTGGCAAAGCGCGGGGCGTCGAGCGATCGAACGCTCGGCCCAGGCCGAGGCGTTGACCCATCTGTCGAAAGCTCTGGATCAGCTTGCCGATCTGCCAAAGAGCCGTGCACGGGATTTGCAAGAGATCGACATCCAGATTCTACGTGCCGGTGTCCTGCGCTCAACAAGCGGTATTTCAGGGGATGCGACGGGTGAGGCCTATGGGCGTCTGCGCGAACTATGTCACCGAGCTGACGAGACCGAGCGGCTGTTTCCTGTGCTCAACGGGCTATATGCATTCCATCTTGTGCGTGCTGAATATCAATTGGCGAAAGGCGTGGCTGCGCAGATCCTCGATCTGGCGGCGACAAGCGGCAAGACCGAACACCGCATGGTCGGTCATCGCGCCATGGGGGCGGTGCAATTGCATCTGGGCAACCTGTCAGATGCAAAGCGCCATCTTGAGCAAGCTTGGGCGCTTTATGATTTTGATCAGCACAGCCAGCTAGCCTATGTCTATGGAACGGATCATGCCGCGATTACATCAGCATTTCTGGGCACATGTTATTGCCTGATGGGTCGGCATCAAGATGCCCTGCAGGTGCAGAATACAGCGCTGGAATGGTCCAAGAACCTCAAGCATGCGCATAGTGTGGCGCAGATCTTGGTTTACATGTGCAAGGTTCACCTGCTGGCGCGCGACATCCCTGCATTGCAAAGGGATGTTAAGGCGCTGTCCGAAGTCGCCGAGGAGCATTCGCTACCCTTTATGGCGACCATTGCGCGGCTATGGGAAAGCTGGGCAAAGGCGACCACGACCTCTGAAGTCGAACATATCGAGGACCTGCGTCAGGCGTCGGAAGACTGGTGGTCGGTTGGGGCCGGAAATTACAAGACTTTCTTCCCTTCGCTGATTGCCGAGATTCAGACAAACGCCGGCCATCACGACGCTGCGCATCAGACTCTGACGCACGCCAGAGATGTTCTGAGCGAAACCGAAGAGAAATGGGCCGAGGCCGATCAACTGCGTATTGAGGCCGCCCTTGTAGCCAAGACCGGGGGCGATCCAGTACCGCTGCTATTGCGCGCTATCGAAACTGCGCAAAGGCAAGGCGCGCGGCTTTACGAGCTTCGTGCGGCGGTCGCGTTGGCGGAGTGGCGGCAACACCGAGGCGAACCGGTTGGTGAGGCGTTGAATTCGGTCATGTCGCATTTCCATCAAGATGCCCAACTGCCGGACCTCAAAGACGCACGAGCGTTGATGGAAACGATTACTTGACCCGAAGGCCAACTTGCTGCCAGCTTGGGCGCGGGCAGAGTTGGGATGATACCTGAATTTCGACTTTTAAGCGCTGGGTCACCAGTCCGGCGCCCCGCTCTTGTGGTATGAGGAGACCTAATGCGTAAGATCAGCAAAACACTTCTGGCCAAGGATGTCGTGGCGCAAAGCCGTACCGATCTGGCGCTGCAGCAGTACCATTCGATCACGCCCGATCAGATACGTGAATTTGAGAAGAAACTGATCGGAACGGTCACTCTGCCGACCGACGCGGATTACAACAATGACCGGCAGGTTTGGAATCCGGCTTTCCAGGACTACCCAGAGATCATCGTCTATTGCGAGACCATCCAGGATGTACGCGCCAGCCTTGCTTTCGCGCGCGAGCATGACCTGTGGGTTGTTGCGCGGTCAGGGCGTCACAGCACGGCGGGGTATTCGGTCAATAACCAGATGGTGCTGGATACCAGCCGAATGCGTTACGTGACCGTCGATCCAAAGGTGCCGATGGCCTATGTCGGTCCGGGCACACCGTTCAAGATGCTGAATTCGGAGTTGAACTCTTATCACCTGCACGTGCCGGGCGGGGCCTGTCAGGATGTCTGCGTGGCGGGTTTCATGATGGGCGGCGGCTATGGCTTTACCTCGCGCCGGCTTGGGATGGCCTGCGACAACGTTCTGGGCGTCACGGTCATGCTGTGGGACGGCAGTATCGTGATCGCGGACAAAGATACGAACTCCGACCTCTTCTGGGCCATACGAGGCGGGACCGGCAACAACTTTGGTGTGTTGCTGGAAATCCGCTACCAGCTGCACCAGCTATATGAAGTCTGGGGTTGCCACATCACATGGCCGCTGGACAAAGCCGCCAAGGCACTGGAGTACCTGCAGGCCAACTACATGCGCACCTGCGAAGATGACCGTTTCGGGGCCTATATCTTTCTGGCCTATCAGGGAGATCGAAAAGTGCTGCTGGTGTCGGCGCTCTATGATGGCACGTCCGAAGAGGGGAAAGCGTTTGTTCAGCCCCTGCTGAGCGATGAAATCGGCGGCGAGATGGGGGAGGACGACCAGAACTATGGCACCTATCAAGAAATCAACTCATGGCTGTATGACGACAAATATGACATCCCCGTCGTCCCCGATCAGGCGCGTGAAGATAAGCAGGCCGGATATATTGAACGCCAGCTCAACGAAGCCGAATGGCAGCGCGTCGTAGACTACCTCGACAGCACGCCCAACGCTTATGGCGCTGTGGCCATCGAACCCTATGGGGGGGCGATCAATCGGATGCCGTTGGGCAAACAAGGCAATGCCTTCATTCACCGTGATGTGTCGCTGAACTTCTACGTCGATGTGTTCTGGGTGTCGGAAGAAGAAAAAGAGATCGTGGTGCCGTGGCTCGACGGATTCATGGAACTGATGACCGAAGAAGGCTATTTCATTGACCGCGTCTATCAGAACTATCCGCGGCGGACTCAGAAGAACTATCGCTGGCAATATTGGGGCGAGTATTTCAACTCTTTGCTGTTCGTGAAGCAGAAATTCGACCCGCATAATTTCTTCCATTATCAGCAGAGCATTTCGCCTGTGCCGGATGACGCTCCGCCAGACATCATCCGAGATACGTCCAAGTCGATATTCGACGACCCAACGATCACATACGAGAGCTATTCGAACCCCTGAAAGCGGGGGCTGCCAAGGCCAAACGGGGGAGGGCCCAGTATGGACACGATCCAAGAGATTTTCTTTCTGCCACCCATGGCGGTTGCCCGTCTTGGACCGGGTGAGACACCGCTGGAAAGCTATGAGTGGCAGCAGGACATGGATGCCCATGGCAACAACAAAACGGTCATCCGGTCGAACATAACCTTTCGCGAGATTGAAGATGGCAGTGTCACTGCCTATCTTCCCGATCCCGACACAATCCGCTTTCGCGACGAAGGCGGCGCGTTGCGCCCGGTTGCCCCGTTCTTTGAGCTGTGGGCGCGGATGCATGATGCCGAGACGGGCGAGGAATATGAGACACCGGTGACGCTCGATCTGCTCGACGATCAGGGCCTGTCGCTGCAAAACGTGCGCTATTCGGTCACCGTCGGGAACACCAAGGCCGAGCGCCGGACTGGCGACGCGGCTTGCGGGTTTCGTGCACGGGTCGAGATTGCGGGTCAGGATTTCACCCCGAAACCCCTGCTGGCCTTCAGCCCGTATACGTCCGAACAACAGCCGATGGTCTATGAGCATAACCCGATCCCGCTAGGCTCAATCCGTGTGATGCATCCTGTGCAGGGTCATGATGAACCGGTCGAAGGGGAGTTCATCGACCGCAGCATCCTGCGCCTGCGCTTTATGCCTCCGAAAGGTGAGGTTTATGGCCCGCCTGATGCTGCATACGGTCCGGCGACGCTGGCCGTACCGGGCTATCAGAACGACCCGCCGAAATCGGAATATGGTCGCATCCACGAAATCGTGCCCGAACAGAACCGCATCCTGAACCCCGACACCCCTTGGTCGAAATGGATCATGATGTCCGGCACCTCGGACGACCCTGAGCCGCACGATAGTTACGACGGTGCCCGTGTGGGCAATGACCAATCCTGGGGAGTGGCCGATGACACCAGCGATGGCGTGATCGAGGCGACGCTGGCTGTACGTGGCGAACGCCTGACCGCGCGCGCCACGATCATGACCGGACCACCCGATTTTGCACCTGATGCGCGGCCGTTCTACAGCCTTGAGGATGATCTGGCCGATCGTGATCTGTCGCTAATCTCGGTAACTGAAGAAAACTACACGCAAGCTAAGGATGAGGTGGTTGATATTTTCCGCCGCGCCTTCGAGACTAACAGCCTGATCAACCTCGACGATATCCGCGCGCAAGGTTTGAAGGACAATGCCAAATTACAGGCGAAAACCGGGATTTCCCCGACGCCGGGCCTGCCGTCAACCGATGCGAAATCCATGACGGAGGAGGATGCAAGGCCGCCGGACAAGATCGACGAACTGATCCGCCCGCAACCGATCTCGGTCTTTTCGAACTCCGTGCCGAATGATCGGCTGCCCTATACAGTGGCGACGAAGTTCGTGCATGAGCAGTTGATTGACGAGGCCAACCTGCTGGATTTCCTGCGCCGTCGCCCGGATTTCGTTAAAACGCTGCTGCGTCCACCATATGGTATCCTGACCGAGCTTGAGACAAACCCAAACCCTGATCAAAATCCGAACCCGGATTTTCGCGATCCTCGGATTATCCGCGACTCGATGCACGACGCGCGGATGCCGCCTTATATGCGCGATTCCAACTATTACCCGCTGTCGCTGTCGCGCAGGCAGTACCATCTGGTGATCTCGTTCATCGACTATCTGGTTGCACAGGAAACGGAGGCTCAGAATGTCTGATCAGCCCGGCCAAATCCGCGTTAAACCCCGCAACCTGACCGCCCGCGCGGCCTATAAGGTACCGGGCAACCCCGACAACACGCGACTGGACGGATCGGTGGGGAATTGCTTTCCCGGTCTGGAAATGGATGTACGCAACCTGGACCGCCGCTTTTTCCCCGGTCTGGTGTTCAACGCCGCGCGGGTGCCGCTGAACCCCGTGCCCGAGGCGCCGAAGAATTCACAGGGCTTCCATCTGGTTTTTGTGGACTATTTCTATGATCCGATGCTGCCTGACAACAGCCCCGAGGAGTGGGTGCAGACGCTGTTGGAGGCCTACAGCGGTGACATCGGCGCAAAGCTCAGCCAAGGTCGCTGGTTCCTGTCATGGGTCGAGCAGAGCGGTAAGCGCATCACTTTCAAGGAGGAAGACGGCACACCCTATGACGGGCTGATGATTTGGCGGTTCATCCGCAGTCTGGAACATGGTGATGACAAACCGGTCAGCATTGCTCTGGAACGGCGCAATCATGAGGGCATCGTGGATACCGAGCAGGTCGTCCTGCACGGATTCCGCCGCCAGTACCGGACCGAGGCGGGGGTCTTCAGCGAAGCCTATGATCCCGGAGAATTGACGCAAAGCCTGTGCAATCCGTGGTCCCATGACTTCCGCGACTGCGGCTGCCACTACTGGCCTTCGAACCACCCCGACGTAGTGATGGCTGAGGTGGCGCATGACGATCAGTTACCCTCGGGTCAGTCAAAGAACCCGATCGAGGCCGAGACCTATCTGGATTGGCTGCGCTCGGACAAGTCTCCGTCCGGTAACGTCGCGGCGCTGAATACGGTCGAACAAAACCGCCCCTACCAGATTGACCATTATCAGGTAAATCAGATGTGGAGCGAATTGCCTATCGTCGTTGAAGGCCGCGAAACGGGCGAGGTTTATGAAGTTGATCCCGAAATGCCAGGCGTGGAGCCCTATGACACGCCGCAGGCGATGATCGAGGACCTCAAGACGCGTCTGGCCGCGATGGAGATGACGCTGAGCCTGCAATATCTTTATGCCTATTTCTCGCTGGCGGATCCCGAAACGGCGGATACCCGAAAATGGCCGACGCTGAAAGACGATCTGATATTTGCCCGGCGTTCGGTGCTGGAGGTCGCGATTGGCGAGATGACTCATATGCGCTGGGCGAACCAGTTGCTGTGGGAGCTTGAGCCCGAGGGGTATGAACCCATCTTGACCCCGTCCGAAACCTTGCCGGCGGGCAAGGGTAAGACGCAGCCGCGCGCACTGAGGCCACTAACGGCCGAAGCGCTTGCGGATTTCATCGAGATCGAGCGCCCCGGAGGCTTTATTGACCGCGCTTATGCACAATGTGTGGCGACTTTGGAGCAGGAGGATTTGTTCCCGGAACGCCGCCTTTATGCGCTGGCGGTACGGATCGACACCGACGGGGACGAGCACTTCCTGCGCTTCAGTCAAATGAAGGACGTTTTGGCCAAATACGATACGGGAGAAGGCACGCCTGCCTATTTGCGTCAGATTGAGGTTGGCACTGAAGAGGAGGCCAGGACGGCGCTGGAACTCTACGCTAAGGTCAAGGATGGGTTAGCCAACGCCTATGCGCTTGAAGCGGATGGTAAATTTGAAGACTCCCAGGCCTACATCCAGCAGGTGCGCGATGACATGAAGCTGTTCCGCGTCGAGGGCGAAGCGCTGGCCGCCAAGGGGATTGGCATCCCGTTCTGGACGGAGGGTAAGGCGTGATCCCACCCGCCGCGCTGGTGCATTTCTTTGACACAGGGCATGGAGATCACATGCTGGCCGTTGATGGATCGCGCGTGTTTGATGTGCCTGAGGGGACGGCGGACCAATTCGCAACGATGGACAAGAGAAGTCAAAGCGCTTTCCTCAGGTCCATGGGATTGGATGGAACACCTTTCATCGATGACACGCCGCCTCAGAGTATGCCCGTGAGGTCGCTGTCGCTGGCAGTGGCGCAGAAATGCAATCTGGCTTGCACTTATTGCTATGCTGCAGGGGGAGAATTTGGTGGACCCGCGCGGAATATGGAATGGGAAGTCGCCAAGGCTTCGGTTGATCGGCTGGTGGCCGAAGCCGAACCCGGTGTGCGGATCAACCTTGCTTATTTGGGTGGAGAACCTCTGATCAACCGTGATCTGGTGCAACGCACTACGGAATATGCCGTCGATCAGGCGCATGCCAACGGGTTGAGCGTCGGGTTTTCGATCACATCCAACGGGACCCTGCTACGCCCCGAGGATGCGGCGTTTTTCGAAACGCATGGATTTGCTGTCACCATCAGTCTGGATGGCGTGGGCGAGGTCCATGACAAGCTGCGCCCAAATCGTGGCGGTCGGGGTAGTTTTGATACGATCCTGAAACGGGTCGAGCCTTTGCTGGCAGCTCAACACCGTATGCAGGTTGGTGCCCGGGTAACGGTTACGCCGCAGAATATGAACCTGCCAGAGACGCTGGATCGGTTTGTGGGAATGGGATTTCATTCGATTGGATTCTCGCCCATGCTGGCCTCGCCCAACGGTCAGCATGAACTGAACCGGAGTGATTTGGACGAGATGCTATCGCAGATGATCCGTTGCGGCGAAGTTTTCGAGGCGGCGGTAATCGAAGGGCGGCGCTACCCATTCTCGAACATGGCAGCGGCGATGCAGGAGATCCACCGAGGCACCCATCGGCCCTATGCCTGCGGGGCAGGGGGCGGGTATTTTGGCGTGTCCGCTGATGGCGGCCTGTTCGCTTGCCATCGCTTTGTTGAAGACGAAGCCGGAGCCATGGGCAACGTCTATGATGGCCCCGACCTACGGCGCGAGAACTGGTTGGCGGATCGGCACGTGCACACGCAGTCCCCGTGCGGCACCTGCTGGGCGCGGTATCTATGCGGCGGCGGGTGTCATCACGAAGTCATCCATCGCGGACGCCCCGCTTGCGACTACATTCGAGGTTGGTTGCACTATTGCCTTCAAGCCTATGTCCGCTTGTCCGAAGCACGTCCGGATTATTTTGGCGTGTCCGCTAAGGTGGCCTCTGCCTGAACGGATGGAGATTGAGACCGAAATCTGCGTGATCGGAGGCGGCCCGGCAGGTAGTTCTGCTGCGCTGAGGTTGGCTCAGCTAGGTCGGCGTGTCTGCCTGATCGAGCGGCAAACGTTCCCGCGCCAACATGTCGGCGAGTCATTGCCGCCATCAATCTGGGCGATCCTGAAACTGTTGGGGGTCGACGAAACCGTTTCCCAAACCGGTTTTCTGCGTGCAAGCGGATCGCTTTTGCATTGGGCCGGAGCGTTCGAACGTCGCGGCGTCGACGGTGATCACCCCGGACTTTTGGTTGACCGGGGCCAGTTTGATGCGGTGCTGTTACGTGCAGCACAAGCGGCAGGGGCGCAGGTCGTCCAACCTGCGCGCGCATACCGCCCGGTGCGCCAGCAGTCTGGTTGGGAGATTCCCGTTCGGACCGACACGGGCGCCTTTCGGATCCAGGCACAAATCCTGCTGGACGCAGCGGGACGGCAAGCCGGGCTGGGCCGCAGGTTTCTCCCTGCATCCCAACCTTTGTTGGCGCTTTATGCTTATTGGCACGTGCCGCCGGGCTTTGGCCCGCAAGCCCGGGTCGAGGCGGGACAAGGACATTGGTATTGGGGCGCGTTGTTACCGGGAGGAGTGGTCAACGCAATGGTTTTTGTCGATCCCGACGCCTGCATCGGGCTGCCACCCGCAGATCGACGCGATCTCTATCTGAATCTTCTGGCCCGTTCGACACTACTAGCGCCCTGTCTGGAACAGCGCCGTATCGGGCCTGTGCGGCGGGCGGATGCGACCAGCCAGGCCGAGACAACACCACCAACGCGCGACCTTCTGCGGGTCGGAGAGGCCAGCTTCGCGGTAGACGCTTTGTCGTCGCAGGGGGTGCAATTGGCGATGGGGCAGGCGGTGCAGGCCGCAGCTGTGGTGAACACGCTTCTGACAACTCCCGATCATAGTGATCTGGCCTTGTCTTTTTATGCGGATCGGCAATTCGAGCGTGTGCAGACCCATGCAGCGCTCGCAGCCGATTTCTATGCACGGCAGCATGCTGTCGATCCTTCGCACTTCTGGGCTGAGCGCGCAAAGCCGTTGGATTGGGTAAAGTCTCCAGCGTTCGATCCAAACACGGAGGCGTTGCGTGATGATCAGCCCCTGATCCTGTCACCTCAGGCCAAGCTCATCACTTCCGGCGTGCAAACCGCTTCGCATATCGTACCCGGCCTTGTCATAGGGCACCCGAATCTCCCAAGGCCAGTTGCAAATCTGGAGGGCGCAATGCTGGGACCGTTGTTAGAGCGGCTGGGCGCCCCGACAACCACTTTGAACATCATCAAGAGCTGGTCAGAGGTTTTGGCCACACACACGGCGTCGCGCATTCTGCGCTGGCTTTGGTATCATCGCATCGTGATCCCCGCCGTTGATCAGGCGTAATCGAGGTTTCCTCGGCGCGTTGAATGGCCTAAAGTCCGCCGCAACGCCAATCGCCAAGAAACAAGAGGTCGCATGTCGCGTTTTGATGGGTATTTCCTGCGGCAATTGCTGGTGCTGTTTGGCTTTTTCACCCTTGTGCTTGTCGGGGTTTTTTGGATCACGCGTTCGGTCAGTCTTTTTGATCGGGTCATCAGCGGCGGCCAATCGGCGATGGTATTCCTGGAGTTCACGGCGTTGACCTTGCCGACGCTGATCCGGACGGTCATGCCCATGGCGGTGTTTGCGGCCGCTGTTTACGCCACCAACCGTTTGAGCCGCGAAAGCGAGATGACGGTGATGCTGGCAACAGGCTCCAGCCCGTGGCGACTGGCGCGAGCGGTCTTGGTGTTCGGGCTCAGTGCGGGACTGATGATGGCTGTCATCAGCGTCTTTTTGCGACCTGCATCGGTTGATCAACTGGAATTAAGACAGGATGAAGTTGCCGGAGATGTCACCGCACAGCTGTTGAATGAGGGCGAGTTCTTGCATCCAGCAGAAGGTGTAACCGTCTATATCGGCGATATCGATTTGGACGGAACGCTGCGCGAAGTCTTCGTCTCGGACCGTCGCGATGGGATTAACCCGGTCAGTTATTCCAGTGCTACGGCCTATCTGGTCAATCAGGCTTCGGGCATTCATCTGGTTATGCTGGATGGGATTGCGCTGCGGTATGATCAGGCTGGTAACACGCTGTCATCCACGTTGTTCGAAGACGCCTCTTACGACATTTCCGAACTGACCCAGAATTCGAGTATGGGCCATCGCAGCCTTGAAGCCATCCCGACGGTCGAGTTGATCTGGGATCGCGAAGCGGTCTCAGTGAAAGATGATCACAGCATCGGCCATCTGGTGGATGAGCTGCACCAGAGGTTCTCGTGGATTGCGATATGTATTGCGGTCGCATTGGTCGGATATTCGACCCTGATGCTGGGTAGCTTTTCGCGCTTTGGGCTTTGGCCTCAGATCCTGGGTGCCTTTACCATTCTGGTCCTGCTAGAGGGGGTTCGGGGATTCGTATCCCCGTTCGTCATCAATGATCCCAGACTTTGGGGCTTGCTGTATCTTCCCGCCGTTATGGGCGTGCTTGTGTCGGTTCTGTTTTTACTGGCCGCGGGGCGACCCTTGCTGCGAAAAAGGGTTCGAAACGGAGCACCAAAGCCGTCACCGGTCTGAAGTCAGCGGCGAAGTTCCTCCAGGCACTGCAGGATGTTTTCAACTTCTTGACTGTCCGAACGGACCACCAAATACAGCGGTAGCATTAAGTCGCGCGCATCTTTCTCGCGCAACAGCTCGCCCGAGTTCAGATGCTGAGTGATGACATAGTCCGGGAAATACCCATACCCGCCACGCTGTAGGAGATAGCGTAAAGCCATCAAGCAATTACCCAGAAAGATAGTTTGCCCTGTCGCGAGACGCGCTGTGGAACGGACATGATCCCGGTAGGTCTCGCCCAGTTCTATGTTGACAAATACCCGTTCAGCGTCGGTGTTCGCATCCTTCTTGCTTTGAACCAAAGACAGCCGTTCGGGCGCAAGTTCGTGGAATACCACGCGCCGGTCCGTAGGTTTTTCATGGGTCAGCGCGGCGTCAAGTACGTGGGTCGCAACGGCGTCGACCATATCCAAATCATGGTCGTAATTCAGGGTTAAAAGCAATTGTCCAAACCGTTGTTCAAAGCGAATAGCAAGGTCCACCAGTAACGGATCCCACACGCTCAACTGGGCACCCAGACGCAGTGCCAACCGATTTTGAATCTGTTCAGGCAGGTCGTTGGCGGCGAACGACCACAGCGACAGCATTTGTTCCGCATAGGGTTTGAATTGGCGACCGTACTCGGTCAATACCGTTCCGCCGGCCCCGCGCGAGAACAGTGGTTTGCCTGTTGCGTCTTCCAGGGCCCTGATCCGGGCGCTGACTGCGGTTTGGGTTACATTCAACTTACGGGCCGCTGAGTGAAACCCGCCGGTTTCTGCAACGCTTAAAAATGTTTCCAGAGATTTGGTTTGCATATTGAAAGTATTTTTTGATCGTATTGATAAAATCAATTCATTTTTTTGCCTACATATGCCGCTTTAAAGTGATTTGACGAACGTAGCCAAAGGATTCGCGCGATGCTGGACAAGAGCCACAAACCCACCTGGACCAGTTTTGAAGAGGCGAGCAAGGCCGACTGGGATGCGGTCATGGAGTATGAAGAGAGCTACAACGCTGCTTTGCCGGATCGCATACTGGACGCCATTCGTTCACTGGATGAAGAATGGACGCCGTATCCGGTGAATCGCTATCAGCACAGCCTGCAGGCCGCGACACGAGCGTATGAGGACGGCGCTGATGAAGAGTTGGTTGTGGCCGCCCTGATCCATGACACCGGCGATATCTTGTCGCCTTATAATCACGGGGAACTGTCCGCCGCGATGATGAAGCCTTATGTCAGTGAGAAGACACACTGGATTCTCAAGCACCACTGCGTGTTTCAGGGCTACTACTACAATCATCATCTAGGTGGTGATCGGAATGCTCGCGACAAATACCGCGACAGCCCGTATTGGGAGGACTGCCGCTATTTTTGTCATGAATATGATCAGAAGGCGTTCGACCCGGATTATCCGACCAAACCGCTGGAGTTCTTCGAACCCATGCTACGCCGCGTTCTGAACAAGGGCGAAGGGCACATGGAACTGAATGAGACCGCCGAGGGTTAACAGGCGGCCATCAGGCGATAGACGATCTGGGCGGCGGTAAAATCCCAGGCGGCATTGCCGTTCGGGGCCAGTTCGACGACGTCGAAACCCACACATTTTCGGCCCTTCAGGGCGTGTTCCACCAGGCGCAGGGCTTGATAATATCCCAGCCCGCCTGGGACGGGTGTTCCAGTGGCGGGCATGATTGCCGGGTCCAGCCCGTCAACGTCAAAGCTGACGTACACCAGATCGGGAAAATCCTTGGGCAAATCAACCGAGTGGATGTTGCCGGTAACCAGTTCTTCGGCGTCCACATGAAACACGTGGTTTCTCAGGCGGCTTTGGGCTTCTTCAGTCGAAAAGGCGCGAACGCCGAATTGCGCCAGACGGATACCTTCTTCGGCAAGAAGATGCATGACTGAGGCGTGAGAGTGTTTCTCGCCCTGATAAGCGTTGCGCAGATCAGCATGGGCGTCGATTTGCACGATACCAATCGGTTGGTTTAGAGCGCGGGCAACACCCAACACTGCGCCGTAGCTAAGTGAATGCTCTCCACCTAGCGTCACCGGGATTTTGCCGGCGCGAACGGCCGCTTCCGTGCGTTGGGCTAGGCGTTCCATTATCTCTGACAACGCTGCATCGCAGTCAACGGGTTCTTCGGTGAATATCCCCTCGACGCAGGGCTCGGCGTGGCCAGTGATACGTTCCAGTTCATTACTGGCTTCGATAATTGCGTCCGGGCCTTTGGCGGTGCCCGCCCCGTAAGATACAGTGCGTTCCAGCGGCACCGGGATCACACGGAACCGCGCGTCCTCGGTGCGCTCGCATGCGGACAGTTCACTGTCGAGGAAAATACTCATGAGAGGCGGCCTTTAAAGTCGTCATAGCCGAACTGTTTGATGATTTTCAGTTCGTCCGTTTCGCTGTTCCACAGCGCTATAGTCGGCAGCGGAACTCCGTTGAAGGTGTTGGTTTTGACCATCGAGTAGTGCGCCTGATCGAGGAAGGCAAAGCGTTGGCCGATTTCCAGTGGCTTGTCCCAAGTGTAGTCACCGATCACGTCGCCCGCCAGACAGGACGGGCCGCCAAGGCGATAGGTATGGCCTGCCTCGGCCTCATCCATGAGGGCGGGGCGATAGGGGGCTTCGATGACGTCCGGCATATGGCAGGTGGCCGAGATATCGGTGATCGCAAGGGTCATACCGTTGGTCGGCAAGTCGAGGATTTCGCCAACCAGAATGCCCGCATCCAGGGCCACCGCTTCACCGGGTTCCAGATAGACGTCGATACCGTGTGTCTCACGGATGGATTTGATGAAGGCGACCAGCCCGTCGCGGTCATAGTCATCACGGGTGATATGATGCCCGCCGCCGAAGTTCAGCCATTTGAGTTGGCCAAGGTACGGTTTGAGTTTTGGCTCAACCGCGTCCCAAGTCCGCTGCAACGGCTCGAACCCCTGTTCGCAGAGCGTGTGCATGTGCAGCCCGTCCACGCCACTCATAGTCTCGGCGGTCAATTGGCTGACCGGCGTGCCCAGACGCGAGCAGGGAGCGCAAGGGTCGTATTTGGGGATTTCGCCTTCGGAATGTTCCGGATTGATGCGCAGACCGACCTGTACGCCGGCGGCTTGGGCTTTTGCCAGAAAGCGGTCCTTTTGCGCGGGTGAGTTGAAGATGATGTGGTCCGATAGCGACAGGATTTCGTCCATGTCCGCGTCTTTATATCCGGCGCAGAAGGTTGCGACCTCGCCGCCATATTCCTCGCGCCCCAGCCGCGCCTCATAGATGCCGGACGCGCAGGTGCCGCCAAGGTGTCGGCGCACCAGTGGGGCCAGCGAGAACATGGAAAACGCCTTAAGCGCGCTCAGGACATGTGCGCCGGAACAGGTGCCGATCTCGGAGAGGATGGTCAGGTTGCGCTCTACGGCTTTCTCATCGACCACGAAGCAAGGGGTGGGCACGCGGTTGAAGTCGAAATTGCGGAAAGCACCGGCATCTCCGGCTTGGGTGGTCATCATGTCGGACAATTCGGGTGTCTCCGGATTGTGGAGAGGCCGGGGGCGCTGCCCCCGGACCCCCCGAGATATTTATAGCCAGATGAAGCTGATGCGGATCAGAAATCGACGGGGCCGTCGAGTTCGTGGACCTGCCACGGCAGGCCGTGGGTGTTCAGCATGTCCATGAAGTCGTCCGGGTCGAGCTGTTCCATGTTCCACACGCCCGGCTGGGTCCAGTTGCCTTTCAGCACCTGCGCCGCACCGATCATGGCGGGGACGCCGGTGGTATAGCTGACGGCTTGGCTGCCGACCTCGGCATAGCATTCCTCGTGATCGCAGATGTTGTAGATATAATAGGTCTTTTCGCCCGAGCCGTCCTTGGCCTGACCTGTGGCGATGTCACCGATGCAGGCTTTGCCCTTGGTCTCCGCGCCCAGATCGCCGGGATCGGGCAGCAGGGTTTTCAGGAACTGAATCGGGATGATCTCCTTGCCGTCATGCATCACCGGGTCGATGCGGGTCATGCCGACATTTTCCAGCACTTTGGCGTGAGTGATATAGGCGTCACCGAAGGTCATCCAGAAGCGGGCGCGCTCGATCTCGGGGAAGTGGGTGCTGAGCGACTCCAGTTCCTCGTGATACATCAGGTACATGTTCTTGGGGCCGATGGCGGGGAAGTCGAACTCGACCTTGTGGGTCATCGCCGGGCTGTGCTGCCATGCGCCGTTTTCCCAATGGCGCACCTCGGCCAGCACTTCGCGCAGGTTGATTTCCGGGTTGAAGTTGGTGGCGAATTCTTGATCGTTGCTGCCGCCATTCGCGTCCAGCACATCGATCTGACGGATCGTATCCAACTTGTGCTTCTTCAGCCATTTGGCGAAGACGCTGGTCACACCCGGATCGAAGCCCGAGCCGAGGATGGCAGTCAAACCAGCCTCTTTGAACCGTTCTTGATAGGCCCATTGCCAGTGGTATTCGAACTTAGCCTCGTCCTCGGGCTCATAGTTCGCGGTGTCGAGATAGTGGATGCCGGCCTCAAGACACGCGTCCATCAGAACCAGATCCTGATACGGCAGGGCCAGGTTTACGAGGATTTCTGCACCCGTTTCTTTGATCAGTTTGACTGTATCTTCAACCTTGTAGGCGTCCAACTCGGCAGTCGTGATGTCTACACCAACACGTTCTTTCACGGCTTTGGCGATGGCATCGCATTTTGACTTGGTTCGGCTGGCCAGCGTGATCTCGGTAAAGATGTCCGAATTCATCGCCATTTTGTGCACGGCTGCGTGGGACACGCCGCCCGCGCCGACAACCAGTGTTTTGCCCATGGGATAGTCTCCTCTCAAGGGGTTATTCGTAATAGGTGTAGCCGTTGATCGAGTCGCGATAGGCGCTCATCAGGGTTTTTCGGTCCTTGGCTTGCAGAGTACCGGTCGAAATCGCCTCGTCCACCATTTTGCGGAACGCGGCGACACAGTCTTGCGGGTCGAATTCCACATAAGACAAGACTTGAGAAATTGTGTCGCCCTCTTGTTCATGCAGCAAGTCGAAGCCACCGTCGGTGCGCAGGTCGATGGTGACTACATTGGTGTCGCCGAACAGATTGTGCAGGTCGCCAAGTGTTTCCTGATAGGCGCCAACGAAGAAGACGCCCATGAAATACTCGCCTTCTTCGGGCAGCGAATGCACTGGCAGGCTGGGGGACACGCCGTCGGCCAAAATGAATCGGTCGATCTTTCCGTCGCTATCGCAGGTGATGTCGGACAGGACCGCGCGGCGGTCTGGTGTTTCATTCAAGCTTTGCAGCGGCGCGATCGGGTGTAATTGGTCGATGGCCCAGACATCGGGGAGGGATTGGAACAGCGAGAAGTTGCAATGGTAGATGTCTGCGACCTTCTCAAGCTGGTCATCCACTTCCGTGTCCAGATCATCACTTGCCGCCAAGGCCTTGAGACGGGCCATAAGGGACAGGTAGATGCGCTCGGCCCGGGCCATCTGGCGCAGGTCGACATACCCGCGTCTGAAAAGCGCGCGCAATTCATTGCGATAGAAGGTTGCGTCGTTCCAGCATTCCTGCAGCCGATCCTTGCTGAGATAGCCGTGTACTGCGGCGAGGTCCGAAACCATGTGGTGGTCATTGGGCTCGGCCATTGGTCCGTCCGGTGCGTCGTAGAGTGTGCTTTCCAACACGTTGAAGACCAGCATGGACGACGTCGCAACCACCGCACGGCCGCTTTCGGTGATCAGTGTGGGGTGGTCGATTCCAGCCTCGTCCATGGCGTAGGCCACGGTTTCGACTACGTTGGCGCAATATTCCTCGACCGTGTAGTTGATCGAGTTTTCCGCGGCCTTTTTTTCGCCCGTGTAATCCACCCCCATGCCGCCGCCGAGATCCAGATAGCTGAGTGGTACACCTTCACGCGAGAGTTCGGTGTAATACCGGCATGCCTCGCCAACAGCGCGGCGCACATCGTTAACGTCCTGCACCTGTGAACCCAGATGCGAATGTTGCAGCTTGAGGCAGTGCAGCAATCCCGCCGCTTTCAGCTTGTCCACGGTGGCAACAAGCTGGTCGGTGTTCATTCCAAAGGCGGAACGGTCGCCGGAACTTTCTTCCCATTTGCCGCTGATCTGATTGGTCAATTTGACCCGAACGCCTATTAGGGGCTCGATCCCCAGTTGGTTATAGACCTCGATGACGGTATTGGCCTCTTTTGGACTTTCCAGCACGATGACGGTGTTGAACCCGATCTTGCGAGACAGGATCGCCAATTGGATGAATTCAGCATCCTTGACGCCATTGCAGACGATCAGCGCTTCGGGGGCCAGGCGATGGGCCAGGGCCACCACCAGTTCAGGTTTTGATCCTGCTTCAAGGCCATAATTGTATTTCTTGCCGAACTCGACGATCCGGTCGACCACCTGCGCCTGTTGGTTCACCTTGATCGGAAAAACACCGCGATAGTGGCCCTTATAGTTTACGCGCGCGATTGCCTCGGCAAAGCTCTCGTTCAGGTGCGCGATTTCATGCTCTAGATAAGACGCAACACGCAAGACCATCGGGGCTTTGATCCCCCGGTCGTCCAGATCGCTGAGGATGCCCGGCAGGCTGATTGCCTCGGCCTCGGGGGCCATCGGATTGCGCAGAGCTATCTCGCCCCTTTCTGTCACCTCAATGAGGCCATGGCCCCATTTCTCAACCCCGTAGATGGAATGCGGTGCGTCGGGCGTCTGTTTCAATCAGATCAGTCCTTAACTTGGGTGTGCTGGTTTAGCGCCTGCCAATACGGCAGCAGTTTGATTCGTCCAAGTGTAAACTGTGAGAGGGTTCGCCGCCGAATTCTAGCCGTATGTACGGATCGGGATCAGGTGGTTGTCCCACTGGCAATCCGACCGCGCGGTGATTTCGGCGCCGGTGGTCGTCAGAGTGCCAAATGCACCGGTTCCGGTGGTAAACGCCAACCCAGCCTTGCCGGCGCCTAAACCGCAAACATCTTCGAACACTAAAGCTTCGATGAATGCTCCGCAATTTACGTCGAAACGGTGCAATGCATCGCCTCGCGGACAGGTGATCGCAACCGATTGGCCATCGGTGGAAAAGGCAATGCTGCCAGCATACCCTTGCAACTCTCTTTGCTGCGTTTCGGGCGCTGACAAAAGGCGAGGCTTTTCGCCCCTTTGGTGAAGCCCCAGAAGGGCAGGGTACTTGGTCTGACTGCCTTGCCATTGCATTGCAAAACCCACTAGACCATCGTCACGCACCGCAAGATGGCGGATCGAGTTTTTGTGCAGCGCGCGGGGTAGCTCCACTTGCTCCAAAATCGAACCCGAAATGTCGAGATAGCTCAGGTTGGGCTGCATCGTTGGCAGATTTAGCTTGGTCCGACCGCTGTCGGGGTGTGTCTCGATGCCACCATTGGCGACGACCAGTATGTCGCCACCGGGCAGCAAGCGCATGTCGTGGGGGCCTATCCCACCTGACGAGAACTCTCCCAGCCGTGCGAAGCTGATCGCGTCCCAGACGCCAACCACACCTTCTGCGGCCTCATAGTCGTTTTCGGTTGTGAAAAACTGTGTTCCATCAGCCGAGAATGCACCATGCCCGTAGAAGTGGCGGCCATTGGGTGCCTCCAGCCGCTTTAGGACAGAACCATCTGTACAATCAATTACAATTGCAAAGGTCCCGGGGCGGCGGGCAAAGGCGACCGCTTGGGCTTTGAACGGATGGGCCGCGGCGGCGTGCCCGCGCGCGGGTAGCGGTATAGCGAACAAAACTGCGCCCGAGTTATCCAGGCCGGACAGGCGGTAGCTACCATCTGGGAATAAGGCAGCGGCCAGATAGCGGGGCGCGCCGACGGACGCCCAGCCCGGCACCGAAGCAAGACTGGCGGCACCAAGGCCTGCAAGAAATTCGCGGCGGTTCGTCAATGGTCAATCCCCATCCAGTGAGTTGAATCCGGCGCTGATGCCGAGCGTCGGGCCAAGCTCGGTCGCGGCGATCTCGCGAATGTCGTTGATCGATTGCTGCAGCGCTTCGATGCGGACGCGACCTTGCGGTGTCGCAACACCGGCGAGGGCGGGGTCGTCCAGTGATTGAGCCCGGTCGATGGCCCGCGCGAAACCGGCATCCAGATCTGCAGCAATCTCGGGGTGGTCAAAGGACAGACGGGCGGCCAAGTCACGCAGGGCGATCAGAGACAGCGTGACATGATGCAACGACCGCTTGGACCGCCGCGCTTCAGCACGGTTCGGGCGCGGACGCTCGAACGTTCCTAAAGGGCGTCCAATGCGTGTGTCGGCTGTGAACTCTAGCCCCGTTGTAAGCGCCTTGAACAGCTCCTGCATCGCCTCATCGCCCGAGCGATAGGGGCTGTTGTCCCCCGGCTGCGTCAGTCGTGGTGCGTAGCTTTGCCAGTCCGCGTTGATCGCGACGGCATTTCGGTTGATATCAGTGGTGATGGCGCGGATAAGCGCGCAACGATAGTCGGCGCTTCCTTGTTCTGTCATCGCTGGATCAAAGAGCATTCGTTCCAATGCAAAAAAGCCGCGCCCGGCGATTGAGGTTTCGGCAAAGGCATCGGGGTCGTCGACGGCAGTGTCTTCACTGGCGATGTGTCGGGACAGGGTTTTGGGTGTGAATCCTTTGGTATCTGGCCAGAAAGCCAGTGCAAAAGCGCGATCGTCAGCCTCGGACGGCCCAAAACGTAAATGGCTGGCCGAAATCCAGCTATTGAATGCCGTGGCGTAATCAGCGCGCAGGTCGTCTGACTCCGGTTCGCAATCTGTTTGGGCTGTGGTCGACAAAGCACCGGTTGCGTCAGCCAGCTCTGCAAAGCGCGGTAGAATATGCGTTTCGGTCACATCCATCAAAATCGGAGCACGATCCTGAGCAAAGGCGCCCAAGGGCACTAGCAGGGCGGCGGCGAAAGTAAGGCTACGCATGGGTCAGAGGCTCCCAAGAAAGCGGATCAGAGCGTCGCGGTCGGCTTTTGGCATTGAAACTACCGTGTCACGGGCGGCCTGCGCCTCGCCACCGTGCCAAAGGATGGCTTCAAGCAGGGATCGCGCGCGACCATCGTGCAGGAATTGGGTGTGGCCCGAGACGCGCTGTGTCAGGCCGATGCCCCACAAAGGCGGCGTGCGCCATTCGCGGCCCGTTGCGCGGGCCTCGGGGCGGTTGTCGGCCAGACCCTCGCCCATGTCGTGCAACAGCAGGTCGGTATAGGGCCAGATAAGCTGGAAGCTCTGTTCGGGCCTATCGGGCATCCTGTGGGTGACATAAGCAGGCGTGTGGCAGGATGCGCAGCCCGAGGCAAGAAACACTTCTTTCCCGCGCAACACTTCAGGGTCATCGGTGTCTCGGCGCGCCGGAACACCGAGATTGCGGCTGTAGAAGGCGACGAGGTCCATGCCAATTGCGTCAATCTCGAATCCCCGCGCATCATTGTCTCCGTGCGGTGCATCAATGCAGTTGGCCTGCAATTCGGTGCAATCGCCGTACGGCGCGGGGTAAAGCGGACTTGATATGCCGATATCACCTGCGAAGGCCGCCGCCGATTGCTCCATCACCGTGGGCATCCCGGCCTTGTGACCAAAGCGGCCCATCATTGGTTCGCCGAATTCCGTCGACCATACGATGTTCGGACGGCCCGAGATACCATCGCCATCTTCGTCATCAGGATCGGCTTTGGCCAGCAAGTCCTCAACCGGAATTGATTCCAGCAACCCCAGTCCGATCATCTGCGGCGCAACTCGAGGGCTAAGCATCGCGTCCGGGTGCAGCGGGCCATAGCCTAAATCGGCGGCCTTATAGCTGGGGCGGCGGAGCGAGGCCGTTTCGCTGTCGGACAGCGCGACGGGGACTTCCTCATACGTGATGTCCAGCCGATATTCTGCGGGATGGCCTGCCAGAGCGAAATCCTGCAGTTGAGTGCCATAACTCGGATCAGGCAGGGTGGCGATATAGTCTTCGATCTCAGCAGGCGCGCCCTCTGGCTTGCCGGGAACCGAAACTCTCAGGAACATCGAGACGGCATTGTCATCCGGGCCGTTAGGCGTATGACCGCGCCCGTCCTTGATGTGACAGCGCTGACACGAGCGGGCGTTGTATAGCGGACCCAAACCGTCCAGAAGCCAGAGTGGACGACGGAGACGAGACCCAGATCTTTTTGAACAACCCGTTGCCGACTTTGAAGTCCAGCTCCTGTTCGAAGCTTAAATTGGCGGAGGGCTGAGAAAACGCGTCCGCATCAGTGCGCGCCCGCACGGTCGCAGCACCAGCGGACAGTTCTTCGAACCGTTGCGGCACACTGAAGTCGTCCGGCGTTGCTGTGACAGCGTCGATCCGGGCGCGTTCTTCGGCAGTTCTTGGAAGGAAATTTAGATGAGGGTCCCGCAGCTCGGTGGCTTGGGAAGAGGTGGCCGTGAGTGCGGCCACCGATGCAAGGGCAAGCTTACTCGCCTTCGTCCATCTTGGATGCGTTAAGTTGCGCATAATTGGCTTCGCCAATCCTTTCATAAAGGTCGAGCTGCGTTTCGAGGAAGTCGATATGTCCTTCTTCGTCGCTGATTAATTCTTCGAACAGGCCCATGGACACATAGTCGCTGGCCTCGCGGCAGTATTCCCGCGCTTCGACATAAAGCGCCCGCGCGTCTTGTTCGGCGGCTAGATCGCATTCCAGTGTTTCTTTCGGGGTCTGCCCGATGCGGAGTGGGTCAAGTTTCTGCAGGTTGGGGTGGCCTTCCAGAAAGATGATCCGCTCGATCAGCTTGTCTGCATGGCCCATTTCCTCGATGGATTCCTCACGGCTTTTCTTGGCCATATGGCCAAGCCCCCAATCCTCTTGCAGGCGGTAATGTAGCCAGTACTGGCTGACCGCCGTCAGTTCATGCCGCAGAGATTTGTTGAGGTATTCTATGACCTTGGGATCGCCCTTCATGTGCTTTCTCCTGTGATACTTCGGATCGCAATGACCGAAGCTGCATGGGGACTTTAAGATTATCGTCTGCGCGCATTGTGTCTAGGAAAAGCGGCATACATCCGCCGCAATCCGCTGACTTGCCAAGGGCATGATAGATCTTGCCGGGAGTGATGATGGTCTGTGGGTCTGCCGTGCGCATCCAATCGATCGCCGCTCGGATGTCGTGGTCAGAGATGTTGGTGCATTGGCAAACGATCATGGCGACTCAGTCGGGGTATGCTATTTCCTAGTGAAATAGTAAGTTATTGAGGGCGCGTCCAGTGCCAAGACGCCACACTCGATGTTGAGAAAGGCCGAGAGCACTAAAAATGCGCCCGGCCATGATACCTATTGGAATACCGCGTCAGGGTTATCCAAGCTGTCCGAGCCTTCAAAATCGATCTGGTCAAGCTCCAGCACGGTCACGATGCGTTCGATGGTCTTGGTTTGATCGACCAGTCCATTGACACCACCCATAATCAGCGCTTCGCCACCTTCATTGCCGCGTTCCAGCATCTGGTCATACGCAAAACCCGCTTCGGCGGTTGATTTGATACGGCCTAGCGCCAGCATGGTGTTGGCCAGCTTGGCTTTCATCTCTGTATCAAGCGTCGGATCGGCTGCGGTCACCAGATCCGATAGGGATGCACCCGAAACAGGCGTGCCATCGATGCGGGTATAGCTGCCCAAATACACATTCTGGATGCCCAAGCCGTCATAGTAATGGCTGTTGTGGGTGTTGTCTGAGAAGCAGTCCTGCTCTTCCTCGGGGTCGTTCAACATCAGGCCGAGGCGCATACGCTCACCCGCCTGCTCGCCGTAGGACAGCGAACCCATGCCGGTTAGGATCGCACTAACGCCAGCAGTTTCATTTGCGGCAAGAGCGGCACGTGCGTCACCATCTTCGGCCCACTGGCCAGTCATCCATTCCAGATCACTAATCAGCAGATCGGTTGCCGCTGTCAAATACTGGGCGCGGCGATCGCAGTTGCCACCTGTACAGCCGTCACCAACTAGATAATCGGTATATGGACGATTTCCTGCGCCCGTGCCGTGGCCGTTCAGGTCCTGACCCCACAGCAGGAATTCGATGGCGTGATAGCCGGTGGCGACGTTCGCCTCGATCCCGTCAGCCTCGTGCAGCGTATCCGACAACAGAGCAGGGGTGATTTCGCTGGCGTCGATGGTCTTACCAGACAGATCAAAGCTGGGGTTGGCGATGACGTTCAGCGCGGCAAACTCGTTCTCATCGCTGGGGCCGCCGTAGGAGGAATCCACATAATCTATCATGCCCTCGTCCAGAGGCCATGCGTTCACCTTGCCTTCCCAATCGTCGACGATGGCGTTTCCAAAGCGATAAACCTCGGTCTGCTGATACGGCACGCGCGCGGCGACCCATGCGGCACGTGCGGTGTTCAGAGTGGCATCGGATGGGCTAGCAATCAGGGCGTTGACGGCAGCTTGCAGATTCTTTGCTGCAATCAGACTGTCGTCATATTTGGCTTCGGCGATGTTGGAATATGTGGTCAGAACATCGGCTTTGGACGGGGCCTCGGCGACAGCTGTACTTGCGATACACAAGGTCAGGGCACTGGCCGCGTTGAACAATCTGGTCATGTGGAACACTTTTCTTTCTTAGCGGGATTCGGACCCCGGCAGGCACAGCGGGGCTGGATGCGGCAATTTCTTAGTGAAATAGTCAGCAATGTCAACCTGAGTTTTATTGTCAGGTATTATTCCTATTTCTGACTAACCATATCTGGGGAGCCCGATGCACCCGGCGAACATTGCGCTGAGGCGCAATTGTATTAAAATGCCCTACGGTTTGTTTGGTTAATGGTGAATAGAATGAAACGCGCGGCCGTTGTTCTTGCGCTAATACCAGCCGCGCTGATGGCGCAGGCAGAGACCGCCATCGAAGCGCATACTCATGGCGCGGGTCATATGGCAATTTCATTCGTTGAAACCGGATTTAGCCTGACGCTTGAAGTGCCAGGCGTAGATATTGTTGGGTTCGAGCACACTGCCGAGAACGAAGATGAGAGGGCGGATGTTGCCGTCGCAATCTCGGACCTTTCTAAACCGCTTGAGATCTTTGAGGTGCCGCCTGAAGCGGGGTGTGTGACTGCAACGGCCAATGTCGCGCTTGTTGGTGATGTCTTCGTTCAGGATGAGGGGCAAGTCAGCGATAATGCCGTGCATCACACCGAATTTCAGGCCGATTATCTGGTGCAGTGTCAGGAGCCGTCGTTAGTGAATTCAATCCAGTTCACCTATTTCGAACGGTTTGCGCGCGCCGAGCGCTTGTTTGTTGAGCTGACGTCATCCTCGGCCAAACAGAACCTTACGGTGGAACGCCAAACGCCACATTTGAAGATGCCAAACTGAACCGGCGTGTGCCCGCAGTAGCAAAGCTTGACGGTCAACCAGACTGATCCCGGACCAATGCGGCCTGCAACGCGCGGTAGGAATCCTTTGGCCTTCTTTCCAGCGTCTCAAAATCTACATCGACCAGCCCGAACCGTTTTTCATATCCCAGCGCCCACTCGTAATTGTCGAGAAGGGACCAGATGAAATATCCCTTGATCGGAACGCCGTGGTCCAGGGCCTTACACACTTCGGCAAGATGCTGGTTCAAGTAGTCAATTCTGTCAGCGTCGTTTTGACGTTCTGCGCTCGCCATGCCGTTTTCGGTCACGTAGATAGGCAGGTCCCCAGTATACTCTTGCGCGGTTCGGATCAGGAAACGGGACAGGGCTGCCGGATCAATTTCCCACCCCATTTGCGTTTTTAGCAAGGGGCCAGGGACGTCGGTCAAGGAAGGCCAAGGCGTTTCTGCGCGCGTTATCAACTTGCGCGTATAGTAATTGAGCCCACACCAATCGACCGGCGACGCGATTGTGTCGAAATCATCCTGCCACTTGTCCGGCAGATGCGGCTCCAATCCTTCCAGAACATTCTGAGGGTAGGATTTCTTAAATGCGCCGCCCAGGAAAAAGCGGTTGTAAATCCCGTCGTAAAGCGCCGCCGCAGTCTGTGCCTCATCGCTGTCGTCAGCAGGTTCCGCCCATTCAAGGTTGAACACTGCGCCAAGGTTCGACATGCCCAATCCACGCATGGCTTCGATTGCGCGACCATGGGCCAGCAGCACGTGGTGCATCGCGCGCGCGGTCGCCCGGATGTCGCGCAAGCCGGGGGCATGTTGGCCTTCGAAATGGCTCAGCCAGCTTACGCACCAAGGCTCATTGACAGGTGCGACGCTGAACATCCGATCGCCTATGCGGCCCATGATGATCTCGGTGAAGTCTGCAAACCAATTCGCGATATCCCGGTTTCGCCAACCGCCCAGATCGGCGAGCGGTGACGGGAGTTCCCAGTGATACAGCGTTGCGCAGGGTTTGATGCCGCGTTTAAGCAGCGCATCGGTCAGGCGATCATAGAAATCCAAGCCTTGCTGATTGATCGGTCCGCGCCCTTCGGGCAGCACGCGCGCCCAACTGGTTGAAAACCGGTAACAGTCGAAGCCGGCGCCCCGGATCAGATCCAGATCCTGTTCGAACCGGTTATAGTGATCGCAGGCCAAATCTCCGTTTTCCGCATTGGCGACGTTACCTGGAGTTGCAGCGAAACTGTCCCAATGGGTCTTGCCTGCGCCCCCATTGGCGTGTCCCTCGATCTGATAGGCCGACGTCGCCACGCCAAACTGAAAATCTGGCGGGAAATCTGCGCGTTTGTACTTCATATCACATCCTTTGTGGGGCTGGCCCCGTCGAGCTGCCGACGACAAGTTCAGCCTCCAACAAGCGCGTTTTGGGTGGGTCATCCGGAGCGTTGATCCGCTCGATCAGCATTTCGGCAGCCACCTCGCCCGCGTGTCTGACCGACGAGCGCGTTGCGGTGAAAATTGGAACATCCATACCATTGCGCATGTATGACAACTCGTCATCATGAGCGATCACCGAGATATCGCGCCCCATTTTCAGGCCGCTTTCTTCCAGTGCGCGCCGGACTCCAACCGCAGAGATAATCGAAGAGGCCAAAATTGCTGTTGGCGGGTCGTCGAGCTTCAGCATGTCGCAGGCTGTCTGATGCCCATAAATCTCGGTCATCTCAGCGCTACGCAGCAGGTTTGGATCAGGCGAGATCCCGGTTTCTTTGAGCGCCGCCAGATAGCCGTTCCTCCGCCGACGCGCGAAATCCATTTCCTCGAGCCCGTTGATCAAGGCGATGCGCCGATGGCCCAGATCGATCAAAAACCGAGTAGCGCGTTCGAATGAACGCTGATTGTTCACATCGATCCAATCATATGGCTCTTTGGCGTAGGTCGACCGGCCATGAACAATGAAGGGTACGCCGAGGCGCGATAATACCGAGATGCGCGGCTCTCGTACCTTGGGGCCTTGCAGGACCACGCCGTCTACGACGCCCCGATTGAACAGGCTGCGATAGGATTCTTCAATTGATGTGTCCGGCGCGTGCGTGAACATCATGTCATAATTGTTCGCCGCATAGGTTTTGGCTGCGCCTGCCACAAAATCTCCGAAAATCGGATTGACCATTTCGTGCCGGGACGAGGTGGGAATCACATGGCCGATGACCATAGACCGCCCTGTCGCCAGCCCCTTGGCGCGGCTGTTGGGGCGGTAACCATGCTTGTTCGCAGCAGCCTGAACCCGGATGCGCGTCCCTTCGCTGACCTCCGGGTAACCGTTCAGCGCGCGGCTGACGGTCGTTTGTGAAAGGCCGAGGATCTCAGAGAGTTGCTTTAGGTTCATTTCACTCAAAGCGCCTTCAAATTGATTCCCATTTGTTTTGTTGTGAAAACCTGGCTCAGTCAACATGTTTCGAGAGAATGCCTTAGAATGGCAGTTTTTTAGGGGTTTGTAGGCGAGATATTGACAGGGTCTGAATGTTAGCGGATAAAGTACGGCATCCAAAGCGCTTTGAAAACGAATCTCGTTTGCGCCGAAAATTTTGGGAGGAGAACTCATGAGACACGCACTTTATTCGGGTGCGGCGGCGATCGCTCTGCTGGCCGGGTCGGTACAAGCACAAGATTTGGTCTTCGCGCCGGGCGAGGGGCCGTTCAACTGGGACAGCTATAATGCCTGGGCCGAAAGCGCCCCGGATCTGAGCGGTCAGACGGTCACGATTTTTGGTCCGTGGCTGACCCCGGAAGACGGTTACTTCAACAACATGATTGCCTATTTCGAAGAGGCGACTGGCGCAGATGTGATCTATACCGGTTCCGACAGTTTCGAGCAGCAGATCGTTATCGATGCCGAGGCAGGATCAGCCCCCAATATCGCGGTCTTCCCGCAGCCAGGACTGGCGGCGATCATGGCATCCAAAGGGCAGCTGACACCGCTGGGTGAAGATATGGCGGCCTGGGTTGGTGACAATTATGCGGCTGGCGATTCCTGGGTTGATCTTGGCACTTACAAAGACGCCGACGGCAATGACCAGATGTATGGCTTCTTCTACAATGTGAACGTCAAGTCTCTGGTCTGGTATAACCCGGAAAACTTCGAGGATGCCGGATACGAAGTGCCGACGAGCATGGAAGAACTGAAGGCCCTGACCGAGCAGATCGTCGCCGATGGCGAAACCCCGTGGTGCATTGGCCTAGGATCGGGTGCCGCCACCGGTTGGCCCGCGACCGACTGGGTTGAAGACATGATGCTGCGGACTCAGCCGCCCGAGGTTTACGACCAGTGGGTGACAAACGAGATTCCGTTTGATGATCCGCGCGTTATCGCCGCAATCGAAGAGTTTGGCTGGTTCGCGCGTGATGACGCCAAGGTCTCGGGTGGGTCAGATGCTGTCGCCTCGACTGACTTCCGCGACAGCCCCAAAGGCATGTTCTCATCGCCGCCCCAGTGCTACATGCACCGTCAAGCGTCCTTTGTTCCGGCCTTCTTCCCCGAAGATGTCGAGTTCGGCCTGGATGCAGATTTCTTTTACATGCCGTCTTTCGCAGACAAGGACTTGGGTAACCCGGTTCTGGGTGGCGGTACTCTGATGGCGGTAAGCAATCCATCGGACGCGACCAGCGCGTTCATGGAGTTCCTCAAGCAGCCGATTGCACATGAAGTCATGATGGCACAAACCGGATTCCTGACCCCGCATAAGGGCGTGAACACCGAAGCCTATAAGGATGATACTCTGCGCGGTCTGGGTGACATTCTACTGGGCGCGACCACCTTCCGCTTCGACGGCTCGGACCTAATGCCGGGCGCCGTGGGTGCGGGTACGTTCTGGACCGGCATGGTTGACTATACTGGCGGGAAATCCGCCGAAGAAGTCACCGGCGAAATCCAGTCATCTTGGGACGCAATCAAGTAATCCGCTGAACCTTCGGGCAACCTTTCAATCAGGTTGCCCGAAACCCTAGCAAGGGAGAGGACGCCATGAATCCGGCAATTCAGGGCCTGCTGACAATCGTAATCGGTGTGTCGGGATGCGTGGGCTATTTCTACCTGTCCAACCAATTTCTGGATAAAGTCCTGTTCCCTGCGCGTGGACCGAACACGGGTCGCAATATCAACCGCGCGAATATGATCCGGCCCTGGCTGTTTCTGCTTCCCGCGATCCTCGCCCTTGGGGTCTATCTTGCCTATCCGGTGTTTGAGACGCTGCGCCTGTCTCTGACTGATCGCGTAGCCGGAGGCGGATATGAATGGGCGGGTTTTGACAACTATACCCAGATGGTAGCCGAGCCGAAATTCTGGGAGGCGATGCGCAACAACATGCTTTGGCTGATTGTTGTACCTGCCATGTCCACCGCATTTGGCCTGCTCGTGGCGCAGCTGACGGATCGCATCCGCTGGGGTAACGTCGCCAAGTCGTTGATCTTTATGCCGATGGCGATTTCTTTCGTTGGCGCCTCGGTAATCTGGAAACTGGTCTATGATGCGCGTCCGGCCGATCAGGATCAGATCGGCGTCCTGAACGCGATCTACATCTTCTTTGGTGGAACCGAAACGCACACTTGGCTGACCCTGCCTTTCTGGAACAATTTCTTCCTGATGATCGTTCTGGTCTGGATACAAACTGGCTTTGCCATGGTCATTCTGTCCGCCGCGCTGCGCGGCATCCCGGAAGAGACCATCGAGGCCGCCATTCTGGACGGGGCCAATCCGTTCCAGATTTTCTTCAAGATCAAAGTGCCGCAGATCAAAACCACGATCATGGTGGTCTGGACCACCATCACCATCGTGGTCCTCAAGGTCTTTGACATCGTTTTTGCGATGACCAACGGCCAGTGGGAGACGCAGGTTCTGGCCAATTACATGTACGACAAGATGTTCCGCGCCAATGACTGGGGCGTGGGATCGGCATCCGCCATGGTGATCATGTTGCTGGTGACGCCGATCCTGATCTGGAACGTGCGCAATGCGCGCAAAGAAATGCAGTAGGAGGACGGGGTTATGAGCGATATTGCAGGAACCCGCCCAGCCCTTAGATGGGTCGTTCACGCCTCGGTTGTGCTGCTTGTGGTGCTTTGGGTTTTCCCAACACTCGGTTTGTTGATCTCGTCATTCAGAACGGCGGACCAGATTTCCAGCAGCGGCTGGTGGCGGGCGCTCTTCCCGTCGGAACAGAACCTGACTCTGCGCGCGGCTGCGCCGGAAACGCAGGTTCTGCAGGATGGTCTCTATGTGATCGAAGGCAATATCTTCGATGGTGATCGGGCCTCGGACATTTCGCGATGGGGTGTGAATTCCCGTGCGATTGATGCCTTTGCTCCGGGCGAAACGGCTGAGCTTCGTCGTGGCGGGACGATCACGGTTCAGGCCAACGGTGACTATCGGATGGAAAACGCCGAAGAGTTTTCGGGCAAGCGCGGCCCTCGCGTGTTTGTGACGACTACTCTGCCGCCTGAATTCACCTTGGAAAACTATGCCCATGTTCTGTTCAACGAAAGCAGTTCCGACAGTATGGGCAAGGCGTTCTTCAATACCCTGACGGTGACGATCCCGGCGACGATTATCCCGATTCTTGTCGCAGCATTTGCGGCTTACGCGCTGGCATGGATGGATTTCCCGGGGCGTGCCCTGCTGATCGCTGCGGTGGTTGGCCTATTGGTGGTGCCATTGCAGCTGGCGCTGATCCCGTTGCTGAAACTGCATCTCAATATCGGGATCGGCAAAGGATACCTGGGGGTCTGGATGGCCCATACCGGGTTCGGGATGCCATTGGCGATCTACCTATTGCGTAACTACATGGCCGGGCTGCCTCGTGACCTGATTGAGAACGCCCGGGTAGATGGCGCAACCGAGTTTCAGATTTTTACTAAACTGATCCTGCCGCTTAGCTTTCCGGCACTGGCATCCTTTGCGATCTTCCAGTTCCTTTGGACATGGAACGATCTGCTGGTTGCCAAAGTCTTCCTGATCGATGCCAGCGGTCAGACAACGGTAATGACCAACCGTATCGTCGAGCTGCTGGGTACGCGGGGCGGTAACTGGGAAATCTTGGCCACGGCGGCGTTTGTCTCAATCGCGGTGCCGTTGGCAGTCTTCTTTGCAATGCAGAAATATCTGGTTCGCGGCTTGCTGGCCGGTTCCGTAAAATAAGGGCGTGTGATGAACGTGCAGACCAACGCGACAGCATTCGAAAAAACCAAGTCGGCGTCAGACTGGTGGCGGGGCGGGGTGATCTATCAGATCTATCCGCGCAGCTTTCAGGACAGCAACGGCGACGGGATCGGAGATCTGAAGGGCATCACCCAGCGGCTTGGCTATATCGCCTCGCTGGGGGTTGATGCGATCTGGATTTCGCCGTTCTTCAAATCTCCGATGAAGGATTTCGGTTATGATGTCAGCGACTATCGCGATGTCGATCCGATGTTCGGCACCATGGGAGATTTCAAAGAGCTGCTGGATCAAGCCCATGCGCATGGGTTGAAGGTGATGATCGATCTGGTGCTATCCCACACCTCAGATCAGCATCCATGGTTCAACGAAAGCCGCGCCAGCCGCGAGAACCCGAAATCCGATTGGTATGTCTGGGCTGATCCCAAACCCGACGGGACACCTCCGAATAACTGGTTATCGATTTTTGGTGGTTCGGCTTGGCAGTGGGATGCGCGGCGTTTGCAGTATTATCTGCACAACTTCCTGACTTCGCAGCCAGATTTGAACTTCCATTGCAAGGATGTCCAGGATGCCCTGCTGGATGTGGCGCGCTTCTGGCTGGAACTGGGGGTCGACGGCTTCCGTCTGGATACCATCAATTTCTATTTCCACGACGCCCAGCTACGTGACAATCCTGGTCTGCCGATGGATCAAAGGAACTCTTCAATTGCGCCGATGGTGAACCCGTATAACCATCAGGATCACCTCTATTCCAAAAGTCAGCCCGAGAATATCGCCTTCTTAGAACGGCTGCGCGCCCTGACTGACGAATACGAGGGCCGCGCCTGTCTGGGTGAGGTCGGCGACGCGCAGCGCGGGCTTGAGATTATGGGCGAATACACCAGCGGCGATAAACGGATGCACATGTGTTATGCTTTCGAGTTCCTCGAAAAGCGGGCTTTGACGGCAGCTTACGCAAAGCAGGTTTTTGACCAGCTTGAGGACAAGGCGGGTGATGCATGGCCATGCTGGGCCTTCTCAAACCACGACGTGCAACGCCATGCTTCGCGTTGGGGTTTGGACGATGCAGCTGTCCGGCAGCACGCCGTTCTGATGATGTGCCTGCGTGGCTCAGCCTGCCTGTATCAGGGTGAGGAACTGGGGCTACCCGAGGCAGATGTTGCGTTCGAAGATTTGCAAGACCCCTATGGTATTGAATTCTGGCCGGAATTCAAAGGTCGCGATGGCTGCCGTACTCCGATGGTCTGGGCCGCACAGGACGAACAATCCGGGTTCAGCACGAGCCGTCCCTGGTTGCCAGTCAGCGCTGCGCAGGCCGAGCGGGCGGTGGATCGGTTGGAAAAAGATCCAGCGTCGATGCTGCACCACTACCGCCATGCGATTGCATTGCGTCATGCGCACTCAGCGCTGATGTCCGGCGCGCAGACAGGGATGTCACAAATCGGTTCGGTATTGACCTTCACCCGAGAGGATGAAGCCGAGCAGGTCTTCTGCGCCTTCAATCTGGGTGACTGTCCGGTTGGCGTGACCCTGCCAGAAGGTGACTGGCAAGTGATCGGGGAGGAGTTGGGCGGCGTTCGCGGGGAAAGCAACTTGACGCTGGATGCCGCTCAATTCTGTCTATTGGCTCGGGAAAAGAGGTAAACCATGTCGGAACTCAAGCTTACGGATGTGGCCAAATCCTATGGTCCTGTCGATGTTCTGAAACATATCGATCTCGAGATCGAGCAAGGCGAACTGATTGTCTTTGTCGGCCCATCAGGTTGCGGAAAATCCACTTTGCTGAGGATGATCGCGGGCCTTGAAAAGATCACTGGCGGTACGCTTGAGATCGAAGGGCAGGTGGTGAACGATGTGCCACCTGCGCAACGCGGCATCGCGATGGTGTTCCAGTCCTATGCGCTTTACCCGCATATGACGGTGCGCGAAAACATGGCTTTCGCACTCAAGATTGCCAAGTTGCCCAGTGCTGAGGTTGATGCCGCCGTGGAGCGCGCGGCCCAGATTCTACAGCTCGAACCCCTGCTGGATCGCCTGCCCAAGGCATTGTCTGGTGGACAACGCCAGCGCGTTGCCATCGGTCGTGCCATCGTGCGCGACCCCAAAGTATATTTGTTCGACGAGCCGCTTTCGAACCTCGACGCTGCCCTGCGCGTGGCGACGCGGATCGAGATCGCACGCCTGAAAGAGGCGATGCCCGACAGCACGATGATTTACGTCACCCACGATCAGGTCGAGGCGATGACACTCGCCAGCCGCATTGTGGTTTTGGCTAACAAGGGGATCGCGCAGGTCGGCACTCCGCTGGAACTCTACGAGACGCCAGATAACGAGTTTGTTGCGCAGTTCATCGGCTCACCAGCAATGAACCTGCTGCCCGGGACTATTACCGCGACAGGAGAGACAACGACTGTGACGCTGGATGATGGCGGCGTGGCAATCTCATCGATCCCGACGGATGCCGCTGACGAAGGCAAAAAGGTCAATATCGGTGTCCGGCCTGAGGACTTAAATATCACTGATGGAACACCAATTTATTCCGGCTTGGTGGATTTCACCGAAGCTTTGGGTGAGGTCACGCTGCTTTACTTTGCAGTCCCGGATGGACGGGAAGCCGTGATTGCAAAACTACCTGGTGTTCAGCGCAATCTGCGAGGAAAAACCGTCTCGGTCACGGCGGCACCCGAAAAGGTGCATCTGTTCCACAACGGTCAGTCGATGAGGCGCTAGTCGAGCTTCGCAAGGAAGGTGGAAACTTTTTCCAGCCCTTCGCGAATGATCGACGGAGTATTGGCGTAACCGATCCGAACACAGCCTTCGAGACCCAAGGCAGAGCCCGGCGTGAACATCACGCCGGTTTCCTGCAGCAGTTTCACGCAGAACTCGCGCGAGGGCATGTCGAAGTTGTAGTGCAACAGCGCGGTTGTTCCGGCCTTGGGTTTGACCCAACTGATTTTGGGCTCGCTTTCGACCCATTCTTCCAGCATGGCGAGGTTGCCGCGCGTTATGGCGTGGCTGCGCGCCAGAACCTTGTCGTTGTTTTCCAGCGCAAGCGCGGCGAAATGGTCGTCGATCATGCCGACCGAGATCGTGTCATAGTCCCGATGGATCGAAACCGCTTCGATCAGTTCTGGGTTGGCCGCAATCCAACCCAGTCGCAGCCCTGCCAGCGAAAACGCCTTGGACATGCCCGCGGTTGAAATGCCTTTCTCATAAAGATCTGCAACCGCATCCGTCATGCCCGAACCTTCTTGCCCTGTACCGCGATAGACTTCATCACACAGCAACCATGCTCCAGCGGAGCGTGCGATTTCGACGATCTCAAGCAGGAACGCGCGATCCATCACCGCACCGGTTGGGTTGTTGGGGTTGTTGATGGCAATCAGTTTGGTGCCCGGAGTTACGGCGGCGCGCAGCTCCTCAAGATCGGGCAAATAAGCGTTCTCGGCCCGTAGATGGATCTGCGTCACCTCCGCGCCGATGCTGGCCGGGATGGAATAGTGTTGCTGATAGGTGGGCACGACGGCCACCACCTTGTCGCCGCGCTCGACCAGCGTTTTGTGGACCAGCATGTTGGCACCGATGGTGCCATGGGTGACGATGACATTCTCACGCTTTTGCTGGTCATATAGGCTACAAATCGCATCGCGCAGCCGGTCCGAGCCCCGGATCGCGCCATAGGTCATTTTCATCCCCAGCAATTCAGACAGATCATCCGAGTTTTTGCCGGAAAGCTTCAAAAGCTCGGCGATACTCAGGCTCTCGACGCAAGTCTCTGCAAGGTTATAGGCGCAGCGGGTTTCCCATTCATCCATCCAGATTTCGACGCCAAAGGGTTCGATCTTCATCGCGCTATCCTGTTCGACTAAGCCATCGCGCATCGTTCCCATGGCGAAGCGGCAAGGTCAACCTCGGCAGATGACCGTTATCGAACTTGCACAAGAGGCGTGTATCGTTACCGGTAGATCGCCACAGGATCACCCAACGCATCTTCATCTGGGTGAACGCCAAGGCCCGGTGTTTCGGGTAGATGCAGGTGGCCATCCACGTTTCTCGGCCCACGCCCACCGGCGATATCGACGGTGATCATGTCCTGACAGGCCCAGACAGCATGACAATTCGCATCCGGAATTGTCGCCGCCAGATGCAGCGCTTCGGTATCCGCCAGCACAGAACCACCGGTTGCCATTACAAACATGTCAATCCCATGCGCCAGCGCGACATCGCGCATTCGGGCCGCTTTGGTCAGCCCGCCGACCCGATTGAGCTTGATGCCGAATATTTCGGCAATGCCATCGCGGGCTATGCGCGTCGCGTCCTGAAGGGTAACAAGGCTTTCATCAACCGAAACAGGCGAAGCATGTTTGCCTGAGATCGCGGCAATGTCATCCAGTGTTTCGCAAGGCTGTTCGATCATGACATTGAGGTCTTCGACCGCACTCATCACGCGTAATGCTTGCTGCCGCGACCAGCCGCGATTGACGTCATAGAGGACGATGTCTTCGGGATTGCGCAGGCTTTCCATGTCACGGATTCGGGCGATATCACGGGCCACATCGCCGCCGATTTTGACGGAATGGGCGATATAGCCGCGCTGCCGGTATCGTTCGATGACGGCGCGGGTTTCTTCGATTGTCTTGGCTCCTACGGAGGATGCGATTGGGCGCGGCGTACGCGACCCTCCCCCATCAGATCAGCAATCGGAAGACCAGCAACCTGACCGGCTATGTCCCAGCACGCCATGTCAATCGGGCTTTTGGCGTAGAGATGCCCGGGTAAGGCCTGATCCATCGCGCGTTCAACATCCAGAACTCGCCGCGGGTCGAGGCCAAGAACAAACGGTGCCATCGTCTCGATCCCGGCCCGTATGCCGGGGCCGTGGGCGGGTACATAGGTATGCCCCCAGGGCGTACCTTCGCCCCAACCAACAAGCCCTTTGTCGGTTTCAATCTTGACCAGAGTCGCATCCAGCTTCTCAAACTTCAATCGCCCGCCTGACAGCCAGTATGGATGCTCCAATGGCAGGTCGATTTGAAAGACAGAAATCCCGGTAATTTTCATTTTGGTTTCACCTCGACGCAGTATGTCATGCGGCATCCATCCGAGGTAGATCATCCATTCCATCGCCCCGCCACAAGACAAAGGTTAGGATTGAATGATCGCTTGTAGTCATGGCGTGACTTTGCCAACTTTCATGCTGGCGGGTCTGGCCCGGCCCGACAAGCTGTGCATACCCTTCAACCTTAAAACAGGCTTTTCCAGCGAGCGTCAGGTATAGCTCTTCAGCCTGATGGCTGTGCCAGTCATACTGCAGACCTGCGCCCCAATAGGCGACATAACCGCGTAGTTGGGTCGAATGGAAATGCCCGCTGGGTCCGAACAATTCGTAATACCCGTATCGGGACAAGAAATCCGCACCGACCTCGGATTCGGAATAGGTCAGTTTCCAGTGCGCCTGCTCAGCAGTTGCTGCAATGGCCGTAACCAATGCCTGTGTTTCGGGCGTACCGCTCAGACCAAATTTGCTGACAAGCCGGGTTGCCGGAATCTGTGCGGGCTGTAAGTCCGTTCTGGATAAATCTGTTGGCCAACCCCCAAAACCCGCCAAATCCGGGTGGTTCTGATGCAATCGCCTGGCAGCCAATAAAACATCATCCAACGTCATGGGATCACCACGATGTTTCCGGTGTGTTTCTTCGCGATGAAGGCGGTTTGTGCCTCATGCAATTGGCTTAGAGGGTAGGTTGCGGCCAGGGCCGGTTTTACTTCGCCCGCTTCGATATAACGTACAAGATTTTGCATTACTTCGGGGTCGATGACGGTCGAGCCTGTAAAGGTCAGATCGCGCAAGTAGAACGTCCGCAAATCGAACTCGACCATAGGGCCCGCGATGGCGCCCGAGCAGGTATAGCGTCCGCCGCGTTCAAGAATGCTGATAAGCTGCGGCCAGTATGACCCGCCCACCACGTCGGCAACGACCGTGATCTTTTCGTCTCCCAACGATTTGCGCAAATCATCGGGGGCGCGGGACAGGATGACATCTGGACCCAAGAGGGCCACGTCGTCGTGCTTAGCCTCCGACGCCATCGCGATGACCCGCGCATTTCGGCGCTTGGCCAGTTGAACCAGAGCGCCACCGACGCCGCCAGATGCGCCCGGAACAAGAACAGTGTCAGCCGCGGTGACCTTGGCGCGGGTCAGCATGCCTTCGGCGGTTGAGTAGGAACAGGAGAAGGTTGCCAGCTCAGCATCCGAAAGTGTTGATTGGATGGCTATCGCATTGACAGCCGGGATCGTTGTGTATTCGGCAAAGCCGCCATCTCGCTCTGATCCGAAGTAGCCGGTTTTGTCCTTGTTCACCGGATCGGTCGGATCGCGCAACCAGCAATCGGTTATCACACGCTCGCCCAAGCGGTTTGGATCCACGCCGTCTCCAACTCCAACGATCTGCCCACAGACATCCGCCCCTTGAATGCGCGGAAAGGCCAGTGGCGCTCCGCCCCAGGTTGGGTCATCAGTGCCGACCTCTTCAAACGCGCCACCGGTGGTCGCATCGCTGACTGTTTTAGAATACCAGCCGGACCTAGTGTTTACGTCGGTATTGTTCAGGCCACAGGCACCAACCTTGATCAGAACTTCGCCCGGTTTGGGAGTGGGGCAGGTCCAGTTTTCGTGCCAGACCATCTTATCCAGATCACCGTGCCCCATGGTGACCATCGCCTTCATTGTCTCGGATTGGGCCATGCGGCAAACTCCGTCGATGCATTTACGGTGACCTCAATCAAGCGCGGGAGTGAGCTGAAAGACATCGGTCCGGCCCCCTGAGTCGATTTGGTCTCGACACCGTATGCAAACAAAAATACCATCGTCAATCATGAATGGGACAGATGTATCAAATTTAGTTTTGGAACGGCTGGCGGAAGAACTGTCTCAGTTGACACCCGAGGCACGCAAGGCTGCGACCTATGTGCTTGAGAACCCGCGCGACGTGGGCGTATCGACTGTACGCGAAATTGCTGAAGCCGCCAATGTGAAACCCAATACCATTGTCCGAATGGCGCGGCAGGTGGGGTTCGAAGGCTACGAAGATTTCCGGGTTCCCTTCCGCGAGGCGATCCGGCGCGGGCAGGCCGATTTCCCGGAGCGCGCGCGTTGGCTGCAGGATATTCGTAAGTCCGGCAATATGGGCGGGCTTTATGCGGATATGGTTCAGGACGCCCTGCGCAATGTCGAGGAGACGTTTGCCAATATCTCGTCCGAACAGCTGAAAGCCGCCGCTGAAGATATCTGGAATTCGCGTAACGTGTTCGTGCTGGGCGTTGGCGTGAACAATTCGAATGCGCGAAACTTTGTTTATCTGGCCTCGACGGGCATGGTGCAGTTTCATGCTATCCCGCGCGCTGGATCAAATCCGATTGACGATCTGGCATGGGCGGACAAACGCGATGTGCTAATTGCGATGACCTGCAAACCTTATCGGAATGAAGTGGTCGAGGCGGTGCAAGTTGCCCGAGAGCAGGGCATGACGGTGGTCGGTCTTTCTGACAGCCCAGCCAGCCCTGTTCTGCGCAATGCACAACACGGGTTCGTCATCTCGGCGGATACGCCGCAATTCTTCCCGTCATCAGTAAGTACTATCGCATTGCTCGAAACGCTTTTGTCGTTCGTCATTGCAGTGGCCAGCGACGAGATCGTCGAAAGAGTGGCGACCTTTCACAAGCGTCGCCATCAGCTAGGCCTATATCACGCGGAAGAGCCCTGATTGGATCAGGCCAATCCGCATTGGCCTTTCAGCCACGCACTAGGTGACCACCATCCACATCCAGCACAGCGCCCGTGAGATAGCCATTTGTCATTGCCATTATCACGGCTTGGGCGATGTCCTCTGCCTCACCAATACGTCCGACGGGCAGGCTGTTACCAACCTGAGCGAACATGGCCTCGCGAGCCTCATTGGACATTGCCGCGTAAGCCTCGGTCGCAACCATTCCTGGGCTAATGCAGTTCACGCGCGCACGACCTGATAGCTCCAATGCCAACCCCTTGGACAGGGCTTCGACCGCCGCGTTCACGGCCCCAAGACCCGTTGCACCGGCAGAGGGTCGGCGGCTGAGGACGCCAGAAAAGAAGGTGATGGAGCCGCCTTCAGTCAAAACAGGCAAGACTTCACGCGCCGCCACATAGGGCCCGATAAATTTAGCCTCGAACATCGCGCGCAGGTCAGTGGTTGGCAATTCGGCGAAGGCCCCACGCGCTGCGCTTGAGGCAGAGATGACCAGATGATCTACTTTTTCAAGGCCGCTGGCCCAGGACTTCATGCCAGTTTCGTTGGTGGTATCGACCGGTGCGATCTGAACTCCGCCTCCGATGTCTGCCGCTGCTGCCTCCAGCTTGGCGAGACTCCGGCTGGCGATGGTAACTTTCGCACCGAGCGCCACCGCCAGCTTTGCGGTGGCCTTACCCATGCCGCTGCTGCCGCCAATGATAACAACGTGTTTGCCGATGAGGGCCGTTTCGAAAACCGAGTTCATTGCTTTGGTTCCTTGCATGTCGTGTCTGTTAAATGAGTCAATCGATGCTGAGCACCAACTTGCCGGTGGTTTCGCCCGCCTCTAGGCGGCGATGCGCTTCCGTAGCCTTGGCGATTGGGTATGTGGTGATCTGAGGACGCAGAATGCCAGTTTCCAACAGCTTGAATACCTTGGTCATGTCCGCGCCGAATGCAGTTGGTCGGTTGGAAAAATACGTGTAAATATCGCTGACCCGCACTGAGACAGATTTCTGGAAGTGTTTCGCCAGATCCTCGGCAAAACCGCCAGCTGGCGGCCCGGCAAGGAATCCGAAGAGCACAGCCGTTCCAAGGGGAGCCAGCGCATCAAGGTCTGATTTCAAGGAGTCACCGGAAACCGGATTCAACGTCAGATCAACACCGCGGCCACTTGTGATCTCTGACACCAGCGTGGCCACGTCCTGAGTACGATAGTCGATGACAAAATCTGCTCCTTGCGCCTGGGCGTATCCGACCTTTTCAGTGCTGACCGAAGCGATCACAGTCATGCCCAGATGCTTGGCGATGTGGAGGGCCATCGTGCCCACTCCGCCTGCAGCCGCATGCACCAGTACGGATCTTCCGGCCGCCGCACCGCCCAGATTGACCAGCATGTGATAGGCCGTCATTGCGTTGACAGGGATTGCTGCTGCGGTTTCAAAGGCGATGGTATCGGCAATTTTGGTTACATAAGGTGCACTTATTACGGAATGCGTACCGTAGCCGCCCGCACCAATCGGGCCCATCCATGCGACGCGATCACCCACGGCGAAACCAACGGCATCTTTGCCCGTCGCTTCGACGATTCCGGCACCTTCAACGCCGGGTACATGGGGCAGGTCTGGCATCATGCCCTCTGGCATTTCGCGACGGCGAATAATCGTATCGATAAAATTCACCGCCCCGGCATGATTACGGATCAGGATTTCTCTGGCACCGGGCTGTGCGACAGCTTGGCCAACACTTCGCAGAACTTCGGGCCCGCCAGTTTGGGTGATTTCTATCGCGTACGGCATGATGCATCTCCTTTTGTTTCGCAGAAGATAGCGATGACGCCATTTCGTGATAATAGTTGAATTTAGAAGGTATTATCTCATAGATAGAATTATGATCTTCAACGACCTTGGCCTGTTTACTGTTGTCGCCCACCACCTCAGCTTTTCCAAAGCTGCAGATCGTCTGGGTATTCCGCTTAGCAGGATTAGCCGCAGGATTGCCAAGTTAGAGGATCATCTGGGCGCTAAGCTATTCGAGCGCACGACAAGGCAGGTGCGCCTGACCGAAGAGGGGCGCCGTCTTCTGGATCGTTGTCAGGATCCGATTGAAGCGCTTCAGCGTGTTGCGGGTTTTACCGATGACACGCGGCACCACACGATCCGCATTACGGCCCCACCCTTGGCAGCTCGTACAACGATAGGGCCAAAGCTGGTGGATTTCGCGGAACAAAATCCTCAGGTCCAGCTTGAACTGACGACGACTAACATCATGCTGGATTTTTTCGCGGACAATATCGACCTCGCCTTTCGGGTCGGTCCGCTTGCGGACTCCGGTCTTGTTGCCAAGCGGTTATGGTCAGTTCCATATTGTTTTTGCGCAGGGCAGGGCTTCATTCGAGAGCACGGGCTTTCGGGTCCTTTAATGCGACCGAAGTTCCAGACTCTTCCTGCGCTGATGGCGGGTCAACCTTGGGTACTGGAAACGGGAGAGACGGTGAATCCAGCCCACATAGCCCATAATATTGGCGACCTTGATGTCATAGCACAGGCCGCTCGTCGTAATCTGGGGATAGCGATGTTGCCGAAGGATATGGTGGAGGGCGATCTGCGACGACTGGAAGTTGAGAATACTGTCCCGCTGACTCGAGACATGTATGTGGTTTATCCCAGCCGTCGCCTGTTGCCCGAGCGTGTCAGGAAACTGATCGATTTCATGGCACCGGGATAAATCCTACCAATCAATTTGCACCCCATCCCGAAAGAAACCACCTGTTGGACCGTTCACGGGCAGTGTTGCAGCCCACACGACGCCCCTAGCCCCTTCGGGAACCGGGCGACCACCCCCGCCCATGTCAGTGGCGACCCAGCCGGGGCACACTGCGTTGACAAGGATGCCTTCGGGTTTCAAATCAGCCGCAGTCTTGATGGTCAGTGCATTGAGCGCTGTTTTCGAGATGCCATATCCGGGAGTGCTGGAAGACATGCCTGTCAGCGCTCCTGAGCCGGAAGACACGTTTACAATCCGGGCATCATGACCATTTTGAAGCAAAGGAACGGCCGAAATGGTTGTTGCCCAGGCTCCGAAGAAGTTGGTCTCAAAAGCACGGCGCACGCGCACAAGGTCGGCGCTGAGCGCGTGCTGATCCGTGTCGTAGTCAACGCCTGCATTGTTTACCAGTATGTCGAGATATCCGTATTCGGAGTTGATCTTATCAAAGGCAGCGTTGACCGAGTTCTGATCGGACACGTCCAGTTGCAAGGCCTTAGCTCCATGCCCAATCTCTTCGGCCGTGGCTTGTCCCTTTTGCGGGTCGCGCGATGCTACCAAAACAAATAATCCATGATCGCGGGCCAGTTGTAGGGCGACTTCTTTGCCGATGCCTCGATTGGCTCCGGTCACAAGTGCGATACGTTGTTCGGTCATGAGGTTTCCTTTGAATTTTCGTCAGTTAACCGAAAGCAAAGCCTAATAGTGAGATTGCCAACATCGCTCTGACAAGGCAACCGGCGCGCAACGATGCGGCGTTAACTGATGTCAGTTGGCCCCGGCCCCGCGTTCACCGGCGAGGGCGACGAGACCACGGTCGCCGGTTTCCCAAAGAGCGGTCATTGTCATCGTTGTCACAACCCAGCGGTCACCTGTTTTTTCCAGCGCATAGTCATAGCGGCCGCCCAATACCCATAGGCCATCGTCAAGACGGTGGGTGGCGGTGAAATCAGCTTGCGCTGTCGCGGCGGTTTCTGAAACTGAGGTGATTGCGTGGTTGGTCACCATGTGATGCGTGCTGTCGAACCCGGGCAGGAAGGCGGCCCAGCCCGCAACAAGTTCGTCAGCGGGTTGGGTTGCCGGGTCTCCACCCCAAAGGCTGGTGTAGTCAATGGTGACGTGATCGGCGAAGGCATCCCTTACGCGGGTCCAATCATGCCGGTCTGCGCCTGCAGCGATATCCGTTAGGGTGCGGGTGATGTCGGTTTGATCGGCCATTGCAGGGCCTCCAATCATTGTTATGGCGGTGAGCATGGCGATGAGGGATCGTTTCATATCCGGGTCCTTTGTCAGAGTTGGACAAAGCAACGTACGTTGCTGCGCCTGCTTCATTCATTAGCCAAGCGTTCAGGCACGGGCGCTAAGGTGTATTGCGACCAAAAAAACGTATTCGCCGCATCCTGATCGGCACTGAGATTGGTGGCCTCGACGATCTTGCCGTTCTCGATCCGGTAAACCAGAGCCCAGATGGTATCGACATTCGGCTTACCTTCGGCGTTGGACCAGCCTCGGTGAATATCTACAACATGGGTTTCATCCGCGCCAAAGTAGATCGGGTCAGCCTGAAACCCAGCTGCGCCCAACTGGGCGAAGAAGGCCAAAACTTCATCCCGACCGTTTTTGGTGCCGCTCAGCGGATGGCGGCCGGGAATGTGCCATTGTACGTCCTCGTCCATGACAGCGGCGATTCCATCAAGGTCGTTCGAGCCGTAAGCCGCAAAAAAGTTCTGAACCACTTTCATATTGTCTTCGGGGGTATCGGCCATTGCGTTGCCTCCCATAACGGTCGCGACCGCGAGTGCTAGTTGAAGTTTTCGGGTCATAGGGGTCTCCAAGGGAATGAGGCGTCGGATAGCGAGGCCCGACGCCTGATCAGCAGGATCAATTATCCAATCCGGCGCGGAAGTGGTCGGCAACGGCGTCGGCCGCCCGTGTCACGTCCTCGGGGTTGTCGTAGAAATCGAACTGCGTGACATCCTCGAGCCACTGCGCAGTCGCGTCACCGGCAAATCCGGCAAGGAAGGTCTGCACGCCCTGCGGGATCGCTGCGCTTTCAGAGTGAACAATGGTCAGCGGTTTATCCAGACGCTGTGGGTTGTCGGCGGGATGGTAGGTCAGCCAGCCTTCCCAGCCTGCATTGTTCCATTTGTCATCATATTCCGGGATCGCCCCACGGTCAGCCTCATAGTAGTAACCACCGATCGGCATCAGCACGCCTTCGGCACCTTCTGGACCCGCGGCAGGAATGATCTGGCCCCCGGCGGCTTCGGCAGCCCGAGAGACTTGAAGCAAGCCGGCAACACCTTCTGCGCCGCCGTAGACGGCCTCAACAATTTCGGCGTTCTGCAGCCAGGGAGCAACCAAACCAAGTCGCTGAACCAGCGGGTTGCCCGAGACGGCATCGACCATATAACCCGCTGAGGCGCAGATACCCAGCCCATTGATGTGCTCGGCGTCCACTTCTGGCAGGGTCGCTATGAATTCGATCGCTGCCTTGATGTCCGAGGTCTTGGCTTCGGGGCTTTCGACAAAGCGCGCTTGGCTCGGCAGATCGCCGGATTTGCCCCAGCCCCGGAAATCGAAGGTGAAGGCGGCAAATCCGCGTTCGGCCATTTCCCGGGCATAGTTCGCCGGCATCTGTTCTTGTACTGAGGTCCAGGCCCCTGTGACCACGACCGATGGCAATGGTGCATCGCCGCGTTCTTCGGGTAGGTACAGTGTGCCGGATAGGGTGGCACCTTCATTCTCAAAGGTGACAATGCGGGTTTCGACCTGTGCGACGGCAGCTGTCGAGGCCATTAAAGCCGCAGCGGTATTCAGAGCGAGGGTTTTCATCGCGATATCTCCCAAAGTCTGTCTGGATGGGCGCAAGCCCGATGACGAAAGAGATACGTTGCCGGAGGTTCACTTGATTGCACAGGACTGCTGTGTTTTTGAATGATCCTGCATCAAGCCATGTTGGCCGCGCGATAAGCCTTGGGGGTTTGTCCCACCACCTGTTTAAAGCTGCGCGTGAAATGAGCCTGATCGGAAAAGCCACATTCCAAAGCGATATCACCCAGAGGACGCTGCTGGTCCTGCATCATCTTCATCGCCTGTTCAATTCGGTAGGCCATGACATATTGCATCGGGGTCGTGCCCAACGTCTCTTTGAACATGCGTGCGAAGTGCGAAGGGCTCATTCCCGCCTCGGTCGCGAGCTGCTCAACGGTTATGGTCTGATCCAGCCGGTTCTGTACAAAGGCCAAAACGCGCTGGTAATGCCGGGATGTGAAGGGGGATGACAGCTGAACATCTTCGATCCGGCGTTTTCCATATTTCTGGAGCAGTTTCACTAGGAATACGCGGCTCATGGCTTCGAACATCACGACCGAAGACATGTCGGTCGATTCCAATGCGTCACGCAGTATAACGCCAGCCGTGCACAGATCAGGGTCCGAGAACTGCGGCAAATCCCGAAATTGCTGCGGGTCAAGCAGCATGCCCAGCTCGGACTGAGCAAAGCGTTCAACCTTAGCCGGGTCCAGTGTGATAACGATGACATCAGACGTCGCGTACCACCGCCAACCCGATCGCATACCAGCCGGAGTGACGATGATTTCATCCTTGTGAAACATGAAATCCCGCAACTCACCATCCCTCCAGTTCTGAACTCTGTGCGGAATGGTCTGGAGATTGAGAAGCACGTGATGCTCTTTGAAAACATCCTCGGGCATCTGATCCGGCTCAGCCCGGAAATACCGAACGGACATCAACCCTGCAGCCGAAGGCCGCTCGATCGCATCGCTGTTTAGTAAAGGTTCCGAGGGGTAAATGTCCGCATATCTCGAAGGCAATCGTCGGCTCCCATAGTGTACCTGGGCAATTCTCGCTGGCGTCGATCGTACACGGTTGAAAACATCCAACAGGGGTGCGAACCCATGGAGTGGTGCCGTGGCCACCTGCTTCTCGCAGCGCAGCTGTAGCGTTCGGGTCGACGCTTAGAGAATTTTCAAGATTGCGGTCGCTGAATCAAGACGGAACACGATGCCCGACGAGAAACACGTGCTGCCGTTGATCCGAGAAAATAGTCCATTGCCGATGGGTGATGCGCTCCGACAACAATCAAATCAGCGCCGATTTCCCGTGCGAACTCGGTAATGCGCAGCCCTGGCTTTCCCGTTTCTACCTGGCAGTTTATATCGGTCGCTTCTCCGGCGATCGACTTTAGGGTTCCCATGATTTTGTTGGTCAGATGGTTCTCGGATTTCACTGTCACGAATTCCGCCGTAAAACCCGGGATCTGTTCCAGAACTGTAAGTAGTGTGATCTTTCCGTCAGCTGCCAAAAGCTTGCGGGCAGTGGTGATTTTCTCAGCAACCAACTCTTCATGATCAATGGCAACGGGGATCAATATGGATTTATACATGTAAAGCACTCCCAGTGAGTTTCGGCGATGTCAACGAGCAGGGCTTGGTGCATCATAACTTGATAAGTACTTTCAGAATTAAAAGGTTCTGATCTGTTGCCCAGGACCCCGCCCTGCCTTAGTGGCCAAACACCTCGAGCCGCGCCCATTCTGGACCTCGGTTCAAGAGAAAGACGGCCACCGTATATGCGATGGCCGCCTTGAGGTTACTATGCGCTGCGATACAGTTTTGTCATCGAGAATTCCCGATGTCCCAGCGCCTCTGCCGCGGTGTTACGGCCGTTTGCTGTCCTGCGGATCATATCGATCAGAGCATCACCAGCCTGATCGATGGTTTGTTCGCGCCGCAAGATGCCTGAAACATCAACATCCACATGCTCGCCCATGGTGCGCACTGTACGCGGGTTCGCGGTGATCTTGATGACCGGAACGATCGGGTTGCCCACCACGTTGCCCTGACCTGTCGGGAAGGTATGGATCACAGCACCGCCCGCCGCCATCAGCGTCACACATTCCGCCGCAGCTGATGAACTGTCCATGAAGTAAAGGCCTTTGCCCGAGTTAGGTTGCTCGGCAGGTTCCAGAATGTCGATATATTGCGAAGTCCGGCCGATCTTTTCGAGGTTGCCAAGCGCCTTTTCCTCAATGGTGGTCAGGCCACCTTCGATGTTGCCCTTGGTTGGCTGACTGTCGCTGAGGTCATCGGTCTGATGGGCAAAGATTACATCGTCCTGATAGGCTTTCCACATCTTGTACCAGCGTTCGCCCACCTCTTCATTGATGGCCCGCTTCTGACAGATGTGTTCCGCCCCGGTGATTTCCGAGGTTTCACCGAAGAATCCGGTGATCCCTTCGGGTAGTAACTTATCGTACATGTTGCCAACGGTTGGGCAGGACCCCAGACCCGTTGTCGTGTCGCTTTCACCGCATTTGGTCGAAATCCAAAGCTCGTTGATCGAGCATTCCTCGCGCTGGACCTCGGTGGCCTTGTGGACAAAATCCTTGGCGGCCCATGAAGCGCGCCGGATGGTCTCGAAGTCACCGTTCTGTTCGATTGAGAACTCTGCCACGTCCTTGCCGGTCTCGCGGATGCCGTCGGCAATGCGTTTGGTCCAACCCGGCTCGATGCCGATCACCACCACCGAGTGGACATTCGGGTTGGCCCCTGTGCCAATCATGGTGCGGAAATGCAGCTCGAGGTCCTCGCCGAACTGAAGGCGGCCATAAGCATGTGGGATTGCCAGCGTGCCCTTGACGTTGTTGGCGACTGCCTCGCAGGCGGCGTTGGAAATGTCATCGACGGGCAGGATCAGCACGTGGTTGCGCACACCAACCCGGCCGTTTTCGCGCCGGTAGCCCATGACAGTCATGTTTGAATATTTGCTCATGGTATTAACCCCTTACCAGCGCTTGGTCTTGCAGTTTTGCGTGTGGACATGCCCGCCGCGTGGGATGTCAGCGATGATCTTGCCGATATCCTCACCATACTTGATCGCCGTATCGCCGTTCTTGAGGTCCGTGAGCGCAATCTTGTGGCCAATCGGAACATCCGCACCTGCGGTCAGGCGAAAGGTCGAGTTGTCATGTGTAATACAGCACAGCATGTCGGTGCCTGCAGTCAGGCCTTCGACGACCACGACACCGACATTGTCTTCCTCTTCATGCACCAAAAGGTGCGGTATTTCATTTGGGGCTGGATTTGACATGAAGGTCTCCGGTTTTTGCTATGGTTTAAGGATGGTTTTCGGCGCAAGCGTCTTGCCAGCGCGAATGTCTGTAAAGGCCGCGGCCCCGTCGGACAGGTCGCGGGTTTCAACCCAGTCAAGCGTCCCGAGGCGGCCCTTGAACATGGCATTGCATGTGTCGCGGAAGTCCTGTGCGGTATAGGTGTAGGTGCCGATTAGCGTGATTTCCTGCAGCGTGATGCGTCGGATATCCAATCCACCTTCGGAACTGCCTAGGCCGATGTGCAAAATCACCCCGCCCGGGCTGACGAGCGCCGAGGCAACCGCACGGGTAGACGCAAACCCCACTGCGTCGATCACCAATGGAATGTCCTGTTCCGGTGTGTCCACAACGGCGATTCCACAGGTGTCGCGAAGATAGGTCGCACGGGCTGCGTTGGGTTCGGATAAGGTCACCTGCTCGACCCCCATCGCAGTGAGCGCGAGAGCTGCCGCTAGCCCGATTGCCCCGCCGCCAATCACATGGGCACGCCGTTCGTCTGCCGGGTGCAGGGCCGCAAGCCCCAGCCGCACCGCATGCCAGCTGACTGCAATCGGTTCGGCGAGTGCGGCCTGCTCCAGCGTGATACGCGAGGGCACTTCAATCAAATTGCGCTCTGGGATAGCGACGTATTCCGCAAAAGCGCCTTCGCGCGGCGGCATTGAGATGATCTGTCGCGAGGGGCAAAGGTTCTCACGTCCGGACCGGCTGGCCGCGCTGTTGGGGTCGTTTACCAGCGGATTGATGGTTACGCGGCGACCATCAGCAGTCACTCCGGCCCCTTCATGGCCGAGGATCAGCGGTGCCGGGCGGCGGTCATCATGGCCCAGATAGGCGTGCATGTCGGACCCGCAAATGCCGACGCTATCGATACGGACGAGAACCTCATCGGGGCCGGGCTCCGGGTCCGCGAAATTGCGGTATTCCAGTGTTTCTACATCGGTGTAGACTAACGCTCTCATTTCGCTGTAAACCCCCCATCAACCATCAAAACTTGCCCGGTCACGTAGGCACAGGCATCAGAGCAAAAGAACAGCAACGGGCCGTCGAGGTCTTTGGGCTCACCGTTGCGACCGATACAGGTCTGCGCAGCATTACGGTTCGCGCGTTCAGGATCATTGAACACTGCAGCCGTCAGCTCGGTTCGAAAGAACCCAGGGCCAATCGCGTTTACGCATATTCCGCTTGATGACCAGGCCTCGGCCATTGCTCGGGTCAGCTGTGCCACGCCGCCCTTAGACGCCCCATAGCTAAGCCCACCTGGAAAAGCTCGGCTGGACTGGAGCGATGCGAAATTTACGATCCGTCCCCAGCCTTTGGCCTTCATATCGGGCACTAGGTGCTGCGACAGAAAGAAGGGAACGGCAAGGTTCAACCCGATTGTTATGTCCCATCCTTCTGGTGACACCAAATCCGCTGGCTCGCGCGTGTTGATCCCAGCGGCATGCACCAGGATATCCGGTGCCCCAAACGGCTGCGACGCGGCGACGGCCAGCTCTGCCAACCGATCGCGATCCGAAAGATCCCAGGGCAGGGGATGGACCTGATCCAGCTCGGCCAACGCTTCTGCACGTCGCGCCACGCCCACGACCTTAGCGCCGGCATGCGACAGTACCTCTGCCGCTCTGCGACCAAGGCCGGAGCTGGCCCCGGTCACAAGAGCGGTATGTCCAGTGAGATCAGGATGATAGGTCACGGGTTGGGTCAGTCTTCGGCTGTCAGGTCAAAGTTTTCATCGGGGAAGAACTTGGCCAGTCGAATATCCGCGGTACGCGCGTGCCCCTCCATACCTTCAAGGCGTGAGATACGGGCCGTCGCCTGCGCAATCGGCTTCATCGCATCAGCGGTCGAGCGCTGCCAGGTCACGATCTTCATGTATTTATGGACGCTGAGGCCACCGGTGTAAGTGGCCGCCCGGCTCGTGGGCAGCACGTGATTGGTGCCCGAGGCTTTGTCGCCAAAGGCAACCGTGGTCTCTTCGCCCAAGAAAAGCGACCCATAGCACGTCAGCCGATCCAGCCACCAATCAAGATCATCGGCCATGACTGTCAGGTGTTCTGGAGCGTATTGATCCGATGTCGCCGCCATTTCTTCGCGATCCGCGCACAGGATGACCTCGGCATAATCGCGCCACGCAGCCGTAGCGTTTTCGCGGTTCACTTCGGGCAGGTCCTCGATCAGCACTGGCACCAAGCGCATAACCTCTTCGGCGAGGTCGCGATTGTCTGTCACCAGCCAAACCGGTGAGTTGTATCCGTGCTCGGCCTGCCCAACGAGGTCAGTTGCAACAACCATCGGATCAGCAGTGACATCCGCAAGGACCAGACTGTCCGTCGGGCCCGCAATCATGTCGATGCCGACGCGCCCGAACAGGATACGCTTTGCTTCGGCCACAAACTGATTGCCGGGGCCCACAAGGATGTTAGCCTTGGGAAGCCCGAACAACCCGAAGGTCATCGCCGCAACCCCCTGCACGCCGCCCATGGCCATGATCTTGTCGGCGCCACAGATATGCGCGGCGTAGACGATCGCAGGCGCGATACCGACATCGGGGCGCGGCGGTGAGCAGGCGACAATGTGCTTACATCCCGCCACCTTTGCCGTGGTGACCGTCATGATGGCGCTGGCTATATGGCTGTATCGCCCGCCTGGGACGTAGCAACCGGCTGCATCCACCGGGATCATCTTCTGGCCAGCGGTCAGGCCCGGCACAACCTCGACTGCGATGTCGGTCATGGACGCTTTCTGTGCCTCGGCAAAGCGTTTGACGTTGCTGTGGCTGAACTCGATGTCGCGCTTCAGCTTTTCTGGCACGGCATCCATCGCGGCCTGGATTTCGGCATCGCTGAGAATGACGTTGCCTTCGTAGTTGTCGAATTTGGCGGCGTATTCCAACGCCTTGGCATCGCCACCTGTCTCAATGTCGGTCAGGATTCCCTGCACAATTTCACTGACATCTGACGCTCCGCTGCGCGCGGTCAGCGTGGCTTTCTTCAGGTATTCACGGGTCATGAATTAGGTCCTTTTCTTACCGCGTCTTTCGGCGGCTTATCGATAGACATCAGGCAACAGCGAGGTAGAGAACGCCGGGATATAGGCGATCATCAACGTCACGATCAGCATGAAGAAAACAAACGGGATGGCGCGGTAGGCGATCTTGAGGATCGACTCGCCCGTAATCCCCGACACCACGAACAAGTTCAGCCCCAAGGGTGGAGTAATAAACCCGACCCCCAGCGCGGTGATCATCATGATGCAGAACTGAATCTGGTTCATCTCGATCTCTTGCGCCAGCGGGTAGAGGATCGGTGCCAGGATCACGATGTTGGGCGTCGTTTCCATAACGCAGCCCGCAATGATCAGGATAAGGACCATCATGGCGATCAGTACGAATTCGTTACTGCTGACTGAGGTCAAAGCTCCGACAAATCCTTGCGGCACTCCAATGATCGCCAGAGCTTCGGCCAGAGGGATCGAGAAGGCGATGATCGGAAGGATCACACCGTTGACCTTGGCCGAACTGACCAGCATGGCCGGGAAGTCGGACAATTTCAGTGTGCCCAGGATAAACCCGATGACGATGGTCACGACAACCGCCACAGCGCCTGCCTCCGTCGGGGTCAGTTTTCCCGAGAAGATGCCGTAGAAAATGATGCCGGGGACAAGGAAAGCGTACCAGCCGGACTTGACCGTCTTCCACAGGTTCGCGCGCCATTCAGCTGCGGTCATCATGCCGCCACCTTCCCAAAGGTTCAGCCGGTTCATCACGACGTTGGTGATCAGGATGGCCGTCAGGATCAAAAGGCCGGGGATCAGCGCTGCAAGGAACAAGGTCGAGACCGCTATGCCCAGCACGAGGCCGATGATGATATAGGCGATAGAGGGCGGGATGAGGATGCCGGTGCAGGCTCCTGCCGCGACCAAAGCGCAGGCGTAAGGGCGGGGATAACCGCTCTCGACCAGCCGGTCGATAGTCATGCGCCCTACCGCTGCCGCACCTGCTGCGTCCGACCCGGAAATCGCTGCGAACATGCCACAGACCAAAACAGTGGCCGAACCGAAGCCACCCTTGGCCCAGCAGGTCAGGGCTTCGGCGACGTCCAGAAACTTTCGACTGAGCCCGGTTCGGACAAGCACGTCTCCGGTCAGGATAAACAACGGCACAGCTGTCAGCGCGAAGGCATCGATGCCCGAGAACAGCTTTTCGCCGACAAGGCTCAGCGGCAATGCGCCGGACATGATCAGCATTGTGATCGATGCTGCGCCGATCGCGGCCCAGACCGGAACGGCGAGCGCGACAAGAGCGACGAAGAGAATGACGGAGGCGTAGAAATCCCACCCAAGTTCAAGCGTTTGACCGCCGAGTTGTTGCCACATCATGGCTCAGGCCCTCCCTTAATCAAACAGCTTGTCGCCTTCGTAGACGGGACGGCCCGTTCGAAGGTCGGCAATGTCGCGGAGGAAGGACTGCACCAGCCGAAAGATGACTAGCGCGAAGCCAAACGGCACCGCCATGAGGAAAAAGACCTGGCTGATCCGCAGGCCGTGCGTGACAGACCCGAATTTCCAGGACACGTGGACTGTCTCCCACGACCAATAGATCGCGACGAGTGCCACGATGAACATCACGATGTCGCCGAAGATATAGAGCAGCGTTTTGACCGTGCGCGGGACGTAGTGCATCAGAACATCAATGCGGATATGCCCGCGTTCCTTGACCGCAGCGGCGGCACCGATCCATGCGAGATAGATGAACGCATACCGGACGATTTCTTCGCCCCAGATGGACGAGTAGGCAAAGACCTCGCGCCGGACCACTTCGATAAACATCGTGCCGACGAGCATGACGTAGAAGACTAAAAGCAGCCAACGTTCGGCATTTTTATCAATCGCTCGAAAGAGCTGAGACATAGCATCCTCACTACCGTCACGCGGCGGCGACGTGTTCTAGTGGGTTTTTAATGGGCAAACATCGGATGAGCCGACGCTGGACGCGCCGGCCCGAAGACGCGATCAGGCGTCGTGCACGTAGTATTTCGCACGCGTGTCTGCGGCTTCTTCCAGCTTGGCGAACGCATCCATCGATCCGGCCAGCTCAGTCTTGAAGCTGTCCCATTCGCTGCGCTGATAGCCACCGGCCTCTTTCCATTCGCCCAACTGATCTTCGCTAAGCGAGTGGAACTCGACGCCGTTCGCGATCAATTGAGACATGGCGTAGGCCCGTGCCGAAGGCACTTTGGACAGGTTCTGCTGCTGGGTGACTTCGCCCGCAAATTCGATACCTTCCTTGACGTCCATCGGCAGGCTGTCGAACCATTCAAGGTTGATCGAATAGACCTGACTGTCCGGCACCGCCTGAGTGAAGGTCACATGGCTGAGGATCTCACCAAAGCCAAAGACATGCAGCGCGCCCACCGAGGGATCAAGCGCATCTGCGACGCCTTGCCGGATCGCTGACGGAGTCTCACCCCACGCAACAGGCGTCGGGTTCGCACCCACCATGCCATAATACTGCTGCAGCATTTTTGATCCGGGTACGCGGAATTTGACACCGGACATATCGCCGGGGGTGATAATTGCGTTGCCTCCCTGGCGAACAGCGACGACGCGCGGATCGATCACGATATACATCAGCGCTTTAAAGCCGGATGCCGCGATCTTGGGGTCTACTTCCGCCTTCCAAGCTTCAGAGGAAGTTAGGTTCGTGAACCGCTGGTTGGACCCGCAGAAATATGGAAGGTTGATCAGGTCGACGACGCTTGCGAAGGGCGCGAAATTTGACAACGAGTGTTGCGCGGCTTGAATGGTCCCCCCCTGAACCGCCTGCGCCAACGCACCACCTGCACCAAGCTGACCACCGGGCGCCAGTTTCACATAGACCTTGCCATTCGTCATGTTCTGGATGTTTTCTTTCAGGTCCAGCTGCATGATCGGATAGCTGCGAGACGCGCCCAGAACATAGGCCGTTGCCAACGTCATCTTGAATTCAGCCGCGTTTTCGCGATCGCGTTCCTCGGCGGCGGTCTGTGCTGCCGCTTCGCTGGACCACAATGTCCCAGCCGCGCCGGCGACCATAGCTGCCGTGAACGAGCCGGTGCCCGCGAGTTTCAAAAATTCCGACGCTCGGCCGAAGCCAGCTCCTGTTTAGTCTTGTCCATGTGTTCTCCTCCCGTTGGACTTTTTTCGGATTTATTCCTTTGATTTTTTCTCCGAAATTTCTTTTGCTTCGCTCCGCAGAATGCCGATCGAAAAGGCGATGGCCGCGGCAAACAAGATCAACATTTCCCAGATATTGTTGACCAAGGGCGCATTCGACACTGCTCCGATCACTACGTTCGCTACAAACGCGAGCAGCAATATTCCAGCTATCAAGTATGGCATGCGTCCTCCCCAACCCATCCAATGCCTCGCACTGAGTCGCCCGCAATGTAAGCGCTTACATTTTGTTATGCAAGCGCTTACATTGCACATGTGTTGTAGGTTCCCGACAAATCGTGCTTTTGATAGAATTCGTCTTGAGCTAGTTGCCCATCCAAAATGACAAGAAAAACCATGCCTCAAAGCGGTCACGAAAACACAGTCCCAACCCTTGCAGATGTTGCCCGACATGCGAACGTGTCCACCGCAACTGTCTCGCGGTGCCTGAACTCGCCAGAGCGGGTAGGGCAAAGCACAAGGGAACGAGTTCTGGCAGCCGTACGAGAACTTGGGTACGCGCCAAATTTCGGAGCCCAAGCCCTTGCAGCAAGGCAGACAAATACCATCGCCGCCGTGATACCGACTATGGAGAACGCTGTTTTTGCACGCGGATTACAGGCGTTTCAGGAAGAGCTGGTGAGGCATGGTAAAACGCTTCTGGTTGCTTCGTCCGCCTATGATTCAGAGCTGGAAGAACAACAGGTGCGTGCGTTGGTAGCGCGGGGTGCAGATGGGTTGCTGCTGATTGGGTACGATCGCGAACCGGAAATCTATGCGTTTCTGAAAAAGCAGCGTGTACCAACTTTGATCGCCTGGTCATTTGATCCTGACCAATCCCCGCCGGCCATCGGCTTTGACAATCGGGCTGCGATGTTTGCCCTTGCCCGGCAGGTCATTGGATATGGGCATCGGCATATCGCGTGTATCTCTGCACCAACCGCTTCGAATGATCGGGCAAGGGAACGCGTTCAAGGCATTCGGGATGCCAAACAAGAGGCCGGTCAAGACCCGAATACAATGTTTCTTGTCGAGACCGCTTACGGCGTTGAAACTGGTGAAGTTGCTTTGCGCGAGGTCATGACAGCCGCACCAGAAACCACTGCCGTGATGTGCGTCAATGACGTTTTGGCGGTCGGAGCCTTACGTGCGGCTCGGGAAATGGGGCTTGAGGTGCCCAGGGACCTCTCAATTACCGGTTTTGACGATATCGAAATTGCAATGCTCGCCGAACCCGCTCTTACAACGGTCCATGTCCCGCATCGCGAGATGGGTCGTCGCGCTGCAGGGATGCTGATCCAGATACTCCGTGATGCGCACAGCGGTCAAAGTGTTGAGTTGCCGACAGAAATAAGACTACGTCAATCACTCGGTCCTGCTCGCACTATTGAGTGATCCCGACCTTGAGGGCTATCTCTGGAAATCTACCCGCTCGAATCTACCAACGATGTACGACTCGGATTCGGCATGCACGGCCAATCCAACTTGAACTACTGGTGTGAGTATTTCTTAGATTCAGAGTTTATGGCTAGCAGACTAAGAAAGCTGTGAGAGTGATTGCTGTGAGGAAGGCCTTTGTGTGCGGCTCATCCGTTGCGATGCAGAATGCCCCGAACCGGACGATACCTGCCGTGGCAGTCGAGCAAAAATTATTATGTCGCGGCTGTCTTTCAGGTTCTGGTCACGTGGTTAACAGAGCCGAAAGTTCATTTGCTCCCTTTTTCAGGATACCCAGAAACGACATCAGGCTGTTGACGTTGTGACGTTGTGTCGGTGCATGAACCGAAAGTGTGCCCACCAATCGGCCTTGCCCATCTTGAACGGGTACTGCTAGGGCTGCCATTCCACTCATGAACTCTTCATCATCAGTGGAATAACCGTTCTCAGCGATATGTTGGATTTCCGTGCGCAATGACTGCGGGTCGGTCAGTGAACTTTCAGTCTGTGGCTGCAGATTTCCTGCTGAAAGAAATCCATCCAGTGTTTTCTGCCGGAGCGTGGACAAGTACATCTTACCGCTGGCGGTGCAATGAAAGGGAACCTGTGTCCCGACCGGTAATTGAATGCGCAAAGGCCACTTCGTCTCGACCCGGTCAAGATAGATCATGCCCTCTCGGTCGGGGATGGCGAGATTGCAGGTCTCACCAACCTGTTCGGCGACACTGCGTAAGATCGCCAAACGCGCTGTGCGCAGATGCTCGGACGACATGGTGTTGACTGAAAGCAACCTTAGACGGTGCCCGGGACCGTATGAGCGGCCATCCAGATCACGCTGCAGGAAACCTTCGGCCTCTGCTGTTTGCAACAAACGGTGGATTGTTGGTTTCGCCAGACCGAGTGCCTCGATCAGGTCCGATGGTTTGACGGCAACCCCGCGTCGCGCCACCTCCTCAAGGATGAGGAGAAGGCGCAAGTTAGTTGGGATCTGAGTTTCTTTGTCTTGTGTTTCCGTTTCGGCCATCCCGCAACAGTCTAGTTATTTGGCAGCAGGATCAAGGCCAGATCGGGTACAAGCGAGATCAAAATCCACACTGATATCAGCGCTGCTAGATAGGGCACAGTGTACCGAAGCAGACGGAAGTAGGGAACGCCAGTCACCCCTGATGCCACGTACAGATTGAGACCGTAGGGTGGTGTGATGAAGCCAATCGAAGCCCCCACAAGGAAGATTACCGAGAAATGGATCGGATCAATCCCGACCGAGGCCGCAATCGGTGCCAGGATCGGGGCCAGGATAATCGTGACAGGCAGGCTTTCGAGTACCATGCCCGAGAAGAAAACGATCACCATCGAAGTAAACAGAACCGCATAGTAGCCACCCATCGAGGTTACGAAATCCCCAATGGTTTGCTGAGCGCCAAGCAATGAAAGGATCTGCTGCATCACCACAGAAATCGCGATCAGCGGTGCGAGGATACCTGTGATCTGGGCCGAGCGGATCACGATTGAGGGGATCTCGGGGATCGTGAAGCCTTCGACGACAAACATCTCGGCATAGCTTTTTTCGGTGGGTGAGATGTCGTTCCGCGCGCCCATGATCCGATTGATCGGATAGCTGACCAACCCTGCAATAACGCAGAAGCCGACCGTCACTCCGGCTGCCTCAGTTGGTGAGAATTTGCCTGTGTATATACCCCACAACACCAGCCCGATGGCGAAGAACCCAAGCCAGGCACCGAATGCGGTCTTCAGCACCCGGTTCAGTTGTAGCGGGATCAGATGACCCCACCCGTTCATGCGGCAGATGATCCAGCAGGCGAACTGCATGCCAAAAACCATCAGCGCGCCCGGAAGGATACCCGCCACGAATAGCTCGGAAATCGGCAGGTTCATCAGGAAACCGTAGACGATAAAGATAATCGAGGGAGGAATGATGATCCCCACCGTACCGCCTGCCGCCGCCGTGGCCGCGCTGAACCGTTCGTCATAACCCCCTTTGACCATCTCAGGGTGCAGCATCGAACCGATCGTTGCGGTTGTGGCCGAGTTTGAGCCTGAGATTGCTGCGAACAATCCGCATGCCCCAAGGGATGCCATCGCCAGCCCGCCGCGTATCCAGCCCAGACAGGCATAAGCAAAATCGCTGAGCCGCCGCGCGATGCCCGATTTATTGATCAGGTCTCCGGTCAGGATGAACAGCGGCATCGCCAGCAAGGCGAAACCCTTGTTGAACACGTTCAGAAGTTCAGCACCCATGTTGTCCAGCGTCAGGCCAAGAACAAACGAACAGCCGATGACCCAATAGCCGATTACCAGCAAAACCGGCACGCCCAGCATGAACAGAAAGGTGACCGCAAGAGAGATCAGTGTGACCATAGTTCCGTCTGTCATCAGTCTGCTCCGATCACGGCCTGCTTGATCAGCGGCTCGCCTGTTTTCCAGTTGTTCAGATCATCGGCAAGGTTCTGAAACACGCGCCCGACCATCAGAAAGAACGACAGCGGTGCGGCCAGAAGGAACCACCACTGCATGATATTATCTGTACCCAGAACGATCTGAAAGTTAGATGCCGACAATGCCACCAGCCGTGTTGTGGTCACGATGACGATCACCGCAAAGATGAACCACAATATCGCGTCGAGTATCAGGCAAGCCAATTGCCCAGCCCTCGGCATTGCAGTGCGGAATTCGCTGAAGCTCAAATGTGTGCGCAGGCGGACATTGTACGACGCCCCAAACCACGCCATGACCATGAACAGCAGCGGGGGAATGGTGGTCGACCAGGGCTCCTGATCGTTGAACACAAACCGGTCGATCACGCCCCAGAAGATGATTAATGCGATCGCAAGGTAGGAATACACCATCACCGACCGTTCCAGATGACGTTCAACAAAGGGCACCGCCCGATAGATCAACATGATCACGATTCCGCCAATCGCCGAGACAATTGCGCCCAACACCCAGGCGGCGTCGGATTCCAGTGCGGATTGAATCTCGAACAGAATCCTGGCTGAGAAAGGCGCTGAAAATCGCGCCGATGTCTGCCCAAAACGACATGAACCCCGTCCTCCCAGTCGGTATAAAGTTGAACCGGCCCGCTCAGGGCCGGTTCGCAACAGTCTATCAGGCTTCGCCTTTCCACCAACGGCGCGGTTCGACATTTTCCGGCAGGGTGTCGGCCGGAATCTCGCGCGCGATGTCGTAGATTTCCTGATAGGTATCAATGCCGCCTGCCCATTTATTCAGACGTTCGCGCCACTGGGCCCAAGGCTCTGGGTTGTAGTTCGGAGCGCACATCTCTTCGGCCAGCTTGATCTGATCGTCAGCCAGGAATGCCGGGCGCACGCCATTTTCGGCGAAGATAGTGTCCGGCAATTGCGGCTCCGAGAAGCCTACCGTATTCAGCAATGCGGCTTCATTCGCACCCTGGATCAACGCTTGAGTGAAGTAGGAAGACTCCATAACTGCGTCCTGCAATTCTCCACTCAGACCGTCAAAGACTTCGGCCGACATGGACGTATGTTCAGTGCCGCAGAAAAATTTCAGATTGACCGACTGCGAAACCACCGGCGCCATGTTGGCGTAAGCCACGGCCGAGGCCCAGGTTTCCGCCCCATCGATCAGACCTGTCTTAAGCGCATCCAGTGTCTCTTCCCAAGCCACCGGGACTGGGTTCAGATTCAGCAATTGCATTGCAATCCGGCCCAACTGCGTACCCGTCACGCGGTTCTTGGTACCAAACAACTCTTCCAGTTTGGTGACGGTCGGCTTGTCGGCAAAGGTCGAACCCATTTGCAGGCCGCGTAGCTCACAATGGGTAAACAGGAACTTCAACCCGTGCCGTTTTTCCAGCGGATCACGCAGGATGCGCTGGCTCGCCGGGCTATAGAAGAAGTGATACTGCGCCGCGCGGCTGGGGAACATATAGGCATAGTCCAGCACGTTCAGATAAGGTGCGCCTCCGGCCGAGTTCTGAGTTGAGGCGGCATAAATATCGACGATTCCCTGCTGGGTCTTTTCGACACAGCTCAGCTGGCCGCAGATCTGGTTGTCGCCGATGAATTCGATGCGAGATCTCGCCGTCCGTGCGTTCTTCCAGGTCGCGCGCGAACTCGATTGCGCCGGCGCGTTCAATCAACAGGTTGCGGGTGTTGAAGCCCGACGCGCCGAATTTCAGCGTGTGCTTCGGCTCTTTCGAAAAGCGCTTCTCATAGGTGGATTCGGCGGCCTGCGCCAGATTCGCCAGACTCATCGCGCCGCCGAACCCGCCCGCCGCCAGCAGTGTCGAGCTCATGCCGTAACGCCCGGCCACGCGGAAGAAATCTCGCCGTGAAATACCACTTAGTTTCCGTCCGATCTCCATTGCTTACCTCCCTGATCGCAATTATTGAGACGTTTTGTATCAAAAAAGGCTAGTATAATTCTTGCATCTTGCATAGAGTTTTTTTCAGCGACGTTGGAAGGAGGCGGTCATGGAGGTGGATTATGCAGTTGTTGGCGCAGGATCGTCGGGCTGTGTCATTGCCAATCGGTTGAGCGCAGACCCCAACACAACTGTTGCGCTGCTCGAAGCAGGTGGCCGCGATACCAACCCGTGGATTCACATCCCCGTCGGCTATTTCAAAACGATGCATAACCCCTCGGTTGACTGGTGCTATCGCACTGAGCCCGACCCCGGCCTTAACGGTCGATCCATCGACTGGCCACGGGGCAAGGTACTGGGTGGCTCATCTTCGCTGAACGGGTTGCTCTATGTGCGTGGCCAGAAGGAAGATTACGACCGCTGGCGGCAAATGGGCAACGAGGGTTGGGGCTGGGACGATGTGCTACCCCTGTTCAAACGCTGTGAGGATCAAGAACGCGGCGAGGATGAATATCATGGCGTCGATGGCCCCTTGTCAGTGTCCAACATGCGCATTCAGCGCCCGATCTGCGATGCCTGGGTCGCAGCAGCACAGGCCGCCGGTTACCCGTTCAACCCAGATTATAACGGGGCCGAGCAAGAAGGCGTGGGTTACTTCCAACTGACCACGCGCAATGGCCGCCGCTGTAGCGCCGCCGTCGCCTATCTCAAGCCCATTCGCGGTCGTCAGAACCTCAACATCATCACCAAAGCGCTTGTGTCGCGTGTGGTTCTGGATGGGAAAAAAGTAACCGGGCTGGTCTACCGGGATCGTTCTGGTAACGAGCAGACACTGACTGTTCGGCGCGAGGTCATCCTGTCCGGCGGGGCGATCAACTCTCCCCAAATCCTGATGTTGTCAGGGATCGGAGAGCCGGATCATCTAAAGGAAAATGGTATCAAACCGCTGCACGCCCTGCCGGGTGTTGGCAAAGGTCTTCAGGATCACTTGCAGGCGCGGCTGGTGTTCAAATGCAATGAGCCCACACTGAATGACGAAGTTCGCAGCCTGTTCAATCAGGCGCGAATCGCGCTGAAATATGCACTATTTCGTGCGGGTCCGATGACAATGGCCGCCAGCCTTGCGACTGGTTTCATGAAAACCCGGCCCGATGTTGAGACGCCCGACATTCAGTTCCACGTGCAACCCTGGTCCGCCGACAGCCCAGGCGAAGGTGTGCATCCGTTTTCGGCCTTCACGATGTCGGTCTGCCAACTGCGTCCGGAAAGTCGGGGAGAGCTGCGCCTGAACGGACCGGACCCATCCGAACATGTCAAGATCATCCCGAACTATCTGTCCACTGAAACGGACTGCCGAACCATTGTCGACGGCGTGAACATCGCGCGCGGGATTGCCAAACAAAACCCTCTGGCCTCGAAGATATCAGAAGAGTTTCGACCAACGGCAGAGCTGAGCTGCGAAGATTATGAAGGCACTCTGGATTGGGCCAGATCGAACAGCGTGTCGATCTACCACCCAACCGGCACCTGCGCGATGGGGAACGCCGAGACGTCTGTTGTCGACGCAGGACTAAAGGTACACGGTATTTCGAACCTGCGGGTGGCCGATTGCTCGATCATGCCGGAAATCGTAAGCGGCAACACCAACGCACCAGCGATCATGATCGGCGAAAAGGCAAGCGACCTGATAAAGGCGGATGCTTGAGAAATCTGCCATCGTATCTGATCGCCTGATCCCTACAGTATCAATAGATCAGTGCGTCAATCGCATTAAAAACGATCTGGCGTTGTACCGGTGGTTGGAATCTGCATTCGCTTTGCGACCGCTTTGTCTTGTGACTAAACGAAGTCTGGTAACCGAACCTCGGATGATATTGCGTTAGCCAATAGTCCTAACCGCAACTCCAACTTTCTTTTGACCTCCCCCGCGTTTCGGCCGGCTCAAAGTCGATCTTTGCTGCCTACATGATTGTCTCAGGCAGCTCCCTTTGGCTAACATTCACGAATTCCAAAACGACACGCTACCCACGCGCTAATGACGTGCCAACAGGGAACTCATAATAAAGTCTTCAGCGCACACAATGATCCCGGTCATGGGCAATTCTGACAGCACACTACGATATGCACTGCCTTCCAGAACTTCGATCACCAGTTGTGACGCCTGAAGGGGATCCGGAACGGCGCGCAATTCACCGCCGGTAATTCCTCGCTTCACTACGGCTTCCAGGGCCTCAGTCAAACTCGACCGGTTCTCGACGAACAGCTGCGCGATGTCCGGTTGACGAACTGCTTCGCTCGAAATTTCCAATGTTAAAATAACGTTATCCGGCGCAGCAAGGTATTTTGCGTAGGCCTTGATGAACTTTCTTATGACTTTGGGCGCGGGCGCATCTGAGTTCAGGATTTTCAGAAACGGCTCCATCTCGCGGCGTTCAAGTATTGCGATTTCTACAAGCACATCATGTTTGCCGCGAAAATGATTATAGAGATTTCCTAGGCTGACGCCCGCCCGCGCAGCGATATCGCGGACGCCTGTCTGATGATAGCCGCGCTCAAGGAAACACATAACTGCGGCCTCCAAAATCTGGTTGCGACGCTTGGCTGTTGCCTTTTCCCGGATTGATTCCGGCTTCTTTGTGTCATCGGACATTTTTTCAACTTAATATTGAACGAACGATCGTTCATAGTATATGACACTCTATCGAATGCCACAAGGTGCAATGGATTCGGCGGCACAGGAAAGACTGGTCTATGACAGAAAAAACTTTGGAAACTCGGCAAAGACCGACCCGGCGATGGCTTTGGATTGGACTATCGTTGGCACTGTTTGTAGCGATCGTCATCCTCCTGTTTGATACAGAAGATACAATTGATGTTCAGGCAACAACGACCTCACCTACGCCACCGATCATCTCGGTCGTCACGGTTGCTTCAGCAACCGTACAAGCGCAGGTTTCGGCGTTCGCCGAAGTTCGGCCTCGGTGGGATGCCAAGCTGCGATCTGCTGTGTCCGGGCGCATCATTGCAGTGCACAACGCCGCTTTGGCAGGGACTAAGGTGGAACGGGGTGCCCCTTTGTTTTCAATCGAAAATGCACCTTATCAAAGCGCCGTTGCAGCCGCTGAGATGGAGCTTGAGCAAGCGGAACTGGCGTTATTGCGCGCGCAGAACAAAGTGACAGTCGCGCAACGACAGTTTGACCGGGATGAAACAGAACCGCCAAACGAACTGGCTGTGAATCTACCGCAATTGCGCATTGCCGAGAAATCCGTTGCAGCTGCGCAGGCACGTCTGAATGCGGCGCGAAATGAACTGAAGGACGCGGAGGTTGTCGCCCCTTTTTCGGGATTTGTAACCCATCGCTTTGCCAGCCTGGGCCAGACGGTCAACCCAGGCGATGCCCTGATACACCTTTCGGACGACCAGCAATTCGAACTGGTCGCCGAGTTTAGTCAGGCGGACTGGGCGTTGTTGGATCATCCGATCTCTGGCGCCACTGCTGATCTGACACAGCGCTCGGGCGGAGCGTTGGGGCGGGCTCAAGTCCGGCGTGGAGGAGGGTTTCTGGATCAAGACACGCGTCAGGTGCGGGTCTTTCTGGACGTCACAAAGCCCGATGAACGCATACTCGCCGGAGACTTCCTGCAGGTTCACATTCCCGGGCGCCGGATCTCGGACACATTAACCCTACCCGAAAGCGTCCTGACCCGTGCGGGATACATTTGGCTTGTAGACGATAAGGACCAATTGCAGAGGCTTAGCCCGAACATCCTGTTCCGCAGCGAAAGTACAGTGACGGTATCGGCTCCCGAAGGGACCGGCCCGTGGCGCGTGGCCAAAACACCTTTGGCCTCGTTTCTACCGGGTCAGCGGGTGACGCCGCAATCAGATGGGGGCTGAGCCATGCACGCTCTGACATCCTGGTTTATCCGAAATCCGGTCGCTGCCAATCTGATGATGGCACTGATCCTATTTCTTGGGGTGCAAACGCTGCTGAACATTCGGATCGAAGGCTTCCCCCGCATTCCGCCGGAAAGTGTTACAATCGCGATCGAGTTTCCGGACGCTACAGCCGAACAGGTTGATGAATTGGTGACCCAGAAAGTTGAGCAGGCCCTCGAAGGTTTGGAGGGCGTGCGTAGTGTGACCTCACAATCCCAAAATGACCTAAGTGTCGTGACTGTCCGTCGCGCAGGTGGCCAGAAACTACAAGCCGTCCTGGATCGTGTCCGTATTCGGATCGACGGTTTGACTGATCTGCCTGATACTGCGCGCCGACCCGTGATCGAAGCCTCGGGTTTCGATTTCCCGGCGCTGTATCTGAACTTGTTCGGAGAAACAGACCCCGCCACATTGCAGAGCTTGGCGCAACGCCTGAAAGAAGAGTTGCTGGCGCAACCGGAATTGTCGCGGCTGCAAATCTGGGGCCTGATACCGCGGGAATTGCGCATCGAAATCGACCCGGCGTTGCTGCGCCACTATGGGTTGACGGTTTCGGATGTGACCCGTGCGATCGAAGGGAATTCGCTGGCCTTTCAGGCAGGTCGTCTGAGGACCGATGGCGGTACGATTTATCTGCGGGCCGATGACAGGGCGAAATACGTGCCGGAATACGCAGCTCTGCCGATCATCGAACGTGACGACGGGTCCTATGTGCCTTTGGGCGATATTGCCAAAATCGAAGACGGGTTTCAGGACGGCGAGTATTTGTTTCGCCTGAACGGCAAACCAACCGTAGGGATGGAGGTTCTGGTCGGGCAGAAGGAAAACCTGCTGGAGATCAGTGATGTCGTGCGCAGCACGATTGACGAGTTCAGCCGACAGCTGCCGTCGCAGGTTCAGGTCGAGGTTTGGGGTGATAGCGCTGGCTACATCTCGGACCGTCTGGCGCTGTTGCGCTCAAACGGGGTGCAGGGTTTGATCCTTGTGACCCTGATGCTGTCGATTTTCCTGAACGTGCGTTTGGCCTTCTGGGTTGCCATGGGCATTCCCGTTTCGGTCATGGGGGCGCTTGCTGTCTCGGGCTCGAAATGGGTGGACTATTCGCTGAACGATGTCACGACTTTTGGTCTGATCATTGCCTTGGGAATTCTGGTCGATGATGCCGTTGTAGTCGGCGAAAGCGTTTTTGAAGAACGCCGCAAGGGGAAGGACCCGATTAGGGACACGGAACGCGGCGTGCATCGCGTGGCTCTTGCGACCGTCTTTGGCGTGCTGACCACAATCGCAGCCTTTTTCCCGATGCTGTTGATCGACAATCCGCTGGGCAAGGTACTTGCCGGGTTCGCGGGCATCGTGATCCTGACGCTGATCTTTTCGCTTATCGAAAGCAAATTCATCCTGCCCGCCCATCTGGCGCAGGTTTCGATGCGGCAAGAGCGTCGATACTTGCTGACCCGCTTGTGGGGGCGGGTACAGGATTCTGCGCAGGGCGGGTTGTACTGGGTGCGGGATCGCATCTACCAGCCTTTGCTCGTCGCGGCGGTGCGTCAGCGCTACGCTGTACTGATCTTGTTCATTGCCGCTGCAACGCTGGGGCTTGGCCTGATGTACAAGGGCAAGGTCAGGACGGTGTTCTTTCCCGAGGTGCCCGGTCAGGTCATCACGATGAACCTGGAAATGGATGCCCGCGCCCCCTTTGCACTGACCCGCACGAACGTGAATCGGATCGAAGCCGTGTTGAACGAGCTGAACGTCGAGCTTGCAGAAGAGGCGAGTATGTCTGCTCCACCCGTTCAGACAGTATTCACCATCATCAACAGCGCTGGAAATGCGCAAGTATTCGCTGAAATGATCCCGGTAGCTGAGCGTCCGAATGTCCCGATCCTTTCCGTGGTCCGCGAATGGCGCGACCGGGTCGGTGCGGTCGAGGGCGCCACCGAGTTGGAGTTCACCGGATCGGAAACGCTTGCCGGAGGGTTCCGAATCCGGTTGGCGTCAAAAGACGAAGACCTTCTGCAGCAAGCCAGCGCCGAAATGAAAGGTTTCTTGTCGAACATCGAGGGCGTGGCAAATGTAAGGGATGGGTTGGTGGGCGGCCAACCTGAACTGAAACTCCGCCTGCGCCCGGACGCGCGGCACCTTGGTTTTAACGCCGAGGCTCTGGCCAGACAGATTGGCTATGGGTTCGGCGGGGCCGAGGTGACCAAGGTCAGACGCGATGGGTCCGAAGTCCGCGTAGTCGTGCAGAACGCGCGTGAAAACCGCGATACGTTGGCGGATCTGGTGCAGACCCGGTTGCGCAGCGCATCCGGCGCCTGGGTGCCGCTTGAGACCGTCGCCGAAATCGAGGGCACCTATGCCTCTGGCACTATCGATCGCCGTGACGGCAAGCGCATGAACATCGTAGCCGCGTCCATCGACCGCGACCTTGTTGCTCCCGAAGAGGTGGGGCAGGCGGTGTTCGAGCAGCTGGTCCCGAAACTCCGTGCCAAATATCCCAGCGTAACCGTCCTGCCGGCCGGTGAACTGGAAGAAATGGCCGATATAAGCGATGGCCTGAAGCGCGCGCTGTTGCTGGCAGCCGTTCTGATCTATGTGCTGATGGCCGTGCCGTTGAAAAGCTATTGGCAGCCTTTCGTCATTCTGGCGATCGTGCCATTCGGCTTTATCGCAGCCGCCGTCGGGCACCTGATCATGGGTGTCTCGCTGTCGCTGTTTTCGTTCTTCGGCATGCTTGCTCTGACCGGTGTGATTGTGAACGACAGTCTAGTCATGATCACCCGCTACAATCAGGCGCGAGAGGAAGGTCAGCCCGTGAATCTGGCGCTGAGAAGCGCAGGCATTGGACGTTTCAAGGCGATCTTTCTGACCACCGCAACTACAGTGATTGGTCTGCTGCCTTTGCTGACCGAAACCTCTGAGCAAGCGCAGTATCTGATCCCTGCGGCAATCTCTTTAGCTTTTGGAGAACTCTTCGGCACAGCCCTCATGCTGCTGCTGGTGCCGGTACTGATCGCCATCACCGAGGATGTCATTGCCATTCTCAAGTCACCCCTTCCGCAGCCTCCTGAAGAAAGGACAAAGCCATGATACGGAACCTTCTAGCCCCTGCATTCGCCGTGATAACGCTTGCGACACCGGCCTCCGCCGAGGGTCTGAATGTGACTGTGGACGGCATCCGCAACGCCAAGGGCAACATCGTGATCCTTGTATTCGATAACGCGCGCGCCTTTGACAGTTTGGATGTCTGGAGCGCCATTGACTACGCCCAGATTCCGTCACGTAAAGGCAGCGTCAGCCATGAGTTTTCTGACCTGAACGCGGGCCCATACGCTGTGCTGTTGTTTCATGACGAAAACAAGGACGATGACCTGAACATGACTGAGACAAAACTGTTGGAGGGGCTAGGTTCAACAGGTGCCTCAGACCCTCAGGACGAGCCGGATTTCAAGGCTGCCTCGGTCTGGCCGGGCGATGTGCGTGTTCGCATTCACTATGATCAGTAATTCGACATGCTGACAGATCGAAAACTGACAATCGGCACGCTTCTGAGTGTGTTCCGCTGGCGCGTAGGGCTTACGTGGTTCCTGATCCTGGTTGAAACTGCCCTGACAGTTTTGATTCCGCTGTTCGTCGGCTTCGCCATAGATGGATTGCTGAGCGAAGATTTTCAGCCCTTTGTGCAGTTAGGTGCGCTCATGGTTGCCCTCACTATGATCAGCGTGATCCGGCGGATTTACGATACACGTGTCTACGGTATGATCCGTGTCGAATTGGGCAAGGCGCTTGCCGCGCGGTTTTCAAATCTTCCAATTTCGTCGCTGAACGCCCGGATCGGGATGGGGCGCGAACTGGCCGACTTTCTTGAAGAGATCCTGCCCTCGGCAATCGCGGGGGTGGTGCAGTTCGTCGTATCAGCAATTTTGCTGTTTTACTTCTCGCCAGTTCTGGCCCTATCTGCCTGTGGGGTTCTTGTCGGAATGATATCTGTATACGCTCTGTTTCATTCGACGTTTTGGCAATGGAACCGTGCGCTGAATGAGCAAATGGAGCATCAGGTCAGTGTTCTGGAACAACGACGTGACCGTCCGGTTTTCGTCCACCTGAGTAAACTGCGCCGGTTCGAAGTAAAGCTCTCGGATACCGAAGCCGTTCTTTATGGCGTAATCTTCATTCTGTTAATAGGTCTGCTCCTATTCAACCTGTGGTTCGCGACCCAAAACCTGGATGCGACACCGGGCATGATATTTTCGATTATCAGCTATTCATGGGAGTTTGCGGAAGCCGCACTTGCTTTGCCCGTCACCTTACAATCCTGGTCTCGCCTGTCAGAAATTACGACCAGGTTGCAGAGCGATTGATCAGGCTTGCATACCATAAATGGCGTGATACGGGATTTGTAATCAGGAAGTAACCAGTCCATTCCGGTCGTGCGCAGCCTAGCTAAAGGAGGGGTAAGAAGAGCTGATAAACTAGAGCTTTGTGAATTCAGACAAAGCCTGCAACGGGCGCATTATGACTGAAGATCGGGCGTCGCGCTGTAATCGTTCGATGAGCTTCTTGAATATGGCCGGATTTCAATAGCAGATTCAGGTAAGTCAGCTCCAAAAGGTCACGCTGTGCGCGGCTGCCACCCAGACGAGCGTGATCTGCCATGACCGGAGTCAGCTGTTGCAGCGCATCCGTCCAATCTTGTCGCGCAATCGCACCCCAAGCACGTGCCACCGGGCGAACAAGATCTGCCGCAAAACCCAAGCTTGTTTCGGTCAGAACCGCAAGGCGTTCACCTTCCCCTGCCATTGCATGAGCCAGCGCGCCATGTATGTCCGCAAAACTCATGCCTGGGTTTGGAAAAAACCGTGATGCGTATTCGCTCAGGTCGCGCCAAAGTTTGGGCGCAACTGTTAGACCTGCAATTTCAGTGCGGTGCAAAAGTGCAGCAGCATCGGTTAGAACATTTATCGGCAACGAATAGGACGCTGCGGGTGCGATAGCTCCCTCGTAAATCGTCCATAGCTCAGCCTCATCCCCTTGCTCCAAGGCCCACAGAGCGCGATGCCAACTTAAGTGGCCGTGCAATACCGAGCGCACATCATAATCCGCGATCCAGTCGGCAAGGTATGCGCGACCGGCCTCTCCATAACCTTGCTCGTAGAGCGTGTGCGCTTTGAAGTGTGACGCGTTTGCATTGGCGTTGTTCAAAGCGAGCGAGCCGTCCATCATGGACATGGCCTCATCAAGCCGCCCAACTTCGCACAGCGCCTGACCGTGTACGCTCATAACCCACCAGTCTTCGCCCAAGGCATCAAATAATTTGGTCGTGTAGGCAAGTTGCGTGCTTTCCCGACCAGGCTCACCCGATGTCCCAATCAAACCGAAAATGTTGGTACAGATCTGCGCGACAAGGACATCGCGGGGGTGATGAGCAGCGTGCTTCAGAACTGCGCTTCGTGCCTGTAAGACACGCCCCTGAAGCAAGAGATCGAATACCGCGAGATGACCCTCCTCGCGCTCAGTCAACCCAGATGCGCAGGCGCGTGCCGACGCCATTGCCTCTTGAGCGCCAGACATATCGTTTTCATACATTCGAGCTCGAGCAAGCCCAACGTGACCGAGGGCGAAGCCGGGATCGGCCGTGATGGCGGCGGAAAAAGCTTCGCTTGCACCAAACGTTGCTGCAAGGATGTGATCAAGCCCCGCGACATAGGCGTCCCGCGCCTCTGGCAGGCTGGTCGTCAGCGTCAGTCCATATCGGTCAACCAGCATCTCCACACTCCCACTTTCGTCAGCATACTCAAACGCGCGTGCTCGCAACTGCCCAACGCTAGCACAAAAAGCGAAACCATAAGCACAATTGTGGATAATCGATTGCTATAAGGATCGAACCATCGGTTAACGGGCTGGCCTTCTGGCCTTCACTACTGATTGAAATGATATTGGTTGAACCAAGCGTGCCTCATAGCCTTTCTTTGCCAATAGGGTTGTCCTAAGGAGGCACAGCGATGAGGTGCACATTGCCTACCAAGTATATGGCGATGGCTTTCTCGCTGCGTTTGACGGACCCGGCCATGCGATCCATCGTGGCAAGGCGATTGGCGATGCCATTTCCAAGCTGAATCTGGAAGTTCGCATAGGGTTTCACACAGGCGAGGTCGAAGTTTCTTTGCATTATGTGCGCGGAATTGCCGTTAACACTGCAGCGCGTATCTCAGAATTGGGCAGAGGCGGCGACATCGTCGTTACCAGAACAGTAAAAGATCTGGTGGCTGGGTCCGGTCTGGACTTCGAAAGTCTTGGAACAAAAGAACTGAAGGGCTTATCCGAAGACTGGCAAGTTTATAAAGCGGTCTAAAGGCATCTCTAGCCATTCCACCCAACAGCTTTTGGAAGTCACAAATTAAACATCAAATGATGACGGCGGGAGGGGTCGAGCAGATCTTCATTAGCCTTAAATTGTGGTTTTCACCCAATCAATATGAACGGCGGATTTGGCCTCAAAGCCGCCGAATAGCAGCATGCTAGCCACCTCGGCACGAATGCTTCGGAGCTGGGCATCGCCTAATGTGTAACCGCTCTTTGAACGTCCGACATCGTTGATCCATTTGCCAAACGCATACTTTTTAGCCAATTTGCGACAATGGAGTTTCTCGACGTCAGCCACAACAGTTTCCTCGTCGCCATGTCCTGCATCGTTGCCTTCGTGGCAGGGTTTACAGGATTGTCAATGACGCGAGATCTTTCGACGAAGCCGGTCTTTGAAAAGAAGGCCTCGGTGGCTCTTGCGGCTGTTTCGCTTGGCGGTGGAATCTGGGCCATGCACTTCGTGGCCATGCTCGGGCTTCAGATGCCGATCCTGTTCTATTACGACGCTGCAATCACACTTGTGTCTGCCCTTGTCGCGATCCTGCTCGTCGGGGCTGCGCTTATTCTGTTGCATTTCACCGAACGCAACCGCGCCACGATTGCGATGGCAGGAGGCGTTGTTGGGTTGGGCATCTTGGCGATGCACTATATTGGCATGGCTGGCTTGGAGCTTTGCCGGGCAGTGTATACGCCCAGTGGCGTCATCTTGTCCTCGATTGCTGCAATAGCGCTTTGTATGCTGGCTTTCGCGATTGCCTACGGGCAGCGAACAAACAGAAACATTTTGCTGGGCACATTGTGTTTTGCAGTGGCGGTTTGCACCGTTCATTTTCTTGCTCTGGCGAGCACCCGTTTCGTCGCCGTGCCAAGTGGGGTTGAGTTTGGCCCGTTGATGAGCAACGAGACGCTGGCCATTGGCGTAATCCTGTTCAGTTTCATCATATTTGGTGCTTGCTTGTGGGTCAGCGTGACCTATTTGCCAGGACCTTCGAGGAAAGACCCGGAGCCAACAGAAGCGGCCGTGGATGTAAAACCATTGCTGCAAATTCCTTGCGAACGGGATGGTGGAAAGGTCTTCATCTCTGCCGAAGATGTTCTGTTTTTGCGCGCGGATGGGCACTACACTCAAGTTTACACCGAAACGGATCGTTTGTTTTGTGTCTGGCCAGTGACCGAGGCCGCCAAGCGATTGGTGCCCACCGGATTTCTCCAGACCCACCGCAGCTACCTTGTCAATCCTCAGCGCGTGGCGCGGTTTGAGCGCACCAAGGATAAGGGCCGATGCCTGTTCGACGGGGATGGTTTACCACCCGCACCGGTCAGTCGATCCAAACTCAAGACGGTTCAGGATGCGCTTGCATCGCAGGTGGGCGCAATTCGTGCGACCTAGGGCGCATTTCGTGCAAAATACCTGTTTTTTGTTGATTTACTGAAGCGTCGCCATCCAAGCGCATGCAGTGATCCTTTCAGCCAGAACATTTGCTTGAAGGGAGGAGAGCCGATGATTCCAGCGGCATTCGAATACTACAGACCCAAGGACATGGCCGGTGTGCTGTCGATCCTGGAAGAGCATGGCGATGATGCCCGCGTCATGGCCGGTGGGCACAGCCTGATTCCGATGATGAAGCTGCGGATGGCGGATGTGCCGCATCTGATCGATCTTCAGGATGTTGGCGGCATGTCTGATATCGAAATCGGAGGTGACAGTATCCGCATCGGTGCGATGGTCACCCAGCACGCGATTATTGATCACGACGCACTGGCTGACGCCGCTCCAATTCTGCGCGAAGCTGCCCTTCAGATCGCAGACCCGCAAGTCCGATACATGGGGACAGTTGGTGGCAACGTGGCCAATGGCGACCCCGGCAATGACATGCCCGGCCTGATGCAGTGCCTGAATGCGCGTTTCACTGTCGAGGGTCCTGACGGGGAACGCGACATCGCTGCCCGCGAGTTTTACGAAGCCGCCTACATGACCGCTCGGGAAGACGAAGAAGTGTTGACGGCAGTCACCATCCCAACGCCGCATGGCGGTTACGCCTATGAAAAACAAAAGCGCAAGATTGGCGATTATGCTACCGCTGCTGCTGCAGTCCAGATCGTGAAAGAAGGTGGCACCTGTGCCTCCGCCTCGATTGCAATGACCAATCTGAGCGACACACCGGTCTTTTCCGACGCGGCTGGGGCCGCTCTGGTTGGCACCGGCGTCGATACAAATGCCATTAAGACCGCTGTGGCCGCCATGCTCGGTGATATTGACCCCACCGAGGACAACCGCGGCCCCGTCGCTTTCAAAAAACACGTGGCAGGTATCATTCTGACCCGCGCCATTGAGCGCGCCTGGTCGCGTGCGTGAGGAGATCGTCCGATGTCAAAGAAACAACACTACAAGATCACGGTGAACGGCAAGGAAGAGGAATTCCTTGCCGAGCCACGCGAACTTCTCATCTACACGCTGCGCGAGCGGCTCAACATCACCGGCCCGCATATTGGTTGCGAGACTTCCCATTGTGGCGCTTGCACCGTCACCATTGATGGCAAATCAGTCAAGTCCTGCACCATGTTCGTGGCGCAGGCCGATGGCAAGGATATCACGACCATCGAAGGCATCGGTGGGCCTGACGCGCTGCACCCGCTGCAAGAGGCGTTTAAGGAACATCACGGGCTGCAATGCGGCTACTGCACACCGGGCATGATCACACGCGCGGCAAAGTTGCTCGAAGAGAACCCGAACCCGTCCGAGGAAGAGATCCGTTTTGGCATGGCAGGTAATATCTGCCGCTGTACCGGGTATCAGAACATCGTGAAGTCCATCAAAGCCGCAGCGGCCGAGATGAATGCAGCCAAGGAGGCGGCCCAATGAATGACATGACACCAGATCGTGAGGAACGCACCGCGAACCTCAAGGGCATGGGCTGTTCGCGCAAAAGGGTCGAAGATGCTCGCTTTACTCAAGGCAAGGGCAACTACGTCGATGACGTGAAGCTTGACGGGATGCTCTTTGGAGATTTCGTCCGCTCCCCCTACGCTCACGCACGGATCACCAACATCGATACGGCGGCAGCGCTTGAAGTGCCCGGCGTTCTCGCTGTGCTGACCGCCAAGGACCTTGAACCGCTCGGCCTCCATTGGATGCCGACGCTGGCCGGCGACAAGCAGATGGTTCTGGCCGATGGCAAGGTTCTGTTTCAAGGCCAGGAAGTGGCGTTTGTGGTGGCCGAAGACCGCTATGCGGCGGCAGATGGAATCGAGGCCGTCGAGGTCGAATACGAAGAGCTTGAGGTTCTGGTCGATCCGTTCAAGGCGATGGAATCAGAGATAGTTCTGCGTGAAGACACCGTGGGCGAGGATGGCAAACCAATCGATGGAGCACATGGTCCTCGAAAGCATCACAACCACATCTTCACGTGGGAAGCGGGCGACAAGGGTCCAACATTCGAGACAATCGACAATGCCGAGGTCGTTGCCGAAGAGACCATGTATTACCACCGTACGCACCCATGCCCACTGGAAACCTGCGGCTGTGTCGCCTCAATGGACAAGGTCAATGGCAAGCTGACTCTTTGGGGCACGTTCCAAGCGCCCCATGCTATCCGCACTGTGGTCAGCCTGATTTCCGGGATCGAGGAACACAATATCCGTGTGATCTCTCCCGATATTGGCGGCGGGTTTGGAAATAAGGTTGGGGCCTATCCGGGCTATGTGTGTTCGGTCGTCGCCTCCATCGTCACCGGCAAACCGGTAAAGTGGATCGAAGACCGGATGGACAATCTGATGACCACCGCCTTTGCCCGCGACTATTGGATGAAGGGCCGCATTTCTGCCACCAAGGACGGCAAGATCACCGGGTTGCATTGCCATGTGACAGCGGACCATGGTGGATTTGACGCCTGCGCCGACCCAACCAAATTCCCGGCGGGTTTCATGAATATCTGCACCGGATCTTACGACATCCCGACTGCATTCCTTGAGGTTGATGGCGTCTACACCAACAAAGCGCCGGGCGGGGTCAGCTACCGTTGTTCCTTCCGCGTGACAGAGGCGGTTTATTTCATCGAACGGATGATCGAGGTGCTCGCGATCGAGTTGAACATGGACGCGGCAGATTTGCGCCGGATCAACTTCATCAAGAAAGAGCAATTCCCCTATCAGGCTGCGCTTGGCTGGGAATATGACTCTGGCGATTATCACACTGCCTGGGACAAAGCGCTCAGCACCGTCGACTACGAGGGATTGCGCAAGGAACAGGCCGAGCGTGTAGAGGCGTTCAAACGGGGCGAAACGCGCAAGCTTATGGGAATCGGTCTCAGTTTCTTCACTGAGATCGTGGGTGCTGGCCCAGTGAAGAATTGCGATATCCTGGGTCTCGGCATGTTCGATAGCTGCGAAATTCGCATCCATCCCACGGGCTCTGCAATTGCACGGCTTGGAACGATTTCGCAGGGGCAAGGCCACGCGACGACATTCGCACAGATACTGGCCTCCGAGATCGGATTACCTGCCGATAGCATCACCATCGAAGAGGGCGACACCGATACCGCGCCCTATGGTCTGGGCACCTACGGCTCGCGCTCGACCCCGGTTGCCGGGGCGGCTACGGCCATGGCTGGCCGCAAGATCCGCGCCAAGGCGCAAATGATCGCGGCCTATCTGTTGGAAGTGCATGACGATGACGTCGAGTTCGACGTCGACCGTTTCGTGGTCAAAGGAGCGCCCGAGCGGTTCAAGACCATGAAAGAAATCGCATTCGCCGCCTACAATCAGGCCATTCCAGGGATTGAGCCAGGGCTTGAAGCGGTCAGCTACTATGACCCGCCAAACATGACTTATCCGTTCGGTGCCTATGTCTGCGTGATGGATATTGATGTGGATACAGGCGTGCCAGACATCCGCCGCTTCTACGCGCTGGACGATTGCGGTACCCGGATCAACCCGATGATCATCGAAGGACAGGTGCATGGCGGCCTGACCGAAGCACTCGCCGTCGCTTTGGGCCAGGAAATCGCCTATGACGATCAGGGCAACGTGAAGACGGGCACGCTGATGGATTTCTTCCTGCCGACTGCATGGGAGGTTCCGAATTACGAGACCGACTACACCGTCACGCCGTCGCCACATCATCCCATCGGTGCGAAGGGCGTGGGCGAAAGTCCGCATGTGGGCGGGGTGCCATGCTTCTCCAACGCGGTGCAGGATGCGTTCCGGGCCTTTGGTCTGCGGCATACCAACATGCCACATGATCACTGGCGGATCTGGAAGACCGCCAATGAGCTTGGCCTGCATGGCTAAAGGCGAAAGGCAGGGCGGAGACGTTCCGCTCTGCCCGGAGACACACATGACCTGGACCGATTTACAATCCGCTCTTGAAGGGCAGGGCTATGTCGCATCCGACGACCTAGCAGTTGCTCTCCATTTGGCGCTGACGTTGGAGCGGCCCCTTCTTCTGGAGGGCGCCGCGGGCGTTGGAAAGACAGAGGTTGCGCGCACCCTGAGCGATGCGCGCGACACCAAATTGCTCCGACTGCAATGCTATGAGGGGCTGGACGCCGCGCAGTCCATCTACGAATGGAACTACCAGCGGCAATTGCTGACGATCCGCGCCGCCGCCGAAGATGGTGAGACGGGCAAAAGCGTTGAGGAACGTATTTTTTCCCGTGATTTCCTGTTGGAACGCCCTCTATTGGCCGCCATTACCCAGGACACGCCGCCTGTTTTGTTGATTGACGAAATTGACCGCGCTGATGTGGAATTCGAAGCCTACTTGCTGGAAGTTCTGGCCGACTATCAAGTGACTGTCCCAGAACTCGGCACCATCACGGCCTCTAGCAAGCCGATCGTGATCCTGACCTCAAACGGCACACGCGATCTATCCGATGCACTGCGTCGTCGCTGCCTTTACACCTATGTCGATTATCCGGACCGACAGACAGAACTTGCAATCCTCAAAGCCCGCTGCCCTGCGATTGAGGCACGTCTCGGCGCGCAAGTCGTAGGCTTTGTACAAAAGCTTCGCGAGGAGGAACTGGAAAAGACGCCCGGCATCGCTGAGATGCTCGATTTTGCTGCCGCCTTGATGGGACTCGGGATTGCGGATCTGACCGACGATCCAACCGTGTTGCACTCCACCTTAACCACGCTGCTGAAAACTCAAAGCGATCAGGCACAGATCACCGCTGAAGTCGTGGCCCGCATCGCGGGGAAGGCCGCATGAGCCGGGTTTCCAAATTTGCGGCGCGTGATCCGGGGCCAGCGGCCCGTGTCGCCGGGTTCATTGCGCATTTGCGCCAGAACGGCCTTCGCCTAGGTGTGGCAGAGGCAGAGCTTGCCTTGCGTGCCCTCGGCGAGGTCAATGCCGCTGTCCCGAATGAAAGCCGTCGCGCGTTGCGGGCCATCTGCACAGGATGCAAGGATGAGGCCGAACGGTTCGACAGCCTCTTCGATAGTTTTTGGATGGATTCCGGTCGGGTGAAGCAAAGGGCCGTGCCCAAGGCGCAGTCTGCGCTCAGCGATAACGTGCATTCCTCTCGTCAAGCCAAGGGTCAGGAAATGGGCGCATCGGGCAGCGCCATCGCTCCTGATTCCGGTGACGGCGAAGCCGACAGCGATGGCACCGGTAAACTTATCGCAACTCAGCAACGCAATCTCAGCCGCCGCGATCTGCGTGATCTGGTCCGCGCGGATGATATCGCAGAGGCCGAAGTAGTTGCGCGTCGCATCGGTGCCGCTTTGCGCGATCGACGTTCGCGCCGTCGGATCGCCGCCCGCAAAGGCGACCGCCTGCATTTTCGCAAGACCATTCGCCTGAGCCTTGCGACAGGAGGGGAACCTCTGCAGCTCTTGCGCAAGTCTCGCCCAGATCGCAGCCGCAAAATCGTTGCGCTTTGCGATGTATCGGGATCGATGAGCGTCTATGCACAAGTTTTCCTTGCTTTTCTCGCTGGGCTGATGCGCGCTGACAAAGATGCCGACGCTTATCTTTTTCACACACGGCTGGTACGCATCACTGAAGCATTGCGCGACAAAGATGCACTGCGTGCAATTGGTCGGATGTCGCTGATGGCAGATGGCTTCGGCGGTGGATCAAAGATCGGGCCATCGTTGCAACGCTTTGCCGATACCTATGCGCGGCGCTTTGTAGATGGCCGGTCTGTCGTAGTGATCCTGTCGGACGGCTATGATACCGAGCCACCCGCAATCCTGGCAGCAGCGCTTGAGAAACTGAGAAAACGCGGCTGTAAGATCATCTGGCTCAATCCATTGAAGGGCTGGAGCGACTACGCGCCCGTAGCTGGCGGAATGGCTGCGGCCTTGCCTTATCTCGACCTTTTTCAACCGGCCAACACCCTTGCCGATCTTGCCGCCCTGGAACCAAAATTGGTGACGCTATGAGTCCGGCAGAGATCTTAGACACGGACCTTGCCGATGCGGCACAAGACCTGCGTGACCGGCAAGAACCTTTCGCCTTCGCGACAATCGTGCGCACTGCGGGGGCGACGGCGGCCAAGCCGGGTGCCAAAGCGCTGCTCAGCGCGGACGGGACAATCCTGCATGGATGGCTTGGTGGCGGATGCACGCGTGGCGCGGTCAAACGCGCTGCGGTAGAGGCTTTGCGCGCCGGTCAGCCGCAACTGGTTTCTGTCGCGCCCGAGGAACTCCTGGAAGAAATGGGCGTGATAGCGGGGGATGAGATCGACGGGACGCGCTTTGCGCGCAATGGTTGCCCGTCAAAAGGCACCGTCGACATTTTTATCGAGCCCTGTATGCCAATGCCCGAACTTGTCGTGCTTGGCGCATCCCCTGTGGCCCAAGCGCTTAGTTCCCTGGCACCGCAATTCCACTGGTCGGTTTCTGGCACCACGTCGGCTGATACGACGTGCAATCGACGACGCTTCGTTGTCATTGCGACGCAAGGCCAAGGAGATCTGGACGCGCTCAAATCCGTACTGACAGATTTGCCCGACTATGTTGCCTTCGTCGGAAGCGCTCGGAAATTCGCGACACTGGCTGAAAAACTAAAGACCGCCGGCATAACGCCCGAGGCCATCAACACCGTCCACGCCCCGGCGGGTCTGGACCTGGGGGCGGTCACGCCCGAGGAAATAGCGCTGTCGATCCTTGCGCAGTTAGTCCGTGTCAGACGGCAGACTGTGGGGCTTGCCGATGGCTGATGTTGCCGCGATCCTTCTGGCCGCCGGTCTTTCCTGTCGCATGGGGGCGCAAAACAAGCTGCTGTTACCAATAGACGGCCTGCCGATGATCCGCCGTGTAGCCATGGCTTACTTAGGCGCCATTGATACTGACCTGACGGTGGTAACAGGATATGAGGCGAGCGCCGTGCGCCGGGCATTATCAGGGCTAGCTGTTTCTTTGGTTCACAATGCAAACTTCACCAGCGGCCAGCAGAGCTCGGTTGCCACGGGATTGCATTGTGCACCTGACGCCCATCTGCTTCTGATCGGCTTGGGTGATCAGCCGCTATTGACCACTCAGGATCTGCAAGATCTGATTGTCGCTCACGTTGCAGGTGATGCGACTAAAGTGACGATACCTGTCCATAACGGCGCACGAGGCAATCCAATTACTATCCCGCAGCTATTGCGCCGGAGATTGCTGGAAAACCCCGCACGCCCCGGCTGCTTGGGCTTCACGCGCGATCATCCCGAACATGTACAAGCCGCTACGCTGCCATCGCCAGGGTTCTACACCGATGTCGATACCCCGGATGACTATGCGACCCATTTGGAAACCGCGAAGGAGCCGATCTCATGAGCCGACTTCTGATCTGGATGCGCGGGCGTCTTAAATCGCTCGAAATGACCACTGAACAAGCAGACAACATGAGATTTCCCTGTTGCTAAGAAGGACTAGACTATGGAACTGAAGGACGAAATCATCATCAACGCCCCGAAAGATCGCGTCTATGCGGCACTGAATGATCCCGAGGTGTTGAAACAATGCATCCCGGGTTGTGAAGAACTAATCAAGCATTCTGATACTGAATTGGAGGCCAAGGTCTTGCTTAAAGTAGGGCCCGTCAAGGCGCGGTTCGGAGGCAATGTCACCCTGGACCAGACCGGCGCCCCTGATGCATTCTCGCTGTCTGGTCAGGGCAATGGTGGTACCGCTGGTCATGCAAAGGGTGGCGCAGATGTGACGCTGAGTGCAGACGGCGACAAAACGATCCTGCGCTATGAAGCCAAGGCCGAGATTGGCGGAAAACTGGCTCAGCTCGGCAGTCGTTTGATCCAGAGCACAGCCAAGAAGCTCGCTGGAAAATTCTTCAAGTCCTTCGCTGATGTAGTAAATGAAGGCGCGATGATTTGATCTTAATGGGTGGGGATGAAGCGGTTCTGTAAGCTTGCTCCACCCGCGAACGACCAGAAAGGCAAATTGTACCGCCTGCGCAACAACAAACGGGCTGAAAAGTTGTTAGGGATTCCGAAGATCTTGGCCGTTTCGGTACTGCTTCGATCGGCGCTTTACCAAAACCTTTCCTTCGTACATTGGGGTCGTGATTAAGATTATTTAGATATCAGGCATCTTCGATGTATCACCCAAAGCGATGGTATCGAAAGTGAATCAATTCTAACTCTTTGCCGCCGAGAGTGTCGCAGGGAACCTCTACTGCAATAGGTTCAAGGAACTCCTTGAGGTTGGTAAGAAGCGTCTGATGGGTATTAAAGTTTGTTTCATTCAGCCTGATTCAACACCACGCTTGCCGATCTGTGTCGGCGTGAGGGAATTGCACTGAGTCTTCGGTTCCGACCAAATCCACGCCCGTGAATGAACGTATTGGCGACATGCGCTGCGCAGCGACAACAAATTTCTACACTTGCGACTGAATGCTGCGTCAGCGAAGTATGGAATTCGAATGACGGTTAGTTCCGCAAAGTGGACTTACATCGCGATTTTGCGAATGACCAAGTTGAGCCCAAAGCGGTCTAGTGTGGCTGCCATTTCAGAGCATCATTTTGATTGGGAAACTTGGCGCGCAATTTAAAGCCGGCAGAGATTTTCCTTTCTGCCTTAGATCACCTCGATGCTAGGCTCGGGATAATTCGCCTTGCTGAGTATGGAAAAACTATGACCAAACTGAATGTCTCCCGTCGTACAGCAATAACCGGTCTTGGTTGCGCATCGATGATCGCGATTGCCAATGCCACATCCTCTTATGCGGCCTCGACATTGCAGGATCTTGGAGGCCAGCTCCAAACACTGCCTGAGATCACTGTCTACACAGCGCGGCGTGTCATCACCATGGAAGACAACGACCCGGCTATTAACGCGGTTGCCGTGGTCGGAGACCGTATTCTGGCCGCTGGCCCGCGCGACAAACTCGTTGACCGGATCGGTTCGCAGCCGTTTCGGCTGGACGATCAGTTCTCCGAAAAAGTTATTATCACGGGTTTGATCGACCAGCATGTGCATCCTTTCCTCGCGGGATTGACCCTGACCTCCGAGATAATATCGATCGAGGATTGGAACATTCCGACTGGCCTTTCGAAGGCCGCCGTCGATGAAGCAGATTATAAGTCTCGTTTGCAAGCCGCCGAAGCGGCTATGGATGATCCCGACGCTTTGCTGCTGACGTGGGGGTACCATCACTTCTTTCATGGCGAGATCAGGCGTGCGCAACTCGACGAGATCAGTAGCACGCGTCCAATCATCATAATCCACCGATCTGCGCACGAGTTTGTCCTTAACACTCCAGCATTGAAATTTCTGGGTATCACCGAGGATTTTGTTAATGGCTTTGAGGGGCTCGCTCTTGAGCAATCGAGTTTCGAGGACGGGTATTTCTTCGAGGCAGGCATGTTCGCCGTTCTTCCCGCAGTCGCTCCGGTGCTTGCTACACCAGAGCGCCTGGGCGCGGGTTTGAGGCTGGCGCGCGAGTATATGCACCGTGCAGGCGTCACAGTTGCTGCGGAACCGGGTGGCGTGCTGTCCCGGCCTCTTCAAGAAGCAACCAACGCGGTCTTTTCAGGATCCGATACCCAACTCAGGACCTATTTCATACCTGACGGGAAATCCCTGGCTGCCTTGCACTTTCAAAATGGTTCGATGATTGAGGAGACCGAAAAACTGCTGGACTGGGGTGAAGGTAAGACGGCGTTCATGCCGAAGCAGGTGAAACTCTTCGCCGATGGCGCTGTTTACAGTTTGGCCATGCAGGTATCGAAGCCTTATGTGGGCGGCGATTTCCACGGCGAGTGGATCATGCAGCCGGACGAGTTCAATCCCGTATTCGATGCATATTGGGATGCAGGTTACCAAATACATGTTCATCAGACCGGCGACCTTGCCGTGGACTTGATCTTGGACGCTGTTGAGCGAAACATGCGCCGGAAGCCGCGGGCAGGTCACCGTACAACATTGGTTCACTTCGGTTATGCGAGAGAAGATCAAGCAAAGCGGATCGCTGAGCTGGGCTGCATCGTCAGCGGCAATCCATACTACGTAACTGCGCTGTCAGATCGATATAGCGAGCTTGGACTGGGCCCGGAACGTGCGGATGACATCGTTCCCCTTGGGCCAATTAAGGCCAACGGCATTCCGATCTCATTCCATTCCGACGTACCAATGGCTCCCGGTGAACCGCTGTTCCTAGTATGGGCTGGCGTAAACCGAACGACCTTCTCAGGCCGTGTCGCAGGCCCAGAACACCGCCTGTCGGTCGAAGACGCTTTGCGGGCTGTGACTATCGATGCGGCCCAATCCTTGCGATTGGAGGATGAGGTTGGCTCTATCGCTCCCGGCAAGTTGGCGAACTTCACCATCCTTGAAGAGGACCCATTCGAGGTGGAAGCCGACAAGATTAAAGACATCGGTATCTGGGGGACCGTACTTGAGGGTGACATTTTTCCAGTGTCAGACGACTTCGATCTCGACCGCGCGTCATTATCGCCAAACCGGGATACAATAAATCCACCAACAAAGCCGCTGTATGCGCTTGCCGATTTATCGGGCATCGCCCAGAAAGGCATGCTTGCCGGATGCTCGTGTTGCGCTTCACCCGTATCTCAGTCGTGCACGACATCTGCAGCGGGAAAAATCTCTGCTGTTAGCTGTTGCGGGACCAATGCTTTGGGGTGGGCCGTCGTGTCCGAATGGGCCTCCAGAGTTTAGATTGGAGCCAAGCCAAGGATAGGTTTCGGTCGTCGGCATTGTCTGAAATGCGGTCGGTCGAACGGAATGATCGGCACAACTGCTTCAAGTTCAAAGTAGAGTTGCTAATCTTACTCTTCGCCAGCTTGCGGCAGACGATTACTTCACACATCGCGTGAGTGTTGAGCTTTCTACAGCCAAAGGGTTACGCTCTAAATCGGTTACAAATCAATCGCACGATCGTATTCGATAAGCACGTCAACACTTCCGCGAGGTACCAAATTGCACAAGCCTAGAAAAACAAACTTTGGTGCTGTAACAGCGTTGGTTCTTTCAAATACACTAATGGCTGCCCCTCTTGAAGCTCAGCAGGCCGTTCCGGTGACCTATTCGCTTGAAGCAGGCGTGGTTTATGGACAGGGGTTCGTGACGAAAGAGGGTGAGGAGGTTTCGCGCGACTTGTGGATGGACATCTATCATCCGACCGAAGCCACAACCACGCCGCGACCCGCTGTAGTCCTCACCTTTGGCGGCGCATTCCATCGCGGCAGTCCGCGGCTTACGTTTCAATCGGGTGGCGCTCAGGATACCTCGATGGGCAACTATTGCCGTCGGTTTGCCGCGAGGGGCTATACGTGCTTTGCAATCGACTATCGGCTGACACCCGAAGGGCCTGTGCCGTCAGGGGAAGGGTATCAAGCAGATTGGATCGCGCCCGACAGTCTGTTGCCTCTGTTGCCCCAAGCCAACCATATTCGGGGGACTATGGACCTGCCGCCGCTTGATTTCAGCATCCCCGAACAAGAGAAGACAATGGTTGATGGCGTGATCTCGGCTGCCGAAGACTTGCGCAAAGCGGTGCTTCATATCCGCGAGTTCGCGGACACATACGAGATCGATCCGAACCGTATCGCGCTTGGTGGCTTTTCCGCGGGTGCAGTAACATCTTGGAACGTCGCGCATGGTATGGGAGTTTCCGTCTCCGGCGTTTTTCTCCTGTCTGGAACCGATGCCGGGTTTGACGTGAACAAGGCTGTCACGGCCTCTTCAAACAGACCACCGATACTAATGTTTATGGGGCAGTATGATTTGGCAGGCGCGTTGTCTTCCGTTCCAATGCTCATCGATCACTACCAAAAAGTTGGCGTGGATCACGAGTTCGCATGGGTGCCGGGCTTCGGCCATTTCTATCCCGCTGGCGCAGCCAGTTTGGGTAGCGATGCAGTGAGTATGTCTGTGGAAGGTCGGATTGCCGAGTTCCTCGAACGCGTTATCGGAAAAGGGTCATAACGTTCAGATCACTAGCTGCAAGCGACAATTGACTGATGCGTGGCACTAGTCGCCTTGCGCAATGCCCGCTTAGTCCCGCATTGCATTCGATCGCGGCAACTTGCGTAAACGTCTACTTTGCGGACATTTCTGCCATTCGTTGCAGCATGACACCTATTACCAGTCACAAATAATTCAGCTGTTTAGATACCCAGAATAGGATTTCGGCAAGAACCCCAATTGCACCTGCTTTTTCAGTCACTACCAACGCTGTTCCAGATGTACCAAATGGTAGAGCTTCGAAATCGGAACTGTCAGATAATTCGATCAGTACCGGGTAGCTTGAAATACCGGTTAGCTCTCGTATTGAAGGAAGGCCTGAACGCAGATCCAGTGTCCCTTCGGCGGAGCCGACCGGCAAAGCAACAATGGTGCCAGAGAGCTCCGTGCCCGGCTGCGTACGCAGCGCCAACCTGATTTCGTCTCCGATATTCACATTTTGACGACTGGATTGCGGGAGGGAGGCTACAATGGCGAAATCCAATGGATCAATGAAGGTTATCGCACCTTGAAAAGTGGTGGCGCGGTTTCCAGGCCGTAGCGTAACAGCAGAAACGACACCATTTCCTGGTGAATGAACCTCTGTCTCTTCAAGACTCCATTTGGCTTGTTCCAACGCCATTTCAGCTTCTGACAATTGCGGCGTCTCGACCATCTATAGTAGCAGCAATTCGACGCTCTAGTCCCTTCTTGCGCGCTTGAGCTGCTCGGATACTAGCGGTTAGTTGATCAATCGTTGCCACGGCTTCTTGAAGTTGAAAAGTTGTCGATGCGCCTCGTTCTTCTAACTGAAGGATATCATCGCGCCTCTTCTGTCCGAAGAGAAGCTGGACATTCAAAGACTCGATTTCTGCCTCGGCTGCGGCGAGGTCAGTCACCAATTGGTCTGCAGAAGACTTCGCCGTTTCTAGAGAAGCCTCAAGGCGTGATACTTCAGAGGCAAATACGTCAGGGTCAATTTTGAAGAGTAGATCGCCTTTGCTAACCGATTGATTGGCCTCAACAGCTACCTCGACAACTGTTCCCGATACGTTAGGTGTAATGTTTGTCTCAATCCCTTGAACTGAAACTGGACCAGTGGGTGTCGTGTGATTAAGAGCTCCTATTACTACAAGAGCAATCGCTGCTGCGCCAGCGTAGATAACCGTTTTCCAAAACCGGTTCCACGGGAGCCATTTAAGCTTGGAAAACACCAACCAAATCAAGCCGAAGTAAAGACATAAGACGATGAGCATCAATTAACCTCCGAAACAGCGCAAGTTCCCTATCGCGCTTACAAACGCCAAAAAACTCGAACTATAAGGCATGGATGTCTCGAAACATATCGCCGTTCTCCCGATGCCAACAGCCTTCCAGGAAACCGCCTCGTTCAGGCAATTCTGAAAGTTCTCGTCCAGCTCAGTCCACTTATTCTAGGAAATAGTTTTAGTGACCGCGATGAAAACAAGGTAGGTGCTTATTTTTGCTGCTAAATTGTGATTTTTCCGCTCCCTGAAGCTAAGCCTGTCCAAAAGATCCGGTGGCATAAGTTGGGGAACGGTCCACTTACTCATCGTCCCCCGCCGAACTGGATGAAATTATCCAACATGGTTGACTTATAGCCAAAATACTTGGTCGAAACTGGCTTTCAGACTGTCTCCATAAGCGTGTCCGAAAGCACATCCTCGGAGAGCGCCCCCGGTGCGCCTATTGCGACAAGCCTTGTTTCGGGTTTGCGGTCACCCCAAGCACCATCCCGTGCAATGTCCATTCGTTTTCCAACCACCTGAACAAGAATGCGATGATCTGGATCCTCCTCGCTGAAAACAAAACCCTTGAGGCGATAAACGTCGCCCGGAAGCTTCCGAATTGCACTCCGGAGGGAAGACAGGCTTATTGGGCGTTCAGCTTTCATCATGGTCGTAGAAAAGCTGTCTGAGTGATCAGAGTGGTGGCAACCACAATCTGGCCCATGTTCGTGATGATCGGGTATTTCTGTTTCGAGCTGTTCGGCGGCAAAGCGACCGACTGAAAGAAGTATGTCCAGAGGGACGTCTGCGTTTACAGCTTCGACAAGACGATAGCGACGGAAGCGAGAGCCAAGCCAGTCGTACACCTTCTGAACTGTGGCCCTGTCGACAAGATCAACCTTGTTCAAAATGACCATGTCCGAGAACGCAATTTGACGAAGCTTCAGTTCCATTTGTTCTGGCGCAGCAAATAGCTGTTCCGCATCGACAAGACACATAAGGCTGTCCAAGCGGATCATGTCCCGGAACCGTTGATCCGTAAACGTCATCGCGATTGACGATGGGTCCGACACTCCGCTTGCTTCAAGGACGATGTATTCTGGTTTCTCAGGCCGAGCGAGAACAGCTTCTACCGTTTCAATCAGATCATCTCGTATCGAGCAGCAAACGCACCCATTAGCCAAGCTCATCACATCATCTTCGAGGCCAACCACCAAGTCGGCATCTACGTTTATTGATCCAAAGTCATTCACCAGGACTGCCACTCGTAATCCGTGATTGCCGGTAAGGATCCGGTTCAAAAGTGTCGTCTTACCGGCTCCAAGAAAGCCGGTAAGGATCGTAACAGGGATCGCAGAAGTCGAACCAAATTCAATCATTGTTCGATCTCCTCTCAGTCTTCATCACGCGAGCCGATTACATCCGAAACTTTGATGGTAAAGTCCTGCGGCCAGTCTCCGCCGGGTGCTCGGAAAACGTCAGTTGGGTAGTATTCGCGTGGATCGATCTCCATATCTCGATACTTCTGGTCTTGCTGGTCTGCGCGGGTGAGTCTTGGGTTCGGTAATGTGATTTCATCCGGAAGCTCAATACGCCCGGCCTCGGCCGCCGCAGCCAGTTCACGAAATGGTGGCACAGTACCGGATTTTCCGGGCAGAGCAGCTTTCCTGTACCAGATTGCATCCTTGGTCACGTTCACAACGGCTACATCGAGACCCCATTGGAACAGACCGTCGTAGTGGGCGCGAATACCAGCCAGCATTTCAGCGTCGATGTCTTCATCCTGGGTATAGTGTGTCACCATTCCCAAACGCGGTCTTGTGTCAGCAAAGAGCTTACCCACGGCATAGTGGGAGGTGTGATGCGTATCGATAGTGTAGTTAAAGAGATCTTGTGGGATACCGTATTTGTAGGTCATCAACTGACCAATATCCTGCCCCGACATTTCGGTTACAAAGACATCAACGCCTTCGCCGTATTTTCGTGAAAGCTCATCTGGGCGACCATCGCCGGTCCAAACAAAGCTCAGACCATTCCAATCGAGCCGATAACCAACCGCACCGTCCTTGGCATGACTTCGCGGCCAAGACCGAACAGTCACACCGTCTTCGTCATAAACAATACCACCTTCCTGGCGGAAATCGAATTCATTGACTTCGATCTCGTAGCCGTCCCCAATCGGGAAAACATCAAAGGCCTCCAGATGCCATTTGAGCATCTGTTGCATGCCTTTGACCATTCCAGCTGTGCCAAGCTCGGGCGTTCGACCTGACGGCCCATGGATGCGTAGTGGCGTGTAGCCACCCGACCAGGCACGGAAGGGGTAAATATACGGAATGTCGGCATAGTGGTCGACATGCAGGTGAGAGATGAAGATGTCGTTGATCAACTGCCCAGGCACTTGCATCGCAATGATGTTGCGGACACAACCGGACCCAAAGTCGAAGAAGAACCGTTTTCCATTCCCCAACTCCACCATGATACAAGTACCCGCCTGATCTTCGCGCGGCGGATATGGTGTTGAGCCGCAGAATGAGATGCGCATCTCATCTGGCCCTAATTCCTCACTCAGTGGGAAATAGTTCGCATTTGAACCCGTCATGTACTTCGTCGGACGGAAGTACTCCGGCAATGATATGCCGCCTGCGGGTCGACCACCATATGGGTTCTTGAGTGTTTCTCCTAGTGGGCCGTCTCCTTCGTGGGCCTCGGCAGTTCCTGCCGCAAACCCAGTCGCCCCTGTGGCAGCCGCTCCAGTGGCCAAGCCCTTTAGAACACTCCGCCGCGACGGGTCTTCAATTTGATCTGACGCCTGAACCTGTTTGTCGTCATGGTCTTTTCTATTGTCTTCCTTGGTCATGGATTGGTCCTCAGTTAGAGTATCTCACAGGTTGCGCTTCAACATCCGGCGAAGCTCGTTGATGAGTTCAGATTTGATGTGGGCCCATTCGGCGCGCTCTGAGGCCGTTATCGATGTGTCTTTCGAAAACGCAGATGCTTTATTCAGGTCCTTGATGACCTCGCCGAGTAGTGCATCCGTTTCGATGCGCCTCGAGAGCACATCAGAAAGTTCCGGAATTTCTTCAATCAGGTCCACTGTCACTGGAATAATCCCGACACCCACTATCTATTCTCAAATCAAGATGAGTGCGGTTGACCACAAAGGCCAAGTGAGTCACCGTGAGTTGGGGGTGAGTTGACATTGAACAAATCAAATGATTTGCCAATAAATCAACAAGTTGGCCAACCTTCTTCGGAACTCATCCGGGAAGCTCTGAGTCGAATTGTATCAAGCGACGGGTTTCAAGCTTCACCCCGACTCACGCAGTTTCTCACCTATATAGTCGAGGAAACTCTATCTGGTCGAAGCGCTCAGATTAGAGGCAAAGCTATCGCTGTTGAGGTATATGGGCGGCGCATAGATGGTACTGGTGGTCAAAACCTGGTTCGAGTTGAGGCTAGGCGACTGCGTCGTCTTTTACATCAGTTCTACGAAGATCACTGGGACGGCAACGGAGTTCGCATTTTTGTTGATCCCGGCGGATACAAGCCGCGGTTTTCATACGAATCTACAATCGAAGACCGTACATCAAGTGAACTGAAGAGCGACAATCCAGTTGGCCGTTTGCGTTCGCGGCAACTGCTGCCTGCTGGACTAGGTGTTGTTGCATTAGTCGCTGTGCTTGGCATCTGGATGAGCCAGGATAACAGGGAGGTTGTGCCGACAACACGATCCATCGAGAAAGCAGAACGTGTGGCGCTTGGTGAACAATCATTGACGATACTCCAGGCGGCCAACATTGCAGACCAAGCCCGAGGCATGTTTTTTCCCGTTTTTGATGTCAAACGTCAGCAGATAGCACTGGGAATGTTCCAGCACGCGATGGAACTCGACCCGGCTCTGTCCGACGGCTATGCCGGATCAGCGCAGGTCCTGGCGATCCTGGCGGTGTTGACGCCGGATGAATCACAAAGGGATGATTTCTCCAATCAAGCTTCAGAAATGTCTGAAAAAGCGCTTCAATTGTCCCCGGCCGACGCCTGGGCAAACAGCGCAAACGGTTGGGTGCTGGCTGTCAAAGGCCAGCCTAACGAGGCATTGAAATACGCAAGGATGTCGGTCGAACTGGCGCCGAATGATGGCCATATTCTCGATCTTGCAGGTATCTCCGCCATCTTGGCTAACGCCCCGGAATTTGCTGCCGAGGTTAGCAACCCGGAGAGACCCAAATCAGGATCCGGGAGGTTTGGTGCGAGAAACATCTGGGGCGTCTCGCAACTTATGCTCGGGAACTACGAAAATGTTGTTGAAGCCTTTCAGGGAGCGCCAGCTGCTGGAGCGCCAGTCAGTGCTCCTTCGCTCTTGTTCCAAGCCGTTGCGCACGATCAGTTGGGAAATTCAGAAGAAGCACGACGGCTCGTTGCTGAAATGCGCAGGACATGGCCTGAGTTTCCGTCCGAGTTTCTCGCCGATAGGATTTTCCACAACGACGTCAATACGCGAAATATGATACAAGAGACATTGAGTAGATATCCGCCCGGGTAATGTCCTGGTTAGCGCCTCCAACCAAAGTTACATTTTCTTGCGCAGTCGATTTTCAACGCGTCCCTAGTTCATGCCACGGAAATGTTATCTGTTTCCAAAGGGTGGGTCCGCTTTGGGCTAAGAACAGTCATCTGACATATTCAGAAGGACATTGACGCAGTTCTAACGGCTTAGTGCCTGCCATGCGGACAAAGCCGACATTACCGCTTTGGGCGCAAACGTCCTTGTTTCATTCTGCGATCAAGCTGCTCTCATCCTTGACGACGCGCAATAGCACATCTAATCAAAATTTATCTGCCAACCGGCACGACCCGGCCATTAGACAGCGTTTCGTCAGGACGACCTGATACAACCGAGGTCGAAGATGACAACCCAAAACAAGCATGCAAAGAAACGGATCGAAGGTAGACCCGCACTGATCGTGATCGACATTCAAAAGAGCACATTCATTGATGATCGCGAAGTGCGCTCGATTGATAATATGCCCGGCTACAGGGAACGCATGATCGCAGCGCGCGATCTGGTAGACGCAGCGCAAGAGTACAAGGTGCCCGTCATCTTCATTCAGGAGGTGCCTCGTTCCGATCACATCGACTTTGGTAGGGAGCTGGATGGCGATGAGGACATACACTGTCTCGAAGGCGATCCGCGGACGGAAGTTGCCGAAGAAGAATTGGGATATCGCGTCGGCGACTATCTGGTTCCGAAAAAACGTTATTCTGCGTTTTTTGGAACCGACTTCGAAATTCTATTGCGCGGCCTGAAGGTGGATACTCTGATACTATGCGGAGAGCGGACTGATGTCTGTGTGCACTACACGCTCGTAGATGGCCACCAATCAGATTACTTCTGCCGCGTTGTAGAGGATTGCGTCAGCGGGTCATCCATCCAAGCCCATGAAGCTGCACTAAGTGCAATGGAATATTTGCAAACCGGCGCTGTTCAGAACCGTGAAACAGTGATCAAGTCAATCTCGTTGCTCTAACTTGCCATTGAGCTTTTTAACAGCAAAATTGTTAGAAACTAAACCCGATCTGACCATTCGTCATACGTTGGGAAGTTGGTAGGGTTGAGCTTGGTGAAGCCGCTCGGAAGAATTTCGAGAGGGCCGGTTTGCGTAGCAACCAGCTGCTCAGTTTTTGGGTGGTTCGTAGGGATCGGACGTTCCCGGTGGAATCGGAGGGTATTCCTCGAAGGTAGCGATGTGCTCTTGCAGCTGCGGAAGCGCCTTTTCGACCGCCCACGTGTAAGGGAAAAGTACACTTTCGCGCTCGTGTGGATCGTTCAATAGATTGTAGACCCTTGGTGTGTCGAAAGACTCCGTTGCACCAAAAGCCGTCGTATTCTCTTTGAAAAGAACTTTCCAATCCTTCCATTTTACGCCGAATATTTGCTCTCCCATGTAAACGATCACGCCTTCTCGGTTTGAATTTGGCTGGACACCAAGAAAGAACTTCGACTGGTCGATACCATCAAAGGCCCTGTCATCAGGCACCTTGCCGCCTGCAAATGCCGCAAGTGTCGGATAGAGGTCCATCGAATGGACAACATCGTTGCTTGCTGAACCCGCGGGAATCTTACCCGGCCACTTGATCGCAAAAGGCACCCGCATGCTTCCTTCGAGGCTGGTGAACAGAGTGCCACGCCAGGGCCCGGCGGTGCCATGTACCGCTGGCACGGGCGAGACATTTGCGTTTCCAACCGGAAGAGCTTCGGGGCCATTGTCAGCAGTAAATATCACCACAGTGTCGTCGGAAACACCTGCCGCCTCGATCGCATCAACGATGCGCCCGACATAGGTATCCGTTTGAAGCAGAATATCGGCCCAAACACCATTACCGGTGGCGCCATCAAATTCCTCGGACGCGATATTTGGATAGTGAGTCTGAGTATAGGCAAGATAGATAAAAAACGGCGCTTCTTCGGCACTCTTCGCTTTGATAAACTCGATAGCCTTTTTCGTCAGGTCGCCGTCTATCTCGCCGCGATAGTCGAGATCGTAGTCCCGCGCGATGGTTGCTGGCTCACCTGCAACACCCTGCATCACAACAGGCTCTTCCAAGTTGGCTTCAGCAAATCCCGGAAGCGTGCGCCAGACTGTAACGTCAGTGGTCTCAACTCCGAAAAATTCGTCAAATCCTTGATTCGTTGGATATCGTCCTTCGGTCCAGCCAAGGTGCCACTTGCCGTACATGGCCGTGTTGTATCCCACATCCTTTAGCATCTCGGCCATCGTGAGTTCCCACTGAGTTAGGCCGTAGACACCGCCGCCTAGTGGGACCGTGTGGTTGCCGCTCCGGATGCCATATCGTCCCGTCATGGTCGCTGCGCGGGACGGCGTGCACTGGCTTTCCACGTTGAAGTTCGTGAGTCGCAGTCCCTCCGCAGCGAGGGCATCCATCTCGGGGGTCGCTGTACCTCGGATTATGCCACCTCCATTGAACCCGGGTTCACCCCAACCAAAATTATCTAGAAATATGAATACGATGTTTGGTTTATCTTGAGCTGAAGCTCCCGTGGCAAATTGAAGGGATAAGGCCAGTAGGAATGTTCGCGACAACCATTTCATAACAACGCCTCCAATCAAGATCACAGGTTCAAGTCTGACGATCCAGGCCACAAGTCGTCAAGAACACCCACTCGTTGCGGTATTTTCTCACAACGGCTGAGCGTTAAAGAATTGGGCGAAGCTGCGGTCCGATTTTGGTCGAACTTCCCCCGGGGTCCTTGTGCAAAACTAAGAAAAACTGTTGTTTTCCTTGACGAACAGCCAGCTCAGATGTTGCCATGGGCTAGCATTCAGCTCGGCTGGGAGGTTCAAATGAAGTTTTTTCTGACGACATCAACAGCAATAGTTTCCGCAGCATTCATAACAAGCTCTTCACATGCTCAAGAGGCCGCTCAAGGTGGGCAAGTTGGAGAGATGACCATATCAGTTGATGATATGCGTGAACCCGCGCCTGCTGATTTCTCACCTTATGCAGGTCGAAACTTTCCTACACGACCTCTGTGGGGTGACACTCACCTGCACACGTCAAATTCGCTCGATGCGCGGGGATTTGGCGTCATTCTGAGCCCCGACGATGCCTATAGGTTTGCACGTGGTGAGGAAGTCACCACCTCGCATGGCCTCCGTGTGCAGTTGTCGCGCCCGCTCGACTGGCTAGTCGTTTCCGATCACTCTGATGCCATGGGCGCCATGAATGAAATCGTAGCAGGGAACTCCACTCTGATGCGAGACCCAACGCTTCGAGACTGGAACGAGCGCCTCAACGCTGGTGGAGACGTTGCGCTTGGTGCAACAATGGAAGTTATTGAAACCTTTGCGGGCATCACCGGAGACGCTCTTCCCGAGGCTGTTTCAGATCGCAGGTTCGTACAATCCGTATGGGACGAGTTCACGCAAACTGCAGATCATCACAACGCCCCCGGCACATTCACTGCGTTCATCGGATACGAGTGGACGTCCACCGAAGCTGGCAACAACCTCCACCGCAATGTGATCTACCGGGATGATGCCATTCGCGCGCGGCAAATGCTGCCCTTCACAACCGCTGAAACCTTTAATCCAGAACGGCTATGGGACTGGATGGAAACTTATGAACTAGAGACTGGCGGTCGTGTACTGGCCCTTGCCCACAACGGTAACGTCTCCAATGGCCTGATGTTTCCTGTCGAGACCAACCCTGAAACGGGTGAACCTTTGACAGAAGATTACGCAGAGCGGCGTGCCAAGTGGGAGCCGATGTATGAGATCACCCAGATCAAGGGCGATGGAGAAACCCACCCGTTTCTCAGCCCGAATGATGAGTTCGCGGACTATGAAACCTGGGATAAGTCAAACCTGGGTCCGACACCCAAAGAAGACTGGATGCTTCAGTACGAATACGCGCGTGAGGCTTTGAAGAATGGTCTTAAACTAGAGGCTCAACTCGGCACCAATCCATACAAGTTCGGAGTAGTGGGCTCGACCGACAGCCATACGGCTTTGGCAACGGCGGAAGAAGACAATTTCTTTGGCAAACACTCCGGTGTCGAACCGGAACCTGGCCGTTGGCAGCATGTCGTTGGCGAGTTCGATACGACAAGGATTCTTGGATGGGAAATGGCAGCCTCAGGTTATGCTGCAGTCTGGGCAGAAGATAACACGCGCGAAGCGATATTCGATGCCATGGAGAGGAAAGAAGTATATGGGACGACTGGTAGTCGCATCGCGGTTCGCTTCTTTGGTGGCTGGGACTTTACTGAAGCTGATGCAAAATCTCGTTTGCCCGCCGACGTCGGATATGAAAAAGGCGTTCCGATGGGTGGGGACCTCGCAATCGCTACAGAAGGCGCGGACGCCCCGACATTCCTGGTTGCTGCCCTGAAAGACCCGTTTTCCGGCAATCTCGACCGTATTCAGATTGTGAAAGGCTGGTTAAATGCCAACGGCGACACTGAAGAGCGGGTTTATGACGTGGCATGGTCGGGAGACCGCGAACCTGATGCGGACGGCAACCTACCGGCGGTGGGGAATACCGTGGATGTTGCAACGGGTACGTTTACCAATTCGATAGGATCCCCGGAACTGATCACTGTTTGGACGGACCCTGAATTCGATCCTTCTGTGCGGGCTTTCTACTACGCCCGCGTCCTGGAAATTCCCACACCGAGGTGGACAATTTACGATGCCGTTCGGTTCGGAGACGAATTGCCTGCTGAAGTGCCGACCTCAACACAGGAACGCGCTTACACTTCTCCAATTTGGTATACTCCCGGGGGTGAGATTAATAAACCGATTTTTTCGGTTCTGTCGCAAAGTTCGCCCTCACCTGTCAGGGTGTGTGCATTTCTGGTAGCGCGCACTAGAACATGACAGGAGCAGGCCGTGACGATCTAATTTAAGGGCGCGCATTTTCCGAAAGACGTGATCTTGCATGCGGTTTTCTTCTACCTGCGCTACGGTGTTTCCCGGGATCTGGAGGAAATCATGGCGGAACGTGGCGTTGATCTGGATCATGCAACGCTAAACCGCTGGGTCAGTCGATATGCTGGCCTCATTGCCGAAACAGCGCGGTATAGAAAGCGTCCAGCAGACCGTTCGTGGCGCATGGATGAAAGGTCAATTCACGCCCGGACTCCGCCCGTTTCAGCAGTTCGCCCAACTGGTAGGGTAAACTGCTCATCAATTTCACTCATACTCGGTCATCCAAAAAAAATGCGACAGAACCCTTGCTATCTAGTTGTATTGTTAGGTTTTGGTGTAGCCTAGGGCCACCATACCCTCATTGAAAACGCTGCGTTTTCCGCCAGCTGGGACATCTCGCCCACACACAAAACCCCACATATTACTGAATTCTCCTGACTTCAACTGCTGTCAATTGGGCAAATGAAACCAATTTGGCAGTCCAAAACCTTGATGTCGCGCGGTGCTATCACCTTCATCCAGACAACTTGGCCAACGTGCGTTCAACATTGAGGAATGGAAATTGAGAATTGAGTGGGAGCATCCTAGGTGGTTTGCATGTCTTGTAACTAAGGAATTGAGCGTTGAGCATGTTATGCCAGATGGCCTTGGAGGCATCCTCACGTCTTGATTTCTTTGTGGGAATGCAACAGCCGATTTGGTTTTTCACTTGAAGGAGCGGAACACCTCGCTCTCGAACTCCGTAACCCACGGGTCAATCCCAAGACAGTGACAAGAACGCAAAGTTAAGCTATTATGTCAGTATTATTGACGTATAAATGACGAGATTGACGGTTCTATGCCCCATGACGAGCAACAAGCTAAACGCGGCCCGGATGGCAAGTTCCTGCCCGGGCACAAACCGCCAAAGTCAACCGGCCGACCGCGGGGCGCAAATGGCATTAAAGCACGCGCAGCACGGCTTGCGGGCGAACGGCTTGAAGAGATGCTCGGGCGCGCCACTGACGTAATTTCCGACGAGCTTGATAACGGCAATCCAACCGTAGCCCAATGGCTCGTTGATCGGGTCCGGCCTCCTACACGCTCTGACTTCGTTCAATTGGCTGACAGGAACAAATTGAGCTCAATTGAAGATATCCTCGTCGCTTCAGAGCGGACCACAACTGCAGCATCGCGGGGCGAAATCAGCTTGCAACAGGCAAGGCTTCTTCAGGATGTCCTGGGTCGTCACGCCCAGCTCAAAGGGCTTGAAGAACTGTCCGCACTCCGTGCGGAGGTCGAGGAAATGCGACGTACGGATAGAACGACCGCCGCAATTGATAAGTCACTGCTACCAAAATGGGGCCGCCTAAGCGAGGAACAAAAATGAAGAGAGGGTCATGGACAGACAACGGAGGAATGGCTGGAACTCGCCTGCCCATTTCTGATAGCACCGCCATCAAGGCTGCACTAAAAGCCGCAATCGAAGCGGCTGATAGGTTAGAGATATCAATCCGGCATTCTGAAAAGATAGGTGCTCTGCCTCCAAACCTAATGTCTGGTCAGCGTGAACTCTACGAGGCAAGACGACTACTGGCTTCGGGTATCGCGCACTTAGGAGAAAAGCGTTATTAGCAACACTTGTACGAACTGAAGCAAGAAGACGCATTTCCCGCTTCAGTAAAATTTTCCGCGAAGGAGGCGTTCAAGCAAGTTGCAACGAATGTCCCCTTCGAGCCCAAAGCGGACACATACGCATATTGAATTTCTTGGCCGTTTCTACGGAAACCACAACCCATTGGGTGCATGATCACCAGCGCGATCGTCGCTTGGATGCTCCACTTGGCCTGAAGACTAGCCAACGAGAAATGCGGCGTGACGACAAAGCAAAACAATCAACATCAATCTGGATCAATTTATGCAGTTCAGGATTTCATCACACAGGCAAGATATTGTGGTTTACCCTGAACAAGTTGGTGGGGTCGTATGTGCCCTTGATCTTAGAAAGCTTCTCACCGTTGTCACCATATGCACCTGCCATGTGGTCCGCTTCGTCTTCGGGCATAAAGTTGACATACGCACTTCCGGTCGCGTGCGGTTGCATCTGGTCGTAAAGATCTCGCGCCCAAGAAATACAATCGGCATCCTTGCTGGGATCCTCCCAACGCGTGTGAACATTCATGATGAAGTGAGCAGATCTTTCGGGATAAGCGGTTGAACCTGCCTCGACGCGCGCCATTGCTCCACCCACATGGGCAATAAAAACTTCACACGCCGGGTCAGGAAGGTTGGAAATCGCTTCCAAGAGTCCTGAGATTGCATCCGAAGAAAGCGCATCGAAATCATGGCTCTTCCAGTAATTCCTGGCGCCTGGCGTCAACAAAGGATCAAAGGCGGCCTGCCAGTCAACGAAATTGTGGGGAGATATCACATCGGCGATTGGTTCACCTAGCGCGCGTAGTGCCGCCATAGCTTTTTCACCTTCTTCCATCGGCCCGCTATAGCAGGCTGCAAAGATCAGCACCTCTCGCCCATGCCACTCAACTGGCAAGAACGGTAGAGGGGGCGCTTTTCGCATCACGCTCCAGACGGTCAGCTCATCCGGGGAAGTGTCAGCAATCTTCGCAAATTCAGCGAGGAGCTCTGACGCATTTTCTATCGGATGAACAATGAGGCCAGACAGGACATCGGGTCCTAGCCCATGCAGTTGGAATTCAAATGAGGTTACGACACCGAAGTTCCCACCCCCGCCGCGGATAGCCCAGAAAAGTTCCGGGTGGCTTGTAGGGGATGCGGTTACAATGGCTCCGTCCGCAGTCACGACTTCTGCTGAGAGCAGGTTGTCGATCGTCATGCCAAATTTCCGAGTGGTCCATCCAAAGCCGCCGCCAAGGGTGAGGCCCGCGATGCCCGTGGTTGAGTTGATGCCAACGGGAACGGCAAGCCCATGGGCCTGAGTTTCGCGATCCACATCTCCAAGCAGTGCTCCCGGCGCAACCCGAGCGGTCTTGTTGCCAGGGTCGACGTGAACAGATCGCATCTGGGACAGATCGAGCAACACAGTTTCATCTGCGACAGCGTGCCCAGCAATCTGATGCCCACCTGACCGAACTGACATAACAAGGTCGGTGTCTCGTACGAAATTCACTGCCTTCTGCACATCGCTTGCCCCCAGAGCGCGGATCACGAAACCTGGGTAACGTTCGAACATGCTGTTCCACGTTGTTCTTGCGTCTTCGTATTCCGGGGTGCCTTTATGGTAGACCCCGCCGCGAAGTGATGCATCAAGAGCGTCCAAGGTGTCTTGATGCACAATAGCTGTACTTCCGTCGAGTGTTTTCAGGTCAAACATGCGTAAGCCTCCCAATAGTCAGGTCAGGCTTCTTGCAGGGCTGCCTCAGCTAATTGCTATTTCCGTCGCGTTGTCTCGCGAAGTCGTTTCATTGAGTTGGGAAAAAATGGCTGCTGGTCAGGCGAATATTGCCGGATCAATCCGATCCACGGGTGTTATCACATCGGCAGGAATATTCAGGCGCTCAGCCGCCTTCCTGAGGCTCTCCTCATCAGGGGCTTCATACAAGCAGTATGTTTTGCGCTTATCTGCACTGAGAAATGAAAATATCCATTCAACGCCGACTTCGTCATTGATTTCTTTGATGTGAATTTTGTCATCATCGCTGACGTTTAGTTGCTCAGCAAAATTTCGTTCAATTATGTACCTAGGCATAAAGTCCCCCAAATAATTCAAGTGCCTTAACTTGCTACTCCTACGAGCTTTGACTTTAGGGAAACCATACCCAAATCTTGCGAAATTGCCAACGCTTCCCCTTCCAGTTGAAACGCCTGTTCCACATCCTTCGGGCGTCCCCTTCGCCTCAATGCGGATGCATAAGCTGCCTTGCTGTGAGCGATCCAGGGTGGGCATTTCATGCGAGTGTCAATTTCTATAGCCTTCTGGAACATCTTCTCAGCAGCATCCCAGTCTTTCAAAACCGTGCCCAAACTGCCGAGGCGTCGTGCCGCCGCACCTGCGCACACCGTCGTTGCCCCTGCAGTAACCGTCAGTTCTTCGTACGGAGCCAGTAAATCATAGAGCGTCTTGGCATGTTCCTGATGTTCAATGGCGACACATATGTCAGTCAAATAAGATAAGGTCGTTGAATACATAGCGTCGAGTGGAAGATCGAAGCCATTGTCGGCCATTTCATTCAGTATACGTTCAGCGGGTTCCTTGTACCCGAGCTCGGCCGCGATAAGGCCAAATCCTGGTCTCCACGAAATGTCTTCGGGACTGTCCGTCATCAATTTCTTGATCACAGGCGCGACCTCGTGCAGCCGGTTTTGCTCGCGGCGGATAGTGAACATCTGAACCCCGTAGACGCCCTCTACATGCTCCCCATGGGTCTTTCGACCGATCTTCACGGCCTCGGTGGCGTGTTTTTCCGCTTGGCCAAAATCGCCGTCCATAATTGCAACCATGGCCTGTGCGTGTTTCTGAACCCAGTAGAGTTGCAAATGATTGTCCTTTTCCGAAATCTCGGTGAGCAAGCCCAGAGAATGGTCCATCAACTCACGGTCTGCCATCTCGGCACCTACAAACAAGCTGAGAGTCCGGTCTCGACCCTGGTCGATACTGCCAAGATGCTCGGCCACACCATGCATAGCCTCCAGATTTTCGCGCCAATGGCGGGTTTCTCTTCCCTTACGCGCAACAAAGGGTGCCCCAAAATGCATCATCATTACTGAGAACTGGGATTTATAGTCGCCTAATTTTGCGGCCAGTTCCATGGATTGCTGGCCGAAGCGGGCACCTTCGGAAAACTGACCTACAAACATATGGGCGCGCGCAAGTTGGCTCATCAATCTGCACCGACGGACTTCATCATCATCGGGCAAACCTTTCAGCGCATTATCACAGAGTTCGATCGCTTCGCTGTGCCTTTCGCTGGACATCATGCAAGAGTCAGCGAAGTGATTGGCTGCGTCAGCCGCTAGCTCCACGTTGCACACCGCCCGGGCCGCGTTGGAAGCGTCCTTCAGAACTGCTATCCCTTCTGGCAATTGGCCTAGACTGTCATGGCTGCGGCCGACCAGAATCTTGCCTTTGATCAATTCTGTATTGGTGTCTGAGGCAAGTTTTTCGGCTGCTCTTAAAGTTTCCTTGGCGTTCGTCATCGCTTCTTGGCTCGCGGATCGCACCAACGCCATTTCTGTCGCAACCTGCCATTTTTCAAACGCGGCACTCCAGTCCTCAGCCTCAGATAGGTGGCGCGCGATCAGTTCAGGGCGGCGCTCAATCTCAGATGACCTTATCCGCATCAAAGCACGCGCGACGTCTGCGTGCTGTTGTCTCCGAGTTGAACTCAACATGGATTGATAGGCGGTATCGCGAATAAGTGCATGGCGGAAAACGAAGTGCCCGCGATTGTGCCCGCTTTCAAAGATCAAACCTGTTCGCGAAAGCTCTTCGAGCCATTTGTTGATATCAGATTCTTCAAAGCCTTTCGCGGCACATAGTATGCCCGGCTCAAACTCCCGACCAATAACCGAACCAGTAAGGGCGACCTGTTTTGCCTCTGGCGAAACTGCGTCGAGCCGCGCCATCAACGCGCCTTTCAATGACGATGGTATGTGGCCTTGCCCCTGCTCGCCGGATTCGACAATGGCTCGGGTCACTTCTTCCACGAACAAAGGAACCCCATCGGTTTTTTCAACTATTGTAGAGATCAGAGCGTCGTCCGGTCTCTTGCCTGTAATATTTTCGACAAGGTTTGAGACATGCGCAGAATCGAAACGGCGCAAAACCAGAGACTGAACGTGTGTGTCCCCATCATCACGGGCCAATTCCCACCCAGGTCTGTGGGTTATCAAGATCATCAGAGGAAGATCGGTGCATATCGACTTAAACCGCTCCAACAATGCTTGTGTGGAAGGATCGATCCAATGAGCATCTTCTACGCACAGCATAACCGGACGTACGCTTGACCGCACCTGCACCGTGTGGATCAATGTTTGGATTGTTATGTCGCGCTGCTCCTGCGGTGACATCTCGAGCACCTTTTGGGCGAGGGCACTACGAGGTGCGACCAACGCTGCAAAGACAGGCAGAACTTGTTCCCAGTCCAACCCTGGCCGTCCTTCAAGCATCTTTTTGACATGCTCAAGGATCATATTGTCATCAAAGTCCGGTTCAACACCCGCATCCTGGGATATTCGTTGGGCTACCGGATGAAATGGGCTGCTGCTGAGATAGGGGGAACAGTTCAGCCTTATGACATCGACTTGGTCGTTCTCGGTGATTTCCGCAAGGATTTCCTCTGTAAGCCGTGATTTTCCAATCCCGGCTTCACCGGAGAGCAGTACAACATCTCCGTGACCATTTTGAGCACGTTGCCATGATTGCAGTAGGATACCCTTTTCGTAGTCCCGACCAATCATGACGCTGTCTACATCGTCTCGATGTGAGGCGCGAAACCGGCTTTCCGCGCTGCGTTCCGACACCACTTTCTGCAGAATACGTGGTTTAGCAAACCCCTTTAACTCAGCCTGCCCAAGAGATTTAAACTCGAATATCCGATGCAAAGCTGTCTCGGTTTCCTCAACTGACAAAACGACTGAGTTTGGCTCTGCATGTTCTTGAATCCGTGCCGCAAGATTGACGACCGGACCAGTCATGGCCCCCTCCTCATATGTATCTTCGCCAATGGTATCGCCGACCACAACATCACCACTCGCAACTCCCAGTCTGACTGACAAAGGCTCTCCGTCAGGCGTTTTGAGTTCTTTAACACGTTGAACCGACTCAAGACTGGCTTTTACCGCCCGAATTGCGTGATCTTCATAAGCCTGCGGCCATCCGAAAAACACGAGAAGACCATCGCCCAAGTACTTTGCAACGTAGCCACCATATCGGCTTACGGCTCCTGCAACGGCATCTTGGTAGTTCTGTAGCAAGTCCCGCATGTCTTCGGGATCAAAGCGATTGGTAAGCTCAGTCGAACCTACAAGATCGGCAAACACAACAGTTACATGACGCCTCTCTGCAGTAGGCGGTTCAACATGCTTTTGTTTGCGCAGATCATCACTTTGTGAATTGTCTGAGGTGGGCGCTTGTTCGCCTTCGGGCGTTTTTTGACGAGCTGCTTGTGACGGGGAGGTTGCGTTCTGTTGGTCGACTAGCTCGTGAATTGCGGCAAGAATGATTTTGCGATGACCAAGGCTTACTCCGAGCTCTTTTAAGTCGTCGCCAGATAGTAGTGGCAGAACACGCGCATCGATATCGTTTTCCGCAAATACATCTGCGTACTGACTCAGGTCGAGATCGTTTAACCATTTGTCTATTCCAGCCGACATCCTTGGATCATGCTGAGATACGCGGCACTAATCAAGAAAACGCTTTCAAAATGAACTGACTATTCAATGAATGGGGTCTGTTTCATTTTCTTCAGGTCACTCTACAATTCCGGCTCTTGCCACTGCGTTCTAGATTTACACGACTGGCTGATTGGCTGCACTCCTTTGATGTTTTGCCATTAACGGCGACTTTGTCCGCATGGCGGTCATTTAACGCAAATAATCCAAAGTCTGGTATCCGAAGGAGCGGCCGTTCGCGCCTAAACTTCGGAACCCGTTTTGAGATGACGAACGGCTGCTGCCGTCCGTCAAACCGTCAGATGTCGATCTTCTCCGAGATGCTCAACGCGTCGTCGAGTTCGACCCCAAGGTACCTGAAGCGCGCAATCTTTGCTGTTTGGCCTTCGACCGTGGCGAAGGCGATGAGTAAGGTCATTCCGATTCTCCCAAAAATCGGTCTGAATAGATTGCTTATTATGAATAAGTGACCTGCGTTGCCCTTGATCTTCATCAAAGGCGTTTCATAAGGGCATATCTGGATCGTTGCGGTATGCTCATGCTGTCCACGCGGAGCATGTTTTTAAGGAAGTTTGTGACGGCATCCATCTCCATGAAAACCTGCCTTTTCGGCCGGCGGCCTTGAAGCTAGCCAACCCCTGGCGGTCTAGCTTTCTACCTTAAGCAAAAGGCCAAGACAGCAACGAAGATTGAAATACTGATCAACCACACTGCGAGTTTCACTTGTTGGCGTGCGGGCAGGTTTCTGAGCGGTCTAATCATAGTCAAACCTTTCAGACAAAATCCGGTGTGACGCGGTGCCCCGCTCAATCAGATGATCTTCGACGGTGTCCATCATGGCAGGGGGGCCGCAGAGAACAAAAAGCCAGCTTTCAAATTGATCAGAAGACAAATTGCGGTCCAACAGATGACCGTCGATCAAGCCTGTCTCTCCGGACCAATCCTCTGGCGGCTCGGATAGAACAAATACTGTTTCTTCTTTGGACAACTCCTGGCGAAAAGCAATCTGCTCCTCCACCCGGTTGCCATAGATAAGCTTGAGATCGTACTGTGTTCCACTCAACCGTACCTGACGTACAATGCTCAACATGGGCGCGATCCCGACACCACCTGCGATCAGAACAATGCCTTTCTCAGTTCGGTGGCTGATCGACAGATTTCCGTGCGGGGCATCCAGATAGGCCGTGGTTTGCGGAGCGATCTGTCCGAGGCCGCATGTGAAATCCCCAAGCTCCTTAATCACGAATGAAACTTCGGGGCCTTCGGCTGGTGCCGAACTAATCGAGAATGGGTTCTCATGCAGCGAAAAAACACTGTGGCCAACGTTTAGCCAAGCAAATTGCCCTGCTTCGAAGTTTAGTCCGTTGTGACCATCTGGAACGACGCGCAACTCCCATTGCTTCGGTGTTAGTCGAGACACAGACGTGACGCGCCACGGTCTTTTTCTCTGACGTAAAGGGCGAACGAGATAGACATACAGCAAAGTTCCAACTGCAATACTGGTTAGGGCAAGCCAGAGATAGGTTAGTAGCGGATGCCCACCGTAGCGCCCAGCATAGACCGTGTGATGCAACAGCAGGCATGCGATCACCAAGGCTCCCAGCCCGTGTAAAAGGCGCCATGTTTCGTATTTGTAATCAAGGGATTTGCGGGCAATCGCCGAGGCGACCAAAATGAACAGCAATAAATATGCGCCGATGCCCGATACTAGCACAGAAAAGTCGGTCGAAATCGTAAGTTGGTTTGTTTCATCCCACGGGCGGCGTCCGCCCGAAGGCGTGCCCTGATATAGCAGCGGGTGTATCAGCGCAAAGCCGAGTGCTGTACGCGCCATCAACTGATGCGCTCGCATGGTTACATCCATACCCAGACCGGAAGAGATGAACCTGAACCGCCCAGACAGCAGGAACTCGACTAAGATTATTGAAAAAGCAAGCATTCCAAGCCCGGACGCGAGCTCTTGATGAAATGATCGTGTTGGCCATCCCAAAGACCAAGAAAAACCCAAGGGAGCCAAGATCAGCAAAACGTAAATCAGTGCCAGATAAGGCCATTTCATACGGTTTTGCTCCACTGCGCTAAAGGTAGGCAACTCGGGCTCGTTCAAAATAAACGCTAAGCTGACCTGGGATTCCGATCAAGACTACTGAGAATGGTGCTAACTCCACCACGACGTGGCAGGTTTAGTGGACGACGTTTCCCGTTTCTGTTCGTTCAGCCGCTGCGTTCGATCTGGCTGATGCTGAGGTTGCATGTTTGCGCAAGATCAAGGTCCTTGACCGCTTTTCCTGTCATAAGGTTGCGCGCGTGAAATCAGGCCAAAGGAGGAGGCTCAAAATGTTAGAAAACAAAAAGTCCCCGCAACTTTTCACTGGAATGCATCCGCTCCCTGACAACTTTCGGCGTGAAATGGAAACCCTGATGTCGCGTTTTTTTGGGGAAGGATCACCCTTCCTGCCGATGGAAACGGCTGCGCAACGCACGGGTTTTCCGTCTCTTGACATGACGGGTGCGATTTCACCGGCAATCGATGTCCAAGAAACGGATTCTACGATTGTCCTGACGGCTGAATTGCCAGGGCTCGAAGAGGATGATGTGGAAATTGAAATCAAGAATCGTAGGCTAATCCTGCGCGGTCAGAAGAAGATTGCGCATGATGAAACGGGCGATCTTCGTGTCAGCGAAAGAAGCTATGGCAGCTTTTCCAGAGCCATGTCGCTGCCAGACACTATTGAAATCGACAAGATTTCAGCAACATTCGACAAAGGCGTTTTGCATATCGAAATGCCGAAGACTGAGCCTCAGGATCCAAGCCGCAAGATCAAGGTATCGTCGAAATAGACGGTTTGGTGGATCGATACAGTGCTTGAAAAGATCAAAGTAGAGGGTCGATCGTGGATCGACCTTCTTAGAGTTGCGTCCTGATAAGTGTCTTTGGTTGAATCCGCGCAGGCACCGCAAGTATCTGTAAAAATGTTTTTTGCACATTCGTACCAGGCCATGGGTTTGGCGTTGAAGCGTGGTAGAACGCCCTCACGCGTTTGGGTAGGGGGCCACAATGCGAAAACCAGAAGAGAGTGGTATGACACCCTCAGGACATGCTGGTGAAGGTGAGGTGCGGGCCTTTCTCGAGAGCCTGACCGGACCATCGCGCGGCTACGTGAACTGGCTGGTCGATAAAGCCCTGACCGTTTCTGTTGACGATGGCAGGGTGTTAAGCCTTCGACCTAAAGACGACCTGCCTCCGCATGACAACGATATTGCCACCTTACAGTGGGCTGACGACGGCTACACGATAACCGCGTCAGCAGGGCGCAATGTATGGGTGAACGGACAAAAAGCCTCATCGGCGTCTCTTAACCATGGCGACATGATCGAGTTCGGCGAAAAGGGCCCTATGTCTCGGTATAGGTTGTGCGATCACTCATTTCCCGCGTACCATACAGTCGAGGATATCCTCAGTGATGCATATGCTTACACCCGAACGAGCCGTCGACCTTTCGCTAAAAAGATGTCTGGTGCCCTGCGCGACAGCGGGCGGCGGCTTGCCTCTCAAACCACGATATTGTTCAGGATCACAGTTCTTGCGACGCTTCTTGTGATCGCGGGGTTTGGGTACCTGCTTTACCAAAACGACCGGCGCTTGGCGGATAGTATCGAACAGGAGTCCCGCAAGATCGAAGCGGTCGCTGTTATGCTCGCTCAGACGCGAGAAGACGTACTTACGCCTGATGACTTTGCTTCATTGCGTGACGCTTTTGAGAACCAGGTCTTGTCGACTGAACAACGTCTTGGAACCTTGGAACAACGGGCGGGAGCACCCACGCGCGTAATCGCTGCCTCGATTCAATCCGTCGCGTTCATTCAAGGGGCTTATGGGCTGCGCCACGTGGAAAGCGGGAAGATTTTGCGGCACGTGTTGGGACTGAACGGAGAAAACCTGAAGACCCCGTTTGGCCAGCCTTGGATCGAACCGGACGGGACAGGCGAACCTGCAGAATTTCAATTCACCGGAACGGGCTTTTTGATCGCTGGGGTGCCGTTGATGGCCACCAACCGCCATGTTGCGTTGCCATGGACATCAGGGGATCGAGAGAAGGCGCTGAGAGACGCCGGTCTCGAGCCTGAGATGTTGAGGCTGCTGGCCTATTTGCCTGATCAAACGGAACCAATAGAGGCGCGTTTGGTTCGGTTCAGTGAAGCGGCAGACTTGGCTATTTTAGCAGTTGAACCAAGCCGCGTTCACGACCTCGGCATTCCGTTGGCGGATGCCACGTCGCTCGTCGGTGAAGAGCTTTACCTGTTGGGATATCCAACGGGCCTGAAAGCTTTGATTGCGCAGGCTGGTCCGGGCTTTCTGAAGGAACTGGCGGCAGAAGGAACGCTGAACTTTTGGTCGATCGCGTCCCGGCTTTCTACTCAAAGCAAGATTCACCCGCTGGCAAGCCGGGGGATCGTTGCACGGACAAGTGAGAGCGCCATCGTTTATGACGCCGAGACCACGACCGGTGGGAGCGGGGGGCCAGCATTGAATCGGCGGGGCGAGGTCGTTGCGATCAATGCTGCGATCCTGCCCGAGTTTGGTGGCTCAAACATCGGCGTCCCGGTTTCACATCTCAGAGCTCTGCTGAGAGAGGTCGAAAGCCAGTGATCATTCACTCGTTCGGAAGCGCGAGTTTTGAACGAAAAACACTGTGGCCAGCGGAACGATCACCGAGATCACGGCTACGGAGATCAGCAAGTATCCAAGTTGACTGTAGTCCGCGGTAGACGTGACCTCACCGGTCTCTGGATATGCGACGGCGCGTGTGACGACGTATATTTGGTTGAGGTATTTGGTGCTGAGGCTGCTCGCCGACAAAGCCATGTTTGTGAATGATGCCATCACCGCAAAAAAGGTCGCTTTCAACTGAACAGGGGCATTGCGTGCAATCCAAGCCAACATCGGGACCATAGCAATCTGTCCAAGCGGCGACTCAACAGCTGTATCAAGAATGGCAATGAACCTTGCGTCGACAACTCCGCCGGTATGCGCCGCCGTCCATTCGTGCACACCGTAGTAGAGGGCAAGGTTAGGCAGGGCGAGAACGCCCGCCGCAATCGTTAGCAACACCACCACATGCGCAATCGAGCGGTTGGCCATAAATGGTCGAAGGACGATTAACCCGAGCAGGGCCAGCATCGAAGTCAACAAAGCCAGAATTGCCAGGAATTGCTCATCGAACCCCAGTTCATCGATTTCAAACCAAGTCAGGCCTGGTCCCGGCAGAGGAACGGCACGAAATACAAAAATGATTGTCGCTGTCCCGATCAAGGCTTTGGCTTGGGCTGGTTCCAACTCCTTCAGCAGACGCGACATGAGGTAAAGGATCACCGTCAGGGAAACCGCAAAAACGGTCTCTTGCGCGAATTCGAAATCTGCGGTTCCCAGCACGATGCTGAGCACAACGAATGCAAGGCCGCCGAGCAATATGGACCATTTGACTTCGGTGGCTTCATCCGGCGTATGTGGCGGGTGGCCGCGCCTAATAAGCTGACGCTGGATAAAGCTGTGAAGAACGACTCCACTAACGGACAACACCGGGATGGTCAGAGCTATCAGATATACTTGGCCATAAAGCGCAAGGCGTTCGGATTCTTGCAGTTCTTCGGTTCCAGAGAAAACCCAGATGTTTACAGCCGCAACCGCCGCAAACCCGGAAATGATCGAAACTCTGCCCAAGGTCTGCATCGTTGTGTGCTGTGCACGAGTTTCTTCCGGCGAAAATGGTGCGCCGTTCTGGTCAACCTTTGACACCGCCTCAACCGTCATGGCGTCGGCAACAACGTCCTGAATTGCATAGCCCGAAGGCGCCAAGAGCAAGGCAACAACATACCAGTCTTCCAGCGGCATGAAACTGGACATCTGCGCAGGTGCGGTCACGAGCCCGTACATGGTGAGCAAAGACAACGTGATCAAGGACGCGCCGAACAAGATCAGCAGGGACTTCCAGCGCCAAAACAGGTCCACGACATGACCAAGCGGCATTTTTAGTATCCATGGGATACCAGCCCAAAATGCTAGCCCTGCAACGAAAGAGGCGGATAAATCGAGGTAGTCTTTCAGGAAAAAAGCACCAACGACCGAGGTCAGGCCGGACACGCCGGCCGCAAAATAGACCATCAATGGCGGCAGATAGGACCATTGCAGCTGCTGAACCAGATCCACAAACGTTCTATGCCACCAGGCCGAAAGTTTTGATCCTATGGAAGTTTGGTCAGTCGTCATATGCCGTGGCAGCTAGTTGAGGCCTTTGGGTCGTTGTATCAGTTAGAGAAATCCAGATCCGAAAAGCAATGCACTGGTGATCACCCCAAGGATCGGTATCACAAGAGGAACGCGGAAGTGCTTTGCGGACTCGTCCGGCTTCATCTTCAGCAGGATCAGCGAAATATTGACCAGTACAAAGACGCCGAGAACGATCTGAGACGTGCGCTCTGCCAGAATACCAAGCGGTATAGTTTGGGTCAGCAAAACGATGATCGCCACGACCAGCAAAGTAGCGATAACTGGTGTCTGAGTTGCTTTTGGGACAATCGCCAGAACCTTCGGTAAATGGTTACGGTCAGCCAGGCCGTAGATCACTCGCGAGGCCATAATCATCTGGATCAGTACTCCATTGACTGTCGCCACAATCGCGACCGCGGAAAAGCCCTGTTTGATCACCTCGGGGGCGTTTGAAAACACAAGCGCGAGGGGTGCTGCGGTTGTCGAGAGAACATCGATCGGAACAACAAGTAGAACCGTCATTGAGGTTCCCAGATACAACACGGTCGCCAGAACGAGGGTTAGTAAAATCGCTTTTGGGATGGTGCGCACGGGGTCTTTGACCTCTTCCGCGACATTGGCCATGTCCTCGAAGCCAACAAATGCAAAGAAGGCGAGAATTGATGCTGCGAAAATGCCTCTCCACGCGTCGAGTTCAAGTGGCGGAAGCATCAAACTGATCCCGTATCCTTGCGGATCCTGAACCGACATACCCCAGCCAATCACAAAGAGAAGGCCTGCGATCTCGATGATCGTAATGACGGCCGCAACAAAGACCGATTCAGTGATCCCCCAAAGCGCGATTAGACCCATGATCAAAACGACGCTGATGGTCAAAACAGGAATCGCAAAACCGGTTAAAGCATGCAGGTATGATGCTGCGCCAATTGCAACTGCAGAGGCAGAGATAATCCCCGAAGCCGCGACCGCGAGGCCGACGAAAGCCGCCATCCATCTTTTCTGAAATCCCGCTTCAACATAGGCCGCTTCACCTGCGCTGACGGGAAATCGAGTTGCGAGTTCTGCATACGAAAGCGCGGTGAGTGATACGACGAGCGCGGCTACAACGAACGAAAACGCTGCAAACGGTCCAGCAATGTCTGCTGTCGCGCCGACTAGAACATAAATGCCCGCTCCGACCGTTACCCCAAGGCCGTAAAGCGTGAGCAACGGTGTAGTAAGGGCCCGCCTGAGTTTCTGTTCGTTTGGATCAACAGAGTTCATAAGTGATTTCCGCCAACTGCCCACTCTGAACGTCGTCAGTGGCGTCCTTCTCTTTTTGTCTCGATTGGCGCAGTGGCTTAATCCTATGGTCAAAGCTGCACCGAATGCCGTGTGTCTCAACCTGGGCACATTGGGCGCCAATCAACTAACTGGGGGCTCGCCATCACTCCTGCCGAGCCCCCGTGGGTGGAACTTCCACTCCTTCAAAATTCCATTCACCTTTGTGTTTACTTGGGGACAGGACGGTGAACGTAGAATATGTTGAAACATTCGGATTTCACTATGTAATTCATGTTGGTGCTTTGATCTATGTCAATCACCTCGCTGCGTCGGGTCTCCGAGGCTGAACGGAACCCAACTGTCGTTTGTCGTCGGACTTAAAGGCAAAGCAAACATGTTCGACGGTTTCAGATTTAGGGTGGAAAGCAATTCTTGACGCTTCGGAACCTGTTACCAGTCTTGGGCTCGGATGGATGCGCTCAGATGGTTGCATCGCGTGCCTTATCACCTCTGACGAATTCTCAGGTATATGAACATATTGGAAGGAGAACCGTCTGCGCGCAAGGGTGGTGAGGTCAACGATGAGGTGGTGTAGTTTTAGGCCGGCAGGAATAAATTAGGCGCGTACACCAAACGCTATTCGACTGAAACGCCAATCCTCGTACAGGAGCGTCCAAAATGAGCAAGGTCAAAGTGCTTTCTTAAGGATGCCTTATAATTAGATCTTCTTCCGGGGCAGCAAATTGGAGGAGCATATGCAGATTTTTCGAGGGATTTTACTGGCACTGTTCGTCACGGGGCCCGTACTAGCGCAGGAGGTCAGCGTTGATGAGGGAAGTGATTTGTACCGGACGTATTGCTGGCAATGTCACGGTTTCGAAGCAACCGGAGACGGGCCAATGGCGGAAATGCTGGCTATTCGAACACCTGACCTTACCAAATTGGCAGGCGAGAACGGCGGTGTGTTTCCGATAGATCTTATAGCTGAACAGATTGACGGTCGTTCACAATTGCTCGCGCATGGGGGCGAAATGCCAATCTTTGGCGCGGTGTTTGAGACAGACCAACAAATCGCGGTGGCTCTGCCTAATGGGCAACCTATGATGGTAGGCCTGCCGTTGGCGAATTTGCTCGCCTTTCTTGAATCGATCCAGTCTGAATAGTTACTGACCAATCTGCTCATCTGTGTCAGCCGTTCGTCTGATTGACATGAGAGTCAACGGCGGCCCCAACACCTCGAAGGCCACAGCACTGGCTAGAGTAAAGGCCATGATCGACGCGGCCCAATGTGGAAATTGCTCTCCGGCGACGAGGGCCATTCCTACCGCGACACCGGCCTGTGGTAACAAAGCTGGGCCGTACCAGCGGGTCTGACGGCTAGGCAGGCCGCCAAGTCTCGCTCCGCAATAACCCCCGACGAGGCGGGCGACGGCGCGCAAGAATAGGAAAAGACCACCGGCCCAGCCCATCAAACCGAAGGCTTCAATCTCCAGCGTGGCGCCAGCCAGTAGGAAGAACAAAATCATGAACGGCCACTGAATGTGCTCGATCTCATGAAAAGCACGGTCGTGATGGCGGGCAAGATTCCCAATAACTGCGCCAGCAACCATGCTTGCGACAAGGAACGAAACTTCTAGCCACAACGAAAGGCCTGCTGTCAGAAACACGATTCCCACCGCTTCGGCTTGCATTGGCTCTCCCGGCTTCAAACGGCCGGTGAGGTAAGCGGATGGCACGCCTAGCGCGGAACCCAACAAAATAGCCCCTCCGAAATCCCACATCGCTGTGGTCGTGACGGTGGCCCAACCATCCGAATGACCGGCCAGAAGCAAGGCGATGCTGAAAACGATCAGACCCCAAGCGTCATCAATTGCGACTACGCCCTTTAATGTCTCGGTGAAGCTGTTGGACACCCCAGATTGCTTGATTACGTCTGTCATGGCGGCCGGAGCCGTAGCCGTAGCAATTGCCGCCAGCACCAGTGCCAACCCGAAGGGTACGCCGATTGCCGTCAATCCAGCAGACACGATAACAAGGGTTGCAACCACGATTGAAATCGAAATCGTCAGAATGGCTCTGCCATGCCGAACCAAGTTCTCGCGGGTTAAAGAACCTCCAAGAAGAAACGCGACCATCGTTAAAGCCACAATGGAAATCTCGTCGAACCACATTGCAACGTCGAGTGGGATCAAACGCATTCCGGCGTTCCCGGCGATCAGACCGAGGAAAAGCAAGGTTGTAACACGAGGAAGATGGGTGACCCGGCCTAATTGATCGGCCGCCAATCCGGCAAGGAAGAGGACACCTAGGGTAATCAGAAAGCCGGCAATGTGCATAGAGATCCACGCGTTAAGTTCTTGTCTAAAATACTTTAACTCCAACCCTGCCATCTTGGTACCGATGTCGAAAGAATGCCAATGTCCCGTCGCAGCCTAAGCCGAAGATCCTAAGAAATGGGGGATATTGATCTGTATTAAGGCGAAAGCGCGCCGCAGGTGGCACAATAGCTCATTCAGGAAATGAGGAGGGACTTTCGATGCCGACAAAGAAATCTAGCACAAATAGCCCGACCTCACTTGTGGATGTTTTCAAGCAAATGCAGCCGCCCATGTCTGGCAATCCAGCCTTCGGTGCCCAGATCGAACAATTTTGGGACGCACAAGAAAAAATGCTCGAAGAAACAGAGGCCTTTGCGCAGCATTGGTTCGAACGGCGTCATGAGGCGGTGCGGACGGCTCTACAAGCTGCACGCAAAGTGTCTTCTGCGAACCCGTCCGATCCATCGAAAGCCCTTCAGAGTGTGACGGAATGGCAGCGCCATTCGGCTGAGCGGTTGGTTGCTGACGCGCAGGAATGGTTCGAAACCGTGTCTCGTTGTGTATCCTATATCGCTGAAACCGAAGCTGAAGCTGTTGAGAAAACAGTTGATGACGTTGCAGCCGCTACAAAGAGCGCGGGGAATTCTTCAAAGTCCGAGCCTGTTTAGGGTTCGTGCCGCCGAAAAACCAAACTGAAATCATCGGAGCAGTAGATAGGAGGTCAAATGTACAAGAACATCCTGATCCCGGTTTCTCTGGACAAAGAACACGACACTCAAGCGTCGTTTAAGGCTGCGCGCCAATTGGCTGATGCCGACGCTGTTTTCACCGTTGTGCACGTCCAAGAACCTATTCCGGCATATGTGGATTCTCAGATTCCAAGTGAAGTGCTTGCACATACGCGGCATGAGATATTGGAGAACCTGCATAACACTGCCTCTGAAATTTCAGACGCGAAGGTACAGCTCATCTCCGGGCATGCGGGTAGGGCAATTGTCGACTTCGTAAACCAGAGCGACGCCGATTGCATCGTCTTAGCTTCGCATAAGCCCGGATTCGAGGACATATTTCTAGGTTCCACTGCGAACAGAGTCGTGCATCATGCCAAGTGCTCGGTTCACGTAATTCGGTGATCCAAAGCTAGCGATGCGAGATCTCTATGGGGTCTTGTCAGAAGAACTTGGGTAGAGCGCTGCAGGGCGGTTGCGTATCTTTTGCTCATTAGCAGACCTGCCTCTTTCAAGTACTTAAAAACCAGTCTCGAAATCATCCGCCTTGCGGAGATGTTGTACATCCGTTTCACGCTCATTCTGACGCCAGCAAAGCACATCAAACTGCAATTGGTGCAAGTACCGCGAATCCACACTTCGTCCGCAACGTAGACGTTTCAGCAAGTTGCAGCGAACGTCCGAGTTGCGGACATTCCCGACCTTCGTTGCTCTCAGACCAACGGCAGCTCTCGAGGGGCACAGCAAATATGATTGATTGCGAGCGCCAACACCCCTTCAGCCGAAAAGCGAGAGCGGCCTCCGCTTAGAAAGACCGGTTACGCCCGATATCAGGACAGCGACTTGACGAGGAGAACCCAGTTTTCTGTTTCGGTCGCCCAGCCGTCTTTTACGCATGGGGCTTTGTCCAACTCAGTGTATCCCTTTCGCTCGTATAAACGTCTGGCTCCCACGTTTTCATCGGCGACAATAACACTCATTGTGTTGTATCCTGCGTCGCGGGCTATCTCGTCGGCGACTTCAAGTAATTTTGAACCAAGTCCCTGACCACGGGTCTCTGGGTAGCAAGCCAGAACATTGACATACCAGCTGTCCAACGCTTTGTTTTCCAGCTCCTGCAAGGGACGGAACAAGGCTGGGAAGTCATCTCCAATTTCTTCTGGTTCAGGTCCGATCCCATAGCCTGTAAGACCGGCAACCGCCCCGTTGCCAAAGTCAACTACGACCACTTGCCCCTCTCGTGCCTTTTCAGCCTGTCGCGCTCGACCGACTGCCCAGGCATCCTCGCCATCTTGTGCCAACCCGGTCCAGACATGGAGCGGTAGGCCTTCGCCTGCAAAGTTCACCAAGTCCGCAAGTGCATGGGCATCAGCTTCAACGGCTAATCGCAAAGGCTTTTCAAGTGATATCACTTCTCTCACTCCAACGAGTTTAAAGTTTCATAGACATCTCATGCCAAGTCATTCCTCCATGGTCGGAAGTCGATGGCTGTAAATAACTGTATCCAAACCCCTCGTAGAGTGGGATGTGATGCTCTTTGCACATGAGGTGGATTGTCGACTTACCCATCCTTTTCATGCGCTCCACGAATTCGACCATCAAAGACCGTGACAGACCCTTGCCCTGATGCGCGGGATCAACAACAACGGACATTATAACGACGTTTGGTGCGTCGGGGTCATGTCCGACAAGCTCCTTAAATTCCTCATCAGACATTTCGACTTCATGGGCACATCCGCAATTTATAAAGCCAACAATCTCGCCTTTTTCCTCAAGAACGAGGAAACCATCGGGATAGACCTCGATCCTCCTGAAAATCTTTTCGAAGGTTGCTGCTTCGTCGCCTTCATAGGCAGCAGTTTCGATCTCAAAGCACCGAGCTGCGTCGGAAGGTTTGGCGTTTCGGAATTCGTTCATGCGCCTACACTATTCGTGATGCATTGAGTTGCAAAGATGCCGTTCGTATCCTCGCAGTATTCCGAGGGTATGGGCTCAGAGCGGTCGTTCGCTGCGTTCCGTCTCAATGACCGCTCTGCGGACAAACCGCCAATTCGCTTCAACTGCGCCAAGGTCTGCATTGGAAAACCAAACTATCTTGACATCAAACGGCATATCGAGATATTTCGAATTATGGACATTGAAAAATCGATATCAGCTCTGAACAATCCGACGCGCCGCCAGATTCTGGAGTGGCTCAAGGATCGCGCGAACTTTCCGCCAGCCTTACCGGGGCACGAAGACTTGGAGGGCGTCTGTGTTGCATACATTCAGGAAAAGGCGAAACTGTCGCAATCCACGATCTCAAACTACATGGGTTTGCTGAAGCAAGCAGGCTTTGTGAAAGCGGAGCGCCACGGGCAATGGACTTTTTATCGCCGTGACGAAGAAAGCATTCAGGCGTTCCTTACCGCTGTCCAAAACGAACTTCTAAAGCCGTAAAGCATACTGTTGAGCGCACTTGAACCGAATTGCGGCCCATTAAACTGATAAATCGAAATATTCCGATGGAGGGATGACATGAAAACTCAAGATGCAATTGACCTTCTGGCACAACCGTTGGAGTTGCCCTGTGGGGCTCGCCTAAAGAACCGCTTGGTCAAATCGGCCATGTCTGACTCCCTTGGCGATGGTGCGGGAAACGCGACCCAAGCTCAGATGCGGCTGTACGAACGATGGGCGAAGGGTGGTGCCGCGCTGTCGCTGATTGGTGAGGTGCAGACCACGCCGGACTACCCAGAAAAACCCGGCAACCTTGTTTTGGTTCCGGATGCCGATTTGCCCGCTTTGCAAGAGCTAGCGAAACGCGGCTCAGCGAATGGAGCGCATATCTGGCCGCAGCTCGGGCATGCAGGTGCTTTGGCGCATGGACCGATCAGCAACCCCAAGGGACCGTCTCCGCTGGATGTTGAGGGTTTGAAGTGCGACGGCATGTCTTTGGATGAAATCCACGATCTGCCCCGATCCTATGCACAAGCTGCTGCCCTTTCACAGGAGGCCGGGTTCGGCGGTGTCCTGATCCATGCCGGGCACGGGTTTCTCTTCAGCCAGTTTCTGTCACCGCTATTCAACCACAGGACAGATGCCTACGGCGGTACGGTCGAAGGGCGTTTCCGCATCATCGGCGAAGTGATTGACGCCGTGCGCAAAGCTGTCGGGCCAGCCTACCCGATTGGCATCAAGATCAATTCTACAGACATGCTCGAAGGTGGTTTGATGCAGGACGACGCGCTGGAGGTTGTGCGAATGCTCGACGCGACAACGGTGGACCTGATCGACGTGAGCGGCGGCACTTATTTTCCCGGCGCTGAATCAAGCTCTGATGGTGCCTCCTCGTCCGGTCCCTATTTCATAGACTTTGCCAAACGCGCCAAGTCCATCACATCCATTCCCATTATTTTGACCGGCGGGTTTGAAACCCGTGAGCAGGCAGCCAAAGCCATTCAGGATGGTTGTGCCGATGCCATCAGTCTTGCACGCGCAATGGTTTTGGACCCGTCGCTCGCAAATGCTTGGCTAAGTGACGCAGGAGGCGATCCTGAATTTCCAATGTTCGACGCGCCACCGCGCGGAGGTGTCACCGCGTGGTATTCGATGCGCCTGACAGCACTGGGTGAAGACAACGAGAATACTTTCTCTATGGACCCGAAGGCCGCAATGGACGCCTACGAAGACCGAGACGCGCAGCGTTGCGTCGTTTGGCGCGAACGGTTTTCGGATTCCGCAAAGTCACGCTGATAATCGGAAAGGGAGTCACGAAAGGAACGCTCAGGTAGGTCGGAAGAGGAGAACTAATTATGCCTTGGGAAGCAATATCGGAAGTTACACAGATTATTGGTGCCTGTGCACTGGTTATTTCGCTGATCTACATCGCAGTTCAGATCAGGTTCGCGCGGCTGGCGGCGGCAGATACTTCTCGAACGGCCAGGGGTGAGGGCGTCCGAGAGATTGATCTTGCAATGGTCAACAATCGCGAGTTGCGCGAGAACTGGATCAAATCATCCAATCTGAAACCGATTTACGAAGAGTTAGGTTCCGAGTTGGACCTAAGCGTCGATGCCACGTTACAAGTTGATACGATTTGTCAGGTCTGGATGAGGCTACACTGGGGCCAGTTTCAATCTATCACGGTGCCCGAAGACCTGAACGATTTGGAGCGGCTCGTGGCTGCGTTCTACTCAGCACCCCCTATGTCGAATTGTTGGGAGAAGAGCCCATACGGAAAGAAAATCTACGATCCAAAATTCGTAAGATTTATTGAGGAAGCTGTTGTGAAGGGCGGCAACTGATTTGATGCGAGCCCGTAGCGCCAGGCGGTCGCTCCTCAAAATGCTGACGTTCGAACGCAGCGCAGCATTGGGTAGTTTGGGCTCAGAACAGTCATTTGCTGCACTTGGCGTGAGCGGCTGATTTTGAGCGCGAAGCAGACGTTGTTCTTTCTAAATGACGTAGCCGCTTTTGTTTTGTCCGCGCTACGCCGCCCGCTCCTTGAAGCTGACAGACTTAGCGATTACATACCAATCGTGGGCGGACAGCCCGCAATTCCCCCAAACATGATGACGCTCCTCTACCGAGCTTTGCCCGTAAGTCGCGGAAGACCGCCGGGGTATGGACCGCCCGAGACATGCTTGCGACCGGTGCCAATGGTCTGGGTCTAGCGCCGATCCACTGATGAGCCTAAGGCAGGGCGAAACCAACAGCATCCAGAGCGTCACGAAAATCGTGATCACCAACCCCGCCTTGGGGTGGTCGCCGGTGGCAACAGCCAACGGGATGCGCATCAACATGATGAATAGGAGACATCACATGGAGCAAGATATCCAACTTGAAGCTGCCGCAGCAAGGCACATCGTCCTGATCGCTATGGCCTACTGTGAAGCCCAAACAGCAACGAGCGGCGAGGAAAGCCCGATTGTGCATGACCGGCAGTGGCAGGCCTGCTGTGGTGTCGCTGCGCGCTTCCTGAGCGATCCTGAAGCTATGACACCGCAACTCTGCCACCATGAATGGCGGCTCAGCCAAATGCGGCACAGTCATCCGCAGATCTGGCCTGCTGCCGCATCTCGCACTTGGGATGAACTCGACCCGATGGACCAGTATGTCGAGCGGGCTGGTTTGGCAGCAATGCGTCAGGCGCTGGACGAAACACGGAGGTCCTCGCGGGGTCGCACCGCAGCGCTGCAATGAACGTCGGGCGTTAAAAAGCAGCATTATGCTTGATGTGAACAACAGAAAATATACAGACGGACGAGACACAAAACATCCCAACCTCCCAACCAAACGCCCGACAGGGAAGTTGGGAGGTTTTATTGCATGTCCACCCAAAACGAAATGGCCGGCCTAGTTCGTTTGGCCTCGTTACAAGCTGTCCCACTTTAAATCAGGCCGTCTTGAGGATAGCAATTTCGAACCGAGCGCCTTTGCTATTGGGTCCTGGAACTAGACGGGGCCCTACATGACGCAAGCGTCGAGCGAAGCTGTTGCGCGCAGGAATTCGGCTGTCCGATACACCTTCTGCGGCACACCACTGACGGAAATTCGAATACAGATCAGCAACAGTGACGACGTTGTTTGCCTTGATGGATAGTCTCTCTGCCGCCCACGCACGAACCCGGTCCGCATCCCTCATCCACGCTTCCTTGGCTATGCGCGATGTCATGGGATCCGCCATGCGCCGCGTGGTCAAAAGTTCCGCAGCCGCAACCACGACAAGATGTAGTAGAAGATACGCTCTCTCTCTAGTTCGGTGTAGGGGCCAAGTTCATTTCTACGCGCCTTTGCTTTCTTTAGTACTTCCGTGAAGTGCTCATGCACCTTTGTGCGCAGTTCGCCGTGGTTCATGCCCGATATTTCTATGTGCTTTGTTATTGTGTCGCCGCACACTGCAAGACGCCGTGCCAGAGTGCCAGCCTCTTTAGGGCATCTCGTACGCAAAGACACCCGAATGGTCCTACGTGTGGTGCTTGGTCTGGTATGGGGTTTTGGTCTTGTGTCGGGCAATGGCCAACGAAAGTAGTAGATGTCATGTCTGGACATTGAGAGATACGCATGCAGCTTCATTTTGTGTCACACCTGTGTGTCACACCGCTCTAATGCTTGCTATCCAGTTGTATTGTTAGGTTTTGGTGGAGCCTAGGGGAGTCGAACCCCTGACCTCTTGCATGCCATGCAAGCGCTCTCCCAACTGAGCTAAGGCCCCATAAAGGTACCGTCGGAACGGTGGACGGACGTTTATGAGACGCCGTCGATGAGTGCAAGTCCTAAAATCGGAATCCGCAAAAAATTCAGACCGACCTCGCAGGCCGGGTCGAGGCGGCGGGGCCGCCTCGGGATCCATCAGTTTTCGTCTTCTGACGACATGTCCTTTATATCGTCTAGTGAAACGTTGTCGCCGTCGTCATCGTCGTCCAGCAGATCGTCATCCAATTCGACATCGACATTATCGTCATCATCCAAAACGATGTCTTCGTCCGACGACGCTTCGCGCGCCTTGACCGATGCGGCATCTTCAGCATCCGCGGCGATCATCCGGCTTTTTCCGGTATCCAGCTCCACGACCTCGCCCGTATAGGGGCTGACGATCGGGTCCTTGTTCAGGTCGTAAAACCGTTTGCCGGTTGTCGGGCAGACACGCTTTACGCCCCATTCTTCCTTGGGCATATCAAATCCCCTTGATATCAGGTGAATCTCATCAATGATTCAGGTCACCTGCCACATGCGGCAGGCACTGTCAAAGCCTTTGCGCAAAGGAGGCCCACCCATGGGGCGACACGCATTGCCCGGAACACCTCCGGTGACGCTGACACTGCGCAGATCGGCGCGCGCACGGCGGATCAGTTTGCGAATTTCCCAATTGGATGGACGGGTTACGCTGACCTACCCGACAGGGGTGGCTGAAGCCGAAGCGCTGAATTTCGCACAGCAGAAAGAGGGCTGGATCCGCGGGCACCTGCAGGATCGACCCAGCATTGAAGCAGTTGGCGTAGGGCAGTTCATTCCGATCGAGGGTACGGCGCGGCGAATCGTTCCTGCATCGGGGCGGAGGGTCTTGCTGAGTGGCGATGCGATCGGGGTTCCGCCCGGTGCCGAAGCACGGCGACTAGCGCGGTTTCTAAAAGAGCTTGCCCGCGATCGTCTGACCGGTGCGTGCGATGATTACGCGGCGATGCTGGGGCGGTCGTACAGTAGCCTTACTTTGCGCGATACGCGTTCGCGCTGGGGGTCGTGCAGTTCTGCGGGCGGGTTGATGTTCTCGTGGCGGTTGATCCTCGCCCCGACAGAGGTTCTCCATTATGTGGCCGCGCATGAAGTGGCGCATCTTGCCGAAATGAACCACTCACCTGCGTTCTGGGCGCAGGTCGAGCGTATTTTTGGCCCTTACAAAGAACCACGCCGCTGGCTGCGAGACAACGGGGCTGAACTGCACAGATATCGCTTCGACTCCGTCGCTTGACCTCAGCGCGATTTGTGATCACATAAACTCATGTTAACCTCACGCCCCGCCGAGTCTCATACGGCAACCCATGATCGCGTTTATCGCGCCCTCAGATCCCGCATCATGCATGGAGAGATTGCCCCGGGGCAGGCGTTGACGCTGCGCGGGATTGGCAAGGAATTCGGTGTGTCGATGACTCCCGCGCGCGAGGCGGTGCGACGTCTGGCGGCAGAAGGTGCTTTGTTCCTGTCCACCTCCGGTCGGGTATCAACGCCGGAACTCACGCGCGATCGGATCGAAGAGCTGGCGGCGCTGCGCGCGCTGCTTGAGGTTGAACTGGCCAGCCGGGCCCTGCCGCGCGCGCATATGGCGCTGATTGACCGGTTGCAAAGCATCAACATGGCAGTAGCCGAGATGGTCACGAAACGCGATGCAGTGGGATATATCCGTGCAAATCTGGAATTTCACCGCACGCTGTATCTACGCGCGCAGGCCCCCGCGATGCTTGCCATGGCCGAAACCGTCTGGCTGCAACTGGGTCCAACGATGCGTGCGCTATATGGTCGGTTGCGGAGGACCGAGCCACCGCACTACCATCGCCTGATCATCGCTGCGCTCAAGGCCGGGGATGAGCCCGGTTTGCGACTTGCTGTACGTTCGGATGTGACACAGGGGTTGCGGCTGCTTGTGACCTGAGCGGCTTGTTGCCTATCTCTCTGTTCAGGTGATTTCGAATGTCGCTTTGCTGGCCTGAGCGACAGGGCTGCGCTATCCTGAGCGCAAATCACAACAAGAGCAGATTTAATCATGATTAATCGACGAATGTTCTCCTTCGGGCTTGGGTCAACCCTGTTGGCGGCCTGTTCCACAGGCACCGCACCCAACACTGCTCCGGCTTCGCGGATGCGTGCTGTTCCGAACGCCGGATGGGATGCCTGGGTGGCCAGTTTCAAAAACCGGGCAGCGTCTCAGGGCATTTCGCAGACGACCCTTAACCGCGCGTTTCAAGGCGCAGGATATCTGCCCGAAGTGATCGAACGCGATCGCAATCAGGTCGAATTCAAACGCTCGCTTGAGGATTATCTGGCCATTGCCGCGTCGGACGAGCGGATCAGCACCGGCAAACAAATGCTTGTGCGGCATGCAGGAACCCTGTCGCAGATCGAAGCCCAATACGGTGTCGACAAAGAGGTCGTCGTGGCTGTTTGGGGCCTAGAAAGCCGCTATGGCGCACGGCGGGGCGATGTGCCGGTGATCTCGGCAACGTCGACTCTGGCCTATGACGGGCGGCGCGGAGCGTTTTTTGAGAAGCAACTGGTGGCGGCGCTGAAGATAATTCAAGAGGGCGATACGACCCCGGCTAACATGACCGGCAGCTGGGCCGGAGCGATGGGCCACACACAGTTCATTCCGACATCTTACCTTGCTTATGCGGTCGATTTCACCGGCGACGGGCGGCGCGATATCTGGTCCGATGACCCAGCAGATTCACTTGCGTCAACGGCTGCTTATCTGGCACGTGCCGGTTGGGTGCGAGGGCAGCCTTGGGGCGGTGAAGTCGGCACGGTTTCGGGCACGCCGGCGGCAGTGCTGCAACCGCAGACGCCCGGCCCACGTATTGCTGTGTTCCGCAATTTTCAGGTGATCAAGCGCTACAACAATTCGGACAGCTACGCGATCGGCGTAGGTCATCTTTCTGATCGCATTGCTGGCGGCGCGCCGTTCCAAGCGTCATTCGGGCCGGATGCGACCGGTTTGACGCTGGAGGATCGTAAAGAACTGCAGCGCCGCCTGACATCCGCGGGCTATGACACACAAGGCGCAGATGGTGTTATCGGCAAGAATACTGAGGCGGCAATTAGCGCCTACCAGCGCGCCAACGGGTTGTCCGTGACTGGCCAGCCTTCGGTGGCTCTGTTGCAGCGGTTGGGTGGCTGACGGGTTAAGCCGCCAGCCCTTTCGAACCGATATCCAGGAACTTCTGACGGCGGTCCTTGATCAGGGCTGCCGCGTCTTTCCCATCAAGCTCTTCCAGCATCGAGGCAATTGCAGACCGCACGGCTTCGACCGCCGCCGGGCGGTTGCGATGTGCACCGCCCTTGGGCTCGGTGATGATGTGGTCACAAACGCCCAGCTTGTGCAGATCCTGAGCGGTAAGGCGCAACGCTTCGGCGGCCTCGCGCATTTTTTCGGCATCTTTCCAAAGAATCGACGCGCAGCCTTCGGGCGAAATCACCGAGTAGACCGAATGCTCCAACATCGCTACGCGGTTCGCAGTCGCAAAGGCGACCGCGCCACCAGAACCACCTTCGCCGATGATTACGGACACCAAAGGAACGCCAATCTTTAGGCACATCTCGGTTGAGCGCGCGATCGCCTCGGACTGGCCACGTTCTTCCGCCCCCTTGCCGGGATAGGCCCCAGCTGTATCGATCAAGGTGATTACCGGCAGGCCAAAGCGGCCTGCCATTTCCATCAGGCGTACGGCCTTGCGATAGCCCTCGGGGCGGGCCATGCCGAAATTGCGTTCAATCCGCGATTTGGTATCGCTGCCTTTTTCGTGGCCAATCACCATGACGGGTTGATCGTTGAACCGCGCCAGACCGCCAATTACCGCCAGATCGTCGGCAAAGTTCCGGTCACCGGCCAGTGGGGTGAATTCGGTAAACAGCGCATCCACGTAATCGTTGCAGTGTGGACGTTCAGGATGACGCGCCACCTGACATTTCCGCCATGGGGTCAGATCGGCATACAGCTCATCCAGAAGCTTGGCGGCCTTGGCATCCAGCGCGGCGGCCTCTTCCGTCACATCCATTTCTTCATTGGCACGGGCCAGCGCGCGCAGCTCTTCAGCTTTGCCTTCGATCTCGGCCAGCGGTTTTTCGAAATCCAGATACTGGGTCATGACGCCTCTCAACGCGGAAGTTCCCTGCTATATGACCAAAGGTGGTCCGGGATGCAACTCAGCAAGATTTGTGGTCGCGGAATATGCGACCACGGACGGGCAAAGAGAAGGAAGGATACCGATGGCCGCCAGCTACGAAGATCGCGTGTTGCGCGTGTTGGCCTACATCCATGATCACCTCGCCGGGGATCTGTCGCTGGATGCTTTGGCCGAGGTCGCAGCCATGTCGCGGTTTCACTGGCATCGCGTGTTTCGCGCCATTACTGGCGAGACCTGCGCGCAGGCCACCCGTCGGATACGCCTGCACCGTGCCGCCTGCTGGCTGGTGCAAACAGACAGACCGGTTACGCGGATCGCGACCGACATTGGCTATCCGAACCAAAAATCCTTTGCGCGGGGCTTTTCCGAGGCTTACGGCAGCAGCCCCACCGCGTTTCGACGTGCGGGGCAAATACTGCCGGCCCATCCAATGTTCAAAACCGGAGGATATCCGATGCATCCCGTAACAACCCGAACCGAACCGTCCCGCCGAGTCATAGCGCTGCCACATAAAGGGGCGTATGCCGAGATTGGCCGTAGCTTTGAGGCCTTTGGTGCCCTGTGCGAATCCCGCAAGCTGTGGCCGCAAGTCGGCCCGATGATCGGGCTGTATCTCGACAGTCCGGACGATGTGCCCGAGGATGATTTACGCAGTTTTGCAGATGCTGAATTCTGCGGTGATGATACGCCCGAGGGGATGGAAGACCTTGAAATTCCGGGTGGCAAAACAGCGGTGCTGACCTTCAAGGGCCCTTATTCCGGCCTTCACGGCGCGTATCAGACATTATTTGGCAATTGGTTGCCCGAGTCTGGCGAAGAACCTGCGGACCATCCGTGTTATGAGATCTATCTCAACGATCCACGAGAAACGGCCCCCGAGGATCTGTTGACCGAAATTTGCCTGCCGCTCAGGTAACCGAGTTCGGCCACAGCACCGGATAGAGCGAGGCCACAAGCAGGGCCGCCATCGTCCAGTTGAATGCCAGCAATCGGTGCGGGTTCGTCAGGATTCTGCGCCATTTGCTGTCCAAGAACCGTCCAGGTGCTGACCGAGGGCAGGTTGATGGCTCCGAACACCAGCGCGACCAGCAGAATCGCGTTGATCGTTTGGTCGGGCGCATAGGCGGCTGTCGCGGTCAGCGCCATCGCCCAGGCTTTTGGGTTGACCCATTGGAAGGCTGCAGCTTGCAGAAACGTCATCGGGGTGCCCGCAGCATCGACACCTTTAGCGGGCGCTGCATGGGCGATTTTCCATGCCAGATACAGCAGATACAGAACCGAAAGAACTTTCAACACGGTATGACTAATCGGATACCGGTCAAAGACTTGAACCAGACCCGCCCCTACCAGAAGCACCATAAAGGTGAAGCCCAAACCGATACCCAGCATATGCGGGATCGTGCGGCGAAAGCCGAAATTCGCACCCGATGCCATAAGCATGAGATTGTTGGGTCCTGGCGTGATTGACGAGACAAAGGCAAATGCGATCAGGGCCATCAGGATATCGTACGTCATGGCTGCATTTTCTCGCTGAATCCGGCAAATGAAATTGCGTATTCGTGCGCTCTAAGGTTAATGTTGCAATAAATGGCGAAGATTGATCAGATCAACCAACATATATTGCAAGAGCTTTCGCGGGACGGTCGCATCAGCAACCTCGATCTTGCCGAGCGGGTGGGCCTGTCGCCCTCCGCTTGCTTGCGCCGGGTGCAGGAGCTTGAGCGGGCAGGGATCATTTCCGGCTACCGAGCAGTGCTGAACCCGGCGGCGCTGGGGGTGGGTTTCGTTGCCTATATCGGCGTTGGTCTGGGCGAGCACACAAAAGCGGCGCAGGAAGGGTTCGAAAGGGCCTTGCAACAAGCGCCCGAAGTGGTGGAATGTCACAACATCACCGGCACGATCGAATACCTGTTACGGGTCGAATGTGCCGATTTGCCCTCCTACAAAACCTTCCACACCGAGGTGCTGGGTACACTGCCGCATGTGACCTCGATCACCTCATATGTTGTGATGGGATCGCCTAAGGATATGCGTGCTTGACCATCAAAAAGTGATTTTTAACCATCTTGCGAGGTCAAAGTTCAGCGCCTAGTGTCATCTCAACAGGATCGTCGGCAGGGATTAACCCCGAAGCAGGCGCAAATTCAGGGAGTAGACCATGACATTTTTCCGCACCGGAGCGCTGGTGGCTGCCTTGGCAATGTTTGCCGGCGCTGCGACAGCAGCACCTTTGAAGTTACAGCCAGCTAGCCCTCAGCCCAGCCCAAAAGCTGGCTTGAACGTAAAATACAGTTGGGAAGGTAACCCGCCTCGCAAAATCCAGAACCTCTCGAAGGTCAATCATCTATTGAAGAAGGCAAAGCCGGGTCAGCCCCTCCGAGGTTTGGACTATAGAGACACGAACGAAGGTGATCCTGTCCTGACCTACAATCAGGCGTTCAATGTTGCCGCGGAAATCAGCGGATATATCCGGTTTGATTCACCCGGAGTTTACGAGCTTGAGACCTGGTCGAACGATGGGATTGACGCCTGGGTCGGCGGTCAGCAGATCGGCTATGTCAACGGCCGTCAGGGCTGCGAAGCCAACCAACGCACCGAGGTCGAGGTGCCGCAGGCGGGTTGGTATCCAATCAAAATCAAGTATTTTCAGAAATACGGTACCTCGTGCCTGATGATGAAATCAGGAAAGAAGGGTGAGCGTTTCACATGGACACCAAACAATGTATTTGGACGCTGATCAGATCGATTGGGGCGCTCAGCTGAGCGCCCTTTTTCTTAGCTACCCGCCGCGATTAATTCTGCCTGCGCCACAATAACCTCGGCTTGCTTAATCGAAGCGATATCGACCAAACGCCCTTTGTAGACCGTCGCGCCTTCACCGTTGGCTTTTGCCTGTTCCATGGCGGCCAGAATCTCGCGCGCTTCGGACACTGCTTCATCCGACGGTGTGAAGACCTGATTGGCCAATGCGATTTGCTTGGGGTGGATGGCCCATTTGCCGACCATCCCCAGTGTGGCAGACCGTTTGGCCTGCGCGATATAGCCCTCATCATCCGAAAAATTGCCGAACGGACCATCCACCGGCAGCACGCCATGGGTGCGGCAGGCGGCGACAATTGCGGCCTGCGCCCAGTGCCACGGATCGGACCAGTGCTTTTTGCCTTCGCGCAGCATATAGTAGTTTTCCTGCGTACCCCCGATGCCGGTTGTCTGCATGCCCATTGAGGCTGCAAAATCTGCGGCGCCAAGGCTCATGGCCTGCAGGCGCGGGGATGAGGCTGCGATTTCTTCGACATGCGCCAGTCCGGCGGCGGATTCGATGATCACTTCGAATGAAATTGGCTTGGTTCGACCCTTGGCACGCTCGATTGCGGTAACCAGAGCGTCCACGGCATAGACATCGGCCGCGCAGCCTACCTTGGGGATCATGATCTGATCCAGACGGTCGCCTGCCTGTTCCAGCACATCAACCACGTCACGGTACCAATAGGGTGTATCCAGCCCATTGATCCGAACCGACATGTATTTATTGCCCCAATCAACTGTGTTCAGCGCCTCGATTACGTTAGCGCGAGCGGTATCCTTGTCGGAAGGAGCCACCGAATCTTCTAGATCCAGATTAATGACGTCTGCAGCTGATGCTGCCATCTTGGGAAATAGCTTGGTGTTCGAGCCCGGGCCAAACAGTTGGCAGCGATTGGGCCGGGCCGGAGCGGCAGGTTGGATGCGGAAGCTCATTTGGACCTCATGCGAGTAAGGAAATTGCGTTCAGGGTTGGTCATGGGATATTAAATTGCGCAATGCTGCGCAAGCGTGATTGTGCATATGCGGCAATGCGTATGCAGCATGATTGAAGATACTGGCAAAATGGGGTGCTAAAAGTTTGATCAGTTTAAAAACTTCGAACAATCTTGTGTAAGAATGCCCAAATGCGCAAAAACTTCCCGCTGTGGGCGGGCAGGCAAGAAGAATTTGAGAAACCCTCGTCAAAACGGTTCTCTAGCTTAAGCCAGAATCAAAGGAGTGCACCGCAATGATCGAGACACCGTACCTGTTGTTTTTGGGCGATGCGCCCGACTTGTTGGCGGCCAAAGTGGCCATTGGTATCCGGGACTGGCGTCCTGAGAATGCAGTGGGTCAAATAAGGCTGGATGGTTGCAAGACTGATTTGGGTCTTACCGAAATGACACTTGCCGAAGGTAAAGCTGCTGGTGCCAAGACTCTTGTCATTGGTGTTGCCAACCGGGGTGGGGTCATCAGTGAGGCCTGGAAAGAGGTCCTGATCGCAGCGTTGGAAATGGGTTATGATCTGGCGTCGGGCCTGCACAACCTGCTGCGCGACGAAGGCGATCTGGTTGCTGCGGCACAGACTCACGGCTGCACGTTGCACGACGTCCGTGTGCCGACCGTAGGATATCCTATCGCAAACGGCCGCAAGCGTACTGGTAAGCGGTGCCTGGCCGTTGGAACCGACTGCTCTGCCGGCAAGATGTACACTGCGATGTCCATGGACGCTGAAATGCGCAAACGCGGCATGAAATCCACCTTCCGGGCCACCGGTCAGACCGGAATTCTGGTCACGGGTCAGGGCGTTCCGCTGGATGCGGTTATCGCCGATTTCATGGCGGGATCCGTTGAGTATTTGACACCGGACAACGATCCGGATCACTGGGATCACATCGAAGGGCAGGGCTCGTTGTTCCATGTGTCCTATTCTGGCGTGACCATGGCGCTGATTCATGGCGGTCAGCCCGACGCGCTGATCCTGTGCCACGAGCCGACCCGGACCCATATGCGAGGATTGCCTGAGTATTCGCTGCCGACGCTGGAGCAGTTGCGCGACACAGCGCTGCCGCTGGCGCGTGTTGCTAACCCGGAATGCCAGGTTGCGGGCGTGTCGATCAACACCCAGCATCTGAGCGAAGACGACGCACACGCATACATCGCCAAGGTTGAGACCGAGATGGGTATCCCAGCAACCGATCCTTACCGGTTTGGTGCCGGTAAACTGGTGGATGCGCTGGCCGCACTGTGATCTAAGCAGGTTGCCGATCGCCCCTTGCTGTCGGCAACAGACATCACTTTCGATGAAAGGTTGAACGCGTGCAGATTGACGTTTCCCGCGATGTATTTCGGCTTGCGCAGGTATTCACTATCTCGCGCGGCTCACGGACTGAGGCAAAGGTCCTGACGGTTCGGATCTCGGATGGTGTGCATCATGGTTGGGGCGAGTGCGTGCCCTATGCGCGCTATGACGAAACGCTGGATTCAGTCGAGGCCGAGATTGCCGGCCTGCCCGACGTATTCTCTCGCTATTCCCTGATGGATCTGCTGCCTGCCGGCGCGGCTCGGAATGCATTGGATTGTGCGCTTTGGGACCTTGAGGCGAAACGCTCCGGCAAACGGGCGTGGGAGCTGGCGGAACTTGCCGCACCGGGGCCTGAAGTTACGGCCTATACTCTTTCCCTGGACACTCCCGAGGCAATGCAGGCACAGGCGGCAGAAAATGCGTTCCGACCCTTGTTGAAGATCAAACTTGGTACACCGGACGACATGCCCCGGCTTGAGGCCGTGCGGGCTGGTGCGCCGGAGTCCAAAATCATTATCGACGCCAATGAGGGTTGGTCTGCTGAAGTGTACGCCGATCTTGCGCCGCATCTTGTGCGACTGGGCGTTGCTCTGGTTGAACAACCTCTGCCAGCCGGTGAGGATGATGCACTGATCGGCATGGATCGTCCGGTGCCGGTATGTGCCGACGAATCCTGTCACGATCGGGCCAGCTTGCCTGCGCTAAAAGGCAAATATGATGTGGTGAACATCAAACTCGACAAGACCGGCGGTCTGACCGAGGCGCTCGAACTGCGCAAGGCCGCGCTGGCCGAGGGCTATGGCATCATGGTCGGATGCATGGTTGGAAGTTCGCTGGCCATGGCACCTGCAACGCTGGTCGCGCAGGGTGCGATGGTGACGGACCTTGACGGACCGCTTTTGTTGGCAGAAGACCGCGACACACCCCTGATTTTTGATGACGCCGGAGTGCATCCGCCCAAAGCGGCACTTTGGGGCTGAGGAGAAGAACATGACCCGCACCGTTTATGTGAATGGCGAATACCTGCCTGAAACCGAGGCAAGCGTCTCGATCTTTGATCGAGGTTTCCTGTTTGCAGACGCCGTCTACGAAGTGACCAGTGTGCTGGATGGTAAGCTGGTCGATTTCGAAGGCCACGCGGTGCGGCTGAAACGCTCGCTGGACGAGTTACAGATGGCTGAACCCTGCAGCAAAGAAGAACTTCTGGAAATCCATCGCAAACTGGTCGAGCTGAACGACATCGAAGAAGGTCTGATCTATCTACAGGTTTCGCGCGGCAGTGACGGCGACCGGGATTTTGTGTTTCCGTCAGCGGATACCAAGCCTACGCTTGTTCTGTTCACGCAGAATAAGCCAGGTCTGGCCGACAGCCCCGCGTCGAAGAAAGGGGCCAAGGTTATTTCGATCGACGACATCCGATGGGGCCGCCGCGATATCAAAACCGTACAGTTGCTGTATCCGTCCATGGGCAAGATGATGGCGAAAGCGGCTGGCTGTGACGATGCCTGGTTGGTTGAAGACGGCTATGTCACCGAAGGCACCAGCAACAACGCCTATTTCGTCAAGAACGGCAAGATCGTCACCCGCCCGCTGTCCAACGACATTCTGCACGGCATCACCCGCAAGGCGGTTCTGCGCATGGCAGCCGAGGCGCAGATGGAGATTGAGGAGCGCCTGTTCACCATCGACGAGGCGAAAGAGGCGGATGAGGCCTTCACCACTTCGGCCAGCGCTTTTGTCATGCCGGTGGTTGAGATTGATGGCGTGGCACTGGGTGATGGCACGCCGGGCCCGATTGCCAAACGCCTTCGCGAGATCTATCTGGACGAAAGCCGAAAGGCTGCAATCTAAACCAAATGCCCGCCAGTATGGCGGGCATTTTTCGTTTTCGGGGCGTCAGCCTTTTTTTGTGACGTTCTCTTCAAACGCGACCTTGAAGGAAGCTTGTTTCTCGGCGTTCGCTTCGGTCTGGTAGTTGGCCTTCCACTCATCCATGGTCATGCCATAGAAAATCTCGCGCGCTTCGTTTTTGTCCATGTTGATGCCCTTGGCATTGGCTGCTTCCTGATACCAGCGCGACAGGCAATTGCGGCAGAACCCGGTCAGATTCATCATATCGATGTTCTGTACGTCGGTGCGATCCTGCATCAGATGCTGCTGCAAACGGCGAAACGCTGCGGCCTGAAGTTCGATTTCAGTTTGCTTGTCCATTGTCGGGCTCCGAATGATTGTCTTGCGATCTGGACCTGACCTAGCAATCCGTGGGCCATGTTACAACGAACAGGAGGGGCCCTAAGGCCCCTTGGAACGTCAGGTTTGGATGCTTTATGCCAGTTTGAGGGCCAGCCACGGCACAAGGCAAAAAATGATTGTCAGGATTTTGTAGTTCGCAAGATATCTGAAATAGGCCCTCTTTACGTCGGCCCGCTCCATTTGGAACATTCTGCCATGCACGGCTGCAATCCAGTCCTGCATGATGAGGATCATAAGTGTGCTGAACAACAAAACAGCGATGTTAAGGGCGGTCATCCAGCCGAAGACAGTTGTCAGGAATTCCTGAGTCATGGTCGTCTCCTTTCCCTTAATATATGGGTGTCAGTACATTGGCTCACAATATTTCGAGGATCGGAAGCGGCATGAAGTGACCTTACGTCATAGTCCGCTATCGTTCAGTGCATCCTGCAGAATAACGGCCAATCGTTCGGCCCAGCTGCGTTGCCCGTCATGATCCGCAATCAGATCATTACGCAGCTCGATCAGTGCATTAGGACGGCCGAAACTGCTGCAATGCTTGTCGATCGCATCGCCGGGTAGCACACCTGTATAGGGTTCATTTACCCCAACGCACAGATCATCCTCGGCGTTCAACCGGTTGATCAGCGGGCGCGAGAACCGCTCATCCGGTGTGTGCAAGACGCCGATGTGCCACGGCCGAGGATCGCGGCCACGGAGCTGGCGCGTAAAGGAATGCATCGAGATGATGACCGCATGCGGCAGGGCTGCAAGCTCTGCCAGCGCATCGTGATAGGGCCGGTAGCACATGGTCAGACGACGCTCACGCTCGGTCGCATCTGCGTGTCGGTTACCGGGGATGATCGAGCCGTCATAGAGCTTCATCAACAGCGTCGGATCGTCCTCGCCCCGGTTGGGGTCAATCACGAGGCGCGAGAAGTTGGCTGCGATTACGGGGGCGTTCAGAACCTCACCCAGATGCTTTGAGACCTCGTAGGCGCCCACGTCATAAGCGATATGGCGTTCCATATCTTCGCGCGGCAGGCCCAGGTCTCCGCCGCTGATTTCGGGCGGCACCATGTTGGTTGCATGGTCGCAAGTAATCAGCCAACGCGACGGGCGATCCGCGCCGTGAACAAAAAACGGAGAGTATGTCATGAGCCTGTCATCTTGTTTGTCGCAGGTGTAGGACAGTTGCGTTGGAAAGGGAATTGCGCAATAAGCAGCCTGAGCAATGTTTGCGGTAACATTTACGCGTTTGAGGAGAGCCTGATCAATGCGACGCCTGAGAAATGTGAAAATCGTGGCGACGCTGGGACCGGCGTCCAATGACTATGACACCATCCGTGCGCTGCATGAGGCCGGGGCCGATGTATTCCGGCTGAACATGAGCCATGGCAGCCACGATGAGATTCGCGAGAGGCACCGTATAATCCGGCAGATCGAAAAGGATCTGGAAAGCCCGATCGCGATTCTGGCTGATCTGCAGGGGCCAAAGCTGCGCGTTGGCGTGTTTGCAAATGATGCGGAAGAACTGGAGGAGGGCGCCGCATTCCGTCTGGATCTTGATCCGGCAGCCGGGGATATCACCCGGGTCTGCCTGCCACATCCCGAAATTTTTGCCGCATTGGAGCCAGGTGCGCGCCTACTGGTCAATGACGGAAAGATTCGTCTGATCGTGCAGGATTGCGGTCAGGATTTTGCACATTGCACGGTCGAAGTCGGTGGCACGATTTCGAACCGCAAGGGTGTGAACGTGCCTGACGTGGTGCTGCCATTGGCAGCGCTGTCGGCCAAGGATCGCGACGATCTGGAATTTGTCTGCCAACTGGGTGTGGACTGGTTGGCGCTGAGCTTCGTTCAGCGTGCCAAGGATGTGTTCGAGGCGCGCGCACTGGCGGATGGCCGAGCATCGATCTTGTCCAAGATCGAAAAACCTGCTGCGGTCGAAGCTTTTGACGATATCCTTGACGCCTCAGACGGGATCATGGTTGCGCGGGGTGATCTGGGCGTCGAACTGCCTGTTTCGGCAGTCCCCCCGATCCAAAAACGTCTGGTGCGTAAATGCCGTACAGCCGCGAAGCCTGTGATTGTCGCAACCCAGATGCTGGAAAGCATGATCGAAAGCCCAATGCCCACACGGGCCGAGGTTTCGGACGTGGCCACCGCGATCTACGAGGGTACCGATGCAATCATGCTGAGTGCTGAATCGGCTGCTGGTTCTTATCCCATCGAGGCGGTTCAGACGATGAACAAGGTTGCCATCGAAGTTGAAGCTGACCCAACCTACACTCAGATTATTGCCGCGTCGCGTACCGCCAAGGGTACGACCATCGCTGATGGTATCGTGGCTGCGGCACGCGAGATTGCCGAAAAGACTGATATCAAAGCCATCTGCTGCTTCACTCAAAGCGGGACCACCGCCTTGCTCACCGCCCGTGAGCGTCCCGGTGTGCCTATCATCGCAATGACCCCCGCCACTGGCACCGCCCGCAGGCTTTGCCTGAGCTGGGGTTGTCATTGCGTCTTAACCCCTGAACAAGAGCGGTTCAAAGGTGCGGTCGTCAGCGCCGCTCGCGCCGCCCGTTCGGGTGGTTTCGCCGCTGAGACTGATCAGATTGTGGTCACCGCCGGCGTCCCTTTCAATGTTCCTGGCACCACCAACATCTTACGTATCGCCCCTTGTGATGAACGGCTGATCTACAACACTGATCCGGGCTAAGCCCGGATCACCACTACTAATTTCAGTTTGATACCAAGCGTATGCCTAATATTTGGGCATATAATAATATTTATTTACAGTGTCTTAGAAGTTTGAGGGTTGTATCCAGCAATAATCTCTCTGTTTTTGCGTGTTTTTTCGGGATACTTGCCCTTAGGGCGGTCTACTCAAGCAAGTTCCAGGTTCCGGCTGCCCTGCCGGGGGCGAGGGCCCCGGCCAAAGCAACAATAACGGAGGAACGGCATGACAACGAAAATTGTCATAGGACTGGACGGGACAGAAACCGGAGAACGCGCGATCGCCTTTGCCAAAGACTTGGCCGGGCGTATCGGTTCATGCGAGCTTCTGGCGGTTTACGTCATCGAATGGTCTCCTTTCACATTCCAGACACCAGAAGAGAACGCCCTACGCCACAAACGGCGCGAAGAAGAGGTTGCGTTAGCTACGTCACGGATCATCGAGCCAGCGGTTGAAGCGTTGAAGGCTGCAGGATTCGAGGCGCGCGGCATCGTCCGTCACGGAGATGTGGCGGAAACGCTGAATGCAATCACGGTTGAAAACGGTGGCTCCCAGATCGTTGTGGGTCGGGCCTCGGCAGATGGGTTTAAAAAACGCCTGTTTGGCAGTTCGACCCAGAACCTTGTCATGCACGCCGATGTTCCGGTTACGGTCGTGAACTGAGGGGAGAGATTATGATGAATATTCAGAACAAACTGAGTCTGGCAGCACTTGCCGCTCTGGTTGCGAGCCCCACTGCCGCACAGGAGGCGGTCGGGTTGGACGATAAAATCAACCAGGCCTTTGCTGATTTCACCGGGCCTTTCGTCAGCTTTATTTTTGCCCCGTTTCCGGGCACCGGGTTCCCTTGGATCGTGGGTTGGCTGGTCATCGCCGCGACCGTCTTCACGCTTTATTTTGCCTTTGTACAATTGCGTTTCTTCGGTCATGCGATCAGCCTTGTGAAAGGTGACTATTCTGATCCCAATGATGCGGGTGAAGTTAGCCACTTTCAGGCGCTGGCAACGGCGCTGTCCGGTACAGTTGGCCTCGGTAATATTGCCGGTGTTGCGGTCGCCGTCGGTATCGGCGGGCCAGGTGCAACTTTTTGGATGATTGTCGCGGGCCTGTTGGGCATGGCGTCGAAATTCACCGAATGTACGCTGGGTGTAAAGTACCGCAACGAATATGATGACGGCACCGTTTCTGGTGGTCCAATGTATTATATGTCGAAAGGGTTCAACGAACTGGGCCTGCCGGGCGGTAAAATTCTGGCCGTTCTGTTCTCGATCTTCTGCATCCTTGGCGCGCTTGGTGGGGGCAATATGTTCCAGGCCAATCAAGCGCATCAGCAGATCGCAGGCATCGTCGGAGATTACCCGGGCTGGATCACTGGCCTGGTCTTTGCAGGCATCGTCTTTGCAGTGATCGTGGGCGGCCTGAAATCCATCGCGCGCGTGACTGAGAAAGTCGTTCCTTTCATGGGCGTGATGTATGTGGCCGCGGCGCTGGTGATCATCCTGATGAACGCGGATCAGATCGGTTGGGCCTTTGGCCAGATCTTCGCAGGAGCCTTCACCGGTCTTGGTGTTGCTGGCGGTATGGTCGGCGCATTGATCCAGGGCTTCCGGCGTGCGGCGTTCTCGAACGAAGCGGGCGTTGGTTCAGCGGCGATTGCCCACTCGGCGGTTCGCACCAAAGAACCGATCACCGAAGGGTTCGTGTCGCTGCTGGAGCCGTTCATTGATACGGTTGTGATCTGTACCATGACCGCGTTGGTGATCATCATCACGCAGCAGCTGATCGTCGATCCGGAGACCGGAAACTATATGCTGAACGAAGCCGGTAATGCCATCGCAACGGTTGACGGAAACTCGGGTGTCAGCCTGACTTCAGCCGCCTTTGGCAGCGCGTTCAGTTGGTTCCCTTACGTTTTGGCAATCGCAGTAGTTCTGTTCGCCTTCTCGACCATGATCAGCTGGTCCTACTACGGCCTCAAGGCCTGGACCTACCTGTTCGGTGAGGGTCACACCAAGGAACTGGTGTTCAAGGTCATCTTCTGCATCTTCGTAGTCATCGGTGCAGCGGCTAACCTTGGCCCCGTTATCGACTTCTCGGATGCGGCGATCTTTGCCATGGCGGTTGTGAACGTCTTCGCGCTCTACTTCCTGATGAAAGTGGTACGTCAGGAACTGGCGTCCTACGCCGAACGGCTGAAGAGTGGCGAAATCCGCAAATTCGAACATTAATCCAAACTACCGGGGCGGCGCGCGTCGCCCCGGTGCCTAGCCAGCCTGCAAAAAGCGCAGATTCTGGCCCAAACCCCCTTGCCAGTATGACCGAACTTGCGTAAACGGCGCTTCTGATCGCGTGACCGGCCGAGATGGCATGCCGAGTCGCGTTTGAAACCGAACCCCGAAAGGAGACGGAAATGCCTAAGATGAAGACAAAGTCGAGCGCCAAAAAGCGCTTTAAGGTGACTGCGACCGGTAAGGTCCTTGCTGGCCAGGCCGGCAAACGGCACGGCATGATCAAGCGGACCAAGAAATTCATCCGCGACGCCCGTGGCAACACCACCCTGTCCGCCCCCGACGCCAAGATCGTCAAGGGCTACATGCCCTACGACCGCTAAGAGGAGATTAAGAGATGTCCCGCGTTAAAGGTGGAACCGTAACTCACGCCCGTCACAAGAAGGTCATCAAGGCTGCCAAAGGTTACTATGGCCGCCGCAAGAGCACCTTCAAGGTTGCCCGTCAGGCCGTAGACAAGGCCAACCAGTACGCAACCCGCGACCGCAAGAACCGCAAGCGCAACTTCCGCGCGCTGTGGATCCAGCGTATCAACGCCGCTGTCCGTTCGCATGACGAGGCACTGACATATTCCCGCTTCATTAACGGCCTGAACCTGGCCGGTATCGAAGTGGACCGCAAAGTTCTGGCCGACCTGGCTGTGCACGAACCGGAAGCGTTCGGCGCGATCGTCGCCAAAGCACAGGCCGCGCTGGCTGCCTGAACCTCTTTCGAGAGACAGTGAATGAAAGGCCGTCCCAGTTGGGACGGTCTTTTCTTGTTTTCAGAATGGGTGTCAAGTTCGTTAGCATGCGAGGTTTAGCTTTCCAGGGCGACGATATAGATACCCCAAATGGCTGATCGCTGACCCCGCCTACAATGGCAACGGCGGTAGGATGCGATACCTTCGTTAGGTTCCAATTAGGCGCTGTGACTACTTGACTGCTTCGCTCCCAAAATCAGATGAGATGCGAAAATGTGCAGTGAAGAAAAGAACGACCTGGCCGTAATCGATTTGTATATGACCGGCTTCAATTGAGGCGATAAGGCACTTCTGATGATGGCATTCCATCCGTGATTTGTGCAGTCAGGGCTGATAGAAGGCGAACTTCAATGGAACAGCGCTGAGAAGTTCGCGGGTTTCTGAGTAGAAGCTGCTTCGCATCCCAAGGGTTCAGCCCCGACAGGCAAATCAAATCATCGAATGTTTCCGGCGCAACTGCGGGCGCGGTTGTCCACGATCAATTGGGACAACAAAGGTTTACAACACACTCACTCTGCTGAATGACCGGGTACGCTGGCAGATCGTCTTCGGGGCGTTTCAATGGCTCGCATAGCGGATAAGAAGGCGTTGTAAGGGCTCTCTGCCAAACTTGGAACGTTCACAGCACCGAAGTATAACCAGACCTTGATTTAGAAATGGCGATGCTGCGTTGTAGCAGGTTGGAATGGCATAAATTGCTATCGAATCGTTCTCGGTCGATCAATATCGAGCAACGCGGACGCCAGCGTTAAAGCCGCTGACAGCGATACCTCAAAACCAGACTTATTGAAAATCAGCAGCACTTTAGCGCAGAATCTGTGACTAACTTGCTAGCAGTAACCGCAAGTGTAACCCCCCCAGCCCGCATTGGACATACACTACGGCCAGTTAATTCCCCTGATTACGAGCTTCCAGCCGTTCAAGGTTTACAACCGTCGAAAGCATAAGACGATCATGGCTCCAATCCTGAGTTTGACGAACCGAGGCCGAACCAATTGCAAGCACAACAACAAGGGAAAGCGCCGACCCAACGAAAATAGCCGACAATTGGGTCGTCGTCACTGGTGCATCGGTCAGGGCGATCACACGCTGTCGCAGAACATGCTTTGCTTTCGGCCCGTTAACCAAGGCCACATGAAGAATGCGAGGGCTTTTTAGCTTAACCGATCGTGTGCAGTAGTCCAGTAAACAGGCGGTATAGTCGGTCGCGTCAATCCCTTTACGCGAGACGACAGACTGATCGCAGGCCAATTCGCGAAGCCGGTCAAACTGATGCTTCATAGCCAGATAGGCCGGGTTCCAGAACAGCAACGGGCGTAAAAGCTCGAAACCCAGTTCCCATTCCACGTCCAATGCGCGGATGTGCTGAAACTCGTGCGCCAGAGCATAGCGCAGATCGCGTGGCGAGTTCAGTAGATGGCTGGGCAAAACAACGTGGCGGCGACGAAGGCCGCGTACTGCAAAGGGTACGGTCACGCGATCCGAAAGACGAATGTCCACTTTGGCCGATTGTCGCCATAGAAAGCTGGAGCTTACAGCGTTGCGAATTGCAAGCGCGTTGAGGGCAACCCGAATTGCCAGAACAGCCGCCACCAAAACCAGTGTAATCAACGCACAAGTCACAAAAACAGAGCCGCCTGACATGACATGATCAACCCAGCGTTCGCGCGTGTTCAGAAGGGTTTCGAACTGCGCAGCCGGCATTGCGATTTCGCCGCGCAAATAGGCTGCCACTGCGATATCCCCCAGCGCAACAACCCGTCCGGGCCATACCTGAGCAACAAAACCCGAAACACCCATCGCCAGAACCGGGCTGAGCATAACGCCGATGCAGAGTATCTTGAGCGAACGAAGCTGAGCAACAAAGCCGTACCGCATGGGCGTCAGCGCAAGGCCTCCGCGCACGGCCAGCCAGATCAGCGCCGACAATCCAAGCACTATGTTGAACTCGAGAAACGCATCGAGAACCGGTTTAACCGCTGTCATTTTGCAGTCTCCTCTCTACCAGTGCTCGAATCTCCTCTAGATCATCTTCTGTCAGCCCCTCATCATCGACCAGCCTTGCCACCAGAGTTGCGGGCGTGTCGTCAAACAGGGTCCGGGACAAATTCTGCAACGACCGCGACTGATACCTGTCTTTCTCCAGAAGGGGTCTGTAGATCAGCGACTTGCCGTTCTTCTCGCTTTCGACAAAGCCCTTTTCATCAAGAATACGCAAAATTGTGGCTCCGGAAGTGTAGGCCAGATTGCGATCAGGTGGCAGGCGATCAAGGACTTCACGGACCGAGCCCTGACCAAGCGCCCAGAGTTCGTTCATGAACTCAAGTTCCACGTCGGTCAGAAGATTTGTTGTCTTTTTCTTTCGCATCGATCTCGGTGTCGCCATTATTTAGTATGCCTGACAGACAAGCATCCTTTCGCTGTTTCTCAAAGCTTAAACTTTCCAGAAGACGAAGACGCCCCAACCGATGGACAGGAAAAGAGGCGTCCATACAGGTTGGCCTACCAGCCCAAGCCAGGCAAGGAAGATATAGGTCGAGCCGAGCAGTGTTATGAACAACCGATCGCCCAACGTGGTTGTCAGACCAAGTACACCGCGACGTTCAAGGCCGTCGCGGAACTTGAACCCTTCCAATAGTCCAATTAGTGCGATGGCCGCGAAGATACCCACGAACACCGCCAACGTCGCCGGGGTCCAGGCCATCCAGAAATCAGGCCAAAGAGGGGCGGTCCAAGAGAATCCCTTTTCCTCTTGCTGGCCAACATTGCCCCATCCGGCTTGCTGGGCGAATGCCATCGAAGGCAGGAAGGGGAGGGTGAGAAGAAGTCTACGCATATCGAACCTCACACACGGCCCATCGCGAAACCGCGCGCGATGTAGTTGCGGACAAACCAGATGACAATGGCACCAGGGATAATGGTCAGTGTTCCCGCGGCTGCCAGCAGACCCAACTCATACCCCGCGCTGGAGGCGGTGCGGGTCATCACGGCGGCGATGGGCTTGGCCTCGACCGCGGTGAGGGTCTTGGCCAGCAGCATCTCGACCCATGAAAACATGAAGCAGAAGAAGGCCGCGACGCCGACACCCGCTTTGATGTTGGGCAGGAAGATCGTCACGAAGAAGCGTGGGAAAGAATAGCCGTCGACATAGGCTGTCTCATCCAATTCTTTCGGGATGCCGCGCATGAAGCCTTCGAGAATCCAGACCGCCAGCGGCACGTTGAACAGCGTGTGCGCGAGCGCCACGGCCAGATAAGTGTCGAACAGGTGGATTGACGAATAGAGCTGGAAGAAGGGCAGCGCGAACACCGCCGCTGGCGCCATCCGGTTGGTCAGCAGCCAGAAGAATAACTGCTTGTCGCCCAGAAACCGATAGCGCGAGAACGCATAGGCCGCTGGCAGCGCTACACAGACCGACAGCACCGTGTTGATCGTCACGTAGATTATCGAGTTGATATAGCCCCAATACCACGTCGGATCGGTGAATATGGTGACGTAGTTCTCCAGCGTGAAGGTCTGGGGGAACAGGGAAAAGCCCGACAGGATCTCGTTCGTGGTCTTGAAGGACATCGCCACCAGCCAATAGATCGGCAGCATCAGGAACGCGATATAGAGGATCGGGATAAGGGACCGCTTCTTCATTGCGCGTCATCCTTTGTCATCAGAGTGTAGAAGACCCAGCTGACCAGCAGCGTGATGGCGAAGTAGATCAGGCTCATCGCGGCCGCAGGGCCAAGGTCGAACTGTCCCAGCGCGATCTTTACAAGGTCGATCGACAGCAAGGTGGTTGAGTTGCCGGGGCCACCGCCGGTCAGAACGAAAGGCTCGGTATAGATGTTGAAACTGTCCATAAAGCGCAGCAGAACGGCGATGGTTAGGACAGTCTTCATCTTGGGCAGCTGGATATAGCGAAACACTGACCACGGGCTGGCACCGTCGATCTTAGCGGCCTGATAATAGGCATCCGGGATCGACACGAGGCCCGCATAACACAGCAGCACAACCAGCGACGTCCAGTGCCAGACATCCATGACGATCACGGTGATCCAGGCCGACAGTGGCTGTTGTGTCATGTCATAGTTGATGCCCAGGACGTCATTCAGGAAGTAGCCCAGCAGGCCGATCTTGGGCAGAGTAAAGATATTCCACATCGAGCCGACCACATTCCACGGGATCAGCATCGGCAGGGCCATCAGGACCAGACAGACCGGCACCCAGAACCCTTTGCGCGGCATGGAAAGCGCCACGATGATACCAAGCGGCACCTCGATCAGCAGGATCAGAAAGGTGAACAGGAACTGCCGTCCCAGAGCTGCCTGAAACCGGTCGGAACGCAGGATCTGTTCGAACCAGCCCAGTCCTTCCCAGAAGAACTGGTTGTTACCGAAGGTCTCCTGCACCGAATAGTTGACCACCGTCATCATCGGCACCAGCGCATTAAACGCGACCAGCGCCAGCACCGGCAGGACAAAGAACCATGCTTTTTGGTTTTCCGTTCTCATTGCGTCCGCTCCTCGGTTGCGATCCAGCCGTCGCGGTAGACGCGAGATTGTTCGGGTTTGAATTGCAGGTACACATGTGAGCCAGGGTTGGGCGCATTGTGTTCTGCTACGGCTTTCACCGGCGTATCACCGACCATGGCACTGACCACATAGTGTCGCCCGATATCTGCGACCTTGGTGACATGGGCAGGGATGCCGGTTTCGCCAAAGCTTATATATTCAGGCCGGATACCCAGATCGGTGCGGCCTCCGTCACCGTGGGTCTGGCCTTCCAGCATCACTTCATGGCCTTCGAACAGGGCCCGATCGCCCTTTGCTTCGCACGGCAGCACATTCATGCCGGGTGAGCCGATGAAATGGCCGACAAATGTGTGCTGAGGGCGTTCGAACAGTTCCACAGGGGTGCCGATCTGCACGACTTCGCCTTCCTGCATCACGACTACTTCGTCCGCGAAGGTCAGCGCCTCGGTCTGGTCGTGCGTGACGTAGATCATCGTGGCTTTGACGCGCTGGTGCAGCTCTTTCAGCTTGGACCGCAGTTTCCATTTCAGATGTGGGTCGATAACAGTCAGCGGCTCATCGAACATCACCGCGTTCACGTCGTCGCGCACCAACCCACGACCCATCGAGATTTTCTGTTTGTTGTCCGGGCTCAGACCTGAGGCCCGGGTATTCAACATATCCGTAACGTCCAGCATTTCTGCAATCTCATCGACGCGACGTTTGATCGTTGCCGGGTCAACCCCCCGGTTCTTCAACGGGAAGGCCAGATTTTCGCCCACAGTCATCGTGTCGTAGATCACCGGGAACTGGAACACCTGCGCAATGTTGCGTTGATCTGGGGGCAAGGCAGTAACGTTCTGACCATCGAACAGAATCTGTCCCTCGGAAGGCGTCAGCAACCCCGAGATGATGTTCAGCAGCGTTGACTTGCCGCATCCTGATGGTCCCAGCAGCGCATAGGCCCCGCCGTCGCGCCAGGTGACGTCGATTTCCTTCAGGGCGTAATCCTGTGGCCCCTTGGGATTGGGGAAATAGCTGTGTCGCAGGTTTGCAAGCTTGATCTGTGCCATGTCAGGCTATCCTTTTGCCGTCTTGGCCGAAATACCGGCAATGGGCCGGGTTCATGTAGAAGCTGTGGTCTTCACCCACCTGATAGGGATGGACACCCGAGGCCAGGGATACCCACGCCTCATCCCCATGTTGGAAGTGCGCGCTGGAATCCGAGCCCGAAAGCTCGGTCACGATGACCCGCCCGGTCAGCTCCACGTCGGCGTCGGAAGAGCGGAACGGGGTCACCCGGTGAGGACGCACGGCGACCAAGTAGTCACCATCGGCTATATCGGTGACTTTCCAGCCTCCACCGCCGACCAATTGCGCCTGCGCATCAGACACAGTGATGCGCGCCACGTTGATGGGCGGGTCAGAGAACACACGAGCTGCAGAGATGTTCTCGGGGTTGCGATAGATATCTGAGGTGGGGCCAAATTGGGTGACGCGCCCGTCCTCCATCAAAGCGGTGTAGCCGCCAAGCATCAACGCCTCTTCCGGTTCCGAGGTGGCATAGACGACTACGGCCCCGCGCCCGGCGAACAAGTCGGGCAGTTGTTCACGCAGTTCTTCACGCAGCTTGTAATCGAGGTTGGCCAGAGGTTCGTCAAGAAACACTGCACGGCTTTCCTTTGCAATCGCGCGGGCCAGCGCGGTACGCTGCTGCTGGCCACCTGACAACTCATGCGGACGGCGCTGTAGCATTGGGCGCAACTGCAGCAAGTCGGCGGCCTCTTCGACGCGGCCTTCGATTTCGGATTTTGCCATCCCCGCCACGCGTAAGGGCGAAGCGATGTTGTCGAAAACGGTCATATGCGGGTAGTTCACGAAGAACTGGTGTACCAAACTGATCTGCCGCTTTTGCGTGTTCAGCTTGGTGACGTCCTGCCCGTCCATCAGAACTTTGCCTGAGGCGATCGGGTCCAGCCCGGCCATCATCTTGATCAGCGAGGTTTTGCCCGACCCCGTCGCGCCCAGCAACACGTTGAAATGGCCAGTCTTGAGCGTCAGGTTCGTAGGCTTGATATGGATGACATTGCCACCCCGTTTGGTGGCGTCTTTAAGTTCGATCATGTCCGTGGGTTCCGGTCCTTCAGTGCGTCGCACTGGCCTTGGGGTGGGGATGCCGCACACGGCACCCCCGGTTTCGTTTGCTTACTGAGACTGCCAGCGCTGAACCAATTCGTCATAGTTGACGGTCTGGCCCTGCGGCTTTTCGTTCTCAAGCTTGGCCTTGGGCGAGCCCGGCTTTTCCAACCAGAAGGCGGCATCCTGCGGCTCGTTCAGACGCGGACCACAGCCACCGTAGACACCGGCGCTTTCGTCAGCGGCCTGCATTCGGGCCATAGTGATGTCCATCTCTTCTGCCAGACGGTCCATCGCCTCTTGCGGGGTGAAGGCGCCCGAGTTCACGTCACCGATCTGCTGCCACCAGATCTGGGCCAGCTTCGGATAGTCCGGCACGTTGATGCCGGTCGGTGACCATGCCACACGGTCGGGTGAGCGGTAGAACTCGACCAGACCACCCAGCTTGGGTGCGCGCTCGGTGAACGACTCGTGGTTGACCGAGCTGTCGCGGATGAAGGTTAGGCCCACATGGGATTTCTTCACGTCGACAGTCTTGGAGGTCACGAATTGGGCATAGAGCCAAGCCGCCTGAGCACGATCTGCAGGCGTCGACTTCAGGAAGGTCCACGACCCCACGTCCTGATAACCAACCTTCTGGCCTTCTTCCCAATAGGGGCCGTGCGGGCTGGGCGCCATCCGCCACAGCGGCGTGCCTTCGTCATCCACGGTGTTGTTGCCTTCGGATTTCGGCTTCACCATGTCTGCGGTGAAGGCGGTGTACCAGAAGATCTGCTGAGCCACGTTGCCTTGGCTAAGCGCTGGCAACGACTGGTAGAAGTCATAAGACGCCGCACCCGGAGGCGCATAAGCCCGCAGCCATTCATCCCACTTGCGGATCGCATAGACCGCAGCCGGGCCGTTCGCAGCACCACCACGCGAAACGGATGCGCCAACAGGGTTACAAGTGCCCGCTTCCATGCGGATGCCCCATTCGTCGACGGGAACGCCGTTCGGTTCACCCACGTCACCGGCGCCGGCCATCGACAGCCAGGCGTCAGTCATGCGCCAGCCGAGGTCAGGCGCGCGCTTACCATAATCCATGTGGCCATAGATCGTGGTGCCATCGACTTCTTTCACGTCATTGGTGAAGAACTCGGCGATGTCTTCGTAGGCCGACCAATTGACCGGAACGCCTAGATCATAGCCGTATTTCTCTTTGAACGCGGCCTTGTTGGCTTCGTCATCGAACCAGTCCTTGCGGAACCAATATAGGTTCGCAAACTGCTGGTCAGGCAATTGATACAGCTTGCCATCAGGGCCGGTGGTGAACTGAATACCCATAAAGTCATCCAGATCCAGCGTTGGCGAGGTTGTCGCCGCCCAATCACCTTCCATCATATCGGTCAGCGGATAGGCCAACTGCAGGCGCGAATGTGTCCCGATCAGGTCGCTGTCGTTGACATAGCCATCATACAGATTCCGTCCGGTTTGTAGCTGAGTCTGTACGGCCTGAACCACTTCGCCTTCGCCGAGAATCTGGTGATTGACCTTGATCCCGGTTATTTCCTCGAACGCCTTGGTCAGAACCTCGGATTCATAGGAATGCGTCGGGATACCCTCGGACAGGACATTGATTTCCATGCCCGAGTACGGTTGTGCAGCTTCGATGAACCACTTCATTTCGGACAACTGTTCATCCTTCGACAAGGTCGATGGCTGGAATTCGTCGTCGATCCAACGTTGTGCTGCGGCTTCGTCGGCCCAAGCAGGACCATGCCCCGCAATGACGGCCGCTGCCGCCACGGCGGAAAGTAGATGTCTCCGCATCTGTCTCCTCCCAAAGATTATGTGATCCGGTGCAGACCGGATGGCAAACAGCATCGGTGATATTCGGCGCTGCTGTCAAACTAAAATTTTAGTAATAAGAGATATCAAATTTAAGCACTTGATAAATAAAAATAATATCTGCTTGCGGCGTGTTGGAAGTAGAAGATACGTTCAAACAAATGGTGTCCGTAGGTGCTGAAAGCATCGCGAAACACCCAATTCTGAAGTGGGCTTAGCGCTTGCTGTTCCAATGCAAATTGGGTGGAACCCAACGCTGAACCAACCATAGCAGCGCTATACCGGATGCACCGGAAAGGCGTGGAAATGAAACTACATCTTGGCGATGAGCCGCCCCAGATTGATCAAATACCTGTTCACAGTGTCATCAAAGTGCGTCAGTGGCTGGTGATGATCGTCGATGGCCAACGTTTTCTGAGATTGTAGAAAAAGAAGGCACCTCCAAACGCCGGGTGCAGGATGTGGTCGATCTGGCCATGCTGGCGCCTGATGCTCTGGATGCCATCGCTTCAGGCGAACAAACTGATGGTCTGACAATGGACTACCAGATCAAGTCGGGATTCCCAGTGATCTGGTCAGATCAACACAAGCGCTTCTCTGCCCTCTGATCTGCCGCCTCTCCGAAACCCACCAAACTCGTACCGTCGGAGTCGCGACCTGGGACTGTGGTCGGAAATCGACCACTGTTGCGCACACGCTCGGGTCTCAGTTGAAATTGCTGGATCTTAAGTCGCTGAAAACACGCTATAATCGGCGTGCAACTTCTCGGTATGTGATTTCCGTGCAAATTGAGCATTAGCGTGCACGAATCAGAGTTTTCTTGCATAAGTTGTGCAAAAATATCGTTTTAAAACAATATTTTAATTGGAATCGAATTTAGTGAGACACCATAACCGTGCACCGCATGAAGCATAAGCATGCAAGCATAAAATCAGAAAGCATAAGCGTGCAAATGTAGAACAAAGAACAACACCACTGGAAGTGCAAGCGCATGCCGTAAGTATTGAAACTATACTAGGACATCCGAGACTTGACGGGCTTTCGCGAGCATTGCATCTCGAAGACTTTTTCGATGACTCCCTATTGCTCCGAAAGCAGATGTTGAGATGGCTACGGTCAACTTCTGCTTTTTGCGGGCAAGATATGTTTCGCCGTTGCGAAGTATCCCGACTGTTTTATGTCAGTGATGCGGACAGACGCTCATCAATGACGCAGAGAACGGCAGGAGCGAGCGCAAAGCAGTTATAGTTCCTAATCGAACAATTGTTTCGCTTCGTTTGGACTAAACCTCGCTGATGACCTTCGACGCAGTCGCTTCATTGATAGCCAGAACCGTGTTGTACAGCGTGGCCAATCGAAGAAGTGATTTTACGTCGACGTCGTGTGGCAACGCTGATAGGGGATCAATGAAAAAGATCAGTGTGTCGAGCTTCCCTTCGGCAATCATAGCGCCGATTTGAGCGTCGCCTCCCAACGGGCCACTTTTGAGACTCTTGATAGGCACGCCAACTTCATCCGCAATTCGCCCGCCGGTCGTGCCAGTCCCAAAAAGCTCCATTTTGCTCAGTGCGGTTTTGTGGGATTTTGCCCACTCGACCATTGTGTCTTTCATCTGATCATGCGCCACAAGCGCGACTCGTTTGCGGCCGTTTGGGCCGTCGCTCCCATTGCTCATGGTGTTGCTTTCCTCGGTGTTGAAGTGTCCGTAGCCCAACTCCATGCCAGCGGAGACTTACGCTTGAGTGCGCCACTCAAATGCTGCCGCATTCTGTAGGAGGCATCCACGGTGTTCCCGGATTCCAGGAGTGTAAGGATCTCAAGATGCTCAGTACATTGTTCTATCAATCGTTGATGGTTCACTTCGGCTCGATACTCCATGAGGCGTCGCATTCTATTCACGCGTTGGAGAGCCATAAGAAAGAACGGGTTTCCGGACAACTTGATGAGCTCCTCATGGAATAGAGCCCCGCTTTCTAGCAGCGCTTCTCCATTAACGGCGTCCATATCCATATCAAGCATTCCCTGCTGAATACGCCGCTGTTCATCCAGGACTTTGTGATCGAGTTCAAACGAGGGCTCCAGCATGGCGGCTGGCTCTATCGCCATTCTAAACCGGTAAATCTCATCAAATGCTTCGGGTGTTTTTGCAACCGGAAGAAACCGCCAGCCGTAGCCTTCTTTGCGCTCAGCCCAACCCTCTCGAGAAGCGCGGATCAACAGTTCTCCGACCTTAGCTTTAGTCCAGCCGTATTTCTGCTTTAAGAACTGCTCAGTAACTTCTTCTGGAATTTCATTTGTTAGCCAATCGTTTGCCAGCAGTTGGTATTCGTCTAGCTCGCTTGCGTCGACAGTATCCAGGTTTTCTTTGATGGCTGGAGGCAACTTGTCGGCCACAAAGTACCCGCGGTTTTCCAGGCGGATGAGAACATCTTTTTCTTCTAAGGATATCAACGCCTCGCGCACTGGGGTTCTGGATACGCCATACCTGTCGGCGACTTGCTGAGCGCTTATATGCTGGCCACCTTCAAGTGTACCCGCAACGATATCATGCAAGAGACGGTTTGATATCTTCTTTGACAATTCGCTGGCTCGCATCGGTATGCCTGACTCCTCTTGCCGCTCTCACCTACGTAGATTGCATCTGACGGCCAGCATACAACCAAATTTTAGGTTTTCTATACGTAAAAAACCAAAGATGGGTGGATTTTATACTGCTGAGACGATGATGTTCGCGTAAATTGGATTGGTTTTATGGCTGTTTCAGCAAAGTTCTTTCATTTCAGGTGAGTGTCAATCCTTTGAAAAAACATAATAAAACATATACTTGAAAGGTGTCGGGAAACAGCCCGTTCGATCATTTTGGTTTTTTCGATTAAAAAAAGCAAAATAAGATTGGCTTTTTGCGTGTCAATATGCAATCAAAATAGCCAGTGCGGGATTCGCGCTGAAAAACACTTGGAAAACTGGGGAGGATTACCCGTGTTCATGAAATTTACTCGCATCGGCGCCATTGCTGCTGCGGCAGCCGTTGCCGGCGTGACTGGCGCGTCCGCCGAATTCAAAGCTGAAAGCCCGCAATGCATTGCGCCCTCAAATCCCGGTGGCGGATGGGACTTCATCTGTCGGACAACAGCAAAGTATCTTTTCGATCTCGGGATCATCGAGGATTCGATGCAGGTTACCAATATGAGCGGTGGGGGCGGTGGAGTTGCGTTCGCGCATGTCACGAAAGAGCGCAACGAAGACAACAACCTTATCGTTGCGGCTTCTATGAGTACCAGCGCTCGAATTGCGCAGGGCATTTACGAAGGCGCCCAACAGGATGACGTGCACTTTCTTGCCACTTTCGGAGCTGAATATGGAGCCATCGCTGTTCCCGCGGACTCCAAGTACACCTCTCTGTCTCAGATGATGGAGGACATTGTCGCTGATCCAAAATCAGTTGGGATCGCGGGTGGTTCGTCTGTGGGCAGTTTTGACCACATCAAGCCCATGTTGGTCGCCCGCGAAGCTGGCCTCGAAGATGTTACCCAGATGAAATATGTATCGTTCGATGGTGGCGGTGAAGCCATGACCGGCCTGCTTTCTGGTTCGGTCGAGGCGCTGTCTGGAGATTTCTCCGAGATGCTGGGCTTCCTGGAGTCGGGTGATATCCGGGTAATCTCGATTCTGGCTCCTGAGCGTCTGAAGAACTATCCGGATATTCCTACTGCAAAGGAGGAAGGCTTCGACGTCGTTGGCGCGAACTGGCGCGGCCTTTACATGCCGGCTGGTGCAACTGACGAAGCTAAAGAGTTCTGGAAGAACGCGATCATTACGCTGACCGAGGATCCTGGGTTCCAGGCAGAGCTCGAAGCAGCTGCTATTGAGCCGTTCAACAACTTTGGCGACGACATGTACACCTTTGTTGAGGGCAGTATTGCGGACGTGACCAAGCTCTCGAAAGAGATCGGTATCATCCAATAAATGTCATGCGTGCCCAACCGGTCGCATCTGGTTGGGCACCTAAAAGAATTTCCGAAAATCTGGGAGGAAACTATGAGTGACCGCATCTTCGGCGGTTTCGGACTGGCCCTTGCAATATTCTATATTTGGGCAGCATCGATCATCAAAGACAGTTTCATGGTTGATGTCGTTGGTCCGCGCGCCTTTCCTTACATTGTGGGCACCGTGTTAGGCCTTACGTCGCTCTATTTCATAATCCGCCCGGATGAAGAGCCAAAATGGCCAGGGTTGCGCGACTTTGCCGAGATATTGTTCGCCACTGCTGTGATGTTTCTGTACGCATGGTCTCTTTCCGAGATTGGGTTTGTTATCGCGACAACCTTTGCAACTGCCTACCTAACCTGGCGACTGGGAACCGCTCCGCTTTGGTCGCTCGTCGTAGGCCTGCTGACAGCCATCGGTATCTACGTCGTTTTTCACCTAATCCTAGGCCTTGCTTTGGCCGAAGGACCATTGGGGTTCTGAGGGGTCGCCATGGAAACGCTTGCACTTCTTGTTGATGGATTCTCGGTTGCGTTGTCACCGCAAAATCTGTTCCTTGCTGTCGTTGGATGCTTCCTCGGCACTTTGATGGGAGCATTGCCTGGCTTGGGCCCGGCAAATGGGGTCGCGATCCTCATTCCGATTGCCTTCTCGCTCGGTCTTGGGCCCATCCCATCTCTCATCCTTCTTACAAGTGTCTACTACGGCGCCATGTACGGAGGCCGAATTAGTTCGATCTTGCTTAACATCCCGGGCGACGAACCCGCGATGATGACGTGCCTCGATGGATATCCGATGGCAAAGAACGGTCAGGCCGGCGAAGCCCTGTCTTTAGGTGGCATCGCATCTTTCTTTGGGGCGTTTGTCGCTACAATTGGCCTGGTGATTTTGGCACCACAGTTGGTCAAAATCGCGCTGCTTTTCGGACCAGCGGAGTACTTTGTCCTCTTTACAGTCGCATTTGCGACACTGGGTGGTGTGTCCTCTACGAACCAAGCCAAATCTGCTTTCGCAGCTGCACTAGGGCTGGGCATCGCGATGATTGGCAGTGATAGCCAAACAGGATCGCAGCGCTTCACCTTTGGTGAAATCCACCTTTTCGATGGCATCGACTTCTTGATCGCTATCGTTGGCTTGTTCGCCTTGAGTGAAGTGTTGATTTTTCTCGAACATCACCGTGGCGGTGCCGTTGGATCAGCTGGCGCGACAAAGGTTGGACGCATCTTGCCTGACTTCGGCATGATCAAACGTTGCATGCCTTCAATCGCTCGCGGCGCAGGTCTTGGTTTCTTCTCAGGCGTCTTGCCAGGTGCCGGAGCGTCGTTGGGGTCATTCCTTGCGTACTCACTGGAGAAACAAAGCGTCGACCGGGATGGGAAATCCTTTGGAAAGGGCGATCCACGCGGTGTTGCAGCTCCTGAGGCAGGCAATAATGCGGCCGCTGGAGGCGCGTTGGTGCCGATGCTTTCGTTGGGCGTACCGGGCTCGGGGACGACCGCCGTTCTGTTGGCTGTTTTGTTGCAACTTAACATTACCCCGGGACCACTGCTCTTCACAAAGAATCCGGACGTGGTTTGGGGGCTGATCGCGGCCTTGTTCATCGGCAACATCATTCTGCTTTTGATGAACGTCCCGTTGGTCGGGTTGTTCACGCGCGTGTTGCTGGTGCCGACGCGCATTCTGATGCCTGTCGTCGCAATGATCTCGTTCGTTGGGATTTACTCGATAACGGGCTCCACCTTCGATGTAATGCTCATGGTTGGTTTCGGTTTTGCAGGCTGGCTTCTACGCAAACTCGACGTGCCGCTGGTGCCAGTCATCTTGGGCATCCTTCTTGGCAACCAAATGGAAGTGAACCTTCGCCGCGCAATGACGATTTCGGACGGGGATTGGTTGGCGCTAGTGGGAAGTCCCCTCGCAATAATCCTCTGGCTTATCGCAATCGCCGGTTTCGTGTTGCCCATGTTTGTTGGCCGTCGGGTTAAGGACCGCATGGATGCGCAGCGCCATGACGAAGAGGCATCGGTCGGGGATTAAACCCACCGGATTTCAAGAATGACTGGCTTCGGCCAACAAGGAGACAAAAGATGCGTATCATGACATTGCCCTGCGATGGCATCGGACCTGAAATCATGGCGGCGACTTTGGAAGTCGTTGAGGCCGCCAACAAGAAGTACGATCTGGGGTTAACGTTTGAAGAAGAAGAGTCCGGTTTTACCAGTCTCAGGAACCACGGTATCACTCTGCGTGACGACGTGTTGGAACGTGCACGAACTGAGTTCGATGGAGTCATTTTAGGGACGCAGTCCCATATGGACTACCCGCCAGTCGTTGAAGGTGGTCGCAACGTTTCGGCCGGGTTCCGTATCGGCCTCGATCTTTATGCGAATGTGCGGCCGGCCCGGAGCCGTGACTTTTTACCGAACAAAGCGCCTGGGATGGATCTTGTGATCATGCGTGAGGCGACAGAGGGATTCTATCCTGACCGCAACATGTACAAGGGCGTCGGAGAAATGATGCCCGATCCGGACATGGCGTTGTCGGTTCGCAAAATTACGCGACACGGATCAATGCGGATTTGCAGAGAGGCTTTCAAACTGGCCATGCAACGGAAGAAGAAAGTCGCCGCGATACACAAGGCCAACTCTTTTCTCATGACCGACGGCCTGTTTCTGGAATGTTTCCGCGAGGTGGCGAAGGACTACCCTGAAGTCGAAACCGAAGAGTTGATTGTCGACGCATTTGCAGCGCTGCTGGTTCGAAAACCGCACGAATATGATGTTATCGTCGCGACTAACTTCTACGGCGATATTCTCTCTGACCTTGCCTCTGAACTTTCAGGGTCTTTGGGGCTCGCTGGGTCGATCAATGCAAACGCTGAAACGGGCTTATGCTGCGCACAAGCACAGCACGGTTCTGCCCCGGACATCCAAGGGCAAAACGTTGCGAACCCGACATCACTTATTCTCTCCGCCGCTATGATGCTCATCTGGCTCGGCGAGCAGAAGGGTAGTCCGAAGCTTATGGAGGCTGGGCGAGCCATTGCGGATGCAGTTGATGCCGTCATCGATGATCCTGCAAAGCGCACCCGTGACCTTGGTGGCACCGTAAACACCGACACCTTCGGGACGCTTGTGGCCGAAATGGTCTCCAAGGAAACGATCCCGGCGTGATTGGATCTCCCGGTGGGCAAACGTGTCCACATCAACTGGTGGCGTCGCTCCTTGCGGCGTCACCCGTCTTGAGCTGGAGCAATTATGAGACGACCAAGACTAGCGTTGATCCATGCCACCCGCGTCGCGATTGATCCAATCGAAGTTGCGGCACGCGAGCACTGGCCGGAAGCAGAAACCATTTCGATCCTAGAAGAAGGGTTGTCTTTAGACAGGTCTAAGCAAGTCGAATTGTCCGCCGATCTTTTCCGGCGCATCGTAGACCTTTGCCGGTATGCGGAAGGCGCTGACGCCGATGGTGTACTGTTCACTTGCTCAGCATTCGGAGCCGCAATCGAAAGAGCAGATTTCGAGGCGCTCATCCCAGTCATGAAGCCGAATGAAGCGATGTTCGATGCGGCTTTCTCATACGGTGATCGCATCGCAATGGTTTATACTTTTCCTCCAGCAGCGGCAGGTATGGAAGAGGAATTTCTAGATGCTGCTAGGGCGCGCGGCAGCAATGCGGAGATTACGTCATACTATTGCTCTGGCGCGTTGGCTGCAAAGCAAGCGGGTGATGATGAAAAACACAATCGCCTGATTGCGGAAACCGCATCAAGTATCGACGACGCGGACGTTATTCTTCTAGCCCAGTTTTCGATGTCTGACGCCGTTGAGGATGTCCGTAAGACAGTACAGATTCCAGTGTTGACCAGTCCACAGGCGGCGATTCACGAAATCCGACGGCGCGTCGAAGGCAATCAGTGAGGGAGGTTCAATGCTAGTCGGTGTCATAGCGGACGATTTTACCGGTGCGAGTGATATTGCGAACACCTTGGCCAAGGGCGTTGAGCCGGAAGGTGGATTACGTACGGCTCAGTTCCCGGGTATTCCCACGACCCCAGCCAACGAAGAGATCGAAGCGGGTGTCGTCTCACTCAAGAGCCGCACTGCACCTGTCGAAGAAGCTGTTGCGGACAACCTGCGAGCCCTGCGATGGCTTAAAGATCAAGGATGCCGCCAGTTCATCTTCAAGTATTGCTCGACCTTTGATTCCACTAGGCTGGGAAATATCGGCCCGGTTGCGGAAGCGTTGGCCAACGAACTGGGCGCGCAAAAGGTGGTTTTCTGTCCAGCCTTTCCGACAACGGGGCGCACCATCTATCACGGCCATCTATTTGTGTTCGGCAAGCTGTTGAACGAGTCCGGGATGGAAAATCACCCTCTTACTCCGATGACGGATGCCGACATCAAGCGTTGGTTGCAGTATCAGACCCAAGAAGCGGTTGGGTTGGTTTCAATTGACGCCGTGACGCAAGGACCAGAGGCGATTGCTACTGCTTTGCGGAACGTCGACGAACGCTTTGTGATCGGTGATGCGATTTCGGACGAGGATTTGCTGGCCTGGGGCGAGGCTCTGAAGGATGCCCAGCTCATTACTGGGGGATCTGGGATAGCGCTGGGGCTACCCAAGAACTTCGTCAGAAAAGCTTCGTCCAAAAGAGGTGGCAGTGCGTTCACTCGTATCGCAGGGCCTGCCGCGATACTTGCTGGGTCTTGCTCGGGAGCGACCCGTGGGCAGATCGATGTGCATGCGAAGTCCAATCCGACGTTCGCCATCGATGTTCCGGGTGTCATGTCCGGGGATGTGACCACGCAAACGCTTCTGGATTTCTTTGAAAAGCATCCGGGTCAGGCACCGCTCGCATATTCATCGGGAAGCCCGGATGATGTGCGTGCTATCCAAGGTCAATTCGGTCGGGAAGCGGTTGCAGAAAAACTGGATAGTCTCTTTGCAGATACCGCCCGAGAACTTGTCCAAAAGGGCTACAAGCGATTGGTGGTGGCAGGGGGAGAGACGTCGGGAGCTGTTGCCAAGGCTGTTTCTGAGGCACTGGGGTCTCCGGCCATGTCAATTGGGCCAGAGATCGACCCGGGCGTGCCAGTCCTGAGCGTTGGAAAATCTGAACCCATTGCGCTGGCTCTAAAGTCTGGAAACTTCGGCGCTCCGGACTTTTTCGCAAAAGCGCTGAGAATGATGGAGGCCGGTAAATGAGTTCTGAAGAACTGGCGCTGCGACAGCAGATGTCGGAACTGTGCGCCTCGCTGTTTGCGCGTGGCTTTTCCGTCGGCACAGCGGGCAATGTCTCCGCACGTCTTGATGACGGAATCCTCATGACGCCAACCAATTCCACCTTGGGCGATATCGACCCAGAGCGTATCGCCAAGATTGATTTGGATGGCATCCACGTCTCCGGGGACAAGCCGACCAAGGAGGTTTTTCTGCACCAAGCCTTCTATGAGACGCGGCCACAAGCTGGTGCAGTGGTTCATCTGCACTCGACCTGGGCCACTGCATTGTCGTGTCTGGAAGACACCAATCCCAATGACTGTATTCCACCGCTTACGCCGTATGTGGTGATGCGCGTCGGTACGGTCAAACTGGTTCCATACGTCAAGCCGGGCGACCCGAAGTCCGGTGATTTGATCCGTGAACTAGACGGCAAGTATAGTGCGGTTCTGTTGGCCAATCACGGTCCCGTCGTCTCGGGAAAGGATCTCTTCTCAGCGGTTTGTGCAGCAGAAGAGTTAGAAGAAACGGCCAAGCTGCTCGTGGCTTTGCGCGGCCTGCCTACCCGGTTGCTGGATGCTAAAAAAGTCGCAGAACTCAAAGAGACTTTCGGAAGGATGTAATCCATCATGAAAACCGCTGACCTTATCGATCACCATGCGCCAGAGCTTACTCTTGTCCATCTACCGTTTCGGCAATTCGGGATAAAACAGTTCTTTGCGGCGCAAATACAGACAGTGAAGTGCTTCGAAGATAACACGGAACTTAGGGCGCAACTGGAAACACCGGGTGAGGGGCGCGTTTTGGTTGTCGACGGCGGAGCATCAACGCGAATTGCAATCCTTGGCGATATGTTGGCTAATCTTGCAATCCAAAATGGATGGGCTGGTCTTATCCTGAATGCCGCAATTCGAGACAGTGCCGAAATCAATCAAATGAACACTCTGGTATTTGCCTTAGCAACCAGCCCCGTCAAAAGCGCGAAACGTGGGTGGGGCGTAATCGGGGAACCGGTGACCTTTGGTGGGGTTAAATTCCATCCTGGTGATTGGGTTTACGGCGATGCGGACGGCGTGTTGCACAGCAAGAAGCGACTGGTCTGATTTCGAGTTTTGCCAAAGTCTCGCAACACGGCGCTATAATATTCACGGCAGCCTTTGCTGGCTGGCTTGTATCGCTCACGGGCATTCCGCTGGGGTGGATGATAGGGTCAATGTTGGTGACCATCGCCGGGTCGTTGAAGCAGTTTCCTGTCAAACTACCGGGCCCTATGTTGGACTTGGTAAGAGCAACTGTAGGTGTGATGTTGGGCGCATCCTTTACGCACGAGTTGCTTTCCTCTTTTGGTGCTTGGTGGGTGTCACTGGCCTTCTTACTGTTAGCCCTTGGAATAATGTACGTCCTTGGTTTCTACCTTTTACGACGTATTTCGCGCTTTGACGCATTGACAGCTTCTCTATGCGCAATGCCGGGTGGCATTGCCGAAATGGTGTTGCTGTCCGAGCAAAAAGGCGCGGATCAGGCTCGTGTCGCTATCGTTCATGCGTAGCGCATTGCATTAGCAATTTTGCTGATTCAGCTACTAATCAACCTGATCGCAGACTTCGAAGTCATTCCACCCAAAGCGCAAACACAGCTGGCTTCGGTCACGTTTGCCGATTGGGTTTGGATCATCGGATGCATCGTTGTGGGAATGCTAGCACGGGGTAGGGTGAAGCTGCCGGCACCTATTGTGGTAGTGCCGATGATATTCAGCGCGGCCGTTCACTTGCTGGGATGGACGGAGTTCGAGATCCCGGTTTCTGTGACCGCGTTGGTTCAGGTCTTCATAGGCATTAATGTTGGCGCACGTTTTTCCGGAGTGCCCATCAAAGCTCTGTTCGCGGCTCTAGGTGCAGCGGCCATGGTTGTCGCTCTCCAGATTTCGGTGGCCTTTTCGGGAGCATTGGCTGTTGCGAACGTGTTGGCGACAGACCCGGTCGCACTTGTCTTAGCCTATTCACCTGGAGGCTTGGCAGAGATGTCAATCATAGCGGTGAGCGTTGGTCGCGATGTTGCGTTCGTTGGCGTGCATCATATTTTTAGGGTCTTGGCGGCGCTTGTTTTAGCACCTATCCTCGTAGCTTCGCTATCAAAGCGGGATATCGAGCATTGATGAATCCGATGAAGTTCACTCGCTAAGCAATCGATGCCGTCTTTACCGCAAAAGCTTGTATGTCGCCAAAATACAAGTTGGCTGACTGGAGAAGGCCGACCGAGCCGCGCTACGTTGAATGGATTTACCATACGCGGTAGCCGCGACCGGGGTCATCCATAGCGGCAAACGTCATATATTGCGACCAAGCCAGTCCAGCACTTTCTGCGCCGTAACGGGCCACGACGCGTCGAATTGAAGGTAATGACAAGCCCCCTCAACGGTCAGGAAATCTGCTGTTTCGTAACGGCAAGCCATGTTCTTGGCAGTGCTTGTTGCAACTGCCCTGTCTTCAGTTCCCGACACAAACAACAAGGGACAAGTTACCTTTTTGGGGTCAACCAGTGTGGTTTGGCGCGCGTCGAACATCCAGAAGACAAACTCGAACAACACGCGACCGGATTCTGTGCCGAGGCGCGAATGAATGTCGCGCTGAAGATCGTCAGGCAATGTGTTCAGTCCGTATTTCGTCAAAAGGTCTAGGTCTTGTCCAAGGGCGTGTTCCCAGAACGCACCTGAAGAGATGAACAGCTTACCTAGTTCACGCTCTCCGTCTGTTGTGGCTAAGACCCCGTTCATCACGCTGCTATTGAGGAGAATGCCGGCCCTTACGGCGTCCTCAGCGGCCAATATTTGCGCAACCACACCACCAAGGGAGTGGCCGACAACAATTGGTGTCTCCCCGATTTTTTGGATCGCCTGCCGGGCGTCCTTTACGTAATCTGCAATACTCAATCCAATAAGCTTGCTGTCGCGTTCGGGTCCGCTTGCAAGATCATGATAGCGATAGGACAAGCTCTCACAGTCGTATCCTGATGCCTCAAATGACGACCGGACATTCTCCATCGTCCAGGCTGCCGCATTTGTACCCGTCAATAGAAGAACCGGTGGCCTAGGCTCACTCAGCATCTATACTCTCCACAAATTGCCCCAAGAAGACCTACGCACTGCCGTTGGATCGTCCAGCTACTCTTCACGAGATCTGACTGTGCAGCAAGGTGTCTGATGCCCACGTAGCTGCCGGATCGCAACACGGCGCCAGACATTCCGGAACCCAAAGCCAACATTCGTTCAGGCTGTAGAGAAAGTGCGCGATGGAGCTCACTTGGATCGATGCTGCGCGATGCCCCAATTGCAGCAATGCGCAGAAAGCTGACTTTGCAAATTTACGAGAACGGCACCAAAGAAATGGCCTTGCACCAATCGACGAACATGTCGTGGTGTGGCCGGGCAAACTTGCTGTTTACCGTATTCACAGAAAATTTTTGTGCGCGACCAAGAACTGCTTCGGGGTTGCGTAAACAACTTTGGTTCCTCACTTTGAGACGAGGTTTACTCAAGCAAGATTGAAAGAGAATAGAATGAAACGCCTTTTCCCGTCTCTGCCGCAGAACGCGACGCTGGGAAGTGTCTATCAAGCCTTTCCAGACAAACTTTCTCCGCTTTGTGCGTACGAAAGCCTTGTGATGAGGGGCGAGAGCGACCTCTCGGTTGCTGAACGTGAATTGATTGCAGCCTATGTCTCTGGCTTGAATGCTTGTGCGTATTGCCATGGGGCGCACATGGTTTTCGCCAAAGCCTACGGCATTGAGGTCGAGACAATCGAAGCACTGATGGAAGACCGCGATACGGCACCGGTCGAGGATCATCTCAAACCGTTACTGGCTTACATTGAAAAGCTCACCGTCTCGCCATCACGAATGACAGAAGCCGACGCAAATGCCGTCTACGCGGCAGGCTGGTCAGAGAGCGCGCTGTTCGATGCTATCCAGGTCTGTGGAGTCTTCAATCTCGTGAACCGCTTCATAGAAGGAACAGGTGTTCAAAGCCCTGGCACCGACCCAAGAGAAGCGGACGAAGCCACTTTAGACCGATGCCGCAGTGACAGCTTCTATACCGATTTCGGACGAGAGAACGGCATCGACATCCCTTGAATTTATGTTGTTCAAACTTTCGAACGACGACAAAAAAGCTGGTCCGACAAAACGGCAGATGCGTCCTTCGCTCTCAGAGTTAAATCACTCGTCGGATCAAATCGGCGTGATCATTTATTGTTGGTGGATCCTTGTTCAAGCCTCAACGATCCGTCCTGCTTTTCGTTGATAGCCCATTTTCTGATAAGGTTTTGTTAACTTGTGGGCTTTGTAAGGGGGGAGAGTTGCTTAAGTTTGACGCGGAGACAACGAGATTACTTGAAATCGCCTATCAAGGAGCTGAATTGACGCGGCGAAGACAGGCTTCATTTGATGCGCTGTGCCCGGCTCCCGGTGAAACTATTTTGGACATCGGTTGTGGCAACGGGATGTTAACAGCGGAGTTGGCCCGCGCAGTTGGCTCGGATGGCTATGTCATCGGGATCGACCCAAGTACTGACATGACAGCGGCCGCTAAAGAACGATGCGGCGACTATGCAAACGTGGAGTTTCGTGCTGGTGCTGCAAATAGCTTACCCATTGAGGATGAAAGTGCTGACAAAGCCGTTTCGGTGCAGGTCTTTGAGTACATCGAAGACGTAGACGGTGCATTAGTTGACACGCTGCGGTGCGTCAAACCCGGCGGGCGCCTCGTCATCAGCGATCTACACTTTGGCAGCTTGATTTGGTTCAGTGACCAACCTGACAGAATGCAAAAGATGCTGACATCCTGGAACCAGCACTTTGTGAGTGGTTCCGTGCCGGAAAGACTGCCCGCACTGATAAAGGATCGCGGCGACCATGTGGAAGATGTCTTGTCATCCACAATGACAGATTACCAGCTAAAGCCTGATGGCCTCGCAATCATGATGATGCACCTCATGAAGCAATACGCTATCGCAAATGACCATGTTGATCCCGCTGTTGCCCAAGCATGGTTTGACGAACAGTATAGCCTTGCAAAAGTTGGACGCTTCTTCTTTTCGATGACCCAATTTATTGTCGTGGCGCGCAAACAGGGTTGATCGTTCTACAATGCGCCATTTGATCTCGGCCGCGCTCTCTAAACCATCGTTCTGGAGCAAAGCTTCTGGTTGGCAACTGTTTACTGTCGCGACTCGAATGCCAAGAGTTTATGGCCGCCTGGCAATCAGCGTTGCAAAGACCTGATAGCCAAAAAGTGTGCGCTCTCTTGCTCGACGGCGATACTCGGCAACTAAGCCATTGTGCAGATCCTCTCCAATTTCGCCGCGTTTCATCATCACTTTTCCAGTTTCTTCGACCCAGGGGAGCATTTGGTCATTGTCCAGAATAATTCTGCTTTGAAAACTGAAGTCTTCGACTTTGAACCCCGCATTTGAGGCCAGGCTTCGCAGCTTGGCGACAACAAATGGGTCGGTGACAAACTCGTTCACAAATATCTTGGCGCAGGCGCCCAATGGATCGTTTGGTAGGTTTCCCAGTGAAGCCTTCGAAAAATCAGCGTCACACACTACGAGACACCCACCCGGCCTTAGAACGCGCCTTGCTTCGGTCAAAAGAGGTGCCGGGTCTGCCACATGGGTAAGCACCGTGTGCATTATCAAGTTATCAACCGAGCCATCATCCAGGGGCAGCGACGCTCCATCTGCGACCTCAAACGCGACATTGCCGTGGCCCCCAACCCGCGCTCTTGCTTCGGCTATAAAGCCCACAGATGGCTCGAAACCAATGACTCGCGTGGGTTTGGCCTTCTCCGCAATGCGGCGCGTGACAGCTCCCGCGCCGCATCCGACTTCAATGGTCAGACCGTCTTCTGCAAACTGAAGTTTGGCCAGATAGTTTGAAACAATATTTTCCATTGTAGGATCGGACTGACGCGCGTCCATCGAGTCAGCAAATGCGGAAATGAAGTCTTCGCCCGCAGCATCTACATCTTGAAACGGATCAGCCATCCCAACCACCCTCCATTAACGCTCAGTATTCTCTACTAAAAATTCTAACATCACCTGGACCAAGAACAAGACGTGCCAAAATGCTTATAATTGGGGCAAACAGGAGGTTCATGCCATGCGTCAGCTCGTTTCAAATGGAAACCCGATGGAAGAAATCGTTGGGTTTAGCCGAGCAGTTCGGGTTGGCCCCTACATTTCGATTGGCGGCACCGCACCTGTCGATGCTGAAGGTAAGACCGTCGGGGTCGGAGATGTATTTGCCCAAACGACCCAGTGCTTTGAAATCATCAAGGCGGCTCTCGAACAGGCGGGTTCGGGAATTCAAGACATTGTTCGGACGCGAGTCATACTGACAGATATAAACAATTGGAAAGAAGCCATCGAGGCAAGGAAGAAGTATTGCGTCGATGCACGACCCGTCGACACAATTATGGCGATCAATCGGTTTGTGAACCCCGAATGGTTGGTCGAGATAGAAGTTGATGCAATCATTGCCGACGACGCATAAGGTGCAGATTCCGGCTGGGGGCGAAATCGTATGACGATGAGTTTGCCAACACTGCTGAATCGACCGAGGTTTTGGATCGAGAAGGCACTATGGTGCCTGTTGCCAAACCCAAATCGGACACGTGTGAGGTCGATTTTCATCACAAATCAACCTGCTACAGCGAGACGTTGTACTTATTCAGGCAAACCGGCTAGTCGCAAAGACGCACAGTCTTTCTCCAGCCTTTCTCTATCAGAGAAAAGTTGAGTTTTCGCCCAGTCCGATATGGAAAACTGAGGGCGGTATTTCATCACATTCCGTGCTTCATCGCGAGCGGCCTCAAGATTCTCCGTCTCTATATGGACGATTACGAGGTCGAGGTGACCAAAGCCTTCAACCCTTTGACCATATTCGGTGAATGCTTTCTTGGCTTCCTCGTATTGACCGTCGAGTCGAAGGGCTAAACCCAGAACGCCTGCGTACCAACCTGGATAGTGAGGGTTCAGGGTAATGGCTTGTTGTGCGACTTGGATCGCTTCATTTGCCTGGCCATTGAAAGCTAGGGTGATTGACAGTCTGGCAGCCACGTCAGCGTGGTTTGGATTCAGCGCTAGTGCCTCGTTGAACTTCTCGATAGCCGAAACCAGCTTGCCATCGATTGCATCCGCAAAACCCGCAATAGCGTGAGCCTCTGGGTTGTAGCTGTCTATTTCCAGAGCCCGCTGAGCGCAGTCACGAGCCTCCGCTAGCGCGGCACGCCGGTCAGCAACAAATCCATGTCGTGCTTCGACAGTGCAAATGAATCCCAAAGTACAATACGGAGCCGAGTAACCCGGGTCGAGTGCAATTGCCTGTTGTGCAAATCGGCGAGCGTCGGCCTGAGCTTCCCTGGTAATTCTGCGCGAAGCCTCAACGGCCTTTAGTTGAGCAGTCCACGCGCCTAGGTTATTTGTGCCGGATCCTCTGAAACGAGCCATTTCTCCCGCCAACAGTTCGACTTGAAGCTCGGTTGCAATCCTAAGTGCGATTTCATCCTGAACTTCGAATACATCTTCAATGAGGCGATCATAGCGGTCTGCCCAAATATGCATGCCGGACTTTGCATCGATTAGCTGTGCTGTGATCCTCACCCGGTTACCGCTTTGACGGACACTTCCCTCAAGAACAAGATCGACACCCTGCTCCAGACCGACCTGTTTCACGTCAACGGAGCGACCTTTGTAGACGAATGTAGAGTTACGCGCGACGACCAGTAAATTCGGGAGTTTTGATAAAGTGGTGATGATCTCTTCGGTAATTCCATCTGCAAAAAACTCCTGATCGGGGTCAGAAGAAAGATTATCGAAAGGTAAGACGCCGATTAGCAGAGACTTTGTATGGCTAGCCGGAGTTACTCGCGGTGGGGCAGAACCTGGCGGCGACCATTGGAAAACTTCTATTAGTGACGGCGCGTTCTTAAACTGTCGCTCTCCAGCGCGATAAAATTGCTCAGCGAGGCGCTCGTCAAGGCTGCGATGGACGACATCTGAAATTAACACAGCCCCTTCGTTGGAAGCCTCTTGTAGACGTGCAGACAGATTGATGCCATCGCCGAAAATGTCATCGTCGTCGAATACGACATCTCCAAGATGCACACCCACTCGTAGTTTCAATAAGGACTGAGTTGACACCTGGCTTTGAAGATCAAGGGCGCATCGTACTGCATCAGATACCGAGTTAAACTCGACTATCCATCCATCACCCATCCTCTTAACGACATTACCTCGATGATCGCTAACCAAAGGATCAAATAACTCTCGACGTAGAACACGAAGTTCGCTGAGAGTCCTATTTTCATCTGCCTTAATCTGGCCTGAGTAGTTTACTACATCGGCCGAGAGTACTGCGGAAAGTCTGCGGTCTCCATTCATGTCTATTGGTAGCGCAAATTACGCTGTTTGGAAAAGACAACATGATTTTCTGAACGTCGCGCATGTCCTAGTGAATGGCTTAGTGCAAAACTGAAAAGCGTGACTGTGAATGTCTGCTTCGGGCTGCCATCAGCCAATCCGCACACCGCAGAGAATGACTATTTCGAGCGTCGATGCAACAATCGCATCAGGCCATGCAAATGAAGCGGTATGTCAATAACCGACGTTCATCCAGAGCAAGAAGTTGGTTCTGAACCATATCGCTGGCGATGTCCCCAAATAGAATCTGTGTCGTAACAGGCATGGTGCTCTTAGACTTGGGCTTCGAAATTCTCGCCTTAAGCCATTCAAAACTTTCAGTCGTCGAGTCTTCTTCATCCAATACCTTAAAACCCGCATCTTGCAGAAAGCCGACCATTTCTTTCGGGGTTGCGAGATAACTGATCGAGGCGTCCATAGCCCACGGCATCGGATAAACGACGTCACCACCTTCACCCTGTAGTATGTCGTAAACTCCAAATCGTGCTCCCGGCTTCAGAACACGATGCGCCTTTTTGTACACCGAAAGTTTGTCCGGGATGTTCATCGCGACATGAACCGTTACCGCGCCGTCAAAACTGCAGTCCGGAAATGGGAGCTTTGTCGCATCTCCCTGAATGAACGTGGTTTGTTCACTGAGACCGACCCAATCTGAAATGGTTTTGGCTGCGTTGCAAAACTCTTGCGTCAGATCTATGCCAGTAACCTTGGCCTTTGCTTCTTCAGCAATTGTTCTGGCCACCCCGCCTAAGCCACTACCAATATCAAGCACATTCGCGCCTGGCGCCAACTCCAGTTTCTCCAGAAACTGTAAAGTCGCCTGTCTGCCGCGAAAATGGAACTCATCAACTGGTTCAAAGTCAGCGGTGCGCAGTTTCTTCGGGTCAAAGCCTGCGGCCTTCAGGCTATCAGCTATCTGGTCGATCAAACTGAGGCTGCGACCACAGTGGTCGGAAACTTGCTCTCTCATTCTCAACCCCTGTTGCCAATCATGTTGAATGCTACTGAATGCCCATCAGATCAAAATTCGCGGAGGGTCGGCGGGCACTCAAGTGCTCAAGGTAGCGCTTCGAACCAGTCGAGCACCGCGTCCCGCCAGCCCTCTGGCACACCGTGCCCGCCTTTGGTGACCTTCAACCGGATGGAGCCTGCGTCACAGTCCACCCAATCCTTCTGCATCGAGTCATCGTCGCCAAAGCTGTTTTCCGCGCTACCGAAGCAGGCGTTCTCGCGGCGCCAGACATCCAAGCCCTTCATGACGTTACCCTGGTGAAAATCAACACCCTCCCATGTTAGCTGTCGGCCTTCGAACGGCACCATTCGGTCTTTGAAGCCATGTACGTGAAATAGGTGAACTGGCGCATCGCACTCAGTGGTCATGGGCTCCCAGAATGCTCCAGCCGCAGCGGCAAAGCCTCTTGCCATCTCTGGCGCTTGGCACGCAATGTCCCAGACCATCGAACCACCGCGGGAGAAACCTGCGATCAGTATTCTCGACGGGTCTATACCGAAGCGCTCCACCGCGTCGGCGCGAACTGCGCCGACAAAGGAGACATCATCGCGCGCCAGATCATACCCGTCAGCCACACCCCAATCGAGGTCTTTGCTATTAATACTGGGCTGCCCGCTCGGCATAATCACAGCGTAGCCGCGCCGGATGAAAGGATCGACATAGGCGGAGTTCTGGATCATCCCTTTCCCAGACCGTCCATAACCGTGCAACCAAATGACGGCAGGCGGTTCATCCGGAACATCTGGTAGGGCCGCGTAGTACTCACCGCCCTCCAGTGTGCAAGGTGCATCTGGCGCACCACACACTCCATCAGAAGCGAGGGCAGCGTTCGGCGTTGCTGCATTGACAGTAATGGCAAAACCAAGCGTCAAAATGCGGTTGCGCGTTTCCGGTCGCATCATAAGTGTACCTCTGTCGCCAGATCACAGAAATCATAGCACAGCGTTGCGCATCTCCGAAGGCATCGGCCAAGCGTTTGTGAACTATCTGAAGTTTAGGCAAAGTTGGCCGGTCGATCTCTTTCCAAATAAGTAGTTATGAGCTTGGGTAAGAACTTAGATTTTGTTCGAGAACCCAGGTAACTTTCATTAAAGTGGTACGGGGGGACTTATGGAACGCCGTCTAACCGCCATTCTGGCTGCGGATTTTGTGGGATTCTCACGCCTGATCGGGCGTGATGAAGAGGGCACGATTACCACCCTAAAGAGCTACCGAAAACTCATTGATGACCTCATCTCAAACTATGGTGGTCGCGTGTTCGGCAGCGCGGGTGACAGCGTCATCGCTGAATTCACAAGTGCAACAGACGCGTCCCGCTGTGCATTGGAAATTCAAAGAGAACTGAAAGCTCGCAACCTCGATCTGCCGGAAAAAGGGCGCATGAACCTTCGTATCGGAATACATCTCGGTGACGTCGTGGCAGATGGCGATAATCTGCTGGGAGACGGCGTCAACATTGCCTCTCGGTTGGAAGCAATCGTACCGCCCGGAGGCATTTGTGTTTCCAAAGCAGTTGCCGATCAACTTTCGGGAAAGGTGGACGCGGAATTTGCGCATGCTGGCGCCCATGAATTGAAGAATATCGCCAATAAGGTCGAGGTTTGGACCTGGCCTCCGGAACTTGCGGTCAAACCCAAGCGCAGCGCAGCGATCCGATGGACTGCCGCGACGGCTGTTGTCGCCACAGTTACCGCGATTTCTGCTTTTTTTGTCTTTGGAAGAGATGATCCGCGCGACCTTCCGTCAGGTGCGCGGATTGTCATTACACCTTTTGAAACAATCGGGGAAAACAAGGAAGACGAGTATTTCGCTGAAGGTTTGACGCGTGATCTTAACGCCTTGTTGGCGAAGTTCTCAAACCTGTTTGTTATAGCTCCCGAAGCTGGCGCCGACTTCAGCAGTCAGAAAGATTGCGAAGCGATCAGGGATGCGTTAGGGGCCGATTACATACTTGGCGGCACGGCCCAACGGTCTGACTCGAAACTGCGGGTGACAACTACGTTCATCAATGCAAGGACTTGCCGTCAACTCACGCCGCCGGGCCCCTTTGATATGGACCTAAGCATCGCAAATGTCCTGGATATCCAGGTTGAGATTGCAAGAAAGGTCGCCTCGCAAATCGGCTCAAGCGATGCCCCGTTGTTCAACGCTTCTGTACAGCAGGCTATCCGCGACAAGGCACCGGAAAACCTGGAAGCCTATGAATGCTATCTGTTGGGATTCTGGTTTTATCAAAGTTTCAGCATTGAAGCGCATCGCAAGGCTCGGGACTGTCTACTGTGAACCGTGAAGGAAGAACCTGGTTACTCTCTTGCTTGGTCGCGATTGGCCTTTAACTATCTCGAGTCTAAGAAACGATCATTCGACACCGATCCGGATTGGGCAAATAAGGCCCGAGACGCCGCCACACGTGCACTTGAGGAAGACCCGGACAATGCGGATGCGCACTACGCCCTGGCAATCCTCAGCAGAATGACGGGAGAAGACAAGGCGGTCTTCTTTGAACACGCAAAGAACGCCACGGAGCTTAGTCCCAATGATTCCTGGATCCTCGCGGATCTGGGTATCTTTCTTGCTTACTCCGGCGAGTTTGAAAAAGGTAAAGAGTGGATTTCCCGCGCAAAAAACCTCAACCCCAAACTTCATCCTGGCTACAACAACGCTTGGGTGCTGCACGCGATCTTGCAAGGCAATTATGATGAAGCACAAAAAGTCATCTTGAGCTGGGGTACGCCGAAATCCACCATGTCGATGGCAAGCCTGACTGCAAGCTATGCTTTGGACGGCGAGCAACAAAAGGCGCAAGAGATGGCGCGACGCTTGCAAAACGAACACCCGGAGTTTCTTGACGATCCACGCGCACCGTATCGAGCACGTGGAATGCCAACGGAGCTGATCGAAAAGATAATGGATGGGCTTCGCATTGCCGGTATTGAAGTTTCAGAGAACTAACGCCGAGATTGCTTAAAAACATCGCCTTCAGAATGGCGGGCATAGAATGTTTGTAGCGGTTTTGGAACCAAGTTGCGCTTGCTACCTAACGCTGTTGCCGACACCGAATTAGGAGATTCGTTATTTCTAAGGACAGTTTTGCGGACACAGAGATTGGAAGACACTTGGCGGACGCTGCACGTCGTTGCCGCATGGTTTTCTTCACTGGATTACCGGCATCTGGTAAGTCATTCCTGTTGCGTCAGCAGATATCCATTGCGATCTCCTTGGGACGTCGTGTGCATATCATGCGTTGGGATACGGGGCTCGCGGCGTTTCAAACCGAAGATATACTCGCGAGGTATCCGGATGTTTCGGATGGAACTCATCCGTTGATCCGAAAGGCAGCCGGGCTGTGGGGGCGGAGAGCACTGACGCGATGGCTGGCGGAGAATACCGACCCCACAGGCATGATTGTCGGTGAAGTCCTATCATCGGAAACAGGTTTTCAGAGTTCATCCAGACGCAGCCCGATCAGATTGAGCCTGCCTTAGCTTCCGAGGAAACCACATTCATGTATCCGGTTCCTACAAAGGGCTTGCGTGCCAATCTCGAAGCTATTCGAAGATCTACATTTGCGAACCCCAGACATCCTGATGAGGCTAGGGACGCGCCACCATCCACAATGGAACTGGCTTGGCGCCAGACATGCGCCAAGGCTGCGGAGTTGGGCTTAGTCTCTGAGGTGGACATCCATTCTCCGTATGAGGAGGCGATCTATGTCCGGTTTTTTGAGCACCTGCTGCAACACCGAAACGTCGTCAGAATTGCGGTCGATACGATTTTTTCAGATGCCGGGTCAGCCCATGACCTGAATGCGAACGTCTTAGAACTCAGTGCTAGCTCAGACGAAGTAAAGTACGCAATCGCAAAGGTAGAGACTACTTTTACATCCGAAGCAGCCGCCCGAGAAGTTGAAAACTGGTATCGGGTGTAGTCTCGGACAAAGGTCTGTTCGGTTGGCATTTCGGAATTTGCAAAGCTTGGTTGCGAAGGTCCGTTTTGGGCTGCGACCGGTCAGTCATGCTCGTTGCAGAAAATGTCGACTACTCCAAACCGGTCACTGCGGCACTCCGGCTTTTCGCAGCCCCTCTACCAAATGTTCAAAGTAGTCTTGATTGTAGCCGGGCAAACTTTGGGCGACGAATGACAGCGAGAATTCGGGGTTGAGAGCAAGAGCTTTGGTAACGGCTGCGCGGGCTTCATCTAAATTGTCTTGTTGCGCCAGTGCTGCTGCTCGGAACAAGTTTGGCCAATACTCACGCTCGTTTTCTCTAACGGCTTTGCCCGCCCAGTGTTCTGCAAGCTTGTAGTCTTTCAATTGATAGTGAGCTGATGCGTTGTTGACATAGAACGTCCATAACAAGGGATCGTTGGGACTAAGTTTAATGGCCATGGCCACATGAGCCAGCGAGTCCTCCGCACGCCCTCCGGCTTTCAGCGCGAAGGCCATGCCGTGATGTGCTAGGGCAAAGTTTGGATTGAGCGCGATGGCCTTTTCCAGGCTGGCGATCCCTGAATCCGTGTCCCCAGCAAGACAGAACGCCCGGCCGAGTGCGTAATGGGTCAAAGCTTCACGGTCGTCCAAAGCCTTCGCTTTTTCCGCCAATCTTATGGCATTCTTCACAGTCTCGGAAGACTGGTCGGCAATTCGCATTATGACGTCTGAGACGCCTACAAGAGCGCAGCCGGCGTAAGCCAAGGCAAAATTCGGATCAGCCCGCGTGGCCGTCTCAAACAACTGACGAGCCTTTTCATTGCCTTGCTTGGTAAAGCGATTTAGATGCCAGTTTCCCCGTTGATACAGGTCCCAAGCGTTGAGATCTGAAGTTGGCTTATGCTTCGCCCGGTCTTGCTCAGCGCCGCGCAGTTCTGAATCGATACTGCCAACGATTGTCTCAGTAATCTCGTCTTGCAGTGCGAAAATGTCATCGAGCTCCCGGTCGTAACGGTTGGCCCAAAGGTGATTGGAACTTTCGGCATCAATCAGCTGTGTGGTGATGCGAACCCGGTTTCCGGCTTTTCGGACACTGCCTTCAAGCACGTAACGAACGCCAAGCTCTTGTGCCAACCGACGCACATCCACCGCCTTGCCCTTGTGAACAAACGTTGAATTGCGGGCAATTACAAACAACCAGCGAATGCGTGATAGCGCGGTGATTACGTCCTCGCTGACCCCGTCTGCAAAATACTCTTGCTCGGGATCGCCGCTCATATTGTCAAAAGGCAAAACAGCAATCGATGGTTTTTCGGATGCCGATTGCGTACTGTCGGCGGTGGGTTCGATTGCGTCTTGCTCATTTGGTGCGGACCAATGCCAAGCTCTCACCGATTGGGCAATGTTTTTCAGATTTTGCTCACCAAGATCTCTGAAGATCGGCCCGGTTTTCATGCGCACGGCTTGTTGGACAATATCGGACACACAAACGCCGCCGGGTTCTGCCAACGCCTCCAGCCGCGAAGCGATATTGACACCGTCGCCATAGATGTCGTCCCCATCAATGATAACATCACCGAGATTGATCCCGATGCGTAGGCGGATTGGGCCACCGCACTGCACCAGCGCTGACTGGACGGCCATTGCACAATTCACAGCATCCACAACACTGGCAAACTCCACCAGCGCACCATCACCCATCAGCTTGATAATACGGCCGTTATGTTCGCTGACCGTCGGATCGAATGTTTCCAGTCGATGTGACTTCAAGCGTCCCAGCGTGCCTTCCTCGTCGTCTTCCATAAGTTTGGAAAAGCCAACAACATCGGCGGAAAGTATGGCGGTCAGCTTGCGGTCCAATTTCCGTTCCTCCACAGGGCAACGTTAGACCCGATGGGGCGCAAAATCCATGCAGTACAGTTGATGATAGAGCGGCCGCGTTTGGCAAAAAACTAAGGCAACGCTTGGCGAATTCGGGCTGCCGCCGCTAACCCATCGGCAAGACGTTCAAAATCATCCGGTCGCCGCCACATAGACCGAAACCCGCGGGCAAGGCTATTGACCGTGTCATCCTCAACCACAATACCTCGACTTGTGAACTCATCGTGACGTTCGGTGACGAACTCTCGCAACGCGTCGGAGGCGTCTCGTTGTCGTCCGAGCTGCGCGTAAGACGCGGCGACAAAGGCAGTGGCCAGCGAGTTAAGCCGCGCTGCCCCCATCAGAAAACCAAGCACTGCTTCATAGTTACCGTTGAAAAATTCGACCTGCCCCATAATCCAGTCGATAGCAGGCGGATGTAGCGGGTCCAGCACCATAGCTTCCGAAACTACGTCGCGCGCCTTTTCGTGCTGGCCGAGCAGTAGGAAAGCATAGCCACACCAAGCCATCGACTCCGCCTCGCTTTCTATCATGGAAAGTGTCTTGTTGAATTGCGCTTCGGCCTCGCTCCACAGCCCGGCACAGAGATAAGCAAACCCAAGCTGGTCTTGAATGTAGACGTCCCGGTTATCCAGTGCCACGCCCTTTCGGGCGATCTTCAACGTGTGGGCCGGTGCGTCAGCGTCTGCCAGACCAAGCCACAAGTCTATGACATACGTGTCCGAAAGATACATGTAAGATCGCGCGATGGTCGGATCGAGCGCGACCGCTCGTTCCAACAACGCTCTCGCCTTGGCCGTATCTCGTGCGTTCAAGCCGTCGCGTAGTGCCTTGCCCTTTAGCATCAGCTCATAGGCCTTCATCTGATCCGTTGGTTTCTGTGTCGAACGGTCGACAACATCGTGCTGGACCCTGCCTGGCAACACTGCGACGATACTTCGGGCCACCTCGTCTTGTACCGCCAGAACGTCCTCCAGTTCGTGGTCGTATCGATCCGACCAAAGTTGAGTACCTGTACGGGCGTCAGCGAGCTGTACCGAGATCCTCACGCGGCTGCCAGCCTTCCGCACGCTGCCTTCAACCAGGTAATCTGCGCCGAGAGCCTCCGCGATTTTGGCTGGATCTGTGTCCTGTGTCCGGAACCTGAAAGACGCATTTCTGGAAACAACCTTGAGCGTTCGAAAACGCGATAAGCCCACAATAATGTCTTCCGCAATCCCGTCGCTAAAAAAGGCCTGCTCGGGGTCATCGCTCATGTTGTGTAGAGGCAGGACCGCAATAGTGGCTTTTGCTGATGATTCAGGCCGAGGCGGTTCAGCACATACTGCGCTTAACCCGCCAATGCGCCAAGCATGTACCGGTTCGGCAACGTTCTTTACCGTGTGCTGACCAGCATCCTCCCAGGCGACCGGTATACGGTTCCCGACCACACGATATACAGCGTCAGACACCAACACACCGCCGGGTGGGGCAAGCTGCTCCAACCTAGACGCAAGGTTCACACCGGATCCAAAAACATCTCCGTCGCGCATGATAATGTCGCCAAGAGTGACACCGATGCGAAAGCGAAGTGGGTCGGAGCCCACCACTGGCGAATTTTGCAGTTCAACCGCGCATGAAACGGCATCGACAGCGCTGTCGAACTTGGCGAGCAGACCGTCACCCATCTGTTTGACAATGCGACCGTGATGCCGACCAACAAGCGGAATAAAGGTTTCGTCAATGTGCGCTGAGAGGACTTCGAGCGTGCCTTTCTCGTCCCGCTCCATTCGGGCGGTAAAGCCGACAAGGTCAGCAATCAGGATGGCCGCCAGCTTTCGCTCCAAGTATTGTCCTCCTTTCTTTTTCATACTGGTCGCTACGTGTTTAGACCATGCGAAAGTGCACAGGACTGACTTCTGACTTTGCTTGAAGTCGGCTTCAGCGTTGGGAAGCGCTGCGATACGTCTGCTTGAAGAGCTCACACCGCAAACGGCCTTTTTAACCTCATCTTGCAAAAGGTCATGGCCGGTTTGGGTAGTTGCTATCCATTCGAGTTGAACACCTATTACAGTTATATCAAGTGAGCAGGCGTCCATCTGAAAAGGCTTTTCTCATATTCGGTAATTGAGTTCGAAAGCCACTTCTGAAACACCTTTGCCGCTGGGCGAACTGGTCCAGGCAGCGTGACGAGGTGATATCCGATCTGCGGGATTGGATCATCGAATAGCGCCACGAGATCTCCAGACTTCAATTCATCAGAGATGAATGCCGGAACCGTCGCCCCAACACCATCACCCCGGCGGATTCCATCAAGCAGCATGTTGCCCGGCAGGCGAACAACTCTCCTATCGGCATCGGGTGGTACTCCAACCTTTTCCAACCACAGGTCAAATTCGACCGAAGCCTGCTCCTGAAGAAGAGTAAAGTCGAGCAATTCAATTGGGTCTTTGAGCACTCGTTCCCCAATCAATTCTTTTGCAGCGACCACTGTCAGACAGCCAGGTAGCAACATTTGCGAGATCAGTCCCGACCAGCGCCCGGTGCCGTATCGAATGGCTATGTCAATGCCCCCTGGTTTGAGGTCGACAGCTTGGATTGTTGAGTCGATCCGAAGCTCAATATCTGGGAACTCCTGAACAAATGCCGATAGACGCGGCATGAGGAATGCGCTTGAAAACATCGGTGTCGCACTGACTACCAGCGGGCGAACCGCCTCTGCACTTGATATGCTCTCAGTCAGGGACGCCATTGAGGCGAATGCTTCATGCAGACCTGCCGCTAAGAATTCTCCCTGTGCAGTCAGAGCGATACCGTGTCGCGTCCGAGTAACAAGCTGGGTTCCTAGGTGCTGCTCCAGGCCTCGGATTTGTTGGCTGACCGCGGAATGGGTCACATTCAGCGCCTCTGCTGCGCGGGTCAAGTTTCTAAACTCTGCGGCGGCGGCAAAGGCTCTGAGAGACGTCAACGAAGGTAACGTGTGCCAATCCATAAGTCAGAAAATCTTACAATACAGAAAAATTTACAACTACGCGATTTCTCAATTCTCACGCATGTTGACGTGAAACACCAATGACCAGAACAGGAGGGAACCATGGAAACGCTTGCGGTACTCGGATTGGGCAACATGGGTTCTGCGCTGGCGCATTGCCTGCTCAAATTAGGTTACAGCGTCTGCGTCTGGAATCGGACACCTGAAAAGACAAAGCCGTTTGCAAAGGTAGGTGCAGTTATTTGCGTATCGCCGGAAGATGCTGTTGCCGCGTCCGATTTCGTCATCGTCTGTATCAAAAGTCACAAGGAAACTGTCGATTTGATCAGCGGTCTAAGTGTATCGTTGAAGGGGAAAACAATCTGCGACATGAGCACCGGCGACACGTCCGATGCTGATTCACTGGTCTCATTTCTCAGCGAAAAAAACGCAGACTACATGCTGGGCATGATCAATGCATACCCTTCCGGCATCGGTAGCAGCGACACCACCATCCTTACCGTGGGCAGTGCCGGAACTTGGGATCGCTACGGCGAAGTGATAAGGTCTCTTGGGGGAAAGTCCGCTCAAGTCGGTGAGAAACCCGCAGCTCTTGCAGCACTTTTTGCTGGTCTCTTCACTGTCCGGCAAGGGTTCATGTTTGGGATGATATACGGCGCACTGGTTTGCCAGAAAGCTGGTGTTCCTATGCAGGTCTATGCCGATCAACTTCCTGCGACGATCAAGCTGGTAAATGACTACCACGATCTCTTTGTCCGTACCGTTCCAACCGAGGACTATGACGACGCCGAAGCCTCGTTGAAAGTCTACGCATTGGCCCAAGAGGACGCGCTAAAGACCTGCGTTTCTCTGAATGCACCAGCTGACTTTATCCGAATGATGCATGACCGCACAAAAGCGGCGTGGGCGGATGGATATGGGGACAAACAATTGACCTCGTTGGTCGAGCACATGGCGGACGCCGGATAACGTCGGGCGATTTCTGTCAGAATGGTAGTTCGACTTGGACAAAAAACGGCTGCAAAGCTGCATACACGGGATTGCGAAGTTTCGGCGCCAATGTCTAGTTTGGGCTGCCACCTGTCATTAATGTGAAAAGTAACGAAAGGCGCCAACGAGCCCAATGCGGGCTTTGCCAACCTTTCAAATCAGCATCATCCCCGACCATTTCAGTTCGAGTTTCAATCCCTAGCGGGCAAGGCAACCTCGCCTTCCCAGTCAGAAATACGGTGCGGTAGCGCCAGGAATTTTGACGCCACACGTGTTTTGGTCGTTCCACTTCCAGTCATCCCCGAATATTTGCCGGTAGAGGAAACTATCCGCCAGTTGTTGACGCCGAAGGCAACAACCTCCCATCTCATGGTGAACGTGTCCTCTTCTTCACCATAAACACAGACGCCACCGCCGCTGACACCGCTGGGTCCGCCGAAACCCGAGCCCACGCACCGGACAAAACCAGGATCGATTGGTCCCTCGTCAACGGTATAAGTCCCATAGTTGTCCTCTTTCCAGAACACGTCCTCGCCCGCGGAAATTTGCTCTTGGTTGACGACATAGAAGTTCGTTGCCGACACTTTCTCTGCAGCAGTCAGACAATGAGGTGCAATGAGAACTGCGGGGATTAGCATTGAACGCAACATGTTGTTTCCTTCGACAGTGGGGCAACGCCAGCATGATAGAGCCTATGTTATTTATTGCTAGGAAAGGAACGCATAGCCGGACCTGAAAAGTCAGCTTCGTCCCGCATCTCAGAGATTGCAAAGCTTGGTGATGAAGGTCCGCTTCGGGCTGCGACCAGCTATTCATGCAGGCCGCGGAGAATGGCCACGTCGAGCCCACTTTGACCGATGCGGCGCGATGCCCCAATTGCAGCAATGCGCAGAAAGCGGACTCTGCAAAGTCTAACAATATCTAGTTCCTAATTACCTGGCCAAAATGAAATCTCTGGGCGAAAAACAAATCCGTGAGCGCACCCGCACCCGACGCGAATGCGCTTACAACATTAAATGGATGGTCATATCGCATGGATGTCGAACGGATCGGAGAAACCTTTGATCCTAGTGCCGACATATGTCTCCAATACATTAGCCCTTTCCAACAGATTACAGGTTTCTTGATCAATAAGAATTCGGTTTCCAGTTTTCTGCGTTTCCGCCTCCAGGCGTGCCGCAAGGTTTACAGTGGATCCAATACACGTATACGTCGCCCTGTTGTCTGTGCCGGCATAACCAGCGACGACTTCTCCAGTCGCTATTCCGATACCGATTTTAAGGTCACTTTTCCCTTCTGAATGCCGTTCGAGATTTAACATCTCAATCATGTTGTGCATTTCATGCCCTGCCGCCACTGCACTTTGCGCGGAGTTGGACAACGACTGCGGAACTCCAAAAAGAGCCATCAAACCGTCTCCCAACATCAGGCTGACAATCCCGCCATTGCTGGTAACAGCCTCGAACATCAACGTGTAGAAAGTGTTAAGCAGGTCGATTGTTTCCTCGGGAGCGAGATCTTCCGATAGGGTCGTGAAGCCCCGAATGTCACAGAAGAGGACCGAAGCGTTGGCACGTTTGCCACCTATTGCGAAACCGGACTCTTGCAGGTCTTGTGCAACTTCTGTTGTCGCAAAGCGCTCTAGCAGTCGCTTCTGTTCGTCCCTGAGTCTTTTCTTTTCAAGGCCGCTGGAGACGCGCGCGCTGAGGAGTGTCTTATTGACTGGTTTTGGCAGGTAGTCTTCTGCACCCAGTTCAATGCACCGCACGACGTTGTCGAGACCCTCAACTGATGACGTCACTATCACTGGCAGATCGCGAAGTTCAGTGTCCGATTTCACGGCCTCAAGAACCTGGAAACCGTCCATTTCCGGCATTTCGATATCCAGTAAAAGCAAGTCAAATGGCTGGTTAGACAACATCTCCATCGCGACCCGGCCGTTTTCAGCGACCGATGCTTGGTGACCCAATAGCTCTACGCTGCGCGACAAAAGCAAGCGGTTCACCTTGTTGTCGTCGACGATGAGCAAATGGCCGGGAGCGTCAGTCATCAATCAGGCTCCGTAACGCGGCGGCGGCAGTGGTGAGGGCTGTCTCCAGCGCCGTCGCATCTGTTAGGTCTCCGGTCTCGGGCAGTTCTCCGAGTTCGACTTTCCTGGCCAGTTCGGCAAGAGCCGTTGCACCAAATGTGTTGGCGTTCGACTTGATGGAATGTGCAGCACGCCGGTAACGGTCAGCATCGGCCGCAGCCGCAGCCGCTTTCAATTCGACTATCATACTGGGCGCTTCATCGAGAAAGGTGTTCACAAGCTCAGCAGCAAAGTCTTCGCCTGTGGCGTCTGTTAGCTCCATGTAGATTTCATGGTCTATTGGGCTGTCTGTCATGGATCACCTTCTTATTCTTGGGGAATTTAACAGGGCTTCGATAAGGACAGGTACGCGGATTGGTTTGGTGATATAGTCGTCCATACCTGCATCCAGGCACATCTCACGGTCCCCCTGCATTGCGTTCGCGGTCATCGCGATAATGCGAGGACGACTTCGATTCGAATGCGCTTCGTTGATACGGCGAGACGCTTCAAGGCCATCCATCTCGGGCATTTGCACATCCATGAAAACGACATCGTATGTTTGCCGGTTTACGCTTTCGACTGCCTCAGCGCCATTGCTGGCCAAATCCGCGCGGTAACCCATCTGCTCGAGCAGTCGGAGTGCAAGTTTCTGGTTCACCAAATTGTCCTCTGCCAGCAAAATTCGCAGTGGATGTCGCGTCGCCATATCCGAATCTGTTTGAGGTTTGTCCTGTGGTTTGGACGGCTTTATTCGCACCTTTTCAGTCGCGAACAGTGTGACCAGGGAGTCGAACAGGTGGGATTGGCGCAAAGGTTTGGCAAGGTTGGCAGCAAAGGGCCCATCCTCCATGTCTATGTCTCGCGGGCCAAGTGAACTGAAAAGGATGAGTGGTAGACCCGGCTTCTTCACGCGAACCTTTTTGGCAAGCTCTTCTCCATCCATTTCGGGCATATGCATGTCGAGAATGGCTAAATCGAACTCGACGCCTTCTTCTAGTATGCTCAGCGCTTCGAACGGAGACTCACAGGTCGTAGTCTGCGTGCCCCATTTCTCGGTTTGAAGAGACAGGATTTTACGATTGGTGGCATTGTCGTCTACCATCAAAATTCGCTTTCCTTCGAGTTCAGGCTGAACGCCGACAAGACTGCGAGAAGACGACTTAACTGGTTTCGCAGGTTTTGCCTGGATCTTGAAAATAAAAGTGGAACCGCTCCCCTCGCCATCGCTTTCAGCCCACATGGTCCCACCCATAAGTTCCGCAAGGCGTTTCGAGATCGCAAGACCCAGACCAGTGCCGCCATATTTCCTGGTCGTTGAACTATCTGCCTGACTGAAAGACTGAAATAGTCGACTCATGCCTTTTTTGGATAGGCCGATTCCGGTGTCTCGGACTTTAAACGTCAGCTCCAGCATTCCCTGCACCTTAGCGGATTGCTCAACAGACAGAACTACTTCGCCGCTTTCGGTGAACTTCACGGCGTTGGAAAGAAGATTTAGCAGAATCTGCCGTAGTCTCGTTAAATCGGCGCTAATCGCCAGCGGAAGTGAATCATCGAACTCATAGGCCAAATCGAGTTGTTTCTCGGCAGCCTTGCCGCTGATTAAATCGAGCGCGCTTTCTACACATTCGCGCAGGTCGAACGGATGATTTTCGATATCCATCTGTCCGGCCTCAATTTTCGAGAAATCGAGGATCTCGTTGATGATACCCAAAAGCGCATCGCCGCTGTCGCGGATCGTATTGGCGTAGTCGCTTTGTTCTGCGTCCAACTCTGTGTCCATCAACAGCCCGCTCATCCCGATAACGGCATTCATTGGCGTTCGAATTTCGTGAGACATCGTCGCCAGGAAAGCGCTTTTTGCTTCGTTTGCTTCCTCAGCAACTTTTCGCGCCTCTTCGGCCTCGCGGAATAGACGCACGTTCTCGATGGCAATTACCGCCTGGTCTGCAAACGAGTAGGCGAGGTCAATCTCATCTTTGGTAAATGCGCCGGCTGTTTTCCGAGCAAACACTAACACACCCAGACAAGCCTTGCCTTTCATCAGGGGGAGCAACAGAGCCGCGCGAACGCCATGACGATCATACGTAATCTGCTCGAACGGTGAGAGTTCGAGCGTATCCCAATCCGGAAGGTGGAGCATCTTCTTCTCATGAAGAACCTGAGCGGGAAAACTGGACATCGGATCCGGGTCGATAGGGAAACTCTGGTTTCCTTCAAGGGCGGCAACACCGTCTGCACTCACCCGCGCAAGCACCTCGAACGTGTTACCTTGAGCGGTCATAGCTGCAACCATATCAGAGGAAACCAACCGCACACCTGCTTCAGCGATTGCCTCGAAGACTGGCTTGATGTCGTCAGGAGACTGACTGATCACCCGTAGAACGTCCGCACTCGCAGTCTGACGTGCCAGGGAAGCTTGCGTTTCATTAAACAAGCGAACGTTTTCCAGAGCGATGATTGCCTGATCGGCGAAGGACTCGGCAATGGCGACCTCATCTTCGCTGAAAACTTTTGCCGTTTTTCGGATGAATACCAAGGCACCGAAACATTCCTCCCCGCGCATCAGCGGCACTGTCAGCGAAGACTTGAACCCTTTCCTGCGGATGATCTCTTGATCACGTGGGGGTAGCTCATCGTACCGCCATTCGGGCAAATGCAAGGTCTTGCCGTTCTTGATTGCTTTGGACGGTAAATTGTCTTCGGGATCAATTGGCAGGCGCTCGGTCCATGTGATTTCTTCGACGCCATCGGGTGTCGCAGCGGCGATCTGCCAAAGTTCAGTCTTGTTCGCCTGAATAGCAATCGACAGGTCGCAATCTATGAGGGTCGTCGCCAGTCCAACAATCTTTTCAAAAACCGGCTTGGTATCTGTTGGGGACTCAGAGATTACCCTTAAGACGTCCGCGCTTGCGGTTTGGCGCGCGAGGGCGGTCTGCGTTTCGTTGAAAAGTTGCGAGTTTTGAATTGCGATTATCGCTTGGGACGCGAAGGTCTCCATTTGCTTGATTTGTATTTCGTCAAAGGCGGCCGCCGTTCGGCTCCCCATGCTGATAACACCAATTGTGTCTCCATCACGGATCAGCGGGACGGAAAGAACGGATCGATAGCCTTCGAGATTGGACTTGAGCAGCGGATCGTAGTTAGTGTCAGCTTGAGTGTCCTCAACATAGTCAGCCCTTCCATGCAGAAGCGCACGGGCTGTAGCCGACGTTTCCCCGGGTTCAAAAGGATGGGCTTTTAGAAAGTCCGCGAAATTGTTCGACACATTGTGTCCGGCAAAATAATGGTACTTTCCATCTTCGGGTGTCTTAAGCGCCACGAAGGCATCCTGTAGGCGGCAAATGCGAGATGAAACGGCCAGCAATGCTTCCAGTACAGGCTCCAATGCGTCGGGAGATCGAGAAATAACTTCGAGCACCTCGTTTGTGGCTTTTTGGTACTCTAACGATTCCTCAACTTCTGCCGTTCGGGCTGTCACCTCGTCGAATAGGTGCGCATTTCCAAGTGCAATTACCGCTTGTGAGGCGAATGTTTCGACCAAGGCTATCTGCTTGTCTGAGAACGCCCTAATTTTCGAATGAGCAAGTGAAATCACGCCGAGCGTGACCCCATCCTTTACGAGCGGAACCCCCAAAGATGAACGAAATCCGGCACCCAGTGCTTCTTCTTTCCAAGCATAATCCGGGTCGTGCTCAAAATCTTCAATGTACACCGTTTTGCCTGTTAGTGCGACGCGTCCTGTTGTCGTGCCGTTGTCTGGAACAAAAACCTGACGGTTTATGATGTCGTTGTGAGCTGCGGCGGAATTGTGGGTCGTAGCAATGTCATAAATCCCGGTTTCTTCGTTTAGAAGTGCGACGTAAGACGCTTCGGGTTTGCAGATGCGAACCGCCACCTGCAAAATAGCTTTGAGAACTGGTTCGAGTTCATTTGGCGAGCGCGAGATCACTCCCAATACTTCAGACGTGGCTGTTTGATAGTCCAGCGCTTCTTCAACTTCTGCGGTGCGTGCTTGCACTTCTCTGAACAACCGGGCGTTGTTGATGGCGATTACAGCCTGGGATGCGAATGTCTCTAACAGGTTGACCTGTTTTTCGCTAAACGCCCCCGGCTTCCGGTGCGCCATGACGATAACACCAACGGTCACGCCGTCGCTGACTAAGGGAACGCCGAGAGTGGTGAGGTAGTCACCGATCTCCGCCGCCACTTTCCATGTGTAAGTTGGATCCTTGCTCGTATCTTTTATGTATACAGTCTTGCCATGAAGAGCCGTGCGGCCTATGCACGAGCCTTCCTCCGGGGCAATAGGGTTGTCTGACAAATAGTTAAGAAACGCATCGCTCACTTTGTGGGACACGGCCACACGGTACAAACCATCGTCAGCATCCCGCATTGCGAAGAATGCATATTCTGGGTCGCAGATACGTGAGGAAACTTCCAGGATTGCATCTAGCACTCGAGGAAGATCGTTGGGCGAACGAGAGATGACATCCAATACTTCTGACGTGGCAGTCTGGTATTCTAGTGACTGCACGACTTCGGCAGTGCGTTCCTCCACTTCTCGGAACAGGTTGGCATTCGTAATGGCGATATTGGCTTGGTCGGCAAAGGTTTCTAATAACTGAATCTGTTTGGTGGAAAATCCCGAAACCTCGGTTGACCCGACCGAAATTACACCCACGACCTCGCCATTCTTAACCAATGGGACCCCGAGCACGGACCGATATTCCCCGACGCCGCTGTCTTCTATCCAGGTATAAGAGGTCTCGGTTTCGATATCTTCGATATAGACAGTGCGTTTCGACAGAATGGCGCGCCCGCTTACACCGCTTTCATCAGGCGAAATAGGATGCGCTTTGACATATTCCGCAAAGGTCGTGTCCTGCGTGAGTATCGCATGAACATGAAAAAACTGATCGTCGGGGTTCAGCATCGCAACATAGGCATCCTGCAATTCGCAGATGCGAGACGCTTCTTTGAGGATAGCGTCGAGAACAGGGGCCAACTCATTTGGTGATGCCGAAATCACCCGCAGCACTTCGGATGTAGAGGTCTGGTATTCCAAAGCCTGCGTCACTTCCGCCGTGCGATCCTGGACTTCGCGGAACTGGCGGACGTTCTCCATTGCGATAACGGCTTGAGCTGCAAAGGTTTGAACCAAAGCGACATCGTCGTCTGAGAAAGGTGCGACTTCCCGGCGGTAGAGGACAATTACACCGAGACCCAGGCCATCCTTCATCAACGGAACTGCCAGCACCGAGCGGGCACCTTCAATCTCAACCATCTGAACCCGTTTCGGGTCACGATCCCTGAAGTACAGGGGATCGTCCGCGATATCGTCCTGGCGAATGACCTCGCCATCGATCATTGGTTTGATCGCAATTAATTCCGTGCGTGTTAGCGGCTCTACAAAGTTTTTGAGCGCTTCGTCAAAATCGGTTCTTGCGCCGATATTGGCCGGGATCGTTGCGAGCCCACGGTCGTTATCAGCGACACATAAAAACGCCAGCGGGGCTTTGCACAAACGGCTGGAGTTTTCGAGAATGCTTTGGAATACAGGTCTTTCGTCGTCGCGGCTACGACTGATGACTTCGAGGATTTCTCGCGATGCTTTTTCGCGCTCCAGTCGCTCCTGAACCTCTCGAAATTGGCGCGTGTTTTCTATCGCTATGACTGCGTGTTTGGCGAACTCTTCGATGAATTGCACGTCGGGATCAGAAAACGGGCGGACTTCACGGCGGCTAACCGCAATAGCACCTATCGCCTGTTCCCCCTGCATCAGGGGCACCACGACCCGTGACCTGATGCCTTCGACCTCGACCATTGTAACAGCAGTAGGATCACCCGAGCGGTAGAACTCTGTGTCGGCGATGTCCTCGACGCGTACAACCTTGCAATTTCGTATCGCCGCCGCCGCCGTGACCGACCCATCAAGAGGCCACTCTTCTCCCAATTCGACATCGGTTCTATCGTGTCCCCATGCACCAGCCAATTGAATGTGGGTTCCCGCAGCGTTGACCAAAACCAGCGCCGCCTGATCTGCGTCACAGATTTCAGTGGCCTGCTGAAGCACGGCTTCAAAGACTCGTCCGTCATTGTCCCGGCTTTTGCTGATAACACTTAGAACCTCCTGCGTCGCCGCTTGGCGTTCTAGCTGAGTGTGCAGCTCTTTCATTTGACGTGTGTTATCGAGGGCAATGACGGCTTGCGCGGCAAAGCTCTCGACAAAAGAAATCTCGTCATCGGAAAAGGGTCGCACTTCGCGCCGGTAAATCCCGATGACACCTACGGGGTCACCATTTGCCGACATCAAAGGAACCGTCAGAAACGAACGAACACCTTCCTCATCAACCAGTTGCCGGCGCCAAGGATCCCCATTGATGTAGTGGTCTGTCTCGCGCAAATCGACGTTGTGAATGACGCGCGCTTCCCGCACGGACTCAGCAATTTGTAAATTTGAGTCCAGAGACCAGCGATCCACGCCGACCTTGTATGTAGCCAATTGATCACCAAAATGGGCCGCGTATTCCAAATGAGTTCCCGCGTCATTTAGCAGGCTCAACGTTGCTACATCTGTTTCGCAAAGCCGCGCCGTGTTTTCCAAGATCGTCTGAAATACCGGCGCTTCATCATCCCGAGACCGACTGATCGTCTCCAGAACATCACGCGTGGCACCTTCACGCGCCAGACGCACCTGCAACTCGCTAAACTGTCGAACATTTTCGATTGCAATGACCGCTTGTGCGGCGAAAGTTTCAACCAGCTGGGCCTGATCGTCGGAATAAGGTCGCACCTCATCCCGTGCCAACATCAGGCATCCGATTGCGCTGCCACCCACTTTCAATGGAACAAAGAGATTGCTCCTGCACCCATGCGTGTCGACAATGAGCTTAAAGCGCTCATCTCCCGATTTATGGAAATCGGTGTCGCCCATGTCGACAACACGCTTGGTCTCACCGCTGAGAATAGTGTCAGCCACGATGGAGTTGCCTGGCTCCATCGTGTATTTGCCGTCGAGCCAGAGCTGTTGAATATCCGGGTGTAAATTGACGCTGGCAACCAGTTGCTGACGAGCATCCCCTTCTTGCCCGAGTACCAGACCGGCAAAAAAGGCATCACACAGATCTTTTGCCAGCGTTACAATCAGGTCGCATACTGGTTGGATGTCGTCCTTGGTCTCGGAGATCGCTTGCATAACCCGCGCGGTGGCTTCGAACCGAGCCTGCTGATCATCTGCGCTAAGCCCAGAGCTTTGCGCAGATGGTGACGCTGAATCAGCAGTCTCTGTTAATGCCTTCTTTCCACCCACCTGGGTTCGTGCCCCCACGCAAACTAATGAAACACACAAGACCGGAGTTTAGAGGGCATACGATAGAAGTCACAGAGTTTCTTTGAGGGATATGCTCCATGCGCTTCAATCAATGACTTTATGGAGTGATCATGGGCGGAAAAGGCGCGGTCAAACTGATGGTGAGGGCAGCTTTGAAACTCCTTTCGCAGGTGATCACAGCTGGTTCCAGCGCAATAGAGATGATTGGCCGGCAACCGCTAAGCTCAACCTGAATGGTGCTTAATCTGACATTGTTCGAAGCGAGTGCGGCCGCGAGCCTCGCATCAATGCAGTATTGTGCGGCACCCAAACGGCTTTTGAAGATTTATGTTCAGGTACTACCCGCTGAGGGTGCAAAACTCAGTTCTCAATGTCCGCTTCGGGCTGCGACCAGCTATTCATGCAGGCCGCGGAGAATGGCCACGTCGGAGCCTAAAGCAGACACACCCGTAGCAAAATGATATGGTCATAGAACCAGAGGCGCTCATACATTCAGGAACCGTACTTCACGGAGGTCGGATGAATGATCATGCGCATTTTTCAGGTCGTGACTCGGCCAGGCAAAGAGGAAGAGTTCAGCAAGTTCTTCCATGAAACAGCCATACCCTTGATGAGGGGTACTAAAGGCATCGTTCAAGTGTTTCCTGGTGCCGCACGTGCTGACACACCACGAGAATTCAGCTTTGTCATGGTGTGGGAAAACCTAGAGGCTCTAAAGGCTTTTGTCGGCGAAAACTACCAGAGCCCGCATATCGATCCGGCGGAGGCGGAATTGGTCGAGTCGCGTTCTATCAAGCATTATGAGCTGGTCCAATAAGGGCCATGGCTGAACGCTGGGAAACAACTCGGGGGAAATAATGATCAAAGGGAAATGCGGCTGCGGAGCCGTAACGTATCAGATGACATCACAACCCATGTTCGTGCATTGTTGCCACTGTAGCGAATGTCAGCGACAAACCGGGGCAGCCTACGTCTTGAACGCAATCATTGAGGCTGATCGCGTGACGTGCAAAGGGCCAATCACCGAAAATGAGCTCTCCACTCCAAGCGGGAAAGGTCAGATTATTACGCGCTGTAGGGATTGCGGCGTCGCCGTTTTTAGCAGCTACATGATCCGCCTTGGAAAGCTAAGGTACGTGCGCGTCGGAACACTGGACAACCCAGATCAATGTCCTCCGGATGCACAGATTTTCACGAGCAGCAAACAGGCCTGGGTGCCACTCAGCGAGGAAATTCCTAACTTCGAGGAATTTTACAAATTCGATGAGGTGTGGCCGCAGAATTCGTTGGAACGTTTGGAGACTGCTCTATCCTGACGGATCAGTCGCTGAGACTGAATGGCAGCTTTGTCCGCGTAGCGGTCACTCAGACAGAACCCATCAAACGGCTGCTCTGAGCCCATTGCAGCCGTTGTCATGGGAACTGGATTCTGTGATTGCATTTAGCAGCTGAACAATCAAAAGGCTCGCACAATGGCCACCGGCAACACAATATTTTTTGCGATTGGCAATTTGAGCCATTTTGAGAGTTGTCCCCTACGATCCGACTTCAACGCGCGTCTCGAAAAGGAAGTCTTGAAGCTTCTCTTCAACGCTGGGCCTAGACGACGCGTCTGTCCCAGAAAGGCTCACTGTGACGCAAAGTCCGCGTGGCTCACCGGCCTCCACTTGCACGTGAGCGTCGGGCAACTTCAGTTGTTCACGAAGCAGATTTGATACTACCAGCCTTGCAGCATCGCACCGCAGACTGGGCTTGAAGATTTTGCCGACTGACGTCAGCGGTATCTCATCAACAATCTTAATGATCTTCGGCCAAGCTGGTCTTTCATCGATAGTGTTCTGAGCATGTGCCATTCGGTCTTCAACGGTAACCTCATCGGATGTGTGGACCTGAATGAAACATATCGGCAGTTCTCCGGCATAAGGATCGGGCATGCCGACCGCTGCTGCTAACGCGACAGCAGGGTGGGTACTCATCGCATTTTCAATCATGACCGGATCGATATTGTGGCCGCTTCGGATAATCAGATCTTTCGAGCGTCCGGCAACATAAAGGCACCCATTCGCATCTTTGTACCCCAAGTCGCCCGAATTCAGGACACCGTCTACGAACACCTCACTGTTGAATTCTGTAACGCTGTAACCGGGCGACACGTGAGGACCTTTGATGGCTACAACACCGATTTCGCCAATCTCACACACCGCTCCAAGACCACCATCGCTTTCCAGCTTTAGAACGTCGACATTTGTGTAAGGTAACGCCCAGCCAACTGAACCTGCAGTACCCGTACCGCAGAGTGGATCGATACTGATCAATCCGGAAGCTTCCGTCATGCCCAGAATTTCAAAAAGAGTGCAGCCGGTCACTTCCTTGAACTTCTGCCCGACCGCAGGCGGTAGCAATGAAGCACCAGTCGCGCCCGCCCGCACGTGCGAGATGTCATGATCGCCGATTGGCGTTTGCAAAATCGCCCCAATAGCAGTTGGTACGCCGCCAACAATTGTAACCTTATATTCTGCAACAAGACGCCAAAAGCTTGCGACAACTGCTGGGTTTCGCAGACCGGCAGGAGTCATTACGAGCAGTTCAACGCCTGCCATAAAGCAACTGAGGCCGCCGACAATCGTTCCGGCGACGTGAAAAAGAGGAAAAGTAGCGGTAAATACGTCATCGGAGCGAAAGCCGCACATTACAGCTCCCCCGAATGCTGCGACCAGCTGGCTGCGGTGGGTGTGCGCAACAAGCTTTGGCACACCGGTTGTGCCCCCGGTGTGAAAATAGGCCGCCAGATCTGAACCCCTACGCGCCTCCCCAAAAGTCAGATGATCATCAGGTTGGGCCATCAAAGCACTGGCAAGATCAATAACTCCTTCTTCGGGCGGTGTACCCGGCGGAGAAACGCGCACAAGTACGAGGCCCGGAACCTGCTCCCGCATTGCTAGAGCTTTCTCCCAAATGTCCAGCCGTGGATGAGGGCCAAGAGCAACAAGGATCTTTGCCTCGGAGGCTTTGAGAAGTTCTGCTATGCTCTCAGGCTGCAAAAGAAAATTGATCGGAACAGCGTACCCAGCTGTTTCTGCTCCCCACAAAGTGACGTGGGTTTCAATCAAAGCGGGCAGCATAAACGCAACGCCCGGCGCTTCACCTCCAATCGCCGCAAAGAGATTTGCAGCGCGCATTATCTGTCCCAGCAACTGTTTATATGTCACACGACGCGGCTCTTCGTCTTCAGTTCCGGTCATCAGCATTGTCAGCGCAGTCGCATCAGGATCGCGGTCAGCGCTGTTGATAAAGACATCCAAGATGCTTTGTTCAGGTAAACGCTCTTCAAGCGTCATTTCTTCTTCGAACTCAGAAATATCACTTTGAGTCCTGATTGGCTGCGTGCCCAGATTGACCATGGGATCTCCTTCAACTTCAGGAAAGTGTCACCTGAGCTTTGGTCGAGCAGCCGAACTTTGCAACACCAACATACAAGATAAAGCACAAAAACAAGCCAATCTACGAAAGGCCGCTTTGTCCCGCACAGCAGACATTCATGCTTTGGACAGCGAATGTCTTCTTCGAGCCCGAAGCGGACACCGAAAAAATGTCAGACGACGCCAAAAAGTAGCGTCGCCCGATAGTCGCGGTTGTCGCTTTATTCTACCAGTTCCAGATCACCGGGACGCCAGGTCTTGTCGAACCAAGGCTCGAGCGGGCCGTAGAGGCGCATCATCACGTTGAAGCTTTGCCCGGGCATGGTTTGCGCCCAGTTGTTCTCCCAACCTTCTGGGGCTTCTGGACCAAAATAGATGCTGGTACTCCCATCCTCATTCGGTTTTATCCCCGGTCTATTAGAGTCGATACCACCGGATTGCTGGTCAGTTTCAAGGATTGACCGAGTCTGTCCGCTATACAACATAAACGACGCAAAGTTTTTGGCGGGAACCGGCGCCGGTAGCGTTACCTTATAGGTTTTTGAGCCGTCAAGGTACTGTCCGTTGCTGTCTCGCGCTGTCATCGCATAGACAGACCCCGTCCCGACCGGTGGCGAGGTCATCGCAGGCGTTATGCCCGTTGCCATATAGAAAAAGTACGACCGATCATCGAGGATGCGCGCGCCGTCCTCAAGAAAAAGATAGCTCTGGCGTTGGAACGGTGAGTTCCATTGCCGGTCTTCATAAAAGAAAACTCCCGGATCGCGCGAGGCATACGTGATCGCTCGCGCCGTGGCGTTTGCGATTGCTGCTGCCTCCTTGAAAATGGCCTGCATACGGGCATCGGGTTCGAAGGGCTCGCCCTTCCTGATCCCTATGGAAGCAAACGTTCCTACAATTTCCGGACTGAACGCACCAATTGGATTGTTTTCGAGTGCGACGTGGATCTCTTCAAAGAAGTCTTCGTTGTTCGCGTGAACAGTGTTGTGTTGAACACCGGAGATATTCAGGAAAATTTCCGCGGGAGGATTGTCCGCTTCACTAAGCGGATAGATATTCAGACCCGCCTTGATCTCGGCAACAGGGCCAGCCGTATCTCCGTCTGCGTCTGGCGAGCGTCTTAGCAACAACCAGTGCTCATATGTCTTTGTGCGTAGTTCGAAGTAGCCCTCGGGCACCGGCGTTTCATCGTCGTTGTGCAAAAGTAGATACTTGCCACCTTCTCCCTTATCCGCGCCAAGCGCCCCGATATCCGTCACATAGTCAAACGCGGCGTCATCAAGCAACCCAAGCAGGCCTGCCGGAACCTCAATCACCATCGGGCCATCCGAGATATCGACATTCGAACCAATGTAGATTGTGGTTGTATTGGGCGTCAGCCAGATGGACCGCGCGTCCAGCAGGTCTTCTGCAATCACGACGTCATTGGGATTGACGCCCAAGTCTTCGTATCCCTGAAACATAGCTCGAAGCGAAGCGATCTTCATGCCATCCAGGAAAGCAGTCGTTGCTCTGATCAGATCAAGGTTGTCGAAGACTTTCTCCACCGTCTCAGGTGATGGCATACCATCGAAGAATTCCAGATCACCAAGCGTCTGGGTCTCGACCTTGTCTGGTGTAAGAACATTCTCAGGAACGTCGGCTTTGAATTCTTGGGCTGAAGAATGCGATGCGAGTATCAGGGCAGTCAGCACAGCTAACGACTTTGTTTTCATTGTTCGCTCCATTGGGAATTACTGTTTGTTTTGATCAGTTTACTTTTTCTAGATCGCCCAGCATCCAGCCACTCTCCAGCCATCCTTCTTGCGGCCCATATAGACGAAACAAAAGGAAGTACGGCTCTGTGGTTGGTATCCAGTTGCTTTCCATGCCTTCCGGTGCTTCTGGTCCAAAAAAGATGTCGTAAGAACCGTCTTCATTAGCCTGCATCGCATCAGTGTCGCGCTCGGACAAACCGACAGGATCAACGTTCCGAATGAAGCTCTTGGTCTCCATCGAATAAACAATCACGGACCAGAAATCGTCGGCAGGTGTATCCGCTGGGACGTTCAGTTTATAGGTCTGATTGTGATCGTACATTTCCCCGTCGCTGTCGCGCAGGCCTGTCAGATAAAATGTACCTCCGCCCAGTTGTTTCGGCAGGTATGTAATCCAGAAATAACTGCCGCCCGCACGCGCATCCACAAGGACTTCGGTCTCAGTCTCATAGGGGAAACCAGCCTCGGGTTGACCATCCGCGAAATCCCAAATCAACCACTGGCTCCTCATCTCGCCGCTATCGTCGACCCAAAGTGGGATCATGGCTTTCCCGGGCGTCACAAAGTAGTTCTGCATCGAGGCGTACGCGAGCAACAATCCCTCGTTCATTGCCTGCATTTGAAGTTCACTTGGTTCGAAAGGCTTTCCCTTCTCGATCCCGAGATCTTTCAGAAAATTCACCATAACCTTGTCTTGTGGACGGATCGGGTTGTTTTGAACGTAATCGTTCAGGTCCTGAAAGAATGTCTCGTTGTAGTATGGAAGCGAGTCGTACGGCACTTCTGACGCTTCGAGATAGTTGTTGGGTGGCGGATTGTCGGCCTCGGACAGGTAGTACACTTTGATCGTCTGAGCGTACTCGGCCGCATCGGCGTCCGTTCCGCCATTCGTCAGTTTTGGCCGGAACGAAAAACCATATTCGTAGGTATCTGTTTCAAAGGGAAGGTATCCCGCTTCAGTTAATTCCTCCAGCGACATTTCCCCTTCGTAGCCTGGGGGTAGCATGAGGTACTTGCCGCCGACACCTTCATCGAAACCATCGGGACCTACGTCCACAATAGGAACATCCCAAGCATTCACGATTGTACCGAAGTAGTTCACCTTGTCGGTGGCAGCGGGCACTTCAATGACAAGGGGACCGGGTTCGGAGGTCATTGAAGCCCAAGCATAGGCCGTAACATCGTTGGCCGTAAGAAACCCATGTTTGGAGTCGAACGGCTTGTTGAGATAAATGATGTCATTGTAGTCGCCACCGAGGTCGCGGCGAATGCCCTTGAGGAAATCGATCATACCGGCGGCAGGCATTCCCCAAATGGCCGTCTGGGTGGCACGCTGCACCATAATCTTGTACTCGATGTCCTCGACCTCGGCTGATCGTGCAAGGATGTCGCCCGTGTCGTTGAAGGACTGGGAGAAAACTGGTGAAGCAGAAATACCTGCGCCGAGCACCATTCCCAAAAAATGCATCGAAAAACCGCCGTGTAATGGCCGAAGTATTTTCATATTGCAATGCTCCCTGCTGTTTAGGGAAAGCTTGCACATCCGTTCAGCCGATGCGTATCATTTCACGACACGCGGGCGAACAAGCGGGTTGACGGATTGAACCTACCACCGATGATTTCGGCCAAGGCCTTGGGCGCGATGCCCCAGTTTGTGCTTGAGGCCGCTGGGGAAAGACGCTTGTTGCGTGCTTTTGACTCTGCCGATCTTCCTGTTCACTTCATTGAGGAAAGAGGCGGTTACATCTCGGAGCATGCCTTGGCGACCTTTGTGCACGAAGCCGCACGATCCACGGGACAACAAAACATCGGATTGTTGTGGTCACCGTATCTCACTGTCGCTGACTACGGCGCCTGGGGGAGTTACGTTCTTTCTGCTCCAACGCTGGGGGCAGCGCTAATACGAGCTTCTGCCGTCATGCCATTTCATTCGTCCACGGATCGCGCGTGGCTTGAAACTTCGGGCACTAGCGCGCGCTACTGTTATCGTTTTGGACTTCGCTCGCATTTCGCGTATCCGGACATCGGTTTCTCGGCCGTTGGGGTTTTTCTGAGCATATTCCGCGCGTATTTAGGAAACGATTGGAAGCCATCGGCCGTGCTCTTGGACTTCCCGAAAGTTCCTGGGTTTGTCGAGGCAGAAGACACTTACGCTTGTCCTGTAATCTGGAACGCCACCCGCCTTGGGGTTGAGTTTGAAGCTTCGGCTTTGAGCTCCGAAGCCGCGCCCAAAAAACTTAGCGGAGGCTCGACAACTGTCGGAGATATTTCACGCGAACGATTGGGCGGCCCACCTCAAACACTTAGAGGACAAGTCGAGGAGGTGGTTTGGCAACAACTTCATCGGGAGGAAATGTCGATTGATGCCACCGCGCGTTCGCTCGATCTTGGCGTTCGCACACTACAACGGAAGTTAGCAAGCGAAGGGGTTCGTTTTCGCGAAATCGTCAACGATATCAGGGTAGCAAGGGCCGAGGAACTCCTTACAGATACGCGCGAGACAGTCTCCAGTATCTCCTCCATGCTAGGATACGAAACCGCAAATAATTTCAGCCGCGCATTTAAGAAGGTAACGGGATTGGCACCCTCTGACTATCGCCAAAGGAATTCCGGTCATACTTGAATGGTCGTCTGCAAAAGCAAGCCGTTGGCGTCTGCATTGCTCACAAATTTAAGTTCAGGTTGGATGCGACGAGTAACCGCGTCCAACCCGAGTAGGGCGGGAAGCTAACCTAGTTCGATCACTTTATACGTTTTCTTTTAGGATCAAGAAACAAAGTGAACTGGAACAATGACAAAGTTGCAGACTATTTGCTTGTAGAGGTGATTCTATCTGTTGCCCCGCGTCGATTACCCTGGGATAGGATCAACGCGGGGCTGTAGGAAAGTGCTAGGTAATCAAATGACGCCCGCACTCACTACGGGAAACATTCTGATATTTCGATGCTTGCTCTATTTATGTATCCAATTTGGATATTTGATAGATCCAACTGCTTAAAAGTCGGAGCATGCAATGCGCACACCCCTCGAGATGGAGAGCTTTGGTCGCGAGTTAACCGAGCACCTTCTTAGAATTGTTTGGTTGCTTATGTTGGTTGATACTTTTTTGGAGCTATTCCAAACAATTACTCAAAAAGCATCCACGAGATGGAAAATACTTCTGTAAATGCAGCGACGAGCTTTTGTAGTTCTGTTTTGGGTGCAGCCCCTAGTCATTTCCAGACACGAACCAATGGAACTGGCGAAAAAACCCACGGTCGTTCATGGGATGGGAGACGACCGTGGGTATCAGTTAGGGGTATGATAGGTACGAAGCCATCATGAGTTTGGATCAAAACTCCCACAAAAGATTTGTATTTTGAAAGAAGAGCTTGCGAGTTGTTCAGGCTATAGGTGTTCACCGACGTTCCGCAGTGCTTTTCGAGCAGTTGTTTGCAAACGACGCTTTCACTCGTTGAAATGAATTCACATCGAAATATTTGCTTTTGTTGCGTCGTAGGTAGCTTCGCGACGCATCATCTAATTGGGAGGAATACATGAAATATGCTGCCATTTTTGCCGCCGCGGCAATCTCCGCATATGCAACTGTTGCCGCTGCCAAAGACCCGGTTCCGGCAAGTAGCGACAACTTCGAGATTTACAGTGAGGTTGAAGGCTGGACGGTTTATGCTGACAACGACTCTGGTACATGCCTGATAGAAAAAGTCTTCGAGAGCGGGAACGTCATGCAAATGGGTCTAACCAAAAACCAAAAACACGGTTACTTGGGAGTATTCACGCAAGCTGACATAGACATCAAAAACCGTCAAAAAATAGAAATAGCAATTGACGACTTCGTGTATGAAGGTCGCGCAAAAGGCATAAAAAGCAAGAAGCTAGCGGATGACTACTCTGGTGGCTATATCGTTGTAAAGGACGCGAATATGGCGACTGCCGTGGCCGAAGGACAGACTTTGATCGCATTTCCAAAGAAGTCCGCAAATTTCATTGTGGACCTAACCGGTACAAAGAAGGCTATGGAAGAAGGGCGTAAATGCAACCTTGCACTTGCCAGCTAACTTAGGCCGTCGCTCAACCTCAAAAAAGTTGAGTCGCCTTTTCGTCAAACCCTTTGTGGCCCCGCAGTTTGCGGGGTCATTTATTCGTCATTTTTTGTCTCTTCGCCTCAAGCATCAAGGTTTTGGTTAGCCCGCCGAAACTGGTGCGGGCGTTGTCTAGAAAGCAACGAATTTTGGTTTATCCGAGTGAGTGGCCAGATCGAGTGCGATATTCAAACAAGGCAACGCGGTCTGTTATTTCCCGTGTCTGCTTTGACCGAAACTCTGCCGTTCAGCAGATTTCAAAGAACGTCCAGCGCCGTTCAATGCAGACGTTCAGGCGAAATTTCTCGGAATGACCACCAACAATGACCGCTATCCGTTCCTAAGCCGTCATCTGACTTAACGACTCAGATGACTGACTTGAGCCCATACCTACCAAATGCTGCACACTGCACGAATGGCCACTTTCGAGCCGACCTACGCCCGAATCTCTTCACGCATAAACTCCACAAAGGCCCTTACACGCGGCTTTCGAAAGGCCGAAGGTAACTGCACGCTTTGGATCGGCAAAGTGCGGGAATGGAACTCCGGAAAGAGTTGCACAAGACGTCCGGTTTCAAGGTCGTCCCCCAAAAACACATCTGGGCATATGAAGATGCCGCTCCCGGCACGCGTCGGTACGAGGCAGGCGGGAGGACTGTTTGCCAGAAATGGGCCAGAGACAGGCACCTGCACGGTTTGCCCTTCGATCTGGAATGGCCAGCGGTTTGGATCGGGGTTGTTCGCATCTCGAATGCAAATGTGGTCCGAGAGTTCCGCAGGATGTGAAGGTGTGCCATGTTCTTCAAGGTAGCAAGGAGTCGCGACGACTTTCATATGCGTTTCACCGAGCTTGCGAACGACCAAACTGGAGTCGCTGAGCGCGCCGATCCGTATTGCGATATCGAAACCGCCCTTGGCCAGATCAGCATAATGATCCGACAAGTCCAATTCGACTGTGACGTCCGGGTGTTGCTCTACGAAACGGCTTGCTGCTTTAGCCACCGCCGTGTCGCCATAGGTAAGGGGCGCCGCCACACGAACGATGCCCTTCAAGCCCTCTGAAGCGTCAAACTCAGTCTCCAACTGCTCCAATTCAGCCAGCACCCGTCGCGCTCCTTCCAGATATCGCTCCCCCTCGTGGGTCAACGACATAGACCTGGTGGTGCGATGGAGAAGATTCAGCCCAACCATGTTTTCGAGCTGGGCCACACGTTTGCTGACCAGCTTGTTTGAAATGCCAAGCCGTTGTCCGGCGGCGGCAAAAGAACCGGATTCCACAACAGCCACGAAGCTCTGCATCCCGTCGATCCGGTCCATAGCATTGTCTCCATTTGTGCGATACACACTCGCTCTTATCGCCATTTCATGGAGAAAAGACCATCGCTAAGTTCCTCTCAAGCTGAATCGCAGGAGAAAAGAACATGGCAACGTCAGACGCCCCCATCTCAATAGGTCAGGTCGCCCTGACGGTGCGCGATCTGGATAAGACCGCAACCTTTTATGAAGACGTGATCGGCCTTGGCCTAGTCGAACGCAACGGTGAAAGCGCCCGCCTCGGCACCGAGGCCGGCACGCTGATCGAGCTGCGCCAGGACCGCAATGCCAAACCCTTTCCCAAAGAGGCGGGGCTGTTTCACACCGCATTTCTGTTGCCGTCCAAACAAGACCTCGGCGCATGGCTGATCTACGCGGATGAGCGCGGTGTTCGCCTGGATGGCGCATCCCACCACGGTGTCAGCGAGGCGCTGTATCTGAACGATCCCGAAGGAAACGGCATCGAAATCTATCGTGATCTGCCTCGCGAAGCGTGGAAACGCCAAGGCGATACCATCCACATGACAACGCACCCGCTCGACCTGAAATCACTAACGGAGGATGCCACACAGTGGCAAGGCGCACCGCAAGGCACAGTCATCGGACACGTTCATTTACGTGTCGGTGATGTCAGCAAGGCAGCCAAGTTCGTTACTGACGAGCTGAGTATGGTTCAGACATTTGAGCTGCCCTCAGCCCGCTGGTTCGGGTCCGGTGGCTACCATCACCATCTTGCCGCGAATGCTTGGCAATCAAAGGGGGCAGGCCCGCGCTCTGTCGAAACCACAGGTCTCGCGAGTGTTGAGCTGTTGGCTGACCCCGCAAGTCTCACGCCCGGCCAGAAGGTCGATCCCTGGGGCACAGAATTCACGATCACCTCAGTGCAGGCTTGCGCCGCGTGAATGTCGTCAAATCAAACCAAGAGAGGACTACAACAATGACACCTAAAGAACTCGTAATGGAGGCCGTAGCCGCCATTTTTGTCAACTTCGACGCAACTGCCGCCGAACAGCTTCTGGCAAAGGACTATATCCAGCACAACCCAGCCGTCCCCACGGGGGCTGCGCCGATCCTTGGCTTCATTCCTGGTCTGAAAGAAAGCGGGATCGAGGTGGATATCCACCGGGTGATCGCGGAAGGCAACATGGTTGTCCTGCATACGACCTACAACAACGCTCAGGCGTTCGGTGCTGACACTCTGGTGGGGTTCGATGTTTTCCGCGTCGAGGACGGAAAGGTTGCAGAGCACTGGGACAACCTGACCCAAATTACACCGCCAAATCCTTCGGGGCATACTCAGACCGATGGTTCAACTGAGATCACAGATCTGGACAAGACCGCTGAGAACAAAGCGCTGGTCACAGACTTTGTGAACACCATCCTGAAAGATGGCGACGTTGACCGGATCACCGAATTCCTGTCCACGGAGACCTACATCCAGCACAACAGCAACATTGCTGACGGTCTGGACGGTTTAGGTGCTGCTCTTGCTGGCATGGCCGAGCAAGGCATCCAGATGATCTACACGGATGTCCACATTGTTGTGGCCGAGGGTAACTTTGTCTTCACCGCCTCTGAGGGAACGTTCGCTGACAAACCAACAGCGTTCTATGATCTGTTCCGCGTCGAAGACGGCAAGATCGTTGAGCATTGGGACGTGATCGCCGATATCCCTGCGGAAATGGCTCATGACAACGGCAAGTTTTGATCGGGTGCCAATATGAAAGCGTTCCTGATCACCTTAATGATGACGCTGGGAGGCGCGGCTATGGCTCAAGATGCTGGTGTAATCGAGATTGTGACAATGGACCTTGCCGAGGGTGTTTCAGCTCAAGCGTTCGAACCGGTCGACAAGGCCATTGAGGACGAGTACGTCAGTAAACAGCCTGGCTTCATCTCCCGGCAAGCCGCCTTCGCAGACGACAAATGGGCGGTTGTCGTCAATTGGGAAAGCGCGGAGGCAGCGCAAGCATCCATGGACAGCTTTGCCTCTGCTCCGGCTGCTGAGAAGTTTATGAGCATGATCGATGCATCTTCTATGTCGATGAAGCGCTACCAACTGGCACGGTAAGAGCCTTCATACTAACCAAAGCGCCCATGGAAACATGGGTGCTTTGTTGCATTTTGATCATCAGCATTCATCACCGGACAATCGGGCTATCCAGGCGGACGGCAACTCTGTCCGCAAAGCGGATGCTCATGCCGAGTACAGCGAATGACCGCTACGAGCCCAACCTGTACCCTGGATTTTATTGCTGCATGCGCTTGCAGCAGTAACGACACTGCAACTGCCGAATACCTTGTGCGGCCAAGCAGCAAAAAAACTGTCATTCATGCAAATAGCAGCGATGCTCGCGGCGGCGGCTCACAGTTCGCTCAACAAAACCGTCCTTCACTTCATCCGCAACAGCTATCGCCTAGCTGAATTGGTGGACACGGGACCGTGGCATATGAACAGTAAACACAACAGTCGCCTTCCAACGGCTTCAAAACTGTTTTGCACGACTTGCATTCATAGAACCACTGGCAAGCATCCGTTGGCATTTGCTCGGTTTCACTGTGGCCGCACTTCGGGCAAATCAGGGTGCTTTCTAGGACTACAGTTTGTTTTGTCATAGTCTCACATCTGCATGATCAGGTAATCGTTAATCCATGCCTCGTTAAACACAACGACCCAACCCACGCCGGTGATTAGAGTCGTTCCTGCAAGCCACCATTTCAACGTCGGCAAGGAACCGCGCCGATAAGATACCATCCATGATATCACGACGAGCGCCGTTGACATCGTCAGCACATAGTAACTCGCTGCGGCAACCTTCCCAAAGATTGCCAACCAACTGCCACCCAGCCCCAGTAACATCATCGTCATGGGCAAAACGCAGCAAGTCGCGACGCCAAGCGCTGATAGCGATCCCAAATAGCTGAGGCTAAGGTACTTCTGCATTCTGTTTCCCTGATGGACTACGTCGCGCGGAGTTGTAGAGACAACAACCTCTCGTTTAACTTCTGTAGCCACTACAGGATCAAGACAGGAAATCTCACATGTTTGCGATTGGGGAGGCATCCCGGCAAAGCGGTGTCGGAATTGATACTATCCGCTACTACGAACGCGAAGGGATCGTGCCGAAACCAGAAAGGGCATCGAATAATCGACGCATGTACTCCGCGCACGATGTTGGACGGCTTCGTTTTCTAAGGAAGTGCCGAGACATGGGTTTTTCGCTTGCCGATGCAAAGGTGCTTCTCAACCTATCCGAAGGTGATAGCGAGGATTGCCAATCCGTTAAGGAACTGGCCGAGCTTCATATCTCCAATGTGCGTATGAAGATAATCGAACTTAAGCGATTGGAGGCCGCCCTGAATGAACTTACGGCCAACTGTAACATCGGGAACGTTTCTTGCCCGATGCTTGCGCAGATACGGACCTACTAATGGCACTTTGAGGCTCGCAGTCGCCCTATGCCAACGCAGCATGACCCAAGATTCGGGCCGCGCAGAATCTACCGTTCGTTAGAGAGGTCAACTCGTTGATTTAGCAATGTTTCAATCACTCAATGAACATTTGTGCCTTGCCGCGGTGTTCTTGAAGCACGCGGCGATTTCGGACAGTGAGCCCTACCTGTCGTGCCTGAGCAATCAATTTGCTGCATACGCATTCGGCAGGTTTTATCGGAAGCCGACCTCTGATTTCCGAACCACAGAGCAATGGTTCTGCTTATCTTTGTCCCAAATTGGGCTGGGCAGACTTAGATCTTCTGTTGCTTTCCGTTGTATCAAGGCTTGTATCGTGTGTACTCGAAGTCCATATACACAGGGCTTACGTTTTTCTTTTTCGACCTGCTGTCTCCCAAACTCGGCGTTCAGTCTTTCGATTCAGACCGACCACGCCGAGTCGCCGCAATAATGCGGGCGGCAAGTATTAGGAGACTTCCACCATGGCAAATGGCACAGTAAAATGGTTCAACTCGACCAAAGGTTTTGGCTTTATCGAACCTGAAGATGGCAAGCGCGATGTGTTCGTGCACATCTCAGCACTTGAGCGTTCCGGCATCAGCGAATTGAAGGACGGCCAGAAGGTCACTTTTGACGTCGAAGCTGGCCGTGACGGGCGCGACAGCGCCGCCAATCTGGCACTGGCCTGACCTTTTACGGGCACCCTTATGGGGTGCCCGTTTGCACAATGGGCTGCTAAAAGCCCTTGGAGAACAAGTCAGTTGCAACAGCAGGAATTGACCCGGGCGCTCGCGCAATACCGTGTGCCCGATACGAAGCGTAGCGTTATTGAACTGACAATCACTGTCATCCCCTTTTTCGCGCTATGGGGCGCAGCGTGGTTTGCGCTATCCCTTAGTATCTGGGTCACTGTTCTATTGGCCATCCTGAACGCCGCATTTCTGGTGCGTATCTTCATCATCATGCATGATTGTGGTCACGGATCTTTCTTTAGAAGCCGCACCGTTTGCAATTGGACCGGCCGGGTTCTGGGTGTTCTCGCCCTGACACCCTATGACGTCTGGCGGCAAAGCCATGCGATTCACCATGCCTCAACCGGTAACCTTGATCGGCGTGGTATGGGTGACATTCCTACATTGACCATTGAGGAATACCTGAAACGGAATTGGTTCGGGCGTGCCGCTTACAGGTTAATCCGGAACCCCTTCTTCCTGTTCTGTATAGTACCGGTCTACACGTTCTTTTTTCAAAATCGCTTGCCCTTTGGTTTCATGCGGTCAGGCTGGCTGAATTGGGCAAGTGCTATGGGAACAAACGCCGCGATTGCAGTGGTCCTGGCTCTGATTTTTTGGACCGGAGGCCTGGATGTACTGGTTTTTGTATTCCTTCCAACCATGATCGTCGCCGCATCGATTGGTATTTGGCTATTCTATATTCAACACCAGTTTGAACACACGACTTGGGAGCGGGAAGAAGTGTGGAATCTTCAGAACGCCGCATTCTATGGAAGTTCTCACTATGCCCTGCCAGGCATCCTGCGGTGGTTCTCTGCCAATATCGGTGTGCACCATGTTCACCACCTTGCCAGCCGCATACCGTTTTATCGGCTAAACGAGGTATTGCGTGACCATTCCGAGTTGGAAAATTGCCAGCGTATTACTCTATATGAGAGCCTTCATTGCGCACGATTGCATCTTTGGGATGAAGAATGTCAGCGCCTGCTGACGTTTTCTCAGGCTTTGTCGAACGCCAATCCCAACAAGAGTTTAGTGTAATCTGGCGCGCACCAAAAAGGCTTCGACAGTATCACCGCCGAGGGCGCGAATGGCCTCTAGTCGGTGAAGGCCTTCAATCAGCACGAACCTCTTGTTGTCCGCGCGTATCTGGATCGGGGTCTTCTGGCCGTTCTTCAGGATATCTTTGGCCAGCGTCAGAACTTTTTGTTGATCAAGCGTTTTCGCCCGTTTCACAGGTACATAGATCAGGTCGAGCGGATATGGTCTTTTCTCCAACATAAGCTACGTGAGCAACCTTTCGTGCATTTGTTCCGGTTCGAAGTTCGCTACAAGAGCTGGGGCTGGAACGTACGTCATAGAACCGAACGAACAGCGTCGCGCAGTTCCTGATGCATAATCCAGGTTGCTGGCTCATCTTCACTTTCGATGTGAGAAAATGCCAAAACCTGAGCGGCGCCATCATTCTGTACCGATCCGCCTTCGGGAAGTTCGAGCTCTAGATACTCCGCAATCAATAGACCGATTTTCTTAAAGACCTTGATTGAGGCCTCGCGCGATTTGTAACCGGCCGCCTGAGACAAGTGACCAATGGTCAGACCGTCCTTGCCTGCGATTGTAAGTGCTTTGAGCAATGTGACCTGCGCGGGGGTGAGCCTGATCTGGCGCAATGCCTCGGCATATTCTCTTTCACTGGGAACTAGGGTGCCGGAGTTTCCTTCCAAACGGCGTTGACCGCTGCGTTTTCTGTCTCGTTCTTCGAGAATTTCTTTTAAGGCCTCAATGGCCAATGCCGGTGTTTCGCCAACTGCATCGGCAATCATTGCCTGCGTTTTAGCCGGTGGCTTGGGAAATGCCCGTGCAACACTATTGCCGCTCAGAATGCCGGCCTTAATCAAGTACTTTCCAAATTCTTCTTCAATCACTCCTGCCACGTCTGCGTTCCGCGCTTTACGAACACTGCGGTCCTGAAATGCTCTTTGTTCCAGACCACGAGCTGACATCTTTGAACCGGGAAGGGTTACTTGAGGGGCATTTTTACGCATCAGAGAAACACCGCCACAATTATGGCCGCAACAAGCACCGCCGACGCCACAGATATTTTAATCCCGTAGGACCGGCGACGCGCCTTTTCAGCCTTGAGGCTTTTACCCAAGTTTTCGTCAATCGAGTTATGGTTCACGGCTTGGTCCTTCCGGATATGTCGGGCGATATTGATTTCCACCAACTTATTGTCGCGGCACATTTTCGGTGCACTTGTCGTTCTGTCTCATGAACGGCCGATTACATTCCCAACCATCACCTCTTCGATTCAAATGCGCGTTTGAAGGGACAAGGATCGCAACGCACCTGTCCCGGTTTGCGCGAAAACCACGTTCACATTTCCATCCGGAATAGGTTTCAGGTGCAAGGTACGCATGCTGCGGAACTGCCACAGGCTCACAGCCGCTATCCGCTGCCCTATTACCTCTGAGACATACCCATCCGTCTGAGCTTCTTTTGTCGCTCAGACGACCGTTGCTTGGGACACTAATCGCAACACAATCCTGACCTTCCTTGCGAAACCCCCAGTCACAGTGTATTTCCTGCGCACCAAACCGGGTTTCGACGTACCCGTTTTGAGGCGCAATCAATTCTTCGCATTTTTCTCCGACACGCTGGAACAGCCGATTGCACTCCCATCGATCTCCGGTCGATGCAAGATATGCGTTATTGGGAACTGCTATTTCCTCACAAAGATCTCCAACACGCTGGAATCCATGGTTGCATTCCCAAACTGGACCAAAGGCACTGCCGGTCAAATATGCGTTTTCTGGTACGTCCGTTCTTTGACAGGATCCGTTCTTGTTATCGAAACCTTCGTCACAAACAGATCCGTCGGCATTGCTGGCGACTTGTGCAGGAAGCTTCGTTCCTGTGAGCAACACCAAAAGTGTCGGGATCAAACAAAGAATGCAGCGCGTAAACACGATAAACGACTGATTGAAACGGAGCCTGAGACCTGATCTATCGGGCATCAAGCACGCAATTCAAGAGCCATGTGTTGTTCATACGGCGCCTTCTTTCATGGGTCACGCGATGACTGGAGCACGTCAGGTGACAGTTGCAAATGCTTGCGAGGAACGAGCTCATAGCGAAGACCCCAGCGGAACCCGTTCCTATGCTGGGGCACATGCTACAATTAGTCTGAAGGCCATTGGATTATCGTAACCGGCAGCATCGCGGCGGCGAGTAATTTTTTACCAATACACTCTTGTGGTCCTTAGCCAGAATAGAGTCAAGGAAGTTTCCCTTGTCGCAATGCAAGTACCGCCAGGGCAGGTAGTTTTTGAAACTGCCGGTGACCAAGATCCTTGGTGAACTACCGAAAGAAATTGTCTGGCCTGAGTGCGGCGAAAGAGGAGTATGTGATCAAGGCTTCCCCGTAACTAGGAATGACTGGCCTGATGACATTGGCTGCAACGCAGCGATTTTCGCGCCGCTTCTGCACAAGTGCTCGCGGCGTGATCAAATGGCCGCTCGGTCCCGCACCCTGTAAATTGCGCCTGAGCCGAGAAAACTGTGCTGCGAGCGTACGCAACAAGATTTTGACACTTCCGCTCAGGGCACGCTACGTCCCACTCCTGCGTAAAAGAACCAGAACCACTATGGATTGGCGACCGACAGCGCCGCTCGCCAAACTGTTTCAGATGTCTATGCGCTCTGCAATGCTTAGCGCGTCTTCCAATTCAACGCCCAGGTATCGCACGGTGCTATCGACCTTTGTGTGCCCAAGCAGAAGTTGGACCGCGCGGAGATTTCCTGTCTTGCGGTAGATCTCAGCTACTTTGGTTCGGCGAAGCGAATGCGTGCCATATCCGCTCGGTTCCAATCCGATTGCGGTCACCCAGTCTCGAACCAGCCTGCCATACTGGCGCGTCGAGATGTGTGGTCGATCATGGAATCGGCTTGGAAACATGAACCGGCTAGCAAACATTTCCGGTGATTTTACCCATACCAATACAGTTTCTCGCGTGTTTTCCGTCAGTTCGAATTGAACAGATCGCTTGGTTTTGCTCTAGATCACCGAAACACGCTCACGGACGCGATCGTCTTTGACAAGATCGGTCACAGCGAGTTTGACCAGATCGCAACCGCGCAGCTTGCTATCGATCGCGACGTTGAACATTGTGAGATCACGCAGATTTCCATCAAGTTCGAGCCGTGCACGGATCGCCCAGACCTGTTTTGGGAGTAGCGGTCGTTTCTGACCGATGATCCGCCCCGTGTTCCAAGCTCTGGGTTTTGGGGTGACTGCAGGTAGTTGGACTCTTTGCATATTTTGCACTCCGATCCACCCTCCGCACCCAAGCAACAGCACCGCGCTGACCACCGTATAGTACAAGCGGCGTGAATGCCTGCTGGCCGATTTTGAATACTGGCATGGTCTCAGCGTGTGCATTCGGCGGCTTGAGCCCGTATCGCTACACAGAAAAACGGTTCGAATCCAAACCGCGCATGCGCTTCGTCTTCAGCATCGATTTCCGATCGGGTTCCATGTTAAAAGGCCCGGGTCAGCGGGCTGGGTCAGCACCAATAAGATAAAATGAGATTTGATCAGAAAAGCTGGTAAGACCGTCGTCAGGTTATCAGCTACGCCGAGCTAGCCCGGGGCTTACCGATACGCCATTTCGCCACGCGTTCAACCCGTTGCAGCGTCGACAAATCCGCTCTCCAAACCCTTCGCTCCAGAATGGAGTTCTGCAACGAAGACATGGGCGTTCTTGCGGCACGTCATTGTGGGCGCGAGCCATGATCGTATCTGCTTCGTTGTCGGGGTCTTCCATCAGTTCTTAGCCTCGATTTCTGTTTTGGTTTATACAGCGACTGGAAAAGAAAGTTCCGAGCCCTAAGCCTTGAGATTGAAGGAGCTGCCCATTTCAGTCGGTCCAATGGGACGGCCTGTAATCCGAGGGGATTTAATAGGACGAACCGGCATTCCTTCGTTCTCAGCAGCTTGGACAGCGAAAGTATACCGAGAACCGTTTCCGCATCCTCGCGGTCGGGCTCGTTGATCTGATGATCTGTCGTCTGCCTCAGAGATGAGCGACTCGGAGTAGAGGTGCCGAAGTTGAGTCTCTGAAACGCCATCCGCTTCCATAATCAATTGCACCATGGGATCGGCCAAAAGTTGGTCGAGCAAGAACTGCGACAACTGCTTTGAAGACAATTTATCCTTTGCGCGGGCTCTCTCCAAATCAGTAAGAGAAACGGTCAAGGTACGCGCCAGACCGGGGTGAGATTTCCGTGGATGCAGACAGATTAGCACTGATGCTTTCCAGGCTTCTGGATCCGAATAATCTGGTGGTGCGGAAAGCTCAGTTTCTATGTCGTATTCGCCCGCCGGGAGTAATTCGTCAAAGTCAGGGAAAGTAAACGGCCTGGAAAAGACTGCGATTGTCTTGCTGATTATCTGGTTCATTTGGTTAATTCTCTTTTGCTGATACCGCTCGCTCGGAGATGCAGACAAGAACAAGCCACCCACTCCCGGCAGGGTATTATTAGTTTTGAGGTTTAGGCTTTGGTTTTTCGGGGACGACGTCAGGCGCTTCAGACGTAACTTCTTTTTTCGGCGCGTCCGCATCGTTTTCCTTCAGTGCGGCAGCCGCTCTGGTCGTCAGGTCTTTGAAAGACATCATTTTGATCCTTTGATTGTCCGCAACACCCACGAGCCCAGATAGGGTGTGAAAAGTGAATGCGGCTACGTCCAATATAGGGATTGGGTGCCTCATTTACTACGTAAAGCCGTAGAATAAGACGGATGGCTGAAGCAGAACCGAGGCGGCGGCAGCTTGGCGCGCTATTTTCGATTCGAGTATGGGCGATCAGTGTTCGCTGCGTTGCAGTCAACCAAAGCGCTATCACCATGGAAGACTTTTGCTACATCGGGTGCAGCCATGCCGCGCGAGAGCGCGCTATACTTCATTCTCAGCTTCACCTCGCCACCAGGGCGAAGCAGCCAATTGGTGTTTTCTACAACGATATGATCACTGGTGGCTCCGACGAACGTGACGCCAGCAGGGAATATTAGACCCGCCGCATCAGTGTCCTGGAGTCCGATCGCAAGGATCGACCGGGTATTCGAAGGACTGTCTAAAGTCACACACTGCATTGAAGGTATAGGATAATTCATTTGCAAGGGATTTGGATTTGACTTGGTCTTCGTTTCGATCACTTCCGCCCAAAGCGTAAAAACATCTGTGTAAAGCCCGTCGATCGCGTATCCCGAAACGGGATCGGTACCCAGCAGGATGGCCTCACCCAGACGCAGGTTGTTGATCTTTCCGGTCGCCCCCTTGCCAAGCGCCCATGGCAAACTGGCGGAGCCGCCGCCTGACACTGTTTCCAGAGCGGGTCCACTTGCAAGTTTGGTGTCGGCGGAAAGCGACGAAAGCAATTCCATTGCTCCTGCAGAGGGTGCCACATGACCCAGACAGGCAAAATTTGCGCCAATCCCCTTCAGAGAAATCCCTTCCATTCTAAGAATTTGAGACACAGTGCTTTCAAGGTGTTCAGGCAAGATGCCATCCCGCATATCCCCCATTTCCACCATCAGGATAATATTGTGAGTAATGTTCTTCCCCAGCGCCTCGATGGCCAGGCTGGCGATAATGTCCATCTCTGTGTTGAAGCTGACATTGCAGTTATCAACAACTTGCGCGACCTGGCTCAGCATGGGCGTTCGGATCAAGGATATGGAGCACGAGATCCCAGCGTCGCGCATACGTATGATATTGCTGATCCGCGCGTCCGCCAGCCCTGTCGCGCCACCTTCAAGCATAGCATTCGCAATCTCAGGATGACCGCAAACGGCTTTTGTCACACCTGTCACCGTAATTCCGCGGGGTCTAAGGTGGTCGACCAGGAACCGTGTGTTGTACCGAATTTTGTCCAGATCAACGTCAATACGCAGCTTGCTCATTCAATCGTCGTAGCAGGTACGGGTTGCAAGCGCGGAAAGGCAGATAGAACCATATTCACCAAGTTTTTTGGAGGACGGTTCAATGCGTCAGTGACCGGGAGATACAATTTGCGGTTATAGTCTGTGATGGCCTTTGAAATCTCAATATCATTCATTCCTTCATGGTTGATCGTCATGCCAATTACCTCTGTGTTCGCAAAAGCCTCGATCAGGGTGATTTCATCGCAAGGGTCGGGCATTGTCATGTTGGGGAAATCACATCGACGTTTTCGTTTGGGCGCGTGTTGAAGAATAACTGCATGTGGCTGACTGCCTCGCAGAATGAAGGCTGATGTGCAAAAGGCCGGATGGCTTAGCGCGCCCTGGCCCTCGATCACTATGACATCCGGGTGTTCATCTTCAGATGCTGCAACAACAGCGCGCTCAAGCTCGCCACAGCAAAATTGCGGCGGCACCGAATCCATCGCGACACCATACTTGGCGCCCTGCATCAATCCTGTCTGGCCGGTACCGACCAAAACTGTTTTGATCCCATGCGCGTTAAGGGCACTTGTCAGGATTGTCGCGGTTGTACGCTTTCCAATTGCACAATCGGTGCCGAACACCGCGATGCGGATCGCCTGGACGTCTCCAACACTGCCATCTAACAGGCGCAGGTCGCGATTAGGCCGCGGCTTGCGAATGTCGCGTATCGTGACATCGTGAATTTTGGCAAATCCGGCGAGCTCTTTGTCATCGCAAAGAAATTCATGCAGCCCACTGACGATGTTCATTCCGAGCGTTATCGCATCCACAACAGCTTCGCGATCTTCAAGGGACATTCTGCCGCTGGCCGGCGCCATTCCGTAAATAAACGTGTCGGGGATAGTAGCTTCATTAGCGACGGCGGCATCAAGATCATCGAAGATGGGAACCTGATTTGCGACATTATCAAGCACTTTGCCACTGTCACAACCGCCATACGTGCTGTCGATCACCGAAAGAACGCGATAGGCCTGTGAATGTCGAACGAGACCATTAGCCGTCTTGCCATCGATCTTTGCGAAGTTTCCTTCGCAATACACAATTGCAGTCGGTGTATCTGTCACAAGTGTCTTGCGGTGAAGCTCTGGAAAAACTGCTTGTTCAGGCGGCAGCTTTTGCGCATTGCTGGCAATTAACTTCCTGTCATCCGACGCAATGGGTAGGGGTTTCATATCTGTTCCTTTTGGGAGTGTGAAACGCGCCGTCCTTGGTAAGAACGGGCACAAATTGTGAAGTTTGGAAAAATGGGCTCTCTGCCTGAAACCTCAATTGTTCAGAACACACTGACCTTCTGACTGATGATAGTTTCTGTGGCATTCCCACCTATTACCGGATCGGTCGATATGGGCATTTGCCGGTAGCTCGATTGCATTGCAGCGATCACCGGACGCCTCGTAACCACGTTCGCATTTCCATCCAACTCCATGGATCGCGTCATCGTAGAAAGCATTTTCAGGCACAAACACGGCATCGCACCGTCCGTCGCGCTCAAAATACCCACGCTCGCACGTCCAGGGACGCCCGCTGGTTGATGCGTTCAGAAAAGCGTTTTCCGGCACCGCTACTGCCACGCATGCTTCTCCGTCTTTTTCGTAGCCACGGTTGCAACGCCATGCAGATCCATAAGTGCTATTCGTCAGGTAAGCATTATCCGGCACCACGATTTTCTGGCAGCTATCGTCTACTCTTGTGTATCCACGCAGGCACCGCCACCTCTCACCTGATGGATCGAGATATCCACCCTCAGGCACAATCACTTCAGTGCATGAGGTGCCGCCAACTTCAACAAAGCCATGCATACATGCCCACCCTGAGCCATAGGTTCTGTTTGTGGGGTAGGCATTTCCCGGCACGACAATGGCCACGCATTCTTCGCCTTTCAACCGATAGGACAAATCGCATTCCCAACCGTCGCCATACTTTTTGGGATGCGCGTTATCCGGGATCGAATTTGTTTCGGCCGATGCGGGACTTGATGAGATAAAGGAGCCCGCCAAACTGCTGAAGACGCCAACAAACAACGCAGCCATTAAGTGAGCGCAAAACCGGTACTGATTTTTTCGATTTGCCCTGATGCAAACGGCGTTGTCCGAATGTTGAGTGATTGAGTTACGATCCATCCAGGTTCAGCCCCTCGATACAGGCCTGCGCCAGGTCTTTGTTAGGAGTTTGGGATCCCGGCACCGTTGCCCAGCCAGCCGCCATGACGGCATCCTTCTGCTTGAAAGAAGAAGCCTCTTTGATCGTCGTTATTTTTTCGGCGCGTTGGGCGTCAGTTCTCGCCATGTCGACGCAGACCGGAACCAACGCAGCGATTACATTATCGCGGGACATGGCGTTGGCCATCTTGTCCGCGCTACCGCCGGTCATCCATCCACCCCATGAAAATCCAACGACGCCTACGAAAACCCCGCCGATCAGAGCACCGTAGATTCCGGGTTTAAGCCATTCGGGCGTGTTCATAATCTATTCCTCCTGCGGGGAAAGCGCCGCATCGCTGTCATTGTTAGATGTGGCCAAGGTCTGGTCGTGCTTAAGCGCCAGTTCAAAATCTTCTGGGTCAATTGGGCGCATTTCCGTGCGGCCTGGCTTGCTGCCTTTGCCCTGAACTGTCAGGTAGGTTCCGGTTCTGCGATATGCTTCGAAACTCAGGCCCTGTAGTAGTTCTTCTTCAACAACTACTTCATACTCGCCTGCAGGAAGTTCATCCGGGTAGCCGGACAAAGAGAACGGATTTGAAAACGTCACCAAAGAACTGGACGATCTCGTGCTCACCTTGGTCCTCCATATAGTTTGTTGGATCTTCCCCGCGCAGTCTGCCGCGGTACACGCTCGTAAGCGCTGCGGTAGTACTGGCGTTGTAATTTAGAATAATGTGCGAATGGCAGACGCGCGCTGATCGATGTTAGTCTGCGGCCAATGACCTGAGATTTTATTGGAATTTCAAATGCATTTGGTGCCCGAGGATCAGGTACTGTAAAAAATTGACTAACCTGCGTCAGTGCAACGATGTTTGGATTCCGGCAACGTGATGTGTGTTGGCGGGATATTTGCTGGCGTGTTCTTAACGAGTAATTGAGAAGCGCAGGAAATCCAGTACCGCAATCGGACTGTATTTATCTTGCGCTTCTTTTTCAGTGAAATCCCAAATCTGCCGAAGCGAATTCCGTCTCTAACAGGCAACGATCATCAAAATCCCGGCATCGCTGTAGGGGTGAACTTATTGCTTCAACAGTGGCCCGGCCTGATCCAGATAAGTGGGGTCAAAACCGGCCAACGTCACCAGTCCGTCATAATCATCAAATACCACTTGCCCGGATTGAAAAGTAACCAGCCCCTTTTCCCGCAGTTGCCGTAGGACACGATTAACATGCACGGCACTCAGTCCCAGCGTATCGGCAAGATGGTATTGTGTCAGTGGGCAGGTATATCCCATCTTGGTTGCCATCCCGACCTGAGTCAGCCTCACACCAAGTTCCAAAAGAAAATGCGCCATGCGCTCACCCGCATCTCGCCGTCCTATGTTGACCAGGTGCTCAACCACCATCGCTTCATCTCTAGAGACCGCCCAAAGGATTGCTGTCGCCAGCCGGGGCGTTTGCGCAAATGCTTCCAGGAGATCATCCACTACTACTTCAATGGCTTGGATTTCCATGATTGGTTCTATGCTGTGATCCGAGGTGTGCAATAGAACGCTTCGCAAGCCCAGAAAGTCACCCGGTATTTGGAAATCGACGATCTGACGCGACCCGTCAGTCTGGGTTTTGTAGGAACAAACCCAGCCCGAGGCCAGAATGTAGGCCGCCTGCTCTGATTGCCCTTGATGCACAAGGTCACGTCCGGCTTCAAAGGTTCTGCGACGCTTGTGCAGGCGTGCCAATACCGCAAGTTCAACCTCAGTCAGAGCGACGAAGTTTGAAAGCTTTCGGGTGAGTGGACTATTTTTGATAGTGCGCAAGTGTTCTTCCTTCATCGATGAGCAGCCCGCGAAACTATCCGACGCCAAGACTGCTTTCGATCAGTTAAGTATACAGCAATCTATGCCAGTATGGTGCAATTCATCGTGGCGCTTCCATGCTTGGACGCCTGTTAGAAAAGGACGTCTACCATGGCTGACCGGCAAGACCATTCAGGAATGGCCGCACTCTCAATTTGTGAAGCGCTTTTGCTTGCAATTAAAGATCGTGAGCTTCTGCCCGAACATGAAATTGTGGGAGTTCTGCATGACGCAGCTGCTGTCCACGAAACAGCGGTCGGCAATAACGATGAAAAGGACATGCACCAGGCCGCCGCTGTTCTGATAAACAAGATCATTGCTTCCGGCTATCGCGTTCGGCAGTAACGTTAATTTCCTGTCAGAAAAACAAGATTACGCTCGTCAAAAAAGCATAACAACAAATAGAAGCACTATTGGTGCTTCGTTCCCGATCAATTCAAACACGAAGCAAGAACCAAAGATCCAATCTCTGCAATATCTCAACTTAATGAAAAATTCCACGACCGCGAATTACTCCCTCTTCCCCGCCACCTGCATGAGCCACAACGAGAATTTGCTTACTGGCTGAAGGCCCGCATGGCCTGTCCTGCTGCACTGCCTGCGACAACGCAAACGTTGGCTTTGTTCGGCGTCTAAGTTGCTGATCCTATGTGCAGCGAAACTACAGTTTGATAGTATCGCATCATCATAGCTTTGAATGACCGGTCTGGCGACAACAGCTGCAACGCAGCGATGAATGTGCTGCTACAGCAAATCAATGCTGCGTCAGCAATTGCCGCAATCGCACAAGTCCGGTTTGTCCGCATTGCGGCCGTTGTTGCAACGCGCGGCGAATGGCCGGACAGAGCCCAAAATCCGTCAATTGGCAGAACAGTATCCCAACAGAAAATCGATACTAAGCTTCTGGGTCGCTCGAAGTTTTTTCGAGCTCAGCGAGTTCCTCCCAAACGCCTTCAGGGATGGACCACGCTGCCCATTCCATCGCCTGTTGAACATGCTGAGGCCATGTCACTCCGCAAACGGTCGAAATGATGTCGTCATTTTTCAAAGAGTGTTGCAACGCGACCGCCCCGACCGGGACATCGTAGTGTCCGCATACCTCTTCAACAGCACGGATTGGCGCAAGTACTTCATCATCTGCCGGTCGATAGACATAAAAGCGATGGATCGCGCTTCCTCGGGCAAGTGCACCTCCGGAATAAGGTGCTGCGTTCAATATCGAAACGCCTCGTGATTTCGCGAGTTCTATCAGAGGTGCCGCGTTGTCGTTTACCAGCGTATGCCTGTTGTGTGTCAGGACCACGTCAAAATCCCAACTCTCCAAAATTGGCATCATCAAGTCGATACGTCCCGCCGCGATTCCGACCGCCTTGGCCAGGCCTTGCTCCTTGATACGGAACAACTCTTCAATCGCGCCACCTGGTCCTTTGACCTCTGATAGGTCATTTGCGTATTCGATATCATGGACGTGGAGTATATCAACGCTGTCGACGCTAAGGGCCGCAAGACTTTCCTCGAATGATCTACGTGCCTGAGAAGCATCAAAAGCACCGGTTTCCATATCCCGGTCGATTTTGGTGGAAAGCACCCGCCCGTCCGGCCACCCACCAAGCTCATGAATGACTTTTTCTATGCGCTCTTCACTTCGCCCCATGGCATAGCAACGGGATGTCTCCAGGAACGCATTTGGCTGCGAAAGAATTGCCCGAATTGTATCAATCGCGCGGTCTTCATCAACCTCATACCCGTAGATTTCCGGGATACTTCCCAACCCTGTCGATCCAAACCCGACGCGAGGAACCCGTATCCCTGTCTTACCAATTTCGCGTAGCTCCGCCATGCCAACCTCCCAATTGGTTCCGGACATTCACAGATGTTGCGCGAGTAATTTATTGAAAACAAGTCAGACTTGTCGCTGGAGTTACCCTCTAGCCTAAACGCAATTGTTCAAGCCGCAAATTCGCCAGGCTTTTCGCGAATGGTAGAAGTGTCCACAATGCAGACATTCACTGAATGCTGCTTAACAGCCAACTGAGCGCGGCACTGCGAAACGTCGCGGGGCTTCACTCGAATGCTCTATGGATGTTCTTGTCACTCATCCACAACACGAAACTCACCGGAAGGCGCATCAGTAGGTGGTTCTTCAAACTCATTGGAAATCAGACCGCGACGGATGAGTTCTCGAATGGCGGCCGCTCTGGAAGGCAATCTGTTCTCGAACCGCCAATCATCGATGGCTTTAAGCTCTTCGAGGTCGAGCATCAGTTGTAGTTTTTCCGTGCGCTTTGGTGGTCGATTTTGATCAGACACTGGCATGACCTCAGTAGCTTACGTCAGTTACTCCAAGCATGTATGGCAATGGGCCTGTGTGTCTACATCAATCTTGGCATGTTGTGCCGGATACCCAGGATCATGAAGCGCCCCATGATGTGTCGGATACCTATGTTAAGTATATGATTTTATTTGAAATTTTATGAGCCGCTCTTAGGTTTTACTCCGCAAGCAACGAAACGGAGTGAAAATGATACAGCAAGTCTTAAAGTCTGAAGTTCAGGAAGAAACCAACGACACAGGCATCGACAAGAACGCCTGGATCGCCAACGCGGTGACGGAAGTACTGGCCGATACCATGGTCCTGGTGGTGAAAACACAAGGCACACATTGGAACGTCGTGGGCCCGCTATTCCTGCCGATCCATGAACTGACAGAGCGTCAGTATCGCGACCTGTTCGAAGCTGCGGATGAATTGGCCGAGCGTGTGCGTGCGTTGGGTCAGGTGGCACCGATCTCGTTCACGGACATGGTTAGCCAAGCCAAGCTGACCGAAGAAGAGACGGTTAAAGATGCAGAGGGCATGATCAAACAATTGGTCGCAGACAACGAAGCGATTGCTCGGAACCTGCGTGAGACTGCCGCGACCGCTGCCCGTTATGGCGATGGAGCTACAGAGGATCTGATGAATGCCAGGATGGCGAAGCATGAAGAAGCGGTCTGGATGCTCAAGGCAATTGTTGCGGCCTAATTGACGGCTCCCCTCGATTTGAACGAAGGTTTGCGAAGAAAGGAAAAACGATGACACGTGTTGGGTACGAGAAAAAGGCACAGCTGCAACTGGATAGTTGGAATGCCCAGATTGATGTTCTCGAAGCCAAGCTGAAGGTGGCCGAAGCGGACGCCAAACTCGAGCTCGAGGAGCAGCTCAGCAAGCTCTACAAGGCAAGATCTGACGCAGAGGCTCAACTGAATGATTTGAAGTCGACTAGCGACGAGGCCTGGGAAGATGTCAAAAAGGGCTACGAAGCTGCATGGAGCGATATGCAGAGTGCTTTGAAAAAAGCGGCCGACCGGTTCTCGTAGAGCTGTGTTTGTGAACAAAGCTCGTGTCGTAAATGGGGACCGGAATGCAAACACCTAGAGAATTAGTGAGGTATTTTCGCGGGTTCCTAACTATCCCTGCCGCCATTAGTCTTTCAGGGCTTTTGGTGGCTGGGATTGTCTTCAAGACGGAGCAAGCGCTCGCGAGTTGGGGTTGGTCCGCTTCCGATTGGCTGAGCGTTTCTAATCGCACTGCGAGCGATGTACTAAGCGCAATCACGGCAGCATCCATGTCCGCGTTGGTCATGGTCTATTCCATTGTTTTGCTGGTCTACACCTTAGCAGCCGGATCAATTGGGCCCAGGCTCTTGCAGCGCTTTGGCGAAGACAGGGTAAATCAGATTGCAGTTGGCTCACTTGGAGCGACGTTTTTATACAGCTTGTTGATCTTGTGGCTGATACGCGATGACACATCCGTCAATTTGGCCGTTGCGATAGGAATAGTCTATTCGATCATCTCAGTTCTTTTGCTGCTGCTCTTCGTTCATACAGTATCGACGCGTGTAACCATTGATCAGGAGGCGGCGCGGATTTCTGAAGCCTTGGATCGGCAAGTGAGCACCGCAATCGAAAACAGTGCAGATATTCCATCTTCAGAGGCGGTCCCTGAGGAGGGAGACAAGCGCCAAGTCTCGGCTTCGGGCACTGGATATGTGAACTCGATCAATACCGAAGGTCTGGTGGGTGCCGCCAAGGAATCAGGAGCCGTGGTCGTTTTTGATGTGCAGCCAGGTGACTTCATGGTTCCAACGGACACTTTGGCCAATGTTTTTGGTGACAGTGACGAGAGCCTCGATGATCTTGTGCAAGCGGCAGCTCCGTTGATCCCCGCGCGAGATCCTACCGGAGATATCCGCTTTTCTGTCCATCTGCTCGTTGAAATCGCACTTCGGGCTTTGTCGCCGGGTGTCAACGACACGTTTACCGCAATAGTCTGCATCGACCGTCTATCGGCATCTCTGGCTCGAGCCTGGTCGTCAAAGCTCTGCACGGGTGTGTATCGGGATGATGGCGGAAACGTGCGGGTGATTTACCCGTCCATCACGGCTGAGGCACTGTTTCACGACTCGATGCCAGCTCTGCGACGCGCTGCCCGGAGTAATGGCCTCGTAACGGCCGCCCTTATTCGAGCTTTGGTGCGCATCGCGGAGGCAGCTCCAGAAGAAGATTTGCGAGCTGTTGTAGATGAACTATCTGCGGTCAGAGATGAGACCCGAGAAAGCGATATGCTAAAGCGCGATATTGATAAGTTTTGCGGCCAAGTTGAAACCGCAATTGAACGATTTTAGTCAACCGTCCTGGACAATTGCAGGTCCAGTGCGGCTGGGGGGTGGTTTGTGAGTGGGCCATCCCCCAACTTATAGAGAAGTTTTGAGGCGCGCGCTCGGCTTCAAGTTCAGAAAGACAACCGGTGGGCTTCAAAAGAAATCGACAGCATTGTCTGCTTCTCGAGATATTCAAAGTCCATTTCAGAATGGCCGCTTCGGGCTGCGATCAGCTAATTGTGTAAGACGCATCCAGCAGAGTCATGGCTCCCAAAACTACATTCCACCACTGGGTAAACCCGACACCAACTGACAGCTATTTTTAATCCAAGTATTTTATCACAAACTTGTTGTTCTTTTCGTTGTGAATGTCCCAATAACTCTTGGTGATCTGGCTTGTGATTTGGCCGGGAGATCCATCACCGATATATTGTCCATTCACTTTGGTCACTGGCATGATCCCACCGGCAGTTGAAGATATGAAAACCTCGTCGGCACCTAGGAGGTGGTCGTGGGGTATGTCGACGGCTGAGCAGTCGATATCTAAGTTCGTGCAAATGTCGAAGACCGTCTGACGAGTCACCCCGAGAAGCACTCCGAGCTTTGGTGTTAGAACTCTTCCGTCGATGACGGCAAAAATATTGAATCCGGGTCCTTCAGACACGTTTCCATTTGTATCGACAAGGATCGCCGTATCGGCACCGCGGTCGTAAGCCTCATAGAGGCCTCTCACCAGATCCAACCAGTGATAGTTCTTCACAGTTGGATCGACTGAATTAGGCGGAATGCGGACCAAGGATGATATTGCTGCATGTAGCCCATGCTTCATCTGCTCTGGATTAGCCACCGATCCAAATGGGATTGCGAAGGCGATGAACTGGTTGACGGCATCACGTGGATCCCGGCTGAATGTTGGAGACATGCCGCGTGTACAAATGAACTCGACGTAGGAGTTCTTTAACCCTGACAGTGCAACGCAGTTATGCAGAATCTCGATGACCTGTTCTCGGTCATACTCAATTGACATATGCAGCTTTTCCAAACCTGCAAAGAACCGATCAAGATGATTTTCGAGTCGAAAGAAGGCTCCGTTCCAAACATGGACGACATCATACGTCGCGTCGGAATGAAGTAGCCCATAGTCCAGCACAGAAATCTTGGCTTCCGAAATCCGCAAATACTGCCCGTCCATGAAAGCCACGCCAGGAGGATATTTTTTGCGTCAGAGTAACGCTCGGAGAGATAGGGTAATACAGTCATGAACAAAAGCTACTGGAGTGCGGACAGAAATCGCAATGTCCGTTTTGAGCTGCGACCCGCCGAATGCAGGTGCAGTATGCCTTCGAATTTGCAGACTAGTTTTCATCAGATGCTGACTAATCGCTCAATTTGAGCATTCTCTTTGTATCGAATGCCTCGACGTAGTTTTTCTCAGTGAATGGAGAATATTGCTTTGTCGTGCCCGTACGTAGTGCAAACTGTTCAGCGAAATCTTCCAGTTGAAGTTCGACCTTGCCTTCCATTTTGGCCTTGGTGAGGGTATCAATCAACAGCTCGATAACCAGGCCCCAGCGATGAGCGCACGCGAAGTCGAGCCGACGTAGAAAGCCCTGCGTTGCCAATTCTTCGATATTAATTTCCGCTTCGTCCGCATATGCGTAAATGAGTTCAGCGAGTTGTTCTGCGTCTTTCTTTAGACTGATTTCATCGAAGTGAACGGGATCCACAAGCGCATCTAGTTGCTCGTACGAACGCACATAATCGGACAAAACAGGCACCCCTGAAAGGATCAACATCAAAGGCCAACGTGGCTCTTTCATCATTGACTTGAAGCTGTCCAAAAAAATTCTGTTCGACTTCGCATCCTTTGCAAAAACGTGCTGGCATTCATCATAGTGAAGCCGAATTGAACCCCACAACCTAGGCAAGAAGGTTCCCGAAACTACGCGGTGAATTTCGAAGTGCAGCACACTCCGTCTTGACATAGTGACACGAACTGGTTCAGCTTCAGGTCATGACGTACTCACGCATCCACTGCCATCGAATATCGGCCTGAGGTCGATAACCCACGCGAAATCCGTGGGAGGCAGCATTGGTATGCGGGCGAGGCTTATATCCTTGTAATTGCTCCAGATTAGAGTGCACGAGTCGGTTCGATTCCGACGCCTCCTACCATCCCCCGGAGGAGTCCGACATGGCGGACGACGTTGCGAACGCAATTGATTTCAACGACATCAAGCAATCGGTCGAGGAGAGCCTCGGCCGCACATACAATGGTTGGGCCGGCTTGGTCACGACGCTCTTCTCAGAGATCAAACAGTACTGCGATCAGAAACAAATACCCTATCCCGTCGTTCTCCAGATCAAGGAAAAACTGGGGGAGCTCCGTATCTACCACAGGTGTGATGATCGAAACATCCAGTCGATGATCATCACCACGATTGCACGAGCAAATCGTACCTGTGAGCGATGCTCAAACGCTGCTGAGACCCAACTTCTGAACGGCTGGTACACGACCCTGTGTTGTTGGTGCGCGCATGATGTCGCGAGCAAGCGCCATCCTGAATGGAAGAGGTTCTTTGGCGTTCGGAAAAATCCCGTTCGGGACAGGTTGACCTGCTCAATTTGTGGATATTTCGGTCAGATCGACCGAACGGATGAGCGCGGACGTTGTCCTGCATGTGTCACGAAAGGGTGGTGAGTGATGCTCAAAATCGTCGTCTATGTGAATGAGCGCGAAGTTGCCCGGGCCCATGCAGGAAATGTCAGCGACGATATTAGTGGGCTCTGCGACTACGAAGTGCGCGTGAGCGAACGAGAATCCGAGCAGCACGGTATCGAAGAGAAAGCAGTCCGCTTTGAGGTCTCACAGCATGATCGTAAGCAAACCGTGTGGTCACTGGTTGAGAAGATCGCCGCCATGTGGCTGGAGATGACCGGTGCGCGAGAGCCCCGCACTTAGGCTGATGACGTGACGCGCGCATTCCTGAAGCTGAGGAAAGCTGGGCCACAGAAGGCCTTTGGCCGTATGTTTGTTGATTTTGGTCAGGCGCACTTGGAAAAAGTTGACTTCGCCCCATTCCGAAAATTATTGCGGGACTGCATCATCCGCCACTGGCCAGTTGCTGCCGGAGAAACCGTATTGGGGATAGTGCAACCGGAACGGAAACTACATTCAATCATTACGGCTTCTCAAGAAACAGGCATCGGGCAATCGCTAATTGAGCAGTTTCTGGTTCACGCTGGCGCAATTGGTTCTGACGACGACAGGCCTGCGGCACGCAAGACTTTTGAAGCCGCAAAATATGCTGAATTGTTGGCTGAAATACCGACGCTGGTCGGCCCAATCGCCATGCAACGAGCGATGGGCGCAACAAAAGGAGAGTTTGCATCGCTGGCTCAAAGTGAGATCCTAGTGCGACGGATTCCCAACGCAAAAGTAAAGTCACCTTGGCGCATTTCAGATGGTGTCGCATTGGTTGATGAACTCCACGAGCTCGCGATGTCAATCGAAGCAATTGACGAGAGCTGGGAGCGGATTCAAGACGCTAAAAACCGCACTAATCTGAGTTTAGCCGCTATCATCAAGCAGGTGCGAGTGCAGAAACTCCAACTAGGACGGCGGGTGGATCTTGAAGGCTACACCGCTTTTTGCGTTCTGAAAGAAGAAATCGATGCGATGAAACACGAAGAAGTAGAGTCCACAGGTGGTCCAATTATGACTGCGGCTGCGTTTGGTCGTTCGGTTGGAATCCGTACTCAAGGATGGTTTGAAAGGCTTTCTTCTGCCGGCCATACACCAGCAACTCGTAGGCCGCATCCAAAATACGGTGGTGACTGGACCTATGCCTCAATCGGAGACATTGAGGAGTTCCAGAAACGCTTCGTGACTTCGAAGACAATTAGAGACGACTTTGGTCACTATAGGAGGTTTTTGCTAAAGAAACTGAATAGGTTTGCGCCAAACGGCGAGGACTATGGACCGCTTTTTCTGCGCGAGGATGTCGAAGCTTTACTGCATCAAGATGGTTGGTTGGAGCCAAATCGTCGACGAAATGAGTAAAATTCCGGCGTTCAGTGAGTTTACTTGTTAGAGCGTAGTGCGCAGAAAGCTGACTTTGCAAAGTCGAGCGGACGGCCCTAGACATTTGGTCAAAGCGCGGCCTTGTCGAAAATGCGAACGACCCAATCGAGGAAGACCCGGACGCGCGGAGAGAGCTGCCTGTTCTGCGGGTAAAAAGCAGCCAGCGGAGTGGGCGACGGTGGCGCATCCGGTAAAACTTCTACAAGGCGTCCCGCTCTCAAGTCTTCCAGAAAACGATATTTCGGCGCTTGTCCAATCCCAAACCCGTCTCGGATTAGATGATGCACTGTGTCCGCGTCATTTGCTGCAACCAGCGCTGGTAACGTAACTTCCTTAAGCTTGTCACCGCTCTTGAACTCCAGCGGCAATACGGCGCTAGTGCGCGAAGACAGGAAGCCGACCATCTGATGACCTTTCAGATCGTCAACCGACCTTGGAGTGCCAAATTTAGCTAAGTACTCTGGACTCGCACAGGTGATTTCGGGGAGATCAGTCAGGTGTCGCGTGATCATGCCGCTGTCATCAGGAATGCCGGCTCGGATGACGCAATCAACGCCCTCGCGCACCAGATCCACTAGGCGCTCTGTCTGACCGAGTTGAAGGGTGATTTTGGGATGCGTCGCCAAAAAATCAGTCAAATGCGGTAGCAGGAAAACCCGCGTCAGAGTGCCAGGGGCGTCAATGCGAAGCAGACCTGAGGGCTCGTGTCCGCGCAGTGCTCCTTCAGCTTCCTCCAGATCAGCTAAAATCGACGCGCATCGTTGGTAATAGGCTTGCCCATCCGGTGTTGGAGCCACGTGGCGGGTTGTGCGATCCAGCAGCCGACTACCAAGGTCACGCTCCAGCCTCTGGATGGCTTCGCTTGCGGTAGACCGCGGAATGTTCAGGTCAGAAGCTGCCTTTGTGAAGCTTCCGCGTTCCAGCACCCGAACAAACAGGCGCATGGTTTCAAATCTATCGATCATTGTTCGCTTTTATCGAATTGTGATTCCAATTCAAGGCACATTATCTGGATCAAGTCCTCGTCTATCTTCGCTTCAAACAGAAAGGAGATTGACATGGTACGCAAACAACGAACCGCAATTGTAACCGGCGCCAGTAAAGGGATTGGTGCAGCTATCGCACTCCGCCTGGCGCAGGATAGCCATGTAATCATTGCCAATTATGCAAGTGATGAGGCCGGAGCGAACGAGATTGTGGACGCGATCAAAAAAGCTGGCGGCCATGCAATCGCAGTTCAGGGTGACATTTCTGATCCATCCTGCATGCCAAGATTGTTCGATGCGGCTGAACAGGAGTTCGGCACTGTCGATGTTCTGGTCAACAACGCGGGTATGATGCGACTGAGTGCGGTTGCATCTACATCTGATGCTGACTTCGAGGCTCACTGCGCCATCAACATTGGCGGTGTGTTTCGCGGCATGCGCGAGGCTGCCAACCGTATGAACGAAGGTGGCGCGATTGTCAGTCTGTCCTCCAGTGTTGTCGGGCTCTATCAGCCGACTTACGGTGTCTATGCGGCGACGAAAGCTGCTGTGGAAGCGATGACCCATGTGCTCGCCAAAGAACTTGGCTCACGTGACATCACCGTGAATGCCGTTGCGCCTGGGCCAGTTGGGACCGACCTGTTCATGACTGGAAAGCCCGAGGCGGTGATCGAGAAGATCAAAGAGGTGAACCCGTTTGGTCGGCTCGGAACCCCTGAAGACATCGCTGCTGTTGTTTCGCTTCTGGCCGGACCTGATGGTCGTTGGATCAGTGGGCAAACTCTTCGCGCCAATGGCGGTGTCATCTGAAAAGCTTAGCCCGAAGTTTCCAGTAGAATTGCCTTTGAGTAGCGAGCAGGAGGGCATCCAACATAGCGGGAAAAGGCCGTACTGAAGGCACTGGAGGACCCATATCCTGTCTGGGCAGAGATTTCGGCAATGCTGAGGTCGCCTGTTCGGAGCATATGCTTTGCCAATGTCATCCGCCAGTTCTGCAAATAGCTCATTGGGGGCATTCCCATGACCCCTTCGAACCGTGTGAAGAATGCAGATCGGGATAGCCCTGCTTCGGTTGCAAGAGCTTGAACAGTCCAGCTGTGAGCCGGAGCCGCGTGCATGGCTCGCAAACTGGGCCCAACCCGCACGTCTGCCAATCCATGCAAAAGGCCAGCAGTCGGTGCCGGGTCCGCGCCAGACCGGAAGGCTTCGATCAATAGGACTTGCAATAGGTTCTCGACGATCACATCTCGCGCCGGCCGGTTTGCGCGCGCTTCATCGCGAACAAGCCCCGTAAGCGCAGCTAACCGACCCTCACCGCGGACAAAGATCAGATCAGGCAGTAGAGAGATCAATAAATCAGCGTCCGGGCTGGCAAAGGTGCAGTGCCCTACGAGTTGCTGAACTTCTGGATCCGCATCAGTCGTCCCAAGCTGGAATACTCCCTCTTCACCCTCCACAGGGTGGTTGACCAAATCATCGGGTGGTGGAGGGTCCATGCTTGAGAAGGTGAATGACTTGACCGCAGGGATCAGTACAAAGTCACCCGCATTCAAAACCAAGGGTTCTTTCCCTTCGACCTCCAAGCATGCACGTCCAGTAAGAAGAGAACAGTAAAACGCCTCGTTTAGGTCGTCACGATGCACCCGAAACGGCCCCGATGCATGCACCAGTTTTGAATAGGACGCTTTGGGTTGAAGGAGGCTGATGATTTCAGAGAATGGATCTGCCAATTTGGACCATTGATAACAAATAATGGATGAATGATTATATATAATACCGCCCACGTCCTCTATTTTCAAGACATCAAAAAATAGGAGACAACGTCATGAAGACCGTATTGATCACAGGATGTTCTTCGGGATTTGGACTGGAGACTTCGCGCTTCTTCCTTGAACAGGGCTGGTCGGTAATCGCAACAATGCGCAAGCCAGATGAAACACTATTGCCGGTATCAGATCGTTTGGCGGTCCTGCCATTGGATATCTCGGATTGCGAGAGCATTACAAAGGCAGTGGAAGCTGCGGGCCCTATCGACGCTTTGGTCAACAATGCTGGCGTGGGCTGGCTTTCCCCTTTTGAGGGCACATCAGAGGACAACCTGCGCCGAATTTTTGAGACCAACACGTTCGGCACCATGAACATGGTCCGTGCGGTGCTGCCACAAATGCGCGCCGCAGGATCAGGGGTGATTGTGAATATCTCCTCCAGCGTCACGCTCAAACCGCTGCCGCTGGCTTCGGTCTACACGGCCAGCAAAGCTGCGGTGAACGCCTTCACCGAATGCCTTGCCCTTGAACTGGCTCCGCTGGGTATCCGGACCCATATCGTTCTACCAGGTCAGGCCCCAACGACGAATTTTGGCAAGAACGCAATGGCAATGATGTCAGAATCCAATGACACGCCTGAAGGCTTCAAGCCGTTCGTCGAGCAAACCATGGCGGCCTTCATGAACACCGAAGGGAAGGAGTTCACCTTCTCCGAGGATGTCGTTCAGGCAATCTGGAGAGCGGTCACCGACAGCACATGTCCACTTCGGATCCCCGCTGGAAAGGACTCAGTCGCTCTGGCGGCTTGACACCTTCAACAATCAGAAGAAGCCCTCTCTAAAAACCAGCATGGCCGACCTCAATGGCCGGCCTTTTTACCTCAAGCTAGGATTTTTCTCGAAGTATCCCACGTATGCCGCGCCTTAACCGCATTAAGCCACTCAACGGCAACCTTCGCGCCACCAAAAGGATAAAGGTGAACCGCAACATCAGCTAAATTGCGTCGTTGCAGCCCTTGTTCGATCAAGCAGACCAGACGGGAGAAATCTACGATCCCGTCCACGGTGACACTCACGTTGTTCAACCCGCCAGCCGAAACCCCGAATGAGCGTGCAAACCTGAGCAGGAGATCCTTTTTGGTCGGCCCAGGTATCCCAATTTGGATCGGCTGGCTAACACCAATGTTTCGAAGCTGGCTTGTCCAGTTGAGAATTCTGTCGGGATCAAAGGCAAGTTGAGTTGTTATGCTCACGCTGCACCCGTAGGACTCCAGAAGTTTTATCTTCTGCTCCAGTAGGGCCACGTCCGAACGATAGCCTGTGGCAGCGTTCCCCTCAGGAAAACCCGGTAAGGTGACCCTCTTGATCGCATATTTTTCAATCCACTCCGTTCGAAGGAGATCCATCGTGTTGTTGAATGGCCCCGACGTATTTGATGGGTCACCACCAACGACCATGACTTGTCCCTGTGCGCCCGCAAACCGGAGTTTTTCGGTCAGGTCAAACAAGTGTTTCTTTGATTTAAGGCGACGAGCTGCAAATATCGGCACCGGCAATAGTCCGGCGTCGTCGATCCGGCGCACCATTCGCAGCCTGTCGTAATCATCCTCATCATTCAGCCAGGCCACATTGACAGGGGTTCTCGCAGGAATAAGGGGTACGGCTGTTGTGAGATCCGCAATCGTCTTTCCTGTCGCCTCAAGTGAATAGAAATTCAAATCCATCAAGGAAACCATCCTCTGAAAGGGCTGTGAATTCATTGGGAGGGCGGTTGGCTAGAACCCGTGCATGCGTTTGGCCCATTGGTATCCAACAATCAGGCCCTTCATGACCGGCAACAGTGCCAAGGCACCGACTACTGCAATGACCGATATGCTCAAAGCCAGGACCCAGGGTTCTGGCCTCCATGTCACCCAGGCGATGTGCAACGCAAACCCCATAAGGTGGCCAACGATCAAGATCGTAAGATAAGCCGGACCATCATCCGCCCTCTGATGGCTCAGATCCAAACCGCAATTCGAACACTCATCGTTCACTTTGATGTAGCTGTGCAGTAGTTTGCCTTCCCCGCATCTGGGGCACTTGAGGCGCATCCCGTTCATGATTGCGGGTTTGATGGGGCGCTCTTCACTGTCGTCGTGGGTGTCAATTGCAAGGTCGGACATCTTTGATCTCCTTCGGTCGTGCCTCAGATAGTCCATCTTCAGACATAATGCAATCAATTACCAATCAATATGATTGCAAGTGCGACAACATGTTGAATTTCGCCTGAAATACTGATAAATACGATAGACACAATCTTATACATTGAATGGAATGATGCGTTGAAGTCATGGACGCCGAATCTGCGCGACGACGGGAAACCACTCTATGTCCAGATCGCGGAAGCGATCAGACATGATGTAGAGACAGGTGTGCTAAATGCAGGTGACAGGCTTCCGCCTCAACGCAGCGTCGCCAAGCTTGTTGGCTTGGATTTCACAACTGTCTCTCGCGGGTACTCTGAGGCTGCGAAGCGAGGGTATATCGACACCTTTGTCGGCCGGGGCTCGTTTATCCGGAACCCAGAAGAAACAGCAGAAAAAGCAGACCCACGCCGCGCGCTGGAAGAAGACCCAAACATGAACATGCCCCCGGAGCCAGATGATCCGGCTCTGGTGGCCCGTATGGAACAAGGCCTCACACATGTTGCTGCAAACTTAGTTCCTCTGCTTCGCTACCAATCCATTATCGGGAGCCGGCAAGACCGGGAGACCGCAGCGCGCTGGATGAACATCAATGATATCGACGTTACAGCAGACCAATTGGCAATCACGCCTGGCGCACATGCCAGTTTGCTGTCGATCCTGACATTGCTCACCAAGCCCGGAGACACCGTGATCTGTGAGCGCGTGACCTATCCCGGTATTCGTGCCATCGCGGCCCAACTCGGTATTCGGCTAATTGGCGTGAGATCAGACGACAGCGGTATTCTTCCTAATGATCTGGATGCCGCTATCCAAGAGCACGCGCCTTCTGCTCTTTATCTGAACCCGACGCTGCAAAATCCCCTGACGCTTACAATTCCGATGGAGAGACGTCAGCAGATCGCGTCCGTTTTGGACAAGTATGGTTTGCCTTTGATTGAAGATGACGCTTGTCGTTTTGTGTCGTCGGATGCGCCACCGCCTATCTCACAGCAGATCCCCGAATTGGGGTGGTACATCGCGGGTTTTTCGAAATGTCTGGGCGCTGGTTTGAGGCTTGCGCTTACGGTGGTTCCGTCTGGGCTGTCGAAAACCCACTTCACGCGGGCCGTGCAGGCGTCGAATGTCATGGCGTCACCGATCACAACAGCTCTGATGGCACGATGGATTGAAGATGGAACAGCCGCGGCGGTGCAGAAGTTCGTCCGCAAAGAGGCGAACCGCAGACAGAATCTTGCGGCCAAGATCATGAAGGACCAAGACTTCGTGGGCAGCACCGAAGCGTTCAATATCTGGCTCAAGCTGCCCGAAGGATCGAGCCGAGCTGACGTGATGAGCCACATGGCCAATCGTCAAGTCGGAGTTATGCCGAGCAATGCCTTTATCGTAACAGGTGCACCCGACGAAGCGGTCAGGGTGTGCCTGGGAGGGCCAATCTCATACAGCCAGCTGACTGAAGATCTCGAGGCGTTAAACTATGCGATTACCCATCAGAATTGGGTTCCCTAGGTTGTTAGGCTGTGCCAAAAACCGAAACGACCTTCGTCTCAGTTATTCAATTTTCTTTATGGTTACTGTTTATTTCTATACACTTAGTACCAGATTGGTAAATCGTTGAATGTCCGCTGGTCTGACAGGTCGATGCTGAACAATGACGTGCCAGTAGAGCGGTGCGATAAACATATCCAGGATCATTTGCCGATCTTTGTCTTTTTTCAGTTCACCGCGCTCAATAGCTCTGTCCAGCATAACCATTGCCTGGGCTCTGCGGTCCCTCGTCACACTCTCCAGCAATTCTGCCAACTCATCAGAACGAGCGTGCTCAGCATGCAGATCCGGCAGAATCCGCCTCACAAGCGGATGACGCAGAGTTGCAGCCATCCTACGCATAAGCTTGGCAACGTCTTTCTCAAAGGATCCTGTGTCCGGAATTGGAGTGATATTCGTGGTCGCTGATTTCACCGCTTCGGTCACCAGTTCAAACTTGGATTTGCTCCGTCGATAGAGCGCCGCCTTTCCGACGCCTGCGCGAGCCGCAATGCGCTCCATTCGTAGAGCCGAGTAACCCGTTTCCGCCCATTCCTCAAACAAGGCGCGTTGGATTGCTTCCGTCACCGTGTCTCGTAAAACGGCAGCCCCGGCCGGCTTCCGACGCGGCCGATAAAGACTTTTTACGTCGGAACTCTTGCGTTCCATCGTGATTCTCCCTTATATAGGACGAAACGGTATCGTTCCGACGTAGTTTGGAGCAAACCCTTAAATACTGCAACCCAATTTTGGCACTTGTGGAAAGGACGCGAAGATGGACCCGAAAATCGCACTTCTGTGGTTTGCGCCTCTGCTTTGCGGAGCCTTGATACCCATCCATGCCGGAATGAACGCAGAGCTCAGCCGCGCGGCTGGTCACCCACTCTGGGCAACTCTGTTGTCGTTTGGAATTTCATTCGTTTGCCTGGTGGTTGGCATCGCATGGCTTCGACCGACATTGCCAAGCTTATCATCATTATATGCGGCTCCTCCTTGGGCATGGGTAGGAGGTGTGATCGGTGTCATTTATGTGATGGCGACTATGGTTCTGATCCCACGCTTTGGTGCCGCCGCTTTTATTGCCGCAGTAGTCGCCGGACAAATGGCGATGGCACTCATCCTGGACCAGAACGGGCTACTTGGAAACGCTGCTCGACCAGCGGACTTCTATCGCATCACTGGTGCTGTGCTGTCGATCTCCGGCGTCCTTATCATGCAGTTCGGAAAAGCGACATAAACCAAGTCACCAGTCACAGAACAACTCTCCCGTTAAGGGAACAACAAGAGGTAAAGAAATCATGTCTGACACGAATAACATACCCAGCTTTGGCGCGATGCTGCGCGGTGCACTCGGAGATGCAATCATCGCAGAAGCAGGCGAGAACTTCCTGGACATGTGTGACGAAAGCATCGCGTTCGAGTTCCCGTTTTCTCCAGAAGGCTCAGTGCGAGAACTCCGTGGCCGAGACACGATGGCCGCCTATCTGCCAAAAGCGGGGGGCCTCATCAGCTTTGAATCCATGAGCCCGGCAGTCACCCATGTTGCCAAAGACGGTAAAACCTTCGTGTTGGAATTCTCATGCAAAGGTAAAGGCGAGGCCGGGCGCTACGACCAGAATTACATCTCGGTCATCGAGGTCCGAAACGGACGCATCACGCGCTATCGCGACTACTGGAACCCTCTAGTTCTGCTGAACGCTGTCGGCGGCGTCGAAGTTCTTAAGTCCAAGCTGGGAGACTTTATTGATGACTAGTTCCATTCTTGTCACTGGCGGCACCGGAAAAACGGGAAGCCGCGTCGTCAAACAGCTGCGTGCAAAAGAGCTGGCCCCCAGCGTGGGAACACGCAGCCCTCAGAACAAAAACGACGTGTGGTTCGACTGGAGCGATCCGCCTACGTTCACGGATGCTTTCGAGGGCGTCAGGGCTGTTTACCTCGTAGCACCCACAGACACCGTGGATTCACTGGGAGCAATGCAGCCCGGTCTTGAGGCGGCACTTGCCGCGGGCGTCCAACGCTTCGTGCTACTCAGTGCCTCTTCTTTGGAAGAAGGCGGACTCATGATGGGCGCAGTCCACGCCTGGCTGCGCTCCAACGCTCCAGAATGGGCCGTGCTGCGTCCAACCTGGTTCATGCAGAACTTCTCAGAGCTTCATCACCGAGACCCCATTCGCGATGAGTCCGCCATTTATACAGCGACAGATGACGGCCGAGTTGGCTTTATCGATGCTGGCGATATAGCAGCCTGTGCAACGACGCTGCTGGTCACTCCGTCAGTCGAAAACACGGACTATTTACTCACTGGCCCGGAAGCGATTTCTTATGATGTCGTTGCCGAAACACTGAGCAATCAATTGGGACGGAAGATCACCCATCATCGCCTAACCGTCGAAGAACTGGAGGAGCGTCATCAGAGCCTCGGGTTGCCGGAAGAGTATGCAAAGACTTTGGCTGCTATGGACGGCGCAATCGCTGGCGGATCTGAGGATCGTGTCACTACCAATGTGCTCAAATTGACCGGCTCGTTGCCAACTTCCATCGATCAATTCGTTCAGCAAAATCTGGAAGCTTGGAAGCAGAGCAAAGATTTCAAGATGAGAGCGGCTGAGTCAGCGGACATGTGAGATACGTGTGTCCTTAAGCAGCGATTGAAATCTGGGGCATTCCAGATGGGAAGGTGCGGTACAAGCGGCGATGTGATCGAGGAGTTCGGCAGTAGCCTCCAACTCTTGCGCTTGTTTACGCAAATTTGTCGCTTGACAGCGCAACTTGTTACGACTGAGATCCAGCTTCCCGCCCTGAGGACGTAACAAGTCCGCGATTTCGTCCAAGGAATAGCCAGCCCGCTGACCCAGTGCGATCAAGGCAAGTCTGGTTAGTACTCCATCATCATATTGCCGGCGCAATCCTTGCCTGCCATCCGAAGCGATAAGACCTCGCTTTTCATAGTAACGCAGAGTCGAGGGCGGGTGGCCGCTGCGCCGCGCAACTTCCGCAATATCCAAAAGAAACATGTTGACTTAAACCTCACTTCAAGTTGCACACAAACTGCGGGATTCGTCAGATAAAGGAAAGCACATGAATTTCGCGGAATTGATGATGTGGGGCGCGGCCATAGGTCTGGGCGCGACGGTTTTCACCGATATGGCGGGGATTCTCCGGCATGGATGGACCGCGACAAACGAGTTTTATTGCTTGGTCGGTCGGTGGGTTGGATCAATCGCAGGCGGTGGATTAGCTCACACTGACATTCGCAACACGCCAAGTTTGAAAATAGAGGCGGCGTTGGGTTGGACTGCGCATTTGCTTCTGGGCCTGTTGTTTGGGATAGCGTTCGCCGTTCTGTTTGGGTCAACTGCACTGCTCGAGCCGAAAGCCTGGCAAGGTCTGACCTTCGGCTTGGTAACAGTTCTTGTACCATGGTTTGTTTTTCAACCCCTCTTTGGTTGGGGCGTGGCCGTTTCAAAAGCTCCGGAACCATGGAGAATGCGCCTTCGTGGCTTGACTACCCACTTGACTTTTGGACTGGGGATTTGGCTGAGCGCCATGGTGTTGAGCATGCTGCCCGATTGACGTCGCTTCTAAGCAGCGTGCTATAACATCGCGTGTGAGGAGCCATTGTTAAAGATGTTGCGCATGTCGGGGTATGCAAAGCCCGCCGATGAATGTCCGGTTTGGGCTGAAACCAGTAACTCGTCTTGAGTGACGTTCGTGTCCTCAACGATTGAACCAAGCCGTCGTGTCGTAGAGTTTTGGGTCCGTCAAATCTTTATCTATCACCTATCTTGACTTAACCGTGGATCGCGCCATCCGTTTACTGATGCTACGTAACTTGCTCCTGACAATTGTCGCAATTGACTCTCTCTCGGCAACTCCTGTCGCGTCTGAGAAAATTGAAGTCGATCTGGAACTGGCCCTTCTTGTCGATGTTTCAAGGTCGATGACTGAGCGAGAACTTGAGATTCAGCGGCAGGGTTACGCCGCAGCCTTGATGTCGGATGAAGTTTTCGCCGCTATTGAGTCGGGACCTTTGCAACGGGTGGCTTTGACATACGTCGAGTGGGCGGGCACACAAGACGTTGTTGTTGACTGGATGCTGTTAGAAACGCGCGCTGATCTGGATGAGTTTGCGAGTGTTCTGACCACGCGTTTCGATCCCGCCTTGCGCCGCACTTCAATCTCTGAGGCCTTGATCTTCGGGGCAAGGATGATCGAAGGGAACGAATTCGAAGGTCTGCGTAAAGTTATCGACGTATCTGGCGACGGGCCAAACAATCAGGGTCGCCCGGTTTTGCAAGCCCGTGAGGCAGTATTGTCGAAGTCGATCACCATAAATGGGTTACCGCTGATGACCCGTGAAGGTATGGGGAGTCAGTGGCACCTCGACGATCTTGATGTCTACTACCAGAACTGTGTGACGGGCGGACCTGGTTCATTCGTAATCCCGGTGCTTGACTGGCAAGGCTTTGCGGAGGCCGTACGACGAAAATTGGTTCTAGAAATTGGGTCAGCGCCAGCAATAGAAGAGGTTATGAAGGCGCAATACATCGCACCCTCAGGCTATGACTGCCTGATTGGCGAGAAGATCTGGGAACGGAACCAACAAATCTGGAGCGAACCCTAGATGCGGCCTTTGTATCAGTCACCCGAGGCACGATACAAAAAGTCAGCAGCAATTTTCTGAGGAAAACGAGTGTTCTGCGCTTTCAATAGAAATGCACAGATGGCGGTAAATCTTCGACACGGTGTGAGTAGACAAACTTATTGACATCGATTTGCACGAACCGAGTGAAATTTGCACGCTTATGGGTAATTTGCAATTCCGGGAAAATCATGGCTGGGGTGGTAGGATTCGAACCTACGATACACGGTACCAAAAACCGCTGCCTTACCACTTGGCTACACCCCAACGGTGAGCGGCTATCTACGACTGTTGCTTTCAGGGTTCAAGGGCTTTTTTGGACAATTTTGATGTGGATATGCAATTTAGTTTGATCGCGGTTGGATCGTCGGGATTGTCGAATATGGGTCAGGCGATTGTTTGAGGCGAAGCTAGATCTCTAAAACGAAAATCCAACTGGCAATCCTTGGTTCTGCGGTCTCGAGATACAATCCGCGATGCGCCACAACGCTCGTTCCTGCGACTGCGTTTCAATAGCGCAAGAATTGGATTAAATTATTGATTAATAGCGATAAAAATTACCTTTATCAGTTGAATGTCTTTGGCTTCGGACCTAGCTAGATAAGGTCCGCTAACCACCACAAAAAAGGAGCGAGCAATGAAATTGAACCCGCAAGTTGCAGAAGCATTGAATAAGCAGATCAACAATGAGCTCCACGCTTCGTACACCTACTTGGCGATGTCGGCTTATTTTGAGGCGCAGGATCTGCCAGGATTCGCCAGTTGGTTTCGGGGGCATTCTGCCGAAGAGGAAACCCATGCAATGCGTATATTCGACTTTATCGCCAAGAGGGGTGGGAGGGTAAATCTTGACGGCATCGCAAAACCGCAAACGGACTATGAATCACCCGTTGATGTACTGGAGCAGGCGCTGGCGCAGGAGCAAACCGTGACGGGCCAGATCAACGCGTTGTTTGAGCTGGCGCATGAGGTCAAAGAATACAGCACACAGAATATGCTGAACTGGTTCCTGGCCGAACAGATAGAGGAAGAAGACCTGTTCACATCGATCCTGGATAAGGCCAAGGCGGCCAGCGGGGACCGATGGAACCTGCTTTTGTTGGATCAGGAACTGGCCAAACGCGGCAGCGCTGCAGGCGCGGAGTAGCTCAGTCGGCGCTGTCGCGCACGCGTGTCATTCCCGAATCTCGGTGGGGTCGACCCCCCAAAGATTGCTTTTTAGGGTCCAGCCGCGATAGCCGCCTGCCGATATGCGGCACCAATCGGGTGAACATTTTTCAAGCCGGGCGACGACGCCGTCTTCAAGTTGCGCGTTCACCTGCGATTTGGGATCAGGCATCGCGTAAACCGGCAGCAAGTCGGCTTCGATAAGGACTGTCCGCACACCTGAAAGCAGCGCGTAATGCACCCAACCCCCGGCACCGTCTCGATCCTGAACCTTGCGCCAGTTTCCATATTCGGCCGTGATCTGCAGCGGCATGCCACGGCGTTTGAACACCCAATCGATTCGGTGAGTCAGCGAAGGGCCGCGACGGACATTACCCTCGGCGGCTTTCATCGAGACATATCGTGGAAGCGGTAGATTCGTCACTGGACCGCGTTTTTCCTGCGCGGACACGGCCACTGCGCCGAGCACGAGCAGGAAAACCGATATCAACACCACAAAATGGCGGTTCACTGAAAAACTAGCACTCACTGCCTGTCTGCTCTTATGCCTGTGGATCGTATGCAAAAAGGTTGAGACGATGCCCAAGGGGTTCTTGTGCCCCGTGTAATCCTGCGCCACGATGCCATGGCGCGCGGCAGTTTGCAAAGCGGTAGGAGGGTCAAGGTGCCAAGAGAACGTCTGAGTGTTGTCGTTACGCGACGGTTGCCCGAAGCGGTGGAAACACGGCTAAGCGAGCTTTTCGATGTAAAACTGCGTGACACCGACGATCCCATGACTCGCGAAGAGCTGGTGGCGGCAGTGAACACAGCAGATGTGCTGGTTCCGACGATAACCGATACAATTGATGGCGGTATCCTGGGGCAGGCTGGTGAGAAATTGCGACTGATCGCCAATTATGGTGCCGGTGTCGACAATATTGATGTGGCGACGGCGAGGCAGCGCGGGATCCTTGTCTCGAACACACCAGGAGTACTGACTGACGATACTGCAGATATGACTATGGCTCTGATCCTGGCGGTTACACGACGTATCCCCGAGGGGTTAGGTGTGATGCAAAAGGGCGATTGGGCCGGTTGGGCCCCGACGGCCTTGCTGGGTGGCCGGGTCGGTGGTCGCCGCTTGGGTGTTCTTGGGATGGGCCGGATAGGGCAGGCCGTTGCGCGACGTGCCAGCGCGTTTGGAATGCAGGTTCACTATCACAACCGCCGCCGGTTGCGCCCCGAGATTGAACAGGAACTGGAGGCGACCTACTGGGATAGTCTTGACCAGATGGTGGCGCGGATGGACGTCATCTCGATCAACTGCCCGTCGACCCCTTCGACCTTTCATTTGATGAATGCGCGGCGTTTGAAATTGATGAAACCCACGGCCGTGATCGTGAATACATCACGCGGTGAAGTCGTCGATGAGAACGCCCTGACACGCATGATCCGCGCCGGTGAGATCGCGGGCGCTGGTCTGGATGTTTATGAACAGGGCACAGATGTGAACCCACGCCTCCGGCAATTGCCGAATGTGGTGCTGCTGCCCCATATGGGCTCGGCGACGCTTGAGGGTCGGATCGAGATGGGTGAGAAGGTCATTATCAACATCAAGACCTTCGAAGACGGTCATCGCCCGCCAGATCAGGTTGTGCCTGCAATGCTTTAGGCTGTGGCCTGAGAAAAGGGGAACGCAATGGTGCAGGCAACTGCTTTGCCGCGAAACGAGGCCGGGATCGACACGGCGCTGGGAATTTTGAAGCAGAGGTTCGCAGACCGGCTGCAATCTGGTGCTGCGATTTGCGAGCAGCACGGGCACACGACAACGTGGATTGAGAACCAGAGTCCGGATGCGGTGGTTTTCCCGCATTCAACCGAAGAAGTGGCCGATATCGTCAGGACCTGTGCCGAGCACAAGGTGCCAGTCATCCCATTCGGAACAGGCACCTCGCTCGAAGGTCATGTGAACGCTCCTGCTGGTGGCATATCCGTCGATCTGAGTCAGATGAACAAGATATTGGCGGTCAATGTCGGTGATCTAGATTGCGTTGTCCAACCGGGTGTCACCCGAGCTGAATTGAACACCCATCTGCGGGATCAGGGGTTGTTCTTCCCGATTGATCCGGGCGCGAATGCGTCGCTAGGTGGCATGGCCGCGACACGCGCGTCTGGCACCAATGCTGTGCGTTATGGGACAATGAAAGACAATGTGCTTAGTCTTGAGGCCGTGATGCCGGACGGGCAAGTGATCCGCACGGGGCATCGTGCGCGCAAATCTTCGGCGGGTTTTGATCTGACCCGCTTGCTAATCGGTGCCGAGGGCACGCTGGGAATAATCACCGAAATCACATTGCGATTGCAGGGTATCCCCGAGGCCATCAGTTCAGCTCGCTGTTCGTTTCCATCGGTGGATGCAGCCTGTCAGGCTGTGATGATGACTATTCAGTATGGTATCCCGGTTGCGCGGATCGAATTGCTGGATCAGATGTCGGTCAAAGCGGCAAACGCTTATTCGGGACTGGATTTGCCAGAAACGCCACTGCTGCTGCTGGAATTTCACGGTTCGGACAGCGGTGCAGCGGAACAGGCAGGGACCTTTGGCCAAATCGCGGAAGAATTTGGTGGCAGCGATATCACCACCACTACGACAACCGAAGAGCGCAACAAGCTGTGGCAGGCCCGGCACGATATGTATTGGGCCAGCCTACAACTGCGCCCAGGCGCGCGGGGCATTTCTACGGATGTATGTGTTCCGATCTCGCGTTTGGCCGAATGTGTGACCGCCGCACAGGATAAGGCCGCTGAATTGGGTTTGCTGGCCCCAATCGTGGGTCATGTTGGTGACGGTAACTTCCATACACTGCTGTTAATCGACATGGATGACGCAAAAGAGGTCGCAAGTGCAGAGGAATTCGTCGGTTGGCTAAATGATCTTGCAATTGCGATGGAGGGCACCTGTACCGGAGAACACGGAATCGGGCAGGGTAAACGTCCCTATCTGGTGAAAGAACTTGGTGCGGCGACAAATTATATGGCGGCGATCAAAGCAGCGCTGGATCCCGATAACATCATGAATCCGGGCAAGATTCTGTAGCCATCAGATCGATTGCCAAATGACGGAATTTTCCAAGCATCAGACACACCTGCGCCTCAATGTTGTGGGACAGATTCTTCACAGAAGAGTATCTGATTCTGAGGTTTTTTATGGGCGCGCTGCGTTTCATTGGTTTTTTGCTGATTGCGGCGATTTTTATCGCGGGTCTCGATTATTACCAGCAAGACAAAAAGCACGATGGATCACTATCGTTCAGTGGATATCTTGAGACGATCAATGACCGTTTCGGTGTGTTTAAGGCAGAACAGGTTGCCAAGCAGGCCGAGCGTGACCGTAAGAAGCGATGGGATGCGGGTGCAAAGCCCTATCTGCCATCGCCGCCAGAGGGTTGGGCCCGGTTTGATCTGGCGGATAGCGAGAGCAAAGCTGTTCAGACGGTGTTGTCCTGGTTCGAGCTTTCGCCCTTGGTCAGCTCGATTTCCAGCCAGGTGGAATTGCAGCGTCTAACGAATGAAGGGCGGGACAGTTTGATACGCAAACTGGCTCAGTCAGGTTATGTGTATGAAAAAGATGGCGACATTGTCTGGTTCGATATCACTTTGAAGCCCAAGAAAGCGCGCAACACGCTTATTGGGTTGGCGCTGGGACGACAGGCCGATTTCATGAACGCGATGGAGCAGTCCAGCGGGTTCGCGGTTATTGATGGCGTGGCCTTTGCAGAGGTGACCGGTGATATCTCTGGCAGGAACGAAGAAAGCGATATCCGCAAGATCAAAGGTCGCATCGGATTTGATGAAGAAATTGTCCTGCGGTTGCACTCCAATACTAATGACGCGACGATTATTCAGTTTCTGGAAACGGTTGATCTGGCCAGTCTGAACGATCTGCTGGAATTCCCCTCGGTCGCGACGGGGGAGGGCATAGTCATACCGGTCGAAGAGCAGCCCGAGAAGGCGGATAAAATGTTGCATCTCTATGACAAGATGCTGGTCATGCAAGACAAGGTAACGCAGCAGAAAATCGAAAACATGGATATGGGTGCGATGATGCTGAACACGTTGACGGCGACAGAGTTCAATGCCGAAGGATTGGCGGACATCACAGGCGGCAAGGTTTTTGAGAATCAGGACAATCTGCAGATGGCATATGGAAAGGCGCTTGAGATGATTTTGCTCTCGGATCAGCGTCACGTCGATTCTGGTCCGGCGAAATCTGGTGGTGGTTTCCTCAAGGGTCTAATTCAAAAGCTTCCCGGACTCGGAGCATTGAGCGGAGGTAGTGAAGTTGCTGCGGCAACCAAATCAATGCCATCCGAAGTCCGTGTGCGAAAAGGTAACGAAGGTTCCTCTTGCGCGATGAGCGGGAATACCAAGCGTTGTTCGTTCGGTAAGAACTGATCTGCCAAATTGTTGCAAACGACGACTCGCGGCATTAGCGGGTCGTTTTTCTATTATCACTGGTCGGATGAATGTCGCGTCGAGCCCCTCAAATGCGCCATATGGTGTCAACTGAATTCAAGGGGAGACACCCGGCTATGAAAACCCAAGTCAAAGCACTGGTCGTTGGCGGCGGCGCCGTCGGGACCTCGATTGCCTATCATCTGGCCAAAGCGGGCTGGGATGATGTGATGCTGATCGAGCGGGACGAATTGACATCCGGTTCCACCTGGCACGCAGCGGGCTTGTTGCCGTTGTTTAACATGTCGTATGCCACGACCCACATCCACAAGTACTCAGTCGATTTCTACAAGACACTAGAGGAAGAAACCGGCTTGAATGCAGGCTTCGCCGTAGTCGGAAACCTGCGTATGGCACAGACACAAGAGCGTATGGATGAATACATGCTCTATGCATCCACAGCGGAAACTTGTGATGTTGCATATGAGTGGCTGACGCCCGAGCAAATCAAGGAACGTTGGCCTCTGATCGAAACTTCCGACTTGAAAGGCGCGATCTATCACACTGAAGACGGCTACATTAACCCTGCGGACGTGACCCAGGCGATGGCCAAAGGTGCGCGTCAGCGCGGTGTCGACATCGTTCGCAAGATGCAGGCCGATGCGTTCCGCTGGAACGGTACTCACTGGGAAGTCACCTGCACTAAGATGGTCGAAAAGGGCGGCAACCTCATTCCGTCAGATGAGCAGGTTGTGATCACCGCCGAACATGTTGTGACCGCGTCAGGCAACCACGCACAGCGGTCCGCGAAAATGCTGGGTATCAAGATGCCCGCGATCCCGGTCGAGCATACCTTCATCGTCATGGACAAAGACCCCGAGCTGGTCAAATGGCGTGAAGCGGGCAACCCCGAGCATCCAGTTGTGCGTGATGCCGACAACGAGTCGTATGCGCGCGAAGAACGTGGCGGCTGGATTCTGGGTATCTACGAACATGGCGCTCCTGCGCAGTTCGAACACGGCGTGCCGGACAGCTTCCGCGCTGACCTATTCCCGCTGGATCTGGATCGGATCGCCGATCAGTACATGGCGATGGCCGAACGCGTGCCGTCCTGTGCTGAGTCCGGTCTGAAAGACGATTTCAACGGCCCGATCTGCTACACACCTGATGGCAACCCGCTGGTCGGTCCCGCTCCGGGGCTGCGCAACATGTGGCTTGCTGAAGGCTTCAGTTTTGGCATCACCGCTGCGGGCGGCACCGGTTATTATCTGGCTCAGATGATGGTCGATGGCGAAGCCGAGATCGACATGGCTTCGCTGGACCCCAAGCGGTATTCGTCGAACTGGATGACCACCGAGTTCGCGGCGCGCAAGAACGAAGAGTGCTATGAGCACGTCTACATCCTGCACCACCCTGACGAAGAGCGCGAAGCCTGCCGTCCGCTGCGCACCGTTCCGGCCTACGACCGTCAGAAAGCGCGTGGCGCACAGTTTGGCTGGGTCAACGGCTGGGAGCGTCCGAACTATTTCGGCCCGCTGGATGCGCCTGATAACTTCGACAAAGAAAGCCGCAGCTTCCGCCGCGGTGGTTGGTGGCAGTATGCCGTCGAAGAAGCCAAAGCGATCCGAGAAGGCGTTGGCCTGATCGATGCGTCGGCCTTCACCAAGCATGTCGTCAAAGGCCCCGGTGCGACCCAGTTCCTGAATTGGTTCACCTGCAACAAGCTGCCCAAGGTCGGTCGCATCAACCTGACCTACGCGCTGACCGCGCACGGCACCACCCGCACCGAATACACCATCGTCCGCAATGGCGAGAACAATTACTACATCGTCTCTGCCGGTGCCTGGACCGAGTACGACGCCGACTACCTTCGCAAGGCGGCCGAGGACAAGATGGAGGAGTTCGGCTACATCGAAATCCAGGACGTGACCACCCAGTGGGGCGTCTTCGCGATCGCCGGACCCAAGTCGCGTGACGTTCTGAAAGAGGTCATCAAGGACGCCGATCCGGAAACCGCGCTGTCCAACAAGCGCTTCCCTTGGTTGTCGGCCCGTCAGATCGAACTGGGCATGTGCCCGGTCAACGCGATCCGCGTGGCCTATACGGGTGAGCTGGGCTGGGAACTGCACCACCCGATCGAGATGCAGAACTATCTGTTCGACCTGCTGGAGAAGGCCGGTGAAAAGCACGGCATGAAACTGGTTGGTGCCCGCGCCCAAAACTGGCTGCGCCAGGAGAAATCCTATCGCGCCTTCGGCACCGAACTGGGCCGCGACGCGACCCCGCTGGAAGCTGACCTGCCGCGCTTTGTTGATCTGTCGAAAGACTTTTATGGCAAAGCCAAGCTGGAAGAGACCGGCGTGCGCGTGAAGTGCTGCACTCTGCTGATCGACGGACCGGACGATGCCGACCCCTGGGGCCGCGAGGCGCTGTACACGCCGGAAGGTGAGCGCGTGGGTCGTTTGACCTCGGGCGGGTACTCGGTGGCGTTCGAGAAATCCATCGGCATGGGGTATGTGAAGCCTGAGCTGGCGGTCGAAGGCACCAAGCTGCAGGTCAAAATGCAGGACAAGCTGTGGGATGCGGTCGTCACTTGTGACAGCCCCTACGATCCGAAGAACGAAACAATCCGCAAAGACGGCTGACGCTTCCAAGAAATAAGGCGGTACTCACGTAGCACCGCCTACCAAAAGCCCGCTCTCGGTGGGCTTTTTTCATGCGCTCAATTCATCAAAGCAGTCTAGTGCCTTGGCGGCGTACATCATGGACGGTCCACCGCCCATCTGGATGGCCATTGCCAGAACGTCCGAAACCTCATCGCGGGTGGCTCCCGCCTTGGCCAACGCCTCGGAATGCAGGGTAATGCAAGGCTCACACCGTACTGCGATTGACATGCCTAACGCGATGAACTCTTTGGTTTTGTAGTCCAGCGTCCCGCCTTCCTTGACAGATTTTCCCAGCGCCCCGAAGGCGCGCGCCGTATCAGGAATGGCTCCGTTAAGGTTACGCAAGCTTTTGCGCGTTTCGTTCAGTGAATCCTGCCAGCTCATTATCACGTCCTTCTTGATACATATGATAATCTGCATATGAATGATGAAGAGCAAAGCAGACTTTGATCCTGATCAGATTCCAGTTTTTTGGGCGACAAATGCCAAGTTGTTCGCAGGCATCTTTACGATTTCGACCAGTTCGAGGGCGTTGTCCTTTAACATAGAAAATATATGTGTGTCGTCTTTGTACCCGATCTCAGGGTCTTGTTGGACCAGTGCGTCGTGAAATCGCTGGTCGCCATCGCTTGTCAGGTGTCCGTCACGTTTGAAAGGGCCATAAAGCACCAAACGCCCATCCGTTTTCAGAGCGCACGCTGCTTCGGCAACGAGGGTTTCAGCCTCGGGTAAACTGATCAGGTGCAAGAGATTGACCAGTAAAACCAAATCTTGCTGCGCCATTGTTTTGTGCCAACCCTCCGCAGTTGCATCCAGATGAACGGCTGCGGCGGTGTTTGGTAAACCCTTGGTGTACGCATCGATGCTGGCGCGCCGTTCAGAGGTGACTTCGCTGGGTTGCCAATGCAACCCGGGCATCCGCTGGGCAAAGGCCGAAATGTGTTGTCCGGTTCCACTGGCCAGTTCCAGGGCCTGTCCTGATGACGGGGCGACCCGTGCCAGAAGATCGCACAGCACAGCCGTGTTTCGGCTGGCGGCTGGGGCGACGAGTTTGCTGCCGTCGCCCTCGGTGGCGACGCTGGCATTCGGGGGCAGTTTGCGTTTTGTCATCGTTACAGCCTACCGGGTGTCAGCGCTTTCACAATCGCCGCATCAAGGCGCGGCGACGCGCCAGTCACAAGATCCGCCACAAGTTGCGAGGCTGCAGGAGCGGTCTGAAACCCATACCCTCCCTGTGCTGCCGACCAGATAAACGATGGATCGGTTGGATCAGGTCCGAGCACCAGCGTGCCATCGGCAACAAAACTACGTAACCCCGCCCAATTGGTTTCTACCCGAGTTACAGTTTCAGTAACCATCGCTTCGTATCGTGCCAGTCCTTCTGCGAGAACCATGTCATCGGCGTAAGCGTCATGGGGTGTGGTTGGGTCCGCCTCGCAAGGCGAGACCAGTAGCTTGCCCGCATCAGGTTTGGCGTACCAGCTCTCGCCTGCGCCCAGCATCATTGGCCAGTTTCGCAGGTCATGTCCGCCCGGTGCGGGGATGCGCGCAATCGATCGACGGTAAGGTGTGATCCCGATGGGGGAGATTCCTGCCATCTGCGCCACCTCATCGACCCAGGCTCCGGCGGCATTTACCAGATTGCGTGCCTCAAAGGATTCTGAGGTTTCGACGGTCCAATGAACCGATTTGCGGATGCTGCTGACCCTCTGACGGGTCAGGACTGAACCGCCATTCTTGCGGACGGTTCGCGCAAAGTCCTGCAGGACGCGATCTGTATCGATATCATATGCGCTATTACTTATGGCTGCATAACCGACAGTTTCAGCATTCAGGACAGGAATGTGTCCGATGGCATCATCCGGCGAAATCTCTTGCACACCAAGATCTTGGGCGTCTTTTTGAAACAGCGCCTGTTGATCCCTTCCGCCAATCAGCATCAGGCCGCGTGGTGTTAGGTACGCATTTGTTTCAAAAAACGCAGCACTTGCCTCGTTCAATGCCTTGACCGAGTTTGGACCGTAACCCTTTTCGAACAGGGCGGCTGAACGACCCGAAGTATGATATCCCAATCCGTCCTCGGCCTCTAACACCGTAACTGTGCCGTGCTCTGACAGGCGCGCACCTGCGCTTAGCCCGGCGACACCGCCACCGATTATGAGAAAATCAATCATGCGTTTTGTTCCGTTTCCGGCCGCCAAGTGATCGAGCCGGTGGTAGGTTGACTGGCGACATTGGCGGACCATGGCACGCGTACTGCCAAACGAAAAGACACAAGCCCACCGCAATGGAAACTTGATCGTAGGCGGCCAGCCTGCTTTTAGTGCAAACAACATAAGATTCGGAGGCGGACGTGAACGCGGCAGATATTCACCCGATGGCAACGGGGCACATTCCGTCATATGTGACACAGGCAGATGGTAGCGACTTCCTCTTCACTTTCATGTTGTGTTTTACCGTCGGGATGGTCGTGCTGATCGGGGTTGCCTACTTCACGTTGCATTCGATCCCGGAAAAAATGGCGCATGAAACCAATCACCCGCAATTTCAATTGGTTGGGATTCTGGCGCTTTTGGCTTTGTTTACGCATAACGGCCTTTTCTGGGTTGCCGCCATCCTTGTGGCTGGGTTCCAGTTCCCTGATTTCGCGGCACCGCTGCGCTCGATTGCCGATGCCATCCGATCTTTGGCGCCTAGGCAGGACAAAGAACACGCTTCACCCCCTCCTGAGCCGGAAACTGAGCCCGAACAATCCAAACCCTCCGAACCGGCAGCACAGGGGCACTGAACAATGATCGAGACGATGCTGTGCGCCCTGATTACCGTGCTTCCTGACTATCTGTTTCGCCGCTTTGTGCAGGGCAAACGGATCGGACACGAGATCACGCTGTTCACCATGTGGTACGAGTTGCGCTGGGGGCTGACGACTTGCGCTATTTTGGCGCTAACCGTTATCACAACGCTGTTCTATTTTCACCCGTCCAGCAAAACAGCGGCTTCCTACTTCCGGACGGTAACGATCCTTCCGCAGCTAGGGGGGCGCGTTTCCGAAGTCTACGTGCGCAACAATGAGCAGGTGACAGCTGGACAGCCGATTTTCCGGATCGAAGACTTCACGCAAACCGCGCAGGTCGAAGCGGCGCATGCCCAGATTGCTCAGGTTCAAGCCTCGTTGAAGGTGGCGGAAACCGATCTGGCCGAGGCTGAGGCCGGGATTGCAGGCGCGCGCGCAGCTCTGGATCAGTCGCTCGAGGATCTGGAACGCAATACCACCTTACGTGACGAGGGATCCAGTGCGGTGCGCTTGGCCGAGATTGATCGGTTGGAAAATCTGGTTGCCGAGCGTGAAGCGCAGGTGAAAGCAGCCGTCTCAAAACGCGCAGCGGTTGTACAACAGATCGAAGAGCTGATCCCGGCCCAACTTGCCAGTGCCAATGCGCAGCTGGATGCGGCATTGACCGAGTTGGACAAGACTGTGGTCAATGCTGGAGTGACGGGCAGGGTTGAACAATTCGGGCTTCAGGTCGGCGACTATGTCAGCCCTTTGCTGCGCCCGGCGGGTATTCTGGTGCCATCCTCCTCCGGACATGACCGATTCCAGGCGGCGTTCAGTCAGCTTTCGGCCCAGGTGGTCAAACCGGGTATGATTGGCGAATTGGGCTGCATGACCAAGCCCTTTACCGTTATCCCGGTGGTTGTCGTCGAGGTGCAGGATGTGATCCCATCAGGGCAGATCAGGCCATCTGATGAGTTGCGGGACGTGCAGAGCAACACCAATCCGGGTTCGATCCTTGTCTACCTTGAACCGCTCTACAAAAGCATGGCCGATGATGTGCCTCCAGGCAGCAACTGTCTGGCGAATATCTATACGGATAATCATGCAAAGCTGGAGGATGAGAGCCTCGGCTTCTGGGAAAAATCGTTCCTGCATGTGGTAGACACGATTGGCGTCGTTCATGCGGCAGGCCTGCGCCTGCGACTGATCCTGATGCCAGTGAACACTCTGGTGCTGGGCGGACACTAATTTCACGCCCTAGAACCTAACCATTGCGGCGATTCAATCGCTTGAAGTCCTGACCCGACGACAGCTGGGTATCAAAACGCTCGTGGCTAATATTGCCCACGGTCCGATGGTGTTGGGTCGCCAATAAGACTGGCCACCAAGTAGACCTTCGCCGTGCGTGCAGCATTTGCTTTCTTTGAATGCAGCTATGCGGACTTAGCGGCTGTTTAGCGATTTGCTCATGCTTTTGAGAACCCGTTGATGGAGCTCGGTTGGTGCATCCTCAACTGCAGGTCTTTCGACCCATTCCAAATCCAAGTTCAGTGATCCCGCAGGTACGATTTTTCTTGCGATTTCGGGCGGCGTGGTATCGTCAGTCGTTCCATTCTTCCAGTCGTGAAAGGCTGATGAGTATCGAACGACCGCTCCGCTGGTCGACAATTCGAGCAATCCGCCCTCGGCAAAGAACGTCAGCCTATCTCCCATTTCCTCACCAATAAGTTTGAGCCTGTTTCCCAATCGATGTTTGAGGATGGCTACAAACACTATCGCAGCGGAAAACGTGAATTTATCGACAAGCATAACAACCTGCTTGTTTGCACTTTCTGAGATCGCGTCGATCAAGGGCATCGTTAGAAGAAAGTCGCCACCAGTGTTTCCGCGAACATCAATTAGTAGTGTTTTGTTCGAGGATGCGCGCACACATTCCACCGCGGCTGAGATGGCTTTAGGCAGCGCACTTTCCCTCGGATCAAAGAAGCTTGGTAACGCTATTGATAGCCCTAGCTCTTGCCAGTCCTTTATCTCTACAAATATCTCGGGTTCCCAGGCTGGATCAGCCTTGCCGTGCTCGTTTCTCGGGTAGAGCATCGATCCAGGAACTGTATGTTCATTGGCCACTTTCAGATTGGCTATCCGCCCACTTTCGTCCTGCACACGGTACTCGGTCATGCCGCCGTTTGACGAAAAACCCAAACGTGCCAAAGCGTACGGCCAAGCCAGTAGAATCGGGCCGATGACCCGTTTCCTTTGGCACGTTCCCGCCAGAAATTTCTCTGCAGTGGCTTCAATCTGGCTCAAAGCTGAGCCGTTGACCGCTATCAACTCTCCTCGCGGTGCGGCTATCTCTGGCGCCGCGTCGATGAATTGAACGGAACGTCCAACGCTCACGAATCTCAGCGGTAGCACCGAGATCGCATCATTCGGGATCAGCCGTGTGTGCCCATTGCCGGGAAGTGCAAATAAACGCATCGCTGACAACAGGAAGGCTTCGACAGAGCCCTCTGAAGCATATTGCCGGGTTTCACCAATACAGTCGTCAATCACGGCCTTTTCGATCTGTCGAAAACTGGGATCGGTCGGCAGGGCAGTTTCTAAAATTTGGTTCAGGTCTTCCGTGAGCGACATGTTTCACGATGCGCATAGCCACTCGTCAATGTCCAGATTGGGCTCAGGGCGACTAAAAAGGCCCGCAAAAACATGCGGGCCTTGTTGTTAGTTTCCGGATCAGATTCTACTGCGGAATTTCGCCTTCCAGCCCCTCAACGTAGAAATTCATGCCCGCCAGCGTACCGTCATCGGCGCTCTCGCCTTCGGCCAGCCAGTCACTGCCGTCCTGCTTTTTCAGCGGGCCAGTGAAGGGGTGGTATTCGCCGGCTGCCATCGCGGCTTTCAGCGCCAGTGCTTCTTCTTTAACGTCGGCGGGAACGGCGTCCGAAATCTCACCAATTGCTACCATGCCTTCCCGGATGCCATCCCATGTGTTGGCACTTTCCCATGTTCCGTCCATCACGGCCTGGGTCCGCGCGATGTAGTAGGGAGCCCAATCGTCGATGATTGAAGACACACGCGGGAAGGGTGCGTATTCGCTCATGTCGGAGGCCTGGCCAAAGGTGACAACGTTTCCTGCCTCTTGCGCGGCTGCCTGCGGTGCAGTCGAGTCAGTGTGCTGCAGGATCACGTCCGCGCCCTGTTCGATCAGAACTGTGGCGGCGTCAGCTTCTTTCGCAGGATCGAACCAAGTGTAGGCCCAGACGATCTTGAACTCGACATCCGGATTCACCTTCTTGGCGTGGATATAGGCTGAGTTGATACCACGGATCACTTCAGGGATCGGGTAGGACCCGATGTAGCCGATGATATTCGATTCCGTCATTTTACCGGCGATGTGGCCTTGGACTGCACGACCTTCATAAAAACGGGCCGAGTAGACCGAGACGTTGTCGGCGGTCTTGTAGCCGGTTGCGTGCTCGAATTTCACATCCGGGAATTTCTTCGCGACGTTGATGGTCGGATCCATGTAGCCGAACGAGGTGGTGAAGATCAGGTCCGCGCCTTCCAGTGCCATCTGGGTCATCACGCGTTCTGCATCTGGGCCCTCAGGCACCGACTCGACGAACACGGTTTCAACCTTGTCGCCAAAGTGCTCTTCCACGGCCAGACGGCCCTTGTTGTGCTCATAGGTCCAGCCGCCGTCGCCCACTGGGCCGACATAGACGAAGCCGACTTTGGTCTTGTCTTGGGCCATGGCCCCCGAGGCCAGACCCAGCGCCATTGCGGCGCTTGCCAAAAGTGTAGTGAATTTCATGTGTTACTCCCCAAGTTGGTTCAGTTGGCCTCGCTTAGTGCGAGGCATGGAAGGTCCGGCCCAATGCGGCAGGTGCGCTGCTCTTGTCGGCCGAAAGGATCACAAGCACAAGGATCGTGATGATGTAGGGCGACATTGCCAGATACTCGACAGGAATGGCAACGCCCGCTGCCTGCAAATTAAGCTGCAACACAGTGATGCCGCCGAACAAATAGGCGCCCAGCAAGACACGCCATGGTTTCCAGCTGGCAAAAACCACCAGCGCCAAGGCAATCCAGCCGACACCGGCAGTCATGCCCTCGGTCCACTGCGGCACGCGGATCAGGCTGATGTAGGCGCCGCCCAAGCCAGCGCAAGCACCACCAAACAGGATCGCCATGATGCGAATCTTGATGACCTTGTAGCCCAGCGCATGCGCCGCATCGTGGTTTTCGCCAACGGCGCGCAATATCAGGCCGATGCGTGTGTATTTCAGCGTGGCCCAGACGGCGGCCGTCAGGGCAATTCCGACGTAGAGGATCGGGTCGTGCTGAAACAGGATTGGTCCAATAACAGGGATATCGCTGATCACAGGGATATGGATTTCACCCATGCTGGGCGGCTTGATTCCTACGTAGCTCTGCCCCATCAGCGCGCTGAACCCGAGGCCGAACAGTGTTAGGGCCAGGCCGCTGGCAACTTGATTGGCCAGCGCCACCTGCGTCAGCAGCACAAACAACAGCGATAGCACCGCGCCACCGATTGCTGCCGCAATAAAGCCCAGCCAGGGCGAACCGGTCTCGACTGAGATTGCGAAGCCGCTGATTGCGCCCACGATCATCATGCCCTCGACACCGAGGTTCAGGACGCCTGCTTTTTCGACCACCAATTCTCCGATTGCGGCCAACAAAAGTGGGGTTGCGGCCACCATTAGCGAGGCGACCAGAAGGACGGGGTTAATTTCACCAAGGTCCATATCACGCTACCTCGCTACGGGCCGCACGGATGCGGTAGTTTGTCAGAAGATCGAATGCCAGCAGGAAGAACAGAAGCATCCCCTGGAATACCTGAATGGCTGCGGCGGGCAGACCCAGCTGAGATTGGGCGATTTCACCACCAATATAAGTCAACGCCATCAGACCTCCGGCCAGCAGGATGCCCACCGGATGCAAACGGCCAAGGAAAGCCACGATGATCGCGGTAAAGCCGTAACCGACGTTGAAATCGATGCTGACCACGCCAGCAGGGCCCGAGACTTCGAACATCCCCGCAAGACCGGCCAGCGCGCCGGCCAGACCCAGACAGAACAAGATCAGGCGGGCAGGGTTTACACCAGCGAACTTCGCCGCACGCGGGGCCTCACCTGTCAGGCGGATGTGGAAGCCCAGCATGTGCCGGTTCAGCAAGACATATGCAAAGATAACAGCGATCAGGGCAGTGACTACGCCCCAGTGCATGCCTGAACCTGCTATTAGCTCGGCATTATACGCGCTGTCGTAGGATTGCAGATTGCGCGAACCGGGAAAGCCGAAGCCTTCGGGATTCTTCAGCAGGCCTAGCGAGACCGAGGCCAGCATCTGTTCGGCCACATAGACCAACATCAGCGACACAAGGATTTCATTGGTACCGAAGCGCACTTTCAGGAAGGCTGGGATCATTGCCCATAACCAGCCGCCAAACGCGCCTGCAATCACCATGATCGGAAAGATGTAGAATGCATCCAGCGGATAGAATGCCAGACCAGCGCCCGCACCGAAAATGGCCCCCATAATGTACTGACCTTCGGCCCCGATATTCCAGATACCGGCGCGGAAGCCTAAAGACAGGCCGATGGCGATCAAAACCAGGGGCGCGCCCTTAACCAGCAATTGCGGCCGATAATAGAAGGCGAACTCGCCAAACAGGGGTTCCCAGAAAATGGTTCCAATAGCCTCGACCGGGTTTTTGCCCAGAATGGCGAACAGGATGCCACCAAAAACCATCGTCGCCAGGACTGCGGCCAGAGGGGTGGCATAAGACCACGCCTTGGACGGCTGAGGCCGTTTCTCCAACACAATCATTTGCTCATACCCCCGCGTTTCTCTTTTCTTTTAAATGTTTAGACATGGGCCACCTCCATGCCATGCGCGCCGCCCATCATCAGGCCGATCTCATCGACCGTCAGACCCGTGGTTTCACGCGGGGCGCTTAGTCGCCCTTCGTTCAAGGCGGCAAAGCTGTCTGAGATTTCCATCAGTTCATCGAGATCTTGCGAGATACAGATGACCGCAGTTCCCTTGGCCGCCAGATCCAGAATGGCCTGCCGGATCGAGGCCGCCGCCGCTGCATCCACGCCCCAAGTCGGCTGGTTCACGACCAGAACATCCGGATTTTGCAGCACTTCGCGACCAATCACGAACTTCTGCAGGTTCCCGCCCGACAGCGACCGGGCGGCATTCTCAGGACCCGGCGTACGCACGTCAAAGGCGCTGATGATCTTTTCGGCAAAGCTCTTGGTCTCGGACCACTTCAGAAAGCCGTTGTTCTCCAGCCCCTCGCGGACCGACCCAGTCAGCAGAGCGTTTTCAGTGAGGCTCATATCAGGGGCAGCCGCGTGGCCCAGCCGTTCTTCGGGCGCGGTCAACACGCCCAGCTTACGCCGCGCGGTCGGACCGAGTTTGCCGATGGGCTGACCGTTGAATTTGATCGCATCTGCGGTGGTCGGAATTTCGCCAGAAAGCACACCCAGCAATTCATCCTGACCGTTCCCCGCGACACCCCCGATCCCCAGAACCTCGCCCTTGCGGACGGTCATGTGGACGTTGCGAAGCGCGGTTCCGAATTCCGACGGCGACGGCACTGACAATCCGCTGACATCCAGCGCAACGTCACCGAATTCCCGGCCGGAACGTTCAGGTGTCTGCAGGGTTGACCCCACCATCATCTCAGCCATATCGCGCGCTGAGGTTTCGGCTGGTACACATTCGCCCACATTCTTACCCAGCCGCAGAATCGTGGCGTGGTCGCATAGCGTTCGAATCTCTTCCAGCTTGTGCGAGATATACAGGATCGATGTCCCTTCCGAGCGCAATTTGTTCAGCGTTTCGAAAAGGATTTCAACCTCTTGCGGCGTCAGAACCGAGGTCGGCTCGTCCATGATCAGCAACTTTGGGTCCTGCAGTAAGCAGCGGATGATTTCGACCCGCTGACGCTCACCCGCAGACAGATCACCCACCGTACGGAAAGGATCCAAGGGCAAGCCGTAGGTTTCGGATACTTCGCGAATACGCGACGCCAGATCTCCCATCGGGGGTGGGTTCTCCATCCCCAGAGCGATATTCTCGGCGACGTTCAACGCATCGAACAGCGAAAAATGCTGGAACACCATCGCGATCCCGTCCGCACGGGCGGCGCGCGGTTCAGGCGGTGCATAGGGCTGCCCTCGCAGCAGCATCGTGCCGCTGTCGGGCTTCACCAGCCCGTAGATCATTTTGACAAGCGTGGATTTGCCCGCGCCGTTCTCGCCCAGCAGCGCGTGAACTTCGCCTTCACCGATGTCAAAGGACACCTGATCATTGGCCACGACGCCGGGATAGGCTTTGGTCAGCCCTTGCAAGCTCAGAAGTGGAGTGGTCACGCGCTCAGGTCCTTCTTCAATTCGTTCTGTCGGGCGGGGCGTAACAGTTGCGCTGCCACCCCAACGGCGATCATCTGCGGGTGTTTGCCCAAGCCCGGATCGCCGATCGGACAGGTGATCCGGCTGATCCGCTCGGGCGGATGTCCAAGGGCCGCAAGCCGCGACCGGAATCGCGCCCATTTCGTAGCCGAGCCGATAAGCCCCGCAAAGAGGAAATTGTGCGAAAGCAGCCGGTTGCACAGTTCCAGATCCAGATTGTGCGAATAGGTCAGCACCAGATGCTCGGCGTCGGTTGGCGCGTGGCGAACCAGCTCGGCGGGTTTTGCGGTCGGAACCGGGGTTACACCGGTTGGAACCACATCGGGAAACCGCTCGGGTCCGGTATCGACCCAGGTGATTGCTAGATCGGGTAAGGGGGACAAAACGTCCACCAGCGCCCGGCCTACATGGCCTGCGCCCCAGATCCACAGAATACGCGTCGGTTTGTGAACGGGTTCGACCATCCAACCTTCGATCAGTTGGGGCTTGGGTGCGACACCCTGTCCTCGCGCTGCCGCCAGCAGACGTTTGACCGATAGCGGCATCTCTCCGCCCGAGGCCGAACGCGCGATGACGGTATCGTCCAGTGCATTCAGCGTTTCATGATCAAATACTTCACTCAGCAATGAAACTGCACCACCGCAGCATTGCCCCATGTCGGGGCCAAGAGCGTGATGCGTTAGTCGGGTGGCGGTGGTTTGGGATCGCGCAGCTTCGGCTGCCTGATACTCCAACGTGCCTCCACCGATGGTGCCACTTTGCCCGTCCTTCCAGACTAGCATCGCGGCCCCCACTTCACGTGGAGACGACCCTTTGATGCCGGCGATGACCACCCGGACCACTGTTCCGTGGGTTTTGACCGCCTCCCTCAAAGCCTCCAAGTCAAATCCCATCAGATGCCTCCCTTCATCTTTTGGACGCCGCGCCAAACTTCTTCAGCCGTGGCTGGTGCATCAAGAGCGGGGTAGACCTCTCCACAGGCCGCGACCGCATTCGACAAGGCCAGCCATGCTGAAATACCCAGCATGAACGGAGGTTCGCCCACCGCTTTCGAACGATAGATCGTGTCCTCACGGTTTTCGGCATCCCAGAGTGCGACGTTGAATACGTCGGGTCGATCTGAGCAGGCGGGAATCTTGTAGGTCGAGGGTGCGTGTGTGCGCAGGTTGCCCGTGCCGTCCCAGACCAGTTCCTCGGTCGTTAGCCAGCCCGCGCCTTGCACATAACCTCCTTCAACCTGCCCGATATCCAACGCCGGGTTCAACGAAGCACCGGCATCATGCAGGATATCGGTGCGCAGAATGCGGTTCTCACCAGTCAGAGTGTCGACGGCCACTTCGGTGACCGACGCTCCGTAGGCGAAGTAGAAGAACGGACGGCCTCGTCCGGCGATCCGGTCCCATTCGATCTTGGGTGTCTTGTAGAAACCGGTCGCCGACAGGCTGATCCGACCCTGATAGACCAGCGCCGCAGCTTCAGCGAAGGTGTAGCGTTCGGCGCCAACCGAAACATGGCCATCAGAGAAGGTGACAGTCGACGGATCGGCCTGATGCCGCTCGGCCAGATAGTCCGCCATTCGATCGCGGATCGTATCGCAGGCCGCCTTCACTGCCATGCCATTCAGGTCACTGCCCGAGGATGCTGCCGTGGCTGAAGTGTTCGGCACCTTGGCCGTGTCTGTGGCGGTAATTTTGACCATCTCCAGCGGGATGCCAAAGCGCGAAGCCGCCACCTGCGCGACCTTCTGGAACAGGCCTTGACCCATCTCGGTGCCGCCGTGGTTCAGATGGACCGAGCCATCCTGATACACATGCACCAAAGCGCCTGCCTGATTCAGGTGGGTCAGCGTGAAGGAAATCCCGAACTTAACTGGAGAGAAGGCGATGCCCTTCTTGATCACGCTGTTCTCGGCGTTCCATTTCGCAATGGCGGCCTTGCGCGTTTCGTAATCGCTGGATTTCAGTAGGGCCTGAGTCATCCCGTGCAATTCGAAATCGCTGACCTCCATTCCGTAGGGTGTGGTATTGCCACCAGCGGGCAGAGGGCGCACGGCGGCGTCCCCGGTTTCGACCGCGCCGCGGCTTGTTAGGTCCTCATGCGGGTCGGGATGACCCAAAGGCTTCTCGGACGGCGTGATCTCGGCAATCGCATGGGCCGGTTCGTAATAGTTTCGGCGGCGCAGTTCCACCGGGTCCAGACCCAGCTCATACGCGGCGTGGTCCATCACGCGTTCGATGCCAACCATGCCCTGCGGGCCGCCGAAGCCGCGATAAGCGGTGGCGGATTGGGTGTTGGTCTTCAGCCGGTGGCTTTCGATCCGTGCATTTGGCAACAGATAGGCATTGTCCGAATGCAGCATCGCGCGGTCGGCGACGGGCAGGGACAAGTCCTGCGCCCAGCCGCAGATGGCGTAGTGGTGGAACGAGACGCCCTGAATATGGCCGTTCTCGTCAAATCCGGCCTTATAGGCGATGCGGAACGCGTGGCGTTTGCCGGTGATTGTCATATCATCGTCGCGGTCATAGCGCATCTTGCACGCCTTGCCAGTTGCGCGAGCGGCGACCGCGCAAGCAACGGCCAGCGCATTGCCCTGGCTTTCCTTGCCGCCAAAACCGCCGCCCATACGGCGCGTCTCGACCCTGACGGCGTGCATCGGAACGCCCAACGCATCGGCCACCTTGTGTTGGATCTCAGTCGGGTGCTGGGTCGAGCTGTGAACCAGCATATCCGCGCTTTCATTCGGCACGGCTAAAGCGGCCTGACCTTCCAGATAGAAATGCTCCTGCCCGCCAAGCTCGAATGACCCTTCGATCACATGGGCGGATCCTGCAATAGCCGCATCAGCATTGCCTTTGGCATAGATGCGCGGGCCGTCTTCGAACCGACTGTCGGCGGCCAGAGCCTCTTCGACGGTTAGGATCGGCGTTTCCTCGGCGTAGTCGATCTTGCCCAAACGGGCCGCCTTGCGGGCGGCCAGATGGCTGCTGGCGATGACCAGAAACACAGGCTGGCCGATATAGTGAACCGTGCCGTCCGACAGTAGCGGTTCATCATGGATCGAAGGCGATACGTCGTTGGCGAAGGGCAGATCATCCGCAGCCATAACCATCACGACGCCCTCGGCAGCCTTCACCGCAGATAAGTCCATTGCGGTGATCTTGCCTTTGGCAATCGGGCTGAGGCCAAAAGCCAGATGCAAACTGTCCCTGGGTGTTGGGATATCGTCCACATACCGCGCGGTTCCTGAAACGTGCAGCGGTGCTGCGTCGTGGGGGAGGGGTTTGGTCACGCTCATGCCGATACCTCCAGCACATTGGTCACTTCGCCCTGATCTTCCAGGAAGTATCTTTCGAGCATCGCTTTGGCGGTTTCCAGTCGATAGGTGGCCGAGGCGCGCATGTCCGTGAGTGGTGAATAATCGTCAGCAAAGGCAGGCAGCGCGGCGTCAATCGTCTCGCGCGCCCAAGGTTTACCGACCAATGCGGCCTCGACATGGGTTGCCCGTTTCGGGATGCCGGCCATGCCGCCGAACGCGATGCGCGCCTGCGTGACGATGCCGCCCGAGACGGTGATGTTGAAACACCCGCAGACGGCCGAGATGTCCTGATCGAACCGCTTGCTGAGTTTATAGGCCTTCAGGCGATCCAGCTGACGGGGGAAGCCGACAGCTTCGACGAATTCACCGGGAACGCGGTCCTGTTTGCCATAGTCGATAAAGAACTCTTCCAGCGGAACGGACCGGCGGGTGTCGCCTTTGCGCAGATGAAGGGTTGCGTCCAGAGCAATCAGCGCAGGCGGGTTGTCCCCAATGGGCGAGCCATTGGCTATGTTGCCGCCCACCGTTGCAGCATGGCGCACCTGTACACTGGCGTAGCGGCGGATCATTTCGGCGTAAGAGGGGTGAAGATCGGCCAGAGCCTCACCCATCCGATTCATGTCGACCATTGCGCCAAAGCGAATTTCATCGTCGGTGATGGTGATTTGTTTGAGATCATCGCAACGGTTGAGGAAGATTACTGGATCCAGGTCGCGCAGTTGCTTTGTCACCCACAGGCCGACATCTGTTGCTCCGGCAACCAGCGTGGCATCTGGGTTTTCAGCATAAACAGCTGCCAGTTCATCGGAAGATTCAGGCAGCATGCGCGACGCAGCAGAAGATGCGAGTGGCTTGTCTTTGACCCAGACTGGCACGGGACGGTCCTCGACCGCTTTCGCAGCGCGAATAATCGGTGCATAGCCAGTGCAGCGGCACAGGTTTCCGGCAAGCTGGGTGTCATGATCCGTGGCGCCCGTCGCATGACTGGCGACCATCGACATGACAAAACCCGGAGTGCAAAAACCGCATTGCGAGCCGTGCAGGTCAACCATTGCCTGTTGAACGGGATGTGCTTCGCCATCCGGGCCGCTTGCCCCTTCGACTGTACGAACCGCTTTGCCATGCAGCTGGGGCAAGAACAGGATGCAGGAGTTCAGAGCTTTTGCGCCGTCTTCGTCCGTCACCATGACCGTGCACGCGCCGCAATCGCCTTCGTTGCAGCCTTCTTTGGTGCCTGTCAGACCGCGATCTTCACGCAGCCAGTCCAGTAGGGTGGCCGTCGGATCGACATCCGGCAGCTCCACTGTCTCTCCGTTCAGAAGAAACGTGATGTTCATTCGAGAAACCCGTCGCGTTACCCGGTTGCGCCCGTTCGGCCCTCCTTCGATGCGACGTAGAAAGAGTGGCGGGCGGTAGCTTGCCGTCAGATGTTAGAAACAGCGCACCTTATCTGGCAAGAAAAACTGCCTATATGATACACCATTGCACCCGAGCGGCCCATGATTGTAGTGTATGTGTGAAACTTAATAAATTGAAAATAAACACTTTTTGGGAAGGTGTGCGTTCCTGCGCCCGAAGCACCTTCTGAAAAAGCCGAATAATCACCGATGATTTTTTCGGCATTCGATGGTGCCGGTTCCCGCTTTTGCAACGTCGCTGGCTGAGATAGCTTAGCCTGTATGAGCAGTTCCCCCCGATTCATTCACCTCCGCGTTCACACTGAATATTCGTTGCTGGAAGGCGCCGTGCGGCTGAAGAAGCTGCCGGACCTGTGCCAGAAGATGGAGATGCCCGCCGTCGCGGTGACGGATACCAATTCAATGTTCTCGGCCTTAGAGTTTTCGGTCACCGCCAGCGGGGCAGGTGTGCAACCGATCATGGGCTGTCAGGTCGATCTCAGTTACGTTCAGGCGCAGCCGGGAGAAAAGCCCAAAGCACCCGCGCCGCTGGTGCTGCTGGCACAATCCGAGGTGGGATATGAGAATCTGATGAAGCTCAGTTCCTGCCTGTATGTAGACAAAAGCGGGCAGTTGCCGCAGGTCACTTTGGACGAATTGGCGGAACGAGCAGATGATTTGATCTGCTTAACCGGCGGTCCAGACGGGCCCGTAGGGTTGCTGTTACAGCAAGGTCAGCGCCCTGCTGCCGAGGCTTTGGTGGATCGTTTGTCCGCGATTTTCCCGGATCGCCTTTATGTTGAGTTGCAGCGTCACCCAGGCGAAGGAGGCCAACCTGAGGCCGAGCGCTTGACCGAGCGCGGTCATGTCGAGATGGCGTATGACAAGAACCTGCCGCTGGTGGCCACCAATGACGTCTATTTTCCGACTTCGGACATGTACGAGGCCCACGACGCGCTGATCTGTATCGCCGAGGGGGCTTATGTCGACCAGCAGGACGGACGCCGACGTCTGACCGCGCAGCACTATTTCAAGTCGCAGCAGGAGATGGTGACGCTGTTCGCCGATCTGCCCGAAGCCGTCGAGAATACGGTTGAAATCGCGCAACGTTGCGCCTTCATGGCTTATCGCCGCGACCCGATCCTGCCGAAGTTTGCAGATGATGAGGTTGCCGAACTGCGTCGCATCGCCAACGAGGGTCTGCAAAAACGTCTGGCCGTGATCCCGCACGCCGTGACACCTGAAGAATATCAGGAACGGCTGGATTTCGAACTTGGCATCATCGAAGGGATGGGCTTCCCCGGCTATTTCCTGATCGTTGCCGACTTTATCCAATGGGCCAAGGATCATGACATTCCGGTGGGTCCGGGGCGAGGCTCGGGTGCGGGATCACTGGTGGCTTATGCGCTGACAATTACCGACCTTGATCCGCTGCGGTATTCGCTCCTGTTTGAACGGTTTCTGAACCCCGAGCGGGTTTCTATGCCCGACTTCGATATCGACTTCTGCATGGATCGCCGCGAAGAGGTTATCCGCTATGTGCAGCAGAAATACGGGCGCGACAAAGTGGGGCAGATCATCACCTTCGGTGCCTTGCTGTCGAAGGCGGCTGTGCGCGATATTGGGCGTGTATTGCAGATGCCATACGGACAGGTTGATCGCCTGTCCAAGATGATCCCGGTCGAAGGCGTCAAACCCGTTTCCATCAAAAAGGCGCTGAAGGATGAGCCGCGCCTGCGGGAAGAGGCACGCAATGAAGAGGTCGTGGACCGTCTGCTCACATATGGCCAGCAAGTCGAGGGGCTGCTGCGCAACGCCTCGACACACGCTGCTGGCGTGGTGATCGGAGATCGGCCGCTGGATGCACTGGTTCCAATATACCAGGACCCGCGTTCGGACATGCCTGCGACCCAATTCAATATGAAATGGGTAGAACAGGCCGGGCTTGTAAAGTTCGATTTTCTGGGTCTGAAAACACTGACCGTGATCCAGAACGCGATGGATTTGATCTTTAAGTCAGAGCGTGACCTTCACATAGCTCCCGATGGCACGGAACTCTATGAACCCGCCGAAGGGGCAATAAATCAGATCAACGCCATCCCGCTGGATGACGAGGCGACGTACAAACTCTATTCGGCGGCCAAGACGGTGGCGGTGTTCCAGGTGGAATCCTCGGGCATGATGGATGCGCTCAAGCGGATGAAGCCGGATTGTATCGAGGATATCATCGCCCTCGTCGCGCTTTATCGACCCGGCCCGATGGAGAACATCCCCAAGTTCTGCGAGGTCAAGAACAAGCTTAGCGAGCGCGACACGCTGCACCCGTCCATCGACCATATCTTGGATGAGACGCAGGGCATCATCGTCTATCAGGAACAGGTGATGCAGATCGCGCAGGAAATGGCGGGTTACAGCCTTGGGGGCGCGGACTTGCTGCGCCGCGCGATGGGTAAGAAAATTCAGGAGGCGATGGATGCAGAGCGGCCCAAGTTCCTCAAAGGTGCTGCCGAAAACAATGTGGATGAGGCCAAGGCGACCGAAGTCTGGAACCTGCTGGACAAGTTCGCCAACTATGGCTTCAACAAATCCCACGCCGCCGCCTATGCGGTGGTCAGCTATCAAACCGGCTGGCTAAAGGCGAACCACCCGGTCGAGTTCATGGCAGGTGTCATGAACTGCGATATCCATCTGACCGACAAGCTCGCGATCTATTTTGAGGAAGTCCGCAAGGGGCTGCAGTTGCCCTATGTTCCGCCGTGCGTGAATCGATCCCAAGCGACCTTTGATGTGGCCGATGGGCATTTGGTCTATGCGCTGGGCGCGCTCAAGAACGTAGGCGTCGAGGCAATGAATCTTGTGGTTGAGGGGCGTGGCGAAAAGCCTTTCGTAAACCTGTTCGACTTCGCCCGCCGTGTTGACCTGAAGAAGGTCGGCAAACGCCCGCTTGAGATGCTGGCTCGCGCCGGTGCCTTTGACGAGCTCGATAAAAATCGTCGCCGTGTGTTTGAAAGCCTTGATCCGTTGGTTCAGTATTCGGCGGCGATTCACGAGCAGAAGAATTCCAACCAAGTTTCCCTGTTTGGCGAGGCAGGCGATGACCTGCCCGAACCGCGTCTGTCCCCTTCGCCTGATTGGCTACCTGCCGAACGCCTAAGCGAGGAATTCAAGGCCATCGGATTCTACCTGTCCGGCCATCCGCTGGATGACTATATGCCGGCCCTGAAGCGCAAACAGGTACTGACACTGGATCAGGTGACTGAAAAGGCGCGCTCTGGCCCATTTATTGCCAAGATGGCAGGTGTCGTTGCCGGACGGCAAGAAAGGAAATCAGCGCGCGGCAATCGGTTCGCTTTTGCCCAACTCTCTGACCCCACCGGAGCATTCGAGGTCACGTTATTCTCGGAAACACTGGAGAAATCCCGAGAGTTTCTGGAAACCGGCGCACAGGTGGTACTGACGGCCGAAGCGACCATGGAGGCCGATCAGCTGAAACTGCTGGGCCGTTCCGTTGGTCCGGTTGATACAGTTGTGGCCGATGCGGGTGCAACGGGTTTGCGTGTGTTTGTCGAGGATTCGAAGGTTTTGCCGAACATGGCCACGGTACTGGAAGGCGCAGAGGCTTCAGCTAAAAGGGTGGCCAAGGGACCTGTTTATGTTTGTCTGTTCGATCCCGGACTGCCAGGCGAGGTCGAGATGGATCTGGGCCGGGAATTTCCGATCAACCCAGAAATCAAAGGCGCGCTGAAGTCGCTCGAGGGGATATCGGAGATCGAAGAAATCTGATCCCGAACCGTAATGTTGCCACACGCGATGGACCCCGCTAGGCTGGGTGAACATCCTCAAAGGTCATTTCACAGGAGGGTTCCGAAATGGCAAGTTCAGGCAATGTTTTCAGGATATTTACACTCGCCGCAGCATGTTCACTGGCATTGGCCACTGCGGTACATGCAGACGACAAAAAGAAGAAGAACACTCTTACCGGGGCCTTGGTCGGCGCGGGCGTTGGCGCGCTGGTAGGCGATGGTAAAGGGGCTGCGGTCGGTGGGGTGGCCGGTGCGATAATCGGACATAACTGGAAGTGATCATGATGTTGAAAAATCCCATCAAATCTTCCTTCTGCGCCACGCTGTTTGTTATTCCGACGTTTGCTTTCGCGGATGAGGCTGCTGAGCAGATGGTGCAAGACGTCCTGCCAATGATGCACTATACATGCGCCTCGATCGCCGAAGCGGCCGACGGGGACGAAGCCTTTGTTGTCGAAGTCGTAGGAAAGATGACGGCCTTGTCACTCTATAATCGGCAGATCAATATCGAAGATCACGCGGCCACTGACGAGGAAAAGGCCCAACTGCGCGAAGCCTTCATCGCCGCTCTGTCCGAGGGCTGTGCCGCCGACAAGAATGCCCTTCTGGGCGGTGTGGTCGATAACGCGGTGAAGTCGACGCTGGGGTTGTAACCCCTCAGTAATGCGGCGGGCGTTCGTCGCCGAACACAACGCCGCCTGAGCCTTCCTGCGCGCGTTCCGCCTCGCGTTGCAACAGCATCTCGACGCGGCGGGTCAGGCGGTCGATCTCGTTCTGTTGGTTTGTGACGACCGAGTTCAGCTCTTCGACCGTGCGGGTCAGATGGGCGATCTGCTCTTCCAGATGCTGCATGGGGCTCTCCTTATAGGCGTCTCATAGCGACCCTGTGACGCCCTGACCAGAGAAACCCCGCCTTGCTCCGATGCGGGCCATGGGATAGACCGCGCGCGGAACACTAAATCCCAAGGACGCCCCACATGGCCAAGCCCAAGAAACAGCCCCGCCCCAAGGCCGTAACGCCGAAAGGGTTCCGTGACTATTTCGGCGAGGAAGTCACGCAGCGCACCGAGATGCTGCGGACGATTGCGGGTGTCTATCATCGTTACGGGTTCGATGCCTTGGAAAGCAGCGCGGTTGAAACGGTTGAGGCGTTGGGCAAGTTCCTGCCCGACGTGGACCGCCCGAACGAGGGCGTGTTCGCATGGCAGGAGTTTGACGAAGGCGGCTCAAAAGGTTCCGGGGGCGGCTGGATGGCCCTGCGCTATGACCTAACTGCGCCTCTGGCCCGCGTCTATGCGCAGCACCGCAACGACCTGCCGACGCCTTATCGCCGCTATGCGATGGGTCCGGTCTGGCGGAACGAGAAGCCGGGGCCGGGACGGTATCGTCAGTTTTATCAGTGCGATGCGGATACGGTGGGCACGGCCTCAATGGCTGCGGATGCCGAGATTTGCGCTATGCTGTCGGACACGCTGGAAACCGTTGGAATCCCGCGCGGTGACTATCTGGTGCGGGTCAACAACCGCAAGGTTCTGAATGGAGTGCTCGAAGCGATGGGTTTGGGTGAAGACGCCGCCGCCCGAGATAACGTTCTGCGCACGATCGACAAGTTCGACAAGGTGGGCGAGGCTGGTGTGCGTGAGCTTTTAACCAAAGGCCGATTGGATGCCTCTGGCGCTTTTATCGATGGTGTTGGTCTTAGCGGTGATCAGGCCGAGCCGGTGATTGCCTTCCTGACTTCTAAAGCTGCAGATATCGCCGGAACGCTGGCCAACCTGCGCGCCGCTGTGGGTGACAGCAAGATCGGTGCGGACGGGATCGCTGAGTTGGAGCAGATTGGTGCGCTGCTGGATGCAGGCGGGTATGGTTCGGACCGGATCGAGATTGATCCTTCGGTCGTGCGTGGCCTCGGCTATTACACCGGGCCGGTCTATGAGGCCGAACTGACCTTCGAAATATACGACGAGAAGGGCCGCAAGCGGCAATTCGGGTCGGTCTCGGGTGGTGGTCGTTATGACGATCTGGTCAAGCGGTTTACCGGACAGGAAGTACCCGCGACCGGCATCTCCATCGGTGTTGACCGATTGCTGGCCGCTTTGCGTGAAAAGGGGCGGATCGCGGCGCAAGCGACTGGCCCGGTGGTTGTGACAGTCATGGATCGCGACCGCATGGCGGATTACCAGACGATGGTCACTGAACTGAGGAATGCAGGAGTCCGGGCCGAGGTCTACTTGGGCAACCCTAAGAACTTTGGAAATCAGCTGAAATATGCGGACAAGCGGAACTCTCCGATTGCGGTGATCGAAGGCGGTGACGAAAAGGCAAATGGGATCGTGCAGATCAAGGACCTGATCCTTGGCGCCAAGATTGCCGAAAGCGCCACGCTTGAGGAATGGAAAGAACGGCCCAGCCAGTTCGAAGTGCCCCGCGGAGATCTGGTTGCTAAGGTGCGCGAGATTCTGGACAATCAGGACTGACCCATGCCGAACCGTTCCCAAATACAGGCCCGCGCCGCCATGATGCGTGTCCGGTTCGAGGCGGCGGGCGCGCAGGTGGTTGATACGCCTCTGCTGCAGCCAGCCGGGACGCTGTTGGACCTCTATGGAGAAGATATCCGCGCCCGTGCTTACGTAACCTCGGACGCGCTGCGGGGTGAGCAGATGCTGCGCCCGGATTTCACCCTGCCGGTGGTGCAGATGCACATGTCCGACGGGGCTGAACCAGCAAGATACACCTATTCCGGCGAAGTGTTCCGCCGTCAGGAACACGATCCGGATCGTGCTAATGAGTATATCCAAGTCGGCTACGAAGTATTTGATCGCGAAGACCCCGCCGGAGCCGATGCCGAGGTGTTTTCGTTATTTGCCCTGCAATTGCGCGGGCTGCCTTTGCGGGCAGCGACGGGTGATATCGGTATTCTGATCGCCGCGGTCGGGGGTCTCAAGACCACTAGTCGTCGTAAGGCTGCACTGATGCGGCATCTCTGGCGGCCTCGCCGGTTCCGCGTTTTGCTGGACCGATATGCCGGACGCAAAGCTAGTCTCGAGGGGCGCGATGCTCTGCTTGACGCGGTCGACCCATTGGCGATTGACGTGCCCATGATAGGCAAGCGCCGCACGCCCGAAATTCTCGAACGGATTGATGCCCTGCGCGAAGACCGCGCTGCGCCGCCGATCTCGGACAATGAACTGGCCGGTTTGGAGACGCTACTTAATGTGCGAGAAACCATGCCTTTCGCGCTGGAACAACTGCGTGACATTGCGGTTGATCTGCCACAGATCACATCTGCTTTGGATCGTTTGGAGGCTCGTATCGCAGCCCTGCAAGCGCGGGGCGTAGATGTGGATACACTGGATTTTGAGGCGTCTTATGGCAGGACCTCGATGGAGTACTACGACGGGTTTGTATTCGGCTTTTATGCCGAAGGCCGCCCTGATCTGCCACCGGTTGCAACCGGTGGGCGCTATGATGCGCTGACCAGGCAATTGGGTGGTGGGGCCGAGATTCCGGCAATTGGCGGCGTGATCCGCCCGGACCTGATGCTCGAAATCGAGGAGGCTGCGCAATGAGCCTGAAACTCGGTGTGCCTTCGAAGGGCCGGTTGATGGACAAGACCTTCGCATGGTTTGAAAAGCGCGGCATTACACTGTCGCGCAGCGGATCAGACCGGGAATACGCGGGCAAGGTTGATGGGATTGGTGGCGTCTCGCTGATCCTATTGTCTGCAGGAGAGATTCCGCGCGAGCTGGCGGCGGGACGCATTCATTTGGGCGTGACCGGCATCGATCTTGTGCATGAAAAGCTGCCGCGCTGGGAACAGCAGGTGGAAGAGGTTGCACCTTTGGGGTTCGGCAAGGCGGACCTTATCATCGCAACCCCAGCCTGCTGGGTCGACGTGGACACTCTGGATGATTTGGATGCAGCGGCGGCAGGTTTTCGCAGGGCGCATGGCCATCGGCTGCGGATCGCTACCAAGTACCACCGTCTGGTCCGCGAATTCCTGACCGAAGCGGGGGTGGCCGATTACACGCTGGTCGACAGCCAGGGCGCAACCGAGGGGACGGTGGTGAATGAGACAGCCGAGGCGATTGCCGATATCACCTCGACCGGGGAAACACTGCGGGCGAACCACCTGAAAATCCTGTCGGATGGGCTGATCCTGCAATCGCAGGCCACGCTGTGGCGCAGCCGCGTGGCCAAATACGATGCGGCTGAAAAGACGGCTTTGAATGAGCTGCTGGACAGGTTGGCCTAAAGCACCCCAATTTCCGCTAATGCGCGGTTCAGATCGTCGGGCAGGGCATCGTCCTGCTCGCGATTTTTAGGCAAGTCGGCAGGGGTGTCCTCAGGCTTGAGATACCGCCAGCCCTGGAATGGACGCTTCAGAGCGTTCTGCGTTCTGTGTACCTCGGGGTCCAGGACGATGGCGCAGCGGCGGATGCCATCCTCACCACGGACTTCATCCAGCCGCAGGATGCGCTGGCGGCACTGGACCACACCTTTGATCACCCAATAGATCGACCCGCCATTCAGAATTTCAGCGTCGCGCTTGGGCCACATGCGGGTGACGTGGCGCGGGTATCCGTCCTCATAGAGTGGTTTGCGGCTGTCTTGCCATGCCATCAACGTGTCGACGCTTTCTGACCCAACCGAAAGTTTGATGAGGTTTACGTACTTATCCACAGCTTTCCCACAGAGTCGTCCCAAGGGTGATCCCTATATTGTAGCCCTCATGCGCTTGTCATCAAGGTGTTGTGGTTTAGATGTGATCTGGGCTAATCTGAATGCCTCTTTCAGCACAGGGAATCACCAATGAGCCGCTTTGCCGCCCCCATCGCCGAGCAGATCTGGGATATGAAATACCGCTTCAAACAGGCGGATGGTACGCCCATCGATCAGACAGTCGAGGACAGCTGGCGGCGCATAGCTCGTGATCTGGCGCGTGTGGAAGAAGACCCGGCGCATTGGGAAAAAAATTCTATGAGGCGCTAGAGGATTTCAAATACCTTCCTGCTGGCCGCATCACCGCCGGGGCGGGCACCGCGCGACAGGTAACCCTGTTCAACTGCTTTGTGATGGGGACGATCCCCGACAGCATGGGCGGTATCTTCGACATGCTGAAAGAGGCCGCGCTGACCATGCAGCAAGGGGGCGGGATCGGCTATGATTTCTCGACCATCCGCCCGCGCGGCGCGGATGTAAAAGGGGTCGCGGCGGATGCCTCGGGGCCGCTGTCGTTCATGGATGTCTGGGACGCCATGTGCCGCACGATCATGTCTGCGGGCTCGCGCCGAGGGGCGATGATGGCGACCATACGCTGCGACCACCCCGATATCGAACAATTCATCACCGCGAAATCCGACCCGGCGCGTTTGCGCATGTTCAACATGTCGGTTCTGGTCACCGATCCATTCATGGAGGCCGTCAAGGCCGATGGACCGTGGGATCTGGTATTTGACGGAAAGGTCTATCACACCGTTCAGGCGCGGGATCTTTGGAACAAGATCATGCAGGCCACCTATGATTATGCCGAGCCGGGCGTGATCTTTATCGACCGGATCAACCAGGCGAACAACCTGAATTACGTCGAGACGATCTCGGCAACCAACCCGTGCGGAGAACAACCTCTACCGCCTTATGGTGCCTGTCTGCTGGGTTCGATCAATCTGGCACGGTTGGTTGCCGAGCCGTTCGAGGATGCCGCGCATCTGGACGAGGAGGCCTTGCAAGAGCTGGTGGCCACCGCCGTTCGCATGATGGACAACGTGGTGGACGCGTCGAAATTCCCGCTGGCCGAACAAGAAGCCGAGGCGCAGGACAAGCGCCGTATCGGGCTGGGCGTGACTGGTCTGGCCGATGCGCTGTTGATGTTGGGTCTGCGCTACGGCTCGGACGAGGCGGCGCGTCAGACCGAGCGCTGGTTGCACGCAATCGCGCGCGCCGCGTATCTGGCGTCGGTCGATTTGGCGAGGGAAAAGGGCGCTTTCCCACTGTTTGACGCCGAGAAATATCTGGCCAGCGGCACCATGCAACAGATGGATGACGATGTGCGCGACGCAATCCGCGAACACGGCATCCGCAACGCGCTACTGACCTCGATCGCGCCGACGGGTACGATTTCGCTGTATGCGGGCAACGTATCTTCGGGGATCGAGCCGGTTTTTGCCTATGCCTACACGCGCAAGGTGCTGCAAAAGGACGGTTCGCGCACCGAAGAAGAGGTTGTGGACTATGCGGTGCAGATGTGGCGCGACAAGTTTGGCGACGCCGAATTGCCCGAGTATTTCGTGAATGCGCAAACACTAAGCCCGTCCCATCACGTAAAAATGCAGGCGGCGGCTCAAAAGTGGATCGATAGTTCGATATCGAAGACGATCAACTGTCCCGAAGATATCAGCTTTGACGCCTTCAAAGACGTCTATATGCAGGCCTGGGATCAGGGGTGCAAAGGCTGCACGACCTATAGGCCAAACGATGTGACCGGCTCGGTTCTGAGCGTATCGGAAAGCGACGACAAAGCGCCAGGTGAAAGCGCGGATGCCCCGCATGAGGTTGACGGGGGCGAGGTCGTTTATATGTCCGAACCGCTTGATCGCCCACAATCGCTTGAAGGGTCGACTTACAAGCTGAAATGGCCGGACAGCGAGCACGCAATTTATCTGACAATCAACGATATCGTCATTGGCGGACGCCGTCGCCCCTTCGAGGTGTTCATTAACTCGAAGAATATGGAGCATTATGCTTGGACGCTGGCTTTGACCCGGATGATATCGGCCGTGTTCCGACGCGGTGGCGATGTGTCCTTTGTGGTCGAGGAACTGAAAGCTGTGTTCGACCCGCGCGGCGGGGCCTGGGTCAAGGGCAAATACATTCCGTCCATTCTGGCCGCGATTGGCGGCGTGATCGAGCAACACATGGTCAATATCGGCTTCCTTGAGGGCGAAGGCATGGGCCTGAAGTCCGACCCTCAGGCGCAGGTGGTCAACATGGACGCCCCGCGTGGCAAGGCTTGCCCATCCTGTGGTCAGTTCGACATGGTGATGATCGAAGGCTGCATGACTTGCCGCAGCTGCGGTCATTCTAAGTGTGGCTGATTTGGCGTAAAAGTTATCTGCAATCAATCAAAGTCGGCTATTTTCGCGGGCTTCGGATCGAAGCGAACTTAGCGCAGTGCGCCAGACGTTCACAAACATTCGACGAAAAGTATCAATATGAGGCTGTTCTTTAGCAACATTTTCGTGATTGCTGCATTTCGGTCTCTTTTCCGCCCATTTTTTCGTTGATACATAAGCACAGTTACTTGTGGGATGAGTAAAAGTGCGGGCGGACAGATGAGAACCGGTTATAACGGTCGAATAGCAATATTTTGGACACAGACGGAAGTTGACGGGCTTGAGGCGGCGCCTTTGGCCCACTTGTGCGTTGGCAGTTCTTGGTCCTGGAGGGGGCGAGGGGTCCAACTCGCCGCAAGTGCTGACCAAGTTGCGCTGCACGCAGGCTCCACCGGTCTGGGATCTATTTTGGCGGCCAGAGCCAGTTTCACCAACCCCGGCGAGATCAACGAATGTGCCAAGATCGAGTTGTCAAACGGGGCTCAGACTTTTGTTGCCGAGCTGGTGCGTGAGGTGAACGAAGCGTCACTGGTGCTTGTGTTTGAGGATGGATACCCTGAGCCTGATCAAGACTTCTGGGTCAGTTCGGCAGCTTCGCATATTGAACCTGTTGAGATTGACAGCGGTTATGACGACAAGGTTGTCGTGTTCCCGGCGGCTCGTGCAAATGCAAGTTCAGTGCCGGTAAGTCTATCAAATACTGCCGGTTGGGCCGCTGAATAACGGATACTTCTCAGAAAGATTCCAACTCTAAGCAGAAATCCTACCCTTTGCTTGCTCTGGCGTGTTGACTCTGGCCGAAGCAGGGATATAAGCGCGGCTTCATTGGTGTTGGTGGCCCCCGCGAGGGGATGCCTGTCATGGGGGAAACCTCAAGAGGACAACGCCCTTCATAGTGGCCCATCGGGGCCTCGATCTAAAGAAGGAGATCAGCCGTGACCAAACGCACGTCTGCCAAGTACAAAATCGACCGCCGGATGGGCGAAAACATCTGGGGTCGTCCGAAATCCCCGGTTAACCGTCGTGAATACGGCCCCGGCCAGCACGGCCAGCGCCGCAAGGGCAAACTGTCTGACTTCGGTCTGCAGCTGCGTGCCAAGCAGAAGCTGAAAGGCTACTACGGCGACTTGACCGAGAAGCAGTTCCGCCGCATCTATGCAGAAGCCGAACGTGTCAAAGGTGACACCGGTGAAAACCTGATCGGTCTGCTGGAGCGCCGTCTGGACGCCGTTGTTTACCGCGCCAAGTTTGTTCCGACCGTGTTCGCCGCACGTCAGTTCGTGAACCACGGCCACGTTAAAGTGAACGGCAAGCGGGTCAACATCCCGTCCTACCGCGTCAAAGAAGGCGACGTTATCGAAGTGCGTGACAAGTCCAAGCAATTGGCCGTTGTCCTGGAAGCTGTCGGCTTGGCCGAGCGTGATGTGCCTGACTACATCGACGCCGACCACTCGAAAATGACCGCGACTTTCGTGCGTGCACCGGGCCTGAGCGATGTGCCTTACCCGGTTATGATGGAACCGAACCTGGTCGTCGAATTCTACGCGAAGAACTAATCTTCGCCGACCTGTTGAGTTTAAGGGCCGCGCTTTCAGCGCGGTCTTTTTTGTTTTGATGGGGCTCTGCCCCAGTCGCTGCGCGACTCCCCGAGATATATTTGGCCAGATGAAGAGGCGGATCAGATAGGAAGCGGGCGACTTTCGGCAATGGCCTCCATTGCGAAATAGGAGGTGACGCTGTCCAGTTCGATCTTATCGATGAGGCGTTGATAGACTTTGTCGTAAGAGGCCATATCTTCTGTAACGACCTTGAGTTGATAGTCATAGTCGCCGCCAATGCGATGGAAATCGACCACTTCAGGAATGGTCAGGACATGACTGCGAAAGGCCTGCAACCATTGGGCAGAGTGGTGGCGCGTGCGTAGCATGACGAAAACCACCAGATTCAGCCCAAGCTTTTCGCGCGCGATGCGCGCCGTAGAACCTTGCAGGACACCTGTGTCGTTCAAGGCCTTTATTCTTCGCCAGCAGGCATTTTGGGACAGGCCGACCCTATCTGCCAATTCTCGCTGGGAAAGTGTTGCGTCTTTTTGCAGTTCCTTCAGAAGACGCGTGTCAATTTGATCTAATTTTTTCTCCATACAAACTCATATGACACAAATCTCGGACATATAAAGCATAAAATTGTGAGGTTTCCACAGGATGGATCAATCATATTGGAGTTAGCAATATGGAGCCTGTGTTATGACCTTGTCCAACTTTCGCGCAGAAATTCAATCTGCTGCTCACGGAAATACTCTGCGTGATGGGCTGATCGGTGAGGGGGTACTCATCCCGGGTCTGCATGGGGACGTGCCGCTTGTGTATGCGGACTACGTTGCCTCGGGTCGCGCGTTGCGACAGGTCGAAAATTTCGTGGCTGAGCATGTGTTGCCGTTCTATGCCAACAGCCACACCGAAGCCTCCTATTGCGGTTCCTATATAACCCGTTTGCGCCGCGAGGCGCGGGCCGAGATCGCCTGCATAGTTGGCGCCAAGGAAGAGGACGCGGTGATCTTTACCGGGTCTGGCGCTACAGCGGGTCTTAACCGGCTGGTTAGTCTGCTGGGAGTGCAAGAGGCTAATCAGCCGGTCGTTTTGATTGGTCCGTATGAGCATCATTCGAACATTCTGCCGTGGCGTGAAAGCAAGGCGCGGGTGATCGAGATTCCAGAAGCCGTTGACGGCGGTCCCGATATGCAGGCGCTAAAGGCGGCACTGGTAGAGCACGCAGATTCCGATCTTGTGATTGGGTCATTCTCAGCGGCGTCAAACGTCACCGGCATCATCACCGACCCTGATCCAGTGACGCGGATGCTGAAAGAGCATGGTGCGCTTGCGGTATGGGACTATGCGGGTGGTGGACCTTATTTGCCAATGGACATGGGGCCGGAAGATGCGCGGAAGGACGCGATCGTTGTCTCTCCGCATAAGTTTCCGGGTGGGCCGGGGGCGTCGGGTGTTCTGGTCGTTAACCAATGCGCTGTGAAGCGGACGTGTCCGAGTTGGCCCGGCGGTGGGACTGTCAGCTTTGTCTCGCCTTGGCGACACGACTACAGCGCCGATCTCGCGACACGAGAAGAGGCGGGTACACCAAATGTGATCGGAGACATTCGTGCGGCCCTGGTCTTCATCGTCAAGGATGAGGTCGGAACGGATGAGATCGCGCAGCGTGAGGCGCAGTGTAACCGCATGGCGTTGGATGGGTGGTCCGACAACCCACATCTGACATTGCTAGGTGCCGAGAATGCACACCGCCTGCCGATATTCTCGTTCCTCGTGTGCGATCGGAATGGGCAGCCGGTGCATCAGCAGCTGTTTACCCGGATGCTCAGCGATATCTACGGCATCCAGGCACGTGGCGGCTGTGCCTGTGCCGGACCCTATGCGCATCGTCTGCTGGGCATTGATCGGGCAACATCGGAAGAATTGCATGCGGCCCTGTCGGAGGGTGAGGAAATGAAGAAACCGGGTTGGGTGCGGTTGAATTTCTCTTACCTCATGAGCGAAGAGACCGTTCAGTTCATTATCGACAGCGTTAACGAGCTGTCGCGCCGGACCGAGGAGTTCGTCCCATTCTACAATGCCGATCCGGCGACGGCGCGCTTCAAAGCGGCGTAAGATAATTGCCGCTTTTCTCAACCCGTTGAGAAAGGTAAGAGGGGCCAAGCTAGTGGAGCCCCTCATGAACCAGATCACACCTCAACCCGGCATAATGGACATCGCGCTGTATCAGGGCGGACAGTCGCATGTTGACGGTGTTGCGGATGTCATCAAGCTGAGTTCCAACGAAAACCCATTTGGGCCAAGTCCCAAGGCGATCGAAGCGGTGCGCGAAAGTGCCGTTTCGCTGCATCGTTATCCCAGCACCGATCATTCCAGCCTGCGCGCCGCAATTTCTGAACGGCACGGACTGGATGCCAATCGGGTCATCTGCGGTGTCGGCAGTGATGAAGTGTTGCAGTTCGTAGCGCAGGCCTATGCTGGTCCGGGTGATGAGGTGATATATACCGAGCATGGATTCTCCATGTATCCGATCATCGCGCGAATGGCTGGCGCGACCCCGGTCATGGTGCCCGAGAGAGATCGCCGTGTAGACGTAGATAGCATCCTTGCTGCGGTCACTGGGCAGACACGGATTGTCTTTGTGACCAATCCGGGAAATCCTACTTCAACCATGATCTCTGACGCCGAATTGCAGAGGTTGGCGGATGCATTGCCAGCCGATTGCCTGATGGTGCTGGATGGTGCGTATGCCGAATTTGTCGATGGTTTCGATGGAGGCGCAGGGCTGGTGGACCGGTTTAGCAATGTCATCATGACCCGGACGTTTTCGAAAGTGTACGGTCTAGGTGGGATGCGCGTTGGCTGGGGCTATGCGGCGAAAGAGATTATTGATGTGCTGAACCGCGTTCGTCAGCCTTTCAACCTGTCGCTGACGGCTCTTGCGGCGGCCGAGGCCGCCGTGCGGGATGATGAATATCTGCGGTTCTGCCTATCTGAAAATGCACGCCTCCGGATTTGGTTGTCTGATGAACTGGCGAAGGTTGGCGTCGCATCCGATGTGTCATGCACGAATTTCATCCTCGCCCGCTTTGCTGACAGGGCCGAGGCGGAAGCCTGCGATGATTATTTGAAAACGCAGGGTTTGATCGTGCGGCGGGTCGCGGGCTACAACCTGCCAAACGCGCTGCGGATCACCGTAGGCGACGAAATCGCCTGCGGTCGCGTGGTTGCAGCGATTACTGCGTTCAAAGGGGGCGCTGTATGAGCCAGATTTACGACCGTGTTGCGCTGATCGGGTTGGGCCTGATCGCCTCGTCCATGTTTTGGGCAATCAAACGGGCTGGGCTTGCGGGCGAAGTGACGGGCTATGCGCGATCCGAGGCAACCCGCGAGACGGCGCGCCAGATCGGCCTTTGTGACCGGGTTTGCGAGACCGCGCAAGAGGCGGTCGAGGGTGCTGATCTGGTGGTTCTGTGTGTTCCGGTTGGCGCAATGGGACCGGTAGCGCAGCAGATTGCGCCGGTTCTAAAACCCGGTGCCACCGTTTCAGACGTGGGGTCGGTAAAGCGTCACGTGATTGACGCCGTCTCACCACACATACCTGATGGCGTTCATTTCATTCCGGCGCACCCACTGGCTGGGACCGAGCATTCCGGGCCTGAATCGGGTTTCGCCGAACTGTTCGACAACCGTTGGTGCCTGTTGGTGCCGGTCGAAGATTCCGATCCGGATGCGATCGCTCGCCTGCGGGCTTTGTGGGAGGGTCTGGGATCGAATGTTGATGAAATGGACGCCGCGCATCATGATTTGGTGCTGGCGGTCACCTCGCACGCACCTCACCTGATTGCCTATACGATGGTGGGTGTTGCGGATGATCTCCGGCGGGTTACAGACACCGAAGTCATCAAGTATTCGGCAGCTGGTTTCCGCGATTTCACCCGCATCGCGGCTTCGGACCCGACGATGTGGCGTGATGTGTTTCTGACCAACAAAGACGCAACGCTGGAGATTCTGGGCCGGTTCACGGAAGAGCTCTTTGCGCTACAGCGGGCCATCCGAACAGGTGACGGAGAGCAATTGTTCGACTACTTTACGCGCACACGGGCGATCCGCCGCGGCATCATTGATGCGGGCCAGGATACGGATGCGCCAGATTTCGGGCGGGGAAAAACATCGACATGAGAAAGATCGGTTGCAGCCATTTGATTTTCTGCGTTGCTTTGGCGGCAACGACTGCAAATGCGGCGGCGCCTGAAACTTCTATTGTGCCGTTGACGCGCCCGGAAACCACCCAAGCGATGGTGGCAATCGTCACCCCCAACATCCGGCCGGTGCTACGGCCCGCTTCGCCGCAGGTAACGGCCGCTGCAGCCCGTCCCGCTGAATTACCATTGCTCGGGCCCGAGTATTCGATCCGCCCGTTTGTGCGCCCAGAAGAATTGGAACAACGCGTCTTTCTTAAGAAACGCAAGCTGCGTAAGGGTTCAGTCTGTGGCGATATCGATATTCAGGGTAAGCCGGTTGGACGTGTGAAGGGCAAGATCAAAGCCTGCGGGATTAAGGATGCAGTGCAAATCACCTCAGTATCGGGGGTCGGGCTGAGCCGCCCAGCGACGATGGATTGCGGCACTGCACAGGCGCTGAATAATTGGGTCGACAAAACTGTAAAGCCCACGTTCAAACGCCGAGGTCCGGTGGTCGAGCTACAGGTCGCCGCGCATTACGCCTGTAGAACACGTAACAACCGTAAAGGGGCGCGGATCTCTGAGCATGGTAAAGGGCGCGCCATCGACATTTCGGGCTTCAAGATGGCCGATGGTGAGGTGGTGACGGTTCTAAATGGCTGGCGCAAAAATCCGTCCAAGAAGCAACTGACCAAGGTTTGGCGCGGCGCGTGTGGGCCATTTGGCACGGTTCTCGGACCAAACTCTGATCGCTTCCATCGGGATCATTTCCACCTAGACACCGCGCGCTACCGCAGCGGCACCTATTGCCGTTAACGCAGCACCAGTCTCGGGGCAGGACCAAGGGGCAACGGACCTAAGGCGACGAACCCATCTCGGAAATTCAGCTGTAAATCCAGCGCATTTGGATTGCCGCCCAATCCGGCCATGAACCCCAATGCGCGGGTTACCGGATCAACCGCCTGATCGGGCAGCGCACCTGCGGCGTTTGCCATCGCAATCATGTCGCGCCAATTCTCGGCCTTCATCGCGATTTCACCCGTTGGAATGCCCTGTTCGTCAACTTCCAGTTCGCCGGTGGCGAACAGACGCAGCTCACCCCATTTCATTTCTGCCAAACGCAGATCAATCGCAACGGGTTGGGGGCGACGCTGCTCAAGTGCGGTGCGGTCCCAGGGTTTGTCGAAAGTGACAAACATATCCATTTCCAGCGTTTCGAACGATTGCGGCAGGGTCGATGCTGAACGCATCAGGCGTCTCAGATCATCGCCGGGGGTAAATCCGTCGATCTTCGCAGTAATCCCATAGCTTTCGGGCGCTCCAGATTGCTCCATCACAAGGCTCAGCGACTGGCCTCCGGCTTGCGGATCACCTTCGGTTGTCAGCAGCCAGCGCTTTGAGGTCAGCGCCATTTTCTCGAGCACCAGCGCGACACCGGGTTGGAGCTGCAATTCGGCTTGTAGCGCTTCGGCCTGAACGGTCGTGGTCTGGTCGAAATAGGAAAGGCGCTGCGGCGTACTGGCAAAGCGCAGCATCTGGCGGCCGGGCCAGATTGCTGGGCTTTGGAACTCGACCCAGTCCGCACTCCACGCCGTTCCGTTGACCGGATCGGCCAAAGCGGGATTATTCAGGCGTGTGATGTGCTGAAACGGATATCCGGCCGTCGACACGTCCGAGAATTCGGCCTGCCAGCCCAGTTCTTGCTGTCGGTCAAACCAACCGGTCAGGGCGTTTCGCAGACCATAACCGGCGACAAACCAGTAGGCGCTCCACGCGAGGGCGATAAATACGAAAACGCGTACCAGACGGCGCATGATGAATGGCCCTTTTTCCTGCCTCGGATTTGATGTTTATAGGGCCAAACGGGCAAGGACCAGTGCAATGACGATGTGGGTATTCGGATATGGATCGCTGCTGTGGAACCCGGGCTTTCCGGTGGCACGCAGCGAACGCGCTAAATTGCACGGATATGCGCGGTCGTTTTGCATGCGCTCTATCCACCATCGCGGCACGGAAGAAGACCCCGGTTTGGTATTGGCGCTGGACGAACAGCCAGACGCGCATTGCACTGGATTGGCGCTTGCTGTCGAGGCAGGTCACGAAGAGCGGACTTTGGCTGAATTGCGTGAGCGTGAGCTGATCTCGTCAGCCTATCTGGAGCGGATGCTGGACGTGCATCTGGACTGCGGGCAGATCGTAAATGCAGTGACTTACGTCATCGATGCTCACCACGTTCAGTATTGCGGCGGTCTTCCATTGGAAGAGCAGGCTCAGATCATCGCCCACGCGGTTGGCGGACGTGGGCCAAATACCGAATATCTCTACAATACTGCCTCGCACTTGACCGAGATCGGACTGCACGACCCTGATCTTGAGTGGTTGTCGCAACGGGTGCGGACAATCAGCGCATAAACTCTTGGCGTCACGGGGCGAACTTCGATAGGTTCAGCCCAGAGCAGACAATACCAGGAGCCACGCGCATGGCGCAGGCACAACAGGGCGTGAGACCACATTTCTCACAACCGATCCGTCAGATTTTGATGATGCTGATCGCAATAGGGCTGTCAGGACTTGGCGTGTTCATGGCGTTGCCATATGTACTGCCGGTTGTTCAGGCCAATCTGTATCTTAACGGGTTCATTTTGCTGGTCTTTGTCATCGGTGTCGCTGCCTGTTTTCTGCAGGTCACACAGCTGATCGGATCGGTTCGTTGGATCGAAGCCTTTGCCGGAGGGGTCGAACGTGACGATGTGCGCCCGCCGCAACTGCTTACCCCACTGGCGTCGTTGTTGAGGGAACGCGGGGCGCGGTCTCAGATCAGCTCTAGCTCTACCCGATCGATCCTCGATTCCGTCGCCGAACGGGTCGAAGAAGAGCGCGAGATCACCCGCTACATCACCAACGTGCTGATCTACCTTGGCCTACTGGGGACATTTTTTGGTTTGGCCACCACTGTCCCCGCCATCGTTGATACGATCCGCAGCCTGAACCCGCAGGAAGGTGAAGAAGGTCTGGCCGTCTTCAACCGTCTGATGACAGGATTGGAAGCGCAGCTGCAGGGCATGGGCGTTGCTTTTGGGTCGTCATTGCTGGGTCTGGCCGGATCCTTGATCGTCGGTTTGCTGGAACTATTCGCGGGCCATGGCCAGAACCGGTTCTATCGCGAATTGGAAGAATGGTTGTCCTCAATCACCCGCGTTGGCTTTGCTGCGGGCGATGAGGGCGGCGCGGAACTGGCCGTGCTGACCCCAGTACTGGACGCCATGTCCGAGCAGATGGATGCGCTGCAGGATATGTTCTCGGCGCAAGAAGCTGATCGGACGGACGTATCAGCCAAGCTGGGGCAATTGGTCGATGTCATCGGGGAAATGAACCAGCGTCAGGCCAAGACCGAAGGTGTTACGGCTGCGCTTGAGCGTGTGGCGCTGGGGCAGGACGCGTTGCTTGATCACATGCGCGAACATGGCGCGGGCGAGGGGATCGATGCGGAAAGCCGCATGCGCCTGCGGTCAATGGATGTGCAGTTGCTGCGTATCCTCGAAGAGATTTCCGCCGGTCGCCAGGACAGCATGAACGAGCTGCGCAAGGATTTTGAGCTACTGGTCAAAGCATTGACCTTGCCACGGGGCGCCGTACGTACGCCGCCAGAAGGAGAGTAACTCATGGCGCTGTCCCGCCGCACAGGTCAACGGTTTTCGGGCTCGGTCTGGCCCGGCTTCGTGGATGCGATGACGGGATTGTTGATGGTGCTGACCTTTGTGCTGACCATCTTCATGGTCGTGCAATTTGTGCTGCGCGAAACCATTTCAGGTCAAGAGGATGAACTGACTGCGCTGTCCGACGAAATCGCCGCGCTGGCCGGGGCGCTGGGGCTGGAAGAGCGGGAAAACAGCCGTCTTCAAGCGCGTCTTGGGAACTTGAATGCAACGCTTAATCAGGTCGAAGATGATCTGGCGCAGGCACAAACCCGCATAACCGACTTTGAAGCACAGGTCGCGGCTTTGCTGGCTGATCAGGCGCGTGCGCAGGGGGATATCGCCGCGCTAGAAACGCAACGCGATGAGTTGCTAAATGAACAAGATGCCTTGAATTTGGCACTTGCTCAAAGCAGACAAGAAATCGACGCACAGGCTGAAGCCGCCCGCCTTGCCGCGGCTCGACGCGAAGCACTTGAAGCTCTCGTCGCCGAACTTGAAACCAGCGAAGATGCACAGGCAGCTCAGATATCCGAGCTAGAACAGCAACTGACCGAGGAAGAAGCCGCGCGTCTGGCCGAAGCCGCCGCTGCTGAGGCGTTGCGTGATCGATTGCAGAATGCAGATGCCGAACTGACAGCGATGACCTTGGCGCTGGAAGCGCAGCGAAAGGAAGCAGAGGATACCCTGACTTTGCTAGCTGCGGCACAGGCTGCCAAGGCAGAGCTTGAGCGTCAGTTCGGTGAGATCAATGCCGAAGAACTGAGGGAACAACTGCAGGCGGCGCTGGATGCCCAAACCCAAGCACAAGCAAATGAAGCTGAACAAAGGTCGCTGGCCGAGGAGCGCGCGGCGCTGCTGGCGCTCGCCCGAGAGGCGCTTGCATCGGAACAGGAAATCTCGACCGAAGCGCAACGTCAGACCGCGCTGCTTAATCAGCAGATGGCAGCCCTGCGCAGCCAGTTGGGATCGCTGCAGGCTTTGTTAGACGATTACGAAGAACGTAATACCGCCGCTGAGATCCAGATACAGACGCTGGGCCAGGATCTGAACGCCGCTCTGGCGCGTGCGGCCTCAGAAGAGCGTCGTCGCCGACTGCTGGAAGAAGCTGAACGCATCCGGCTGGAGGCCGAGGCCGAGAAATTGGCGGGCCAAAATCAGGAACTTGCGGCGCAGGCTGAGGATTTGCAGCGCTATCGCTCGGAATTCTTCGGACGGTTGCGCGATGTGCTGGGTGATCAGGATGGTGTGCGCATCGAAGGTGACCGCTTCGTGTTCTCGTCGGAAGTGCTGTTTGCCACCGGGTCCGCAAACCTGTCCGCGGAAGGCCGTCAGGAGGTTGCCAAAGTTGCCAATATCCTGCGAAGCGTTGCCGCCGAAATACCCGAAGGGTTGAACTGGGTCATCCGTGTCGATGGTCACACCGACAATGTGCCACTTGCAGGAAGCGGACGATATCGCGACAACTGGGAGCTCAGCCAGGGCCGTGCCCTTTCTGTGGTGCGCTACATGGTTGATGCGCTGGGCATTCCACCTGATCGTTTGGCGGCAAACGGGTTCGGAGAATTCCAGCCTGTTAATCCCGCCGACACACCCGAAGCGCGCGCCCAGAATCGTCGGATCGAGTTGAAGCTGACAGAGCGATAAGGCTGGTACGAACCACCTTTGATTACCTGACAAACATGAAAAACGCCCACCGAGAGGGCGGGCGTTTTTCGTTATAGAAGCCGTGGGTTAGTCCGCTGTCAAAAGCGGGGGCTTGTCGCCCGGAATGCGGGGCTGATCGGGACCCAGGATTTCCAGGTTCAGCTCGCCCTTCTTCATCGAGACGCGGACCACGCCGCCTTTGGCCAGTTTGCCGAATAGCAGTTCCTCGGCCAGAGGTTTCTTGATGTGCTCCTGAATGACACGACCCAGAGGACGCGCACCCATCTTGTCATCATAGCCTTTGTCGGCCAGCCATTCGGCGGCGCGGGGTGTCAGATCGATGGTCACGCCACGATCCAGCAACTGCGCTTCAAGTTGCAGGACGAATTTCTCGACGACCTGCAGGATGACCTCTTTCGGCAGCGGCGCGAATGAGATCACGGCGTCCAGACGGTTGCGGAATTCCGGCGTGAACATGCGTTCGATGGCGGCGGTGTCCTCACCCTCGCGGCGATCACGGGCAAAGCCGATGGCTGCCTTAGCCTGTTCCTGAGCACCCGCGTTGGAGGTCATGATCAGCACTACATTGCGGAAGTTCACCGTCCGGCCATTGTGGTCGGTCAGTTCGCCGTGATCCATCACCTGCAACAGGATGTTGAACACGTCCGGATGCGCTTTTTCAATCTCATCCAACAGCAATACGCAATGCGGATGCTGGTCAACGCCATCGGTCAGCAGACCGCCCTGATCAAACCCGACATAGCCCGGAGGTGCACCAATCAGGCGGCTGACGGCGTGCTTCTCCATGTATTCCGACATGTCGAAGCGCAGCAGTTCCACACCCAGCGTATCTGCCAACTGTTTCGCCACCTCGGTTTTACCCACACCGGTCGGACCGGCAAACAAGTAGTTGCCAATGGGTTTTTCAGGCTCCCTCAAACCGGCACGGGCCAGTTTGATGGCGCTGGACAGCGCTTCGATGGCTTCATCCTGACCGAACACCACGCGTTTCAGCGAGGTTTCGAGATCTTTCAGAACTTCGGCATCGTCTTTGGTGACGTTCTTGGGCGGAATACGCGCGATCTTGGCAACCACCGCCTCAATCTCTTTGACGCCGATGGTCTTGCGACGCTTGCTTTCGGCCAGCAGGTGCTGTGCCGCCCCGGCCTCATCGATCACATCGATGGCCTTGTCGGGCAGTTTGCGGTCATTGATGTAGCGCGCCGACAGTTCGACAGCCGTCTTGATCGCGTCGGCAGTATATTTGATCGAGTGATGCTCTTCGAAATAGGGTTTCAAGCCACGCAGAATTTTTACACTGTCCTCGACCGACGGTTCGTTCACGTCGATTTTCTGGAATCGGCGGCTCAGCGCGCGGTCTTTTTCGAAATGCTGACGGAACTCTTTATACGTGGTCGAGCCCATGGTGCGCAGTTTGCCACCCTGAAGCGCTGGCTTCAGCAGGTTCGATGCATCCATCGCACCGCCCGAGGTCGCACCCGCGCCGATTACCGTATGAATTTCGTCGATGAAGAGAACCGCGTCGGGGTGCTCTTCCAACTCAGTCACAACAGCTTTCAGCCGCTCCTCGAAATCACCGCGATAGCGGGTTCCGGCGAGCAGGGCACCCATATCCAGCGAATAGATTGTGGTTTCCGACAGAACGTCCGGTGCCTCACCAGCCACGATCTTATGCGCAAGACCTTCGGCGATGGCGGTCTTGCCGACACCGGGATCACCCACCAGCAGCGGGTTGTTCTTGCGACGACGGCACAGCACCTGAATGCAGCGTTCAACCTCGTCCGAGCGTCCGATCAGCGGATCGACATCACCGGCGCGCGATTTGGCGTTCAGATCAACGCAATACTTGCCAAGCGCGCTTTCCTTTTGATCGGCATCGCTGCTGGCTGTTTGCGCTTCTTCTTCAGCTTCATCGGCTCCGGTTACCGGGCGGTTTTCACCGTAGGCGGGATCTTTGGCCACGCCATGCGCGATGAAGTTCACCGCGTCATAGCGGGTCATGTCCTGTTCCTGCAGGAAATAGGCCGCGTTGCTTTCACGCTCGGCAAAGATCGCGACAAGAACATTGGCCCCAGTCACCTCGGTGCGGCCAGAGCTTTGAACGTGGATTGCGGCACGCTGAATGACGCGCTGGAATGCCGCCGTTGGTACGGCTTCGGACCCGTCGATATCTGTGACCAGGTTCGACAGATCTTCGTCGATGAATTCGACAAGTGTGCTGCGCAACTCATCAAGATCAACACTGCACGCTTTCATGACGCGTACCGCATCGGGTTCTTCCAACAGCGCCAGCAGCAGATGCTCTAGCGTTGCGAATTCATGTCGCCGTTCATTCGCCGCCGCAAGGGCCGCGTGGATGGCTTGTTCAAGTGTGCTCGAGAATGAAGGCACGCGGGTGCTCCTCTGTATTGGGCCGGAAGGGGGCGGGCTGCAGGCCGGATCCCCATCCCAACCATGTCCTCATACTATTAGAGTTTGGTTGATCCCGCCCCGGCTTCAAGGGTTTTCTTTCACTTGACAGTCACATTTGTTGTGACCGTGGCCGTGATTGGGGCTTGAAACGGGTTAAAAGCTGTCTTTTTGGGCTCGAATTTCGGCGAATACGGACACGGGATCAGAGTTTTCCATGCCCAGATGGGCCTGAATCGCCGGATCAGTGGCCCTTAGAAACGGATTTGTCGCCTTTTCCAGGCCTAAAAGCGAAGGCACAGTGGGTTCTCCGGCAGCGCGGGCGCGATTAATATCGGCCACGCGGTCAAGCAAGGCTGGGTTGTCGGGATCGATGGTCAGGGCGAACTTGGCGTTTGCCTGTGTGTATTCGTGGCCTGAGCACACGATTGTTTCATCGGGCAGGGCCGCCAACTTGCTGAGAGAGGCCCACATTTGCGCAGGCGTGCCCTCGAACAATCGCCCACATCCCAGCGCCATCAGGCTGTCAGCGGTGAATACAACGCCAGTTTGGCGCATGTAGAATGCAATGTGCCCAATTGTGTGCCCGGACACATCAAGAACCTCGACCGGCTCACCGCCGATATAAAAAGTGTCACCTTCAACCACCGCCTGATCGAGTTTTGGCAACCGATGCTCATCTGCTTTTGCGCCGATCACACGCGCGGGCTGTTTCGCCAGAATGTCGCCCAGCCCGTCCACATGATCCCAATGATGATGGGTCAGCAACACATGGCTTAGCTGCCAGCCGCGCAGAATCCAGTTCGGCCAGAATCGGAGCTGCCTCTGGCGCATCGATCAAGGCAGTCTCACCGCTGGCCGGATCATGGGCTAGAAAGGCGTAATTATCGCTGAGGCAAGGAATGGTAACGATCTCAAGAGGCATGGCCTTTTGCCCTTTCATTGCTAGACTGCGCCCAGCTAAGCCGATTGACCGGGTGTCCGCAATGCATCTTGATGTGCAGGATCTGAGGAATTTCTACTATCGCAGCACTCTGGGTCGCGCGGCCCAGGCAGCGATCCGTGGTCGGTTGGTGGATCTTTGGCCCGAAGCCAAAGGGCAAACTGTGGTCGGATTTGGTTTTGCCGTACCTTTATTGCGGCCTTACCTCAAAGATGCGCGTCGTGTGATTGGTCTTATGCCTGGTCCGCAGGGTGTAATGCCATGGCCTGCGGGGATGCCCAATGTTTCCGTTCTGACCGAAGAGACGATGTGGCCAATCGAAACTGGCCATGTGGATAAACTCGTGGTGATGCATGGTTTGGAAACTTCAAACCGACCCAGCCAATTGCTGGAAGAATGCTGGCGCGTTCTGGGGCCCGGAGGGCGTGTGCTATTTGTCGTACCGAACCGGGCCGGGCTTTGGTCGCGCTCAGACCGGACGCCGTTTGGCTTTGGGCAGCCCTATTCAACGACCCAATTGGAAAACCAATTGCGAGCGCACCACTTCGTCCCCGAAAACCATTGCTCGGCGCTTTACCTGCCGCCTTCGTTCCGTCGGTTCTGGCTAAAATCAGGTAGCCTGATCGAGAAGACTGGACAACGCATCCCAACCGTCATGGCCGGAGGCGTGCTTATGGTTGAGGCCAGTAAACTCATTCGCCCGCCTAGCGGAAGCGTTACTAAAGACACAGCGAAGCGCCCGATCAAAGCGTTGGATGGTTTGTTGAAGCCTGCGTGACAGTCCGGCGCATTTTGAACGGAAAAAATGCGGGAAAAAGGTCACAGGAATCGCAAAAACCTGCATATTCGTAACATTTTTCAACTGCCCCAATCGGTCCAAAGGGTCGCAGTTGGGTTAAGTGTATGAAAAATAATAATTTGTGGATAAAACTGTTACCGCTATAGCGTATTGCTTGGTTGGAACACCTCTGCTACATCCCCGGTGATTTTGATCCCCGCCCTAAATGGACGGGGTTTCCTCACGCCCCAAGGTAGCGGCCGCTACTCAAAATCGGGGCCTCAAATATCGGAAGGGTGGACGTGTCCGAACCAGCTTCGATTTCCACTGGCATCGCCGAGCGCTATGCCACCGCGATCTTCGAGATCGCTAAAGAGAATAATGACCTTGCAGGTCTGGAAACCGGAATCAACGATCTGGCAGCAGCATTGGGTGACAGCGCTGAATTGCGCGACCTGATCGCATCGCCTTTGGTTTCGCGCGCCGAACAGGAAAGCGCAATCACTGCTGTTGCTGACAAGATGGGCCTACATGCCATCCTGCGCAATACGTTGGGTCTGATGGCGCAGAAACGTCGTCTGTTCGTTGTACCGCAACTGGTGCAGGTTTTGCGCGACATGCTGGCTGACGAGCGTGGCGAGGTGACCGCCGATGTCGCCTCGGCCAAGGCGCTCACCAAGACCCAAATGGATAAACTGTCCAAGACGCTGTCCGAGCGTGTGGGCAAGACCGTGACAATCAATGCGACCGTTGATGAAAGCCTCATCGGCGGTCTTGTCGTTAAAGTGGGCTCGAAAATGATCGATAGCTCGATCCGTTCGAAGCTGAACTCCCTACAGAATGCAATGAAAGAGGTCGGATAAATGGGAATCCAAGCTGCAGAGATTTCTGCAATCCTGAAGGACCAGATCAAGAATTTTGGTCAGGAAGCCGAAGTGGCCGAGATCGGCCGCGTGCTGAGCGTCGGTGACGGGATTGCCCGTGTATACGGCCTGGACAACGTGCAAGCGGGCGAAATGGTCGAATTCCCCGGTGGCATCATGGGCATGGCCCTGAACCTGGAAAGCGACAACGTTGGTGTCGTTATCTTCGGTTCTGACCGTGACATCAAAGAAGGTGACACTGTTAAGCGCACCAACTCGATCGTGGACGTTCCGATCGGTGACGAGTTGCTGGGCCGCGTTGTTGACGGTCTGGGCAACCCGCTGGACGGCAAAGGCCCGATCAACGCGACCAAGCGTGGCGTTGCAGACGTTAAAGCGCCGGGCATCATTCCGCGTAAATCGGTTCACGAGCCGATGGCAACGGGCCTGAAATCGGTTGACGCAATGATCCCAATCGGCCGTGGCCAGCGTGAGCTGATCATTGGTGACCGTCAGACCGGTAAAACCGCCGTTGCTCTGGACGCGATCCTGAACCAGAAAGTTTACAACGACGCAGCAGGCGACGACGAGTCGAAGAAGCTGTACTGCGTGTACGTTGCGATCGGTCAGAAGCGTTCGACCGTTGCTCAGCTGGTGAAGAAACTGGAAGAGTCCGGCGCGATCGACTACTCGATCGTTGTGGCGGCAACCGCGTCCGACCCGGCACCGATGCAGTTCCTTGCACCTTACGCCGCAACCGCGATGGCCGAATACTTCCGCGACAACGGCCGCCATGCGCTGATCATCTATGATGACCTGTCGAAGCAGGCTGTGTCCTATCGTCAGATGTCGCTGCTGCTGCGCCGTCCGCCCGGACGTGAAGCCTATCCTGGCGACGTTTTCTACCTCCACTCGCGTCTGTTGGAACGTTCGGCAAAGCTGAACGAAGACTTCGGTGCGGGCTCGCTGACCGCTCTGCCGGTTATCGAAACTCAAGGTGGTGACGTTTCGGCGTTTATTCCGACCAACGTGATCTCGATCACCGACGGCCAGATCTTCCTGGAAACCGAACTGTTCTATCAGGGTATCCGCCCCGCCGTGAACACCGGTCTGTCGGTTTCGCGTGTGGGCTCCTCGGCTCAGACCAACTCGATGAAGTCGGTTGCCGGTCCAGTTAAGTTGGAACTGGCTCAGTACCGCGAAATGGCTGCCTTTGCGCAGTTTGGTTCTGACCTCGACGCCGCGACCCAGCAGCTGCTGAACCGTGGTGCGCGTCTGACCGAGCTGATGAAACAGCCGCAGTACTCGCCGCTGACCAACGCTGAAATCGTCTGCGTAATTTTCGCCGGTACCAATGGTTACCTCGATAAGATCGACGTGTCCGATGTTGGTCGTTACGAAGCTGGCCTGCTGGCGCATCTGCGTGGCAAGCACGCGGATCTGCTTCAGTGGATCACGGACGAAGATCCCAAGATCAAGGGTGACGCTTCCGACAAGATCAAGGCTGCGCTGGACGAATACGCCGCAACCTTCGCTTAAGGGAGAGGCGGGCATATGCCAAATCTTAAGGACCTTAAAAACAGGATCGAGTCGGTCAAATCGACCCGCAAGATCACCAAGGCCATGCAGATGGTCGCGGCTGCAAAACTGCGTCGCGCCCAGGAATCTGCCGAAGCCTCGCGTCCCTATGCCGAGCGGTTCAATGCCGTGATGGCGGGGCTGGCGGCTTCGGTCGGGGGCAGCGACAGCGCCCCCAAGCTGCTCCGTGGCACGGGCAGTGATGATGTCCATCTGCTGGTTGTCATGACAGCTGAACGCGGCCTGTGTGGCGGCTTCAACTCGAACATCGCCAAGCTCGCTCGCCAAAAGGCGGACGAGTTGCGCGCCAAAGGCAAGACGGTCAAGGTTTTGACCGTCGGCAAAAAAGGTCGCGACGCGCTCAAGCGTGATTTTAGCGATCTGTTCGTTGGACATATCGACCTGAGCGAGGTCAAGCGTCTGGGGTATTCCAACGCGCAAGACATCGCCAAGGACGTCCTGTCCCGCTTTGACGGGAGTGAGTTCGACGTTGCCACGATCTTCTACTCGAAGTTCGTCAACGTTGTGACCCAGATCCCGACGGCACAGCAGGTCATCCCCGCCTCGTTCGAAGACGAAGCGACGGGTGACGACAGCGGTGCGGTATTCGACTACGAGCCCAGCGAAGAGGCCATCCTGGCCGACCTGCTGCCCAAGGGGGTTGCCACCGCGATCTTCTCGGCTCTGCTCGAAAACGGAGCGTCTGAACAGGGTGCACGGATGTCCGCAATGGACAACGCGACACGCAACGCGGGTGAGATGATCGACAAGCTGACGATCCAGTTCAACCGCTCGCGTCAGGCCGTGATCACCAACGAGCTGATTGAAATTATTTCCGGCGCCGAAGCGCTGTAGAGACATACCGGAGACGAAACATGGCGAATGCAAAAGGCAAAGTCACACAGATCATCGGGGCCGTCGTCGACGTGCACTTCGAAGATCAGCTGCCTGAAATTCTGAACGCGCTGGAAACCACCAACAACGGCAAGCGCCTGGTGTTGGAAGTTGCTCAGCACCTGGGTGAAAACACCGTCCGTACCATCGCGATGGACGCGACCGAGGGTCTGGTCCGCGGCGAAGCCGTGACCGACACTGGTGCACCGATCTCGGTTCCGGTTGGTAACGCCACTCTGGGCCGCATCCTGAACGTGGTTGGCGAGCCGATCGACGAAAAAGGCCCGGTTGAAGCAACCGAAGCCCGTGCGATCCACCAGCCCGCACCGACTTTTGACGAACAATCGACCGAGTCGGAAGTTCTGGTAACCGGCATCAAGGTTGTTGACCTGCTGGCCCCATACGCCAAAGGCGGTAAGATCGGCCTGTTCGGCGGCGCCGGCGTTGGTAAAACCGTTCTGATCATGGAACTGATCAACAACATCGCAAAAGTGCACTCGGGCTTCTCGGTGTTCGCGGGTGTTGGTGAACGGACCCGTGAAGGCAACGACCTGTACCACGAGATGATCGAATCGAACGTTATTAAACCGGACAACCTGTCGGAATCGCAGGTGGCCCTGGTTTACGGTCAGATGAACGAACCTCCGGGTGCGCGTGCGCGTGTTGCTCTGACCGGTCTGACCCTGGCCGAGCAGTTCCGCGACCAGTCCGGTACTGACGTTCTGTTCTTCGTCGACAACATCTTCCGCTTCACGCAGGCGGGTTCCGAGGTTTCGGCTCTGCTGGGTCGTATTCCTTCGGCGGTGGGCTACCAGCCGACCCTGGCCACCGACATGGGTGCCCTGCAGGAACGCATCACCTCGACCAAGTCGGGCTCGATCACGTCCGTGCAGGCGATCTACGTGCCTGCGGACGACCTAACCGACCCGGCGCCAGCAACCTCGTTTGCTCACTTGGACGCGACCACCGTTCTTAACCGTGCGATCTCGGAAAAGGGTATCTACCCGGCGGTTGACCCGCTCGACTCGACCTCGCGTCTGCTCGACCCGGCCATCGTTGGTGAAGAGCACTACAAGGTTGCAACCGACGTTCAGCAGATCCTCCAGCGCTACAAGTCGCTGCAGGACATCATCGCCATCCTCGGGATGGACGAACTGTCGGAAGAGGACAAACTGACCGTGGCCCGTGCCCGTAAGATCGAACGCTTCCTGTCGCAGCCGTTCGACGTGGCCGAAGTCTTCACCGGTTCGCCGGGCGTTCAGGTTCCTCTGGATGTGACCATCGCGTCGTTCAAAGCGGTTGTCGCTGGCGAATACGATCACCTGCCCGAAGCGGCCTTCCTGATGGTTGGCGGCATCGAAGAAGTGATCGCCAAAGCGGAGAAGATGGCCGCAGAAGCCGCCTAAGGAGTATCTCTGATGGCAAACACGATGCAATTCGACCTCGTCAGCCCTGAGCGGAGCCTTGCTTCGCTTAGCGCGACGGCGGTCCAGATTCCCGGCGCGGACGGGGACATGACGGCAATGCCCGATCATGCCCCCACAATTACAACTCTGCGCCCGGGCATCCTGAAGGTCGAAGCACCCGAAGGCTCCAGCGAATACCTGGTCACCGGTGGGTTTGCTCAGATCAATGGTGATGGCCTGTCGGTTCTGGCCGAAAAAGCCATCCCAGTTGCCGAAGTAACACGTTCGCATCTGGACGATCTGATCGCTGACGCCCGCGCCTCGCACGAGGCAGCCAAGGCCGGTGACGATCAGACCATCGTCGACGATGCTGCAAAGTTGCTGGCTGACATGGAAGCTCTAGGAACGCATATGAGCCTGTAAGGGTTCATGACATTCTGATCACTTGGAACGGCCCCGTATACGCGGGGCCGTTTTTTTGTCGTGATTTTGCCATTCGCTGAAGTTAAGCTGCAGGAATTGAACAATAAAAGACGATAGATGAAAAAGTTTCAAACCCATCCCATCGGCATTGATCAGGGCGAGGAGGTCTTGTTTTCCGATTTCGCCGATGGTGGCGTGATGTGGACTGGTGAGGGCCCGCGTGAGCGTCGCGTAAGCGTCCGTTTTTCAGAAGTGTTCCGCTCTGTGCCAATCGTCCAGATAGGCGTGGTGCTTTGGGATGTGGATACGTCTTCCGCTTTACGGGCTGAAGTTCAGGCCGAAGATATAACGCTGGAAGGATTCAATGCGGTGTTTCGCACCTGGTCCGATACGCGTATCGCCAGAATTCGGGTGAATTGGACCGCAATTGGAGATGTTTCGCATGAAGACGATTGGGACATCTCGTGAAGCAGGCCTGTTCGTGACATAAGATTGCGCACCTTCGCGCGTCGTCCCATAAAGAAGACTGGCCACCCCAAATAGCGGCTAGCGCAACCGGAGGATCTTACAGGTGTTTGCACGAGATCATATCGAATACGAAGCCTTGGACCTTCCGGATCGTATGGACTTGTCTGATGAAGAAATGCTGGCCGAAGCGCGAGCGTTCTACGACAAGATGAAACGCCGCCATACCGTGCGTGACTATTCGGACCGGCCCGTCGAGCGCACGGTCATCGAAGAGTGCATTCGCGCAGCCGGAACAGCGCCCTCAGGGGCCAATCATCAGCCCTGGCACTTTGTGGCCATCTCGAACCCTGAGATGAAACGCCGTATTCGGGAAGAGGCAGAAGCTGAGGAGCGCAGGTTTTATGAAGGCGGTGCCGGAGATGAATGGCTGAAGGCGCTTGAACCAATCGGGACTAACGATCAGAAGCCGCATCTGGAAGACGCACCGTGGCTGATAGTGATTTTCGCCCAACGTTGGGGTCATTTCGATGATGGAGATCGGTTCAAAAACTACTACGTGCCTGAAAGCACGGGCATTGCCACGGGCTTTTTGTTGACTGCGCTGCACCATGCAGGGCTGGTTTCACTGACCCACACACCCAACCCGATGAAATTCCTGAATAAACTGCTAAACCGCCCTGATCATGAAAAGCCTATTATGATCGTAGCTGTAGGCCACCCGCAAGACGACGCGAAGGTGCCAAAAGTTGCAAAGATGAAAAAACCGTTGGAAGAAATCATGACGGTCGCCGAATAGGCAGGCCGTCATGAATTCAGACATTATCTATGGTAGTCAGCAGTTTTTCGATCAATCCATATGATAAAGTGACTCGTAGATCGGCGTCAGTGTCTTGTCTTCGAACAGCGATGATACGCTTGTGCCATTCCAAATGTTCAGGATCGCCTGCGTAAAGATCGGCGCGGTGGGCACGATGCGGATATTGGCGGCCTTGTTGATCTCAGCCGTAGGCTGGATCGTGTCCGATAGGACCAGAGATTTCATCACCGAATTGGTCACACGTTCAACCGCCGGTCCACTCATGACACCGTGGGTGATGTAAGAGTGTACTTCCTTGGCACCGTTATCCATCAGCACCTGAGCAGCTTTGCACAAAGTGCCAGCGGTATCGCAAATGTCATCGACGATCAGGCAGATTTTGTCTTTCACGTCACCAATGACCGTCATCTCGGCCACTTCGCCTGCCTTTTCGCGGCGTTTGTCAACGATCGAAAGGGGCGCATTGATGCGTTTGGCCAATTCACGGGCACGTGCAACACCGCCGACATCCGGCGAGACCACCATCAGGTCGTCCATCTGATCCTTGAATTGTTTCTTCACATCCAGGGCAAAGATCGGAGAGGCATAAAGGTTGTCCACCGGCATGTCGAAAAAGCCCTGAATCTGGGCTGCGTGCAGATCCATGGTTAGAATCCGTTCGATACCCGCACCAGTCAGCATGTTTGCCACCAGCTTGGCGCTGATTGGCGTGCGCGCTTTGGTGCGGCGGTCCTGACGGGCGTACCCGAAATACGGAATGACAGCGGTGATCCGGGCTGCGGATGAACGGCGCAGGGCATCTGCGATGATCAGCAGCTCCATCAGATTGTCATTGGCGGGGTTCGAGGTTGGTTGAACGATAAACATATCTTCACCGCGCACATTCTCGAAAACCTCGACGAAAATCTCTCCGTCGTTGAACCGTTCGACCCTTGCATCGACCAGCCCCTGGTCAACGCCGCGATGCAGGCTCATGCGACGTGCAATGGTTTCGGCAAGCGGAAGATTGGCGTTCCCAGCGATAAGCTTGGGTTCGTGAAGTGTCGGCATCGGCTGATTTTCCCCGGGCAGCAGTGGCAATGTGACAGATTCGTGATGTTGACACCGCTTAGCATGGGTCTACCGTCCCGCAAAGATAACGCAGCGGAGAAAGTGAACATGGCCCAGATTGACTACTTTTTTGCGACACTCTCGCCCTATTCCTATCTGGCGGGAATGCGCCTTGAAGAGATCGCGGAAAAACACGGTGCGACGATCAACTATAAACCATTGGATATTGTTGCCCTGTTCGGCCGGACAGGTGGAACGCCACCAAAAGATCGTCATATCTCTCGCATCGAATACCGCGCGCAGGAACTGGTGCGCCAAGCGCGCAATCTGGATATGCCGTTGAACCTGCAGCCTGCGCACTGGCCGACGAACATGGCACCGTCCTCTTACGCTGTGATCGCAGCAGTACAGGATGGATCAGGTGATGTGGGTAAACTTTGCCATTCCTTCTTGCGTGCCTGCTGGGCAGAAGAAAAGGACATCTCTGATGATGGCGTGATCCGGGATTGCTTGGAACAGGCAGGATTTAATCCAAATCTAGCTGATAGTGGCCTGTTGGTAGGTGCGGAAACCTACGCCGCAAATCTGGAAGAAGCCGTGGACCGGGGTGTTTTCGGGGCACCATTTTACATCACACCGGACGATCAGAGGTTCTGGGGACAGGACCGTCTTGATGATCTGGACAAGCATCTGGCTGAGATGAAATAGCCGGGGCAGGGAGGCACGGCTACAAGAGGTTCAGAAACCGATCGATCTGCTCGGTTCCGATGGACCAGTCACAGACAAGGCGGCAGGCCAGCATCTCGTCTTCGTCCTCACCGTCCAACGTGCCACCCCACAGGTGATAGACGGCACCGGCCTCGTGCAGGCGCTTGTGTTGGCTGCGGGGAAAGCTTGCGAAAATCATGTTTGCCTGGGGTTCATGCAGGAATTCTGCCCCGACTGCCCGCAGACCATCCGCCAATCGCGCGCAATTGGCATTCGCTTTGCGAGCTGATTTCAGCCACAGGTCATCCTGCAGATAAGCAGCCATCTGGGCAGACAGGTAACGGTGCTTGGAAAACAGGTGCGCCCCGCGCTTGCGCCGCAGCTCGAACTCCCAAGCTTTGCTTTCGTCGAAGAAGATTACGGCCTCGACACCCATCAGCCCGTTTTTGGTGCCGCCAAAGCTGACTGCGTCAACACCAGATTTCCACGTCATCTCTGCCGGTGAGCAATTCAAAGCGACCAGAGCGTTAGTGAAGCGTGCACCATCCATATGCACCGGCAACCCATACTTCTTGGCAACGCCACACAAGGCTTGAAGTTCGGCAAGCGAGTAAACCGAGCCACGCTCGGTCACCTGAGTGATCGAGACAGGCCCGCGCTGCGGACCATGCACGCCGCGGGTTTCTTCCCCCTCAATGGACTTGGTCAATGCTTCGGGGGTCATCTTGTCGCCACCCGGCACCAGAGTCAGTTTCGCGCCGGTGTAGAATTCGGGGGCATTGCACTCATCCTCATGGATATGAGCAACGGGTGAACAGAACACGGTTTCCCACGGCTTGCTCAGCGTTGCCAACGCCAGTGAATTCGCTGCCGTTCCCGTAGCGACCAGATAAACTGCCGCACCCGGTGCTTCGAAAATGCCGCGGATTTGGTCGCGCACTTCGTTCATCAAGGTGTCGGCGCCATAAGCCATCTGATAGCCCTGATTGGCTTCGGCCAATGCGGCCAGAACTTCGGGATGAACAGGCCCGGAATTATCAGAGGCAAAATGCATTAATTCGGCTCCTCGATGATGTAGTCTTCCCACTCTTCCATGGGCGTTTCGAATTCAGATACGGTTCGCCGCTGCACGGAGACTCCGGCGGTGTGAACGCTTTCAGGCGTACCTGATAGCAAAGGGTGCCAGTCGTAAAGCGGTTTGCCTTCCCAGAGCAGTCGATAGGCGCAAGTCTGGGGCAGCCAATAGGCATGGTTGTCGATGTTATCGGGTGTCATGACGATGCATTCGGGCACGAATTGGTGGCGGATATCATATTGGGTGCACCGGCAAGTTTCGTCATCCAGCAGGCGACAGGCAACACAGGTCAATGCGACCTCGCCCGTATCTTCGTCTTCCAGCTTGTTAAGACAGCATTTGCCGCAACCATCACACAGGGCCTCCCACTCACGCTGGTTCATCTTGCGCAGCGGCTTGCGTTCCCAGAATCGGGGCGCGAGGCCAGCTCGATCGATTGGATCCGTAGTCATGTACTGGCCAGTATCTCTCTCGCGCGCGCGCAATCGGCATCCATCTGCGAGATCAACCCGTCAAGGCCGTCGAATGTCATTTCGGGCCGCAGATAGTCGACCAGACCAACGGACAGCGTGGCACCGTAAAGATCACCTGAGAAATTGAACAGAAATGTCTCGATGTTAGGAACCTCGCCTTGGAACATGGGCCGGGTCCCGACCGATGCCGCCCCGTGATAGCTGCCCTGATGCGGGCCATCCAGGACGTCGACCAAAACAGCATAAACGCCGAATCTCGGAGGGTGTAGTCCTTCGATCGACATATTGGCTGTCGGGTACCCCAACTCTCGTCCGCGTTGCTCGCCTCCGACGACCTCACCCTCGATCCGGTGCCAGTGCCCCAGCATTGTTGCCGCATCGCGCGGGCGCCCCTCTGACAGAGCTGTCCGGATCGCAGTCGACGAAACCACATTCTCGGTGCGCTCCAACAGGGGCGCGATTGTCACACCGAACCCCATCTCTTCGCCAAAGCGAACCAGGTCCTGAGGGTTACCGCTGCGCCCTTTGCCAAAACAAAAATCGGCACCCACGACAACATGAGAAAGCCCCAGACCATCGCATATGACATTTCTCGCAAAAGCTTCGGGCGTCATACCCGCGAGCGTTGAATTAAAAGGCAGTTCATAAAGCTTCTGCACGCCGAGTTTTTCCAGCCGGTGCGCGCGTGCATTGCCGCGCATCAGACGAAAGGGCGGTGCCTCTGGGGAAAAATACTCTCGTGGATGCGGCTCAAATGTCATGACCCCCAGCGGCGCGTTCAATTCAGCATTGCGCGCCAACTCGATGACGGATTGATGGCCAAGATGAACACCGTCAAAGTTCCCGATGGCGACACTTGCGCCTCGGTCTTCTGGTTCAACAAACTGGAAGTCCCGGATGATATGCATGCGGCTTGCCTAGCGGGACTGCCCGTCAGGTTCAAGCCGCAGTTCGGTTAAGGTGGATTATCAGTCGAACTTGCGGCTCGGAGCCAGCACCATGGCCTCACCCACCAACACTTTCTTTCCGTCAACTGCGCAGTGGCAATCCAGTTTCACCCGACGTTTGGCAAAATCGATATCGATCACCTTGACCTCGGCATAAACCATGTCGCCCGGACGCACCGGCGCCAGAAATTTAAGCGATTGTCCCATGTACACGGTTCCATGTCCGGGCAGTTGCTCTCCGATCACGGCAGAGATCAGGCCGGCGGTCAGCATGCCATGCGCAATGCGCCCTTCGAAAATCGTATCGCGGGCATAGTCATCATCCAGATGAACCGGATTCCGGTCGGTCGATACTTGAGCGAACATCTCGATATCTTCATCGGTCACGACTTTGCGCAAGTGCCGTGACATGCCCATTTCGATGTCTTCGATGCAAATCGTTCCGCGCGGAAGGTTGTCCAACATGCTGCCCTCATTCGAGATCGAAAGAGCAACAAAAGACCATCATCTGCCGCTCGTCGGCAACTTTATTACTTCGCAGTTGCAGAAAATCAAGTCTTTTTTGCTATCTCAGGCGACCAATCGAATAGGTTGGATTGATCTGTTCCTTCTCGTTATGAGCTTTCAACGCGTCTTCGTCTGGATGATGTGATGTTTTGGTTTCTGCGGCTGCCAAACCGCCGGTGATGAAGAGGGTATCAATGCCTTCCCCCATGCCTCCAGCGATATCTGTTTGCGGCCCGTCCCCTATGGCAAGTATTTCAGAATCCGACACATCAACCCCAATCGCCTGCAACCTGCGCCGGGCCAGATCGTAGATCGGCGGGTGTGGCTTACCGAAATATAGGCTTTCACCACCCATCTCGGTATAAAGTCGGGCCAAAGCACCTGCGCACCATTCGCGCGTTTCGCCTCGGTCCACCACGATGTCCGGATTTGCGCAGAGCAGTTTCATCCCTTTCTGCTTGGCATAAAGAAAGTCGGGCCGGTTCACATCTGGGTCCGCCATCGGGTCGAACGGGCCGCAACACACGATGCCTTCGGCCGCGTCCAGCGGAACGCGTTCAATGTGGATCGGATGATCCAGCAGTTTCAGGGGTTCAAAAAAACCGGCATCCCGCTGCCATTCCCCCATGAAGTAGACTTTTTCGCCAATCGCCCCGCGAAACATCGCTGAACGCGCCGAATCACCGCTGGTTGCAATCGTGTCATAGGAATCTGCCGGCACATTGAAATGTAAAAGCTGCTCGGCAACCCCGGCCCGAGGCTTGGGGGAATTGGTTACAAGAACCACCGTGCCACCACGTTGACGATAAGCTTGCAGTGCCGCGACGGCCTCTGGGTAGGCAGTTATCCCATTATGAACGCAACCCCACAAATCAACAAACAGCGCTTTGTAGCGGTCAGAGATTTCAGCGAGTGAAGAAACGATCTGGGTCATGGCGCGCCTCGTGCAGCAGGGAATGCGAGATGTCAAAGCCTATGGCAGAGCGTGGCGCAATTGGCCAGAGGTGCAGCCCAAGGCGGAGCGGCCGAAATCAACCCCCTTGTTCATCTGGCCAAAAATATCTCGGAGCACGAGGCAGAGCCTCGCAAAAAAAGCGCCCGGTTTCGGGCGCCTTTGATGATCTAAATTCAAACCTTGAGGTTCGGAATGATCTGCTTTTTCCGGCTCATCACGCCGGGCAACACAACCGCGTCACCGTCCACGGTTGCGCCAAAGCTCTTCTCAGCGACGCTTTTCACCAGATCATTTGGAACCAATAGCGTCGCTTCTTCGTTCAAAATATCGACCACGAACAGCAACACCTGATCAACGCCGTCTTCCTTGGCCACATCAGCCATCGAGCTTACGATGCTGTCCTTGCGATCCAGCACGACACCGGGGGCAGTGGTTTCCAGAACCGAGACCCGGAACTTGGTGCCGTCGACTTCGTATTCTTTGCTGTCCATGCGGATCAGTTCGGCGTCCGAGAATGACGATACATCCGATTTTGCTGCAAACATGTCGGCGGCGTAGGCCGAGACATCCAGACCAAGTTCAGCCGCCAGTTTCTCAGCCACGGCGCGGTCGTGCGCGGTGGTTGTGGGTGAGCGGAATTCCAGTGTGTCCGACAGGATGCAGGTCAGCGCGGCACCTTTGATCGCGTCGGGCATCTTGGCGGCGTCGTCACCCATCAGGTCGACCATGATGGTTGCCGTGCAGGCCAGCGCGCGCACAGTGATGTCGATGGGGCCTTTGGTTTCAAGCCCGCCAACCAGTTTGTGGTGGTCGATTATGGCGCGGATATCGGCGCTGTTGATGCTGGCGGGCAGCTCGGCCGGATTGTTGGTGTCGACGATGACAACCGGTGCATCCTCGGCCACGTCCTCGATGATTTGCGGCTTGGGCAGGTCCCAACGCTCAAGCATAAAGGCGGCTTCGGTGTTGGGTTCGCCTAGCAAAACGGGCTGTGCCTGTTCACCTTTCACTTCGTTCAGATACCACGACCACAGGATTGGAGAGCCGGTGGAATCGGTGTCGGGAGATTTGTGGCCAAAAACTAGCGTTGTCATGTCTCGTGTCCTGAAGAATATGGATTTGCGCGCCTTATAGGGTGGTCAAACACGGTTGTCACCCGGAAGCAAACTTGCTGCGACCCTTGGTCTGAAAACCTAGAATTCAGCGCGTTCCAGTGTATATCCGGCTTGCTGTAGCTGGTTCAGTAAGCCGTAGTCGTTGCTCAGATGTCCGGCCCCGACAGCGATCACCGCGGTCTGATCCTTCAGGTCCAGAATCTTTTCCATCCAGTTGGCGTTGCGTTGCACCAGAAGCTGATCCTCGAACCCTTTCCATTCGGCGTTAAACTCTTCTGGTGTCATCCCTGAAGCTTCAAGTCCCTGAATTTTCGCAAGCTCAATGATCGCGGCGTGCTGCTCTTCGATATAGGCGTTCGCCATGGTGATCATTTGGTCGTCCCCGGCCTGCAGCGCCCCGGCCAGCCTGGTCAGTGACGCCACTTGTTCCTCCAGAGGATGGCTGTCGAACATGGCGATCAGATCCTCGATCCGCTCTAGCGAATACTGGGGTATCCCGTGTTGTTCGGCCAGTTCCGTCAGGCGCGTGTCCATGCCGCGATCAAAGTCTGGGGTATTCATCAGGCAAGGCGGAATGCCCAACATCATGCTTAGAAACCAGGGGCGCATCTTGGCGGCCATCCAGGCGGGAATGCCACGCTCGGCCAGAGTCGCGGACAGCGCTGTCCAATCTTCTTCCGACATCAGGTCAATCAAAGTGGGACCGGACGTAATCAGGACCGGGCTGAAATCATCGGCCAGATCTTTTTCGAATGCGTCCATTTCGTCCTGTGTGACCTCGAAGAAAAACGCGTCGGCCTGACTCAGAACTGGCTCCAAGCGCTCGACCACGGGTGCCATGCGGGGGTCGCTGGTGTGGAGGGTGCCGATCAGGTGCAAGACAGTCCCGTCTTTTGTCGCGATCCAGTGGTTGCCCTCCGGAAACGGAATGTCACTGATTGTCTTCTCGAGATCAGCTTGACTTTCGGCCGACAGGTCAAGCCTAAGATCTCTCCCTTCGCAGGCCGCATGGGCGGTAATCGGAAGCAAAAGGCCGAGACAAAAGCTGAGCAAGCGCATAAGAAACCTTCCGGAAATGGCGAATATGACCAAGACGTACTCCTGCCTTCTTGTAAGTTGCAATGTAGTTTGTCTTCAAACCGTGGCTGGCAATCCGCGCGAAACTACATAGCATAGCGTTATGAAGCTCGAGCAGGACCTTTACCCACCCATCAAAGCCTTGTTGGAACGTCAGGGATATACCGTGAAAGGTGAAGTTGGCGCCGCCGACATTGTTGCTCTGCGAGACGGGCAGGAGCCGGTGATCGTTGAACTCAAGCTGCGCTTCAGCCTCGCGCTGTTTCACCAAGCTATCACTCGTCTGAAAATAACCGATCAGGTCTACATTGGGGTCTGTAAACCAAAAGGCCGGGCAGCGCGACGGGCGTTGAAGGATAATCTGGCGTTGTGCCGTCGCCTGGGGTTGGGTCTGATCACCGTGCGCTTTGATGGAGCGGTCGAGGTTCAATGCGATCCCGGCCCATATGCGCCGCGCAAGGATAAGGTCAGGGCCAAGCGGTTGCTGCGCGAGTTTGAAAGGTTGCAGGGCGATCCCAATGCGGGCGGTGCCACGCGTCATGGGATCGTAACGGCCTATCGGCAAGATGCGCTAAAATGCGCGGCCCATCTGGCAGAGAACGGAGCGGGCAAGGGGGCCGATGTCGCAAAGGCCACTGGCGTAAGTGCGGCGACACGTTTGATGTACGACAATCATTACGGCTGGTTCGAAAAAGTGGAAAAGGGCGTCTACGCGCTGTCTGAGGCAGGGCAAGAAGGTCTGAAACACTGGGCGTACAGCTGGGATCAGCCAGACTAGGTGCCTTGTTCTTGCCTGCTTATCGCGCCAGGCAAAAAAATCTTTCACATATTGTTGACTCGCTTCCTGCAACTCCCTAGCTATGCGTCGTTATCACTCATGAGACCCGAGTGCTAACGCCTCGTCAGTCGGCGAGGGGAGGAAAACAAACTTTGAGCCCAAGGAGCTGCAAAGATGGCATTGAAACCGCTTCATGACCGTGTGCTGGTTCGTCGCGTAGAAAGCGAAGAGAAAACCGCAGGCGGACTGATCATTCCCGACAGCGCAAAAGAAAAGCCCAGCGAAGGCGAAGTCGTTGCAACCGGCGAAGGCGCGCGCAAGGACAGCGGCGAACTGATCGCAATGGCTGTAAAAGCTGGCGACAAGATCCTGTTCGGCAAATGGTCGGGCACCGAGGTTCAGGTCAACGGCGAAGAGCTGCTGATGATGAAAGAAAGCGACATCATGGGGATCATCGAGTAAGCGCACCCGCTTTCTCTGATCTTCATTTCAACAGATATTCTCAAGGAGAGACAACATGTCTGCAAAGGACGTCAAGTTTGACACTGATGCCCGTAACCGCATGCTGGCCGGTGTAAATGTTCTGGCCGATGCTGTTAAAGTGACCCTGGGCCCGAAAGGCCGCAACGTGGTTCTGGACAAATCCTTTGGCGCGCCGCGCATCACCAAAGACGGTGTTTCGGTTGCCAAGGAAATCGAACTGGAAGACAAGTTCGAAAACATGGGCGCGCAGATGGTGAAAGAAGTCGCCAGCCGCACCAATGACGAAGCCGGCGACGGCACCACCACTGCAACCGTTCTAGCCCAAGCCATCGTTCGCGAAGGTTTGAAGCAGGTTGCAGCGGGCCTGAACCCGATGGACCTGAAGCGCGGCATCGACCTGGCAACTGCCAAGGTTGTCGAAGGCATCAAGTCGGCTTCGCGTGAAGTTAAAGACTCGGCAGAAGTTGCTCAGGTTGGCACCATCTCGGCCAACGGCGAAGCCGAAATCGGCCAGCAGATCGCAGACGCGATGCAGAAAGTTGGCAACGAAGGCGTTATCACCGTCGAAGAAAACAAAGGTCTGGAAACCGAGACCGATGTTGTCGAAGGTATGCAGTTCGACCGTGGCTACCTGTCGCCTTACTTCGTCACCAACGCGGACAAGATGATTGCAGATCTGGATGACTGCATGATCCTGCTGCACGAAAAGAAACTGTCCTCGCTGCAGCCGATGGTTCCGCTGCTCGAGCAGGTGATCCAGTCGCAGAAGCCTCTGCTGATCATCGCAGAAGACGTTGAAGGCGAAGCGCTGGCAACTCTGGTTGTCAACAAACTGCGCGGCGGCCTGAAAATTGCTGCTGTCAAAGCACCGGGCTTCGGCGATCGCCGCAAAGCCATGCTGCAGGACATCGCAATCCTGACCGGCGGTCAGGTCATCAGCGAAGATCTGGGCATGAAGCTCGAGTCCGTTACCATGGACATGCTGGGCACAGCCAAGAAGATCGAAATCACCAAAGACGAAACCACCATCGTCGACGGTGCGGGCGAGAAAGCCGAGATCGAAGCACGTGTTGCTCAGATCCGCACTCAGATCGAAGAAACCTCGTCGGACTACGACCGTGAGAAGCTGCAAGAGCGCGTTGCCAAACTGGCAGGCGGTGTTGCCGTTATCCGCGTCGGCGGTATGACCGAAGTTGAAGTGAAAGAGCGTAAGGACCGTGTGGACGATGCTCTGAACGCAACACGCGCAGCCGTTCAGGAAGGCGTTGTTGTTGGCGGTGGTGTATCGCTGGTTCAGGCGGGCAAGGTGCTGGAAACTCTGGAAGGTGCAAACGCCGATCAAGACGCAGGCATCAACATCGTTCGCAAGGCAATCGAAGCGCCTCTGCGCCAGATCGCTGAAAACGCGGGCGTCGACGGTGCGGTCGTTGCTGGCAAAGTTCGCGAAAGCGACGACGCAGCATTCGGCTTCAACGCTCAGACCGAAGAATATGGCGACATGTTCTCGTTCGGTGTGATCGACCCGGCCAAAGTTGTCCGTACCGCTCTGGAAGATGCGGCATCGGTTGCAGGCCTGCTGGTCACCACCGAAGCAATGGTTGCCGACAAGCCCGCCAAAGAAGGCGCGGCACCTGCCGGCGGCATGCCTGACATGGGCGGCATGGGCGGCATGATGTAAGCTGCTTAAGCCTTTGTGCTTAATAGCGGGGTCGCCTTTGGGCGGCCCCGTTTTTGTTTGGAATGTCTGTTGTGCATTCGTATCATTGGCGCTGGTAGGCTCTGGTCCGAGGAGGGTCGGGATCGACTCGGCAATCGGGAATGTGAGTGTGCAAATCCCTTTGAAACGGCTATGCGGTTGATATGCGACTATTTCTTCTGACCGCTTTAACCATGTGCGCGTTCGCTGCGAATTCGATCCTGAACCGCCTTGCTATCGACATTGGCGCAAGTGATCCGGCGGGATTTGCCATCATCCGGGTTTTGGCTGGTGCCTTGGTTTTAACGGTATTGGTGGCGCTTCGGGGCAGCTCGATCCCTGTTTTTAATCGTCGACGTATTGTTGGGGCCGGGTCACTGTCGCTTTATATGATCGGGTTTTCAGTAGCTTATCTGACGCTTGATGCCGGGCTTGGTGCGCTGATCCTGTTCGGGGTTGTGCAAATTACCATGTTTGCGATTGGTGCTATGACCGGTTCTGCACCCACGTTGAGACAGATATTGGGTGCCGGTATTGCGCTTGGTGGACTGGCGTTTGTTCTTTGGCCTGCTGGGACGGTTCAGGTCGACCCGACAGGGGCCGGCTTAATGACGGCTGCCGGGGTCGGGTGGGCCATATATTCCATCGCGGGCCGGTCCGAACCAGATGCATTGTCGGGAACTGCAGCAAATTTCATCATGGCGTTGCCCTTCACGGGATTTGCCCTGTTCCTGCTGGGAAGCAATTGGCAAATGTCTCCGCTTGGCTATGGGCTGGCTGCGCTTTCCGGAGGCGTCACGTCCGGTCTCGGCTATGCGCTATGGTATCGTGTCGTGCCACAGCTTTCACCGGCGGTGGCCGCGATCGTGCAACTCAGCGTTCCGGTCATCGCAATTGTTGCCGGGGTCATCCTGTTAGCTGAGATTGCAAGTCCAAGGCTTCTGCTCGGCGCCGGATTTGTACTCGGCGGTATCGCACTGGCGGTGCTGCGCCGGAACCGGGGCTAGGGGTTCCCTCGGCCCGGGTTAGGCCTTATCTGGCGTGTATGAAATTTCTTGCTGCTCTCCTCTTGTGCCTTATGCCTGCGGTGGCCAATGCGAAATGCGTGGTCCTACTGCACGGTCTCGCGCGCACTGAGGCCTCGTTTACCGTCATGGAGCAGCTTTTTCATGCGCATGGTTACACTGTGGTTCGTCCCGGTTACCCTTCGACCGACCTACCAATACCAGACCTCGCCAACCAGACCTTACCCGCTGCGTTCGCCTCCTGCGGGGAGGATACGGTGAATGTGGTAGCCCATTCGATGGGGGGCATTCTGCTGCGCTACTGGCTGCAGGATAACGATCCCGAGAATCTGGGGCGCGTTGTCATGCTCGGGCCTCCTAATCAGGGCAGCCAACTGGTGGACGAGCTTGGTGCTTGGGAGGTTTTCGGCTTTCTGAACGGCCCTGCCGGGCTGGCATTGGGAACCGGACCCGAGGGTATTCCACGCCGCCTGCCGCCCGTGGACTTCGATTTGGGGGTGATTGCAGGCGAGAACTCATTGAACCCATTGTTCTCGTCTCTGATCGATGGTCCAGATGATGGCAAGGTATCGATAGAGACCACAAAGGTTGAGGGCATGGCTGACCACATCGTCTTGCCGGTGACGCATACGTTCATGATGAACAACCCGCGGGTCATGGCGCAGACCCTGCATTTCATCGAATTCGGACAGTTCGATCCCCAGATCACCTGGATGGATGGGGTGATGGATATCATCGACCAGATCTGCCTTGGGGAAGACTGTTCGGAACCTGACTCGGAGCCCACTCAATGAACTCGTTGGAACTGACATTGACCGGCGCGAATGTTCTGTTGCGCGGCGAAGGGGTGTCGCGTGCTGAACTGACGATCGCCGAAGGTACCGTTCAATCCGATAGGGCAGGGCGGCAGATTGATTTGTCAGGATACCTCATCCTGCCTGGCATCATTGATTTGCATGGCGACGGTTTTGAACGTCACATCGCGCCCCGGCGCGGTGCCATGAAGCAGATGGCAGAGGGCATTTTATCGGTCGAGGCGGAACTGGCCGCGAATGGAATAACCACAGCTGTTCTGGCGCAGTTCCACAGTTGGGAAGGCGGCGTGCGCGGGCCCGAGTTTGCTGGTCAGGTTTTTGACGCCATCGCTGCGGTTCGGGATGATGTTGTAACCCAACTGATCCCTCAACTGCGCTTCGAAACCCATATGCTGGACGACTATGACGGGCTGCCCGAACGTATCGCGGATTGGCAGGTGCCTTATGTGGTTCTGAATGATCATCTACCTCATGACCGGCTGGCTGAGGGGCGAAAACCACCCCGCTTGACAGGGCAGGCACTGAAGGCGGGACGGAATCCCGAAGTGCATTTTGAGATGCTGAAGGCAATGCACAACCGCAGCGCCGAGGTGCCAGCAGCACTGGACAGCCTTTGCACTGTCCTTGCGAACCGAGGAATTCGGCTCGGCAGCCATGATGATACAACGCCGCAGGATCGTGCTGAGTGGCGCGAGCGCGGGGTGATGATCTCGGAATTTCCGGAAACGCTGGAAGCCGCCGAATGTGCCCGGGCGGGCGGAGATCACATCATCCTCGGCTCACCCAATGTTGTGCGGGGCGGCTCACATAAGGGAAATGCCAGCGCGGTGGATCTGATCTCGATGGGTTTGTGTGATGCATTGGCATCGGATTACCACTACCCCAGCCCGCGCCGCGCTGCGCTGATGTTGGTAAAATCTGGCCTGCTGGATATTGCGGGCGCCTGGGCGCTTGTCTCGTCCGGTCCCGCGCGGGTTTTAGGCCTGAAGGATCGCGGAACGCTACAGCTCGGAAATCGTGCTGATCTGGTGATACTGGATGCGGTAACCCACCAAGTCGCTGCCACACTGTCAGGCGGGTGTGTCAGCTATATGTCCGGTAGTATCGCAACACGTTTCTTGAGCTGATCCCGGCTTTATCTGGCTAAAAATACCTCCGCCGGAGGCATCGCGCGTAAGCGCGATTACCTCATCGCGAAATCCGATTGAAATGCCCCATCTTGCGGCCGGCCTTGACCTCGGCCTTGCCATAGAGATGCAGTGCTAGGTCCCGTTCGCGTGAAAGCTCGGGTACGCGGTCCATGTCATGCCCGATCAAATTCTCCATCACGACGTCCGAATGGCGCTGACCGTCGCCCAAAGGCCAACTGGCGACGGCGCGAATATGTTGTTCAAACTGATCCACGGCGCAGCCGTTCTGGGTCCAGTGACCCGAGTTATGAACGCGCGGCGCGATTTCATTCACGATTAATCCTTGTGGCGTCACAAACAATTCGACACCCATGACGCCGACATAATCCAGCGCGTTGAGAATGTTGGCGGCCAGCAATACCGCATCTGTCCGCTGCGCCGGAGACAGGCGTGCCGGTATTGTGGTCGTGTGCAGGATGCCATCGCGATGGACATTCTCGCCCGGATCGAAACAGGCAACTTGCCCGTCCAGACCGCGTGCTGCGATGACCGAAACCTCGTGGCTGAAGTCCACAAACCCTTCCAGTATGGACGGCGCGCCCGCCATATCGGCCAGTGCCGCCCCGGCATCTTCGGGTGCGCGCAGCCGAGGTCTGACCTTTGCCGTCATAGCCGAATCGGCGGGTTTTCAGGATGGCGGGGGTGCCAATGTCATCAATTGCTGCGCGCAAGCTGTCCAAATCGGAGATGTCTGCAAAGGGCGCGGTTTGCAGGCCTAAGCTTTGTAGAAATGTCTTTTCGGTCAAGCGGTCCTGACTGACCCGCAACGCCTCTCGACCCGGGTGAATGGGGCGGTGTGCCTCAAGCAGATCCAGCGCCTGGGTGGGGATGTTTTCAAACTCGTAGGTGATCACGTCCACCGACTCCGCAAAGGCCTTCAATGCGTCGGCGTCATCATAGGCGGCGGTCGTGACCTGATTTGCAACTTGACCGGCCGGAGGATTTGCGCCCGGCTCGAATATGTGGGACTTGAACCCCAACCGTGCAGCCGCGATCGAGAGCATCCTGCCCAGCTGACCGCCCCCCAATATCCCGATTGTCGCACCGGGCGTAAGCATATCTGACATCGTCATGTCTCCAATCTCTTGCCAATCGCACTCAGTGCAGCACGCAAGGCATCATGCGCGCCCTCGGATTGCAAAATATCCGTCATCTGAAGGCTCAGTGTGCCCTCGGTCGCAAGCGCGTCACGCTCGGCTGCCAGTTGGCCCGCATGCTCTTTGTGCATTGATGTCAGAAACCCTGACACAAGCTGCGTGGTGTAGAATTCGGCCCGGTCTTTGTCGCCGGTCTGATCAGCCAACCAGTCGGTGCCTGTTGCCATAAGATCCAGGATACCTGGCACCATGGCGCAGATGGCGAAGTGGGCGTTCAACGCGGCCTCATTGGCAACCTTCACCACAGGGTTTTCAGGCTCAAACAAATCAGCCAAGAGGCGATCGTTGCCGTAAGCGGCCAGCGGGCAACCCCCTGTCTGAAGGAACCCCAGCGGGATGGTTTGCACAAAATCTGTTGCTGGTGCGCACAGGTTGGTAAGCTGCAGCTCAGAAACGGCGGCCATCACCGAAACAACTTTCTGATCTGCGCGAAAGCTTAGCGGGGCCAGAACGTCCTCGGCGATATGGGGGCGCAGGCAGAGAAACACGATCTCGGACGCATCAATCACGTCTTGCGGAGTGCCAATTTGGACCCCAAGCTCGGCCTGCAGGGCCGAGGATACCTGGGCATTGCGCTCGGTGACGTAAAGATCATGACCTTTTGAAGCCATCAGCCGCGCGATTGGCGCAGCGATGTGGCCTGTGCCGATGAAACCGATACGGCTCATTGCTGAGGTTCTTCCGGGATCGAAGCAGAGAGGGCCTCGCGCCAGGCGTCCAGCCGTTCCGCAAGCGCGGCATCCTGCAGCGCCAGAATGCCTGCGGCCATCAGGCCCGCATTGGCCCCGCCGGCCGAACCGATAGCCATGGTCGCAACCGGAAAACCTTTGGGCATCTGCACAATGGAATAGAGCGAATCTACGCCCGACAACGCGCGGGTTTGCACCGGAACGCCAATCACGGGCACACGTGTTTTCGACGCCATCATGCCGGGCAAATGCGCCGCGCCACCCGCGCCCGCGATAATGACCTGCAAGCCGCGCGACACGGCGGTTTTACCATAATCCCAGAGGCGATCCGGCGTGCGGTGGGCCGAGACGATCCGCGCCTCATAAGCGATGCCCAGCTCATCCAGAATATCGGCGGCCTCTTTCATCGTAGGCCAGTCCGACTGGCTGCCCATGATGATCCCTACTTTCACATCGCTCATCCGCTTACGCCCCTGCCATCGGAAAGAGCGCGCACTATAGCCAAATCCGCATATGTGGCAATGCGGTACGCGCGTCTCAGGCGATGATATCGGGGGTCAATCTGTCTTCGATCAGACGGATGATGTCTTTCAGGCGCAGTTTCTGCTTTTTTAGCCGCTTGATCGTCAATTGGTCCGAGGTCCCCTTGGCCTGCAAGGCCTCGATCGCTTCGTCCAAATCACGGTGCTGGCGTCGAAAGACCTCTAATTCCACCCGCAGGACTTCATCGGTTTTCATCGAAAGATCGGTGGGTGCGTTCATGGACGACTCAGTGTTTCAAGTGGTGCTTCTAACACAAGATAGTGTGTCAGGGTTTATCCGGCCAGACCTTGTGGACATCCCTGTATCTTCCCATATTCTATATCACGCGGTTGCCGACATCGGGACCGCAGAATACGTCGCTTTGACAATGAAGGACGAAAATACGTGTCGAAACTTACCTTAGGCTCATACCCGCATCTTTTGGGGTTCGAGCAGTTGGAACGCCTTTTGGAACGGTCTGCAAAGGCCGGAAATGAAGGATACCCGCCTTATAATATCGAGCAGACCTCGGATTTTTCCTATCGCATCACCTTGGCGGTGGCCGGGTTCGCGGAAGAGGACCTGTCGATTACCATCGAGGATCGCCAGTTGGTGATCCGGGGCCGTCAGCGCGACGACAGCGAGGGGCGCATATTCCTGCACCGTGGCATCGCGGCGCGTCAATTCCAGCGCATGTTTGTGCTGGCTGACGGGGTCGAGGTGGGCGAGGCGATCATGGAAAACGGTCTGCTGCATGTGGACCTGACCCGCGCCGTGCCTGAAACCGTGGTTCAGACAATCAACATCAAGAAGGGGTAAGAGCAATGAATACACCGATTGAGATCAACGCCGAAGGCAATCGGATTGTCTATGTAAAGGCCGTTGATGTGGCAGACCTTCCGCAGGATCTGCGAGAGCAGGCAGGCGATCTGGATCAGCTGTATGCTGTCCACGATTCCGATGGGCAGCAATTGGCACTGGTTGCCGACCGCAAGCTGGCCTTTGTACTGGCACGCGAACATGACCTGTCCCCGGTGGCCGTTCACTAGGCCACCGAACATTCCGCCGAATTGACGTGACATTTTTCTGCCTCAGCGGTGATCGTGCCGCTGATCGAAACGCAGGAGTGCGCGATGAGCTGGTATGATTTCGATTGGGTGGATGCGTTCAGCGATCAGGCCTTTGGTGGCAACGGCTGCGCAGTTGTGCATAGGGGCGCAGGGCTGTCGGAAGCGGTTTGCATGGCATATGTGCGCGAAACGTCTCTGGTTGAATGCACATTTACCGGGCCATCCGATGTGGCCGATACCCGGGTCCGGTACTTCCTGGCCAGCCGGGAAATCCCTTTCGCCGGGCACCCGACCATCGCAACCGTTGCGGCGATGCGATCACGGGGGTTGTTTCAGGGTGATGCTCTGACGCTTGAGACCGGAGCAGGGATTGTATCGATCAAACTAAATGGTGATGACATCGAAATGACGCAGGTCGCCCCGCGATTCGGCGATCATGTGCCCGCAGATCTGGTTGCCACCGCCATCAGCCTGCCGGAAGAGTTGGTAATTTCTCCACCGCAGTTCGTTTCAACCGGTCTGCCCTTTTGCATTACGGTCCTGCGCGATCACGAGGCGCTGCGCGCTGCCAAGCTGGATGTTGCTTTGCTCAGTCATATTACCGAAAAGGCCGGTTTCTCGGGGTCGGACATGGCTGAACCGTTTCTTGTAACACTGAAAGGCGCAACGACTACGGGCGACACATTCTCGCGCCTGATGATGGCGCCCCCCAGCCCGCCCGAGGACCCGTTCACCGGATCGGCCACCGGTGCGATGGCGGCCTATCTCTGGAAACACGGACTGATGGACAAAGAGACATTCATCGCCGAACAGGGCCATGACATGGGCCGCCCCGGTCAGGCGACCGTGACACGCGTTGGACCTTCGGATGCGATGACGGGGATCAAAGTTGCCGGGCGCGGCCATGTCCTGATGCGCGGGCAGGTGAATTTGCCCGACTGAACCAGACCCGCACCTGCGAAAAAGGCCCTCAGAAATCTGAGGGCCTTTGATGTATTTTTTCGTCTTAAGTGATCAGGATGCTGCAATCAGCCCCATGCTTTCCAGCTTAAGCAGAACCTGATGTGCGCAGTTGTCAACCTCGACATTCTCGGTCTCGACGCGCAGCTCTGGGTCTTCAGGGGCGTCGTAAGGGTCGGAAATCCCCGTGAACTCTTTGATCTTGCCCTCACGTGCCAGTTTGTACAGACCCTTGCGGTCTCGGCGCTCGCATTCTTCAATGCTGGTCGCGACATGCACCTCGCAAAATGCACCGAATTGTTCGATCTCTTCACGCACAGCACGACGGGTAGTTGCGTAAGGCGCGATAGGAGCACAAATGGCAATACCGCCGTTCTTGGTTATCTCAGACGCGACATAACCGATGCGGCGGATGTTCAGATCGCGATGTTCCTTCGAAAAGCCCAGTTCCGAAGACAGGTTCTTACGCACGATATCCCCGTCCAGCAGGGTAACCGGACGATCCCCGGTCTCCATCAGCTTGACCATCAAGGCGTTGGCAATGGTGGATTTGCCCGAGCCTGAAAAACCGGTGAAAAACACGGTGAATCCCTGTTGCGAGCGCGGCGGGAAGCGGTTGCGCAGTTCCTGAACAACTTCGGGGAACGAAAACCATTCCGGAATCTCCAGCCCTTCGCGCAGACGGCGGCGCAGTTCAGTGCCCGAGATGTTGAGGATCGTGACGTTGTCCTTGTCCAGAATCTCGTCATTCGGCTCGTATTGCGCGCGTTCCTGCACGTAGACCATATGTTTGAAATCGACCATCTTGACGCCGATCTCGTCCTGATATTTTCGGAACAAGTCTTGCGCATCATAGGGGCCGTAGAAATCCTCGCCGGCAGAGTTTTTGCCCGGACCTGCGTGGTCACGACCGACGATGAAATGGGTGCAGCCGTGGTTTGCGCGGATCAACCCGTGCCAGACTGCCTCGCGCGGGCCAGCCATGCGCATCGCAAGGTTCAGCAGCGACATCGACGTAGTCGAGGCCGGATATTTATCCAACACGGCTTCGTAGCAACGCACGCGGGTGAAATGATCCACATCGCCCGGTTTGGTCATGCCAACCACGGGATGGATCAGCAAGTTGGCCTGTGCTTCTTTTGCGGCACGGAAGGTCAATTCCTGATGCGCACGGTGCAAAGGGTTACGGGTCTGGAACGCAACGATCCGGCGCCAGCCCACTTTGCGGAAATAGGCGCGCAGCTCGTTCGGCGTGTCGCGGCGGGCTTTGAAATCGTAATGCACGGGCTGCTGGATGCCAGTGACCGGGCCGCCCAGATAAACTTTGCCCGCTACATTGTGCAGGTAATTCACAGCCGGGTGCGCATCATCATCAGCGCCAAAGACCTTTTCCGCCTCACGCGCCTTGTCTGGTGTCCAGCGGTCGGTCACGGTCATGGTGCCGAGGATCACGCCTTCCTGATCGCGCAGGGCAATATCCTGGCCCAGCTCGATCGATGCGGCAAAATCTTCGTCAACATCCAGGGTGATCGGCATTGGCCACAGCGTCCCGTCGGCGAGGCGCATGTTTTCGACCACGTTGTCATAGTCTGCCTCGCTCAGGAAACCTTTGAGCGGGTTGAACCCACCGTTCATAAGCAGTTCCAAATCGCAAATCTGCCGGGGCTTAAGATCCCAGCTGGTCAGATCAGATGCTTCGATCTTCAGTTTTTGTGCAGATTCATAGGAAACATACAATTCAGGGATTGGGGCCAGATTGCTTAACATCGTCATCGGAAAACTCTTATTGCGTTACTGTTGGCATTTGTTTCAAGGGCGTGTGCCTCGGCCTGAGGGTGAAGTCCATAGACTCGCAAAAACTAAGGATGAAATGTGTGGTTTTTTCACGAAATGGAACGGTTTTCTGTTTTTTGTTTCAGGTTATTGAAAAAATCCCGCCGCTCAAGCTCATTAGGCACATTCTCAGGCAATCTGTTCCAAAGGCGAAGTCTGCGACTTAAGGTCGGCTGCGTGCCTGACGGGCAGGGCGGGGACAGGTTCAGAGACACCGCGCAGGCTGAATTCCCGTAGATCGCGGGGATCACATTGTAACCCAGCCGCGTCCAAAACCTTGTCCGACACAAGGAGTTCGACCCCCAACGCTTTGGTTTCAGCCTCCAAACGGCTGGCAACGTTTACAGCGTCTCCAATGATGGTGCGTGGCGCGTGTTTAGCTGATCCGATTTCGCCCAGCACAAGATCACCAAGATGTAGACCCATACCAATGCGCACAGGTTGGCTGCCTTCTGCTTGGAGCTGCTGGTTGAAACGCTCCAATGCGTGTCCGATCCCAGCCGCCGCCCTCAGACCGGCACTTGCCGAACTTGCGGCGTTGGCTGTTTCGAACATCGCCAGCAACCCATCGCCCATGTATTTGTCGACAACCCCGCCTTGTGCCGTGATTGCTGGGACAATTGCGTCAAAGAAACGATTCAACAGAAAAACGATATCATACGGCAATTGCCCCGTTGTGCGGGCGGTGAACCCGCGCATGTCCAGAAACAGAACCGCCAGCTGCCGTTCTTGCCCCTGGCTCGCATGCGCACGATCACGCGCGCCGTCGGGGCGGAAAACACGAAATACAGTGAGCGGGTCGGACGGCCGCATCTGGCAGGCCAGGCGGGTCCCCTCTGGCGCGCTGATCGCTTTCAGGCTGCGGGCTTCAACTTCGGTTGGTGGGTGCAACTGATCGGCGCCATCTTCAACCACAACGCGACAGGTCGTGCAGCGCCCCTTGCCGCCACACAGCGCGGTATGTGGGATGCCGTTTGCGCGCGACATCTCCAAAAGGGTCATGCCTTTCTCCGAAACAACTTCTGGACCGTTGACATAGCGCACCCGCACCGAATGCCGCCGCCGCCAAAGCTTGCGCCCGAGATAGACCAAGCCTGTTAGTGCAAGCGCGGCCCAGAATACCCACTGCGTATAGTCTGCGACGGAAAACAAAGACTGAAACTCTTCTTGCGAAGGCCAGTTATAGTATTCGATATACTGTTCTCGTAGATCGGGGTCGGCAAAATCGGCCCAGATACGCCGCCCCTCGGTCAGAAGGCCTGCGAAGGCGAAGCCCGGTACAAAGACGGCGAGACCGATCAGATATGGAACCATCGCGCGCCACCATGTGGTCAACCGTAACCACATGTGTAGCCCAATACATCCGTGGACCCACACCAGCAGAAGTAATAGGCTTTGAAACCAGATCGCGGTGCTGGGCCACATCAGAATGATGATGTAACCCATTTCATCATTCACCCCGAAAATCTCATGCGCGTATCGGGTCTGAACCAGATGTGAGATAAGCTGCAGCGGGATCAACAGTCCAAGAATAACCTGAAGCGCGACGCTGAAAGGCATTCTGAGCGTGCGGCGCTGCGCGAGTGAGACAAGCGCCAGTCCCATGTGCAGCAGCAATGCGCCATATATCACGACGCTGCCGATCTCATTACGGCTGACAGCTTTGCGTCCGCCCTGCATCCCGTGCAGCAGATCAGTGTGAAACAAGCCAAGGCCGATATTGATGAAATGAAAGAACGCAAAGACAAACAGCACGAGGCCGCTTGCGATTCTGAGCCGGCTCATCCATCCGCCGCGCCAAAGAACGTTTTCCAAAAGCTCACCTGTTCTTCGCGTTACTGCGGTTGATCCTGATACGGTGCCGGGTGCCGGTCAAGATAGGCGCGGTCACCTTTCGGGGAACCAGTCGCAGGGGGCGCCTGCGGTTTGTATCATCTGGTGTTCTGCGTTGAACAATACCAGATGGCTCAGTTCAGGGCGCGAGCGCGAACTATATAGCAGCCCATCCGCGCCGTATGTGCGGGCCTTGTCCGAAAATCGCCATGTTGGAGAGGGTATGCCGGTTGCCCGCATGTCTTGCCAGACGATCGAGGCAGAAGGTTGCCCTCGCAAATCCAATACTTGCGCCTTGGATATCTTCAAGCGATGGATCGCCCGTGGAGGGTCGCACTGCGAGACATAGCGCCGAATGGCGATCGCGGCCCCTTCAGCGCTTAGCGACGCATAAAGCGCGAATTGGCCAGAATGATGAAACCGTCCTTCGGGGGCACGGGCCGATGAGAGCGGGTCACCCGATTGGGTGCGAAACAGAATTCTCCAGACGAGGCCGGAGAATTCTGTGATCATCTTAGTCGTTCTCCGCCAAGAATCGTTCTGCATCCAGCGCGGCCATGCAGCCCATACCGGCGCTTGTCACAGCCTGACGGTATACGTGGTCGGTCAGGTCTCCGGCAGCAAAAACTCCCGGAACCGAAGTTTGCGTCGTGCCCGGCTTGGTCACAACGTAGCCACCCATGTGGGTTTCCAGCGTATCTTTGACCAGCTCATTTGCCGGGGCGTGGCCGATAGCGACAAATACGCCTTTGCACGGAATCTCCGTGATTTCGTCGGTCTTTACATTCTTGACCTTGACGCCTTCCACACCCAGTGGGGCATCGGTTCCGATCACCTCATCCAGTTCGTGAAACCAAAGCGGCTCGATCTTTTCGTTCTTGAACAGCCGATCCTGAAGGATCTTTTCAGCTCGCAACTCATCGCGGCGGTGGATCAGAGTGACTTTGCTTGCGAAGTTGGTCAGGAACAGCGCTTCTTCTACGGCAGTATTTCCGCCGCCGATCACAACGATTTCCTGACCGCGATAGAAGAAGCCGTCACAGGTGGCACAGGCTGATACGCCAAACCCTTTAAATTTCTCTTCCGAGGGAATGCCTAACCACTTGGCTCGTGCGCCCGTTGCCAGAATCACCGCGTCAGCGGTGTAGACGGTGCCACTGTCGCCTTTGGCTGTGAAGGGACGCTCGCTTAGATCGAGATCGCTGATGATATCGCCGATCACTTCGCATCCCATTGCCTTGGCGTGGTCCTGCATCCGAACCATCAGGTCTGGACCTTGAACCTCGGTGTCACCCGGCCAGTTTTCTACCTCGGTTGTGGTGGTCAACTGCCCACCGGGTTCGATACCCTGCACCAGGATCGGTTCCAACATGGCCCGGCTTGCATAAACGCCCGCGGTGTATCCTGCAGGTCCCGACCCGATGATCAGAACCTTGGTGTGTCGTGTTTCGGCCATGGTATCCTCACTCAAACTGCCTCGGCGGACGTGTTGTCCGGTGCGGATCGATATAGCGACCGCAGGGCAGGGCTTAAAGCCCCTTCATATTGCAGGTCCGTGATGTGCCTATTGATTGGCTTTGCGGCCAATTATGTATCTGAAATAACGAAAATTGCGTGGCTGTGAAATATTATTGCGCCTCCCGGGGCTGCTGATATAACAACTGAAAAACTCAGGAGCATTCGATGGTCACGACCCGGTTGGATGAAATCGACCGCAAAATTCTTGCGGAACTGCAGGCCGATGGCCGTATGACCAATGTTGAGCTTGCCAAGCGCGTAGGAATATCCGCTCCTCCTTGCCTGCGACGGGTGCGGACGCTGGAAGATTCGGGGTACATTCGCGGCTATCATGCCGAGGTGAACGCCCGCGAGCTTGGGTTCGAAGTGCAGGTCTTTGCCATGGTCGGACTTGAAAGTCAGGCTGAATCCGAACTCAGCGCTTTTGAAGACCGGTGTCGGGAATGGCCATTGGTTCGCGAATGCCACATGCTGAATGGCGAGGTTGATTTCATCCTGAAATGCGTCGCACCGGATCTCAGCAGTTTTCAGCAATTTCTGACAGGCGAGTTGCTGACCACGCCAAACGTGGCCAGCGTCAAGACTTCGCTTGTTATCCGAGGCGCAAAAGACGAGCCAGGCGTACCATTTGACGTACTGGAAGACCGGATGAACCGGACGGCCTGAACCTACCTCTTGTTTGATCCACAGGACAGGGTGGCAGCATCGCTGCCAGTGCAAGGGTTAAAACCCAACTCAGTAAAATCTGCATAATGCCCCACGCTTGCAGTAATAGTTAACCAGTTCACGCTGTCATAGCGTCAATTTCACCATCTCCGGCTCTTGGCAAGAGCAACGGCCCAAAATCATTCAACGATTCGATATGTGAGAATAGATTCAAATAGATCGAACGCAAAGAGTGACTGATCATTCGGACTGCGTTGATGCCCGGATGATAGGTCTCGAATTGCAGGCCATCGACTCGAATCACGGAATGTCGGGCGACACAGATATGAAACAGCTCGACCGGTGTCGGCGGCAGCGTTTCAATGATACCCATTCCATCCTGAAACTCACTGACGGGTGTCAGCATGGGCTGCCCGCCGTTCAAATGACGCATATGCGTGGGCGTACCCAGCAGACGTGCGGCGGGGCCCGTGATGACGCCCGACATCGGTTTTTGCATCCCGAACGTGTCGGCCATGATCCGTGTCAGCGGCCGGGTTCGCCCGCGCGTATCCTCGCGTCCGGGTATCAGCGTGACAGACCCTTTCCAAAGCACGGTTTCCGATGATCCGTCTTGAGTGAGGACATCATCACCCGGCAGCAGATCTTCGATCGCCATCTGGCCTTGCGGCGTCTCGACCAACGATCCGCGCGTGAACGCACAAAATGCATCTTCAAACATCGGCAAAGCTGGCGCGATATGGCGCGTCTGTGAAATATCCCCGTTTTTCAACAGACTGCACACTTCATAACGTCGAAGCTGTGCTTTTTGTTTTGTCGCGGGACGAGGCGCATCGCGCAATAGCGCTGACGTCTCGACCGCGTTTCTGGCAGCGCGGGCCAGAGAATTTGGAATAGTCATGGTATTCCGTCCCCTCTAAATTCCGTCCGACGGCTTGAACCCCCGTGCAATATCGCCGGACGACCTTGTTCTTTGTCTGTAATCAGATGGGTAAACACAGGCCGGTCGCCGCGAATGCACAGCGCCGCATCAGAAAACACCAGTGTTTTGGTCAAGTTCTTGACCCCCCAGACAAACTCGTAAACCGCAGGCTGCAATTGCCTGCACACACACGCTCCGAACCCTGGTCGCAGTCCTGACTGCGACCCCACACACCGAACCGGAGCTTCATCCGGTATGCGTTTGCCCTCCGAGACCGGCAGCTGGTCTCTTGGGGTTGCTGTGTCAGCGTCGCGCCGCCAGACGGCGTGCAACTCTGACTGAGTGACTTGAAACCCGCTTCCAGGGCATTTCTGGTTCTTGATCCCTGACAGCCGCAAAAACGGCGCTGAGAAAGCGTGATTTCGATTTCATATCCATTGTCCTGCTTCGATAGGGCGGTCGCCCTGTTCCCGTTTATGAAGCCAATGTGACGCTGATTTGCGGCGCGTATAAGGCTGATCCGGGTTGAATTGAGGACAAATTGAAGGTTTCAGGTACCTCTTAGTTGCTTCCGCCCATGCCATGACGACCCCACTTGGGGTAACCGTCTGTGCATTGGCGAAAATTTGAGACGATTCTGACTCTGATAAACACAAGAAATGTGGCAGAAGCTGGGCAAAGCTGCCTTAATCTGGGCCAGATTTACAACCTGATAGCGGAAATCAATCTGCCGTAGTCGGCCTCTTTGGCATGGGTCGAGCGCCGGTAGGAATAAAACCTGTCGGGGTCGGAATAGGTGCAGTGACGGACCCACTCGGCCTGGCCGATACCAGCTTCGCGCAGACGATGCAGGCCAAAGGCGGGCAGGTCGAAATGCATCCGGTCACCTTTGCCATTTGCAAAAAAACGCGCGTTCTCTGGCGTGTCAGCAAGGAAGTCGTCCAGAAATTCTGAGCCGACCTCGTAAGCGCGTTGTGAAATCGTGGGGCCGATTACGGCAACTGTGTTATCCCGGCTGGCTCCCAGCGCTTCCATCGCGTCGAGTGTTGATTCCAGCACACCGTCCAACGCGCCGCGCCAACCGGCATGTGCGGCCCCGATCACATTTGCGCCAGGATCGGCGAACAGCACTGGCTGACAATCAGCGGTTAAGATTGTAAGCGCCAAACCCGGCGTTGATGTGACAACCGCGTCAGCTTTGGGTTTGTCACCCGTCATCGGACCATCGACTGCAATCACGGTCGGCGAATGCACTTGATGCACACCGATCATCGCCTCAGGTGCCACTTCCATCGCGTCGGCGACGCGCCGACGGTTCAAAGCTACGGCCTCAGTCAAATCTGTCGACCCGGTTCCGCAGTTGAGTCCTTCGAAGATACCAGAAGATGCGCCACCGCGGCGGCTGAAGAACCCGTGTCGTACGGGGGACAGCATGTCTGAGGTAATGATTTCCAGTGTCATGGTTCCAGTCCCGGTGGCGGCGTGGCGTTTGGCGGATAAAGGCCCAGTACTTTGAACAGGTTTCCCATTTCGTCGGGGTGCGTCAACCGTCGATGTGCAGTGACCAGCGTCTCAAGCTGTGACCCGCTGAGAGGGGCGGCAAGCGATTGCGCGCGCGCGGTGATCCCGAGCCGCTCAAGAAACACACCCTGCGGGGTCAGTTTGGTATATGCGCAGCCCGAAGCATGAGACGCCTTCGCCAAGACCTCAAAGTCGACATGTGTGGTCAGATCCGCCTGACCGGGCTGATCCAGGGGATCGACACGTTCATGCGCTTGCAACGCCTGCAATGTGTCGCCAAGCGAGCGCCAGTCACCATAATCGATGATCAGCGCGGCTCCGCCGTTGCGAGCGATCTGCCCGGCAACAGAGTACATAATGGAACTGGCAGCAGCGCACAGTTCTACCAGATCTCCGTCCTGCGTATCCTCGACACGTTCGCTGAGCGCAGCTTGTGCCGATTGCGCACCAAGACCGAACGCAAGCGATGCACCATTTTTGCCAACTAACCTCTCGCGCCAACCTTCGCCTTCGCGCAGGAACTGGCGGATGGGCAGGGCGTCAAAGAACTCGTTTGCCACCAGAAACAGAGGAAGATCTTCAAAATCAGAAATTGCCTCGATCCACTGAGGTTCATACCCTTGCAGTGCCTTGGCTTGTACGTCGCGCAAAACAGGTGAAGCTTCGAGCAACGCGATCTCGGCCGCTTTGTGAAAGCCAGGCACACTCTGAGTGGCGCGCAGGATGTCTGCCATCAGGGTGCCACGACCAGGGCCAAGCTCGGCCAGAACAAACTTTTCGGGTTTGCCTTGTACCAGCCAGCATTGCGCCAGACACAGTCCTATTAGCTCTCCGAACATCTGACTGATTTCAGGCGCTGTAATGAAATCGCCCTGAGCGCCCAGCGGATCGCGGGTTGTGTAGTATCCATGTTCCGGATGCATCAGACACTCGGTCATGTAGTCAGCGATGGTCATAGGGCCATCATTCTGGATGCGCAGGAGCAGACGATCCTTCAGGTTCATGATCTGCGTTGTGCCCGAATTGCGAACCAAAGGCCAAGTGCAATCATTGGTAGCGACAAGACTTGCCCCATCGTCAATCCATATCCGCCAACATGCCACGCCAGCCCTAGCGGATTCCCGGGCGATACAAATTGCGCATCGGGTTGACGGAAGAATTCGACAAAAAACCGCGATGCGCCGTAGCCAGCCAGAAATACGCCCATAACCAGACCTGGTTTTTGAAACGCGCCGCGTCGGTAGGCCAGCCATATCAGAATCGCCCCGAGGATCAGACCCTCAAGTGCTGCCTCATACAGTTGCGAAGGGTGGCGGGCGCACATCCCCGCAACAACGCCGGGGCAATCCTGGGCCGCAGTTCCGGGAAAGATCACCGCCCATGGCAATTCGCTGGGTCGACCCCAAAGCTCGGCATTGGTGAAATTCGCCAATCGTCCCAGCAACAACCCGGGCGGCACTGTGTAGGCAACCAGATCACCCAGCGAAAGAATCGGAATAGCGTGGCGCCTGCCGAACAGATACGTGGCGATCACCACGCCCAACAGGCCGCCATGGAATGCCATGCCACCCTGCCAAACCATCAGAATTTCCAGTGGATAAGCAAAATAATATGCGGGTTGATAGAAAAGGACGAACCCCAATCGACCACCGAGAATTACACCCAGTATGATCCAGGTGACCAAATCCTCAAGCTGATCGGGTTGCATCGGTGGTGTGTCATCAGCCCAAAGCACAGGCCGCCTAAGCGCCATCAGCGCCATGCGCCAAGCAATCAGGATGCCAACGATATAGGCCAGCGCATACCACCTGAGCGCAAACTCCATCCCGAACAGAGAGATCGAGAAAATTTCGGGTGACAGATCGGGGAAATTCAAAACAGCCTGCATGTGCGTCTCATTGCCCGGGGTTTGCGTGGCAAGTCAACCTTGAGCCCGGGCCAATCTTTACCCATATAGAGAGCAATCGCGAAATCGGAGAAAGCCCATGCAAACCCGTAACAAGATTCTGGACGATATGTCTCAACTGATGACCAACGCCATGGGTGTGGCGCAGGGGGCACGGGAAGAGGCCGAGAATGCGATGAAATCCATGATGGACCGCTGGCTGGCCGACCGGGATTTCGTGACCCGTGAAGAATTCGATGCCGTGCGTGCCATGGCGCAGAAAGCGCGCGAAGAGAACGGTGCACTTGAACAGCGAATTGCCGCGCTCGAGGCGAAGCTGGACAAGTAACGTCCGCAGGAATTTAAGATTTTGGGTAAAAGCATCCGCCGCGCAATCCGAACTTGGATTGTGCGGTGTTGTGCATTTTGCCGCTCTGCAGAAATTTATCAAGACAAAGCTGCATCCAACGCCAATATTTTGATCGGCGTTGCCAACTGTCCACAACTTATTGCTGTTATCCCCAATAAATAGGGTTGCCAGAGCTGTGCTCACATCGCACCATATTTAGTACAGGCAGACTGGGGAAGCCCGGCTTGTAGAGCAGGCAACTAGCGCTGGGGCGCTGCCAGCCCCAAAATGCTAGAGATTAGTGAGGTGGCATTATGGCCCTTTCCGAGCAGTATCTCGAAGAAGACCTTCATCCGATCGACATTGTTGAACATCTTGCAGAACATCACGACTGGGATTTTGACCGGATCGGGGATGATCAGATTGCCATGGCTGTCGAAGGACAGTGGCGCACATATTCGATAACTTTGGCCTGGTCGAATTACGATGAAACGCTCCGCATGGTGTGTTCCTTTGAGATGGAGCCTCCGGCCGAGCGCGAAACCGAGCTTTATGAGCTACTGAACAAGATGAATGATCAGTGTTGGGCCGGGGCGTTTACCTACTGGGCCAACCAGAAATTGATGGTCTATCGCTATGGCTTGGTGCTGGCCGGTGGTCAGACGGCCAGCCCGGAACAGATCGATACCATGATCACCGCAGCGGTACTGAGCGCTGAGCGCTACTACCCCGCGATCCAACTGGTGACCTGGGGAAACCGAGACCCCGAAGAGGCGATGCAAGTCGCCATTGCAGAGGCCTACGGCCGCGCGTAAAGCTTTGCCCCGAACCATAGGGGAGGGGCAATCATGGATATCTCGCGCGTCGCCGAACAGGGGTTGGTGCTTCTGGGATGCGGCAAGATGGGTTCAGCAATGCTTGCGGGTTGGTTGGAACATGGCCTGCCCGCAGCATCTGTTTGGGTGATTGATCCTTACCCCTCGGATTGGCTGAAGGCGCAGGGCGTCAACATCAACACTCCTCTCCCCGAGGCACCCGCAGTTGTACTCGTAGCGGTCAAACCACAGATGATGGGCGAAGCCCTGCCAGCCATTCAAGCGCTGGGCGATGGTGACAGTCTTTTCATATCGGTCGCGGCAGGTACCTCACTGGCCACCTTCGAAAACGTCCTCGGCGCGAATACACCGATCATCCGTGCGATGCCAAATACGCCTGCGGCGGTTCGGCAGGGGATCACGGCGCTGATTGGGAATGCCAACACCTCGGACGCGGATGTCCTACTGGCTGAAGACCTGCTTTCGGCCATTGGTGAGACGGTTCGATTGGGTGATGAGACGCAGATGGATGCCGTCACCGGGGTCAGCGGTTCGGGCCCGGCCTATGTATTCCACCTGATCGAAACACTGGCGCAAGCTGGCGAAGCGCATGGTCTGCCACCGGAACTGGCAATGAAGTTGGCCAAATCAACCGTCGCCGGGGCAGGGGCGTTGGCGATGGCCGCTGACGAGCATCCGTCGCAATTGCGAGTTAACGTCACCTCTCCCAACGGCACCACTCAGGCCGCACTGGAGGTGTTGATGCATGAAGAAGAGGGTTTCCCAGACCTGCTACATCGTGCCGTCAAAGCTGCAACCGACCGATCTAAGGAGTTGTCTCGTGAGTGAGATTTCATTCGACGAATTTCTCAAAGTCGACATTCGTGTAGGTGAGGTGATACGCGCCGAGTCGTACCCGGAGGCCCGCAAGCCCGCGATCAAGCTGTGGGTCGATTTTGGCGATGAGATCGGTGAGCGCAAAACTTCAGCCCAGATCACCGCGCACTACGATCCGGCGACGCTGGTGGGCAAGCAGGTGATGGCCGTGGTCAACTTTCCCCCGCGCCAAATCGGTAAATTCATGTCCGAGGTTTTGGTGTTGGGTCTTCCCGACGAAAACGGTGAGATCGTGTTGATAGGCCCCGATCGCGCTGTGCCCATCGGTGGAAGGATGCATTGATGAAACTGCTGATTGCCCGACCGATGACATCGGCTGTCCAAGTGCGCGCCCGTGCCGAATTCGATGTGGAAATCCGCAGTGAAACCACGCCTCTGACGCATGAAGAAATGTTGCGGGCGCTGACTGAATTTGACGTCGTGGTCCCGACGTTGGGCGATCAGTTCGTGGCAGAGATCTTTGCTCAGGTGCTAGAGCCTCGCTGTAAACTGCTGGCAAATTTCGGAGTTGGTTACAATCATATCGACGTGGACGCCGCACATGCTGCCGGAGTCGCGGTTACCAACACGCCGGGTGCCGTCACCGATGCCACCGCCGATGTTGCCATGACACTTTTGCTCACGACGGCCCGCCGTTCAGGTGAGGGGGAAAGGTTGGTCAGGTCAGGCCAGTGGCAGGGGTGGCATCCTACACAGATGCTGGGCCAACATGTGACCGGCAAAAAGGTGGGCATCATCGGAATGGGCCGCATAGGTCAGGCCATTGCCCGGAGGTGTCATTTCGGATCTCGACATGACCGTTGCCTATCAATCACGCAGTCCAAAACAGCTGGACTTCCAAGCAGAGTACATCCCTGAACTCAATGCATTAGCTGCGGCAGTGGATTTTCTTGTCATAGCCGTCCCCGGAGGAGCTGAAACACGACACTTGGTCAACGCACAGATTTTGGCTTCGATGAAGCCCTCGGGCATTGTGATAAACATTGCGCGCGGTGAAGTTGTGGACGAAGCCGCCTTAATCCAAGCGCTTCATGCGGGTCGGATTGCTGGCGCTGGGCTGGATGTCTACGAGTTCGAGCCCAAGGTGCCGCAGGCCTTGTGTGACATGGGAAATGTGACTCTGCTGCCCCACCTCGGCACCGCGACCGAAGAGGTGCGCACCGATATGGGTCACATGGCGTTGGACAATGTCGCGGCGTTCGTGGCCGGGCGAACGTTACCCAACCCGGTTTAGGAACCCACCGCCTCGCGCCAGTGTTTGCGGCAGAGCGAGACATAAGTCTCGTTCCCTCCAATCTGTACCTGCGCCCCTTCAGTGATGGCGTTTCCGTTTTCATCCTGACGAATCACCATCGTCGCCTTTCGCCCGCATTCGCAGATGGTGCGTACTTCGCGCATCTCATCGGCCAGAGCCAACAATGCTGCCGACCCGGGGAACAGTTTACCCTGAAAATCCACCCGCAACCCGTAGGTCAACACTGGGACCTTCAGATCATCTACGGCGCGCGCAAGTTGCCAGACCTGCTCTTCCGAAAGAAACTGGGCTTCATCAATGAATACGCAGGCGATGCCCCCTTGTGTCAGGCGGTTTTCGATCATGGCAAACACATTGTCGTCGGGACGAAACATGTCCGCTCGTTCCGAGATTCCGATTCTTGATGCGATCCGCCCCTCACCGGCGCGTCCGTCAATGGCGGCTGTCATCAGGTAGGTATCCATGCCGCGTTCGCGATAGTTATGCGAGGCCTGCAGCAACACGGTCGATTTGCCAGCGTTCATAGTCGAATAGTTGAAATAGAGCTTTGCCATGCCGTGGGTCTAATTCGCATGTGCTGCCTGGGCAAGCCGTCTCATGGGGGTAAATCGACGCCACCATCGCTACAGCTGAGGTTGAGCAAATGCTCTTGGGGATGGATTACCTCGCCTTCGCGACAGTGGCGTCGTCGGCCTACAAGTGGCCTATACAATGCAAGGCTAAAATCCTGCCCCGCATACACTCTTTACCGGCTCGAACAGCCGCCACTCACTCACAAAATCCCTGCATATCTGAGGGATAGTCAATTATTGCCATTTCAATTATGAATCGAATATGGGAAATTTCCCTACCCTTTCCCCCAGCATGGACAGGCAGAGGGGGCAGGGCGCAGGTAACAAGGGTAGCAAAATGGCAGATATCGGGGCCTATCTGAAAAAGCATACCGAAGCATTGGTTAAGGATGTCGGAATCGAAGCAGCGTGCGAGATCACCGGGAAATCCAAAGCCACGCTTGGCAGGTACTATTCAGACAACGCAGAACATTCTGACCGGTTCATGCCGGTGGATGCTGTTGCCCGGTTGGAAAACGCGGCTGCCTATCCACACGTGACTGCGGCATTGGCGGATTTGAAGAATATCACGCTTTCTTACGATGGACGAAACTCGGACAGCCCACGTACGGGCGGGGTAAATTCCGATGTCATTGCGCTGAGCCAACGTTTTGCCATGCTGATGACGGAATACCAGTCGGCGATAGAAGATGGCATCATCACGGTGAACGAGGCGAAGCGACTGCTGAAAGAAACCAGTATGCTGCAACAGGTTCTGATCGAAATGAAGCTGCATCTGGAAGAGGAAAGCGTCAGTTAAGGTGTCATGTCCCTGTACTGAATTGTTGTGAATGCGCAAAATAAAGGCGGCCCATGTGCCGCCTTTTTGTTTGTCTGCTGGGCAGATTAATATTCAGCGTTCATCATTGTTGGCGTTCTTGCCGCGCCCGGGGCTTGCCCCCTCTGGTCCGTTGCCGCCACCGTTATTGCCTTTGGCACCGCCTTTGCCTGGCTTGTCACCACCGTCGTGGCCACCTTTACCACCGCCTTTGCCGGGCTTATCACCACCGCCGTGACCGCCTTTACCACCGCCTTTGCCGGGCTTGTCACCACCGCCGTGACCGCCTTTGCCGCCGCCTTTGCCGGGTTTGTCACCACCGCCGTGACCGCCTTTGCCGCCGCCTTTGCCGGGTTTGTCACCTCCGCCGTGGCCACCTTTGCCACCGCCCTTACCGCCGCCATCGCCAGGACTGCTTCCACCATCACCCGGATCACCGTTGCCGCCGGAACTCCCGTCGCTGTTGCCTGAGCTACCGCCGCCGTTGCCCGAGCTTCCGTTTTCACTCGAGCCAACGGAATTGGAGGATGGATCTCTGCTGCGCTCTTCACCGGCATTGGTGTTGGAAATCGACGCAGTGGGCAGATCGCTCAACAACTGAGTCAGACCGGGGCATTGCGCCGAAGTGTTCTGCAGGATCGAAGCAAAATCAGATCGTTTTTGCAGATGTGATACAAACCCTCGCGTGACCTGCGAACAGCCGCAGAGCGTGTCAAAATCGCCTTCATTGGCGGCAACACGCGCGGTGTTGACCGTGCAGGTTTGCGGTTCTGCGATTGCCGCGCCGGTCGCCATGACCCCAATGAAAGGTGCGGCGACCAAGGCGGCCAGTCCAACGCGAGTATTATTTCCCATAACAGCGGGCTCCCATAACTACATCACTCGGATGCACAGGGCATCCGGATCTTGATGTGTCGGTCAGAGATGAAGGAGCGGTTGAGCCCGTCTGAATAATTCTTGAGAAAGCGGTTTGGTCTTGCAGCGATTCCAGCAGCGCAGTTAAGGCGCGCGCTTATTGATGCCGTTTGACGATCACAGAACCCACCGAATACCCGGCTCCGAACGAGCAAATCAGGCCCACATCGCCCGCATCCAGATCATCGGAATGCTTTGAGAAGGCGATAATCGACCCGGCGGATGAGGTATTGGCGTAGTCTTGCAGAATGTTGGGTTGCTCACCCGGTTCTGGCTCACGCCCCAGAACCTTCTTACCGATGAAGTCGTTCATCGTCTTGTTGGCCTGATGCAGCCAGAGGCGTTTTAGATCATCACTACTGATGCCCTCTGCCTCCATATGGTCACTGATATGTTTACTGACCATGGGCAGGACCTCTTTGAACACCTTGCGACCATTCTGCATGAACTGCATGTCGCGGCGATCCACCAGACCATCGGGGCGCGATCGGCGGAGGAAGCCGTTATTGTTGCGGATATTGTTGGAAAACGCAGTTGCGCACCGGGTCGAGACAATCTCGAAATGTGGGCCTTGGGCGTCTTCGATCCGCTCGATCAGCGTCGCGGTCGCGACATCGCCAAATATGAAATGGCAATCCCGGTCGCGCCACTCGAGATGACCCGAGCAGATCTCGGGGTTGACGACCAGCGCCGCCCGGACCGAGCCCGAGCGCACCATATCCGCCGCCGCCTGAATGCCGAATGTGGCCGAGGAACAGGCCACGTTCATGTCAAACCCGAATCCGCTGATCCCCAATGCCTGCTGAATCTCGATGGCAATTGCAGGATAGGCACGTTCATGGTTCGAAGCGGCGCAGATCACCAAATCGACATCCTCGGCGCTGCGCCCCGCTTGTGCTAGCGCCTTAAGGCACGCATCCACCGCCATCTCGGTCATGATCCCAGGCTCGTCGTCGCTACGCTGGCGCAGCGCGGGATGCATGATCTCGGGGTTCAAAACACCGGTCTTGTCCATCACATACCGGTTCTCGATCCCTGAGGCCTTCAGGATGAACTCTTCCGAGGAATGCTGCATCGGTTCCATGTCGCCCGCTGCAATCGCATCCGCGTTTTCGACGTTCATCCGGTCGGCATAGGCATTGAACGCTTCCACCAGTTCAGCGTTGGTGATTATGTTTTCTGGTGTAAAGACACCGGTCCCGGTGATGGCAGGAGTGTACATGGCTGGCCCTGAGTTCATGATCTGCACAAAATGCAGTCCCTATTCGTATTGATCAAGACGTGTTGACCTAAGGGAATGCACCGCCTCTCGCTTCATAACTTGAATAGTTCAAAATTCGAAGTATATTTCGCCGCGACTCGCACGGAAAAGATTCATGTCAGACGATATCAGCATGCGGTTAGGACGCCTCAGCCCTGAGATTCAGGCGATGATGGGGGTCTACGCGCTTTATTGGAAACTGGAAGAGAGCTTTGACAGCATCGAAACAGACCTGAGCCATCAGGAATGCCACATGCTAATCAAGCTCGATGTGCCCAAACGTATGGGAGTGCTGGCCGCAGATATGTTGACAGTGCCGTCAACGATTACGGCGACCGCCGATGCACTTGAACTGGCGGGGCACCTGACCCGACAGCGTGATCCCGAAGACCGTCGCGCCTGGCTTTTGGTGCTGACCGAACAGGGCGAAGAGGCCCGCAATATGCTGGTGGCCGTGGCGGGTGAGCTTTTCCACAGCGCATCGGGTCTGAACACCGAAGAAACCGCCGAGTTCGCACGGCTGGCTCACAAAATCCGTGACAACATTCTGAAAACCGGAATTCCCGAGGGATTGACGAAATGAAACTCCTGACCTCTGTTTGCCTCGCACTGTCCTTGTTGACTGCGCCTGCCATGGCGCAAGAGCCTGCCAAGCCTGTGAAACTGATGCAGGTAAGCGAAACCTCTCCCGGCTTTTCGCGCCAATTCTTTGGTCGGATCGCCGCTCGTCAGACCGTTGATCTGGCGTTTCAGGTCGCAGGGCAGATCGTTGAGATGCCTGTGACCGAAGGCTTTGTAATCCCAAAGGGTGAGTTGATTGCCCGCCTCGATCAGGAACCGTTCGAACTGCAGCGCGACCGGACGCGCTTGCAAAAAGATCAGGCGGATCGAACACTCGCCCGCCTGTCGCGTCTGCGTGGAACCGCAGCCAGCCAGGTTGCCGTCGATGATGCCGAAACAGCTGCGCAACTGGCTGCGATTGCGGTTCGAGATGCAGAATATGAGTTGGAACATGCGACGCTGACCGCTCCGTTCGACGCGCTGGTTTCAAGCCGTGCAGTTGAGGCGTTTACAACTGTTTCTGCGGGTACTCCGATCGTGCGGATTCACGATATGTCTGAACTGCGTATTGAGGTGGATGTGCCCGAAATCCTATTTCAGCGGTCCGGACAGCAGGACGACATCACGATTACTGCCAAGTTCCCTGTCAGCGATGAGATCTTTCCGCTGGAAATAAGGGAATTCGATGCTGAATCCTCAAGCGTGGGCCAGACCTTTCGCATCCAGTTCGGTTTGACACCGCCCGAGGGATTGCAGATTCTTCCCGGTTCCTCCGTGACCGTCACGGTGCAGGTGCAGGATGAACGCACCGGTATCATCATCCCGCCAACGGCTGTAGTTGCTGATGCCAGCGGCGCGCTGGGCGTTCTGGTCTTCTCGCCTGCTGGCGCCGACGAAGGCACCGTCCGCCGGGTTCCCGTGACTGTTGAACCTACGCAGAGCGGCGATGTCCGCGTGCTCACCGGCCTGATGGATGGAGACGAAATCGTCGTCGCCGGTGGGGGTGCATTGTCCGATGGTCAAACTGTCCGCCGCTTTGTCGGCTTCTCGAACTGAGGGCGGTTTCATGAGCATCGCACGCGCTTCGATCGACCGGCCTCTCTATACGTGGCTGTTCATCCTGATTGCCCTGTTCGGCGGCATTTGGGGTTTCACGTCGCTAGGTCGCCTTGAAGACCCGGCCTTCACCATCAAACAGGCGGTGATCGCCACGCAATATCCCGGTGCGACTGCCGAACAGGTGGCGCTGGAGGTGTCAGAACCGTTGGAATCTGCCATTCAGCAGATGGGCGAGGTGGATGTCATCACCTCGGTCAACCAGCCGGGACAGTCGCTGATCGAGGTTGAGATTAAATCCACCTATGACGGCAGTGAGTTGCCCGACATCTGGACCCGTCTGCGCGCCAAGGTGCGCGATGCAGCACGCGGTCTGCCTTCGGGCGTGGGTGCGCCTTATGTGAATGACGGGTTCGGGGATGTGTTCGGCCTGTTCTATGCCGTTACGGCAGAAGGGTTTTCTGACGCCGAGAAGCACGAACTGGCGACCTTCCTTCGCCGCGAATTGCTGACGGTAAGCGGTGTTGCAGATGTCGAGGTTCAGGGCTTGCCGGATGAGGCGATCTTTATTGAGCCGGACCTGTCGATCTCGGTCAATCAGAACGTTCCGCTGCAGGCGATCAACGAAGCTATCGCAAACGCAGACTCGGTCAACGCTTCGGGTTCGCTGAGATCCAATAGTGACCGCACCACGATCTTGACGGCCGAGGGCTCGGACAGCGTGTCGGCGATCGCCGGCCTGTCGGTTGGATCGCAGGGGCAGGTGATCAATCTGTTTGATATGTCAGATGTCTATCGCGGGCGGCAGAATGATCCCGATATCATGATCCGATTCAACGGCGCTGAAGCTTTCACGCTGGGTATCGCTGGGCTGGCCACTGAAAACATCGTCGAAGTCGGGCAGCGTGCAGATGCCAAACTGGCCGAACTGGATTCCGAAATCCCCTTTGGTGTCGAAATCCTGCCCATCTATCAGCAGCATGTTGTTGTCGATGAGGCCTCGAACGCCTTCCTGCTGAACCTCGCCATGTCAGTCAGCATCGTTGTTGCGGTTCTGGGCATTTTCATGGGCTGGCGTGCCGCAATTGTCGTTGGGTCCACCTTGTTGCTGACCGTTGTGGGTACTTTGCTCTTCATGTCGATGTTCTCGATCGAGATGGAACGGATCTCGCTGGGCGCTCTGATCATCGCCATGGGGATGCTGGTCGACAACGCCATCGTGGTGGCCGAAGGAATGCAGATTTCGATGTTGCGGGGAAAATCCTCGCGCGATGCTGCGGAAGAGGTTGCGTCAAAAACGCAGATCCCACTTCTGGGCGCGACGGTGATCGGGATCATGGCTTTCGCCGGGATCGGGCTCAGTCCTGACGCGACCGGGGAATTCCTGTTCTCGTTATTTGCCGTGATCGGCATTTCACTACTGCTGAGCTGGGTTCTGGCCATCACGGTGACACCTTTGCTTGGGCACTATTTCTTCAAGCAGGGCAAAGAGGGTGAGGTGGATGCCTATGGCGGCACCCTGTTCCGCGTCTACGGTGCAATCCTGAACTGGGCGCTTCGGTTCCGATGGCTGGTAGTGGCCGGGTTGATCGGGGTCACAGTCGTCTGTTTTGCGGGCTTTGGACTGATGAAACAGCAATTCTTCCCAAACTCGAACACGCCGTTGTTCTTCGTGCACTACAAGCTGCCACAAGGCACGCCGATCGCCCGCACGGCGGAAGATATGGCCGTATTCGAGGACTGGCTGGCCGAACGTGATGACGTCGTCTCGGTTGCCACATTCGTCGGGCAGGGTGCCACGCGGTTCATGTTGACCTACGCTGCCGAGAAGCCAAACCCAAGCTATGGACATATGATCATCCGCACCGAGGCTTTGGACGACATTCCTGCCTTGCAAGCCGATCTTGAGGAGTTCGGTTCAGCCCAGTTCCCCGAAGGCGAGTTCCGAACCAAACGCCTGATTTTTGGTCCCGGTGGCGGCGATCCAATCCAGGCTCGGTTCTCGGGTAGTGATCCGGTTGTTCTGCGTCAACTGGCCGAAGAAGCGGTACAGCGCATGTCAGCCGCATCTCCGAATGCGCTACATGTGCATCACGACTGGCGTGAGCAGGAATTGGCCGTGCAGCCGATCTATGCCACGGAGCGCGCCCAAACAGCAGGCGTATCGCGCGAAGACATTGCGGCTACGTTGCAATTTTCGACCGATGGCATCACGGGCGGCGTTTTGCGCGAGCGAGACCGCCAGATCCCGATCATCCTGCGCCGTCCGGCGGATGGGGACTATTCGATCGTCGATCAGGTGGTTTACTCCGATCAGTCGGAACGTTTCGTTCCAATCGAGCAGATGGTGGACGGCTTCGACTACAAGGCGCTCAATACGCTGGTTCATCGCCGTGACCGGGTGTTGACCATCACTGTTGGAGCAGACATCCCCCCTGACATGACCGCCGCGCAGGTCCACTCCGAAGTACGCAGTGCCATTGAAGCGATGGAACTGCCGATCGGCTATCGTATGGAATGGGGGGGCGAGTTCGAGGATTCAGGCGACGCGCAGGCCAGCCTTGGGCGGCAGTTGCCGCTGAGCTTGCTGATTATGGTGTTGATTTCTGTATTGCTGTTCAATGCAATCCGGCAACCGGTCATTATCTGGCTACTGGTCCCGATGTCCGTAAATGGCGTAGTTATCGGTCTGCTTGGAACAGGCCTGCCCTTCACCTTCACAGCGCTATTGGGGCTGTTAAGTCTGTCAGGGATGCTGATCAAGAACGGCATCGTACTGGTCGAAGAAATCGATCTGGTCCGCGCTACTGGTAAAGCCCTGCGTCCTGCGATTGTTGAAGCCTCTGTCTCGCGTCTGCGCCCGGTAATGTTGGCGGCGATCACGACGATTCTGGGGATGGCACCGCTTCTGACGGATGCGTTCTTTGTGTCCATGGCAGTCACGATCATGGGCGGTCTGGCCTTTGCCACGATCCTGACCATGGTTGCCGCACCTGTCTTCTACATGTTGTTTTTCAACCGTGAAGAAAAGCGACGTCTGGCTGCTGGTTGATCATCCGCCCGAATCCTCCTTTGGATCATAATGGCAATAAAAACAGGATAGCTTGTTGCCATCGGGGTCGCGCAGATAGGCCACATAGAATCCGGGCTCGTAATGAGGTCGGACGCCCGGTTTGCCTTCATCCGTGCCGCCGTTTTCCAGACCCGTGGCATGGAAATGCCGAACCTGAACGGCACTCTGAGCGGGAAAGGCGATCATCGTGCCATTGCCGGTACTGGCGGGGGCTCCGTCAAAAGGTCTGCAGATCCAAAACCCGGTGCCGCTGTCGGGGTCGGTTCCCCATCCAGCCCATCCGTCGATCCATCCGGGCAGGCGTGGCTGACCAAGAACTGCGAAGATCGCATCATAAAAGCGGATAGCCCGCGGCAGGTCGTTGCTTCCGTATGTGGTGTAGAGGTCCATGAGCACTCCTTCCCCGCCCATCATGTGGGCGATGGGCAAGGAGGGGAAGAAAAAAGACCCCGGCCGAGACCGGGGTCCATTCATTCATACCGTTGCCGGGCTTAGCCCTGCAGCGATTTCACCTCAACATCGCCTTCGGCCTGCGCCTTGATCGCCAGCGCGGCGGCATAGCTTGCTGCGGCTGTGGTGTAATAGGGGATCTTGTCATACAGCGCGATCGACCGGATTGATCGGCTGTCTTCCACCGCCTGTGCGCCTTCGGTCGAGTTCATGACCAGCTGCACGCCGCCGTCCTTCATCAGGTCGGTCACATCCGGGCGGCCTTCGTACACTTTGTTGACCACGCCGCACGGCACACTTTCTTCAGTCAGCCAGGCTTGTGTGCCGCGGGTCGCAACAAGCTCAAAGCCTTGCTCAACCAGAACACGCGCTGCTTCGAGCATATCCGGCCCTTTGTCAGCATCCTTGATCGAGATAAACGCACGACCTGCGCTGGGCAGCACCATACCGGCCCCCATTTGTGCTTTAAGGAAAGCGCGCGGGAAGTCGCGATCCCAGCCCATGACCTCTCCGGTCGAACGCATTTCAGGGCCCAGGATGGTGTCAACGCCGGGGAAGCGGGCGAAAGGCAAAACGGCTTCTTTTACCGAGAACCATGGCATGTCGGGGTCGGCCAGCGTCATCTGGTCAGCGATTTTGGTGTCATCGACAGTTTTGTAAGGGGGGCGTTTCGGGAAATTCGCCAGTTTCTCACCGGCCATCACACGCGCAGCGATAGAGGCAATCGCGCTGTCAGTGGCTTTGGCCACAAAAGGCACGGTGCGGCTGGCACGAGGGTTGACCTCAATCAGGTAAATCTCGTCATCCTTGATGGCGAACTGCACGTTCATCAGGCCGACGACATTCAGCGCCTTGGCCAGCTTGAACGCCTGATCCTTAATCTGTTCGATGATCTCTTTCGACAGCGAATAAGGCGGCAGCGAACAGGCCGAGTCGCCCGAGTGCACGCCGGCCTCTTCGATGTGCTGCATGATGCCTGCAACATGCACGTCGTTACCGTCGCACAGCGCGTCCACGTCCAGTTCGACCGCACCGGCCAGATAGCTGTCCAGAAGAACCGGGCTGTCGCCGGATACCACTACGGCCTCATTGATGTAGCGGCGTAGCTGATCCATATCGCGCACGATTTCCATCGCGCGGCCGCCCAGAACATAGGAGGGGCGGATGACCAGCGGGAAGCCGATATCTTCGGCAATCTCCAGCGCCTTTTCGTCGGTCGAGGCGATGCCGTTCTTGGGCTGCTTCAGGCCCAGTTCATTGACCAGCGCCTGGAAACGCTCACGATCTTCGGCGAGGTCGATCGCGTCGGGCGTGGTACCGAGGATCGGGATACCTTCAGCCTCCAACGCATTGGCCAGTTTCAGCGGGGTCTGCCCGCCAAACTGAACGATCACTCCATGCAGCGTGCCGGCTTCCTGTTCCTTCGTAAGGATTTCCATGACGTGTTCGAAGGTCAGCGGCTCGAAATACAAACGGTCCGAGGTGTCATAGTCCGTTGAGACCGTCTCGGGGTTGCAGTTGACCATGATGGTCTCATATCCGGCTTCGGTCAGCGCGAAACAGGCGTGGCAGCAGCAGTAATCGAACTCGATGCCCTGGCCGATCCGGTTCGGACCACCACCAAGGATGACGACCTTTTTGCGGTCGCTTGGACGTGCCTCGCATTCGACCTCACCCATCATCGGGGCTTCGTAGGTCGAGTACATATAGGGGGTCTGCGCCTCGAACTCAGCCGCACAGGTGTCGATGCGTTTGAAGACGGCGTTCACACCCAGATTGCGGCGGGCGCGGCGAACATTGTCTTCGTCGCGGCCGGTCAGGTTGCCCAGACGCGCGTCGGTGAAGCCCAGCATTTTCAGCCTGCGGATACCGTCTTCGGTTACCGGCAAGCCGTCTTTACGCACGGTGCGCTCGGCCTCGATGATCTCGCGAATGCGAGCCAGGAACCATGGGTCGAACTTGGTGACACCGAAAATCTCATCGTCGGTCAGACCGTGACGCATAGACTGCGCGATTGTGCGCAGACGATCGGGGGTCTGCTGGCTGATTGCTTTGATCACGGCGGCCTTGTCGTCGGCTTCTTCCCATACTCCGACGTTCAGACCGGGGATTTCGATCTCATCAAAGCCTGTCAGACCCGACTCCATCGAGGCCAGAGCCTTTTGCATCGATTCGTGAATGGTGCGGCCGATGGACATGGCCTCACCCACCGACTTCATGGCGGTGGTCAGATAGGGTTCCGAACCGGGGAATTTCTCAAAGGCAAATTTCGGGATTTTGGTGACAACATAGTCGATGGTCGGCTCGAACGAGGCCGGGGTGACCTTGGTGATGTCATTGTCCAGCTCGTCCAGCGTGTACCCAACGGCCAGTTTTGCGGCGATCTTGGCAATCGGGAAACCGGTCGCCTTCGAGGCCAGCGCAGAAGAGCGCGATACACGCGGATTCATCTCGATCACTACCATGCGGCCATCTACCGGGTTGATCGCCCATTGCACGTTCGAGCCGCCGGTTTCGACGCCGATTTCGCGCAACACGGCAATCGAGTGATTGCGCATGATCTGGTATTCTTTGTCGGTCAGCGTCAGGGCAGGGGCCACGGTGATCGAGTCACCGGTATGCACGCCCATCGGGTCGACGTTTTCGATGGAACACACGATGATGGCGTTGTCAGCGGTGTCGCGCACCACCTCCATCTCGTATTCTTTCCACCCCAGAAGACTTTCATCGATCAGGATCTGACCGACGGGGGACGCATCCATACCCGAGCGGCAAATATGGATATAATCCTCGCGGTTATATGCGACACCGCCGCCGGTGCCGCCCAGCGTAAAGGCGGGGCGGATGATGGCGGGCAAACCAACTGTTTCGAGGGTTTCAAGCGCCAGTGCCACACCGGCGTCGAGATCTTTCTTGCCGTTCTCATCCTTGGGGGCCGTCACGATCTCGGCCTTGGGGTTTTCGATGCCCAACCTATCCATCGCCTCGCGGAACAGGGCGCGGTCTTCGGCCATTTCGATCGCGTCTCGCTTGGCGCCGATCATCTCGACGTTGAACTTATCCAGCACGCCCATCTCTTCCAGCGCCAGCGAGGTGTTCAGGCCGGTCTGTCCGCCCATAGTGGGCAGTAGGGCATCGGGGCGTTCTTTTTCGATGATCTTGGCGACAACCTCGGGCGTGATCGGCTCGATATAGGTCGCATCGGCTAGTCCCGGGTCGGTCATGATCGTTGCAGGGTTCGAGTTCACCAGAATGACCCGATAGCCTTCCTCGCGCAGCGCCTTACACGCCTGAGCGCCGGAATAGTCGAACTCGCAGGCCTGACCGATAACAATGGGGCCTGCCCCGATGATCATGATCGACTGGATGTCGGTTCTTCTCGGCATGGCTTGGCCCCTTCAATTGTCCGCGAGTCAGGGCACCGCCCCAGCGCCCAAATTGTCCTGCGTTATAGGGACCGCGCGAAAAGGTGCAAGAGGTATCGGAAACGGGTTTGAAATTGCCGCTTTCCCCTCTTTCCCTTGGCGCGCTATTCTCTATACCGCGCAGCACGGCAAATGAGGATGCAATTGCGTATTCGTTTCGATCAAGGACCAGCTGGGCGCGGAACCCGGTTTGAGCGTCCGTCCCGGATTATCCGCGCGGATAACGCGGCGGAGGTGCCCCAGGCTCTGGCGGCGCTGGATCAGGCGCGCGCGGATGGGGCCTGGCTGGCAGGATACGCAAGTTATGAACTGGGCTACGTGCTGGAACCCTGTCTGGCAGACCGGCTGCCAGAAGGACGACGCCTGCCACTACTGTGTTTCGGTGTGTTTGACGCACCGGATCGCGTTGGACTGCCAAAGGCGTCGGGCAGTGTCACTGCGTTTCAGCCCCGCTGGGACGAGGCGCGATATACGCAGGCCTTTCGTACAGTGCATGAGGCGATTGGTGCGGGTGACATTTATCAGGCAAATCTGACCTTCCCAATTGATCTCGATGTAACCGGAGACAGCGTCGCGCTTTATGCGGCGCTTGCGGCTGGTCAACCCGTCGGCCACGGCGCCTTGGTTGAGCAGGAGGGGCTGCCTGATCTGCTGAGCCGTTCGCCGGAACTTTTTTCCGAACCGACGCCGAGGGCCGGATCGAAACGCGCCCGATGAAGGGAACTCAACCGCGCAGTGAGGACCCGGTCGAAGACGAGCGTCGACGCGCTTTTCTGTCTTCGGATGAAAAGAACCGGGCCGAAAATCTGATGATCGTCGATCTGCTGCGCAACGATATTAGCCGGGTCGCGCTGGCCGGATCGGTGAAAGTACCCGAGCTGTTCAAGGTTGAGACCTATGCGACTGTCCATCAGATGGTCTCGCTTGTGCAGGCGCAGTTACACCTTGGCGTAGGCCTTTCTGATATTCTGACCGCCCTGTTCCCGTGCGGATCAATCACCGGAGCGCCAAAGATTCGCGCGATGGAGATCCTGTCCGAACTGGAACCTTGGCCTCGCGAAGTTTATTGCGGAACCATCGGTTGGGCGGCCCCGGACGGTCGGTCGGAATTCAACGTGGCCATCCGGACCCTCATGGTTGAAGGTGGCAAGGCGACCCTTAACGTAGGCGGCGGGCTGGTCTGGGACAGCACCGCGCCATCGGAATATGAGGAGGCGCTATGGAAAGCCCGCTTCGCCAACCAACTGAGCCTGATTTCCGTCTGATCGAAACTTTGGCCTACAGGCCGGGGCAGGGGTTCGTCAGGCTTGATCGTCATTTGGCCCGCATGGCGCGCACAGCACAGAAGTTCGGCATTGATTTTGACCGAACCGCCGCTTGGACGATTTTGGATGCGAGTTTGGGTGAGATTGCATTGCGCTGCCGTTTGACCTTGGACGCGGATGGCAAATTTGAACTGACGTCCGGAGAATTGGCTGCCAATCCGTCCGTCTGGCGTGTGGATTTGGCCAAACAGAGACTATCATCATCGGATATCTGGCTGGGTTACAAAACGACCCGACGGGCCGTCTATGACATGGCGCGGGCGGGCTTGCCGCTAAGTGTTGATGAGCTTTTGTTTTTGAACGAACGGGATGAGCTTTGCGAGGGAACTATCACGAACCTGTTCCTGACCATGCCCGACGGCAGACGACTGACGCCCTCACTGCAATGCGGATTGCTTCCCGGGGTTTTGCGCGAGGAATTGTTGGATAATAAAGAAGTTACCGAATCCGTTCTGACCTTGACCGATCTAAAAAACGCGCAATCTATCCACTGTGGAAATTCCCTTCGGGGGCTGATCCGTGCGGAGCTTGTGGCACCTTGAGCAAAAATACCGAATGGGTGGAGACCCCTGTTACCAACTCACGCCTCAGGATTGAGTTTGTGCTCTTCTTTGTGGCGGTTCCCATAGCCATCGCGACAATGTTCCCGCCAAACTGGATGTTCCCCTCGCTTTTTGCGTTTACCGGACTGGGCATACTGCTGCTGCAAGATACGCCCGGTTTTTCCTGGGCGGAGCTTCGGTATGGCTGGCGAAACTGGTCGTGGACCGAAGTCTTTGTATTTACCCTGTTCATGGCTGCCTTCTGTTCCGCCCTGGTGCTGTGGGCGCGACCGGATGCAGCCTTTGTTTTGCTGCTGCATCGGCCAGAGATGTTGATATTCATCTGTATCGGCTACCCGTTGTTATCCGCTCTGCCACAAGAGCTGCTTTTCCGCTCTCTCTTTTTCCGACGCTATCACGCGATCCTACCTGAAGGGCGGGCCGCATACCTTTTGAACGCTGGCCTGTTTTCGCTTGCGCACCTCATGTACTGGAGCTGGGTCGTTGCCATCATGACTTTCGTCGGAGGCCTCCTGTTCACCTGGGCCTACCGCAAGCGCGGATCATTCTTTTACGCAGTTCTTCTGCATGCAATTGCCGGTAATATTATCTTTGCGGCAGGGCTGGGCGTCTATTTCTACTCGGGCAACGTGCAAAGGCCGTTTTGACGGCGCGACCCGCCTTGACTTTCCAAGCCTGACGGGGTGTATCGGCGCGACGAATTCTGCGCCCGAAGGGATATGATCCATGCACGCCTATCGCAGCCACACCTGCGCCGCTCTGACCGCCGCCAATGTCGGTGAAACCGTCCGCCTGTCCGGTTGGGTGCATCGTGTCCGAGATCACGGCGGCGTGCTGTTCATCGACCTGCGCGACCATTTCGGTGTTACCCAGGTTTTGTGCGACGGCGATAGTGCGGCATTTGCTGAACTGGAAAAGGTACGGTCCGAGTGGTGCATCCGCATCGACGGCACTGTCAAGGCCCGCGACGCTGATCTCATTAACCCGAAACTGCCGACAGGCGAGATCGAGGTTTATGTGCGTGAGCTGGAGGTTCTTGGTGCTGCCGACGAATTGCCGTTGATGGTGTTCGGCGATCAGGAATACCCCGAGGAAACACGTCTGCGCTATCGCTACCTCGACCTAAGACGCGAGGCGATGCAGCAAAACATGACCCTTCGCTCGGACGTTGTCGCATCCATGCGCCGCCGGATGTGGGATCAGGGATTCCGTGAATATCAGACACCGATCATTACCGCATCGTCGCCCGAAGGCGCACGCGACTTTCTGGTCCCCTCGCGACTACATCCGGGCAAGTTCTACGCCCTACCGCAGGCCCCGCAACAATTCAAACAGCTGATCATGGTGTCGGGCTTCGACAAGTATTTCCAGATTGCACCCTGCTTCCGCGATGAAGACCCGCGTGCAGACCGATCGCCCACCGATTTCTATCAACTCGATCTAGAGATGTCGTTTGTCGAGCAGCAGGATGTGTTCGACACCATCCAGCCCGTGCTGACCGGTGTGTTTGAAGAGTTCGGGGGCGGGCGCAAGGTCGATCAGGAGTGGCCGCAGATTTCCTACAAGGACTCAGCCCTGTGGTACGGCACCGACAAGCCTGACCTGCGGAACCCCATTAAGATGCAAGTGGTCTCTGACCACTTCCGCGGTTCTGGCTTCGCGATTTTCGCGAAGCTGTTGGAGCAGGAAGGCACCGAAATCCGCGCCATCCCAGCACCGACCGGCGGTAGCCGCAAATTCTGTGACCGCATGAACGCCTTTGCCCAGAAAGAAGGTCTGCCCGGTATGGGTTACATTTTCTGGCGTGATCAGGGCGAGGGTATGGAGGCCGCAGGTCCACTGGCCAAGAACATCGGCCCCGAACGCACCGAGGCGATCCGTCAGCAATTGGGTCTGGGCGTCGGTGATGCCGCGTTCTTCCTGGGTGGTAAGCCAAAAGCCTTTGAGAAGGTGGCCGGTAAGGCCCGTGACGTGATCGGAGATGAACTGAATCTCACCGAGAAAGACCGCTTTGCCTTTGCCTGGATCGTCGATTTCCCGATCTACGAGCAGGACGAAGAAACCGGTGCGATTGATTTCGAACACAACCCCTTCTCGATGCCGCAGGGCGGGATGGAAGCTTTGCAGGGCAACCCTCTGGACGTACGCGGGTACCAATATGATCTGGCCTGTAACGGCTACGAATTGGTTTCGGGTGCCATCCGGAACCACAAACCCGAGATCATGCTGAAAGCCTTTGAATTGGCGGGCTATGGTGAGGACGAAGTGAAATCCCGCTTTGGCGCACTGTTCAATGCCTTCCATTACGGCGCGCCGCCGCACGGGGGCTGTGCCGCAGGTATCGACCGGATCGTGATGCTATTGGCGGATGAGGCTAATATCCGCGAAGTCATGATGTTCCCGATGAACCAGCGCGCTGAAGACCTGATGATGGACGCGCCATCCGATCCGACCTCGGATCAGTTGATGGAACTGGGTCTAAGGATCATCCCGCAAGACTAAATCTAGCCGCCCGCCCTGAGCGGGCGGTTTACGTTTGGGGCAGTGCAATACTTTCGTTGTATTCTCCGCGCCACGCAAATCTGAGTTGCGTGGTGGGCTTAAAACAAGCTCAGCTCAATCCAGTGGATTTGCGGCATCCCGACGATTGCGGATGCTCTTGGCCGTCTGTCGTGTCAGGCGGTAGACCCAGATGCAAAGGATCGATGCGGTAATAAAGTAAGCGGTCAGCATCTCAGATCGCCTCTTGCCGTTCGAGCCGATCCTGAACCAGACCCGCAATCCGTGCGGCCTGGGCGATGACCGGTGTCCCCCGCGCACGAGATTGGGCAAGGTCCCGGGCTGCTTCGGCAAGCACAGTATCTTCGGCATCTTCGGCGTCTCGCGCAACGCTTTGCAGGAATTGTACCGCATAATCCAATGTGCGCTGATCAGTGGGGCCGGTAAGCACGTCGGCGATATGGGCCATGTCGTCCCGATAGGCCAGCGGATCGGGCTGAACGATGTTATCCCTGACGGAATCCAGACCTCCTGGGCGGCGATCTTCGGGCAGAAGTTCAAGTATCGAGGTCTGGAAATAAGCGACCGAGGTCAGGGGTTTGGCCAGAAACCCATCTGCACCTGCGCGTCTGGCGATAACCTGCATGCTGTCATCGCCAGACAGCCCGAGAATGACACCGATGCGGGGTACAGCGTGAGTCATTTCGGCTATCAGGTCAGCGCCGGACCCGTCTGGAAGACCCATATCGACGATCAGGACCGAGGGACGATAGATTTGCAGATGGCGCCGCGCTGATTTCAGACAATCCGCACGACGGATACGCGCACCGCTATGCAAGCACATCAATCGTATTGCATCGCATGCATAGCGGCTGTCTTCGACCACAAGGATTGTTTGGCCCAGCAGCGGTCGCATCTTGGTGGCCAGCGCTGGAGAGGCGAAAGGTCCCGAATCGTCCATGGCAGAACTCCTGTTTAGCAGATGCCTCACGCTAGGAACTTCTGGCTAATACAGGGTTAACGACGATTTGGCGCACTTGTCCTTTGGGTATACTGCCCCCATAACCGCTGCAACGCAGAAGGAAGGAGAGTCCCATGATTGGTCGCCTGAACCACGTAGCCATTGCTGTTCCCGACCTGGAGGCCGCATCGGCCCAGTATCGCAATGCGCTTGGCGCCAAAGTCGGCGCTCCACAGGATGAGCCGGATCATGGGGTCACCGTGGTCTTTATTGAACTACCCAACACCAAGATCGAATTGCTATATCCGCTGGGTGAGAACAGCCCGATCAACGGGTTTCTGGAAAAGAACCCATCAGGCGGCATCCACCATGTCTGCTATGAGGTCGAGGATATCATCGCGGCCCGCGATCATCTGAAAGAGACCGGTGCGCGCGTTCTGGGATCGGGTGAACCCAAGATCGGAGCGCATGGCAAACCGGTGTTGTTCCTGCACCCGAAGGATTTCAACGGATGCCTCGTTGAGCTGGAGCAGGTCTGAAGTCGATGACCATTACCGCCGCCTTGGTTCTTTTCGCTGTAATTTGGTTTCTGACCTTGCTGATTGTTCTGCCTGTGCGCATCAAAACGCAGGGGGATCTGGGGGATATTGTTCCGGGTACTCATGCGGGTGCGCCGGAAGTCCATCACATGAAGAAGAAGCTGTGGATTACCACCGGGATATCGGTGGTGCTGTGGGCGATCATTGCAGGCATCATTATCTCCGGCGTAATCAGCGTGCGCGATTTCGATTGGCTGAACCAACTGGAACCGCGCGAGTAGCTCAGGTTCGGCTACCCGACAGACCGTGATAAATATGCGTGAAGGTCGCCGCTCCTAGGATCGGGATCAACAGGTTGACCAATGGAACAGAGAGCGGGACCGCCATAAGAATACCGGCGACCCAAATGGTTGTCGCGTGCTTCGCGCGCAGCTTTCGCGCCCCCTCGCGCCCCAGTCGGCGCATCGCAGCCAGGGTGAAATATTCTCTCCCCAAAAGAAACCCGTTCATACCCCAAAAGATAAACAACGCGAATGGCGTGAAGAGTGCATAGAGGATCAATGCCAACAGGTTGGCAACGATCAGTACTCCCAGAAAACTGAGCGTATCCCGTAGCGCATCGCCAAAGGGGATGCGCTGAGCCGGCGGCAAACCGGGGTAATGCTTATCCTCAACCGCCTGTGCGACCTCATCCAGAAACATCGAGGTGATGGCTGACGCAACGGGGACCATCAGAAACACCGACAGCACCATCATCAGCAGGAATGATGACACGCTGAGCAGGTCGTTCAGCCATGTCACCTCACCCAGTATTGGCAAGGTGGCCTGATCGCCGACCAGCGCGTTGATCAGCCACAAAAATCCGGCATAGGCAGCCACCAACAACGCGAATGTCAGGCCAACACCCAACAGAAGTACCTTGCGGAATCTTGGGTCGCCGATCTGTCCCAGCGCCTGTAGAAACGACTGGATGATGATCATTCGGATACCCATTGGGTTAGTGCCGCCACATTGGGGCGCGGTCGTTCGGGAGGGGTCGTACCTTCGGTTGCGATATGGATAAAGCCTGCAATCTTCTCGTTTTCGGCCAAGCCGAGCCCCTGTTCGCAAAACTCGCGATCATGAGATTGCCAGCCGGACAACCAATTGGCCCCCCAACCTGCGGCCAGCGCTGCGTTCAGCAGAGCCAGACATACCGCACCCGCTGAATAGGTCTGTTCAATTGCCGGTATCTTGTCAGAAGGTTTCTGCACCTCAATAACAGCAACCGCCAAATGGCCCATTTCGAATTGGCTGCGCGCCTTGGCGATATCTTCGGGCGATTTTCCCAAGGTGAGACCACAAGTTTCTGTAAGATCTGCAAGGCGTTGCATGGCCCCATGCTCGACAACAACAAAACGCCAGGGTTCCAGCTTTCCATGGTCCGGGCTGCGCGCTGCAGCAGTCAGCAGCGGCCTCAGCTCTTCCCGGGTTGGGGCCGGGGCTACCAGCGTTTTGGCCGGACGAGACCGGCGCGCGTGCAGAAAATCCAGCGCAGCTTGGTTCTTCAGGGTCATATGTTAACTTCCTTCACATGGCAGTCTGTATGTCGGAGGCATGCCGTTCTCTTTCAAGGGCAAACCGCTCATCAAAAGGCGACAAATTCAATCTGAATTGCTGCTTGTGATCAGACGCAAGATCCAAAAGGAACCATTAGTCTTTGGTGCTCTCGGACTCACGTATCTGATAAACGCCCTCGGGCAAATCCAGCGCAGCGGCCAGATCGCGTACCTGCTCTGGTGACAGGGTAATCTTCTGGATCTGATCGGTCCGCGGGTCCAACTGCTCAAGTGTGACGCATTCAGCGAAGTTGTTGATGACGACATCCTCTTGCAAAGGCTTTGCGCCTTCGTCCACCAGCGTAATCACCGTCGAGTCGAATTCGTGTTCAATTGAAAACATATGTGCAGAGTGCAGGGCATAAGATCGCAATGCAACCCGTTGCAAGCTGTAATCGGCTGTGGCCCGGCCTTAAATGCCGCGCTATGCTTGTCTGCCGACAGAGTGACCGAAAGGAATGTGAATGCGCCGTCTTGCCCTGTTGCTGGTGATGCTGTTGGCGGCTTGCGATATGTCGCCTGTTATCGCGATCCCGGCCGATCAATGGCAGCCATCGTCATCAGAACAAAAGGACAGGGCGCGCGTATTCGAGCAGGTCAGCCGGGCTGTCGGAACGACCGCAAGCCGGGAATGCCGCCGCCAATCGAGGACTGCCAATTGTGATTTTGTGATTTTGGTTGATCTCTCGTCAAAGGCCCCAGCGAATGCGTTTCAGACCTTGGACAAGGATGGGCGGCCGCTAGTCGTTTTTACACAGCCGATGATCGATGCAACGCAGAACGCGGACGAGATGGCCTTTGTCATGAGCCATGAGGCCGCCCACCATATTTTGGGTCACATCGCCCGGCAGGCGCAGAACGCCAAAGAGAGCGCGCGGATATTCGGTGAACTCGCGCGCAATCAGGGCGCGGACGATGCAGGTATTGAGCGCGCACAGGCGCTGGGCGCTGAGGTCGGGGTGCAGAACTACACGCGTGAGTTCGAATTGGAAGCGGATCGTCTGGGGACACAGATCACTTACGCGGCGGGGTATAACCCGCTGGCCGGGATGGCTTTCTTCCAACGCATTCCTGATCCGGGTGATCGTTTCCTTGCCACGCACCCTCCCAATGCCCAGCGGGTCGAAGTTGTGTTGCAAACGGCGCGGGAACTGGGATTACGGTAATGGTCAACTTAACCCGATTGGGTGTCGTTCTCAGTGATCGCGGGTCGAAATATGCTGTGACCGGCGCGGGGGTCACCAGTCGTGCTGATGTCGATGCGGTGCTGGCGGAACTGAAATCCGACAAGGCATATGCGAAGGCAACTCACAACACGTGGGCGGCCATCTTGCCAAACGGTGCGCTCAAGGCTGATGACGGAGAGTCTGGCGCGGCAATGGTCATTTTGCGGATGATGGAGCGGGCTGAGCTGACGGATCACGTAATCATCGTGACACGCTGGTACGGTGGCAAGAAGCTGGGCGGGGACCGCTTTCGCCGCGTGCAGGACGCCACGCGGGCCTATCTGGACCAGCTGGCAACCGGGCATTGACCTGAGTCAAGGGCACTGTGCGGGGCATGCGTTACTCTTTCCATAGAGTGAATGGAAAAGGAAACCGCATGTCTGATCGTGAAACGCTGCGACGTCACGCCGACCTTGTAGATCGGATGGCCACGACGCTGGGCGTAGATTTGCAAGAAGTTGCCATCGAAGGGGCCTTACAGTTCGACGAAATCTCGGACGCGGTATTGCGGTGTACGGAATGCCCGAATCCGGGCCATTGCAAGGCCTTTCTGGCCAAGAACCTGACAGCGCCCGACACACCTGAATACTGCCGCAATCACGAGCTGCTGAACAGGCTCAAGCCGTAACGCCAAAGGGGGTACCGTGCCACGACTTGGACGGATCATGACCCATCTTCGCCTTGTATTGCGAATGGCACAGGCGACGGGAGCCGACCTTGCCACCGCACATCGCGACGGGCACCTGAGCCAACAGGAATGGGCAGATATGGTTCAGCTCTGCCGCGGGTGCGAATGGGCGCGGGCATGCCCAGACTGGTTGAACGAGAACGAAACGGCGGAAAGCGCGCCCTGCACCTGCCCAAACCGACACAGGTTCGCCACCTTGAGGGTCAGCAAGCAAAGGTGATCAAATGGATCGAACATCACTGGGCGAGATCGAAAAACACTTTTGGCTGACACGCTCGGTCGCGCGATCCTTAGGGATTTCTCTGACCGAAGCAATGGCCGAAGGGAAACTGACACCTGCCGACTACGCTCAGATGGTGACCCGATGCCGGGGCGCAATATGCGACGAACGTTGTCAGATATGGCTTGCTGCACAACAAGGACTGGCTGAGAAAGCGCCTGATTTTTGTGCCAATGCTGAGGTTTTGAACGACTTGACCTGACCTTCAGAGCTTATTGTGCGTTCCGTCGCATAACGGCGGGTTGGCGCAGTGCTTACAGCCACAAAAAAACACCTTTTTGCTGGCCTCAGCAGTATATTTTACGGGTTCAAACGACGTATCTTTGTGCGAACCATCGCAAAACGGTTGCCGCTTGGATTTGCCACAGGCGCACCAGAAATAGGTTTTTCCTTCGGTCACTTCGACCGGATAGGGTGATTTCTGGGCGATGCTCGGGACGTCTGACATGTGGCTACTCCGTCTTTGGCTGATGTCGAAGTCAAAGTTTAGGGCTCTTTGTCAAAAAAGGTAGACTGCGAATGTAAACCCGCCTTCCAGCGTGGTTTCGCCTTTATTCACGAATGCGTTATCGATTCGGTTGCCATATGAAATTCTTGGTCCTATTCTGATACCGGCCCCGAAAAACTGGGCAATATCAGAAAAGTAATAGAGGATTGATGGACATGAAACTGAAATTTGCTGCTATCTGCGCCACGGCCGTTGTATTGACTGCGTGCTCGCAGCAAGAGGAACCGACCCCGGTTTACATCCAGCCCGACTATGACAAGTTTGGTACACCCAGTTGCTCGGCAGGCTATGAACTGGCCACAACCGAAGCAGGCCAGACCGTATGTAACCCGGTCACCCAATAAGTATTAAGCAGGCGGTTCTGATCGCAGGGCCGCCTGCGCACCTCTAAAAAGAACACCGCCTTCGAGGCGGTTTTTTCTTGCCTTTCTGCTGTGGGTCGCGGACGTCTCCTTGCAGGACGACTGATCGGAATCCCCATGCGCAAATTCTTTGACCACCTAAAGGATCGTACCCGCTGGAGCTGGCAGGGCCTGGCTGCAACCTGGCGGCAAGAGTATTCGTTTCGTGGGTGGGTTTGGGCCAACCTGATTTCTGCTTTATTGGCGCTTGCACTCCCCCTAGGTACGGCAGAACGGGCGCTGATCCTTGCTTTGGGCATTCTGGTCTTGGTGGCCGAGCTATTTAATACGGCCATCGAGCGTGCCGTCGATCACACCTCGACCGAGCACCACGCGTTGGCGGGGCAAGCCAAGGATGCAGCAAGTGCAGCGGTGGCGTTGTCTGCAATCGCTGCCGGAGTGGCGTGGATCGTGATTTTGATCGGCCTGCTCTAGGGACAGACGCCTTTTGTCACGCCAAGGGGTGCAAACGCCCCCACAAGTCGTATTCTCCGGCCTCATCCACCTCGACCGTGACGATATCCCCGGGTTTCAGGCCTTCGAAGCCTTCGTCGATAAACAAGTTGCCATCGATTTCTGGAGCATCGGCCTTAGTGCGGCAGGTCGCGGCCTCTTCATCCACCTCGTCTACGATGACATCGAGTTTTTGGCCAACCTTTGCTGCCAGCTTGGCCTCAGAAATGGCCTGAGCTTTCTCCATGAAACGCTCCCATCGCTCTTGCTTGACCTCGGCCGGGACGTGATCCGGCAGGTCGTTCGAGCGGGCGCCATCGACATTTTCGTACTGGAAACAGCCGACACGATCCAACTGCGCTTCGTCCATCCAGTCCAGGAGCGTCTGGAACTCTGCCTCGGTTTCGCCGGGGTAGCCGACGATGAACGTGGACCGCAAAGTGATATCCGGACAAATAGCGCGCCAGTTGGCAATCTCGTCCAGAGTTTTTGCCCCGGCGGCAGGGCGGGCCATACGTTTCAGAACATCGGGATGCGCATGTTGGAATGGAATGTCGAGATACGGCAGCACATTGCTACCCGCATCTGCCATCAGCGGGATCAAATCGCGCACATGGGGGTAGGGATAGACGTAGTGAAGCCTGACCCACGCATCGAATTGGCCGAGTTCCCGTGCCAGATCGGTGATATGGCTGCGCACCTCCCGATCTTTCCATGGGTTCACGTCATACTTACGATCCAGCCCATAGGCCGAGGTATCCTGTGAGATCACAAGCAGTTCGCGCACACCGCTGTCGACAAGTTTCTCAGCCTCGCGCAGCACTGCATGGGCCGGGCGGCTTGCGAGTTTACCGCGCATGTCGGGGATGATGCAAAACTTGCACTTATGATTACAGCCCTCGGAAATCTTGAGATAGCTATAGTGGCGCGGGGTAAGTTTGACGCCCGAAGCGGGCAGCAGATCGACATAAGGGTTTGGGTCGGGTGGTACGGCTGCATGTACTGCGTCCAGCACCTGTTCGTACTGATGCGGTCCTGTAACCGCCAGAATGCGCGGATGGTGTTCCCGGATATAGTCAGGCTCAGCCCCCAAACAGCCGGTCACAATGACCTTGCCGTTTTCAACCAATGCCTCGCCAATTGCGTCCAGCGACTCGGCCTTGGCGCTGTCCAGAAACCCGCAGGTATTCACAATAACGGCATCAGCACCCGTGTAGTCCGGCGAAATACCGTACCCCTCGGCCCGCAACCGGGTCAGGATGCGTTCGCTGTCAACCAGCGCTTTAGGACAACCCAGCGACACCATTCCAAGGGTCGGTTGGCCACGGCGGGGCGTCTCGGCGATCCGGGCCTCTGGGGCCAGATCAGGGCGAAGGTTCGGTGGGTTCGTGCTCATGGCCGGGCATATAGAGGGGAAAGCTTCCCCTTGCAAATCCCGCCCGCTCGGGGCTGACTTGAAACAGAGCAGAAAGGCCGGAAAGGCAGACCCATGAAGTGGCTCATTCGTTTTCTATTTCTCATAGTTGCAGCCTTCGGGCTAGTCATTGGTGCCTTGCTGCTGATGCCAGGCGAAAAACTGGCGACAATACTTGCTGAACAAGTCAAGGCGCAAACAGGCCGCGATCTCGCGTTGACCGGTGACGTCAAACTGTCATTTTGGCCGGTATTGGGGATGGAAACCGGCCCTGTGACATTTGGCAATGCGCCTTGGGCCGGGCCGGAACCGATGCTTAGCGCCCAAAGCCTCGCGGTTGGGGTCGATGCCTCGGCGTTGTTGTCTGGGAATATCCGGATCAAACGGGTGTTGGCCGATAGCCCGGTTCTACGCCTTGAACGCGCCGATGGGCGCGGCAACTGGGAGCTGCATCAGCCAGGTAACTCCTCGCAAACGGGCGCTACGGCGCAAGCCGTTGAAAGCCGACCCATCACGCTCGAGCGGTTGGAACTGACCAATGCGCGCCTAATCTATCTTGAGAATGGCGCGGTTAGTATGGATTTTGCCGATGTCGATCTTTCGGCCCGCTGGCCTGACGTAACGGCCCCAATGGAAATGCAAGCCAGTATGTCCGTCCCCGGAGGCAGCGTCGCAGTGGACCTTACCATCCCCGACTTGCCCGCATTTTCCAGCGGCGCTGTCACGCCGTTGCAGCTGAGCCTAACCGCGCCTGGCGGAGATATTCAGTTCTCGGGCCGGGTGAATCTGGCCGGCGAAATGGATGGCAAGACGACGGTCACGGCCAAGGACACCCAAAGGATGCTGGCCGCGTTTGGTCAGGGAGGAGTCACCGTGCCCGAGGGACTAGGACAGGTCGCGAGCGTATCCGGGCAGATGACCTATACCCGGGACGGGCGGATTTCATTGCGCAACATGATCGCGGTTCTGGATCAAAACCGGCTCGAGGGCGAAGCTGACATCCAGATTTCAAATCCGCCCCGGATGACTGCGCGTCTGAACGCAGGTGATCTCGACTTATCGAAAGTAAGCGGAGGCAACGCTTATGACGGCGCCTCAGATACGGAAGGGTGGTCAAAAGCCCCAATTGATGCGTCGTTTCTGGCGCTGGCAAATGGCAAGATCCGCTTGCAAGCCACCTCGATTGCGGTTCCGGGTATGACCTTTGGGAAAAGTGATCTGACACTCAGCCTTGATCGGTCGCGGGCTGTATTGCAGATGCACCCGGCCTCGCTGTTCTCGGGGCAATTGAACGGCCAGGTGGTCGCCAATAATCGCAACGGTCTGTCGGTTGGTGGAAATCTGAAAGCTGCCAATATCGATATCAACGAAGCGCTCGAAACGCTTGGGGATATCAAACGGCTTTCGGGCACCGGTTCAGGCAATCTTGAATTTCTGGGCGTCGGACAGAGCGAAGATCAGATCATGCGATCGCTCAGCGGCAAAGGAGATATCGAGGTCGGGCGGGGCGTTATCTCGGGGCTGGATCTTGACCGCCTTATGGGGCGGGGAAAGGGATCGGGTGGTACGACCGTATTCAACAGCCTTACGGCCAGCTTTACGATGAAGAATGGCGACTTGACCAACAAGGACCTGTTGATGCAGCTGGATAATTTCCGGGCGGACGGTACGGGCCGCATTGGCTTAGGAGCTCGCGATATCGATTATCTGTTTACACCAGTCGCCCTGCGCGCCAACTCAGGGCAGGGGATATCGGTACCCGTCCGAATTAAAGGTCCGTGGAGCGACCCGTCGATCAAGCCGGACCTTACCAAAGTCATTGAGGCGGCAGCCGAAGGCAAAGTTAAAGAACTGGAAGACGACGCAAAGAAGAAGGTTTTGGAAAAGGTTGGTAAAGAACTGGATACCACGGTGACGGATTCCGGTCACATCGAAGACGCGCTGAAGAACAAGCTAGAGGATGAGGCCAAGAAAGGCCTGCTCAAGCTGTTTGGCGGGGATTGATCTAAACGCGATAACAAAGGGCGCCGAAATGGGCGCCCTTCATAGTGTCATTTAGATTGTCTGATCGTATTCGCCCACGCCGGGTTCAGTTCGAATGACGGCGTCGATATCTGCGAAGATCGCGCGCATTTCATCCTCGCTTTCGCTGCTTTCGCAGACGACGACCAGATTGGGTGTATTGGATGACGCGCGAACGAGGCCCCAACTGCCATTGTCCAGAATGACCCGGGCTCCATTGACGGTCACGACCTCTTTGATAGCCCGCCCTGCGAAGTGTTCGCCGGCGTCGGCTTTGGCAACCAATTTGCCGACCAGGCGCTGCAGGATATCGTATTTCTCCGTATCCGCTGCGTACGGAGACATGGTGGGCGTCGACCATGTCCTTGGCAGTGCTTTCCGAAGGTCTGACATGCTTTTGTCCGGGTTGCGGTCCATCAGTTTGCAGATTTCCACCGCCACGCGCATTCCGCAGTCGTATCCGCGCCCGACCGGTTCCGCCAAGAAATAGTGTCCCGATTTCTCAAACCCAGCCAGCGCACCGATTTCCTTGACCCGGCGCTTCATATGGCTATGGCCGGTTTTCCAGTAGTCGGCTTTGACCCCAAGCGCTTGCAACTCGGGATCGCTGGCGAACAGCCCAGTGGATTTCACATCGGCTACAAAGGTCGAACCTGGATGCAGCTTGGCCAGATCACGGGCCATGATGATGCCGACCTTATCGGCAAATATCTCTTCGCCTTCGTCATCCACAACACCGCAACGATCGCCATCCCCATCAAACCCTAGCGCCAGGTCCGCGCCGGTGGATTTGACTGTGTCGGCCATGTCATGCAGCATTTCCATGGCTTCCGGGTTCGGGTTGTAATTGGGGAATGTGTAATCCAGCCGTGTGTGGCTGGGCACAACCTCAACCCCGATCCTTTCGAAAATCTCGGGCGCGAAGGCGGCGGCGGTGCCGTTTCCGGTGGCGCAGACCACTTTCAGCGGACGTGACATTCTGAAGTCACCGACCAGATCGTAGATATAGGCTTCTTTCACACCGTCGACGAATTCATATGACCCGCCCGGGCGCGCGACGCCTTCCCCATTCAAGACGATGTCGCGCAGTTCCGACATTTCGTCAGGGCCGTGGGTCAGTGGGCGGTCAAAGCCCATTTTGACGCCGGTCCAACCGTTCGGGTTATGGCTTGCCGTGACCATCGCAACCGCCGGTACGTCCAGATGGAATTGCGCGAAATACGCCATCGGGCTGAGCGCTGGGCCGATATCTTTCACCTGAATACCCGCCTGCATAAGTCCAACGATCAGAGCGTTTTTGATCGACAGGGAATAATCACGATAGTCATTTCCCACTGCAATCACGGGTTCGATCCCGCGTTTGAGCATCTGTGTGCCCAGACCCAAACCCAGGGCCGTCATGCCTGGCAGATTGATCTCATCGGGGTATTTCCAACGCGCGTCATATTCGCGAAAGCCCGTGGGCTTGATCATCGGATCGCGCAGAAAGCTCCAGGTGTTTGGGGTCACCTCAGGCAAAGGCTTGGTCATCACAAATCTCAATCGTTAAATCTGAATTGGGTTTTCTTTGGCCAGCGCATCAAATCGCATCAATGTGTCAACCAGATGGCCCATTTGATCCAGAGGGATCATGTTCGGCCCATCTGAGGGGGCGGTGTCGGGATCCTGATGGGTTTCTATGAAAACGGCTCCGACGCCCAGAGATACAGCGGCGCGCGCCATCACCGGCGCAAACTCACGCTGTCCACCCGAGGAACCACCTTGGCCGCCGGGCTGTTGCACCGAGTGGGTCGCGTCCATGACGACCGGGTATCCGGTTTGCGCCATCTGCGGCAGCGATCGCATGTCCGCGACCAGCGTATTGTAGCCAAACGAAGTTCCACGCTCGGTCAGCAGGATGTTCTGATTGCCTGTGCTTTCGATCTTAGTGACGATATTCGGCATTTCCCACGGGGCGAGAAACTGTCCCTTCTTCACGTTGACCGCTTTTCCGGTATTGCCCGCCGCCAGCAGCATGTCCGTCTGACGACACAGAAACGCAGGGATTTGCAGAATATCGACGGCCTCAGCCGCAATCGCGCATTGCGCTTCGGTATGGACATCGGTCAGTACCGGTATGCCCATGGTCTTGCGGATATCTTCCAGCACCTGCAGCCCGGAATCAATGCCCATGCCGCGCTTGCCGGACAGCGAGGTCCGGTTGGCTTTGTCATACGAAGCCTTGAATACATACCGCGCCCCGGCGGCGTCACATGCTTCTTTCATAGTGCCTGCGATCATCTGGGCGTGATCGGCGGTTTCAAGCTGGCAAGGGCCGGCAATGATGGTCAGCGGAAGGTCGTTGCCAACCGTCAGGTCGGCTATTTTTACATGTTTCATGAGTCTTACGAGGATACCTGTTCACGAAGGACCGACGCGGTAAGCGAGATCATCAGGTAGATACCAGCAAATAACAGGAATGCCAAAATCGTATTTTCGAACTTGCGCGGATAGCTAGGCTCCTGGCTGGCGACCGGGTTCACCGAGACGGTCAGATACCGCACTTTTCGATTGGCCTCGGTCCGCGTAGCTTCCATTTGCTGCATTGCCGTTTGCAGCATCATGTCACGCGCCGCCAGATCGGCCTGAGCCATCTGGATTCGCACGCTCAAACGCGCCAGCGAATTTTCGCCCGCCGACACATCCAGCATCTCAGCATTCAACTCATCAAGGACCGCTTGCAGCCGCGCGATATCCGCCCGTGTACCATCCACCTTGGCCTGGTTGGGGCGCGTATTATCGAGAAGCGCGGCCAATTGTAGTTCTTTGTCCTGCAGCTCGAATTCGAACTGATCGATCCTTCCTCGCAGGCTGGCGATCACACTTTGCGGGTCCAGTATCGCACCTTGTAGCTGCAGTTCGATCAGGTCTTCCTGAGCCTGTCTGCGTGCCTCTTGCGCAGCCTCAAAACTCGCCAAGGCATCGCGCATCTGGTCTTCGCGTTTCAATTCAGTCAGACCATTGATGGTCTCTTCCGCGTAAGAGATAAGCCGCCTGGACAAATCGACCGCTATCTCGGGGCTCGGCGCTGCGACCTCCATTCGGATGACGCCGTCACTAGGATCATATCCGATTGTGATCATACGCTTATAAAGCTTGTAGGTTTCTTCAAGCGTCGCATCAGCCGGCAATCGTTGGATCGGGTCTATCCAATCCTGCCGAAAAAACTCAGTAAATCCGACATCACGCTCAAGCCGTTCCAATGCATCCTTGGATTCCAGAAATTCCTGAGTGGACACGGAATCCTGCGCCGTCGCAAACTGCGTGCCCGCCAGAAATCCACCGAACGAGGCACCGCCGCCATCCGCTTGCAAGATCGAAAACACCGAGTCGCTGGCATACATCGGCGTCGCCACGCGATAGAAATAGTAGCCCACGATAAACGTTGGAATGAATACGAACACCGTCAATCGTGCGAATAGCCCGGCAAGCTTGCGGCGGCGGCGGCGGGCGATGTCTTTCTGGATCTGCCCGATTTCATATTCACGACGTTCGGCCGGGCTGAGTTCGGGTCCTGGCAGGTTCTTCTGCGAGTCCCTGGTCGTTTGCGGCAGGTGAATCTTTATATTGTCTTGCGCGGCGTCATCACCAGTTGGCTTACCTTGGTCAGGAGCTGCCAGATCAAGCAGGTTTGTGCGCTGAAACGGATCAATTCCTTTCTTTCGTAACAGCCGGACCGCATCGTAGTCAGACGTCGCCGCCAGCCCGTTCTTGTGCGCCAAACGCCGCGCGACGCGCAATTGACGCCCTGTCAGACCTTCGCGTTTGATCGCATCCAACTCGTTGCCCGGTTGCTGAGTGTCGTCAGCCGAGTCTGTGCCTTGGGTCGCCTTTCGGATGCGCGAAATGGCGTCCGAGCGTGCCTCAGCAGTGCCAGAACCGCGTGCCGTGCGGTCGGGATTGTATTTCCTAGCCTTGGGTTTGGTAGTCATAGAGCTGCTTTGCCTCTTCCAAGGTTTCAAACATGTAAAGCTGGCCGTCTACCAAAACCGCAGCCTGCCGCGCGAATTTTTCAAGAAGCGAAGGGTTGTGCGATACGATCACCAAAGTCGTTGTCCGCAGCTTCTCTTTCAGAATGTCGCCCGCCTTCTTGTTGAACTCGACATCGGTTGTCGAGGGCATCCCCTCATCGATCAGATACATATCGAAATCCAGGGCCAGCATCAGTGCAAATGTAAACCGGGCCCGCATTCCGGACGAATAGGTTCCGAGCGGCTGGTCGAAATACTCACCCAAGTTGCACAGCCATTTGCAGTAGGCTTCGACATAGTCGGGATCCATGCCGTAGATCTTCGCGATATAGCGTGCGTTCTCCAGCGCGGACAGGCGCTTGGCCACACCACCTGCAAAGCCCATGGGGAAGGATACGCGGCAGTCGCGCCGAATCACGCCTTCGTCGGGCTTTTCCAGCCCTGCCATCATGTTGATCAACGTGGTCTTGCCGGTTCCGTTCGGGGCCAGCACGCCAAGAGATGTTCCAAGCTCGACCCGGAACGAGACCCGATCCAGAATCACCTTGCGGCGGGTTCCGGTCCAGAAAGACTTGCTGACATTTTCGAATTCCAGCATGTGCGGCCTGCAGATCGCTCGGGGTTTTGACGGTTTGAGGATCGGTGTGCTACCGATCCATGTTGGCCACATTATGTCGAAATATGAAACAAATGATCAATGCGCATCCGCGTTCATGACATTGATGTGTTGCAAGGACGGTTTCATTGGCTCGTGGATAGATGATGCCTATCTTCATCGATGAACATTGCAAAAGCCTGTTGATCCGATGAATTCGCTGATTGAGGACATCCAAGCCTGCTGTTTGTGTGCGGACAGGTTCGCGCAGACCGCGACTGCGCACCAGCCGCGCCCGGTGGTTTGGTTTCGCCCCGGTGCGCGCATTTTGATCGCAGGTCAGGCACCGGGCGCGCGCGTCCATGCTTCAGGGAAGCCTTTCACCGACCCTTCGGGTGATCGGCTGCGGGATTGGCTGGGACTGGATGAGAACGCATTTTATGACCGTTCGCGCGTATCCATCGTGCCGATGGCGTTTTGCTTCCCCGGATACAATGAGCGCAAGGCCGACCTGCCTCCGCCGCCGATATGCGGGCGCACCTGGCATGACAAGGTGATGGCTGCGTTGGGAGAAGTACCGTTGACGATCCTCGTCGGGGGTCATGCCCATAAATATCATCTTGGCGTGAACACACCGGTCACCGAGACTGTTAGTCTTTGGCGAGACCATGCGCCGCGCGTCTTTGCCTTGCCTCACCCGTCCTGGCGCAATACGGCTTGGCTGAAGAAAAACCCCTGGTTCGAGGCCGAGCTGTTGCCGGTGCTACAGAAACGGGTGCACGAGGTTCTGAATGACTGAAGCCACAGCTTTGGATGCTGCACATGCCGCCATGCAGGCGGCCCCGGAAGACGACAACGCTCGACTACGCTTTTTTGAAAGACTGGCCGATAGCGAGCTCTTTCTGATGCTCACCGAAGAAGCGAAGGATGAAAGCATTTCGCCCGAGCTGTTCGATGTGGCGGATGGTCGTTTTGTTCTGGTGTTTGATCTTGAGGAACGACTGGCTGCATTTGCGGGTCGACCGGTCCCCTATGTCGCTCTGTCGGGTCGTGTTCTTTCAGGGATGTTGTCGGGGCAGGGGGTCGGGCTGGGTCTGAACCTTGATGTTGCACCGTCGTCGATGTTGATCCCCGCTGAAGCGCTCGGTTGGTTGTCTGACACGCTGCAGCATGGTCCTAAGGAGGTGCAGCAGCGACTTGCCGAATTCCATCCGCCCTCCGGTTTGCCTGATGTTCTGTTAACCGCGCTTGATGCAAAGCTGGCGACGGCTGCAGGTCTGGCTGCGGCGGCGTTTCTGGTTGGAACAAGGACCGAGGATGGGGGGCAGGGTCATTTGTTGGGTTTTGTTTCGGCGGTCGAAGGCGCGCAGCCAGCGCTTGCACGCGCCGTATCCGAGGCATTGACCTTTTCGGGGATCGAGGCCGGAGCGCTGGATGTTGGCTTTTTTGAAGTGCAGGATCCGGCTACTTCTGCCCTGGCAAAGGTTGGGCTGCGGTTCGATTTGCCCCAGCCTCAAGCGCCCCAAATGGAAAGGGCCGCGCCGGGCAGTGATCCCGAGCGGCCCCCAATATTGAAGTAGCGCAGGACGTTAATCCGCCGCTTCCAGTTTATCCTGCGTGCGGGTCTCAAAATCGCTGGCGTCATGACGTTCGTGCAACTGCGTATGCGGCTCTCCAAACGCACGATTGACCATCCGGCCGCGCTGAACGGCGGGGCGAGCATCGATGGCATTGGCCCACCGCATCACGTTTTCATAGCTTTCGACATCCAGGAATTCTGCCGCATCGTATAGACGGCCCAGAACAAGCTGCCCGTACCACGGCCAGATCGCCATGTCGGCGATCGTATAGTCCTGACCTGCGATATAAGGCTTATCGGCAAGTTCCAGTTCCAGCACATGCAACTGGCGTTTGGCCTCCATCGCGAAACGGTCGATCGGATATTGCCATTTCTCAGGCGCATAAGCGTAGAAGTGGCCAAAGCCACCGCCCAGATAAGGCGCGCTGCCCATCTGCCAGAACAACCAGTTCATCACTTCGGTCCGCTCGGCACCGCTGGCGGGCAGAAACTCACCGAATTTCTCAGCGAGATGCAGCAAGATGGAGGCGCTCTCGAAAACGCGCACAGGTGTTTCACCTGAATGATCCCACAGCGCCGGTATCTTCGAGTTAGGATTGGCCCCGACAAAGCCCGAGCTGAACTGATCACCTTCACCGATGTTGATCAGCCACGCATTGTATTCGGCCCCGGAATGGCCCAATGCCAAAAGCTCCTCCAGCATGACCGTAACCTTGACGCCGTTCGGGGTGGCGAGCGAATACAGTTGAAGCGGGTGCTTCCCGACCGGGAGATACTTTTCGTGGGTCGCACCAGCTATGGGCCGGTTTATATTGGCAAAGCGTCCTCCGCTTTCGCTGTCCCAAGTCCAGACCTTTGGGGGTGTGTAAGTGGATTGTTCGCTCATCTTTTGCCTTTCTGCATCATTTGGCCAAAACGCGCCGCCTTCACAGCTAATATTGCAAAACTCAAAGTCCAACCCCGGATGTGGCGAGATATTTGTAACATTGCGCCTCGTTCACCTCACAAAACCCCTCTGGTTTTCACAGCGGCGCGAGGGGGTCTTCGCGCCGGGCCAAAATTACCTATTGTTTGACCAGACCCGCAGTTCGGGTGACCAGAAACCGTAAGGACATGAGGACCAATCACATGAAACGCTTTGCGCTGACCCTTGCCGCGACGCTGGCTTTTGCCGTGCCCGCGTTCGCCGGAGAACAATATGTTGATGGCACCGGATTTGCCGTATCGGGATACGACGTTGTTGCTTACCGCAGCCTGGATCAGGTTCCTGTAGGCCAGTCGCAACCCGAGGCCGTTCGCGGTCGGGCCGACATCACCGCAGACTATAATGGTGTTACCTGGGCGTTTGCGACCGAAGAGAACCGTGACAAGTTTCTGGAAAACCCGGCCTTTTACGCACCGCAATATGATGGCCATTGTGCATACGGCGTGTCGAAAGGCGGCAAGGTTCCGGGCAACCCAAATCTGTGGCGTATTGTCGATGACAAGCTCTATCTGAACATCACTGATGTTGTTGTTGGTTTCTGGGAAGAGGATGTTCCGGCCAACATCGACCTGGCGGAAGGCAACTGGCCCGGAATCGAAGGGGATGCCGCTTCGACCAGCGTGATCCCAAAATTCACATCAGAAGGCCCAATTTCCAACTGATTCCGATTAATGAAAGAAAGCCCGGCCACTAAGGCCGGGCTTTTTTCGTTGGCGGGTTCTCTCACCCCGCCAACTCGAACATATCCCGCATGTGTTGATCCGCTTCGAACCGTATTGTTACACTCTTGGCACCGGGAAATTTTCTCTCGCGTATCGGGTCAGGAATGACAATCTCACCGGAGCCCGAGCCTTTGGACCGAAAGGTCAGAATCTCTGTTTCTGACTTGCGGTAGCCGGAAAGGACCGAGGTTGGCAATGCAACGCGGTTAGACCCTTCGCAGACTGACGATGCGACGAAGTAGGTAAGATCGCGCCCGAAGCATCCGATTGCATCAGGAACATGGTCCGAAGATTCGCGGGCGCTTTTGGCGGCGTCCGGTTCACCCAGTTCCGATAAATCCTTCAGCGCGCGTTCAGGTTTTAACAGATCGTGACAAGCTTTGATTTCATCTGCGGCCAGTTCGATTACGCGTTTCTTCAAACGAGGACGACGCGGTGTAGAAGAATCTAAACCGTTTTTGCGTGTCATCCCTTCTTTACGCAAAAAGTCATAGGCTGATTTAGCATCCGAAAAACCGGAATAATCACCGTCGGTATGATCAGGATGATCGTGGAACGCGATTTTGCGCCAGGCTTCACGAATCTCGTTTGCGTTTGCATTTGGGGGCAGACCAAGAACCTGCAACGCTTCGGCCCGAGCCTGTACCTTGCTCACTGGCTTCATACTCAAAACACTCATAAAAACTACAACTGGGTCAGATTGCCATTGATCACATTTTTGTCAAATTTTTTCAGGAATTAGACTGAGGTAGGGCAACAGTTGACGGGTGCATATCGAGATTGTCGCCTGCGCAGCGGTTGTCGCAAATGAGCATGGCAGACGACTGCCATGCCCGGCGATACAGGGCAAACGCAAAAACTGTGGGATCAGGCGACGTTCTGCAATTCGGTCTGGGGTGTAATGCCCAGGGCAAAGCAGACATCCCGAGTAAGCTCAGGTCGGTTGAGCGTATAGAAATGCAGTTTGTCCACGCCGCCTTCTATCAGGTCCGAGCAGAGTTCGGTGCATAACGCCGTCGCCAGAAGATCTTCGCGATCGTCCCGGATTGCTTTGTCAAATGCGTTCTCGATCCAGTCGGGAATGTGGGCGCCACAGCGTTTTGCAAAGTTACGCGCACCCTTCCAGTTCTCGATGGGAAGAATGCCCGGTACGATAGGCTTGTCGATCCCCGCTTTTTCGCAGGCATCGCGAAACCGGAAGAAGGTTTCAGCCTCGAAGAAGAATTGGGTCAACGCCTCGTCCGCGCCCGCATCCAGCTTGGCCTTTAACCAATCCACATCAGCGCGGGCATTGCGTGCTTCTGGATGTTTGTCCGGATAGGCGCCGACACGGATGCTGAACATCTCGGTCTCGGCCAGTGCAGAAATCAGTTCTACCGAGTTGGTGAAACCATCAGGGTGGGGGGCGAACCGGTCTTGACCTTTAGGGGGGTCGCCACGCAGGGCAACGATATCCTGAACGCCTGCGCGCGCGAATGTGTCTGCGATCTCAAGCGTCTCCCGACGCGAGGCATCGACACAGGTCAGATGCGCAGCAACAGGCAGCCCCGAGGATTTGTGCAAGGTTGCAACTGCATCACGCGTCAACTCACGTGTTGTACCACCAGCACCATAGGTCACCGATACAAACCGTGGGTTCAGCGGCGCCAAGGTCTGAACCGTATCCCAAAGGCGAAACGAGGCCTCCAGAGTCTGCGGCGGGAAGAACTCGAATGAAATCTCAGGCTTGGTCATGGTGGCCTCGTAGCTGTCATTTATGCCCTTGTGCCATCAGATGCATTGTGAGACAAACTCATATTGTTCAACAACAACATGAGTTGCGTGAGTAATGCATATCGAATTTCGCCACTTACGGACGATCAAAGCCATCCACGAATGCGGTGGGCTTGCGCGTGCAGCTGATCAGCTAAACATCACGCAATCCGCACTAAGTCACCAGATCAAGGGGTTGGAAGATCAGGCCGGGGTCGAGCTGTTTTTACGTCGATCCAAGCCGATGAAGTTGTCGGCAGCTGGTTTGCGGCTGCTGCGTCTCGCTGAACAAATTCTGCCTCAGGTCGAGGCGATGCAGGATGAGTTTTCATCGCTGCGCGACGGTCGCACCGGTCGGATGCACATTGCGATCGAATGTCACGCTTGTTTCGAGTGGCTGTTTCCGGTGCTTGAAGCTTTCCGTAAATCCTGGTCAGACGTTGATGTGGATATCCGCCCGGGCCTTGCATTCGACGCGTTGCCCGCCTTGCAGAAGGAAGAGGTTGATCTGGTGGTGTCCTCTGACCCCGAAGATCTGCCGGGTGTCGAATTTGTCGAACTCTTTGACTACCAGGCCGTATTTGTCGCGGCGTCTTCGCATCCATTGGCTGAAAAGCTCTATATCGAAGCTGAAGATTTCCGAGGTCAGACACTGATTACCTACCCGGTCGAACGAACCCGTTTAGATGTTTTCAGTCAGTTGCTGATCCCGGCCCGGGTCGAGCCTGCCACCATCCGACAGGTTGAACTGACCGCTGTGATCTTGTTGTTGGTGGCTTCGAATAGGGGCATATCCGTTCTTCCGGACTGGGTGGTGCGCGAGGTAAAGTATAGCTCGGACTACGTCACGCGCCCGCTTACCAAAGATGGGATTACCCGCAGGTTATATGCTGCGGTCCGCAGCGAAGACCTTGAAAAACCCTTTGTGCAAGAGTTGGTGAAACTGGCGCGGACCGAGGCGCGTAAGCTTCAGACTCAATAACACCGGACGCAGATCAGCCATGCGCATCATTCCTCTTGGCAAGGGCGCGTTGCCCCAGTATACGCGCGGCTTGACCGGACAGGAGCCTATGGAAAATGGTTGGCAGTGCAAATCTCAACATCATGATCAAGGCCGCGCGCAAGGCGGGGCGTTCTCTGGTCAAGGATTTTCGTGAAGTCGAGAACCTGCAGGTGTCGATGAAAGGTGCGGGCGACTTTGTGTCGAAGGCCGATATCGCGGCCGAAGCCATCCTGAAAGAGGAATTGCTGGGTGCCCGTCCGACCTATGGTTGGCTGGCCGAAGAGGGCGGCGCGATTGGCGGTGAAGACCCGACTCGTCGCTGGATCGTCGACCCACTGGATGGGACCACCAACTTCCTGCACGGGCTGCCGCACTGGGCCGTTTCAATCGCGTTGGAACATAAGGGCAAGATCGTTTCGGGTGTGATCTATGACCCTGCCAAGGATGAGATGTTCTTTGCCGAAAAAGGCGAAGGTGCGTGGATGAACGACATGCGCATCCGTGTGTCGGGCCGCCATCGCATGATCGAGTCGATCTTCGCGACAGGTCTGCCATTCGGTGGCCGTTCGGACCTGCCTGCGACCTTGCAGGACCTCGCCCGTCTGATGCCTACCTGTGCAGGTGTTCGTCGCTGGGGTGCTGCCGCGCTGGACATGGCCTATGTGGCCGCCGGTCGTTACGAAGGCTTTTGGGAGCGTCGCCTAAACGCCTGGGATCTGGCCGCAGGCATCATCATCGTGAAAGAGGCGGGCGGCTTTGTTCAGGCGCTGAACCCCGAAGGCAGCGTGCTTGAGGATGGCGAAGTGATCTGCGCCAATGAACCGATCTTTGACAATTTCGCAAAGGTAATTCGGGGCTGATACTCAACCCCGGTCTTTTGATCATGGTACGCGCGTCCGGTCCGGGCGCGCGTTTTGGTTTAGAAGTCGACCTCGATCGCGATCCCTTGCTGGACCGCCAGATCAACTGCCGCGCTGGCAACCGCAAGATCTTGCAGCCCCACGCCAGTACCGTCGAACACGGTCACCTCAGCCTCGGACACACGCCCGGGATGGGTCCCGTTAATGACCTCTCCGATCTGCCGGATATCGCCTTCGGCTTTCATTTCGGCAGCCACGGCATGCTGGCTTTCACCCAAGGTCACGGCCTGCGCGACTTCGTCGGTAAAGACGCTTGCGCGCGCGATCAGGTCTGTGGCGACCTCTTGCTTACCGACGGTATCGGTGCCCATACATGCGATGTGTGTGCCGTCGGAGACGTGCTCGGACATCAGTGTTGGCGCGAAGGAGGAGGTGATGGTGATAATCACATCCGCCTGCACCATGACGGGCAGATCCACAGCCTCAAAAGGCAGCCCCGCTTCAGCCGCGACCTTTTCGAGATTTGGCAGCATTTCTGGATGCAAGTTCCAGCCTATGACTTTCTCAAAGTTTCGCTGTTCCAATGCCGCGCGCAATTGGAATGTCGCCTGATGCCCGGCGCCAACCATTCCGATCACCTTGGCATCTTTGCGTGCCAAATGGTTGATCGAAACCGAAGAGGCTGCAGCCGTGCGCAGCGCGGTCAGCAGGTTGCCCCCAACGATGGCCCGAACGCGACCCGTATCTGGATCAAACAAAAACACGGTGGATTGGTGATTGATCAGCCCGTGCGTTTGCAGATTGTTTGGCCAATACCCGCCTGCTTTCAGGCCAAGGTTCATGCCCGCGCGATCAAACCCGCCCTTGAACCCATAGAGCGCATCCGCATGACCTATGGCCTCGCGCACGACCGGGAAGTTGTAGGCATCCCCAGCCGCCATCGCGGCAAACACCTGCTCAACCGCAGTATAGCTTTCCTGTCGGCCTAACAGAGCGCCGATTTCCTTTTCAGGAACGATGATCATCGCGTTTGTCTTTCTTTTTGATGGCATTAGAAAGGGCGGTGCTAAACGTCCGCCCCTGCATTCATCTGTAATTCAATAGGCCTTGCCACGGGCAGAGACCGGCCAAAGGGCTTCAACCTTGCCGCCGCGCACACCGACGTACCAGTCATGAACGTTGCAGGTCGGGTCACAGTGGCCGGGCACCAGCCGCAGCTTGTCGTTGACCTTCAGCACCCCATCCGGATCGCCAATCACCCCGTGTTCGTCCGAGCACTTCAGGTATTCCACATCGTCCCGCCCAAAGATGAAGGGCAGGCCGCTATCGACGGATTGCGCCTTCAGGCCCGCATCGCAGATTGCCTTGTCCGCTTTGGCGTGGCTCATCACGCTGGTCAGAATGAACAAGGCGTTTTCCCATTCACACTGATCGATCCGTTGACCGTCCTTGTCCAGAATTCGACCGTAATCAGCATCCATGAAGGCATAAGAGCCGCACTGCAGCTCGTTATAAACGCCCGAGTTGCTTTCGAAGTAATAAGACCCCGTACCGCCTCCCGAAACCAGCTCGCAGTCGATCCCTTCAGCCTTCAATCCGTCGACGGCATCCTTGACCATGGCGATTGCGGTATCCAGTTTTTCTTTGCGTGCCTCATACGTATCCAGATGCTGCATCGCGCCTTGATAGGCCTGAATGCCGGTAAATTTTAGGTTAGGGGCGGCCTCAACCGCCTTGGCGATTTCGATCACGGCGGGGGTCGTGGTGACACCACAGCGGCCCGCGCCGCAGTCGATCTCGACAAAAACCTCCAATTCAGTGCCATGCTTAGCGGCAGCAGCAGACAGGTCAGCGACGTTGTCCACATCGTCGACGCAAACGATTGTGCGTGCACCAAGCTTAGGCAGGCGCGCCAGTCGGTCGATCTTGGCCGGGTCCCGCACCTGGTTCGAGACCAGAATGTCTTTGATGCCGCCGCGCGCAAAAACCTCGGCCTCGGACACTTTTTGGCAGCAGACGCCGACCGCGCCGCCCAGTTGTTCTTGCAATTTCGCGACGTCCACGGATTTGTGCATCTTGCCATGCACCCGGTGCCGCATCCCATGCGCCTTGGCATAGTCGCCCATCTTCTTGATGTTGCGCTCCAGCGCGTCCAGATCAAGGATCAGGCAAGGCGTCTGGATTTCGGATTCATCCATGCCAATCGCGGCAGGGATGTCATAGCCAACTTCGAATTGATCACTGTTCATCGGTTTGTTCATCCTGTTTCTCCTTACCCTTTCAGCCAGGGCAGCTTGTCCAGATCCACGTTGCCGCCGGTGATGATGACGCCGACGCGCTTGCCCCGGAAGGTGTCGGGGTTCTTAAGAATGGTGGCCAGAGGAACGGCCGAAGACGGCTCCATCACCACGCGCAAGTATTTCCAGGTGAGTTTCATTGCGTCGATGATCTCTTGCTCGGACGCGGTGAAGATGTCGGTCACATTGTTCGACACAAAGTGCCATGTGTTTTCCTTGAGCGGGACCAACAGCCCGTCCGCCACCGTTTTGGGGGCATCGTCCGCAATGATATGACCCGCTTTGAAGGAACGGTACGCATCGTCCGCCTGCTCAGGCTCAGCCGCATAGATCGCGGTTCCTGGTGCCAGGTTCGAGACCGTCAGACAGGTGCCTGATACCATGCCGCCGCCACCGATTGGCGCGATAACTGCATCCAGGCCATCGGTCTGCTCAAGCAATTCAGCCGAACATGTGGCCTGACCAGTGATAACACGAGGGTCGTTGTACGGGTGCACGAACTCTCCGCCTGTTCGGGCCTGCACCTCGGCAAACGTTGCCTCGCGGGAAGAGGTGGATGGCTCACATTCAGTGATCGTACCACCAAAGCGTCGTACCGCGTCTTTCTTGGCCTGCGGCGCGGTTCGCGGCATCACCACATTGCATGGAATGCCCCGGCGACCAGCCGCATATGACAGCGACAGGGCGTGGTTCCCGCTTGAGTGGGTGCAAACACCCTTGGTCGCCATTTCATCGCTTAGGCCGAAGACCGCATTACTGGCACCGCGCACTTTGAATGCACCTGCTTCCTGAAAGTTCTCGCATTTGAAGAACAGCTGTGCGCCGGTCAATTCATTCAGATAGTCCGAGGTCATTACCGGTGTGCGCCGGATGTGCGGCCTGATCCTTTCGTGCGCAGCCTGCACGTCAGCATAGGTCAGTTCGGCGACGGGGATTTGATCCAACATGACTGCCCTCCCTAAGCTGCCGCTTTTGCGTGGCTGGTTGAGCTGGCGCGATAGAATTCCTGCGCCGCAGCGACCCCGCTGCCAAGCTTCACCGGGTAGTTCAGATCGGCCATGGCCATCTCGACCGTGGCCAGCCCCGACAGGACCATAACATCGGTCAGGCTGCCCAAGTGGCCAATACGGAACGCTTTGCCATTCAACTCACCCAGACCAATGCCGAAGGATACCCCATAGGTGTTGAAGGCATGGTCAGTCAGTTCGTTGCTGTCGAAACCTTCGGGCACAAAAATGGCGCTGACGGTATCCGAGTAGAGGTCAGGAGATTGTGCGACCAACTTCAGGCCCCAGGCCGCAGTCGCGTGGCGCACACCTTCGGCAAGGCGAGTGTGGCGGGCATACACATTGTCCAACCCTTCCTCGAACAACATCTTAAGGCTTTCGCGCATGCCGTAGATCAGCTGCAGCGGCGGAGTATAGGGAAAGCCGCCAGACGCATTTGCCGACATCATATCACGGAAATCAAAGAAGGTGCGTGGCAGTTGCGCGGTCTCTATCGACGCCAGTGCCTTGGGGCTAACGCATAGGATTGCCATGCCGGTGGCCAGCATGAGCCCCTTTTGCGACCCCGAGACCGCAATATCCACGCCCCACCGGTCAAACTCGAACGGCATTGAGGCCAGAGAGCTCACGCAATCCACAAACATCATGGCCGGGTGATGTGCCGCATCCATCGCATTGCGCACAGCGCTGATATCGGAACGCACACCTGTCGCGGTTTCGTTATGCGTCACCAATACGGCCTTGATTTCATGCGTTTTATCCGCGGACAGGATGGCCTCGAACCTGTCGGCTGGCGCGCCTGCTCCCCATGGGCATTCAACAATCTGAACGTCCAACCCGTGTCTTTCGCACAGATCGATCCAGCGATGGCTGAAGACGCCGTAGCGGGCGACAAGAACCTTGTCACCGGGGCTGAGCGTATTTGTAATAGCTGCCTCCCAACCGCCCGTTCCGCTGGCTGGAAAAGTGACGATCTGGCCTTCGGTGGTTCCAAAGACCTGTTTTGTATCCTCCAGTACCGGGGCGAAGGTTTCAACGAAGTCCGGGGCGCGGTGGTCTTGCGTCTGAACCTGCATGGCAAGGCGCAAACGATCAGGAATATTGGTTGGGCCTGGGATAAAGACCGGGTTTTGATGCGACATAACTCAATCCTCTGCTTTGGACCCAAGTGTCGCTTGAACGGTTGTGTGTTGCAATTTTCTTGAAAAATATTTTCATTTTATCCGTTAAATTGATAAGGTGCTGAAACGGATAGGAATTCAGTTTATCAAAATGATCTCGGAGAATTCCGGACCAGAAAAATTGGTGCGGGTTTTCGGGGGAAAGTCCGAAAGCCAGGTGAGAAATGGAAACGCAAAAGCGACCGCGCGGCAGACCCAAATCGCTGTTTAAAGAAAGTTCGGCCGGGACCATGCAATCATTGGATCGGGCGCTGGGCGTACTGACCACCGTTGCCCGGCTAGAGCGCGTCGCGCTAAGCGATCTTGCCCGCGAGGTCGATGTACCGACGGCCACCACGCATCGCATTCTTGTGACACTGCAAAAACACGGATTCGTATCCTTTGATGAGGAACGGCAGGAATGGCTGGTCGGGATCGAAGCATATCGGACCGGTGCGTCTTTCCTGCGGCGCAACAGCGTTCTGGAAATCGGCAGGCCGATCCTGCGGCGTCTGATGCAAGACAGTGGTGAGACCGCAAATCTCGCCGTACCCGATGGTGCAGAGGTGGTCTTTGTCGGGCAGGTCGAAACTCAGAACCCCATCCGGGCCTTCTTTCCACCCGGTGCGCGGACGCCCATGTATGCGTCTGGTACAGGAAAGGCTATTCTCGCTGCGTTGAGCGAAGAGAGTTTAGGCAAAGTTCTGGGCCGGATTGATCCGGTTGCTTTCACTGAAAATACGCAGTTGCCCGCTGCGGGACTGTATGCAGATCTGGCTGAAACTCGTATCCGAGGTTGGTCTTACGATCACGAAGAACGGTATGAAGGTATGTCTTGCATTGGTGCGGCTATCTTCAATGACAGGGCTGAGCCTTGCGCCGGTATCTCGGTATCCGGACCGACCGTAAGGTTCAGCCGCGAACGCGCGCCCGAGTTGGGCGATCTGGTCATGCGCGCGGCGCAAGAGATCACCCACCTGAGCGGCGGCAGGCTACCCAAGAGCTGACGCTTGATTATTTGCGCGGCACTCTGGGGATGCGCGATTGCGAGAGTTTGTACTTGTGTTCCGGATGCGGTGGATGGCCGTGGGTGCGGTTCCAGAACCCAGTCCCTCCGCGCCTGAGCCACAGGGGGATGCACAGGATCAGGCCAACAAAGAACCCTCCGGTATGCGCCCAGTAGGCAACGCCTCCTTCATCGGGATTGCTGGAGAGGCTGCCAAGGAATTGCAGGCCCAGCCAGACACCCAGCATGATAAAGGCCGGGATAGTGAAGATCCGGATATAGACGATCAGAATCAACAGGATATCTACGCGCGCTTTTGGGAAAAGCAGAAGATAGCCGCCCATGACACCGGCTATCGCTCCGGACGCGCCAATTGTTGGCACCACCGAATCCGGTGCCGAAAAGACGTGAATCAACCCTGCTCCGATTCCTGCCAGCAGATAGAACACGAGAAACAGCACATGCCCCATTTCGTCTTCGAGGTTGTCGCCGAATATCCACAGGAACAGCATGTTTCCCGCCAGATGCATCCAGCCCCCATGCAGGAACATTGACGTCACGAGTGTCTCGAATCCATAGCCGTCAGTTATCCGAGCAGGAATGACCGCGTAGTCAATATAAAGCTGATTGATCAGCCGCGCATCCTCCATGACACCCACATAGCTGAGGAAGATCAGGATGTTCGCAGCCATAAGGGCATAAACAACAAACGGAGTACGCCCCGAAGGGTTATGGTCTCGGATCGGAAACATGGCGCGACGCTGGGCTTTTCGCCGCCCAGCGTCAAGGTCCGGTTATGCCGCACCTCCCAGAAGGGCGGCGTTGCCTCCGGCGGCGGTGGTGTCGACACAGACATGGCGTTCCCCCAGCACCCGAGCACGGTCGGGCTGCCCGGGGATCAGCGGGATGATCGGGCCATCGCGCCGGGCCAAATGCTGCTCGATCTGGCGGGCAGTGTCGTCGTCGCCCCACCACAGAACACCCGAGAAACCGGTCAGGTTTTCAAGCCGGTGCAGATCCAGCATGCCCGTCATACGGATCGCTGTGCCGCCCAACGCTTTGACCGCATCCGCCTGAGCCTTGGCGGCCTCGTCCCCCGGACCCATGCACAAAAGCGGAGAGCGGGAATATTCGGTCAGGCGGTTCGATTCACCGGTGGGGCCAGGCAGCGATTGGGTGCTGGGCGTTGCAGGTTGCCCTTCGGGCGCACCTGGTTCAGCCGAACTGTCCCAGCGTCGCGAAGCATTCTGCCGATCAGGCGCGCAGAACCGTGCCATATAGTTCGGACCGCCCGCCTTGGGGCCGGTGCCGGACAGACCTTCGCCACCGAAGGGTTGCGAGCCGACGATTGCGCCGATCTGGTTGCGGTTGACGTAGATATTACCGGCATGGATCGCCTCGGTCACATGCTGCACCCGGTCGTCGATCCGCGTGTGCAGGCCGAAAGTCAGGCCGTACCCCGTGGCATTGATATCCGCAATGACCTTGTCGATATCTTGCGCCTTGAACCGGACGACGTGCAGAACCGGACCGAACACCTCGCGCTCCAGCGCCGAGATGCCAGGTATCTCGATCAGGGTCGGTGCGATAAATGTACCCTCAGGAGGCGTTGTCATCTCCTTCAGTACCCGTCCTTCTGAGCGGGCCTGGGCCACGTGGTCCGCGATGATTTGCCGGGCTTGCGCGTCAATGACCGGGCCGCAATCAGTTGAAATCAGCCAAGGATCGCCCACATGCAAAGCGTCCATCGCCCCTTGCAACATGGTCAGAACGTCCTCGGCAATGTCCTCTTGCAGATAAAGACAACGCAGGGCCGAGCACCGCTGGCCTGCCGATTGGAACGCGCTTTCGATAATCGATTGGATCGCTTGTTCCGGCAACGCGGTGCTGTCTACGATCATGGCGTTCAGACCGCCGGTCTCGGCGATCAATGACGTACCTGGCCGCATGTGCTGCGCCATTGCTGATCGGATTTTCAGCGCGGTCGCGGTGGAACCGGTAAAGGCCACACCAGAGACGCGTTCGTCCGACGTTAGCGCCGCACCCACTTTCGGCCCGCCCGGAAGAAGTTGCAGCGCATCGCGTGGAACGCCTGCTTCATGCATCAGTTGAATGGCACGATGGGCGATCAATGGCGTTTGCGGGGCAGGGGCTGCCAGCACAGCGTTGCCGGTGGCCAACGCAGCCGATATCTGCCCGGTGAAGATCGCCAGAGGGAAGTTCCACGGGCTGATGCAGGTGAATATTCCGGCGGGTTTGGCGGCAGGAATATTGGCGGCGTAGTAGCGCAGGAAATCAACTGCTTCGCGCAGCTCGGCTACCGCATCGGGCACGGATTTTCCGGCTTCGCGGGCGAGCAGGGCAAACAGCTCTCCAAAATGCGCTTCGTAGAGATCGGCTGCTTTATCTAGAATTTCAGCGCGCTTCTCTGCTGAGGCCTGCCATGGGCAAGCGCTGGCCAAAGCCAGTTCCACGTCTTCGGGGCTGGCCGCAGCAACCGAACCGGGACGATCCGATGGTTGCGCGGGATTGATCACGGGAGTGTCTGCCAAAGGCAGTGCATCATCCGACAGCAAAGGTCGGGCGTACCAATGATGGGCGCGGAAGGCGTCGCGTGCGATGTCAATCTTGTCCAGCGTCGGCGTATGGCGCAGATCAAAGCCTTTCGAGTTTGGGCGTTCCGGTGCGAACAACTCAGGCCCGGTTGGCAGCGGTTTGCCAGGCGTTTGAACGGCCACGAACGGATCTGCGGCAACGGTTTCTGGGGCGACTTCCTCATCAACGATCTGATTGACGAACGAGGAATTTGCCCCGTTTTCCAGAAGGCGACGCACCAGATAGGCCAACAGATCCCGATGCGCGCCGACTGGAGCATAGATACGGCAGCGCGAGGTCCGCTTGTCGCGCACAATCTGATGCAGGGTCTCACCCATCCCGTGCAGGCGCTGGAATTCGAATGGCTGGCCGTCCGCCATATGTAGGATGGCGCTGACGGTATGGGCGTTATGCGTGGCAAATTGCGGATAGATACGGTCGGTCATTCCCAGCAGCTTGCGGGCGTTGGCGATATAGGACACATCCGTCGCCGCCTTATCGGTGAAGACCGGAAAACCATCGACGCCCTCGACTTGCGCGCGCTTGATCTCGGTATCCCAATAAGCGCCCTTTACCAGCCGCACCATCAGCTTGCGGTCGTGCCGCTGGGCCATCTCGTAGAGCGTATCCAGCACCAACCCGGCGCGTGGGCCGTAGGCTTGCACGACGATGCCGAACCCGTCCCAACCGGCCAGTGCAGGCTCTGCCATAACTTCTTCGATCACCTGCAGCGAGAGCGACAGGCGATCTGCCTCTTCGGCGTCAACGTTCAGTCCCATGCCCGCCGCCTTGGCCAGCAAAGCCAGCGCGCGCAGCCGGGGCACCAGTTCGTCCATCACCCGTTGTTCCTGCGCCAGCTCATAACGGGGGTGCAGGGCCGACAGCTTGACCGAGATGCCCGGATTTTCGCGAATGTCCTTATGGGTGCAAGCCTCGGCAATAGCGGCGATCGCGCGCGAGTAAGACAGGTGATAGCGGGCAGCATCGGCCTCTGTCCGTGCCGCCTCGCCCAGCATGTCGTACGAGTAGGTATAGCCCTTGTCTTCCATACCTTTGGCGCGCTTCATGGCGGATTGAATGGTTTCGCCTAAAACGAACTGACGTCCCATTTCTTTCATTGCACGACCAACGGCGGTGCGGATCACCGGTTCACCCAGCCGCTTGATGGCCCCGCGCAGCGCGCCGACGGGCGAGGATTTGTCTTCGTCGAGGACCCGGCCTGTCAGCATCAACGCCCATGTCGACGCGTTCACCAGTGACGAGGATGATTGTCCCAGATGCTTTCCCCAGTCTGACGGAGCGATCTTGTCTTCGATCAGCGCGTCAATGGTATCCGCATCTGGCACACGCAACAGCGCCTCGGCCAAACACATAAGTGCAACGCCTTCATCTGTGGACAGGCCGTATTCAGCCAGAAACACTTCCATCATGCCAGGCGACGTGCTTGAGCGGATGTCGCGCACCAGCTGGGCTGCAGCCTCGCAAATGGCCGTTCGGTCGGCCTCTGACAGCTTGGCCTGAGAGATCAGCGTGTCCAGTACAGTGGACTGGTCGGCATAAGTTTGGGTGTCGATTTTGGTGCGTAGGCTGTGTGACATGTGTACTCCGGGGCTTTTGCCTAATATAACCGCCTACAGTCAGGAGAAAGGACCGAATTTTCTCGAATTCTGGTCGAATTGACTGAAATATAGGAGCCTGATCATGCAAAACGACTTGTCCAGCCTTGATCGCTTTGACCGTGCGATCCTTACGGCATTAGCTGAAGATGGCCGCATCTCAGTGACGGACCTTGCGCGCAGGATCGGCTTGTCAAAATCGCCGACACAGGCGCGGCTCAAGCGGCTTGAGGCTGACGGGATCATCACAGGCTATCGCGCCATGTTGGACCCGATCCGTCTGGGCCTTGACCATGTGGCCTTTGTCGAGGTGCGTCTCACAGATACTCGTGAAAAAGCACTGGCCGAGTTCAATGCAGCGGTGCGCAGAGTTGCTGAGATTGAACAGGCTCATATGATCGCGTCCAACTTTGACTATCTGCTTAAAATCCGGACCCGATCGATGACAGAATACCGCACGGTGCTAGCCGAGAAAATCTCATCCCTGCCGCATGTTGCCAACACCTCCACCTTCGTTGCGATGGAGGCGGTGAAAGAAACCGGGTTGCTGGCTCCGCTATAAAGCAGTTGACCTAAACGCCTGATGGATCAGGTTAGAGAGGATGAAAAACGTACTTATCGTTGCCATACTCGCTGGTTCTGCCGCTCAGGCTTCTGCAGATTGCCCGGTTGCGCCGGATCATATTTCTGGCGTCGACGCCCTGATTGCGCAAGCCCAAACCGCGTCGTCTGAGCGCGAGGCGCGGGGCATTTCGGGACGGATGTGGCAACTCTGGACCGATGCGCCGGACGCCCGATCTCAAACCCTGTTGGATCGCGGGATGTTTCTGCGCGAGTCTTGGGATTTGACCGGTGCGCTGGCCGAGTTTGACGCTCTGGTCGCTTATTGCCCGGATTATGCCGAGGGGTACAATCAGCGGGCATTCGTCAACTATTTGCAGCAGGATTACGGTGCGGCCCTGATCGATCTGGATCGGGCCATTGAGCTGTCCCCGAACCATGTAGCGGCGCTTAGCGGGCGTGCATTATCGCTGTTGGGTCTCAAGCGGCTGGACGAAGCGCGAACGGCGCTGAACCATGCACTCGAACTGAACCCGTGGCTTTCAGAACGTGCCTTGCTTGCGCCGGGCGGGCTGCTTGATCCACCGGGTGATGATATTTGAATTGAGACGAAAAAGCGCCCCGGAACCGAAGTTCAGGGGCGTTTTTGATGCAAGGGCTTGATTAGCCGACCAGCCCGTTGTCGGTGCGTTTGATCGCAATCACCGACGAACGCGGCGTACCGCCATCGGGCCAATTGCTGCCCGGATGCTGGATGCCAACAAACATGGTGCGCAGGTCGGTCGACCAGGCCAGACCGGTGACTTCACAGCCATTCGGGCCGGTCATGAAGCGCACAATCTCCCCGGTCACGGGATCGCCAACCAGCATCTGGTTATTGCCGTTTCCTGCGAATTCTTCCTCGTTGTCATCATTCCCGTCTGTCTGAATCCAGACCAGACCGGTCGAATCGATGGCCATGCCGTCGGGTGAGTTGAACAGGTTGCCTTCGTTCACATTTGCCGATCCGCCACGGTTATCCGAATGAACAGTTGGGTTTCCGGCCATGACATAGAGATCCCAATCAAAGCCAGTGGCCGCGTGATCTTCATCCGCTGGACGCCAGCGCACGATCTGGCCGTATTTGTTGGCCTCGCGCGGGTTAGGGCCGTTGACTGCAGTGTCATCGCCCCCAGCATTTGGCTTAACTCCACGGTTCTTGTTGTTGGTCAGGCAGCAATATGCCTCGACCGCAACAGGGCTTGAGGCCACCCATTCCGGGCGGTCCATTGTGGTGCCGCCCGCAGCCGATGCGGCCATACGGGTAAAGATCAGAATTTCGGCCGCGTCCATGCCGGTTGTTTCCGGCGTCAGCGGCAGCCATTCGCCGCTCATGTCGTCATTGAACTTGGCGACATATAGCGTGCCGTCATTCAACAAGCCCTGAGTGTCGACACCGGGCGCATAGGCCGCGTTCGAGACGAACCTGTAAAGATACTCGCCACGTTCATCGTCGCCCATATAGACCACGACACGACCGTCCGCAGCCAGCGCGACCTCAGCATTTTCATGCTTGAAGCGACCAAGGCCGGTGTGCTTGACCGGAGTGCTGTCGGGTTTGGTCGGGTCGATTTCAACGATCCAGCCTGCGCGGTGCGGCTCATTGGGGTTTTTCGAGGTGTCGAAGCGGGGGTCAAACAGTTCGTAGCCATTCCAGCTTTCGGCTTTGATGCCATAGCGTTTCATGCCGTCCGCGACCTTCTGATCGTAGCTGGCATTCTCGTCAGAGGAACCAAAGTAGCCGTTGAAATTTTCTTCGCAGGTCAGGTAGGTGCCCCACGGTGTCTTGCCGGAACCACAGTTGTTCATGGTGCCCAGCGACGCGGTTCCTGTCGGATCGGCCTCGGTCTTCAGTAGGTCATGACCAGCGGCGGGGCCGACGATCTTCATTGGAGTGTTGTGGTGGATCCGGCGGTTGAAGGGGCTGTCCTTATCGACCGCCCAGCCCGCAGGGCCTTCCTTGATCTCCATTACGGTCACGCCCTGGATGTTCTGCAACTTCAGAACGTCATCGGCACGGGTTGGAACACCTTCCTGCGCGGCAGGCAGGTTGATCTTGCGGTTCGGGTACTCGTGGTTGATCGCAATCAGCTCGTGACCCCGGAACGAGAATGTCTCCATCCCATCCGTATTCTCGCCAAAAACCTTGTCCGAGTTTTCAACCTTACCGCCATCGGTCAAATCGTATCCATCGGCCTCGGAAAACAGCGGATCGCCCCAGCGCATTAGCATGTTCCACTCATAACCTTCCGGCACGTGGACTGTCCCATCAGTCTGGGCAGGAATCGGCGTGAAGGCAAAGCGTTGTGCATCGACCGCCTGTGCTGAAGTTGAGCCCAACAAACCAGCGCCCATCGCCGCAGCGCCCGACCCAAATGCCACAACTCCTGACAGGAAACCCCGCCGCGAGATAGCGCTTTCAACCACGCGATCGAAGTCGTGTTCATCCGGGCGGGGGAAGTGCAACTCATCCCAATCGTCGGCGGAAAGGGTGGTGAGATCGACGTCTGTCATGGATAGCTCCTGGCTGTCTGAACTAAGAATCGCCCCGTGGGTTTAGAGCGATCACATGACAGGAAATTGACAGTCTGAGCAAAGCTTCTTTTGATCTGCGCCGCGTACAGATTGACGCCGATCTACCTGCGGCGCTGATCAATGTTTAGGCGAATCTATCGCCAAACGACCAGAAGCCTAAGCCGCCTTTGCCTTGCTGCGGCAATAACATGAGGCATGGATAGGCACCGTGGCCCGTGCAGCAGCTTTGTCCAGTTGCAGCTTGATATGACGGGCCTCCGTCGTTTCACCGCGACGAATCAGGCATTCATGCAGGCCGTGAAGGCTCCAGATATTGCCGGGATGCTGGCAGGCACGGGCGAGCGTGTCGTCCAGACCCAGATCGGCCCGATAGACGGCCTCGGCCTCATCGAATTGACCGTCTTCCATCAACAAGGCACCCAGAGCGTGCCTTGTTGGCTGCATCCATCCCCACGGCTCGTCATAAACCAGATTGTCATCCAACTCGACCGAGCGGCGCAGATGATCAAGTCCGCCTTCACGGTCACCGGATTTGAACGCGATCTCTCCATCCATCATCGCCTCGCCGATCATCAAAACATCCTCGGCGGTGTTGTTGAATACCAGTCGACTTTCCGGGACGGCTTTTCTGGCCTGAACGGCCACTTTGCGTGCATGCGCTGCATCGTCCATACGACCCAAATTGGCCAGAGCCACAGAGCGCGCCTGATGAATTGCGGCGGTGGTATAGCTGTATAACTCCGCGTCGCCGGGCATGGGTTCATCCAGAATTTCCTGCCACATGCCGAAGCGAACCATGACATGGACCTTCTTGCCATAGAAGGATTCGAACAAATCCGGGAAGTAACGGATCACATTGTCCGGCAATAATCGCATCAATTCCTCGGACGCAGCCAGGGCCAATTCGGGTTGCCCAAGGAACATGGCCCCATAGGCTTCAAAATGTACGTTGTGGACGCGATAGACGGTATAGAAGTTCTCACCCCCGGCCATGGCTTCATATTTCTTGTCGACCGCTGCGGCTCGGTGATTGCGCCAGACCACATTCTGATAGTCGCCGCACAACACGTCGATATGCGTCGCCATGTGAACTAGATGCCCGCTGTCGGGCACCAGATCGACCAGCCGATCCCCGTGTCGCAGCGCCTTTTCCGGAGTGGGCGACATCTCCATCAAGTGGATATACATATGCAGCAGGCCGGGATGATCCCAGGCACCGGGAAGCGTTTCAAAGGCCCTTTCCAGAACGGCTTGTGCCTCGGTGGTGGATGCCCCTTCGGCGGGCACGCCCTTCTTGAGATCCCATAGCTGCCAGGGCGTTCGGTTCATCAAGGATTCGGCAAACACAGATGAGACATCCAGGTCGTCCGGATGATCGGAATAAACCGCGCGCATCGAGATCGGCGAACGCGTCGTTCCACGGGGCGTAATCTTCGATCTCGGGGTCCGACGGGATATGTTGTGAGATCGCTTCGATCAGCGCCGCCTCGACCGGGGTAGAGGATGCGCGCAATGCCATCGCCGCTTCGATTGCCTGACGCGACCGATCAAGGGTTGCAACTTTTTCATCGGGCTCGAAGAACTCCCATGGTTTGTTGTAATTTGGACCAATCGCATAGGCGATGCCCCAATGGGCCATACCGCATTTCGGGTCATGAGTAATGGCCTGTTCGAAACAGGCGGCAGCGGCCTCGTGGTTATACCCGAACAACCAGATGAGCCCCTGATCGAACAGTTTCTGAGCTTCGCTTGATGAAGTGGTAACAGCACGGCGATACGTGCCGAGGTCAAATTCGGTCATCATTCAATCCCCCGCTAAAATTCCGCCGAGGACGGGCAAACAGCGCCGGACGACGGATTTTCGAACTATAGCACATTTTCGTGAATGGCGTCGCGGAGCGCGGAAAATGCTCTTTTGAGCGTTTGCAATGATCCAGCCCGCCTGATCAGTTAAGAACACTCGCCGAAAAGCACCCGGCTGTTCGCACGTGTCGATCCTGGCAAAATGGACCTTTCAAATCACAGTGCGAGGCGCATTTGATTGAAACATCCTCTTGACGTCAAATTTCGTATGAAATAGGTGGTGGGCTCGCTGAGCGGGCGTTGTGTAGTGGTAAGACCTTAGCCTTCCAAGCTAATGACGCGGGTTCGATTCCCGCCGCCCGCTCCAGTTGATCCCTCACACAAGTTGCGTCATTTAGCCCTTATCGGGTTGCAAAACTTTGTCTTCAGCTTGACCCCAAACGCCTCTGACGCCAAGAAGCTGGGAATGATGCCTGATCAGGGCGATCGACCAAAATACAAGGGCCAGACATGGCAAGAACCAGCGCCGCCAGTCCAGCGAACAATTCGGCTCCGCGTGCACAGGAAGAGCGTGCGCGGTCAAAGAAAATAGGCGTGCTGCGGTCATTGTGGCCGTTTATGAAGCCCTATCGACTGCTGATGATCGGCGCGACACTGGCGTTGATCCTGACGGCCAGCATGACGCTGACATTGCCCTTGGCTGTGCGGCGTGTGGTCGACAATTTCCGCATCGAAGATGGTGATTTGCTTGAATGGTACTTTCTGGCCGCCCTCGGTATAGCCGGGATTCTCGCCGTGGGTACGGGTATTCGCTATGCTTTGGTGACCCGGTTGGGTGAACGTGTGGTGGCCGATATCCGAAAGGCGGTTTTTGACCGCGTGATCGGGATGAGCCCCGAGTTTTACGAGCGCATCATGACCGGCGAAGTTCTGAGCCGTATCACCACCGACACAACGCTGATCCAATCGGTGCTGGGGTCGTCTGTGTCCATCGCGCTCCGCAATCTTTTGATGTTCGTCGGCGGACTGGTGCTGATGCTGCTGACGTCTGCCAAGCTGACTGGGATGGTGTTGCTGCTGATTCCGCTGGTGGTTGTGCCAATATTGGTACTGGGCCGCAGGTTACGGGTGATCAGCCGGGAAAATCAGGACTGGATTGCGGCGTCCTCTGGAAATGCCGGCGAGGCGTTGGGTGCGGTGCAAACCGTGCAGGCTTTTACTCATGAGGACGCCAGCAAGACGCAGTTTGGAGAGATGACAGAAACTTCGTACGAAGTTTCTCTGCGTCGGATCCAGACCCGTGCGATTCTGACCGTCATTGTGATCTTTCTCGTCTTCTCGGGCATCGTTGGCGTGCTGTGGATGGGTGCGAATGATGTGCGTAACGGGATCATGACCGAGGGCGTGCTGATCCAGTTTGTGATCTATTCGATCATCATGGCGGGTTCAGTCGCGGCGTTGTCCGAAATCTGGAGCGAGTTGCAGCGCGCTGCAGGTGCGACCGAGCGTTTGGTCGAGCTTCTGAACGCTGAAGATACAGTCAACGATCCGTCGCAGGCCAAGGCATTGCCTGTGCCCGTACGCGGAGAGATACGTTTCGACGATGTGACATTCCACTATCCCGCGCGCCCGGACGTTGTCGCGCTGGATCATTTGTCACTGCAGATTAAACCTGGGGAGACAGTGGCCTTTGTTGGCCCGTCTGGTGCGGGCAAGACAACAGTCATCCAGATGATTCAGCGGTTCTATGATCCCGATGCGGGACAGGTCAGCCTTGATGGGCTCGACCTGCGCGAGTTGAACCGTGACGACTTCCGCCAGCACATCGCGCTGGTCCCGCAAGACCCCGTGATCTTTGCCGCTTCGGCGCGCGAGAATATCCGCTTTGGCCGTCTGGACGCCTCGGATGCCGAAGTCGAGTCCGCCGCCCGAGCCGCTGCCGCGCATGAGTTCATCTCGGCTTTGCCCGAAGGGTATAACAGCTTTGTAGGCGAACGGGGCGTAATGCTGTCGGGTGGTCAGAAGCAACGTATCGCCATCGCACGTGCCATCCTGCGCGACGCACCGGTGCTGCTGCTGGACGAGGCGACCTCGGCTTTGGACGCAGAAAGCGAACGTGCGGTGCAGGGTGCGGTCGATAACATGAGGGCAGGGCGCACCACTCTGATCGTGGCGCACCGTCTGGCGACCGTTAAGAAGGCAGACCGGATTGTCGTGCTGGAAGCCGGGCGCATTGTGGCGCAGGGTACCCATAACGATCTGGTGGCGCAGGACGGTTTGTATGCCCGCCTCGCACGCTTGCAGTTCACCGACGGGGTGGCTGCAGAATAAAGTGACGCTCCGGCACATCTCGTTTCGCCGTAGCGTCATTCTACATATTCCCGGACCTGATCGCTAAGCCCTTGCTTGCGCATGGTGTGTTTTGCTTCCATCTTGGAGGTGACAAACAAGCCTGTGCGCGACACGGGAGACAGATCAGGGGAGGAGCCACATGGCCTTTGTGGGATTGGAAGACAAGGCGCGCATCGAGCAGGAGATGACGTGGGAGGACCGGGACGTACCCGTCACTTTCCACCAGCTGTTGTCGCGGACGGCGGGCAAGTTCCCGAACCACAAAGCGATCAGCTTTCAGTTGTTGTCTGGACCGAGTGACAAGGCTGAGACGCTGACATGGTCCGAACTGCTGGGAAAAGTCAACCAAGCGGCCAATCTGTTCCGTTCCCTTGGCATCGGAGAAAACGATGTGGTGGCTTATGTGCTGCCCAACTGTAACGAGACGCTGGTCACCATGATGGGCGGTGCGGTAGCTGGGATCGTGAACCCGATCAACCCATTGCTGGAGCCGGAGCAGATCGCGGCGATCCTGCGTGAGACCAAGGCCAAGGTCGTGGTCACGCTGAAATCCTTCCCCAAAACCGATGTAGCCCAAAAGGTTGAAGAGGCAGTACGCCACGCTCCGGGCGTCAACACGATCCTTGAGATCGACCTGAATCGCTATCTGACGCCGCCCAAATCCTGGCTTGTACCGTTCTTGCGCCCAAAGATGGGTGATAAAGAAAAGCTGGCCCATGCGGATTACAAGAACTTCCTTGATGAGCTGAACAAGCAGCCTAAAACGCTGAACTTTGAGGATAGCCAGGAAGATCGGGTGGCGTGCTACTTCCACACGGGCGGCACTACGGGCATGCCGAAAGTAGCGCAGCACAAATACTCGGGCCTTATCTACAATGGCTGGTTGGGCAACACGCTGCTCTTTGACGAAAACGACGTCATCATGTGCCCTCTGCCGATGTTCCATGTCTTTGCGGTGCATGTCATCGTGATGGCGGCGGTGTCGTCTGGTGCACATGTGGTATTCCCGACGCCTGCAGGGTATCGCGGTGATGGTGTATTCGACAATTTCTGGAAACTGATCGAACGCTGGAAGGTTTCGTTCATCATCACAGTGCCGACAGCGATTTCAGCCAAAATGCAGCGACCTGTGGATGCGGATATATCCAGCGTTAAAACAGCATTTTCGGGATCAGCTCCGTTGCCGGTCGAACTGTTCCGTCGGTTTGAAGAAGCGACCGGCGTTACTATCGTCGAGGGCTACGGCCTGACCGAGGCCACTTGTCTGGTGTCATGCAACCCAGTGGATGGGGAAAAGAAGATCGGCTCGATCGGTATCCCGTTCCCTTATACGGATGTCAAAATCCTGCAGGACGGGCCGGATGGACCAACCGAGTGCGGCGTAGATCAGATCGGTGAAATTTGCATCTCGAACCCCGGCGTATACGCGGGAAATACTTATACCGAGACCGACAAGAATACGAACCTCTATCATTTCGATAAATACCTGCGCACGGGCGATCTGGGACGGTTTGATGAGGACGGCTATCTGTGGATCACCGGTCGCGCGAAGGACCTGATCATTCGCGGCGGACACAATATCGATCCCGCAGAAATCGAAGAGGCCTTGCTGGGCCATGATGCCGTCGCCTTTGCAGGGGCCATCGGTCAGCCCGATGCGCATTCGGGTGAGGTGCCTTGCGCCTTTGTTGAACTGGTCGAGGGGGCCTCGGTCACTGAACAGGAGCTGATGGACTATTGCAAGGTCCACGTCCACGAACGCGCGGCACAGCCCAAGCATATGACCATTCTGGATGAATTGCCGAAAACCGCCGTTGGCAAGGTTTTCAAACCCGAACTGCGCAAGCAGGCCATCACTCGCATCTACAACGGTGCTTTGGACGCCGCAGGCATTGAAGCGCGGGTTGTTTCGGTAATCGATGACAAGAAGCGAGGTCTTATCGCGCAGCTTGACGCGAATGGGTCTTCCGAAGACGATGTCTCAAAAGTGCTGGGTTCGTTTACTCGGCCATGGGAGTGGTCTGAATAATTCGGAGGAACAATGGACTATGAACGTCTGATCGACGAGGAGACCTGGGGTTTCATCCGGCGTACAGCCGAGAGCTATCCGGATGATACAGTAGAGATGTCCATTGCTGACCAACGCCGGGTCTATGACGCGATGTGTCAGGACTTCCGCCAGCCGCGCCCACCTGGCATCGAGGTGCGCGACAGGTCCGCCGATGGCGTACCTGTTCGCATCTATAGTGCCGGTGACCCCACCCGGACTGTCGTCTACATACATGGTGGTGGGTTCGTCGTCGGGGGCTTGGATAGCCACGATGATGTTTGTGCTGAACTCTGCGCCCAGACGGGCTATCGGATCGTTTCGGTCGACTATCGGTTGTGCCCTGAGCATGTGCACCCGGCGCAGTTTCAGGATAGCTGGACCGCCACGAACTGGGTGGTTCAGGAATACGGCGAACCGATCGTGCTGGCCGGTGACAGCGCGGGTGGCAATCTGGCAGCAGCCGTTTCGCACCATGGTCGGGGGCGGTTGGAAAATGTGCTGGGGCAGGTCCTCATATATCCCGGCTTAGGCGGAGATATGTCGCAGGGGTCGTATATCGAACATGCCAATGCCCCGCTGCTGACATTGGACGATATCCGGTTTTATGAGACTGTTCGGTATCAAGGGACCACGCCCCAGAACGATCCTACCTTTGCACCGTTGCATGACGTCGATTTCTCGGGGCTACCGCCGACGGTGGTGGTGACCGCCGATTGCGATCCGCTGCGCGATGACGGGAAAGCTTATTGCGACCGGATCACAGCCGCAGGTGGGCAAGCCCAATGCATCAACGAGGCAGGTTTGGTCCATGGGTACCTACGCGCCAGAACATCTGTCGGGCGCGCAGCGGACAGCTTTGAACGCATTTCCGTGGCCATTGAGGCATTGGGGCAGGGGATTTGGTCCTACGACTGAACCGCGTCAGGTCAGGAACGGCTTGGCTTTCATCGTGTCCGCCACCGGCGCACCCATACGCTTAAGTATGGTTGGGGCTAGCTGAAGCTGGTCGATCACGGTATCCGGTTCAGGGCCTTTGGCCTCACCAAAATAGTAAAGCGCCGTTTCCTGCTGCAACGGGCTGCGACCACCGTGATGGCCGCGTTCGTCCTGACCATGATCAGCCGTCACGATGACGTCATAACCCAACTGCTGCCAACGCGGAATGAATGGGGCCAGCATTTCGTCCATGACGAAACAGGCATGGTCCATCTCGGCGCAATCGTGGAAGAAACGATGCCCCATGCTGTCCAGTGTGCAAGTGTGCAGGATGCCATAATCCAGTCCGAAGCGCAGACACAGGTTGGTGAGCGAGGCAAACAGATCGACATCGCTTGGCGTCATCTGGTTGGCGTTGCCATATCCCGTCATTGAATGAAAGCGACCATGGTTGATTGTCAGGTTGTCGGGCTCGTCATATTCAACATCGCGGACGTAGTCGAACGGGTGGCGATTGAAGAATTGAGACCAATAGCTGTGGGTGACCGCGCCGGTTACACCGCCTGCCTCACGCACCTGACTGAACACGTCCTTGTGGCTTAGTCGGAAGACGTTGCCGTTGCCTGTACAGCCATGCTCTTGCGGTGTGACCCCGGTGTGGATGGAGGCGTAGCAGCTGGCAGAGGTCGAGGGCAGCACAGAGCGGAGTTTCCAAACCCGGGCAGCACCGCTGTCGACCCACCCTTCAAGATTGCCAAACAGTCGACGAAAGTTGCGCCAGGGGACGCCGTCGAGGATGATCAAAAGCAGTTTGCGGTCCATGTTCCGGCCCTTGTTTCTGAGTATTCGTTCCGGCGAACCTATGAGATTCGTCCGGCTATGGCTGCGCATTTGCGCCCCAAATAGCAAAATCCCGACGTCTGCTTGTGTTCACAGCGCCGGGAATTTGAATGGTCTTCGGTGTTTCTATGAGAAGGGCGCGGATCAGTTCCCCGCGCTCTCCATTTTGCGGTGGGCGACAACCTCTTCCAGCCAGCCAAGATGCATCTCAGGCACCGAGCTAAGCAGCAAGTCTGTATAGTCGTCGAACGGAGGGCTTAGCACCTGACTCTTGGGACCGTAGCGAACCACCCGACCCTGGTACATCACCGCGATACTATCGCTGATCGCACGGACTGTCGCCAGATCGTGGGTGATGAACAGGTATGCCACATCCTCGATCTTTTGCAGATCCAGCAGCAGCTTGAGGATACCGTCCGCGACCAACGGGTCGAGCGCCGAGGTGACCTCATCACAGATGATCATCTTTGGCTTGGCTGCCAGCGATCGCGCGATACAGACACGCTGTTTTTGACCACCTGACAGTTCCGCCGGATAACGATCGATGAACTTCTCGCCCAGTTCGATCTCATCCAGCAGCTCAACGATCCGCTTGCGTTTCTCGGCGCCGCGCATGTTGAAGTAGAACTCGAGTGGGCGGCCGATAATCGTACCGACGGTCTGACGCGGGTTCATTGCCACGTCGGCCATCTGGTAGATCATTTGCAGCTCACGCAGGTCTTCACGCGTGCGGCCTTTCAGATCAGAGCTGAGCTTGCGGCCCGCAAAGGTAATCTCACCATCGCGGGGCGGAAGAAGCCCGGTGATGACCCGTGCCAGCGTAGACTTGCCCGACCCGGATTCACCCACAACCGCCAGTGTCTGCCCCGGATGAAGCTCGACGTTGACATTATGCAGCACGTCGAAGTTCAAGCCTTTGTAGCGCGCGGTGATACCATCGACGCTCAGCACGGGTTCAGGAGTTGGTTTTTTCTCTTCGTGCTCGATTGAGCGGACCGAAACCAGCGCCTGTGTGTACTCTTCTTGCGGGCGGTTGATGATCTGATCGGTATTTCCGTATTCGACCGTATCGCCCATCCGCAGCACCATGATGTCATCACTGACCTGGGCCACAACTGCCAGATCATGGGTGATATACAAGGCGGCAACGCCCGAGTCGCGAATGGCGTCTTTGATGGCCATCAGCACATCGATTTGGGTAGTCACGTCCAGTGCCGTGGTAGGTTCGTCAAAAACCACCAGATCAGGCTCAGGGCAAAGCGCCAGCGCCGTCATGCAGCGCTGCAGCTGTCCGCCCGAAACCTGGTGCGGGTAACGATCACCGATATTGTCAGGGTCGGGCAGACCCAGCTTGGCAAAAAGCTCACGCGCGCGGGCTTCAGCCTCTTTGCGCGAAAACTTCTTCTGCTCAACTGCGGCCTCGACCACTTGATCCATGATCTTCTTTGCGGGGTTGAACGATGCGGCGGCGGATTGGGAAACATATGTTACCTCACCACCGCGCAGTTTGCGGATATCCCCATGAGATGTCTTGAGGATATCACGCCCGTTTACCCAAACCTCGCCCCCGGTGATTTTCACACCGCCACGGCCATAGGCCATTGAGGCCAGACCGATGGTAGATTTGCCAGCCCCGGATTCGCCGATCAGACCCAGCACCTTGCCTGGCGCGAGGTCAAAGCTGACCCCGTGCACGATCTCGATGTCATGGGGCTTTTCACCCGGCGGATAGACGGTCGCGCCGATTTTGAGGTCGCGGACCTTGAGAAGGACATCACTCATCCCCGGCCTCCTTTCAGCGATGTGGTACGATTCAGGACCCAGTCAGCCACCAGGTTGACCGAGATTGCCAGCGTCGCAATGGCCACAGCGGGATAAAGCGCTGCGCCGATGCCATAGACGATGCCATCCTTGTTTTCTTTCACGATACCGCCCCAGTCAGCCAGCGGTGGCTGGACGCCCAGTCCCAGGAACGACAGGGTCGAGATGAACAGAACCATGAAGATGAACCGTAGCCCGAATTCGGCCACAAGTGGCGACAGCGCATTGGGCAGGATTTCCCGGAAGATGATCCAGGCGCGCCCTTCGCCGCGCAGCTTGGCGGCTTCAACATAGTCCATCACGTTGATGTCCACCGCTACGGATCGCGATAGACGATACGGGCGAGTGGCATCCAGTAAGCCCATAACAAGGATCAGGATCGGGACGGTCACCGGAACGATGGCCAGAATGACCAGTGCCAGGATCAGAGTCGGGATTGACATGATCAGATCCACCGTACGGCTGAGCGCCTGATCAGCCCATCCGCCCAGTACAGCAGCCAGCAAGCCCAGCGACGTACCGGTCAGAAAGCTGAGCAGCGTCGCCGCTGCCGCGATGAAGATTGTCGTGCGCCCGCCATAGATCATGCGGGTCAGCAGATCGCGACCGATATTGTCAGTGCCTAGCAGATGTTCGGGGCTGCTCGGCTCCCAGACGTCGCCGACGACTTCTGCCATTCCATAGGGTGCAATCAACGGGGCGGCGATCGCCACAAAGAAATAGGCGAAGGTGAAGATAAGGCCAATCAGAGCCGAAAGAGGAATGTTCTTTATCATTTCGGATGCCTCAGTCTTGGGTTGGCAAGGATCGACACGATATCTGCAACCATGTTCAGACCGATATAAACGGCCGCAAACACCACGCCGCAGGCCAGAACAACCGGCACATCACGTTTGGTCACGGCATCCACAAGGTATTGCCCCATACCTGGATAGACGAACACAACCTCGACCACGACAACACCCACGACCAGATAGGCCAGGTTCAGCATGACGACGTTCACGATCGGTGAAATCGCGTTGGGAAAGGCATGGCGGGCAATAACCTGAAATGTGCTGAGGCCTTTCAATTCAGCGGTTTCGATATAGGCCGATTGCATGAGGTTCAGAATGGCCGCGCGCGTCATGCGCATCATCTGTGCCAGCACGACCAGCGTCAGAACAAAGGCAGGTAGCGCGATTGCATTCAACTTTTGTCCAAACGACATAGAATCATTGATCATCGCAAGCGACGAGAACCATCCCAATTTCACTGAGATATAGTAGATCACCACATAACCGATCAGAAATTCGGGGATCGAAACCGTCGTCAGGGTGATGGCTGAAATCAGTTTGTCGGGCCAGCGATTGCGGAACCGCACGGCAAGCAGCCCCAGAAAGATTGCAAGCGGTACGGAAACTATTGCTGCCACGCAAGCCAGGAACAGAGTGTTCCCAAGGCGTTTTCCAATACTCTCGGAGATATCAAGTTTGTTGGTCAGGGATTGACCCAGGTCACCCTGAAGTATGCCGCCCAACCACTCGAAATAGCGTGTAAGGGCAGGGCGGTTCAGGCCCATTTCTTCGCGTAGGTTTGCCAAGGCCTCTGGAGTTGCGGACTGCCCCAGGACGGCTTGCGCGGCGTCTCCGGGTAGGGCTTCGGTTAGGCCGAAAATCAGGGCCGAAGCGCCGAGCAGCAAAGGAGTCCCAGCGCCAGGCGCTGGGAAACCAATTTGATGATGGGATGCATTATCCGTAGCCCGTTTTAGACGAACCACATTTTGCGGGATATGTTGCCGTTCATCATCTCTTGCGTCGGGTCAGATTCCCATCCGTCCAGTTGGTTGCTGATGCCCTCGACAAAGTCGTTGAACATCGGACAGATCAGGCCGCCTTCGTTGCGGACCATTTGACCCATCTGGCTGTAGATGGCTTTGCGTTTCTCAGGGTCGAGTTCCGCCTTTGCCGCGAACAATAAGTCGTCAAACGCCTGAACCTTAAACCTCGTGTCATTCCAGTCTGCGGTCGACAGATATGCAGTCGAGTACATCTGGTCCTGAACCGGGCGGCCGCCCCAATAAGACGCACAGAAGGGTTGAACGTTCCAAACCTCGGACCAGTAGCCATCATTGGGCTCACGCTTGATTTCAAGCGGAATTCCAGCCTGTGCTGCAGTCTGCTGGAACAGAGCAGCAGCATCTACAGCACCTGGGAACGCACCATCGGCAACGCGCAAAATAATCGGAGAGCCATCATGTCCAGATTTCTTATAGTGCTCTGCAGCCTTTTCAACGCTGAACTCGCGCTGTTCGATGGTTTCATCAAACAATGGATAGGCTGAATTGATCGGCATATCATTCCCGATCGAGCCATAGCCGCGCAGAACTTTGTCAACCAATTCCGCGCGGTTGATGGCGTACTTCAGTGCGGTGCGCAGTTCATTGTTATCAAACGGAGCCGTGTCGCAATGCATGATGAAGACATAGTGACCGCGACCAGCGGTTGAATGCACCGTCAGGTTAGGCGCACGGCCCAACAGGTCGGCAACTTTGGGTTCAACGCGGTTGACGGCGTGGACCTGTCCGGACTGCAGTGCAGCGGTCCGTGCCGTCGCATCGTTGATCACAACAACTTCTACGCTGTCAAAATTGCCGAAATCGCTGTTCCAGTGGTTTTCGTTCTTGGTGAACAAGTGGCGGACGCCGGGTTCGTCCACTTCTAGTTTGTACGGGCCGGTGCCGATACCTGCCGCCGGATTATCCATGCCGCCATCGGGCTGAATGATGAGGTGATAGTCGGCCATCAGATACGGCAGGTCGGCGTTCGGCTCGGTCAGTGTGACCTGGAAATTATCTCCATCGGCCTTCATCGACTCGATGCCTTTCATGATGCCCAAGGCACCTGATTTGGAATCTTCGTTCGAGTGGCGCTGCATAGTTTTCAGCACGTCTTCGCTGGTCATGGTCTTGCCGTTGTGGAACTCGACCCCTTGACGCAGCTTGAACGTCCATACTTTCGCGTCTGCACTTCCTTCGACGCTTTCAGCCAGGCGCGGTTCGATGGTTCCGTCGGGCGCCACTTCGACCAGTTGGTCTCCGAACTGCTTGCCGTTCTGGAACGGGACTGAGCTTGCGTAGGTTGCCGGATCAAGTGAGTTGGTTGATTCACCACCCTGCAAACCGAATTTCAGATCGCCGCCCTTTTTCGGACCAGCGGCACGTGCCGCATCGGCAAACATAGTGCTTGCCATTGCGGCCGAGACACCCAGTGCCGCTGCTTTGCCCATGAATTCACGGCGGGTCAGCTTTCCAGCTGTGACCTGCTTTGACATGTGAGTGAGTTGTTCGTTCATCCAGATTTCTCCCAGTTGATAGGATGTTCAGCCCGTTGGCGGGCTTTTTATTGACGCATGAGTCAACTTAGGTGCAATTCAGGGCAGCGGGCAAGTGCAAATCTCTTGAAATAATGGGGAGGTTCCGCCTTTGATCGCGCCAGATGATCTTGTTATGAGCCTTTGGAAATCCAAAACCCCTTATTACTAACTACTTACTCTGACCTGAACAAATTATCCGATAGTTGCCTGGTCAGTTTAGCATGAACTTTCGTTCCACAGATCAAACGCCATTCCGGCCTTTAAGTGATTCTATCTGGTGGTTTTTTCGGATGGGCGGAGTCAGGGTCCCGGATCAGTTTTTTATTGCAACAATCAGATCCATTACGTTTGTGCCTGTGGGTCCCGTGACCAACAGCGCCCCCGCCTTGTCGAGGAAACTGCCGCTATCTGCATTGTCCAGATACGCTTGCGCCTTATCAGACCAAGTGTCGCCGGTAACGATGGCGCCTGCTGCATCTGTTGGCCCGTCGGTGCCATCTGTTCCTCCGACGATGACGGTCAAATCAGATTGCCCTGCGATTTCGCGCGCGAGTGCTAGAGCAAGGGCCTGATTGCGCCCACCGCGCCCTGGCGCATCAGGTAGGACCACGGTTGGTTCGCCGCCAAATACCATGGCGCCCTTGGGCATATTCCGCAGCCGATCTCCTAATTTAGCTGCAACCGAGAGATAGTCATCGTGCATCGCTTCTTCGTTGCCGAGGACCTTGATGCCTGAGTTCTCGGCCGCAAATGCTGCGGCGTCGCGCGCGTGTGCGTTTGATGCGATTATCGCGGTGTGGGCAGAAAACTCCGGTTCTTCGGGCAATGACCCGATACCGGAGCCAATAACGCCCAGATCATCACCCGGGACGTCCGAGATCGCCAGAACGGTCACACTTTTCCCCGAGAATGCCGACAACAAACCGCCACCCTTGATCCGGGACAGCTTGCGCCGTTCCGTGTTCATTGCACCGATGTCGAGACCTTCACTCAGCAGTCTTTGGTTGAGGGCCTCAAGATCATCCAATGTCGTACCGGCCACGAGGTCCTCGGCAAGCGAAGAAGCCCCTCCCGAAACTAGCAGAAGCAGCTTGCTGTTGGGTTTCATCGCCTCAACCGTTTCGCGCAAAGCCTGCCCACCCTTCAGACTGCGGGCATCAGGAACCGGGTGTGCAGCTTCAATCACCACAATATGCTTAGGCAGGTCGTGGCCATGGCCATCCTTGGTAACCACCAGAGTGGGCACTGGGCCAAACCGTTCGACGGCGGCACGGGCCATGGCCCCTGCGGCTTTTCCAACGGCCAATATCTGATCTGGGGCTTCGATCGCCTGAGTGGCCTCCAGCGTTGCGCGATATCCATCAACCGCCGCCACACCTGCGCGCCAAATGTCCTGTGCCTTTTGCGAACTCTGCATCAGCTTTCCATCCAAATTGTGACTGGTCCGTCATTGACCAACTCTACCGCCATGTCAGCTCCGAACGCACCTGTCTCAACCGGAATGCCCCGCGATGAAAGGTTGTGTACAAACGCCTCGTAGAGGTGTTCGCCCTCAGCCGCCGGGGCGGCCCCGGAAAACCCAGGCCTGTTTCCACGCGATGTGTCAGCTGCCAAGGTGAACTGGCTGACCACCAGGGCCGAGCCCTCAATGTCCAATATCGACCGGTTCATCTTTCCCGCGTCGTCCTTGAAGATACGGAGCTTTGCGATCTTTTCAGCCAATTGATCAGCTTGTGTCTCTCCATCCCCCTGCATCGCACAAACCAGAATCATCAATCCGGGGCCCGATCGCCCGATGACTGTTCCATCGACTTTGACCGAGGCACTGGAAATTCTTTGAAGTAAGGCGCGCATCTGCAGGTCCTGTATTTTATTGCTATTCGTGCCAATCGATCACTTCATCCAGCGCGGCACGTTCCGTTCTGAACGCGTTCGCCGGGTGATCCATATCCGCATATCCGAACGAAATCGCGCACAGAATCAAGCGATCTTCTGATATCCCGAAATAACGGTGAAGAAATGTGCCATGGGCCGCTACCGCTGCCTGCGGGATACAAGCCACACCCAGGGCCTGCGCCGCCAGTGAAAATGCGGTCACGAAGCCACCACAATCCATCGCGCCGTAAGGGCCCAGTTCAGCAGGGCTGGACAGTATGGCGCAATGTGGGGCGCCGAACAGAGCATAGTTTTCCATCATCTGTTGCGCCGAGGCCCTGCGATCACCTTTTTCGATACCAACCGCTTTATAGAGGGCCCAGCCACAGGCGCGACGGCGCTCTTGATAAACACCGGAATAGCCGGTTGGAAAGGGTAGGTCCGGAGCAGGCGCAACGTGCGAGGCTTCGTGTTGCAACGCGTCCCGAAAATGGTCTGTCTCGGCCCCGCTGGTGATGACGACCTGCCAGGGTTGCGCGTTGCACCAGCTTGGAACACGCGCAGCACTGGCGACGATCTGTTCAATCTGTTCGCGCGGCACCAGGTCCGTGCGAAAGGCACGGCAAGAAAAACGATCGGCCAAGAGCGCGTTCAGAGCGTCAAGGTGCAATTCAACATCTCCTTTCAGGCATGCCGAGGAGTAGGTTCCATGAGCGTGCTCTGCTTATCAGCTTTATTGCTGTCCAGTTGCCACCAGATACCCGACGCCGGCCGCAACGAGAAGGCCCAGAACCACGGCGATCGTAATCTTGATTGCGGACCAGGGACGCTCACCCTGAACGCGGCCGGTCCGGCCATTGACCACAAAACGATAGGTCTGGCCGCGGTATTTGTAGGCCGCCATCCAAACCGGCAAAAGGATGTGTTTGAATGTGACATCTCGCACTTCGGTGTCGACAGCGTGAATGCGCTGACGATCACCTCCGATATCGAACCGCACGTCACGCTCGATCACCCGTGCCATATGTGCGCGGGCCTCTTGATAACCTTCTCGCAGTTCGACCGTGTAAGCCTCGGCGCGGAAACCGGCCAGATATTCTGGCTGGTATGGCTCAAGCGCAGGCAGGTCCCATGGCTCCAGCGCATCGGTATAGGATTTGGGCAGCGATTGAGACGCCAACACCAGAACATCGTCAAAGAACCGTGCGACCCGTCCGGATTTTGGAGTCCAGCGTACTTTGGGGACCTGTTGCTGCACGCGCTTTCCATCGCGCATGACGGTTCGGGTTTCGTAATACACCACACCGCGTTCCCCACGATAGCTCGACTTGGTATCAGCGTCGAAGGTCCAATACGGGACATAAATGCCCTGCATCTTGCGTCCCTTTCGGGCGTATTCCTTCAACCCGTTGGGTGCAAACCACAGTCGGCCCAGCCAATCCCCCATTGCCTTGTGGGCCGAGCGTTCATCCAGTGCAAAGGGCAACACTCCTCGAGGTTTGATATGGCGGCTAACGCCTGTATCGGTCACAACCGGAGTGGCACAGAACGGGCACTCCGCAGCATGGGTGTTCGGATCAAACTCAACCTGAGCCGCGCAGTTCGGACAGGTCAGAACACGGGTTTCTTCAATCTCGCTGTCAGGCAAGCGATCCGCGATGGCGGCGTCGAAATCCAGCTCTCGCAGACTTGCACCACCCCATGGGCCAGCACCGATCGTTCTGGTGTTGCCACAATGATCGCAAGTCAGCGTTCCGTCACCGGGATTGAACCGATAATCCGCCCCGCATTGGTCGCAGGGGAAACGGTGTTCGTCTTTCGCCATGACAGAACCTCGAAATCAGGTTACCAAATGTCAGATCACGCGCCCGGAGGCGGCGGCGGTAAAATCGTGAACAGCTGCGCCAACTCCTGCACGTCGCCTGCCTTCTTCCAGCCGTCCTGTCCGGCGGTCCAAACGTGGGTATCACGCGTGATTTCACCATCGGTTGCCATACGACCCATCTTGGCCTTGGAGAACGGCCCGCTGGTCTGGCCATCCACCGCGATATGCCACACGTGCTCGACGGGTGGCGGGGGTGGCGGTGCCGCAGGCGCTGCGGCTTGCGGGGCAGCGGGGGCGGAACCGCCCCAAGGGCCGCTCGGCTGACCCGCTGCCATGTTCGACATCTGCTGCGCCATCGCCATGCCCATTCCCATGCCAAGACCCGCGCCCATGCCGCCACCCTGGCCAGGGTTGTTGGCTGCCGCAGTCATCGCTTCGGCTGCGGAATACTGCGTGAATTTACCCAGATCGCCCGCCAAGCCCATGGACGTGCGTTTGTCCAGCGCAGCTTCGACCGCAGGCGGCAGTGAGATGTTTTCGATATAGAATTCGGGCATGCTCAAGCCATACCCGTCCAACACCGGGGACACCTCAGCCGCGATCAACTTGCCCAGATCGGCGGTGTTCGCCGCCATATCGAGAACTGGAATGCCCGAGCCTGCGATGACGCGGCTGAATTCCTGCACGATGATGTTTCTGATCTGAAAGCTGATCTCGTCCATGGTGAATTCACCATCGGTGCCTACGATCTCTACTAGGAATTTCGCCGGGTCCTTGACCCGCACTGTATAGGTGCCGAAGGCCCGGATGCGTGTTGGCCCAAACTCGGGATCGCGCAGCATGATCGGGTTCTTGGTGCCCCATTTCAGGTCATTGAACCGGGTCGTGTTAACGAAGTAAATTTCAGACTTGAACGGAGACTGAAAGCCGTGATCCCAATGCTGCAGCGTCGTCATGATCGGCATGTTGTTTGTCTCAAGCATGTAGAGACCTGGGGTGAAGACATCCGCCAACTGCCCTTCATGCACAAAGACCGCCGCTTGACCTTCGCGCACGGTCAGCTTGGCGCCGTATTTGATCTCGTGTCCTTCACGCTCGAACCGCCAGACCATCGTGTCGCGCGTATCGTCGACCCAGTGGATGACGTCGATAAATTCGCCGGTCAGAAAATCAAAAATTCCCATTGGATTTCTCCTGTCTTCGGGGTCAGAGCGACTGCCCCATCAATTCGCGTGCAATGATACGGACCACCGGGCGCGCTTCTTCAGCGGTCATGCCAGCCTTAAGGCGCGGGTCATAAAGGATGGTCAGCAGCTTTTCGTCATGACTTGTCAGCAGGGCGAACTCGTCGTCATCGTTGAAGATTGATGGCCGGGCAGACGGGCTGTCATTCGGCAGCCCCAATCCCTGAGCGATCTCTTCGTGGACGCAACTCAGGCGCACCAGATCGGGATGTTCCGCCCGGATCAGGGCAACAGCCCGGGTATATGTCTGTGGCGCGCTGTTCGACGCCGAAGCGAATACAAAGCAATAGAAAGAGCGCGGCAGTTTGTCGAAGAGGTCAAGTTGTGCCTGCCCTATGCCCGGGATCAGTTGTCGCAGCCGGGCTTGCACATAAGCGGTATCATCTTCACCCGCCACGAAGACGTGGAAATTTGCATTCCGGGTGGTGGTTGAGACCGGGTGTCCAGTGAGCCGCGACAAGCGGTTGGCGTAGGCGTCAATTCGGGCGGTCTCTTGCTGGCGGACTTCAGGTGCAACCGATGGACCAAACTCGGGCTTTATGCGAACCGGCGACGACCAGCGACTAAGCTGTCGGCTGGTGCGGCTGCTGCCGCTGGCAACGCCTTGCCCCGGATATTCATTATAAAACGCTATGGTCTCAAAGTTCCGGGCCAGATCATCGGCATCATAGGGCGTATCAGGGCCACCGCCATCGGTTCTCAGCAACCCGCGCGTCAGCAAGTTGTTTTGTACGCTTTCATAGTATCGCGCGAGATCAAGGCTCGCTGGTGAGGGCGCTTGATATGCATTGCTCAGGCCTTGCGGCTGGGCAGGTTGAGGTTCAGGAGCGATCGTCGTCGTCAATGCCTCATCGCAGCCAGCAAATGCCAGCAGCGACAAGCCCAATACTGCAATCTTAGCGCGATGAAATGGCCGCACGCCCGCTGTTTCCATTATCCGGGAACAGCCGTTCCGGCATTGTCGCCGATCCCGTCCTGTCGCGCCTTGGCCGAGGCGAGCGTGTCGCGCAATTCGGCCTCCATCTTCTTCAGTTCTTCCTCGGCTGCGGCGCGTTTGGCCTTGCCTTCGTCTGCAATGGCGAGGCTTTCGTTGATGGTGCCGATCAGGTCTGCATTGGCTTGTTTGACGGCTTCGATATCGAAGACGCCACGCTCCATCTCTTCGCGGATCATTTTGTTGGATTCGCGCAAGTTGGCGGCGTTCGAAGTCAGCAATTCATTGGTCAGATCATTGGCATCACGTACGGCAGCGGCGGCCTCGGCACTGCGCTGTATGGTGACAGCTTGTGCCAGCTGGGTTTCCCAGAGCGGTACTGTGTTGACGAGGGTCGAGTTGATCTTGGTCACCAGCGACTTGTCATTTTCCTGCACCAGACGGATGGAGGGCAGCGATTGCATCGTCACCTGACGGGTAAGCTTCAGGTCGTGGACCCGGCGTTCCAGATCATCGCGCGCGGCACGCAAGTCGCGCAATTCCTGCGCTTTCATCACCTGTTGGTCTTCGGGCGCGGCCTGAACCTCGGCCTCTTTTTCAGGAATGTCGTGGCTGTCCAGCTCGGTCAGCTTCTCCTCTCCCGCTGCGATGTACAGTGCAAGTTCGTCGTAGAACTCCAGCGTTTTTTCGTACAGCAGATCCAAAGACTTGATATCTTTCAGCAGTGTATGCTCATGCCCCAGAAGATCATCAGTGATCCGGTCGATCTGGCTTTGAACGTCTTCATACTGCGCTGTGAACTTGGCAAAGGGCGCGGCGCGGCCCAGTAGTTTTTCCCACCAGCTACGCTCGCGACGTACATCGAGTTCGCTGACTGAAAATCCGCGGATCGTTGTTACGATATTGCGAAGGCTGTCACCCGCCGGGCCCACATCCTTGTTGCGCACGTCGGCCAGCATGGCCTGACTGATCTCTTGCAGTTCTGCCTGTGCTGAAGACCCAAAGGACACGATCGAGTTTGTGTCGCCCATGTCGATCTCACCCATCCGCTTGCGGATCTCGGCACCAACCGGTTCGTCGGCCTCTTCCAACGGGACAATCTCGGCCTGCGGCTCGGGGAGAGCGACGGCGGTGACTTCCTGCACCAGCGTTTCAGCCTCGACTGCCTTGTTCTTGATCTCATCGGACATGGGGTAATCCTCGCTTACATAAAAGCCGGTCAGTCCAACCGGACGCCTTCGCGCTGCAGCCGGTCGCGCAGCACATCAATTTCAACCGTCAGATCACTGCGGTCATCCAATAGCATCTTTCGCGTCCGCGCCGCGAAATTCTGTTCAAGATCGTCCAGCAGGGCCGAGTAATCCGCCAGCGCCTGCGCATCGCGGGTACGGGCATAAACGTCCGAAAACTTCACCGTCGCATCGCGCGCGCCCTGCAAATAAACAGTTAGATATTTCCGGGCACCAGCCAGATCGCGCGGGTCTTCCTCGACCGTGCGAAACAGATCGCGGGCTGTATCCTGAAAGCGTTCGACCCGCGCTTCGATCCGGCGGTCACCTGCGCGTTTTATTGCATCTGTCATTTGGGTCAGATTGGTTTCGGCGTCCTCGACCACGCGTGCGACACGGTCCTGCTGGAAGGTGTCGACACCCTCCATTCCTTTGTCCTTCATTGGGTCGAGGCCGAAGGAAACCGAATGTAGAACCGTTGCAGCGGCGCCAAACAGGATGGGGGCTAGCAGGCTTACCTGTGATGCTGTTTCGGCGTCCAGAAATTCGGTCCGGTAAGAGGCTAGCGCCGCCCCCAAACCGGTCAGAACGCTGGAAAATATCTTGCGGGGAAACGCAGGTCTGCGTGCGGTGCGGCGGGCGTTGTAAGCGGATTCGGCCCTTAAACCTTCGCGCAGCAGAAACGCGGCAGCGGTCAGTAGCCCTGCCGCAACCAGGCCTATGGTCATTCCGATCGCGCCATCGTTCAGAGACAGAAACACCAGTGGTATCGCCGGGACAAACAGGATGTTCGCGCGTGCACCTGCCGGTTCGACACGGGCACCATCGAATTGGCCACGCGATGGCTGATCCTGCGAGGAAACATCGCCTTCTGGGCTGAATTTGCCGCCGTACCGTTTGGCCATTTCGCTACAGGCCCCCCAACAGACCGGTGCAGACGCCGAACAACAGCACCAACAGGGCCGCATAGGCCAATTTTTGTACTCCGGTCCCGGACATGGCGCCCCCCAACTGTGACCATCAGGGAAAATTTAGGCGATACGAGGGCTTGGCGCTAGGGGGAAGGTTGAATAACCCGCGTCACTTGCGAGGTTTCTTGCCGATTGCTGGTCTTTTGCGCTGCGGTCGAGCAGGGCGTTTGGCCGGGGGTATTCCGCTATCCTCAGCATCCAGCCCCAGTTGGTCGCGCATGACACGGCGGCGGATTTCTTCAACCTCGCCGGGTTTCAGGTTGCCCAGTTGGAATGGGCCGTAAGAAACCCGCAAAAGGCGGTTTACCACGTAACCGATATCCTCGATGGCGCGACGGATTTCCCGGTTCTTGCCTTCTCGTATACCGATTGTTAGCCAGGCGTTTGCGCCCTGTTGGCGATCCAGCGTCACCGTCATAGGTTGGAACCGCTCGCCTTCAATCACCAACCCTTTGCGGAGAGGCGCGAAATCCTCGTCCTTGGGGCGCCCATTTACCCGCACCCGGTATTTACGCAGCCATCCGGTCGAGGGGAGCTCCAGCTTGCGCTTGATCCCGCCATCATTGGTCAACAGCAGCAAGCCTTCCGAGTTCAGATCGAGCCGCCCGACGCTCATGACCCTCGGCATCTCCTCAGGCAGGTCGTCAAAAATCGTCTTGCGCCCCTTTTCGTCGCGCGCTGTTGTCACTAGGCCGGGTGGTTTGTGATAGAGCCAAAGCCGCGAGGGTTCGGGCTCGGACACCGGTTTGCCATCGACGGTGATCCTGTCCTTGGCGGTTACGTTCAACGCAGGGCTGCTGATCGCATTGCCATTAACGGTCACACGGCCTGCTTCGATCATGCGTTCAGCTTCGCGGCGCGAGGCGACACCGGCGCGGGCCAGCACTTTGGCGATCCGGTCGCCGGGAGGAGGGGTATTGGTCATCCTCCGGCCATAACCCATCCCGGCGGCTTGCGAAAGACGGGTTTCTGAGGCAGTCAGAGGCATGAAGTTCAGATCCCACATGAAACAGGCGCTGGAACAGGCACAGGCGGCAGCAGACCGAGGTGAAGTGCCGGTCGGCGCGGTGATCGTCGCGCCCGACGGGCAGGTGGTGGCCGCAGATGGGAACCGCACCCGCGAGTTGAATGACCCCACTGCCCATGCTGAGATTCTGGCTCTGCGCGCCGCATGTGCCGCGGCCGGGTCCGAGCGTTTACCCGATCATGACCTTTACGTAACCCTTGAGCCTTGTGCCATGTGCGCCGCAGCGCTGGCCGCAGCCCGCATCCGGCGCATCTACTACGGCGCTTCCGATCCGAAATCTGGCGGTGTCGCGCATGGCGCGCGCGTGTTTTCTCACCCACAGGCCCACCATCGACCCGAGGTCTATGACGGCATTGCCGCCGAAGAGGCTGCCGCGCTGCTGAAACGCTTCTTCGCGGCGCAGCGCGGTTAAGTTTTTACGACCATTTCACGTGGGATATCAGCCAGGGGCTTGCCCCCATCTGACGTCACCACAAAGCTTTCGGTAATCGCCAGTCCCCAGTCTGGAGTCCAGAGGCCGGGCATTAGGTGAAAGGTCATATTCTCTTGCAATTCCGTCGTGTCTCCGGGTCGCAGGCTCATGGTGCGCTCGCCCCAGTCGGGCGGATAGCTGAGCCCGATGGGATAGCCGGTGCGGTTGGCTTTGACATACCCCGCGCGGGCGAAACTGTCATAGACACAAGCCGCGACCTCTTCGCAGGTGATGCCAGGGCGTGCGGCGGTCATTGTGTCGTCGATAGCGGTTAGAACGGCGGCTTCGGCCCGGCGGATATCATCCGGGGGATCACCCAGAAACAGGCTGCGACTGGCGGGGCAGTGATAGCGTCGATAGCAGCCGGAGACTTCGAAATAGGTCGCCTCATCCCGCGCCAGAGGTCGGTCGTTCCAAGTAATGTGCGAGGCAGAAGCCTCACGACCGGAGGGTGCAATCGGCACGATAGCAGGGTAATCTCCGGATAGGCCGGGCAGTCCGGCGATGCCTGCCGCCTGCACTTCGGCGACAAGTTGGTTTTTGGGCAATCCTTCGCGATATGCGTCACGCAGAACACCGTGCATATGTGCGGTCAGCTGACCCGCCTTGCGCATCATTGCGATCTCGGCATCGCTTTTTACGGCGCGCTTCCAATTCACAAGCCCTGTGGCGTCAATCAATGTGCCGAAGGCATGTTCGAGGATACGGTGGCTGGCGGCTGAGTAGTAATAGTTATCCATCTCTACGCCGATACCAGCGGTCCAGCCGCGATTCCGCAACGCAAGGACAAGGGCGTCGACCGGGTGGTGCTCCGGGTGTTGAACATGCTCTTCGGGCCAGTCCAGCAGGTCCTCGGGGTCCAGCCAGGTGGTCTGCGCAGCCCCCGCCTTGTCCTGCGTTCTGCCCCACCAAAGGGGCGATCCGCTGGCGGGCAGGATGACCATCTGCGGTACGTAAAAGCTCCAACCGTCATAACCGGTGAGCCACGCCATGTTCGATGGGTCCGTGATCAACAAGGTCTCGATACCCTGTTGATCCATCGCAGAACGGGTCTTGTGAATGCGGTCAGCGTATTCCTGCGCGCTGAAATCCGACGCGGGCATCAGAGAGAAATCGCCTGCATGACCTCGGGCTCGATTACATCGACACCGGGTAACCCGTCAGCCAATTCCTGAGCCGATTGCGCGAGAATCGGAAAGGTCTTGTAATGGCACGGGATCACTGTCTTGAAATTGAAATACCGCTTGGCAGCATAGGCAGTGCCCTTCATGTCCATGGTAAAGTGGCCGCCTGCCGAAAGGATGCCGATATCGGGTTTGTAATAATCACCCATCCACTCCATGTCGGCCATAATGTCGGTGTCGCCAGAGAAATAGAGCATACGGTCCTCGGACGCGATCATATAGCCGACCTCGGTTCCACCCGTACGCAGACCATCAGGCGTCGAGAAGGTCGAGCTGTGCGAGGCAGGCACCATCGTTAATTTGACACCGTTTAGGTCAACAGTGCCACCTTTGTTGAATCCGACCGTTTCAATACCTTCAGCCTCGGCCCAGTAGCCCATCAGGTCGTATTGCCCGACCACGGGCACGTTTAGATGTTTGGCCAGCGGCAGCACATCGACGACATGATCGAAATGAGTATGAGTCAGCAGGATATGCGTCGCGCCCGCAACGGCTGCGTCATGCTGATCTTCGGGCAAAGACGGGTTGCCCGTCAGCCAGGGATCGATCAATAGAACTTGTCCTGCTGTTTCGATGCGAAAGCTGCCATGTCCCAGCCAAATGATATCCATAGAGAATCCTCCCATTTTCCGCTTGGAGTCAGCCTAGCATCGGCTATGTAAAAATCTATGGATTGGACGCAGTATGTTGATGGATATTGTGAGCGGCTCTCGCCCGCGTATTGGGCCGAGCCAATAAACGCGATTACCAATGCGGCCTTTCTTATTGCTGCATTTGTGATGTGGCAAAGGGCGCGCGGGCAGGGCGCACCGTTGGCGATGGCTTTGGTTGTCATATTGGCGATGATCGGAATTGGCAGCTATCTGTTCCATACCCATGCGCAGGTTTGGGCGGCGATCTTGGATGTGACGCCAATTCTGCTGTACATCCTCGTTTACATCTACGCAGTGAATCGCGATGTCTGGCGGCTGAGCAACAGATACGCGCTGGGTTTGACCGCGCTGTTCTTTCCATACGTGGCGCTGACGATCCCGCTATTCCAGTTGGTGCCTAGGCTTGGTGGCTCGGCGGCATACGCCCCAGTCCCTCTATTGATTCTGATTTATGCGGTCCTGTTGCGCCGGAAAGCCCCGGACACTGCGCGTGGGCTGACAATAGGAGCAACTGTCCTGATCACCTCGATCACCTTTCGATCCCTGGACACTCCAATTTGCGGGTATCTGCCAACGGGGACGCATTTTATGTGGCACATTCTGAATGCAGTTATGCTGGGCTGGATGATTGAGGTTTATCTGCGGGCGATCCGAAATCCACCTGCCGGAGCTGCGGTGGCTGCAGGATCAGGGCATTGATCAGAACCACCTAAGCATCTTCCTGATTGGTTAGTCCCTGAACGCAGCAGCCAAAGCCTCGGGCAGATCAATTTCAGCCAATACGCGCGCGCGGCCTTCGGCTGACATCTTGAAAGCCGTTTTTTCAACAATGCGCTGGATTTTTTCGGCGGAGTGCTTGGCGGCAAAAGGTTCAAAGTACCATTTCAGAAAAACGAAACAGATCACGTCCTCAAGCGCCTGTACCTCGGCATTGCGCTTGATCCCCTGTTTGCGCAGCATTTGCCCGACGGCTTCTATATCGTCCGCACCATATTCAGCCTGTTCCATGAATCCTTGCACAACGTCAGCGTGATATACGCCTTGCGCCTTCCTCCAGGCCAGATACCCTGCACGTCCTTCGGGGTATTCAGTGCGCTTTAGCTTCCAGCGTTCGACATGCTGACCACGTGCGGCGATCTGTAAAGCATCCGACGCATCGGGAAATAGCCGATCCAGCTCTGCGCTCATGCGTTGGCCATAAAGCAGTTCGACCGGCTGGCCGTCCTCTATATTAGGGTCTTGCGCATTTGCTGCGTCAATTGCGTCCAGAACGGTTTGCTTGCGTGTGCTCATTCTCTGCTCCGTTAGCTCGCCTGAACTGCACCTGACGGGTGGTTCGGCGTTTGATCCAAGACCATGCTAACGAGTTGTTGGAATGGGTGCAGCAGTCAATTGTAAAAAGCGCCGGATCGGGAGGGGGCGTACCGATCCGGCGCGCAGGTCAGGGTTATTTGCCTGCCTGGGTGTGGTCCCTCGTCACGGGCTCCGAAACAGGCGCGGGGAAGCTAAGGTTTCGGGTCAGATTGTTCATATCGATACCCAAAGCCAGGGCGGGCGAGGTCAGAACCAGAGCGGACAATATGAAGGCGGGAAGAAGGGTTTTCATGAGGTGTCTCCGATTTCTCGTTGCGTCACGATATTGAGGTGAACTGTTCGGTTCATTTTTTCAATGGCAAAACTGAACTAATCGGTTTACTTATTTGCATATCAGCCATTCAAATATGCATGGCAGCTGGCGATATTGGGTTTGAATCCGCGTCTGCCGCCTGTCGCTCTTGCGAGTGTTGCGGCAGGCAGGTAAACGCCCCCTAACGTAGATGAGGGTTTCCGATGTCGATTGACCAAAGCACCGCCGCCAAGGTGGCCAAACTGGCCCGGATCAAGGTCGAGGATGATGCGCTGCCTGCGCTGGCGTCCGAGTTCAACAATATCCTCGGGTTTATCGAGCAACTGAACGAAGTGGATGTCGAAGGCGTCGAGCCGATGGTCTCGGTTGAGCCGATGCGACTGAAGCGTCGTCAGGACGTGGTCACCGATGGAAACCAGCAGGACAAGGTCCTATCCAACGCCCCCGATGCGCGCGAAGGGTTTTTCGCTGTTCCAAAAGTTGTGGAGTAAGTCATGAGCGAACTGAACAAACTGGGCCTGGCCGAGGCCCGCGACGCGCTGCGTGCCAAAGAAGTGACCTCGGTCGAACTGACCGAGGCCTGCCTCAAGGCCATTGACGAAGCCGACGCGCTGAACGCGTTTGTCCACAAGACGCCCGAGATCGCGTTGGAGCGCGCCAAGGCGGCGGATGAGCGGATCAAAGGCGGCGACGCGCCTTCGATGTGCGGCCTGCCGATCGGTATCAAGGACCTGTTTTGCACTAAGGGCGTGCCCTCGCAAGCGGCCTCGAAAATTCTCGAGGGGTTCAAGCCCGAATACGAATCCACCGTGTCGCAACAATTGGCGGATGCTGGTGCTGTGATGCTGGGCAAGCTGAACATGGACGAGTTCGCGATGGGTTCGTCTAATGAAACATCCGTTTACGGCAATGCGGTCAGCCCGTGGCGGCGCGGCAATGACGATGCACAGCTGACACCCGGCGGCTCGTCCGGTGGCTCAGCCTCGGCTGTCTCGGCTGACCTGTGTCTGGCCGCGACCGGTACCGATACCGGCGGTTCGATCCGCCAGCCTGCTGCTTTTGTCGGTATCACCGGCATCAAGCCAACCTATGGTCGTTGCTCGCGCTGGGGCATTGTGGCCTTCGCCTCTTCTCTGGATCAGGCCGGTCCGATGACCAAGAACGTCCGTGACGCAGCGATCATGCTGGAAACCATGTGCGGTCATGACCCCAAGGATTCCACCAGCGCCGAGCTGGCCGTGCCAAATTTCGAGGCGATGCTGACCGGCGATATCAAAGGCAAGAAAATCGGTATCCCCAAGGAATACCGCATGGACGGCATGCCTGCCGAGATTGAAAAGCTTTGGGCCGATGGCACCGCTATGCTGAAAGACGCAGGCGCCGAAATCGTCGATATCTCGCTGCCGCATACTAAATACGCGCTGCCTGCCTATTACGTGATTGCTCCTGCCGAGGCGTCGTCGAACCTCGCCCGCTATGACGGTGTCCGGTATGGCCGCCGAGCACAGCTGGCTCAGGGCGATGGCATCACCGAGATGTACGAAAAGACCCGCGCCGAAGGCTTCGGCCATGAGGTCCAGCGCCGGGTGATGATCGGCACCTACGTGCTGTCTGCAGGCTTCTATGACGCCTACTACAACCGCGCCCGCAAGGTCCGTACCCTGATCAAGAAGGACTTCGAAGATGTCTTTGCCGCAGGCGTTGATGCGATCCTGACCCCGGCAACGCCGTCGGCCTCGTTCGGTCTGGGCGAGATGACCGAGGCTGATCCTGTTCAGATGTACCTGAACGATGTGTTCACCGTGACAGTGAACCTCGCTGGCCTGCCCGGTATTTCGGTTCCTGCTGGTCTGGACAAACAGGGCCTTCCGTTGGGTCTGCAGCTGATCGGCCGTCCGTGGGAGGAAGGCGATCTGCTCAACACCGCCTACGCGCTAGAGAGCGCGGCTGGGTTTGTGGCCAAGCCCGGAAAATGGTGGTAATCCTCAATCCTGACACGGCAATAAAGAACCGGAGCAGCCAAATGCGCAAATTGCTTCTGATCCCGGCCCTTGGGCTGATCGCGGCATGTGATACCGTTACCCCTGTTTCGGGTACCGGTTTCAATACGCCGGAATATCAGGCGCAGCGCGAGGCCGAACTGGCCGGGCAGGGTCTTGCCGGTAATCCGCTTGCACCACCCGAGGCGGTTTCCGAACAGCCGCTCTCGGCGCAGGGGGCTGTTGGTGCCGCACCAACAGGCGACGCCTCTGACATCGCCAACCAGACGGCCATTGCCTTGGCGAATACGTCGGGTCAAGAGACGCGCGTCGCGCCTCTGACTGCAACAAACAACCCAAGTATCTCTGATGAGCAGGATTTTAAGGCTGTCTCAAACCGTCGCAGTATCGATGCCGACGCCGCTCGTATCGAACAGAATCGGCAGTCTTACGAGGTCGTCGCCCCTACTGCCGTGCCCGAGCGCGGCTCTGACGGGCAACCCAATATCGTGCAATACGCCCTGAGCACTTCGAACCCCATCGGTACCCAGTTGTACAGCCGAGCCGGATTTAACCTGCAGGCCAAGGCACAGCGCAACTGCGCTCAGTTCGCATCTCCTGATCAGGCGCAGATTGAGTTTCTGTCGAATGGAGGCCCCCAGCGTGACCGCAAAGGGCTGGATCCGGATGGCGACGGTTACGCCTGCGGCTGGGACCCCAGCCCGTTCCGCAGTGCCGTCGACAACTAAGCTCTCCCCCATCTGGCACCCATCGCCCAATTTCGGCCCCCGCCGGAATGGGCTGTCACCCAAGCTGATCGTGCTGCACTACACTGCAATGGGGAGCGCTGCTGCCGCGCTTGAACGTCTTTGCGATCCGGGTCCCGAGGTTTCCGCCCACTACCTGATCGGTCGCGACGGTGCGCTCTGGCAGCTTGTCCGAGAGGAAGATCGCGCATGGCACGCCGGGGCAGGGGAGTGGCAAGGGCAAGCCGACATAAACTCCCGCTCGATCGGGATCGAGCTGGACAATGGCGGAGATCACCCGTTTGCCGAACCCCAAATGCGTGTATTGGAACAGCTTTTGCCCGAACTTATGCAGCGTTGGACCATCGCGCCAGAGGGTGTGATCGGGCATTCCGACATGGCACCGGGCCGCAAGTCCGACCCCGGCCCCCGGTTCGACTGGCAAAGGCTGGAACACCAGCGCCTTGCCGCTCGGCGTGGTACTGCCCTCGAACCGAACGTCAACTTCCGCGAGCTGGCGCAGAACAGGGGCTACACAGCGACAAGCGACGAGAAGACGCTCCTAAATTCCACACGCCTGCGCTATCGCCCGTGGGCCTCAGGCCCCTTGCACCCCGATGATCTCAAAGCGCTCTGTCCGCTCCCAAAATCGACCTGATCCGCCCTTCATCTGGCCAAAAATATCTCGGGGATGAATTGGCCGTAGGCCAAGAAGGGGCTGGCCCCTTCACCACCCCAACCCCTCTTGACGCCATCACGCACAGAGCCTACCCAACCCACGCGCGGAGGGCCGGATGGCCGCTGGGGTCGTAAGGCCCGAGAGGAAAGTCCGGACTCCACAAGGCAACGGTGCCGGGTAACGCCCGGGCGGGGAAACCCGACGGAAAGCGCCACAGAAATCAAACCGCCACACATGTGTGGCAAGGGTGAAACGGTGGGGTAAGAGCCCACCGCGCCGCTGGCAACAGTGGCGGCACGGCAAGCCCCACCGGGAGCAATGCCGAATAGGGTCCCCGCGCGGGCCGGTCGGTGCAAACCGATACCGCCGCTAGGCATGCCTTGGCCGAGAGGGACCGGGTTGGCAGCTCGAGCCGCGCAGCGATGCACGGCCTAGAGGAATGGTCATCGAAGGGGGCAACCCTGGAACAGGATCCGGCTTACAGGCCCTCCGCGCATATCCTGTTAGCCGCCCGGAGGTGTGTAGGTGCCGCCAAGTGCTGCAGCTTTTTCGGCGACGGCAACAAATTCCTGCGCCGACCATGCGCGAACGGTCTCGATCCTCGAAACCGCACCCGTGCCCGCGACGGCCATGCCAATTGCCACAGCATCTCTGCCTTCAGGCAGTTCGCTGATAACGACGACATCATTGCCTCCAGTGGTTATATAAAATGAGATCAGTCTGCCGCCTGCTTTCTCAAGCAAGGCCTTGACGGGACCGGTGCGATCTTCCGGTTTTGCCAACATTCCTTTGACCCCATCTTGCGAATAAGACGCATAGGTAATGAAAACTGGCATATTTCTCTCCCTTGGTTGCAGTTTATTCGGAGCGCTAATAGCGGCCGACTCCTTGGCCGTGTCGCGTGCAGGATTGCGCGCAAACCGGAAATGACCCGGCCAAATAGACAGCCGGGCGTTGCTATAGTTGTGAGCGGTGTTGTCTGCCGGAATTTACATCCAGCCCGGTATTACCTAAGTCCGCAAAACGGGCTTCGAAGGTTCCGGCGACACTATCACAGAATCGTGAGCGTTCCAAATCGGCTGCTCTTGAAGCCGTGTCAGGAATTGTTCCCCCAGTGCGGCGAATCCGGTTGACTTGGGCGCATGAGCGGTTAAAAGCGCACGCTCATAAGGATTCAACCGAAAGGCCCCTGCCTTTTCGGACGCAGGAGATAACCATGGCGAAGCCGACGACAATCAAGATCCGTCTGAACTCGACCGCGGGCACGGGCCACTTCTACGTGACCAAGAAGAACGCGCGCACCATGACCGAGAAAATGACCATTCGTAAATACGATCCGGTCGCTCGGAAGCATGTCGAGTACAAAGAAGGCAAGATCAAGTAATCTGCCCTCTGACATACTTTTTGAAGAAGGACTCTGCCATGCAGGGTCCTTTTTTGTATTGTTTTGGGGTATCTCTTGGTCGGCCTAAACCAAGCGGGGGCGTTGCAGGGGCGCATCAGAGGTTTGGGTGTTCTGAATCTCAGCGGCTTGCTTTTTCTAATCCCCTGCCGCTACGCTTCAGCAACCCTTTCCAAAATGTTGACCGCCATGAAAAAAATCTTGTTGCCCGCTCTTGCTGTTCTGACATTGTCAGCCTGCGAAGACCCCTTTAACCGCGAAGGTGTTGGTTTCACCGGGATTGATGGTGAACCGCGCACAGTGTCGGATGTAAAAGGCGCCGTAGCCTTTTTGCCGCCAGAAACCAACATCCCGGCGGAACTGGCCAAGCTACCAACGGTCCAGGTTACATCGGACAAAGCCGAGCTTGAAAAGATCGCGGGTGTCGCTATCGATAATGGCGGTCGCTCAGATGCGAATTCAGTTCAACTCACTGGCAGTGATACCAATCTGTACCTGAGCAATGTCAGTGTAAACGGTCAGTTGTTCGGCGTCCTGCGTACGGAAAACAACTCCACCAAAGTTGATACATCGGTGGGCTCGGCCTTTGGCGCTCAAACGGAACGCTTTACCGGATGCTTGCCCGCAGGTGATGTATACCGCAAGGGTTCGTCTGAGCGCAGTTCGGGTTTTGCAGTGCCACTGAACTGCCGTTAATTTAGCTTACACAATCTAAGTAAAAGCCCCCGCCATTGGCGGGGGCTTTCTAGTTTCAGAGTTTCTGCAAGTCTTACGAGGCGCTGAACAAGGGCCCAAACCCAGCAGCGGTCATTCAATCCATATGACACACCGGACGATGATCACGCGAGTTCAGAGGCCCCCGCCATCCGTAGGCATCCAAGCAAGCGCTATGCGTGTTCTCTATTTCGCCTCACCGCCAAAGAATAATCAGTGGTGAAACTCAGCCCCGATCAGCAGAACTGTTTAACCGCAACTGATAGGAAGCCACGTTCATTGCTCTACCAATGCCTGCCCATTCTCGTCAAAGAAATGAAGTTTGTCGGTGGGGAAATGCAGGCCGATCTTTGCCCCAGGCTTTAGAGCGGTGTCCCCATTCAGGCGCACGGTAACCTTCTCTTCGGCGCCGCAATCCACAATCAGAAAGGTATCTGCCCCCAGATACTCAATCACCTCGATGATGCCATCACATTGCCCATCGCCCGATGATACAACATCGATGTGTTCGGGGCGAATGCCGAGTTTGCTTGCTACACCCGAGCGTGCAAAGCCGCCGCCTCTGCCATGTTCCAGAGTGTAGCCATCATTCTGAGTCGTGCACGGCAATATGTTCATTTTGGGGCTGCCAATGAACTGTGCGACAAACAGGTTGGCAGGGCGTTCGTAAAGTTCGCGGGGTGTGCCGACTTGCGCGATCTTGCCGTACTCAAGCACGACGATGCGGTCGGCCAATGTCATCGCTTCAACCTGATCGTGCGTCACGTAGATCATTGTGCGCTTCAGGTTCTGATGAAGTTTCGCGATTTCGTAACGCATTTCGACACGAAGCGCTGCATCAAGATTCGAGAGCGGTTCATCGAACAGAAACGCCGTCGGGTCGCGCACGATAGAACGACCAATTGCAACGCGCTGCCGCTGTCCACCGGACAGGTCCTTGGGGCGACGTTCCAGAAAAGGTCCCAGCTTGAGAACCTCGGCGGCTTTATTGACCTGCTCTGCTATCTCGGCCTTCGGAACACCCGCGACCTTAAGTGAGAACCCCATATTTTCGGCGACCGTCAGGTGGGGATAAAGCGCATAGGACTGGAACACCATCGTCAGACCCCGCTTGGAGGGTGGGTGATCCGTGACATCATTGCCGTTGATTAGTAGCGATCCGCGCGAGATATCTTCAAGCCCACCGATCATGCGAAGCAGGGTGGATTTTCCACAGCCCGATGGACCGACGAAGACGATGAATTCACCTTCATCAATCATTAGGTCAACGCCTTTGATGACCTGGGCCGAGCCAAACCACTTTTCGACGGATTTTAGTTCGATGCTGCCCATTAGTTCCTCCCTGCCCAATGCAGCCAAACCGCGGCTGTCCAGGTGAATGAATTCCCTCCGGCAGGGCTGCCGGTCAGAGGATCGTAGTATTCAGCGAAGCCGTTTGTTGCGATCAGCTGCGACGTTTTCTGGCGCAGTGCCTCGGCTTCTTCGAGGTGCCCCATATCCGCCAATCCAAACCCGATCAGCATATTCATGAACCCCCAAGTGGGACCCCTCCAGTACCTGCGTTGGTCGAAGTTGGGCATCGCGGGATCATAGCTGGGAACTGGAAAGGGTACTTTTGCAAGCGTCGCCTGCAGGCGCTCCAGCATGTGCTGTGAATCAAGTCCCCCAAACCAGCAAAGATACGACGCGTTAGAGATGCTTCCGGCCCAATCACCAGTCAGCGCATCACGCGAGTCGAACGAGCTCAGCGTTTCGTTCCACAAAGATCGCGCGCCCGCTTCGAGCCTTTGAATGTCGCTACTTAGTCCATCCGCAGCAATTCCAAGCCTTTCGCTGATCTCCTGCAGATCGCGTGCGGCGCGCAGAGTGATAAATGTCATCGTCGGATCTGCGACTCGGAAGGGATTCAGGCTCAGCAACTTCTGTTGATCCCAGTCGGCCTGACAGCCGATCTGAACCAATTTGATATAGCGGTCATAGTCGTATTTGGTCGGTCGGTCTGCACTGTTGACGTGGCTTGTGTCACGGCGCTGGTAGTCTCCGACACCTGTGGGATCTACGCCCTCCATTGCCTTGTCCCAGTCCGGTGCATTGTCGCGACCAGCTTCCCACGGATGCGTGGTGCAGACCGCGCCGTGTTCGTCGAGTCGCCATCTCATGATCCAGCGATGCCACGCCAGCAGAGATGGGAAGAGCGCGCGAACGCGGTCCGCGCCTGCATCGCCATCTTTTTCCCAGATCTTCCGCGCCACAGTTGCAGCCACCGGGGGCTGAATGATGCCAGAGGACGGGATCGGCCCGTGGCCACCCCAGACATCCGGGCCGGGGTAATATCCGTCATCCTGTTTGTGAAAAAGGATATGCGGCACCATTCCATCATCCCATTGGCCCGAGAACAGTGTTTCTAGTTCCACCCAGGCTCGATCAATGTCGAACTCGGCAAAACCAAGCGCCGCAATCGCGCTGTCCCAATTCCATTGATAGGGGTAAAGGCCTTCGGTCGGGATGGTGTAGCCGCCGCGATCATTGGCAACCAGGATGTTGCGCGCCTCGCGATCAGGGTTGGTATGTTGGTTCATCTCAGTCATCCTTTGACAGACCCGGCTGTCAGGCCTTTGGTCATGAAACGTTCAAGTCCCAAAAACAGCGCCATAATCGGAACAGTGGCGATCACCGCACCCGCCATCAGGTGTTGTCGGGGAATTTCCGAGGAGTTCAGCATCGTGACGCCTCGGGTCAGGGTAAATTTCGAAGGGTCGTCCAGCAGCATGAAGGCCAGCAGGAACTCGTTCCAAGCGATCATGAAGACGTAGAGCGAGACCGACGCCAGCGCAGGCAGGCTAAGCGGCAGCGTAATCTTCCAAATCACTGCCAGCCGCGACAGCCCATCCATGAGACCGGCTTCTTCCACTTCAGTCGGCAAACCACGGAAATAACCTTGCAGCATGTACAGCGCGACAGGGATCGTCGTGACCGGGTAGATCATCACGATGCCAAGTATCGAGTTGCGCAAGCCAGTCAGCGAGAACGCGATATAGATCGGCAGCGCCAGAACGATCATCGGCACCATGTAGATCAGCAGAATCGAGCGCGAGAATGCCTTTTGCCCTGAGAAACGGAACCGCGCCACCGCATAGGCTCCGGGAACGCTGAACAGCAGGGTGATAAAGACCGTCAGGACCGAGACGTAGAGCGAGGTCCAAAGATAGGTGCCGAAGTTGAAATCGCGAAACAGCTCGGTATAGCTGCGAAACAGCGCGGTGCCTTGTGACAGATCTACCGAGAAATCCAGCGGGTTCTGCAACAGGGCCTGTTGCGACTTCAGGCTGGTCATCACCATCACATAGAACGGAATGATCACGATCGCCGTGAAGAAGATATAGCCAAAGCCCGTGCAGAACCGGATCACGGCCTCTTCGTACTCGTGTCTGGTGAGCTCGCCGAACGGTGTCTCTTTCAGGATTGCAGCAACGGATAGGTGCATCACGACTGCCATCGCTACCACGGTGACCAGTATTGCCTGCATGGATGTGTCAGAGCCGATCAGGACAGGCCCGACTCCGGTCAGGCAAGACAGGCCTAACAAGGCGGAAACACCCAGTCGGGCCGGTGCGCGTTGCGCCGGGAAGCGGACATACACCAGACCGGCAACAGCCCCCCACATCAAGCAGAGCAAGACCTGTGGCCGGAACGCAGCCCCGGTCGAGAATGACATGGTGATGGCGACAGTAGTGGCGATCACCACCAGCCAGAGCGCGCCTAGAATCGGGGCGGTTATATACCCTTTGCGCATCACAAACCCTCCTCACGACTGATGAAGCGGAAGAAGACGAAGCTGAAGGCGATCAGGCACATCAGGATCACAACGGCCACCGCTGCGCCAGCGCCGATGTTCGAAACCGCAAAGGCCTGTTCATAGACATTTACGGTCAGAGTACGGGTGCCGGCATTGCCGCCGGTCAGCAGGAAGATGTCGTCGAACTTGTTGAACGTCCAAATGAAACGCAGCAGGAACAGTACCGACAGGATGCCCAGCAGTTGCGGGATGCTCAGTAGCCAGAATTTCTGGAATGGTGAGGCTCCATCCATATCTGCTGCTTCATACATGCTGGAGTCGATTGATTGCATCCGCGCCAGAATGAACAGGAACGACAGCGGGAAATAGCGCCAGATCTCGAACACTGTCACCATGATAAGCGCCAAAGGGCGTTCCCCGAAGAAGTTGATCGGTTCACTGCTTAGTCCCATCTGCACCAACAATGCGTTGGCAGAACCCGAGAACGGGTCGAACAAGGTGACCCATGTGAAGGCCACAGCGATGACCGGCGCCACATAGGGGAACAGATAGAGGCCGCGTATGAATCCTTGTCCTTTGAAGCTTTTGTTCAGCAACAAGGCTGCAAACAGGCCCATCACCAAAGCTCCAATGGTGCCGACCACGGTGTAGAACAACGTAACCCACAGCACGCCCCAGAACTCGTCTCCATCAAAGACACGGGCGTAGTTTTCCAGACTGAATTCAAGGTTGGTCAGGACGCTGGGTCCGCTCCCGGTCACGCCGGGCTCTGATCCTTCGAGCAGCTCTTCGAAAGCGTCCGGATCTCCGTCCAAGGTGACCGGAATACGGATGCGTTCGCGTTGACCGCCTTCCAGTGTGCCGAAATCGCAGAACAGGTCTTGCCCGTCCAGAACACAGGGACTTGCAACTTCGCGCGCCGTCACGCCGTCCGGTAGAACATCTGTCAGGGTGACGCCGACAACGGCGATGTCCTGACTTGAGTTGCGGACGCGGTATTCAATCCGCAGATCCTCGCCAGATCCGCGCAAGCTTTCACGCACCACAGGTGCAGGCGGACGAAGGTCAGACAGGGTGAAGGGCTTGAAGCTGATCCAAAAGATCGCCAGCAAGGGCAGGATCACCACAAGCGATACACTGATCACTGTCGGAGCCAGCAGCGTCCAGGCCAGACGCGCCTCGCGTTTGGCTAGCGCCCCGGTTCCGGTCGGTGGGGTGGCCGAAGACATGGGATACCTCGAAGGGTTGGGTGCAGCGGCGCAATCGCCGCTGCATGTGTCACAAGGTTACTGAACCTTCGCGAGCTCGTCGTTCATTGCGGCCACTGCAGCGGCGGCATCGATTTCATCGTCGATATATTGGCGCACGACCCGGTTAATTGCCTGGCTGTTGATCATTTTGGACGCCAAAGCCAGCTGGCCTTCAGCAACGCCCCAGCGCTGCGCCACGTCCAGACCGCCGACGATCTCATCGATCATCGCCTGATCATACAGCTCGCCCAACGGGGCTTTGCGGTCCACGCCAACAGGCAGCTCTGCCCATGCTTCCGAGAACGCGGTCGGGTTGTCAGCATTACCGCGACGGACCGGGAACTTGCCCTCGGGTGCGATGGCCAGTGTTTGAGTATAGCCGTCGTCCATGGCGAATTTCACGAACTCCATTGCCGCGTCGGTGTCAGCGTCGTTGGTGATGCCAAAGTAACGAACGTCACCCCAAGCCGCGCCATCCGGGTTCGATGGGCCCGAGAAGTTAGTGACGATACCGGTCTTCGAGGCCAGATCGCGCGAGGTCGGATCATCGTTGATCGTCGGCGGGGCGCTGTCGCGCAGACCGGCCAGTTCGTCAAGGATGAAGGGCGACCAGATGATCATCGCTGCTTTGCCATCAAAATACAGCTCGCGCGATTGTTTCCAGAATAGCTCACCCGGGGGCGAGGCTTTCGAGATCGCCTTGTAGAAATCCAATACCTCAATGGTCTTGGCTTCATCCAGCGGTTGGAAGCCGTCCGCGCCAACAGGGGTCACGCCATTGGCGAGGAACACATGCTCCAAAACCTGACTCATGAAGTTTTCATCAACTTTGGTTGCAGCAACGAAACCGTACATCTCGGGCGGGTTGTGCAACTGCTCCAGCGCAGCGACGACGTTGGCGAATGAGTTCGGGGCCTCAAGGCCCGCTTCATCAAACAGGTCTTTGCGGTAGACAACCATTTGGGTCCATCCATCGACCGGCACCGATGCGGTTTCGTCATTGAACGCCGCCATACCAAGCGCGCCGGGGGCGAAGGTGTCGGCGCCCAGTTCTTCGATCACTTCGGTGGCGGCTTCGGTGTCCAGAATGCCCGCTTCAGCCCATGGCAGGGCATATTGCAGCGGATGATAGACCACATCTGGCAGGTCACCGGCGGCAAATGCTGCTGTGGCGCGTGTACCCAGATCACTTTCGGTGACCGGGATAACCTCGACCGTGGTGCCGGTTTCAGCCTTGAACTGGTCAGCCATTTCCTGTTGCTTGGCCAGCCGCTCGGGCTGTTCTTCGGTGGTCCAGAAGCGGATCGTATCCGCCTGAGCTGACGTCGCCGCCAATACTAGCGCAAGCGATGTTCCAAGCATCATTCGCGATGCTAAAGGTGCAAGTTTCATAGTCGGTTTCCTCCCCGGTTATGATCTTTTGAAAGTTGAATTTTTCGGGCCAGTTCCTCGGCTGTAACGCTTGGTGGCCCGTCGGAACTGCGTTCGATCAGAACGGCCTCACCAATCTCACGCAGATCTGCGGGCGCTTCACCGCGAGTCTGACTGATCAGCATCGTCGCAAGGCGTTCTCCTGCCCGCTTAGAATCGACGCTGAACGTGGTAAGACCAGGGCTGACATATTGGCATTCAGGGATGCCGTCATATCCCAAAATCGATACATCGTGCCCGACCTCGAGGCCCAGTTCTGCACAGACCGAGTAACACCCCAGCGCAGCAAGATCTGTTGCAAACACTATTGCAGTAGGTGGGTGATTCAGCGTCAAAAGCGCGCGTGCCTCAACCGCGCCCTCGTCGCGCGTACGAGCACCTTCCCGGATCAACTCAGGATCGGCAGGCAAGCCCGCGATCTTGAGACCTTCGAGATATCCGTCACGGCGCAGATGGCTGTAGTTGAATTTCGGATCGCTACCGACATAGCCGATACGCGTATGGCCAAAATCGACGAGCCGACCGACCGCATCACGGGTTGCAGATTCACCCGAAATGTCGAACCAGGATGTCTCATCCTGCCAGTCCGCCTGCCCATACCCCGTGCGGCCATACATGATGAAGGGAACCTTCAACTCTTGCAGGTATTTCACCCTCGCATCGTCGACCTCGGTCCGGGGCAGAATGAATCCATCGGCTTTGCGCTCTTCGACAAGCCGCCCCAATACATCAAGCATATCTCTTTCGGACTTCGCCGTAGAAATCGTCATCGTCCAGTCGGATGCGCTCGCCGCTTCGCATGCTCCGGCCAGAAAATCCTGAAGAAATGGATTATGCCGGTCTGGTTCTTCGCTGTTGATGACCATGGCGATGGCGCGCACCCGCCCGGTTCGTATCGCCTGCGCATGGCTGAGTGGGCGATAGCCCATCTTTCGCGCCGTGGTTTCAACGCGCTTTCTCGTGGATTCCGAGATGTCGGTATATCCATTCAGGGCGCGGGACACCGTGCTCTTAGAAAGCCCAAGATGATCGGCCAATTGATCCAGTTTTACCCTGCCGGGGCCAGAATGACTCCGGGGGCGAGACTGCGGTTGCTGGAGACTTGGATTCGTCATCATTCTTCTATTTGTTTTCTCCGAAACCGGTTTCGGCAATCAAAATTATGAAATTCTTTGATTGGATCGACCAAGTACACGAACGTTCCAATGGCGAAAGGCGCTGATGAACGCATATGCAAACTTGCAAACGCGGCTTTCAGAGTGGTGCAAAATTAGGGTTGCGCCAACATGGTTGACTGCCGACTGCTACAGTAACTGCAGGCTGATCATTGTTCGCGGAGCTTTGATGGGAATCGGTGAATTGAGCATGAGGACTATGCGTAAATACGGGCGACTATCCGGCTATGAGGGCGTGTAAAATTTGTGGAGGCAAAATAAACTGGTCGGAACATCATGCGATTTCACCAAGGCTTGGTATGGGCTTTTGAAGAGCAACATAAAAAAAGCCCCGCTTAGCGGAGTGCCAAGCGGGGCTTTCTGTATTCTGTTGGAAGCAGTTTTATTCTCTGTTACCCAGTAGTTGCAGCAGGAACATGAACATGTTGATGAAGTCCAGATACAGGTTCAATGCACCCATGATCGCCGCTTTGCCAAGCCATTCCTGATCGCCAGCATGAGCCATCTGCAGATAGGTGGTTTTGATCTTCTGCGTGTCATAGGCGGTCAGGCCGGCAAAGATCAGCACACCCAGGATCGACACTGCGAACATGATCGCAGGCGACTGCAGGAAGATGTTGATAACCATCGCGACGATCAGGCCAATCACACCCATCATCAGGAAGGTGCCCATGCCGGACAGGTCTTTCTTGGTCACATAACCGTACAGCGAAAGACCTGCAAACGCGATCGAAGTCACCAGGAATACCTGCGCGATCGAGATGCCGGTGAATGCTACGAAAATCCAGCTCAGCGACAGGCCCATCACGGCTGCAAATGCATAAAAGAGCAGCTGTGCGCCGGACGCCGAGAGGCGGTTGATGGCGGCGCCAAAGCCAAACACCATCGCCAAAGGTGCAAACATCACGATCCAGCCCAGGATATTGGGGCTCAGCGTGACCGGATCACGGAAGATCGACAGCAGTTGCGGGCTCGAGCCCACGGCCCATGCCACGGCAAATGTGATCAGCATGCCTACGGACATCGTGCCGTATACTTTGTTCATATGGGCGCGCAGGCCCTCGTCTATCTCGGCAGCGCGCGCGCCGGACGCCGTCCGGATCGTGTCGAATTGTGCCATATAGGGGTCTCCCTTCAATATTCTGTTCGCAGCCCACGGATGCGAGCCGGTTTCCCGGTAAATATCGGAGAGTGTGGCCCTCGTTTCAAGGGTTTTAAGCCTGAAACTCAGCAAAACTGTCGGCAATTTTTGCAACTGTCGCCAAAAAACCGGCGGCTTGGTCGCCAAATCCCTCAAGCCGCCGGTATTTTCGAATTAATACAGATGTTTGTGCCAGCTGTCGGGCGCGTCCCAGAACGGGCGCTCTGCTTCGTTACGCGCGTCTTTGCGTGAAACGCCGATGTCATTCAGTGCATCATCATCAAGCTGGGCGAGTTCGCGACGCTGACGAGCGAGGCTAAGCAGGTCAAGTATCCGGTCGCCAATTGCCTTACGCTTGATGCGACGAGGGGTTGAGATGGCTATATGGGTCATGAGTATTGCCCTTTCCTGATTGTCTGATGAAACGTGGCGTTTCAATCAATTTCCTTGATCTATATGGAGCAGTCTGACATATTTTGGAAATGAATGTTTATGACGAGTCTCATAAGGAATCTTGAACATGCGAAATCTGGACATCACTACATTGCGGTCTTTCGTAGCTGTTGCTGATCATGGTGGCGTGACGCGTGCCGCTGGATTTCTTCACCTCACGCAATCTGCGGTCTCTATGCAGCTAAAACGGCTGGAAGAGCTTTTGGGCCTGGAATTACTGGATCGATCCGGTCGAACCATCGCGCTAACGGCGTCCGGAGAGCAGTTGCTGGCTTATGCGCGGCGGATAATTGCGTTGAATGATGAGGTAATCGGGCGGCTGACGGATCAGGCGTTTGAGGGCGAGGTCGTGCTAGGCGTACCGCATGACGTCGTTCATCCGTTCATCCCGCGCGTGTTGAAGCGTTTCAATGCCAGCTTTCCTCGGGTCAGCGTAAACTTGGTCACTTCCAACACGCGGCACTTGAAAGAAGAGTTCGCACGCGGAAGCTTCGATCTGATTGTGACTACGGAATCGGGTGCGGGCGAAGGTGCCGAAACCCTGCACCATATGCCTTTGCGTTGGGTTGGCGCGCTGAACGGATCTGCCTGGCGCCAAAAGCCTTTGCGGCTGGGGTTTTGCCGGAATTGCATTTTTCGCCCAGTCGCGACAGCGGCGCTGGATGATGCGGGAATCGAATGGGATATGAGCATCGACAGCGATTCCGACCGCACCGTTGAAGCCACCGTCAGCGCTGATCTGGCTGTGGGAGTTTTGCTGGAAGGCACCCAGCCCAGCCATCAGGAACTGATTGACCATGCCGGGGTTCTGCCGGATCTGCCTGTGCAGTTCATCAACCTCTATGGTGCCGAGCGGGTACGTGAGGAATACGTATCAGAGCTTGCGAACCTACTGCGCCAAAATTTCAATCATCCAACGGCGCAGCCGCTTAAAGTGGCGAGTTGATGCGGATCACCACCTTGCCAGTGGATTTGCGATCGCGCAGCAGTTCCAAACCTTTTGCTGTATCCTGCAAGGGCAGGACGTGGCTGATATGAGGCTTTATCCGGCCCTCAGAATGCCAGCGGAACAAGGTGCTGAAGCTGTCGCGCACGATCTCGGGTCTGAAATTCAGATAGCCGCCGATATATACGCCGATCACGGTCAGGTTCTTGACCAATAGATGGTTGGCCGGGATCTGGGGCACCTCACCTGCCGCAAATCCGATCGGTAACAAGCGGCCTTCCGGGTTGGTCGCGCGGAAGGCGGCCTTGAAGACATCTCCACCAATCGCATCGTAGACCACGTCAGCACCACCCAGAGCGAGAACGCGGTCGCGCAGGTCTTCGCTTGCGTCAAGCAAATGGTCTGCACCAGCTTTTTGTGCCACGGCCAATTTGTCCTGCCCGCGGGCTTGGGCGATGACTGTCGCACCCATCAGTTTTCCGATTTCAACTGCGGTCAATCCCACGCCACCGGCAGCACCGGTGACCAGTAGGGTCTCGCCCGGTTGCAGTCTCGCCCGGTGCGCAAGAGCAATATGGCTGGTGCCATAGGCAATTTGGATTGCGGCCGCGTCTTCGAAACTCATGGAATCTGGAAGGGGAATTGCCCGGTCCGCATCAAAAACGCCTGATTCGGCCAGGCCGCCTTGACCTGAATAGACTGCAACACGATCGCCCAACTTCAAATGCGTAGCATTGTTTCCAATTTCGGTGACAATCCCTGCAATCTCCATGCCCAGCGTAAACGGTGCTTCGGGGGTGTCTTGATACGTTCCTTTCTGCATCAGAAGGTCTGCAAAGTTCAGGCCGCAGGCGCGGATTGCGATACGAACTTGGTTCTCTTGCAGCGGTGCTTCGCGTGTTTCGCATAGCTGAGCGGGTGCCCCTTTGGTCTCGATACGAAATGCCTGCATCATTGGTCTCCGCTCTTTTGTCGCCATAGGCCGTTTGGCTTGACCGTTTGTCAATTCCATTCGCAATCTTCACAGCGTTAAACTGAATAGGGTGGATCAACTGTTTCCCATTTAGAAACTATCAATCTCTATGTTGGCCGTACAACCACAAACCACTGTTCGAATTCTCTGATTCAACCAGCTTGAAAAAATAGCGGATTGCGGCAATATTGTACTATGGTGCTGTTCGGGGGGCACGATCCGAATTAGGGAGTTCTTAAGCAGCGACCCGCTAACTAAGCGGCGATGGCTGCTGTCGCGGTTTCCCGGACAGGTGTTTGTGTAAAGGAGACTACCAATGACCCATCACGTCGATGTCCATGTGGGCAAACGCGTCCGGCATCGCCGCTGGCTGATTGGCATGACTCAGCAGCAGTTGGCGCAGCAAGTTGGTATCAAGTTTCAACAAATCCAAAAATACGAAACAGGGGCCAACCGGATAAGCGCATCGCGTTTGTGGGACATTGCCGAAGCTTTGGATGTTCCAGTCAGCTTTTTCTTCGAGGGTCTTGAAGAGGCTCAGAAGTCGGATGCAGACAAGAAATCGGTTCCTGCGGATTTGATGGGTGATAAAGAAGCGCTTGATCTTGTTCGCTCGTATTATGCGATCCCGGAAAACCAGCGTCGCCGCCTGTTTGAACTGGCACGCGTGCTGAGCGACGTCGCCTGATACAAGCGCTTGACTTCGCGGGGTGTGGGGCGCACGGGTAAGCAATGCAAAACACCCTACGAAGCGATCTAGAGATTGCCGAAGAAATGGCCGACGCTGCGCGGGCGGCCATTCTTCCGTTTTTCCGCCAATCTAACCTGAAGACAGACAACAAACTCGATGCCGGTTTTGATCCGGTGACAGCCGCTGATCGCGAAGCAGAAAAAGCAATGCGTAGGGTGCTGGCTGATCACCGGCCTGAGGACGGTATCCTGGGGGAAGAGTTCGGTCATTCCGAGGGAACAAGCGGACGAGTTTGGGTGCTGGACCCAATTGATGGCACGCGCGGTTTCATAAGTGGTACGCCCACATGGGGTGTCTTAATCGCCCTGAGCGATGAGACTGGACCGAAGCTTGGTGTGATCGATCAGCCCTATATCGGCGAACGTTTTATCGGAGATAAAGAGCACGCCTTTGTCAAAGGCCCTTTGGGACGCACCGAACTTGGGACGCGTGACACTCGATCTCTGGACCAGGCGATCATCTTCACCACCTTCCCGGAGGTTGGCAGCGCGGTCGAGGCCGCCGCCTTCAAGGCGGTTTCTCAGAAAACGAAGCTGACACGCTATGGGATGGATTGTTATGCCTACGCGTTGCTCGCTGCAGGTCAAACCGATCTAGTGGTCGAGGCCGGATTGAATTCCTACGATATCCAGGCCCCAATCGCGGTGATCGAGGCCGCGGGTGGTATTGTGACGGATTGGCAGGGCAATCCGGCTCATAATGGTGGGCGTGCGCTCGCTGCAGCCAATACTGAGATTCATGCGGCAGCGCTAGAAATTCTGAAGCAATACTAAACGGGTTGCCGACCCTTCTTTGCGACTTTAAACTGATCACGGCTGGTTCTTACGCCCGTTTTCCACCAGCCCATCACTCCATGCATGAGACGGGCAGTATGCGGGAGTGCGAAAATGACAGAATTTCTGATCCGTAACGCCGATATGATCCTGACGATGGATGATGATCGGCAAGAGCTTGCAGGCGCTGATCTGCTGGTTCGGGATGGTAAGATTGCCCAGATTGGCCAGCGCCTTACGAGCGATGGCGAAATACATGATGCCACTGGGTGTGTTGTGACCCCCGGTCTGGTGAACACCCATCACCATCTCTACCAAACGCTCACCCGCGCAGTTCCCGGCGGGCAGGACGCTTTGCTGTTTGGTTGGTTGCGAACGCTCTATCCCATCTGGTCCCGCTTTGGTCCTGACGAGATGTTTATATCTGCCCAGATCGGATTGGCCGAGATGGCACTGTCCGGCTGCTCGCTTAGCTCTGACCACCTTTACCTATATCCCAATGGCGCGCGGCTTGAACACACGATCCATGCAGCGTCAGAGCTGGGGCTGCGTTTTCATCCCACGCGTGGGGCTATGAGCATTGGCGAAAGTGATGGTGGACTGCCTCCTGATGCTTTGGTCGAATCCGAGCAGGCTATTCTGGAGGATATGATCCGCGTAGTAGATGCCTATCACGACCCATCTGAGGGTTCGATGTGTCGCGTTGGTTTGGCGCCATGTTCGCCGTTCTCGGTTAGTCGGGACCTGATGCGCGATGCCGCGCTGTTAGCGCGCGACAAAGGTGTGATGCTGCACACCCATCTGGCGGAGAACGATGAGGATATAGCCTATTCTCAAGATCAGTTCGGCTGTAGACCCGGCCAATACGCCGAAGAATTGGGCTGGACCGGTTCGGATGTCTGGCACGCTCATTGTGTCAAGCTGGATGGCGCCGAGATTGACCTGTTTGCACGTAGCCGAACCGGCGTTGCGCACTGTCCATGTTCCAATTGTCGTCTTGGTTCAGGTATCGCGCCAGTCCGAAAAATGCGTGATCAAGGCGTGCCAGTCGGGTTGGGTGTGGATGGATCAGCCAGCAACGACAGCGGCAATCTGATGGCCGAGGCGCGCCAGTCTATGCTGCTGCAACGAGTCGCAAACGGCGCTGACGCCATGTCGGCCCGTGAGGCGCTTGAGATCGCCACCCGAGGCGGGGCGGATGTGTTGAATCGGCCCGATTGCGGCCGGCTTATACCCGGTAAACGAGCTGATATTGCCATTTGGGACGTGCAAGGAATTGAAAGTGCAGGCAGTTGGGACCCCGCTGCGCTCCTTCTGGCCGGACCGACGCGTGTCAAACACCTCTTTGTCGAGGGACGCCAGATTGTTCGTAACAGTCAGATCGCCACGATCGACCTGCCAAGGGTCATAGAAACCCAGAATCTTCTGGCACGCGCGCTGGCAGAATAGCGGATCCGCTCTTCATCTGGCTAAAAATACCTCCGCCGGAAGCATGGGCCATAGGCCCATTCCTATCGACCAGAAACAGCTCGTCCGGCGATCCAGGTATCGGTTACGGCACGGTCATCACCCATCATAATGGTCGGGAACACCGCTTCCCAAAGATCATCAGCATGAGCTTCGCGCTGGGCGATAGCAGGAGTCGATGCGAGGTTCAGCACCGCCAGATCGGCCTCCATGCCCACGGCGATGTTGCCAATACGGTCATCCATCCGCAGGGTACGAGCCGATCCCACCGTTCCAAGCCAAAGCAATTGCGAGGGGTGCAAGGGATGGCCTCGCAATTGACCAATCTCATAGGCCGCAGCCATTGTGCGCAGCATTGAAAAACTTGAGCCGCCTCCGGTGTCGGTGGCCAAGCCCACGCGGTGCCCTGAGTGAATCAGACCATTCATGTCAAACAGGCCAGAGCCGATAAACGTGTTTGATGTGGGGCAGTGGATCAGAGCTGCATCTACCTCGCGCAGACGATCCCGCTCTCGGTCTTCCAGATGGATCGCGTGCCCATAAAGGCCATTTCCGCCCAGCAATCCGAACTGCTCGTACGTATCCAGATAGTCGCGCGTGTCGGGGAACAGGGATCGGACCCATTCGATCTCATCGGTCTGTTCGCTCAGATGGGTTTGCATCAGGCAGTCGGGATGCTCGGCCCAAAGCGCGCCCATCGCCTCCAGCTGTTCTGGCGTCGATGTCGGCGAAAATCGTGGAGTGATGGCGTAAGATATGCGATCAACCCCATGCCACTTTTCAAGCAGAGCTTTGGACTGGTCGTATCCGGTTTGTGCAGTATCTCGCAGCCCCTCAGGCGCATTGCGATCCATGCAGGTTTTACCCGCGACAACCCGCTGCCCACGCGCCTGCGCGGCGGTAAAGAAGGCATCAACACTCTCTGGATGAATGGTGCAAAAGCTGCACATGGTTGTGGTGCCATGGGCTGCGGTTAGGTCTAGATATCTGTTTGCAATTTCAGCGGCATAGGCGGGGTCGTCAAACTCCATCTCTTCAGGGAACGTGTAGCTGTTCAGCCAATCGATCAGCCGCTTTCCCCAGCTCGCGATCATCGCCGTCTGCGGATAGTGGACATGAGAATCCACAAATCCCGCCATGATCAGGTGATCGCCATAATCCTTAATGTTGGCTTCGGGATGCGCGTCAGACAGGTCGGACGCCTGGCCCAGTGCCGCGATGCGGCCATCTTCGATCAGGACGGCGTGGTGAATTTTGGTCGCATCGGTGGGCTCACCTTCGAACGGTGATCCGTTGAAGCTAAGCACACGTCCCTTCAGAAGCGTCTTTTGCGCCATTTGTTCTGTTCTCCGCCTGTTTTGGACCGCCAACCAGCATAGGGGCGCGAAAGATGCGGGTAAATTGGACCATTGTCATTGTTTTCCGGTAGCTGCTTCTTCTATCTAGGGGCAATCGACAAGAAAGAGGGGCAGCGCATGACGACAGGCAACGACGAAGCCAGACCCGATCAGCCCCGCGATGAGGACGCCTATGCGCTGGACCCGCGAACCGTTGCGGCCATCCTTTATGCGGTTGATGTCGAAGAACGTGCCAAGCTGATTGAGCTGATGGAGCCGCTACACGCGGCCGATATCGCTGACCTTCTGGAACAGATCAATCCTTACGACCGTGCGCGCCTGATCCGGCTGTATGACAAAGAGTTCGACGGCGATATCCTGTCGGAGCTCGACGAGTCAGTTCGGGAAGAAGTGATCAATGTCCTGAAACCGGACGTTCTGGCCGAAGCCGTTCGGGATATGGAAAGTGATGACGTTGTTGACCTTCTGGAAGACCTTGAAGAGCCGCAGCAAGAAACCATCCTGGGCGCGCTTGAAGACTCCGAACGCGTCGCGGCAGAGCAAGCCCTATCTTATCCAGAAAGCTCTGCTGGCCGCCTTATGCAGCGCGAGGTGGTCATGGCGCCCGATCACTGGACCGTGGGGCAGGCCATCGATTTCATGCGTGCCAACGACGATTTGCCGGAACAGTTTTATCACGTCATACTTGTTGACCCGCGATTGAAACCGGTTGCTCAGGTCACGCTGGGCAAGTTGATGGCAACCCGGCGCGAGGTGCCGCTGCAGGACATTGCCGAAGATGAATTCTACACCATCCCCGTCGAACAGGATGAAGAGGACGTGGCCTATGCGTTCAATCAGTATCACCTGATTTCGGCTCCCGTCGTGGATGGCGACGGTCGTTTGGTCGGTGTCATCACCATCGACGATGCGATGGTGGTCCTGGACGAAGAATACGAAGAGGATATGCTGCGTCTTGCGGGCGTCTCGGACGAAAGCTCTCTGTCCGATAGTGTAGCGGCAACCAGTAGGCGCCGCTTGCCTTGGCTTGGTGTCAATCTCGTTACGGCGATTTGCGGATCGCTGGTGATTTCTCAGTTTGAGGCCGCGATTGATCAACTGGTGGCGCTCGCGATCCTGATGCCGATCGTCGCCTCGATGGGGGGCAATGCCGGGACCCAATCACTTACCGTTGCAGTGCGGGCGTTGGCAACACGCGACCTGACCGGCTCGAACGTAGGGCGCGTGATCCGGCGAGAACTGCTGGTGGGAATGCTCAACGGGCTGTGTTTCGCTATCGTGTTGGGAACCGTCGGGATGATGTGGTTCGACTCCCCGCTGCTGGGTGTCGTGATCGGATCTGCGCTGGTCGTGAACATGATCATCGCGGGCTTTGCTGGTACGGTAGTACCGGTCGTGCTGGACCGTCTGGGTGTTGACCCGGCGCTGGCGTCAGGAACCTTTGTGACCACGACAACGGATGTCATGGGGTTCTTCATCTTTCTGGGGCTTGCCAGCGTGGTGCTATTGTGAACGAGACAACCGATCTGACCGAAATCAAGGCCGCAGCGCGCAAGGCGGCATTCGCGCGACGCAAGGTAGCGTTTGATATGCGCATCCCGGGCGCGGCCGGGCGCTTGTCCGAGGTTCTGGCGGGTCATCGCGGTGTTCCCATGTCTGGCTACATGCCGATCCGCACCGAAATCGACCCGCTGCCTGCAATGGCCGAGGCTTCTGCATATGGTCCAGTGGGCGTGCCTGTCATTCAGGCCGCAGGGCAGGCGTTGCGCTTCTCTCGATGGACGCCTGAGGGCATACTGAAAGATGGACCCTTCGGCGCGAAAGTGCCCGAGATCGATGACTATTTCGACCCGGAAATCCTGATCGTGCCACTGGTTGCGTTTGATGCGAAGGGTGGCCGCTTGGGCTATGGCGGCGGCTTCTATGATCGCACGCTTGAAGTGTTGCGCGCCAAGCGCCCGACGCTTGCCATAGGATTTGCCTTTGATGCGCAGGAAGCCGAACATCTGCCGCTGGAGCCGACCGATCAACCACTCGATATGGTGATTACTGAAAGCCGGGTGCTAACTTTCTAAGTTATCCCTCGCTATGCGCGATCGCGATTTCCTTTACATTGGCAGGCTTCAGGCTGAGTGATTGTTTGCTTCTGCCTTGTTATTGCCACTTCCAGCCCCTAGGACCGCAATCATGAGGATTTTGTTTCTTGGTGACGTCATGGGGCGCTCGGGTCGCGCCGCCATCCAGCAGCATCTGCCACGCCTGCGTGACGAATGGCGGCTGGATTTTGTCGTTGTCAACGGCGAGAACGCCTCGAACGGAATGGGGCTGAGCGGGGACCACGCCAAGCTGCTTTTGGACGCGGGGGCCGATTGTATCACCTTGGGCGATCATGCTTTCGACCAGAAAGACATGCTGCAGTTTATTGAGAAAGAACCTCGCATCGTGCGTCCGTTGAATTATGCCAAAGGGGCACCGGGGCGGGGGCATCGACTGTTCACCGCGCCGGGCGGTCGCAAGGTTCTGGTGGTGCAGGTGTTAGGGCAGGTCTTCATGAAACGCCCCTTTGACGATCCCTTTTCGGCCATTGAACCGATCCTGAAATCGCACCCACGCGGCGGCCAGGCGCAGGCGATCATCGTCGACATGCATTGCGAGGCAACGTCCGAGAAGATGGCGATGGGCCATTATTGCGACAAACGCGCGAGTCTTGTGGTTGGGACGCATACGCACGTTCCAACGGCAGATGCGCAGGTATTGCCGGGCGGTACAGGATATCTGACCGATGCCGGGATGTGCGGCGACTATGACTCGGTCATCGGAATGGACAAGCAGGAACCGATGCGCCGGTTCATAACCGGGATGCCCAAGGCGCGGTTTACGCCTGCGACCGGTGAGGCGACCTTGAGCGGAGTTTTTGTCGAAACCGATGACCGCGATGGAAGCGCAAAATCCGTGCAGATGATTCGTGTTGGCGGGCGGTTGCAGCAGTCTAGACCCTGAAAAGCACGTCAGACTTGCCCCGCCGCACGCAATACGTGAAACTACCTATTAGGCGCGTGTGCCAGATCAGGGTTCGGACAGAATACCAAGAATGCAATTCCTTCAACTGACAGAGATGGGCAGCGCAATTCTGGCGCTGATGATCGTAGCGGGCATGTTCATCATGTTTCTGCGCGAGGTCTATCCGACCGAAGTTGTCGCCATCGGCGGGGCGGCCCTGATGCTGGCAACCGGTATCCTGCCCTATCAAAGTGCGCTTGCAGTCCTTTCGAATCCCGCGCCGTGGACCATCGGCGCGATGTTCATCATCATGGGTGCCTTGGTGCGCACCGGAGCGCTTGATGCCTTCACCTCGCTCGCGCAGAAGCAGGCGCAGGTGAACCCTCGGTTTGCCATCGGGTTATTGATGGCGTTTGTCGTCGTCGCTTCGGCGGTGGTGTCGAACACACCGGTTGTCGTTGTAATGATCCCGGTCTTTATCCAGATCGCCCGCACGCTGAACGTTTCGGCGTCCAAATTGTTGATCCCGCTCAGCTATGCGGCGATCCTTGGGGGTACGCTGACGCTGATTGGCACCTCGACTAACCTGTTGGTCGATGGTGTGGCCCGCGCACAGGGTATGACGGCGTTTTCAATCTTCGAGGTTACCCCGCTGGGCATAGCGCTGGTGATCTACGGTATGGTGTACCTGCGCTTCATTGCGCCACGACTGCTACCCGAGCGTGACAGCATGGCCGAGATGCTCAGCGACCGGTCCAAGATGAAGTTCTTTACTGAGGCGGTTATCCCACCCGACAGCAATCTGATCGACCGCGAAGTGACCGGCGTTCAGCTGTTCAAGCGCCCCGGTGTGCGCCTGATCGACGTCATCCGAGGCGATGACTCGCTGCGGCGGAACCTCAAGGGGGTGACGCTGAAAGTGGGCGACAGGGTAGTTTTGCGCACCGAGATGACCGAATTGCTGAGTCTTCAAAGCAACAAGGAACTCAAGCGCGTGGATCAGGTCTCAGCCGTTGAGACCAAGACAGTTGAGGTTCTGATCACGCCGGGCTGCCGTATGGTCGGTCGAACGCTTGGTGCGATGCGGTTACGTCGCCGATATGGTGTCTACGTCCTGGCGGTTCATCGCAGGAACCAGAATATCGGGCGTCAGTTGGATGCTTTGACCGTGCGTGTCGGGGATACGCTGCTGTTAGAGGGCTCGCCTGCGGATATCCAGAAGCTGGCCGCCGATATGGATATGGTCGATGTTACGCAACCTTCGGCACGAGCGTTTCGCCGCAGCCATGCGCCCATAGCCATCGGTGCGCTGGTCGGGATCGTCGCCCTGGCGGGGTTGGGCGTGGCACCGATTTTGCTGTTGTCGATCATCGCCGTTGCTGTGGTTTTGCTGACCCGATGTATCGACGCGGATGAGGCGTTCTCATTTGTCGAAGGCCGATTGCTGGCCCTGATCTTCTCCATGCTCGCAATTGGGGCTGCGCTCGATAAATCGGGCGCGGTTACACTGATTGTCGAAGCGGTCGCACCGGCACTGGGCATGCTGCCGCCTTTCTTGATCATATGGGCCGTATATCTGTTGACCTCGGTGCTAACTGAATTGGTTTCGAACAACGCCGTGGCAGTGGTGGTCACACCGATTGCGATCTCTCTGGCTCAGGCTGTAGGAATTGATCCGCGCCCGCTGGTGGTCGCGGTGATGGTGGCGGCATCGGCATCCTTCGCGACGCCCATAGGCTATCAGACCAACATGATGGTGTATGGCCCGGGTGGGTACAGATTCACCGATTTTCTGAAAGTTGGTGTGCCGCTGAACCTGACTGTGGGTCTGCTGGCGTCACTTTTTATTCCGTTCATCTGGCCGCTCTGACACTGGCACGGATTCGCCGACCTGGTGTTTCGGGCCTTGTAAATGTCGATATCGTCACAATCTTTTTGCCTAAGATGAATGTGAAAGGATGGGATCATGCCTTTTCCAAAACTCGGGCAGGCCATTGTGGCCGGAGCAATCGTATTGGCCTTGCTGGGCAGCCAAAGCTCGGCAGGAACAGTCACTGGCACGGCAACCTACCGTGAACGGATCGCCCTGCCACCGGATGCGACGCTATTTGTCGAATTGCAGGATATCTCTCGGGCCGATGCGGCAGCGGTCACGCTGGCGGCGCAACGCTATGCGTTGAACGGAGTGCCCTCGGAATTTGAGCTGACTTTTGATGACGCGCTGATCCGCGAGGGTATGACCTATGCAGTACGCGGATCGATCTATCGCGGGGGTGAGCTGTTGTTTACGACGGATACGGTCCATCCCGTGCTGACCAACGGCGAAGGCAATTCGGCAGATCTTGTGCTGGTGCAGGCCGGTGCTCAGAGCCCCGCGACCCTGGAAGGGACTGAGTGGACAGCCATCGGTATCGGTGGAACCGTGCTCGATACAAAACGGCCGCCCCAGCTTTCCTTCGCCCAAGGTGGTGCGTTCGGTGGCACGGGCGGTTGCAACCGGTTTTCCGGGCAAGCTGAGATCACCGGCAACAGCCTTGAGTTTCCAGACAATATGGCCGCGACTTTGATGGCGTGCCCGCCAGAACTGGACGAGGTCGAGGATCAGTTCTTTGCTGCCCTGCAAAACGTGACGAACTATGCCGTTGCCGGCGACAGCATGGTTTTGCTCGATGCTGCAGGTGAGCCGATACTGAAATTCGTGCGCACCCAGTAATCAGGCCACTGCGCGGGACCTTCCTGCGTTGCGACCCGAGAAGATGCAACCGCCCAGAAACGTGCCCTCTAGCGCGTTGTACCCGTGATAGCCGCCGCCGCCAAAGCCCGCGACCTCTCCGGCTGCAAACAAGCCGGGGACGATTTGTCCATTGGCGCCGATCATCTGACTGTCCAGATTGGTCTGCAGCCCGCCCAGTGTCTTGCGGGTCAGTACGTGCAGCTTGACCGCGATTAGCGGGCCGTTTGATGGATCGAGGAACTTGTGCGGTTTGGCCGTCCGGATCAGCTTGTCGCCCCGATAATTGCGTGCCGCAAGGATGGCCATCATCTGGGCGTCTTTGGAAAACGGATTGTCGACCTGAGAATCCCGTGCCTCGATCTGGGTGCGCAAATGCGTCTCGTCTATCAGACCTCCGCCTAATTGGTTCATGCCGCTGACCAATTCAGTCAGCGTGTTGGCGACGACGAAATCCTCGCCCTTTTCCTTGAACGCCTCGACCGGGCCGGTCGCCTTGGTGCCAGACAGGATGCGCTGACGGATCACCTCTTTCCAGCTGCCCGAAGTGAAATCCGGGTTCTGCTCGGACCCCGATAGTGCAAATTCCTTTTTGATGATCTTCTGGGTCAGAACGAACCAGCTGTATTCATATCCGGTTTTCAGGATCTCTTTCAGCGTTCCCAGCGTATCGAACCCCGGCAGGCAAGGGGGTTGCAGGCGATTGCCGCGCGCATCGAACCACATCGAACTTGGGCCGGGTAGAATACGTATACCGTGCGCGGGCCAGATCGGATCCCAATTGCGCACCCCTTCGGTGTAATGCCACATTCTGTCGCCGTTGATAACATGTCCGCCAGCTTTCTCGCTGATCGGGATCATGCGGCCATCGACATGAAACGGAACGCCTGCCACCATATCTTTGGGCGGTTCACCCAGCCGGTCGCGGGGCCAGTTCTGTCTCACCATTTCAAAATTCCCACCGATCCCACCAGAGGTGACAATAACCGAAGGGGCATAGACTTCGAATTCGCCTACTTCGTCCCGGTTGGTCTTGCCACCTCTTTGAATGCCGTCATCGGCCAGGACTTCCCCTGACACGCCTTTGGCAGAACCATTTTGCATAATGATGTGGCTGACTTGGTGACGGAACTTCAGTTGGATCAAGCCGGCGTCGACATGCGCGAGGACGCGGCGGATAAAATGCTCAAGTACACCTGGGCCGGTTCCCCAAGTGATGTGAAAGCGCGGGACCGAGTTGCCATGTCCGTCCGCATAAGAACCGCCGCGTTCGGCCCAGCCCACGACGGGAAACCAGCGCAGCCCCATTTCATGCAGCCACGGACGCATTTCACCTGCGGCGAACTCGACATAGGCTTCAGCCCATTTGCGGGGCCAGTTGTCTTCATCGCGGTCAAACTGCGCGCTGCCCATCCAGTCGCGCAGCGCCAGATCGTGGCTGTCGCGGATGCCCATGCGACGTTGCTCGGGGGTGTCGACCATGAACAGGCCGCCGAGGCTCCAAAACGCCTGTCCACCCAGAAAATGCTCGGGCTCCTGATCCAGCACGATCACCCGCTTGCCCCGGTCGCCCAATTCGGCCGCCGCCGAGAGGCCCGCAAGGCCGCCTCCGATCACGATCGCATCTGCGGTGTTATTGGTCATCGGATGTCCTTTCAGCGGCTGCGGAACCAAAGGATGAAGGGGGTTACGACCACATACATCGTGATACCATAAACGGCGGCGGGAACGGCAAGTGGGCTGAAGCCGGACGTGGTGCCGGTGATCAAAGCTGCCAGCGTAATTCCCATCGCCGAATTCTGAATGCCAGTCTCGACCGAGATCGTTTTCGCCTCACTCCATGTCAGATTGGCGATGCGCGCCAGCCCCAGACCGATCAGCAACAGCGCAACGTTCAACGCGATCAGAGCTGCCCCAATCGAGCTGAGGTTTTGGATGAAGAACTGCCAGTTTCCGGCCAGTGCCGCCGCGACGATCAGCACGAACAGTATCGATGCGAGCGTCGAAAGCGGGCCGTCGACCCGAATGGCGAACCCCCTTGCAAAGTGACGTATGGCGACACCAATGGCGACTGGTAGGGTCGTGATCAGGAACAGCGCGGTGGCTAATGCGCTGATCGAAACTTTGGGTGCGGCCTCGCCCATGAAATGATCTATGGACCATGCGGCCAGAATGGGGACGGTCACGATGGACAGCAGGCTGATCACCGCTGTCAGGCTGACCGACAGCGCCACATCACCTTTGGCAAATTTTGCGAGGATGTTGCTGGTGACCCCACCGGGGCAAAAGCTTAAAAGCATGACACCCACGGCGATTTCAGCGGGCAGTCCGAACAGAGTGACCGTCGCGAAGGCAGCCATTGGTATCAGCACAACTTGACTGATGGCGCCGATGGCGAAGGGGTGCCCCCGCGCCAAAACCCGGCGGAAATCGGCGGCTTCTAGCCCGATCCCCAGTGACAACATGATAATGGCCAGCGAAATGGGCAGGCCAACGTTGATAAGCAGGTCCAAGAACAACTCCTCCCAAAGTCATTCGGGCCAGCCTATGCGAGGGGTCGTAGATCAGGCAACAACGCCGTTGGGTCACCCGTAGCGTAGAGCAAACCGGCGCAGGATTTCACCCGGCTCCGTAACGTCTGCGGCATGGCACATATCGATCAAGCTTTGCGCATCCTCTGGCGGAAAATAGCCGTGGTCCTTGTAGATGTTGATCCGCTGTTCAAAATCTTTGGCGTCCGCTTCGGGGTGGAATTGGGTGGCATAGACATTCTGCCCCCAGCGGATCATCTGAAACGGGCAGGGGTCAGACGCTACCAGATGAACGCAGCCATCCGGCAGTAACTGCACGGCTTCCTTATGTCCCACAAACGCTTCGAATTTCGGCTTTAGGCCTGCGGTCAAGGCGTCTTGGGCGCCATCCTCTGTCAGACGGCAGTCGGACGGTCCGACCGGTTCGCCAAATTGCCGTTTGCTGACATCTCCGCCCAAATGTACGGCGAGAATACCCAAGCCATAGCAGCAGCCCATGAACGGGTGATCTTTCGCAGTGATCTGGGGCATCAGTCCCATGATTGCGCCTTCGATCTTTGCATCCAGCGCGGATTTGGTGGTCGGATCGTCGCTGACGCAGCCGGGACCCCCACCCACGATGACACCAGCGTAATCGACGACATCCAACCCTTCGGGCAGGTCTTCGCAATCCAGCCGGATGCGATGAGTTTGCGCAGGGCTCAGCCCGGTTTTGTCCAGTATCGAGGCATATTCGGCATCCGATGCATCGGTTTCCGGGCGCAGTTGCAGGATCAGAAAGCGTTTCATAGGCAGCCTTTAGCCATCAAAGCGGCCAGAACACAAGGATCGCGGGGATCGAGACCGCGATGATCAGGATTTCCAGCGGCAGCCCCATGCGCCAGTAATCACCAAAACGGTATCCTCCGGGACCAAGCACCAGCGTATTGTTCTTGTGCCCAATGGGCGTCAGAAACGCGGCAGACGCCGCAACGGCCACCGTCATCAGAAACGGATCTGGCGACACCTCAAGCGTGCGCGCCATCTGAATGCCAACAGGGGCCGCGACAATGGCGGTGGCTGTGTTGTTCAACACATCGGACAGGGTCATCGTCACGACCATCAGTACGGTCAGGATTGCCCAGGCGGGCAGGCCGTTGGTCAGCTGAATCAAGGCGTTGGCGATCAACTCGGTTCCGCCCGAGGTTTCAAGCGCGCTGCCCAATGGGATCATTGACCCCAGCAATACAACCACTGGCCATTCGATGTGGTTGTAGATATCCGCAATCGGCATGATCTTAGTCAGCACATAGGCTACGACCACGAACCCCAATGCGATCGGCAGATAGATCAGCCCGATACTGGCCGCCAACACGGCTGCCGCAAACAGGCCGATGGCAAGCCAGGCTTTCTCATTCGCGGTTACATTCAAGCCGCGCTCGGCCAAGGGCAGGCAGCCGAGCCACTCGGTGACATCGGGTGCTCGGTCGCGCGGGCACAGCAGCAATAAGATGTCGCCGGGCTCGACCTCGGTTTTGCGAACCTGACTGGTGATCCGGCGCCCTTGGCGTGAAATGCCCATCAGGACTGTACTCTGTCGCCAGGCCAGTCCTAACGCCTGCGCAGTTCGCCCAGTGATGCGCGCGCTTTCGGGGACAACGACTTCAACCACTTCCAGCCCTTCGCCTTCGGCAGTCAAAACCTCCTGCCGACGGGCGTCCGAGAAATCCAGATTGAGCGCGGCGCGGAACTCATCCAGCGCTTCGGGGCGTGCTTCCAGAACAAGCGCATCGCCTTCATGCAGGGTTGCGTGGGTTGATCGACCATAGCGTCGCTTTCCGTCCCGGATCAGGCCGATGATAGCGACGTCAGATTTCTCGGCGGCCTCATAGAGCTCACTGACCCGTTTCCCGATATGGGGCGATTCAGGCGGGATCGTCAGTTCGGCGATGTATTCGGCCAAAACTTCCGAGGTTTCTTCCTGCGCGCCGCGATTGGGGATGAGGCGCCAGCCGATCAGCGCGACGAACGCCAGCCCCGCAATTGCAGCCAACCCGCCCACTGGTGCGAAATCGAACATATGAAACGGTTCGCCCAGCGTTTCGGCCCGGATCGAGAGCGATGATGATATTTGGTGGCGTACCGATCAGCGTGGCCATCCCTCCCAGGATCGTCGCAAAGCTGAGCGGCATCAGGCTAAGGCCGACCGGGCGCCCCGCTTTGCGCGCGGTCTGGATATCGACTGGCATCAGTAGCGCCAGCGCCGCGACGTTATTCATGAAGGCCGACAGGATCGCCCCGATGCCGCCCATTAGCGCGATATGCGCGCCCAATCCGCGCGATGCGTCGACCAGCGTGCGCGTGATCATGAACACTGCACCCGAGCGCACCAGACCGGCAGAAACCACCAGCACCAACGCCACGATGATCGTGGCCGGGTGCCCGAACCCGGCAAAGGCATTGTCAACGGGCACCACACCCAGCGTGACCGCGATCATCAAGGCGGTGAATGCTACAAGGTCATAGCGGAACCGCCCCCAGAGCAGCATTCCGAAAACGGCGATGAAAAGGGAAAAAAGAATGATCTGATCTGTCGTCATACCGCCACCATAGTCACGGGCGAAGACAGGGCAAGCCGCTCTCTTGATCCTTTGCCCCGCAAACGTCTATATGAGCGCCAAACACGCAATCACGATGACGAGGACGCACCATGGCAGGCCACTCCAAATGGGCCAATATCCAACACCGCAAGGGACGTCAGGACGCCGCGCGGTCCAAACTGTTTTCCAAGCTGTCGAAAGAGATCACGGTCGCCGCCAAGATGGGCGACCCCGATCCCGACAAGAACCCGCGCCTGCGTCTGGCGGTGAAAGAGGCCAAGTCGAATTCGGTGCCCAAGGACGTGATCGACCGTGCGATCAAGAAGTCCGTAGCAGGCGAGGGCGATGAATACGAAGAAATCCGGTATGAGGGCTATGGTCCCAACGGTGTGGCCGTGATTGTTGAAACGATGACCGACAACCGCAACCGGACGGCCTCGACCGTGCGTTCGACCTTTTCTAAGAATGGTGGAAACTTGGGCGAAACCGGCTCGGTCGGGTTCATGTTCGACCGCAAGGGCGAGGTTGTATATCAGGCGGACGCGGGCGATGCGGATACAATTTTCGAAGCCGCGATCGAGGCCGGAGCCGAGGATGTCGAAAGCTCGGAAGACGGTCACATCATCTGGTGCGCAGATACGGATCTGAACGATGTGTCGAACGCGCTGGAAGAGGCGCTAGGCGAATCCGAATCCACCAAGCTGGTCTGGAAGCCGACAACGACGACCGAGTTGGGTCTGGAAGACATGCAAAAGCTGATGAAGTTGGTAGATGCATTGGAAGACGACGACGACGTTCAGCGCGTGACCACGAACTTCGAAGCGACCGACGAGGTTATGGCGCAGCTCTGATGTATCGGACAAACGCCAGATGAACCAAACCCGGCCTAGCGGCCGGGTTTTTCTGTTGCAGTTGCGCGTCTTACACAAGCCTTGGTCCTGAAGCCTCTTGCGATTAAACTCGGATCATTGAGGCTGAAGGACCTGAAAGGCAACCGTAGGCACATCATGCAGAGCATCGCAAATGGCGAGTAAATCGACTGATCCGGCCCGACGAAATGTCCCGGTTCTGGCTAGCCAAAGTATCCTTTCCCAGGTGGCGTGGACTTTGGGCAGCCCGTCTATTGTATTGCCATTCCTTGCGGTCTCGCTGGAGTTACCGATGTTCCTTGCCGGTGCATTGGTGTCGATCCGCATGGTTGGCAGCATGATCTCGGACGTGTTTTTCGCCCGCTCCATTGCTGCGCAGGCGCGGAAGAAACGCGGGATTGCCCTGACCGAGATCGGAATTGGTGGTTGCCTTCTGATGGCCCTTTTGATCGCGGCCACCGGCAGTGTCTCATTGACGGCCATTGCCTTTGTGATCGCCTTTTTCATGATTGGGCTTATTGAAGAAAGCCAATCCCTGATGCTGTCTGACTTGTTGGGCGATCATCTGAAATCGAAATCCCGGATGGTTATCCGTTATCTCCAATTGGGCGCGGGAGGTCTTTGTGCCATCGGCTTGGTGTTGCTGATACACGAGATCACGAAAGAGTACCCGCCATTCTCGCGGCATTCCGCGGTGATTGCGGCCTCGGTCGTGTTTTTCTTGTTTTCAGCATTATGCATTCTCGGCATGGCCGAGATCGCCCCCGATGAGTCCGGTAATGGAAAACCCAAAGGTGCAGGGCGTCAATCGCTGCAGAACATCATCGCCGGCATCGTAAGTATGTTCGAACAGCCATGGTTCCGGCGCTATATGGCTCTGCGGCTTCCTTTGGTTGTCGTGTCGCTGTCGGTTCCGTTTTTTGCGCTCATCGCTGCCGAGGCACATCACAACTCGGCCAAGGGTTTGACAGCCATGATCATCTCATCCGCGTCCGGCTATCTGGTCTCGGCGCCCTTGTGGCAACTGGTGAACATGAAATCACACCGTACCGTGATGGTCGCGGGCAACTTGTTGGTCGCAGTGACAGGGATCGTTTTGTTGGCGTTCCACTATGCCGGTATCGATCACGAAGTTCACTTGCACGCCATTGCCCTGTTTGTCGTCTCGGTGGCGACAACTGGAATTTCCAGTGCGCGCCAGCTGTATTTTTTAGATGTTGCGCCCAAGGAACAACGTATTCAGGGCGCAGCAGCCATCAAATCCATCTGCAGACTCGCTGCCGTTGCACTGTCTGCAATTTTGGCTGCGGTTGCACATATGCACGAGGTTGCCGCTGCCATCGTGTTTATCGTGCTGGCCAGCATCTGGGCGGCTTTTAGCTGTTACCGCATCGCAAAACCGCAAAAGGCTGCAGAGTCGCAGGCCTAATGTGCCGCCGGCGCGATCAGTTGCTGCGTTGCCGCGCGGCGTACCGCTTGGGTCAAGGGTGCAAGGGCAGGGGCAAGGACGCGCCCGATCTGCCAGGTCAGTTCGATATCGAGCGGCGCATCGGGGATTACTTCGCAGATCTGCCCATTTGCGATCGCTCTTCTTACAAGGCTTTCGGGGTTCATACCCCATCCTAATCCGGCGATTGCCGCGTCAACAAAGGCATTTGTGGACGGCAGAAAGTGTGACGGTGGCGAAAGACGGCTGCCTGTCTGGGCATATATCCAGGATTTCTGCAGATTATCCTTGCGGTTAAAGGTCAAGCAGGGGGCCTGTGCCAGGGATTTGGCGGAAACCCCATCAGAAAACCACCGTTGCATGAAGCCGGGGCTCGCGGTCGGCAAATAGCGCAAAGTGCCCAACGCAATGGCATCGCATCCGGTAATGTTTTGACCACCCACCGTTATCGCCGCACTTACGTCGCCACGCCGCAGCCAGTCAGCCGAATGGTCCTGATCGTCAATTACAAGGTCGAACAGTATGTCTTCGGCGCGCGCCATCGCGTCGATAAACCATGTGGCCAGACTGTCAGCCGGTAGCGCGACGCGAACCCGCACCGGACCTTCACGCTGATCCAAAGTCAGCTCTCGCGCCAGCTTTGCCTCCAACAGGCCGATATCTTCGGCATGACGGGCGATCCGCAGACCCGCCGGAGTGCCGATGCATGGGGTGCCGCGATGAATGAGGGCCGCACCAACACGATCCTCCAACGCCTTGATCCTCTGCGAAATAGCCGACGGGGTGACGGATAGCTCTGCGGCTGCGGCCTCAAAGCTGCCGTGTCGCAAAATCGCCGCCAATGCTGATAGCTGATGAGGATCGAGGAGCATTAGAGTTACTTAATCTGGGTAATCATCATTAATTTGATAGATTCACACCGGCCATGTAGTCAACGAGCATCGACAGGAGGCTGCATGTTCCCATCAATGATTGCCGGGTTTGCCCTGAGTTTTAGCCTTATATTGGCGATAGGCGCTCAGAACGCCTTTGTTCTGCGCCAAGGCCTGCGGCGCGAGCACGTCTTTGCACTGTGCCTGACCTGCGCAGTGTCTGACGCGATACTGATCGGGGCGGGTGTTGCAGGGTTCGGCACCCTGGCTCAGGCCGCGCCGTGGTTTGAAGCGGTGATGCGCTATGGTGGGGCAGTGTTTCTGATTTGGTACGCCCTACGAAGTTTTTGGTCTGCCTGGCAAGGTGGGGCGGTGATGGATACCGCAACAGGGCAGCGCACCAGCCTGCGTGCGGCCATGCTGACCGTGCTGGCCTTCACTTGGCTCAACCCCCATGTATATCTGGATACGGTCGTATTGATCGGGTCGATATCGGCCCAATATTCAGATCGCATGGGGTTTGCGATAGGGGCGATGACTTCGAGTTTCGTTTTCTTCTTTTCGCTCGGCTACGGTGCCAGAGTGCTTTCACCGATTTTTGCACGCCCGCGCGCATGGCAGATTCTTGATTTTATCATCGGAATCGTGATGCTTATGATCGCGTTGAAACTTGTTATCATGTGAAGGGTTGTCCCGGATCAGAATTCGGTGTTCAACCGTTTGTATGACCTCACCTAATGATCAGCACCGCCCGCTTGTTGGCATGTTTTGGATGCTTGCGGCCGGGCTGTCCTTTGTGGGCATGAATGCGCTGGTGAAGGTGCTGGGAACCAGCATGAACCCCATTCAAGCGGCATTCTTGCGCTATGTCCTGGGTCTGGTGTTTCTTTTGCCCGCAATCCGGGCGATCCTCGGAACTCCATTGACCCCGCGCAATCTAACGCTGTTTGGACTACGCGGAATGGTCCACGCCATCGCCGTCATGCTTTGGTTTTTTGCGATGACGCGCATCCCCCTCGCCGAGGTGACCGCGATGAATTACATGACACCTATCTACGTCACGGTGGGTGCGGCACTGTTCTTGGGTGAAAAGCTAGCTTTTCGTCGTATCGCCGCGATTGGTGTTGCTGTGATTGGAGTAGTGATCATCCTGCGCCCGGGCTTTCGCGAAATTTTGCCCGGCCACATAGCGATGCTAGGGGCTGCACTAGCGCTTGGTGGTTCCTATCTGCTGGCCAAAGTCATGGTCCGTGATATCCGTCCCTCAGCCGTTGTTGCCCATCTTTCGATATGGGTCACAATCGCGCTTATCCCTTTCGCCGTCGCGGTTTGGGAGCCGCCCAGCCTGCGCGATCTTGGTATACTTTTCATCGTCGCCAGCTTTGCGACTGCGGGGCACTATTTCATGACGCTTGCATTGCAGGCTGCCCCGGTGGCCGTGACCCAGCCAGTGACGTTCCTGCAGCTGATCTGGGCCACTTTGCTCGGCGCTTTGGCCTTCCATGAACGCATCGACATTTGGGTAATTGCAGGAGGCACTCTGATCCTGGCTGCCGTCAGCTTCATCACCTGGCGTGAAGCCGTGCTGAGCCGTGGCGGCACACCGCCGCAAGGTTCTGAGACCCCACCGGCGAAACCAAGAACCGTTATTGATTGACGAGTCAATAAAAACCGCTTAGCCTTCCTTGCACTCAGGTATGGCGAAGAGGCGAAGATGCCAAAACTCGGAATGGAGCCGATCCGGCGAGACGCGATCGTCAAGGCGACGATCGCCGAGCTTGGCGCGCAAAAATCCCTTGATGTCACCGTTAGCCAGATCGCCAAACGCGCAGGTATGTCCAGTGCATTGGCGCATCATTACTTTGGGGGCAAAGAACAGATATTCCTAGCCGCGATGCGGCGTATCCTGACGGATTTTGGATCTGAAGCGCGTGCACAACTCAGCACGGCAGATCCGGAAGAGCGCGCACAGGCCATCATTCGTGCCTGTTTCGCGCCATCATGTTTCACACCGGATGTTATCGCAGCTTGGATGACTTTTTATGTTTTGGCGCAAACCAACGATGATGCGCTGAGGCTCTGGCAAATCTATCAGGCGCGCATCCGCTCGAACCTGATCCATGCGTTACGTCCACATATGAGTGACCCGAGCGAGGCTGCCGAAGGTATGATCGCGCTGATCGATGGGTTGTACATCCACTCTGCACTGAATTCCCCACAAGAGCCGCAGCGGGCAGTCACCCATGCGCTGCGGGTACTGAGAGTTTTCCTAGAGGCCGAAAAATGACAAAGCCGAATATTCTGATCCTGATGGTGGATCAGCTCAACGGGACCCTCTTCCCCGACGGTCCTGCAGAATGGTTGCATGCGCCGAACCTGAAGAAGCTGGCGGCAAGATCAACGCGTTTCGCAAATGCATACACTGCTTCGCCGCTCTGTGCTCCAGGACGTGCGAGCTTTATGTCGGGTCAACTGCCATCGCGCACTGGCGTCTATGACAACGCCGCCGAGTTCAGCAGCGATATCCCGACCTATGCCCACCACCTTCGTCGTGCAGGATATTACACCTGCTTATCCGGCAAGATGCACTTTGTTGGCCCAGACCAGTTGCACGGGTTCGAAGATCGTCTGACTACTGATATCTACCCGGCAGATTTCGGTTGGACGCCGGATTATCGTAAACCCGGTGAGCGCATCGACTGGTGGTATCACAATATGGGCTCGGTCACTGGGGCAGGCATTGCCGAGATTTCCAACCAGATGGAATATGATGACGAGGTCGCTTATAACGCCAAGGCCAAGCTATATGACCTTGCACGCGGCAAGGATGATCGCCCCTGGTGTGTGACCGTCAGCTTCACGCACCCACACGATCCTTACGTGGCGCGACGCAAGTACTGGGATCTGTATGAAGACTGTGAGCATCTTGAGCCACAGATCGCGGATCTGGGATATGACAATCAGGACCCGCATTCCAAACGTATTTTCGATGCCAATGACTGGCGCAGCTTCGACATAACGACCGAGGATATTCGCAAATCCCGTCGCGCCTATTTCGCCAATATCTCATATCTGGATGACAAGATCGGTGAGATACTGGAGGTTCTGGAAACGACGCGGCAAGAGGCGATCATACTGTTCGTGTCCGACCACGGCGACATGCTGGGTGAGCGCGGGTTGTGGTTCAAGATGACTTTCTTCGAAGGCTCTTCCCGCGTGCCGCTCATGATTTCGGCCCCCGATCTTCCAGTTGGTCGCATCGATACACCAGTTTCGACGATCGACGTGACACCGACGCTTGGTACGTTGGCGGGCGTCGATATGGCTGAAATCTCACCTTGGACGGATGGTGAGGATCTTGTGCCTTTGGCAAAGGGCACAGACCGAACCGCGCCGGTTGCAATGGAATATGCCGCCGAGGCCTCATACGCTCCTTTAGTCTCTCTGCGCTATGGCAAGTGGAAATACAATCGCTGTACATTGGACCCCGATCAACTGTTCGATCTCGAGGCTGATCCGCATGAGATGGAAAATCTCGCTGGCCTGCCCGAACATGCAGGCACCTTGCAAACACTGCGTGCTAAATCCGAGGCGCGATGGGATTTGGATCGCTTTGATGCCGATGTGAGGGCCAGCCAAGCCCGGCGCTGGGTGGTTTACGAGGCATTACGGCAGGGTGGCTATTATCCTTGGGATTACCAGCCTCTTCAGAAAGCGTCTGAACGGTACATGCGCAATCATATGGACCTGAACGATGTCGAGGATAGCCAGCGTTATCCGCGTGGCGAGTAATCCTTTACATTTTTGAAATTGCACCCGTCGGAAGTGCGGAGATTTTTCGTCGAAAAATCTTGCCCCGAAGGTGAACGGAGACACGAATATGGAAGCAGATTTTGTCATTGTTGGCGCCGGTTCTGCTGGTTGCGCGATGGCTTACCGTCTGAGTGAGGCCGGAGCTTCGGTTTTGGTGATCGAGCATGGCGGCACTGACGCCGGACCCTTCATCCAGATGCCTGCCGCCCTAAGCTATCCGATGAATATGTCGCGATATGACTGGGGCTACAAATCCGAACCCGAACCACATCTGAACAATCGTCAACTTGCTTGCCCTCGGGGCAAGGTGATCGGAGGGTCTTCTTCGATCAATGGCATGGTCTATGTGCGCGGTCACGCGCGAGATTTTGACACCTGGGCCGAGATGGGCGCAGATGGATGGTCTTACGCAGATGTGCTGCCGTACTACAAACGCATGGAAACCTGGCATGATGGTGGTCATGGCGGTGATCACACCTGGAGAGGCACGGATGGACCTCTGCACGTGTCGCGAGGGCCTCGTGAAAACCCGCTGTTTAAGGCGTTCGTCGATGCAGGTCAGCAGGCTGGATATGAGGTCACTGGCGACTATAACGGTGAGAAACAAGAAGGTTTTGGGCCGATGGAGCAGACCGTCTGGAAAGGACGGCGCTGGTCGGCGGCGAATGCGTACCTTAGGCCAGCGCTCAAGCGGCAAAACTGCGAAATCATCCGGGGTCTTGCGGCGCGCGTGATTATTGAATCCGGGCGCGCATCCGGGGTCGAATTGATCCGGGGTGGCAAACGGGAAGTGATCACGGCACGGCGTGAGGTTGTGTTGGCAGCTTCGTCGATCAATTCGCCTAAACTGCTGATGCTTTCAGGGGTTGGGCCTGCAGCACACCTGGCTGAGCACGGTATCAAAGTGGTCGCCGACCGCCCTGGCGTCGGCGCCAATCTGCAGGATCACCTAGAGCTTTATATTCAGCAGGCCTCGATCCAGCCGATCACGCTTTACAAGCATTGGAACCTGATCAGCAAAGGAATGATCGGAGCGCAATGGCTGTTTACCAAAACAGGCCTTGGCGCATCGAACCAGTTTGAAAGCGCCGCCTTTGTGCGTTCGAAACCGGGTGTGGAATATCCTGACATACAATATCATTTTCTGCCGATGGCGGTTCGCTATGACGGGCAGGCGGCAGCCGAAGGGCACGGATTTCAGGCGCATGTGGGGCCAATGCGGTCGCCCTCGCGCGGCGCTGTGACTCTGCGATCTGCCAAAGCCGAAGACGCGCCGGTGATCCGGTTCAACTACATGAGCCATGACGCGGATTGGGAAGACTTCAGAACCTGCATTCGCTTGACCCGAGAGATCTTTGGACAGCAGGCGTTCAAACCCTTTGCCGGTAAAGAGATCCAACCGGGGGCGGAGGTTCAGTCGGACGATGAGCTAGATGCCTTTATCGCCGAGCATGCCGAAAGCGCCTATCACCCTTGCGGGACTTGCCGCATGGGCCGTGCGGATGACAAGGATGCCGTTGTCGACCCGCAGGGGCGTGTGATTGGGGTGGATGGATTGCGCGTCGCCGATAGCTCGATTTTCCCGCAAATCACCAATGGCAATCTGAACGCGCCGTCGATCATGGTGGGTGAAAAGATGTCGGACCATTTGCTGCAGAAAGACCCTCTGCCCAAAGCGAACGACCAACCCTGGATAAGTCCGAGATGGGCAACGGCACAGCGCTGACACATCCAAAACCTACCGCGTGCATTTATCCTGAAAGCTGGTTGATTGCGCTCGGAATTTGATCGGCGTCAAAGCGGAGTGCGACAGTCATGTTTAGCCTTGGGTTGTAACGCTGAAACAAGGAGCCAACTGGATGTCTCATACCCCGCATGAACTGGCTGAAGAGTTCCCCGACAAGCTCGAAGTGATGAGCCAGCTCAAGCAAACGGATGCGCATTTTGCCCGACTTGCGGATGAGTATCATGAGATCAACCGCACCGTGCATCGGGCTGAAACCAACGTCGAACCGATGGAGGAATTGGCCGAGGTTGATTTGCGCAAGAAACGCGCGGCGCTCAAGGACGAGATCTGGGCGATCTTGTCAAAAAACTGAGTATTAGGCGGGGGCTCTGCCCCCGGACTCGCAGGATATATATGGCCAGGCGAAGATCAGGTGACCTCATAAGGCAGGGTGCCGCGGCTATCGGCGTCGATGGTCAGGCGGCGCTCTAACGGTGGGACTGATCTTTGGTGGCAGGTTTGGCGCTCGCATATGCGACAGGATATGCCGATGGGCTCGTAAGCGCTCGCGTTGTTTATGTCGAGATTATCGGCGTAGACCAATGCTTCGGCATGACGAACCTCACATCCCAAGGCGATGGCGTAGCGGCGGACAGGAGCACCGAACGAGCCTCCGGATTTTGAAACATCACGAGCCAATGAGATATAGCGGACGCCATCCGGTGTCTCGGCTAGCTGTTGCAGGAAATGACCCGGGGTCTCGAATGCCCGGTGGACATTCCAGAGTGGGCAGGCACCGCCGAAACGGGCAAATTGCAAGCGCGTAGCTGAATGTCGTTTAGTGATTGTGCCCGCCTGATCCACGCGGACGAAGAAGAAGGGAATTCCTTTTGCACCGGGGCGCTGTAGCGTGGACAGGCGGTGCGCCACCTGTTCAATCGACGCCCCGAACCGGTTGCTGAGCAGCTCCAAATCGTGCCGATAGTCCTGCGCTGCGGATAGGAAAGCGCCGTAAGGCATCAGCGAAGCCCCGGCAAAATAGTTGGCGAGGCCAATCTTGGCGATGGCGCGGGCCTCATCGCTTTGGAAACGGGCGAAATCTAGCGTTGCTTCAAGCAGCTTATCCTGACTGATCAACGCCACCTGCAGCAGCAGTTGGAAGACCTGCGTTTGTGGTGCGGCGCGCGAGGAAAGGCGCAGGGTTTTGTCACCAGCATTGTAGCTGCGTAAGGTTTCTGTGTCGGCGAAAGTGACGTGAATGCCGCGTTCTGTCAGGCTGTTCAGGGCGACTTGCCGAATATCGCTGGTTTCATCGGCACGGCTGGCGAAGCGTTCGGCGGCGCGGTCAACGGCGTCAATATAATTGTCGCAGTAGTGAAAGAAATCGCGCACCTCTTCCCATGGGCTGGCCTGAATACGGGCATCCTCGCGGCCCAATGCCTCGTCGAGCGAGGCGAGGCGTTCATGGGTCTGGCGATAGGCGCGGTGTAACTCGATGAACGCGCGTGCAAGCGCGGGCGCATTTGAAGCGGTGAGCCTGAGATCAGCCAGAGGGGGTACTGTTTCGGCAAACACCGGATCGGCCAGTGCTTCGCGCATGTCCGAAACCAATCGTTCGCTATCCCCTGTGCTGAGTTCGGTCACATCCATACCAAACTCTTGCGCCAGTGCCAGAACAACGGTCGTCGAGATCGGCCGGTTGTTATTCTCCATTTGATTGGCGTACGGGAGGGACACGCCGAGCTTGTTCGCAAACTCCTTCTGGGTGAGGTTAAGTCGTTGTCTTATCTCACGAAGTTTCGCCCCGGCGTATAGTCTTTTCATCGTCATATCGTCTCTCCTCGGGACACTTCGGGGTCACATATGTCACATCGGGACACATTGTGTCACTCCTGCGATCTGAGTGTATTTCTCGGTCAATCAAAAAATAGCCAAGAGAAGCTTTGTGCATCAGAAATCTGATACAGTTTATGCGGATACTTCCACCCCAAGTGCTTACAGCAGTTTCGTAATCTAGTTTTTCCCGCAAGCTCAATGCAGACGTCTAACGTCAATACTCAGGAGTGGGATCTCACTTTTTCTTAGGACAGGGTAGCAAGTTCGCGAGGTCACGTTTTGCTTGCCGCCTGCATTTTCCTTAAAAATTTCTCGGAACTCTAAAAGTGCTGCGGCCGAGGATTCTGAGTATACCCATTCAGACAACAGTAAACTTTCGGCCATCAAGCCGTTTGAATAGAGAATGAAATGCCCATCCAACAAGATATGATAGTAGTCGACACTATCTATTTCTCGGTCAACTGTTACACCTTGTCGTCCAACGAGGAATTTTGCTGGCAGCAGCACACTATTAGTTCCAAAAAGTAACTCGTATTCTGGTTTCTGAAGGCAAATTCTATGTTGAGGTGACAACTTCAAGCTGCGGAGAGGTGTGTTTCGTCCAAGGCTGCTTGGTGAGAAAATTATGGGTCTGAGGTGATCTAGTTCTGGTCTCCCAAAAACAACTTTTGCGTGACCAACCCAAAGGACGGGTTTTGTGCCATCGTTTGTGCATATCATCTGTCCGGGCTTTAGATCTTCAACTGGTATTGGACCGTCAATTGTTTCTATCAACGTTCCTTTTCCAAAGCATGGGGGGGCAAAGGCACTAAACCGTTTGGAGGATCTGTGGGATCCGGACCGGTGTTCCAAGGCGGACCGTCGACGTACGTCGGACCATCTCCCGGGGCATAAGTTCCATCGCCCGGGTTGATAGGTATCCCATCCCCGGGGCCACCGATTAGATCGAAGTCGCTGTCTTTTCCCCATCCCACTGCGTCGACGGGGTTTCCGCTGCTGTCAGCGAGCACAATCGCGTCCCTTTGGCCGGAAGGCGAATTCAAAGGTCCGAGAACTTGCCTATAATAAATAAAGCCGTCGTCAGGTTGGGCAACATAGGGCATATCCGTCGCAACTGGTTCTAACCCGACGAGGCCAGAGCCGTTGCCAGACTGTTGGTACTCTCCAATAAAAAAGCCACTTACGTCTTCTGCTGGGAGCGCGCGGATGAAGACCTCACCAGTATTGGTGTTTACGGAGTAAATCTCTGCCATATTGGCAAAACTTTAGTTAGTTTTGCAGTGACATCAAGGTTTTTGATATATTGTTATGTGAATGTTCTGGCATACCGCCCTCTTTTGAGTGCGTTCCTATTGAGGCTACGTGTAATGGCCCCCAATCCTGCAAGAATTGCAATATCGGTGTGACACATCTATTTGAAATCCTTGCGATTCAGAGGGTAGCAAGTTTCTATGGTTTTACTTCCATGGGTGACGCTTTGATGCCCACTAATACTATCGATATCGTAACTCTTTAAGGTAAGTGGATTAGAAGGATGTTTTTGTTCTCCATCTGGTTCAAATAGGGCAGTGAAACGCCCAGTTTTGCGGCGAAGTCCTTCTGCGTGAGGGTCAGGCGTGTGCGCATTTCGCGCAGCTTGGCGCCAGCGTATAGTTTCTGAGTGGCCATGGCGGTTCTTTGCAGCTTTACTGAATCTGCAGGCTAACTTTGCAAACCCTGTCGCGCAAGCCGTCTACAGACCCAATTGCCGTTCGCGCCAGATAACAACGCTGATCGCGCAGATTGCCAGTGCGGCGGTTGCCAGCATCAGCCAAAGCAGAGGCATCGCGCCCGTCTCATGCGTCAGCAATGCGCCTGCCAATGCGCTGAGTGCCGCGCCGCCGCCCAACATGATCGCACCGCTCAAACCAGAGGCAGTAGCCGCAAGATGCGGGCGGACCGAAAGCGATCCGGCGGTTGCATTTGGGATCGCCATGCCGTTGCCCAACCCGACGAAGGTCATCAGGCCGAAGAAGCTGAGCGCCGTTCCCAAATCCACTAGGAACAACAAAGCTGATAGGGCCACGCCAATTGCATTCAGCCAGCATCCCCAGCGCACCATGCGGTTGACGCCGAAGCGAACCGAGAATCGACCGCTGATGAAGTTGCCGAAGAAATAGCCAATCGCAGGCGCGCCAAAGTAGATGCCGACCTCGGCGGCTGTCATGCCGAACACTTCGGTCCCGATAAAGGGTGCGCCCCCGAGATAGGCAAAGAACGCACCTGAAGAGAACGCCGAGGACAGGGAGTAGCCCCAGAAGCGGGGCGATTTCAGCAGTTCAGGGTATTCGCGAAATTGCTGCATCAGTGTTTTGCCGCTTGCGGCGGCGGTTTCGCCAAAGTCTTGGTAGGTCAGCACCAGCGCCAGCGCCGCAAGAGCGAAAGGCAGCCAGAAATTGGCTTTCCAGCCAAAAGTTTCTTCGAGAAGCCCGCCGACAGCAGGGCCGATCATCGGAACGACTGCCATCCCCATGGTGACATATCCGAGCATCGAAGCAGCCTGGTCCTGTTCGTACATGTCCCGCACAGCCGCACGACTTAAGACAATACCAACGACAATGACGGCCTGAAACATTCTGAAGGCCAGAAAGGTCTCGACATTTGGGGCGTATATACACCCCAGCGTTGCCAGCAAAAAAAGGGCGAGTCCCCACAGCAGTACAGGCCGACGTCCGGCCTTATCGGCGATGGGTCCTATTAAGATTTGCAGTGCCGCGTTGACCAGAAGATAAAGCGCGATCGAAAGCTGCATCACCTTGTAATCAGTCTGAAAATACGTCGCCATAAAGGGAAGGCTGGGCAGATACAGATTCATGCTCAGCGCCGACAATCCTGACAACAAAACGAGTGTTGCAAGCGTGGGGGGCGTGCGGCTGACAGAGGGTGAACTGAACTGCATGGTTTACCTTTAGACCCTGATCGCGCGAAATGCCATCGGCAGTTTGGCTTGTTGTGTTAATTAACAAATTTGCAGTTATCTCAAATAGTGTTGCCAAATATTTGCAAATTTGCCGAAAACTTCTTTGGCCGCCGATCCCAACTCGTTATGGTCGCGCAAATTCTCTTGGGAGACTACCGACATGAAAGACATCCTTTCCGAGCTCGAAGGCCGTCGCAACAACGCGCGATTGGGTGGTGGGCAAAAACGCATCGACTCGCAACACGCCCGCGGAAAGCTGACGGCACGCGAACGGATCGAGTTGCTGGTAGACGAAGGCAGCTTTGAAGAGTTTGACATGTTTGTCAGCCATCGCTGCACTGATTTCGGAATGGAGAAACAAAAGCCTGCTGGTGATGGGGTGGTCACAGGCTGGGGTACGATCAATGGTCGAATGGTCTACGTCTTCAGCCAGGACTTCACCGTATTCGGCGGCTCGCTGTCAGAAACCCATGCGCAGAAGATTTGCAAGATCATGGACATGGCAGTTCAAAACGGAGCGCCGGTGATCGGGATCAACGACTCGGGCGGGGCGCGGATTCAGGAGGGCGTCGCTTCATTGGCCGGATATGCTGAGGTGTTCCAGCGTAATATCATGGCCTCGGGCGTCGTTCCGCAGATCAGCGTGATTATGGGGCCGTGTGCAGGTGGTGCGGTTTACAGTCCTGCGATGACCGACTTCATATTCATGGTCAAAGACACCTCGTACATGTTCGTAACCGGCCCAGACGTTGTGAAGACCGTGACCAATGAGGTCGTGACGGCAGAGGAATTGGGCGGGGCTTCAACCCACACCAAAAAGTCGTCGGTCGCTGATGGCGCGTTTGAAAACGATGTGGAAGCGCTGGCCGAGGTGCGCCGTCTTGTCGACTTCCTTCCGCTCAACAATCGCGAGAAACCGCCAGTTCGTCCGTTTTTTGACAGCCCTGACCGGGTCGAGACATCGCTGGATACGCTGATCCCGGACAATCCGAACACGCCGTACGACATGAAGGAACTGATCACCAAAGTGGCGGATGAGGGTGATTTTTACGAGATTCAGGAAGACTACGCTAAGAACATCATCACCGGTTTTATCCGGCTTGAAGGGCAGACCGTGGGCGTCGTGGCCAACCAACCCATGGTATTGGCAGGATGTTTGGACATCGATAGTTCCCGAAAAGCGGCCCGGTTCGTGCGGTTCTGTGATTGCTTTGAAATCCCGATCCTGACGCTTGTTGATGTTCCGGGCTTTCTGCCGGGCACTTCGCAGGAGTATGGCGGCGTGATCAAGCACGGCGCGAAACTGCTATTTGCTTATGGCGAAGCGACCGTGCCAAAGGTCACCGTAATCACGCGTAAGGCCTACGGTGGCGCGTATGATGTTATGGCCTCCAAACACCTGCGCGGCGACTTCAACTATGCGTGGCCCACGGCTGAGATCGCGGTGATGGGCGCAAAGGGCGCGACCGAAATCATCCACCGCGCCGATCTGGGCGACGCCGACAAGATTGCGAAACACACTCAGGACTACGAGGACCGGTTCGCAAATCCCTTCGTCGCGGCCGAGCGCGGCTTTATCGACGAGGTGATCATGCCACAATCGACCCGCCGCCGTGTATCACGTGCATTTGCGAGCCTGCGCGGCAAGCAACTGAAGAACCCTTGGAAAAAGCACGACAATATCCCGCTGTAAATGCCCGCCGAGGAGGCCCGAGCCGTAAATGCCCCGATTGACCGGACATAAGACCGTGCAGGTTGCAACCACTCTGCACGCTCCCCCGGAGGAAGGAGGCCGCCGCTGGCGGATCCGGGGATGCGCCGGGGTTATTACGTTGCTGGTCGGAGTAGGTTCGGCGCTGGCCTCAAACCTGCTGCCCGTGCCATCGGGTCAACCGGTCGAGCTTAGCGATGTGCTTCTGGACACCAATCCGGGTGAGCTTTGGGTGCGGTTTCGGTTCATTGCACCCAAGATCGGATCGACTGCAGGTCGTATCACATATGATGTCGCCGTAGTCGACATGGAGCATTTGTGTGAAACACTGGCGGTGCCTTACGTGGCCCAGCACGAATTGCAGCCTGCCCGGATCGTGATTTCGTTTTCGGACAGACCGGTGGCGTTCGGCACCTCCGAACCTGACGCAACGCAGTTCTTCGAAGCCTACCGGCTGGATCAATCCCGGTGTATCTGGGAGGGGCTCTGACCATGAACCAACAATGTCACGGTCTCAGAGTGTCCCGATACAGTGATGCAGCTCTGGAGGTTCGCATGATCACTTCAATCCCGCAGGCATGTCCGATGGCCTGCCATATCTGGAACTTCTCCGTTGAGGTTTCGCAATGCTGAAACATCGCGGTTTCCCCGGACGTTTGCCCGGAACAGACTTCCAGTTCACCATTCGGCGGGCCAATCCCAAGGGCGTTACGCCGCTGACCCAGCGAGAACGCTTTCGCGATCGCAAACCCGCCGACAAGCGCGCAGATGTCGCGTTTATCGAGGCGTTATGGGCGCACTTTGGTGATCAGCCCTTTGAGCGGGGCAATCTGGACGCGGGCCGTCTAAGTTGGCTGTTCGGGCGCGAGGTTGTCGCCGCCGAAGACCCGTTTGATCCTGCAAGCTATGATGCTCTGCTGGTGATCAATCTGGACGCCGCGCGCCAATCTTTCCCTGACGTGTTCGACGGAGTGCGCTGATTGTGACCGGGGCTGCCGCACATAACACTCAGATGATCAGTGACACTGGAACCCTGCCCGCTAATGGGCAGGGTAGGCTGTTTTCATCAGAAGTTGAGTTGCGCGGCCAACTGGACACGATTGCCGTCGAATGTGTCGCCGGAAATTGTGTCGTTCCGCTCTCCATAGATGTATTCGGCGCTGAGCGTCAGGTTGTCTGTCGCCTTGTAAAAGGCATTGACGTGGATCGTCTCAAGCTCGGTGAACGACAAAGTACCGGTCGATGTAGGCAGGTCGTAGTCTTCCTTGCCATAGGCGATGCCGACGTTCCATTTGGAACTCAGGTCCTGACGGAATTCGATGGTGTAGCCATCAACATCGTTGGCCTGACCCCCGACGACTGCGTCGCCCAAGCCGATCAGGTAGGGGCCAAGTGCCTCGCCGTTGACATAGTTGACCTGGAACAACCCACCTTCCCACGGTCGGATCGAGCCCGACAAAGAGAAACCGGTCTGATCGACCTCGACGTCGCCGGATTGCGCCTTGCCGTAGAGCGCCGAGGCACGAGCGATGTATTTGCCATCGTTGTATTCGACCGAACCAGTCAGCACGGGATCATCCGAATCCGAGCCGCCGACGTTTTCTTCAACGGAAACGGCGAAGGTGCTATTCGATCCGATATTGTTGGTGTAGCGCACCTGCGGTACGCGCGCGAAAGCGATCCCGACCGGCCCGTTAAATTCCACCGAGGTCGGGTAGGTGTCCAGAGGTTGGAAATTGGTCCAGTATTGTCCGATCAGCCATTGTTCCCCAATTCGGATATTGGCATGACGAATTCGGAATTCGGCGGTTCCGTCCGAGCCGAAGGCATCGACTTCGATCTGGCCCTGAATGTCACCGATTCCCGAAGGAGTGCTGGTGCGCAGGCCGATACGAGACTGACGGACTGTGGCGCCAAACGTGCCATCCGTTTCAGCCGAGGGTTCACCTATCACGTTTACGAATGCGGTGTCGCCCTGATCGTATTCGAAATCATAGAAGAAGTCGGCTTTGACATAACCGTAGACGTCCAGAGTGGTGTTGCCGATCTGCAGATCCCCAGTGCCAGACCCGGGATTGGAGGATTCCAGCGCTTCGACCCGGGCGCGCAGTGCAGCCAATTCAGCCTGAGTTTGTGCATCTTGCGCCAAGGCTTGCATACCGGTCACGGAAAGCGCGCTGGCAGCAAGCAGGCTAGCAGTTTTACCCTTTTTTATCATATGGATAATTCCTTGTGTGCGAGTGTGCAGGGGCACCGTTCCACGCAACTGAATTCTTGGGAAATCACCAAGTTGAGAGAAGATGCTCTCAATTTTTCAAGCAAAAGTGTCGGTAGACATGTGACGTTTCACGCTGCGGTGAAACCGGAATCTAAGTTACTGTCACCGGAAGGATTTTTGCGTGAGTTTGTAGTGATGTTGCGTGAGGTGCCTCGCGCACTGCCTCCCTACAAGTCTTCGAATTGTAACTGGAACGTGACGGATTTCAGACGTAGTCGTCGCTGTCCGGGCGATCACGACGTCGGCGCAAATCTGCGTGGTGCCGCGCTGGATGGGCAGGTTTCAGCCGGAATCTCAGATGGAAACAATAACTGGTTGGCGGCCAGAATTGTGCTGTGCACAGTGAATGGGCCGTGCGGCTCTACTTTGCCTGCGTCGCACAAGCACCTACTATTCCGTACCCCTTCCTTCCGCGGGCAGGCTTGTGTTCCCCACAGAGTTCTGTCCGCGGTTTTCTTTTTGTCAGGTTTGGACAAAAAGCGGCAAAAACCTGCGCAATTCGCAAGTTTGTGGTCCGTGTTATTGCATAACAAGGCGCGAAATCGGCATCTGCTCTCAAAGACTGCAAAAAATCTAGAAGGGCAGAAACCATGCGAATCAAACGAATTTCCCTTGCGTTGGCAACCTGCGCGGGTTTGGCGGCCTGCGGTGGCTCGACCGGCGAACAGGCGATCCTTGGCGGCGGTGCGGGGGCTCTGGGGGCGGCGGTCCTCAGTGCAGATCCGCTGCTTGGGGCGGCAGTTGGGGCTGCGGGCAACGTGCTTTACTGCAAGACCCAGAACAACTGTAACTAAAGCTGAATTTAACGGGGCTGGAAAAGTCCCGTCCGTCATTGCGCATCACGCCGTCGTGGGGTCAACGCCCCGCGGCGGCGTTTTGCGTTTCCAGAACATCAAGCCAAAGGACGTTCCATGTTCAACAAGATCCTGATCGCAAACCGGGGCGAGATTGCCTGCCGGGTCATCAAGACCGCCCGCAAGATGGGCATTGGCACGGTTGCCATCTATTCAGATGCTGACAAGAACGCCCTGCATGTTTCAATGGCGGATGAGGCCGTGCATATCGGCCCACCGCCCGCCAACCAGTCATACATCGTCATCGACAAGGTGATGGATGCCATCCGTAAAAGCGGCGCGCAGGCGGTCCATCCCGGTTATGGCTTTCTGTCCGAGAACTCCAAATTCGCCGAGGCGCTGGATGCCGAAGGCGTCGCCTTTGTCGGCCCCCCGGTCGGTGCGATCGAAAGCATGGGGGACAAGATCACCTCGAAGAAGATCGCGCAGGAGGCCGGGGTTTCGACGGTGCCCGGTTACATGGGCCTGATTGAAGACGCCGATGAGGCAGTGAAGATTTCGAACGACATTGGCTATCCGGTGATGATCAAGGCCAGCGCTGGCGGCGGTGGCAAGGGCATGCGGATTGCGTGGAATGACGAAGAGGCGCGGGAAGGTTTCCAGTCATCCAAGAACGAGGCCGCGAACTCCTTCGGCGACGACCGGATTTTCATCGAGAAATTTGTGACTCAGCCGCGCCACATCGAGATTCAGGTGCTCTGTGACAGTCACGGCAATGGCATCTATCTCGGGGAACGCGAATGCTCGATCCAGCGCCGGAACCAGAAGGTTGTGGAAGAGGCGCCATCGCCGTTCCTTGACCCTGAAACCCGCAAGGCGATGGGCGAACAGGCGGTCGCGCTTGCCAAAGCGGTAGACTATGCCAGTGCCGGTACGGTGGAATTCATCGTGGATGGGGAAAAGAACTTTTATTTCCTCGAAATGAACACGCGCCTGCAAGTGGAACACCCGGTGACCGAACTGATCACCGGTGTTGATCTGGTGGAGCAGATGATCCGTGTGGCGGCTGGTGAAAAACTGTCGATCACGCAGGATGACGTCACCCTGACAGGCTGGGCGATTGAAAACCGTCTTTATGCAGAGGACCCGTATCGTGGCTTCTTGCCCTCGATTGGCCGCCTTACCCGTTATCGCCCGCCGCAGGAGGTCGCAGCAGGCCCGCTGCTTGTGAATGACAAATGGCAAGGTGATGCGCCTAAAGGGGGTAGCGCTGTGCGTAACGATACCGGCGTCTATGAGGGCGGCGAGATCAGCATGTATTACGACCCGATGATCGCCAAGCTGTGTACCTGGGCACCAACCCGCGAACAGGCGATTGAGGCGATGCGCGCGGCGCTGGACAGTTTCGAAGTCGAAGGCATCGGTCACAACTTGCCATTCCTGTCAGCGGTCATGGATCACCCGAAATTTGTAAGTGGTGACATGACGACCGCTTTCATCGCCGAGGAGTATCCGGACGGGTTCGAAGGCGTCGACCTTCCCGAAGAAGATCTGCGTCGCATCGCAGCCTCGTGCGCTGCCATGCACCGGGTTGCCGAAATCCGTCGCACCCGCGTATCGGGCCGGATGGACAACCATGAACGGAAAGTCGGCAAACGTTGGAATGTCGCTCTGCAAGGGCAGGATTTCAGCGTCAAGGTTAAGGCTGACAAACAGGGCGCGACTGTCAAATTCAAAGACGGGTCAGCTCTGCGTGTGTCCTCTGACTGGACGCCGGGTGACCAACTTGCGGTGTTGGACGTGGATGGCAGCCCGTTGGTCTTGAAGGTTGGAAAGATTTCGGGCGGGTTCCGTATCCGAAACCGAGGGGCTGACCTCAAGGTACATGTGCGCACCCCGCGTCAGGCCGAACTGGCCCGCCTGATGCCCGAGAAGCTGCCGCCTGATACATCGAAAATGCTGCTCTGCCCAATGCCGGGCTTGATCGTGAAGATTGATGTGGAAGTAGGTCAGGAGGTGCAGGAAGGTCAGGCACTTTGTACCGTTGAGGCGATGAAGATGGAGAACATCCTGCGCGCCGAGAAAAAGGGCGTTGTCTCCAAGATCAACGCGGGCCCCGGCGACAGTCTGGCCGTTGACGATGTGATCATCGAGTTCGAGTGATGATGCGCGCACCTGCGACATATCTTTCAAGGTTCCCAGCGGCTTCCGCCGGGATCTTGAAGCATGTCGCAGGTGCTCAGCCGCCCTCACGTCGTTCGCGGATTTCGCGTTCGCGCAAAGGCGTCTTGTCAATGGATCGGCCAATCTCACGCACGCTCCATGGGCTGGGTTTGCGCAGTTTGACGACACCATCCTTGTCGACAAACACCATCTGGAATCCACGTGGTCGCAGTTTTGATCGGATCGATGATCGCGCCGCCGGATCAGTATCGGTCAAGACAATCACGTCGCGATCCCGCATTGCGTCCTCGCCTTCGAGTAACATGTCAATCTGTTGCTGGAATCTTGGGTCTGCCGGGGTATCGGCAAAAACGACGATCGGGCGATGCGTCCAGAGAAAATCGCTTAGATCGCTGTCAGCTACTGGACGAACAAAGCTGTCATTCGCAGGGGCAGTCGCGTCGGCGGCCAAGGCGGCCAACGGGAATAGTGCCGAGAAAACAAAGGCAAGCGTGCGTGTCATGAGGCCTCCTGTTGTGATGAATATAGCCTCTGCTGGGGCGAATGCGACTGACGAAATGCGTGTGATCACCAAAAATTTTCTTCGTGGACGCCGCACCCACCCATGCGTATTTGTCAGTTTGCCTACAAAACGCGCCGTTCCCGCGGCCCTCGCGTTGGGAGAGTAGGCCGATGGAAGTGATCCTGCATTGCGGCGCACATCGATGTGCAAGCACCAGTTTCCAGAACTATCTGAGCCGGAACGTGCAGGTCCTTGCAGATCAAGGTTTGGCGTATTGGGGGCCGGAGCGAACACGCTCCAATGGCCTCAACAGCTTGAACAAATTGACGCCTGAGGTCTGTGATGGATTACGCCGCGAGTTGGACGTATGTCAGAAAGACGGCGCGACGCAGCTATTGGTCAGCCAAGAGAATTTCGTGGGCTCAATGGAGCGCAATATTGCCTTTGCCTCGCTCTATCCAGGTATGCAGGAACGTGGGCAGCTTTTGGCAAGGGCATTTGATGGAAGAGTCACTAAAATTGCTTTGAATATCCGCGCGTTGGATATGTATTGGTCTTCCGTGGCCGCCTATAAGTTCAAACGTGGCAGCGCCCCAATCGAGCCCACAAAGTGGACCCGCATCGCGCAAAGCAAGCGGAGCTGGCGCGACGTCATCACTGACATTAGCCTCGCCTTCCCGGGCGTCCCATTGCTCGTTTTGCCGTTTGAGGAATTTGCGGGTCATCAACAGGCGCAGCTTCAGGCGCTGACGGGTCGCACCGCGCCCGAATTCAGCGATGGCCTTGCGTTGAATGCTGCGCCCAAAGCCACGCCCCATGGTCTGACCGCTGAACAGGCGATGCAGCTTTGGGCTGATTATGCCGATGATCTGGAATGGCTTGCCTCGGGCGCCGATGGGAGGGCTGAACTGATCTGCCGGACAGATAGCAATGCACGCGGGGTCGCCCCCGCCGAAACCAGAATTGAACAGAGGAAATCGACATGACCGACACCAACGACTGGCAGGTGCTGGCTGAAAAAGAGCTGCGCGGCCGACCTTTGGGCGATCTGACCAAAGAGACGCTGGAAGGCATCGACGTCAAACCGCTTTATACTCAGGAAGACACGGCTGATCTGCCGCATATGGGCTCGCTTCCGGGCTTCGGGCCGTTTACGCGCGGCGTTAAAGCGACGATGTATGCAGGGCGTCCTTGGACGATCCGTCAATATGCAGGCTTCTCGACGGCTGAAGAATCGAATGCATTTTACCGCCGCAATCTGGCGGCCGGCCAGCAAGGTGTCTCGGTCGCCTTCGATCTGGCGACTCACCGGGGTTATGACAGTGACCATCCCCGCGTGGTGGGCGATGTCGGCAAAGCCGGTGTGGCCATCGACAGCGTTGAGGATATGAAAATCCTGTTCGACGGTATCCCGCTGGACAAGGTTTCGGTCTCAATGACGATGAACGGGGCGGTGATCCCGGTTCTGGCCAGCTTCATCGTTGCAGGTGAAGAGCAGGGGCATGACAAGGCCGTGCTCTCGGGCACCATTCAGAACGACATTCTGAAAGAGTTTATGGTGCGTAACACCTATATCTACCCGCCCGAGCCTTCGATGAAGATCATCTCGGACATCATCGATTACACTTCGAATGAGATGCCCAAGTTCAACTCGATCTCGATCTCGGGCTATCACATGCAAGAGGCCGGGGCGAACCTGGTGCAGGAACTGGCTTATACGCTGGCCGACGGGCGCGAATATGTGCGCGCAGCGACGGAATCAGGCATGGACGTGGACAAGTTCGCGGGTCGTCTGTCGTTCTTCTTTGCCATCGGCATGAATTTCTTCATGGAGATCGCCAAACTACGCGCTGCGCGCACCCTTTGGCATCGGGTAATGACCGAGTTCGGGGCGAAATCCGAACGGTCGAAAATGCTGCGAACTCATTGCCAGACCTCGGGCGTGTCGCTGCAGGAACAGGACCCCTATAACAACGTGGTCCGCACTGCCTATGAGGCCATGAGCGCGGTTCTGGGCGGCACACAGTCACTGCATACCAACGCACTGGACGAGGCGATCGCGCTGCCAACCGATTTCTCAGCACGTATCGCGCGAAACACGCAGCTGGTGTTGCAAGAGGAAACCGGCGTGACCGATGTGGTCGATCCGCTGGCGGGCTCTTACTACGTCGAAAGCCTGACCAACGAGTTGGTCGAAAAAGCCTGGGCTCTTATGGAAGAGGTCGAGGAAATGGGCGGTATGACCAAGGCCGTTGCCAGTGGCATGCCCAAGCTGCGGATCGAGGAAAGCGCTGCGCGCCGTCAGGCTATGATCGACCGGGGCGAAGAGGTCATCGTTGGTGTCAACAAGTATCGCAAAGAGCAAGAAGACCCGATCGATATTCTGGACGTCGATAACGTGGCCGTGCGCGAAGCTCAGGTCGCGCGGCTGGAGCGTATCCGTGCAACGCGCGACGAGGCGGCTTGCCAACAGACACTGGACGCCCTGACAACAACCGCCCGCGAGGGAGGCAACCTGCTGGCCGCCGCCGTCGAGGCCGCCCGAGCCCGCGCATCCGTAGGAGAGATCAGCATGGCAATGGAGAAAGAGTTCGGTCGTCACCGCGCCGAAGTGAAGACCCTGGCCGGTGTTTATGGGGCGGCCTATGAGGGTGACGAAGGTTTTGCCGCGATTCAGAATTCCATAGAAAAGTTCGCCGAGGCCGAGGGCCGCCGCCCGCGTCTGCTGGTGGTCAAGATGGGGCAGGACGGCCACGACCGGGGCGCCAAGGTGATTGCCACCGCCTTTGCCGATATCGGGTTTGACGTGGATGTCGGCCCTCTGTTCCAGACGCCTGCAGAAGCCGCACAGGACGCGGTGGACAATGATGTGCATGTGATTGGGATCTCTTCGCAGGCTGCGGGGCATAAGACATTGGCGCCTCAGTTGGTTGAGGAACTGAAAAAGGCGGGGGCTGAGGACATCATAGTCATCTGCGGTGGGGTCATTCCGCAACAGGATTACCAGTTCCTTTACGATCACGGTGTGAAGGCGATCTTTGGTCCGGGAACGAACATCCCTGAAGCGGCACAAGACATCTTGCGTTTGATCGGCGAAGCCAAAACCTGACGCCGGCGCCAAGATTTTTCGTACGAAAAATCTTGTGATTTCGCCCCTTTGCGGAAAACATGCGACCAGACCCAAATGGTCTGGTCGTTTGTCATCAGGAGGCGTCTTCATGTTACTGGATCATCTGGCTGTTGCGGGCGAAACGCTTGAAGAAGCTTCTGACCATATCGAACAGGCGCTGGGCGTGCGGCTTCAGGACGGCGGCAAGCACGAAAAATTCGGAACGTATAATCGACTTCTGGGCTTGCGGGATGGGCTCTATCTGGAGGCGATTGCGATCGACCCCGAAGCCTCCAAACCGCAAAGGACGCGCTGGTTCGATCTGGACCGGTTCACCGGATCACCCCGCCTGACCAACTGGATTTGCCGGGTTCCGGATATCGAAGCGTCACTGACCGTTTTCCCCGACGGCGTCGGACAACCTATCGATCTGAACCGAGGCGCGCTGCGATGGCGTATGGCAGTCCCCCCAAATGGACGTCTGCCATTTGACAACCTCTTTCCGGCGCTTATCGAGTGGAAGGGTGATCTGCATCCGGCACAAATGCTTCAGGACAGTGGCTGCCGGTTACGCCGCCTGATTGTGTGCCATCCGGATGCAATCGACTTAGCCAAAGGTCTGGGGGCGTTGGAGTATGTCGCGTTTGACAGCGGCCCGGCTGCATTGCGCGCTGAAATCGAAACACCGCACGGGTTGCGCGTGCTGGAATGAACATCCGGCAGGCCAGAGCCCAAGATGCACCTGCGATTGCGGCGATAGCAAACGTGATTATCCGTGATACGCTGGTCACTTTCACCACCGATGAACGCAGCGTTGAAAGCGTGGTGGCAGAGATCGAAACCAGAGGTCCCGCCTTCTTGGTCGCCGAGCGCAGTGGTGCCGTCGAGGGGTTTGCGACCTATGGCACCTTCCGCTCGGGACCGGGATATGCGCAGTGCCGCGAACATTCGATACAGTTGGCACCCGAAGCCAGAGGCCAGAATGTTGGCCGTTCGTTGATGGAGGCTCTTGAAGCCATCGCGCGGGAGGATAACGTGCATGTCTTGGTGGCGGGCATTTCATCGGCCAACCCCGCAGCCATCGCCTTCCATAAGGCAATTGGCTTCAAGCAGGTGGGACGCATGCCTGAAGTGGGGTTCAAATGGGGGCAGCGGCTGGATCTTGTCCTGATGCAGAAAATACTCGGCCCGCAGTCATCTGTCGCACCTGACAGTCGTGACAAGGCACGCTAGGGTGCGCCCATGTCGATCTGGTCCAGAATAGCCGACGCGCTGAACGCGCTTGCCCAGGGCGAAAGCCTGACTGCGGTGTTTGAGAAACTGCGCACGCCGCCAGAACGTTCGGTGGCCTTTGCGATTGCTGTCGTGGCGCTTGGCGCCAAGATGGCCAAGGCCGACGGTCAGGTGACGCGGGATGAGGTGACGGCTTTCCGTGAAGTGTTCCAGATCGCGCCCGAAGATGAAGACGGGGCGGCCAAGGTCTTTGACATGGCACGGACAGACGTTGCTGGATATCAGGACTACGCCCGCCGGATTGCCCGCATGTTCGCCGAAGATAGCACCACCCTGTGCGATTTGATGGAAGGGCTGTTTCACATTGCCATGGCGGACGGGTTCTACCATCCGAACGAAAACGAGTTTTTGGAAGAAGTCAGCCGCATTTTCGGCCAGACCGACGCTCAGTTCATGGCCCTGCGCGCGCGTTTCGTACCGGATGCGCCGAAAGACCCCTATACGGTTCTGGGCGTTCCCCGCGACGCTCCTCTGACCGAAATTCGCAAGGTTTGGCGGCAACTGGTGCGAGAAACTCACCCCGATGCGATGCTGGCACGCGGCGTTCCGGAAGAGGCGGTGCGGCTGGCCGAGAAAAAGATGATCGACATCAACCGCGCCTGGGATGAAATCAATGGCGCTCGGGTCTGATCCGTGCGGTTGGCGACCTACAATATCGAATGGTTCGCCAACCTGTTTGATCGCAATGACAGCCTGATTGTCGATGACAGCTGGTCAGGGCGTCACGATGTGACCAAGGCCCGGCAGGTTGAGGCGATCGCAAAGGTGCTGACGGCGATTGATGCCGATGCGATGCTGATCGTCGAAGCCCCCAACACAGGCAAGTCTCAGAATACCGTCCGTGCCTTGCAGCGATTTGCCGAGGCGTTCGGTCTGCGTACAAGCCATGCAATCATGGGATTTCCCAATGATACACATCAGGAATTGGCCCTGCTTTATGATCCCGAAATTCTTACAGCCAAACACGACGCAAGGGAGGCTGAGAACGCGCCGCGTTTCGATGCCGAGTTCCGGATCGACCTGGATGTGGATGCGACCGAGGATCTTGTTCGGTTTTCAAAGCCTCCGATGGAATTGGCGATCCAAACAACCTCAGGGCAGGAGTTTCGACTGATCGGGGCGCATCTGAAGTCCAAAGCGCCCCATGGCGCTGCGTCGCGGGATGAGATGATACGAATTTCGATTGCCAATCGCCGTAAGCAGTTGGCGCAGGCGGTATGGCTGGGTCGACGGGTCCGACATCATTTGACGGAGCGAGAGCCGGTGATTTTGCTGGGCGATCTCAATGACGGACCCGGACTGGATGAGTTCGAACACCTCTTCGGTCGATCGTCGGTCGAGATATTGTTGCAGGCGGGGCTCTATGATCCTCATGCAGCAAGGGCATTGGAACTGCGCCCCGGTTCTGTCCCGGCAACTGCCCGATTTGCGCGGCCTAATGAGGGACGGTATCTTGAGGCGTTGTTGGACTACATCATGATTAGCGAGGATTTGCGCGCCCACCACCCGAACTGGCGCATCTGGCATCCGTTTCGAGATGCCGCCTGCTGGGGCAACCCCGAGCTGAGGGATGCCTTGCTAACCGCATCCGACCACTTCCCGGTAACGTTGGATATTACGCTCTGACCTTTCAACACTCGGAACGCTCGCTTATATTCAAGCTATGCTACGTCTCATGCTGATCAGCGCTATTTGTACTGCCTTGGCCCTGCCTGCCCAAGCACAGGACGATTCGGGTAAGTCGCTGATGGAGCGGGGTGCCGAGTTGTTTCTGGAAGGCTTGCGGCAAGAGATGGAGCCCACGATCGAAGACCTGCGTGGATTTGCGGACCAATTTGGTCCGGCTTTGCAGTCTTTCATGCGGGAAATGGGTCCGGCGCTGGCTGAGTTGGCTGCTCAGGTGCAGGATTGGAGCGCGTATGAATCGCCCGAGATGTTACCAAACGGCGACATTATCATCCGCAAGAAGCCCAAAGATCAGCCCGAAGAAGTTGTGCCGGAAGAAGAGACTTCTAACGGTTATACCGATATCTGATTATCCGCGAATGATCACTTTGGGTTCTGATTTCAGCGCGCCGGCCAACGAGTTAAAACGGGCCTCGGCGACTTCGTTGAACAATGCGCCCGCCGATTTGGGCAGACGCAGTTCGAGCTTTTGTTTTTTGGGATAGTAACGCATCTTGCCCATGGCTGCGTCGTGCTGCATCCAAAGCATCGCTCCGAACCGTAGTGCTTTGCCCAGGATTTCGGCCTGTTCCTGGCCGCGTTCGTCGAGCAGTTCGTAAAGCTCGGTAAAGCGGCTCCCTTCGCGTTTGTTGCGATATCGGTGTTGCAAAGCGAGCCCGATAAAGATCCGCTCGGAGTGTTTGATCCCGCTCATGTTGGCGCGGGTGACATATTCGAAACAGGCCTCGGCCCGGTAATCTGGATGCGCACGCCAACTGACGTCATGCAGCAGACAAGCTGCCTTGATCAGGCGCAGCATCGGTTCCGGCGCCGAACGGAACAAGGGCATGACAAAATCGAACAGGTGTTTGCCGAAACCGGGCAAGCGCGCGTCTTTCGCTTCGGCAAACCGGCAGGCTTCGATCAAAGGATCCCGGTCGCGCAGGCGTTGCGGCATCTGTTCATACAGCAATCCTTCGCGGATGCCGTAGCTTGAAATCGCGATGTCCTTTGGTTTGAACGTGCGGATCAGGCGTGAAAGCACATCCATTGCATAGGGGATCAATGCCATACGCGAGCCCGACACACCGGCCAATGCGCGCAATTCATCAGGATCATTCTGTTCGATGAACTTGATGGTCTCGCGTACCTGACTTTGTGTCATGCGGTATTCGTGCAGCACGTTCAGCGGATAGCCTCGGCGCAGCATGTCCAGACGTGCGAAGGCGCGCCAGCTGCCGCCGACCAGAAACAGCCGATCACGTTGAGGGCCCATCCGGTCGCGCATCTCTTCCAGCGTCTTCTTGATATGCTCCTTACGCGCCCGGCGACCGCCTTTGATATCGCGCAGTTTGAGCGGCCCCAGGGGCGAAGTCATGCGACGTCCGACCTTGCCGCCTCCGATCTCAGCGAGTTCGACGGACGAGCCACCGATGTCGCAGATCAGCCCATAAGCTCCGGGCCAACCCAGCAGCACGCCCTGAGCTGAGAGCCGTGCTTCTTCCTCGCCATCGACAACGTTGATGATCAGGCCGGTTTCGGCTTTTGCCTGCGCGCAGAAATCCGGTCCATCGCTGGCCTCGCGCACCGCAGCGGTGGCGACCGCGTGCAGGGCGGGCAGGCCGAGGTCTCTGGCAAGATGCTGAAACCTGTGCAAGGCAGCCAGCGCCCGTTTGCGACCTTCAGGGTTCAATCGGCCGGTCTCTGACAGGCCGGCGCCCAGTTCGCACATCACCTTTTCATTGTAGAAATAGGCCGGTGAGCGCGCCGCGCCGTCAAAGATCACCATCCGGACCGAGTTCGATCCGATATCGACAACCCCGACCCGGGAAAGTGCACGGGCGCCCGGATCTTCGAACAGCGGCCTTCCGAACAGCCCGTGATCCGGGAAATCAGTCTCGGCAATCTTGGTCATGGTGTCCCCAGGTCTTTTGCGCGACAGGATGCGAGATCACCCTTGTCCGGTCAATTACAGGCATCCGATTGTTCGGCCTCTGTGTTCAATAGACGCACCGCCAGCGCACGGGTGATGTCGCGTTTTTCAGTCAGCGCAATTTCGTCAAGCTGCTCGACCACGCGGGCGGCGGTTTCAAAGCTTCGATTCATGTGCTTGACCAGATATGCTATGACATCCGGCCCCGGATTGAGCTGCCGGTCGGTGAATAGCTTCGCCAGCACTGCGCCCAGCAGCGCATCGTCCGGCCCTTCAAGCGACACATGATGCGCACCTTCGGCCCGGCTTTGCAGATCGGCCAGCGGCAGATGCCACAGTTTCGGCGTCGTGCGCCCGGTCATCAGCAAGGCGTGGCCCTCGGCCAGAACCAGATTGTGCAAATGGAACAGAGTTTTCTGCTGCTCGACGTCCGCCGCGATTACTGGCACATCTTCGACCGCCACCGGACCGCGCGCCAGGTCCGGCACGTCGTCATATCGAAGCGCGGCGGCTTGTACGATTCGACCGCCGGTCTCGCCGGCCCAGACATGCGCCAGATGGGTCTTGCCCGATCCTGCAGGGCCGCTCAGCACCAGTTTGTTGCCAGGCCATGAGGTGGCAGAGATCATCGCAACAGCTAGCGCATTAGCAGGCGAGACGAAAAAGTCTTCGCGGCCCAAGGCAGTCTTGGACGGCAGATCAAAGCTGAGCTGCATGGCCATTTATTCGTCTTCCTGATTGAGCCCTTCAAGCCCGGTATATAGGCGGCTGTGCAGATACTGCTCGGTCGCAAACCGTGCCAGCACGCCCAAGGCAGCCGCTACAGGTACTGCGATCAGCATTCCGACAAAGCCGAACAGCGCGCCGAATACCGACAAAGCCAGCAGCAGCCAGACCGGGTGCAGGCCCACCGAACTACCGACGAGTTTGGGCGTCAGGAAGTTGCCCTCGGTCACCTGTCCGATAGCAAAAATACCGGCGACCAAACCGATATGTGCCCAGTCCCCCCAGAACTGAAACAGGGCCAGGCCTATGGCCAGGGTGCCTCCGATCAGGGCGCCCAAATAGGGGATGAAGGTTACCAGCCCTGCAATGAAGCCGACGATCAGGCCGAATTGCAGACCGACCAGCATCAAAGCGACAGCATAGTAGGTGCCGAGGATCAGGCAGACGGTACCCATTCCACGCACGAATGACGCAAGAACGGCGTCGATTTCACCAGCAAGTCGTTTGATCGTGGGGGCGTGATCACGGGGCAAGAGCTCTCCGATCCGGGTGATCATGCGATCCCAATCCATCAGCAGGTAAACCGCTACAACCGGTACGATAACCAGCAGGACGACGACATTTATCGCTGAACCCAATGAGGCCAGAACGGTTTGCAGCACATCGCCGGTTTTTGATTTCAGCGTCTCGCCAAATGACACCAGCATCTGGTGGGTATTTGATTCGCGATCGAGCAAAGCCGGGAATTGTTTCTCAATAAAGGCGCGCAGTTCTTTAAAAAGGCTTGGCAAAACATCAATCAGATCCAGTAGCTGTGTGATCAACGCGGGCACAACCATAAGAATCATCAAAACAAAACCAAACACGCCGACAACGGTAATGATCCCGGTCGCAGCCATGCGCGAAAGGCCGAGTGTTTCTAGGCGGTCCGCAACGGGATCAAGGAAATATGCAATCGCACCACCGATCACAAAGGGCAGCAAGACATCGCCCAACAGGTACAAAAGCAGCACGAAAACAGCGGCGGCAATGCCCCAGTATCTAAGCTGATCCTTCACCGGCAAGGCCATGGCGCAATCCCTCGTTTGCACAGCATTGCCGTGTTCTTGGCCCATGACGCCCGGCGATGCAAGCGGTTCATGGCGCGCGATTTTTATACCCTAGTCTGTCAGAGTACCCAGTTCCGGTGTCTCACCTGTGGCCATTTCATCAGGCCAGTTGGTGCGCCAGATTTCCGCCGACCAGTGTCCGCAATGTACCTTCGGGCGATCAAAGCCGGGCAGGGCAGGCAGCAGTGGCGCAACCACCACATCGTGGCGCGGAACGGCGAAATAAGGGAAGGAATAGCGTTCACGCCCGGATCGATTAACCACGCGATGCGGGGTCGATTTCAACCGCCCGCCCGACCACAGTTCCAGCATGTCGCCGATATTGACCACGAAGCCGCCGGGCGGGCAGTCCGGTGTGATCCAGCCGCCGGTGCGGGTCTGCACCTCAAGTCCTCCGACCGGATCGGGAGCGATTATTGTCAGCGCGTCGGTGTCCTTATGCGGATGAATTCCATAGCCAAGCTCATCCGGGGATTGTGGCGGATAGTGTAGCAGGGTCATGTTGGTCATCGGGTCGCGGAAGGCGTCGCGTAGTGTGTTGGGCGGGATTTTTAACCCCACTTCCAATGCACCCAGCAAAAGATCTGTCACGCCATCAAGCTGTAGCCAGTAATCCAGTATTACCGCGCGGGCCTGGGGCACTTCTCGGGGCCAGATATTCGGGCCGTAAAGTGCGCATTCAACCCGGATCGGCGCATCTTCGGCTGCTTCGAAATGCAGCTTGTACCCTTCGTACTTATCCGCCGCGCCCGAGCCGTCATTGGGCGTGAAGAACCCCATCGGAATGTATCCGCGATAGTTATCCCGGGTGATGGCCTGATCCCATTTTCGGGCCTCGTCGATATCAAAGATCGCACTGACACACTCGCGCACCTGCTCGATGTGCTCAGGCGCGATGCCTGTCCCTGTGATCGATAGAAACCCGATGCTGGTGCAGGCATCCATGATCTGCGCGACCGTTGCCTGATACAACGGACCAGAAGGATCAGTCAGCGGGCTGATATCTATGGTTGGAATACGCTCCATCAGTTAATTCTCACGCCTTGTCGTTCCAGTTCCTGATGCACAGGAACAAGGTTCATGCTGTCGAGATCTTGATTGCTTTTCAAGGATAACGCCGCAGCGATCCCTGCGCCCTGACCCATCACCGCGCAGCAGGACATGTTGCGCGTCGCGGCGTGAGCGACCCGATCCGCGCCATGGGACCGGCCCGCAACCAACAGGCCCTTGATCCCTTTGGGCAGCATCGAGCGATACGGAATCTGCATATATCGCCCCGTGGTCGGCAAGATCAGAATGCCGTAGCCATCGATGAATTCAGGGTAGATACCGATGGAATCCTCGAACCGGCCCTGATGACGCGCGTCATTTTCGGTCATGTTGTAGACAGCATCGATCTTGCGCGTATCCCGAATGCCTATGGTCATGCCGAAATTGCGTAGACGTGCGTTTTCGCACCCCGGCATGAAACGGCGAAGGGCATCAATGGCCAGCATTGCCTGTCGGCGGCCTTCGATTTCACCAAAGGTCAGGCTGTCGGGGTCGGTTCCATCGATCTGGTCCATATGAATCAGGTTCATATAGGTCAGTTCTCCGGTATCGTGCATCGCCCCCCAGGTCCCCGCGATCGTGTTCAAATGAGCCGGTATCAGGCCCTCATCAATCGCCTGCTGGAAGGGTTTCTTGACGAAGGGCGAGAACATGTCGTCCTCTTTGCCCGAGGTTTCGATATTCCATTCGCCACCGCCACCCCAGTCTTTATAGGTCTGCGGGTCGGCTTTGACACCTTCAATAAAGGCCCGTTTGTCGACACCGGCCAGATGGAACATGACCGAGGCTGCCATCATGTCCTCACGCGGCGTCTTGTGCGTCGGGGCGCCCGCGCGATGCGCTACATCTGCATCCCCTGTGGCGTCGATGACAACCTTGGCCAAGATCGCCTCACGCCCCGCTTTGGATTCGGTAATCACCCCAGTGATGCGATCCCCCTCCATGATCGGGGCGACGAATTGCCGGTGCAACATCGGATGGACGCCAGCCTCTTCAACCAGCTTGTCGGCCACCAGCTTGAAGCCCTCGCTGTCGAGTTCGTAGCTGAGCGATTGGCTCTCGGGTACGGCGGCACCCATCTCCTTGGCGTGGGTTTCGAATTCCATGCCGATGCCTCCGGCCTCGACAGTTTGTTCGTGGCGATACCAGGCAAAGCCTTCAACGCCAACGGCCGTGATATTGCCGCCCATACAGCCGAACCTGTCCATCAAGGAAACTTCAGCCCCGGCGCGTGCGGCAGCCAGCGCTGCTGACAATCCAGCGGGGCCCGAGCCGACAACCAATACGTCGGTCTGGTGAACAACGGGGATCTGGCGGGCGGGTTCGGTGATTGTTTGCATTGCTGCCTCGCGGTTGAACGTTTGCGCCAACATTGAAAACCCCGGCGTTGCGGTCAATCAAAAAACCGACTGCGCATGGGTCGCAAAACACCGATGTGCGATTGCCCCCGGCTAGGCTTTGGAATAATCACCTTGCAGCGAAATTCTCACCCGTAAGGTTACGTTATGCGCCTCAGCCGTTACTTTCTGCCCGTTCTCAAGGAAAACCCCTCGGAGGCTCAGATCGTCAGCCACCGGCTGATGCTGCGTGCCGGGATGATCAAACAGGCCGCCGCCGGGATTTATTCCTGGTTGCCATTGGGCTTCAAAGTTCTGCGCAAGCTGGAGAACATTGTGCATGAAGAGCAGGCGCGGGCTGGGCACATCGCTATCCAGATGCCGATTCTGCAATCAGCCGACCTGTGGCGCGAATCCGGTCGTTTTGACGATTATGGCCAGGAAATGCTGCGGATGCAGGACCGCCACGGTCGCGATATGCTGTACACGCCGACCGCCGAGGAACTGGTGACCGACATCTTCCGCGGCCACGTGAGCAGCTACAAAGACCTGCCGCTGACGCTCTATCAGATTCAGTGGAAGTTCCGCGATGAAATCCGCCCACGTTTCGGCGTGATGCGGGGGCGCGAGTTCTACATGAAGGACGGATACAATTTCGATCTGACCAAAGAAGACGCGCTGCACGCCTATAACCGCCACTTGGTCAGTTATCTGCGTACTTATGAGCGGATGGGTCTGCAAGCCATCCCGATGCGTGCTGATTCTGGACCTATCGGCGGTGACTACACGCATGAGTTCCTCGTACTGGCCGATACTGGCGAATCCGAGGTCTTTTATGACAGCGCGGTCACCGATCTGACTTTCGGCGATCGTGAGATCGACTATGACAACCGCGAACAGTGTCAGGCGATCCTCGAAGAGTTCACTTCTAAATACGCCCGCACGGACGAAACCCACGACGAAGCCCTGTTTGACCAAATCCCCGAAAACCGCCGCCGCGTGGCGCGTGGTATCGAAGTGGGGCAGATCTTTTATTTTGGCACCCAGTATTCCGAAGCTCTTGGAGCGACTGTGCAAGGCCCCGATGGCAAGCCGGTTCCGGTGCATATGGGCAGCCACGGCATCGGCGTTAGCCGCCTGATCGGTGCGATCATCGAAGCCAGCCATGACGATAAGGGCATCATTTGGCCCGAAGGCGTGACTCCATTCCATTGCGGCATTGTGAACTTGAAGCAAGGTGATGAAGAGGCGGACGCGGCGTGCGATAAACTCTACAGCGCGTTGACTGCGTTGGGGCTTGAGCCGCTTTATGATGATCGGAATGAACGGGCAGGGGGCAAGTTTGCCACCATGGACCTGATCGGTCTGCCGTGGCGCATCACAGTGGGCCCGCGTGGTCTGAAGAACGGTGTGGTCGAACTCACCAGCCGCCGTACCGGCGAAAGTGAGGAACTCAGCCCCGAAGCGGCCGTCACCAAGATCGCAGAAATCTATGAGGGCATCGCCTGAACAAGGCGGTGCAACCTTCGGCGGTTTAGCTCAGGAAGCTGAGGTCGGACGTGCGGTCAGGAAATCGCCGTCCGCTTCGCTGCCGCGTGCGACCACGATCGGGCGACCAAAGCGGCGTACAAGTTCCGCCAGTTCGAAGCCCAGAAACCGCAATCCACAGACGCGTTCGTCAGTGGCGCGATCCGTGATGCACAGCCGCCCCTGCCGGAAAGCAAGGCGATAGCCTTTGTCCCGCAGTATGTCGGCCAAACCGGCCCAGCTTGCTGCGCTTGTGAAAACTGGCCTGATCGCTGCCCGCAACAATGCGGCGCTTTCGCAATCCAGTTCTGTTGCTGCTGAACGGGCAGTAATCGGGCCCGTGCCTTCCATATGTTCTTGAATACCCATGAGCGTGCCTCCGCCCTTAAACTCTTAAAATGTGTCCCCCACACAAGTAGGGTGACAAAGTTTCTCACACTAATCAATTTGTGAAACAATATTTCGCACCTGAATGTTGCGATTGTGACTCAGTCGGGTGCTGATATCTCACATTGACTTCATAACTGAAACAATAAGCCCTTGTCTGTGAAGGGGTTCACAACCATTGGTATAATTTGCGGCCAGTGATTTCTCGCGTTGCCGGTGATGATTTGGCGCTTGGGGCAAATGATTCGTTTCAAACTGTTCTTTTCGCCCCTTTATCGGGCGCAGTAACGCCGAACCGGTGTCCGCACGATAACTGGCTTGACCATCCGGCGAAATGTCGAAAGGGTCGCGAAAAATCTGAACCCGAGGCAGAAATGGCCAAATCTCCCCCGCCCTTTGCCCCTTTCGAATGGAAAATCGCCTGGCGATACCTCCGTGCCCGTAGGGCCGAAGGGGGCGTTAGCGTGATGACCTGGATCTCGCTGATCGGGATTACGCTCGCTGTGTTCGCTCTGATCGCGACGCTGGCTGTTCGGTCCGGATTCCGGTCAGAATTCGTGGGCACTATTCTTGGGGCCAACGCACATGTCACGGTGTATTCCGCCGGAGAAATCGATGCGCAGGGGCGGCTAGACCGCACCATCACGGAATTCGATGAAATGGCCGAGCGGATCGCGCAGGTGCCGGGGGTCGAACGGGCAGCACCGCTTGTCAAAGGGCAGGTGCTGATCACCAATGCGGACCGCAGTTCAGGCGTGCAGGTCTTTGGCATTCGTCCCGACGATCTGGCCGAGTTGCCCGGTATTGCAGAAAGCGAAGAGGCCTATGGTGACCTGTCCCGGTTCCCGGACGGCATCGCCATCGGCTCGGGCGTGGCGCGGGCCATCGGGGCGACGGTGGGGGATCGGGTCAAACTGACCTCGCCCAACGGTGTCAAAACCGCATTTGGCACATCTCCCCGCGTGAACGCTTATGAGGTGGTCTATGTCTTTTCTGCCGGGCGCTATGACATCGACCGCACGCGCGTCTACATGCCGTTTGCCGAGGCGCAAAGCTTCTTCAACCGTGAAGGCGTGGCGGACGAGATCGAAGTGATGGTCGAGCGCCCCGAAGAGCTGACCCCGATCCTGATTCCGATACTTGAGGCCGCAGGTGAGCGCAGCCAGATATGGACTTGGCAGGATGCCTCTGGAGGATTCCTGCGGGCGCTGGAGGTCGAAGACAATGTGATGTTCATCATCCTGTCGATCCTCGTGCTGATTGCAGCAATGAACATCGTCTCGGGGTTGATCATGCTGGTGAAGAACAAAGGGCGCGACATCGGTATCTTACGCACCATCGGGCTCAGCGAAGGATCAGTGCTGCGGGTGTTCTTCATTTGCGGGGCCTTTACGGGAATCATCGGAACAGCGATGGGCGTCGTACTGGGCTGCCTCTTCGCTATCTATATCGATCCGATTTTTTCCTTCGTGAACTACGTCATGGGTGGCGGCGTCTGGGACCCGTCCATTCGCGGCATCTACGCATTGCCCGCCGAATTGCACCTGTCTGACGTCATGAAAGCGATAGGGCTGTCACTTGGCCTGTCTTTCCTTGTCACCTATTTCCCGGCTCGTCGCGCAGCGCGGCTGAACCCGGTTGAGGCGCTGCGCTATGAGTGATGTGACTTTGAGGCTCAGCGGTCTGACCAAGACCTATCTGCAAGGCACCCCAGGAGAGGTGCAGGTTCTGCGCGGTGCCGATCTGGAGCTGCGCGCGGGTGAGGCTGTGGCACTGGTTGCGCCATCCGGGGCGGGCAAGTCGACCCTACTGCATATCGCGGGCCTGCTGGATACCCCGGATACAGGCGAAGTCGAAGTCGCGGGGCAGGGCGCGACGGGCAAAGGGGATCGCACGCGCACAGCGATCCGTCGGCGCGATGTTGGCTTCGTCTATCAGTTCCACCATCTGTTGCCTGAGTTTACGGCGCTGGAGAACATCGTGTTGCCGCAACTGGCAAACGGTGCTTCCGAGAAAGTAGCGCAAGCCCGTGCGATGCAGTTGCTTGATCGCGTTGGCGTCGCTCCGCGCGCAGATCACCGGCCAGCAGCCTTGTCGGGCGGAGAGCAACAGCGCGTGGCCTTCTGCCGGGCGCTGGCAAATCAGCCACGTGTGCTGCTGGCGGATGAGCCGACCGGCAATCTGGACCCCGATACCTCGGATCAGGTGTTCGCGGCCCTTATGGCGCTGGTGCGGGATGAGGGGCTTTCGGCGCTGATCGCGACGCATAACCTTGATCTGGCGGCGCGGATGGACCGGATGTTGCGGCTGGAGGGCGGCGTGCTCAGGCCAGCTGAGTGATTGCGACCCCGATTGCCATCACCGTAATGCCTCCGGCCCGCATTAATGTCAGCGGCGTAACCTGCGCGCCGAACAAGCCAAAATGGTCAATTGCGGCTGTGCTGATCAACTGGCCGAGTAAGACGAAAAACACCGCATTGCCCACGCCAAAATGTGGGGCCACATGGGTGATTGATAGCACATAGAAGGCGATTAATACGCCGCCCAGCAGCAGATGTTTGGGGGCTTGGGTGAGTTTGGCAAAGGCATCGGATCCACCGAGTACCAACAGCGCCAGCGCTGAAGCGACAAAGGCGATCGCGAACAGGATGACGGCGGCCGCATTGGGTGAGCCGATCAACTTGCCTAATGCGGCGTTCAGCGCGGCGAGGATGGGAACGCCGATTCCGGCGGCCAGCATGATGGCTGCGTATTGTGTCATTGCCTTTTGTCCCTGCGCCTATTTCGTTGATCTGGATCATTGCGTCAGCGCGACCTCCCGGCAAGTCTCGAATTGCAAGGCAGGAGGGAGAAAAGTGATGATCCGATCAATACTTGGCGCGGGCGCGCTGACTGTACTTACCATGATACCACAGGCCTCTTCAGCTCAGGACGTGGAGACCGGGGCCGAGCTGTATCAGCACTATTGCGCTACCTGTCATGGACTGGATGCAACGGGGCATGGGCCAATGGCCGGGGTGCTGGTGATCCAGCCGACAAACCTGAGAACGCTGGCCGATGCAAATGGTATATTTCCGACAGCGCGCGTCGTAGCGCGGATTGACGGGCGCGAACCGTTGGTCAGCCATGGCAGCCCGATGCCGGTTTATGGCCCCTATTTCGAAGGTAACGACACCGCGATCAAAACGCCGGAAGGGCAGCCAATCCTGACCAGCAAGCCAATCGTGGATCTAGTGGCTTACCTGAAGACCCTGCAAGTAAACTAACAAGCTCAGCGACAGATACCATTAATCTCTGCGCCCGCCCAGGGTATCAGGACGGAGCTTTCGCGCCTGCTACCGGGCAATTTCGAGACTTCGAATTGGGCGCTTAGCATATCGTGCAGACGCTTGGTTCGAGGTGCGTCGGGGTCGAGCGCCCGGCAGCAAACATATTCCTCGACGATGGCGCCCTGCTGTTCGTAGCCATAGGCCAGAAAATCGGGCGAAGTATCAAGGTCGAACAGGTAAGGATCGTCCTTCCGGCCATGCTCTGCCGCAGCGCGGAACGGGTGATAACCAGTTGTCTTGCGATTTTGCCACTGCCAGACATGGGTTAATTCATGCGCAAGCAACATTGCCCCGATCAGGTTCACCTGATCGGGGTACTGGCTCATGTAGTCGTCCAGATACCAGTCCTTCGTGAAGAATATATGATTGAACAGCGCAACGCCCGCGGGTTTGCCGGTCACGGTTTCCTCTTTGACAGGTGGTAAGATTCGTTCACGGCAGGCAACCCGAGCGCGGGCTTTGCGGGTAAATGTAACCGCTGCGACGGGGGCACCCTCTACCAATCGCACACGATCCAGATTCAATGTGTCTCCGTGGATTTTACTGACAAATGCGCGCTCGTGATCGGTTAGAGGTCGACCACAGGCTACAAATAGAAACAGCAATGAAATCAACAGGGGGCGGATCATGGCATTGAGCCTAATGCGGCAGCTCGGCGCTGCAAGTCGTTTTCAAAGGCTCATCGCCAGAACCCGGCTGATTTCCGTCAGCGATCGCCCGGATTGTCCCATCCATGTATTGAACGCGGCCTGCACCGCGGCCATTGCTTTTTTGGAGGTTGCAGGTTTGTCGATAACGCCCTCAGCGATCAGACGAGCTGTTACATCTTGGGACAGAATAAAGCTGTCCCGACCGGCAAATCGCATAGCATACTGCGCCGAAGCACCGCCAAGCCGCGATCCGCGCTTGGCGAGCATCTGTAGCAAGCCGACATAATCCTGTGATGGCCACCCGCCCAGAATTTGCCCGACGCCACCTTCCGCGCGGAGTTCCAGCAGAAACGCGGCATTGTCGCGCACTGTGGCAATCTTAGTTCCGTTGCGGACAATGCGGGTGTCCTGCAGCAGTGCGTCGAATTTCTCGTCATCCATGAATGCGCAGCGTCCAATGTCGAAGCCGTCAAATGCCGTTTCGAATCCGTCCCACTTCGATTCGATCACTTTCCAGTTAAACCCTGCCTGGAACACGGTTTTCGTAATAATCGATAACCAGCGATCATCTGACATCGCCACCAATTCGGCGATCGGTTTAGGCTTGATTAGCTTGCTTTCCAGTTCGGCGGGGCCGCCGTGGCGATCAGCCGATATCTGGTAGATCTTTTCAAAGTGACGCATCTCCCAGACCCTCCCTTATCCAGATGCTGCCTTATTAAGAAGATTTGACAAGGCAAATCAGATCTTGAGATGAAGCGCGTGTTTTATATTGACTAGTCAATCAATATCTTTGACGGTTCCGAACTGACGGTGTTAAGTGTGTGTATTGCCGAGTGGAGCAGCAGGGACGGGTCGTGGTTTAACGCTAGATGAAGCGCGTCGGACCCGGAACAACTGTTCCCTTTCCTTTTTCGGCTAAACTTGTGCATGTTGCGAAATGTGCTGTGACCACAAATGATCCTGGGCGGGCTCGATATCGCCATGGGGCAAACGTAAAAAACAGGGAGTTGTTGTTATGAAAAAGCTAAGCGTAAGCTTTTTGGCTATCGCAGTGGCCGGGGCGGCCCATGCCGCAGATATGGGCGCGGTCGATGAACCGATCAAGCTGGCGATCAACGAATGGACCGGTCAACATGTGACCACCCATGTGGCAGGTGAGATGCTGAAGGCCGCCGGTTATAATGTAGAATACGTGACCGCCGGGATGATGAATCAGTTCCAGGCGTTGGCCGATGGGGACATTGACGCGACATTGGAAATCTGGTCGTCCAACGTGTCCGACGAATATGCCAAGAAGATCGACGAAGGCACCGTTGTTGAAATCGGCGATCTGGGGCTTGATGCCAAGGAAGGCATTGCCTACCCGGCACATGTGGCGGAGCTCTGCCCGGGCCTGCCTGCGTGGGAAGCGCTGAAAGAGTGTGCGCAAGTTTTTGCTACGGCTGAAACTCTGCCCGGTGGCCGTCTGGTCGATTACCCAGCGGATTGGGGTACGCCCGGCGCGGATCGTATGACCGGTCTTGAATTGCCGTTCAAAGCGGTCCCCGCGGGTTCCGAGGGCGCTTTGATCGCCGAATTGCGCGCCTCGACCGAGCGCAAGTCGCCGTTGCTGATCACCTTCTGGCAGCCACATTGGGCGATGTCGGCATATGACGTACAGTTTGTCGAACTGCCTGCAGGCGAAGAGGCGTGCTTTAACGATCCGTCTTGGGGCCCGAACCCCAACGCAGTGAATGATTGCGATTTCTCGCCGTCACGTATCTTCAAGGCCGGTTGGAGCGGCATGGCAGACAAGTGGCCCGCTGCCTATGAAATCCTGACTAACTATCAGCTTTCGGTCGAAGACCAGCAGCCAATGATGGGGGCGATCGACGTAGATGGTGGTGCGGTCGAAGAAGTCGTCGCGGCATGGATGGCCGAGAATGAAGACAAATGGCGCCCCGTCGTTGACGCGGCAACGCAGTGAGTCCGCTTAAGTGACTGAAGCGAATACGCCAGCCATCGCCTGCCAGAATCTCTGGCAGGTGTTTGGCCAAGGTGCCGACAAAGCTCTGACCGACGCGCTGTCTCGGTCAGGGAGTGACGCTGACAAAGCCGCCGCCGATTTGCGCGAACAGGGGTTTATCCCCGCTGTTCAGGATGCCAATTTCGAGGTCAAAGAAGGCGAGCTTTTTGTCATCATGGGCCTGTCCGGCTCGGGCAAATCGACGCTGATTCGTTGCATTTCGCAACTTCTGCCCGGTACGGGCGGCGAGATCCGTGTGGATGGCGAGAATGTCATCGGTGCATCGAAGAAGACCCTGACTGAACTAAGGCGCAAGAAGCTGGGCATGGTTTTCCAGCATTTTGGCCTGTTCCCTCATATGACCGTGGCCGAAAACGTGGCTTATCCGCTGCGTGTGCAAGGCGTCGGTAAAAAGGAACGTTTGGCGCGTGCGCAGGAAGTAATCTCGCTGGTCGGCTTGGAAGGCCGCGAAGATAGCTTTCCCCGGCAGCTTTCGGGTGGTCAACGCCAACGCGTAGGGATCGCGCGCAGCCTTGCGGTGAATCCCGATATCTGGTTTCTGGACGAGCCGTTCTCGGCTCTTGATCCTTTGATCCGCCGCCAGCTGCAGGATGAATTCCTACGCATCCAGGCGACGTTGAAGAAATCCATCGTCTTTATCACTCACGACATTCAAGAGGCGCTGAAACTGGCCGACCGCATCGCCATCATGCGCGATGGCAAGATCGTTCAGATCGGCACGCCGACGGATATCGTGCTGCGTCCGGTAGACGACTACGTGCGCGAATTTTCTAAGGACGTGGCCAAAGGCCAGCATGCTAAGGTTGCTTCGGTCATGCGTGATGATGCTGAGCGTGGGCCGGATGATCCGGGCCTGACCACATCCATGACGCTCGACGCGGCGCTCGCACATTGCATGGAGCTGTATGAACCCGTGCCCGTCCGCGATGCAGACGGCAATATTGTCGGTACGGTTCATCCGTCCGATCTCGCCGCAGCTTTGCAGGTGGATGAAGCATGACCGCTTTGACGGATATCCCCGCGCGGCAGGCCCGCCTGACGGCTGGGGCGCAGGCCGCGCTGATTACCCTTGTCGTTGGCGCGGTTTGCCTTGCGCTGGAAGGCGTCGCCCCATGGCTGGTCACATGGCCCAAAGAATGGGAACTGCCTGCAACGCAATGGGTTGGTGCGTTTCTCGACTGGTTTCTGAATGGCGTTAAACCGGCGATGCGGTTGTTTTCGGACCTGATGACTTATCCGATGAATGCTGCAAACTACGTGCTTGGCAGCACGCCCTGGCCGATCTTGATTGGGGTCGTCACTGCGCTGGGTTGGTATCTGGGCGGTCTGCCGATGGCGGCGCTGGGGCTCTTTGGCCTAAGCTTCGTTCTGGCTTCAGGCTATTGGGCCGAGAGCATGAATACGCTGGCCCTTGTCGCCGTGTCTGTCCCCGTGGCGCTGATTATGGGCGGGGCCATCGGTATTCTTGCCAATGAAGTGCCACGTGTGAAGGCCTTTGTTCAGGCAGTACTGGACATCATGCAAACGGTGCCGACCTTTGCCTATCTGACGCCGCTGCTGCTTCTGTTTGGCTTTGGTCCGGTGGTTGGCCTGATCGCCTCGGCCATCTACGCCGCGCCACCTATGGCTCGCAACGTTATGCTGGGGCTGGAACGGGTAGAGCCCGAAATCAAAGAAGCTGCGATCATGTCCGGCGGGACGCGCTGGCAGCAGCTATTTCAGGTCGAAATTCCTGCTGCCACGACTCAGATCATGGTTGGTGTGAACCAATGCCTGATGGCCGCCCTGTCGATGGTGATCATCGCTGCGGTCATCGGCGGCTTCAACGACATCGGCTGGGAAGTCCTTTTGACCATGCGCAAGGCGCAGTTCGGTGAATCCCTCATGGCCGGTCTGGTCATCGTTGTCTTCGCAGTGATCATCGACAGGATGAGCGGCACTTTGGCGACCGAGCGCAAGCGATATGACAGCCGCGTTGTCTGGGCGATGCTGGGCTTTGCAGTGCTATTTACCGCTGCCTTCTGGTCCCGGTTGCCGAACCCGTCTGGCCTTACAGTTCTGGACCCGATGGCCGAGGCGATTGACACCGGCCTGACCTCATTTACGCAGGCTAACGGGCCTTGGCTGGACGCACTCAAGAACAACTCTCTGTTCTATGTGTTGTTGCCCTTGCGGATCGGTCTGGACCAGGCTGTACTACCGTTCACCTGGGGGTTCCAGTGGACCCCGAGCATGAGCTGGAGTCTGTTCGCCGCCGGTGCGGCTATCGCTCTGCTGATGGCATGGCGCGGGCATCTGACCGGCGGTCTGATTGTTCTTATCCTGATCGGCATGCTGGAAACCGGCATATCAAACCTGCCTTGGCCGTTTGTCCTGACCGGCGCGGCTGCGCTGGGTTGGGTCGCGGGTGGCTGGCGTCTTGCGGCGCTGTCGGTTGGGCTGCTGTGTACCATCCTCGTTTCAGGCCTGTGGGAGCGGGCACTCCTGTCGCTCTACCTCAGCGGTGCCGCAGTGTTTTCCTGCGCAGTGGTCGGAGGGATGATCGGTCTTGCCAGTGCAGTTTGGGGGCCGGTCTGGAAAGTGGTTCGCCCGATCTGTGATATGCTGCAGACGATCCCACTGTTTGTGTTCCTGATCCCAGTTCTGATGGTGTTTCAGATCGGTGAGTTCTCGGCCTTCCTAGCGATCTGCGCCTACGCCATCGTCCCGATGATCCGCTACACGCGACACGGGCTGGTCAACACACCCGAGGAAATGATGGAAGCCGCAATCTCCAGCGGCGCGACCGAGTGGCAGATCATGCGCGACGTCCGCGCGCCCTATGCCGCACCGACCATCCTACTGGGGCTGAACCAGACCATCCTCTATGCCTTCGCCATGCTGGTGATAGCGGCACTGATCGGGACAACCGGTCTGGGCCAGTCGATTTATCTGGCGCTGGGGCAGGCGGATGTGGGGCTTGGCATCTCGGCCGGTGCCGCCATGGCAATTTTGGCACTGATCGCTGATCGTATGGTGCAGGGTTTTGCCGAGGAACGCCGAAAGGCACTGGGCCTGTAAGACATGGCAGGGGCGGGTAACCGCCCCTTTGCCTTCACTTGATTTCGGACAAAGACCAGCGCGCTGTCACGGCCTAAACCGGGCGCAACACGTTCGGAGATTACGATGACCGGTTGGGGCCTTTTCCTTGCTGCACTTGCCACATTCCTTCTCAGCCACATGATTCCAGCACGCCCCGCAGTGCGCGGCTGGCTGATCGGTACGATGGGAAAGCGCGCATATTTCGCCAGCTATTCAATGATTTCTCTAGCAGTTTTGGCCTGGTTGATCATCGCCGCCGCAAATGCACCCTATGTCGAAGTGATCCCGCCGCTTCCAATCTTTCGCTGGGTGCCTTTGCTGGTCATGCCTATAGTCTGCTGGTTGGCCATTGCGGGCCTGTCGATCCGGAACCCGTTCTCATTCGGAGGGCTGGGGCACCGTCCGTTCGATCCCGAAAACCCTGGAATCCTGCGCACGACGCGTCATCCGATACTTGTGGCGTTGATGCTATGGGCTTTGGCACATCTGTTGGCCAATGGAAGCCTGTCTCATGTCATCTTGTTCGGCTTGTTTGCTGGCTTTGCGGTGATGGGCATGGCGCTCATTGATCACCGCACCGCGCGCAATTTGGGGACGGAATGGGTACGCCTTTCCCGCAATACCGCGCGCCTGTCACTCCGCGCGCCTCGCCCTTGGCCCAGCCTTTGGGTCTGGTTGACTGCTTTGGCTTCTTACGCGGTTCTCCTCCACCTGCACGCATCGGTGATCGGGCTTTCTCCACTGCCTTGATGGATGAAGGTGGTCGGACAAGCCGACGCGTGCTATCTGAAACGTCACCAATTGAACTTTGAGGTCCAAAAATGCATCTGGCCTATGTTACGACAACCGATCGCGGCGCAACCGATCGCCTGCTTAGCGAATTTGCGGATGGTCTTGTGCAGGCCGGAACACCGATTGCCGGGGTTGTGCAGACCAACACCGAATGTGCCGACGGATATAAATGCGATATGGATCTGAAAGTCATTCCGACCGGGGAAACCATTCGCATCTCACAATCCCTTGGCAAGAACGCTCGGGGTTGCCGTCTGGATCCGGCTGAATTGGAACGGGCCGTCGGCCTCGTGACGCGGTCGCTTGAGGATGGCCCTCAATTGCTGATCATCAACAAGTTCGGAAAGCACGAGGCGGACGGGCGGGGCTTTCGCCCGATTATCGCCGACGCTCTTGAACGTGAAATTCCCGTCTTGGTGGGCGTCAATCAGTTGAACATTGAAAAGTTTCAGGAATTCGCCGGCGGCATAGCCGAGGCGCTTGGCCCCGATGTCAGCAGCCTGACTGAGTGGTTTGACAAAATATCCCAAACTGACGTTCAACCCGCCGCGGCATCTGGCGGCTGAAGCCCAGGCATCCATCTGCTGAGCTGCGCGCATTGTTTCACGCGCCCAACTGCCGCAAAAATGGTGGACTTGAGCCCACACATCGGGTCTAGCTTCGGTCAAAGTTGCAATCCGGCGGCCAGATATCCTGGGCGAGTGCCGACGAAATGGGCTTATCCATGATCGAAGATCAGTGCGTCTCAGATGAGCGATCTCTGGAAGCCGCTTGCGGGGTCGATGACCCGGCAGCGAAGCAATCCCGTCTCGATGGGTTGATGTCGACAGATTGCTTCTGGTTAAGCATAGTCACGGCTTACTTTCTGCTTCATGTCGTATTGCGAGTTGCAACCGGCGGCGCGCTTGGTCTGGATGAGGCTGAGATACTTCTTGATGCGCGCCGCCTGGAATGGGGCTACGGCCCGCAACTGCCACTTTATGCCTGGCTGCAATGGGGCATCTTTCAGATAACCGGTCCCGGCATATTAGGGCTGTCACTGCTGAAGAACGGGATGCTGCTGGCGACGGTTGTCGCGCTGTACCTGACCATACGAACCCGTCATGCGCCACTGTGGGCAGGGCTGTCGGTCCTGTCACTTCTGATGCTCTATCAGTTTAGTTGGGAGGCGCAACGCGCGCTGACGCATACCGTTCTGGCCAATCTCTGCTCGGTTCTGACCTTCGCGGTGATTTGGGGGCTAATTCGCAAACCGACGACTTGGGGATTCGTCTTGCTGGGCGTAGTCGTGGCAATGGGAAGTTTGTCAAAATACAACTATGCGATCGCGCTGCTGGCCATGTTGCTGGCGGCTTTCAGTGCATCTGAGACGCGCAAGCCTCTCTGGTCGCCTCGACTGCTGCTTTCGTTGGGTGTCGCCGCATTGCTTGTCACACCACCGATGCTATGGGTTCTGAACAATCCCGAACACGCATTTGCAAGCGCGCGCAAGTTGGACATGAGCAGCGATGGCCCAACCACATTGATCGCGCTGCAAGGCTTGGTTGAGTTGGCCTTGGCGTCGGCTGGGTTTGTATCGCTCTTGCTAATCGTCCTGGGTGTTCTCTGGTTGGTCTACCTCAGACAAGGGGTGGCCGCCAAAGGCGATGATCTGAGGCGATTGATGACGCGTACTCTGGTCTGGGCGTTGTTACTTATGGCGGCTGTAGTGCTTGTGAGCGGAAGCACCAACGTAAAGGATCGCTGGCTGCAACCGATATTGATTTATGCCGGCCCCGTGCTGTGTTTGTGGTTGTTACCGAGTGCAGGTCGTAAAGGCGTAAGGCGATTTGCCCAGGTCAGCGCCGTTCTGGCGGTGTTTATTGGACTGGCGATGCTGCATCACAATCTGGCAGGGGATGCCAAACGCGCGGCCCCTTTCGCTACTTTGACCTCTGAGATAATCGCGCAAACAGCGCCCGAAAATGCAATTGTTGCTGACAATTGGATTTCCGGAAACATGGCCTATTTTGCGCCCGATCATCCTGTTTACAGCGATCGGGACCCGCGCGCGCCAAATGCTGCTCTTCGGGTTTGGGAATCGGCTCGAAATGCCCCGAAGGACGTCGACCCAGCACAGGTGAAAACCTTGGTTGCGCCATACCGCTTTGACAACAACGAAGAGATGTCGCTGTCATTTGGACCTGTATCGCAATAGCGCCGGGACCATGGAAGTTGACATCGAACGTTGCTATCACCCAGATATCGGCCCGAACGAATGGCTCAATTTTTTCGGTGAGTAAGTGGTGGGCGACCCTGGAATCGAACCAGGCGTGCGTCTCCGCGAGGGAGTTACAGTCCCCTGCCACACCTTGCGGCCTGTCGCCCACTGTCAGGCGTTGCACCTGACGTGGAGGCGTGATTACTAGCGCGTCTAAAGGGCGTCAACAGGAAAATACCGCTTTGACGCAGGAAACCGAATTCCCGGCCCGGAGGCCCGTATCATGAAGAAACCAAAGTGGGTCGTTGAGAAGGAACAGGCGCGCAAAGCGGCTGCGGCAGAAACCGTCTGGCTGTTCGGTTTACACGCTGTACGCGACGCGCTGATGAACCCGAAACGGCAGAAGCTGCGCCTGATTGTGACGCGCAATGCCCGCGACAAACTGCTGGAAGCTATTGAATTTGCGGAGATTGTACCCGAGATGGTTGATCCGCGTAAATTCACCGCACCGATTGATCCGGGATCGGTTCATCAGGGCGCGGCACTTGAGGTCAAGCCGCTGGAATGGGGTGGGCTTGCCGAAAATTGTATCGGGCAGGAAAACCCACGTGTGCTGCTGCTGGACCGGGTGACAGACCCACATAACGTCGGGGCGATTCTACGCTCGGCAGAAGTGCTGGGCGCCAGCGCCGTCATTGGCACCCGCCACCATTCAGCGCCCGAGACCGGCGCTTTGGCAAAAACTGCCAGCGGCGCGTTGGAACGACAACCCTATCTACGCGTGCGCAATTTGGCCGATACGATCATCGAGCTGCAGAACATGGGGTATTTAGTCCTGGGTCTGGATGGTGAGGCCGAACAGACGATAGAAGCCACGCTGGGTGACAAGCGTGATCGCCCGGTGGCGCTGGTGCTTGGGGCCGAGGGGCCCGGGTTGCGGCAGAAAACCAAAGAAACCGTCGATCAATTGGTAAAAATTGACGCGGCGGGGGGATTTGGTTCTCTAAACGTCTCAAATGCCGCGGCTATCGCACTATATGCATCCAAACCCAGATGACAGGAGGCCCCCATATCCACTCCACATAAAATTGCCACCTGCTGCTATTGCGGTACCCGTGCCGCATTGGTTCTTCGGGGAAAGCAACAGCACGAGCTGAGTTGCGCAAGCTGCGGCGCACCCCTGCATAATCTCAAGATGGTGCCAAAAGCCAAACTGGCAGATCGGCCGATCAAAAGTTACCAGCCGGCACAGAAGCACAAAAAATACAAAAAGAAGAAAAAGCGGGGTCTGTTCTCAAAGGTGTTGGACGAAGCCTGGGACGTGATCGAAGACGTTTTCGATTAACAACCGCACGCCCGTTCACATCGGCGTCATGGGGGTTTCAGATACGGTTTGAAATATGCATCTTGAAGCCCTCTAACCGCAATCCAGTGAATCACCTATGTTGTCTCGACGTTCCTTCTTGATCAGTCTCTCTTGTACCCCGTTTGCCTCTGTCGTCGGTGCGCAGGAAATGCCCATGTTCTACGTGGACGATGGGATGGCGGTCTCAGGCTATGATGCGGTTTCTTATTTCAAGGCTGGAGCACCAGAGTTGGGTCAGCCCGACATAGCGCTGATGTGGAAGGGTGCGATTTGGCGGTTTGCGTCAGAGGAAAATCGCGATCGATTTGAACGCAATCCGCGCGCCTATGCCCCGCAGTTTGGTGGTTACTGCGCCTATGCGATGGCGAAAGGTCTGCTAAGCAGTACCGATCCCAAGGCATGGCAGATTGTGGATGGGCGGTTATATCTGACCCACTCGGAAGCGATCGAACGTATCTGGGAACGCGATGTCACCAATTACATCCGCGAGGCCGAGGGGCATTGGCCTGCGGTTCTTTACCAATAAAGCCTATTGCTCTTGGCTTAAGATCGGCGCGCGGCTTATGTAACGAGCCGTTCTGACCATGATCGCCGAAGGAAATGCGCACGGTTTCATTCGGCGGCATTCCGCCTTTTGTGAAGTGTCATCACAAAAATGCGCGCGACCTCTTTTTTTAGAAAACTCATGCTTAAATGTCACAGTGACCGCGGAATGGAACTGCCGCGGGTCATTTCACTGTCCCTCGTTCCAACAACTGGCGCTCAGGAGTTTCCTGGGCGCTTTTTTCTTTGCATGCGCTTGCTTATGGTGTGCTCATGAATGACTACTCCGACGATGTTCTGACCCAAATCCTTAGGCGCACCAAAGTGGTTGCGGTGGTTGGGGTTTCAATGAACCCGGTGCGGCCCAGCTATTACGTGGCGCGGTATCTGTCGCTCAAGGGATATCGGGTGATTCCGGTCAATCCGGGCCATGCAGGCAAGATGCTGTTTGGCCAGACGGTGCAGGCTTCGCTGTCCGATATTCCCGAGCCCGTCGATATGGTTGACATCTTTCGCCGCTCCGAGGCCGTGCCACCCATTGTCGACGAGGCGCTGGATGCGTTTCCCGACTTGCGCACCATCTGGATGCAGATCGGAGTTGAACATGCCGAGGCCGCTGCTAAAGCGCAGGCCCGCGATATCGACGTAGTCATGAACCGCTGCCCCAAGATCGAATATCAGCGCTTGTTTGGCGAACTGCGTATGGGTGGGTTTGCGACTGGAGTGATTTCGTCCAAGCTGTGACGGCCCTGACGTTTGTGTCTACGTCCCGGCCTGAATTGAACAGAAATGGTGCATTTGTTGAGGGGGAGGTCCAATTGACCTATACCCATTCAGCAAACCAATAAGACAGGACCATGCGGAATGATTGCTTATGTGACTGTTGGTGTTGACGATATCACGCGTGCCGAGCGGTTTTATTCGGCGTTCCTGCCCGCCCTTGGTTATGCGTTGGAGCGGTATCACGGAGACTTGAGCTATGCGCTGCCAGTGCCGCCGGGGCAATCCCCGGTTCAGCCCGAGTTCTATGTAAAATCACCCTTTGATGGAGGCGCGGCTTCGGCTGGCAACGGGTCCATGGTGGCGTTTGAGGCGCGCACCCAACAGCAGGTTCGCGACCTTCACGCCGCTGCGCTTGCCGCAGGCGGGTCTGACGAAGGCCAGCCGGGCTTTCGCGCCTCGTATGGTCCGAATTTCTATGTCGGCTATCTGCGCGATCCTCAGGGCAACAAAATCGCGCTGTTTTCCAGCAATCCAAACGAGCCTGGGCGCGACGGGTAACGCTTTCGTCGGGTCGCTGTGGCGCTTCGATCGCTGCCCGCAGAAGCTCAGTCTCACAGGCTGGATGCTTGTTCCTGTCGCCGCTTTTCCAGAACCACTTCGCGTGGAACCCACTCGTAACGGGTGTCCTCAACCAGGGGCGACCAGAATAGCACTCCGCCATAGCGCCAGGGATCCAAGACGACGCCTTCGTACATGCTCTCTCCCTTGCGGCTGATGATGGCGGTACTGTGGTCGATGCGGAACGGGTTATCCGCGTTGGCGATGGCGCGGTGCATTTCCAGAGTGCGGAACTGCTCCTGATCCAGTCGCCGCTCAATATCTTCAGCCCAGTGCCAGCACAGACCACGCGGACGCAGACCCTTGTTGACCTTGGCGTTATGGATAAGCGGAGGGTCGGTGATCTCGTATTCCTGCGCCAGTTGCGCAGTATAGGCATAGGCGATGCGGGCGGCGCGGGTGGCCTCTTCCGGGTCGATATCGGGGCCGAGGCTTTGGATTTCAGCCGCCAGCCGCTGGACCTCATCTCCGGAAGACGGGGGAGGGGTGGCACAGGCGGCGAGGGTGGCAAGCGCTGCCGCGAACACCAAAGCTCTGATCATCTGCGCGTCCTTTGCCTCAATGCACCCGAAGCCGCAGTATAGCGGGCCGGGTCATCGCACGAAACCCGCTTAGTCTTTTGGTCGGGATGCCTTTTCCGTGATGCCGCTGGTGCCCTGTCGACGGGCCAGTTCGCCCAGCACATCATCCAGCGCAACATCGCGCGCAGCCAGCATCACTAGCAGGTGATAAAGCACATCAGCCGCCTCGGAGGTCAGTTTTCCCCTGTCCCCTTTGGCGGCTTCGATGATTGCTTCAATGGCTTCTTCGCCGAATTTCTCGGCACATTTCTCGGGACCTTTGGCCAACAGCTTGGCGGTCCAGCTGCTGTCTGGATCTGCCCCTTTACGGGCCTCAATCGTAGCTGCCAGATCGTGCAAAATACTCATGTCAGCCTCATCGGAATGCCAGCGGCGGCCATATGCTCTTTGGCCTCGTGGATGCTGTATTCGCCGAAATGGAAGATCGAGGCGGCAAGCACCGCGCTGGCCCCACCTTTGGTCACACCTTCGACAAGATGGTCCAGATTGCCCACGCCCCCGCTGGCGATGACCGGCACTTCCACCGCGTCACTGATCGCTCGGGTCAGGGGCAGGTTGAACCCGGCCTTGGTGCCATCGCGATCCATCGAGGTCAGCAGGATTTCCCCCGCGCCCTTGGCGACGACGGTTTTGGCAAATTCAACGGCGTCGATGCCTGTTGGTTTGCGTCCGCCATGGGTGAAAATCTCCCACTTGCCGGGGCTGACGGTCTTGGCGTCAATGGCACAGACAATGCATTGGCTGCCGAACTGATCCGCTGCTTCGGCGATGACGTCCGGATTCGCGACGGCGGCCGAGTTAAAGCTGACCTTATCAGCCCCCGCCAGCAACAGGGCCCGCACGTCATCTTTGGTGCGCACGCCACCACCTACAGTCAGAGGCACAAAACACTGCTCTGCCGTGCGTTGGACCACATCGAACATCGTGCCGCGGTTCTCATGCGTCGCATGAATGTCCAGAAAGCAGATCTCATCCGCTCCGGCGGCGTCGTATGCCTTGGCCGATTCCACGGGGTCACCGGCATCGCGCAGGCCAACGAAATTCACACCTTTGACCACACGGCCATCGGCGACATCCAAACAGGGAATGATGCGGGTTTTCAGCATGGGCTTTCCTTTGCTCGGGGCACCTGTACCGGCAAAGCCCCGCCGATGCCAGACTTGTGATTGTGATCTGTCGCGAAGCCATGGAAATTAGGGGTGAAATTTATGAAAAGGATTATCCAGATGCGACAACTTCTCTTGGCTTCAATTCTCACATTCGGAGGCGCCCTGTCCGCCATGGCTGACGACATCATCAAAGTGGAAACCAACAAATCCGTGGCCGAGGCGCTGGACGCGCTGGAAGCCGCCGTGGGCAATGCGGGCGCTACCGTGTTTGCCCGCGTGGATCACGCGGCGGGGGCGGAAAAGGTCGGAACGCCGATCCCGGCCAATCAGGTGCTGATTTTCGGTAACCCGGCTCTGGGCACTCCCGCCATGCAGATCGACCCGCGCGCGGGGCTGTTCTTGCCGCTGAAGGTGCAGGCCTACGAAGACGCAAATGGACAGGTCTGGCTGGCTTATGAAGATCCGAAAGAGACGATGGACGAGCTCGACGAAGTAGAGAAATCCCCCGTCATCGAAAAGATGCGCGGCGCTTTGGCGAAACTGACCGCCGCAGCTGCTCAATAACTCAGTTCAGGGCGCGAATGGCCTCTTTTAGGTCAATCGCGCCATCATATAGCGCGCGGCCAGAGATCGCGCCGTTCAACTCGACGCCACAATCACGCAGGGCGATCAGGTCGTCCAGTGAGCTGACGCCGCCCGAGGCAATTACCGGAATCGAAACCGCCTGCGCGAGCGCCGCCGTGGCTGCGATATTCGGACCCTGCATCGCACCGTCGCGGTTGATGTCTGTATAGATGATCGCTGCCACGCCCGCGTCCTCGAAACTGTGCGCCAGATCGGTGACCTGTACGTCGGTCTCTTCGGCCCAGCCCTTGGTGGCAACCATGCCGTTTCGGGCATCTATACCGACGGCTACCTTGCCCGGGAAGGCTTTGGCAGCTTCGCGCACCAGATCTGGGTTTTCGACTGCAACGGTGCCCAGAATCACCCGCGCCAGACCTTTTTCGATCCAGGTCTCGATTGTGGCCATGTCCCGGATACCACCACCCAGCTGAGCGGGCACGTCACAGGCTTTCAGAATTGCCTCAACGGGTGCCGCATTAACAGGCTCCCCGGCAAAAGCACCGTTCAGATCAACCAGATGCAGCCACTCGCAACCAGCCTCGACAAAGGCGCGGGCCTGCGCAGCAGGGTCTTCGTTAAAGACCGTCGCCTTATCCATTTCACCACGCAGCAGGCGCACGGCGTTGCCGTCTTTCAGATCGATGGCGGGGTAGAGGATCATGTCGGGCGGCCCTATATCACTGTTACACGCGCGGGATATCGCACAGGCAGGGCAGGGGCGCAACGCGACGCTAAGTCATTCTTGCCCGGTGCGTGATGGCAGGTCAGACTGACCGGAAAGACAGGGAGATAACCATGAAGACATATTCTCTTGCAGCGGTCTTCGCTGCGATGGCCACCACCGCCTTTGCTGCCGATCCGGTAGACGGGCTGTGGAAGACCGCTCCGGGCGATACGGGCGGCTATTTGCATGTGTCGATTTCGGAATGTGGCAGCGCCATCTGCGGAACTATCGACAGCGCATTTGATGCCCAAGGCAACCAACAGCTGGAGTACGAAAACCTTGGCAAGCAAATCATCTGGGACATGATCCCCGAGGGTGACGGCAGCTATGACGACGGCAAAATCTGGGCCCCGGATCGCGACAAAACCTATAGTTCGAAAATGACACTGGACAGCCAGAACAAGCTGACCGTCAAGGGGTGTGCCGTGGGTGGTCTGGTCTGCCGGGGGCAGGTCTGGACGCGGGTGCAGTAAACCTCAGGGCTTCCAGGTCAGGAAATTGCCGATCATACGCAGGCCGACGTCCTGGCTTTTCTCAGGGTGGAACTGCATCCCAACCATCGTGTCGCGGCCAATCACGGCCGTGACCTCTTGCCCGTAGTCCACATAGGCCAGCCGTTGCGCCGGATCCATCACCCGGAAGTGGTAGGAGTGCACAAAATAGGCGTGATCGCCTGATTTTATCCCGTCAAAGACCGGATGGTCGCTTTCCAGAATCAGATCGTTCCAGCCCATATGAGGCACCTTGAGCGCGCTGTCCGAGGGCTCGATCTTCACAACATCACCTGCGACCCAGCCCAGACCGTCGGTCTCAGCATATTCATGGCCCTTGGTCGCCATCAGCTGCATTCCGACGCAGATGCCCAGAAACGGGCGGCCTTTCTGCTCGACGGCTTCTACCATAGCGTCATAGATGCCTTTGTGGCCGCGCAACTCAGCGGCGCATGCCGGGAAAGCGCCATCACCGGGCAGAACCAATCGATCAGCCCGCGCGACAACATCTGCATCCGATGTCACGACGACCTCGCCCGCATCCAGTTCGCGGGCCATCCGTTGAAACGCCTTCTCCGCCGAGTGCAGGTTACCGCTCTCGTAGTCAATGATGGCTGTCAGCATCTACAGCGCGCCCTTAGTCGAGGGAATCGCATCCGCCTTGCGTGGGTCGGTTTCGACCGCATCGCGCAAAGCACGGGCAACGGCCTTGAAGGCGGCCTCGGCAATGTGGTGACTGTTCAAACCATGCAACTGATCGATATGCAGGGTGATCCCGCCATGGGTGCTGAGCGCCTGAAAGAACTCGCGCACCAGCTCGGTGTCGAACGTGCCGATCTTTTGCGTCGGCAGGTCCACATTCCAGATCAGGAACGGACGAGCCGACAAGTCCAGCGCACAGCGTACTTGTGCGTCATCCATGGGCAGATGGCACTCGCCATAGCGGCGAATACCCTTCTTGTCCCCTAGCGCCTGCGTCAGCGCCTGACCCAGCGCGATTCCGGTATCCTCGACCGTGTGGTGGTCGTCGATGTGATAATCGCCCTTGGCCCGGATCGTCATGTCGATCAGCGAATGGCGCGCCAATTGATCCAGCATGTGATCAAAGAACCCGACACCGGTCTGGTTGTCATACTGGCCGGCGCCGTCCAGATTGACCTCGACCGTTATCTCGGTCTCGGCGGTCTGACGGCTGATCTTAGCGCTACGCATGGGCGAATTCCTTTTGCTACAGGGGCGCTTATAGACGCGGATGAACGGCCTATCCAGACCGCTTTAAGCCTTCGTCGCAAACTGTTGCAGGGGATTGCACCCGGACGCGGCCCGTGCCAGCCTGCGGACAACACGAACCAACAAGGCCCGGCCCATGTCCACCTGCGTTTTCATCCAGATCCGTTGTAAACCCGGCACCACTTACAAAGTCGCCGAAGAGATCGCACTGCGTGAAATCCATTCCGAATTGTATTCCACAAGCGGCGAATACGACCTGCTGCTGAAGCTCTACATCCCCGATACCGAGGATGTGGGCCATTTCATCAACGAAAACCTGCTGGTGATTCCCAATATCGAACGCTCGCTGACCACGATGACGTTCAAGGCGTTCTAGCCCAGTTCAAATGTCGTGATGCCATATATCCGGTCAAGGTCGATGTCCGGCGCGTGACTGGAATACATGCGCCCCGTTTCAAATACCTTGCTCAGCCCTAACTGTTGGGCCAATTCCATGGCTTGTGCGTTGGGATTAGGCTTGTCGATGAACACTTCGGCCTCTGCCTGATCAGCGCGGAGCGTCGTCAGAAGGGAAATCAAAAGTGCCTGCGCGATTTGTGGATTGTCGGCAAACAGAGGCCCGACCTTGTACCCGCTCAGGCAGCGCCGCAACGTTGCATAGCCTTTGATCCGCCCATTTTCTTCAAACACCCGCGAAACGTGGCTGGGTGCCTCCAACCAGCCGCGCAAGAACGTGTCGCGCGCGGCGGGGAACAGGCCTCGGTCATACGACTTTAGATCATCGGTTAGTGCGTTGATTGGACGAACCCGAGTGTCCTCCACGCGACCCAGGGCATCCAGGATGCCGCCGACGGTGCCCGCGAATCGATAATTGTCATACGCCAGTTCAAAACCGAATTTCCGATAGTTGTCCTGCTGTTCGACCACACCATCCATGCCCATGTTACGATCCTGGCAATGTGCCTTGACCGCTTCGGCGACCTGCAATCCGTATCCCGAGCCGCGAAACTCGGGGCGCACGATGTAGAAGCCAAGAAATGCGTAGGCATCATCGTAGTTCACGGCGGATGCGGACGCGATCATCTGGCCGTCCAGGAAACCGCCCTTGAACCCTTCGGGGTCCGAACTGCGAAAACAGACCGCGTCGTGCAGCCCGGGGTTCCAGCCTTCCTGACCCGCCCAGTCAACGGCGGTTTGAAGCTCGTCTGCTGTTAAGGCGCGAATGACGTAATCGGGCATATCCGCATCTCCGTCGGAATTTCATGTACATCAAAGATGCCGCAGCAATCGCGAAAGGGCCAGCATGTTCGGAGAGTTTGGTATCTGGAGCGGGCGAGGCGATTCGAACGCCCGACCCTAACCTTGGCAAGGTTATGCTCTACCCCTGAGCTACGCCCGCATCAGATACTTATATGGTCCGTAGACCTCTCAATGGAGCGGGCGAGGCGATTCGAACGCCCGACCCTAACCTTGGCAAGGTTATGCTCTACCCCTGAGCTACGCCCGCGCCGTTGAGTGAGGAGGGATGTATAAATTCCCACACGAGGCTGCAAGCGGAAAAACACAAAAAACAGCAAAAAATCTTTCGACGGAAACTCGGGGCTGCGGTGTTCAAGAGATATAGCAGTGAACGAAATAAGGGATTGGGCAGAGGAAATGAAAGATATTGCAGACATTAAAATGGCGGCATTGGCGGCGCTGATTGTTCTTACCACCGTGATCTACAGTCAGAGCGATGAAACACTGGCAGAGGCGCAGCCTAGCCTCCCGCATGCTCCTTTGATCGAGACGCAGGTTTTGACGGGCTAAACGTTCTCATACAGCCAGAACAAGATTCGCCATGGCCGCCAGCAATATGGCCGTAAAGGTCAGACCCATTCCGATCTGGCGCAGGATGATGATCTGTGGGGTCTTGCCAAAACCATAAGCGTGCAGAAGCCTGCCCGCCAAAAGTAACATCCCCAACAGGTTCACAAGCCAGCCGCCAGCATCTTGCAGTTCGACCATGGCGATAAGCAGCAAAGCAAAGGGAGCGTATTCGGCGCAGTTCGCATGCGTTCGCATTGCCTTGATCATGGCCTTGTCGCCATGATCCCCGACCGATATTTTGCCCGTCCGGCGTTGCCGAATGACATTCACGCTGAGTGCGACGTACAGAAATGCGATCAACGCGGCGTAGATCGGGGTGATGGTCAGCATGCGGCCTCCTGATGTTGAAAGGGCCGCCCGGTTCCCCGAACGGCCCTTATTAGCTTAGAAGGCTAAACCGGTTATTCCAGTTCGACCAGCAGATCCTTGGCGTCGATTTGACCTCCGGGCTGGACGTGAACGGCCTTGACCACCGCGTCGCGCTCGGCGTGGATACCTGTTTCCATCTTCATCGCTTCGATGGTCAGCAGCAGATCGCCTTCTTTGACTTCTTGACCTGTGACAGCGGCAACAGTTGCAACGACACCCGGCATTGGCGCGCCGATATGGTTGGGGTTACCAACTTCGGCCTTTGGCCGCTGAGCGGTCGATGCTTTCACCAAACGGTTCGGCACGCGGATCACGCGGGGCTGACCGTTGAGTTCGAAGAACACGCGAACTTCGCCATTCTCGTCCGTCTCGCCGATGGCCTGACAGCGAATCTCCAGCGTCTTGCCTGGATCGATCTCGGCGGTGATCTCCTCGCCCGGCTCCATGCCGTAAAAGAAGGTGCGCGTGGGGAGGGTACGGACCGGGCCATAGGTGCGGTGACGGCCCATATAGTCGAGGAACACCTTGGGATACATCAGATATCCGTTCAGGTCCTCGTCATCGATCTCTTTACCCTCAAGCTGTTTGGACAAATCGGCGCGGGCGGCCTCGAGATCGACCGCTTCGACATGCTTGCCGGGGCGTTCGGTGTTGGGGGCCTCGTCCTTCAGGACCTTCTGGATGATGGTATCGGGGAACCCGCCCGGAGGCTGGCCCAGATTGCCGCGCATCATGTCCACCACCGAGTCGGGGAAGGCGACATCAGTGTTCGGGTCTTCGACCTGCGCACGGGTCATGTTCTGGCTGACCATCATCAGCGCCATGTCACCGACCACCTTGGACGACGGCGTCACCTTGACGATATCGCCGAACATCTGGTTCACGTCCGCATACATCTGAGCAACCTCATGCCAGCGCTCTTCCAGCCCAAGCGAACGCGCCTGTGCCTTGAGGTTGGTAAACTGACCACCAGGCATTTCGTGCAGATACACCTCGGAGGCCGGGGCCTGCAGGCTGGACTCGAAGGCCGCGTACTGGCCGCGCACTGCCTCGAAGTAATCGCTGATTTCACGGATGGCTTTGATGTCTAGTCCGGTGTCACGCTCGGTATGGCGCAACGCCTCGACCACGGTGCCGAGCGTTGCCTGAGAGGTGTTGCCGCTGAAACTGTCCATCGCGCAATCCACCGCGTCCACGCCGGCCTCGGAGGCGGCCAGAATGGTGGCGCTTGCAATGCCTGCGGTGTCATGGGTGTGGAAGTGGATCGGCAGCCCGACCTCTTCCTTCAGCGCCCGGATCAGGATCTTGGCGGAGGCCGGTTTCAGCAGTCCAGCCATATCCTTCAGGCCCAGCACATGTGCGCCAGCGTCACGCAGTTCCTTGGCCATTCCGACATAGTATTTGAGGTCATACTTAGCACGGTCCGGGTCCAGAATATCGCCGGTATAGCAAACGGTGCCTTCACAGATCTTGTTGTTCTCGATCACCGCATCCATGGCGACGCGCATGTTCTCGACCCAGTTCAGCGAGTCGAACACGCGGAACACGTCGACACCCTTGGCCGCCTGACGCACGAACTCCTGCACCACGTTATCGGGATAGTTGGTATAGCCAACCCCGTTCGCCCCGCGCAGCAGCATCTGGGTCATCAGGTTCGGCATCGCCTCACGCAGATCACGCAGGCGCTGCCAAGGGCATTCCTGCAGGAAGCGATAGGCGACATCGAAGGTTGCACCGCCCCAGCATTCGACGCTGAATAGCTGCGGCAAGTTCGCAGCATAGCTGGGTGCTACTTTGATCATATCGATCGAGCGCATCCGGGTTGCCAGCAGCGACTGGTGCCCGTCGCGCATGGTGGTGTCGGTGATCAGCAGCTGACGCTGCGCCTTCATCCAGTCAGCAACCGCCTGTGGGCCTTTTTGCTCCAGCAGGTTGCGGGTGCCCATCTGCGGTTCGGCTTTGGGCGCGGGGGGCCTGGCCTCTTTCAGGTCGGGGCGCGGCATCGGGCGATCCTTGGTTTCGGGATGCCCGTTCACAGTGATGTCGGCGATATAGTTCAGAACCTTGGTGCCCCGGTCGCGGCGCTTCTTGAACTGGAACAGGTCCGGTGTCTCATCGATGAACTTGGTGGTGTATTCATTCGACAGGAAAGTCGGGTGCTTTAGCAGGTTTTCGACAAATGCGATGTTGGTGGAAACACCGCGCACACGGAATTCCCGCAGCGCACGGTCCATCCGCGCAATCGCCTTTTCTGGCGTTGGGGCCCAAGCGGTCACCTTGGTCAGCAGAGAGTCATAATACCGCGTGATCACCCCGCCTGCATAAGCGGTGCCGCCATCCAGGCGAATGCCCATGCCGGTGGCCGAGCGATAGGCGGTGATGCGGCCATAGTCGGGGATGAAGTTGTTTAGTGGGTCCTCGGTGGTCACGCGGGTCTGCAGCGCGTGGCCGTTCAGGCGAATGTCGGACTGCGTGGCCTTGCCGGTGGCCTCGGTCAGGGTCTTGCCTTCGGCGATCAGGATCTGAGCCTGCACGATGTCGATGCCGGTGACTTCCTCGGTGACGGTGTGTTCCACCTGCACGCGCGGGTTCACTTCGATGAAGTAGAACTTGCTGGTGTTCATATCCATCAGGAACTCGACGGTGCCCGCGCATTCATAGTTCACATGGGCGCAGATACGGCGGCCCAGCTCGCAGATTTCGGCGCGCTGTTCTTCGGTCAGGTACGGGGCAGGCGCGCGTTCCACGACCTTCTGGTTGCGGCGCTGGACCGAACAATCGCGTTCATAGAGGTGGTATATCTCACCGTGCTTATCGCCGAGAATCTGTACCTCAACATGGCGGGCACGGGTGATCATCTTTTCCAGATAGCCCTCACCGTTGCCAAAGGCGGCCTCGGCTTCGCGGCGGCCTTCCAGCACTTTCTCTTCCAGCTCATCCTCGGACAGGATCGGGCGCATCCCGCGTCCGCCACCGCCCCAAGACGCTTTCAGCATGAGCGGATAGCCGATCTCGGCTGCCTCGGCCTTGATGGCTGCCATGTCGTCGCCCAACACCTCGGTCGCCGGGATAACCGGAACGTCGGCGGCAATCGCCACTTTCCGAGCGCTGGCCTTGTCGCCAAGCGCGCGCATGGTCTCGGCCTTGGGTCCGATGAAGGTGATGCCGTTCTGAACGCAGGCATCCACGAAATCCGGGTTTTCGGACAGCAAACCGTAACCGGGGTGGATCGCATCTGCGCCGCTTTCTTTGGCCACCCGGATGATCTCGTCAATCGACAGATACGCTGCAACCGGTCCCAGATCTGCGCCAATGCGATAGGCCTCATCCGCCTTGAACCGGTGCAGGCCCAACTTGTCCTCCTCGGCGAAGACCGCGACGGTGCGCTTGCCCATCTCGTTGGCTGCCCGCATCACACGGATGGCAATCTCGCCGCGATTGGCAATCAGGATTTTCTTGAAGTCTGTCATTTCAGGTCCCGGTCTTAATGGCTGTGGCCTTGTGCATAGGCGGACAATACGGCCACGTACATATGTAGTTCTGGGTAGAACCGGCATGTTAACGCTCGCAAACGCCGCCCTTTTGCGCAAACTTATTGCACATGCTGCATTGCGGCATCAATCCCTCGTAGAAAAGAGCAGATTATGCCCGTTTCCCCGAATATCTTCGCTGCGCCCTTTGGAGGGATGATTCTATTTGATTTGAGCGAACAAGCCGTGAACAAACCCTTTCCCTCCGCGCCCATCCGGCGTAGTTTACCGGCATGAGCAGTTTTGACGAAATGGACGCCTTCGAAGGCGCATCGTTGTCGGCGCGGGCGATGCCTGCGACCTCGGCTGAGTACCTCAACGATCTCAATCCGGCGCAGCGCGAAGCGGTTGAGCGGCTGGATGGTCCGGTGCTGATGTTGGCTGGTGCGGGCACGGGCAAAACAAAAGCTCTGACCGCTCGGATCACCCATCTGCTCAGGACACATAGGGTGCGTGAGAATGAGATTCTGGCGGTGACCTTCACCAATAAGGCCGCGCGAGAGATGAAAGAGCGGGTAGGGCGGATGCTGGGCCGACCCGCTGAGGGGATGCCGTGGCTTGGCACCTTCCACGCAATTTGCGTCAAGCTGCTGCGTCGCCATGCGGAACTGGTCGATCTGAAATCGAACTTCACAATTTTGGACACTGACGATCAGAAACGGCTGCTGAAACAGCTGACTCAAGCCGCCAACATTGACGACAAGCGCTGGCCCGCTCGGATGCTGGCCGGGATCATCGATGACTGGAAAAACCGAGCGCTGACGCCCGACAAGGTGCCTGCTGCGGATGCGGGGGCCTATAATCACAAGGGCATCGAGCTTTATGCCCAATACCAGACCCGCCTACGCGAGCTGAACGCGGTGGATTTCGGCGACCTGTTGCTGCACATGGTCACGATTTTCCAAACCCACCCGGACGTGCTGGAGCAATACCAGCGCTGGTTCCGTTACATCCTTGTGGACGAGTATCAGGATACCAACGTCGCCCAATATCTCTGGCTTCGTCTGCTTGCCGGGGGCCACAAGAACATCTGTTGCGTCGGCGATGACGATCAGTCGATCTATGGCTGGCGCGGGGCCGAGGTGGGCAACATCCTGCGGTTCGAAAAGGACTTCCCCGGCGCCTTCGTGGTCCGGCTGGAACAGAACTACCGCTCGACCCCGCATATTCTGGCCGCTGCGTCCAACGTCATTCGTGGCAATGAAAGCCGCTTGGGCAAAGAGCTTTGGACCGACCGCGAAGAGGGTGAAAAGGTCCGTCTGATCGGCCATTGGGATGGCGAGGAAGAAGCGCGTTGGATCGGGGAAGAGATCGACGCGATGCAAGGTGGCACGCGCGGTGTGCGGCCGATGAACCTTGATGAGATCGCGATCCTCGTACGCGCTTCGCACCAGATGCGGGCGTTTGAGGATCGGTTTCTGACCATTGGTCTGCCCTACAAAGTGATCGGAGGGCCGCGATTCTACGAGCGGATGGAGATCCGTGATGCCATGGCCTATTTCCGGCTGGTGGTCAGCCCCGAGGATGATCTGGCCTTCGAGCGGATCGTGAACACACCCAAACGCGGCCTCGGCGACAAGGCGCAGCAGACGATTCAGGTGGTGGCGCGCGAGAATGGCGTGTCTCTGGTCGAAGGCGCGCGGATTGCGGTCGATAACGGCCTGATCAAGGGCAAGGGCGGCAAGGCGCTGCGTGAATTGATCGACGGTCTGGCGCGGTGGAATGCAATGACACGCGGGCCTCGGATTGAGGTGGACGATGATACGGTGATTGATGACGGTGTTTCACCGATCCGATACGGCGCGCCAGAGCATTCGCATATCGAGCTGGCGCAGATCGTCTTGGACGAATCCGGCTATACCGCGCATTGGCAGAACGAAAAGACGCCCGAGGCGCCGGGGCGGCTGGAAAACCTAAAAGAACTGGTCAATCAGCTGGACAATTTCGAAAACCTGCAAGGGTTTCTGGAGCATGTCAGTCTGGTGATGGATAACGAGCAGGACAGCGACGGAGCCAAAGTCTCGATCATGACGCTGCACGCGGCCAAGGGGCTGGAGTTTCCCGCGGTTTTCCTTCCGGGGTGGGAGGATGGATTGTTCCCCTCTCAGCGTTCGATGGACGAATCCGGTCTCAAAGGCCTCGAAGAAGAACGAAGGCTGGCCTATGTCGGTATTACCCGTGCAGAAGAAGTCTGTACGATTTCCTTTGCAGCCAACCGACGGGTGTTCGGACAATGGCAGAATTCGATGCCGTCCCGGTTCATTGATGAGTTGCCCGAAGATCATGTGGAAGTGCTGACACCTCCGGGGCTCTATGGGGGTGGTCAGCAGGCAGCCGGGATCGAAACCCGCGCAGCCGAGGCGAATGTCTATAACTCTCCGGGCTGGAAGCGGATGCAGGCGCGGCAGGGGCAATATGGCATGTCTCAGCCAAAAGAAAGCCGGAATACTGTGATTGATGCGACCGCCGTGGCCAGCTTTACGCTGGGCGAGCGAGTGTTTCACCAGAAATTCGGCTATGGCGCAGTGATCGGCATCGAAGGTGATAAAGTCGAGGTCGATTTCGACAAGGCAGGGGTGAAGAAAGTGGTCTCGCGCTTTCTGACCAACAAGGATGACGTGCCGTTCTGAAGCTTACAACCCTTCGACCAGCACAAGATCTCGCCGTCGCCGTTTTTTGCCTGATCTTGGCCAATTCGACATAGTCTGGATCGTCCTTCCACGCGTTTGCGGCAGCCATATCCGGAAACTCCATCAGGACGATCCCATCTTCTTCCCAACTGCCTTCGATCACTTCAACGGGTTTTGAGGATACGGTCAGAAGCCTTCCGCCATGCCGGTCAAAGATCGGCATGAATCCTTCGAGGTATTTCTGGTACCCAACCGGGTCATGAATGGAAATCTGGGCGATGAAATAAGCGGCCATGGGAGACTCCTGACAAAGCGTTCACGACCCCAGCCTACATCTTGTGCGCAAAAAACGAAAAACGGCGGTTCCCAGGGAGGAGGAGGGGAACCGCCGTTCTTTTCTACATCAGGGCAGGGAGGAGGAAGCCCCGATGTATCCGAACCCGGGTTTGATCCCGGTATGAGGAAGACGCGGCGACGTCAGGGAGGAGGAAGACGTCGCCGCGCGCTTTCAACATCGAGGCAGGGAGGAGGAGAGCCCCGATGTATCAGGTTCCGGCGGTCAGGGCCGGTATTAGGTGCGGCAACGTCAGGGAGGAGGAGAGACGCTGCCGCTGAAATACAGGTCCGAAAGGGAGGAAGACGGACCTGATCTCGGTGTTCATGTTGCGCTTACCGCGCGATCTGCTCTTCGGTGGCCTGTTGGGCCAGCCGGCGGATCATCGAGCGGTGCAAGCCAAGATCAGCCAATTCCCGATCTGACAGTCCCGACAATTCGTTGACTGTCTGACGGTACAGGCGATAACGAGCAACCCGGGTTTTCACGGTCTCAACCAGCGTTGAGATTCCATTTGCCGGTGTGCCTTTCAGAGCCGTTTGTGTGCTTGCGACTGCCATCTTCATGATCCGTTCATTCTTACTGTTGCCGGCATCGTCCGGCGTTTGCTTGAGACTGAAGATAGGCAAATGCTGCGATTGCACAATAGTTCGTGTCGTCAATGCTGCTATGCAGCAAATGCATGGATTGGCAGGATAATCCGGTACGCCCCAATAATTGCCTTTAAAATACTGGTTTTCACGTGTGGTTGACGTTTCGTGTGTCCAGACCCTGTGATGGTGACCGCTTATCTATTGAGCGGAATTGGTGTTTGTTTGGGCATGTTGTGTCAACTCAAGAGGGGCAAATCTTCTCACCGCAGGTCCGGCGCCTGGGGTGATGGTGCTATGGGAAAGCATGGGTCGCCTATGGGAATGGCCTGTAAGGGGACCGTGATTCGTCCTCTTCGGCTGTCATTCATGAGTGTCTGCGCCAAATGATCCATAATTCTGAAAATTATTGGGAATTCATGGGAGGAATAATTTAGGCGTCAATTCTTACATATTTAGTGTTGTTGAGCATCAGGGGCACAATTTGTGGCATATTTGATCCAAGTTTCGATTGTATTAGTCTTGATCTGAAGCCTGCATCACGCCTCTCTATGCAAATTTCCTATTGATTTCCATGAATTCCCATGGCATCCCTTATGTACCCGATGAGGGCGAGGACAGTTAAGGGGCGCCAAACGACCCCGAACCAAAAATACAAAAACAGGTTTCATACAGGCATCTCGCTTTCATCACTTAACAGATCCGGCGCGCGGGCGAGCAGACATCCCCCCAGGTGGCGCGCGCAGCTGGACATCCCGCAAAGCGGGTCAATGCGGCGGGTTGATCAGTGGCAGCAGATCAACCCGCCGTTTTACTTCCGGGGGGAACGTGAATTTTGAGGTGGGGCGCAAGCGAAAGGGACAGTCGTCTTGGCGCGCAGGTTTAGAGGCGAAAGCCAGCATAAGGTGGATACGAAGGGCAGGGTCTCGATCCCGGCCTCGTTTCGTCGTGTGCTTGAGGCCTCGGACCCCAGCTGGCAACCCGGTGACAATCCTGAACTCGTGATTGTCTATGGCGACCACCGCCGCAAATACCTTGAATGTTACACCATGGAAGCGATCGACGAGGTGGATGCCAAGATCGATGCGCTGCCACGTGGCTCGATGCAGCGTCGGATGCTTCAGCGGATGTTCCATGGTCAGTCCTTCCCGACCAATGTGGACGAAACGGGTCGTTTGGTGCTGCCCGCAAAGCTGCGCAACAAGATCGACCTTGAGAACGAGGCGTTCTTTATCGCTGCCGGTGATACCTTCCAGATCTGGAAGCCCGAGACATACGAGGCCGAGGAACTGGCCACGACCGAGGAATGGCTTGACGATCTGCCGGATGATTTCGATCCGATGCAGTATCTCGATGGCATCGGGGATGGGTGACGGCATGGCCGGCGCTCAGACCTCATCGGACAAACCTCATATCCCCGTTCTTCTGCGCCCGTTGTTGGCCGCCGTGGCGCCGGTATCCGGTGCCTGGCTGGACGGCACATTCGGCGCAGGCGGCTATACTCGTGCGTTGCTGGAGGCCGGGGCCGAGAAGGTCATTGGCGTCGATCGCGACCCACTGGCATTTGAAATGGCCGCTGACTGGGCTGGGGAATACGGTGACCGGCTGGTGATGCAGCAGGGCGTGTTCTCTCGCATGGATGAATATGCACAGGATCTGGACGGCGTGGTGCTGGATCTTGGTGTCTCATCCATGCAGTTGGATCGGGCTGAACGCGGTTTTTCCTTCATGAAAGATGGCCCGCTCGACATGCGGATGAGCCAGGACGGTGAAAGCGCAGCTGATCTGGTGAATACGGCAACCGAGACGCAATTGGCCGACATCCTGTTCCATTTCGGTGAGGAACGCGCCAGTCGTCGTATAGCAAAGGCCGTCGTCAAGGCGCGGGCCGAAGAACCGATCACAACAACTCTGCGGCTGGTCGAGATTATCGAATCCTGCCTGCCGCGCCCCAAACCGGGCCAATCGCACCCGGCGACGCGCAGCTTTCAGGGGCTACGGATCGCGGTGAACGCAGAATACCAAGAACTGTTTCAGGGGCTTATGGCCGCCGAGCGCGCTTTGAAGCCGGGGGGCAACTGGCCGTTGTGACTTTCCATTCCATAGAAGACCGGATGGTGAAGCGGTTCTTCCAATCGCGCGCGGGCAAAACCGGACGCGCCAACCGTTATGCGCCTGAGATGGAGCAGGAGAAGCCGCAATTCACACTCAAGACCCGCAAGGCCGTTGGGCCGGATGAGCAGGAACTTGAAGAAAACCCACGTGCACGCTCGGCAAAATTGCGTGTCGCGATAAGAACGGATGCCCCGGCAGGGGAAATTGAGGCCCGGGCCATCGGCATGCCGCAATTGGGGGGAAGGGCAAGATGAAGAGTATTCTGTATGTGTTGACTGCACTGTCCGTGTTCGGGTTGGCGCTTTGGGCTTATCAAGAGAACTACCGCACGCAGCAGGTGCTGAAGGAAACGCAGTCGCTGCAAGGCCAGATCGGTATGGCGCAGGCGCGACTCGCCGTGCTGAATGCCGAATGGGCCTATCTAAACCGGCCTGATCGTTTGCGTGAACTGGCGGACTTGAATTTCGAACGTCTCAGCTTGCTGCCTCTGCGGGCTGAGCAGTTTGGTCGCGCCGATCAGATTTCCTATGGCGAGGACCCGGATCTGCCCATCGTCGACCCGCTTGAAATACAGGACGTCACTGACATTCAGGCACTGATCGAGGTGCAGGTTCCATGACCCGTACACCACTTCGCCCTCTGGCCCGTATCCTCGACGCCCGTGCAAAGGGTGAAAACCCCAAGGCGATTGAACGAGAGAACATCCGCAAACGCCACGAAGACATGAAAGACCGCGCCCGCGCACGCGCCGAGGGCCGCCTGTTGGTGTTGGGTATTTTCTTCTTTTGCGCCTTTTCGGTCGTAGGCTTTCGTATGGGCGTTCTGGCGACATCCGAGGCGCAAGAACCATTGGCAAGTGCGCCGGGGGCCTCCATCGCCATGCAACGCGCCAATATCGTGGATCGCGAAGGCCGTATTCTGGCGACCAATCTGGACACCTATTCTGTCTATGCGCAGCCACCGCTGATGATTGACCCGATCGCCGCAGCCGAGCAACTGGTCGCTATTTTCCCTGATCTGGAAAAAGAGCGTTTGGTCAAAGACTTCACCGGTAAGCGAAAATTCCTGTGGATCAAGAAGCGCATCTCGCCCGAGCAGAAGCAGGCGGTGCATGACATCGGAGATCCCGGCATCCTGTTCGGCCCGCGCGAAATGCGGCTATATCCCAATGGCAGACTTGCGGCGCATATTCTGGGCGGCTCGGGCTTTGGCCGCGAAGGTGTCAGCGCAGCTGAGGTGATCGGCGTAGCTGGCGTCGAAAAACAGTTCGACGGCTATCTGCGCGACCCGGCCAACGGCAACAAGCCGCTGCAACTGTCGCTGGATCTGACCGTTCAAGCGGCGGTAGAACAGGTGCTATATGGCGGCATGAAGATCATGAACGCCAAAGGAGCCTCGGCGGTTCTGATGAACGCCCATACGGGCGAGGTCGTCTCGGCCGCGTCGTTGCCGTCTTTTGACCCCAATGACCGTCCGCGCCCGCCGACCTCGGGCTTCGATCCCTCGGACAGCCCGCTGTTCAATCGCTACGTACAGGGTGTCTATGAGCTGGGTTCGGTGTTCAAAATCTTCACCGCCGCGCAGGCGGTGCAGCTAGGTCTGGTGAACTCCAACACCATCATTGACACTTCCGGCCCAATGAAAATCGGGCGCTTCCCGATTGGCGAGTTTAACGGCAAGAATTATGGTGAGATCAGTGTCTCGGATGTAATCAAGTACAGCTCGAACCGAGGCACCGGGCGGCTGGCCTTGCAAATCGGGGCCGACCGGCAACAGGATTTTCTGAACGCGTTAGGCATGTTCGACCCAACCCCATTCGAGATTGTCGAGGCCAAGGGCGGGCAACCGCTCAAGCCCAAGAAATGGGGTGAGTTGAGCACCGTGACGATTTCATATGGCCACGGCCTTTCGACCAGCCCCATGCATCTGGCCGCTGGTTACGCAGCGATTGCCAATGGCGGGTACTATGTCAGCCCCACGATCTTGCGCCGCAATGGCCCGCAATACGGCCCTCGCGTGATGTCCGAAAACACCGCCAAGCAGGCGCAAAATATGCTACGCAAAGTGGTCACGGATGGCACCGCCAGCTTTGGTGATGTCAAAGGGTACGACGTGGCGGGAAAAACCGGTACTGCCGATAAACCCAAGCCGCGTGGCGGGTACTATGAGGACAAGGTGATTGCCACCTTCGCCACCATCTTCCCGGCTTATGATCCGAAATATGTGCTAATCGTCACGCTGGATGAACCGTCCATCGTAGCCTATGGCGAAAAGCGCCGCACGGCGGGTTGGACTGCCGTTCCCGTTGCTGCCGAACTGATTGGACGGGTGGCGCCGCTATTGGGTCTCAGACCCCGGCTTGAGCCTGAGGCGCGCGCTGCTATAACGCTGACCTCAAATTAGGCTGTCCAGCGAAAGGTGGGTCATGGGCAATCGGTCAAAGAAACTCAGCGAACTGGCCCTGACCGCACGGGGAGGGGCCAATCCCGAAATCACCGGTCTGGCTGTCGACAGCCGCGAGGTCAAAGACGGTTTCCTCTTTGCAGCCCTTCCCGGCACCCGAGTCCATGGTGGAGACTTCATCCAATACGCCTTGCGCATGGGGGCCGCCGCGATCCTGACGGACGCGAAAGGGGCCGAGATCGCCACCGACGAACTGGCCGCATCCGATGCTGCGCTGATCGTCACGGAAGACCCCCGTCAGGCACTGGCAGGGGCCGCCGCCCTATGGTTTGGCGCGCAACCGCAGACTATCGTGGCGGTCACCGGCACCAATGGAAAAACCTCGGTCGCCAGTTTCGTCCGCCAGATCTGGACCGAGCTTGGACTTGCCGCCGTCAACCTGGGCACCACTGGGGTCGAGGGCGCATGGACTGCGCCGCTGGCCCATACCACACCCGAGCCGATCACTCTGCACCGCTGTCTTGCCGAGGCTGCCGAAAATGGCGTGACCCATGCGGCGATGGAGGCCTCCTCGCACGGGCTTGAACAGCGTCGCTTGGACGGGGTGCATCTGACCGCTGCCGGGTTCTCGAATTTCACGCAGGATCATCTGGACTATCACGACACGTTCGAGGCCTATTTCGCAGCCAAGGCGGGTCTGTTTGATCGTGTGCTGCCCGAAGACGGGGTCGCTGTGGTCAACCTTGGTGATCCCAAGGGTGCTGAGATGCGCAAGATCGCCGAGGCACGCGGCCAGAATATCATCACCGTAGGCCCTGAGGGTTCTGATCTTTGTCTTCTGAATCAACGCTTTGACGCGACCGGGCAGGATTTGCGCTTTTCATGGAAAGGCAAGGCCTATCAAGCCCGCCTGAATCTGATCGGCGGCTTTCAGGCCGAGAACGTTTTGCTGGCTTGCGGATTGGTCATCGCGGCGGGCGAGGACCCCGACCGCGTGTTCGAAACCTTGCCGCACCTGATCACCGTGCGCGGACGGATGCAGCTGGCTGCCACCCGCGACAACGGCGCGGCGGTGTTTGTCGATTACGCGCATACGCCGGATGCCGTGGCCACTGCACTGAAGGCGATGCGCCCGCATGTCATGGGACGTCTGATCGCCATTGTTGGTGCAGGCGGTGACCGAGACGCCACTAAACGCCCATTGATGGGGCGGGCCGCTGCTGAATACGCCGATGTGGTCTTTGTTACCGATGACAACCCACGCAGCGAAGACCCGGCCACCATCCGCGGTGCTGTCATGTTGGGCGCACCCGAAGCCACGGAAGTCGGCGACCGGGCCGAGGCCATCCTGCGCGGCATCGACGCGCTGCAACCGGGCGACGCTCTGCTGATTGCGGGCAAGGGACACGAAACCGGCCAGATCGTCGGAGATCAGGTCCTGCCCTTTGACGATGTGGAACAGGCCAGTATCAGCGTTGCCGCGCTGGACGGGAGGGTCGCATGACGCTCTGGACCGCAGCCGAGGCCGCAGAGGCCACCAACGGGCGCGCCGCCACCGATTGGCAGGTGAACGGCGTCTCCATCGACACGCGCACCCTGCAGCCGGGTGACCTGTTCGTTGCGTTGAAGGCTGCCCGCGACGGCCATGATTTCGTCGCCCAAGCGCTTGAAAAAGGCGCAGGCGCAGCGCTTGTGTCGCATATTCCCGAAGGCGTGCCCGAAGATGCACCGCTGTTGATCGTCGACGATGTGCAGACGGGTCTAGAGGCGTTGGGGCAGGCGGCTCGCGCCCGGACAGGTGCGCGCGTGGTGGGGGTGACTGGCAGCGTGGGTAAGACCTCGACCAAGGAAATGCTGGCCAGCATTCTGGAGACGCAAGGCAAAACTCATGCCAGCGTCGCCAGCTACAATAACCATTGGGGCGTGCCTTTGACGCTGGCGCGAATGCCGCGCGACACCGAGTTCGCGGTGATCGAGATCGGCATGAATCATCCGGGCGAAATCGCTCCGCTGGCGCGTCAGGCGCAACCGCATGTGGGGCTGGTGACCACAGTAGCCGCCGTCCACCTCGAAGCCTTCGACTCGGTTGCGGGTATTGCATTTGAAAAAGCTGCGATCTTCGACGGGGTGGCCGAGGGCGGCACCGCTATCGTCAACGCCGATATCGAACACGCGGGCATCTTGCGCGACTGCGCCGCTGCGCATGGTGCGAGGATCGTCGAATTTGGCCACAAGGCGCGGGACTATGCCCTTACCAACGTGCTCCAAGGCCCTGACTCGGTGCGGGGACACGGTATTGTCGGCGGAGCAGACATCACATTCGATGTACAATCCGCGGGAACTCACTTTGCTATGAATGCGCTGGGCGCTCTGGCGGCCTGTGTCGCGCTGGGGGTCGATCTGGATCAGGCGATTGCCGGTCTGCGCGGCTGGTCTCCGGTCAAAGGGCGCGGTGTGCGCGAGGTGATCGCGCTGCCAGATGGCGGGCAGATTGAACTGCTCGATGACAGCTACAACGCCAATCCAACCTCGATGGAGGCCGCTCTCGACGTGCTGTCTACGTCGGCGGGCAAACGCAAGATCGCGTTTCTGGGCGACATGAAAGAGCTTGGTGCGCAAGAGCAGGCGATGCACGCCGCCATGGCCGAGGTGCCTGCGATGGCGCATGTCGATCAGGTTCATTGCATCGGCCCTTTGATGCAAGCGCTGCATCAGGCTCTGCCCGAGGGCAAGCGCGGGTTGTGGACGGAAACCAGCGATGAGATGGCCGCCCATCTGCCGGAATTGATCCGTAGCGGCGATGTAGTGATGGCCAAGGGCTCTCTCAGCATGGCTCTGGCGCAGATCGTTGACGGTCTGCGGCAAATGGGGCATGGCAGCGCGCCAGAGAGCCGCCGTATTGTGAGAAAGGTTTTGTAATGCTCTATTGGTTAACCGCCCTGTCGGATGGAGGGGATTTCTGGAACCTCTTCCGCTATATCACCTTCCGGGCGGGGGGCGCCTTTCTGACTGCGCTGATCTTTGGGTTTTTGTTCGGAAAACCCTTGATCAACGTATTGCGCAAACGGCAAGGCAAAGGTCAACCGATCCGCGATGACGGCCCCGAGGCGCATCTGTCCAAGGCTGGAACCCCTACCATGGGCGGTCTGCTGATCGTGGGCGCTCTGGTCACGTCGACCCTGATCTGGGCGCGCTGGGACAATCCATATGTCTGGATGGTACTGTTCGTGACGCTGGCCTATGCGGCCATCGGCTTTGCGGACGATTATGCCAAGGTCTCAAAGCAGAACACCAAGGGCGTTTCCGGTAAGATGCGGTTGGCGCTGGGGATCATCATCGCCGTGCTGGCGTCACTCTGGGCGACGCTGCACCATCCCAGCGATTTGCAAAACCAGCTGGCTCTGCCGGTGTTCAAGGATACGCTGATCAATCTTGGCCTTTTCTATATCCCCTTTGCGGTGATCGTAATTGTGGGTGCGGCCAACGCGGTGAACCTGACAGATGGTCTGGACGGGCTGGCGATCATGCCCGCGATGATCGCGGCCTCGACCCTTGGTGTAATTGCCTATGCGGTTGGGCGGGTCGACTTTACCGAGTATCTTGATGTTCACTATGTACCTGGGACCGGTGAAATCTTCATCTTCACTTCAGCGCTGTTTGGCGCGGGGCTGGGATTCCTGTGGTACAACGCCCCTCCGGCGGCGGTTTTCATGGGTGATACCGGATCACTGGCTCTGGGTGGTGCGCTGGGCGCGATTGCCGTGGCTACCAAACACGAGTTGGTATTGGCAGTCGTGGGCGGGCTGTTCGTGGTTGAAGCTTTAAGTGTGATCATCCAGGTTCTTTATTTCAAACGGACCGGAAAGCGGGTGTTCCTGATGGCGCCGATCCATCACCATTATGAGAAAAAGGGCTGGGCTGAACCCACCATCGTGATCCGGTTCTGGATCATTTCACTGATCTTAGCGATGATCGGGCTGGCGACGCTGAAAGTCAGATGAGCCCGCGTTGCGTCGTGCTTTCTGGATGCTCCGGTGGTGGCAAATCAACACTGCTGGAGGAGATGGCCCGACGCGGATATTCAACAGTTTCCGAGCCGGGTCGTCGTGTCATTGCCGAGGAAAGACAAGGTGGTGGTCGCGCTCTGCCTTGGGTCAACTCCGAGGTATTCTGCCGCCGGATCATTGAACTTGCGATATCAGACTTCAACAATGCCAAAGATGATCTTGTGCTATTTGATCGTTCGGCATTGGACGCGCTGATTTGGTTTGATCGAACCGTTACACCGTTGGAGACCAAAGTGCGTGAACAGATACTGCACTTGGGCTACGACCCATGCGTGTTTCTCTTTCCTCCTTGGCCTGAGATATTTGAACAGGATGATGACCGGCGGCACAACTTGGCCGCAGCTATTGCGGAATACGATGCTTTGTGCGACCGGTTACCAGACTATGGGTTCGTAATAGAAAACGTTCCAAAAGGGCCGGTCTCTTGGCGGGCGGACTGGCTGGAAGAGCGGCTCGGATAGAAGGTGTATGGCAATGATCCCGGTCAAAGGGTTTTCAGGGCAGAAAGTAGCGGTTCTGGGGCTAGGTCGGTCGGGTCTGACCACCGCACGAGCGCTGCGCGCTGGCAGGGCTGAGCCGATCTGCTGGGATGACAACCCCGCCGCGCGTGAAGCGGCAGAGGTCGAGGGATTCTCGTGTGTCGATCTGCGCCGCCACGGGGCGTTTGACGATATTGCCGCACTAATTGTCTCGCCCGGCATCCCTCATCTCTACCCCGCGCCGAACCCGGTTGTGGCCGCTGCGTTGGAAGCCGGAGTTCCGGTCGACAATGATATAGGTCTGTTCTTTCGCTCTTTCGCAGGCCCTGAATGGAACAACTACGACATCCCACCGCGCGTCATCGCGGTGACGGGATCGAATGGCAAATCAACCACCGCTGCGTTGATCCAACATATCCTGACCGAGGCCGGGCGCGACTCGCAACTGGCGGGTAACATTGGGCGCGGCGTGCTGGACATCGACCCAGGTGGCGATGGATCGGTCGTGGTACTGGAGCTATCGAGCTACCAGACCGAACTGGCCCGCGCACTGACGCCGGATGTGGCGGTTTTCACCAATCTTTCACCTGATCACTTGGATCGACATGGTGGAATGGGTGGTTACTTTGCCGCCAAACGTCGCCTGTTCGCCGAAGGAGGTCCAGACCGCGCCGTGATCGGGATAGATGAGGCCGAGGGCGCGTTTCTAGCCGGGCAACTGGCCGAGGGGCCGTCGGATGACCGGGTGATCCGCGTCTCGGTGGCGCGCAAGCTGACCGGGTCGGGTTGGCAGGTCTTTGCCCGCAAGGGTTTCCTGTCGGAATACCGCAAGGGCCGTCAGGCCGGATCGATCGACCTGCGTGAGATCAAGGGCCTGCCCGGTGCGCATAATCACCAGAACGCCTGCGCCGCCTATGCCGCCTGCCGTTCGCTGGGCCTTGCTCCGCGCGTGATCGAAGACGCGCTGCACAGCTTCCCGGGTCTGCCGCACCGCAGTCAGATCATCGCCGAGGCGGACGGCGTGACCTATGTGAATGACTCGAAAGCCACCAACGTAGATAGCGCCCTCAAAGCCTTGAGCGCGTTCAAGAAGATACGTTGGATCTGTGGCGGGCTTGAGAAAGAAGGCGGGCTTGAGGCGCTGAACGGGGCAGGGGACCACGTAATCAAGGCCTACGTCATCGGGCGTGAGGCGGCGAGCTTTGCAATGCAGTTGCAGGCCGATGCGCAAGTCTGCACCACTATGGAAGCGGCGGTTATGCAGGCCATGGCCGATGCGCAGCCCGGTGAAACCGTTCTATTGGCACCTGCTGCGGCCAGTTTCGACCAGTATGACAACTTCGAACAACGTGGCGATGACTTCGTGGATCAGGTTAAAAAACGCCTCTGAAAGCAATGCGTTTGCAATAGATCGCCGGTTCGGCGAAGCTGTGGGCCTATCTGCTTGACGCACTGCCTGCATTGGTTTTTGCCTTCAGGAAATTCAACACGAGGTCATGAATATGCCAAACCGTAAACTTCTTCTGGTCGTTCCAGCGCTGCTGGCTGCTGCGGCTTGCACCAATACCGGGGCCAACTATCAGCCCGTGATCGATGGCCCTGTAGGCCCGAACTACAACTCGGACCTGTATCAGTGCCAGCAACTTGCAGCCTCGCAGGCCAGCGTTGACGGATCGACCGCAGGTAATGCCGCAATCGGCGCTGCAGGTGCTGCAGCCGTCACCGGCATCGTTCAGGACAGCAGCGACAACCTGGGTCGCGCCGCCGTTGCCGGTGCGTTGGTTGGTGCAGGTGCTGACGTGATCAACAAGAACCAGAACAAGGAAGTCATTGTGCGCAACTGTATGCGCGGACGGGGTTACAACGTCGTAGGCTAACGGCTTGCGATGGCACTTCCGGCGGCGTGGCCCGAGGACCACGCCCATTGGAAGTTGTAACCGCCAAGCCAGCCGGTGACATCCACCGCTTCACCAATGACATAGAGGCCGGGGACATCCCTGGCCTCCATCGTTTTAGACGACAGCCCGTCAGTGTCGATCCCGCCCAGAGTGACCTCGGCGGTGCGATAGCCCTCGGTGCCCGACGGCGTAAGCCGCCAGTTGGACAATGCGGCGATCAGTTCCGACAGCGCCGTGTCGGACTGATCCGCAAGATTGCCCTTCATCGGGATATGGTGTGCGAGGTATTCCACCAGACGCGTGGGCAGGTGGCGTGCCAATTCGGTGGTCAGCGCCTTGCGCCCAACAGCCTGCCGCTGATCGCGAAGCAGATCGTATAAAGGCAAATCGGGGATCAGGTTGACCCATATTGCCTCACCCTCGCGCCAGTACGAAGACAATTGCAGCACCGAAGGACCGCTCAACCCGCGATGGGTGAACAACAAAGCCTCGTCGAAACTGGTGCGCTCGTTTGATAGTCGAGCGGGCAGGGAGACGCCGGACAAATCCTTGAACCGACCGTCCGAGAAGGTGAACGGCACCAGCGCCGCTCGTGTCTCGGTTATCTGCAGCCCGAATTGCTGCGCGATGTCATAGGCCAACCCCGTCGCGCCCATTTTGGGGATCGATTTGCCACCCGTGGCCAGAACCAGATTACGACAGGTCAGAGGGATGTGCTTGCCATCGCGTTCGACATCCAAAGCGAAACCGCTTTCGGTTTTGCGCAAGTTGCGCAGCGACGTCTGCACCCAGAGCTCGGCCTCGGCCTTGACCATTTCATTCAGCAGCATCTGGACGATCTGTTTCGAAGACCCGTCGCAGAACAATTGCCCAAGCGTTTTTTCATGCCATGCAATGCCATGGCGATCGACCAGTTCGATGAAGTCCCACTGTGTATATCGCGCCAGCGCTGATTTGCTGAAATGCGGATTCTGAGACAGGAAATTGCCCGGTCCCGCATACATATTGGTGAAATTGCATCGTCCACCACCCGAGATGCGGATCTTTTCTCCGGGAGCTGTTGCATGGTCGATCACCAGCGCCTGGCCACCGCAATGGGCTGCGCACATCATGCCGGCCGCGCCAGCACCGAGGATGATCGTCTCGAAATCCATATGCTGCGCATGGCGTGGATTGTGAGCGATGGCAAGAGCGCAGACCAAAAACGGTGTGGGTTTGGCCCACAGAATTTCTCAGCGGCACTTGGGTTTGTGCCATATGGTATGTGGATTTTTAGTCGTAGTGCATACTGACATGCTAGGCTCTGTGCTAATGCTTGCCGGTTAGATCTATTTAAAGGGATAGAAATATGCGCTTTCCAAACTTCATTACAGACTTTCCAAGACTAGACGTGCCATTTCCCGAAGACGTCGTGCAGACGGCAGTCATTCGATCTGATGCTGGTTTGGTCGCCTTTTTTACTTTTCTTAAAGAAATGGAACTCCCACTACATTCACATGGTGCCCAATGGGGTACGGTGGTGGAAGGAGAAATTGAACTCACCATTGGCGGAGAGACGAAAGTTTATCTACCCGGCGACAGTTATTCGATACCAGCCGGAGTGGAGCATGGCGGGCGCATCAAGGCGGGGTCCCGAGTGATCGATGTGTTTGAAGAGCCTGACAGATACCCCATCAAAGACTGACGATTTACTTTTTGAACAATGACGTTGGGCGCGGTTGATATTCTGATGAACTTAAGCCGTGTCTCAACTGGCCGTCGATCAGAACAGACAACTTGCGCTGCTTGAATGCATGCGCGTTTGTCAACGTCGGCTCATTGTTCCGGAATTCCAGTTCTGCCTGTCATTCTGCTAGCCCAAATGTAAAAATCCCTGTAGACTCTCAATCAGATCCCGAAAACGGGACGTTAACGAGGCAGATAGTGGCGGTATCTCATGACTGAGATGGTGTATGGCGCGGTCCAGGACCAGCGCGGAGAACCGATTCTTCCGAAGTGGTGGCGAACGATTGATCGCTGGACGATGTCCTGCGTCCTGATCCTGTTTGTCATCGGGCTTTTGCTGGGGTTAGCCTCGTCGCCGCCACTAGCGGGGCGTAACGGGTTCGATCCTTTCCACTATGTAGAACGTCAGGCGATCTTTGGCGGGCTGGCGCTGGTCGCGATGCTGCTGACCTCAATGATGTCGCCGACACTGGTGCGGCGGCTGGCGATTCTGGGCTTTCTGGCCTCGTTCGTGGCGCTGGCCTTCCTGCCGGTCTTCGGTACAGACTTTGGCAAAGGCGCGGTGCGCTGGTATTCGCTGGGTTTTGCCTCGTTGCAGCCATCCGAGTTCCTCAAGCCCGGTTTTGTCGTGGTGGCCGCATGGCTGTTGGCCGCATCACAGGAAATCAACGGCCCGCCGGGGCGGTTGTGGTCCTTTGCACTGTGTATGTCCATCGTGGCAATGCTGGTGATGCAGCCCGATTTCGGGCAGGCCTGCCTTATCCTTTTTGGTTGGGGTGTGATGTATTTTGTCGCCGGAGCTCCGATGCTATTGCTGGTCGGCATGGCCGGGGCGGTCGTTCTGGGCGGCATGTTTGCCTATTCCAATTCCGAGCACTTTGCCCGTCGTATCGATGGTTTCCTTAATCAGGAACTCGATCCGACCACCCAGCTTGGGTATGCCACCAATGCTATCCGCGAAGGCGGTCTGTTCGGCGTCGGCGTGGGTGAGGGGCAGGTCAAGTGGTCTCTGCCTGATGCGCATACGGATTTCATCATCGCGGTCGCGGCCGAAGAATACGGGCTGATTCTGGTGCTGATTATCATCGTGCTGTACTCGCTGATCGTTGTGCGTTCGCTGCTGCGGCTGATGCGCGAACGCGACATGTTCATCCGTCTGGCTGGCACTGGTCTGGCCTGCATGTTTGGTGTGCAGGCTATGATCAACATGGGCGTCGCCGTGAGGCTTCTGCCCGCCAAGGGCATGACGTTGCCCTTTGTCAGTTATGGCGGATCGTCCCTGATTGCAGGCGGCATCGCGGTTGGCATGTTGCTGGCCTTCACCCGAACCCGCCCGCAGGGCGAGCTGGGCGACATTCTGCGCGGACGAGGCTGATGGGCAAACCTTATCTACTAATCGCAGCAGGTGGCACCGGGGGCCACATGTTCCCCGCGCAGGCGTTGGCCGAGGCGATGCTGCAGAAAGGCTGGCGTGTGCGCCTGTCCACCGACCCGCGCGGAGCGCGCTATACTGGCGCGTTCCCCGCAGACGTCGAGATTGTCGAGGCATCCTCGGCCACCTTCGCCCGAGGCGGATTAGCGGCCAAGATGTTGGTTGGACCCAAGATTGCTGCTGGAGTCACTGGCATGGCTGTGCAGATGATGCGTGACAAGCCGAATGTGGTGGTGGGCTTTGGCGGCTATCCGTCGATACCGGCGCTGGGCGCGGCCATCCTGCTGAAGCTGCCGCGTATGATCCATGAACAAAATGGCGTTCTGGGCCGGGTAAACCAACTGTTTGCCACCCGTGTGGCTCAAGTGGCCTGTGGTGTCTGGCCCACCGATTTGCCTGAAGGGTCCAAGGGCATACACACTGGTAACCCGGTTCGCGCCTCCGTTCTTGAACGCGCTGCTGCCCCCTATATCCCGCCTGGGGAGTACCCGATGTCCGTCCTGGTGATGGGCGGCTCTCAGGGCGCACGTATCCTCAGTGACGTGGTGCCGGGGGCCATCGCTGCGCTGCCTGAATATCTGCGCGGGTATATCCGCGTCTCGCATCAGGCCCGCGATGAGGATGGTGAACGGGTCAAGGCCTTTTACGCCGATCACGGCATACGCGCCGATGTACAGCCTTTCTTTGACGACGTACCTCGCCGTATGTCCGACGCGCAGCTGGTTGTCAGCCGGTCAGGTGCCTCCAGTATCGCCGACATTTCCGTGATTGGCCGCCCGTCGATTTTGATCCCGCTTGCCACGGCTGCCGGAGATCATCAAACAGCCAATGCGCGTGGATTGGTTCAGGCAGGCGGTGCGATCATGATCCCCGAAAACGCCCTTGACGTTCCCGCGCTGACACAGCAAATGACCACGGTTCTCACCAACCCCGAAGCCGCACAGCAAATGGCCCATGCCGCGCTATCGGTCGGGGCACCGGACGCCACCGAGCGTCTGGTCGCCCTTGTCGAGCAACTGGCGCAGAAGGAGACCTCATGAATCCAGCAACCAAACTGCCGCAGGACGTTGGACCGATCCACTTCGTGGGCATCGGTGGGATCGGGATGTCGGGTATCGCAGAGGTGCTTTTGAACCTTGGCTACCGTGTACAAGGTTCGGACTTGAAAACCTCGAAGATTACTGACCGGCTGGCTGGGCTGGGTGCTGAGATTTTCGAAGGCCAGCGTGCCGAGAACTTGCAGAACGCCGCCGTGGTCGTGGTCTCAACTGCGATCAAACCGGGGAACCCGGAACTGGACGAGGCACGCGCGCAGGGCCTGCCCGTCGTCCGTCGCGCCGACATGCTGGCGGAACTCATGCGCCTGCGCTCGAACATTGCCATCGCCGGAACTCACGGTAAGACCACAACAACCACTATGATGGCGGAACTGATGGTCGCCGGCGATTTCGATCCCACCGTCATCAATGGCGGCATCATCCACGCCTATGGCAGCAACGCGCGCATGGGGCAGGGTGAATGGATGGTGGTTGAAGCGGATGAGAGCGACGGCTCATTCAATCGCCTACCTGCAACCATAGCCATCGTCACCAATATCGACCCTGAACACATGGAGCATTGGGGCGATTTCGATAAGCTGCGGGACGGGTTTTACGAGTTCGTCTCGAACCTGCCGTTTTATGGCCTGGCCGTCTGCTGCACAGATCATGCCGAGGTGCAGGCGCTTGTTGGCCGCATCTCCGATCGCCGCGTGCGCACCTATGGTTTCAACGCACAGGCCGATGTGCGGGCCGAAAACCTGACCTATAAGGGTGGCGTCGCCCATTTCGACATCCACCTACGCCATGAAGACAAGGTGATCGAAGGTTGCACCTTGCCAATGCCCGGCGACCACAATGTCTCTAATGCGCTGAGCGCCGTGGCCGTGGCCCGTCATCTGGGCATGAAGGCCAGTGAAATCCGCGATGCGCTGGCCAATTTCGGCGGCGTCAACCGCCGCTTTACCAAGGTCGGGGAAATTAACGGCGTCACCATCATCGACGATTACGGCCACCACCCGGTCGAAATCGCCGCTGTTCTCAAGGCCGCACGTCAGGCCACCGAGGGCCGCGTCATCGCAGTCCACCAGCCGCACCGCTACTCCCGCCTGTCCGACCTGTTCGACGATTTCTGCACCTGCTTCAACGACGCCGACGTAGTCGCTATTGCGGAGGTCTTTGCTGCAGGCGAAGATCCGATCGAAGGTGCCAGCCGTGACGATCTTGTGCAGGGCCTGATCCGCCACGGCCACCGCCACGCGCGCGCGATCTTGAACGAAGAAGACCTGGCCCGCCTTGTCCGTGAACAGGCCCGCCCGGGCGATATGGTCGTCTGCCTCGGCGCAGGTACGATCAGCACCTGGGCCAACGGTTTGCCTGACCGGTTAATCGCCAAAGCGAGCTAACCTCGTGGCGCTATCGCTCATACTCGCCTGCGTCTGGGTCTTCGCTTCCACCATTGTGGCGATGCTGCCGATGCGCCTGCAATTCCCACCGGGTGTTGTACTGTTTGCCAGCGCGCCTGCTCTGATTCTGTGGCTGAGTTTAGACTATGGCTGGTTCGTCGGAGTCCTGGCTGCTGGCGGTTTTGTTTCGATGTACCGCAACCCGATCCGCTACTACTGGCGCAAGTGGACGGGTAAAGAGGTGTCGGAATGAACTGGTCGATTGCGCTTGCCGGTCTGTGGGGTGTTGTCGCCAACGTGTTGGCGATGTTGCCCAGCAAGGACAACCATTGGCGGCGCGCCTATTTCCTGATCGCCGTTGGCGTCCCTATCCTAGGCTATGTCACCTATGAAAATGGTCCATGGATCGGGCTGCTGGTTCTGGCGGCAGGTATGTCAGTACTGCGCTGGCCGGTGATTTACCTCACCCGTTGGACAAAGGCGAAAATGCAGGGCATGAAGGCGGCGAACAAGTAACTGGCCATTTTCAGGAGGCCCCCATGGTCGACATCGCCACTTTCGCCTATTTGCCGCTGATTACCCTGATCCTCGGGACGCTTGCGGGTTTTGTCGCCGCGCGCTGGATCGGCCTCAAGGCACTGCTGTGGCTGATCGGGCTGACCTCGGCCCTTGGTCTGGTACTGATCATAGTGCTGGCCGGTGTCGGGACAGGAGAAGAAGAACAGGCGTTCGGACCCTTCGTCTGGCTGACCGGTGCGGTCCTGCCCTTCCTGTTTGCGGTGATCATGGGTGGAGTAGGCGGGCGCAGCCTTGCATCGCGGGAAGGCGCATGAGCGAACTGCCCGACGTCCGTGGCCGCTTGTCCGCGGCGCGCTCTCTTTCCGAACTCACCTGGCTGCGCGTCGGCGGACCTGCGGATTATCTGTTTCAACCCGCCGATACCCAAGACCTTCAGTCGTTTCTGCGTGATCTGCCTGCGGATGTTCCCATCTTTCCTATGGGTGTCGGATCCAATCTGATCGTCCGTGATGGTGGTCTGCGGGCGGTGGTGATCCGATTGGGGCGCGGGTTCAATGGTATCTCGGTCGACGGCAATACCGTCAGCGCGGGTGCCGCCGCGCTGGATGCGCATGTGGCGCGTAAAGCAGCGGATGGAGGTGTGGACCTGACTTTCCTGCGCACGATACCAGGCTCGATCGGCGGGGCCGTGCGCATGAACGCGGGCTGTTACGGCAGCTATACGGCGGATGTGCTGCAAAAGGCTACCGTGGTCACCCGCGCCGGAGAGATCGTGGACCTGACCCCGCAAGACCTCAGCTTCCGCTATCGCCAGTCCGACCTGCCCGAAGGCGCGGTGCTGATCTCGGCGACGTTTCAAGGCCCCTCGGGCGATCCAGCTGAGCTGCACGCTCGCATGGAGGCGCAGCTAAAAAAGCGCGACGAAACTCAACCCACCAAGGACCGCAGCGCCGGGTCGACCTTCCGTAATCCAGCCGGGTTCTCGTCGACTGGGCGAGCGGACGATGTGCATGACCTCAAGGCGTGGAAAGTGATCGATGACGCGGGTATGCGCGGGGCCACAAAAGGTGGCGCGCAGATGAGTCCCAAACACTCGAATTTCATGATCAATACAGGCGACGCCACCGCCGCAGACCTCGAAGGTCTGGGCGAAGAGGTGCGAAAAAAGGTTTACGAAACAAGCGGCATCACGCTAGAGTGGGAAATCATGCGGGTCGGTGATCCGCTGGAAGAATAAAGCCCCGACCGTCAGACCATAACAGGCAAATTAGGACGACGGATCAAAGGCATAAACGCAGTACGGACCACCACATAAGGTCCGGGGACATTGAGGCGCACATTGGGTATGTCGAGCAGGACAAACCTCAAAGTGGCGGTATTGATGGGTGGCCCCTCGGCGGAACGCGAGGTGTCTCTCAGCTCTGGGCGCGAATGCGCAGCCGCTCTTGTGGGTGAAGGCTTTGAAGTGGTCGAACTGGACGCAGGTCCGGACCTTGCTACTCGCCTTACCGATATCAAACCCGATGTGGTGTTCAACGCCCTGCATGGACGCTGGGGCGAGGATGGCTGTGTGCAGGGGCTACTGGAATGGATGCGCATTCCTTACACGCATTCCGGCGTGCTGGCTTCGGCCCTTGCGATGGACAAACAGCGCAGCAAAGAGGTCTACGCCGCCGAAGGATTACCTATCGTACCCAGCCTGATCGTTCCCAAGGTCGAGGTGGTCGAGGTCCATGTGATGGAGCCGCCCTATGTGGCCAAGCCCAACAACGAAGGTTCCAGCGTCGGCATCTACATCGTGCATGAAAATGCCAACGGCCCGCCGCAACTGGACGAGGCGATGCCTGATCAGGTGATGGTCGAGAAATACGTCGCGGGCCGTGAACTGACCGTGACCGTGATGGGCGATCGCGCCCTGACGGTGACCGAGATCATGACCGATGGCGGTTGGTACGATTATGATGCCAAGTACAAGCCCGGCGGCTCGTGGCATGTGCTGCCCGCTGACATTCCGCAGGACATCTTTGACCGCTGCATGGACTATGCGGTGAAGGCGCATAATGCGCTGGGGTGTCGCGGCGTGTCCCGCACCGATTACCGCTGGGATGACAGCAAGGGTGCCGACGGGCTGTTCCTGCTGGAAACCAACACCCAGCCCGGCATGACGCCGACTTCGCTGGTGCCCGAACAGGCCGAGCATCTTGGCATCAGTTTCGGCCAGCTCTGCGCCTGGATGGTGGAGGATGCCTCATGCGACCGCTGACCGCCACCCGCGCGCCGGTGATCCACCGGACCAAACCGTTGGCGGGGCCGGATGCCGATTTCACCGCCGCGCCAAGGCCCGAGCCCAAAACCGAACCTAAGCTGCATTTGCGCGGGGCGCGTCTTTTTGGCCGCGCGCGCAACGCGGACCCCGCGCCCTCGCGCCTCAGCTACCGCTTTCAGCGCTGGATGCTCACCCCCGGCATCCGGCGCGGGCTAAAAATTGGCCTGCCGGTTCTGGCCGTCTTTGGTTTGGTGGGTGGCTTCTTTGCCGCCGAAGAACGTCGTGAGGCGGTCAGCACCTATATCGCCGACATCAAGACCTCGATCCAGGAGCGCCCCGAATTCATGGTCAACTTGATGGCCATCGACGGGGCAGGAACCGCACTGTCTGAGGATATCCGCGAGATCGTGCCGCTCGATTTCCCGCTCAGCTCGTGGGATCTGGATGTGGAGTTGATCCGCGACACCATCACCGGGCTTGACCCGGTGAAATCGGCAACCGTACGCATTCGCCCTGGCGGGATTCTTCAGGTTGATGTGGTCGAACGCCAGCCGGTCATCGTCTGGCGCACCCGAGACGGGATCGAGCTATTGGATGAAACCGGAGCCCATGTTGACCGTGTTTCAGCACGCGCCGATCACGCAACCCTGCCACTGATCGCAGGGAAGGGCGCGAACAAACATGTCCCTGAGGCGCTGCAAATCCTGACCACAGCCCGCAGCTTGGGCGACCGCGTGCGCGGTTTGGTGCGCGTTGGCGAACGGCGCTGGGATCTGGTGCTGGATCGCAACCAGCGCATCATGTTGCCGACCGAACGTCCGGCGCGCGCGCTGGAACGTGTGTTGGCGGTGAACGAGGTGCAGGACCTTCTGGAACGCGACGTGGCCGTGGTCGATATGCGACTCGGGCAGCGACCGACCATCCGAATGAACAAAACGGCCAGCGAAGACTGGTGGAACACAAAAGTAGATGTGAGTAGCGGGCAGTAACGACCATGATGACCGATCTTTATCAGTCCCAACGCGCCATGCGGCAGATGCGCCGACAGGCAATGCAACGCGGCGTCGTCGCCATTCTGGATGTGGGCAGCTCCAAAATCGCCTGCCTTGTCCTGCGCTTCGACGGGACCGGGCGGTTGTCCGAGGATAACTCGATCGGCTCCATGGCCGGTCAGACCGGGTTCCGCGTCATCGGCGCTGCGACTACCCGCTCGCGCGGGGTGCAGTTCGGCGAAGTCACAGCGATGCAGGAGACCGAACGCGCCATCCGCACCGCACTGCAGGCAGCGCAGAAGATGGCCGATATCCGCGTGGATCACGTGATTGCATCCTTCTCAGGGGCGAACCCGCGCTCGTACGGGCTGGATGCACAGGTCGATCTGGAAGGGCAACTAGTTACCGAAGCCGAGGTCGGTCGTGTCCTGAACGCCTGCGACGTGCCCGATTACGGCGAAGGGCGCGAGGTACTGCATGCGCAACCGGTGAATTTCGCGCTCGACAACCGCTCGGGACTAATCGATCCGCGTGGGCAATTGGGGCAGAGCCTTGCAGTGGATATGCACATGCTAACCGTCGATGCGGTGGCGATCCAGAACATCGTCCGCTGTATCAAGCGCTGCGATCTGGAGCTGGCAGGGATTGCGAACTCGGCCTATGTCTCGGGCATTTCCGCATTGGTCGAGGACGAACAGGAGTTGGGCGCGGCCTGTATCGATCTGGGCGGCGGCACCACCAGCATCTCGATCTTCATGAAGAAACACATGATCTATGCCGATTGCGTGCGCATGGGCGGGGATCACGTGACCAGCGACATTTCGATGGGCCTCGGCGTGCCCGCAGCGGTGGCCGAACGGATCAAGACCTTTAACGGTGGCGTTCACGCGACCGGAGCCGATGATCGCGACCTGATCGACATCGGTGGCGATACTGGCGATTGGGAGCATGACCGCCGTACCGTCAGCCGTGCCGAGTTGATCGGCATCATGCGCCCCCGCGTTGAGGAGATTCTCGAAGAGGTGCGTACTCGTCTAGACGCTGCCGGTTTCGACCACCTGCCAAGCCAGCAGATCGTTCTGACTGGTGGTGGCAGCCAGATCATGGGGCTAGACGGGCTTGCCAGCCGGATTCTGGGTCAGCGTGTTCGTTTAGGCCGCCCGCTGCGCGTTCATGGCCTGCCGCAATCCGCGACCGGGCCCGGTTTTTCTTCTGCAGTGGGGCTTAGTCTGTTTGCGGCGCATCCTCAGGACGAATGGTGGGATTTTGAGATCCCGGTCGACACCTATGCCGCGCGCCCGTTCAAGCGCGCGGTGCGCTGGTTCCGTGACAATTGGTAATGCCCTGCGTGGTGCAGCCGTTGGCGTGGCCCTTGGGCCCGCTGCGGCCCCGGCTCAAACCCTTATTACGCCCGAGGCGTTTCTGAGCGCCGTCGTTGGCAAAACGATCACCTTCCATGAAATCCGAAGCGGTATGTTGGTCGGGACCGAGGAATTCCTCAGCCCGTCTCTCTCGGTCTGGCGGATGGAGGGGCGGGGCTGTGTCTATGGCCAGATCACCACGCCAAATGGCCAGATCTGTTTTCTGTACGATGATGCGCCCGATGGCCTGCCAGTCTGCTGGTGGCCCTACCTGTACAATGACCGGCTGATGGTACGGCTGGCGCGCTTCGTCGGCAGCGAAACGCAAGAGGTCCGTAGCATCTCTGAAGATGGCCTGAATTGCCCAAGTGCCCCGATAGGCTAAAGAAATCAGTTGCGGCAACTGCCAAATTGCCGCAAAATAAGGTTCAAGGCCCGGCAGAGGCCCAGCGGCAGGACATTGAGCAGTTTTCCGCGACCAAACGAGTGACTAAAAGTTTTCGCATCCCCTCAAGGCGGGTGGGGTCTTTCCGTGTGTAGTGGCGCATGAGCCTTTCGCCGCAACATGTCGCGGTAACAGCGAAATGCCGCTGTTTGCCGCCTTATTTCCTCCATATTTTGTGGATTCGTGCGATTTTTCTGGTGACGTTTCCGAAATGACACAGTAAAATCGACTGTGGATAGGTCAGAAAAACCGCATTTTGCGGCAACATAAAAAACAGGCGGACAGAGCATGACATTAAATCTTTCGATGCCCGGGCACGACGAACTCAAGCCTCGGATTACCGTATTTGGCGTTGGCGGCGCTGGGGGCAATGCTGTCGACAACATGATTGAAAAACAGTTGGACGGCGTAGAATTTGTCGTCGCCAACACAGACGCACAGGCGCTGCAGCAAAGCCGTTCGTCGGCGCGGGTGCAGCTGGGCGTCAAAGTCACCGAAGGGTTAGGTGCAGGTGCGCGTCCGACCGTGGGTGCTGCAGCAGCTGAAGAAAGCATCGAACAGATCGTCGATCACCTAGCGGGCGCACATATGTGCTTTATTACCGCCGGCATGGGTGGCGGCACAGGCACCGGCGCGGCCCCGATCATCGCGCAGGCAGCGCGGGAGCTGGGTGTCCTGACCGTTGGGGTTGTCACCAAACCCTTCCAGTTCGAAGGCGCCAAGCGTATGCGTCAGGCCGAAGACGGCGTTGATGCGCTGCAGAAAGTCGTTGACACGCTGATCATCATTCCGAACCAGAACCTGTTCCGTCTGGCCAACGAAAAGACCACGTTTACCGAGGCGTTTTCGATGGCCGACGATGTCCTGTATCAGGGCGTCAAAGGCGTAACCGACCTGATGGTGCGTCCGGGTCTGATCAACCTCGACTTCGCCGACGTTCGAGCCGTGATGGACGAGATGGGCAAGGCGATGATGGGCACAGGCGAAGCGACCGGTGAAGATCGCGCCATTCAGGCAGCCGAGAAGGCCATTGCCAACCCGCTGTTGGACGAAATCAGCCTCAAGGGTGCCAAGGGTGTGCTAATCAACATCACCGGTGCGCACGACCTGACCCTGTTCGAACTGGACGAGGCTGCCAACCGCATCCGCGAGGAAGTGGACCCGGAGGCCAATATCATTGTCGGTTCGACCCTCGACACCGAGATGGAAGGCGGAATGCGCGTTTCAGTCGTTGCCACCGGTATCGATGCCAGCGAGAAAAGCGAAGATGTACCGGTCGCCCGCCGTTCGATGTCGGCTCCGCTGACACGCACGGTTTCGGCAGAAGACTCCACGCCTGAACAAATCGCTGCAGATGAGGCCCCGGCTGAGGACAACATTGCGCCCACGCTCTTCGAGTCCATCGAAGATGTCGAGTTCAATGAAGGCTGGCAAGACGAAAAACCCGCTGCCGAGCAGGACGATGACGGGCTGCCTCCGCCCGCCTATCAGCCTCAGGTTGCGCAGTTCGAACCGCAACCCGAAGTCGAAGAGACAGTCGACTCCTACGACGCACCGCGTGCCCAGACCCCCGGCACACCGTCTCCGGAAGCGATGCAGCGGTTGCAGGCCGCAGTTCAGAAAGTACCTTCGAACCGGCTGCGTCCGACGCCTGAGGCGCCTCGCGAACCGGCCCCTCAGCCGCAGCAAGCGACCGAGGATCGCCCGCGTTTTGGCTTCAACCGATTGATTGACCGGATGACCGGCCATGCGGCCGATACGCCCGCTCAACCGGTACGCCAACAGCCTGCGATGCGGTCGGTTGACGCAACGGCACCTGTTCAGGATGAAGCCGATCCTGATCAGGAGCGCATCGAAATTCCCGCCTTCCTACGGCGTCAGGCCAACTGATCGCGGTAACAAAATCATCCCGAAGGGCCGCCATCGCGCGGCCCTTTTTTGTGGAAACACAAAGTGTTGAGCTGGTGTAAGCAGGGATTTGCCGATGTGTCACATTCATGTTTCATTCGGTTGCAAAAGGTGAGTTGAGCCTTAACGCCCCCTTCCTTAGTTGAGGGTGCAACACAGCCCCTGATAGGCTGGACACAACTCACCGAGGCTCACATTGCAACATACGCTCAAATCTTCAGTCACGTTTGTGGGCACTGGGCTGCATAGCGGCAAGCCTGCGACGATGGTTCTGAAGCCTGCAGCGGCAGGTCATGGAATCTGGTTCAAGCGGACTGATATCGAGCTGGGCAATGCGTTGATCCCCGCTATCTATGATGTTGTTGAGCGGACGCCTCTTTGCACACGATTGGTTAACGATGCGAATGTGTCGGTATCGACTGTGGAACACATCATGGCGGCACTTGCCGGATGTGGTGTGCATAATGCACTGATTGAAATCGACGGTCCCGAAGTCCCGATCATGGATGGCTCGTCCGTGGCCTTTGTTCAGGGCATCATGGCCAAAGGCGTTCGTCGTCAGGCCAGTCCGGTACTGGCTTATGAGGTGCTTAAACCCATCTCAGTTGAACGCGAAGGTGCAAAGGCATCGATCGCGCCTGCGGAAGGTCTGGAGATCGAGTTCCACATTGATTTCGAAGATGACGCCATTGGCAGCCAGACAAAGGTTTTGGACATGCGCAATGGTTCGTTTGCGCGTGAACTCTGCGACAGTCGCACGTTTTGCCGCCGCACAGATGTCGAAGCGATGCGCGAAAACGGATTGGCCTTGGGCGGCACATTGGACAATGCCGTAGTCGTACAGGGCGACGAAGTCCTGACCCCGGGTGGCTTCCGTCACACGGATGAAGCGGTGCGCCACAAAATGCTGGACGCTCTGGGTGATCTCTATCTTGCAGGCGGTCCGATTCTGGGGCGCTTTGTCGGCGAGAAGTCGGGGCATTCGATGACCAACACATTGCTGCGCAAACTGTTCGAAACACCGGGCGCTGTGCGTCCGATCCTTTGTACCCCTGAACAAGCCGCGCGTCTGCCCGGCCAGGGCCTTGTGCGAAGCGAAATCCCGCAGGTTGCGTGATCTGATCAACTCTGACGACATTTGCGCCATGAGGGTGGATAAGGCGTTTTGCACTGGAATTTTATGTGCTAGACCGAGGCCCGATCAGGGGTAATTCCCGCTAAGTAGACGACAAGGATGGGCGGAATGGTTGGCAGCAAAGCGGCAGTCAGAATCGCAGGTGCGCTTCTTCTGGCAGCAACTTTGACGGCATGTGGCAATGCCGGAGGTCTGTTTGGTAACCGTGGGGCAGACCGCAGCCAAAACCTCGAAGGTTTCACGCCTGAACAGATTTACACCCGCGGTGAATACGAGCTGTCGCAGAATCGCTCGGACGACGCGGCTTGGTATTTCTCTGAAGTAGAGCGGCTTTATCCTTATTCCGATTGGGCGAAACGTGCGCTGATCATGCAGGCGTTCTCATTCCATTCGGACCAGAACTATGAAGAAAGCCGCGCCGCCGCGCAGCGATATATCGATTTCTATCCCACTGACGAAGACGCCGCCTATGCCCAGTATCTTCTGGCGCTCAGCTACTATGATCAGATCGACGAAGTGGGTCGTGATCAGGGGCTGACCTTTCAGGCACTGCAGGCGCTGCGCACGGTGATCGAAGTCTACCCAGACAGTGAGTATGCCACATCTGCCGTACTGAAATTCGACCTTGCCTTTGACCATCTGGCTGGCAAAGAGATGGAGATCGGGCGCTATTATCTGCGTCAGGATCACTTCACTGCGGCGATCAACCGATTCCGCGTGGTGGTCGAAGATTTTCAGACCACATCTCATACCGCCGAGGCGCTCTATCGCCTGATCGAGGCGTATCTGGCGCTGGGACTGGTGGACGAGGCGCAGACCGCGGGTGCGATTCTGGGTTACAACTATCAGTCCTCGGAATGGTACGACGCGGGGTACACGTTGCTGACGTCGCGTGGTCTCGATCTAAAGAGCCGAGGTAACAATTGGCTCAGCACGATCTATCGCCAGACCGTCAAGGGTGAGTGGTTGTAACGGCCATGGCTAAAGGCTTGGGACGCTAAAGACCCGATGCTGCGCGCCCTTGATATCCGCGACATGCTGATCATCGACCGGCTGGAGCTGACGTTTCAGCCGGGCTTGAATGCTTTGACCGGTGAAACCGGCGCGGGCAAGTCGATCTTGCTGGATTCGCTGGGCTTTGTGCTGGGCTGGCGCGGGCGCGCCGAGCTGGTTCGTCAGGGGGCCGCACAGGGCGAAGTTGTGGCCGAGTTTGAACTGCCTGACGATCACCCTGCCCATTCGATTCTGGCCGAGGCGGGTCTGCCCGGTGGCGAGGAGCTGATCCTGCGCCGCGTCAACACGGCCGAGGGACGTAAGACTGCATGGGTCAATGACCGCCGTTGTTCGGGCGAAGTGTTACGGGCGCTGTCGGAAACTCTGATCGAACTGCACGGCCAACATGATGACCGAGGCCTGCTGAACCCGCGCGGGCATCGCGCAATGCTGGATGCCTATGCCGGGGCAGGGGATCAGTTGGCCGCCGTGCGTGCCGCGTGGGGCCAGATGTCCATCGCCCGCAAAGCTCTGGCGCAGACTGAGGCAGCGCTGGAGGCTATGCGTGCCGAAGAAGATTTCCTGCGTCATTCCGTTGCCGAGTTGGATCAGCTTGACCCGCAGCCGGGCGAGGATGCAGATCTCGACGCCCGCCGCCGCATGATGCAAGGGGCCGAACGGATTCGCGACGACGTGGCCCGTGCCTTTGCCTTGCTGGGCGGCGACGGGGCCGAGGGCGCGATGGCCGATGCCGTGCGCTGGCTGGAAGGCGTGTCGGACAATGCGGGTGGCCAGTTGGAAGGCCCCATTGCAGCGCTGGGTCGCGCCCTGATCGAACTGGGCGAGGCGCAGGATGGGGTCAACGCCTGTCTGCAAGCGCTCGATTTTAACCCAGCGGAACTGGAACAGGCCGAGGAACGCCTCTTTGCCATTCGCGCGCTGGCACGGAAACACGATGTGGCCCCCGATGATCTGGGCACCTTCGCCGATACCTTGCGCGACCGCCTGAACCGGCTGGATGCAGGTGACGCCGACCTCAGCAACAAACGCGCTGCTGTGGACGCGGCACAAGCTGCGTATGACAACGCGGCCACCGCACTCGGCGAAACGCGCCGTAAGGCCGCCAGTGCGTTGGACACCGCAGTAATGGCTGAACTCGCGCCCCTGAAAATGGAACGCGCCGTGTTCCGGACCGAGGTCACCGCGACCGACGCAGGCCCCGAAGGCATCGACGCGGTGGCCTTCACCGTCGCCACCAACCCGGGGGCGCCGTCAGGGCCGCTCAACAAAATCGCCTCGGGCGGCGAGCTCAGCCGCTTTCTGCTGGCGCTTAAGGTCTGCCTAACGGGCGAAGACAGTGCCCGCACGATGATCTTTGACGAGATTGACCGCGGTGTCGGCGGTGCCACGGCGGACGCGGTGGGCCGCCGTCTGGCCGCACTCGCGCAGGGCGGGCAGGTGCTGGTCGTCACCCACTCGCCGCAAGTGGCCGCACGGGCGGCGCATCACTGGCGGGTGCAGAAACAGGTCACCGGCGATCAGACCCTGTCCACCGTGATCCCGCTGGCCGACCCCGACCGCGTCGACGAAATCGCCCGGATGGTCGCAGGCGACACCATTACGGATGAGGCACGCGCCGCTGCCCGTGCCCTGTTGGATGCATGACGCGCATTCTGTGAGCATCTTGTCGTGAACCGACTTTTCTAAGGCGCGCGCGTGGCTTACTAAGGGTCAGGCGACCACCCCAACGAGGGCCAATGACCCAATCGACCCGCACCGTGCTGCGCAATCAGCTCAATCAAGCCCTCGCGGCGCTGCGGGATGCATGGCGGGTAATGCTTCATCGTGGCCCCAGCCAGATTCAGTTCTGGTTTATCGCCCTGGTCATCGGGATCGCTGCAGGCTTCATGGCGCTGGGATTCCGGATGGCGATCTCGTCGTTGCAGGCTTATCTCTACAACACCGAAGATATCCTATTCCTGCACAGCCATGCTGAGAAGCTGCATTGGCTCTGGATTTTCCTTACACCTGTGGTCGGCGGGTTGGTCGTCGGGATCATCCTGAACAGGTACACCGATGATGGCCGTGTGCGTTCGGTAGCTGATGTGATCGAGGGTGCGGCCATCACTGATGGACGGGTCGAAAAGAAGGCCGGTATCGCATCTTTTTTCGCTTCGCTGATCACGCTCAGCTCAGGCGGATCCACGGGGCGGGAAGGACCTGTTGTGCATATGGCCGGGGTCATCTCGACTTGGGTCAGCGACCGTATCCACGCCGACGGCATCACCGGGCGCGACCTATTGGGTTGTGCTGTGGCCGCTGCTGTTTCGGCCAGTTTCAACGCCCCTATCGCCGGGGCCTTGTTTGCGCTTGAGGTTGTGTTGCGCCACTTCGCCGTTCATGCCTTTGCGCCCATTGTCATCGCCTCGGTCGCGGGGACCGTGATCAACCGGCTGGCTTATGGTGACGTGACCGAATTCACGCTGGATACGCCCGGGTCGTTGCAATTCTATGTCGAGCTGCCCGCCTTCCTGATCCTAGGCCTGATTTGCGGGCTGGTCTCGCTGCTGCTGATGCGATCGATCTTCTTCGCCGAGGATATCGGCACGCATATTCAAAACCGTTTGTCTCTGCCGCGCTGGCTGCGCCCCGGTGTTTCGGGCGCGATGCTCGGCCTGTTGGCGGTCTGGTTTCCGCACATCATCGGCGTGGGATACGAAACCACGATCCGTGCCTTGACCGGGGACCTCGTGCTGACGACCGCAATCCTGTTCGCGGTCATCAAGACCGTCGCAGTGGCGATTACCATGGGCGGTCGCATGGGTGGTGGTGTGTTTTCCCCTTCATTGATGATCGGAGCGCTGACCGGGTTGGCCTTCGGCCTGATCGCCACCGGATTGCTGCCAGATGTGTCAGGCACCCATACGCTCTATGCCTTTGCCGGGATGGGCGCGGTGGCTGCCGCGGTGCTGGGCGCACCAATCTCGACCACGCTCATCGTGTTTGAATTGACCGGAGACTGGCAGATCGGCCTCGCCGTGATGGTTTCGGTCTCGATGTCCACTGCGCTGGCCTCGCGCCTTGTGGACCGGTCCTTCTTCCTGACCCAGCTGGAACGACGCAATGTGCACCTTGCCGCCGGGCCGCAGGCCTACTTGCTGGCAATGCTGCGCGCAGGCGCAGTAATGCGCCCGCTGGGGGACGCGCGTTCGATCTCCAAGGAAGACGCGCAGGCATTGATCGAACAAGGCCTATGCGTCAAGGCCAGCGCCACGCTTGAGGCCGCGATGCCTTATTTCGACCGCAATGACATCCCTTGCATCCCGGTGGTGATCATCGACAAGGACGGCTGTGAAAACCCCGTTGGCGCGCTCTATCACATCGACGCGCTGAAAGCTTACAACCGCGCGCTGGCCGCCACAGCGGCCGAGGAACATTCTTGATCAGCGTCCGTAAACGCTGGCTGCGTCGCCCAGATAATTGTCCCAGGCAAACCAATACGAGATATGTCCCGCGACGCGCGGCAACTCTGCGCCATCCGGGCCAATCAGTGCCTCTTCGGTGACGCGCCACTTGTTGCCCGTTTCGTCCAGCAGCCCGCCATCGGTGGTCGCGCGGAACTGGCGCGATCCACGCTCGTAGGCGCGCACGCCGCGCTTGTCCGGGTCGCCCATCAGCATCAGTGCCCGCCCGCCAATCGCATCGTTGATCACCGGCTTGCCCTTGAACGCGTCCAACGGCCACGCCCGCGCCGCGCCGAACTGGCGCACGGCGAACACGTAGTCCTTCTGGCGATGCCGACTTTGATCGACCAAGGCCGGGAACATCAGATCGGGTGAGGCAAAGTAATCGCGATACACAACGCCCGAGCCATAGTTGCGCCGATGACCGGTGCTGAGCGACAGCACCTGCGTATCCGGATGCGACGCCTTCCAGCTGTCCCAGCGGGTGATCACCACAGGACGCTGCTTCAGCTCGATCCCACTGTTGACCAGCGGTCCGACCACGGGCTTACCTGTGTACTGGTTCCATAACGAATGCGTCTCACGGTCGAACATCAATTTGTTCGACCGATACAGGAACCCGGACGAGCCAAATACAAACGGCTTCCGCCGCCCCTCGACCTGCGTTTCAAACAAAATCCCCGATCCGCACAGCGTACAATAGGCCAGTGCTACCGGAACGCCTCCGATCACCTCGTTGAACATCTCGTGCCAGCCCATGATGCGCAGCGGATAAGCGCGTACATCGCCGTTGATCGAGACGCCAAAGACCAAATCGTCGTCTTTCATGTAGTCCGCCCGCGCCGCAGGGATCAGCTTGGGATTGTCCAGCGAAGGGATACCGTCCTTGAGCACACCACCCCAACTGATCTCTTCCAGCCGAATCTTCATGTTGTCGCGTTGCAAATATTCGGGTTTCAGGAACACATCGAAGTTCTGATCGATGCCCAAAAGAACTTCGCGTTTGAACGGTATCAAAGATGGATGAGGTACAATCTGAGCGTTCCGTTCTTGCCATAGCATCCATTCGAACCAGTCTGTGCCGTGGCGCGCGCCGCTCAACGCTTCCATGACTTTGGCAATGTCTCGCTCTCGCCTTCTGCCATAGCGCATCGCCGTCAAAAGCGCGGGCACAACGTCCGGGTTGCCGCGCTCGGTCAGGAACGCCATCCCGGCTTCGAAATCGGTCCGACTACCATACAAAGTTGAACGTACGGCATCGTAGACAGGGTCATCCTGCGCCCAAAGAGCGCGAGGTGCTACAGCGCTTGCCCCCAACAGGCCGACAAAGCTGCGACGTGGAATCGACATGGCATCCTCCGATCGGGTTCATATTCGATCTTGCCCGCAAAGCAGATCACATACACGCAACACTCGCGTGAGTGGCTCGAATTTCTGAAGCTGCACGCCGGGCATCTCGACATTGGTCCATCCTGAGCACAAGATGCTGCTGCGATTGATGTCATCGAACGTGACAGTGGCAATGAAAAAGGAAATACCCATGCAAGACCATGGTTATAAGGCGGGGCGACTAAACCTGCCTTTTGTCGGCATCTCAACCTTCGCCAAATCTCCATATGTTGAGAATTGGGATGAGATAGAGGCGGATATCGCCGTTCTCGGCGCGCCCTTCGATTTCGGGACCCAATGGCGACCGGGGGCGCGGTTTGGACCTCGGGCCGTGCGCGAAGCCTCGACCCTGTTCAGTTTCGGCCACGCCGGGGCTTATGATCACGAAGATGACGCAACCTATCTGGATGGCTCGGTGCGGATCGTTGATCTGGGGGATGCAGATATCATCCACACCAAGACCGACGAGAGTCATGCGAATATCGCCTTGGGGGTGGGCAAGATCCTGAAAGCAGGGGCCTTGCCGGTGACAATTGGCGGGGACCATTCGATCAACATCCCCTGTATCAATGCCTTCGCCGAGGATTGCGCGCAGAACGGCCCGATCCATGTGGTGCAGATCGACGCACATCTGGATTTCGTCGATGAACGCCACGGGGTGACCGCCGGGCACGGAAACCCGATGCGGCGGGCGATTGAGAAAGACTATGTCTCAGGCATGACGCAGTTGGGCATCCGCAATGTCTCATCCACTGCGAAAGAGGGCTACGAGGACGCCCGCGCGCGGGGCTCGGATATCCTGTCGGTGCGGCAGGTGCGCAAACTGGGGGCCGAGGCAGTGCTGGCGCGTATCCCGCAGGGGGCACGGTATTACGTAACGATAGATATCGACGCTTTTTGCCCTTCAATCGCAGCGGGCACAGGTACGCCCAGCCATGGCGGGTTTCTCTACTACGATGTACTGGAAATTCTACAGGGTCTGGCCAAACGCGGGGATGTTGTGGGCATCGATCTGGTCGAAGTCGCGCCTGCTTACGACCCGACGGAAAGTACCCAAATTCTGGCGGCGCAGCTATTGCTGAACTTTCTGGGCTTCATCTTTCACGAACGCGCCCAGCGGTAGAAGGTGGGGCATGTCGCCCCACCCGTTTTTTCATGCATCGATGATGTTGTGGCCGGGACCATAGGGGAAGCCGGTGATGTTCTCGGCCCCGTCTTCACCAACCACAAGGATGTCGTGTTCACGATAGCCGCCCGCGCCGGGCTGGCCTTCGGGGATCCACAGCATCGGCTCGATGGAAACGACCATGCCGGGTTCCAGCACCGTATCGATATCCTCGCGCAGCTCCAGACCCGCCTCGCGCCCGTAGTAATGGCTGAGGATGCCGAAGGAATGGCCGTAGCCGAACGAGCGGTATTGCAGCAGGCCCTCATCCTCGAAGAAGCGGTTGATCTCAGCCGTGATGCCCGAACAGGTCGCGCCGGGTTTGATCAGGCTCAGGCCCAGCTCATGCGCGGCAACGTTGGCCTTCCACAGGCGCAGGCTGTCTGCGTCGGGCTCGCCCAGGAACAGGGTGCGTTCCAGCGCGGTGTAATAGCCCGAGATCATTGGGAAGGTGTTCAGCGACAGGATATCGCCCTTTTGCAGCGCGCGTTTGGTCACCGGGTTGTGCGCACCATCGGTGTTGAGCGCCGACTGGAACCAGACCCAGGTGTCGCGGTATTCGGCATCCGGGTAGGCGCGGGCGATTTCCTCTTCCATCGCGTCGCGGCCGGCCATGGCGATCTCGATCTCGGTTGCGCCTTCGCGGATGGCGGCGTGGATGGCGGCCCCACCCACGTCAGCGGTGCGCGCGCCGCCTTTGATCAGCTCGATCTCTTCTGCGGATTTCACCATGCGGGCAAACATCGTGTCAGGTGCGATATCGATCAGTTCCGGTCCGCCCAGCATGTCCAGCGCCGTGTTGCGCGCCGCCAATGTCATGTGGTCGCCTTCGATCCCGATCCGTTTGGCCCCGCCGATCAGGCTGGCCACTGCGCGCCAGTAATTGTCGCGCTTCCAGTCGGTGTAGATGACGTTGTCCTCAACCGAGCGCCGCCACGGTTGGCCCGCGTCGATGTTTGCCGAGACAGTGGTGCAAGCGTCCTGTGTCACAACGCAGCCGTAGGGGCGGCCGAAAGAGCAGTACAGAAAGCCGGAATAGTAGGCGATGTTCTGCATCGAGGTCAGCAGGACGGCGGGGACGTCATGCTTGGCCATGATTGCGCGCAGGGCGCCAAGGCGGCGGTCGTATTCGCCCTTGCTGAACGGCAGGGGCGCTTTGTCGCCATTGTGGCAGGTGAAGAATTCGGGGCGTTTTGTTGTGTCTGTCATGACTTGGTCTCTCATCATTGCCGGGCGGCAAACCCGGCCACTTGTCCCGGCGTTCAGGACAGGCGGTCTCGGGGTCCGAGAGCCGATCATCCCAGTGCGTCCGCGACGCCATCGCGGCTGGGATGAACAGGTGAATCGTTAGATCAGACCTAGGCCTGCGTCAAGCGGGGGAAAGGCCTCGCAGGCGCTCGGACCGACGGCGCAGCAGCTCGACCGTGGTCAGCAGCGCAATCGAGATCACCACGAGGATCGTGGCCACCGCCAGAATGGTCGGGCTGATCTGTTCGCGCAGGCCGGTGAACATCTGCCATGGCAGCGTTTTTTGGCTAGCCGAGCCGACAAACAGTACCACGACCACCTCGTCGAATGAGGTGATGAAGGCAAACAAGCCGCCTGAGATCACACCCGGCAGGATCAAGGGCATCTGAATCTTGAAGAATGTCCGCACCGGACCCGCGCCCATATTCGCAGCCGCCCGCGTCAGCGAGCGGTCAAAGCCCACTAGCGTTGCGGTCACGGTGATGATGACGAATGGAATACCCAGAACGGCGTGAGCGAGGATCACTTTCACATAGCCCACAAAGTTCTTGTTCATGCCCAGTGTTCCCTCCATGAAGCGGCCGATATCGCTGTAGAAGAAGAACATGCCTGTGGCTGAAATGATCAGCGGCACGATCATTGGCGAGATTAGGATGCCCATGATGGCGCGGCGGCCTGGAACGTGGCTCTGGCTGAGGCCAATGGCCGCCAGCGTGCCCAGCGAGACCGAGATGATCGTCGCAATCGGCGCAATGATGAGCGAGTTCTTGAAGCTGCGCTGCCATTCATTGTTGGTGAAGAAATCGCGGTAGTGCTTGAGCGAGTACCCTTCCGGGTCCAGACGCAGCATTTCTGGCGTGAAGGTAAAGAAGTCCTGCGCGTTGAACGAGAGCGGCAAAACCACGAGGATCGGGGTGATCAGGAACACGAAGATCGCGCCGCAGATCACCCGGAACAAGTAGTGATAGAACACTTGTTTCGCGGTCAGATAGGGCAACAGTTTTTGGCGATATCGACCTTCGTACAGCCAAAAGATAAACCAGACGAAGAACCATCCACCCAACAGGCCCAGAACGCCGCCCATTGGGCCAGAGAACAGAAAACCGACGATGCCAAAGCCAAGGATATTGATCCATCGGGCCAGTTTTTCGTTCTTGAGTATCGTGATGTAAACCCAGGCCACAGCGGCGATCAAGGCTGCCCCGCCCATGATGCCGAGGAAGACCGAGCCATTGCCCGCGCCGACAAAGATACCGGCGAAGGCGCCTGCCAGCGCAACGCTTGGCAAAACCATGGACAAAGGTTTGCGGGATATCGGAGTAAGTGCGGCCATGTCGATTATCCCAGCTTCACGTTATCAATGCCGACAATCTTGTCGTAGCACCAGTAGAGCAGCAGTACGACGCCCAGAAGGATCGTTCCCAATGCCGCGGCCAGCCCCCAGTTCAGCGAGGACGAGATGTGATAGGCAATCCGGTTCGAAATAAAGACACCCTTGGTGCCGCCAACGATTTCAGGCGTGATGTAGTAGCCGATCGCCAGAATGAACACGAGGATTGAGCCCGCGCCAATGCCAGGAATGGATTGCGGGAAGTAGATGCGCCAGAATGTCGTCCAGTTGGTCGCGCCCATGGATTTTGCGGCGCGGGTATACGAGGGCGGTATGGTCTGCATCACCGAATACATGGGCAGGATCATGAACGGCAGCAGGATATGCGTCATAGCTATGATCGTGCCGATCTGGTTGTTGATGATCACCAGCCTGGCGTCGTCGGCGACCAGTCCCAGCCAGACCAATGTTTCATTGATCACGCCCTGTTGCTGCAACATCACCTTCCACGCCGAGGTTCGCACCAACAATGACGTCCAGAAGGGCAACAACACGAGGATCATCAGCAGGTTCGACACCCGCATCGGAAGTGTCGCCAGCAAATAACTGACCGGATAGGCCAGCAGGATACAGGACGCGGTGATCACCAGCGACATGAACAAAGTGCGCCCGAACAGCTTGATCAGGATCTGCTTGTCCTCGGGCTGCGCCTGCGCGCCCTCGGGCGTGCGGCGCATGTCCACAGCGTTCAGAAAATAGCCATTGGTGACAGCGGGCGAATGCGTCTTGATAACCGCCCAAGTCTGCGGTTCACCCCAGCCGTCGTGAATCTCGATGACCTGGTCTTTGAACGGCCCATCGGTTTCGGGGTCCAGCTTACCCATTTTCCGACCCGAGCGGCGGAACATCGAAGACATGCCTGTCTCTTCGTAGTTCAGACGCGAACCCAGTCGGGTGTGTGTCTTGTTATCGACGGCCACGACCATATCGCGGACAAAGGCGTCATAAACGGCCTCGTCGGGCAACTCGCCGCTGGTTTCATCCCAGCTTTGCAGGGCTTCAACCGTCAGGGGCAGTGTCTCTTGTACGATGCTGTTTTCCACAGATCGGAACAGCATCGCCGCAATAGGCACGATGAAAGAGAACATAACGAACAGCAGCAGTGGGGCGACCAGCATCAGGGCCCGCAGCTTTTGCCGTCGCAGAGACCGGGCCAGCGATTGCTTGAGTGGCGTGCCGTCCGCGGCCAGCATGGGACCAGTATTTTGGGTGGCGTCAGTCATCGGTACCCCTTGGGTATTTTTGGGGTCGGGGGCGATAGCCGCCCCCGACAATCTCAGGAAATCAGACGCTTATTGCGCCAGCCAAGCCTGGAATTTGGCGTCGATATCGTCGCGGTAATCCGCCCAGAACTCGTAGTTGTACAGGAACGTGTTCTTGGCGTTTTCCGGATCGGTCGGCATGTGTGGTGCCATGTCGATGCCCAGATCGGCGTGCTGACCCACCAGCGGTGCAGAGGAGGCACGAGCCGGGCCGTACGAGATGTACTTGGCCTGATCTGCCAGACGCTGCGTGTCAGTTGCGAACATGATGTAGTCCAGTGCGCGCTGTTGACGCTCCTCGCTCAGGCCAGCCGGAATGATCCAGCCATCAAGATCGAATACCTGAGCATCCCACAGCATCGCAACCGGCTGCTTTTGCTCTTCGATCACGCTGAACAGACGGCCGTTATAGGTCGAACCCATGACAACTTCTCCATCAGCCAGCAATTGTGGCGTGTCGGCACCGGCAGACCACCAGACGACACTGTCCTTGATGGTGTCCAGTTTGGCCAGGGCCTGGTCCTGACCTTCAGCAGTGGCCAGAACGTCGTAGACGTCTTCTTTTGCAACGCCGTCACACAGCAACGCCCATTCCATGTTGTTGATCGGGCGCTTTTCCAGCGAGCGCTTGCCGGGATAGGCTTCAAGATCGAATACTGCGCAGATGTCGGTTGGCGGAGTATCACCGACCAGATCTGTGCGATAACCGAAAGTGGTTGAATAGACGATCTGCGGGATAAAGCAGTCGCTGACCAGAAGGTCACCGAAATCTTCGGAGGCAGGCGTGCCATCGGGGGCAGGGGCCAGTTGAGTGTCGAAATCGATCTCAAGTGCCAGACCTTCGTCGCAGAGGCGGATCGCGTCCGCCGCAACCACATCAACCACGTCCCATGTGATGTTGCCCGCTTCGTTCATCGCGCGCAGTTTGGCGACGGCCTCGTTCGAGCTGTCATCATTCAGGATGGTGACGCCGGTCTTCTCCGAATAGGGCTCGTGATAAGCCTTGAGCTGCGATTTGGAATAGGCGCCGCCCCACGAGACGATGGTCATCTCTTCGGCGGAAACGCCGCCAGCCGCTGTCGCAATAGCAGCTGCTGTCAGCAGTGTTTTGGTAGTTTTCATGTGTTACTCCCAGTACTTCCCGTTTGTTGTTTGGTCAGCTGACGCACGGGTTTTCGCCAGCTGGTCCCTCGGTAAGCCACGTTTGTACCGCGCGGCTTGGTCTATGCGTCGAGCGCACGACAATCCTTTGCAAGCCAGCCGATCTCGATTTCCTGTCCGGGATTCAGACGGATGGCGTCGGGGGCATTCCGTGTTTTGACGATGAACTCGTCATTGCCCGCCACCGACATGCGGAAGCGGAACACGTCGCCCATATAGATGAATTCCTTGACCGTTGCTTTCAGCGTATGTGCATCGGCATGCAGTCGGTCTTTATTGAATTCTACGCGCTCGGGCCGGATCGAGACCTTGGTACGTTCGCCCGGATTGTGCACGTTGATCGGCACCGCATCGATTTCCGAGCCGTCATCCAATTGCACAAGGCAGGTATCTCCATCGATGGATTTAACAACACCTTCCAGGGTATTGTTTTCACCGATGAATTGCGCCACGAAACTGTTGTCGGGTTCTTCATACAGCTGATCCGGCGGGGCCAGTTGCTGAATGCGGCCATCGTCAAACACCGCAACACGGTCGGACATGGTCAATGCCTCGGTCTGGTCGTGGGTCACGTAGACGGTGGTAATGCCCAGTTCATGCGCCAGACGGGTGATTTCGAACTGCATATGCTCGCGTAGTTGTTTGTCCAACGCACCCAGCGGTTCGTCCATCAAAACCAGTTCGGGCTCGAACACCAGCGCACGTGCCAGTGCGATCCGTTGCTGCTGACCACCCGACAACTGCGCGGGGCGACGATTGCCGAAGGCACCCATCTGCACCATGTCCAGCGCGCGTTTGACTTTCTCCTCGCGCTCGGACTTACCCAGCTTGCGGACTTCCAGCGGGAATGAAAGATTCTCGGCCACAGTCATATGCGGGAACAGAGCATAATTCTGGAACACCATCCCGATGCCACGTTTGTGCGGAGGGATATTATTGATGGGTTTTCCATCCAGAAGTATCTCGCCATGTGTGGCGGTTTCGAATCCGGCAAGCATCATCAGGCAGGTCGTCTTACCTGATCCGGACGGCCCGAGCATGGTCAGGAATTCGCCCTTTGGCATTGCCAGGTTGAGATCTTTGACGACGAGGTTCTCGCCATCATAAGACTTTTGAACGCGTTGAAATTCAACAAACGCGGCGTCGCTATTTGTGTCGGTCACAAGACCCCCTGTTGCGTCAAATGATTACCCGGTTGGTCCGGGCCTCATTGATCTTCTCGTGCATTGATGACGAGGCTAACAAATGGTCGCAAGCCCGTAAAGCAATTGGAGTCGCGTAAACGCCGCATTTGCCTAATTTTGCGACACGTTCAGTTGTTTCATATGCCAGGCCAAACTCTGGTTGCTTGACAGGACAGGCTTACCGATCTGCGCTTCGATCCTTGGGATAGCCGTCAGTGTCCGAAGGTTCGTACAACTAAGGAATACGGCGTCGACTGTTGAATCTCTTCCCAGTCGCACGGCGGCATCGACCACGGAATCGGTTGAGATCCGCACAACTTTGGCTTCTTCGGATTCGCCGAAAGTGCCAAACACATCCATCGAGATGCCTTGTTCTGCAAACGCGCGTCGCAACGGAGTGTTTACTTCTTCAATGTAAGGCGACAGCAGTGCAAATTTTGAGACGCCCAAATGTCTCGCGCAGGCAGAGGCTGCCCGCAACGGGTTGGTGACGGTCGATGTATTACAGGACTGCATGACCATCTGCTCAACCCGATCCGAGCCGATAACCGAACTGGCTGACGTACATCCATAGCCAACAACTCGATAGGGCCGCGCCTTTGGCAGCAAATCAGCCGCTGCAGGCAAGTCGGTCTCCATCTGCGCCAGCGTGTCGGTGTTAACCTCGGCCCCGCTGGGAATGCGGCTGACATAAAGCGGGCTTTTGTCATCGATAAAAAGGCTACGAAACTCAGGTTCGATTGTCTCGTCAGTCTGTAAAACGATCAGCCCCATTGGTACGGCCGAGGGATCGTCAGGATCCAGTGTGTACGGCAACGTGCTCATATCTCGGCAATCTCCGGTCCTATCCGGGGGCTGAGGAATTCGGGCGCGCCTTCGGTTATCAGGATGTTTTCTTCGTGCACGAGAATTTTGCCATCGACCGCAATACCCGGTTCAAGCGTCAAAACCATTCCCGGTTGCAGTTCAGTATGATCATCGGGAATAAGCGAAGGCCATTCGGTCAACGACATTCCTAACCCGTGGCCCAGTCTCCCGGCATCGGTACCCGCGCTGCCATCGGTAAGTATTGTGTTCATCGTATGAAAAAGCTGAGAAGCCGTCACGCCTGGGCGGGCTTGATCAAACGCTGCATCCGAAGCCTCGACCAATCTGGCATGTGCTTCGCGTACCGCCTTGCTCGCTGGGCCGACGGACCAATTGCGATCATAGTCGCAAAAATAGCCATCGTGGACGAGGCCGGTGTCGAGCATCAGCACATCGCCTATACGAAGCGGGGTCTGTGTCGCGGGTGAGATTACATCCGAGTACCCGCCTTGCTCGGCCCCTCCGGCCAGATAGGGCACCCAGTCGGCACCCTCTTCAAGGCAGAGTCTCTGAAAGTTTCGAAATATCTGATCCAGCGGTGTCCCTGCTGAGGCAATCTCGGGCACTCGTGCAAAGGCGTGGGCACCAATCTGACAGGCAGTTCGAATCTTTGCGATCTCGGCGTCAGATTTCACCATCCGCAGCGCCCGCAGGATGCCATGGTCACCCGTAATTTGGCGCGCTCCAATTGCGGATTCGAGATGCCTTAGATCGGCCAGTGGCATCCTTACATGGGTCTCATGCCCGTCGGGGCAGCCGATTGAGGCGTTTTCAGGCGTCAACCCTCTCAGTGTATCGGCCAGCAGGGATACCCCATCATCTTCAAGGTCGGGTGCACTCCAGGTTCGAATGTCGTCGATCCATGTCTGTGCCATCAATGCAGCACCGATGGATGGGATTACTGCAACCGGCTTGCCAGAAATCGGAACGATCAGAAACCAAGGCCGCGTTGGGCTTTCCCAGAAACGGGTCAGATAACCTGTGAAATAGCGAAGCTGGGGCTCAGTCGTAAGCAACAGGGCCGATAGACCGGTTTCTTGCATCCGATGCTGGGCGCGCGCAACGCGGGTCGCGAATTCCTCTGGTGCGAAACCTCTCATGCAGGTTGCTCGCTCAAGATGCAGAGCACTTTGGAATTCGGTCCAATACCCAGTTCAATACGGATCGCGTCGTTCAGAACGGCCGCAATGCCAGCACCGCCCGAGGCGCTGGTTTCCAACCCGGCCTTCGCCATGGCCGGAAGCTGTGCTTCGACAGTGTCATCCTCGATTGTCACAAACAGATCGGCATCTCGGGCCAAGCCGTTCAAGGCGATCAGCGAGGGCTCTTTGCAATCCAGTCGCCCCATGATGCTGTCGGGCCCGTCAGCAAACACACAATGCCCCGCTTCGATACTGGCCTGCAGCGCCGGGGCAGAGGTTGGCTCGACAACAATGATCTGCGGAGCATCTCCCCAAACGACCCGCGCATAGGCAGCGACGGCTCCGGCCATGCCGCCAACACCGGCTTGCAAAAGAACGTGCGTTGGTGCCTCAGTACATTGCTCGGCGGCTTCGACCGCCATTTGCAGATACCCTTCCATCAGCAAGTACGGTAGTTCAGTATACCCCTCCCAGGAACTGTCCGAGAGCAAAGTCCAGCCATTGTCCTGCGCCGCCTGACTGGCTGCTTCCATGCTGGCGGCGTAATCCGCACCCGCCCGGACCACTTGTGCGTTTTGAGCGCGCAGGCGATCTGCAAAGCTTTCTGGAACTGTTTCTGCGATGTAGACAACTGCATCAGCTCCGAAAGTGCGCGCGCCCGCGGCCATGCTCATCCCGTGATTGCCCGCGCTTGCCGTAACATAGGTGCGCCCTTTGAGCGTGTTACCATCTGGCGTGACCGAGATGTCATTCGCTTCGCAGGCGATCACATAAGCCGCACCCAGCGCTTTGAACGATCCCAGGCCCATACGGCTTCGCTCATCTTTAACCCAGAGATTCGCGACGGGTGCCAGCGCCGATGCATTCACAAGGGGCGTTTCGACAAAGTCAGGGCAGAAGAATCGATGCCGGCCCAACCCATCTGTCTCTACGGAGGGATAAGGGGCCTGATCCGAAAGCTTAGAACCACCTCGAAACGGGTTACTGACTAGTTTCATTGCTCGCTCCCTGATCTTGTGTTGCGCCGACGTGAACGAATTGGCCGAAGGCTGTCAAGCTCGGCCTTGATTCAGCAGGATTGTGTTCGTGTTCTGCATGCATCCCTGGATCTGATGAATGAGTATCTTTTCAATCGTTTTGGTTGGTTGTAAGTGTCTGCACACGACATCGGCGCGGTGAGACAAAACTTCGACGATGATGTGCGGGCGTGATGGAATGGTAGACATATCGGACTTAAAATCCGAAGGCCTTAGTGCCGTGTGGGTTCGAGTCCCACCGCCCGCACCAGTACCCTGAAAATCAAGAGCTTGCTCCGTTGGATGTAACGGAAACGGAGCTTTTGTTGTTATGGATGTAAGGGTGCCAAAGGGCCTCTTTAAGAGGGGCAAGGGATACGCGGTCAGAGTCGCAGTACCCAACGAATATCAAGCTATCATCGGTAAGAAAGAGATCGTGCGGGGTCTCGGAACGCAGGACTTAGCTGAGGCTATGGTCAGGCGAAAAGAGGTCTTGCCAGAGATTCTGGCGTCGATAGGTGAGGGTGCAACGCCTGAACCTATAGTTAAGAAGGTCGCCCGACATAACCCGCAAGAGGGGACCACCATTAGGGACACTGGTCACCGCTGGCTGAGGGAAGCGGATGGTATCAAAGAGTCCACCAAAGCGCGGTATCGGCAGCATCTTGAGGGCTTCGAGGCTTACGCGGGGAACATCGAGGTCACGGAAATCAACAGGTCATTGGCTCTGTCTTTCATGGAGTATCTCAAGGTCACACCGTCAGAGCGGACTGGGGAACTTCTCTCAGCGCGATCCTTGCAATCCTATCAGTGCTGTCTCGCTTCTTACTGGCGTGTCTTGGATCATTGGGGATTGGTCGATCCTGATGTGCGTAATCCCTTTTCGTCGCTTCTGAGGCGCGTCGCAGGTCAGAAAAAGAAGGTAGACCCAAGAGAGAAGAAACTGCGCCCAGTAACACGAGAGGAAGCCGAAAGCCTGCTAACTTACATCGCTGACAACTCTGCACTCAAATACCAGTTCGAAATGTTCTTAACTGTTAGGTTGCTCTGGGTTACCGGATGCCGACTTAACGAAATCTGTGGGCGCTATCTCTCGGACATAGACGATAGGGGAAGCCACATTTGCATCAATATTTCTGAGGCTAAGACTGAGGCAGGGAAGCGGACTGCTATGATCGTCGGTGATGGTGATTGTGAATTGCTTAGAAAAGCCATCAAGCAGGCGGCCATTGTCGAACCATCTTGTCCTGAGAACGAAGGTCGGTTGTTCCCCCGGATTGCCTTGGGTGGCTACGACAAACAACCCAGTCACTATCTGGGGAAAGCTCTCGAACACGCTAGGAAAAGCCTTGAGGGCGACAATACCAAATGGGACATGCACTCATTCAGAAGGACCGCAGTGTCCGCTCTGGTGAACGCTGGTGTTGCACGTGAAGCCAGGAACCTTGCTATCGGTCACTCCAACAAGGACGACATTGGTATCAGCGTTTACGCCAAGAGGGCTGAGTTGGACAGCGTTATCAGAACTACCTTCGAAGCTCTCTATGAAGAACTCGGGGGAAGCCTTGGGTCGTCAACGCTTTAGCAATGGTTCTTTGAGTGGACCTTGAGAGGCTGGCGGTAAACCCGCTGGCCTCTTTTCATTGACAATTGGAGGGATGGCCAAGCGCCAAGGAAATCTCAGCGGACGCAGACGCGAGGACTACCCCCGTGACGAAGCAGGTAACCGCCCACCACTCAACATGAATTCCACCAACAAAAGCTTCTTCAACTTGTTGGTTCAGTTCTCGTATTTTTTCTTTCAGTTTTAGAACGTTGGTGGTGATTTTCTTGGAAAGCTCGTCGTTTTGTTGCCGTACGCTTTGTTGAAGTTCTGAAACCGCATTGTCTAGCGACTTAAAGTTATCCTCAAGCATCTGAACCCGGTGCGATAAATCAGCGTTTGGGCCAAGATGCACTGAGGCACGTCCTGTAGTGCTACTACTTACTGCAGCAACCCCTATTGCTTCTATAGTTACATTTCTGACTTTTCTCGAAGGGAAGCTGAGAAAATGCTTCTTTAGCTCCTGCCAGAATGATGGCTTACCGAATAGATTCTCAGAATTACGAAGCTGTATTGCGACTGCGCAGAAGCCAATAAGTTGAAGAAGCATTCCAAGCCATCGAATGTCGACCTCAGGGCATTTGAAGATCGTCAAAGGGGACTTCAGGAATAGAAAGAGTAGAAACGAGGCGACCAAAAGGAAGGCTAAGAATCTTAAAGCGAACCCGAGGTTCCTGAGGTATTGCCATAGTCTTGGGAGATACTCTCGCCATGATAGTCGACGCTCTTCAGCCTTGGATTGTCGCGCATCGTTTTCTGAGGGTTCAACCATAGGATCACCCTGAAACTTGAAGCTGCCGTAGGCAAGTCATCCTCGCTGATTTTCTACAAAAATCTGTGGAAGTATATATCGTTAGGTCCGCTCCGGGTTCCCCCGTGCCACTGGGTAGACAGCCGCCGCCAGTTGCACAGAATAGTATCCGATCATTCGGGAACGATGACCTCATAGCTCTTTCCTTCTGGGTAAGCCTGACGGTTACTTGTGCCTACTTTTCTTCAGGAGCGGAAACGCGACACTAGTCTCAAAGCTACATTTAGCCGCCTTGGCTTCACCGTTATCCCCTGTAGGTACTATCAACGAAGCAAAGGTAAATGACATTTACGGATGAATAGATTGAACGCGACTAAGATTAGAAGAAACCCTTGGTTAGGGTGGCTACTCCGTCTTCTTGGCCAACGCTATCATTCGATCGGAACAAGTGAATCCGGGATTTACTTAGAGGCAAGCAAGGCGAGAGCATTGAGATTTGAGGAGCTCTCCGGCGCATTAGAACTCACAAAAAGACTTGGTTTTACGGCCATTACTGTTCCCCTAAAAGCTCGTGCGGATCTGGTGGCAGTTGGATTTAACTCAACGCAAGCTGCTGGGTTTGTGTCGGAAGCGGAGGAGGCTCGGCGCAGGCATTTTACTCAAATGGTCGACGAATATGAGGGTGAGGTGAACGCTCTTGCCGCGGCGGTTGAGCGATTGCAGATTCCTAGACGTTACCCTGCGGCATGCCTTCTTGAGCCCTTTGTGAGTCGAGCGCGGAAGTTAGTTGAACTGTTGCCGGAGTCGATCCCGCCGAATGTCTTGCCAAAGGAGCAGCAGAAAAAGCTCGATCAAATATTCGAACTTGATGGATCTCCTAAAAAACTTCGCGCCCAAGCGATTGAGTTCTTCCTCGCTGAAGACCTGAAGGTGATGAAAACCTTCTTTGATACAATCGAGTCGAACCCTCTCACTCCGGAACAACGTCTCGCGGTCTCGACCGACGAAGACGCAACGATTGTTTTAGCCGGGGCAGGTTCTGGAAAAACCAGTGTCATTGTCGCAAAGGCGGCTTACCTAATTGACCGCCAGATCCGGAAACCCGAAGAAATCTTGCTCATGGCTTTCGGCAAAGATGCGGCTGCGGAAATGGCGATGCGCATTGAAGAAAGATCGGGTGCCAAGGTCGATTCAATGACCTTTCATGCGCTTGGCAACAGCATCATTCGTGATGCAGAACGTGGGAACCCTGCATTGGCGGCCCACGCAAGCGACGACAAACAATTCACAGCGCTTCTTCGAGACATTTTGTTGAACGACATTGTTCCGCAGTCGGGCTTAGGATCTTCTTTGCTAAAGTGGTTCTCAGAGTTCTACTGGCCACACAAAAGTGAATGGGATTTTGAGACAAAAGATGAGTATTACCAATACGTGGAAGCGCATGAGCTTCGTACCTTTCAAGGCGAATTGGTCAAGAGCTTTGAAGAATGGGAAATTGCCAACTGGTTATATCTGAACGGGATCGCATACGAGTACGAGCCAAGTTACGAACATGATCTATCCGAGAATACCCGAACTGCGTATACACCAGATTTCCGGCTAACTGAAAGCGGCATTTACATCGAACACTTTGGGGTTCGGAGAACTCAAAATGCGAGTGGGGCAACCCGACTAACCACCGCTCCCAACGTCAACCGTAAAGCTTATCTCGAAGGCATGGATTGGAAGAGGAAGGTACACGAAGAGCACGAGACGATACTCGTCGAAACATATAGCTACGAACGTGTTGAAGGCCGTCTGACTGACGCTCTTGAGGAAAAACTCGCTCCTTACGTCACACCGAACCCAATTCCACCAGAAAAAGTTTTTGATCAACTGATCGAGATGGGCCAGGTCGACGCATTTACCCAAACACTGGGGACATTTCTCCGACACTTTAAAAGCTCGGGAACCACAGCGAAGGATTGTCGAGATCGCGGAGAAAGGTCACGAGACAAAGCTCGTAGCTACGCGTTCCTTAAAATTTTTGAACCAGTTCTGGAAGCGTATGAGGCGAGATTGGCTGACAAGATCGACTTTGAAGATATGATTGTACGGGCGACAAAACATGTAGAGGCTGGTCGATACAAAAGCCCATACCGCCACCTTCTGGTAGATGAATTCCAGGACATTTCAGAGGGCAGGGCGAGACTTCTCAAAGCTCTCAAAGCTCAACATGAGGATGTTCGGATATTCGCTGTGGGCGACGATTGGCAGTCGATCTACCGGTTCACAGGTTCGGACATTCACCTGATGCGTGAATTTGGCGAGGAATTTGGGGGAGTATTCGCTGGTAAGTCTGGAGTGCACAGTTCAGTGGACTTGGGTCGAACCTTTCGCAGCATAGACAAAATAGCCTTGCCAGCAAGAGCGTTTGTACTCCAAAACCCGTCTCAAATCACAAAGCAAGTGATCCCTGCTGGCACTACAGAGTCTCCTGCAATTATGGTTGAACACTATAGTTGGGGGCAGGAGAGCGAGGTTCTGGATTCCGTGTTGAAGCGAATTGCTTCGAAGTCGGAAAGTGACAAGACGTCCGTCCTTTTGCTTGGACGTTACAACTTCTTGAAGCCTGATAATTTTCCACAATTGCAGGAGCGATATCCCAGACTTTCGCTCAAGTTCATGACGGTCCATCGCTCCAAAGGCCTAGAGGCGGACCATGTGATTGTCTTGAATGCGGTTTCGGACCAAATGGGATTTCCGTCTGAGATTGTTGATGATCCATTGTTGGACTTGGTACTTCCAAAACCAGAAGAGTTCGACCACGCTGAGGAAAGACGCTTATTCTACGTCGCTCTCACTAGGGCGAGGAAATCTGTCACAATATTAGCAGACCGCCAACGGCCGTCTGTATTCGCGCGTGAACTGCTTGAAAAGCCGGAATACGAAGTGGTCGAGCAAGGTGACGCAGAGGTCGCTCATCGTAAGTGCCATGCTTGTGGTGGCAGGATGTTGTTGCAAACTTCATCGAAAGGTATTTCCTATTTTCAGTGCGAGCATAGGAAGTTATGCGGAGAAACTCTGCGACCATGCAACGTGTGTGAGAAGGACGTACCTGTACAGGACAAGGTCAATCCTCGTAAGTTTGTTTGCAGTTGTGGGGCAACGTTTTCTGGTTGCCCAAAGTGCCTTGATGGGTGGCTCGTCAAGCGTAAAGGCAAGTGGGGAGCCTTTCTCGGATGCGTAAGGTATCCTGATTGCAAAGGGAGGAAATCGATCCCCAATAAAAAAGGTAAAACCGCAGGACCTTGAGAAAGCCGCCGAAGACTGGATGGATCAGCACTCAAAAGGCTTTGCGGTACTCAAGGGGCGTCAGGCGTTCTTTGAGAGGACACAGAGAAACCGTGAGAAGTCTGAGGCAGCTAGGGTGATTAATCTGAATTAACGCCAAGACCTTGGTTAACAGTTTGGGCGCACCTTCGACTGAGTGGGTGCGCCTATTACTTTGACCTTAAAAACCTTGTAGCCGCAAAATTTAGATATCAATGCCAAGTTTGGCGAAAAACGCTTTGTTTCTTGCCTTTGCTGACTGCAAAACGTCCGTGAAGGACGAAATCTCTATGAAGGTACGAAACTCTTCGTCCCATTTGTAGTAGCAGTTTGTTCCAGCCTTTTGGTGGAAAGGTCCGAGTTGGCGCATAACCTTTTGTAATGATGGAGTTACGTCTGCAATGATGTGGCACGTGAAAGGTGTATAATCGCTGACTTCTCTAAGGATTATCCCATCGTGTCGAATAGCGTTCCTTGCTTGCCGCATATCGTCGACATAGTTCCTGACTTGCGAAATCGGGTTGTCCGCTAAAGTGTAGTCATCACGTTTTGGTTTTTTGAACTCTACGATGGTTATCGGCTGAGAGGCGTCGTTGTTTTGGAAGCCTAAACCCAGATCAAAGAAGGAAATATCAGGGCGTTTCAGTGGGGCTTGAGGGGCTTCCACTTGAGATTTCATCTGCTTATCGGAGTTAAAGTAAGAATAAAACGCCAGTCGATCGTCTACAATCCAAAGATTGTGATCATCATAATTCAAATCGTCTGACGTGGACTGTAGTGGACAAACGATATCGTGGACTACCGATTCATACTCTGATTTTTGAGCGTCAGCATCGGTGTACCGTTGTGTTTCTTCGAAAACGTCGAGGATCAATTTCCTCTTCATTACATACTCAGCAAGCGATGAGATTGACTCTGATTGCAGACCGTTGACGAACTCCTTCGCCTTCTTTTCTATATCGGGTAATTCTTTCTTAACCGACGATTTGAAATTGTTCTTGCGTCGACGGTAATCACGATAGGACCGGCGAGACAATTCAAGGTATATGTCTTCTTCCCTTTGGGTCGACAGGTGTAGGTCGTTGGCTACCTTCTCAGGTTCGGCAGTCACCGTAAGAAACCTTGGGTGCTCCCTGCGAAGCGTCGACACTACTGCAATCTGTTTCTCGCGGATAACCTTGAGTTCCGGCTCCAGAAACTGTTTAGCAAGAACCTTTGCTTTATCGACAATGTTCTCGATATCCTCATCGGAGAGAGAAAAATCGGTACGTGTTTCGTTTACTGCTTGGTCTAATGCCGTGGATTCTACGTATCCAAGGAACGCGAATTTCCCACTAATAGCTTTAAGTCCAAAAACCCCATCCATATCAAACCTACGAACAGCACGACCATTGGCGCCAAGATAAAGCGCGTTCGTACTCTTCTCATCGTCGGAGATGGATTTAGGAAGTAAAAAGCAATGTAGGACAAAATCTTGGCTACCGGAATCAATCGAGAGTTCGAATTTGTAGTCCGTGTCCCGCTCGGTAGAGTCAGTGAACTGGTCGAACAAGTCGATCTCAATTTCACCATCTATTATTCGTATCCTCGGATGGCTGATGTTTATGAAGTAGCTGATAAAATGCGCCAAGACGCGGTTGGCGATAGTATCAGCCTTCTTCGGGATTGCACGGGCGTAGACGTCTTTGAAAGGATGTAAGTCGATTACCGTACCAATCTCTTCGGGAGCACCACCACTTGAACGCTTTTCGTTTTTAAGTGGGTCTTCTATGCAGAACTCAAACTCAACACGGTTCACAGAAGAATCTTCGAAGAACGCGCTGCTTACAAGAGCTCGATCAAGGACTTTCAGCCATAGAAGACGTCCCACGCCTTTTCCACCGATCAACGCTTTCTTTCGTGAGTCCATCTTTTGAAAGGACTCAATGTTTCTTTGCGTAAATCCGATGCCATTGTCTCGGATGCGGAAGCCAACGTATTCCTGTTCCGCATTCCTGATTATAGTTACATCTACGATCCCCTTACCAATCTCATCTTTTCCGAAACGATCCTCTATCGCGTGAATTGAGTTCATCACAGCTTCAAACAGAGGAAAGAGTGCGTTCTTGGGGTTTGGTGCTAGGGATATGTTGTTAATGCGGCCTTCGGGATCATTGTCCCACTTTGAAACAGGTTGGGTCATAAATGCTTGTGCTTCTTGTATTTAGGGTTGTGATCGATTTTCTCGAATCAACCAAAGACTAGCTGGCGATGTGTGAAGTCGACAACCTCAGTCAGTCCTCTAAATTCGTGTCACAGTGTCGCCCATCAGTGCGACTTTTTAGCGAAAAACCTGTGAGGGTATTATTGGTAAGCCCGCTCCGGGCTACCCCCGTACCCCCACAGTACACCGCCAGCAGAGCCGACCGTCCATCTAGGTCAACCGACAGCCAACCTTCGACCCGCTGTGAGGCAGGGCAGGGGTAATAAAGTCGTCATATAGCACAACACAAACACCCAATCCTTGGTGCTTCGGGTATCGTTACTCGTAGCAGTCTGTTTACTTTCAGTAACTTACGGTAATCTGTAAGTGCGGAGTGTACGGGTTTGGGTGATCCGATGGCTAACGACAGTCCATACCTATTAGATCAACACGACACTACATCTTGTGGTTTTATGATCGCTGTTCTGAATTGAGCGGATGCTCACAGAGCCGCTCAGGGAGTCACTGAGTCCACCTTCGGATTTCAGGTAGGTTGGGGCGGCTAAAGTCCCGTTGGACCCTGAGGGGCCTTCTGTGGACTCTGGTGCCCGTGGTGGACAGCCGTTGACCCACGTTCCCTATGGGGAAGCTCAGGGTCGAACCGGAGAGGTCTTTGTCGAGACCCACGATATCTGTGAAATCTCAGGTAAAGGCGGAAGCTACGGCATCTAAAAATGTGGTTAGGGGAGAGGTCTAAGGACTTCTCTCCGATACCGGATAATAAAGTCGTCATATGGAGTACAACACTTCCAACTGATCCGATCAGGTGCGAGTAGGGATACTCAAAGTGAACCTAGGAATTACAGTAGGTTACATTGAAAGCTGTCGGTCAGTGGTACGGATTTAGGGGAATAAACCCCTCATAAGGAGAATATACCTACCGTATAGAGTATTAACCCTCCCCATAGACCAGACTGGCCTCGTCATCGCTCGGGGCAATAAAGTTACCATATGGAATAAATAAACAATCCTCTCCGATACCGGATAATAAGGTTCCCATTAGGAGTACACATATCGTCGCCCCCGTTCTCGGGTGCGAACTCAGGTTTTTTCTGAACGGTACTCAACCTTATTCTTGCGAACCATTCGCAACCAATCCTCAAACACTTTTTCTTTGAACGCCAATTCTTTGGAGGCTTACTCATGTCCATTTACGAAGCCAGTTTCAAATCTGTCGATCCTATCACGAGTGACACAAAGCTTGACCGATTGTTAACCATGCGAGCCGGAAGCGCCGCTCAGGTCCAAGCCCACGTTGAAACCCTCGGCCTAACCCAAGGCAATCCCGGTGAACTGATCGTTTACCGCTTTTAATTCTCAAGAACTTTCAAGCACATGAATGCAATAATTGAACCTCTTGTGGAGGGTGAAAGCCCTTCACCTTCACACACCCTTTGCCCAGTTTGCGGGACGCTTTTCAAGTACCGTCGAAACAAGACCTATTGTTCCTCTCGGTGCCGCAAGACCGCTAGTAAACGCAAAGAACGTAGTCGACTACCGGCCAATGCAGCTAACAGCGCTGTCAAAGCAAGGCAGCAAGCAGATAAGTTAGACCTCGCTCTCCGCATGGCTGAGACGCTCTACACGATGCCCCCTGAAAAACGGCTAGGTTACATCGAAACTATTATTCAACTCGCTCGTAACGGCCATTGCCCACTCGTTCGAGATATTCTCACAACACCGCATCTCGTTAAGCCAGACCCCACAGATCGACGCCTCTTCTATCGCAAGCAACCCCGGTCCTACTGTACGATTTCTCAAGCGGCCAACAGATACACCTTATGTTCACCTTGGGGCTCGACAGTTGTCCAGGTGGTTCGCGGAATGGTTCCTGACCCACCCACCGGCGAGGTCTTTGAGAATGGCTCTGTCGATGATGGTCGAGGCTTCCTATCAGGACAAAAAAAGCGTCGACACCCTTTATAAGAGGAACAGGCGCAGAAAGCGTCGACACCCTTAATAAGGGAGAACAAACAGCCTCGCCCAATCGGCGGGGCTTTTCATTTCCACGGACAAAGGAATAGTAAAATGACAAAGACCCAAAAATTACTCACGCCTCAAAACCTTCTGCTGTTGCATCAGATGTTTGATACATCAGAGATCGAGAAGGGTATCCTATACTGGAAAGAACGCCCCAGAAGCCACTTCAAGAGTGAGCGACACCAACTCAGTTTCAATGGTCAATGGGTTGGTAAGAAAGTTGGTCGCAAAGCCACCCAAGCCGACCCTCGGGTAACCGTAAGAATAACACTTCCGAATAGAGGTGACACTCTAGTCTTGATGCATCGACTAATTTGGTTGCTCTACTTTGGTGAGACACCGCCCAAGATGATCGACCACATCAACCGTATCTGTTGGGACAATCGACCATCAAATTTGAGAGCAACGACGCCGAAGCAGAACTCCGAAAACAGTATTTACCATTCTTCTTGTCGTTCCTCAGGTTCCGTCTCTGAGTCCACAGAAGGCCGCTACAGGCTGGTATTTCAGCCACCAGAGGGGAAATCTTGGAACCTAGAGTTCGACTCTCAGTTGCTCGCTGCGTCGGCCATGAATTACCTCTCGTTTCTTTACGACGACAAGTGGCAACTAAAGGCTGATCAGGGCTCTTAAGATGGCCGACTACCTGACCATCTTCCTCACCCATTTCAACGAAGTTATTTTCTATGTCGGTCAACTGGAAAGGATGACCGAGCGAACGCCTAATGCAGAACAATTACCATGAACATCAAACAAAAAACGCAAGCACTCTGTGAATACTTCAACGACAAGCCTGATGGCGAATACCATCCGTTTACCGTGAGTTCAGAACTCGACATACCCACATTCGTGTGGCGGCGATACGCCAAACTTCATCTCTATCCGCAGGAATCCGAAGCTAGAAAAGCGCTCGCCAAAGTTGGCGTCACCATCCGTACACTTCCAGAGCCCAAGGAGGTCCGCGATGGAAAGCTCTACATCTCGACCTTTGTGAAAGAGATTATCTCTGGCGATGGCTAAACTACCTTTGTCTACGATCCCGGCAGGGGAACGGAGCGAGGCTTCCAGAGCGGCACTTAGGCAAAGGCGTATAGCCTATCAGAAAGAGAACCAAACCAAGACGTGCGCAATACAAGGTTGTGACAAACCTAGGCGTGGTGTCTCGTGCTATTGCCGGGGTCACTACCAACGAAATCGACGCTACGGCCACCCTACAGGACGATTGCCGACCCAAGGTGAACTCTGCGCCATCGAAGGCGCAATTAAGACTTGGCTTGAGAATGACTATCTCACCACCGACTTTGCCAAGCGCTCCTTTAAGTCCACTTGGGGTTCAGCCCAGCGCACCATAACCCACAACCCCGGCTTTGCTCTGCCGTTCTTTCGGCTAGAGGGAGACATGGGATACACCCAAAAGGCCAAAGCCTGGGTGATCCTCTCCAACTACGTCCACCGGAAAAAAACTCGCTCTCTGATGCAATGGTCCGGTACATGGCCAGTCGCCTCTGGTCAGAGTTTCTCTGGCAGATGCCAAACGGCAAAGGCGGGGCAGTCGAAGCGCGGAACCACTTTGTAAATACATGGGCCGGGAAGTTTGTGCTGGCCAACTCGGGGTTCACCAAGACCAAGACGGAAGAGAAGATCATCCGTTGGGAGAAGCCTTGGTATGTCTCGGATGATCCTATCCAAAACCGCCCTCGACCTATCACAGAACAGGTGACCACTAAGGTCACACTCAACCCCTTCAAGGCAGGACCCATTGTCCGAGCCATTGGAAAGGAACTCCATGCTGCTGTTGATCACGCGATGGGTAATGCATGGCAGTCCGACACTCGCCTTCTTGAGAAGGCTTACGAGGCCCTTGGCCTACCACAAGACAATTCTACGAACGAAAGAAATACTTAATGACACTCAATACTGACAACGCAGTTGCACCTACCTCCAACCTGATGAACACCGATGACCTTTCAACCTCGGTCCGGGATGTGACCGCAGAGAACCGAGCCAAGGGGCACTTCAACGAAGTATCGACTTACATCGAAGATCACGAATTCAACAACAACCTGAACGTTGTGATCCGTGATGGTTCTCGGGTTCACTCTGGGGGAGAACTCCGGTCCAACGATATCATTCGGATCAATGGTGTCGAAATGGAGGTTGATGTCGCGCGATCTATCGGAGCCCTCAAAGATGGGCAGGTGTCCACACCGCAGGATGATTTCTACCGCGATGCTGAGAACGCCCCAACGCCTGAGGCTGTCGATGATCGACCGGCAGAGGCTGTCTTGCTTGATGACCAACTGAAGTTGGCATTTGGTGAGGACAGCGGGAAGGTGCTCGAAGTTCTGGGCGGCGACATCGTTATGAATGGGGGGCTCAGCGAAAGAGGGCTTTCTTTTCTGAACTCAGAAATAGGCATGACGCCTCAGCGTTTCCAAGAGACTTACTCGGAGATGCAGCAAGTTGGCGGACAGATGATGCACCAATACCTTGAGACTGGTGATGGTCTGGGAATGGAGCGGATCGATTTCCTTGTCGATCTTGCAGAGACCGGAACGCGGGATCAACAGGCCAAGGTTCGGAACATTTGGTTTAAGGCTGCGACTGGGCAGTTGACCCGGGACCAGGCTGTGGACGCCTTTGATAGCCTGTGGGAGCCCTATGATGGCTGAGGACAGCATCAAGAACGCGACCCAGTGTGAACTCGAAGAACTCAATGGGCTTCTTGTTCGAGAACTGATTGCAAAGATTAAGGAAGGTACCGCCACCGGTACCGACCTTTCAACGGCGGCAAAGCTGATGAAGGAACATAAGGTGCAGCCGATTGACCCAAGGGTTCCGGCGACTTCCTACACCAGTCAGATGCCAGATGAAGATTTAGACTTCCCAGTAGACGTAGACGCATAGTCGAGTTGGTAGTTCGGCTCAGGGTGACGCAAACAAATGTCCGCTCTGAGCCGATTAGCGCCATAAATCCAGCTGAGGTGTTTTGCGCAAATAAACTCGTATCGAGGGACACTGACAACCGGTCAGGACGACTTTGCCTTTTGGATTCTAACTCTCGCAAAAGCCTCTATATATCTCAAAGTGCATCTCGCCGTCCGTCGGGGATCGAACAACCCGCATAATTAGACTTTTCCCATCATGCTCAATTGTAATCACTCGAAACCACGTTTCGTAGCCACTCTCGACAAAGGTGTTCAACGGTCCTTCTTGAAGCCGTTCGACGAAGCTGGTTGTACCAGCCCCATATCGAATAAGAAACTGACCGGTTTGATCTTCACTCAACACGTAAACAGGAAATGCCGAGTCCAGCTTTCGTGTCTCTTCGGTGGCCGGTTCGTCAAAAACGCACTGGTAGTTGATCGTGTAACTGGAAGCTGAGACCTCATCTCCCATGCCAAGCATGGCAAAGGCTAGTGCAACGCTTGGTCCAAACTTCAACATAACAAACGGGCTGCCCTCTTTCCAACAAGCGATCGTAATGAAGGTTCGACGATTTGACAATATCTTGTGATGCAACGTTTTCTTTGTCAGCACGGCCGGCCTTCGAGCCATCCTTGTTTTTGCCCCACGTCAATCTCGACGGGAAAGAGTGCCCATCCGATTTGCATTCATTTAATCAAGGAAGACCATGAAGAATCAATCTACAGCTGAAGGGTGCCCTCAGAGTCACTCAGTGAACTCAGAGCCGCCCAAAGCCACCTCAGACTCCCCACCTATCACGAAACGCCTAACGCCGCTCAGCGAGTCTCTCAGGGCTGCTCTGGATGCGCTGCCAGATGACGCTTTGTCGATCCTTGGTCCCGAACTGTTCGATCAGGCCAACAAGGAACTGAACAGGTGGCCGCAAAATCGAGAATTCAATAAACGATCTGGAATGTTGGCCAATGATATTGATGGCCGCATGCGGTTCTTCTACCGTGACGAGAAGAGTAAGGCGCACTACATGTATAAGAACATTGTCGGGCTGGTTTATCCTTGCTCGAAGTCTGAGACAGAGAAACGGCGGTTGAACCAAGCGTTTGAGGACAGTTGGGAGAATGGGGAACTTGAGTTCTTGGCGAGTGTGCCGGGGGAGGACTTGGAGTTGTATGAGGATACCTTGAGTAACCTGGGGTGATAAATTGATCGGTAGGTTCAACCTTGCGAACAAAAGCGGGTTTTGCTTTTTGGTTTGCTGAGTTTGTCCAATAATGCTGACTCATCTTTTAGAGACAAAAACAATCATGCCATCTGTCAATCAATACTGGCCTATCTACCGAAGGCTTGAACAAAGTGTAGACAACTTAACCCACAGCATCCACGTGTCTGATGATCAATTGGACGTATATTCGTCCGAAATTGCCGATTTGATCATTCGCATTGGGGCTGAAATAGAGGCAATATCAAAGTCTATATACCGCAGGGACTTCGATGAGCACGTGGCGGCCAATTCAAAATTTGATGATGTAGCGATCAAGCGTTTTGTTAGAGATTGGCAACTAGATAAGAAGGTCGCAATTCTGTCCCATCCCAACTGTTTTTGCAGCGATAAACTTTACCTCCCTTTTGTCAAGGATGCGATTAGAACCGGAAAGCAAACAAAAACGTTCTCATGGAACAACGCGTACCAAAATCTCAAACACAATCGAGAGGAAGCGTTCCATTTTGCCAGTTTGCGTCATCTGTTGGCTGGAATGGCTGCTTTGTACATCCTCAACCTCTACCACCGAGATGAGGTGATCGACCTAGAAGATGATCATAGTGCGGTTAGGCTTGACCCCGGACAGGGTTCTGAACTTTTTTCCGTTCAATTTTCAGCCGCAGCATACTGGGATGGAAGTCATGTAAGACAACCAAAAGAGGACTTTTCTCAGTCCGTTTACTTCATTGATCAAGAACCAGAATACGCGGAACAGATGAGGGAAGCTCTCGATAAGTTCAACGAAGCATACCAAAAAGAGATTATGGCTTCGCCGGAGGTTGTGGAAGCTATGAGACGCTTTACTCCTGAAAAGGCCAAGAACCCAAATTGGCTCCGAGAGTCTATTTCAAACAAAACTTATATGGCGTGTGCTCAACGAGCTCAACGCATAGCACCAATGCCTAAACTGACTGCTAAATATCAAGCATATATTAATCGCCATCAGGTACTCGACACACCGAGTCCAAGCTAACCCGATTGAGTGAGCTCCTGCGCAAATTCACATGTCTGTTCGTTCATTTGGCATGGGGCTCTATTCAGTTGTTCGATGCTCGATACCAAGGAGTGTCCTGCCACAAACCCTCACTCAGCTCGACGGTAAAAAAATGTAAGTTCAAAGCCGCAGTGTGGTCTTTGTCTCGGCAAGCTGAGTAATACTACGTTTCAACTCAACTCGAAAAAACTGAGTCAATCTGACTCACCCTTACATGTACGGGTTGACCAACCGGAATCTGTTACAGTAACAGTCGTGCTCGAACCAAAATCTTGGTTTGCGGAGCGACTTTCTTAGGTTTCTCAGGGATTACAATGGGTTAACCGCTAGTGACACGCGTGGTGACTTTCGGTGACGGATGACAAAGAAGGCTAAAGAAAAGGTGTAGAATTTCCCTATAGTATATTGATTTTAAATGATAAATCTCCATATCGGGATCGCAGCTTTCTTAGCCTAGGAGACTTAAAATCCGAAGGCCTTAGTGCCGTGTGGGTTCGAGTCCCACCGCCCGCACCAGTACCATCTCAGACAGGGAAACCCATTTGGGTGATCAATTTCCAGATATCCCTGTTGGCATTCGAGAGCTGAGTGACAACATCCTCGATTTCTTTCATTGCTTTGTCGTCGACTGTGTCTTCACGACCAAGTTTGATGTCAGTCTTGCGATCAGCAATGCGCATCAGGATGGTCTTTGGATTTCCGCTTTCCTGATCGAAAGAATAGATGCAGTGATTGTACTTGTTTCGAATAGAGGACAGGCGCGACAACCGCTGGGTGTGTTCGAGAATCGGATCGCGGATTTCAGGGGGGCGACCCTCCATCTTGGCGAGACGTTCGACCAGATCGATACGGGCACGTGTGGTGTTAAGCGTCAGGAATATGATGACCGCAACATCTTTATTGGCCCCGGTCAGACCTGCGATCAGGTGGATCAGCAGGCTTTCCGTGTTCGTCCACATATAGTTGAGCCGACCCACCAACAGAATGAGCCGGTCGAACCGGGTTTCGAATGCCTCATCCAACGGGCGCGTTGCGCGCTTCGTTCGGCGCGACCTCAAAGTAAAAATGCGCAGCTTCAGTCCGGTTGCTCACATCGATCTTGCCCGAGACATTGTGCATATGCAGTTTGACGGTGTGTTCGGTGATGCCCAGATTCGACGCAATGGTCTTGTTGCTCTTGCCTTGCGATACCAGCCTCAGGACTTGCTTTTCGCGGCGCGTCAGCTTTGAGTATCGCAACAGTTTGTCGGGCGACCGGGTTCTGGTTGCAGGCTGTTTTTCGATAGGTGTGCCTGGCGCACTTTGTGTTGCGGTCATGCTGTCGGCCAGAAAGCAGGGCAGGTGCAGCTCTTCGTGCATCAGAAGGCGCAATATTGCGCGCCAAACATCCGGCGCCACGTTCATTGGCAAATACCCGACACTGCCGAAACGGGTACGATCCCAGCGTTCGAACAGAACCCGGGCCGGACTTTTCTTGCGATAGGCGAAGGCCAGACATCCTGTCTCGGCGAGCCGGGAGTAATCAGCGGGCCGCGCCAACAGATCTTCGAGCATCATCTGATCCACGACAATGATGCGCTCGGAGGGAACAGAGTTCCCACTCTCAGCCAGCAGGTCGTCAAGGCTTTCATATCTTGATGCACGAACTCCGAATTCGCTTTGAACACTTCTCAGGGTTTGGTTCGAGTAGAACAGTTCCTTGCCGATAAAAATAATCGACAGCTCTTCGGGATATTCAATCTGATCACGGGCGTCTTCTTGCAATGAAATATTCATTGACTTTCCCCCCACTAATACAAACGCCGCCCTCTGAATCTTTAAATCGGGTACAGAGCTGGGTGGCGCGAAACATTAACTTTGAACTCAAATAGTACCTTATCATAGCTGAAAGTACGTGTTTCAGCAACCAAAGGCGGGTTCTGCAATACCGCTTACTAGAACCTTTGATCAGGTTCTTCGCATCTGGTTTTAGCGTAACTCTATGAAATATCAGGGTTAATAATCCTATATGTTTGCGCATGATTGTTTCCGGGTAAAATCTGGCGCGAAATAAGGCGAATTTCAAAAAAATATATATTAAACAGTGATTTGCAAAAAATAATGCTTTCGGCCAGCTATGCATACCCCTTTATCGCTGCGACCATTCCTAGGCTTCTATTTGTGAAGTGAACTTGAACCTGACGTGTCTGCGGTCCGCGTATTTCAGCGAATTTCTCGTGGTCATGGAATCGGCTTAGCCGAGAAAGGGGGCAAACCAAACAGAAGACTTTCACTGCCGCGCGAGTGTCCAGTTTGACACCTTGTGCGCGTACTCTGTTTTCAACCGCGCCTGTAGCCGCTTTGTAGATGAATGGCGGCCCGGTGCTTCAGTAAAAGTGGAAAATTTTATGAGACGCCAACCCAACCAAACAACAACCGTGACCACAATTGATGACGTCCAAATCGATAATCTGGACGCCGATTTCGAAACAGATATAGCGGTAGACGAAGCCTATATCGAAGCTGACATCAACGCTCAGAAGCAAAAGCAAGATCAGGACGTTGAAAACTCTGCGAACAACTCTGATTCACAAGGACAAGATCAGTCACAGCGTTCTAAAAATGATAACGACAATGACAACGCGCAAGATCAGGATCAAAATCAGAAGCAGCAGCAGCAAAACACCAATGGTGGTGAAGACAATAATGATAATGACAACTCTAACAATAATGCGGTCAACATTGACTTCGGTGGCGGCGAATGGATTCCCCGCGATGACGATCAGGTAGACTTGGATCTGGGCGACAACGCCAGCGTTGGTGATGTAATCACCGCCGGTCGCGACCTGAATTATGATCCCGGTGATGATCTGAACCTTGATATTTCGCTGGATGGTCCTGGCAACGATATGTCGTCGATCAACAATCAGCTGGCAAGCTTGGAAGACAACGATCAGTTGGATAATGCCGAAGTTGGTAACTACGGAGAATTCAAGCAAAACGGTGATGCCAATGGTGGCGAAGCCAACGCTGCGGAAGGTATTAGTTCCAATGCAAATGGTGCAGCTTCCGGAAAAGGCGGAACCAGTTATGGCGGTGAAGCTGTAGGCGGCAAGACCATTGGTAGCGACGCTTACGGTGAAGGCGGAGACACTGGTGACGCTGATGCCCATGCCAAAGGTGGTAGCGGTGGCGATTCAGGTAATGCTGACAATGCAAGCACCGGCAAAGCCAAATCCAATTCGAACGCTGATGGTGAGAGCATTGGCGGGTACGGTGGTGACAGCACCAGCGACTCGAATGCTGACAACAACACCGACAGCGATAACACGACTGATGGCGAAGGCGGAGATGGCGGCTATGCCGATTCCGAAGGTGTAGGCAAAGGCTATGGTAAGGCGTACAGCGAGTCCGATGCCGATGCTGACGGTGGTGATGCTGACTCAGAGTCCAGCGCCAAAGGCAAGGGTGTAGCGGATAACGACGCAGATGCATCTGGTGCAGATGGTGGCGACGGCGACTCGAATGCGGATGGCAACGCTGATAACGACAGCGACAACAACACCGACGCCAACGACAATGACGGCGGTGACAACACAGCTGACGGAACAGGAACTGGTACTACCGATAGCGACGCTTCAGGCGACGGCGGCGATGGCTCGGGTGGATTCTCGCGCCTAGTCGAAGAAGCAATCGCGCGCCTCCAGCAGGAAATCTCTGAAAGCGGCCGTGGTGATGCAGATGCCGACACCGGTAATTCCAGAGCTGATTCTGGCAGTGGTTCATCCACCGGTGGAGACGGAGACGGCGGAGACAACAACGGAAGTTCAGCAGCTGATGCCGATGTTCAAGGTTTAGGTGATCAAGACGCTGAAGGCCCAAGTGTCGATCAGACATCTGGTGATGTTGACGGATCGGCTGCCAACGCAAGTGATGCGGACGCTGATGGTGGTGATGGTGGTTCGAACGCTGCCAACGGTTCCGGTGATGGCACGGGCACAGGTACTTCAACGGCTGATGGTGATGGTGGTGCAGGTGGAACTGGTTCTGCTGCATCGGATTCAAACGCCAGTGCTGCTGGATCTGGTGCTTCCGAGGCCACAGGTGGTCTGGGTGGTGCATCAGATGTATTCTCAGAGACCGACACTGATGGTTCTGCAGATAGCCTCGCTGAGGCGATTGCCGGATACGGCGGTGCATCTGCATCGGACAATGACTCGGATTCGTCCGCAACGGGCAATGCCACTGGTACCGCATACAGCGGTGATGGCGGTGCAGGTGCTGCTGGTACTGCAGCAGGTGGAACTAGCGGCGCGTCAATGGTTGACGTCATGTCTGGTGACACAATGGGCGGCAACACGACAGGCGGAAGCGCAGCCGGTGCCTATTCGGGTGACGGCGGTGCCGGAGGCCATGGCGGTGATTGGGGTTCGAATAACGGTGGCGATGGCATCGTGACCGGTGAATCCTACGCCTCGGCCGCTGCCGTAGTCGATACGAACGCCTTCAACCAATCGATCGTACAGGGTGCCAATGTGCTAGGTAACTCAGTCGATACGACCATGGTTGGTGGTTCGATGACCTCGTCCTACGCAAGCGACGACACTGACGTCTAAGACAAAAAATCGGGGGCCGCATTATCGGCCCCCGTTCAATGAAATCGCCGGGGCCACGCAATGTGGCCTCGGCCCAGAAAATCCCGAACCGGAAATTTTAGTCGGCAAGGGGGTAAGGGATCATCGAAATGTCATTCGATAGTGTTACCGAAAAGATTGCACACTTTATTGGATCTTTTGATCTTACGATTGAAAAAGCCCGGTTGAGGGATCAGTACGAAGAGTTCACCGCCATGCGGCGCAAGGCGGAACTGGACGAACTGGAAGAACCCGCAAAGATCCGGATCAAGGCAGATCTTGAATTGGACCCAGGCAAATATGGTCCGCTTTCCTATCGGTTTGACACCCCCCGCCACTCCTGAACTTCCACCCCCAACCGACGGCCCTGAATTTGAAACGGTCGTTGTACTTGAACCACCACTCTCAGACGGTCCGCCGTTACCCGAAGCGACAACCGGCCTAGGTGCAACGTTTGTGATCGAGCAGCAGCTGGAGATTGTGACAGAGCTTATCGGGTCTGCTGTGACCTACACGTTCCAGACGATTTTCCTGCGCGACAATGACGTTGTCGGCGAGGGAGATTTCCGCGATGTCGATCAGTTGATCGCATTGGCCGAGGCGGCTGCGCAGGTCGCAGCATCGATGCACGCGTTTGCCGTGCCCTCGTTCTCGATCTCGGACTACTTGTCGGTTGAATACGTCGAGTCTTTGGCCGAAGCGATGTTGGCCCCGATCAATGTCGAAGTTGAAGGCGCGGTTGTTTATCAGTTCCACGGCGAAGACGCGATGGGCGTGATCGTCAATGGTGAGTATGTGGACGAAGCCCCGGAATGGGAAGATCTTCTGCCTGCGCATCATAGACCGGACGAGGAAGAAGAAGACGAAACGCCCGATATGATGCCCGCCGAATGGGCTCAGGACGAGGAAGACGAATTTGCCGAAGGTCACACGGTGATCGCAGGCGGCAACCTTGCGATCAACGAGGTGAACGCAACTGTGGCCTGGGTCGATGCGCCTTATATTGCGGTCGGTGGGAAAGCAATCGAACTGGCCATGGTGAGCCAGGTCGCCGTTGTATCTGACACAGACAAGGGCACGAATGGCGGCTCGGGCACCAATGTGGTGCACTCGTCGACGATCGAGGTCGAAGGCAACTCAGCCCCTTGGCTTAAGAAAGGCTCAAGTGAAGACGATGCCCCGGCATATGTGCATGTTGATTGGATTACGACCGACCTGATCGTTGCAAATTTTGTCAAGCAGGACATCGACGCAACGGATATCGATCATATTGATGCCGAGATTAGCGCGACGACCACGCTGTATGCGTTGGGTGACAACGAGTTGATTGATGTCACCAATATTCTTCAACTTGGCAGTTATTATGACCTGATCATGATCGAAGGCGACATGATATCGGTCGATGCGTTTGTCCAGACGCACGTATTATTGGATGACGATGTGGTGATGGGCGGATTGCCCGGACCCATCGATGGATCGGACGAGAACCTGGTTATGAACGAGGTTTCTCTCAAGAAAGAAGGCGAAGATACGTATCAGGCGATGCACGACTCCATGGCCGACGCCATGACCATGGGCGAGGACGACATGGCAGCGCTGGAAGAGGCGCTAATGAACGATCCGATGTTTGCTGGCATGGAGCAGATGCGGGTCCTCAAGATCGATGGATCGCTGGTTCAGGTCAACGTGGCCGAGCAATCGACGATGCTTGCCGATCAGGATGACGTATATCTGAATGGTCCCCACGCGGACGAGACCGAGGTTCTGGCAGGCAGCAATGCGATGCTGAACGCCGCCAATGTAACCAAGGCCGGCGTGGATTCGGTCGTTATGGCTCAGGATGGGGCATTTTCTGACCTGCTACTGCATCAGGCAAGCCTGCTTGACATGCCCACGAATGAGGACATCGCCGAGATGACCAACGAGGCAATCGCCGCCATCATGGAAGAGGCGGGTATGCCAGGTCACGACAATGGCATTGGGCCTAACGGTAACGATCTCACGCCAAGCGAAATGGCGAATTCCTCCGATGGCCTGCAGACCATGCTGGCCTAATATTTCCTGATTTACGAGTGACCGGAAGGTTAGTTTATGTCGATCGTTTTTTCGTCGCGCCGCACCCGTTTTGCAAGCCCATTGGACCGGCACGGAGGCGGAGGCCCATTGACCCTGGAACCCCGAAATCGGGTAGCAAAACCAAATGAAAGTAAACTTGCAAAAACAGCGTCCCGCCTGCGTTTGACAAGTGATATGCAACTGGCGGAACCCGAAACCAAACCAGAGACCCCGGAAGCAAGTGACACCCCGGTTGCCGGGCCCGCGAAACGATCGCGGCAATCAGAAGCGCCTCAGGCGACGACACAACCGGATAATCCGGGGCAGACCCAGGCAGAGCAGTTGGATCAAACATCACAACCGCGCGCTGGTTCTCCCCTTCGGCGCGCGTCGTCGCGGCCCGCGCAAGATAAGGATCCTGCGGGTGGCGACACTGGGGTGGCCGATACCGAAGCCCCCGATTGTGAAACCGCCGACCAATCGACTGCACGCATGACCCCCTCTGCGCCGTCGGATGGTAAAGACCGCATGGGCACCACGATCGAGGCCAAGGCCAACCAACCCTTGCTGCGCCCGGGGACGGGTGGTGGCGATGGCAAGGGGCCACCCCAAACATTCCACAAACGCACGCCGCCTGAGGATTTCCAGAAGACGCTGCGTACCTCACTGCGCGCCATCTGGCGCAATCTGGCTTTTGTGCTGGTGCTGACCTGCGCGACCAACGTCCTGATCCTAGCGATCCCGATCTACCTGTTTCAGATCAGTGACCGGGTTCTGACTAGTCGCTCGCTGGATACGTTGATCATGCTGACGGCAATCGTTGCCGGAGCAGTCATTTTTCAAGCCGCATTTGATGCCGTTCGTCGGTTCATGCTGATGCGTACAGCGGTCGAGGTCGCCGCCCGTCTTGGTGCCCCGGTTCTTAGCGCTGCGGCCCATGCCTCGCTGCACGGCAACGGACGCGAATATCAGACACTTGGGGATCTGCAACAGGTGCGGGGCTTTCTGGTCTCGGGCACTCTGATCTCATTTCTGGATGTACCATTTGCACCACTGTTCATCCTGATGATCTTTCTGGTGCATCCGCAACTTGGGATGATTGTGGTGACGACCGCTGTGATCCTGATGATTATCGCGCTGATCAACCAGAAAATGACTGCCAAGCCCTTCGCCAAGGCCAACCAGGCGCAATCCCTGGCGAACCAGCATCTGGATTCAATGTCGCGCAACAGTCAGATCATCAACGCTTTGGCGATGATCCCCGAGGCAGTGCGCATCTGGGGGCGTGACACCGCACAATCGCTGACATGGCAGGTCAAGGCGCAGGATCGCAACGTGATCTTCGCGGCCATTTCGCGTGCCGTCCGTCTTTTGACGCAGATCGGCATTCTGGGCTGGGGCGCCTTTCTGGCCCTTCAAGGTGAAATTACCGGCGGTATGGTCATCGCCGCCTCGATCATCGCGGGGCGGGCTTTCGCGCCGATCGAAGGATCAATCGAGGGTTGGAATACCTTCCTGCTTACGCGCGGCGCTTTTGGGCGGATCAAGGCTCTGCTGTCGAACTCGGCCCTGCAATATGAAAAACTGCGCCTACCACGGCCTGAGGGGCGGTTGGATGTCGAACGCCTGCTATATGTCCCAGGCGGCACCAAGCGGGTGGTTCTGAATGGGATTACCTTTGCGCTGAACCCAGGTGAAACTCTGGCGATCATCGGGAATTCAGGCGCAGGCAAAACGACACTTGGTAAAACGCTGGTGGGGTCGATCCTGCCGACCTCAGGCAGTGTGCGGCTGGACCTGATGGATATCCGCAACTGGGATCCCCGCCAGTTTGGCGAAAATATTGGCTATCTGCCGCAAGACGTACAGCTATTCCCCGGCAGCATCAAAGACAATATTGGCCGGATGCGTGCCGATGCCACGGATGAGCAGATCCACGATGCCGCCGTTTTGGCCGACGTGCACAACATGATCGCAACGCTGCCGCAGGGGTATGAGACTGTTGTGGCCGCCGACGGCTCACCTCTCTCAGGTGGTCAGAAGCAGCGTATTGCTTTGGCGCGTGCCTTCTTCGGCAACCCACGTTTGGTTGTTCTGGACGAGCCGAATTCGAACCTCGACGTGGCAGGTGACAAGGCGCTTGCGTGCGCAATTCAGCAAGCAAAGGAAAGCAAGATCACCGTTGTAGTGATTACGCAAAAGCCGACTCTGTTGAATGTTGTCGACAAGATCATGCTACTGACCGATGGGCGCGTGGCGCTGTTCGGGCAGCGCGAACAGGTGCTGGAACAGCTCAACGGGCCGCGCCAGCAACCGCCCGAAATACAGGGCAAGGGGGATTAAGCGATGAACGACGTGGCACGCACCGATGAAGGCGGTCTTTGGTACTCTGAGGTTCCGCGCTCGATCACCAAATTCATCGTGATTGGCTTTATCATGCTTATTGTCTGTTTTGGCGGCTTTGGCGTCTGGTCCTTCCGTGCACCTCTGGCCGCTGCAGTCATCGCGCAAGGCAGCTTTGTCGCGACCGGTCGCAACAAGATCGTGCAGCACTTGGAAGGCGGTATCATCGAGAGCATTCTGGTCTCGGAAGGTGAATCTGTTCAAGCCGGACAGATCATGATGACTTTGGATCAGACCTCGGCCGAGGCGAGTGAACGCGAATTGTTCATTCGCAAACTTCGCCTTCAGGCAATGACCGAACGGTTGCTGGCTGAGAATAGCGAACAGGAAACCCTCGTGTTTTCGCCCGGATTGATCGAAGCATCGGACGACGTTGAGGTCATGACGATCCTCGACAATCAGAAACTCAGCTTTGATGTATCGCGAAAGACGCTGCTGAACGATATTGCTTTGCTGCAGCGCAACATGGAGGCGTTGAAAATTCGTGCGTCAGGATTTGAAGCACAATTGGTCAGCATGGAAAGGCGATCAGAGATTCTCGAGGAAGAATACGAGACCAAATATTCGTTGTTTGAAAAAGGATTAGTGCGCAAAGGTGATCTGAATACGATCCGCCGGGTGCAGGCCGAAGCCGAAGGTCAACTGGCGCGTCTGCGCGCTGAAACGGCTGAGGTAAACCAGATGCTGCTGAAGTATGAAGAGCAGATTCTGCGCACCCGCTCAGCCTACCGCGAGGCTGCGCTGGACGAGTTGGGCGTTATTGAAGCCGATCTTGAAAGTGTGCGTGAAAAAGCCCGTCAGGCCCGTAGCGTTCTGGCCCGTGCCGTTGTGCGTGCACCGGTGACAGGCACAGTGGTGCGACTTAATCACCACACGCCGGGCGGGGTGATCGAAACTGGCGAACAGATTGCTGAGATTCTGCCCGCCGATGCTCCGCTAATCATCGAGGCGCAGATCCCGCGTACCGAGATCGACAGTGTGGTCACCGGGCAGATTGCCACGGTGCGCCTAGTCGCGCTCAATCAACGGACAACCCCAGTGCTTGAGGGCGAGGTCTATTACGTTTCGGCTGACTCGCTGGTTGAGGACTCAGCCGGTATGCCGCAAGAGGTCTATCTGGCGCGCATTTCTCTGACCACGGAAGAGATGGGTCGCGTGCGGGGCTTCGTGCCGACACCCGGAATGCCCGCCGAGATCATGATCCAGACCGAGGAACGCACCTTTGCGGCCTATATCGCCAAGCCGGTGGTTGACAGTATGTCGCGTGCTTTCCGCGAACATTAAGCGTCTGAACGTCTACACCTTCAATTTTCTGCATGTTAGCCTTTCACGGATTCATTTCCTGGAGGGGCGCAAATGCCATTGACGGTCAAAGACATGATGCAAGCTGCAAACGCGGTGGTTGAGCGTATCGATGCCAGCCGGGCCAAAGAACTGATCGGGCAGGGTGCCCTGTTGTTGGATATTCGCGATGCGCCTGAACTTGAAAGGACAGGGCGCGCGGTCGGCTCGCATCATATCCCGCGCGGGATGTTGGAGTTTCGGGCCGATCCCGAGCTGCCTTCCCATGACGCGGAACTGCGCAAGGACCGGGTGATCATCCTGCATTGTGCATCGGGTGGCAGGGCGGCGCTGGCTGGGAAACTGCTTAAGGATATGGGGTATTTACACGTCTACAATCTGGGCGGGTTTGCGGATTGGGTGAATGGCGGCGGCGAGGCGACCGGGCCAATGGATCGCGGGATGTAGCTACATATCTGACCCAAATCAAAGTCACACATATTCCGTTGCTGTAATGTAAAGGCCAGAAGCTTAAACACAGGATACTGGCCATGATACGCCTAGCAGCCACGCTTTATTCTTTGATCGCCACAGCCATCGCGGGTTCTGCCGTGATTGCGGTCCTAGCGGTTGGAATGGTGACCTGGATGGCCATCGTTTCCGCCGCAGCAGCAGGGGCGGTTGTTGCCGCGCCGGTGTCGTGGCTGGTGGCAAAACGCCTGTATCAAGGCGCTTGATTAAGCGTTAAAGAAGGTCCTGACTGCAGCTTCGAATTCGCGGGGTTTCTCGGCGTGCAGCCAGTGCCCCGCACCGGGAATTTTGGCGAAGCGAGCTGCAGGAAACAGGGTGCGAATCTGCTCTCGGTGTTCGGGCTGCACATAATCTGATGCTGCGCCGGACAGGAACAGAGCAGGGCCGTCCCAATGGGTCGAAATCTCGGGGAAGCCCATGATCTTTGGCATTTCGCTGGCCAGTACATCCAGGTTCAGCCGCCAGCGGCCTCCCTCAACATCCAAAGACTGCGTAAAAAAGCTCTGCAGCGCCTTTTCGACGCCCAGATCGGCCAGCTGTGCTTCGGCATCTGAACGACGCTGAACGCGGGACATATCGACCGCCCGCATTGCCTCGATGAATTGAATCTGGCTGTGGCTGTATGCCACTGGTGCGATGTCTGCGACGACCAGCTTGCGCACCAGATCGCCATATTCCAGCGCCAGCACCATCGAAGCTTTTCCACCCATGGAATGCCCGACGATATCGGCGATGCCGCCAACGCTGTCGATGACCTTTGCCAGATCATGCGCCAAATCCGGGTAGCCATGCTGAGCATCCCAAAAGCTGTAGGCGTGATTGCGCATATCGACGGCGATCACCTGTCTTTCGTCCGACAGTCGCCGCGCAATGACTCCCCAGTTGCGCGCCGAACCATAGAGGCCATGCGCTATCAGCAGGGGCGGATGATCAGTCGGGTCGCCATGGATGATCGTATTCAGCATGCTTCTGTGATACGCGTCACCGCGCGGAACAACCAGCCCCATTGTCGCCGGTGTGACGCGCGGCTACATTGTCCCGTCAGGAGGCGCCAATGACGCAGGAAATCGATATCCAGACCCGGATCGCAGAGACCATTCGGTTGCTGCGTAAAAAGCTTGGCGTGAAAGACAAGACCCTGATTGCCTCGGTCCGTCGCGCGAAGCGGCGTTTGCCGCGCAAGGTCTATAAACAGGCCTTGGTTCTGGCAGAGGCCGAGCAGATGGCCGAGCATCCCAAACTGCGGATGGTTTTGGATATGCCCCGGCTCGAAAAAGCATCGGACGAGGTGCAAGGCCACCTGAACGCGATCAATCTGGCAGATCGACGTTGGGGATGGTTCCTGAGCTTTCTTGGCTCGCTTGCGTTGGGCCTGATCGTGTTGGCGGCGTTGGCTGTATTCGTACTACGATGGCGCGGGTATATCTGAACGCTGCTGGCCTCAAAGAAAAACGGCGCCGATCAGGGCGCCGTTTTCTGTTTTAAGTCCGTATTGGATCAGAGATTCGGATAAAGCGGGTAGCGCGCGCAAAGTTCGGCGACTTCGGCTTTGACTTTGGCTTCGACCGCACCGTTTCCGTCTTCGCCATTTGCGGCCAGACCGTCGACCACTTCGATGATCCAGTCTGCGATCTGGCGGAACTCGGCCTCACCAAAACCGCGGGTGGTTCCGGCGGGCGAGCCCAGACGGATACCGCTGGTGATCGTCGGCTTTTCGGGGTCGAACGGCACACCGTTCTTGTTGCAGGTGATATGTGCCCGCCCCAAAGCTTTCTCGGTTGCGTTGCCTTTAACGCCTTTGGGGCGCAGGTCGACAAGAACCACATGGGTATCGGTGCCGTGGGTCACAGTGTCCAGGCCACCCTTGATCAGCTGATCTGAAAGGGCCTGCGCATTCACAACGACCTGCTTGATATAGTCCTTGAACTCAGGACGCAGTGCCTCGCCAAAGGCAACGGCCTTGCCAGCAATCACATGCATCAGTGGGCCACCCTGAATGCCCGGGAAGATGGCCGAGTTTACCTTTTTGGCAATCGCTTCATCATTGGTCAGGATCATGCCGCCGCGCGGGCCGCGCAGGGTTTTATGCGTGGTGGTGGTGGCCACATGCGCATGCGGGAAGGGCGAAGGGTGCGCGCCTGCGGCAACCAGACCGGCGATATGGGCCATATCCACATGCAGATAGGCGCCGACCATATCGGCGATTTCACGCATGCGGGCAAAATCGATGACGCGCGGGATGGCCGAGCCTCCGGCGATGATCAGCTTGGGGTTATGTTCCTTTGCCAGCGCTTCGATCTGATCATAGTCGATCAGGTTGTCCTGCTTGCGCACGCCATAATGTACCGCGTTGAACCACTTGCCTGACTGGTTCGGCGCCGCACCATGGGTCAGGTGACCACCTGCATCCAGCGACATTCCCAGAATGGTGTCACCGGGCTTGATCAGCGCCTGAAATACACCTTGGTTCGCCTGCGATCCCGAATTCGGTTGGACGTTGGCAAACTCACACCCAAACAACTGCTTGGCACGGTCGATAGCCAGGTTCTCGGCAATGTCGACGAACTGACAACCGCCATAGTACCGGCGGCCCGGATAACCTTCGGCATATTTGTTAGTCATGACCGAGCCCTGCGCCTCCATCACGGCGGCAGAGACGATGTTCTCCGAGGCGATCAGTTCGATCTCGTCGCGCTGGCGGCCCAATTCAGATGTGATCGAGCCGAACAGCTCGGGGTCACGATCCGCGAGGGACTGGGTGAAAAATCCGTTGTCTCGAAGATTGGCGTTCATGTGCGCTCCGCATGGCTGGGGTGTATCTGGCGGATTTCCTATCGGAAACGACGTGTGTCAGAAAGGTTGTAAAGCGACGAAATGGCCCTCTATGGCGTCAACTCTGGCCTATTGCGGAAAGGTATGTTTGTTTCGGAACCAAATGTGCAGCACTGGAAACTATAAAACATGACAAAGAGAATCGCCTTTCTGGCCAGCGATGCCAAGGTTGCGCAGACCGCCCGGGATGCGCTTGTCGCGCGCTACGGAAATGCAGCGCCGAGAGACGCAGATGTTGTGGTGGCGCTGGGTGGTGATGGCTTCATGCTTCAGACATTGCAGGGCGTCCAGCACTTGGACAAGCCGGTTTACGGAATGAATCGCGGTACCATCGGGTTTCTGATGAACGAATATGCCGAAGTTGATCTGATGGCCCGGCTAGCAGAGGCAGAGGAAGAAGTCATCAATCCACTGGCGATGACTGCAATGGACCAGGCGGGCCAAAAGCACCAAGCACTTGCAATCAACGAGATTTCGCTGCTTCGCGCGGGGCCGCAGGCAGCGCGGCTGCGGATCAGCGTGGATGGGCGGGTACGTATGGCCGAACTCGTGTGTGATGGTGCATTGCTTGCCACGCCGGCGGGTTCAACCGCATATAACTATTCCGCTCACGGACCCATTGTACCCATTGGCGCGGACGTTCTGGCATTGACGCCAATCGCCGCGTTTCGCCCCCGGCGGTGGCGTGGCGCCTTGCTGCCGAAAGTTGCGAAAGTCAGATTCGATGTGATCGAGGCTGACAAACGCCCGGTTATCGTTGCGGCCGACTCCATATCGTTTCCGGATATCGATTGGGTCGAGATCAGGTCTGAGATTGCGATCCAGCATCGTATTTTATTTGACCCTGGCCACGGCCTGGAAGAACGGTTGATCTCTGAACAATTTACTTAAATCTCAGTGTGTTGATCATTTTTCCACCGCTTGTGTGAACCAGTTCACATGCAACGCGATAAGGGTTTGTTAACTTCAAGTTGCCCGGAGAACACGCCGAGGTGGAAGTGAGTGGCCATCTAAAGGTGTTTTCGAATGGTTGCGCAGTTTTCGCGCTGGCGAGGGTGGGTGGTGCTACGCTCGTCATCTTAATCCGGGCATATTTTAGTATGCGGACCCCGGGACAAAACCCCGGGGTCTATTTCATTTGTGAGGCCTGAGTGACGATGTCTCAGGTTTGGGCGCTCATTCGATCCCACAGAATCGGAGCCATCTGCCCCACACGCGCTTCGATCGCGACCGCTGCATCCACCGCCATGTCCTCACGCCAGCGTCGAGCAGCAATCTGAACATTGATCGGTTGCGGCCCATTCGGCAATTCGGCCAAGCGTGCGGGAACGCTGGCGGCGGGCAGCCCGAGGAAATTCATCGCATAAGAATAGACCGCGCATCCTAACACCTCATGAACGCCTTCGGCACCTTCGGTATCACGATCGGGTCTGAAGAACGGTTGCGGCAGGAATGGAGACAGGACCAAAGGATATTCCTGCATGAATAGCGACCATTGGCGCGCGTAATGGCTGCGTTGCGCCAACGCCTGAATCAGTTCGTCGCCTATGATAGGAGGAAACTCCTGAAAATAAACCTCGAAAATATCACGAATGGTTTGAGACCCGGCTGCCTCGATATCGTTTTTCATCAACGTCAGCACTTCACCCATCAGCGCGCGATAGCCGATGCGCCCGCATTCGAACACATCCGGCGGATCAATGTCTTCAACTATATATCCGGCATCTACCAGCGCCTCCCGAGCAGTACTTAGCGCTTTGTCCACTTCGGGGTGCAAAGCGTATTCGAACGTATTTTTGGTGAACGCAACTTTGATTGGGACGTCCGGCCCCGCGCCGCGCCAAGGCATTTGCACATGGAAGGGGTCGCGGGCGTCCGGGGCGATCAGGCTGGGCATCGAAAGGTGCAGGTCCTTTGCGCTTCTTGTGATCAAGCCCTGTACCGACATCGATTGTGCCAGCATCCCGCGTTCCACCTTCTGGCTGGGGTTCCAGGCCGGTACGCGGCCCAGCCCCGGTTTCACCGTAACTGCGCCATTGGCCGCTGCCGGAAAGCGCAGACTGCCTCCGATATCGTTGCCATGAGCCAGCGCACCGATGCCCGCCATGACCGCAGCCCCCGCGCCCCCGGACGACCCACCGGGTGAGATATGGCGGCCCCAAGGATTGTGAGTACGCCCATGAAGTGGATTATCCGTGTCTGCGCGGAACGAGAATTCGGGCGTATTGGTCCGCCCGATGACAATGGCCCCCGCATTGTGCAAGTTTGAAACCACCGGTGCGTCATCAGGGGCAATGACATCCTTCAAGGCAACCACACCATTTGTGGTGGCATGGTTCTTCTGGTCGACATTCACTTTGATGGTCACGGGGACCCCGTGCAGCGGTCCAACCGAGGCACCATTGCGGCGCGCCTGATCAAGCGCAGATGCACGCTCTAACGCTTCTGTGCCCAGATCGTCCACGACAGCATTCAGCGAGGGATTTACCTGATGCATCCGCTCCAATGCATCACTGATCACCTCTTCTGCGCTCAACTCGCCAGCTTGGGTCAGCGCAGCCAATTCTGTTGCATCAAAACGCCAGATATCGCCCTGTGTCATGCTCGTCCTCCTCACCTCAAACTGAGGTGAGGAGGACCCAATGACAAGCCCCGCAATCGCAAAACGGATCCAACCTTCATCTGGCCAAAAATATCTCGGAGCGCGAGGCAGAGCCTCGCACACGCGCGACAGCGCAAATCGGTTGCGCCGTAAGGCGCTCCGCTTGATCGTACCGTGAAATTACTGCGCGTAGCCGATAGTTTGCAGGGCCACCGTGATCTCGTCCAGAATTGCTGGGTCATCGATTGTGGCAGGCATTTTATACGCCTTGCCATCCGCGATCGACACCATCGTACCACGCAGGATCTTGCCCGAGCGTGTCTTGGGCAGACGATCCACCACCACGGCTTTCTTGAACGCAGCGACTGGGCCGATTTTGTCACGAACCATCTGGACCACATCGGTTACCACCTCCGCGTGATTCCGATCGGATCCGGCGTTCAGGCACAGGAAACCGACAGGCATCTGACCCTTCAGTTGATCAGAAACCCCAATCACGGCGCATTCTGCCACATCGGGGTGGGCGGCCAACACCTCTTCCATCCCGCCCGTCGAAAGTCGGTGCCCGGCGACGTTGATCACGTCATCGGTACGGGCCATGATATAGAGATACCCATCTTCGTCGATCATGCCCGCATCACCGGTTTCGTAATAGCCGGGAAAATGCTCAAGATAGGATTTTCTGAAGCGCGCCTCGGCATTCCACAGGTTTGGCAATGTGCCTGGCGGAAGCGGGAGTTTGACTGCGATCGCGCCCAACTCGCCCGGTTTCATAGGATGGCCGCCCTCGTCCAGAATCTGAACGTCATAGCCCGGCATAGGTTTGGCAGGTGATCCCAGCTTGACCGGAAGCTCTTCGATTCCGAGCGGGTTGCCAGCGATGGTCCAGCCAGTTTCGGTTTGCCACCAATGATCGATGACCGGAACTTTCAGCGCATCCTGCGCCCAGATGATCGTATCTGGATCAGCCCTCTCTCCTGCAAGATACAGAGCCTTAAGGCAGGATAGATCGTAATTCGCCATCAATTCTGCGCTCGGGTCTTCGCGTTTTACGGCACGAATGGCGGTTGGGGCGGTGAAGAAGCTTTTGACCTTGTGTTCGGATATCACGCGCCAGAAAGTTCCGGCGTCAGGTGTTCCGACGGGCTTACCCTCAAAAACAATCGTCGTGTTGCCGTGGATCAGCGGGGCATAACAGATATAGGAATGGCCAACGACCCAGCCGACATCCGAAGCCGCCCAGAACACATCTCCAGGATCGACATTGTAGATGTTTTTCATCGTCCAGTTCAGTGCGACCAGATGGCCGGCAGTCGGGCGCACGACGCCTTTGGGCGCACCAGTGGTGCCGGATGTATAGAGGATATAGGCTGGATCATTGCCGCTGACTGGTACACATTCTGCGGGCTCGGTACCGTATTGGAAACCGTGCCAGTTGACGTCGCGCCCCTCGATTAGTTGTGCGACTTCCTGCTCGCGCTGGAATATTACGCAAAACTCAGGTTTGTGGGTGGCCAGATCGATCGCGCCATCCAGCAGAGGTTTGTAGTGCACAACGCGTCCCGGCTCCATCCCGCACGAGGCGGCGATGATCGCCTTGGGTTTCGCATCGTCGATACGTACGGCCAGTTCGTTGCTGGCAAAACCGCCGAATACCACTGAATGCACTGCTCCTAGTCGGGCGCAAGCCAGCATTGCCTCCAGGGCTTCGGGGATCATAGGCATGTAGATGATGACGCGGTCACCTTTCTCAATACCTTTTGCACGGAGTGCGCCGGCCAGATTAGCAACCCGATTGCGCAACTCGACGTATGAGATTTCGCGTTTGGTATGAGTAATGGGGCTGTCATAGATGATCGCGGTTTGCTCACCACGACCATTTTCCACATGGCGATCAACCGCGTTCCAGCACGTATTTACCTTGGCATCACTGAACCATTCGTAAAGAGGCGCATTGTCGTCAAACAGAGCTTTGCTGGGCGCTTGAACCCAATCGATCCCCTTGGCGGCATCCATCCAGAATGCTTCGGGGTCGTTCTTCCAGCTCTCGTAGACGTCCTGATATGCCATGATGGCCTCCTCCCAAATTCCTTGAGCTATGTGTTAGGCATCGTGGATGTTTCGAGCAAGCGATGCGCATAACGGCGCGTCAGTTTATCGCAAAATCTTTGCAGAACCTTGCATTTTGGCTTGCAAATTTTTGCAAATCTTCTGATCTGAGCAGACTTCTGAGTGTCATATGTAAGGATTTGCAAATCTGCAAATTTATTACTGCAAATGTGCTGGCGCTAACAGAATCAAACCGGGCACCTAATCTGGTGCCCGGTCATGTATTCGTAATGATATAGGCGCTGGGCTTATCCGTAGTGCGCGACTGGCGTACCTGCGATGGCCGCCATGTTCAGCAGTCCCCTGGCCGTAATCGAGGGCGTTACGATATGCGCCTTGTTTCCCATTCCCATGAGGATTGGACCTACCTCAAGCCCGTCCGCTTTCATCTTCAGGATATTGCGCACACCGCTTGCCGCATCCGCATGGGCGAAGATCAGGACATTTGCAGAGCCTTCCAAACGCGAGTTCGGGAAGATACGTGCACGCAATTCAGGATCCAAAGCCAGATCAAGGTTCATCTCGCCTTCATAGCTGAAGTCGCGTGGCTCGGAATCGAGAATCTCAAGCGCAGCCCGCAGCCGCTTGCCTGATCCCTCGGCCTGATTGCCGAATTGCGATTGCGAACAAAATGCGATCTTGGGTTCCAACCCGAACCGCCGCACGTGACGAGCAGCTCCAATGGTGGATTCGGCAAGTTCTTCTGGTGTCGGCAATTGTCTTACATGCGTGTCTGCAATGAACAGAGGGCCATCTTCCAGAATCATCAGCGAAAGCGCGCCATGCGGGCGCAAATCGCCATCATCCAGAACCTGTTCGACATAGTTAAGATGCCAGCGATACTCACCAAAAGTGCCACAGATCATGCTGTCCGCCTCACCGCGATGCACCATGATTGCTGCAATGGCGGTGTTGTTTGTGCGCATGATGGCCTTGGCCAGATCCGGAGTGACCCCCCGACGCTGCATTATTTGATGGTACGAATTCCAATAATCGTAGTAACGGGGATCGTCCTGAGGGTTCACGATCTGAAAATCCTGCCCCGGTCGTACTGTCAGGCCTAGCCTTTCGCACCGTGCGCTGATCACGTCCGGTCGCCCGATCAGGATCGGGGTTTCCGTGGTTTCTTCCAATATCGCTTGCGCAGCCCTTAAAACACGTTCGTCCTCGCCTTCTGCGAAGACAATTCTACGCGATGCGACGGCTGCGGCTTCGAACACTGGCCGCATCAACAGTGCAGATTTGAACACGGTCTGGTTCAGGCGCTCTTTGTAGGCCTCGAGGTCATCAATGGGTCGTTTTGCGACCCCGCTCTTCATAGCCGCCTGTGCAACCGATGACGAAACGACCCCAACGAGGCGCGGGTCAAAGGGTTTTGGGATCAGGTAATCTGGACCAAAAGTCAGCTGCTCACCCTTATAGGCCGCCGCGGCTTCAGCGCTCGTCGTCGCGCGGGCCATGTCGGCGATGCCGTCGACGCAGGCGATCTGCATCTCGTCGTTGATTTCAGTCGCGCCCACGTCCAGGGCACCTCGGAAGATAAACGGGAAGCACAACACGTTGTTCACTTGGTTCGGAAAGTCGCTGCGACCGGTCGCAATGATCGCGTCAGGGGCAACTTCGCGCGCCGCCTGTGGCAGGATTTCCGGAGTTGGGTTGGCCAGTGCAAAGATGATCGGGGTTTTGGCCATCTTCTCGACCATCTCAGGCTTGAGCACATTTGGTCCGCTCAGCCCCAGAAACAGATCGGCACCTCCGATCACATCATCCAGAGTGCGCAGATCGGTTTTCTGCGCAAACTGATCCTTGTGCGGGTTCATATCCTCGGCGCGACCTTCATAGACCAACCCGTGAATGTCGCAGAGCCAGATATTCTCGCGTTTGACGCCGAGCTTCACCAACATGCTGAGGCAGGCGATCCCGGCAGCACCGCCGCCGGTCGAAACTACTTTGATATCCTCGAAGCTCTTTCCTGCCACATACAGGGCGTTCTTCGCTGCGGCACCAACAACGATTGCCGTGCCGTGCTGATCGTCATGAAACACCGGGATGTTCATCCGTTCCCGGCACAGTTTTTCGACAATAAAACAATCCGGTGCCTTGATATCTTCAAGGTTGATCGCGCCAAAGGTAGGTTCCAGGGCGCAGACGATATCTGCCAGCTTTTCTGGGTCAGGCTGATCCACCTCGATATCAAAGCAATCGATGCCTGCGAACTTTTTGAACAGGACGGCCTTGCCTTCCATCACCGGTTTCGAGGCCAATGCGCCTATATTCCCAAGGCCCAGAACTGCGGTGCCGTTTGACACAACCGCAACAAGATTGCCGCGGGCGGTGTATTTCTCAGCATTGGCGGCGTTGTCCTTTATCTCAAGACTGGCTTCGGCGACGCCTGGCGAATATGCCCGCGCAAGGTCCCGACCATTTGCCATTGGTTTGGTTGCCTTGATCTCAAGCTTTCCGGGCTTTGGATGCGCATGATAGTCAAGCGCGGCCTGTCTCAGGTTCGGTGTGTCAGACATCGGTAATACAACTCCGTTCCAATATTCGTTTGATGGTTAAACTATTTCTCAGCGCTTGGCTATGTCGCCTCGGACCGCAGTCAGAGACAGGCCTCACGGATACGTTAACGAAACGTTGGTTGAGAGTTGCTGCATCGTTTTTATGTACAGCCAATTCCGGGGAACCTGACGGACACCAGAAGCGGCGGACCTTATCATGCGTCATGAAGACAAAGCTTGTGCTAGTGCGCAATTTGCCAACCCTTCAATCAGGATTGGTGCCAATCGGAATGTCTTCTTTGTTGTGCTTGTTTCGGCGGTTTCATTTCTTTGCGTCGTTGTGACTTGGCACCAACCGGCAGCAACTTTCATCCAAGAAGGCGGGTTGATTGAGACGATATCGGCCACTGCGTTACTGGCTGCCGGTTTGGTCGCGTTGGTACGCTTCCGAGGCGTCTCGCGGCTTTACATCGCGGTGGTCTGCCTGCTGTTGGCCGAGCGCGAATTGGAGGCGGAGGTGTACACAGAAGGCAGCGCGCCTTTCGTGGTGCTAAACTGGGTTGATTTATTGCTTGATGTGACTGCAGTAAGGATCGTTTTGGCTGCGATCGTCATTGGTGGTTTGCTCTGGCATGGGATACCGAACGGAATTAAGGCACTGAAGATCCGCGCGCCTTTTTTGATGATTTTTTTCCTGGCTGGAAGTGTTGCGGTGCTGGCTCAGCTTCTTGAGGAAATCAGCGGATTGTTCGAAGAATACCTTTCGGTTGCGATGGCTGCACGTTTGTTCGTGATGGAAGAAACGCTGGAGATGTACTTTTCGATTGGTATTTTGGCTGCTGTTCTGATCGGATGGCCAAAACCAAAATCCGAAGAGAAACAGAATGACCAGCAATACCGGAGACTCCCTCACGCGCGCTGAAATCCGACTGCCGACGCAGGAACTGCGCAACGATATCCCGTTTTATACCAAGGTACTGGGGATGCGGATGGATATGATCTATCCGGCAGATGACCCTCGGGTTGCCGTGTTCTCTGGTCACGGTCTGCGCTTGCGGATCGAGAAAGATGCAGCTGAAGCGGCGGGAACGTTGCGCATTCTGACAAACGATCCAGATGGTTTTGCCGAGGGGCAGCGCAGCCTTGTCGCGCCGAACGGCACCCGGATCGAGATTGACGAGTTGAACCCGCCGCTTGTCATGCCGAACACGGTGCACTCATTTGTAGTCCGTAGGCTCAAGGATCAGGCGCCGTGGATCATAGGGCGGGCAGGGATGCACTATCGCGATCTCGTGCCGGACCGGCTGGGCGGATCGATTATCGCCAGCCATATACGTATCCCAGATGGCGGTCCTGTGCCTGATATGGTGCATTTCCACAAAGTCGGATTTCAGCTGATATTCTGCATCCACGGCTGGGTCGATGTGGTCTACGAGGATCAGGGCGACAAGATGCGCCTGACGGCAGGCGATTGCTTTATTCAGCCGCCTGAAATCCGCCACCGCGTGCTGGAAGCGTCAGACAACGTTCAGGTGATCGAGATTGGTGTTCCAGCCGAGCATGTCACGGAGATTGATCATGAGATGGAACTGCCCACCCCGCATTTCCGTCCGGATCGGGAATGGGATGGGCAGCGGTTCGTTTACAATCAAGCCAATGATGCCGACTGGGTGCCATTCCGCTTGCCCGGTTACATCTGCCGTGACACGACGATTGCCGAGAATACCAAAGGCGTGGCGGGCGTTCAGGTCGTGCGCCGGGGCGAGGGTAACCCTCAATGGGCCAGCCACGACACCGACATACACTTTACCTTCGTGATGACCGGCGAGGTGACTCTTGAGGGTGAAGGGCGCGAGCCCTATCGGTTGGAACAAGGCGATGCCTTCGTCATCCCGCCGGGAATGCGAACACGGCTGTCAGACCCCTCGCAGGATGTGGAACTGCTTGAGGTGACTTTACCGGGGACCTTCAATACGACGTTGGGTTAGGTCCAAGAAGAAGTGGATAATGGCGTCAAGGGGGCTTCAATTCCCCCGTCGCTTTCCAGTAGGGTATGATATTCTGACCAGATGATCAAAAATTGGGATTCGCCATGTCTTTGAAAGATGCAGCTTTGGCCGTTCGGGAAAATGCCCACGCGCCTTATTCGAATTTCAAGGTCGGGGCGGCGATCCGGTCCAGTTCAGGTGTGATCTATTTTGGCTGCAATGTCGAAAATATTGCTTACCCCGAAGGTACGTGCGCCGAGGCCGGGGCAATCGCGGCAATGGTCGCCGCTGGTGAAAAAGAACTGACCGAGGTCTACGTGGTCGCCAGCAGCCCGCAGCCGGTGCCCCCATGTGGTGGATGCCGTCAGAAACTGGCCGAATTCGGCAATGGGGATGTGGTCGTTACGATGGCGACGGTTGATGGTCTGGAAACCAAAACCACGATTGCCGATCTATTGCCCGGTGCGTTCGACGCGTCGCATATGGAGGATGTCTGACTTCATGGATGCGCGCTCGATCATCGCCAAACTTCGCCGTCAGGAGGTGCCAACTGGTGACGAACTAATGTGGTTCGCGCAAGGCCTGGCCGATGGTGGCGTCAGTGACGCGCAGGCCGGGGCCTTTGCGATGGCTGTCTGTATGGGCGGTCTGGGGGCCAATGGGCGGGCTGATCTGACTGTCGCCATGCGCGACAGCGGCGAGGTGCTGACGTGGGATTTGGACGGGCCGGTGGTCGATAAGCATTCGACCGGTGGGGTCGGCGATTGCGTCAGCCTGCTGCTTGCCCCGGCTTTGGCGGAATGCGGGGCGTATGTGCCGATGATCTCGGGGCGTGGTCTGGGCCATACCGGGGGCACTCTGGACAAGCTCGAGGCCATACCGGGAGTGACCACTCAGATCGGGCAGGCGCGACTGACGCAAGTGCTGAAAGACACCGGGGCAGCCATCGTGGGGGCAACGGGCCAGATCGCCCCTGCGGACAAGCGGCTGTATGCGGTGCGCGATGTGACGGCGACGGTGGAGAGCCTTGACCTGATTACGGCATCAATCCTGTCCAAGAAGCTGGCGGCTAGCCCGGATGCGTTGGTTCTGGACGTTAAGGTGGGCAGCGGCGCGTTCATGAAGACGCTGGATGAGGCACGCAATTTGGCACAGGCCTTGACCGAAACGGCTAATGCCGCTGGTTGCCGTACATCCGCAGTGATCACCGACATGAGCCAGCCCCTCGCTTCCGCACTTGGCAATGCGCTGGAAGTGGCCGAGGTGATGAAAGCTTTGACCAGCGGGCAGGGATCACCTTTGGCGGAAATCTCGGCCGAGTTGGGGGGCGTTCTCATGGCGGATGCCGGTATGTGCGCTTCGGCAGAGGAAGGGAACGCCAGAATAACCCAAGTGATCCGCGATGGCCGTGCAGCCGAACGGTTCGGACGCATGATGGCTGCCGTGGGTGGACCGGTGCATTTCGTTGACACATGGGATCGGTTTTTGCCGGAGGCCAATGTGATCCGGGAAGTTCACGCTCCGCATGGCGGATATGTCTCGTCTATTGATGGCGAGGCGCTGGGCCTCGCAGTCGTGGCCCTAGGCGGTGGGCGCCAGATCGAGAGCGATGAGATTGATCCGGCGGTTGGCCTGTCGGGCATTCTGAGGGTCGGAGATAAGGTGACCAAAGGCGCTCCGTTGGCGGTTGTTCATGCGGGGCGCGAAGATGCAGCGCAACGGGCTGCCGCGGTGGTGCTAGATGCCATCGCGCTGAGTGACGAACCGGTAGCACAGCCGCCTCAAATCCATGAAAGGATCAGCGCATGAGCCGCGCTTTCCTTGTGGTAATGGACTCGGTTGGTATCGGCGGCGCGCCGGATGCCGATCAGTTTTACAACGGCACCAAACCCGATACAGGCGCGAATACATTGGCCCACATAGCACAAGCTTGTGCCGAGGGGCGCGCGGAAGAAGGGCGGAGCGGACCGTTGCAACTGCCCAACCTGGATGCCTTGGGGCTGGGGGCGGCGACCCGTCTGGCCTCGGGCGCACCGACGCCGGGGCTTGAGGCTGCGCCCACGGGGCTTTGGGGTTGCGCCCGTGAACACTCACCCGGCAAGGATACGCCTTCGGGGCATTGGGAACTGGCAGGTTTGCCAGTGCCATGGGATTGGCACTATTTCCCGGACACCCGACCCGCATTTCCCGAAACCCTAAGTATAGCCGCTGCCAAGGCCGCAGGGACCGACGGTATTTTGGGCAATCGCCATGCCTCGGGGACGACGATCATCTCGGAACTGGGGGCCGAGCATATACGTACCGGCTGGCCGATCTGCTACACGTCTGCCGATAGCGTATTCCAGATTGCTGCGCATGAAGACAGCTTTGGGCTCGACCGCCTGCTGGATATGTGCCGCACCCTTGCGCCGCGCTTGCACGAGATGAAAGTGGGCCGCGTTATCGCCCGACCGTTTGTCGGAACGCCCGAAAAGGGGTTCACCCGGACAACCAACCGCAAGGATTTTGCCATCGTTCCACCAGAACCCGTTCTGACGAATTGGGCACAGGATGCCGGTCGCCGTGTGCATGCGGTGGGCAAGATTGGCGATATATTTTCAATGCAGGGGATCGACACGCTGCGAAAGGGTTCGGACGCAGAGTTGATGCACCACCTTTCGGACCTCGTTGATGAGGCGGAAGAGGGTAGTCTGACATTTGCAAACTTTGTCGAGTTCGACAGTCTGTATGGCCATCGGCGTGATATCAGCGGCTATGCCCGCGCGCTGGAATGGTTCGATCGTGAAATCGGAGTGATTGCGCAAAAACTGCGCCCCGGTGATCTGATGCTATTGACCGCAGACCACGGCAACGACCCCAGCTGGAGCGGCACTGACCACACCCGTGAACAAGTGCCCGTGCTGATCGCAGGGCAGGGCACGGGCGAGATCGGTCCCGTGAACTTTGCCGATATCGCCGCCAGTATCGCGCACCATCTGAACATACCGGCGCAAGGGCCGGGAAGGACTTTTATATGACAGTCGCTGACCTGCCTAAGATCGAATTACATTTGCACCATGAAGGCGCCGCTCCGCCTAGCTTCATACGCCAACTGGCCCATGAGAAACGAGTGGACCTGAGCGGGATATTCAAACCCGACGGCTCTTATGATTTCCGCGACTTTGCCCATTTCCTTAGCGTTTATGAGGCTGCGTGCGAGGTGCTGAAAACACCTGAAGATTTCCGCCGCCTGACGCTGGCCATTCTGGAAGAGAGCGCCGCGAATGGTGTGGTGTATTCCGAAACATTCCTTAGCCCGGATTTCTGCGGCGGTGGCGATTTGCATGCATGGAAGGATTACCTGACTGCGATTCAGGACGCCGCAGACGAGGCCGAGCGCAAATTCGGGATCACCCTGCGTGGTGTCATCACTTGCGTGCGCCATTTTGGACCCGAGCAAGCCAAGGCCAGCGCCCATTGTGCGGCTGAAACCGCAGGTGACTGGATTACCGGATTTGGTATGGGCGGCAACGAATCCGTCGGAACGCAGGGCGATTTCAAATGGGCCTTTGACTGCGCGCGCGAGGCTGGGTTGCGATTGACGACCCATGCCGGTGAATTTGGCGGTCCAGAGAGTGTTCGGGATGCTGTCCGTGATTTGGGGGTCGAGCGCATAGGCCATGGCGTTCGCGCCATCGAAGACCCGGATCTTGTGTACGAGTTAGTTGACCGGGGCATAACGCTTGAGGTCTGCCCGGGTTCAAACGTGGTACTGGGCTTGTTTCCTGATTTTGCCGCCCATCCCATCGCGAAATTGCGTGATGCAGGCGTCAACGTCACGGTATCCACTGACGATCCGCCGTTTTTTCATACCACGATGCGGCGCGAGTATGAGATGCTGAATGCAGCGTTCGGCTGGCAAGCCGAAGATTTTGCTGCCCTGAATGAAACAGCCCTGAACGCGGCCTTTTGCGATGAAGAGACCCGCGCGCGGGTCAAGAAAAGACTGGAGACATCATGAGCGATCACCTGACCGTCGTCGACCACCCACTGGTGCAGCACAAATTGACGCTCATGCGGGACAAAGGCACCTCAACCGCTGTGTTCCGGCAGTTGCTGCGCGAAATCACGCTTTTGCTGGCTTATGAGGTCACCCGCGAGATGCCGCTGACCACCCGCCATATCGAAACCCCGATGGAAGAAATGGACGCTCCCATTCTGGCGGGCAAGAAATTGGCGCTGGTATCGATCCTGCGGGCCGGAAATGGGATGCTGGACGGCGTGCTGGAGCTTATTCCCTCTGCCCGAGTGGGGTTCGTGGGGCTTTATCGGGATGAAGAGACGCTGAAGCCGGTCCAATACTATTTCAAAGCTCCCGAGGGTTTGACGGACCGTTTGGTCATTGCTGTTGATCCGATGCTGGCAACCGGCAACAGCTCGGCTGCGGCCATTGATTTGCTGAAAGAGCAGGGGGCGAAAGATATCCGCTTTCTATGCCTGCTGGCTGCCCCCGAGGGCGTCGCGCGCATGAAAGAGGCGCACCCAGATGTCAAAATCGTCACGGCCGCGCTGGATCGTGAGCTGAACTCAAAGGGTTACATTATGCCTGGACTAGGTGACGCTGGCGACCGGATGTTCGGGACCAAATAGGTGCTATTGCCCGCAAATATTCTGTAGCCGGACCCAATCGCGGTCGGGCAGTACCTGTTCCAAAGTACGACCCGCCATCGGATCGGCTTCTATCAATCCAAGCACGGACTCGCCTGTGATATCAAGCGCATAGGCGTATGGGGTCGAGGGCAGTGCGGTCTGTGCAAAAACCGCGAGCAGCACGTCATCGCTTAGCTGCGGCTGTGGACCGGATAGAACCTGCTCAGTGTAGGTGTCCACGATCTCGGGCGTCAATTCGCCGGTGGTCAGCAACCGAAATGCGGCACTCGGGCCTGTACGGTCCAACAGATCGTCCAGCGGTTCCTGCTGAGTTGCCCGCGCGCGCGCGGCTATGATGTATCCGGCGGCAACGGCTGGGTCTTCGTGATCTTCGACCAGTGCCCGGTTTAGCAGTACGGTTCCACCCGGCAGGCTCAGGCTGTCAGGCAGACCTGCTGGAAGGATCACGATTTGGCGGACACCGGTGCGGCGCGCCAGCTGATCCAGCGACGCTTGCGCATCAGGCGAAGAGCAAGCCTTGCCTGACACCCTTTCGATCCGCTGCAGGATTGCATCGCCGATTTCTTGTTGCTTGACCTCTGGCACTACCGAAACAACATGGCGCTGCAGTGCTCTGGGTAGCCAAAACAAAAGCACTGCCAAGACCGCCAGAACAACCCCTGCAACGCTGAGCCAACGCAGCCGTCCGGGATGTGGTCTGGCACGGTCGATGGCGCGCTGCAGCCGGTCAATTGCTTCGATCATTGTGGTTTCAGATTCTGCAAGCTCCAGTGTTTCGCCGGGATCGCCGTCGGGATTGAATATTGCAGGGTAGGTTCCGGGGTTTTGTCGCTCTAGCGCCGCCAGCGACCAATGGGTCAGCGCGCTGTCATTGAAGTCAGAAATCGTCAGAGTGGCTTCACCAATCGATACGACTACTTCGCGCCGTTGCTCATCGGGCGAGGGACGCCACAGACCGGTGGCTTCGATCCGCTGGTACTGTTTGAGTGCGGTCATCGGGTAATGCTGCTCGAATATTATTTTGCGCCAAGCTTAGCATGGCGAAAACCAGCGGCGCAAACCTGTTGCGCAGTGTTTGTGAAATGTGCTGAGTGTGCCGGGTAAGTTTCGGCCAGAACGGGCTGATTAAGGGCAGAGGCGCGGATGCAGTCACAACAACAAACCCATTCAATCATGGCGTCGTTGCTGATGGTTGCGGCCATGTCCATTATCGGCGTGATCGACAATTTCGTGATCCGCGTGGCCGAGAGCGTGGGGCTTTGGCAGTTTCACCTAAGTCGCGCCTTACTGATGCTGCCGCTGATCGCGGTGTTGTCGATATTGGGTTTGGGCACCTTGAGGCCCCGGCGGATTGGTGTCGTCGCGGTGCGCAGCGTGTTGATCACGCTGGCGATGCTCTTCTATTTCAGCGCGCTGGCATTGATGCCCATCGCTCAGGCGCTTGCCGGGTTATTCACATCGCCGATATTCGTGCTGTTGATTTCGGCCCTTTTGTTGAAACAGCGCATAGGTCCCTGGCGGATCGTGGCTGTTTTATTGGGGTTTTCGGGAATTCTGTGCGTATTGCAACCGGACCCGACATCGTTTGATGTAAAGACGCTGCTGCCAGTCGCTGGTGGCTTCTTTTACGCACTCAGCGCTGTTGTAACGCGCACCCACTGTTCCGATGAAAGCACTGTTGCGCTGCTGGCGGCGATGGTTGTCACACTGGGGCTTGCGGGGGCGATCGGACTGATCTGGCTTGCCCTGTTTCCGGTTGGCGTGCCAGTCGGGCCGGATGGCTTCGCGATGCGCGGTTGGGTTTGGCCGATGCAAGACGCGTTGCCTTGGGTTGTGGTTCAGGCCGTGGGCTCAACAATTGCCGTTTTTATGCTGATCAAAGCCTATCAACTGGGTGAGCCATCATATGTCGCAGTCTTTGAATACTCGGTCATGATATTTGGCCCGCTCTTTGCCTGGGTGGCGTTTGGGCAGTCCGTCGGGCAGATGCAAATCATCGGCATTGGCATGATCGCCTCTGCCGGAGTGCTGCTTGGGTGGCGGGAGCGGCGGTTATCCTCGCTACAGCATGCGGCGCAGTAAGAACGGAATAGAATCGGCTTGTATCCCTCTTAGCATCGTTTCGAAATGCATATCAAAGCTCGCTCGGAATACTGATTTGTTTATTCAAAACCAGTAAATTGCGGCGAAACTGACCTAATTTGGCCTCAAATGTGGCAAAACTAAGTCCAATTGAGGCACAACTCTAAGACCTTCTGAGTTGTGTGAAGGTGCCAACAGGGGGACGGCACGTGTTAGAGTTAGTGAGTGTTTCGGGGTATTCGAAACGTGAAGTTAAAGGCCGACAGGCCTTTGTGGGACAGGCCGCATCAGCGCGTCGTGGGGGATTGCTTCACGGAACCAAAGTGTCCACAACAGGGGGCTGGAAACGGGTCGAAAGACTAGTTGCAGGCGATCTGGTGCGGACCCGGGACCATGGGTTCAAAGAACTGAGGCGCGTTTGCGTCGACCGGATCGTGGTGCCGGGAGACGAACGCAGGCCCGAGCATCTGCCGATCCTTGTGCCATCCCGAGTAGCTTATAATGGGCGCCCAGTCTGGCTGATGCCGGAACAAGGTATGGCGTTGGATCAAGGCAAGCTTGGCGTCGGAATCGAGGGGGTCTCGATCATTCCAGCTCGAACGCTCAGCGGGGTGGGGCGTATTGAGTCCAGCACGCCTGCGCAGTCATTCGATGTCACGTCATTATTCTTTGACGAGGATGAGCTGGTTTTTATCGAGGGCGGATTTCAGGCTTATTGCCCGTCCGGTCGCATGAATACCGGTTCAAGTCGAAACCCGGAGTTTTATGAAGTCGCAGATGCGGAACACGCCGATCTTCTGATCGAGGCTGTGACCGACAAAGGGGATATTTCGGCTTTGACCAACCCGTTGGCCGCGTTACCTGCACCCATTCCGCAAGAACCGATTTTCCCGATCCGGCCCGCTTTGGGAGTACGTCGACCCGGGCGACCGGGGCGGCCCAATATGCCTGCGCTGTTCCTGCGGCCTGAATGGCAGCTGCAATAGGGCGTGTATAAGAATAAAGCAGGCGCATGGGCTCATGCGCCTGCTGTCTTTGTTCAGGCAGCCTGTGCTTCTGGGTCGAAGCGGCCATAGAAGCTCTGACCTTTTTCCGCCATCTCGCGCAGCAACGGCGGGCAGGCAAAGCGCTCACCATAGGCTTCGGTAAGTTGATCGCAGCGTTCGGCGGCGTAGGGCGTACCAATGATGTCCAACCAGCTGAGCGGGCCACCGGACCACGGCGCAAAGCCCCAGCCAAGTATCGCACCCACGTCGCCCTCGCGGATATCTTCCAGAACACCCTCTTCTAGCGCACGGACGGCTTCCAGAACCTGCGCGAACATCAGACGCTCCTGCACTTCGATCAGGTCGGGCTGGTTTGCGGCATGTGGGTATTTGTCCTGCAGGCCCTTCCAATACTCGACGCGTTTGCCCTTGTCGTCATAGTCGAAGAAACCTGCATTGGCCTTGCGACCCAGACGACCTTGTTCTTCCATCCAAAAGATCAGATCATCGCCCGGATTTTCCGGGTAAGCGTTGCCCATAGCTGCCTTAGTAGCGCGGGCGATCTTGGCCCCCAGGTCAATCGAGGTTTCGTCGTTCAGCTGAATGGGTCCTACGGGGAAGCCCAACTGACGCGCCGCATTGTCGATCAGAACAGGGCTGACGCCTTCGGTGATCATCCGCAGACCTTCGTTGATGTACGGAATAATGCAGCGGTTGGCGTAGAAGAAGCGCGCGTCATTGACCACGATCGGTGTCTTGCGGATTTGGCGCACATAGTCCAGCGCCTTGGCGACAGCACGATCACCGGTTTCCTTGCCTTTGATGATTTCGACCAGGAACATCTTCTCGACCGGTGAGAAGAAGTGGGTGCCAATGAATTGCTCGGGCCGTACGCTGGCCCTGGCCAGATCTGTGATCGGTAGGGTCGAGGTGTTCGACGCAAAGATGCAATCCTCGGGGATGATCGCCTCGACCTTCTTGGTCATTTCAGCCTTGACGCCGGGGTCTTCGAACACGGCTTCGATGATCAGGTCGCAGCCTTTCAGGTGCTCCAGATCGGGCGTGGCGGTAATGCGGTCCAACAGGGCTTCTTTCTTCTCAGCCGTCGCTTTGCCGCGCTTGATCCCTTTATCCATATAGCTTGCGCTATAGGCCTTGCCCTTGTCGGCGGCCTCCTGATCGCGGTCGATCAGCACAACCTCCATCCCGGCCTGTGCCGAGACTAACGCGATACCGGCACCCATCATACCCGCGCCCAGAACGCCGACTTTCTTGACCCGCTGATCGGGTACATCCTTGGGTCGCACTGCGCCTTTCTCCAGCGCCTCCTTGTTCAGAAACAGCGACCGGATCATCGCTGACGAAGACGGGTTCATGAGCACGTTGGTGAACCAGCGCGCCTCAATCTTCAAGGCGGTGTCAAAGTCAACCAATGCGCCTTCGTAGATTGAACTCAACAGAGCCTTGGCCGCTGGGAAGGCACCTTGAGTCTTGCCGTTCACCATGGCGCTTGCGCCGACGAAGGTCATGAAACCTGCGGGGTGGTAGGGTGCGCCGCCGGGCATCTTGTAGCCCTTGGCATCCCACGGCTTTACCAGATCGGCTTCCTTGGCGTTCAGTACCCATTCCTTGGCTGCCGCAACCGGATCATCCGCCACCGCGTCGATCAATTGCGCGCCTTTGGCCTTCTTCGGGTCCATCATCTTGCCTTCAAGCAAGACGGGTGCCGCCGCCATTGCGCCGACCATACGGCTGTAGCGCATGGTGCCGCCTCCACCGGGGAAGATACCCAGCAGAATCTCAGGCAGGCCGATCTTGGATTTCGGATTGCTGGTCATCACACGGTGATGACAGGCCAATGCGATCTCGGTCCCGATCCCTGCGCAGGTGCCGTTGATGGCACAGGCGACCGGCTTGCCGCCTTTTTTGGACTTGGGGTCCATGCCTGCCAGTTCCAGCCGACGCAGGATGTTATGGCCACTCATGACGAAATCGAACAGTGCCTGCGCGGGTTCGTCGCCGGCCTCCTGTCGGATCGTGGCGAGCGTGCTCAAGTCCATGCCGCCTGCAAACGACCCTTCTTTTCCACTGGTGATAACGATGCCCTTGATCTCATCATCCGCCAGCGCCTGATCGATCAGATCACCGACCAGAGTGAAGGCCTCGCGCGACAAGACGTTCATGGATTTGCCGGGAACGTCCCAGGTGATGAAGGCGACGCCATCGGCGTCTTTGCTGAGGGTGAAATCAGTCATTGTCATCTCCAATCTGGTCAGCCGTCAGCGGGCTGCCATCCTTGCGAGTGAAAGAGAATCCGTTCTCATCATCTTTCACCATCATGTCTATATCGCTGTAGTAGCCGGTCTCGGTCGGGGTCCGGGTGCCCACCACCAGAAAGGTTGCGGGCGTGTCGGTTTTGTTCACAAGGTGATGGCCATTGGCCTCACCTGCAGGCCAAGCGGCGCAGTCACCGGGCAGCATCTCATGCTCGCCATCATCATCGATCAGCATGCATTTGCCGCTGAGCATGATGGCAAACTCGTCCTGCTCCATGTGGTAATGGCGCAGCGAGGATAGCCCCGAGGGCTCCAAACGTACGATGTTGACCCCGTATTGGGTCAGCCCGCCTGCATCTCCGACGCGCTGGACAAAACGACCCGCGGTGGCCTCGGCTAACTTGCCGGGATAAGATGAACCGCCTTTGAACGGTATCTGAGAAAGATCCAGTTTGGGCATCAGACGCGCTCGATAATTGTTGCCGCACCCATACCGGATGCGATGCAGAGTGTGGCCAGACCGGTTTCCTTGTCCTGACGCTCCAGCTCGTCCAGCAGCGTGCCGATAATCATCGCGCCGGTTGCACCCAGCGGGTGACCCATCGCGATCGAGCCGCCGTTGACGTTAACCAGCGCCGGATCAACATCAAACGCCTGCTGGAACCGAAGCACGACCGAGGCGAAGGCTTCGTTGACTTCAAACAGGTCCAGATCGCCGATTTTCATTCCGTTGTCGGCCAGAATTTTCTCAGTCACCGGAACCGGACCGGTCAGCATTATGGTCGGATCAGTGCCGATCTTGGCAGTTGCTTTGATGCGCGCGCGCGGCTTCAGGCCGTATTTCTCGCCGAACTCCTTATTACCGATCAGCACAGCGGCCGCACCGTCCACGATGCCCGAGCTGTTGCCCGCGTGGTGTATGTGGTTGATCCGCTCAAGATGCGGGTATTTGATCATCGCCACCTTGTCGAAGCCCGGCATCTGCTCACCCATCATTGCGAAAGACGGGTTCAGCGCGCCAAGCGACTGCATGTCGGTGCCGGGACGCATGTACTCGTCGCGGTCCAGAATGGTCAGACCGTTCTGATCTTTGATGGCGATCACCGACTTTTCAAACCGGTTGTCTTCCCAAGCCGCTGCTGCGCGTTTTTGGGATTCAACGGCCAGAGCATCGGCATCATCGCGGCTGAACCCATATTCGGTTGCGATGATGTCGGCCGAGATACCTTGCGGCACAAAATAGGTTTCCATCGCCAAAGACGGGTCAACGGCAATCGCCGCACCGTCGCTACCCATGGCCACGCGGCCCATCATCTCGACACCGCCTGCGATATAGGCTTCACCCGCGCCGCCTTTGACCTGGTTTGCCGCCAAGTTCACAGCTTCCATGCCCGAGGCGCAGAAACGGTTGATCGCCAGACCGGGGATCGATTCATCTAGATCCGAAGCCAGAACTGCCGAGCGCGCCAGACAGCCGCCTTGCTCCATCACCTGCGTGACGTTGCCCCAGATCACGTCCTCAACGGCGTGGCCTTCCAGATTGTTCCGTTCTTTCATCGCGTTCAGGGTCAGGGCAGACAGGCGCACCGAGGTTACCTCGTGCAGGCTGCCATCCTTGCGGCCCTTGCCGCGCGGGGTGCGCAGGGCGTCATAGATATAGGCTTCGGTCATGGGGTCTTCTCCTTAAGCTCGATCCGACGGGTTGCCGGGCATCAGGTCGTAGGGGTGTTTCCAACCGGGCTGTTCGCTAAGGCGCGTCAGCCAGGCATCGATGTTGGGCCAGTCGGCGCGATCAAAGCCAAATGGTTCGGGATAATAGAGGTAGCCGCAGCAGCTGATATCAGCATTGGTCACGCCGCCACCAACGATCCAGTCGCGGCCTTCAAGATGGGCGTTCAGTGTCTGATAAGCAGCCTTGAGGCGACCCTGATTGAACGCGATAACATCCGGATTGCGGTGCTTTTCGGGCAGGAAGTTGATCAGAAAACGAGTCAGTCCGGCCATCGAGCTAAGCTTGTGGTTGTCCCAAAGAACCCATCTGAAAATCTCGTAATTTTCGTCACGATCCTTGCCGCCGAATTTTCCGGATTTCTCGGTGACATAGGCCTGAATTGCTCCGGACTGGCTGGTGCGAAAATCGCCATCTACCAGTACGGGTGCTTCGCCCATTTCGTTCACTTCGGCCCGGAATTCAGGGGTGCGCGTTGCGCCGTTGAAAAAGTCGACAAAGACCGCCTCCCACTCCAGACCCGACATCTCAAGCGCCAGAGCGGCTTTGTAGCTGTTTCCGCTTTCACCGAAGCAATGCAGTTTGATGGTCATTTGGGCGCCCCTCCCAAGGCGTATTGCGCGTTCAGCGCTTTCTTGCGTCCAGCTCGGAGTTGAAGATGCGCAATCTGTGCGTCAGGTTCTCGTGATCAATCACGCTATTGAAATTCTCGAACAGGAACGACAAAGCCTCACCTTCATCCAATCCCGCCTCTCGCGCGAAACCGCGGAGTTTGCGATAGCCATCCTCGGTCATGGCGACGGGAAAGCGGCGGGTCAGGCGAAAGCGTTTTGGCATCTTGTCTCCTCCAAGGGTGGGTTCGGGCTACGACGCCCAAGCCCACACTGAGATCAGAAGTTCGCTGCGTCCAGCGCCATTACCGTGTCCGCTCCGGTTTGGATGCGCGCCAAATGCATGGCTGTCGCGGGCAGGCGACGGGCCATGTAGAAGCGACCGGTATTGATCTTGGTCTCGTAGAACTCTTTGTCCGAGGCGCCACCATCCAGCGCTTCGCGAGCGGCTTTCGCCATCTGAGCCCACATCAGGCCCAGGCAAACATGACCAAACATGTGCATGAAGTCATACGAACCGGACAGCGCGTTGTTAGGGTTCTTCATGCCTTCCTGCATGAAATACATGCCAGCGGCTTGCAGGTCCTTGGACGCGGCCTTCAGCGGTTCGATGAACGCTTTGTCATAAGCTTCATCCTTGCCGGCATTTTCCTTGCAGAAGGTTTTAACCATCTCAAAGAACGCCATGACATGCTTGCCGCCATCCTGCGCCAGCTTCCGGCCAACAAGATCCAACGCCTGAACGCCGTTTGCCCCTTCGTAGATCATCGCGATGCGGGCGTCGCGGGTGTATTGCGACATGCCCCATTCTTCGATGTAGCCATGGCCGCCATAGACCTGCTGCGCCTGAACGGTCATGTCGTAGCCTTCATCCGTCAGGAAGCCCTTGATGACCGGTGTCAGCAGCGAGATCAGCCCGTCCGCATCCTTGTCACCCGAGCGGTGCGCCTTGTCGATCATGGTTGCGCCCCACAGGATGAATGCGCGTGCGCCCTCGGTGAAGCTTTTCTGATCCATCAGGTTGCGGCGAATGTCGGGGTGTACGATCAGCGGATCGGCGGGGCCGTCCGGGTTCTTCACACCTGTTACGTCGCGGCCCTGCAGGCGGTCTTTGGCGTATTCGACGGCGTTTTGATACGCTGCCTCGGCCTGAGACAGTCCTTGCATGCCCACACCCAGACGCGCTTCGTTCATCATCGTGAACATGGCGCGCATGCCTTTGTGTTCGTCGCCCAGCAGCCAGCCGGTGGCCTCGTCATAGTTCATGACGCAGGTCGAATTGCCGTGGATGCCCATCTTTTCCTCGATCTTGCCGACCGAAACACCATTACGCTCGCCAGGAGTACCGTCTTCGTTCACGATAAACTTCGGGACAATAAACAGCGACACACCTTTGATGCCCTCGGGTCCGCCTGGAATTTTGGCCAGCACCAGGTGAATGATGTTGTCGGCCATGTCGTGATCGCCCGCCGAGATAAAGATTTTCTGACCGGAAATCTTGTAGCTACCGTCGCCCTGAGGTTCCGCCTTGGTGCGCATCAGGCCCAGATCGGTACCGCAATGCGGTTCGGTCAGGTTCATGGTGCCGGTCCATTCGCAGCTGACCATGTTGGGCAGGTACGTGTTCTTTTGCTCATCCGAACCATGCGCGAGGATTGCCGAGGCTGCGCCGTGGGTCAGGCCCTGATACATCACAAACGCCTGGTTCGCGCCCGAGAACATTTCGCCTACCGCAGTACCCATCACATAAGGCATGTTCTGGCCGCCATACTCTTCCGGCATGTCGAGGCCAGTCCAGCCGCCTTCTTTCATCTGCTCGAAGGCATCTTTGAAACCTGTTGGGGTGTACACAATCCCGTTTTCCAACCGGCACCCTTCGATGTCCCCAACCACGTTCAGCGGGTGCAACACATTGGTGGCAACTTTGCCCGCTTCTTCCAGAACCGCGCCGGTAAACTCGGCCTCCAGTTCATCATAGCCGGGGATATCCGACTGCGAGACTTTCAGAACATCGTGCAGGATGAACTGCGTATCTTTGGTTGGCGCGTTATAGACGGGCATGTGAAGCTCCCTTAATTCATATGTCCGAAAGGCCGGGCTTATTCGGCGGCCTTCTTTTCCTGTTTCATCGAGGCGATAACCTTTTCGCCCCAGCGCAACTGCTCTTTCAGTTCGTCAATGGCCTGCGTCAGCTCTTCGCGGCGCGATTCCATGTCAGCAAGGCGCTCGCACGCGATTTCATAAGTGCGGGACATCTGGGTCAGCTGCTGGTCACCCACGTGGTACAGGTCCAGAAGCTGGCGGATCTCTTCGAGGCTGAAGCCAAAGCGCTTGCCGCGCAGGATCAGTTTTAGGCGTGCACGATCCCGTTTGGTGAACAAGCGCTTTTGGCCCTCGCGGATCGGAAACAAAAGCTCTTTGGCCTCGTAGAACCGCAATGTGCGGGGCGTGACATCATATGTCTCGCACATTTCGCGGATGGTCAGCAGATCTTCGGTCATGGTTCAAACTCTCATCACTGGCGTCATGCAATCTGAGTTGCGCAGTCGATGAGCGTTTTACAACACACAAGTGACGTTTACGTAATGCGGACGCTGCGTCACAAAATAGTTGACGTAACATCCAGTCGCGTAAGCAGGGGTTTCGGCAATTTTCTTGCCGTAGGGGAAGGGGCTATTTCAGCAGGCCGACAGTCTGATCGCGCAATTGCTGAAGCGCATCCATTGCTTCATCCAACTGCGCGCGCTGCTGGCGCAGCTCTTCCATTTGACGATCGGCCATCTCGATAAAGGTCGCCATTTGCGCCTGATTGCCCTGATCTTCGTAGATCAGCAGCCACTGGCGAATCTCTTCCAAAGGAAAACCAAACTTTCGACCACGCATGATCAGTTTCATCCGGGCGCATTCACGAGGCCCGTAAAACCGCGACCTGCCTTCACGGTCAGGCTGCAGCAATTCGATGTACTCATAGTAGCGCAGGGTGCGTGGGGTCACGTCGAACTCGGCGCACATTTCTTTGAATGACAAACGGGTGTCGGACATTCCGGGTCTCCTTGGCAGCAACCTAGGGCGTCGCTGCGGCAAGCGCAACAGGTGGGCTTGCCCTTGGTGTAAACGCAGGCCCATAAAGGGGCAGGTACAAGGACAGGACCCAACCCCATGGTCGATAAGACAGTTTTAGCGCGGCAATTCATCGAGGCGATTCCGCACGCCAAGGCCTTGGGGCTTGATCTGACCCACATCGGAGAGGGTGAGGCTGAAATCTCGATGCCCTATAACGAGCAACTGATCGGCGACCCTCGGACTGGCGTGATCCATGGCGGGGCTGTGTCGGCCATGCTGGATACCTGTTGCGGTGCCGCAGTGATGAGCCACCCCTCGGCCCCGGGAGGAACCGCCACCATCGATCTGCGTATTGATTACATGCGGGCCGCAACGCCGGGTCAAAGTATCCGGACCCGCGCGACCTGCTATCACATCACGCGCAACGTGGCTTTTGTGCGGGCTACGGCGACGGATGATGACAGCGACCGTCCCGTTGCCACCGCTTCAGGTGCCTTCACCGTGGAGGGTCGCTGAGATGGCAAGACCTCGCCCCGAACCCATGCAGGTGGTTAAGCAACGCCGTGATGCCGCTCTGACCGCGCTGGTCGAAGGTGTGCCGTATGTACAGTTCCTCAATATAACATTCGACCGGCGGGGGGACGAACTGACAGGCGTTCTGAATTTCGATGAGAAGTTGATCGGTAATCCTTTTCTACCCGCTATCCACGGTGGGGTGACAGCGGCGTTTCTGGAAGTCACTGCCGTAATCACGCTGAGTTGGGAACATATGTTTCCCAGGATTGAAAGCGGTGAGATCGATGCGGAAGACATCTTGACTGACGTGAATATCCGCTTTCCCAAAACCATCGACTTCACGGTCGACTACCTGCGGTCTGGCCTGCCGCGAGACGCCTATGCGCGCGCTTTCATCAACCGCTCGGGTCGACGTTATGCCTCTGTCCGGGTCGAAGCCTGGCAAGACAATCACGCCAAACTCTTTGCGCAAGGTACGGGGCACTTCCTGATGCCGCAATCTCCGACATCGAAAGACTAAGGATGGAGGACGCCTCAGCGCCCATTACCCATCGGCGCGTTTTGAAAATCGCGTTGCCGATCGTGCTGTCGAACGCGACCGTACCGATCCTCGGGGCAGTGGATACCGGCGTTGTCGGTCAGATGGGGCAGGCCGCCCCCATCGGGGCTGTGGGCATGGGTGCGGTGATCCTGTCTGCGATCTACTGGATTTTCGGCTTTCTGCGGATGGGCACCACCGGGCTGGCGGCACAGGCGCGCGGTGCAGGTGACACTGCAGAAACCGGAGCGTTGCTCATGCGAGGCTTGCTGCTGGGCGGAACAGCAGGATTGGTCTTCATTGCCGCGCAGGTTTGGGTATTCCTTGGAGCTTTTGCACTGTCGCCCGCCAGCGCCGAAGTCGAGTCTCTGACGCGCGCCTATCTGGAGATTCGCATCTGGGGCGCTCCGGCCACGATTGCCCTTTATGCGGTGACAGGCTGGCTGATCGCAGTCGAACGCACGCGAGGTGTATTCATCCTGCAGATATGGATGAATGGGCTGAATATAGCGCTGGATCTATGGTTTGTGCTTGGCCTGGGCTGGGGTGTCGAGGGCGTTGCCATCGCGACACTGATTGCCGAGTGGACGGGTCTTGCCCTGGGTTTGTGGCTTTGTGGTGATGCGTTTGGCGGCAAGCAATGGCGGGATTGGCCGCGTATTTTTGATGCCGCACGGCTGCGCCGGATGATGCAGGTGAATGGCGATATCATGGTGCGCTCGGTTCTGTTGACCGGAGCATTCACCACGTTTTTGTTTGTCGGTTCCGATCTGGGCGACGTGAATTTGGCGGCCAATCAGGTGTTATTGCAGTTTCTCGAAATCACCGCGTTCGCTTTGGACGGATTTGCTTTCTCGGCTGAAGCTCTTGTCGGAGGAGCCGTCGGTGCTCGCGACCGCAGGAAGGTCCGGCGCGCGTCGGTCATGGCTTCGCAATGGGGCGTTGGCGGGGCCATCGGGCTTGGGCTGGTGTTTTACCTGGCAGGGCCCGCGCTGATCGATCTGATGTCGACATCGCCTGAAGTTCGTATGACGGCACGCGAGTATCTGCTCTGGGCTGCTCTGGCACCGATCATCGGAGTGGCAAGCTGGATGTTCGACGGTATCTATATCGGCGCCACCTGGACCCGCGATATGCGCAACGCGATGATCCAGTCAGTCGCGCTGTACGTGGTTGCGTTGTTCGTGCTGGTGCCGATGATGGGCAATCATGGGCTTTGGGCCGCGCTGATGGTGTTGAACATCGCACGGGGCCTTACGCTTGGTTGGCGCTATCCGCGACTTGAGGCACAGATCGCCTAAAGCAAGTCCAGCAGGTTCTCGGGCGGGCGTCCGATAGCGGCTTTGTCGCCCGCGATGGCCAGCGGACGCTCGATCAGGATCGGGTGGTTGGCCATGGCCTTAACAAGCTCCTCATCGGGCGAGGTCTTGGCCAGACCAAGCTCTTTGAACGTTTTCTCTCCGGTGCGCATCATGCTGATCGCCGGGATATTCAGCTTGGCCAGAACCGTCCGGATTTCATCGGCCGAGGGCGCGTCTTCGAGGTATTTGCGCACCTCAGGATCTGCGCTGTTTTCCTGCAGCAACGCCAACCCCGCGCGGGATTTGGAACAGCGCGGATTGTGCCAATATTCGATCATAGCCAGTCCTCTCGTTTACTGCCCACCGCTTGCGCGACCGAATCGAAGCCGTCGCGCTCCAGCAGCGTGTCCAATCCCTGTGCGATGTCAGCGGCCAGGGAAATCCCGCCATAGACCATCGCCGTGTAGAACTGCACTGCGGACGCTCCGGCGCAGATCTTGGCATAGGCCTGTTCTGCCGTGCTGATGCCGCCGACCCCGATCAGCGGGATATCTGCGCCCATCAACTGGCTGAGCTGCGCCAGCACCCGCGTCGATTTCTCGAATAACGGCGCGCCGGACAGGCCTCCGGCCTGATCCTTGTGCGCACTGCGCAGGCCATCGCGCGACAGTGTGGTGTTGGTGGCGATCACCGCGTCCACGCCGGTTTCACGGGCGACAGCGGCGATATCCTGCAATTCTTGCTCAGTTAGATCCGGGGCGATCTTCAGGAAGATCGGGATCGGGCGGGGCAGGGCGTTTCGGGTTTCGATCACACCGCTCAGCAACGCGCTCAGCGCCGCTTTGCCCTGCAGGTCCCGCAGCTTTTCGGTATTAGGCGAGGACACGTTGACGGTGGCAAAGTCCAAATGCGCAGCGCAATGGGCAAGCACTTTTGCGAAGTCTCCGGGGCGATCATCACTGTCTTTGTTGGCCCCAAGGTTCAACCCGATCACCGCGTCCTTTGGACGCCGCGCCAGACGCGCGGCCATGACCCCCATTCCCTCGTTGTTGAAGCCAAAGCGGTTGATGGCGGCGCGATCTTCGGTCAGGCGGAACAAGCGCGGTTTAGGATTGCCGGGCTGCGGACGGGGTGTCACCGCCCCGACTTCGATAAACCCGAACCCGGCGCGTGAAAGCGGCAACAGTGCTTCACCATTTTTGTCAAACCCTGCGGCCAGTCCGACGGGGTTGGGCAAATCCAGACCCGCGACTTGGGTCTTCAGCCGGTCCGATGTGACCGGCCCAGGCGTCGGTGCAAGCCCCGAGGTCAGGGCCTTGATCGAAAGCCCATGCGCGGTTTCCGGGTCAAGACGGTGCAGCGCAGCGAGCCCAAGTTTTTCGGTCAGTTTCATCCGAAGGAATCTCCACCCTCTGTCGGTGCGCAACGTATCAGGCGCGAGGTTTCAACGGCGGCCTGTCGGTGTATCACCGCGGCGCGATAGGCAGGGTCGGTCACCATCTCAAGAAATGCGTGGGCGGTGGGGTAGCGGGCGATGAATACAGCATCCCAAGCCTCATCCTGTGGACCGATCAGCATTGTCTGAAATGCGCCGCGCCAAAGGATCGACGCTCCTATGCGGGCGACGATAGGCGCGGTTTCAGACCCGTAGTTGCCATAGGCCTGTGCGCCGGTCAGATGTGCGCCGGCCAGTGCGTGATCGGACGGATACTGAGCTGTTTCGCGAAACTTCACCAGATTGAGCATCTCGATAGGATGGTCTCGATCGAGCGCCTTAAACGCCTCGAACTGTTCGCGTTCGGGATCGATGAAGCGTGTCATTCCATCTCCTGCGGGAACTGGTGCGCCCGACCGTCAAAGGGCAGTTCGCGTGACCAGACCACATCCGACATTTTAATCTGGCGGTAGAGATGGGGGAACAATGCGCCACCACGCGAGACCTCCCATTTCAGATCATCGCCCATTGCTTGGCTATCACAGGCCAAGAGGGTCAGGCCCTCGACCCCGGCAAAGTGCTTGGCAGCGGTTTCAGCGGCCTGTTCTGCGGTTGAGAAATGAACATATCCATCCGACACATCAATCGGTGCACCATCCGAAGCCCCTTGCGCCTGCAGGATCGCCCATTCGTCGGCGCGGAAAATCTTGTAAATCAGCATGAAGCCCTGATGCCCCGCGCGACGGGTAGAATCAAGCCGGATTTCCCCCTTTGACTCTTCGCCACGCAACGCGCACCATCGCGCAAAACAATCATAGGGAGTTTCACGATGTTCACCCGTTTTCTGGCTTCGGCTGCGGTATTGGCACTCAGCGCCGGTATGGCGGCTGCCGAATACAAGCTTACGATTCTGCATACAAACGATTTCCACTCGCGCTTTGAGCCGATCAACAAGTACGACAGCGCCTGTGGCGACGAAGACAATGCCGAAGGCAAGTGCTTTGGTGGATCGGCGCGCCTTGTGACGGCAGTCGAAGAGGCCCGCGGACGGGCCGATAACTCGATCCTCGTTGATGGGGGCGACCAGTTCCAGGGCTCGCTGTTCTATACCTACTACAAGGGTAAGGTTGCGGCTGAGTTCATGAACAAGCTGGGCTATGACGCCATGACTGTGGGCAACCATGAATTCGACGATGGCCCTGAGGTGCTGCGCGGCTTCATCGACTCGGTCGATTTCCCGGTGCTGATGTCCAACGCCGATTATGCGGATGAGGAACTGCTGACCGACAAGATCAAGAAATCGGCTGTGATCGAAGTGGGCGGCGAAAAGATCGGTCTGATCGGACTGACGCCGGAAGACACGCACGATATCGCGTCACCTGGTCCAAACATCACCTTCTCTGATCCAGTTCCTGCCGTTCAGGCTGAGGTCGACAAGCTGACCGGCGAAGGTGTGAACAAGATCATCGTTCTCAGCCACTCAGGCTATGGCGTCGATCAGCGCGTGGCGCAGGAGACCACGGGCGTTGACGTGATCGTGGGTGGGCATTCGAACACATATCTTTCGAACACATCCGACAAGGCCGCCGGACCGTACCCTACCGTCGTAAACGGGGTGCAGATCGTTCAGGCCTATGCCTATGGCAAGTTTCTAGGTGAATTGAATGTGACATTCGATGATGACGGAAATGTTGTATCCGCAGAGGGTGAGCCGCTGATCATGGACAATGCGGTGACCGAGGATCAGGCCGCGCTGGACCGCATCGCCGAGCTGGCCGTTCCGCTGGATGAAATTCGCAACAAGGTTGTCGCGGAAGCGTCAGCTTCGATTGAAGGCGACCGTTCCGTTTGTCGCGTGCAGGAATGTGAAATGGGCAATCTTGTTGCGGATGCCATGTTGGCGCGGGTTGCCGATCAGGGCGCCCAGATTGCGATTGCGAACTCGGGTGGGCTGCGCGCCTCGATCGATCCGGGTGAGGTGACCATGGGTGAGGTGCTGACAGTACTGCCGTTCCAGAACACGCTCTCGACCTTCGAGATCAGCGGTCAGGGCGTGATTGATGCTCTTGAAAACGGGGTGAGCCAAGTTGAAGAGGTCAAAGGCCGCTTCCCTCAGGTGGCAGGAATGACATTTACCTGGGATCCATCGGTTGCCCCGAATGAAGGCCGGATTGTTGAGGTCATGGTCGCCAAGGATGGCGGTTTCGAAGCTATTGATCCAGCTGCGACATATCTGGTGGTGACAAACAACTATGTCCGCAATGGCGGCGATGGTTATTCTGTGTTCTCTGGTGATGACAAAAACGCCTATGATTTCGGGCCTGATCTGGCGGATGTTACGGCGGAGTATCTGGCCGAGAACGCCCCGTATCAGCCTTATCTGGACGGGCGCATCCAACAGAAGTGATGTGACCGGAGAAGCAAATAAAGGCCGTCTCTCGGGGCGGCCTTTTTTTGGTCAATCGAACCTGTATTCGGGCCACAACGCCTGATCCAGCCCATGCAACATCGGCTGAATTTGATCCGCAACCTCTTGCCAGCCACCAATTGACCCGGTTGAGATTTTCTTGCGCACCTGATCGGTGCTGGCGGTGCGGACTTTCCTAGTATTTTTCTCAGGGGTCATCATCCGCTCATCCCAGTCGATACCGCAGAAGGCGGCGACTTGCTGGATACAGGTTTTGGGGTCGACTACCAGGTCCTCATATCGAACCGTTAGAATACGATCACCGAACAGCTTTTCCCAATGAGAAAGATAGCACCGGTACAGGTTGGCTGAGTGGGCAATCGATTCAAGATTGGATGCATAGCGCATACCCGGTGAGTGAAAACGCCTGATCCATTTTGATAGCCCCACATCCCTTGGATCGCGCAACATGTTGATCACGCGGGCATTCGGGAACGCTGACATTATGAAGCCGAGCCGCTGATAGTTATGTGGCATCTTGTCAACGAATGCAGTCGAACTTTCGGGTAAGGCTGGCATCAGCCTGCGAAACTCTGCTGCACATTCAGCAGCTGCGTCTGCGTCAAATGGTTTGCCGCTCTCTCTGACCTTCTGGGATAATTCACCTGCAATCGTCAGCTCTCCGCAGCCGGCGATATCCGGTGCCGAACTAAGCATCATTTCCATCAGTGTTGTGCCTGATCGTGGCTGTCCGACTACGAATATCGGCTTGGGCCCATCGCTTACGCCTGCAGTCGCAGGAGGTACATTCAGGGGAAAAAACGTGCTGATTTCTTTGAACCGTTTCTCTTCTTGCGTGCTGTCATACGGATTCACGTTGTGTTGAATGGCATTGGCCCGCGCAAAGTGGGGGAGCGCCGAGAACAGCCCATCAAGTTTGGAGATCAAGTGCGCCTTTGCGAATTCAAGCACCGAGTTGGCGTGATCACTTTCTGAAATTGCGGTGTCGACAGCACGCGCAAGGCTCTCGGCATGGTCATTGTCCACCATTAGAGACATTTGGTAGAGCGCCGCCGCGCAAAACTTGTTTCTCTCAAGTACAGCGCGCAAAATGGTTTTTGAGCCCTCTTTGTCGCCCGATTGATACAAGTCTACGGCTTTTGACAATGCGATTTTTTCATTTTCAGGTGCGATCCCATAAGCGCGGGCAATGTCCTGAGAGCTGTGATCGGAGAATCCGACCTCTCCGTAGGCGCGGGCCCGCAACCAAAGCAAATCTGCATTGTTAGGGTCTTTTTCCAGTTTGTTCGTCGTATGGTCGATGATCAGGCGCCAATTCTGTCCCTTGAGCTGAATTTCATCAATGACGCGGACCAGTTCTTTGTTATTCGGGAAGCGTTCAAGTTTCTGCTCGGCATAAGACAGCGCACGCGGAATTTGACCTGTCTGCATTAACGCGTTGGCGAGGTTTTCGACAAATTGAGCATCGTCCGGTTTCATTCGCGATGCTTCAGCGAAGTGTGGAATGGACTGCTTGTACCGCTTCATCTCGGTCAGGACAAAGCCTGCGATTGCTTGGTAATCGGCATCCTTGGGGTGTTTCTTGATGCCAAGCTGCGCTTTTTTCAAGGCCTGCGGCAACTTCCCTGTCTCCAGATCGGCCAATGCTTTGCTCTTGAGGGAATTTGCGGTCTGCTGTGCCATATGTGCGCACGTCCCATGCCAATAAGAAACCAGTATCGATGGTTCATTACCCAAGCGAAGATGGTTTGCAATGGCTGTTCCGTATTATGGTCTGGTACCTTCAACAGCGGCTTGGGTTTTCTTCCGGCACCATGCGGGATAGACCGTTGATATGGTTTTGAAAGTCTCCAGCCTGCAGCAATTCTACAACCACACGTTTGATACGGTTATCGACGTGCGTAGCCCGGCTGAGTTCGCCGAAGACCATATGCAGGGCGCTATCAATCTGCCGGTTCTGAACAATGAAGAACGGGCACGGGTCGGTACTATCTACGTCCAGCAAAGCCCGTTTCTGGCCCGCAAGCTGGGTGCTGCGCTGGTGTTTCGCAACGCGGCAGGCCATATCGAGGATCACCTGAGCCATCATGAGGGCGACTGGAAACCGCTGGTCTATTGCTGGCGTGGCGGGCAGCGATCAGGATCATTTACCTGGATGTTGCAACAAATCGGCTGGCGCGCCGAGGTGGTTGAAGGCGGCTATCGCAGCTATCGCCGACTGGTAAAGCAGTTCCTCTATGATGAAGTGTTGCCATATCGATTGGTCGCGCTGGATGGTTATACCGGGACGGCCAAGACAGACCTGTTGGGCCATCTAAAGGCGCAAGGCGCGCAAGTGCTGGACCTTGAAGGGCTGGCCAATCACCGAGGTTCATTGCTGGGCGAAATGCCGGGCGGGCAACCCAGTCAGAAAGCCTTTGAATCCGCGCTCGCCGCTTCCTTGGGCGAGTTGGATGCAGCGCGTCCGGTGGTTGTTGAAGCAGAATCATCCAAGATCGGAAACCTGATCCTCCCGCCCAGCCTGTGGTCGGCCTTGTGTGCTGCACCTCGCATCCAGATCACAGCACCGATTGCTGCGCGCGCCGCGTATCTGGTGTCTGCCTACGATGACATTCTGTCGGATAGCGAACGGCTACGTGATCGATTGTCTCCACTGCGCATTCATCGCGGTCATGAGGTTGTGGATGGTTGGCTGGAATTGATCAATGCCGGCGACAAGCGTGGACTGACACAGGCATTGATGGAACAGCATTACGACCCGGCCTATGCCAAATCGCGTAAGGCGCAGCGTGCCGAAGTGATCGCGCAGATTGAGCCACCGTCACTTGATGATACCGGGCTGTCGGCGACGGTGGCTCGGATTAAGAATGTTCTGGATCAGCTTTGAACACGTAGGCCCGATGTCGCGTCGATGTGACCAATCAGGGCGGCAGGGTAACCGGCGGCGCGTAGTTCCGAGCACACTTGCTCGGCTTCGTTGGCATCGACGGCCGCCAAGAGACCTCCCGCAGTCTGAGGATCGAATAACAAATCCGCCTTGCCGCCGGTCGGAAGGCCTGGGGCGATGGCACGGTTGTCGGTGTAGATTGTAGATCGAATGCCCTGATCACTGAGCTCTGCCGCACCTTCCAGAGCTGGAATCGCGTCCAAAGACAGGGTTGCCCCGCAGCCAGACGCTTCGCATACCCCTTGCAGGTGACCCGCCAGACCAAAACCGGTGACATCCGTCATCGCATGGGCATTTTTCAGGATGCGGGACGCCTCACCCTGCGGCTGTATCATTTGCGCGAAAGCTGCCGCGACCCAGGCGCCTTCCGCCTTGCCCGCCATTTCGGCCGCCATCAAAACACCGCTGCCCAACGGCTTTGTCAGGATCAAAGCGTCATTAGGTTTTGCGCCACCCAGCGTGATCGGTTCAGCATCACAGAGCCCGGTCAGAGTGAACCCGATGGTCATTTCGTCACCCATTGAGCTATGGCCGCCGACGATCTCAGCCCCGGCTTGGTGCATGACGTCGCTGGCAATATGCATGATCTCAGCCATTGTGCGCTGCTGCAACTCAGCTGACATGCGCGGCAGGATGATCGTTGCTGTCGCAGCCTGCGGACGAGCGCCCATTGCCCAGATATCACCAAGCGCGTGGACAGCGGCGATACGCGTCATCAAGGCGGGATCGTTGGTGAAGCTGCGTAAGTGATCCGATGTCATAACCTGTCGCGTGCCACCGGTTAGCAGCACCGCCGCATCGTCACCGGGCAGGGGTGTAATGTCGGGCCTGTCGAGCTGCGGCAACTCCTGCAATGCGGCCTGCAAAGCGCCTCGACCCACCTTTGCACCACACCCGCCGCACATTGGTTTTTCTCCCAACGCCTCTTGCAGCCCTGCTGCGTGATGACGGGGCAATGCGGTGGTGGGCATTTGGGGCAGTTCACGGAACCGGTACATGAACTTCTGATCGATATGGTTTTTCCATTGCCACATGAGCGGCCCGCTGAATGATGTTCCCAATCGCTCGGCCAGTGCGGATTTTCCACCCAGAGAGATGAGTTTCAGGTAATCCTTCTGCGGCACGTAACGCCGCATATTCCCAGACCCTAGCGCGGCGCGCAAATTGTCATACAATATTGGTGCCTCGCGCACTGCGTAGACCCCTGCCTTGGGGCGCGGGTTCTCGGACAGATGGGCGCAATCTCCCGCGGCGAAAATCGCCGGATCGCTGGATTGCAGGGACGCGTTCACTTTGATGAAACCGTCATGCAGCGCGAGGCCGGTATTGGATATCCACTCATAGGGCCGCGCGCCTGCAGCACCGGTGATGAAATCGGCTGGTATCTGGCGACCGTCCGTTAGCTCGATTTCGCCCGCAGAAATCTTCTGGATTGATGTGTTTTCCAGAACTTCGATCCCCAGGTGCGCCATCGCCTGCCGGATGGTGGCGGATGCCTTCGGGACAGTCGCTGTCAGGGCCGTTGCACTGTCGATCAAAGTAACCTGCGCTTCACGTCCTTTGGAACGCAGTGCATGGGCCATCGCCATGACTAGCTCTACTCCCGCAACGCCACCACCGATCACGGCGACCGAGGCGCGGCCCGTCCCTGAAAGATAGCTTTGCCATTGCGCGGCGAAGAGGCCGAGCGGCTTGGCCGGAACGGCATGCTCGGCGAATCCCGGCAATGCTGGCATATCCGAGGTGATCCCGACATTGACCGAGGCCACATCAAACGCCACCGGCGGGCGTCCGGGCACATGGATTTGGCGTGTGTCCGGGTCGATACCTTCAACTGCGCCCAGTATCACCCGCGCACCGGCAAAGCGGGCCAGACGCACCAAATCAATATCAAGCTCCCACCGCTGATAGTGACCAGCGACAAATCCTGGCAACATGCCCGAATAGGGTGCGGTGGGACCGGGGTTTATCACCGTAACCCGCGCGCCGGACAGTGGTTTCATACCCCATTTGCGCAGCAGTAGCGCGTGCGTGTGTCCTCCGCCTATCAGAACCAGATCGCGGGTTAGGGGCAGCAGAGGTTTGTGCATAGGTCTCAGTTCGTACTGTGGTCCGGGACGTCCTCGACCTGTTCGACCGCGTGGGTGGCCCAAAGCTCATCCTCGCCTGCGTCTGGTAGATCACTGGGTTTTTCATGGCGATGAATGTGCCATTTGGCAATGAACAGGGCCGTGATCGGGGCCGTCAGGAACAGAAAGAGCGTGATCAACAACTCGTGCATCGACAGTTTGCCCTCAAGCAAAACCGAATGCGCGATCGAGGCCAGTAGGACGCCGCCCACGCCCAGCGTAGTTGCCTTGGTGGGTGCGTGCAGGCGGGACATGGGGTCTTTCAGCTTGATCATGCCGAATGATCCGACAAAGCCGAAAATGCCCGATACGATCAGGAAGAATGCGATGAGCAGTTCGAAGATAAAGGTCATGCCACGCTCATTCGATGATATTGCCACGCAGCATAAAGCGCGCATAAGCCACGGTTGAGACAAAGCCGAGCATGGCGATGATCATGGCGGATTCAAAGAAGATTTCGGTCTCGATACTCAAGCCGTAAAGGATAAGCAGAGCGATGGTGTTGATCACCATTGTATCTAGGGCCAGAACACGGGTACCGACACCGTCGGCAGTAATGATACGCCACAAGCACATCATGATCGCAGCGCCGAAGCAGGCAAAAGCAAAGTAGATCGCATAGGTGATCATTCGAAAATCTCCTTCAGGCGGCGCTCATAGCGTTGTTTGATCTGGTCGCGCACCTCTTCGGGGTTCGGTGCATCCAGACAATGAACCAGCAGGTAGTGCCCTTGTGCGGACAAATCGCAGCTGACGGTGCCGGGGGTCATGGTGATGGTTCCGGCCAGAACTGTGATGGCCTCGGGCGTGCGCAGTTCCAGCGGGACGCTGACAAAGCTTGGCTGGCGGTCTGCGTCGCGTTTGAACAGGATGATCCGGGCCACCGCGATATTGGCCATCACGATATCCCATAAGACAACCAACATGTATTCCGCCACCATCGGCCAATTGCGCAGTTTCGGGCGATCCGGCCAATAGGGCTGAGTGATAAACGGAATGATGATGCCCAGTAGCAGGCCAAAGACCACCGAGTTCAAAGACCCGGTGTTTGCCAGAAACACCCACACCAGTGTAAGTAGTGCGGTCAGATGGGGATGCGGAAATATACGGTGCAGAAGCTTCATCATTCTTCCCCTCCCAGCACGGCCGAAATGTAATCTTCCGGCGCGAACAGTTGCACGGCCGTGTTGCTGGCATATTGCAGCGCCGGACCTGCAAACAGTGTCAGCAGCACAAGTCCCAGAACCGCCCCGAACACCGAAGTAAAGGCGAGGCCCGGATAGGGCTCGGGCGCGGTTGGTAGGCCGGCTTCTTCGGTTGGCTCAGGCGTCACATTATGTTGGGCGTCGTGACTTTTCCAGAAGATCAGCGTTCCCGCGCGGGCCAGACCCACGATTGTGACGAACGACCCGATCAAGATCACGGCCCAGACCGCATTTGCATCGGGCGCGCCACGTGAGGCGTCCAGTACCAGCAGCTTGCCCACAAAGCCCGATAGTGGCGGCATGCCAGCCATCGCGATGGCGCCGACAAAGAACAGGGCTGAGATCAGACCGGATTGCGGCATCGGCCTCGAAGGGGCTATGGCTCCGCCACGGCGCTCCATTACCATGTCCGCGACAAGGAACAGCAGGGCCGTCGCCAGAGTCGAATGGAAGATATAGTAGAGCGCTGCCGCCGTCGCGGCCTCGCTAAACAACGAGATCGCAATCAGCAATGTGCCCATCGATGCGATGGCGCAAAAGGCCACCATTCGCGCGATATGTTGCGAGCCCAGAATGCCAATAGCGCCAACGGCCAATGTCAGCAGTGCTGCAGGTTGTAGCCAACTACCGACTAGCCCTTCGGTTGCGGCTACATCGGGCCCAAAGACCAGCGTATAGACCCGCAGGATCGAATAAGCACCGACTTTGGTCATGATCGCGAACAGCGCCGCAACGGGCAGCGGTGCATTTGCGTAGCTTGCAGGAAGCCAGAAATGCAGTGGCAACACTGCAGCCTTGATACAGAAAACCAGTAATAGCAAGACTGCTCCAACCCGCAGCAAGGCGGTGTCTTCGGGTGGGATATCGGCCACGCGAACGGCCAGATCAGCCATGTTGAGCGTGCCGGTCACAGCATAGATCGTGCCCAAGGCAAACAGGAACAAGGTCGAGCCGAGCAGGTTATAGGCGACGTACTGAACACCGGCCTTCAACCGCACTGCGCCACCTGCATGCGTCATGAGGCCGTAAGAGGCAATCAGCAGGACCTCGAAAAACACAAAGAGGTTGAAGGCGTCGCCGGTCAGAAAAGCACCGCAGACACCCATTAGCTGAAAATGGAGTAGAGCATGGAAGTGTTTGCCTCTCTCATCCCAGCCAGAGCCGATGGCATAAAGGACAACCGGCAGGGCCAGCAGGGCCGTCAACAACACCATCATGGCCGAAAGTTTGTCCAACACCATTACGATGCCGAACGGTGCGGGCCAGTTGCCGAGCTCATAGACCTGAACCTCGCCACCCGATGCCTGGGCGGTAATGGTCAAGGCGATACCCAGCAATCCCACGACGCCGGCGACCGAGAAGATGCGTTGAAGGTCCAAATGATATCGCAACACCATAATGATAAACGGGGCCAGGATCGCGGGCAGGACGATCGGCGCGACGATCCAATGGTTCATGCGTCTTCTCCCGGTGCGTCCACGCTATCGCTTGCGCTCATATCGATATGGTCATCCTTCGAGGACAGATAGGCAGACAGCGAGATCATCACGATCACCGCCGTCATCCCGAATGAGATCACGATGGCCGTCAACACCAGCGCCTGCGGTAGCGGGTCGGTATAGGGGACATCTTCATATTTGTTCAGAACGGCAGGTGCGTTCAGCGCCAGCCGCCCGGTGGCGAATAGGAACACGTTCACCGCATAGGTGATCAGGGACAGGCCCAGAATGACTGGGAATGTACGACGACGCAGGATCAGGAAAATCCCGGCTGCGGTCATGACGCCTACGGCAGAGGCTACGAGCGCTTCCATCAGGCCTGCTCCTTCTCGTTGTCTTCATCCTGAGGGCTATCCCGCAGCGGGTTGATATCCATCGGGAATTCTTGTGCCATTCCCGGCTGCCACGCGAAGCGCGACAGGCTGTCGAGCGCCAGCATCACAGCGCCCAGTACCGCAAGGAAGACGCCGGTATCGAACAGAATCGCGGTGGCCCATTCGAATTCTTCCAGCGGGGGCCAGTGGATATAACCGAAATCGCTGGTCAGGAACGGGCGTTCATTGAACCATGCACCCAGACCAGTGGCAGCGGCGATCAGAACGCCCCAACCGATGGTGCCGTGATAATAGAATCTCTGCCGTTCAATCGCCCAGGTATAGCCGCTGGCCATGTACTGCATCAGGAAGGCGATCGCGACGATGAGGCCTGCGATGAAGCCGCCGCCGGGCTGGTTGTGGCCTCGGAAGAAGATATAGGCCCCGACCATTAATGCGATGGGCATCATCACGCGGGTGACGACCACCATCATCAATGGGTGAGAGTCACCCGACTGCGGCCAATGTGGTTTACGGTTTAGCAGGTAACTGCGCACGTTGGTGCTCAGCACTGCTTCGGTCAGGGCGTAGATGATCAGGGCTGCGATGCCCAGCACGATGATCTCGCCAAAGGTATCAAAACCCCGGAAGTCGACGAGGATCACGTTCACGACGTTGGTGCCACCGCCACCTTTGTACGAATTGGCCAGATGGAATTCCGAGATCGTTGGGAAAGCAAAATCCCGCATCATCAGCGCATAGATCAAAGCGCCTGAGCCGATCCCGGCAACCACCGAAATTGCCGCATCACGCCAACGCCGTGCCGCGCTGCTGTCCCAGGGTGTATCGGTCGGCAGAAAGTTCAGCGACAACAACAGCAGGATCATCGTCACCACTTCGACCGAAATCTGTGTCAGCGCCAGATCGGGGGCAGAAAGGTAGTTGAATGCCATCGAAACGATCAGGCCAACCACCCCGATCAACACCAGTGACAGCAGACGGTTGCGGTGGAACCACATGATCGCCAACGTCGCACCCACCAGACAGATCCAGCCGATGATCGGGATGACCTGAGCCTCAAGCGGTACGCGTGTTTCAACGCCAATGGTGCCGGTGGTGTAGGCGTAGTAGCCAAGCCCAACGACAAAAGCCACGAAGATGATCGCATATCGGCTGAGCACACCATTATGCAGCTCGTCCGTAATCCAGCGGCTGAGTCGGGTCAGCGCGTCGATGATTGCCTCGAAGATCGCCTTTGCCTCGGGCCGGGGCAGGGCGTTCCATATCTGGTCGCCGCGTTTGTGCAACGACAGCAGGAACAGGCCTCCCAGCGTCGCGACCACCGACATGTAAAGCGCAGGTGTAAAGCCGTGCCACAGTTTCAGCGAGTAATAAGGCAGCTTCTCGCCCCCGATCACGGCGCTGGAGACAACCGCGACAAGCGGGCCAACAATGGCTGCGGAATAAAGACCGATCAGGACGACCAGCACCACAAGGAACGCCGGCGCCAACCAAAGACCGACAGGCGGGTCATGTGGATGCGCGGGGTAATCGTCCCGCTCGGGCCCAAGGAAGACATGGCTGACAAAGCGAAAGGAGTAGGCCGCTGAAAATAGCGCAGCCAGAAGCGCCAAGCCGGGTACCAAGTAAGGCGAGTTAAGCCAAGTCGTGTGGACTGTCTCTTCCAGCATCATCTCTTTCGAGAGGAAACCATTCAGCGGTGGCAGACCGGCCATCGACAGGGCAGCGATGGTACCGATAGTAAACGTGATCGGCATCAGATGCCGCAAACCACCCAGCCGTTTGACATCGCGTGTGCCGGTCTCGTGGTCCACGATCCCGGCGGTCATGAACAAGGCCGCCTTGAACGTCGCGTGGTTGATGATGTGGAAGACGGCTGCAACAGCAGCGATCGTCGTGCCAAAGCCCAGTAGCATCGTCACGAGACCCAGATGGGACACCGTCGAAAACGCCAACAGCGCCTTTAGGTCATCCTTGAACAGCGCAATCACGGCACCCAGCAGCATGGTGATCAAACCGGTAGTGGCGACGATGTAGAACCACGCATCCGTACCCGCCAGAACCGGCCACATCCGGGCCATCAGGAACAGGCCTGCCTTCACCATTGTGGCCGAGTGCAGATAGGCCGACACTGGCGTCGGAGCCGCCATCGCGTGCGGCAGCCAAAAATGGAACGGGAATTGCGCCGATTTGGTGAAACAGCCAAGCAAGATCAGGATCAGCGCAGGAAGGTAGTAGGGCGAGGACTGGATCAGCTCTTTGTTCTGCAGAATGACACTCAGGTCATAAGATCCCACGATATTGCCGAGGATAAGCATCCCCGCGATCATCGCCAGCCCGCCCGAGCCGGTCACGGCCAAAGCCATACGCGCGCCTTGACGACCCTCGGGCAGGTGCTTCCAGTAACCGATCAGCAAGAATGAACTGAGCGACGTAAGTTCCCAGAATATTAGCAGAAGCAGGATATTGTCAGACAGAACAATTCCCACCATCGCGCCCTGAAACAGCAGCAGATAGGTATAGAATTGCCCCATCGGATCCTCGCGCGACAAGTAGAATCGTGCGTAGAGGATGATCAGAAGACCGATGCCCAGGATCAGCAAGGCGAACAAGAAACCCAGACCGTCCAGCATGAAGTTCGCGTTTAGTCCAAGCCCGGGTATCCAGTCGAACCGCGCGGTCACAACATCACCGCGCATGACGCTGGGAATGTGGATCAGCAATCCCATCAACGCGAGGAAGGTGGTCAACCCAGCCGCTGATGCTGCTGCGTTTCGTCCTGCCCGGATCAGGAGGGCCGGAAAGACAGCTCCGAGGAAGGGAAGGGCCGCGATAAGGAATAGGGACAAGTGCGATACTCCGGTCTGTGCGGTCAATATGACTGAATTGCTAGGGATAATTTATTGACTGTCCGGAAATTGCAAGGTTCCGAAAGGTCCTAAAGCGCACATATTGGACGTGATCTACCTGTGTAACTATGACGCGAACTTGATCTGAGGGTTGGATTTCCTGAAAGCGTCGCGAATTGCCATATGATAATACCGATCTGACAATGCAGGAGAGTGCCGCATGGCAGAAGGGAAAGGCCGAACCCGCAGATGGGTCCTATTGGGCGGAGGGGCCGCCATTGCAGCGGGTTTCGCAATCCGCGAATACCGGCTGATCCCGCAGGCCTATGCTGGTGGTCAGATTGCGGCGGCCACCGCCCATCAACAGGCTCTCGACGGCGCGATCCATCTTATCGATATCCGAACTCCACGCGAATGGCGGGCGACCGGGGTCGCCGAAGCGGCCCATCCGCTCGACATGCGCCGTGAGGATTTCGTGCAGGCCTTGGACCACCTGCTCGGGGGGACCGATCTGCACCTGTCGCACTGATCTGTGCACGCGGGGTGCGCTCGGCCCGATTAAGCAATCGACTGACCGAGGCTGGATTTACCAATGTCATCGACGTGCCCGAGGGCATGCTGGGTTCGGCGGCCGGGCCCGGTTGGGTGCGGGCTGGGTTGCCTGTCAACGATTATGAAGAGGAAACGGGATGAGTGTCAGACACTGGTTGGCCGCGTGCTTTGTTTTTGCCGGGCAACCTGGCCTTGCGGCTTGTGGCGATACCGAGGGGATGTGCGAAACCGCATCAGGCGGATATCACATCGAACTGCCGAAAGCGGAGAACCCTCCGCTGGTTGTGTTCCTGCACGGCTATGGCGGCAGCGCCACCGGTACGCTCAAGAACCGATCCATGGTCGAGCCGTTGCTGGCGCGCGGCTACGCAGTGATGGCACCGGAAGGGTCCGAGAGAAACGGTCGAAAAAGCTGGAACTTCTTTCCCGGTTGGGAAGGTCGGGATGAACCCGCGTTTCTTCGTGAAGTAGTGCAGGACGCTGCCGACCGGTTTGATATCGACCCGGATCGCGTCGTGCTGGGCGGCTTCTCGGCTGGCGCGTTCATGGTTTATTACCTCGCCTGCGCTGCGCCGGATTCATTTTCTGCTTATGTCCCGGTTTCAGGCGGGTTCTGGCGGCCACATCCCGAAAGCTGTGATGGTCCGGTACGCATGTTCCACACCCATGGTTGGACGGACAATGTGGTGCCGCTGGAGGGCCGCCTTTTGGGCGGAGGCCGTTTCCACCAGGGCGATATCTTTGCCGGATTGGAAATCTGGCGGGTCGCCAATGAGTGTGCCGATACCAAGCCCAGCGGGTTTTCTACCACGGGCCAGTTTATGCGTCGCAACTGGATGGGATGTGCCGAAGGTAGCGCCTTGGAATTTGCTCTGTTCCCGGGCGGCCATACGGTGCCAAACGGCTGGGCTGATATGATGGTAGACTGGTACGAAGGCTTGCCCGGCGGGTGATCATTCCGCCGGTGTGATCACGCCCTTGCCTTCGATCAATCGCTTCAACTCATCGCGATAGCGCCGGGCCGAGCGTGTAATTGCAGGCTCGCTGACATCTTCGCGCATACCAACCATACGGCGCGCGGTGCCTGCCGATACGCCGCTGAGCGCAGACAATGGGATCGCCAGTGCCAGGCTGATCGCAATCGGGGCCAGCCAGACCGAGACCAGACCGGCGAGGATGCCAACGCTAAGCGCGACGCCGATGATAGTCTCAAGGCTGTGGCACAGGATCAGCGTGCGCAGCCCGTAGCTGCCACCATCGCGCGCTTGCGGGGACCAGCCCTTTTGAATGCCCAACGCGGTGCGGAACACTGCAATCATCTGCTGCACCATAAGTATAGGGGCATAGAGGATCGACAGGATGACTTCGGACAGAAATGAAGTGAAGAATTTCCGCGTTCCGCCGAAATCGGAATAGCGCACACCGCTGAGGGGCAGAGCAGCGACGCCCAAAACCTTGGGTGCCAATAGCATCGCATACATCACCAGAATGATCAGCACATGGCGTGTTTCGGACATTTCTGGCCATTGCGGGAACAGCGGATTGTCCGGGCTGAAGTAATGCAGAACCGAGGCGTCCTTGCCCTGACCGATCAAGGCCCACATCACCAAAAGTGCGAACCAAAGCGGCGACATCAGATATCCGACCGCTCCGTGGAACATATGGAACCGCGAGACTGCGCGGAAGCCGGTCGAACCCAGCAGTTTCAGGTGCTGCAGGTTGCCCTGACACCAGCGGCGATCGCGCATTGCGTGGTCAATGAGGGTGGGGGGCGTTTCTTCATATGATCCGCGTATGCGCGGCAGAAAGCGCACGGCCCATCCTGCGCGGCGCAGCAATCCGGCCTCGACGAAATCGTGGCTCATGATCAGCTTGTCTTGTCCGTTGAGCGACCGCAACTTGGGCAGACCTGCGCTAGAAGCAAATGCACAGGTGCGAATGATGGCGTTGTGGCCCCAATAATTGCCTTCTTGCCCGCACCAGCGCGCGAGGCCTTCGGCAAAGGCGATACCATAGACGCCGTTGGCAAACTGCTGCATCCGGGCAAAGACCGATTGCGCGCCAATCAGCTGCGGATAGCTTTGGATCAGGCCTGCACCGGGATCTCGCGCCAGCGCATCTGTCAGGCGCGAGATCGCGCGACCCGTCATCAGGCTGTCTGCATCCAGCACCAACATCGCATCCCATTCCGCGCCCCAGCGGCTGACCCAATCGGCAATATTACCAACCTTGCGATCCGTATTCTGAGGGCGGCGGCGGTAATAGAGTTCAAGCCCCGGTGCCAGCGTGGTCCGTAGCGCCTCGACACTGGCCTGTTCCTGCGCGGCGATCTCGGGGTCGCGCGTGTCGGATAAAATGAACATGGCATAGTGGTGCTGACCACCGCGTTTCTGCAGGTCTTCCAGCATCGTACGGGCGTTCCCCAGTACGTTCCACGGCACCTCGTTATAGACAGGCGTCAACAGCGCCACGCGCAACGGTTGCGAGCGTCCTTCACGCTTTGGCTGCTCTTGCCGGGACAGCGAGACCATGCCCAGCAGTACGGTGCAGACCGTGAAGGAAATCCAGAAGAAATTGAACGAGATTAGCGTCAGCAGGATACCTTCGACCAGATTGATCCCTTCGGCGCTGAACCAGTCGGACATGACCCAGAGCAGACCCAAAGCCGCCGCCATGGCAGGTGAGAAGACCAGCGCGCGCCAAAACCCGACAGAGGGATTTCGACCCCCGGCAGGTACCTGCGCATCGCGGAATCCCTGCGCAAAGTTCTGCGCTGGCATCGCCAGAGGGGCCTCGGGCGGCATGATATGAAGATCGCGGTTCATATGGTCCAACGGTAAAGCCAGACTTCAGAGGCTGGTTGTTTGTCTTTCAGCAACTGCGCGCGCAGTTCCACGTGGTTGCGTTCGCCTGGTTCGAATGAGAACGCCAGCCGCAACCCGCCCGTGACTGGGTTACGCTGCAGAACGCCTTCTGAAGTTTCGGCATGGGGCGAGTCGACAAACACCGTGATGGCCTCGGGATCGTCAAGCAGCTCACTGGCTTCGAAATCAATCACGGCCAAACGGCCCTCGCCGAACGTGTTGTCGCCCATCGCGGTGTTGATCACGCGGGCCATAGGGGTGTGCTGAGGTTCCTCGCCCCAGATCAGGCGATAGGACAGATCAATCTGGCTGCCTGCGGCGTAGGGTTCCATCGGGCGCCAATAGGCGACGATGTTGTCATAAATCTCCTGATCCGCCGGGATTTCGACAAGCGTGACGGTGCCTTTACCCCAGTCTTCGCTGGGTTCGACCCACAAGCTTGGGCGTTTGTGATAATTGGCTTCAAGATCCGCATAGTCCGAGAACTTGCGCTTGCGTTGCATCAGGCCAAAGCCGCGGGGGTTTGTGTCGACAAAAGACGAGATCTGCAGGCGAGTCGGGTTCGCAAGCGGGCGCCACAGAACCTCTCCTGCGCCGTTGCGGATCATCAACCCGTCACTGTCGTGCACTGCGGGGCGAAAATCATCGAAACGGCTGTGATTGGTCTGATCGAACAGGAACATAGATGTGCCGGGCGCGATGCCGACATGGGGCAGTTCGGTACGTGGGAACAGGGTGGCTTCAATATCCATCACGCAATCTGAACCGGCGGTAACGTGGAAGCGGTAGGCCCCTGTAACGCTGGGGCTGTCCATGAGCGCATGAACGACCATGTAACGTTGATCCGGTTCTGGACGCTCCAACCAGAAACGAATGAATTCGGGGAATTCCTCGCCATCCGGATCGCCGGTCTTCAAGGCGAGCCCTCTGGCCGAAAGGCCATAGACTTCGTGCAAACCGATGGCGCGGAAATAGCTGGCCCCTTGCCAAACGCAGAACTCGTCTGTCTCGCCAGGGCGGTGCATCTCAGTACGCAGGCGTAGACCTGAAAAGCCCAGCGTGTCGTCAATGGGCAGCTCAGGTACGTCTTCAGACTTATCGAACATGGCCAGATCAAAGGCGACCGGCTTGGTCATACCGTCCTCGACGGTCGATACTTTCACTGTGCGTGGAAAATACAGGCCCGGCGTGAAAAAATCGACGTTGAAGGGCGTCTCGGTCTCGTACCAGAGCGCGCGATCCAGCCGGAACCGTATTGAACGGTATTGCTGATACGTCAGGTCCTGCCACTCCTGCGGAACCATCTCACGTTCGGCATAATCACGGCTGGCCAGGTCGCGGGCCATTGCGATGACGTCGTCTCGGCTGAACGGGGTCTCTCCACCTGTGGCATATGCCGCTGGGGCGAAGGCCAGAGCCGTTGATGAGGCGAGAAAAGCGCGACGTGTAAAGTTCATTTCTTTGATTTCCAAGGTTGTGACTTGAACCAGGCGGCCAGATAAGCCACGCCGATGATCATGGCAAAGCCAATCATGTTGGCGATGAACACACTGGCAACATCCCGCCCACTCAGGTCCAGTCCGACGCCGATAAGTCGTGCTGCTGCCATAGAAAATACGAACACCGCGAGCGATTGCTGACCCACTTTGGTGATGATGGTCAGCAGGAACTGCCAGACCTTTGCGGCTGCCCCATGACCGGTCGCTATCAGGCGACGGCCATGCTCACCGGCGATAACCCAACCCAGATAGGCAAGCGACAGAAAATGCAGATATCGGAATAGACCAAAGTCGGTCTTGTCGCGAAATTCTTTGGTCACTGGCCAGACCTTGCGAATCTCATCAGCCAGATCAGGGGCTGCTGCATTGATCCAAGTGAATACCTTCCACGAGCCGAACGGCATCGAGAAGATCAAAAACAATGCTGCCGCCCAGATCAGAGTTTTCGACACCGGCGGCGCTGGAATCCAACCTCGCATGAACGCAAAGCCGGTGAAGAACAGCAATTGCCACCCGAATGGGTTGAAGAACCACTGGCGCTCTGACCAGGGCTCGGCTGGCAGGTCAAGGTAGTCGAATTGTGCAACGAGCCAGATCGTGACCGAGGCCATGGCGACCGCCCAGAATCCGATACGATATAGCCCCATAAATAGGGGCATCATCGCCAGCACCACCAGATACATCGGTAGAATATCGAAGTAGTTCGGCACATAGGTCAGGGTGAACAGTCCGACGATCTGTAACGCCGGATCGTTGAAGAAATGCTGTAGATTGAGAGAGGAGATATAGTTTTTCTCGAACAGCCCACTCTGGTTCAGGGCCGCCATTGTCATCGCGACAAAGAAGAACAGGCAGATATGCGCCCAGTAGACCTGCCAAATGCGAAAGCTCACGCGTGCGGTGCCCATCCACCAGCCTTTGCGCATGAACGCCCCCCCAAAAGCAATTGCCGAAGCCATGCCTGAACAGAATACGAAGATCTCGGTTGCGTCCGAAAAGCCAAAGCGGGCTGGTATCCATTTGGCCCACGGATCGTTCGGAATATGGGCAATCAGGATGATGAACATCGCGATGCCGCGATAGAAATCCAACCGCGGATCGCGCGTAGCGGCGGGGGCGGCGACCTGAGACGCCACCGGAGCAAAATCAGAAGCGGGCGATGCGGTCGCCATACGGTTTCTGTCCTTCTTGGTCTTTTATTGTTGTTATTCGGCGGGGACGCTTTGTGCGTCGCCGCTGTCGCGTGCGGCCTCGATCAATTCTCGGCGGGCGAGGGCGTAATTGTCCTCTCCCCCGGCACGTTTGGCGCGGCGGTCGTCCAGGATGCGCTCGACAGCATCCAGGCGGCCAGCGCGCAGGCCGGAATCAATGGTGATACGCTCGAATACATCACGTTGGGCGTGGCTGCCACCCGCCAGTTGCATCCCACCCCGGGCATTTGAAAGAAAATCAAAGGCTTGGCCGTAAAGGCCTTCTCCAAAGGCCTCAAGCCCCTTTGCGGCGGCAATGCCCGAGTCGGACATGCGGATCGGCGTGTCACCCTGATTGCGCTGGGCGTCATTTTGAATACGCTGCAGCATATTTGCTGTAGCCTCCGAACGATTGTCCCCGGTCAATGCCAGCAAGTAGTGAAGATCGGCGAAGATCAAGCATCCGTCTTCGGTTCGTGCTGCGCTGAGATCGGCCAGTTCTTCCCAGCGGTTGCCAACATCAACGCCCTCAAGCTCTAGCCGGGACAGCAGCGAGGTTGCATTCGAGATATCGCGATAGTCGTCGGTTTTGTCCTGGCGGATGTGATGATCGTAAAGCGCCATAACTTGATCGACTTGCCCCAAATCCAGATGCATCAGCGCCTTGTGCCACCAGACATGATAGCGGAAATTGTTGCAATGCGCCCAAGCGTCCTCGCGTCCCGCGAGCCAGTCCAGTCCCAGCTGCGCGTTGCCCGTCATCTCGTGCACGTGCGCTACAGCGTGCAATCCCCAGGCGTCGTCCGAAACCATCCACAAGGCCTGACGACCGGCGATCTCGGCTTTCTCGTAGGCGCCGGTTTCCTCCAGCGCGAACGAGTGGCATCCCAGCAAGTATCCACGTCCGGCGTGGTCGGGTTCATACGCTGGCATCACCCGTTCGATCGACCGACGCATCCCCGCCGCATCGCCCAGAACGAAACGCGTCGCATGGCTGAGCTTCATGGCCAAAGTATCAGTTGGGTGCGCTCGCAGAATCTCTTCAAATTTCTGAACGGCCTGTGATGGAAGGTCGGCCATATACAAACCCAGCGCCTCGACATATAGCCTTTCCCGGGCTGAAACTGGCTGACGCTCCATCGCTGCATTCGCGGCACTCAGCGCTTCGGCAGCGACCGCGATCATCTCACGCCGGCCCAGCAGAACCATGAACAGCCCCTTGACCGCATGGCCCAGCGCAAAGTCCGGCTCAAGCTCCAGCACCTTGCCCAGATGTTGCGGTGTGACAGCGGCATGCGCCATGAACCCAAGGAGAACACCATCCCATGCCTCGACGCTTGCGGGCTGGTTCAGGGTGTTCATCTGTCCAAAGACGTCTTGTTTCATACTCGGGTCCAATCTGATTGCGACGTTCTACACTGTTCGATGTAACAGAGTGTGCAGCCGGGTCGTAACAGTATCGACCCTGCTCTCGAATTGGTGAAATCCCGTGTGTGAGAAACGCGAAAAAAACCGCCGATTCAAGGGCATGTTTCAGCAACTTGCCGCCTAAACGGGCAGAGTGTTTCAATCTTCGAAGGGGTTTTCCGCGTTCAGAACAGCCTGTGTGTCAGCCCCACAGACCGGTGGTGCGCTGCGATATGTTACAGGCGTGCGTGACAGGTTCAGGGGATTCCCGATCAGTTGCACCTCGTCAGGCTCAGCTTGCATCGAGATCTGCATCTGGCGGGCAGCGACCTGATCCGAGGCAAAAACCTGATCGAGCGTCCGCACCGGGCCAACAGGGACTTTCAGGTCTTCAAGCCCCGCGATAACGCTGCCTGTATCCAGCGCCTGAACTGCCGGGCGCAGGATCGCATTCAACGCATCCCTATTTTCAAGACGGGCCGGGTTGGTGGCAAATCGGGGATCGTCGGCTAGCTCTGGCTTTTCGATGAAGCTGCAAAATCTTTTGAACTGACTGTCATTTCCAACGGCCAGAATCACGTGCCCATCCGCCGTCTGATAGACCTCGTAAGGCACAATATTGGGATGCCCGTTGCCGCGCCGCTGAGGCACTTCGCCCGAGGTCAGATAATTCACGCCTTCATTGATCAGCCAAGCAATCTGTGCATCCACCAGCGCCAGATCGATCTGCTGACCCTCGCCAGTCATGTCGCGATGACGCAGCGCAGCCAGAATACCAACGCAGGCATACATACCACACATCACGTCAGCAATTCCGACGCCTACTTTCATCGGCGCGCCGTCGGCGTCTCCGGTCAGAGACATGATCCCGCCATATCCTTGCGCCATAAGATCATATCCGGGCTTCGATGAGTTGGGGCCTGTCTGCCCGTAGCCTGAGATTGAACAGTAGACGAGGTCGGGAAACTCATTGGACAAGGTTGCGTAGTCGAGCCCGTATTTCGCCAGTCCACCGGGTTTGAAATTCTCGATCAGTATATCAGCGTGCGAGGCTAGGCGTCGGACTTCTGCCTGTCCTTCGGGTGTTGCGATATCCAAGGCGACCGATTTCTTGTTGCGGTTGGAGGACATGAAATATGCGCTCAGGTCTGAGCGGTTGCCATCCGCATCCTCGGCGTAAGGAGGGCCCCATTGCCGCGTATCATCACCACCGGTCGCCGGGTTTTCGACTTTGATGACGGTAGCGCCAAGGTCGCCCAACAACTGCGTACAAGTGGGTCCTGCCAGAATGCGAGACAGGTCCAGTACCTTGACGCCTTTCAGCGGTCCTTCAGATGCGGCCATCATATCCTCCACGGTCAATTTCCGCAGCAATGACAGTGAACTTGTCTGCTTTCAACGCCTGATCCAATGCAGCCCGCAAATCGTCGCGGCTACGAACTGTGTGACCATAACCGCCGAATGCGCGGCCTAAAGCCGCAAAGTCATGGCGGTCAAAGTCCACTCCGCGATTGCCCATCTGGCGCTGGCGCTGTTTCAGTTCGATCAGCGCAAGGCTGGCATCGACAAAGACCAGAAAAATTGGGTTGCCACCCAATTCGGCGGCAGTCGACAGCTCTCCGGCAACCATCAGAAAGCCGGCATCGCCAGAAAAGCTGATCACGGGGCGATCCGGTTCGGCCAATTTCAGACCGATCGCCATCGGAACGGCACACCCCATGGTGCAGAGCGCCGAGGACTGGATCAACCCTCGTGCCTCCGAACACTCCCACATCTGACTGAGCAGAATGCGATGCGCGCCGCTGTCGGCCGTGGCGAGCGTCTCGGGTGGCAGAACGGCACGAGTTTCTGCGATGATCGCCGCCGGTCCCCAGTCTTCATCTGTCGGAAAAGCATTCGCCAGCGCAGCCTTGACCTGTTCAGGCTCACCATTCGGCCAAGTCTTGCCGGCAGGGTTGCCCTTGGCAATGGCCTCAAGCGTTGCGCCGGTGTCGGCGACCAGATTTAGCCCAGCCTGATGCATGTAATGATCGTTCACCACGGCTGATATGTCGATCACGCGCTTGGTTTCTGGGTCCCATATCTCGCGCCAACCGGGGCGCATCTCGATAGGATCATAGCCCAGGCACAGCACCAGATCAGCCTGTTCTACCAGCGGGATAAGATGTTTATCGGCCAGCGGAGACAAACCGGCCCCGCCCAGGCACAGCGGATGATCCTCGGGCACCACCCCCTTGGCCTTGTAGGTGGTGAGAAAGGGAATGTTGAAATGCTCTAGAAATGCTCGCACCACACAGCGCGAGTCGTCGTAAAGAACATCAAGACCGATGATCGCCAAGGGACGCTCGGCCTCAGCCACCCAGCGACGGGCCTTTTCCAGACATTCCGCGCCGGGGGCGACAGGGGCGATTTTCGCCAGTCGGCGACGTTTAACCTCTGATACGCGCGTATCGGCCACCGAGATCGGCACATCAATGTGCACCGGGCCAGGGCGCGGCTGGTTAGCGAGCGATACCGCCTTGTCTGCGATGATATCAGCTCCGTCAGCCGTCAGCATGAAGGTACCCTTGGTGATTGAGCGATAGACTTGCGCGTGATCCATCACCTGATGGGTGTAAGTCAGCGCCTCATCCGCATCAACGCATCCGGTCAGCACGATCATCGGCACCCGATCCTGCAAGGCGTTCGCGACCACATTGATGCCATTCATGGCACCGGGGCCAAGCGTCGCCACCAGAATCGCGGGCGCGCCATCGCGGTGATGAACGGCTTCGGCCATGAAACCGGCGGCGTTTTCATGCTTGGTCAGATGAAAGGTGATGCCCGCGCGTTCCAGCGCATCCACCAATGTCAGAACCTCGCCGCCGGGCATTCCGAACGCATGGCGGCATCCGGCCTCGAAAAGGCGTTGTGCCAACAAATCCGCAGCGCGGGGAGACAGGTCCTGCATTAATCAAGCTCCGACAAAGTTATCTGCCAGCAGATTGCGGAGGACGCGTCCGGACGCAAGCAGGTTCACGTCAGTGTGACTATTTGACGGCGTTTTCCGCTACGGCCTGAAACTTTGCGTCCAATTCTATGGCAATCTCGCGCAGAGCGTCTCCGCCCTCGTCTGCATAAGGGGCAAAGACGAAGCTGGGTGTCTTGTAAGAAAGGGTTGCAGTGCCGTCCTCGTTCTCGGTCACGTAGAAACGGATGGGCGCTTCGATCATCGCGTTGGTCGAGGTTTCAAGAACCCGAACTGCGTAATCGTTGTTGAATGCGCCAATCACCCGGTTGCCCGGAATGGTGATACCGCGCGAGGCCGCCGCTTTGGTCGGCCCGGCCTGTGTCACAACGATCAGGCCGTTTTCCTTTACCGCGGCCTTTGTGTCATCCACGAGGGTCTCATAGCTTTTTCCGCTGGAGTAAACCGCCCATCCAGTAAGAGGTTCGATGCCGTCGGCCCAAGCAGGCATCGCCAGCAGGCAGATCGCAGCCCAAAGCGCCCTCATGTTCTTTCCCTTCCTGTTGACTGGGGAATTGATGACAGAAAAGCGCTGAAACGGGGCTCACAATCCTGTGCGCGCGTCAGGCCGCACGTTTCTTCAGCAGATAGATATCCATGATCCAGCCGTGATCAGAACGGGCCTGCGTGCGGGTATCCAGAATGTCTTGCGCCACATCCGCCAATGGGCCTTTGATCAGAATCTCTTCTTTCATGCCCACATATGCCCCCCACCAGATGTCATAATCGGTCATCTTCAGGCTCTGGAACGAGCATTCGCCATCCAGCATTACGGCCACTTTCGACGCCGTTTCAGGCCACCCATCATCGCGGATGCGACGGCCTGTGGTCACGACATAGGGCGCGCCCAGCTCATTGATCGGGATCGCATGGGCTGCAGTCAATGCCTGTAACGCTGTGATTCCCGGCATAACCTGGACTTGCGGTTGCGGGTCCAGCCGCGCTGCAATTCTTAGCGAACTGTCATACAGCGACGGATCACCCCAGATCAGCAACGCCACCTTCTGCGCGTCCGGGTAGGCTGAAATCGCCTCGTGCCAGCGCAGGGCAATTGCGTCGTGCCATTCGTCGACGCCTCCGAGATAGCCGTCATCTGCCCGGCGTTTGGGAACATCAAAATAGGCAATCCGTGCAGGTTTGTCGGTGACCTGCGTGATGATGTCTTCGCGCAAACCGGCCAGATCAGCTTTGTTCTCTCCCTTACGCGGGATCAGGATCAGGTCCGCTGATCTGATCGCCTTCGCCCCCTGAAAGGTCAGGTGGTCGGGATTACCCGTGCCGATTCCGATCAGGATCAGTTCAAACATCTTCGAACTCTGCCAGCGGGCCATACAGGATCAGGGCCGGGGCGGTTCCAACCTCGGATCGCAGCTTGTCGGACAGGTCTCCGATTGTGGAGCGCTCCAAGGATTGCTCGGGAGTTGAAACAGATTCGGCCATCAAAGCAGGCGTGTCCAACGGCAAGCCATACGCGCTCAGGGCTTCGACCAGCAAGGGAAAAGTGCGCTTGCCCATAAATACGACCGTCGTCGCGCTAGCATCAGCCAGGGCGGGAAGGTTCAGATCGGTCGGCAATTTGCCACTTACGTCATGCCCGGTGACGAATTGAACACGACGTGCAGTCAGGCGTCGGGTCAGAGGAATACCAGCTGCAGCTGCCGCCGCGACAGCAGAGGGGATGCCGGGAATGATCTCGTACTTGATGCCGGCTGCCTGCAACGCGACCAGTTCTTCCTCCAGTCGACCGAACAATCCTCCATCACCGGATTTCAGGCGTACCACCTGCTGACCGGTCTGCGCATACTCCACCAACAATCGGCTGACGTGATCCTGCTTGGGCGAAGGGCGACCGGCGCGTTTGCCAACACCAACCAGATCAGCATTGTCACGCGCATGGGTCAGGATCGGGCCGCTGCTGAGATCATCAAACAGCACCGCATCGGCCTTCTGCATCCGGTCTACGGCCTTGAGCGTTAGTAGCTCCGGATCACCCGGACCGGAGCCAATGAAAGAGACAAAACCGGTCATGCCGAGGCCTCTGCAATAAGATGGAAAAATGTGCCGGTGACATTGCCACGTCGCGATCCTGTCTGAGGGCCTTCGGCCCCCTCGGCATCGAAGACTCGCGCAAGAGGAGCGTCAGGTTGTTCGATGATCGAGGAATAGTGGAACTCATGTCCGCGCAAGGCGGTACCCTTGGCAAAGCCAGGCATCGACGCCAAAAGTTCAGCCCTACGATAGCCAAGGTTGAATTTGCGCTTTTGGTATGAGGTTTGCAGACCCAACAACCCCGCCATCTGATGTGGCGCGCCTTCCTTGTCGACCAGAACTTCCCCCAATGCCATATAGCCCCCGCATTCACCATGCAGGGGCCGCGTTTCCGCGTGTTTGCGCAGCCCCGTCAAGAAAGTATCTGCTGCCGCCAATGTTCCTGCGTGCAGCTCGGGATAGCCCCCCGGTAGCCAGACCAGTTCAGCGTCTGCAGCTGGCGCTTCGTTTGCCAGTGGCGAAAAGGGCAGTATTTCTGCACCGGCGCTGCGCCACCCTTCCAGCAGATGCGGGTAGGTAAATGAAAACGCTGCATCACGGGCCAGTGCGATCCGCTGCGCCGGGGGCGCGGCAGCGCGGCTGACGATGGCCCAGCAGGGCCTGAGGAGGCCGCCCGTTTGATCGCATCCAGATCGACATGTTCACGCAGGAATGCGGCATATCCGGCGATTGCCGTTTCCAGATCCGGATGCTCAACCGCCTGGATCAGGCCTAGATGTCTTTCGGGCAGAGTCAGATCACCTCGGCGCGGAAGAACGCCCAGAACCGGCAATCCAGCCCGTTCCATGCCCAGCCGCGTCAGCCGCTCATGTCTTGGGCTGGCACAGCGGTTCAGGATCACCCCGGCAAAAGGTAGATCGGGGTTATATATCCGAAAGCCAAGCGCGGTCGCCGCCGCCGATTGCGCCTGTCCTCCGACATCCAGGACCAGAACGACCGGCCATCCCATGCGTAGCGCCGTTTCAGCGCTCGACCCATGCCCCAGCTCTCCGGGTTTGGCGACGCCATCAAACAAACCCATTGAGCCTTCGGCCACCACAATATCCGCGCCCGTCGCCTGCTCAGAGATCGCGCTTAGCAGCGGCTCCCCCATCGCCCAGCTATCCAGATTGAACGAGGCACGGCCTGCCGCAGCCCGGTGAAAAGCCGGGTCGATGTAGTCCGGCCCGCTTTTGAACGGCTGCACGGTCAATCCGTCCTCGGCCAGAGCCCGAAGCAATCCCAGCATGACTGTAGTTTTGCCTGTGCCCGACGACGGTGCGGAAATCAGTATTCCCGGAGGGTTAGTCATCACCATGACTCCAGCTCGACCAAGGGCTGTCGGCGCTTTGCGGGCGATAGCGACGGTCGTAAGTTTTTGAATACAGACAGCTTTCGTCAAACCCTTCGCCCGCCAGCGCCGGACCCACCATGATCAGAGCCGTACGCGAGATGCTGTCGTCCAGCGCCTCTTTCAAGGTCGCCAGCGTCGCGCGGATGATCCGTTCATCCGGCCAGCTGGCGCGGTAGACAACGGCGACCGGGCAGTCCGCACCATAGGCAGGGGTCAGGTCGGCGATGACATTGTCCAGATTTCCGATCGACAGGTGAATGGCCAGAGTGGCACCTGTTTTAGCGAAGTTTTTCAGCGTTTCACCTTCAGGCATCGACGACGCGCGCCCGGGCGTCCGGGTCAATACTACCGATTGCGCCAGTCCCGGAAGGGTGAGTTCAGTTCCCAGAGCAGCAGCTGCGGCGGCAAAAGACGGGACACCGGGCGTGACGCTGACCGGGATTCCCATTTCTTTCAGACGTCTGACTTGTTCTCCCATCGCCGACCAGACAGACAGGTCCCCGGAATGCAGCCGCGCCACGTCTTGCCCGGCTTTGTGCGCTGTTTCGATCTCGGCCATGATCTGATCCAGATCCATCGGAGCCGTGTTCACGATCTTCGCGCCGTCGGGGCAGTGGCTCAAAATCTCCTCGGGAACCAATGAGCCAGCATAGAGGCACACCGGGCAGGAGGCGATGATATCGCGCCCGCGTAGGGTTAGCAGGTCGGCGGCACCCGGTCCGGCGCCGATGAAATGAACGGTCATGTCTGTCCTCCGATGGCGACGGCGCAGGTTGCAAGCCGGTCGTCCGAGATTTGTCTGGGTGAAATCAGCCGCGCGCCATGTCCGGCGGCAGCAAGAGCGGATGCTTCGGCCACGCTGCCGGTGCCATATGTGGCGCGACTGCGGGCTGAGCAAGTAAGTGTGCGTTGTTCGGCAAGATCATTTGCCGGAATGAAATGTATCGGCAGCTCAGTTGCTTCTGCAAGCGCGGAAAGTGCGGCGTGTCCGTCCTTGTCCGCAACGGTCGCAAGGGCATCGACAGTTTTTCCTGTCGAGGCAAGCTCGAAAGCGGCACGAAGACTGGCCAGCGTAGCAGAGGATGAGAAACCTAACCCCGCGACGATCATAACGTGAGGCTCCACTGCACTACGGGATAGGCAGATTTCCAGCCTCGCCGTGGACCAAGCGCAGCTGCCTGCGCCAGTTCGATGCGCAGCAGGTCTCCGCCCAGCTTGTCGTGCCATTCAGCTAGCAGCGCTTCGCTTTCGAGTGTCACCGCGTTGGCGATCAGCCGCGTGCCGCCCTGAAGGTTTGCGTGTAGCCAGTTCAGCAGATCCGCACTCAGACCGCCACCGATGAACACCACATCGGGTCGGTCAAGATCATCCAACGACTCTGGTGCAGAACCGTGCACAACGCACAACCGATCTTGCCCCAGCGTATTGGCGTTTCGGCGAATGCGTTCGGCCCGATCAGCACGCGGCTCGATAGTCGTTGCAGTTAGCGTCGGATCGCACATCAGCCATTCGATGCTGATCGAACCGGTGCCGCCGCCAATATCCCACAGATGCTCACCCCGCTGAGGGGCAAGCGCCGACAGGGTTAGCGCGCGAATGGGGCGCTTGGTGATCTGGCCGTCGGTTTCAAAAATGTCATCGGGCTTTCCCGAGGCTTTGGGGAAGGCACGCCCAGTACCCGCGACATCAAGACCGACACAAACCGGATGTTCGAAGGTTCCAAGCAACGCCTCGGTCAGCGACACGTTGCGCGCGCGTTCACGGGGGCCACCGAGCGCTTCCATGACGTGCAGAGTGCAATCGGCAAAATCGGTTTCGCCCAGATAGGTCGCAAGCTCGGCTACGGCTTTGCCATCGCGCAGCAAGAGAATCGCGCGCAGGCCGGGTGCCAAGTGAGGGCGAAGGCGCGTCAGAGGCGCGGCATGTAGCCCGAAGGTCAACGTGTTTTCAAGCGGCCAACCAAGCCGCGCAGCAGCAAGCGAAAAGGTCGACTGGCCGGGTAGGGCAATCCATTCGTTCGTTTCGAAATTACGCGCGATAACGGACCCGGCCCCGAACCAGAACGGATCACCCGAGGCCAGCACAACGGTTTGCCGACCGCGCAATGCGGTCAGAATTGGCAGGCCATCGGCAAATGGGACCGGCCATTCAATCCGTTCCGCCGCGCTGTCTGGGATCAACGACAGGTGGCGTGTCGGACCCATGACAATCTCAGCGCGGTCCAGCACTTGACGGCTTGCGGGGGACAGGCCATCCAGTCCATCTTCGCCCAAACCCAGAACGGTCAACCACGGAGTTTCAGACATGCCCAACCTCCTGATTCTTGGTGGCACGACCGAGGCGAATGCTCTGGCAAAATCGGTTGCCGATCAAGGCATTCCCGCTACATATTCCTACGCCGGACGTGTCGATAACCCGCGCTCGCAACCCGTGCCGATGCGCGTAGGCGGGTTTGGTGGTGCAGCGGGACTGGCGCGGTACATTCACGAGCACGGCGTCACCCATGTTGTCGATGCGACTCATCCCTTTGCGGCGCAGATGAGCCGAAATGCGGTGGAAGCCTGTGCGGGGGGCGCAACGCCCTTGGCCGCTTTGACGCGACCTGCTTGGGTCGCGCAAGACGGGGACAACTGGCAGCACGTACCGGATATTGAAGGTGCGGTTGAAGCGCTGGCCGGTCCAGCCCGCCGCGTCTTCCTGGCAGTTGGCCGCATGCATCTTCATGACTTCGCAGCCCAACCTCAGCATCACTATCTTTTGCGGCTTGTAGACGATCCGGACGCATTGCCGCTTCCGAAAAGCGATGTGATCGTTTCGCGGGGCCCGTTTTCTGTTGAAGAGGACCGGGCCTTGATGGAACGTCACCATACGCAATTGATTGTATCCAAGAATGCGGGTGGCACAGGCGCCCGGGCCAAACTGGATGCCGCCAGGGCGCTGGGCTTGCCGGTTCTGATGATAGACCGTCCGACCCTGCCGAAGCGGACCGAGTTGGCAAATGTCTCGCAGGTCTTGGACTGGCTGGCGCATGCTTAATCCTTGGCCAGCGTGAATCTCGGGGTGTAGACGATCGGGGCGCTGTTGCGCTCGACTATGCGGGTCAGGGACGAGCCGACGATGACGACAGTCTGCATGTCCGCCATATCTGCCGTGGCTTCTTCCAGAGTTGAAATCCGCAAAGTTTCATCCTCGCGGGATACAGCGCGTGCGAACAGGATCAGGCGTTCCGGCTCACATTCCTCCCGCAGGATTTCCAGCGTTTTTTCAAACCCTTCCGGTCGAGACTTCGAGCGAGGGTTATAGAACGCCATGGCGAAATCGCCCTGCGCGGCAAGTCGCAGGCGTTTTTCGATCAGTGGCCATGGCTTCAGGTTGTCGCTCAGGTTGATGGCGCAGAAATCATGCCCTAATGGTGCCCCGGCACGGGCCGAAGCCGCCAGCATCGCAGTGATCCCTGGCAACACTTCGATCTGTATGTCGCGCCAGTCTTTCGGCCCGTTTTCAAGCGCTTCAAACACCGCAGCGGCCATTGCAAACACGCCGGGATCCCCTGACGAGACTACAACGACGCGCTTACCGTCGGCCGCCATTTGCAAAGCGTGCTGAGAGCGGTCGATCTCGACCCGGTTATCGCTGGCGTGCAGGGTCAACCCCTCTCGCTCGGCCACCCGAGCAACATAAGGGATGTAGCCAACCACGTCCGTCGCTTCTGCCAGAGCGGCAGTGACTTCGGGAGTGACCAGTGCTTCGTTTCCAGGCCCAAGGCCAGCGATCTTGACCCAACCGCTCATGGTCGGCGTCCCTGTCCATGAACCAGTATGATTGAGAAATAGGGCGTGATTCCTTCGCAATTATCAGACAGTTTGCAGACCCGTTGGTTCGGCATCTGAGCGTATTCGACGATCCACGCGCGGTCATACAGCCCGGCCTGTTTCAGCGCGCGCTTTACCTTGTCGAAGTTCCGCCCGATCTTCATGACAACCAGCGCGTCGGTCTGGGTCATGCGTTCAGTCAGCGTATCCTCGGGCAAGGTTCCAACAAGAACCGTGAGGACATCGTCGCCCCAAGTTATCGGGTCACCGGTTGCGGTCCAAGCGCCGGACATGCCAGTTATGGCAGGTACGACTTCGACTTCAGATATGTCTCGTAATCGATTGTAAAGGTGCATAAATGATCCATAGAAGAACGGATCGCCTTCGCACAGGACCACTACATCCTCACCATTTTCGGTAAGCGATTTCAGATGTGCGGCACAGTCTTCGTAAAACACCGAAAGGAGTTCATTATACCTTGGATCCGTCACCGGGATTTCGGTTGTTACCGGGTACTCCATTGGAAACTCGATGGCGTCGCCGGGGATCATTCCATTAACGATCTTGCGGGCCTGACCTGTGCGGCCAGGTTTGCGAAAAAACGCCACATGGCGGGCATTGCGCAGCAGGCAGTCCGCACGGACACTCATCAGGTCCGGATCGCCGGGGCCGAGGCCCACGCCGTATATTTTACCCCCGCTCATTCCGTGCGGCTCGCGATAGCATTGATGGCAGCAACTGTGATCGCACTGCCTCCCAAACGGCCTTTGACGATACAGGATGGTACTGGCTGCGCTTCCCACAAGGCATCCTTGGACTCGACCGCTCCGACGAAGCCCACCGGGCAGCCGATAATGGCAGCGGGGCGTGGGCAGTCGGGATCTTCCAACATGTTCAGAAGGTGGAAAAGCGCGGTAGGGGCGTTACCGATCGCGACCAGTGCTCCTTCCAGATGCGGACGCCACAGCTCTAGCGCGGCGGCAGAGCGCGTGTTGCTCATTTCGGCAGCCAGAGGGCGCACGCGCTCGTCATGCAGGGTGCAGATCACTTCGTTATCAGCGGGCAGGCGAAAGCGGGTGACGCCTTCGCTGACCATGCGGGCATCACACAGGATCGGCGCGCCATTTTCCAGCGCGGAACGCGCTGCCGAGACAAAACCGTCCGAGAAATGGACGAACTCTTCCAGCCCGACCATCCCTGCGGCGTGGATCATCCGAACGGCGACCTGTTCTTCATCGGCATCGAACCGGGCCAGATCAGCCTCGGATCGGATGGTGGCAAAGCTCTGCTTGTAGATCGCCGCGCCGTCGGTTTCGTATTCATAGGGCATCAGGTGAAGTCCATGGTCATGAGTGTTTCTTCGGTCAGGCCGCGTTGGCAGGGCTCATCCCCCGCACGGCCTTGTTTGACAAGGTCAAATCGTCCGGAATTGCCAACCAAAGTGACATCGGCCGGACCCATTCGGGCGCATCCCTTGGCGCAGCCCGATACATGCAGGCTGCCTGCAACGCGCGCGGCCAGGGCGCGCGCCACACCGCGGGTTTCGACCTGCGCCTGCGGGCAGTATGGCGCGCCGGGGCAGGCGTCGGTTGTTCTCAGCGGGTCGGTGCCATCTGTGACAAAGTCAAGGGCGGGTATCGCCGCCCCGCCTTCCAACAGGAACAGCCGCCATGGTGTGACCCGCAGGGCAGTGGCGTTGCTGTTTTCGATCAGCAAATGGAGTTGCCGCGCCGGTAGCTGCCCAAAGGCAGCGCCATAGAGTGTCCCCTGCACGCAGGCTCCCGGTTGAAGAGGCACGCCAATGGGGCCGGGCGCGCTGCCTTGCCACTCGTTGGGCAAACCATATGTGGCAACGGTCCGCGCCATGCGGCGGGTCTCGGTTGTGTGGGTTTGCGCAAACCACTTCGCCAACGCGATCACTTGGTCGATTGCTTGGGCTTCGCTCACCGCTCGCCCGGTTTCGGCCCCGTCCGCGCGCAGGATCAGGCTGCCCGAACCGAGTTCAAGCCGGATATCCGCCGAGTCATCGGCCAATAAACGCTCGGAACCTGTGTCGATGGCAAAGCCGAACTTGGCAGGTAAATCCGGAAGCTCGGCCAGACGCTGGATCAATTCCTGTGTCAGCCGAGCGGTCAGATCACCGGCTTCATAGAGTGGCGAGACCAGAATGTTGCGGCGAATTTCGATTCCGGGTTCGGCGTCCAGCAGGTTCAGCGAGGAAAGCGCGGCCAACAAGGATTGATGGTCGGTTTCCTTTACTCCACGCAGCTGAAGGTTGGCGCGGTTGGTAAGGTCGATCGTGCCATTGCCGAACCGTTCCGCCAATTCGCACAGCCCTATCGCCTGTTGGGCATCCAGGCGCGCCAGCCGAGGGCGCACACGCACGACCAGCCCATCACCGGACATCATCGGGCGATGGGCACCTGGGCACCAGCCCTGCACGATGGGCGCACTCATCCCAACCCCTCCAGGACGGCGCGGATCGAGTTCCGGCGGGTATGCCATAGCCCTGCCTCCAGCAGTGCCCGGAACCGATCCTGCATGGCCTGATGTGCTTGCGGGTTTGCCTGTTGCAGGAAGGCGTCGACCTCTTCATTGCCCAGCGTGGCGTCGTGGTACAGATCGAACAGATGCGGTGCGACTGTGCCGGACAGATGCGCGAAAGATGCCATATGATCCAGCGTCGCCGCGATTTCAGCGGCACCCCGAAACCCGTGCCGCTGCATTCCGGCAATCCATCCCGGGTTGGCGGCGCGGGCATAGACGACGCGGCTGATTTCCTCGGGCAGGGTGCGGGCGCGCGGGTTGTCCGGGTTGGTATTGTCCAGATGATAAAGCTGCGCAGTACCACCAGTGATTTTCTTGGCGGCAGCAAATCCGGCCTCGTGCGTTGCATAATCATTGGCCAGCAACAAGTCCGTCTCGGTCAGGTCCTGTAGGTGCACAAAGCTGTCGGCGTTGGCGACGCGTTGCGAGATACCGTCCTTATCTTGCGCTATATGCTCGCCTTCCAAAGCGAAGGAACTGGCATCAAGCCAAGCCTCACCCGCTTGCACGCGTGCCTCATCCGTATAGGTTTCGGACAGATGAGTCATGTTCAGACCATAGCTGCCGGGGGCTGGCCCATAGACCCGCGCCGCAGGCTCCTGACCGGCGTAAGGATTCCAGTCGGGTGCTTCATCTCGTTTGGTCAATGCGCGGACAGCCTGACCGTAAAGCGCTGAAAGCGTCGGGAACACGTCCCGGAACAGGCCAGAGACGCGCAGTGTTACGTCCAGACGCGGGCGGCTGAGATCGGTGATCGGCAACACTTCGATGCCCGAGACCCGCTCAGACCCTTTATCCCAAACCGGCTTCACTCCCAGCAGGTGTAGCGCCATGGCGAATTCCTCGCCCGCTGTGCGCATAGTGGCCGAACCCCATAGATCGACGATCAAGCCCTTGGGGTAGTCGCCTTCTTCCTGCAGATGCCGCCGAACCAGCTCTTCGGCGAGCTTGACGCCTTGTGTGTAGGCCGCGCGCGTGGGAACCGAGCGTGGGTCGGTCGTATATAGATTCCGCCCGGTCGGCAAAACATCCGTACGCCCGCGATAGGGGGATCCGGACGGCCCGGCCTCGATCCGTTTGCCCGCTAAAGCGTCAATCAGGGCAGAGCGTTCAGCTTGGGCTGAGGGGGCAGCGTCGAAATTGCCCGTCTCATCGGGGACGCGCCCAAAGATATGCAGCCCATCACCGAACTGGCTTTCCTTGATGTCGCAGACAAATCGGTCAATGCGCGTGATCGCCTCGGCGGTACAGGTGGCCTGATCGAGGCCAAGATCGCTTTCCAGCCCGATCGCCTGCGCCTCGTCCCGGATATCTTCCTGCAGGCGATCGCGGCGTTTGGGGTCTAGCCCGTCCGCGTTCGAGAACTCGTCCAACAGCGATTCCAGCCGCACCATGCGATCTGGTGTGCCGCTTTCCTTCATCGGGGGTGGGATATGGCCCAACGTGACCGCCCCGATCCGACGCTTGGCCTGCGCGGCCTCGCCGGGGTCGTTGACTATGAAGGGGTAGATCACCGGCAGATCGCCGATTAACGCCTCGGGCCAACATTCGTTGCACAAGGCGACTGATTTTCCCGGCAACCATTCCAGCGTGCCATGCGCGCCGATATGGATCAGCGCATCCGCGCCCAATCCTTTGCGCAGCCACAAGTAAAAGGCGACGTAGGCGTGGCGCGGTGTGCGCGACAGATCGTGATAGTCGTCATCGCGCAGTTCGGGTGTGCCGCGCTCGGGCTGCAGCGCGATCAGAGCCTTTCCGCGACGCAGCGCAGTGAAGTGGAATGCGCCGTTTGTGAAAGCAGGGTCGTCTTCGGGAGTGCCCCAAACCTTATTGAGATCGGCGCGGAGTGTTTCCGGCAGCGCCGCCAGCGCCGCCTGATAATCCTCTAGCGGCCATGAAATCCGGGCATCAAGAAGAGTTTCAGCAATTGGCTCGGCAGGCGCGGTGTCATACCCTTCGCCTTGCAGATCGAGCAACATTGCCTCAGCCGAGGCCAGCGCATCCAGACCCACTGCATGTGCCATCTGCCAGTCTTTGCCGGGATAGGTCGATAGTACCAGCGCCGGAACCTGCTCCGCTTTGGGTTTGTCGTGAAGGTTCAGCCAGCCGGAGATGCGGTTGATGATGGCTTCGATCCGTTCGGGTTCAGCCCGATGAGCGAAGCGAGAATACTCGAGATGCGGGTCGCGTTTGCCCGGCTCTTTGAAGGATACGATGCCCGCGTTGATCCGCCCGTCCACTTCCGGAAGGACCACATGCATGGCAAGATCAGCTGGTGAAAGGCCACGTTCTGCGTCAGCCCACGCTTTGCGGCGTGAGGTGGCCAGCGCCACCTGAAAGACCGGCACCTCTGCCACATCGAGAGGTGAGGTGCCTGATGCGCCCTTGCCTGAGAATGAGGTGGCGTTGACGATCGCCGAAGGCTTCAGCGCCACAATAGTCTCGCGCAGCCAATCGGCGGCATTTGGTGCTTTGAGCGACGAGGCAAACAGGCCGACGGCCTCAAAACCCCGCGCCCGCAAGCTGCGGATCAACGCCGCAATTGGGGCGGTATCTGCCGAGGTCAGGTATGCGCGATAAAAGGTCACGATGATACGTTTCGTATCACCTGACAGAGCGTTTTCTGCCGGGATCACACCGCGATCCGGGCACCAGGCGCCGCATTCGGGGATGGTCTTCGCGCCCATGACCGGACCTGCATACAACCCCGCTGCCAGTGCCATCTGCGCCAGAGCGGCTTGCGCCGCGACCTCTCCGCCGGTGTCGCACAGATGCGCCAGCCGCCGCAGGGTCGAGACGGGTAGGGTAGAGTAGTCGTCCAGTCGTGTATCCTCGCGCCCGTCTGCAGGCAGAACGGCCAGCGCAATTCCGTTGGCTTGCGCCAGTGCCAGAACCTGTTGCAGTCCGTAAGCCCAATAAGGCACACCGCCAATTAGACGGATCAGGATGCCCTTTGCGCCCTCCAGTGTCTGCTCGACATATGTGTCGACTGAGAGGGGATGCTTCAACGCCGTCAGATTGGCCAGCCGCATCGTTGGCATGCGTCCTTCAGGCCCACCTCCACGATGCCATCCCGCCGCGAAAGCGCCAAGGTCACTGTCGGAAAAGGACAGCACCACCAGGTCCGCCGGGCTCTGGCCCAGATCGGTCGGGGTCTCGGTTTCTTCGAGCCCATGGCTTTCGCGGAAGACGACGTGCATAGGTCTTACTCGGCAGCCTCGGTTACACCCACGAGGATATCGCGGATCTCGGCCTCTTTGATATCGTCATGCTCGGCAATGACCACAAGGCGCGAGCGACGGTCTTCGCCGGGCTCCCACGGGCGGTCATATTGGTGACGCACGCGCGCACCGACGGCCTGAACCAGTAGGCGCATGGGCTTGCCCTGAACGGCGGCATAGCCTTTGACGCGCAGGATATTCAACTCGTTGGCCAATCGTTCAATCTTGGCGACCAGATCAATCGGATCGGTTTGCTCGGGCAGTTCAACGATGATGCTTTCGAAATCGTCATGCTCGTGATCGTGATGGCCGTCGTGATGGCTGGGACGCGCGTCCATGTCATCCTCGGCCGCGGCTTCTAGACCCAGCACGACGCGGACGTCCACGGCACCCTCAGCCACTTCGACTACGGGCAGGGGGCGGGGCGCTTCGGCGGCGATGATCTCTTTCGCTTTCGCAACGCCTTCCGGGCCAGCCAGATCGGGCTTGGTCAGCAGAATGATGTCGGCGCAGGAAATCTGATCCTCGAACACCTCGGACAAGGGAGTTTCATGATCAATCGAGTCATCTGCCATGCGTTGCGCATCCACCGCCTCGACATTCGGAGCAAACCGACCAGCGGCCACAGCCTCGGCATCGGCCAGAGCAATCACGCCATCGACGGTGATTTTCGAGCGGATATCGGGCCAGTCGAACGCCTTCAGCAGCGGTTTTGGCAGGGCAAGACCGGAGGTTTCGATCAGGATGTGATCAGGGCGCGGCTCTAGTGCCATCAGGGCTTCGATGGTCGGGATGAAATCATCGGCCACGGTGCAGCAGATGCAACCATTGGCCAGTTCCATGATGTTTTCCGCGGGGCAATCAGGAATGGCGCAGGATTTCAGGATATCGCCATCGACGCCGACATCGCCGAATTCGTTGACGACCACCGCCAGACGCTTGCCCTGCGGGTTCTGCATCAGGTGTCGCACCAAAGTGGTTTTGCCCGAGCCCAAAAAGCCGGTGATCACAGTGACGGGGAGTTTCTCAAGATTGCTCATTTCAGGGCTCCAATCGGGGGAATGCGGGCCGCACAGTTTTTGCGGAAATGTTCGGGACGTTCGCGCCATTTGACCAAACCGTCCTCGGTGGCGAGGTATTTGGCTGCGCCTTCGACGATGGTTTCGACATGGTCGATCTCGTTCAAATGCTCATACACGAAAGTCCAGCGATCCGGTCCTCCGCGTAGCACGATCGAGCAGCCTTCATCGCAATTCGACAGGCATTCCACAGCTTTCAATGTAATGCCTTCGGGCAGGCCCGCCTGTTCAAGCGCCTTGTGCAGCAACGTGCCGGGGCGCTGGGCGTCATCCTCGACAGGCAGCCCGCGACGGCAGGTAGTGCAAACCAACAGTTCGACCGGTGCGGTCTCGGTCATGTCTCTCATCCCCCCAAATCCTCTTCGTGGGGGACGGGGTTTCATGCGGGCCGATCACAGCCCCACACCGGAACACCCCGTCCGGTTTCATCTTCGGGCGTTGGCAGGTCTCCCGGCTTGCGGATGTCAGAGGAGGCCTCTGTCGGATGTCCCGCCTTCCCGGCCATACTGCCAGTGGCTTTGGGCACCCTCTCCGGTCACGGTCGCGGGGGCGGCTGCGTTTGACGGCAAAAACCGCTGACGCATTCCCTTTTCATCTGCTCTCGCAGACACCAACGAAAGGGACATGCGGCAGGGCAGGGTTGCTTGTCAAGCGAGTCGCGCCGATCCGTGAAAAAGCGGATAAAAAGCGACCTGTCGGGGTCGCTGGGCGGCATGATACTTCTGCAACGACGTGCTGGCATGGCAGCAAGATGCGAACAGGAGGATACCGCGCATGAAAGTAGGGTTTATCGGGCTGGGGAATGTAGGGGGCAAGCTATCTGGATCGCTGCTACGAAACGGTATCGATCTGACGGTTCATGACCTGAACCCGGATCTGGTGACCGAATTCGTCGCCAAGGGTGCCAAAGCCGCCAAAAGCCCGGCGCAACTGATGCGCGATTGCGATGCTGTTATAACCTGTTTGCCTTCTCCTGCGGCCTCGGATGCGGTGATGCAGGAAATGTTGCCAGAGGTCGGCCCTGGCAAAATCTGGATGGAAATGTCGACCACCGACGAAGCCGAAGTCAAACGCCTTGGCGCAATGGTCATCGAACGAGGCGGCGCAGCGGTGGATTGCCCGGTTTCGGGCGGATGTCACCGGGCAGCGACGGGTAATATCTCGATCTTCGCAGGCTGTGATCGTGAGACTTTTGAACGTATCCTGCCATTCCTGACCACCATGGGGCGGCGCATTTTGCACACGGGCGATCTGGGCTCGGCCTCTGTTCTGAAGGTGTTGACCAATTATCTGGCGACCGCCAACCTGATCACCTGTGCCGAGGCATTGGTGACAGCCAAGGCCGCCGGCATGGACCTTGGAACCACCTATGAGGCGATCAAGATATCGTCAGGCACATCCTTCGTGCACGAGACCGAAAGTCAGGTCATCCTGAACGGCTCGCGCGATATTTCCTTCACCATGGACCTGGTGAAAAAAGATATCGGTCTGTTTCAGGAGGTCGCCGACCGTGCCGGAGTTCCCCTTGAGATAAACCCATTGATGATTAAGATTTTCGAAGATGGCATCGCGCGATATGGTGAGCGTGAACTGTCCCCGAACATCATCAGGCGGCTAGAGGACGCGACCGGACTGGAGATCCAGGCGCCAGGGTTCCCAACCGAGATGCTGGACGACGAGCCAGAAGAACCGGGTTACGAGGTGATCCCGCAGAATCGGTAGATCAAATAATCGGCAAGCGTTGCGGCTGTCTGGCGACCTGGTTGGACAAAATTCTGGGGCTATTCTAAACAGGTCGACAGGAGTCCGACACCGGCACAGGCAAGAGAACAACTTATGACGAATGAGACCTTTCTCATCGTAACAACGATGAAAAACGAAGGGCCTTTCATGATCGATTGGGTGGCCTACAACCACGCAATCGGTTTTGATGACATTCTGATTTATACCAATGATTGCGCTGATGGTACCGATGCCATGGGCAAACGGTTGCAAGCGCTTGGCTGGGCTCACCACGAACGAAACAGGCTGGGTCCGCGCGCCGCGCCGCAGGTTCGTGCATTTTCGCTTGCGCGGAATCACCCAAGCTATCTGTCATCGGATTGGATTCTCAGTTTGGATGTGGACGAGTATATCAATATCCGTTTACCCAATAGTGATATAAGAAGCCTCGTTGAGGCCAGCGGCGTGGCGGACGCGATCTCGATCTGCTGGCGCATGTTCGGAAACGCGGGTCAGAACGATTTCGTTGATCGACCTGTACCTGAGACTTTCTTTCTGGCCGCCAACGAAGACGGCTATCCGCATCACCGGACCAAAGGGTTCAAAACGCTGTTCCGCAACAACGGAAAATTCAGCCGTTTTCGCGCCCATCGTCCCAGGATCAATCCAGAAGATGCACCGAACCCTGACGCGCCATACGAAGGCGTGTTGTGGCGGGATTCGGGCGGGAACCTCTACCCAGCAGACCAAGTGAAATGGAAAGCATGGCGTGGTTTCAGCCATGAATTCGCGCGCATTCATCATTATGCTGTGCGCAGCACTGATAGCTTTTTGGTCAAGCGCGACCGTGGGCGCACCAATCATGTGGGGCAGGATCAAGGGCTCAAATACTGGCTCATGATGAACCACAATGATGTTGAGGATCGCTCAATTCTGGAACACATGCCGGCTATGCACGACATCAAAGCTGAGATGATGGCAGATCCGCAATTGGCAGACCTCCATCACCAAGCATGTGAGTGGCACAGATCGAAAGCCGAAGAATTGAGAGCCAGACCGGACTGGGTTGATCTGGTTGAAGCGTTGCAAAATTCCTCTACCGGAGAAGACGTCTATGGGTGAAGCTGTATCTGCTGAGGATCGCCGCAAGAAGCAAGCTGAGCAGCGCGAGCGGAAGGATTCCCTGCGGCGCGAAATGCTCAAGACCATGCCGCATGGACGGCTGAGCGTTGAAATTGGCGTTTGGAAGGGCGAGTTTTCGCGGATTCTGCTGGAAGAGCTGCAGCCCTCGAAATTGTGCCTCATCGATCCCTGGCAAGTACAGCAAGACCCGGATGGCGGTGCTTCGCTTGCCGGAGCGCGCACTCAAAAGGATATGGATCGAATTTACGAGGCAGTGACGGGCAAATACAGCACCGAGATTGCCAAGGGGCAAATTTCGATCATTCGCGACTATTCGCGACCAGCGCTGCGTTTGTTTGAAGATCAAAGCATCGGGTTCGCCTATCTGGACGGCGACCATTCCTACGAGGGCGTAAAAACGGATCTGAGTGCTTTGCTGCCCAAGATGATCGAAGGCGGCGTAATCATGCTTGACGATTATCACAGGCGCGGTTGGTGGAAAGATGACGTGATGCGTGCGTTCCACGAATTCCTCGGGGCACATTCTGCGGGGCTGCGGCTCAAGGCCATCATGGGGGCGCAAGTGGCCGTCGAGAAACTTTGAGCCGAGATCATTTTCTGATTATAGATTCGTGCGACGTAATCTGGGCTGGCTGATGTCTTCCAGCGTCAACAGTGTTAAGCAACAAGTTCAGCGATGACGGATAGGGTTGTTGTCTAAGTCCGATCATTTTTGAATAGCGGCACTTTCCCAGGCAGACAGGAACTTTCTGCGCTTCAGCGTATCGAGGAACGTCAACAGCGCAGGGTCCAGCGCTATCGCTGCGCTTTCGGTCGTGGAGTCCTGCGTGTCCAGAAGTGGCAGTGCTGCCATTGATTCCGGATTCAGCGTGGTCAGGTGCCGGACAAAGGTCTCCGCTTCCTCCGGCAAGCGGCTTTTGCCAGTTACCATGGCGGTTCGCATCATCGTCGTCTGAAAATCCGAAGGCAGAATGATCTGAAGGGCATCCTTTCCTTCTGTTCGTACCGCCGCATAACTGCCAAGCACGTTGTAGGCCACCGCGATCGTACCATCCGCCAGGTCGTTAATCATGTCGCCCGAACAACAATACAGCCGCACGTCCAGGCCGCCCAAAACCTCCATCAAGCGCCAATAGGTTTCCGAGGCGCGGGCGTCCTGCGTGGCGAACAAATAGCCCAATCCCGACTGGCGCACGTCATAAGTGCCGACTTTGCCCCGAAAATCATCCGGGCGGGCGCGCAGCGCTTCGATCAGTTCCTGCCGCGTTTGCGGCATTGGTTGTCCTTCGAACGCGGTGCGGTTGACAACGATGGTTGCGGGTTCCGAAGTGAAGGCGAACAGGCTTTGATGCCATTGCGCCCAAGGGGGGTGCGGAAGATCGTTAAGCGCCAGCGCATATCCGTCATTCGCGAGCTTCAGTTGCAGGTCCATCGCGCTGGAAACGACAACGTCGAACGCTTCTGGCGTGGCTCGGACGCGTCGGTCGATATCGGCCGTGCCGGTCACCAGATATTCGACCGATATCGCTGGATTCTGGGCGACGAAATCCTCGATCAGCGGCGCAAACAGGGCGGTATCGGTGCTGGAAATGACCCGCAGTCGGGGGCCGTCGGCACTTTCGTTGAATATTTGTCGGTCTTCCCAATCCTGAGCCCCTGCGCCGCTGGCGAACAGGCACAGGATCAGAGTGACAAGATAACGCATGCGCCGCCCTCCGCTTTGTTTGACAGTACCAGCGTGCCGCCATGGGCGACCGCGACGTCCTGGGCAATGGTTAGCCCGAGGCCCGATCCGATGGTTCCCGCCGCGTTCTGACCACGTTCGAAACGTCTTGTGAGCGTTTCGATTTCATCTGGCGGAAAGCCTGGCCCCTGGTCACTGACCGTGATCCGGGCTGTGGGTGACCCTGCGACATCGATGACTACGGTACTGTCCGCTGGCGCATATTTAAGCGCATTGTCTACCATGTTCCGCACCGCATTTTGGATGAGGATGGGGTCGCCCGAATACATGACCTGCGGTTCGCCGCTCAAAGCAAGCGAAAGGTCTTTCATTTCAGCGATGGGCGTCAAGCGCTGGACAAGCTCACGGATCAGAGTCACCAGATCGATATCCTCGCGCTCCAGATGGTCGGCGCGGAATGTGATCATGGCGTGATCCAGTAGTTGCCCCGCAGCCCGAGAGCTTTCGTCGATGGCGCGCATCATTGATCGTAACGCCTCGCGGTTGTCTTCTCTCTCGACCCGTTGCAGCGTCGCCTCGGCATAAGACCTGACCGTTGCCAGCGGGGTGCGGACCCTATGGGCGGCCTCGGCGATAAAGTCCTCGGATTGGCTGAGAGACTGGTCCAGGCGTCCCATCAGCGAATTCAGCGATGACACCAAAGGCGCCATTTCACGCGGTACTGGTTTTTTGAATGGGCTGAGATCTTGCGGTCCCCGACGGGTGACGGATGTCGTTAATCTGTCGAGCTGGCCGATGGTGGCCGAACTCACCCAGAAGGACAATACAGCCGCAAGCACAAAGAACCCCAATCCCAAAAGGCCGGCATTGCGTGAGATTTGATCCAGCGTCTCCGACAGCGCATCTTGGGTCTGTCCCAAGGCCACTTCGATTTCTGTCTGATTTCCCAGCCCAACCAGTGTGCGGCTGGCACTGACCTGACGAACGTTTTCACCGCGCACCTCACCGAAGCGAAAGGTCCACTTTCCATCAGCGGGTCCTTGAGTTGGGGTCAGGTCTTCGTAGCCGGACAGGAACTCGCCATCCTGAAAGATCGCATAAAACACCCGGTCGTCCGACGGCGTGCTCAGCATTGAAAAGGCAGCATAGGGGATATCGACTTCAAGCTCGCCTCCGCGCAGCGCCGCGGCGTCGAGGATCGAGGTGACTGAGGCACCCAGAATGTTGTCCTGACCTTGCTGGGCAACCTGAACTGCATAGTCGCGGACAGCAAAGAACAGCACAAGGGCCAGAATCGCGGCACCGCCGATTAGCGTTAGCGCAAGACGGTTTCGTAGTGATCCGGAAACGTTTGGATTAGTTGCCATGATCCAGCCTGTAGCCCAAACCGCGCAACGTTGTGATCCTGAGGTCCGATTTTTCCAGATGCTTTCGCAGTCGGCCGACATAGACCTCGATGGCATTGTCCGAAACATTGTCGTCGTAGGAGAACAACCGGTCCGCCAGCTTCTGCTTAGAAAACACCTGACCGGGGGCGTTGATCAGCAGTTCCAACAAGCGCAGTTCACGGTTGCGAAGCGAGACGATATCGTCGCCCACCGTCAAATGACCCGCAACGGGATCAAAGACGACGCCGCCAATTTCAATCGTCGTTTTGGTCTTGCCGGATTTGCGTCTCAGCACTGCGCGGCAGCGCGCCTCAAGTTCGGCATGGTCGAAGGGCTTGGTGACATAATCGTCCGCCCCAAGATCGAGTGAGCCGATTCGATCCGACACTTGACTGCGGGCGGTCAGAACGATGACAGGTGTGTCCAGATGGCTGGCGCGATGCCGTTTGAGGAAATCCCGCCCGTCCCCGTCGGGAAGCATGATGTCCAGCAGGATCAGGTCATACTCATCGATTTCAACAAAGGCCACAGCATCTTCTATTTTCTCTGCGTGATCAACCACATGCCCGTCAAGCCGCATGCGCGAGCTTATGGCATTGGCGAGGTCCAGATTGTCTTCGACCAAGAGGAATTTCATCGGGATCCAATAGTAATTTCACCCATGACAGGTTGATGTCAGGTTGATGTGTTTAGGTTTCGAATAATCTGAGCCGCACTGCGGCCGGTTGTCAAACGGGAGGAATTCATGACGACAATCAAACTGGGCCGTCGCGCCCTGATCGCGGCTGTGACCGCTATTGGTCTGGCTGGACCGACTTTCGCTGAAGAGGTCGTAGATAGCATCCACTTTCTGATCCCCGGTGGCGCAGGGGGCGGCTGGGACGGCACTGCCCGTGGCACAGGTGAGGCGCTGACGAATGCGGGTCTCGTGGGAACTGCATCCTACGAAAACATGTCGGGCGGCGGCGGTGGTAAAGCCATCGGATATCTGATCGAAAACGCCGACAGCAACCACGGCACGCTCATGGTCAACTCGACCCCGATCGTGATCCGCTCTCTGACCGGAGTGTTCCCGCACAATTTCCGCGACCTGACACTGGTCTCGGGCACGATCGGTGATTACGCGGCGATTGTTGTGGGCAAAGACAGCCCCATCAATTCAATGGCGGACCTGCTAGCCGCGTATGACGCCGATCCAAGTACAACGGCCATCGGCGGCGGTTCTGTGCCGGGTGGGATGGACCATCTGGTCGCGGCGATGGTTATGGAAGCGGCAGGCAAGGACGCTTTGGGCGTGAAGTACATCCCCTATGATGCAGGTGGCAAAGCGATGGCCGCGCTTCTGTCCGGTGAGATTGCCGCGCTGTCGACCGGTTTCTCGGAGGCTGTCGATCTGGCGAATGCGGGTGAGGTGAAGATCATTGGCGTCACCGCGGAAGAGCGCGTGGATGCAGCCCCTGATGCGCAGACCATGAAAGAGCAGGGCATCGACACAACTTTCGTGAACTGGCGTGGGTTCTTTGCTGCTCCTGGTCTGCCAGAGGACAAGCTGGTCGCTTATCAAGAAGCCATCGCCAAGATGTATGACACACCTGAATGGGAAGAGGTCCGCGCCCGTAACGGTTGGGTGAACATCCACAACTCGGGTGCTGATTTCCAATCCTTCCTGGAACAGCAGGAAAAACAGATCGGCGATCTGATGAAAAAGTTGGGTTTCCTGTAAGGATACCTCGGGCAGAGCGGGCAACCGCTCTGCCTCAACCAACAATAAATCAAAGGAGGGGGAAACATGGCGCTGGATCGCTGGATCGCGCTCGTTTTGCTGGGCATATGCCTGACATATGGCTACACTGCTTGGTTCACGATGGATGGCAGTCTGCCCCCCTTCATGCAGCGCAACCCCATTTGGCCGAGCACCTTTCCCAAGGTGCTGTCGATTTTGGGGATAATTGCCACAACGATTATTCTGTTGGGCTTTGAAAAGGCTGAGCCCAAAGAGGCTGATATCGATTATCGGAGGCTGGGCGAATATCACCTAGGCCAGGCGCTGCTGTTACTGGCTTTGATGGTTGCCTATGCGCTGTGCCTGCGTCCGGTTGGATTTCTGATCTCGACATCCGGGTTCCTGATCCTCGGTTCTTTCATTCTGGGCGAACGCAAATGGCACGTCATGCTGCCGGTTGCCGTAATCGCTACAGGTTCAGTCTGGTACCTCGTGCAAGAGGTTCTTGGCATCTACATGCGACCCTTGCCGGGCGTTTTCGGAGGCTGACATGCTTGAAGGATTGTTGATCGGCCTACAAACGGCATTCTCCATCCAAAACTTGTTGATGGTCATAGCGGGCTGTCTGATTGGTACATTCATCGGCATGCTGCCCGGTCTTGGGCCGATGTCGATCATCGCCATTATGATTCCGGTCGCCATTTCGATGGGCGATCCGTCCGCCGCATTGATCCTGCTTGCCGGTGTCTATTACGGCGCGATCTTTGGTGGCTCGACATCTTCCATTCTTCTGAACGCGCCGGGGGTCGCGGGAACCGTGGCCTCAAGCTTCGACGGCTATCCGATGGCTCGTCAGGGCAAAGCCGGGAAGGCGCTCACAGTTGCCGCTATCGCCAGTTTCGCCGGGGGTACGATAGGCGCGCTGCTGCTGATGGTCTTTGCGCCTGCATTATCCTCGGTCGCACTGCTGTTCCACTCGGCTGAGTACTTTGCCTTGATGGTAGTGGGTCTGTCCGCCATCGCCGCTTTTGCGGGAACCGGGCAGGTGGCCAAGGCAATTGTCATGACCATTCTCGGGCTGATCATGGCCACCGTCGGCGAGGGCGCGCTGTTCAACTTGCCGCGTTTCACGATGGGGATCATGGATCTGCAGTCCGGCTTTGGTTTCATCACGCTTGCAATGGCGATGTTTGCCCTGCCCGAAGCGCTGTTTCTGGTTCTCAAACCCAAGGACCTGCAAGGCGACGAAGGCGAAATCAAGGACTTGCGCATCACAGGATCCGAGGCAAAGGCCATCGCTCCGGTGGTTGGTCGCCAATCTGTGCAGGGTTTCTTTATCGGTGTGCTTCCGGGGGCAGGGGCAACGATTGCCAGTTTCCTTGGCTATGCGGTTGAACGCAATATTGCCCCGAAAGAAGAGCAGGAGGAGTTCGGCAAAGGCTCGATCAAAGGTCTGGCAGCACCCGAGACAGCCAACAATGCTGCCTGTACCGGTTCCTTTGTTCCGTTGCTGACGCTCGGCATTCCAGGTTCCGGAACTACGGCCATCTTGTTGGGCGCACTGATCGCGCTGAATGTGACACCGGGTCCGCGCCTGATGATCGACGAGCCTCAGGTGTTCTGGGCTGTCATCATGTCGATGTTCATTGGCAATCTGGTGCTGCTGATCCTGAACCTGCCGTTGATCCCCTATATCGCCAAGGTGCTTGCAGTACCGCGCAACTATCTGATCCCGTTCATTTTGTTCTTCACCCTCATGGGGGCCTATATCGGGCAGAACAATGCCACGGAACTGCTGATATTGGTGGGCTTTGGCGTCTGCGCCACGGCACTGAAATTTGCCGATTACCCTCTGGCACCACTGCTGATCGGTTTCATCCTTGGTGGCATGATGGAGGATAACTTCGCCCGTTCCATGCAGCTGTATGACGGCATCGCCTTTATCTGGGAACGTCCGATGACGCTGGGCCTGTTGGTGATTGCCCTCCTTCTGGTGCTGTTGCCCAGTTACCGCGCACGTCGCGCCAAGGCGCGAGCGGCAGGCGTGGCCGATGGCGACTGAGCCACTTTCAGGCATTCGGGTTCTTGACCTGACTAATGTCCTGGCCGGGCCGTATTGTTGCTACCAACTGGCCCTGATGGGGGCCGAAGTGATCAAAGTCGAGCGGCCCGGCAGCGGAGATCTGGCCCGTGTGCTGGGGGCGGATCCTGATCGGAACAAGGCCGGCATGGGCATCAGCTTTCTGGCGCAGAATGCAGACAAGAAATCCGTGACCCTGGATATGAAGGCTGATCGGGGAAAGGCTCTGCTCAAGCGGCTGGTCAAGACTGCCGATGTGCTGGTCGAGAACTTCCGACCCGGCGTGATGGACCGGCTTGGGCTGGGGTATCAGGTTCTGCGCGCCGAGAACTCCAGACTGATTTATTGTGCCATCAGCGGGTTTGGTCAGGATGGACCACGCCGGGATGACCCGGCCTATGACCAGATCGTGCAGGGGATCAGCGGTGTCATGTCAATCACAGGTGCGTCGGATACCGCGCCTTACCGGGTCGGCTATCCTCTGGCAGATACCGTCGGCGGGATGACGGCGGCCTTTGCCATAAGCGCGGCCTTGAATGCCAACCCGCGCGGGGCATTCCTTGATGTCGCAATGAACGAGGCGGTGGTTTCGACCATGGGGTGGGTGGTGTCCAACTATCTGGTCGGTGGTGTGACTCCTGCGCCGCATGGGAACGAAAACACAACCTCGGCCCCGTCCGGAACTTTTGCCACATCCGACAACCCTATTAATATCGCCGCCAATCGCGACGAACAATGGCATGCGCTCGCCCAACATCTGGGCCGCGCCGACCTTTTGACGCATCCGGACTACCTAACCCGCGAGGATCGCAAGACCAACCGGCATGAATTGCGCCAAGAACTGGAACGCACTCTTTCTACCCGTCCAGCCAGTGATTGGGTCCAAGAGTTGAATGCGTTGGGTGTACCGGCCGGGCCGGTGATGACGGTGCCGCAGGCTTTGTCCGACGACCAACTCTCAGGTCGCGGGCTGATTGGAACTCTGTCGGCGCACGGAGAGAGGTTACGCCTTGCGGGCAGCCCAGTGGTTATTGATGGCGCACGCTGCATGCCACGATCCGCACCACCGGATCTTGGGGCCGACAACCTCTCGATTTGGGCCGAGCTTGGACTGTCGGACGCAGAGATCAAAACGTTGCGACATGAGAGGGTGATATGAGCGATGTTGCCGATTGGTGGCGCACCGCCATCATCGATATGGAGCCCGGGCGCATTGAACTGCGTGGCCAGCCGATTCAAGACCTGATCGGCAATCTGGGTTTCGCTGAAATGATTTGGTTGATGGTGCGGGGTGACAGACCGACACCTGCGCAGGCTCGATTGTTCGAGGCCGCTTTGGTCGCCGCCGTGGATCACGGCCCGCAAGCCCCCTCGATCGCGGCTGCACGAATGGCGGTGACCTGCGGGCTGTCTCTTAACAACGCGATGGCGAGTGCTGTTAACATGCTGGGTGACATCCATGGTGGTGCCGGCGAGCAGGCGATGGAGCTTTATCACTTTGTAGACGCCCATGCCGAAGGCCCAGAACAGGCATTGGACGACTGGATCGCCGAACGCGGGAAGATACTGCCGGGTTTCGGGCATCGGTTCCATACACCGACGGACCCGCGCGCACCCCGGCTGATGGCCCTGGTTGCTGATGCAGTCGAACAGGACGCCTGCGAAGGTCGGTTCATGAAAGTCGGGCAAGCCGTGGAAACCGACCTGATGCGCCGGAAAGGCAAGCCGGTGCCGATGAATATCGATGGTGTCACGGCAGTGATCTATGCAGAGCTAGGCTTTGCCCCGCCATTGGCACGAGGCTTGTTTTGCCTTTCGCGGTCGGTCGGCATTCTGGCCCATGCCTGGGAGCAGACCCAGCAAGGCGGACGCAACAAAGGCCCTACGCCACCCCACTACCGCTGGACTTATCTAGGCGATTGAAGTTGAGGTATGCCGCCTGTCGTTCCTCATGGCTTCAGGTGCCTTTTATCCAGATTCTGAAACACGGCGACATAGTTTGTCGCCAGCGCCTTCGCTTTGCAGCCAACACCGTCTAGAACTGCGTAGTACAGGAGCCGGAGAATTTTGGTGAAGTGCCGAAACAGCTGGCGCAGGTGGGACTGGCGTAGCGTGTTGTCGTTTTCCAGGAAAATGCGCACAAGGCGGACAACGTAATCGCCCTAAGTCAATGATCTAGAGTGAATTGGAGGCGAGTACCGGAATCGAACCGGTGTACACGGATTTGCAATCCGCTGCGTCACCACTCCGCCAACTCGCCTTTTTAAGCAATATCAATAACTTGCCGTGGTGTGAGGGGCGTTCTATCAGCTTTCAGGATGAACGTCCATAGCCTTGAGGGCGATTATTTCTGTCTTGTTTGGAAATTTGACAATACCCCAATGGTACGTTTTTGCCGCGCCCGGAAATGCAATCTGGCCCGTTGCTGCAGGCAGGCGGATGTGGCAAAAGCCAGATAACAGTCTGATAAGGAATGAGCGATCACATGACAGATTTCGCAGCCCGGCGCCTTACGATGGTTGATACTCAGGTCAGGCCCTCGGATGTGACCAAGTTCCCTATCATTGATGCGATGCTGAGCGTTGCGCGCGAAAACTTCGTGCCGGATGCGCAACGTGAGGCAGCCTATGTTGGTGATCTGGTCGAGTTGGGTGATGGACGTTGTCTGCTTGAGCCCAGGACGCTGGCTAAGATGTTGGACGCAGTCAACATTTCCAATGATGAAGTGGTGCTGGATATCGCGCCGGGGCTGGGTTACTCAACCGCAATTGCCGCGCGAATGGCAGAGTTGGTTGTGGCAGTGGAATCCGACCCGGCATTGGCGGCTGAAGCTCAGACGCTTCTGATGGAAGCTGACGTAGACAACGCTATTGTTCATGAAGGACCGCTTGAACAAGGCGCGGTTGAGCATGGACCCTACGATGTGATCATGATTCAGGGTGGGGTCGAGCAGCTTTCAGACACTTTGCTGGATCAACTCAAGGATGGGGGCCGGATCATTTGCCTGTTTATGGAGGGTGATCTTGGCACGGTTCGTATGGGTCTCAAGTCCTCAGGCCGTGTCTCGTGGCGATTTGCGTTCAATGCTAGCGCACCGATTTTGCCCGCATTTTGCGCTGAGTGTGCATTTTCGCTATAGTTGGCAATAGAAGTATTTTGATGCCTTGATTACTTGAAAACACCGGCGCAAACTGCGCTGGTGGTTGCGTAATTTCGATTTGAGAGGACTTAGTTATGCGCGGGACGACGACAGGAAAGCTGGTCAAAGGCCTGACTTTGGCTGCTGGTGTTGCATTAAGTGTGATGCCCGGAAGGTCGGTTTGGGCAGATAATCTGACCGATGCATTCATCGGCGCGTATAACACCAGCGGCCTGCTTGAGCAGAACCGTGCCTTGTTACGCGCAGCGGATGAAGATGTCGCCATTGCGCTCTCAGCGCTGCGTCCGATCATCAACTGGACCGTGCGGGTGAGCCGGGATTACACGCGCACCAACACGAGCAGCTTGATCACGACGCGCGAGCCTTCGAGCTTTTTTCCGGTCTCACGCTGAGCCAGTTGATCTATGACGGTGGCGCTTCCATCCTTGGCAAGCAATCGGCGCAGGAAACTGTGCTATCCACCCGCCAGTCTCTTATTGATATTGAACAACAAATCCTGATCAGAGCCGCGAACGCCTATCTGGGTGTTCTGCTGCAGGAAGAGACGGTTGCGATCCGCCAGAACAACGTGGAAGTGTCGGCGGAAGAACTGCGCGCATCGCAGGATCGCTTTGAAGTAGGTGAGGTTACACGTACAGACGTTGCCCTGTCCGAGGCACAATTGGCCAGCTCTCAGGCTGATTTGGCGGTCGCACGTGGTAACCTGAGCATTGCTCAGGCTGAATACGTAAACGCCGTTGGCAAGACACCTGGGCGGACGGCTGGCCAGCCAAGGCTGCCCAACCTGCCGCGTTCAGAGGCGGATGCGGTGAATTTGGCTCAGCGTAACCACCCTGCGATTCTTTCCGCACAGCATCAGGTGCGTGCGCTGGACCTGATCGTGCAGCAGCAGCGTGCAAATCTGGGTCCGAATGTTAGCCTGAATGCGGATGCGGGCATTACCGAGAGCTACGACAATGACGATTACATCAACGATGCGACGATCTCACTGAACTTCAATCAGCCGATCTATTCTGGTGGCGGTCTGGCGGCAGCGGTGCGTCGTGCGATGGCAACTCGTGATGCGTCGCGTGCCAACCTTCTGAACGTTCAGAAAGACATCACACAAGGTGTTGCCGATCGCTATGCTGCGTTTCAGGCGGCAACTGCAAGCCTGCGGGCGTCAACGGAACGGGTTCGTGCTTCGCAGGTGGCGTTTGACGGTATTCGTGAAGAAGCAACGTTGGGTGCACGGACGACCTTGGACGTCCTGAATGCCCAGCAGGATTTGCTGGACGCGCAATTGGCCGAGGTAGCATCCCGAACCGAGCGGTCGCGGGCTGCATATGAACTGCTGCAAGCCCAGGGGCTGTTGACGGCAGAGCGTTTGGGTCTTGCAGTGCAGATCTATGATCCGACCCTGTATTACAACCTTGTGAAAAAGGCGCCGTCGCAGGTCAGTAAGCAAAGCCGCGATCTGGATCGAGTGCTCAAGGCATTGCGCCGCGACTAAAGGGCATCGCTACCTGTTGTGGCGCTGGCTCAGATTGGCTACAATCGGGCCTAGGTTAGAGCGGTAGAAAATAATGTCAGATCGTGTTGTAAGCGCCAATATTCAGGACGTTCTTTCGTCGGTTAAGCGAATGGTCGACGAGGACGCGCATGACGAATCAGAATTCATATTTGTTCCGACGGCCCCGGCTGCCAAGCCGGGCCGGTTGGTTTTAACGGATGCGCTGCGCGTCAGCAATGAACCGCTGATCGCCAAGAAGGCCGGGCCCTTGAAACTGATGCCCCAGCATAGCGCGGGTGACAGTACCCCAAAGCAGGCCGCAAATGCGCCAAGCAACCCTGCCGAACCGATGCGGCTGCAACCCAGCGATATTGTGCGCGCTGGTGATGTCGACGCCAAGGCAGACGCACCAAAGCGCGACCTAGCGGGAAGCCTCAGCGCCAAGATTGAAGCTTTGGAAGCTGCTATCGCGCGCACCGAGGATCAGTGGGAGCCCGATGGCGAGAGCGATGACGACTACTCTGGCACCAAGACGCAGGCTGTTGAATGGCCGGTAGACAGGGCTTTTGCGCAGTCTCAGGCGGCTGAACCAAAATCCGAAGCCACATTTATTCGCGACCCGGAGGTGGTGGAAGATATGGCACAGAAGCCGACCGATGTTACAATCGGAGAAGAGGAATTGCGCGAACTCGTCGCCCAGATCGTCCGGGAAGAGCTGCAGGGCGCGCTGGGCGAACGGATCACGAAAAACCTGCGCAAGATGGTTCGGCGTGAGATCACGCGGGCGATCGCCGCAGCGGATGTTGACTGAGGCTTAACTGGTGCGTGGCGTCTGCGCCATCGCGAGAAGCAGATCCAGATCCATATGCTGTTCCAGATGGTCGGCAAGGTCGTCCAGCACTTGTTCGACGCCGTCTTCGTAAGCTGTTTCCGATGTCACGCCAAGTTCTGCCAGATAGCTGGCGCGAAACGTGTCCGAGGTGAAAATCCCATGCAGATAGCTGCCGCGTATGCGCCCATTGGCGCTGGCGGCACCTTCCGGGCGACCTTCGATCTGCAGCCAGGCCCGAGCGCAATCCGGGCCATCAGTACGGCCCATGTGGATCTCATATCCGCTGACGGGTTCATGACCGGGCAGGGCGGTTGCTGAGCGCAGGATAACCTGCTTTTCTCGGGCCATTGTGGTGCTGACATCCAGCAATCCCAGCCCTTCGACCCGACCGGGGCGTCCATCGACGCCATCGGGGTCCGAGATGGTTTTGCCCAGCATCTGATAACCCCCGCACAGGCCCAGAACATGACCCCCGCGGCGGACATGGGCATAAAGGTCGATATCCCAACCCTGCGCCCGGAAATAGGCCAGATCGCCGATTGTAGACTTACTGCCCGGCAACAGCACCAGATCGGCATCTCCGGGCAGGGGGCGGCCTGCTGGGATGATCTCGACCGTAACGCCTGGTTCGGCGGAAAGCGGGTCGAGATCGTCGAAATTGGCCATCCGCTCAAGCTGAGGCACAGCGATCTTGCATGCCCCTCCGGCATGAGAGCGGATGTCCATCATGTCTTCTGCCGGCAGCTTCCATGCGTCATGGAACCAGGGCACCACGCCCAGGCAGGGCCAGCCGGTCCGGGATGCGATATCGTCGCGCCCTGCATCGAACAGGGAGACATCGCCCTTGAAGCGGTTAATCGCAAAGCCCCGGATCATCGCAAGGTCCCCGGCCTCCAAGACGGCTTGCGTCCCCATGATCTGAGCGATCACGCCACCCCGATGAATGTCGCCCACCAGAACCACCGGAACCTGTGCGGCACAAGCAAATCCCATATTGGCGATGTCACCCTTGCGCAGGTTAGTTTCTGCCGGACTACCCGCGCCTTCGATCAACACCAGATCAGCGTCGCTGCAAAGCCTTTCAAAGCTTTCCAGAGCCGCCCCCAGCAGCTTAGACTTGTCCTTGCGATAATCGCCCGCCTTCATTGTACCTGCGCGCTGGCCCTGAAGAATGATCTGCGCGCCGGTATCAGTTTCGGGTTTGAGCAGGATTGGGTTCATATCCGTATGCGTCGGTCGTTTGGCCGCCCGCGCCTGCAGGGCTTGCGCGCGCCCGATTTCGCCGCCGTTTTCCGTAACAGCGGCATTGTTCGACATGTTCTGCGGCTTGAACGGAGCCACGCGCAACCCGCGTCGCGTATAGGCGCGGGCCAACCCGGCCACCAAAACCGATTTGCCGACATTGCTGCCGGTGCCTTGAATCATGATGGACCGCGCCATGGCCTGTCTCCTATGCTCGGGCGCAGATGACCTGATTTAAGGCCAAAGGAAAAGCCCCATATGAATACGCCTGCGCATCTTTTGATTGGTGCTGCTGTTTTTGCCCGCCCGGCCCGGGGCGCGACGCTATGGGCAGCTCTGTTTGGGTCCTTGTTGCCGGATTTGTCGCTATACCTGATGGCCGGCGTTTCGCTGTACATCCTGAACATCCCGGCACAGGTGGTGTTTGATCAGCATTACTTTTCACCCGCGTGGCAAACCGTATTCGCCATCGATAACTCGTTCATTTTGTGGGGAGTGGCACTTGCACTCGGGCTGTGGCGCGGCTGGCACCTGCTAACCATTGGCGCATCCGCAGGGATACTTCATTTGGTGATGGATTTCTTATTGCACGCAGGCGATGGCCGACCGCAGTTCTGGCCGATCAGTTCATGGGTCTTTCACAGTCCGATCAGCTATTGGGACAGCACACATCATGCGGCTTGGATCGCGCCGATCTCAGTGACGATTTGCATTGCCGCCTATGTGGTGCTTTGGCAGCGCGGCCTATCGGTTTCGGCAAAACTGTTCTTTGCGCTGTTACTGGCGGCCGAGCTTTGGGTGGCGTGGCAATGGATCATGTATTTTTGATCTGACCAATCAGCCCAAAGAAAAACGCGCCCCGATGTCAGGGCGCGTTTTTTCAATCGGATGCGGGGAACAATCAGGCAGCTTCGGCCTGCTGAGCCGCATTCCGGCGTTCGCTTTCTTCGCGGGACAGGGCGACAGACGTCCGTACGCCGCGACCAACAAATTCCATCAGCCCGCCTACAACCCGCTCATTGGGGTCGATGCCGGCGCACGATAGTACTTCGCGCCCATCGCGCGAACGTGCCCAACGGGCAATTTGTTCCGGTCCGTTGCCATACTTCTTGTCGTCGGCGATGGCATCATCCAGAGCAGCCAGTACAACGGCTGCGAAAAGTTTGCGTGCACGATTGCCTTGTTCGTTGTTAAAGGCAGTGCCGTCAACGAAATCTCTCATCTCGTCTTTCCTGTTTTTCTTGCTCTTGCAATTTTCGGCGTGACGGTCCTTATGACCTATTACATGCGATTCGGATACACCTAAAATGCATAGTTGCGTTGCGTCATTTGCATGGCTCGCTGCAGGTGCAGCACTAGGTTTCGTTGTCTTGTCAGGTGTGGTCACGCCAGATATAGGGACGAGAACTGACGCATCAACCGTTTGTGAAGGATTTAAGTCATGCCCAAGATAAATGGGAACGAAATTCGCCCCGGCAATGTGCTTGAGCATAATGACGGACTGTGGGCGGCGGTCAAAGTGGATCACGTAAAGCCCGGCAAAGGCGGAGCTTTTGCCCAGGTCGAGCTGCGCAACCTGCGCAATGGCTCAAAGCTGAACGAACGCTTCCGTTCGGCCGACAAAGTCGAACGCGTGCGCCTTGAGCAGAAGGATCAGCAGTTCCTGTACGAATCCGATGGCATGCTGGTGTTCATGGACTCCGAGACCTACGAGCAGATCGAACTGCCTTCGGAACTGCTGGGTGAGCGCCGCCCGTTTCTGCAGGACGGCATGACCATCGTAGTGGAGTTTTACGAAAGCGAGGCGCTGAACGCCACGCTGCCCCAAAAAGTGACCTGCAAGATCGTCGAGACCGAGCCGGTTGTGAAGGGTCAGACTGCGGCGAACTCGTTTAAGCCAGCGGTTCTGGACAATGGCGTCAAGGTCATGGTGCCACCTTTTATCGGGCAGGATGAGATGATCGTAGTGAATACCGAGACCATGGAGTATTCCGAACGCGCGTAAGCGGACGATAGTTCGGTGCAAAAGGGTCGCTCTGCGGCCCTTTTTAGGTCCGAATGCGATAACGCTCGGGATGATCGCCAAACAGCTCCAGCATCAGTTCGTACTTGATGCGATTGGCGCTGACCTGTCGGTAGAAAGCGATCAAGAAAGCGGTCGGGCCTTGAATGCGTCCGAGACCGCTTATCGCGGCCACGACGGTGCCGACATCGGTTTTACCCTGCAACACCAGCCAGCCGCCCAGCATCAGAATCCCAACAGTCCCTGCGCCATTGATGACACTCAGCAGGAACTTGGCCGAGAGTTTCCAGATGAACATCTTGCGGCGGGTCTCGAATATCTCGTCGAACTGTTTCTCAATCGCTCGCGATGTCGCCTCGATATCCTCGTGCGTCAAGCGGTCGGTCGCGCTGCGCAGGATTCGAACACGCTCGGCCACGAAGATGTTCACTTTTCGCTGAGAGGCCAGAACGATAATGATCTGCGGAACGATCATGGAAAGTGCGATCAAGCCCAGCCCCGGTTGGGTGGAAGAGATGTAGCCGATTACGCTGATCAATGTGCCGATTTGCACCACGGGGTCAGAAAATGCACCGCCTGCGAACTTACCCAGCTCTTCCGCCTCAGCGGATACGGCCGTTGTCATCGTGCCCGAACGAAGGTCTTGCCCCTCTTCGCTGAGATCGATTGATCGGGCAAGCAACCGTCCCCGGATCAGTCGAATGATGTCCTCGCCCAGCGTTCCAGAGCGATACCCGAGCACCCATTTTAACGTAAGGCTCAACAGGATGACGCCCATCATCCCAGCGCCCAGCAACAGCAGGCGATCCACTTCGATGCTATCAGATGTCAGGTGATTGACGATGTCGCGCTGGAACTCAAGCGGAGCAGCCGCCAGCGCAGCCACCGCCAATGACAGCAGAATAAGGATGATTTGCCGTCCGGCGCTGACACGCCATATCGCGGTATAGAGGCGAAACATGCACGTATCCCGTTAGGCCAATTGCAGTCAGTGATACCGCGCGGCCCGGCAGCGTCAAATACGCAAACAGTTTCAAAAGAATGGGCGTGCCGGTTCAGCAACAAAATCAACCTGTCAGTTTTAGCGTCGCGCCACCCGCCTGCATCTCGTCCCCCGCGCGATCCAGCCGAAGGTATGCGATCGCCTTTCCGCCAGACTGTGTAAACAACACCCCGGCGAGTTTACCACTGGAGTGAATCTCGGTCCCGACCGGAGCGGTGCCCGCGATCTCGACAACGCGCAGACCTTTGCGCAACTCAGTCTTGTGCTTCATGCGCGCGGTGACCTCTTGTCCGACATAGCAGCCCTTCTTGAAGTCCAAGCCATTCAGCGCCTCGAACCCGGACTCAAGAATATAGCTGTCTGGCGTCAGTTCGATGCTGGTTTCGGGGATACAGTGACGGACGCGGATAGCATCCCAGTCCGTACCGTCATCACCTTCCGGAGCGGTAGAATAAGCGCGCCATCCAAGATCAGGATGCCGCGGGTCGGGTAGGGCGCCCTCGGGCGCGGGGCCGGTGCCGCGTTGTACGTTCAGGTCGGTCTGGTCGATGGTCACATCTGCACGCAGCTTGTACATCGTCAGTCGTTTGGCAAGCCCGTCGGCCAGCACATCGGCCACATCCAGCAGCACCGACTCACCGTCTCGTTTGAGAAAGAAGTCAGCCAGGTACTTGCCCTGCGGGGTCAGAAGGGCGGCGTAGACCAGCCCGTCGTCCAGCCGCTGCACGTCATTTGTGATCAGCCCCTGCAGAAAGCTATCAGTATCGTTGCCGGTCAGGCGTAGAATGCGGCGATTGGACATGGGTTGATCCTCGTCAATTCGTCTGGCTTCGTGATATAGGAAATCGCGCCGCCATGACCAGAGGGTTTCAGACGTGTCCGCCCCGATCAGCATTGTGATTCCGACCCTTAACGCGGGGCATTCCCTGCCGGGAACGCTGCAGGCTTTGATGGAAGGGCTTCATTCAGGCCTGATCCGAGAGTTAATCGTGACCGATGGCGGCTCAGAGGACCCAACACTTGAGATGGCGGATGAAGCCGGAGCCAAGATCGTAACAGGCCCGGCGTCAAGGGGAGGGCAGTTGCAAAGGGGGTGTGCCAAAGCATCTGGCGACTGGCTGCTGATCCTGCATGCCGACACCGAGTTGCAGTCAGGCTGGAGCGCCATCGTGGCAGAGCATCTGCGTTCGCACAGGCCAGCAGCCTTCCGATTGCGGTTTCGCGTCAGCGGGATTGGTGCCCGCTGGGTTGCTGGTTGGGCCAACCTGCGTAGCAGAGTGTTTGGTTTGCCCTACGGCGATCAGGGGCTGTTGGTACGCCGCAGGGATTATGACTCTGTCGGAGGATTCCCAGATCAGCCACTGATGGAAGATGTCGCCTTGATCCGCGTGTTGCCGCGCCCGGTGCTGTTGAAAGCGGACGCGGTTACGAGTGCGGAACGCTATATCCGTCAGGGTTGGTTTCGGCGGGGCGCGCGGAACCTTTGGACTCTGGCGCGGTACTTTCTGGGGGCTGATCCGCATCTGCTGGCGCAGTCGTATCGGCGTTGAAGGCCGTGCGTAGCTCAACGATGGATTTGCCCAGACGGAACGGTGCAGCAAAACTTACCAGACATAGGGCAATGATCTGCAGTACCAAAATATGCGCATTCGCCTGCAGATATTCCCATTCATCCTTGAGCTTGCCGACCTGTTCGATCAGATCGTCATAGCTTTGGGCCAGGATCAGATAATCACCAGCAATCGCAGGCACCTTGCGCCGCATGTTGTCAATTGCTGTTTGTGTATCATCGTCCAGAGATGTGAAGACGAGAAATTGATCGATGCTGAAGGCGTCCGCTTTCGCGGCCATCTCGCGGGCCTCATCCATGTCATCACTCGACGTGCGGCCGAATAGAAAATGCAGGCCTTGAAGCGGGGCTACTTCGTTCGTGACCGCGATGAACAACGGTAAATCGGCATTGCTTGCGGTTGAGGCTGACAGAAACTCTACCTTTTCGCACAAAACAGCTGTATCCGGGTCGTAAGCGGGGTCACAGAACCTCAGCCGAAACCGCGCGGCATCACGGTCGAATGCAAGCGTGGCGGCATAAGCAACGTCGATCTGCCGGTCCAGCCGCGAACTGTCCGAGGTGTAAAGCCCGGCCAACACGGCGACCAGCGCACCGATCCCACCCAATACGACCCAGACCAGATCCGCCAGTTTCCACGCCCGATGCCCTGCAGGTTTGCGGAACAGAAATCCTGTGCCAAACAGGCCGATCATAAAGGCCAGTATCAGCAGAGGTAATTGGTTTTCAGCGATGAATGTCATACGCTGGAGTGTACGGTCTGCGCAGCGTCTGACAACAGGGCTCACGCGCAGTTGTACCTTATGAAACGTCGCTACCTGACGTCAGGACCCCGAGCTTTGGCCGAACTTGCGAAACAGCTTCGTCCGGTCAAAGGCCTGCTCTAACTCGTCCGTGCGCTGCTTGACACTGTCCCAGAGACGTTCCTGCATTTCGGCAATGGCGCATTCCAATAGCACCATTAGCGAAGTCATGGAATCCCATGCCGAAGGCACTGCGATCCTTACCGCAAAGGTGTGTTTCGCCAGCCGGTGGATGGGGGATCGCCATTGATCCGTCAGCAGGACAACCTCGGCCCCGCGTTCATGGCAAAGCTGCCCGATCAACAAAGTAGTGTTCTCATAACGCCGCACATCCAAGGCCACCAGCACGTCGCCTTCGCGCACTTCGAGCAGATCGTGAGTCCACGACGCTGCATCTGACAGCAGCTTCACATCAGGACGGATCATCTGCAGGTGGAGGTAGAGATATTGCGCCAGGGTCCCGGTTATGCGTCCGCCGGTGATGAAAACACGCCGTTTGGGATCGCAAAGCATACGGCAGAAACTGTCAAACTCATCCGGGTCGACCTCATCAATCGAACGCCGCTGGTTCTCAAGCGCTTGGCGGGAGTAGCGGTTGAGAATGTGTTCTTCAGGTAAGTCATTCTGCCAGACATCCCGTTTGGCGACGGGCCCCGAGATCATCTCTTTCACTTCGCTACGTATCGCGGACTGAAACTGCGGATAGCCATCAAAGCCGGTTTTCTGAAGCATCCGCGCAACCGTGGCGGTGGAAACCGAGGCGATACTGGCCAGCTCGGTAATGCTGCCAAGCCCTGCCATGGGGTAATCATCCAGCAGCACGTTGACCAACTGCCGCTCGGTCGGTGTCATCATTTCGCGATGCGCAAGGAGCCTTTCTGTCACTCGCACGGAATACTCCTTTCCCTTTCTACCCATGTTTATGTGGAAAATTTGACAATGCAATCTGACTTGGGGAATTTTATACAGGAAATTTATTGACAGGTTAAGAACCTCTGTGGAATTTTTTCCAAATGGAATCACGTAGCGCCACTCTCACCTCTGCTCAGCCTGATTTCGGTCCCGTCGTTCACATCGACGACGCGCCGGAAGAGCCTTCGGTTGTGGTGGTGTGCGAACACGCCTCGCATCGTATCCCGGACGGACTGGGGGACATGGGGCTAAGTGCCGAGGCACTGCGCAGCCATATCGCGTGGGACCCGGGCGCGCTGCCGGTTGCACAGGCACTGGCCCAGCAGTTGAACGGCGTGCTGGTGCATGGCGGGGTGTCGAGGCTGGTTTATGACTGCAACCGCCCTCCCGAAGCCCCCGATGCTATGCCGGAATGCAGTGAAGACACACCGATCCCGGCGAACCTTGAACTGAGCGCCAATGCGCGTCAGCAGCGGATCGAAGGCGTATATGTACCGTTTTGCCAAGGGCTAGAGGATGTTCTGATCCGTCATCACCGCACGCTAAAACTCATGGTGACGGTTCATAGTTTCACGCCGATATACCGCGGAACACCGCGCGATGTTGAGCTTGGTTTGCTGCATGGCCAGGACGCCCGCTTTGCCAAGGCGATGTTGGCCAGCGCCGCGCACGAGCTGCCCCTGGTTACTCGATTGAACGAACCCTATTCGGCGGCAGACGGGGTGGCGCACACTTTGGATCTTCACGCAGCGCCCAACGGATTGTTGAACGTCATGATCGAGATCCGGAATGATCTGATTCAGACAGCCGAGCAGCAGCGGGTCATGGCCGATTGTCTGGCCCCGTGGATCAATCGTACCATTGCTCCGTTCTGTAGCGGGGTGGGCGAATGATCAAGGCAATGTCAGCATATGTGCGTGTAGTCGATGCGGTGAACTACCGGATCGGGCGGGTCATGATGTGGGGCCTGTTCGTGATGATGGGCATCCTGCTGTGGTCCTCGATCTCGAAGACCTTCTTTCTGCCTTCGCTCTGGACGCTAGAAATGGCGCAGTTTGCGATGGTGACTTATTACATCATGGGGGGGCCATATTCGATCCAACTGGGTTCGAACGTTCGGATGGATCTGTTTTACCATAATTGGAGCCATCGCCGGAAAGCCTGGTTCGATGCCTTCACGGTGCTGCTGCTGATCCTTTATCTGGGTGTACTGTTCTACGGTGGGCTTGGATCCACGGCGTACAGCCTGGGCTATTGGGGTGATGAGCCTGTCACCTATTTCACAGGCCTTCTGACCGGCAGCGAAGAGGTCGGACGGCTAGAACGATCCTCCACCGCGTGGCGGCCATACATCTGGCCGGTCAAGGCGATCATGGTCTTCGGCTTCTTCCTGATGCTGCTGCAGGCGATATCAGAATTTTTCAAGGACATTGCGCGGATCAACGGGCAAGAGATCGGGGCAGCGCGGGCATGAGCCAGGAATTTATCGCAATCTTCATGTTCGCTTCTGATGATGCTGATGCTGTTTACAGGGCAGCGCGTCTTTGGTGCCATTGGTGCCGTCGCAGCCATTGCGGCACTGGCGCTCTGGGGGACAGGCGGGCAGGACATTCCGTTTTCGGCGGCGATGAAGCTGATGAAATGGTACCCACTGCTGACCCTGCCGATGTTCATCTTCATGGGCTATGTCCTGAGCGAAAGTCGTCTGGCCGATGACCTCTATCGCATGTTCCACGTCTGGATGGGGCCGGTGAACGGTGGGCTTGCCATCGGCACCATCGGCCTGATGGTGCTGGTCTCGGCGATGAACGGGCTCAGCGTGGCAGGTATGGCCATCGGGGCGACGATTGCACTGCCTGAACTGCTGCGGCGCGGATACGACAAGACCATGGTGACGGGGGTCATTCAGGCCGGGTCGAGCTTGGGCATCCTTGTGCCGCCCTCGGTAGTTCTGGTGCTTTATGCCATGATCGCGCGGCAACCCGTCGGTCAACTTTGGCTGGCAGGCATTGTGCCGGGGCTGCTGATGGCGTCTTTGTTCATCCTCTACATCTGGATTCGTTGCCGGCTTCAACCGCATCTGGGACCAGCGATGGAAGACGCGCACGAGGTCCCGAGGTCCGAGAAACTCCGTCTGCTCTGGGCCGGGGCACTGCCATTGATGATTTTCGCTGCGATGATGCTGCCGTTCGTGAACGGTTGGACCTCATTGGTAGAAAGTTCGGCCATCGGAGCGTTGGCGGCGCTTGTGGCGTCAGTCCTCAAGCGTCGGATGACGTGGAAGATTTTCGAGGATTGTACCAAGCAAACACTGGCTATCTCGTGCATGTTCATGTGGATCATCCTTGCGGCGCTGGGCTTCGGCGCGGTGTTTGACGGGCTGGGCGCGGTCAAGGCCATCGAGAACCTGTTCACCGAGCAGTTGGGGCTGTCACCGTGGCTGATCCTGATCCTGATGCAGCTCAGCTTTATCATCATGGGCACGTTCCTGGACGACACCGCAATGCTCGTCATCGTGGCGCCGCTCTATGTGCCGCTCGTGGGGGCGCTTGGTTTCGATCTGATCTGGTACGGTGTACTTTACACCATCACCACCCAGATCGCGTATATGACGCCGCCTTTCGGCTACAACCTGTTCCTGATGCGCGCAATGGCTCCACCAGAAATCAGCCTGCGGGACATTTACCGCTCAATCGTGCCCTTTGTCGGGGTGATGATCCTGGCGCTCGCAATAATCATGATATTTCCCGAGATCGCCTTGTGGCTGCCCGGGTATGTTTACGGAAATTAACCAGAAGGCCCGACACACGGGCACCCAAACTTAAACGGAGAGGAAATTGACATGACGACAAGACGTAAGTTTCTGAAAACTGCGGGGGTAGGGGTTGCGGCGGCACCTTTGGCAACGCCTGCACTGGCGCAAAGCACGATCACATGGCGGATGCAGACATATGCCGGTCCTGCACTGGCCGAGCATGTGATCGACCCGGCTATCAAGATGTTCAACCAGATCGCCGGTGACCGTATGCAGATCGAGCTGTTCTACGCCGATCAACTGGTCCCGACCGGAGAGCTGTTCCGCGCTATGCAGAAGGGAACCATCGACGCGGTTCAATCGGATGATGACTCGATGGCTTCGCCCACCGAAGTCACTGTGTTCGGCGGCTACTTCCCGTTCGCTTCGCGCTATTCGCTGGACGTACCGGTACTGTTCAACCAGTGGGGCTTGAACGAAATCTGGGACGAAGAGTATTCGAAGGTTGGCGTTAAACACATCAGCGCCGGCGCGTGGGACCCGTGTCACTTTGCGACCAAGGATCCGATCAATTCGCTGGAGGATATGAAGGGCAAACGCATCTTCACCTTCCCGACAGCAGGCCGGTTCCTCAGCCAGTTTGGCGTGGTACCCGTCACACTGCCGTGGGAAGACATCGAAGTTGCAGTTCAAACCGGCGAGTTGGACGGTATTGCCTGGTCGGGCATCACCGAAGACTACACCGTGGGTTGGGCGGATGTGACTAACTACTTCCTAACCAACAACATTTCGGGGGCCTGGGCCGGCCACTTCTTTGCCAATATGGATCGCTGGAACGAGCTACCGGAAGATCTGCAAACTCTGTTCAAGGTCTGCTGTGACCAGTCGCACTACTACCGCCAGTGGTGGTATTGGGGCGGCGAAGCCAACCTGCGGGTTAACGGTACCAAGATGCAATTGACGACCATCCCGGATGAAGAGTGGGCGACGGTTGAAGAAGCTGCTGTTAAGTTCTGGGACGAAATTGCTGCGGAATCCGAGACCAAGGCAAAGGTCGTGGATATCTTCAAGCGCTACAACGCCGAAATGCTCAAGGCCGGGCGGCCCTATCGTTACGGATAAAATACTGGACCGGCCCGTTCTTTCGCGGGCCGGTCGTTACAGGGACAAAGAATTTTCGTCGAAAATTCTCGCATATCACAGAGGTATTGTATGCTGACATTTGAGCATTTGAAGGCTGAGGTTTCGTCTGGCGAGATTGATACGGTATTGGTTTGTCTGGTTGACATGCAGGGCCGTTTGATGGGCAAGCGGTTTCATGCGGGTCATTTTGTTGCGGGGGCGTGGGAAGAGACGCATTGCTGCAATTATCTGCTGGCGACGGATCTCGAGATGGGGACGCCGGATGGGTATGCGTCGACCAGTTGGGAGCGGGGCTATGGCGATTATGTGATGAAGCCGGATCTGAGCACGCTGCGCCCTGTACCGTGGCTGGAAGGCACGGCGATGGTGATGTGCGATGTGCTGGATCATCACACGCATGAAGAAGTGCCACACGCGCCGCGCTCGATCCTGAAACGTCAGGTGAACCGGCTGAAGGCGATGGGCTATGACGCGATGTGCGCCACCGAGCTGGAGTTTTTCCTGTTCGAGAAAAGCTTTGATCAGATCCGCAAGGAAGGCTTTCGCGACCTTGAGCCGATCTCGGGGTACAACGAAGACTATCACATCCTTCAGACCACCAAGGAAGAGCATGTGATGCGCCCGATCCGCAACCATCTGTGGGATGCGGGGATACCGGTCGAGAACACGAAAGGTGAGGCCGAGACCGGGCAGGAAGAACTGAACATCAAATACGCGCCTGCGATGGAGACGGCCGAGTATCACTCGATCGCCAAGAACGCGGTGAAAGAGATTGCCTGGCAGCATGGGCATGCCGCGACCTTCCTGCCGAAATGGCATCATGAGAAGGTGGGCAGTTCCAGCCACGTGCATCAGTCGCTCTGGTCCGAGGGGCGGCCGATCTTTTTCGACGAAAAAGATCCGCTCGGCATGTCGGATGTGATGAAAAGCTACATGGCGGGTCTTTTGAAATACGCCGCCGATTACACCTGTTTCATGGCGCCCTACATCAACAGCTACAAGCGGTTCATGAAGGGGACCTTTGCGCCGACGCGGATCATCTGGTCGGTGGACAACCGCACCGCCGGGTTCCGCCTGTGCGGTGACGGCACCAAGGCGGTGCGGGTGGAATGCCGTATCCCGGGCTCGGATATGAACCCCTATCTGGCGATGGCTGGGATGCTGGCGGCGGGGATCGCTGGGATCGAAGAAGGGCTGGAGTTGCAGCCGCCGACCACGGGCGACGTCTATCAGGGAGAGACGGGGATGATCCCGGGCAATCTGCGCGCGGCGCGGGATGCGCTGCATGGCTCGGCGATGTTGCGGGCTGCGATGGGAGATGACGTTGTCGATCACTATGCGCGCGCGGCCGAGGTTGAGATCGAAGAGTTTGAGCGCGTGGTGACCGATTGGGAAATTGCCCGCGGGTTCGAGCGGGCTTGAGAGGGTGAAAGCGAGGGGCCAGCCCCGCCGCCATTGGCGCTCGAACCAATGGCGCACCAATGGCGGCCCCCGAGATATTTATGGCCAGATGAAGCAGGGATCCTGCTCTCTTTAGAGATGGAGTGACTATGGGGCAGATGTTGCAATGTGTCTCGCCGATTGATGGGTCGGTCTATGCCGAACGCGAGGTGTTGTCGCGGGAGGCCGCGTTTGAGGTTGCGGGCCGGGCGCGGGCCGCACAGGCGGCTTGGGCGGCGCGGCCCTTGCGGGAACGCATTGATCTCGTGATGGCGGGTGTGGCTGCTGTCGGCGCGATGAATGAGGAAATCGTGCCCGAGTTGGCGCATATGATGGGTCGCCCGGTGCGCTATGGCGGTGAGTTTGGCGGCTTCAACGAGCGCGCAAGCCATATGGCCGGGATTGCCGAAAGCGCATTGGCTGATATCGCGGTGGGCGAAGATGAGACGTTCAAGCGCTATATCAGGCGCATCCCGCATGGGGTGGTGTTTGTGGTGGCGCCGTGGAACTACCCCTACATGACGGCGATCAACACGGTGGCCCCGGCGCTGATCGCGGGTAATACGGTGATCCTGAAACACGCCACGCAGACCCTGCTGGTGGGCGAGCGTATGGCGCAGGCCTTCCATGCAGCGGGTGTGCCCGAAGACGTGTTCCAGAATGTCTTTCTGAGCCATGACGTGACCAACGATCTGATCGCGGGCAATGCGTTCGACTTCGTGAACTTCACCGGCTCGGTCGGCGGCGGCCAGGCGATGGAGCGCGCGGCGGCGGGCACCTTTACCGGCGTCGGGACTGAGCTGGGCGGCAAGGATCCGGGTTATGTGATGGACGATGCCGATCTGGAGGCGGCGGTTGAGACGCTGATCGACGGGGCAATGTTCAACGCGGGCCAGTGCTGCTGCGGGATCGAGCGGATTTATGTGCATGAAAGCCTGTATGACGACTTCGTCGCCAGGGCGGTGGAGATCGTGAAGGGCTATAAGCTGGGCAATCCGCTGGACGCTGAGACCACCATTGGCCCGATGGCCAATGTGCGCTTTGCCGATGAGGTGCGGGCGCAGATTGCCGAGGCGGTCGAGGCTGGTGCGGTGGCCCATATCGACATCTTCCCCGAGGATGATGGCGGCGCATATCTGACGCCGCAGATCCTGACCAATGTCACCCATGACATGCGGGTGATGCGGGATGAAAGCTTTGGTCCGGTAGTGGGCATTATGAAAGTGTCCACGGATGACGAGGCCATCCGGCTGATGAATGACAGCGCGTTTGGCCTGACAGCGAGCCTCTGGACCAGCGATCTGGACCGTGCTGCGCGGGTGGGCGACCAGATTGAGACGGGCACCGTCTTCATGAACCGCGCCGATTATCTGGATCCCGGCCTGTGTTGGACCGGCTGCAAGAATACCGGGCGCGGCGGCGGTCTCTCGGTCATTGGCTATCACAACCTGACACGTCCCAAATCCTATCACCTGAAAAAGGTCACGGGCTAAGGACGCCGGCCTGCCTCGGAATGACCCCCTCGCCGGGGCAGGCCTTTTGACACGAAGGAAAGCAAACATGTCACTTGTTGGAAACTGGTCTTATCCAACCGCAATCAAATTCGGGGCCGGGCGGATCAATGAATTACCCGAAGCCTGTGCGGCGGCCGGCATGAAGAAGCCGCTGCTGGTCACCGACAAGGGGCTGGCCGACCTGCCGATCACCACCGCGACGCTGGATATCATGGAGACCGCCGGTCTGGGCCGGGGTCTGTTCGCGGATGTGGACCCGAACCCCAATGAACAGAACCTCGAGGCCGGTGTTGCGGCCTATAACGCGGGCGGCCATGACGGGGTGATCGCTTTTGGCGGCGGCTCGGGGCTGGATCTGGGCAAGATGGTCGCCTTCATGTGTGGTCAGACGCGCCCGGTCTGGGACTTTGAGGACATCGGCGATTGGTGGACCCGAGCGGATGCCGATGCCATCGCGCCGATCATCGCCGTGCCCACAACTGCCGGGACCGGGTCCGAAGTGGGGCGCGCCAGCGTCATCACCAATTCTGAAACCCACGCCAAGAAGATCATCTTCCATCCCAAGGTGCTGCCGACCGTGGTGATCTGCGACCCCGAGCTGACGGTGGGCATGCCCAAGTTCATCACCGCAGGCACCGGTCTGGATGCGTTCGCGCATTGTGTCGAGGCGTTCAGCAGCCCGCATTACCACCCGATGTCTCAGGGCATCGCGCTGGAAGGGATGCGGCTGGTCAAGGACTACCTGCCACGTGCCTATGCGGACGGCACCGACATCGAAGCCCGCGCCCAGATGATGAGCGCGGCGGCGATGGGGGCCACCGCCTTCCAGAAAGGCCTGGGCGCCATCCACGCCATGAGCCACCCCGTCGGCGCGGTGTTCAACACCCACCACGGCACCACCAACGCGGTCTGCATGCCCGCCGTGCTCGAGTTCAACGCGCCAGTCATCGCCGACCGCTTCCAGCAAGCCGCCGCCTATCTGGGCATCGACGGCGGCTTCGACGGCTTCCGCAGCTTCGTGCAAGAGTTTAACGACAGCCTCGCCATCCCCCGCAATCTCTCCGACCTCGGCGTCACCAAAGCCGCCATCCCCGAACTGGTCCAAGGCGCTATCATCGACCCCTCATGCGGAGGGAATCCGATCGAATTGACCGAAGAAAACCTGACAACGCTCTTCAACGCAGCACACTAACGGGCTTGCCGAACCGATCCCTCACCTCTCATACTGGTCGGAGGTGAGGGAGATTTTCATGACAAAAGAGATTGTTCTGATCCACGGTGCTTTTGCCGGACCGTGGTGTATGGAGGATTATGCGGGCTTCTTTCGTGCACGTGGCTGGACGGTGCATACGCCCGCGCTACGCTATCATGGTGGCGACCCCAAGGCAGATCCCGATCCCGGCCTCACCGACACAAGCGTCCTAGATTACGCCAATGACATTGCAGACTTCGTGCAGGGGTTGGAGAGCAAACCTGTTCTACTGGGCCATGCCATTGCGGGGGTAGTGGCGCAGAAGGTGGCGTCTCGAGGGTTGGCCAGCGCAATTGTCCTGATCAACCCAAACGCGGCTTGGGGCACATTGCCGGAAACCGACGACGAACGCGCTGTGCCGCGCGCGTTGATGGAGGGTGGGGCGTTCTGGAAACAGCCCATGCGGGTCGATTTCGACCTGATGGCCCCCTTTGCGCTCAACAAGATGCCCGAGGCGCAGCAGCATGAGGTGTATGACCAACTCGGCCCCGAAAGCGGGCGGGTGATGTTCGAGATGTTCTTCTGGATGTTCGACGACCACCACGCGATGAAGGTGGATATCGACAAGGTCGACTGCCCGGTGCTGATTGTTTCAGGCACCGAGGACCGGGCCGTGAACCCCAACACCTGCCGTGCTCTGGCGAAGCTTTACGGAGACCGTGCGACTTTCCTGCCTGTCGACAACCACGCGCATTTTCTGTTCATGGAGCCGGGCTGGGAAGGCCCAGCCGAACAGATTGCCGACTGGTTGGATCGGAATGTTGGGTAAGATGGGGTTTCACCCCATCGTCCCCGCTCCGCTTTGATGGGTTGGAAACCCATCCTACGTCAGTTGTTGGTTTGAAACGTGCTCTGCGGTTTCCAGACCAGAGAGCCATCGTCATTGCGATGACACCGCAGCAGCCGTTCCTCGCGCGTGCTGATGGTTGAGGTTACGGTGTTGTCACCGGTCAGCAGGATGAACGCGTCTGGCGAATAGGCCATCCCGCCATAGTAGCAAAACCGCGTCTCGGCCCCGTCTGGAATGGGCGATGCAGTGCTGAGCATCTGCTGCGCGGGGGCCGCCGAGGCCAGCAGGGTCAGGGCCAGCCCGAGGGTAAGTGTTTTCATGTCGTCCTCCCGTTCGGAAATTTGTTCGTGGTCTAATTGGGTCTTGGACGCTCGGAACCTCAAATGTCGTTCTTGGATGACGGATTGAGGGTAAGTGTGAACGGGATCAAAGAGTTAGGCAAGCGGTGTGTTTGGAGGGTGGCTGTTGCCACGCGTCAACTATGAATTTTGGCCAGCATAAACCACTCCATTTATATGGGTCAATTCAGTTACATGAAACCTGGTGTCGTTAGCCAGTTGTAAGGCGGACGTATCTACTTCTTGATCGTATATTCAAATCGAATTGAGTTTATCAGCAGATTTACATCCGAAGAGTCCGTTTGCTTGTGGATCATTCGATGGCACGTTGGACAAAGAACCAAGAAATCATCTGGTATTCTATATCTACGGCTTTCACCTTCAGCCAAGCCGCTAATTGGCTTCGCGTGATGTACGTCTATCGGAGTGTTCTGTAGTGGACCGTCAAAGCCAAAGTGTATTTTAGGATCCATACCGCATGCTTCGCAAACAGTACCCCTGGCTTGAAGGACGGTCTTCCTAATATTCGGCGTCCGTTCTATGCGACGTGAAAGAAAGTACTTGCGGGTTTCTGTTATGTCTGTTGTTCCCGCTTCTTCCATCATGGTGTCTGTGGGAGTAGTGCCACCGCGATCTACAAGTGCATTATAGGCAGACAGCATTCTATCTAAGTCTTTGTAGAACCGATCGGAATCGATTTGATCTGCTGAATAGGTGCGCCCAAACGAATGGCCAGATTCATACCCAAGCGGTAGGGATTCTGAGGAGCCTAAATCAATTGGTTCCACAGAGAACAGCTTGGCAAATTCTGGCACCCTTTCTGCCAAGCCAATTGCTCTTCGGCGCAGAACTTGACGACCTTTGCGCTCGCCAAACTCGATGTATACTTCCGTCGTCCCTTGGTTCATCGACAGCACAATTTCTTCTGATTGTGCGTTAATCAGGTAAACTACGTAAAAACCTCTTGTGGCGCTCTCAGTAACTAATGGGTCAAAAAAAGCCAACCAAGGTACAGCTGCCCAGTTGCCTGCACCAACGCTAGATTTGACCTTTAACGCGTAAGGTAGAAATATTAAGTGTTTCTTGGCTTCTATTGATACGTCGTGTCGAACAAAATTCCCAAAATCGCTGCCGGCAAAAGATTTGGCTCGTTCAAAAACGAACTCCCTCGCCATTCTGGCGAGCATTTGGTGAAGCATTATTTCTCCTAGACATCCAACTCCTCCACAAACCGCGCGTTCTCTTGAATGTATTGGAACCGCAGTTCGGGTTTTTTGCCCATCAGGCGCTCGACCAGGTCGCCGGTCTCGCCGGGTTCGTCCTCGTCGATGGTGACGCGGATCAGCTTGCGCGAGGCCGGGTCCATTGTGGTCTCTTTCAGGTCCTTGGCGTCCATTTCGCCCAGACCCTTGAAGCGCGAGACGTCGATCTTGCCTTTGCCGCCCAGACCTTTTTCCAGCCATTCGTCGCGCTCGGCCTCGTCCAGACAATAGACGCGTTTTGCGCCTTGGGTCAGGCGATAGAGGGGCGGGCAAGCCAAGTACAGGTGACCCGCGTCGATCATGGGACGCATCTGGGTGAAGAAGAACGTCATTAGAAGCGAGGCGATATGCGCCCCGTCCACATCCGCGTCGGTCATGATGATGATCTTGTCATAGCGCAGGTCGTCGACGTTGAACTTGGTGCCAAGGCCCACACCCAGCGCTTGGGTCAGGTCGTTGATCTCGGCATTGGTGCCCAGTTTCGAACTTGCCGCGCCCAGCACATTCAGGATCTTGCCGCGCAGGGGCAGCAGGGCCTGTGTCTTGCGGTCACGGCCCATTTTGGCCGAGCCGCCCGCAGAATCGCCCTCAACAATGAATAATTCCGTGCCGTCCCGTGTTGAACTACTACAGTCCACCAACTTGCCGGGGAGACGAAGTTTCTTAGTGGCGGACTTGCGTTGTGTTTCCTTCTCGGCCCGTCGGCGCAGGCGTTCTTCGGCCCTCAGGATGAGGAAGTCGAGGATCGCCCCGGCGGATTTCGTATCAGCCGCCAGCCAGTTATCGAAATGGTCGCGGACCGAGTTTTCGACCAGCCGCTGCGCCTCGACCGTGGCCAGACGGTCTTTGGTTTGGCCGACGAATTCCGGTTCCGAGATAAAGCAGGACACCAGCGCGCAGCCGCCGGTGATCAGGTCGTCACGGGTGATCTGACCTGCTTTCTTGTTGTTGATCAGCTCGCCATAGGCCTTGATCCCCTTGAGGACCGCAGCCCAGAAACCGGCGACATGTGTGCCGCCTTCGGGGGTGGGGACGGTGTTACAGTAGGACTGGATGAACCCATCGCGCGAAGGCGTCCAGTTGATCGCCCATTCGACTTTGCCGGGGGTGCCGAACTTCTCGTTAAAGTCCACGGTGCCGGCAAAGGGCTGCTCGGCATAGGTCGACGAGCCGTTCATCGTCTCCTTCAGGTAATCCGACAAGCCGCCGGGGAAGTGGAAACTCGCCTCGGTCGGGGTTTCCCCGTCGTCGATGGCGGATTTCCAGCGGATTTCGACGCCCGAGAACAGATAGGCCTTGGAGCGGATGGATTTGAATAGGCGCGCGGGTTTGAATTTGTGGTGGCCGAAGATGTCGGCGTCGGCGTGGAACGTGACGGTTGTACCGCGCCGGTTGGGCGCTGCGCCTACTTTTTCCACCGGACCTAGAGGGATACCGCGCGAGAAGCGTTGTTCGAATAGCTGTTTGTCGCGTGCCACCTGCACGACCATCGAATCCGACAGGGCATTCACCACCGATGCACCCACACCGTGCAGACCGCCCGAAGTCTGATACGCCTTGCCCGAGAACTTGCCGCCTGCGTGCAGTGTACACAGGATCACCTCTAGCGCGGACTTGTCCGGGAATTTCGGGTGGGGGTCGATCGGAATACCGCGCCCGTTGTCGCGCACGGTCAGAGCGTAATCTGCGTGCAGTTCCACCTCGATCCGGTTGGCATGGCCCGCGACGGCCTCGTCCATCGAGTTGTCGAGGATTTCGGCCACCATATGGTGCAATGCGCGCTCATCGGTGCCGCCAATATACATGCCGGGGCGTTTCCGCACCGGTTCCAGCCCTTCGAGCACCTCGATGGACGAGGCGTCATAGGTGGAGGTCGCTTCTGGCGTCAACAGATCGTCGGGCATGGGTGCTGCTCTTGTTTTTGAGTTTCCCCCATTATGGCAGGTGATGTGGTCCGGGGGAAGAGGGACGCGAGGTGTTGTATCCGGTTTGTCGGGGCCAACGGAACCGGAGCGATATTCAGCGCTGTATTGCAGCGCGTTTACAATGACAGCCAGAGAGTTTTGTCTTTAAAGCCACCTCGAACAAGAGAACTTTTCTCAAGCACATCCGAATATTCGTCATCCCAATCACGGAACCGGTCATTTGTGACGATAGCAGCACCGAGATCCCGCGCTACCTGAAGAACCAGCGGGTCGGCAGGAGTACCCTTCGGCGCAACCATCACGTGGCTGCATGGCAACCCAAGCAAAGCCGCAAGGGAACTGTCGTTCATATAGCGATCTGAGATTTTGTATCCTACATTGGCATCAAAGACGACGCCCGGTGTCCGCCCCTTTGTCTTCAACTCGTCGACAACCTCGCGCACTGTGGCGATATTAGGAACACCGCCTTTCCAGTGCAAAACATTTGATCCATCGACGACAGCCCAGTTTTTCGAAGTTTTGAGCCGGCGTAGCCTTTTTCCGAACAGCAGCAGCAAACTTGCCAATGCGCACGGTCCTGTCAGCAATAACAAATCTGAGAACGCTGGATTGAACATAGCTAAAGCAGAGCCAAAACAAGACAGGGCAAAAATACAGATGAGAGGGCGCACAGTTGAAAAGTCTTAGGTCAGAAAGTTGTTTCAATAGGGACGTAGCAGACAGTAGGGGTGGCTGCCCAGCATATATCAGTGATGCAAAACAGATTGATATTAAACCGCGAGCTTTCCAAGGTCTCGTCATGTTTCGAAATCCCGTTTAGGCTTTGTTCCGGAAGCAGAAATTAGGGAGCAGAAGAATTGAGCTGGATCAGAACCATTCCATTCGAAGAGGCGACGGGAAAGCTGAGGAGGCTTTATGACCGGGTCACCGGGCCGGACAACAATGTGGACAACATTATGATGGCGCACAGCCTGCGGCCGCATTCGATGGAAGGCCATATGGCGATGTATAAGGCCGTGCTGCATCACTCGGGCAACAAGATACCGAAGTGGTTTCTTGAGGTGCTGGGCGTGTGGGTCAGCTCTCTGAACAAGTGTGGATATTGCGTAGAACATCACTTTTCCGGATTGCAGCGGTTGCTGCATGATGAGGTGCGCGGCAATGCGATCCGTGCGGCGATTGAGGCGCGTGATCCGGCCTCGGCCCCGCTGGACGCGGCACAGGTCGAAGCGATGAGATATGCGCGCAAGCTGACCGAGGCACCCGGCGATCTGACTGAGGCGTATGTGATCGCTCTGCGAGAGGCGGGGTGGGAAGATGGCGAGATTCTTGAGATCAATCAGGTGTGTTCGTATTTCTCCTATGCGAACAGAACCGTTTTGGGGTTGGGGTGTTCGACTGACGGAGACGTTTTGGGCTTGTCGCCGAACAACTCGGACAATCCTGATGATTGGGGACATCGGTAAATGCGGGGCTGGCCGCTCCCCTATGTATTTTCGGGTCATGTAAAGAACGGGCATAGGCCTGTTCTTTGACGCCCCGATAAAACCTATGTCAATTTGACACCAATCAAAGCGCGCCGTGTGACAATCGGCTAAGCATCTCCTCGACAGTGAAACCGAGGAGAACATGTATGGATGCGGCACCCCAGATCAAACAAAAATCATCGCAGATCAATGCTGTAACTGACCTGAAGGCGGATGCTTCGGCACCAACATCCGAGAAAATCCGGCAAGCTTTTGAGAGCGGCAAGTACCCCTATGGCCGCAAGATGGCACGCAAGGATTACGAGGCGCAAAAGGCCGAGCTGCAGGCAGAGTTGCTGAAGGTTCAATTGTGGTCGCAGGAGACCGGGCAGCGGTTTGTGCTGTTGTTCGAGGGCCGCGACGCCGCCGGCAAGGGTGGGACCATCAAGCGGTTCATGGAGCATCTGAACCCGCGTCAGGCGCGTGTGGTCGCATTGAACAAGCCGACGGATGAGGAGAAGGGGCAGTGGTATTACCAGCGTTATGTGCAGCAGCTGCCCACCGTGGGCGAGATGGTGTTTTATGATCGGTCCTGGTACAACCGTGCGGGCGTCGAGCGGGTGATGGGCTTCTGCTCACCCAATGAGTATCTGGAATTCATGCGGCAGACGCCCGAGTTGGAGCGGATGCTGGTGCGCTCGGGCATTCAACTTTATAAGTACTGGTTCTCGGTCACGCAGGAAGAGCAGCAGCGGCGCTTTGGGAGTCGTGAAACTGATCCGTTGAAGCAATGGAAACTGTCACCGATTGACAAGGCTAGCCTGAGCAAATGGGATGACTATACCGAGGCGAAAGAGGCGATGTTCTTCTACACCGACACCGCTGATGCGCCCTGGACGATTGTCAAATCCAACGACAAGAAACGCGCGCGTCTGAACTGCATGCGGCATTTCCTGTCGACGCTGGACTACCCGGACAAAGACCTCAGGATCGTTGGTGAGCCTGATCCGTTGATAGTTGGGCAGGCGCATCACGTAATTCATAACTCGGACCATATTCTGGGGACAGCGCTGCATCCTGACGCGAAGATCGGCTGAAAATCGATAAACTGTAAAGCAGTTGCACCAAAGGTGATGGCTTGCGTCGCTTTGTTCTCGTTAGTCTCATTATGAAATAAGTTTGTTCCGCTCTTGTCTCGGGCAGCGCGCAAGCCTAAGGCTGGCGGAATGAACAAGGTGATGACATATCCCGGCCATTTGCGCGCAATCGCGGTGCTGGGCCTGCCGTTGATTGGCGGGCATCTGGCACAGTATGCGATTGGTTTGACCGATACAGTCATGCTGGGCTGGTACGGTGTCGAGGCGTTGGCTGCCGTGACGCTGGCCAACAGCTATTATTTCGTCCTGTTCCTGTTTGGTGCCGGGTTTGGGTGGGCTGTAATGCCGATGGTAGCGACCGCTGCCGCCGAGGAAAATGAGACCAGCATTCGCCGCTCCACTCGCATGGGTCTGTGGCTATCACTGATCTATGCGACGGTGATGATGCCCCTTTTGTGGTGGTCCCATCCGATCCTGATTGCTTTGAAGCAAGAGCCGCAAGTCGCTGAAACTGCGTCAGTATACCTGCGGGTCGCGGGGTGGGGCTTGTTCCCGGCGCTGTTGGTGATGGTACTGAAGTCCTATTTGGCCGCGCTTGAGCGGACGCAGATTGTGCTGTGGATCACGATTGTTGCAGCTGTGGTCAATGGCGTGACCAACTATGCGCTGATCTTCGGAAACTGGGGCGCGCCCGAACTTGGGGTGATTGGTGCGGCTATCGCGTCAGTGGTGACGCAGATCGTATCATTGGTGGCGGTCGTGATCTATGCGGTGCGTGCGTTGCCGGAACACAGCTTGTTTCAGCGGTTTTGGCGCCCGGATTGGGAGATGTTCATGAGCGTGCTGCGTTTGGGCGTTCCCATCGGTCTGACGACACTGGCGGAGGTGTCGTTGTTCGCGATCTCTGCTGTCATGATGGGCTGGTTGGGTCCAGTGCCGCTGGCAGCTCATGGGATTGCGTTGAACCTCGCCTCGGCGACGTTCATGGTTCATTTGGGCCTGTCTAATGTGGCGACTATTCGGGCGGGCAACGCGTTGGGTCGACGGGATCGGGCGCATCTTGAGAAAGGCGCGATTACGGTGACCGGGATGTCGTTGATCGTGTCGGTCTTGACGATTGTTCTATTCCTGACATGCGCTGAGCCCCTGATCTCGCTGTTTATGGAGGCCGATGATCCGCAGCGGCCACAGATCCTGCTAATCGGCACTGGCCTGCTGGCGATGGCTGCGTTGTTCCAGCTGGTCGATGGGGCGCAGGTCATCGCACTAGGCCTGTTGCGAGGTTTGCAGGATGCAAAAATACCGATGGTGATGGCCGCACTCAGCTATTGGGTGATCGGTATCCCCGCTTCGTACTATTTCGGCTTTGTTCGAGGTATGGAGGGGATCGGAGTCTGGCTTGGCCTCGTGATTGGCCTCGCTTGTGCTGCCGTATTGTTGATGGCGCGCTTCTGGCTAAGGTCGGTGCGCGATGTAGGAGAAGTTCCCGCCTAGGGGATCATTCTTTGCTCATCCGGTCGGATTTCTTTCGAACAAGTACCGACCGCAAGTCGTGCATTGCCATCAGCAATGGGTCGGTCACGTCCTCTAATTGCGCATCCGTTGCTTTAGACTGAGCCCATTGCGTGGTCAGATTCAGGTAGTCAACCGCACGGTGTATATCATCCATATCACGGCGGGATAGCAGGGCTTTGCGCTCTTCCATCCAGCGCGCGATTTCATCGTTGTCGGCGTCGCTTAGTACACGCTGGCCCTGCGGTTTGACCTCGCCATTGCGGATGTTGATGACCGCGATCTGTTCCATCTCGATCCGGCGATGGCGATTTTCCGTGTCGATCCTGAACACCGCTGCCCCATTTTCGCGCACGCGGAAATAGTATTCAGGCAGGGCTGTGGACATAACAAACTCCGGTATCAGGTGAGCGCGGCGCAAAAACGTTGGATGCGTGTGCAGGCTTCAGTCAGGGCTTCATCAGAGGTCGCATAGCTGACGCGGAAATTGGGGGACAGACCAAAAGCTGCGCCAAACACAACCGCCACGTCGGCCTCTTCCAGCAGGGCGATTGCGAAGGTTTCGTCCGAATCTATCACTGTGCCCGCGGGTGTGGTTTTCCCGATCAAGCCTGCGATTGATGGATAGACGTAGAACGCGCCTTCGGGTGTCGGGCACGAGATACCGTCGATTTGGCTGAGCATGTCGACGACCAGATCGCGACGGCGTTTGAAGATCTCATTATTCGGCGCAAGGAATGCTTGAGTTCCATTCAGAGCCTCGACTGCTGCCCATTGGCTGACCGAACTGGGATTCGAAGTTGATTGAGATTGCACCTTGCGCATCGCGGCGATCAACTCGACCGGGCCTGCCGCATAGCCAATACGCCAACCGGTCATGGCATAGGCTTTGGAGACGCCATTGCAGGTCAGCGTCCGATCATAAAGTCTCGGTTCCACCTGTGCGGGCGTGCAGAACTCGAACCCGTCATAGGCCAGGTGCTCATACATATCATCGGTCATCACCCAAACATGCGGATGCCGCATCAGGACATCTGTCAGTTCTTTCAGTTCAGCCCAGCTATAGCCCGCTCCGGTGGGATTCGAGGGTGAGTTGAAGATGAACCATTTCGTTTTAGGTGTGATCGCGGCTTCCAGTTGATCCGCTGTCAGTTTGAAATTGGTCTGCAGCGAAGTTTCGACGATCACGGGTGTGCCACCGGCCAGCAACACCATGTCTGGGTAGCTGACCCAATAGGGCGCGGGGATGAGGACCTCATCGCCTTCGTTCAGCGTAGCCATCAGCGCGTTGTAAAGCGTCTGCTTACCCCCGGTCCCGACCGAGACCTGAGCGGGCGTATAGTCCAATCCGTGGTCACGCTTCATCTTGGCGCAAACCGCCTGTTTCAGCTCGGGGATGCCGTCCGGAGCAGTGTATTTGGTCTTGCCCGCAGCGATGGCGGCCACGGCGGCGTCCTTGATGTTCTGAGGCGTGTCGAAATCGGGCTCGCCTGCGCTCAGCCCGATCACATCGCGCCCGGCGGCCTTCAGCTCGGCTGCTTTGGACGTCATCGCGATGGTGGGCGAGGGTTTTACGCGTGACAGTGTCGCAGACAGGAAACTCATGGTCGGCCTCGGTTTGTATGTTCAGCCCGACTGTCATAGGGTGCGCCGAAATAACGATCAAGCCAATTGAGTTTTACCCTTTGGAGACCCCGATGAACGACGAAACAGACTGGTTCGGACCGGACACCGCAACCTTCGGGGATCGCGTTGCTGGCGCACGCGAAGCCGCAGGTATGACGCAGACCCAATTGGCCCGCAGGCTTGGTGTCAAAAAAGCCACGATCACCTCGTGGGAAGATGATTTGTCGGAACCCCGTGCGAATAAGCTGTCGATGATGGCGGGGCTACTGAATGTCTCGATCATGTGGCTTCTGACGGGCGAGGGCGACGGCATGGACGAAACAAGCCTGCATGGCGATACGGACTCGGAATTGCGCGATCTTGTTGCAGAGCTCCGCACGATCCGAGGTGAGATGCGAGCCAACTCCGAGCGGCTGGCCCGCGTCGAAAAAGCGCTGCGTCTGAAATTGGAACGCAATCAATGACCGAGCCGCGCGAGACCCGGATCAAGCGCATGAAAATGCGTTCGATGCGGCGGGGCATCAAAGAGATGGATTTGATCCTGACGGCATATGCCGATCGCAATCTGTCTTCGATGGACGAGGCGGGATTGGACACATACGATGCCTTGCTGCATGAAAATGATCAGGACCTTTATCAATGGGTCACTGGTCAGGCCAGCCCGCCGGAACCGCTGGCCGAATTGATCGCGGATATCGCGCAAACCTTTCAAAAATAAGCAATCATCAGGCTTAACCGATTTTTCGGGAATTCGCGTCATGTTTTCAGAAACAGCGCGATGAATCGGAGGATTGAATGAGTATGGAGTTACAGGTCACCGCGCCCGGGACCAAGGGGTTCATGACGAGCTATCTTGAGGCGTTGGCGCTGGTCGAGCGTCTGCATCGCTTGCTTCTGGACGTCATCAAGGATGAATTCGAGCGTGTCGGCGTACTTGAGATCAACGCGGTGCAGGCTCTGCTGTTGTTCAACATAGGCGACCATGAAGTAACCGCCGGAGAGTTGAAGAGCCGTGGTTACTATCAAGGCAGTAATGTCAGCTACAATCTTAAGAAACTGGTCGAGATGGGCTATATGCACCATCAACGATGCGAGATTGACCGCCGCTCGGTACGAGTACGCCTGACGCCGCGCGGGCGTGAGATTCGCGATATCGTGTCAGACCTGTTCGCCCGCCATGCCGAAGGGCTGCAAAACCGCGGCGTGATCGGGACCGATGGGATTGAAGAGATCACCGGTTCACTGCGTCGGGTCGAACGATATTGGACCGATCAGATTCGGTATATCTACTGATAGCTTTGATGGCTGAGTTTGGGACAGCGACAGCCCCTCAAGCTCTCGGATCAGTTTACGTGTCATCGCATCTTCATAGGCTTCGAAGCCAAGGGCGACTTCGACGAAAGCATCGGGGCCTCGGATGACCCACGCGTGGTAATAAGCAGATAGCTCCCCAATCTCTACCTGGCGGGTGTCTCCTGGATTGGGGTCGTCGATACCGATTACAAGGGCATTGATTGTAATATCAGCGTTTTGCAAAGCGGCTTTTATGTCCCGCGGGTGATGTCCGAGATTGTGTTTACCATCACCGGACAGATCCAGTGTTCGCCGCCAGCAATCGCTTTGGCTCTCCAACATCTCAGCACCGTACAACATGGCCGACCCGACCGCCGTTCCCTGCGGCGCTGATGAGCGTGTTGTGCTTTCTAAATGTTGCTGAATTCGACGCAGATCAGCAGTCGAGCGAACATCTGTCCAACCAAGCAAGAGGCGTTGGTGGCCAGGTTCGCTCCATTCGTAGATAGCGATCCGTATAAAGGTAGACGGGTTTGGAAGGATCAGTTGAACCACCTTGGGATGGCGCAACGCGGCCGCAAGGCCACTAAGTTGCAACCTGTACTCACGACTGTCGACCGAACCAGAGACATCCATTCCCAACGCCAAAGCCTGTCGACATTGCGCTGAAAGCGGGTTGGCCAGCAGGCAAAGAAGTGTCGCACACAGGCGGATCATTTCGCATTATCCGGTTGCAACGCACTAAGTTCCAATCCTTTCAATTCCCGTTCCAGTTTGCGACGCATGGCACGCTCAAAATCTTCGAACCCGGCGGCGATCTCAAGAAAAGCACCGGGTCCGTGTAGTACATTTTTCTGAAAGAACGGGATCAAGTCGATTTCTCCTTCGAAATCAGCTGCATTGATCACCAGACCATTCACGGTCGTGTTTTCGAATGGAAAGTGCTTGTAGGCGATCTGTGGCCCGTAGCCATCGTTATTCTTGCCATCGCCCGAGATATCGATGGTTTGGAACAGACAATTCGGGGCGCTCGCCAGCAGGGTTGCCCCAAAAGCCAGTGCGTGACCCATCGCAGTCGGGAACTCGTCTTCCGATCGCTTCGATGTGCCGATCCGATGCGCGGCGGAGATCAAATTGGCCCGAGTATCGATTATCGTCCAATCCAAAAGCAATGTCTGGTTGAAACTGCCGGACCATTCATAGACGGCTAATGCAACCGGTTGAGGTGAAAGGAAGAAAGCCTCCTGCACCTCGGGCGCAATCAATGCGTTGGCCAGCCCCTGTCGTTGCAGCGCATCCTCGGTCGCGTCCACCGAGGTCGAGATGTCCATTGCCAGCGCCAGCGCCAGGCGGCAGGTCTCGGCCCAAAGGGGGCTGCCCGTGACAGCCAGCCCCAGTGCTCCCAGCCAGCGGATCACCAGTGGCCGGTGCTTTCCATGCTAGACCAAGGCTCCGCCGGGGCCAGCGCTTCACCATTTTGCAGCAACTCAACTGAGATATTGTCAGGCGAGCGGACGAATGCCATGCGCCCGTCGCGCGGCGGGCGGTTGATCACAACGCCATTGTCCTGAAGGTGCTGGCAGGTCTCGTAAATGTTGTCGACACCATAGGCGAGATGCCCGAAATGGCGGCTGTCGCTTGGCAGTGCGTCGTCGCCATCCCAGTTGTATGTAAGTTCAATGGGCGCGTCCTCTTGTCCCGGTGGGGCGAGGAATACCAGTGTGAACCGCGCAGCCTCGCTTTCATAACGACGCGTTTCCTTCAGGCCCAATAGTTCATAAAACGCTATGGATTTCTCAAGATCCTTCACGCGGACCATGGTGTGGAGATATGTCAGCCCCATCGCGACTTTCCTTGCATTGGTTGTGATGCCAAGCACCTTAGCGCGCCTTCATCCCATGTCGAGGGGCTGGCCGGACACAATTCCGATTTAGCGCAATGCGCCGCACATATCGCGGTTCCGATGGCAAGCTTGCCGATATATAGTGGTCGGCGACTCATTGCTGGAAAGGATAATTTCATGCCTCTGTCTGCCGACCAACTGGCCGAGATCGAAGCTCAGCGCGCACAGTCGAGCCCGACCCGCCGCGTCGTTGCCGAAGGTATGGAAGATCATCTGTACACGGCGCATCAGGTTCTGGATCACGGGTTTGTCCGCGTTATCGACTATATGGGCGACGATGCAGCGATCTGTCAGGCCGCGCGTGTTTCCTACGGCAAAGGCACCAAGTCGGTGCAAAATGATGAAGGTCTGATCCGCTATCTAATGCGCCACTGGCATTCGACCCCGTTTGAAATGTGCGAGATCAAGTTGCACGTTAAACTGCCCGTATTCGTAGCCCGCCAGTGGATCCGCCACCGCACGGCGAATGTGAACGAATATTCGGCGCGGTATTCGATCCTGGATCGAGAGTTCTATATCCCGGCACCCGAACATGTCGCCGCGCAATCCGAGGTTAACAATCAGGGCCGTGGAGACACATTGCAAGGCGAAGAGGCCGCGCGTGTGTTGGAGATTCTGAAAGCGGACAGTGCGCGCTGCTATGACAACTACGAGGCGATGATCGGTCAGGACGGCCAGCAAGGGCTTGCGCGTGAACTGGCGCGGATGAACCTTCCAGCCAACATTTATACGCAATGGTATTGGAAGGTGGACTTGCACAACTTGTTCCACTTCTTGCGTCTGCGTGCCGACCCGCACGCGCAGTACGAAATCCGCGTTTACGCAGATACCATGTGCAAGATTGTCGCCGACTGGGTACCGTTTGCCTACCGTGCGTTTGAGGACTACCGCCTTGGCGCAGTCAACCTCTCGGCGCAGATGGTGACCTGCTTGCGTCGGATGCTCAGCGGTGAAGATGTCACTCAGGAAAACTCAGGCATGACCGCACGGGAATGGCGTGAGTTTGAGGCTGTTATCCGAGAGGGTTGATTCAACAGAAAACTGAGCACGTCCCAAGGTGGGCGCGTTCACTAGGGTTTGCGGTTAACGGCCTGAAATTGGCCGTCAACCTTCTTTTATCTTTCCCGCCGGGGCGGGCTGTGCCTTACAGCGGCTTCAAATCAGCAGCCATTTGGCGGCCGTCACGTCCGTCCTGCAACTCGTACGAGACTTTCTGATTGTCAGCGAGTCCGGTCAGACCGGATCGTTCTACGGCCGAGATATGAACAAACACATCTTTGCCCCCTTCGTCGGGCGCAATAAAACCATAGCCTTTGGTTGTATTAAACCATTTCACGGTGCCGGTTGGCATTTCCCGTGTCTCCTTCTACTTACAAGTTGTCCCACAAATTGGTGGGGGCCTTGGCTGGCAAAACCGCCACACGTCACTGTTCGCCCTCACGATACAGCCCGGGTCGCGTGTTTCGCCTTTTTCAACATTACACGGTGAAGTAAAAAATCAAGAATAACTGGGGCAGCCTGATGGGTTTGTCTAAATTTGCAGCGATTACAGGATTAGTTAGATAATGCAGCTATATGGGTTAAAAACTTGCGATACGTGCCGTAAGGCATTGAAACTGCTTCCAGATGCGGTTTTCGTTGATGTCCGCGCGCAAGGGGTTCCCGAAAATGTGCTGTCCGAGGCGTACGAGGCTTTCGGCAAAGCCTTGCTCAATACGCGATCAACAACCTGGCGGGGATTGGATGATGACACACGCAATCGACCGGTGCTCGCGCTGTTGGCTGATCATCCGACCCTGATGAAACGCCCATTGATAGTATCCAATGGTCAGATGTATCTGGGCTGGACGCCTGAAACCCGTCAGGCCCTTGGTGTTGCCTGAAGAACTGCTTATGTGACACGGGCAACAAGCGGAGACCTGTGAATGCGAAACGCTGCCATGATTTTAGGCGTCATTGCCGGGCTGATCGGGATGATCGTCGGCTTTTTTGGCTACGGCTTTGTGGAACTGATCGACCAGTTTGGTGAGATCGAAGGCATTGCCGAGCAGGTAGAGAACCCCGAGTTGATCCAGACGGCTTCGATCGTGGCGCCTTTGTTGGCAATCGTTGGCGGGGCGATGGCCCATTCGCGGGCTCTGATTGCAGGCATTTTGCTGCTGATTTCTGCCGCTGGGATGTACTACGCCTTTGGCTTCGGTGTTTTCACCATGTTCCCGATTGCCTTTGCAGGCGTAGCAGGGTTGCTCGGGCTCGCCGCAGGAAAACCGGACGAGCCCAAGGCACATTTCTAGGTCACTTCAGGCGTAATAACCGATCCAGAGACAGCGGACCCGCGCCGTTGATCACAATCACCAGCAGCAGGAATGTCCACATCACGCGCTGATCCATCAACGTAATTGCGTTGTCGAACAAGCCGCCCAGTTTGATGCCATGCCCGGTGACATCGGTCAGTGTTTGAACCCAGACAAATCCGATCATGCCAAGCGCGGCAAGGCGCGTCAGCAGGCCGACCAGCAAAAGCACAGGCAGGACAAATTCGGCCACTGTGCCAAAGAAGATGACGACCCGCTGGAAAAAGGTCATCTGAGTCACATCATACAGCACCGCTTCGGCCGCTTTGGGAAAGATCTGACCGAAGGCTCCGGCCGATGGCGAAAAGATTGAGCCGTCGATTTTCAGCGTGGCCGAGTTCCAGTAGTAGACGAACAACACGGCGATAAAGACCACCCGAGCCAGGGTTGGTGTCAGCCAACCGGACGCGTGATCCGCTTTTTCCATCGCATTATTGTAAGTTGAGATCAGGGCAGTCATGTGTCCAGCCTTTCGATAGTCACAGAAGTTATTGCACCGCCCTGCAAAAGCAGTGCCAGAGTGGTTCCAAGATCAAATTCGGGTGTTTCGGCCATGGTGGATTCAAATGCCTCACCGATGGATTTGCCATCTTGAATCAGCGCGATCCATGCCGCACCACCGGGTGGCAATGGGTGTGGGGCAGGGTCGTATTCGGGACGCATGATCAAAGTATCCTGAGCGCCCGCCTCAGGTTTCGGCGCGCCTTCTTCGGTGTTATATAGCCAGATCGCATGTACGGGCCAGCTTGAACGCAACACCTGCACCGACGGCGCGAGGGTCAGTTTGGCTTGCATCAAATCTTCCGGTGGCAAGCTGAGCGCTTCGGCATCTATGGGTTGTCGATCAGCGGCGTGGTAAGCCCTACGCAGCGCCAGTTCCAGACGGGCAACATCCGGCAGGTAGCCCAGATGCGACAACTGCTCCATTCCTTCCAGAAATTTAGGGAATTCCTCGCCATAAAACATCATCAGGGGTGAGGAGGGCGGGTGCTGGCGTAAGAATATTCCAGCCAGCCCGTCCATATTCTGCGGTCCCAACAGTTTTGTGATGACCGGGAAGGCCTGACGCATCGCCTCGGTCAGTGAGACGGCGACGTTGTTGCGATAGACGCTGAAGCGACGACCGGCGGGCTGCGCCTCGGCGTCCAATAGGCCATCAGGGATGGGCTGGCTGGCATCCAGCAGCGCGGTGTGGAATGTCGTTTGCGACACGCTCATGCGGGCACGCGATCCAGCGCTTTTTGCGCGCGCTCGGCTTCGGCCCGTAACACCGGCCAGTCCGGTACATCGGTGTCCCATTCAATCAACAGGGGTTTGGGGCCGGATTTGTCTAGTACGTAGTCCAGCAGCGCCCAGACCGGGTCCACCACTTCGCGCCCGTGGCTGTCGATCAGCAAGGGATGCCCATGATCGTCCTCGTCCTCATCATGCCCGCCCAGGTGAATCTCACCGACTTGGTCTAGCGGGTAGGCATCAATATAGCCCTGCGGTGAGAAATCCAGATTGGTGGCTGAAACAAAGACGTTGTTCACGTCCAGCAGCAACCCACATCCGGTGCGCCGGGTGATTTCTCGCAAGAAATCAGGTTCGGACCATGTGCTTTCCTCGAAAGCCAAATAGCTCGAGGGGTTCTCTAACAGCATTTGCCGCCCGACAATCTCTTGCACCTCATCAATATGGTCGCAAACACGGTCCAGAGTCGCATCAGTATAGGGCAGAGGAAGTAGATCGTTCAGGAAGTGGCTGTCATGGGTTGACCAGGCCAAATGCTCCGAAAAGCTGGCCGGGTTCAACCAGCCGACAAGATGCTTCAGGCGCTCCAGGTGATCTGGGTCAAGTGGCGTTTCGCCGCCGATCGACAGCCCGACACCATGCACTGAAATGGGGAATTGTTCGGACAGGTGACGCAGTTGTGCCAGAGGTCTGCCACCATCGCCCATATAGTTTTCGGCATGAATCTCTAGCCACGCCACAGGCTTGGCCTGTTCAAGAATCTGCGAGAAATGCTGTGGTTTGTAACCAACGCCCGGTGCTGCAGGCAGCCGGTTCGATCTGAGCGCATTGTCCAACATTTGCAAATCCCCTGATCACGTGGAAAGGGCGGGCGATCCTGCCCGCCCTTTCTGGTTCATTCGGAAAAGCCTTATGCAGGCAGGTCACGCTCCAGCGGCTCAAGCGAACCTTTGCGATCTGCACCGTCTGCTGTTTTAGGCAGCTCGATGTCGGCGCAGGTGCCTGCGTCAACCAGGGTCCATGCGTTGCCCTGATAATCGACGGTCGAGGTGCCCGCGCAGGTTGTGCCGGGGCCGGCTGCACAGTCGTTCTGACCCGCCAGAGAAACGCCATAGCACTTTTCTTTGGCCTGAGCAGTTGCGGTTGTGGCCGCGCCGGAAACAGCTGCAGCAACTGCGCTTGCGATAACCAGTGTTTTTGCGGTGTTCGACATCTTGGTAATCCTTGTTAATGACTGCGTATGTCTGCTTGTGACAACGACAAGGTAATGGTTCAGGGGCAGCAGTTGAATTCACGAGCCCGTGTCTCACAACCCCGTCAAAGGTCGTCATGCACCCTTGAACGTTAACAAATTGTTTTTGAATTGAAAAATGATATTTGTTTCAATCCGGCCCAAAACAACGGGCCGGATTTCTAGCGGTTTGCTGCCGAATGTTACAGCAGATCGGGGGGCGTTGCAGCGACGCTCAACTCATTTGTTACAGCCTCAAGCGATTGGACCCGCGTCTGTTTTTCGCCAAGGCGACGGACACTGACCGTGCGATCTTCGACTTCACGGTGACCAACAGCCAGAATGATCGGCACTTTGCCAACCGAATGTTCGCGGACTTTATAGTTGATCTTCTCGTTGCGAATATCCGCCTCGGCGCGGATGCCTGCTGCGCGAAGGGTGCTGACCACTTCGGCCACATACTCATCGGCCTCGGAGGTGATCGAGGCCACAACGACCTGGCGCGGGGCCAGCCAGAACGGCAGCTTGCCCGCGTGTTCTTCGATCAGAATGCCGATGAAACGTTCAAACGAGCCCAAGGTCGCGCGGTGCAACATAACTGGGCGGTGTTTGCCACCATCAGCGCCGATATACGTGGCGTCCAAACGCTCGGGCAGAACAAAGTCCACCTGATGCGTGCCGCATTGCCAATCCCGCCCGATCGCATCGGTCAGAACAAACTCGAGTTTCGGGCCGTAGAATGCCCCTTCACCCGGATTGAGTTCCGGCTCGATCCCAGCCGCGCGTGTTGCGCTGAGCAGGGCGGCTTCAGCCTTGTCCCAAACTTCGTCCGATCCTGAGCGTTTTTCCGGCCGGTCCGAGAATTTGACCGAGAAGTTCTCAAACCCGAGGTCTTTGTAGATCCCGGACAGGAACCGAATGAACTCAGCGGTTTCGGATTCGATCTGGTCTTCGGTGCAGAAGATATGGCCATCATCCTGGGTAAAGCCGCGTACGCGCATGATGCCGTGCAGCGCGCCGGAAGGTTCGTACCGGTTACACGATCCGAACTCGGCCATGCGCAGAGGAAGGTCGCGGTAGGATTTGAGACCCTGATTGAAAATCTGCACGTGGCAGGGGCAGTTCATCGGTTTCAGGGCGTTGACCGCCTTTTCCCGTGCATGTTCCTCGTCCACTTCGACGATGAACATGTTCTCTTGGTATTTGTCCCAATGACCCGAGGCTACCCACAGCTTGCGGTCGACGACTTGAGGGGTGTTGACCTCAACATAGCCACCTTTGCGCTGTTGCCGACGCATGTAATCTTGCAGAAGAGTGTAGATGGTCCAGCCATTAGGGTGCCAGAAAATCTGCCCTGGGGCCTCTTCCTGCATGTGGAACAAATCCATCTCGCGACCCAGCTTGCGGTGGTCGCGCTTGGCGGCTTCTTCCAACATGTGCAGATGAGCCTTAAGCTTTTCCTTGCCGGTGAAGGCCACGCCGTAGATGCGCTGTAGCATTGCGCGGTCGCTGTCGCCGCGCCAATAAGCCCCGGCGATTGACATCAGCTTGAACGCGTCGCCTGGCAGTTGACCGGTGTGCTGCAAGTGCGGGCCACGGCAGAGATCCTGCCAGTGACCGTGCCAATACATGCGCAGCGGTTCGTCACCCGGGATGGATTCGATCAGTTCAACTTTATAGGGCTCATTATTGGCCTTGTAGAACTCGATTGCGCGATCGCGATCCCAGACCTCGGTGGTCACCGGGTCACGCTTGTTGATGATCTCTTTCATCTTTTTCTCGATGAGGCCGAGATCTTCGGGCGTAAACGGTTCCTCACGGTCAAAGTCATAGTACCAGCCGTTTTCGATGACGGGGCCAATGGTGACCTTGGTTGCGGGCCAAATCTCTTGCACGGCGCGGGCCATGACATGCGCCAGATCGTGTCGGATCAGCTCATTGGCTTGCGCCTCGTCCTTCATGGTGTGAATAGCGATTTGCGCGTCGGCTTCGATGGGCCATTGCAGGTCCCAATGCTGTCCATTCACCGTGGCAGAAATGGCTTTCTTCGCCAGCGAGGTCGAGATGTCGGCGGCGACCTGTGCTGGCGTAACGCCTGCTTCATAGGATCGGGAATTGCCATCGGGAAAGGTAAGGGAGACTGACTGTGAGTCCAGGGCCATATCGGCTCTCCTCGTCGGTTTGGCGCCCACTGAACGCCCGGTTGCGGGTTATGTATGCTCGGCTCATGTGGCAGGTGGGGACACAGGTGTCAAGGGCAGGAGCGAGGGGCCAGCCCCTCGCACTCCCCGAGGTATTTTTAGCCAGATGAAGAAGGATCGGGCAATTGCAGAGAGGTGCGTGACATGCATGATGGGCTGACAAGCAATGAGGGTAGCATGGCAGAGGCAGAATTTCTGGAAACCGCTCAGGGACGACGTCTGGCGTATCACAAGAGTGATGGGCGCGGGCCGACCATCGTTTTTCTAGGTGGCTTGAAATCAGATATGGAGGGCACCAAGGCGGTGCATCTGGAAGCGTGGGCGCGCGCGCGCGGGCAGGGGTTCCTTCGGTTTGACTATTCGGGGCACGGTGAAAGCTCAGGCGCCTTTACTGACGGGTGTATCGGGGACTGGCACGAGGATACGCTGGCCGCAGTTTCTCGGTTAACTGATGGTCCGCTGGTTGTTGTGGGATCGTCGATGGGCGGGTGGCAAGCGCTGTTGCTGGCGCGTGTCATGCCCGAACGGATCGCAGGTATGGTGACAATTGCGGCGGCCCCAGATTTTACCGAGGATGGGTATTGGGCGTCGTTTTCGAACGAGCAGAAATCTGAACTAGAGACGGTTGGACATGTGGAACTGCCATCGGACTACATGGAGCCCTACGTCATCACCAAGCGGATGATTGAGGATGGGCGGCAGCGGTTGGTTTTGCGTGCTTCGCTTGATCTGCCTTTCCCTTTGCGTCTCCTGCAGGGGACAGCAGATACGGCCGTCTCGACCGATACGGCAGTGCGCCTGCTGGATCATGCCACTGGTCCGGACATGCAACTGCTGCTGGTCAAAGATGCGGATCACAGGTTCTCGGATGAGCGATGCCTCGGGCTGATTGAGCAGGCTCTGCGAGAAGTCCTGGAAGGCACCTGATGCGTCGCCTGGGCTGGGTTTTGGCGCGGGTGCTGGTGGGTTTGACGCTGGTTGGTGTGTTGATCTACGCCTTTGGCCCGCGCGAGCCAGTGGACCTGCATCCGCGTTTCGATCCGCGCAAATTTGGCGAAGGCGTTCAGGTTTACTTTGAAAGCATCGAATCCGCCTATGATGACATCGTGCCAGGTGTTGAAAAGCGCGTGGTCTGGCAGGATGGTTTTGTTGAACAGCGGACAGCTTATGCGGTGCTCTACATTCATGGGTTTTCCGCCACGTCCGAAGAGATCAGGCCAGTACCTGATCGCGTTGCGGACGCGTTGGGTGCCAACCTTGTCTACACAAGGCTTCAGGGGCATGGCCGCGATGGGGACGCAATGGCCGAAGGTACGGCGTCGGGCTGGATGCAGGATACAGCCGAGGCGTTGGCTGCTGCCCGGGCTGTTGGTGAGCAAGTCATTGTGATCGCAACCTCGACGGGGGCGACATTGGCCGCCGCGGCTGCGATGGATACGGAACTGAGCACTGATGTGGCTGCATTGGTTTTGGTGTCGCCGAACTTTGGCGTAAACTCGGCTGGTTCCTGGGTGCCATCCTTGCCGTGGGCCCGGCATTGGCTGCCGCCATTGATGGGACAGGACCGGGATGTCTCAAGCACTGATCCCGAGAAGAACATCTTTTGGACAACTGTTTATCCATGGGAGGCGGTCGTGCCGATGTTTGCCCTTGTAGATGCGGTCAATGCGCTTGACTTCTCGGGCGCGCGGGTTCCGGCGCTGTTCTGGTTTTCTGATGATGATCAGGTGGTGCGTCCGGATAAAATGCATGAGGCGGCCAAGACCTGGGGTGGTCAGGCGATGGTTTCATTGGTGACAATGGGGCCCGGGGATGATCCGACCTCACACGTGGTCGCGGGGCGTCTGATGTCACCGGGTCAGACTGACGCGGCGGTCGCGGGCATATTGGAATGGCTGTCAGAGCAGGGGATTCCGAAGCAAAGCGGGGGCTGAATATGCGTAGACCGGGCAGTATGTGGAGCCTTGAGACGTTGGGTCGCGTGCGACTATCCCGGCATTTTTTCATGCGTGATTTTCTATATTCCGAGATCGGGAACTTTCACGAATTGCAAAATATTCCCGACAACCCTGATCTTGCGATCGAGACCGGGCGCGCGTTTTGCGAGACCCTGCTGGACCCGCTGGAAGAAACCTTTGGTCGTATCGCGGTGCGCTCGGGCTATCGCTCGCGATCACTGAACCGGTTCGGGAACGAGAACAGGTTGAACTGTGCCCGCAATGACAACCCGTTGGAGTGCCACATTTGGGATTGGGGCGAAGGTGACGCACGTGTAGCAGGGGCGTCGGTGGTAATTCCGTGGATTGCAGACCGTTATGCGCAGGGGCGCGATTGGCGCGATTTGGCGTGGTGGATGCATGACCATCTGGATTATTCCGAGATTTGGTTCTTTCCCAAACTATGCGCGTTCAATCTGGTTTGGCGGCCCAAGCCTGTACGGCGGATCGACAGCTACATCGCCCCGCGCGGCTGCTTGTTGCGGGCCGGGGCGGAGCCAGATGAACCGCTGGGCCAAAGGCAGGAACGCTATGCGGATTTCCCACCGTTTCGGGCGATCAGCTATCCGTGAAGTTTTGCTTGCCCGCCGTTGGCAAACCTCTCATCCTGTAACAAAACAATAACAACGAGCGGAGGGCACCGAGGTGATCGAGCCGTTGGTTTTGCTACCCGGATTGATGTGCGATGCACGGTTGTTTCAGGCGCAGATCACCGCGCTGTCGCGTGAACGTGCAGTTATGGTCGCACCGATCACCGGCGGTGAACGGTTCGAAGAAATCGCGCCGGGCTTGCTGGATCAACTGCCGCACCGGTTTGCTTTGTGCGGGTTTGGTCTGGGTGGTGGCGTCGCGCTTGAGATCGTGCGGCGAGCACCTGAGAGGGTGACACGACTGGCCTTGCTGGCGACGGATGCGCAGGCCGACACACCTCATATCGCGGCGAGTCGCGAAGACCTGATCGTTGGCGCGCAGGCGGGGAGGTTGGACGAAGTGATGCGCAAGCTGATCGGCTCGGACATGTTGTCTCCCGGTCCGCAACGCATCCCGATTTTGAACGAAGTGTTGCAGATGGCCGAGGAATTGGGCTCGGATGTGTTTGTGCGTCAGATAAGAACCCTGCAACGCCGTCCGGACCAACAAGGCACGCTGCGCCGGATCAGGATGCCCACGCTGATCATTTGCGGTGCCCATGATGCGGAGAATCCGGTCCGCAAGAATACCTTCATGGCTGATCTCATTCCGGATGCAGAGTTGCGCGTGATTGATGAGGCCGGGCACTATCCGACACTGGAAGCACCCGAATCCGTGATTGCGATGCTGCAGGATTGGCTCCGGAAACCACTGCGGCTGACCTAGTCGTAGAAAACCGCGCGCTGGTTCTTGGTCAGAACAGTTGGTTGCACCACCGGCCGACCGGTTTCAGAGTCAAAGAATGGCGTTTTCTTCCAGCTCCCGAACAGACGCGATTTTAGTACGCGTTTAAGCAGACCCATAGCGGCATAGCGGATTTTCTCATGAGACTGCTTGCCGTCAGCCCTTGGCACAAATCCACGCGTAGTAATGGGACCCAAACTGCTGGGGTGGGGAATACGTTTGACGATAAAACCCGCGAACGGAAATTTTGGAGTTGTCGGCGTCGTGGCCAGCGGCGCGTTGCAGCATCTGGCATACCATCGCAACATGCCCTTGGGGCTAAGTTGCATAGCTGCCAAGTGCTCGACCCCTGCATCGATCTTAATGTCTTCCGGTGACATCTGAAACACCTCGACTGGGTCGGGCGCAGGGTCGGGCTGTTCAAAATACAGCTGAGCTGCGCGGCAGTCATGGCAAAAACACACGACATGAGTGCCGGATACGACGCCGTGTTCAGTAATGCGCCCCGAAAGGGCGCCGCAATTGCAACGGAAAGGAAAGTCTCCTGCCGCTGCGCGGCTCATGCAACTTTGTTGCTATTGGCGGCTCGTTGACGGGGTTTGCGGCTGTTTTCATTCATGAAATCAATCACTAGCGGACGGATGTTGTCGCGCCAGCTGCGGCCCGCAAAAATGCCATAGTGACCCGCGCCGGGTTCAACATGGCTGGCCTTTTTGCTGTCGGGCAGACCCGTGCATAAATCCAGCGCCGCAATGCATTGCCCGGGGGCTGAGATATCGTCATTCGTGCCTTCGACCGATTTCACAGCCACATCAGTGATCTTGCCGATATCCACCTTGTGGCCGGCTACAACGAACTCGTTGCGCGCGATCTCACGGTTTTTGAAGACACGTTCAACGGTCGAAAGATAGAACTCGGCAGTCATGTCCATCACCGCCAGATATTCGTCATAGAACCGGTTATGGGCATCGTGGTCGGATGCCTCGTCACGAATAACGCGCTGGATCTGATCCGAAAACGCCTTGCTGTGACGTTCGGCATTCATTGACATGAACGAAGCCAGTTGTAGCAAGCCGGGATACACCATCCGGCCTACGCCCTTGTATTTGAAGCCAACCCGCTGGATCATCGTTTCTTCCAACTGACCCATCGTTACACGGCGACCAAAATCCGTAACCTCGGTCGGAGTTGCGTCGGGGTCGACGGGACCGCCGATCAGGGTCAGGGTACTTGGCTGCGCCTTCGGCTCGACCTCGGCCAGATAGGCGGTTGCGGCCAGAGTCAGCGGTGCGGGCTGACAAACCGCAATAACATGCGTATCGGGGCCGAGCTCTTTCATAAAATCGACAAGGTAGAGCGTGTAATCCTCTACATCGAACTTGCCTTCGGACACGGGAATGTCGCGCGCGTTATGCCAATCGGTAATGTAGACCTCACAATTGACAAGCAGGCTTTTGACGGTCGAGCGGAGCAGGGTCGCGTAATGCCCCGACATCGGCGCAACCAGCAGCACCTTACGTGGCTGTTCTTTGCGTCCATTAACGCGGAAATGGATCAGGTCGCCGAAAGGACGCTCAAGCACGGTTGTGATATCGACCAGATGGTCCTTGCCGTCTTCGCAGGTAAAGGTGCGGATGCCCCAATCAGGCTTGACGACCATACGCTGAAATGTGCGCTCGGTTACTTCGCCCCAAGCGGCCATCCAGTTGAAGGCCGGGTTGGGTGTCATCGAGAACAGGGGGTAGGATGCCATCGCGCTTGCGGTTGCACCAAGCCATTGGTTGGTGTTACGCATGGTTTCCATCAGGTCATAGGTCATCATGTAGCGCATCGAATGTGCCTCCTGAGTATCAGCCTGAGAATTCGGACCATTCGCCGCTTTGCCCCCCGACGCCAACGACGTTATTCTGCACAGCAGCGAGACTAGGGGGGAATTGTTAAAATGACAACTACCGAAGACCAGACGCCAAAACTGACCGAAGAACATATTGAACGACTTAAAGAAAATATGGACAAAGTAGAAGAACTGTCCAAACGCCTGGTCGAGGTCATGGCCGGAAAAACGCCGCACACCCCCGCTCTGGATGGCCCGAATCAAGAGCTTTTTGCAAAAGCAGCAACTGCGTATTGGGCTGAAGCGTTTCAAAACCCCACAAAGCTGTTGGAGCAGCAAATTGAGTATTGGGGAAAATCGGTTCTCAACTTTGCGGAAGCGCAGAAAGCGATGACCCAAAGCGACGGGGATGTACCCCCAGCCGCTGCCAAAGATAAACGGTTTGCCAATCCAATGTGGGAAACCAACCCCTACTTTCGCCTCATTCGCCAGCAGTACCAAACCAATGCCGAAGCGATCGCGCAGGCCGTTGCATCGGTTGACGATCTGGAAACCAAGGATAAGCAGCGTCTGCAGTATTTCTCGCAGCAGATCATAGATATGATGGCGCCAACGAATTTTCTGGCCACCAACCCCGATGCGCTGGAAAAGGCCATCGAGACCGAAGGGCAGTCCCTGATACAGGGGCTGGAGAACCTCGTGTCGGACCTTGAGGCCAATGACGGCGAAATGGTTGTCAGGCTGGCTGACGAAAGTGCCTTTGAGATTGGCGGGAATATCGCAACTACACCCGGCGACGTCGTCTATCGCAACCGAATGATGGAACTGATCCAGTATAAACCGGTGACCGAGACGGTGCACGAAACGCCGATCGTTCTGTTCCCGCCATGGATCAACAAGTTCTATATCTTGGACCTGAAGGCTCAGAACAGCCTGATTAAATGGGTGACCGAGCAGGGCTATACCCTGTTTGTGGTCAGCTGGGTGAATGCCGATAGTTCACACGCCGATATTGGGATGGAGGACTATATTCAGGAAGGGTTCCTGACCGCCATCGAAGAGGCGAAGAAAATCTGCAAGGTCAAGCAGGTCAACGCAGTGGGTTACTGCATCGCCGGTACGACGCTGAGCCTGACGCTTTCGCTGATGAAGCAGCGCGGCGACAAGTCGATCAAATCTGCCACTTTCTTCACCACCCTGACAGACTTTGGTGAGCAGGGGGAGTTCACGCCGTTCCTGCAAAATGACTTTGTAGATGGCATCGAAGAACAGGTCTCGAAGGATGGTATTCTAAAGGCATGGATCATCGGGCGAACGATGTCTTTCCTGCGATCCAGAGATCTCATCTATACGCCGGCGATCCGCAGCTACATGATGGGTGAAACACCGCCAGCGTTTGACCTGTTGTACTGGAACGGCGACGGGGCCAACCTGCCAGGCCGGATGGCGATCCAGTATCTGCGCGGTTTGTGTCAGAGCAACGATTTCGTCAACGACGGGTTCGAATTGCTTGGCCATAAGCTGCATATCAAGGATGTCGATGTGCCTTTGATGGCGATCACCTGCGAGACGGATCATATTGCCGCATGGAAGGATTGCTATCGCGGGGTGCAGCAGATGGGCGCGAAGTCGAAGACCTTTGTGGTGTCCGAGTCCGGCCACATCGCGGGCATCGTAAATCCGCCCAGTAAGAAAAAATATGGCCATTACACCAATCCTGAGCTGAAGTGTGATGCCGATACATGGCTGAAAGAAGCTGACTTCCACGAAGGTTCGTGGTGGCCGATGTGGGAAGCGTGGTTAAAGAAGCGATCAGGCAAGCAGGTTCCCGCGCGCGATACCGGCGATTCGGATCATCCACGCCTTTGCCCGGCTCCGGGTACCTATGTTTTGGTCAAGGCAAACCGCTGATATCATTTTGAAACTCAAAAATTTCTGCGTTGCAGCAAGAAAAAGCTTGCAATGCTGCGATGCAGCAATCATATTGCCTTCAAGCTGATGAGAACCGGGGTGGGCCCGGAACGGCTAGAAGGATTTAGGACAATGGCAAAGACCCAAGACTTTACCGCGACCCTGAAAGACATGATGGGCGCGTTCCCGGTTGACACAACCGCTCTGGAAGACGCATTCAAATCGACCGCTTCTCTGAACGAAAAGCTGTCGGGTGTTGCTCTGGACGCAGCTGAGAAATCAGCTGAGATCTCGAACAAATGGACCAAAGAAACCCTGGCCAAACTGACCGAGATGTCGAAAGCAAAAACCGAGCCTGCGGATTACGCAAAAGCTGCAACCGACTTCGCAAGCGCGTCGGCTGAAGTTGCCGCTGAAAACCTGGCTGCTTTCGCTGAGATCGCGAAAAAAGTTCAGACCGAAACAGTTGAGCTGCTGATGGCGGCTGGCAAAGACGCTGCAGAAGATGCAACCGCAGCCGTCAAAAAAGCCACCAACGAGGTGACCGCTGCCGCAAAGAAAGCAGCAACCGCCAAGTAAGTAAGGCTGCGATATAGCACCCATTCCTCCCAAATGGTGTAATCGCTTCGGGCAGGTCGCTTGACCTGCCCTTTCTTTTTGTTCTGCAGTCGCATAACCTCTGCTGCAACGCATCATCCTTGGGGAGGGTACAGGGTGTCGGAACAAGACAAACCGCTGCTGATCAAGCGCTATGCCAGCCGTCGGCTGTATAACACCGAGACCAGCGATTACGTGACGCTTGAAGATATAGCCGGTTTCATACGCGATGGCCGCGAGGTTCAGATCATCGACCTGAAAACCGGTGATGACCTGACCCGTCAGTATCTGCTTCAAATCATTGCCGAACACGAAAGCCGCGGCGAAAATGTTTTGCCGATTAATGTGCTGAACGATCTGGTGCGCAGCTACATGGTGCCGGGCGGGGGCATGATGCCGCAATTCCTGCAAAGCTCGTTCGACATGCTGCGCGAGAGCCAGTCCAAGATGATGGAAAACATGAACGCCATGAACCCAATGTCCCAGATGCCGGGGTTCGAGGCGATGCAGGCGCAGCAAAAGGCCTTTCTAAAAGCCATGACCGGTGGTCTGTCGGGAAACTGGTCGGGGCCGGATGATGAACAAGAAACATCGCCCGAACCCAAAGAGGATTTGGACGACATCAAAAAGCAACTTGCCGAGTTGCAGCAAAAACTATCGAAGCTGAGCTAGCCTGACCGATGCGCTGGCTGTCTGTTCTGGGCGCGTTGATCTGGGCCCAGACTGCACAGGCCCAAGGCCAGTTTACATCCGTGTGGGAACCTATCTGCACAATGGGTCGGGATACGGCTGCGGGCTGCGACGAGATTCGCGCGCGCGAAATTCTGGATGCAACGACCCCGCCCTGGCGCGCCATTGGCCGGGTCAATTTTGCCAGCCGCAGTCAGCGGTCCCATTGTACAGGCGTGCTGGTGTCTGAGCGGCTGGTTTTGACCGCGGCACATTGCTTGTACAACAGCGCGCGCAACCGCTGGATTCCTCCGGCCAGTATCCGGTTTGCCGCAGGGTATCAGCGCGGCGAGGCTGCCGCCGTGTCCAATGTATTGGCCTATCGGCTGGATTCGGAACAGGGGCGCGACGGTGTATTCAACAATCGCGCCGATCTGGATTGGGCCGTGTTGGAGTTGGCCGAGCCAATTGGAGAGCAGGTTGGTTTTTTCGATGTTTCCCGGACTGTCCCGCAGATGGGCACGTTCGCGGGCTATCCCGGATTGCGGCCCCACGTGCTCAGTCGCACCGATAGCTGTAATGCCGCACAGGCCGGCCAGGGGCTGATGCGCGCGATCTGCCCCGTCATGATGGGGGATTCCGGTGCACCGTTTCTGACGCAAACAGAAACCGGGCTCGCCGTTGCCGGGATTTTGTCACGCGTCGCGCCAACCCCCGACGGGATCGACGCATTGTTACTTTCAGTTAACGACCTTGATCTGCAATAGAACTGACGATCAGGTCCCGTAGACTGGCACCGGGCCGACAACCTCGCCAACAGAAGCCAGCAGGATGTCCGAGATTACGTCCAGTTCATCGCGCGTCAAACGCACGGGCAGACGTACATCGCAGGCCTTCATCAGCATCGCACGGGTCTGTGGCAGGTCGAACTGTTCGGGTAGGAACTGCCAGTTCCAGAAGGCACGAGCGTTATCCTGACTCAGACCAAAGACCTGCACCTTGACACCGCGTGCCTCGGCTGCGGCGGCAAAGGCGCGGATTTCATCGTCGCTGAGGTCAACCAGATTGAATTGGATCGAATCTGGTGCGCGCTGCTCGGGTGTCAGGGGGGCAGGGACATCGATGTAGGGCGATGTGTTCAGACGATCAGCCACATAGTCATGGTTTGCCAGCCCGTCGCGGACACGGCGGGCCAGTTCGGGGATTTGTGGGCGAATGACTGCGGCGCTGAGGTTGCTCATGCGCAGGTTATACAGTGGCAACTGGTTCTGCCATTTGGCAAAGGCCTGTTCCAGCTCTGGTGAGCCAGAGTGCTTTTTCCAGTTGTGCTCGTATGCGCCCGACATGATGACCGCGCGCGCTACAAGATCCGCATCGTCGCTGACCAGAATGCCACCTTCGCCTGCGTTGATCATTTTATAGGACTGGAACGAGAAGCAGCCGACCTTACCGATGGTGCCAATATTGCGCCCATGCCAGGTTGTGCCCAATGAGTGGGCGGCGTCTTCGATCACCGGGATATCGCGCGCTTCACACAGCTCCATGATCGCGTCCATGTCCGAGGTATGGCCGCGCATATGGCTGATGATCACTGCCTGCACGCTGTCCAGCTTAGCCGTGAAATCGGCCATATCGACGCGATAATTGTCCCCGACCTCGCACAGAACCGGAATGCAATCCGCGTGAACAATCGATGACGGCACGGCGGCAAAGGTAAATCCGGGGATCAGAACCCGCGCATCGCGGGGCAGCCCAAGCGCCTTGAGCGACAAAAATAGCGCGGCAGAACAGGAAGAGACTGCCAGCGCGTATTTTGTGCCGAGCAGTTCGGCAAACTCTGCCTCCAGCAGGGCAACGGGCGCATCCTGAGGTGCGGTATAGCGAAACAGATCGCCTGACTTCATCAGGGCGTCGATTGCGTCTCGGGCGGCTGCGGGGATGGGTTCGGCTTCATGAACGTTGGGTACAAGCGTCATATTTGGATTTCCCGAATTTTATCTTTGGGAAATATAAATTCGATGTGCAGGCAAGCCAAGTCCCAATTCGCATCGTCAGCGAGATTTCACCAATTCGTCGTAAAGAATGTGTTCAGATACCCAGCCTGTCACGCAGCGCATACCAAGTCATGGCCAGTATCAGCAACGGCGTCCGCAAAGCAGGACCGCCCGGGAAGGGCACTGCAGGAACGCGGGCCATGGTATCGAACCCCTCAGCCTGCCCCTGGATCGCCAATGCCATGAGTTGCCCTGCATGGGTCGCGGTGCCGACGCCGTGGCCAGAATAACCCGAGGCGGACAGGATATTTGGCGCAACCCGGGTCAAATAGGGCATGCGCCGCATGGTGATGCCCAGCGTTCCGCCCCATGCGTAGTCGATTTTGACGTCACGCAGATGCGGGAAAATCTCGGTCATCGGCTTGCGGACTTTTGCGGCGATGTCCTCGGGGAAACGATAACCATAGCTTTCGCCACCCCCAAACAGCAGCCTGCCATCGGCGCTTAGCCGGAAATAGTTTATCACGAACTTGGTGTCAGCAACGGCGATATCTTTGGCCAGAACTTTTTGCACTTCAGCGCCCAAAGGTTCGGTTGCCGCGATGAAATTGTTGATTGGCATCACGCGCGATGCAACTTGCCGGTTCAGATCTCCGAGGTATCCGTTGCAGGCCAGAATAACGTGATCGGCAGTGATCGTGCCCTTTTCAGTGCGTACAGTAACACGAGCGCCCTGATCGATGCCAAGAACTTCGGTGTCTTCATGCAGTCTTAACCCGGCTCTGACAGCGGCACGCGCAAGGCCGAGGGCGTAGTTCAACGGGTGTAGGTGCGCGGCACCATTGTCCAGATACCCACCCGCATAGGCTGGTGAGGGGCAAAGCCCGCGCGCGGCATCGGCATCTAAAGTTTCGATTTGGTCGTATTTGTATTTACCCGACAGATGCGCTGCGTGATCATGTAGCTCTGCGCGCTCCGAGTTGTTAAAGCCCAGAACCGCAATGCCGGGCTTCAGGTCGCAATCGATCTGATGTTTTGAGATCAGAGATTTGACCAGATCCTTGGCTTCTTCGGCCAGATCCCAAAGCTTTGACGCATCTTCATCGCCGACAAGCCGTTCAAGATCCTCTTGATCCAAACGCTGCGCGCTGCCCAGTTGGCCTCCGTTGCGACCCGAAGCCCCAAAGCCCGCGCGATGAGCTTCCAGCAGGACAACATCGAACCCAGCCTCAGCCAGGTGCAATGCTGCCGAAAGGCCCGTGTATCCGCCTCCGACAATGCAGACGTCTGCGGTATGGTCGCCTTCAAGCGCCGGGTGGCGGTCAAAGGCGTGCGCCGTCGCGGCATACCAGCTTGGCGGGTACTCCGCCTTGCGGTCATTAGAATACAGCAGGTTCATCGCGTCTTTGCCCTAGACGTTCATCAGCAGATGCTCGCGTTCCCACGGGGAAATGACCTGCAGGAACTCTTCGTACTCAGCACGTTTGACGATGCCGTAGACACGGGCGAACTCGGGACCCAGAACTTCGTGCAGGGCAGTGGCTTCATCAAACAGATCCAGAGCTTCACCCATGATCTGAGGGATATCGCCGTCGCCTTCATAGGCGTCGCCATAGAATTGGCGGCGTGGGCGTTCTTGCTGAGTCAGGCCCAAATAGCCACAGGCCAACGACAATGCGATACCAAGATAAGGGTTGCAGTCCATGCCCGCGATGCGGTTTTCAACCCGGCGCGCCTCGGGGCCGGACAGAGGTACGCGAATGCCAGTTGTGCGATTGTCGCGTGCCCACTCCAGATTAATCGGGGCCGCATGGTCTTTGACGTAGCGGCGATAAGAATTCACATACGGTGCCATCACCGCCAGCCCTGCAGGCAGGTGGTTCTGCAAGCCGGCGATGAAGTTGTAGAAGGCGTCCGTTTCTCCGCCCTGAGGGCCCGAGAAGATATTCTGACCCGTTTCCATGTCGATAATCGAGTGATGGATGTGCATGGCCGAGCCCGGTTCATCTTCGATCGGTTTCGCCATGAATGTTGCAAAGCAGTTGTGACGCAACGCGGCTTCGCGGATCAGGCGTTTGAAATAGAATACCTCGTCCGCCAGCTTCACCGGATCGCCATGACGCAGGTTGATCTCTAGTTGTCCGGCACCGCCTTCTTGCGTGATCCCGTCGATCTCAAACCCCTGAAATTCGGCAAAGTCGTAGATGTCGTCGATCACCGGCCCGAATTCATCCACCGCTGTCATCGAGTAAGCCTGCCGCGCCGCCGCAGGTCGGCCCGAGCGGCCCATCATCGGCTTGATACCCTGCGCCGGGTCTACATTTGGCGCGACAAGAAAAAACTCCATCTCGGGGGCGACAACCGGCTTCCAACCTTTGTCGTGATACATCTTCACAACGCGTTTGAGCACATTGCGGGGGCTGAAAGGGATCGGCTCTCCATCTCGATCGAACGCGTCGTGAATCACCTGCAAGGTCCAGTCACCCGTCCAAGGAGCGGCCGACGCAGTTGAGAAATCGGGTTTCAGGATCATGTCCCGCTCAATGAAACCGTCCTCACCTGCAGCTTCGCCCCAATCCCCTGTGATGGTCTGGTAGAAAATGCTGTCGGGTAGGTGAAAATAGGATTGCTTGGCAAACTTTGACGCCGGGACTGCCTTGCCGCGGGCGATGCCGGGCAGGTCAGAGATGATGCATTCAACCTCATCCAGCCGTTTGCCTTCAAAGTAGGTGCGCGCCGCCTCAGGCAGCTGATCTGTCCAGTCGGCCATCAGGCCCTCGCTTTCTTTAGGAACTCTGCCATGTGGTGTCCGATTTTGGCATTATCATCCGGGGCATCTTTCCGGTTCGCTGCCGCCTGCATCAACGCATCGGGAACCACGCCTTTGCCTCGGGTCTCCATCAAGCCCTGTATGAAGTCATTTCCATATTCAGGATGGGCCTGCACGGTCCAGATCGTATCGCCATAGGTGACCATGGCGTTTTGGCAAAAGTCATTCGTACCGGTGACCACCGCACCTGCGGGCAGTTTGGTCACTTGATCCTGATGCCAAGCATTCAGGGTGACAGTCTGATCGCCAAAGCTGTATTCCGTGCGTCCTACAGCCCAGCCACCATCAAACTTTTCCACTTTTCCACCAAGCGCTTGCGCGATGATCTGATGTCCAAAGCAGACACCAATCAAGGGGTTCCCTGTCTTCCGAATATCCCGGATCAGCTGTTCAAGCGGGGGAATCCAAACGTGATCTTCGTATGCGCCATGACGAGATCCGGTGATGATCCACCCGTCGGCCTGATGCGCGTCTTCCGGAAACTCACCATCGACCACTGCGTATGTTTGGAATTCAAAGCCGTTCCCACCCAGTAATGCGCGAAACATGCCATCATATTCCCCGAATTGTTCATGCAATTCATCGGGTGGGTGGCCGGTTACAAGGATGCCGATTTTCATAGTTCACCAAATTTGATCAAATTTATTCTAACGGAGCGAAGCGAGCTGGGCAAGAGGTTCAAACGCTCTCAAGATAGCTGAGCCAGTGCTCGTCAGGAGGGTGGGATGCGAATCGCGCAATTTCCTGCCGTTTGGTCATTACCAGGTTGCGGATCAGATCGTCCGGGAAAATGCGCGCAACTACCGGGTCAGTTTCGAAAGCAGAGATGGCCGACGGCCAGTCTGCTGCCAGCTGCGGCAGATCCGTCAACTCATAGGCATTGCCCGAAATCGGGCTGGGCGGTCGCAGGCCATCCTCGATCCCAACCATTGCCGCGCCCAGAACTGCGGCCAGCATGAGATAGGGGTTGATGTCACCGCCAGCAACGCGATGTTCGATCCGTCGGGCGGCAGGGGCACCACCCGGAATGCGCAGGGCCGCCGTGCGGTTTTCATAGGCCCAGCTTGCTCCGGTGGGTGCGTGGGCACCAGGCACCAGGCGCGTGTAAGAATTGCCATGCGGTGCGAAGATCAGCGTAGAGCCGGGCATCGCGGTCAGACATCCAGCAACCGCCGAGCGCAGTTCATCGGTTCCCTCGGCCCCTCCGTCATCGAAGACATTGCGTCCATCGACATCGACGACCGAGAAATGCACATGCATTCCGTTGCCCGCATCCTCGGCATAGGGCTTGGACATGAAGGTCGCTGTGAAGCCATGCTTGCGTGCCACGCCACGCGCCAAGGTCTTGAAAAGCCACGTATCATCGGCGCAGCGCATGGCGTCCTGATGGTTCAGATTGATCTCGAACTGACCGATCCCGCTTTCAGATATTGCAGTCTGAGCAGGAATACCCATAGCGGCGCAACCATCATAGAGGTCGGTGAAGAACGCATCAAACGCGTCCATTTCGGCCATCGACAGAACGGCTTCGTCCCGCAGCCTGCGGCGCGTGACCGGGTTGATCGGAGGCTGCGGTTGGTCGCCTGAGGCGTCAAGCAGAGTGAACTCGAGTTCGGTGGCGGCGATGACCGACCAGCCCCGTTCGGAAAATCGATCTAGAACCGCAGAAAGCGCGTGTCTCGGATCGCCCGCAAAAGGCGTGCCGTCATCGTGGTACAGGCACATGGGCACCAGCGCGGTGGGTGTATCAAGCCAGGGCATAGGAACCGGTCCACGCCCGGTGGGGCGCAACACACCATCTGCATCACCGCTTTCGAAGACAAGCGGGCTGCCTTCGATATCAGCGCCCCAGAGATCGACATTGAGCGCAGAGAACGGCATGCGTACGGCGCCTTTGTCCAACTTGGCACCGTATGAGGGTGGCACGCGTTTGCCACGCATCTGACCGTTGAGGTCACAGGCGGCGACGCGGAATGTATGCAGGGCGCTCAGGTCCATTGGGGGCTCCGTGGTCTAGTCACGAGAGGTTTAAATCAGGATTAGCGTCTTGTCACGAAATTTGATCAAATTACGAATAGGCGTCGCTTGCGGTGGGGCGCGATGTTGAAAATCAACCGACTTGTACAGTGGTCGAGACCGCTGTCTTCCGAGTTGTACAACATTCAGGTGCCCGATTGTGCCGGGCGTAGCGATGCCTATAGTCTCAGATATGTTCATCTTTCTTACCATAGTGTTACTGATCGCAGGCGGGGTCGGCTATTACGTCTGGTCCAAGAGACAGGCCCGCGCGGCGCTGTTGGCGACGCGTCTGACCTCGGATCAACAGGACATCATTGATCAGCAAGTTCCCATCATCCGGCGGCTGCCCGCCGGGCTGCGCAGCCACTTGGATGGCAAGGTGAACCTGTTTCTGGATCAAGTGAGCTTCTACGGCTGCGACGGGTTGGAAGTGACTGAGGAGATGGAGTTGTCGATTGCGGCGCAGGCCTGTTTGCTCGTGATCAATAGCGACATTTGGTATGACAATCTGACGACCATTCTGATCTATCCCAATGCGTTCAAGTCAAAGCAGCAGCGACGCTCGGGCTATGTCGTGTCCGAGAAAGAGATCGTGCGGACCGGGGAAAGCTGGGATCGCGGACCGGTCATTTTATCATGGGCACACAGCCAGCAGGGCGCTCTGGATGATCGCGACGGGCAGAACGTAGTGCTGCATGAATTTGCGCATCAGATCGATGATCTGTCCGGGGGTACAAATGGCGTACCGATCCTGAGTGAAGGGCAGAGCTTTGCCGAATGGGAAAAGGTATTCCTGACCGCCTATGACGCGCATGTTCACGCGGTTGAAAGCGGGCGGCACACGGTTATCGACCCCTATGGCGCAACCGGGCATGAAGAGTTCTTTGCCGTCTCGGTCGAAGTGTTCTTTGAGCGCCCGAAAGCACTGAAGCACGAGGTGCCCGAGGTCTATGAGCAGCTTTCGAAACTGTTCCGGCTGAACCCGGTGGAGTGGGCTTAGCGCGCCAGATTCAGACGGAAGCGCATCTTGGCTTTCCGCTCGGCAGGTAGGTGGCGGTTCAGGCGTTTGTTGACCCTTCCGAAGCCCCAAACGATGACCAGCGTCAGCAGGATGAAATAGAACGCCAGAATCGGGTAGGGGATGAACGGGTTGAACGTCTTGTCCGCGAAGTAGCTGGCGTAATAGAGCGCATCACCCCTTTGCTGCCATGCCGGGAAGGCCGAGAAGAAGACCAGTGTGGTGGACTGGAAGACAAAGATCGCTTCGTTCGTATAGGCGGGCCACGCCAGCCGTAGCATTGTCGGCCAAACGATACGTCGGAAGCGCGACCAACCGGACATGCCATAGGCGTCGGCGGCTTCGATATCGCCCTTGGGGATTGAACGAAGGGCGCCATAGAAGATCTCGCCCGAATAGGCGGAAGTATTCAGGAACAGCACGATCAGCGCCCCCAGCCAGGCCGAGGTGAAGGCGTCGAACATCGGATAGGGCTTCTTCAGCGAAAGGAAGAAGAAATAGGCGAAGAAGAACTGGATGAACAGCGGCGAGCCGCGGAACAAAAAGATGAACCACTCGGACGGTTTGCGCAGCCATTTATTCGACGAGGCTTTGCCGACGGCCAACGCGGTGGCGAGGAAGAACCCCGTGACCATCGCCATGATCCCGAAATAGATATTCCAGATCATGCCCGAGCCGATCAGCGTGAAGTGCTCGCACAGGGTGAAATCGGTTTTGGGCAGCAGGCGTTCCCCGAAGCCCAGCGAACGGAGGCCGTAGTCTTGAATGGTCTGGATGCAGCTCATGCGGTGGTCTCCTTGCGCAGAAGCTCTCCGCCCGATGTGGCCTGACCATGGGACAGGCGGCGCATCAGTTTCTCAAGCCCGATTTCCGAGACGCGGGTCATGCCGAGGTAGAAGATCAGCAGGGCGAGGAAGTACCACATGCGCCAGTCGCCATGAGGGTAATCGGTAAAGCGGGATGTTTTTGTGCCGCCCAACTCGCGCGCCCAATAGACGATATCTTCGATGCCCAGCAAGAAAAGCAGTGGTGTAGCCTTGATCAGCACCATCCACAGGTTCGATAGGCCAGGTAGGGCGTAGACCCACATTTGCGGCACCAGGATTCGCCAAAAGGTCTGGCGGCGTGTCATGCCGTAGGCTGCGGCCGTCTCAAGCTGGGCGTGTGGTACAGCGCGCATGCCGCCGAACAGGACGTTGGCGGCAAACGCGCCGAACACGATAGAGAATGTGACGACAGCAAGGAAGAAGCCGTAGGTTTCATGCACCCATTCGGGTGCAGTGCCCAGCGGCAGCTTGGCGGCCTGACAGACGATGAAGTCGTTGCCCTGCCGCACCGGATCGGTCCATTCGGGGCAGAGCACTTTATGGCGCAGCCATTCAAAGCCCTGATCCAGAGCGATCACGAAGAACAGAAAGAAAGCGATATCAGGCACGCCACGCACGATGGCGATATAGGCCTTACCCAGCCAGCTAAGCGGCGGGAAATGCGATCGCGCTGCCATAGCGCCGGCAAAACCGAAGCTCAGGGCGACCGGGGCGGTGACGGCCAGCAGACCCAGCACCTTGAAGAAAGAAAGGTAGAACGACCAGTGGACGCCATTGGTCAGATAGCACGAGAACCAGCGGAACGTGCCCAGCGTGTCAGGATCAGCGCAGTAGGAGAACATAAGGCGTCTTTCGAACGTCTGGCCGGTCTCAGGTCCGGCAGGTCCGGCGCGCGCACGCGCCGGACAATTGGACGGAGGGCTTAGTTGGTTACGACCGAGCCGTCTGTGTTGTATGTAGCGATACCTTCGCCAAACCATTTGACCAGCATCTCGTTGAGCGTGCCGTCTGCCTTCATGGACGAAATCGCGTCATCGAACTTGCCGCGCAGTTCTGCGTCGCTCTCGCGCAGGCCCATGCCGATGCCACCGCCCAGCGGGACAAGATCGCCGACAAAGACCAGCTCGCCACCGGATTCCTCAACAATCGGGACCAGGAAGTCATAGTCAGCCAGCACAGCATCCGCTTCGCCGTTGCGCACCGCGGCGATGGTTTCTTCGGGGGTGGCGAATTCGACCAGAGTCGCGCCGGATTCAGCAACGTGACCGGCCTGAATGGTTGCGGTCTGTGCAGCGACGATGCCACCTTTCGTGTCAGCGCCATCTGAAGCAGCTACGTAAGCTGAGGCGGTCGGCGGGTAGTAGTTCTGGGTGAAGTCGATGACCTCATCGCGTTCGTCAGTGATCGACATGCCGGCGATGATGGTATCGTAGTTGCCTGAAACCAGGTTCGGAATGATCGAATCCCAGTCGTTCTTGACCCATTCACATTCCAGACCAGCGCGCTTGCACAGCTCGTCACCGACTTCACGCTCGAAGCCGTCGATCTCACCAGCATCATTGATGAAGTTGTACGGAGGGTAGGCGCCCTCGGTGCCCATGCGCACAGTTTCGGCCATTGCGATACCGGCGGTCAACGCCAGCGCTGCGGTGGTCAGAATCAGGTTTTTCATGAGTTACTCCCCTTTATTGGTTCTGTCCGTTGGTTAAGCCGCCTGAGTGGCGGAGAGAAAGCCCTGAAGCCGTTCGGATTCAGGGGCAGTGAAAATGTCTTCGGCTGAACCCTCTTCTTCGATCAGGCCCTGATGCAGGAACACAACGTGGCTGGAGATATCCGCAGCCATCTTCATGTCATGAGTCACGATGATCATGGTGCGGCCTTCTGCGGCCAGATCCTTGATCACTTTGATCACTTCCTGTTCCAGTTCGGGATCGAGCGCTGAGGTCGGTTCGTCAAACAGCAGCGCCTGAGGTTCCATGCACAGCCCACGTGCGATTGCGGCGCGTTGTTGCTGTCCGCCCGATAGTTGCGCCGGATAGACGTCGCATTTGTCGCCGATGCCGACCTTTTCCAGATATTTGCGCGCGCTGTCTTCGACCTCGGCCTTGTCGCGGCCCATGACAGTGACCGGAGCCTCCATCACATTCTGCAGGATGGTCATATGGGCCCACAGATTGAACTGCTGGAACACCATCGACAGATTTGTGCGGATGCGCAGCACCTGCTTGGGATCGGCGGGACGGCGATGATTGTGGCTGCCAGTCCAACGGACGGGCTCGCCTTTGAACAGAATCTCGCCCTCTTGGCTGTCTTCCAACAGATTGCAGCAGCGCAGCAGGGTAGACTTCCCCGAACCGGATGATCCGATCAGCGACACGACGTCGCCGCGATGCGCGGTGATGTCCACGCCCTTGAGCACCTCGAGTTGGCCAAAGCTTTTGTGCAGGTTCTTGATCTCAATGACGGGAGCGGCGTCTGTCACGGGCAGTCCAGATATGATTGGTGTTGGTGCGGTAATAGGGCTGAAAAATCGGGCTAATGCAATGCGCAATTGACAAGTTCACGCAGCGAAATTGCCAAATCGGGCGGTCGCGCTGTCTAAACTGTCAGTTTGTTGGGCGCATTCTGTGACTCGATGCACCATTATCGACAGGTCAGCCAGATCAATCTCTTGATTGCGGCCCAGAGATTCAGGTCACAGGATTCCGGATCAACCGAGGTGATCCTCAGCGAAACCAAATTTATTGAACTGGCTTGATCCAATCACCAAAACTGTTTGAATTTGGGAATAATTCGTTTTGAGTTAAAGATTGAAATATACGAATTCAATTCACGTAAGGGGCTTCTTGTGATCGCGCTATTATTTGCATTGTTCGCCGGCACGATGGTGCTGGCATACTTTAAGCTGGTCAGAATTTCATACGCATTGTTCGTGCTGACGCTTTTGGCGAGTGCCTACTGGCTGAAGTTTCACGCCACGACCCCCTTAACGATTCAACTGTGAGGTCGTCCAATGTCACCTGAATTTGCTCGTAACATGAATGCGATTGGTGCACTGGCGGTTTGCCTGGTTCTGGTGCTTGCCTTCTACTTTCAGCTTGTCCTTTACGAACTGCCCTGTCCGTTATGTTTGCTCCAACGCGTGGGATTCGTGGCCGTTGGGTTCGGGCTTGCTCTGAACCTGTTATGGGGTACGCGCGCCAGAAACTATGGCATCGTGCTGGTGGCAGCGATATTTGGGATCAGCGTTTCGATCCGCCAGATCCTGCTGCATATCGTGCCCGGAACAGGGCACTACGGCTCCCCGGTTCTGGGCCTACACTTCTATACCTGGGCGGGAGTTGCCTTTGGTTTGATCATCCTTGGCACCGCAATCATGCTGGTATTCGAGAAGCAGTATGATCTTGCCTCGGACGTTCGGGCAACCGAACGCTTCGGAGGAAGTACATTGGCCAAAACAGCGTTTTTCCTGATTTTGGCATTGGCCGTCGCGAACGCTGGTTCGGCGCTTTTGGAGTGTGGGCCTGGCATCTGTGACGATCCACCGACGGACTACAAGTTTCTGAATGAGCTTGAAGGCAGCGATTCATAGCGCTGACAACGCCCAAAGGCTTGCCGGTTGATCAGACCTTCGCCGCCTTTTGTCTTGCAAGCGCCGAATCCACATCGCTCACGCCGAGCAGGCTGACGACAAGGCGTAGCAGAGAATCCTCTTCACCGCTGCGGTGCCCATCCGCCAGTGCGACCGACCACATGGCCTGCACAACGGCCAGGCGGTCGTCATAGGCGATCGCCTCTTTGATGGCGCGAGTAAAGCGGACGGTGTCGGGCGCCTCGGCTTCAAGGTCTTCGGCTCGGGCGCGCAGGGCTGCGGCCTCAAATGGCGACAGGCCGTAGCGTTCGGCCGAGATGCGGTCGATTCGGGCCATTTCGGTATCGGCATAGTCGTTGTCGGACCGAGCGATACGCACCAACAGGGCGGTGAGGGCCAGACGGGCATCATCTTCGACAAGCGGGTCGGGCTGCGGCTGCGTGAGCCGGGACAGGAAATCACTGAACATAAGCGTTTATATAGAGATAGCCTAGGTCGCTTCCAAGCGGCTTTGTATCCGCTCGCGTGCCGCTTTGCTGTCGTTGAAGCTGAGGCCCATGGCAATGCGGGCTTCTTCGACGATCTTGACCTCGCCCTCGTCCGAGTTGCCATCGGCCAGCACGACCTCCCACAGGGCGTCAAGCGCGGCCAAGCGTTCCTGAAGATCGGTGGTTTCGCGGATCAGTTTGCCGAATGTATCTGTTTCCGGAGCAGCTGCGTGCAATTTTTCGCAGGTGGCGCGGACCTTGGCGGCCTCGATCGCATTGTGCTGGTAAAGTCGCGCAAGAATGCGGTCGATCAGGCTGATCTCTTCCAGCTTGTAGTCGCGGTCGGCCTGCGCGACACGTACCAGCAATGCCCCCAGGGCCAGTTCGGCATCAGGATCGGGCAGTTTGTCATGTTGCGGCGGCCGAAAGGCCTGGAAGAATTTTTTCAACATATCGGCAGGATATTCCGTAATTCGAGGCGCGCCAAGCGGTGCTAGCCCTCATAGCCCTGAATAATCACAAGATCGCCGGTCGAAACCGGATCGCGCAAGGCCTTGGCGGCTTGATAGGCATCGCTTTCATAGCAGGCCAGCGCCTGTTCATAGCCGGGAAATTCGATGACAACTGTGCGGGCGCGAGCCTTGCCTTCAGGCTCGCTCCTCTCGCCGCCGCGTACAAGAAACTTGGCCCCGTAATCGGCGAATGGGGCCGCATTGGCAGCAATGTAAGATTTGTAGGTTTCAATGTCGTCTACATCGACATGGGCAACCCAGTATCCTTTGGCCACAAGGTGTCCTCCGCTGGTATCGGATGCAAGGTGCGGAGGAACAGGTTGAAATGCAATCCCCTAAAAGTGGATCATCCACCGGATTGCAGCGCGGCGCGTGCTGAATCCTGTAACCAAGCGGTCATTTGCCGATAGGGAACCGGGCCATAGCTGATCCGGGCCACGCCGAGTTTCGCCAGCGTCGGCGTGTCAGGCGTGCCGGGCAGGGCGATGATGTTGACCGGCAGGTCGGTGGCCGCGCAAAGCTGGCCGATCATGGATTCGTCTTTCAGGCCCGGCGCGAAGAACCCGCTGGCTCCGGCATCGGCGTAGGCTGCCGCGCGGGCCATGGCGTCATCCAGCATCGCTTGATCATGCGTGTCCGGAGCGGCTTTGAGGAAGATGTCAGTGCGGGCGTTGATGAAGGCGGGAACACCGGCCACGTCACAGCTTTCGCGCATCGCAGCGACACGTGCTGCCTGTGTTTCGATGTCATAAAGATCTTTAGTTCCAACGACCTGATCTTCGAAGTTAAAGCCGATTACTCCGGTTTCCAGCGCGCGTTTGACATTGGCCGATATGCCAAAAGTATCCTCGGCATAAGCGCCTTCGAGGTCCATGGTGACCGGTATATCAACCGCCTCGACAATGCGGCGAGCGTTGTCTAACGCCAACTCAAACGGGATGTTCTGGCCGTCCGAAAACCCCTGCGCCATCGCGACCGGAGCACTGCCAGTCGCCAGCGCTTTGGCCCCTGCATCGCGTACAGCGACGGCGCTGCCGGGGTCCCAAATGTTATAGAGGATGACCGGATCACCCTTCTTGTGCAGGGCGGCAAATGTTTCTGCTTGGGTAATCTGATCGGTCATGGCCGGTCTCCTGTCGCTGCTATGGCGGCAGTTAACCGTGCAAACCGCCGGCGCGTAAAGAAATTTCGCGCCGACTGGTACAAATCTGTTATCGGCCCGTGATCAGACCAGACGCGAGGTGTCTTTCGCGGCGCGCACGAATTCGCGGAACAGGGGGTGCGGGTCGAAGGGTTTGGATTTCAGTTCCGGGTGATACTGAACACCAATAAACCATGGGTGATCCGACCATTCGACGATTTCCGGCAGGCGACCATCTGGCGACATGCCCGAGAAATTCAGGCCTGCCTTTTCCAGTTTGTCGCGGTACTTGATGTCGACCTCATAGCGGTGACGGTGGCGTTCCTCAATCTGGGTGCCGCCATAGACTTCCGCGACCTTCGAGCCTTCGGCCAGAACCGCATTATAAGCGCCCAAACGCATGGTGCCGCCCTTGTCGTCTCCGACTTTGCGTTCGACCTTGTGGTTGCCCTGCACCCATTCTTTCAGGTGGTAAACAACGGGTTCAAAACGCTTTTTCCCGGCTTCATGATCGAATTCTTCGGACCCGGCTTCGGTGATTCCCGCCGCATTGCGCGCCGCTTCGATCACTGCCATCTGCATGCCCAGACAGATGCCCAGATAGGGCACCTTGTGCTCGCGCGCGTATTGAGCGGCCTTGATCTTGCCTTCGGTGCCACGTTCGCCAAAGCCGCCGGGGACGAGGATGGCGTGGAAGCCTTCCAGATGAGGTGCGGCGTCTTCGTTGTCAAACACCTCGGCATCGACCCACTCGATCTTGACGCGGACGCGGTTGGCCATGCCGCCATGGGTCAGGGCCTCGGCAATTGACTTATAGGCATCTTCAAGCTGGGTGTATTTGCCGACGATGGCTACTTTCACTTCGCCTTCGGCGTTGTGGATGCGGTCGCTGACGTCTTCCCATTTGGCCAGATCGGGCTTGGGGGCCGGGCTGATCTGGAATGCGTCCAGAACCGCCTGATCCAGACCTTCACGGTGATAGGCCAGCGGGGCGTCGTAGATGGTGCTGAGGTCTTGTGCGGCAATCACGCTGTCAGGGCGGACGTTGCAGAACAGGGCCAGCTTTTCGCGTTCTTTGGTTGGAATCGGTCCCTCAGACCGGCAAACCAGAATGTCAGGGGCTAGACCGATCGAGCGCAACTCTTTCACCGAATGCTGGGTTGGCTTGGTTTTCAACTCGCCCGATGCTTTGATATAGGGCAGCAGCGTCAGGTGCATGAAGATACACTGACCGCGCGGCTTGTCCTGACTGAACTGGCGGATCGCTTCAAAGAAGGGCAGGCCCTCAATATCACCTACGGTGCCGCCGATTTCACAGAGCATGAAATCAACTTCATCCTCGCCAATCGCGATGAAATCCTTGATCTCATTCGTGACGTGCGGGATCACCTGAATGGTTTTGCCGAGGTAATCTCCACGGCGCTCTTTCTCCAGCACATTGGAATAAATCCGCCCCGAGCTGACCGAGTCGGTCTTGCGTGCCGCCACACCGGTGAAGCGTTCGTAATGGCCAAGGTCCAGATCGGTTTCAGCGCCGTCATCGGTAACGAATACTTCGCCATGTTCGAAGGGCGACATGGTGCCCGGATCGACGTTTAGATAGGGGTCCAGCTTGCGCAGACGCACCGAATATCCCCGGGCCTGCAACAGCGATCCCAACGCCGCCGAAGCCAGTCCTTTGCCCAAGGACGAAACCACACCACCAGTGATGAAAATAAAACGCGCCATGTTTTTCGGCTGCTCCCGTGAGACGTCATTATTAGCTGCCCTGCGGTTCGAAAAAACCGCTGCATCACGGGACTTCACGTATAAAGGATTCGCGCACATAGCGCAAGAGAACCGCAAGATGCTGTTGCAGTTCCCTTATGATTTTCTAGGTTTTGTGGCTTAGTCGGCCGCCTGCGGGATCAGCGGAGCATTGTCGCCTTGCGCCGGCGGCAACAATTCATCTGCCGATGGGACTGCCGGAGCGCTTTCCTCAGCCGGGGCCGGGGCAGGCACGCCCAAACGGTCAATCACCGAGCTGCCAGAAGATTTCTGGGCCGCCAGAATCGTCAGCGTGATCGAGGTGACGATAAAGCACGCGGCCAGGATCCATGTCAGCTTGCCCAACGCCGTTGCTGCCGCGCGGCCCGTCATGGCCCCGCCGCCACCGCCACCCATCCCAAGGCCGCCGCCTTCGGAACGTTGCATCAGCACAACGACAATCAGGCCCAAGGCCAGAAGAAGGTGGATGATGAGAACGACGTTTTCCATGGTGGTCCTGTACAGCGTGGCGTGTATCGCGTGGTACTTATGCAAGTTTGCCAGCGGGGGCAAGTCACGAGTTGGCATCACGTGCGGTGATGTTTCATATCACACCAAAGAGACTGGACAGAGCGCTGTTCTGTCGCGCAGGCTGCGCCTCATGCCACATGATGATCACGACCACCCGCACGCCCTGTTGCCTCCCGAACCCGCGCTGCGCGTCAAAGCGCTTGAGACGATTCTGACCCGCAAGGGTCTGATTGATCCTGCAGCGCTGGATGAAATCATCGATACTTATCAGAACAAGATAGGTCCACAGAACGGCGCGCATGTTGTTGCAAAGGCTTGGAGTGATCCCGATTTCAAAGCCTCACTGCTGGCAGACGCCACATCAGTCGTGGCGGATCTGGGCTATTACGGTCGTCAGGGTGAGCATATGGTGGTCGTCGAGAACACGCCTGAACAGCACAACATGGTCGTCTGCACCTTGTGCAGTTGTTACCCGTGGCCGCTGCTAGGAATTCCACCCGGCTGGTACAAATCTGACGCCTACCGCGCCCGTGCCGTGCGTGAGCCACGCAAGGTCCTGTCTGAGTTTGGTGTTACCTTGCCCGAAGGTACATCGGTTCGCGTCTGGGATTCGACGGCCGAAATTCGTTACCTCGTCCTGCCGATGCGCCCAGAGGGCACAGAAGGATTGAACGCGGACGAATTGGCGGCGCTGGTCACCCGCGACAGCATGATCGGCACTGGGCTACCCAAGGTGCCGTCATGACGCGCGTACATGATATGGGAGGGCGCTTTGGTGATGGTCCGGTGAACCCGGAACCCGAAGACGCGCCGGTGTTTGCCGAAGACTGGCACGGTAGGGCGCTGGCGGTAACGCTCGCTGCGGGGTTTCTGGGGCGATGGAATATCGATGTCTCACGCCACGCGCGGGAAAGGTTGTCTCCTACGGACTACGCGCGGTTTTCTTACTATGAGAAATGGATGTCTGGTCTGGCTGATCTTCTGGTCGAAAAGGGTGTCCTGACGCTTGATGATTTGCGCGGTGTTGACGGGGATGGTGTTCATCCTCTGACTGAGCGTACCCTGAAGGCTGACGCCGTCGCAGTCGCTTTGGCCAAAGGTGGACCCGCAGATCGCCCGTCGAACGTCGAAGTTCGGTTTCAAGCCGGACAAGCAGTCCGAACCTTGAGCCAGAGCGCCAATCGACTGGTTGATGGCGGCCACACTCGGTTGCCAATCTATGCCGCCGCTGCGACGGGTCGCATCCTCAGGCTGCATGGCACTCATGTCCTGCCGGATTCCAACGCCCATGGGTTGGGTGAAGCCCCCGAGCCGCTATATGCGGTCGTGTTTCCCGCCTCAGAACTTTGGGCAAACCCTGAGCACCCGGCGGATGAAGTCGTGCTGGACCTCTGGCAGTCTTATTTGGAGCCCGCATGAGCGATTGTATCACTCACTCGGCCCCCGAGCCGGTTTTTGCTGAGCCCTGGCACGCACAGGTTTTTGCGGTCACAGTGGCCTTGAACGAAGCGGGCCGGTTTGATTGGCCGGACTGGGCGGAACGGTTTTCCAATACTTTGAAACGGAACGGCCTCAAAAAAGATCTGGATGGTGGGGACGATTACTTCTCCGCTTGGTTGGAGACCTTGGAGGCGCTGCTGGCTGAGCAGGGGGAAGCGCCCACTGATGATGTCCAGGATCTTCGCAATGCATGGGAAGAGGCTTACCTGACAACACCCCACGGTCATCCCGTACAATTGCGCTAAAAGCAGAGGGGGCGCTGCCCCCGCCGCCCGTCCGGGCGACTCCCCGAGGTACTTTTGGCCAGATGAAGCAGGGGACCCGATCTTCATCAGGCCAAAAACACCTCCGCCGGAGGCATCGCGCGCAGCACGATTTGTATCTGCGGCGAAATATCGGTTTCCCTGCCGTCTGTGCCCGGCTATATGAGCCGGGTTTGAATATTCAGCGCAAAAGGACCGGATATGGCCAACGTGGTTGTTGTCGGCGCCCAGTGGGGCGACGAAGGAAAAGGCAAGATCGTCGACTGGCTCAGTGAGCGAGCGGATGTGATCGCGCGTTTTCAGGGTGGACATAATGCCGGGCACACGCTGGTCATTGAGGGTGAGGTTTACAAACTGCATGCGCTACCTTCGGGCGTCGTACGCGGTGGAAAGCTGAGCGTGATCGGCAATGGGGTCGTTTTGGACCCTTGGCACCTGATCAAAGAGATCGGTACGATCCGCGCGCAGGGTGTCGATATCACGCCCGAGACGCTGATGATTGCCGAGAACACCCCGCTAATCCTGCCGTTCCATGGCGAGCTGGATCGTGCGCGCGAAAGCCAGAACTCGGTGGCCAAGATCGGCACGACCGGTCGCGGGATCGGTCCGTGTTATGAGGACAAGGTCGGGCGGCGTGTAATCCGGGTGGCTGATCTGGCTGATGATGCGACGCTGGCGCTGCGGGTCGATCGGGCCTTGGTCCATCACAATGCGCTGCGCAATGGTTTGGGGTTGGAACCTATTGATCGTGACGCGTTGATTGCGCAGCTGAAAGAGATCGCACCACAGATTCTGCCGTTTGCCGCGCCCGTATGGAAGGTGCTGAACGAGAAGCGCAAGGCAGGCAAGCGAATCCTGTTCGAAGGCGCACAGGGTGCGCTGCTGGATATCGATTTCGGGACCTATCCGTTTGTGACATCGTCGAATGTGATTGCGGGCCAGGCCTCGACAGGCGTTGGGATTGGGCCGGGTTCGATCGACTTCGTTTTGGGCATCGTCAAGGCGTACACGACCCGCGTGGGTGAGGGGCCTTTTCCAACCGAATTAGACGACGAAGATGGCCAGCGCCTGGGCGAACGGGGGCATGAGTTCGGCACCACGACGGGGCGCAAACGCCGTTGTGGTTGGTTCGATGCCTGTCTGGTACGCCAAACCTGCGCGACCAGCGGCGTGAACGGCATCTCCCTGACCAAGCTGGATGTGCTGGACGGGTTCGAGACGCTGAAAATCTGCGTTGGATATGAGCTGGATGGCGATCGTCTGGACTATCTGCCGACCGCCGCCGACCAGCAAGCACGTTGCACGCCGATTTACGAAGAGATGCCGGGCTGGAGCGAATCCACCGAAGGCGCGCGCAGTTGGGCAGACTTGCCTGCGAACGCGATCAAATACGTGCGCCGCGTCGAGGAATTGATCGAATGTCCGGTCGCCCTTTTGTCCACCAGCCCGGAGCGGGAGGACACCATTCTGGTGACCGACCCGTTTGCAGATTGATGAGCAGCAACGACAAACCCGGCCTCAGCTATAAGGCACGTCGGCGGTGGTCATTGGTGCTGCTGCTGATCGGGCTCCCCATCTATATCGTTGCGGTTGTGACAATCGTGAACTGGCTGGATCGCCCGCCGGTCTGGCTGGAACTTCTGGTATATGTCGCACTTGGCATTGTCTGGGCGTTGCCGTTCAAATTTGTCTTCCGCGGGGTGGGCAAAGAGGACCCGGATCAAGATCAAAGCTAAGCCGCCCGATTGTCTTGGTGTCTTCTGCGTGGCACGATGTTTGCGACTTTCTTTCGCGGCAACCAGAGGCAGACAGGGCATGAAAAACCGGGTATTAGCGGCGGTTACCACAACATGTATCGCGAGCAGCGCTCAGGCCGATGATTGGCGCTATACCATTGCGCCTTATTTCTGGGGGCCGGAATTCAGAACCTCACTGGACGTGGGACCAAACCCGCCGGTGAACGGGGATACCTCGATCTTCGACATTCTGAAGGGCGCGTTCCTGATCGCTGGTCAGGCCCGAAATGGGCGTTGGACCATTGGTGGTGAGTTCAATTATCTCAATTTGGGTGACGATGTCTCGGTCGGTCGGTTCGACGATGCAGCCAGTTGGGATCTTGAGGGCACGATGGTCTCACTGGCGGCCAGCTATGCGGTCTATCAGGATGATCAGTCACGGTTGGAAGCGTTGGCCGGGCTGCGCCATTGGGACCTGGATGTTTCGACCACCGTGCTGGATCGCACCTTCAGCACGGATCAAAGCTGGACTGACCCGTTAATCGGCGCACGCTATAACTACGCGCTGAATGACCGCTGGAGCCTCACAGCGATGGGCAACATCGGCGGCTTCGGTTATGGCTCGGAATTCCAGTGGGAGGCGCTGGTGCAGGCTAGTTGGAAGTGGCGTGAGAATATCAACGTTGCGGGCGGGTATCGCCATCTGGATGTTGAGTTTGAAGACGGGCGCGATGTGATTGATCTGATCCTGACCGGCCCTTACGTGGCGCTGGCGTTCAACTTCTGAACTTGATTGGCTTTTTGGCTGCCAGCCACGGAACGAAAAAGGGCCAGAGTTTCCGCTGGCCCAATTTTGTCTTGAGGGGGTATTTGGGGATCTTGGAGTCAGCCAGCGGCACGCTCGTCGTCGTTCGGGCGGAACCCGATTTGGGTTGAGGCGGCAAAACGGCCACCTCCGGCCTTTTCGATTTTGCCGTCCCGCAGCAACTGACCGAATGAGCGCAAGCTTTCTTCGCGGTTGAACGATTCCTGCTTGAGCGAGCGAACTTTGTTCATCAGCTGTGGACGTGAGAACTGCTCTTGACCTTCGATGAAGGACAGATAAGCCGCGGCAGCTTCCAGCAGGTCGAGTAGTGATTGGGCACCCTGTTCTTGCGCAAAGGCTGCAAAACCACCTTCTTCATCTGCAGATTCCTCGTCCGCCGAGGTGACACGGCGCGGTGTCACCGGGCCGGTGTCAGCCGTTTCGGTATCCACCCGCTGTTCAGCCACCAGTTTCAATGGTGCGGCAGCATCCGGGGTGGGGCGTTCACTGGTGACCTCGATCTCGGGTCGGCGTGGATTGACGACCGAGGCCAGATCACCGCGATAATCATCCTCGGGGGTCTGAGATTTGTCTGCGCCATCTTTGCGGTCTGCTTCGGTTGCAGCAACGGCAGTGCGCAGGTGAGAATATGTTTCGCGCTGGCCGCTGGTGGCAGGATCATCCATATGGGCGCCCGCTTCGTCCATCAGGCGCGAGACGTCCTGATCCAGACCCGTCATATCGGGCAGCTCAGCCGTCGTGTTTGCCGCCAGCTCGGTTTCTACCAGCGCCATTTCGTCAAGCAGCAGCGCCTCATCCTCGGCCGAGATGACGCCATGGGCGAGGCCGGCAAGATCCGGTGTTGTTTCATCTTCGTCGGTGTTGTCCTGGTCATTCAGGATGTTTGAGGGGCCTTCGTCTTCAGTTTCAGATTCGTCGTCGAGGTCCGAAAACAACGCGTCCTTGTCCGTGACATCGGCTGACGGCTGTTCGGGCGCTTCGTCCTCGTCTTCAAGTTCGGCAGTGATCGCCGGTGAGATGATCGGGGCTGCTTCGACTTCTTCCTGCTCGATGGCGGCAGGCGCGATAGGTTCTTCGTCCTGAACGGGCAGCTCGGCGATCGTTGCCATTTGCTCGGGTTCGGCAGGCTGTTCGACCTGCGGGGCCGTTGCCGGAGCGTCGTCCGTAGCAGTGTCTTCCAGATCGGCCGGGCTCAGCGCGCCGGACTCAAAAGCGGCAGAGATTGCATCGACCTTTGGCTTCACGGGCTGCAGATAGCTGACGTCTTCGTCTTCAGAGTATCCGGCAGGGGCAGCATCGGAATGCGAAACAACAGCCCGGATTCGCTGCAGCTTGGCTGCGATACTGTCAGCGGCGGGGGCATCGTCGGATTGCGGAACAGACGGAGCAGGGGGAACAACATCCGCGACAGGCTGAACAGGTTCAGGTGTTGTGGCTGGCGCAATTGCAGCGGGGGTCGGTGCTGCAACCGGGGCGGCTTCCGTTGCGCGCAGCAACAGGCCGGTCTCGTTCTGGCTGGCTTCAACCTTCTGTGCGGCGTCCCGTTGTGCGATCCGGGTCAGCATCTCGGCGTCAGGCTGAGGGGGTTCCGATCCGAAGTATCGGTCATCCGCTGCAAGGTCCCGGAAATACTCGGCGATCGCCTTCATTGTTTCAAACGAATCGTCAAAGCCTTCGAGGGTGCACGAGAAGGTGCCGTATGAAACGGTGAGTACCTTGTTGTTCTGTACCATCAGACGCATGTCCTTTACAAACTACCAGGTCGATTACCAGACACAGCAGGGGCAACCGACTCGAAACTCTAGCCATGAAGCTATCATTTTGTGGTTTCATTATGTCCAAAACTGGAAATTATGGTCAATCTTGTGGAAAATGGGGCAATTGTTCGCTCTGGCGGGCCAATCGGGCTGTTTGGTGGGGGCGAAATCTGTTCAGAGGATGTGAATCTGGTGCTAAATCGCGTCAATTCTGCCGTTGCGGCGGATGGCGGTGCGGCTGCGTTGATTGATTCGGGACGGATGCCGGACGCAGTGATCGGCGATTTGGACTCGATTACGGCAGAATATCGGGCCCGGATTCCCAAGGATCGGTTGTTCCAGATATCCGAGCAGAACAGCACCGATTTTGACAAGGCGCTGCGCAATATGGATGCGCCTGTGGTGCTGGCAGCAGGATTTCTGGGCGCGCGCGTGGATCATCAGTTGGTGGCGTTCAATACTCTGGTTCGGTTGCAGGATCGGCCTTGTGTCCTGTTGGGCGCACGAGAAATTGTCTTTCATGCGCCACCCAGGATCAGTCTGGAGCTCACAGCAGGAGACACGGTTTCATTGTTTCCGCTGCGGCGGGTGACCGGGCGCAGCGAGGGGCTGGAATGGCCGATTGATGATCTGGTGCTGGAACCGGACGGGCAGGTCGGAACCTCAAACCGAGCGCTAGGCGCGCTAACGCTTGAAGTCAATGGACCCGGGTTGCTGACGATCCTGCCGCGCGCGGCGTTGGATCAGGTCATGCAGGCGTTTCAGTCGGGCCGGACCGAGCGTTGGCCCGCTCGTGCAGGATAACGTAGAGCCCGGCGGCGATGGTGATGCCGATGCCTAGCGCGGCCAGCCCGTTTGGCAGATCGTGGAAGATCAGCCAGCCGATCAGGGTGGCGACCGGAATCTCTAGATATTGCATCGGGGCCAAAGTCGCAGACGGCGCATAGCGCAGAGACCATGTCATCAGCAGATGCGCCACGGTGCCCAGCACACCGATTCCCAGCAGCAGCCAGAGTGTCTCGCCAGTGGGCATTGTCAGGGACATTGCGGGCAGGCCGATCTGGGAACCCAGCAGGACAATCGGCAGCAAAAAGGCGGTTGCCATGGCCCCCGATACAGCCTGCAGCGCAACCGGGTCCGTTTCCTTGGCGATCTGCCGCGTAACCAGCATGAACAGGGCGAAGACCACCGCAACGATCAGGGGCAGCAAGGCGGGCGCGCCCACTTGTGCAAAGCTGGGTTGGATGACCAGCAAGGTGCCGATGAATCCCACGACACAGGCGACCAGACGTCGGGGGCCGACCTGTTCGCCCAGTACGTATTTGCCCAAAAGCAGCATGATGAAGGGCATTACAAAGGCGATGGCCACGGTATCGGCCAGCGGCATATATTGCAGCGCTGTGAACATCGCTGCGATACCAATGATGTGCAGAAGGGTGCGGATCATCGTCAGGCGCAAAACGCGCGGCATCATCTTCCATGGCTTGCCGGTCATTGCGATCAGTGGGATCAGGATCATCGCCTGAACAGCAAACCGCACCAGTACCAGCAGTCCCAAAGCTGTGGTTTCACCCAACAGCTTTGCCATCCCGTCACCCAGCGGTGCGAGCACGCAAAAACCGAGCATCAAAATGATGCCGAGAACGGGACGATCCTGAGTCATGTGCGCGACGCTAGCGCTTTAGCGGCACAGGGGGAAGCTCTGATCTCAGGTGTCGGGCAGGGGTTGGACTTTGGTGTAATCCGGGCCGATGCAGGTGGGCAGGCCGTCACCAAGCTGCAGCCAGCTAAGCTTTTCCTCGTGCGCGACATGCAAGGTCGGGCTGAGTACTTCGGGATTTTCCAGTGTCGCGACGTAGAGATGCATCACATCCGACATCACCGTCGACCGGAAGGATATCGGTGTGCCGCAATGGGGACAAAAGCTGCGCTCGACCCCGGGGGAGGAGCTGAAGCGTTTCGGTTCTTCCCCGATCCAGCGCCAATTGCCGTCGCGCACGCCGAAATAGGTGGTCATCGGAGCGGCGCATTGGCGACGGCAGCTGTCACAATGGCAGGTGACACAGGACAGAACCGGAGGATCAACCTCGTATCCAATCTTGCCGCACAGGCAGTGTCCGCGCATGTCACCCCACTTGTTCTTGCTGTCAGATCAGCAGTTCGGCACGTTGACGGCCAACCCGCCCAAAGATGTTTCTTTGTATTTCTCGTGCATATCCTCGCCGGTCTGGCGCATAGTTTCAATGGCCGCGTCCAAAGGCATAAAGTGCTTGCCGTCGCCGCGAAGCGCCAGCGATGCGGCTGAAACGGCCTTGATCGCGCCCAATCCGTTACGCTCGATACACGGCACCTGCACAAGGCCCGCGACTGGGTCGCAGGTCATGCCAAGGTGATGTTCCAACGCGATCTCGGCGGCGTTCTCAACCTGCTCAGGCGTACCGCCCATCACGGCGCACATGCCTGCCGCAGCCATGGCTGACGCGCTGCCAACCTCGGCCTGACAGCCCGCTTCAGCGCCCGAGATCGAAGCGTTGAACTTGACCAGACCACCGATGGCGGCGGCGGTCAGCAGGAAATCCTCGACATGGCTTTCGGACGCGCCGGGCACGTGATCGAGGTAGTAGCGCAGAACTGATGGCAGCACGCCCGCCGCGCCATTTGTGGGGGCGGTGACAACTTGCCCACCGGCTGCGTTTTCCTCGTTCACGGCCATGGCGTAGACGCTCATCCAGTCGTTGATCGTATGCGGGGCATTCAGGTTCATGCCGCGTTCCGCCAGCAGGGCATCGTGAATGCCTTTGGCGCGGCGGCGCACGCTGAGACCACCGGGCAGGATGCCATCCGTTTTTAGCCCACGCTCGATGCAGTTATTCATGACCTGCCAAAGACGCGCGGTGCCTTTGGCAAAGCTATCCGCGCAACCGCGCGCGATCTCATTTTCGCGCTTCATCTGAGCGATGCTTTTACCGTTGTCTTTGGCCATTTGCAGCATTTCGGCGGCGGATTTGAATGGGAAGGGCACAGGCGCACCTTCGTCAGTTGCCTTGCCTTCGGCCAATTCCTCTTCCGTAAGAACAAATCCTCCACCGATGGAGTAGTAGACCTGACGCAGGATGACATCGCCTTGTGCGTCAGTGGCCATCAGGATCATACCATTGGCATGACCGGGCAGATTGTTGTCGTAGTCGAAGATCAGATCGGCTTTGGGATCAAAGCTCAGCGTCGGCAGGCCTTCGGGTGTCACCGTATGGGATTCTGCGATAGCTGCCAGTGTGGCTTCGGCCTTGTCGTTGTCATAGGTGTCGGGCACAAACCCGGCGAGGCCCAGAATGGTAGCGCGGTCGGTGGCGTGGCCGACGCCGGTAAAGGCCAGCGAGCCGTGCAACGAGCCGCGCAGGCCCGAAAACTCGAACGGCGAGGCGCGCATCAGGTCAAGGAACCGTGCGGCGGCCACCATCGGACCCATGGTGTGGGAAGAAGATGGGCCGATGCCCACTTTGAACATATCGAAGACAGAGAGAAACATATCAGGTAGCTGAGCCTTCTGGAGGGTTGGCGTAGGTCGGCGAGGTGAAGGGAGTGACCCCCAGCCCCTCGGCGGCAATGGCGGCGCGGGTCGACGGGTTTGATTCTAGCTGCATCAGGATTTTTTGCAGATAAGGCGTGTCGGCGAGTTGATACCAGCTGCGGTCCGCCTTAGCGGGATAAAGCGCCATCCAGCGCATCATGCAGGCGACATATATCGTCAGGACTGACGGGTGATCAGCACTGAACCAGTCGGGCGCTTTTTGGGCTTGAGCATCCAGCAGATTCAGGTGCTGCCGCAGCCGGGGGCGGATGCCGGAGCGTAGTGTATCGGCCTGTTCTGCCGCGATGTATTTCTCGGCATAGAACAGGATCTCGCAGGTCGGCATGCAGGGTATTAGAGGCGAAGAACAGCCACTTCAGGAATGCCGCCCGATCAGGGCTGACCTGTGTCGGGGCCAATTGCCCATGCGTATCAGCCAGCCACAGCAGGATTGCGGCGGTCTCGAAGATCGGACCCTGGGGCGTCTCCAGCACCGGGATCAGCCCGTTCGGATTCAACGCCCGATACGCCGCACTATTCTGTGCATCGCGGGCGCGATCGACCAGTATGGTCTCATAGGGCAGGCCCATCTCTTCCAGCGCCAGTCGGATCACCAGTGAGGCGTTGTCGGGGGCGTAGTGCAGGCGGTATGGCGATTCCATGGCGACTATCTAGGGGGTCTGGCGATCACAATAGAGGCTGATTGCGACGTTTCCTATCGGAAACGCGTATTTCAGCGACATGTTAGCACAGGTGCGGAGTGTTTTGCCTCTCGCAGTTGCGCGGGGCATTCCGTATAAGTCTGGCAGTATTCTTGGGGGAAGCTGCCATGACCAGAGACTTGTCGCCCATCGACAAAGCGAAATACGTTGCTGCCTGTCGCGCCGCCGATCTTGTTCAGGACGGGATGCGTGTGGGATTGGGGACAGGCTCGACCGCCGCGTGGTTGGTGCGCCGCCTGGGTGAACGGGTGCGCGACGAGGGGTTGAAAATCAAGGGCGTTCCGACGTCGACCGCGACGGCGCAATTGGCGCGGGAAGAAGGGATCGAGGTCGTCTCGCTGGATCAGGCCGGCTGGTTGGACCTGACAATCGACGGCGCGGATGAGTTTGATGGCGAGTTCAACCTGATCAAGGGCGGTGGTGCTGCGCTGTTGCAGGAAAAGATTGTGGCCACAGCCAGCGATCAGATGGTGGTGATCGCGGATGCAGGCAAAGAGGTTGAGACGCTGGGCGCATTCCCTCTGCCGGTCGAGGTGATCCCGTTCGGCTGGCAGACCACCCGCACCCTGATTGAAGAGGCGCTGGACACAATGGATGTGCTGGGCACCTCGGTCACTTTGCGCATGAACGGTGAGGCACCCAAGGTTACGGATGAGGGCAATCACATTCTGGACCTGCATCTCAAGCGGATCGGCAATGCCCGCCAACTGGCACTGGTGATGAATCAGATCCCGGGTGTGGTCGAAAATGGGCTGTTCATTGATATTTGCGACAAGGTTGTCATTGGTTATGGCGATGGCCGGGTCGAATTGCGTGATATCAATGAGGGTACAGTCCTGACCGATATGCTGGGCGACGGCGGGGACAACCTGTTTTCCGATCTGGCGGACTAAAGTTTGAACACTAAGCCAGCATTTGTAGCCAGAGAGACCAAACTTCGGCGTGTTGTTCGTTTGGTACTGAAAGGCGGCGGAGTGGCTATCCTCGGTTTGATGCCCCTCTGGTACTTTGGATACGCTCCGAGAGAGGGCTCGTTGTATTCTTTGTTCTACGACTTGACGATGGGGCTGCTGGCTATCAGCATCCCGGTATATTTGTATTCGTTGTATCGTCAGATCGATTTGGTTGCGGCGGTTGGAGATGAAGGTGTCTCGTTCACAAGACCAGGGCCGGGGGGATGGCCGGTTGCAGTGACCGTTCGTTGGGAGCAGTTAAGAGCTATCGAAATTGTTCAAGCTAGGAAGTGGTGGAAACCACTGTCGCGTGAACAGGTTCTCGTTCGGCTTTTCAATGAACAAGCGTATGCGGATTTTTCGTTGAAACGACTACGCCAGAACATATCTGACCAATTCATCGTGGCGTTACGTCAACACTGGCCAGACTTGGATAGACCTTGGCAAGTTCAAATGGCCAATAGGAAAACTATGGACAGCGACGCACCATGAGATAAACCGCTTCGCGACGCCAGGGTGGCGATCGCAAGGAAACTGGAAGAGGCAAGGTACATGAGCTTTGACTATGATCTGTTCGTCATCGGAGGCGGCTCGGGCGGAGTTCGCGCGGCACGGGTGGCGGCGGGTGAAAACGGCGCCAAAGTGGCCTTGGCGGAAGAGGATCGTTACGGCGGAACCTGCGTGATCCGTGGCTGTGTACCCAAGAAGCTGATGGTTTTCGCCAGCGAGTTCGCGGATACGGTCGGGGACGCGCAGGCCTATGGCTGGGACATGCAGCCCGGCGCGTTCAACTGGGATACGTTCAAGGGCAAGCTGCACGCAGAGCTCGATCGGTTAGAAGGTATCTACCGCAATATCCTGAAGAACAATGGTGTCGAGAGTTTCGACCAGCGCGCCCATGTCGTTGATCCGCATACGGTGGAACTGGCTGATGGTACCCGCAAGACAGCCAAGCATATTCTTGTCGCAACGGGCGGTCGTCCGGTTGTACCCGAGTTCCCCGGATCTGATCTTGCGATCACCTCGAATGAGATTTTCCACCTGGAGGAACTGCCCGAATCCATGCTGATCGTTGGCGGTGGTTATATCGCCTGTGAATTTGCCGGGATCATGAATGGGATGGGGGTCAAAACGACTCAGTTCTATCGCGGGGCGCAGATTCTGCGGGGCTTTGATGATGAGGCGCGCGGGCTGATCAGTGAAGAGATGTGCCAGAACGGCATCGACCTGCATCTGGGCACCAACGTGCTTGAGATGAAAAAGCAAGGCGACAAAATCTGGGTGAAGGCCACAAATGGCTCCGAGCAGCTGTTCGACGTTGTGATGTATGCCACGGGTCGCGCGCCGAATGCGGATGATCTGGGGCTAGAGGCTTTGGGCGTTGCGCGCGGTCGCAAGGGTGAGATCATCGTGGATGAGTACAGCCAGACAGGCGTGCCCTCGATCTTTGCCATTGGCGATGTAACGGATCGGGTGAACCTGACACCTGTGGCGATCCGCGAAGGCATGGCCTTTGTCGAAACCGTCTTCAAAGGCAACCCAACGCCCGTTGATCACGAACTGATCCCGACCGCCATCTTTACCCAGCCGGAAATGGGTACTGTGGGCCTCAGCGAGGAAGCGGCTGCGGAACAGGAACCGATCGAGGTTTATGCGACCTCATTCAAGCCCATGCAGAAGGCGTTTGCCGGAGGCACACAGCGCGTGCTGATGAAGCTGATCGTGTCGCAAGAGACGCGGAAAATCCTCGGCTGTCACATCGTTGCGCCGGGCGCGGGTGAGATGATCCAACTTGCCGGAATTGCCGTAAAGATGGGTGCCACCAAAGAAGATTTCGACCGTACGGTTGCAGTTCATCCGGTGATGGCCGAAGAACTGGTGACAATGCGGCAACCTGTGCGCACGGCTTGATTTGCAAGCGCGCGCACACACGTTACAAGGGAACCCGTGATCACACGGTCCAACACAAGGGAAAAGATACATATGGCGGGCAACAGCGGCGGCCCCTGGGGGGCGGAGGCTCATCCGGAGGCGGAGGAAATCGGGGTAACAACGGGGATGGGCGCAAGCCCCCCGAAGGTGACGGCCCGCAGATCCCCGAGATCGATGAGCTGATGAAAAAGGGCCAGGAGCAGCTGCGCGTCCTCATGGGCGGTCGTGGCGGCGGTGGCCGTGGGACCAATGGTAAGGGCGGCGGCGGTGGCCCCGCGTTTACCAAAGGAACGGTAGCGATTGGTCTGCTTGTTGCGGCCGGTCTTTGGGGTTTGGCAAGCTTCTATACGGTTAAGCCGGAAGAACAGTCAGTTGAGCTGTTTCTGGGCGAGTTCTCGGCTGTCGGAAATCCGGGTCTGAACTTTGCACCCTGGCCGTTTGTGACCGCCGAAGTGATTCCGGTCACACGCGAACAGAACGAAGACATGGGTGGTGCACGTGGCAGCGACGATGGTCTGATGCTGACCGGCGACGAGAATGTGGTCGATATCGACTATCAAGTTGTCTGGAACATTAACGACCCAGCCAAGTACCTGTTCAATCTGCGTGATCCACGCCAAACCATTCGGGCGGTGTCTGAATCGGCGATGCGTGAGATTATTGCGCAAAGCGAACTTGCGCCGATTCTGAACAGGGATCGTGGCATCATTGCAGACCGTCTGCAGGAGCTGATTCAGTTGACGATGGACAGCTACGATTCGGGCGTGAACATCGTTCGTGTAAACTTTGACAAGGCCGACCCGCCGCAGGACGTGATTGCCGCGTTCCGCGACGTTCAGGCCGCCGCGCAGGAGCGTGACCGGTTGCAGAACGTCGCTGACGCTTATGCAAACCGGGTTCTGGCCGAGGCACGCGGTGAAGCCGCGCAGGTTCTGGAAGAGGCCGAGGCCTATCGCGCCCAGCAGATCAACAGTGCGCAGGGTGAAGCAAGCCGTTTCAGCGCGGTTCTGGAGGAGTACTCCAAGGCACCTGATGTGACCCGCAAACGCCTTTATCTGGAACGGATGGAGCAGGTATTGGGTGACGTGGACAAGATCATTCTGGATGAAAACTCGACAGGATCGGGGCAGGGCGTCGTGCCTTATCTGCCGCTCAACGAGTTGCGCCGTAGCCCTGCAGGGGAGAGCAACTGATGCGTAAGACGACATTTATTCTGCCGATCGTTTTCCTCGCGATCGTTGGTGTTCTGTCCGCGATCTTTATCGTTGATGAACGCGAGCGTGCGTTGGTTCTGCAATTTGGCCGCGTTGTGGCGGTGAAGGAAGAGCCGGGTCTGGCATTCAAAATCCCACTGATTCAGGAAGTCGTCCGTTACGACGACCGTATCCTGTCGATTGACGTGCAGCCTCTGGAGGTGACACCTTTGGATGATCGCCGTCTGGTGGTTGATGCCTTCGCGCGTTACCGGATTTCCGATCTGGAGCGGTTCCGACAAGCGGTTGGTGTCGGGGGCATCCCGGTGGCCGAAGATCGTCTGGACCGCATCCTGCGCGCTGAAACGCGGGAAGTACTGGGTTCGGTATCGTCTCGTGATATCCTCAGTTCGGACCGTGCGGCGTTGATGCTGCGTATCCGCAACAGCGCAATTGCCGAGGCACGTGCGCTGGGCGTGACCGTCATCGACGTGCGTCTGAAGGCGACTGATCTGCCGCAGGCGAACCTTGAGGCGACGTTTGACCGGATGAAGGCCGAACGGGAGCGTGAAGCCACCGACGAGCGCGCCCGGGGTAACGAGGCGGCGCAGCGTGTGCGGGCGCAGGCCGACCGGACCGTGGTTGAACTGGTGTCGGACGCGCGTCGTGAGGCTGAGATTACTCGTGGTGAGGCCGACGCTGAACGCAACGCGATCTTTGCCGAAGCTTATGGTGCGGACCCGGAATTCTTTGAATTCTATCGGTCGCTGACGGCCTATGAAAATGCCCTGCAAGGCAGCAACAGCTCGTTGATCCTGAGCCCGGACTCGGAGTTCTTCAACTACCTTGCTTCTCCGACCGGGCGTCGGGCACCGGCAGCTGCGGCCGCCGAGTGATGGGCATGATCCTTCTGGCCTTCGGGCTGGTGCTGATTGTCGAGGGGCTGGCCTATGCGCTGGCCCCTTCGCTTATAGAACGCATGCTTGAGGCGCTGCGCGCGCTGCCGGAACAGGCGCGGAGGCTGGTCGGGCTGCTGTGCGTGGTCAGCGGGCTGGTGCTGCTGTGGGGCGCATATCAGGTCGGTTTTTGATGCGATGGTTTCACGCACCGGTGATTTCCCCGCGATCCCGAGTTGCGGGCCGGGACAAACTGACTACATTGGTTGCAAAGAAGGGCATCCGGGTGATGCCAACAGAGAATTAGTCAACAAGGAGACCCCAAGTGCAGGCTAAGGCGCGCAGTGTGTCCGTCCGACGGGACGATTTTGTTATGAAGATGCGGCTGATGTGGCTGATCTTAGTGGGGGTGCTGCTGGTTTTGGCTCAATCGGTGTCCGCGCAGGCGCGGGGTGATAGCCTGGCGCCGCTGGCTGAACAGATTAGCCCTGCGGTAGTCAATATCACCACGTCGACACTGATCGAAGGCCAGACTGGCCCGCAAGGGATCGTGCCAGAGGGCTCACCATTCGAAGACTTTTTCCGAGAGTTTCAGGATCGCAATGGCGGGGACAATGAAAATCGTCCACGTCGCAGCAATGCGCTGGGCTCGGGCTTCGTGATCTCGGAAGACGGCTATATCGTCACCAACAATCACGTGATTGCCGAAGCCGATGAGATTTTGGTCGAGTTTTTTCCCGGTGATGGCCAGCCCGCGAAAGATTTGGTTGCCAAGGTAATCGGCCGGGACGAAAAGACCGACATCGCGCTGCTGAAAGTCGAGGCTGAAGGGCCGCTGAAATACGTGCAGTTCGGTGACAGCGACATTGCCCGCGTGGGCGATTGGGTGATCGCGATGGGGAACCCGCTGGGGCAGGGCTTTTCGGTGTCAGCAGGGATTATCTCGGCCCGGAATCGGGCGCTGAGCGGGTCATATGATGACTACATCCAGACCGATGCTGCGATCAACCGGGGCAACTCGGGTGGGCCGCTGTTCAACATGAATGGCGAGGTGATTGGTGTGAATACTGCGATCCTGTCGCCCAATGGCGGCTCGATCGGGATTGGTTTCTCGATGGCTTCGAACGTGGTGATCAAGGTCGTTGATCAACTGCGTGAGTTCGGGGAGACCCGTCGTGGTTGGCTGGGCGTGCGCATTCAGGACGTGACCGAGGATATGGCCGAGGCGATGGGGCTGGACAAACCCGGAGGTGCGTTGATCAGCGATGTACCGGACGGCCCGGCAAAAGAAGCGGGCCTGCTGGCCGGAGACGTGATCATCAGCTTTGATGGTGTCGAGGTCGAGGATACACGCGGTCTTGTGCGGCAGGTGGGAGAGACCACCGTTGGCAAATCTGTGCGTGTGGTCGTGCACCGTGATGGAGGCACCCAGACCGTGCTGGTGACGCTGGGCCGCCGCGAAGACGCCGAACGTGCCGAGAACGGCGAAGAGCCGGAAGCCGAAACGCCGACGGAGGAAGACAAGGATATTCTTGGCCTGACCATCGCTCCGCTGGGGGATAGCCAGCGCGAGGAATTGGGTCTGGATGCCGATGCCGAAGGATTGTTGGTGACCAATGTTGATGAATCCTCGGAAGCCTTTGAAAAGGGTCTGCGCGCCGGTGATCTTATCACTGAGGCGGGGCAGCAGAAGGTGACTTCGATCACTGATCTGGAGACGCGGATGGATGAGGCGCGTGAAGCAGGACGCAAATCTCTGCTGCTGCTGGTGCGGCGGGGCGGGGAACCCCGGTTCGTAGCGCTGAGCCTAGAATAATAAACTCAGCGAACAGATCTGAAATTAGAAGGTCGGGATATTTTCCCGGCCTTTTTCATACTTCGTTAAGAAAAAAGCCATATGCCGGGGAAGGCATATGGCTCTGTACAGGGAGAGGTCGGTGGACAGATATCGGGGATGATAAAACCGACCTCCTACGGTAACGGGATTGACCTTAGGGCAATCTTAAAGCTGCGTATGTGAAGCGGATCACATCTGTGCCGAAAATTTAGATTAAATCGGATTCGGCCAGTTGCCGCAGCGCGTCAAAGTCGTGGATCTGCAGCCCGCCGCGCGAAGCTTCGACGACATTGTCGCGTTTCCATGTCGAAATGGTCTTTGACACTGCCTCACGCGTCGCACCGACAAATTCGGCCAATTCACTCTGCGAAAGCGTGATACGTGCCGTTGGGCTGTCCTGTTGTCCTGCCAGGTGCAAAAGCTTGCGCGCCAGTCGGATCGGCATCGGCAGGAAAACCTGCTCGTTCAATTGAGCGCCCATATAACGCATGCGAAGACCGGCCAAGCGGATCAGATCCACCGCAAGGTCAGGATGTTCCCGGATTTGCGCCATCATGTCTTTCTGGCGAACGCGCAGGACTTTGGAGGGCTCAGCTGCTGTTACGGTTGCGGTGCGGGGACCGCTATCGAACAACGCGATTTCCCCGAACACCTCACCTGGGCGCATCATGCTGAGAGACAGCTTGCGCCCGCTCGACGCAAGAAATGACACTTCGAGCGCACCGGAAAGAATGGCATAGAGCGCATCGCCTTCATCGTCCTGCTCGAACAGGACATCGCCCCGATCCAATGTGACTTCGGTGGCCTGGGCTGCCAACATGGTGCGCAGCTCTTCAGAGGCTTCGGACAGGAATCCACTGTTGGGAAATGCCATCATTCGGGCGCTGATCTCCGGGGTTGAGTGGTGCGGGTGGTGACCCAACTTTTCACAGCTTCAAGCTTAAGCCAAGAAATTTTGTTAGCTTGTTACGCTTGGGCAAGAACAGTTATTGCTTGTCGGGATCATCCATATAGCTTTGCAGCAGGTTGAACTGCATCATCAGAAACGCCATCAAGGCAATGGGAAAGCCGAAGGTTTCGATCTTGACCCATAGGTCCGTTGACATCGTGCGCCAGACCAATTCATTAGCTGCGGCCAGTACTGCGAAACAGGCACACAGACGCCGGGTGAGGATCATCCAGCCCTCGTGCTGCATGGGTAGCATCTCGTCCAGAACATATGCCAGGTAGGATTTCCCCTGCAAAAGCCCGATCCCGAGGATGGCGGAAAAGAAGCCATAGACCAGCGTTGTTTTCATCTTGAAAAACCGCTCGTCATTGAACCACGCGGTGAGGCCGCCGAAGAAAATCACCATGAATGCGGTGAAAATCTGCATACGGCTGAGTTTGCCCGTCAGGTACCAGAGGATGCCCATGGCAGCCAGCATCAGCGGCACGAACAGGATGGTGGCGACGATGAACCCAGAATACTCGGTGCCGCCGATCACGAAATTGTCATCACGCAGGCGCAGGTAGATGAAGAAGAAGGCCAGTGGGGGGCCAAGTTCCAGTACCTGTTTGAGGAATGGGTTGATGTCTTTTTTCTCTGCCATGATTCCAACCTGCTGCTTACCCGCCCATTTCAACTATTACTGCGCCGAGTGCAATCAATGCCATCAACGCAATGCGTCTGGGGCCGACAGTTTCTTTCAGCACCAGCCAGCCGATGAGTGCTGCGAAAACGGTGGAGGTTTCGCGCAGGACCGCCGCCTCTCCGACCTTGTCCAGTCGCGTGGCCAGCATGATGGCACCGAAGGACATCGGCGCGATGATGCCGCCCGCAAACCCGCGAAGCATCAGAGGTCCAAGCGCGGGGCGGTGGATCATTGCGCGGTATCTGAGCGCAGCATAGATCGGCATCGCGGCCCCGTCGATCATGAAGAACCACGCAAGGAAGGTGAACGGGTCGGCCGTAGCGCGGATACCGTAGGCATCATAGGTCGTATAGAGCGCCACGAAGAGGCCCGTGACGACCGCCAGCACCAGCGCGATTTGCAGCGTATCTCGATTGGTCTCAAGGTAGCGCAGGTTATAGGCGGCAAGGCCGAAGATACCCGCAAGAAGCGTCGCGACTCCAAGCCATTGGATGGCCGAGAAGGTTTCACCGAACAAAAGATAGGCTCCGATCACGGTGAAGAGCGGGCCAGTACCGCGCACGACCGGATAGACAACGGTATAGGAGCCTTTGGTGTAGGCCATCGCCTGCAGCACCTTATAGCCGATATGGATCAGCCAAACGACGCCAAAGATCGGCCACATGTATGGTTCGGGCCATGGCACGATAAAGAAGGCGAATGGCATCGCCATAAGGCAGTAGCAGGCATCGATCGCCCCGCGCGACATCCACGGGTCGTGGCGGCCTTTTTGCAGTGCACCGAAAACCGCATGCAGGAAGGCCGCCATCAGCGCGAGCGCGAGGGCGAGTTGGTGGCCTGCTTCGGTGCCTTCGAGGGAGATCAGCCAGTCGCTCAAATCGGGGCTTTCGCTTGGGCGGAGAGAGTGGGGGGCTGTCTGCCCCCCAAGCCCCCCGAAGGTATTTTCGGCCAGATGAAGGGGCGGATCAGGATTGTAGGCCCGTCAGGGCGGCGGCGAATTCTTCGGGATCAAACGGGGCGAGGTCGTCGATTTGCTCACCGACACCAATGGCGTGGATCGGAAGGCCGAACTTGTCGGCGAGGGCGACCAGCACGCCGCCTTTGGCTGTGCCGTCCAGTTTGGTCATCACGAGGCCCGAGACATCGGCCAGTTTGCGGAAGGTTTCGACCTGACTGAGGGCGTTTTGCCCGGTGGTGGCGTCCAGCACCAGCAGAGTGTTGTGCGGTGCGGTGTCGTCAACCTTGCGGATGACGCGGACGATTTTGGCCAGCTCTTCCATCAGATCGGCGCGGTTTTGCAGGCGGCCTGCGGTGTCGATCATCAGAAGGTCAGCACCTTCGCTCTGGGCCTTGGTCAGTGCATCGAAGGCGAGCGAGGCAGGGTCGGACCCTTCGGGTGCCGTCAGTACGGGCACGCCTGCGCGGTCACCCCAGACCTGCAGCTGTTCGACGGCGGCGGCGCGGAATGTGTCTCCGGCGGCGATGACGACTTTCTTGCCGGCGTCTTTGAACTGGCTGGCAAGCTTACCGATTGTCGTAGTTTTGCCCGAACCGTTGACGCCAACAACCAGCACCACTTGCGGGCGTTTGGGGTAGATCGGCATGGGTTTAGCCACGGGTTCCATCACGCGGGCAACCTCCTGCGCCAGCAGCTGTTTGATTTCCTGGGTCGAGAGTTTGCGACCAAAGCGGCCCTCGGCCATGTTGGACGTAACGCGCAAGGCGGTGTCGACGCCCATATCCGAGGCGATCAGAAGCTCTTCGAGTTGCTCCAGCATGTCGTCGTCCAGCGTGCGGCGGACCACGGTCTTGGATTCATTTCGGCCGAACAGGCGACCCATCAAGCCCTTGGATTCCGGAACCTCTGGGGGTGGAGGCGCCGGTGTGGGATCAGCCGGGATCGGAGCGGGAGGCTCGACCGGTTGGGGCGCGGGCGCGGGTTCCGGCACTTCGGGAACCGGTTGCGGTTCGGGCTCTGGTTCGGGGATCACCGGATCAGGATTTGGGGTTTCCTCGCCGCCATCCTCGACAATTGCATCCAACCCCTCTTCGAGGCGCGATGAGGATTTGAACAGCTTGTCCTTGAGCTTTGAGAAAAACGCCATTTTTGATCTCCGCAGGTGTTCCCCTCACCTAATGTGGATTGAAGGCAGTTGCAAAGGGTCAGGTGAAGGCGATCAGAAACCCGGCTTGGGCCGCCCAGTAAAGCGGCCAGACCAGATAGGGCGTAAGCTTCAGGGCCGGGTGATTGTCAGGTAGCAGGAACTTTTCAGTCGCAAGCGCCAGGTCCGAGGCGATGAAGGCCATTGCGGCGGGAAGGGCCCAGCGTAAGGCTCCAGTTTCGGGAAGGGCAAGAACGGTGATGCCCATGCCCAGGATGATTGGAATATAGGCGAGGACGGGGATCTTGAGGTCTCCGGCGCGGGGGGCGAGCAGCGTGGCCATAACGATGCCCAGGATGATCAGGGACCAGAAGATCGCGGGGTGGTCGAAGATCAGTTCAGGGTTGCTGCTGGGGCTCGTCAAAAACAAGGCGATATAGGCCAAATGCCCCGCAGCAAATGCACCGATGCCTGCCATGAATGTGCTGTCGGTTTCGCGCGACAGAAGGGCATCGCCTATCGCGCAGAAGGTAAGGGCGAGGATCAGGAGCCATGGCGCGCTTGCCAGTATGGCGACGCCTGCCAGCAGCACGACCGATGCTGTTTTCAGCATGCTACGCAGGGTGCCGGCCGGGCGCGCGGTAAGTGGCAGGTAGGCCAGCGCGCAGGCCGCCGCAATCCAGAAAATAAGTGTCGTCATGGTGCGTCCCCGATGTTTTTGAGGCAATCATCGCCATGATCTCGGCGGTGCATCAAGGCGTGACGTGGAGTTATCTTGCCGATCGTCGCAATGTGGAAAGGTTGAATGGCACTTGTGGGCTGCTTCTGACAGAGTGCGACCATGATCCGAATTTGCTTGATTCTGCTGACCCTTTTCGCTCAGCCCGTTGCGGCGCAGTCGCCTCTGACAGGGCCTGAGTTTGATGCGTATACGCGTGGAAAAACCTTGTATTACGGGTTCGATGGGCAGGCCTACGGGGTCGAACGGTATCTGCCAGACCGCCGAGTCATCTGGTCATTTCTGGATGGCAATTGCATGAACGGAGTTTGGTACGAGCAGGAAGATCAGATCTGTTTCATCTATGAGGATCAACTGGCGCCGCAATGCTGGGTTTTCTGGCAATCTGGGGGCGGATTGATCGCGCAATTCGAGGGCGATCCGACAGCGACCGAGTTGTACGAGGCCGAGGATATTGGCGAAGAGATGTTGTGCTACGGACCGGATGTCGGGGTCTGAAATGGTCGCAGGTCTTCATAGTCCAGCATGACGTGATGTTGAAACGCGGGCCTTTCGGTTAGCCGTTCATAGTATCGACGCAAATGCGGTAACGGAGCGCGGACGATGTCGATATCGTAGTAGCGGTAAAGGACGTGGCCGAGCTGTATATCCGCCAGTATAAAATGCTCACCCGCAAGGAACGTGTTTTGGTCCAGCTCCTTGTCTGCGATTGCCAGTTTGATTTCCAAATCGCTGACGGCCCGATGGATCGCTGTTTGGTCCTGCTGTTCAACGGGTGTTCGCACAATTTGCCAGAACACCGGAACGGTAAACGCCATCGCCACGTTGAGTTTCGCCCATTCGGCCCATTTGTCGATCGTGGCGCGCCGGGTAGGATCTGAAGGCCAGAATGCCTGATCGCCATATTGGGTGGCCAGATATCGCAGGATGGCGCCGGTTTCCCAAAGCGGTGGGTTGTCGCCATCTTGCAGGACGGGGATGGTTTTGTTTGGGTTCAGTGCCCGAAACGCTGCAGTGTCCAGCCCGCCGAAGCGATGGCCAAGATCGTGACGCTGGTATTCTAGGCCAAGCTCACCCACGCACTACATTAAGGCCTGAACGTTCGAGGATGTTTTACGGCCCCAGATCGTCAACATCGGTCAGAACAACGATCCCTGATCAGGAGGTGCCTGTTTGGATTTCTTGGGTGGCGCCTTGCCCGCAGCCCCGGTCCTGAGGCGACCGTCAGCGAATTCGATCTCAAGAACAGCGTGACCGGAGGCTTGAGCTTTGGTTGTGATGACCTCTCCTTCGGCGCGCACGACGGCGTAGCCACGCCCGAGCGTCGCCTTGTAGCTCAGCGTTTCACGTAGGCGGTCGGTGGCGTCCATCTGCTGGCGCAGGCGGTCCAATCGCGTGGATTGCCCGGTGTTCAGGCGTTCGGATAGGCGATTCAGAGCGTCGCGCCGTGTTTCCAGCTCGCGCTGGATCGGGCGCAGTGACAGGCGTGAGGACAGGTTGCGCCAGCGATCGCGGCGGGTTTCGACAAAGCTGCGCAGGGTCGAGGGGCGCAGACGCGCCGCACTGTCCAGCAGTTTGACGCGGCGGTTCTGAACACCCCGGATCAGCGCGTTGGGCAGGCGTTCCGAGATTTGGTCGAGCCTTTGGCGCGGGCTTTCCAGCAGTGTATCGGGGCGGGGCAGGGCTCGGGACAGGTCGCGCAGACGCTGGCTGCGGCGTTGCACGGCATCCGTTGAGGCGCGCGACAGGCGGGCCCCTTGTTCGTTGGTCCAAGCCAGCAGTTCCATGCGGACCGGTACGGCAAGTTCGGCAGCGGCGGTTGGCGTAGGCGCGCGGCGGTCCGAGACATAGTCGATCAGGGTGGTGTCCGTCTCGTGCCCGACGGCCGAGATCAGCGGGATTTCTGAGGCTGCAGTCGCGCGCGCGACGCTTTCTTCGTTGAAGCCCCAGAGGTCTTCTATGGACCCACCGCCGCGCGCGACGATAATCAGGTCGGGTCGCGGGAGGGCCCCGCCCGGTGTGAGTTGATTGAAGCCTTCGATGGCGCGGGTCACTTCGGGGGCACAGTTTGCCCCCTGAACCGCGACGGGCCAGATCAGTACTTTGCGCGGGAACCGATCACGCAGCCGATGCAAGATGTCTCGGATCACCGCACCGGAGGGCGAAGTGACAACGCCGATGATCTGCGGCAAGTAGGGCAGGGGTTTCTTGCGTTCAGCCGCAAACAAGCCTTCGGATTCGAGCTGCTTTTTGCGCTTTTCCAGCAATGCCATCAGCGCGCCTTGCCCGGCGACGGCGACTTCATCGACATTCAGGTTGTATTTCGACTGGGCTCCAAAAGCTGTCAGGCGCCCGGTGACGACAACCTCGAGGCCTTCTTCGGGAACAACTGAAAGACCAGAAATCTGCCCTTTCCAAGTTGTGCAGGCCAGCACGTTCCGGTCGTCCTTTATGTCGTAATACAGATGACCCGAGCGGGCCTTGAACACGCGGCCCACTTCTCCACGCACACGGATTCGGCCAAAGGTGCCCTCGAGCGTGCGCTTCACCTCGCCCGAGATGTCCGAGACAGTGTATTCGGGGGTGTTCTGACCCGGAATCGGGTCATCTAGCAGGTCGGTCATTTCAGCGCCTTGTGTCAAATCTCTGCGCAGCTTAGAACGCCGCGCAGGCAAGGCCAAGCAGATCGGAGCGTTTCATGAATATCCTCATTCTCGGCAGCGGTGGACGCGAGCACAGTCTGGCTTGGGCGGTGATGCAAAACCCCAAATGTGATCGCCTGATTGTGGCGCCGGGGAATGCCGGGATCGCCCAGATCGCAGAGTGCGCGGCGTTGGATATCGAGGATGGCGGTGCTGTGGTCAACTTTGCCGAGGAAAACGCGATTGATTTCGTGATCGTTGGCCCCGAAGCGCCTTTGGCTGCAGGGGTTGCTGACCGGCTGCGCGAAGCGGGTGTGCTGGTTTTCGGGCCCTCGGCAGAAGCGGCGCGGCTGGAGGCCTCAAAAAGTTTCACCAAGGAAATCTGTGACGCATCCGGCGCGCCGACGGCGGGTTATGCCCGGTTCACCGAGGCTGAGCCCGCCAAGGAATACATCCGTGCGCAGGGGGCCCCGATCGTGGTCAAGGCCGATGGGCTGGCTGCCGGGAAGGGCGTGATCGTTGCGATGGACGAGCAAACCGCCCTGGACGCGATTGACGACATGTTCGGCGGAGCCTTTGGTGGCGCGGGGGCCGAAGTGGTGATCGAGGAGTTCATGGAGGGCGAGGAGGCGTCTCTGTTCGTGCTCTGTGACGGAGAGGATATCCTGTCGATCGGCACAGCGCAGGATCACAAGCGCGTCGGCGAGGGCGATACCGGGCTGAACACTGGGGGGATGGGCGCCTATTCTCCGGCCCCGGTGCTGAGCGCCGAGATCGAGGCCCTTGCGATGGATCAGATCGTGCGTCCGACGGTGGCCGAGATGAAGCGGCGCGGGACACCGTTTCAGGGTGTGCTCTACGCAGGTTTGATGATCAAGGATGGTCAGCCCAGATTAGTGGAGTACAACGTGCGGTTCGGAGATCCCGAATGTCAGGTGCTGATGATGCGCCTTGGCGCTCAGGCCATGGACCTGATGCACGCGGCGGCCGAGGGTCGCTTGGCTGAGACGCGGGTGAACTGGGCCGACGATCACGCCATCACGATCGTGATGGCGGCAAAGGGGTATCCTGGTTCTTATGAAAAAGGCACTGTGATCAACGGCCTGGGCGATCTGGCCGAGGATAGTAGCAACATGGTATTCCACGCGGGGACAAAGGCGGCTGATGGAAAGGTTCAGGCCGCGGGTGGACGCGTTCTGAATGTGACTGCGCGTGGGGAAACGCTGAAAGACGCACGCGACCGGGCGTATGACATGGTTGAAGGTGTTGATTGGCCCGAAGGGTTCTTCCGTCGCGACATCGGCTGGCGCGCGCTTTAACTCAGCTGTCGGGCTGCGCCCGGCTTGATGATTTCGGGGCGAGGGGCCAGCCCCTCGCGCTCCCCGAGGTATTTATGGCCAGATGAAGATCGGATCAGCACTTTAGTGCGTTGGTAAGATCTGTGAGACTGTTGAGTGGTCCGAGGTCTTTTTGTCGCCAGCCCTTGCTGTACGAGACGCCTATGATCCGCGACCAGTCGGCGCTGGCGAGGATCAGCTCTGGGTGCGTTTCGCATTGGTGCAGGCCGCCTGAAATGAAATCTTCTCCGATCCTGTGATTGGTAAGGCCAGGGATTGTGGCGATTTCAATGAGTTCACCGTCTTTGTAACGCCAGATGCGCAGAGTTTTGGCAAGGTGTGGGCGGTCGACATAGGCGATCTCGACATGACCATCACCGTCCAGATCGGCGGCACCGATGGGGGCGAGCCAGCGGTTGCGCGTGCCGATATGGGGGGTGGCGGCGATTTTTTGACCATTGACGTCATAGATCGCCAGTTGAGCACCCGTATGCTGCTGGGTCTCTACAACGATGACTTCGGGCAACCCGTCCTGATCGATATCGGCCAGGCGTGGGGCAAGATCTTCGAATACGCGGTCTTCGGGCAGACGTATTGTAACGGTCGAGCGTTTGGAGCTATCGGCTTTTCGCTTTGCCGCCGAGGAAATACTTGTTCCGACGTCGATTTCCAAAGCACCGTATTCGACGGCGTCGCCAAGCACCCCATGGGCGTAGCGTGTTGTTGGTTCCGTGAAGCGCGCAGATACTTTGGTTTCGCCGCTGGCTGCGGGCATATTCCCCGTTAGCCAAATGCAAACCATCAGAACAGCGCCGCGCGCCCGACGGTGCCAAAGGCGGTTGGGCTGACGCGGCGCATCAGAGTGCATTAGATCTGCTTTTCGGGCATCTGCACAACCAGACCATCCAGCGCGTCGGTGACCTTGATCTGACAGGTCAGGCGCGAGCGGGTCGGGTCGGGTTCATAGGCGAAGTCCAGCATGTCTTCTTCCATGTCGTCCTTGGCGGGGATTCTCTCGACCCAATCTGCGTGGATATAGACGTGGCAGGTCGAGCAGGCGCAGGCGCCACCGCAATCGGCCTCGATGCCGGGAATATTGTTGTCACGGGCCCCCTCCATGACTGTCAGTCCGTTGGCGACCTCGACTGTATGTTCGGTACCGCCATGCTCGACATAGGTGATCTTTGCCATTGCGTGCGTCTTCCTTTTGCATGTGTCGGAGTCTTCATTAGTGAAGGGCGCTTGGTCTTTCCAGCATCATCTGCATCTCATGATGCCACGTCTGGACATTCCTGTAGGTTGTTCCCTATATGTTCTCATGCTTGTTGCCTCTATTTTCCCTGCGGATTCAAACCGGGACTGTCGATGCCCACCTGCTTGCCTGCCCATTATCCGGCTGAACAATCCGTCATAGGGGGCGCTGATGGCAGTGGCCGGGCTGTGATCCCGTGGCAAAGGCCTGGGACGACCAAGTTGTGAATTTGTCAAGCTGGAGGATGAGATGGACATCGTAAATGTGTTGGTCTGGAGCGAGATCTGCGAATGCTTCCGCCGTACCTTGAACTCGGGACGCCTACTAAGGATCACGAGCCGGATGCAGCTGGTGAGTTTGGTGACCCATATGATCGCGCATATCTAGGGCAAGCAATATGCTTTGATGCAGGGGCAGGAGAAACAGGCTAGCGGCAAACAGGGCCCTTGCCGCGGCGAGCAGTATCTAAATGAAAATGCCCTTTATGATTGTGGTCCGCGTCGGGGCCAAGCACCGTTCCGAACAATCCGCATGCACCTGCGTGAAGTTCGCGCATAACGTCGCTTGACCCTTCGTCGCCCCAGCCGTCAAGCACGGTAATCACGGTGCCATCCATCAATATGAAGGACGAAATATCAATCGCGCGCCCTCGTGCATGTTCAGAAATCCGTGCGCCCGGTTGATTGTTCTGAGTCTTGCACGCATAATGACCAGCCAAACGTATTCCTTTCAGGCCGCCTCCTTGGTCCGCAAAGGCCGGTTTGGCCGTATTCTCCAACCATGTCTTCAGCGTAATGGCCGTCTTGCAATCCATCAATGCCAATTGGCTGAGAAAGATGTTAGACACCATGCGGATAAGCACTGGATCGGCTATGCCGCACCCCCGAAACTTACCTGTAAAAGGCTTTCGATTCTCGCCGAGTATGGTCCAGTCGCCACATACCGCACCGCGTTGACGCATACGATCTCGCCCGATTTCAATCTGACGAAATTTGCAGGGGCGCAGTCGTGGTCTGGCGGAAACCGTCAACTCTCGTTCAGGAGGCCCATCGACAGCTTCTTCTATGATCACGTCTAGTTCAACGGGCGGTTCAAGGGCGACAAGTTCGTGAGGTTGCGCCTGCTCGGGTTCCTCGCAATCCGGTGCGGCACTTGCAATACCCGCGCATATGATAAACGAAAGGGCTAAAACTCGCATGAAGTTACTCGTTCCCTTGCAGGTCCGATCAATTGCATCCTTATCTGTCTCGGTGCCCCTGCGTTGGGCGCATCGGATGGGGCTGAATAATATCCTATTTCTGTTCAAGATGACAGTATAGCAGCGAAGTCCTACTGCTTGAACAAATTGCTTTGCGCCTGCTTGTCCCGGTTATCGCCACGCAACTCCGCATGTAGTGCGCGACCTGCCTGCACGCTGGGTCGGGCGCTCATCATGTCCAGCCAGCGGGTGAAATGCGGTTTGTCCTCAAGCACCTGTTGCTGGCCTTCCCATAGGCTGGCCCAGCCCCAGATCGACATGTCGGCGATGGAGTAGAAATCGCCGGCGACGTATTCGTTTTCGGCCAGCCTGCGGTCGAGTACGCCGTAGAGACGCCCGACCTCACTGCGATAGCGGTCTTTCGGATAGGAATGGTCTTGTGGCGGGTCTAGATGTGGAGCGTATTTAAGGAAGTGATGCGCTTGGCCGGCCATCGGGCCTACGCCGCCCATTTGCCACATCAGCCATTCCTCGACTGCGATCCTGTCACGTTCGGTATTGCCGTAGAATCGCCCGGTCTTGCGGGCGAGGTACATCAGGATCGCGCCGCTTTCGAACACCGAAACAGGCGCGCCGTCAGGGCCATCCGGGTCAACGATGGCGGGCATACGGTTGTTAGGCGAGATCTTTAGAAATTCGGGATCGAACTGGTCGCCCTTGCCGATGTTGATTAAGTGGGTTTTGTAGGGCAGCTCCATCTCTTCCAGAGCGATGGACACTTTCCAGCCGTTGGGCGTGGGCCAGAAATAGAGATCAATCATGGGGCCTCCTTGAGTTTGGGCGATCATGAAGCTTTCTGCACAAACGGCAAGAGCGCGCCCGGCCGTGTTACGAAAGCGTGACCGGTGATCAGTCGGGCTTGACGTGTTCCGGGGCGGGGCGTAAACGCATCTTCATTCATGTGGCGATTTGTTACCGGATTGCGGGCCACGTTAAACAACACCGCTAAAAGGTCAGGATGAAAGACCCCTTTCGCTTGGCCGCGTCTGGGGTTTTTTGTTTGCCTCCAATGCGGGGCTGAAAGGAATGAGATGAGCGAGAGCTGGAACAAACGCACCCAAGCCGTCCATGGCGGCGTCCGTCGCAGTCAGTACAATGAAGTTTCTGAGTCGATCTTTCTGACGCAAGGGTTTGTCTACGAAAACGCCGAGCAGGCCGAGGCCCGGTTTATCGAAAGCGGCCCGGATGAGTTCATCTATGCCCGCTACGGCAACCCCACCGTGTCGATGTTCGAGCAGCGTATCGCAGCTTTGGAAGGCGGCGAGGATGCGTTTGCCACCGCTTCAGGTATGGCCGCTGTGAACGGTGCGCTGACTTCGATGCTGCAGGCGGGCGACCATGTGGTTTCAGCCAAGGCGCTTTTTGGGTCCTGTCTGTATATCCTCGAAAACATCCTGACGCGTTATGGCGTTGAGGTGACCTTTGTAGACGGCACCGATCTGGACGCGTGGGAGGCCGCGATCCGGCCTGACACCAGGGCAGTGTTTTTTGAATCCATGTCGAACCCGACGCTTGAAGTGATCGACATCACGTCCGTGTCTAAGCTGGCCCATGCGGTGGGTGCGGTTGTAATCGTGGACAACGTGTTCTCGACACCCGTGTTCTCGCGCGCGATCGAACAGGGAGCCGACGTGGTGGTCTATTCGGCGACCAAGCATATCGACGGGCAGGGCCGGGCGCTGGGCGGCGTGATCATCGGCACCAAGGAATTCATCCGTGGCACGGTCGAGCCTTACATGAAGCACACCGGCGGTGCGCTTAGCCCGTTCAGCGCTTGGATCATGGTCAAAGGTCTTGAAACCATGGCCCTGCGTGTGAATGCGCAAGCTGACAGCGCACAGAAGATTGCAGAAGCTTTGGAAGGGCATTCGGCGCTGGAGCGGACGCTGTATCCCGGGCTGAGAACCCATGCGCAAAACGCGTTGGTGCAAGAGCAGCTGGGCGGCAAGGGCGGCACGGTTCTATCGCTGGACATCAAGGGCGGCAAAGCGGCGGCGTTTGCTTTCCTGAATGCGCTGACGATCCCTGTGATCTCGAATAATTTAGGCGATGCCAAGTCGATCGCAACCCACCCGGCCACCACAACGCACCAGCGTCTGAGCGACGAACAACGCGATGAGTTGGGTATCACGCCGGGCCTGATCCGCCTTTCGGTGGGGCTGGAAGATGCCGATGATTTGCTTGCGGATATCCAGCGCGCGCTAGACGTATCTCAGAGCTAGTGTTGCGCCGGGAATGCATCATCAGGCGGATGTGATCCGCCTGATCCGGCGCATTTGGTTGTAAAATGACGATTTCTTGCCTCGAATTTCGATCCGGACTGCTATTCCGCGCGTATCGTTCAGGACTGGTAATTAAACCTCGGTGGTATATAACCGTCGGCCTAGCAAGGGATCCGTGCCAATGAACATTCATCCGCGCGACATCAACGAGACACCCGATCACGATCAGGCCGCAGCAGCGCTCAAGGTGCTGCGCGAATGGGCGAAATCAGCCTCGGCGGCCGAGATCAGTCAACTGGACCCGGCCATTGCGCAGCTTGTCCCGGGGCTGTTGCCGTCAAACTATCCAGCCCTGTCGCGCGAATATCCCCACGAGTTCGAGGCGGATGCAGCCTACAAGGCCACATTGCCGGATCTGCAAAACGGTCCATCCAGCCTGATCCGGGGTTCGAAGCAGCAAATCCAGCATGTCGGCATCTCGAATTTCCGCCTGCCGATCCGGTTCCATCGCAAAAGCGGTGCCGAGCTGACACTTGAGACCTCGGTCACCGGGTCTGTCAGCCTTGAGGCCGAGAAGAAGGGCATCAACATGTCTCGTATCATGCGGTCCTTCTACAAGCACGCCGAGCGCACCTTTAGTTTTGAGGTGATGGAGGCAGCGCTGAACGACTATCTGACTGATCTGGATAGTTTGGATGCGCGCATACAGATGCGGTTTTCCTATCCCGATCGGATTGAGAGCCTGCGTTCGGGCTTGTCCGGATACCAGTATTACGACATCGCGCTGGAACTGGTTGATCAAGGCGGGGAACGTCTGAAGATTATGCATCTGGACTATGTCTATTCGTCCACTTGCCCCTGTTCATTGGAACTTAGCGAACACGCGCGCGCAACCCGCGGGCAGTTGGCGACGCCGCATTCCCAGCGCTCGGTGGCGCGGATTTCGGTGGTTATCGATTGCAACGCCGATTGTCTGTGGTTCGAAGATCTGATCGCGCTGTGCCGCCGCGCGGTGCCGACCGAAACTCAGGTGATGGTCAAGCGCGAAGATGAACAGGCCTTTGCCGAACTGAACGCGGCCAATCCCATATTCGTGGAAGATGCCGCGCGTCTGTTCTGCGCCGAGTTGCAGGCCGATCATCATGTCGGCGATTTCCGTGTGATCGCCAGCCATCAGGAAAGCCTGCACAGCCATGATGCGGTCTCGATTCTAACCGAAGGTCCAACCTTCGAATCCGCGAGCCTGGACCCGCGTTTGTTCACGACGCTGTTTCATGTGGGCTGATTGACCCCGCGGAAGCTGCTGGAAAAACAGTCAAAAATCCTGCATGGGCGCTTTTTTGCCGCAATGCAGCATGAAATGCTGCATTTGCACCCTGAATTGCGCTAGATTGTCCCCGAGTGCAGCTGCTGCGCATCCGTAAAAACCGGGTCGCGCAGCCCGAAAGGAAACCGGGACGTGCAACGCCTTGGACCGCCAACCTGCAAATCCGCCCGGACGATTGGGGCGGGCGGGGTCCTTTACTCATCTTCCCGCTGCCTCGGTTTTATCAGGAGAGACATGCAATGAATCCGATTACTCAACCGCTTGAGTTTCAGGCAGCCGCCATCCGGATGGCCGGTTACGCAATGGCCAGTCAGATGGAGATCATGCAGATCATGACCCGCGCGGCTTTTGATCTGCCGATGACACCTCTGCACGGACTGAAGACAGCCGAGGCACCCGCACCGGTTGCCCGCGAAGTGGCGACACCAGCAACGCGAAAGCCAGCCAGACCGGCTGCAAAAGCCAAGGTTGCAGCAAAGCCTAAAGCCGCGCCGAAACCCAAAGCAGCACCAAAGCCGAAGGCGGCGGCTAAGCCTGCGGTGGCACCTGCGCCGAAAACGGCGGCTCCTAAGGTTGCGGCCCCTGCACCCAAGGCGGCCCCGGTAGCCAAACCGGCTGTGAAAGCAGCACCGGCGAAGGCCAAAGTACCTGCAAAACCCGCCTCGAAAGCGGCCAAGCCAGTATCAACGGCGGCCAAGCCGGTTGCGGAGTTCAAATCTTCCGCACAGGCCAAGGCACGACCGGCAGCCACAGCGCCGAAAGCATCGGCAAACACGGCAAAAGCTGCGACCAAGCCACCTGCGGTGGCTAAGCCCGCCCCAGCAAAGCCCGCCCCGGCAAAAGCTGCGCCTCAGGCCACAGTGGCTCCGAAACCTGCCGCTGCAAAACCTGCGACGAAGAAACCCGCATCTGCGTCGGCTGAGCAGGCCAAACCGGCACCGCGTCGTGCACGCGCCCCGTCGAAGCCACCCGCGATGCCGGGCGTTGAGATAAAATCCGACAGTTAACACGGATCATCTGCTTGACACCGTCGGGCTGGCGCGCCAACGCTGCCCGTCATGATGGATCTTCGCCCGGTCGGATATGTGATTGGCCTGCTGGTCGCCATTCTAGGGGCGACCATGCTGCTGCCTATGCTTGTCGACATGATCGAGGGGCGGGGCGAGTGGCATGTTTTCTTTGAAAGCGCGGTCATCACACTGCTGACCGGCAGTGTTCTTGCGATGAGCTGTTCCAACGGGGTGGGCGAAGGTCTGACCATCCGTCAGACATTCTTGCTGACCTCGGGTGTCTGGGTGGCGTTGCCGGTTTTTGGCGCAATTCCGTTTCTGTTCGGCGAAACTGAACTGCGTTTCGTCGATGCCTATTTCGAGGCGATGTCGGGGCTGACCACCACAGGTTCAACCGTGATCTCGGGGCTAGACGAACTGCCACAGGGCTTGTTGCTCTGGCGGGGCGTTTTGCAATGGTTGGGGGGCATCGGAATCATCGTCGTGGCGATGGTGTTCCTACCCGAGCTGCGCGTTGGTGGGATGCAGATCTTCCGCTCGGAAGGGTTTGAAACCATGGGGAAAATTCTGCCCCGCGCGCAAGAGATCGCCGGGCAGATTTCCTTGATCTACGTATTTCTGACGGTGGTCTGCGCATTGGTCTATGCCGGTTTCGGCATGAGCTTTTTTGACGCCGTCGTGCATGCCATGACCACAATCGCTACGGGCGGGTTTTCAAACTATGACAGCTCTTTCGCCCGGTTTTCGGGACCTCTGGAATATGCCGCTGCCATCTTCATGATCCTCGCGGCGCTGCCATTTGTGCGGTATGTGCAATTGGCCAATGGTCACACAAGCTCGTTGTGGAAAGACAGCCAGATTCGGGCGTTTCTGGCAACCATCGTGGTTCTGGTTGTGATTATGTCGATCTTCCTGACTTCGGTCTTTCCGCACCATTGGGAGCAGGCATTCCGCGAGTCGCTGTTCAACATCACATCGATCATTTCGGGCACCGGGTACGCGAGTGTCGACTATATGGGCTGGGGCAGTTTCCCGGTCATGCTGTTCTTCCTGATCGGATTGATTGGCGGTTGCGCGGGGTCCACCGCGTGTTCGATCAAGGTGTTCCGCTATCAATTGCTGTTTGCGTCGATTAAAACCCAGCTCAGCCGAATTCGTTCGCCGCATGGTGTGTTCGTGCCGCGCTATGATGGACGACCGATCAGTCGCGACGTGCTGACCTCGGTCATGAGTTTCTTCATGTTCTTTGCACTATCGATGGGGGTTCTGTCGTGGGCGCTGGCCCTGACTGGGTTGGACTTTATCACCTCGGTATCGGGGGCCGCGACGGCACTGGCTAATGTGGGGCCGGGACTGGGGGAACAGATCGGGCCAGCAGGCAACTTTGCGGGGCTGAATGACGGTGCCAAGTGGCTGCTGACGATCGGGATGCTGGTCGGACGCCTTGAACTGCTGGCTGTCTACGCAATCTTTACCGTTCAATTCTGGAGAGGCTAATGAAACGACCCCTTGGGGCGCAGATCTCGCACATGCTTAAGGATCGTGGCGTTGACGTGATCTTTGGCATACCGGGCGTGCATAATCAGGAGATGTATCGCGGTATCGAAGAGGCCGGGATCACGCATGTTCTGGCCCGGCACGAGCAGGGGGCCGGTTTCATGGCCGATGGATATGCCCGCGCGTCTGGCAAGCCGGGGGTGGCCTATGTGATCACCGGACCGGGCCTGTGCAACATCATGACGCCGATGGGGCAGGCTTATTCGGATTCGGTGCCGATGCTGGTGTTGTCTTCTTGCCTCGAAGAGACACAAGCACTGCGTGGCCAATTGCATCAGATGAAGGATCAGCGCGCTGCGGCCGAGACAGTTACAGACTGGTCCTGTCAGGCGAACAATGCCCAGGCTGCCTATGGTCTGATCGAGCGCGCCTTCGAAGAGTTTGAGCTGTCGCGCCCGCGACCGAAACACATTCAGGTACCCATCGCGCAATTGGAGGCCGAGGCAGCGCCTGCGCCTTTTCCAAACCAGCCTGCCTTGCGCAACCAGACTGTTCCACCGGATGTGGCACCGGTTCTGTCGCTGCTGAATATCGCGCAGCGGCCGTTGTTCATATTAGGCGGCGGGTGCCGGTCTAACCTTTGGCGACAGATCCTGACCCAATTGGGGGCGGCGTGCTTCACGACGTATGCCGGTCGCGGGCTGGCCGGGTCCGATTATCCGCTGGATTTCGGATCGATGCTGCCACGACCGGGCAGCGCCAAAGTAATTGCCTCGGCTGATCTTGTCGTTGTTGTCGGTGCTGAACTGGGCGAGGTTGATCTGTGGCGCCATGATCTGGGCCACAACGCAACTATGGTGCGTGTTGATCTGGACCCGCAAGTGCTGTCAGACCACCATCGTGCGGCTGTCAAACTGCAGGCAGATGGTGAGAGTTTTGCGCATGCGCTGTGGGCAGTGTCCGATCAGGTAAAACCAGCCGCTGGTTGGTCTGCGGACGAGGTGCGCGAGGCGCGCGCGCGCTGGCGGGCCGAGGTAGATGCCGAGCGCCCGGGCATTGTCCCCGTGGTCGATGCACTCAGGGCGGCCATGCCCTTGGATACGATGATTTATTCGGACATGACTCAATTCGCGTATGTCGCGAAAGAAGTCTGGGACATGGGCTTTCCTTATCATTGGCACCACCCGACTGGATTTGGCACGCTGGGGTACGCCCTGCCAGCCGGGATCGGTGGTGCAGTAGCACGGCGGGGCAAACCCACAGCGGTCATCGCGGGTGACTATGGTTTTCACTACTCAATGCAAGAGCTTGGGGTTGCTGTCGAACTCGGCCTGCCGCTACCCATCATTCTGTGGGACAATGGTAAACTCAAAGAGATTGAAGAGAGCATGGTGCGCGGACAGATCGCGCCCAATGCGGTGATCGCGCGAAACCCGGATTTCTGCAAACTGGCCGAGGCGTTCGGGGCGCTGTCAGCTGCACCGAAGACGCTGGATGAGATGCAGGCCGCAGTGCGCGCCGCCTTTCAGGCCGAGGTTCCCACATTAATACGGGTCACACCGGATATCCTGTAAACCTATGAAAAAAGGCGTGCACCTTCGTGCAGCGCCTTTTCCCTGAACCTGATTGTTCAGTCCCAGCAGTGCACCAGAACGGTCATTCCGTTGGCTCTGCGGCTCAGTTCGTTGGGTGAAATCTGGGCTGAGCCTTGCGCGGGCTGACCTGAGATGCCCGCCTTGGTCAGAACTTCGGTCAGACGTGCCACATTCGCCGCAAGGCTGACCGAGTCGGGCAGGGTACGCCCATCGGAAGGGGCAGGTAGCAACATGCCAACAACGCTGCCGCTATCGTCAAAGACAGGTCCTCCCGCGTCGCCGGGCTGGGCGGACAGTGCAAGGCGTTTGACGCCATCTTCTCCATTCAGGCCGCGGATATCAGCGATTTCGCCGAAGGTCAGAGTAGGGGCACCCAACGCGCCTTCGTAAGAAAAGCCCGAAACAGCGACCTGAGACTGAATACGCGGAACGCCCGCGCGGAACTCGGCAACACTGATCGGGGCAAGGGTCTGGCTAGGACGCAGTACAGCGACACCAAGGTCGGGATCCTGCCAAGCCAGCTGAACCTCTTGGTCACCGTCCAGCGTGATGCGGGTGCAGCTTTCAGCGGCCTCGGTGACCGTCAGAACCGTACCATCAGCGTCGGCGAAGAAGCCCGATCGCGATAGCCGCGGTTTGCGGATTTGCAGTCCTGACATCAAATCGATGCGCTGGTCAGCATCCGCTCCGGCACCGGCATCCAGTACGGCATCGGTCGTGGCAAAGCTTGCGCGCATCGCGGCCAGAACTCGGGCGCGGCGAGCCTCATCCCCAGCAGGCCAGACCAGCGTGAAACCTTTGATCTTGCCGTCTTTCAGAGCTGCTTGCGTGAACGAGGTCATGCCATTTCCGCGCCCTTCAATCGTGAAGCTGTTGCCGCGCAGGCTGCGCTCACCGTCCAGAGGAACGATTTCAAGCGACTGCATCACTTGATAGAGCGCCCGCAGGGTTGCGGCAGAGCCTTCCTGCGAGATCAGCAGCGCCTTGGTGTCCAGATCAGAAGTGGGGTTGAAATGGGCAAAGGGTGCCTCGTAACGGTCAAAGCCCAAAACGTCCATTGGCATGTCCAGTTCGATCCCGGCTTGCGGGTCGGAATAGCGTGCCATCCCGACGCTGATCAGTGGAGCGTTGTAGTCATCCATCAGGGTTTTGCGCTGCAGCGTGGTCAGAACGCCAGTTGCGTCGAACCCGTTGGAACGTTGCCAATCGCCCATCGAGCGGCGGGTGCCCTGACCAAAGGCTCCGTCAATTGTTGAATTGTAGAACCCGGCTGCCTGCAACGCGGTTTGCAGGTCTCTGCGCTCTTGCGCGGTCAAAAGGCGTTCGCCCTGCAGAGCCTGCGAACGGGTTTCATCTGCGTCCTGCAGGGTAAGACCGGCCAAGGGCTGCTCTGGTTGCGGCTCGGGCTGGATCGGGGCGGTGACGACGCCGCGGTTCAGGATGTTGGCACCGATGGGCCAGAACTGTTGCCCCAGCGCGCTGGAGAAGGCGATGAAACTGTCCGATGGGATCTGACGCTCGGCCCTGTAAACGCGCAGCACCTGTTCGGCGTCGTCGCGTAAATAGGGCCCGATAACAATGGCATACCAGCCAGAATTCAGCCGAAACCCGTTCACATCGGGCAGCGCGTTCGCATAGACCTGCGCCCGTTCCTGCGCCTCGCGCAGCGACGGCTGCGCCTCGATCTGAACAAAGACGCCCGCATCTTGCTGGGCAAAAGCGGCGCGCAGGCCGAAGAGGATAAAGAATGTAATAACCGTAAATACGCGTGTCATTGTCTGCCCGTGTTCTGCAGTGTTTTCACTTTGGCGCAGATTACGCGGAATCGCGGTCCGATTGCCATGCCCGGAATACGGGGAATTCTGTGTGTGGCCGCTCAGCGACAGAGTGGCCGATTGGCCCGTTGACGCCCTTGGATGCCTTGCATAGGAAGGGCCGAACCCACCGGAACCGGGCGCTTGGGCGTCCAAGGGAATTGTCATGACCGAACCCAATAGCGCACCACGTTCATTTCAAGAGATTATCCTAAGGCTTCAGTCCTATTGGGCGTCGAAAGGTTGTGCGATCCTACAGCCCTATGACATGGAGGTCGGCGCAGGTACGTTCCATCCGGCAACCACGTTGCGCGCTTTGGGGTCCAAGGCTTGGTCAGCGGCCTACGTTCAGCCCTCGCGTCGCCCGACAGACGGACGTTATGGCGAAAACCCGAACCGGTTGCAGCATTACTATCAATACCAGGTGCTGATCAAACCCAGTCCGCCTGATTTGCAGGAACTGTATCTGGGCAGCCTCGAGGCCATCGGCATCGACATGGATCTGCACGACATCCGCTTTGTCGAGGATGACTGGGAAAGCCCCACTCTGGGTGCGTGGGGTCTGGGATGGGAGGTCTGGTGTGACGGCATGGAAGTCAGCCAGTTCACCTATTTCCAGCAGGTCGGCGGCCATGACTGTGCGCCGGTTTCCGGTGAGCTGACCTATGGTCTGGAACGTCTGGCCATGTATGTGCTGGGCATCGACCATGTGATGGACATGCCCTTCAACGATCCTCAGTCGCCCAGCCCGCTGACCTATGGCGACATCTTCAAGCAGACCGAAGAGGAATACGCCCGCTGGAACTTCGATATTGCTAATACCGAGGTCCTGCTGCGTCATTTCGAAGAGGCTGAAACCGAATGCGCGAACATTCTGGCGCAGGAACATGACGACCCGAAGACGGGCAAGCGCATCATCATGGCGCATCCCGCATATGATCAGTGCATCAAGGCCAGCCACATCTTCAACTTGCTGGACGCCCGCGGGGTGATTTCGGTTACCGAAAGACAGGCCTATATCGGCCGCGTTCGCGCATTGGCCAAGCAATGCGCCGATGCGTTCGTGCAGACCGAGGCTGCCGGGTTCAAAGTTTGATGCAGCGCCTATGCCAGTCCGGGCAACAACGCCTTCAGGCCGTCTGCGATCATGCTGACAGCGATAGCCGCAAGGATCATGCCCATGAAGCGGCTCATTATCACGCGAGCATTGTCCGACAGCCGCTTAGCCAACGCCGATGCGTTCCAGAACGTAATCAAAAGCAAGGCCACCACGAACAGAAATACACACGCATAGACAACGGCTTCGACCGGGTTTTTGATGTGGTGCGCATAAAGGATCAGTGTTGTGATTGTTCCGGGGCCGACCAGAATGGGAAAAGCCAAGGGATAGAACGCAACGGTCTCGGGCGCGGGATAGGATTTCTTTTCTCCGTCGGTTCCGTGATGCGAGCTGCTCTCGTTCCCGTTCAGCATGTTCAGGCCGATCATCAGTACAACAAGGCCACCGGCGACGCGCAGGTCATCGACGCTGATGCCAAAGAGCCCAAGCGCTTGACTGCCGATCGCAGCGAAGGCGCCACCGAGGATCGTGCAATAAAGCGCAGTTTTCACAGCCACTTTGCGTTGATCCGAAATGGGCAGGTCTTGCGTGACACTCAGGAACACTGGCAAGTTGGTAATCGGATTCATGATTGCAAAAAGCGCGCCAAAGAATCCGACGGCAAGAGTGGTTTCCATGCGAGTAGCCTCGTTTCTGACCGTACTGCTTGGGAACCTGTCTTATTTTCTATGAACTTGAAAGAGGTGGCGTAAACGATGACTGGAAAATTGGTTGCGCTAATCCTTCTGATTTCTGGCGTTCTGGCCGGTGCTGGGATGTATTACCTGCAGGTTTATGGGTTCTATTATGAGGTAGAACCGCGCCCGGGCCAGGATGTGGTCCTGCTGGCGCAAGGGGCGGAAGCACCCGAAGCCATCGCCTATACTGGGTTTAAGGCCATTGACGCCGACAGCTCTCCGATCCGGTATCGGGCCTGTTTCGAAACCGAGTTAAGGCCGGATCAGATGGTGGATTTTACCCCTGTCGAGAACCCCGAGCCATTGACCGCACCGGGATGGTTTGACTGCTACGACGCAGTTGCGCTGGCCGACGTATTGAAATCGGGTCAAGCACAGGCTTTCTTGGGCACCAAGAACATCCATTATGGTGTCGACCGGATCGTTGCCATTACACAGGATGGCAAAGGCTACGTCTGGCATGCGCTGAACAATTGCGGTGAAAAAGCCTATGACGGCACGGTTGTGGGCGAGGAGTGCCCACCCAGGCCCGAGGGCTGATGCAAATGGGGATGGTCGTTGAGATACCGGAGTTCCTGACAGCAACGCTGGGCTTTGCGGTCTATCTGCTGGGGGCAGAGATCAACGCCCGTGTCGCACAATTGCGCAGCTTCAACATCCCCGAGCCGGTAACTGGGGGCCTTCTGGCCTCGCTCGTGGTATTGGCGCTGTATCTTGGTTTCGGCATTGAGCTATCCTTTGGCTTGACCGCACGAGACTTTCTATTGGTTCTGTTCTTTGCCGGGATTGGTCTAAATGCCCGTCTGTCCGATTTGATCGCGGGCGGCAAGCCTTTGCTTTTGCTTCTGATTTTGACGCTTCTGACCATCTTTGCGCAAAACGTGATCGGCGCTGCGGGGGCCGCGATGTTCGGTTATCCGGCGCAAGCCGGGGTGCTGTTCGGGTCTGCCGCGCTGATCGGGGGGCACGGAACCGCGATCGCCTGGGCCCCCGAAGTTGCGGGCGCCACCGGTTTGAGTGGCGCAACCGAGTTGGGGGTAGCCGTGGCCACATTGGGTCTCGTGTTGGCGGCTTTGGTCGGGGGGCCGATTGCGCGGCTGCTGATCGAAGGACGCAAGCTCAGCCCCGAACGACCCGGGGAAGAGCATACGGTGGGTTTGCCCAATGAGGTCGACCAGAAGTCCGAGATTGATCATCTGACAATCATGCGGGTGCTGCTGTACCTCAACCTCGCGATCATTTCAGGCGCGATCCTGAGCGAAGCAATCAGCGCCGCAGGGCTGAAACTGCCGTTGTTTGTGCCCTGCCTTATCATGGGGATCGTGATTGCCAATCTCCGCGCCATGTTCGCGCCGAACGCCAAGCCGGTCTCACGCACGCCCTCGCTGGCGCTGATCTCGGAATTCGCGCTTGGTGCATTTCTGGCGATGTCGCTGATGAGCCTGCAACTGTGGACCATCGCCGAACTGGGCCTTGCGATTGCGGTGATCATGACCGCCCAGACCCTGTTTGCCGTGGTGTTCGTGATCTGGGTTCTGTTTCCGTTGATGGGATCGAATTACCGCGCCGCCGTTCTGGCCGCCGGGTTCGGGGGGTTCGCTCTGGGTGCTACCCCCACAGCTATCGCAAATATGACCGCCGTAACCAAGCGATATGGCCCGTCGCCTATTGCCTTTATCGTACTGCCCCTTGTATCCGCATTCTTTGTGGACATCGCCAATGCCATCGTCATTCAGACGATTGTCAATTTCTAAGGACCGAAAATGCCCGACCTGCTGATCGAACTGTTTTCCGAGGAAATCCCCGCGCGCATGCAGACCCGCGCCGGTGAAGACCTGAAAAAGCGGATCACCGATGGTCTGGTCGAAGGCGGTCTGACCTATGGCTCTGCCGCTGCACTGACGACGCCGCGTCGCCTGACGCTGGCGGTTGAAGGCCTGCTGGCGGAAAGCCCGACAATCCGCGAAGAACGCAAAGGCCCAAAGGTCGGTGCGCCTGACAAAGCCATCGAAGGCTTTCTGCGCGGCGCGGGACTGACCCGAGACCAGTTGGAAGAGCGCGACACGCCCAAAGGCGCAGTGTATTTCGCCACCATTGAAAAGGCGGGTCGTCCAGCAGCTGAAATCATCGCCGAGGTCTTAGAAGCTACCATTCGAAACTTCCCCTGGCCCAAATCCATGCGCTGGGGGGCTGGATCGATGCGGTGGGTACGGCCCTTGCACTCGATCCTTTGCATCCTGACCGATGAAGCAGGCGCGCAGGTCGTGCCGCTTGCGATCGAAGGGATCACGTCCGGTGATACGACTGAGGGCCATCGTTTCATGGCCCCGAACCGGTTTACGGTGACCTCGTTCGAGGATTATGCCGCCAAGCTGAAACGCGCCTTCGTGGTGCTGTCGCCCGAAGAGCGCGCCGAACATATCTGGAACGATGCCCAGAACATGGCCTTCGCCGCAGGTCTGGAAGTCGTCGACGACAAGGGTCTGCTGGCAGAAGTTGCCGGTCTGGTCGAATGGCCCGTTGTGCTGATGGGGCAGATCGACGAGGAGTTTCTTGAGCTGCCGCCCGAGGTACTGCAGACCTCGATGAAAGAGCATCAGAAGTTCTTTTCTGTGAAGAACCCCAAGACGGGGCGGATCGAGCGCTTCATTACCGTCGCCAATCGCGAGACCGCCGATAACGGCGCAACCATTCTGGCGGGGAACCAGAAGGTTTTATCGGCCCGTCTGGCCGATGCGAAATTCTTCTGGGAGAACGACCTGCGCGTTGCCAAGTCGGACATCGCCCAATGGACCCGCGCGTTGGAGAATGTGACTTTCCACAACAAGCTGGGCACTCAGGCGGAACGCATCGACCGCATTGCCGCGCTGGCCCGAGAACTGGCCCCGTTGGTCGGGGCGGATGCGGATCAGGCCGAGAAAGCCGCGCGTTTGGCCAAGGCTGATCTGAACTCCGAAATGGTCTATGAATTCCCTGAACTTCAAGGGCTTATGGGGCGGTATTACATCGAAGCGGCAGGCGAGGATGCCGCAGTGGCCGCCGTTGCGCAGGAACATTACTCGCCGTTGGGGCCGTCGGATGATGTTCCGACCGCACCGTTTTCTGTGACAGTGGCGCTAGCCGACAAGCTGGACACGCTGACCGGGTTCTGGGCGATCGATGAGAAACCCACGGGTTCGAAAGATCCGTTTGCTTTGCGTCGTGCGGCGTTAGGGGTAATTCGACTAATCGTGAATAATGATCTGCGTCTTCAGTTGGACCGTTTTTTCGATAGTCAACTGGTTCGATCAGAACGCGCTATCAATAAGGCTTTGCCCGAAGCGAATGTCCGCGATCTCCTGGAAGAAATCGCAAAACATGGTGTCTTTGGTGCTTCATTCCAGACTGTCAAAGAAAAGCTTGAAGGATCGCCCGCAGCAGCATTTCTTGAGCTTGAGAAAAAGGTTCCTGACGCGTCTGACGATCTTCTTTCTTTCTTCCACGACCGCCTCAAAGTCTTCCTCCGAGACGAAGGCATCCGCCATGATGTCATCGACGCTTGTATCGCGATGGAGGGGAATGACGACCTCAACCTGCTGGTCAAACGCGCCCGCGCTCTGAATGCGGTGATCGCGACCGAGGATGGAGAGAACCTCGTGCAGGGGTTCAAGCGTGCGAACAACATCCTGTCTCAGGCGGAAGAGAAGGATGGAGTCGAATACTCTTACGGCGCGGATGTGAAGTTTGCTGAAACTGACAGCGAAAAGGCTCTGTTTGCTGCACTCAACGCGGCAGAAGCCAAGATCGACCCGGCGCTGAAGGCCGAGGATTTCCCGACCGCCATGGCTGCCATGGCCGCGCTGCGCGGGCCGGTTGATGCGTTCTTTGAGGATGTGCAAGTCAATACCGACAATGACATTCTGCGCCGCAATCGCCTGAATCTGCTGAGCCAGATCCGCAAGGTCTGCTCCAGCGTTGCTGATCTGTCCCTGATCGAGGGATAACGCCCTTGCGCCAAGGGCGCAGGGGCTTATGCTGCGGTGAAATCAAAAGGTGCCGCAGTGCAGAATAATCCGCATACCACGCTTATCACTTCAAAAGCGCCTGTTGCCGCCAATACCCATGGTGGCAGGGCGAAATGCCTGCAACGACTGGTTCGGCTAGATATGCCGGTGCCGCGGACCGTGGCGCTGTCTTTTGACGCGGTGCAGCGAATTGCCAAGGGTGACATTCCCGATATCGCGGCCATTCTGGAACAGTTCGACGCCGAGTCATTGCTGTGTGTGCGGCCCAGTTCGGAAGATCCTGACTGGGGTGGACCGGGGGCGGTGCTGAATATCGGCATGAACGATGCCCGATATCTAGATCGGTCTGCGGAAATGGGGGCGGATGCAGCGGCGGCGCTTTATCTGCGGTTTGTGCAGAGCTATGCGCTCCATATTGCGCGCCTGGACCCTGACGTATTCGATACCATCGATGCGGATGGGCGCGAAGGGCTGAGCTTGTCCCTACGGGCGTATGAAGATGAAACCGACGAGGCCTTCCCGCAAGATCGAGGAGAGCAACTGATTGGTGTTCTGCGTTCGATGGCGCGTGCCTGGGATGGCACGTCGGCCCGGCTGCTGCGGCAGGCCAAGGGCGCACCTGCGGATGCCGGTTTGGGGCTGGTGATTCAAGAGATGATCCCGGGCGTCGGACAGGGGGAATGCGGTTCAGGCGTGTTGCAACTGATTGACCCCGCGACAGGTATGCCCCAAATCACGGGCCGCTATCTGAGCCAAAGCCAGGGGCGCGATGCGCTAGGAGAAGGTGTCGCTGCGTTATATCTGGAAAAGGACGAGCGTGGCCAATCGCTGGAGGATGTGGCGCCCGAGGCTTTTGCCGATCTCAAGGCCCACGCAGCGTTAATGCGCGAGAAGCTGCGCGAAGAGATGCAGGTCGAATTCGTGGTGCAGAACGGCAAGGTGCATATTCTGGACGGCGTGCGGGTTCCGCGCGGGTCGCGGGCCGGGATGCGGATCGCGGTGCGCTTGGCCGAAGACGGGATCATTCCGCCGCAAGAGGCCGTGATGCGGATCGACCCGCATTCGCTGAATGAACTTCTGCACCGGCAGGTCCATCCTGAGGCCGAGCGTGATGTGCTGACCACAGCCATCGCGGCCAGCCCCGGTGCAGCGACCGGTCGAATTGTCTTTACGGCTGCCGAAGCGCAGGCCAGCGCCGCGCGGGGGGAGCCCTGTATTCTTGTGCGCCGTGAAACCTCGCCCGAAGATGTGCGCGGAATGCATGCCGCAGTAGCTGTTTTGACCGAAAAGGGCGGGATCACCAGCCATGCGGCGGTGATTGGCCGAGGTCTGGGTCTGCCGTGTATCGTCGGCGCGTCCGAGATGCGATTCCAGACCAAGAAAAAGCTGCTAAGCGCACCGGATGGGCGTGTGTTCAAGACAGGCGATATTCTGACCATCGATGGGACTTCGGGTCAGGTTCTGGCCGGACAACCCGAGATGCTTGAAGCGGCGCTGGATGATTGCTTTCAGACCCTGATGAGCTGGGCCGATGCCGAGAGGGACATCGCTATCCGCGCCAACGCCGATACACCCGCTGACGCGCAAACTGCGCGAAACTTCAAAGCAGAAGGGATCGGGTTGTGCCGAACGGAACACATGTTCTTCGATCCTGGCCGCCTGACCGTTATGCGCGAAATGATCTTTGCGCAGACCCCGTCTGGACGTGCCGCTGTGCTGGAACGGTTGCTGCCGATGCAACGGCAGGATTTTGTGCAGTTGTTCCGGATTATGGAGGGGCAGCCGGTCTGCATCCGCCTGTTCGATCCGCCCTTGCACGAGTTTCTGCCCACTACGCGCACTGGTCAGCGCGAGCTGGCTGAGGCGCTGGATTTGCCGATCTCGGATGTCGAACGTCGGGTCGAGGCGATGAGCGAGTACAATCCGATGCTGGGATTGCGCGGGGTTCGTCTGGGTGTCACCGTGCCGGAAATCTACGACATGCAGGCGCGCGCGATCTTCGAGGCGACGGTTGAGGCCAGTAAAGAAGGTGCCCCTGTCGTGCCCGAGGTCATGATCCCGCTGGTCTCGGCCAAGCGCGAGGTTGAACTGGTCAAAACACGCATCGATACTGTTGCGGCCGAGGTTGCCTCGGAGCAGGGGCAGGAGTTCGACTATCGATTGGGAGTGATGGTGGAAACGCCTCGGGCCTGTCTGCGCGCGAATGAGATTGCGCCACATTCCGCTTTCCTAAGCTTTGGAACAAACGACCTGACCCAGATGACCTACGGATTGTCGCGCGATGACGCGGGGCGGTTCATGTCGGCATATGTCCGCCAAGGCGTGTTTGGCGAAGATCCATTTCACGTTCTGGATGCAGATGGGGTAGGTGAATTGCTGAAGCTGGGGGCCGAGCGCGGGCGTCAAGCCCAACCAGACGTTACGCTTTCTGTCTGTGGCGAACATGGTGGTAACCCCGAATCAATCGCAATCTGCCGGTCACTTGGATTCGACTATGTGTCCTGTTCCCCTTTCCGGGTTCCTGTCGCTCGGCTGTCTGCCGCTCAACTGGCGATTTCGTCCAAACTTGGGGGTTGACTAACTGTCTCCTACCTAGAAATAGTGGCGTAAGAAACGTTCCGCTGTCGATAATAATTGGCGGCGTGAGCGGTTTTTCTCTTGCATTTTTTTCAGAACTGGACGTCTCGCTTCGTCTGGGGTATTAGCCTCGTCGCGCCCGCCGGGGGAGGGTATGGCGCGTTTGTGCCTGTGCGAGGTTATCTGATGAGACGCTACATAGTGGCTGTTGCCGTGGGGGCCGCAGCCTTGCTACCGAGTTTGTCCTTTGCCGATAGGCAAGGCGATACAAAATCTGTTGAGTTGGTCACACGTAACGAGTTGCCAGCACAAAGCTTCCGCGATTACCTGAAACTGTTTAAGCCGCGTAAGGCGCCGGAAAAAGTCGAAATCTCCTACACCAAAGCCTGGCTGGACCAGCAGCCAAAGGCGACCGGAGATGAAAATTTCCGTTGTCTTGCCGAAGCGCTGTATTTCGAGGCTCGCGGTGAAAGCGTACGCGGTCAGTTTGCAGTGGCCGAGGTTATCCTGAACCGGGTTGAAAGCGGTCGCTTTCCGAATTCGTTGTGCGGTGTGATCAAGCAAGGAACGGGCAAGAAATATCAGTGCCAGTTCACCTACACCTGTGACGGGCAGAAAGAGATTATCAACGAAAAACGTGCTTATGATCGCGTTTCGAAAGTCGCCCGTGCCGCAATCGATGGTGTAGCTGAAGAGATGACCGCAGGTGCCACGCACTACCACACCAAGGCAGTGCGCCCGTCCTGGTCCCGCGTTTATAAAGAAACGGCGCGTATTGGCGTGCATATCTTCTACAAGCACAATTATCGCACGGCCAGCAACTGATTGACGCACCAGCGCTGGAAGGGTGCTGGCAACAGGCGTTTTACCAACTATGTTGCGAGCCAGGAGGCTCGCAATGACCATAACACGCCGACAGTTTCTGCAATCGACCCTGGCCTTGTCGATGATACCACGCGTGGCGATGGCATCTGCCACCGAACTGGTGGCACAGACTTCCCTCCAGCAGATCGCGCCCCAGGGATATCCGGAAACTCCGGTCTGGAGTTATGGCGGCGGTGTTCCGGGCGCGGAAATCCGTGTTCCGCAGGGTGCTCGAGTACGCCGCAAGCTTGTAAACATGCTGCCGCAACCAACGACCGTTCACTGGCATGGCATCCGGATCGACAATGCGATGGATGGAGTGCCCGGCCTGACGCAGGAAGTTGTGCAGCCAGATTCCAGCTTTGAATATGATTTCGTGGTGCCGGATGCGGGAACCTATTGGTATCATGCGCACAACCAATCGATGGAGCAGGTCGCGCGTGGGCTTTATGGCCCTTTGATCGTCGAAGAAGCCAGCGGACCCGATGTTGATCAGGACCTGACCTTAATGCTGGACGATTGGCGCCTTGACACCGAGAGCGCAAAGATATCCAGCGATTTCGACAATGGTCATGATCTGAGCCATGCGGGTCGGCTGGGCAACATTGTTACGGTGAACGGAGAGTTTGACCCTTCTTATCCGGTGCAGGCGTCTGAACGATTGCGATTGCGGGTGATCAATGCCGCGAATGCCCGGGTATTCGACGTAGCGCTCGACGGGCTTGCTGGCTGGATTGTTGCGCTTGACGGTATGCCGCTTGAGGTTCCATTGCGAGTTGAGAGCAGTTTTCCTTTGGCGCCTGCGCAGCGGGTTGACTTGATCGTTGATGTTTCAGCGGAATCCGGCCAGACGGCAAGTATTGTGAGTGTAGAACGGGATGGCGCTTACGGACTCGTCAAATTTGATGTGTTCGGAGTAGCATCGCGTATTGCTGATGCAAAAGTTAGACCGTTGCCAGCAAACCGAATGCCCGAAATTGAACTGCAGAATACACCTCTGCATCGTATGACGATGCAGGGGGGTGCAATGCGCTGGCTGGAGAGCGCCAAATTGGGCAATTCCGAGCTGTCGGGGCGCGAGTTGGCTCAGCTTGGACGATTCTGGGCTTTGAACGGATATGCAGAGCGGCCAGATGATCCGTTTCTGGATGCGCGATTGGGATCAGTTCATCGGATTGAATTCGCAAATGAAACGGCGTTTCCACATGCGATGCATCTGCATGGACACCATTTTCGCATTATCCTGCAGGACGGTACACTAGGGCCGTGGCGCGACACTGTTCTAGTCGAGCGAGGGCAGGTGCGGCAGGTAGCGTTGGTAGCTGACAATCCGGGCAACTGGCTGTTGCATTGTCACATGCTTGGCCATGCGGCATCGGGTATGATGAGCTGGTTCCGGGTCACGTAACGCCGCATTCCGTAGCTGGAAAGGCGTTTGCTGCGATGCTATACGCCCGCGAAACGCCTAAAGTGGGCTGATCATCAGTCCACCGAGCCCGAAAAGGTCCGCCGCATGAGCTCTGAAATCCGTCTTGCCTTTGCGCACCCGTCCGAACGGTCCGAGGCTACCGCCGCGCGCGGTGCGCTGGACCGCATTTCGCTGCGCGATCACATCGTTGAGGTCGAGATCGGGGCGTTTCAGGCCGAACGCGGTACCACGCAACGGATCTGCTTTAACATCGTGGTCGAGGTGCGTCCGCTGACAGACCCCATCGATGATGACGTGGATCGTATTCTGTCTTACGACCGTGTAACCGAAGCGATTGCGTTCGAGCTGGCTGCTGAGCGACTAAATTTGCTCGAGACACTGGCAGATCGCGTGGCGGAACGTATTCTGCTTGAGCCTCAGGCTGTAAGAGCCTTTGTTCGCATTGAAAAACTGGATCGTGGACCTGGCGCGCTTGGCGTCGAGATCGTGCGCGGCAAGGATGCGGTACATCATGATGTGACCGAAGAAGAGCGGCCACATCCACGGTTGGTCTTTCTGTCGAATGCAGCGATTTCATCAGGTAATCTAACCGGCTGGATCGACCAGCTTGAGAATCGCCAGCGCCCGCTGATCCTGTGTGTTGGGGCGTCTGATCTGGATGTGCCGCAGACGGGTCACGCAATGACCCAACGCCGGATAGATCTGTTGGCAATTGAACAGAACGCCTGGGTTCTGGCTGCGCGCGATCACCGTTGCGTGGTCGTTTCAACGCGGACCGAGTTGGATTGGGCGATGAAAAACGGCCAGATTTGTGTTTGGGCACCCTCCAAAATTGTTCTGGATGCGGTCGATGGCCCCTCAGCCGCGCCGTCTGACGCGGTGGCGCTGGCTGCTTGGTTCGCAGCAACCTTTGAAGCCAGCGAGATGCTGGTTATTGGCGGAGACCTGCCCGAAGCCCCCAAAACGCCATTGCGCGCAGTTCCGTTGCAGCAGGCGCAACTGTGACCGTCTATTACCGCCCATTGGTCCAGCATGGGAGCACGCGCGTCGACGGGGCGGTACCACTAGCAGGGCAGGTGCTGTGGTTCTCACAGGCCGAACGGATTGAGCGCGGGCAAAGCACCCAGATCGTCGATGCCGTTGAAATCCCAAAGGAACAGCTGGATCGTCTGACCTGCGCGCGTCCAGCGATTGCCGGACTTGATATGGCACGAACGCAGATCATGGGCATTCTGAATGCCACGCCGGATAGCTTCTCGGATGGGGGGCTGCATAACTCGGTCGAGGCCGCTCGGACCGCTGCCGCCGACATGGTAGCGCATGGTGCAAGTATTCTGGACATTGGCGGCGAATCCACGCGCCCGGGCGCTGATTTTGTGCCTGAAGACGAAGAGATTGCCCGCACACGCCCTTTGATTGAGGCAATTCGGGGCGAGACAGATGTGTTGATCTCGATCGATACTCGCAAGACCGGTGTTGCCAAGGCGGCTCATCTGGCAGGTGCGGGACTGATCAACGATGTGTCGGGATTTACCTTCGATCCTAAACTTGCACCATTTTGCGCGCAGATTGAGGCTCCGGTTTGTGTGATGCATATGCAGGGTGATCCGACCACGATGCAGGATGACCCGCACTATGACAATGTTCTGCTGGATGTTTACGATTTCCTTGAGGGGCAAATCGCGCATCTAGAAGGACTGGGGCTCAGCCGCGATCTGATTGTCATCGATCCGGGCATCGGGTTTGGCAAGAATCTGGACCACAACCTGACGCTTCTGCGCAATCTCAGCCTGTTTCACGGGCTTGGCTGTCCAATCCTTCTGGGCGTTTCGCGCAAGGGATTTATTGGTCAGGTCGGCAAAGAGCCGCGCAAGGATGCCCGCGCGCCGGGGTCAATCGCGGTTGCTCTGGCGGGAATATCACAGGGTGTGCAGATTGTACGGGTACATGACGTGGCCGAGACGGCTCAGGCCTTGCGTCTATGGGCCGCCGTCCGGTAATCCGGGCAAAAGGAATTTTCAGGAGACCGACTTATGCGCAAGCTGTTTGGAACCGACGGGGTGCGGGGCACCGCCAACACGCACCCTATGACGGCGGAAATGGCTTTGCGGATTGGCGCGGCTGTGGGGCGGTATTTCCGCCGCGATGCCTCGGGCGTACACCGTGTTGTTATTGGCAAGGATACGCGGCTGTCGGGCTATATGCTGGAAAATGCGTTGACGGCAGGTTTGACCTCGACCGGTATGAACGTGCTGCTGCTGGGGCCGGTGCCGACGCCTGCGGTGGGGTTGATGACCCGCTCGATGCGCGCTGATCTAGGCGTGATGATTTCGGCTAGCCACAATCCCGCGATCGACAACGGAATTAAGTTCTTTGGGCCGGACGGATTCAAGCTTTCCGATCAGGCCGAGATTGAGATCGAGCGGCTGATCGAAGAAGGCGTAAGCCCCGCACAGGCGCAGAATATTGGTCGTGCGCGTCGGGTTGACGATGCGCGGTTCCGTTATGGCGAGCGCGTGAAATCATCGCTGCCGCGCAATCTGCGCTTGGATGGGCTGAAGGTCGTGATCGACTGCGCCAACGGTGCCGCGCACCGTACTGCGCCGGAAGTTCTTTGGGAGTTGGGAGCAGATGTGATCCCGGTCGGCATCGCGCCGAACGGCAAGAACATCAATCTCGGATGTGGCTCAACCCAGCCTCGTGTTGCGGCCGAAACCGTGGTTTCACATGGCGCCGATGTAGGTATCTGTCTGGATGGGGATGCCGACCGCGTCGTTGTGATCGACGAAACTGGCGCTGTCGCCGATGGGGATCAGTTGATGGCCCTGTTGGCGACCGCGTGGTCCCGCGCGGATCAGTTGAAAGGCGGCGCCTTGGTGGCCACTGTGATGTCGAACCTCGGGTTGGAGCGGCACCTGGCCGGGCAGGGGCTGCGTCTGGAGCGGACTGCCGTTGGCGACCGCTATGTGGTTGAACGGATGCGCGAGGGTGGTTTCAATCTTGGTGGCGAACAGTCAGGTCACATCGTGATGAGCGATTATGCCACAACCGGCGACGGTCTAATGGCGGGGCTGCATTTTCTGGCAGAGATGGTGCAATCCGGCAAGAAAGCCTCGGACCTATCGCGCCAGTTTGAGACGGTGCCGCAATTGCTGAAGAATGTGCGCTTTAGCGCGGGGCAGGCCCCGCTGGAAGCGGCCAGCGTCAAAAGCGCGATTTCCGAGGCCGAGGCGCGTCTGAATGGGCAGGGGCGTTTGCTGATCCGCAAATCGGGCACGGAACCTCTGATCCGGGTGATGGCGGAATGCGAGGATGCCGCACTGCTGACCCAAGTGGTCGATGGGATCGTATCCGAGGTTGAGGCGGCGACGGGTTAACGCCCCAGTAGCATTTTCTGTAGAGTGAACCACTGGCTGATTGCCAGCCCGGTTAGGATCATGGCAAGCGCGATATAGAACCGCAGTGGCAGGGCTTCGGATAGAATCCAGGCCCCGAACACCATCGACCAAACGGGCACCTGATAGTTCACCAGCGTCAGAAAGACGGACCCGGCGCTGCGGGTGATGGATACTCGCAGCAGGGTGGCGAAGGCTGTGGGGACAAGGCCCAGAACGATCAGGGCCAGACTGGGGCGCGTTCCCTGCCACGAGGGAAGCCCCTCGGTTAGCAGCATGATAGGTATCAATAGTACTGCGCCAACCAGCAGCGTCAGGGCTGCCAGAGCCATCGGTTCAATCGGAGGGCAGCGGCGGGTCAGGATCGACGAACTGGCGTAGCACAAGGCTGCCGTGACGCAGGCCATTTGCGCCAGTGGCTGCGTACCCTGACCCAATTGCGCCAGACCGGGCCCGATCAACACAAGCGCGCCAGTGAAGCCAAGGCAAACGCCGACCAGACGCCGTAGGTTCATAGGCTCATCCGAAAAGAAATGTGCCAGCGGCAGAACCATCAGCGGAATCGCCGCCATGGACAGACCCGCAAAGGCCGAAGGGACAAATTGTTGCCCCCAGCTTAACAGCATGAAGGGAACCGCCGTCGACAGAATGCCGATGAAGAAAATCGAACTCAAAAGGGCTGGTGTCAAACTCGGAATACGCCGTCCGGTAAGGCGCATCAGCACCAGCAGCATAACGGCACCCAATGTGGTGCGCGACGTCGCCACGGTGACCGGTCCATAGCCTTCCAGCGCCATGGCAACCACCATGAACGTCCCGCCCCAGATGAGGCCCAGCGTGAAAACACCGCTCCAATCCTGTTTTGTCGGTTGTTGAACCATTCCATCCACTTATCCCGCGAATCTGACGGTGTCACGCGCTGATATTGACATTAGGTAAGCTATTACTTACCGTAAGTTATGGCTTACGCAGAAGTGCTTTCGGCTTTAGGGGATTCTGACCCGTCGTCAGGTTTTTGAGGCGGTGACCAAGCGCCCCAGGGCGGTTGGTGATCTGGCTGCGGATTTGCCCGTAAGCCGCCCGGCGGTCTCGCAACATTTGAAGGTCTTGTCCGGTGCCGGGCTTGTCGTTTGCCGGGCCGAGGGAACGCGCCGCATCTATGCCGCCCGACCCGAGGGGCTGGCAGACCTGCGCGCCTGGCTCGAGCAATACTGGTCGGACGTGTTGGAGAGTTTCGCCGCCGAGGTAAACGAAGGACGAGATGCGTGATCGAACCAATCATCAAGACCATTGTTGTGAACGCAACGCCCGAGCGCGCCTTTGACATTTTTGTAAATCGCATCGCCAAATGGTGGCCATTGGATGGGCACGCTGTCTCAGCGGCGCAAGGCAAGCCTGCGCTGGCAGTTGTGATCGAACCTCATGTCGGCGGTGCGGTTTATGAAACCATGTTCGATGGCACCCGCGCTGATTGGGGCAAGGTGTTGATCTTCGAGCAGGGGGCTCGCTTGGCCTTCAGCTGGCACCCTGGCACCAACACCGACCGCCCCACGCGGGTTGAGGTCCGGTTCGCAGCCCACGGAGCCGGGCATACCACGGTCACTCTGACCCATTCGGGCTGGGAAGTCTGGGCATCTGAGGCGTCGGACAAACGCACCGGTTACGACAGTGGCTGGGATTATGTTCTGGGCGAATGCTACGCAAATGCTGTCACCAAATGAAAAGGGCGGCCACCGGGGCCGCCCTTTCGCTGACATTTGTCAGACTTAGTTCTTTTCTTTGTCGACCATTTTACCAGCCGAGATCCAGGGCATCATGGCGCGCAGTTTTGCACCGGTTTCCTCGATCATGTGCTCATCGTTCGCACGGCGCGACGCTTTGATGGTCGGTTGGCCTACAGCGTTCTCCAGCATGAAGTCACGGACGAATTTACCCTGCTGGATGTCGTTCAGAACCTCTTTCATACGCGCTTTGGTCTCGTCGTATTTCAAAATACGCGGGCCGGTGACGTACTGGCCATATTCAGCCGTGTTCGAGATCGAGTAATCCATGTTGGCGATGCCACCTTCATAGATCAGGTCAACGATCAGCTTCACTTCGTGCAGACACTCGAAATATGCCATTTCGGGCGCGTAGCCGGCCTCAACCAGCGTTTCAAAGCCGCAGCGGATCAGTTCAACCAGACCGCCGCACAGTACGGCCTGCTCACCGAACAGGTCGGTTTCGCATTCCTCGCGGAAGTTGGTTTCGATGATGCCCGAACGGCCGCCACCGATGGCCGAGCAGTAGGACAGGCCGATTTCCAGCGCTTTGCCGGTCGCGTCGTTGTCGACCGCGACGAGGCAAGGAACGCCGCCGCCTTTGGTGTATTCGCCGCGCACGGTGTGACCGGGGCCTTTGGGGGCCATCATGATCACGTCAACGCCTTCTTTCGGCTCGATCAGGCCAAAATGGACGTTCAGGCCGTGGGCGAACGCGATGGCCGCACCTGGCTTGATGTTGTCGTGGACGTATTTCTTGTACGTCTCAGCCTGCAGTTCGTCAGGCATGGTGAACATGATGACGTCGCACCAGGCTGCGGCTTCGGCGATGCCCATCACCTGCAGGCCTTCCGCTTCGGCTTTCTTGGCCGAGGGGGAGCCTTCGCGCAGGGCGATGACCAGGTTCTTGGCGCCTGAGTCGCGCAGGTTCAGCGCGTGGGCGTGGCCTTGCGAGCCGTAGCCCAGAATCGCCACTTTTTTGTCTTTGATCAGGTTGATGTCGCAATCGCGATCGTAATAGACGCGCATTTCGCCGGTCCTTTCAGTTTCGATTGATGTGCTTCTATCTTGCGTGATTGCTATTGGCGATAGGGTTTGGGTTGAGTATTTGACAAATAGATGAAGAATAATTCTTCTATTGAACAAAATGTGAAAAAATCATGCTTGATGATGTTGATCGACGTATACTGCGCCACTTCCAGGCCGAGCCAAGCCTGACAACGGCAGAATTGGCTGAGCGATGCCGCATCACTTCGGGCGTCTGCTGGCGCCGGATCGAAAAAATGCAGGCGGCAGGAGTGATCGAGGGGCAGGAAGCCGTTATCGACTGGGCCGCCTTGGGCTATGCGGTCGAGGTCTCTTTGCGGATAACGCTGGACAAGACGCAGGCACGGGCGTTCGACGAATTCACGGCGGCGGCGCGGAACGTGGCCGAGGTGATCGAGATCCAGACCTTCCTTGGCCGGGTGGATGTGCGCCTATCGGTGTTGGCGCGAGATATGGCGCATTATCAACAGGTCTATCGCGATCGCATTCTGACCCTACCGCATATCGCCGATATCGAAGCCCTTATGCATATCGCACGGGTCAAGCGGGACGAGGTGCTGCCGGTATGATCGAACTGGATGAGATCGACCGCAGAATTCTGCGCGCGCTGGTGCAGGACGCGACCCAAAGCGCGGGGGCTCTGGGGCGCCGCTTTGGCTTATCGCAGCCTGCGACCTGGCGGCGTATTCGTCGACTGGAAGAAGCAGGCGTGATCAAGGGGCGGCGGCTGCGTCTGAATGCCGAGGCCCTGGGTTTTGGAGTGACCGTCTTTCTCGGCGTGAAACTTGCGCGAAAAGGGCAGGTCAGCCTTGAAGATTTCGAGCGCGCCGTCAGCGCCATTCCCGAGGTACAGACGGTTGAGCATGTGCTGGGTCTTTATGATTATCGCTTGCGCGTCGTGGCGCGGGATCTGGCAGATTTCGAACGGGTTCTGCGCCGAAGGGTGATGACCTTACCAGGGGCCGGAGAGGTCGAAGCCAATGTACTGCTGAGCGAAGAACGCCTGCCCGGGCCGATCGGTTAGTATTTAGTGCGGATGCGGAACCCCGGATGATGGGTCATGCGGGCGAAAGTCATCGGTTGCCCGTCCTTCCACGTGGTCCGTTCCAGCTGAATCATCGAAGTGCCAGTGGTCGTGCCCATGAAATCAGCTAGACGATTGTCCGCCGAGATCGCGCAAAAGGCGATTTCAGCTTCGGTGAACGGGGCAGCATTCAACAACCATTCGTGTGGGCCACTTTTGTTGAGGTCGGCTTGCTCGACCTCGGGCACGGCTTCGATATTGATCCAGCGTTCTTCAAGCTGGAAGGGGCGGTTGTCTGCATAGTGCATGCAGATCACGTGCAGAACGCGCGCGTCCGGTTCGACATTCAGTTGCGAGGTCAGCCAGCCGGGGCTGTAGACCACGTTCCGTTCCACCAGAGCATAGCGATAGGCTGAGTTTTGGTTCTCAACCGCTTGTCTCGCAAGTGAAATTTCAAGCTTGGCTTGTTTGCGTGGTTCTTTCTTGACCCGCGTTCCGCTTTTGCGCTTGCGCTCGACAAAGCCCTGTTCAGCGAGCTCCCTCAGCGCCCGGTTCACCGTGGCGCGGGCACAATTGAACTCTTCCGCTAATTGGGTTTCGGTGGGTAAAAGCGAGCCCTGAGGCCATATGCGGGATTCAATCCGCCGCTTTACCTCGTCTCGAACGACTTGAAAACTAATCCGCTTTTGCGCAGTCACGAGTAAAATTATCCGTTCTTGTTCAAAGTGTGTGTATCTGTTCAGAAACACGCTAGGGTGTAAAGGGGACCTGACTCTGGTTGGCGTCATTTCTGCTAATTGTGGCATGTAAAAACTCAAAATGAAATTTTTGGCTGTGGGTTACTTTGGGTCAACTTCAGGCCGCGTTTGACGCTTTACCGAGCGCGCAAGACAAGGCAGAACAAAAAGGACCCAATAGAAAGGATGCGTCATGCCGGCACTACTGAATACTGTTGACCCGGGCGGGCTGGAGGAGTTCTCGGTGGTTTTTACCGACCGTTCTCTGAACCATATGTCTGCAAGTTTTCAGCAAGTCATGCGCGATATTTCGGCAATGCTGCGTGAAGTTTACAATGCTGAAGGCGTTGCGGTCATTCCCGGCGGAGGCACCTATGGGATGGAAGCCGTCGCGCGACAGTTTGCGCGGGGTGCTGATGTGCTTGTCGTACGCAATGGGTGGTTTTCATATCGGTGGAGCCAGATCATCGAGTCAGGTGATCTGACATCGTCGACCACCGTTCTCAAAGCGCGCGAAACCGGCAATTCCAGCCCGTCACCTTTTGCTCCGGCCCCGATTGATGAAGTTGTGGCGACAATCCATGAGAAACGACCGGGTATTGTCTTCGCGCCGCATGTTGAGACCTCGGCCGGAGTGATTCTGCCTGATGATTATGTGACAGCGATGGCCGCTGCTGCGCATGAGGTAGGGGCGTTGATGGTGCTGGACTGCATCGCCTCGGGCTGTGCCTGGGTCGATATGAAGGCCACCGGAGTGGATGTGCTGATCTCGGCTCCGCAGAAGGGGTGGAGCGCAACGCCATGCGCCGGTCTTGTCATGCTATCCGAACGCGCCGAGGCGCGGCTGGCAGAAACCTCATCCGATAGCTTTGCGATAGATTTGAAGAAATGGCGCCAGATCATGCAGGCCTACGAGAATGGCGGTCATGCCTATCACGCCACCATGCCGACGGATTCTCTGCTTTCCTTCCGCGACACAATGGCCGAGACGCGCGCGTACGGCTTCGAAAAGCTGCGCGCAGCGCAATGGGCGCTAGGTGATGGCGTCCGGGCCTACCTGAAGGACAAGGGTGTCACGTCGGTTGCCGCCGAAGGGTTCGGCGCGCCGGGTGTGGTGGTCAGCTATACAGCAGACCCCGAAGTGCAGAACGGCAAGAAGTTCGCGGCCCTGGGCATGCAGATCGCAGCGGGCGTGCCGCTGCAATGTGACGAACCCGAAGGATTCAGCACCTTCCGTCTCGGCCTGTTTGGCTTGGACAAGCTGTATGATGTTGACGACACGATTGCGCGCCTGAAACGGGTTCTGGATCAGGTGCTGTAATAGCGTGGCGGGCAGAAGCCCGCCCTACGGTTCAGCGGACGCCGAGGCCCATTTGCATTAGCGTCTTGCGCACGGGTGGCAGGGAATAGAGCGCATTCAGCCCCATCGCTCGTGCGTCGCGCAGCGGACGCGCTTCGATCATCGAGGCGCGGTTCAGCAGGTCGATGCCCTTGACGCGCAGTTCGATCTCGGTATGGCGGGCCTTGTGATAGGAATCCAACATCTGCGCGTCGCCTAAGCCCTCGGGCCGGGCTTGCGTCAATTCCAGCAAGCAGCGCAGATCGCCCAACGACATGTTCAGCCCCTGCGCACCAATAGGTGGCACCACATGCGCGGCCTCGGCCATCAGCGCGATGCGTTCACCCGACAACCGTTCCGCCGACTGGCTGATGATCGGCCAGATCGTCCGGCGTGAGGCCAATTTCAGCGGTCCAAACAGCCCGCAAGAGCGTTCGGTCATGGCGGCTCTCGAACGCGTCGGGTTCAAGGTTTAGCAGTTCAACGGCACGTGGCCCACGCTCCATCCAGACAATCGCCGAGGACGGTTGGCCTTGCCAATCGGGCAGGGGGACCAATGTGAACGGCCCGCCCGAGCGGTGAATCTCGGTCGAGACATTGTCGTGCGGGATAGGATGGGTGACGGCGAAGGCGAGGGCCTTTTGGCCGTAGCGTGTGGTATGAACATTGATCCCGGCAGCTTCGCGCATTGGTGAACTGCGTCCGTCGGCGGCGATTACCAGTTTGCAGCGGATGCGGGTTCCGTCGCTCAGGCCGACCCGCGCTTCATTGGTGCGGGTGAACAGGCTGACCGTGCCGGTGCCCGGGCGGAAATCGACATTCGGCAGTTCGGCCAGTCGCGCCACCATCTCGCGGCGCAGCAGCCAGTTGGGCAGGTTCCATCCGAATGGCTGGTCCGAGATATCGGCGGCGTTGAAATCACGCACGACGCGCGGTTCGGGCACATCGCCACCCGCATCCACGATGCGCATGATCTGCAGGGGCGCGGCGTGGGCGTCCAGCTTGGCCCAAAGCCCGCATTGTTCCAACAGACCGTGGGCAGGCTGCAAAAAAGCGGTGGTACGCAGATCCGATCCGTCCACGTCCCGCTCGGTGATCGGAGGGGTGGGATCGACGCAGACTACGTCGAACCCGGCAGCGCCAAAGGCGGCGGCGGCGGTCAATCCGGCGATTCCGCCGCCGGAAATCAGGATGTCACAGCTGTCAGTCATGAGTATGTCTCCGTTGCCGCAGACACTAGTGCTGTTGCGCGGTGGGCGCCAAGTGACATCCTGTCTCGTGCTTTATCCCCGAGAGATCAAAATCAGGACAAGGAACATCGTCGGCACCAGCATCAGGGCGGGAATGTAAAGACCCGGCAGGCCGAACAGAAGGATGGAACAGCCCCACATGCTGACCAGCGCCGCGGCTGTATAATAAAGGTCTTCAGCTTCGGCATTGGCCGCGTCCCGGGCCATCCAGCCAAACACGGGAATTGCAAACAAAAGGCGCTGCCAAAGAGGCAGGCGCTGTGGCATCTCAAGCGCGGTCATTTGGGTCTCCGATTCTGTTCGTCGCTGAGCTGCATATGGGGTCAATTCTGCACCTGCGAAACGAACAGATCGTCGCAGTGTGACAGCCTATCGCAGGCGACCCAGAAACCCGGTCAGATCATCGGTGTGATGGTGAATATGGTCAGCCTCGTGCGGGTCAGGCGCGACGTGCACGGTACGCATTCCCATCTCGTGCGGGGCGGCCAGATTGCGTGGATCATCTTCGAACATGGCGGCTTTCGCGGTATCGATTCCATCCTGCGCAAAGATCGCCTCGAACGCGGCTTTTTGCGGCTTGGGGCGATAGCCTGCGTGTTCTACGCCATAGATCGCGTCGAACAGCCCATTCAGACCGCGTGCCGCCAGAACGCGCTCGGCATAAGGTGCAGATCCATTGGTATAGACAATGCGTCGCCCGGGCAAAGCGCGGATATGTTCCGCCAGCGCAACATCGGGTTCCATATGGCTCATGTCCACCTGATGCACGGCGTGCAGATAGGGATCGGGGTCCAGATCGTGCTCTGCCATCAGGCCCGCGAGTGTCGTGCCGTATTCGCGCCAGTAATGCGAACGCAACCGGTCGGCCTCGGGGCGGTCGACGCCGATGGCTTGCACGACGTAATCCGTCATCAGCACTTCGATCTGATCGAACAGGCGCATATGCGGCGGGTAAAGCGTGTTGTCTAGATCGAACACCCATTGGGTGACATGGGAAAAGGCAGGTTTGACCATGCTTTGGGTTTAGGGCGATGCGCTGCGGTTTTCAATGCCGCACTTGATCGGGGGGCGTGTGGCGGCTAGACAGGTCCGAACGAGGAGACAATTCAGCCGATGCCCCAATCCAAACAGTCCAATACGGACGCCTATAGCCTTATTCTCGAAGCGATAGACGTCGGTGTCTACAAGCCTGGTGATCGGCTGGTGGAAAGCGAACTGGCCGAGCGGTTTGGCGTTTCGCGCACTCCGATCCGCGAGGCGCTGCAGCGGCTGGAAACGCAGTCGTTGCTGGAACGGGACGGACGGTCGTTGATCGTGGCCTCATTGGACCACAACCAGATGGCCGAGCTTTATGTTGTCCGGCGTGAATTGGAAGGGCTGGCCGCACGTCTGGCCGCAAAACACGCAACCGAAGAGGAAATTCGGGTCCTTCGGGACATGGTGGTGGCCGATAATGAGTTGATCGGAGATCCTGTTGCGCTGTCGCGGGCCAACCGGAGATTTCACGAACAGATTCACCTGGCTTCGCATAACCGCTATCTGGTGCAGCAGCTTGATCTGGTGCATCGGACCATGGCCTTGATGGCGACCACATCGCTGGCCGCAGAAGGGCGTGGCGAGATTGCGCAGAGCGAGCACAAAGGCATCGTGGACGCGATTGCGGCGCGAGACGAGGACGCGGCGGCCAAGGCGTTGCAGGATCACATTTCGGTCGCTTTCATGACGCGGCTGAAACAGGATGCGATCCGGCGCGAGAAATAGCGGCCTCACGTTCCTCGACCGCATGGCCGTGCTGGGTCTTGTCCCAGAAGAACGGATTGACCGCCAGTTCCCACAGGCCTTTGTAGGCCGCCAACACGCCCAGCGGATAGTAAAGCACCATGGTCGGCACCCAGGGTAGCAGGAACCTGCGTTTGCCTGCGATGACACCGCAGATACCCACCAATAGGTTGGCGGCTTCAGCGACGAGAAACAGAACTACGCAGGCAGTCAATAAACCGGGTGTCAGGATTGGTTGATACAGGTGGGGCAGCCCGAAAAAGATGGGCCAGAACGCCCACAAAAGCGGCGCCAGAAGGAATTGGCCCAGTGTTCCCAGAAAAAAGGCCTGTAAGCCCAAAAAGCGCAGCAACCCCAGATCGCGCAGCAATTGGCGTGGTGCGCGCATATGCACCAGATAGGTTACCATGAACCCCTTCAGCCAACGCGAACGCTGCTTGACCCATGGCCAGGCGCGAAAGTTCGCCTCTTCATAGGTCGTGGTGCTGACGATCTCGGTCCGATATCCGGCACGGCTTAGGCGGACACCCAGATCGGCGTCTTCGGTGACATTATGGGCATCCCAACCGCCCAGTTCGACCAGCTTGTCGCGGCGAAAAAAGAAGGTTGTGCCGCCCAGCGGAACGACCAGACCAAGTCGCGCGATGCCTTTCAGGACGACGCGAAACCAGCCGCTGTATTCGATGCTAAAACAGCGCGACCGCCAATTGGTGCGCGGATTGTAGTAGTCTAGAATACCTTGCAGGCACACCACTTCCTTTGGGGCGTTCGCGAAATGGCGGACAACGGTTTCAATCTGATCGGATTGCGGCGCGTCTTCGGCATCCCAAACGCCCAAAATCTCTCCACGGCAGAAATCCAGCGCATAGTTCATCGCACGGGGCTTGGTGGTCAGGTCACCCCGATCCGGCACAACAATGGCGCGCATCCAGGTTGGCAGTTCTATTTGCCTGAGCGCCTCATTGGTTACGTCATCCCGCTCTTCCAGCACCAAAATGACATCCAACAACGCTTTGGGATAGGTCAGGCGGCGCAGCCGGGCGATCAGGTCATCGGCAATCTCGCGTTCCTTATATAGCGGCACAAGGATCGAGACGCGGGGTAGGCGAAGCGACTCAGAGGTCTTTGTTGTTGGCTCAGATTTTTCTCGCCATAGATAAGCAATGAGCCCCGAGAGCCTGAGAGACAAGAACAGTCCCAGGGTCAGCAGTGCAAAGCCTAAAAGAAGGCCGAGGCCAACTATCGGGAAACAAACACAGAGTGCCGCAAACAGGATAAATCCAATGATCGGCCCACGGCGCGTCTGGGCCGACCAATTCCTGCAGCTTTGCCGCGCCTCAACGCGAGTTTCTGCAGCTTGTGCCAGCGGTTGAGCATATTGACGGGCGATGGCGGCATCGATCTGCTCGGGTCCTGCCAGAACCGGGATGATCGTGTAACCGTGGCCCTTCAATGCGTCTGCCACTGCGTCGAATGTATCTGGCCTGGCTGTAGCGATCAGCAGGATTGGCCCCACACGCATCCAGGGCAGTACATTGTGCTCCAACCAAAACTCGACCGGTTCGAGCAAGCAGAGGTCTGCGGCAGGTGGTACCTGCGCAAGATCGGCGATCTGAAGGCCGGTTTGGTCAGACAGCGCCGAGAGAACCTGCGCACGGCTGGCCCATCCTTCACTGACCAGTATTTCCCCCAATGGCGCGTTCTGGAATACTTGCATCCGCAGGGCGCGCGCCAACTGGTCGGATGTGATGATGCCTTGTTCGACGAGACATGTGCCGAGCGGTTTGCGCGAATGCGGCCCGGGCACAGGCTGCGCCAGTGTCTGACGCTGGAGATTCAATTCGACCATAACGAAACCCTGCCGCATGTAACATCCGGCAGGGTTGCTCAGTCAGGGTTAACACACGGTTAACGCTGTTGAATTCGCCTTTAAGCTTGTGTTTTTTGATCCGCCATCGCGGCGGCAAAGCGTTCGAACAGGTAGAAACTGTCCTGCGGGCCGGGTGACGCTTCTGGATGATGCTGCACCGAATAAACCGGGCGACCCGTCATGCGGATACCGCAGTTCGAGCCGTCAAACAGAGAGCGATGCGTTTCGACTACGCCATCGGGCAGTGTTTCCGCGTCCACGGCGAAGCCGTGGTTCATCGAGGTGATCTCGACCTTACCGGTTTCCATATCCTTGACCGGATGATTGGCACCATGGTGGCCGTGGTTCATCTTGATCGTCTGCCCGCCAAGCGCCAGTGCCAGCATCTGATGGCCTAGGCAGATGCCAAAGACGGGCAGATCTGTTGTATCCAGCACTTCCTTGATCATGGGAACTGCATATTCGCCGGTAGCCGCCGGATCGCCGGGTCCGTTTGACAGGAACACTCCGTCCGGCTTGTGTGCCAGCACCTCCGCTGCCGTTGCGGTGGCGGGCAATACGGTTACGTCGCAACCCGCCGAGGCGAGACAGCGCAAGATGTTGCGCTTGGCACCATAGTCGATCGCGACCACCTTGTGCAACGGAGCTTCCTGACGCTGGTAGCCATCGGGCCAAGCCCAACGCATCTCATCCCAGCGATAGCTTTGGGCGCAGGTGACTTCTTTGGCCAGATCCATCCCTTCGAGACCCGCAAAACTACGCGCTGCAGCAATCAGGGCTTCGATATCGAAGTTTCCCTCGGGATCATGAGCTAGCGCCACGTGCGGTGCGCCTTGCTGGCGGATCGCGCGGGTCAGGCGGCGGGTATCGACGCCGCCGATTGCGATGCGACCACGGCGGGCTAACCAGCTTTTTAGCTCTTCTGTCGCGCGCCAATTCGACGGCTCGGTCGGGTCCCATTTGACCACCATCCCGGCTGCCACCGGGTCGCCGGTTTCGTCATCTTCGGGATTCACTCCGACATTGCCGATATGCGGGAAAGTGAAGGTCACGATCTGGCCCGCATAAGAAGGATCGGTCATGATCTCTTGATAGCCCGTCATGGCGGTGTTGAAACACAACTCGGCCTCGGTTTGACCGGTTGCGCCGAAGCCCACACCGTAAAACAGGGTTCCATCGGCCAACGCCAGACATGCGGTGGGCTTGGACGGGGCGTTCTGGGCCATGGCGCGACTCTCCTGTAAGGTAAACGGGCGCATAACTAAGTGGGTTATACGCTAGGGTCAAGTCTGTTCAAATTTTGGGCTATTGTTAAAAATCAATGAGTTACAATTAATGTCCACTGTTGTACCAACCTTTTTGTTTCGATATGGTCAGGGTTCCTTTGCCATGGGGATGGACAGACCATATGGATATGCGATCACGGGTGAACTCTGCCCTGAAGCAAGCTATGAAAGACAAAGCCGCCGAGCGTCTTTCGACACTGCGCCTGATCAATGCGGCGATCAAGGATCGTGATATTGCTTCGCGCGCCTCTGACAATGAAGAGACCAAGGGCTGCGGCGATGCTGAAGTGCTTGAAATTCTGGGTAAAATGACCAAGCAGCGCAAGGAAAGCGCACGCGCCTATGAAGAGGGCGGACGCCTTGATTTGGCCGAGCGGGAACTGCGCGAGGTTGAGGTGATTGAGGAATTCCTGCCCAAACAGCTGGACGACGACGAAGTTAGCAAGGCCATTCAGACCGCCATCACGTCTACTGGGGCGGGCTCAATCCGCGATATGGGCAAGGTGATGGGCGAGTTGAAGTCGCGCTATACCGGTCAGATGGATTTCGGCAAAGTAGGACCGATGGTCAAAGATCATCTTTGCGCTAACTCCAACGGCGCTTAATCACGTCGATTTACGCAGTTTCTGACGCAGATCATCAAACAGCGCGATCCTCTCGTCTTCGGACAGGAACGCGCCGATCTCAACTTCGCGCCCATCGCCGATCAGCGTTACGTAGTGGGGTACCGGACCACCGCTGGTGTGCATTTCGGGACGGGCCCAATAGCGGTTGCAGGTCCATTCCTGATCGCCCTTGTCTGGGTGGTGGTGCACAAGGTGGGCTTGCGTCTGGCCTAAGGTCAGAACCTCGAACACGCTGCGCGCGCGATAGTTTGTCTGGATTGCCAACCAGAGGCCCAGAACCGTCAGCAGCAGGAACGGCAGCAGACCCCACAGGACGATCGAACCCAACATCGCCAGCAGCGGGATCAGTCCGAACAGGAACACCGACAAGATGACGGTAATTGCACCACGTGGTGGCAAGGAGTTGTGCGGCCAAAGCCGCAGTTCCTGTTCAGCGTCCGAGTTTTTTGTCCATTGATAAGGCATGGCGAGAACCTAGCTCAGACCGGCGCAATGTCGAAGCAAAAATCAGTCAGACAACGTGGCCGACGCGGACCCACGACAGGGCATCGTCAAGCCGGTCATCACCCCAGAACACTTCGTCGCGGACAACAAAGCTGGGTGCGCCGAAAACCCCCAGTTTGATGGCCTTGTTTGTCTCGTCCTCCAAGGCTGCAACAGCGTCCGGGCTGCGGGCACGGGCAAGCATCAGGCGTGGATCTTGTTGGCACCGAAGCAGGGCTTCGGAAATGGCGCTTTCGCTACCGGCCTCAATACCATCCTCGAACCAGATCCGATAAAGATTTTGCGTGAACCCCGCGCCCCAGCCGTCCTGCATGCCCAGCAAAGCCACCTGATTTGCCAGCGCCAGGTCAGAAATTGGATAGGGGGCGGGAAGTTTGGCGTGGATGTGATATTTCGCGGCGCGCCGCTCAATATCGCGCCACATATAGGCCGACTTCACCGGTTTGCCCGCGAAGGGTATATTTTGCTGTTCCGACATCACCGTGCGCACGTTGAAGGGGCGCCAGGTTACCGTCGCATCGTTTTCTTCGCACCAGCCATCCAGGCGCGTGATGGTCAGAAAACTGTAAGTGCTGCCGATTGAATACCAAAAGTCGATCTCGGGCATAGCAAGGCTCCTGTCAAAAGGGGCTTTGCCAACCAGAATACCGCAAAACGGAGGTTTTTTCGATCTTTGCCCAATTTAAATGGTCAAAGTAACGCTTTATCGATGGGTTCTGTCGGCTGAGGGGCAGTGCCGCAGGAAGTCATCTGGCGCAGGTCGATTTCGATCATGCGGCAGATGGACGAGATCGGAACATCGGTTACGTCGCCTTCGAACGGGTCCTCCATCGAGGCGCTGACCCGTTCAGTCACGAAGAAAATCCAGCAAACCAACGCTCCGATCGGAGCAAAGACTGCCCAGTCAAGCAGAACGGATTTTGTTACCGAGTAGCCCATGCCAGCGGTGATCGAGCGTTGGTCATTCAACGCCAGCGGTAACATGAAGATAAAAATATAGCTGAAGATGCGTCCGACCTCGGCGACCTGCCGCGGGAAGGGGGTATTCTTGATACGTTCGCTTTGGCCTTGCGCGTCTGCAAACCGTGCTAGCCGGTTCATCAGCGCCACATGCCAATAGGGGTCGATCTTGCCGGATTGCGCCAGTGATGAAAGCCGCTCACCCTGAAGAAACAACAGGTACGCGGCACGGTTGGATTTCCCTTCGAGCAGAGGCAAATCAGCCGCCAGTTGGGTATCGCGCCAGCATTCGGGTTCCTGATGCAGCGCGATTTTGTCCACGACCGGCTTGTGTCCGAACATCCACGGGCGGTGGGCACGTCCATGCGTTGCGGGCTGGCGCAGCTGAAATGCCAGCATGTTGAGCCAAGCGATATGACGTTCCAGCAATTCACGCCGTATCTCAGGCGCAAGCGGCGTGCCGTCAGCCTGAACCAGATTGCTGATCGTGTTGCCCCAATCGCGACTGGCGTTGACGATGTCCCCCCAGATCTTGCGGGCCTCGACCCAGCGGCCATAGGCCGAGGTGTTCTTGAAACCCAGAAAAAATGCCACTGCCAAACCCAGCATCGTGACCGGTGGGCTGGAGTTCGAGATCAACTCAAGCGGAGTAACTTCATCTACTAGTTCAAGCAGGAGTATCCAGGCCATGACGATGCAAATGAACCCGGCAGAGCCTTTGACCAGTTGCCGAAGTGTGATGCCGTGATGGAGAATCATGTGGCGCGCACCCGTCTTAGATTATGCTGTTTTCGCAAACACTAGCGGCCTGATCTTTGGTGCGGCTACGTGTTGGGTGCAGCAAGTTGCGGACTGGGGGCATAAAAAACACAAAGCCCCGCACGGGGCGGGGCTTTGCTGAGTTTGGTTTGGATGGCGGGATTAGTGCGCGTGGCCCTTGTCCCAGTCTTCCTGCTTGGGCAGCTGCTCGAACGTGTGTTCAGGCGGCGGCGTGGGCAGGGTCCATTCCAACGTATCCGCGTATTCGTTCCACGGGTTCGGGCGTGTCTCTTTCGCACCACGCAGCAGGGCGTAGATCACGATGCCGAAGAACAGCAGGAACGAGGCGAACGAGATGAACGCACCAATCGACGAAACGAAGTTCCACTGAGCAAACGCTTCAGGGTAGTCGATATAGCGGCGTGGCATGCCCTGACGGCCCAGGAAGTGCTGCGGGAAGAAGGTCAGGTTGGCGCCGATGAAGAACAGCCAGAAGTGAACCTTGCCCCAGAACTCGGAATACTGACGGCCCGTCATCTTCGAGAAGTAGAAGTACACGCCAGCGAAGATCGCGAAGACGGCACCCAAGCTCATCACGTAGTGGAAGTGCGCAACGACGTAGTAGGTGTCGTGATAGGCACGGTCCACGCCGGCCTGCGACAGCACAACGCCGGTCACACCACCAACGGTGAACAGGAACAGGAAGCCGAAGGCGAACAGCATCGGGGTTTTGAACTCGATCGAGCCGCCCCACATGGTCGCGATCCACGAGAAGACCTTAACGCCGGTCGGAACCGCGATGACCATCGTGGCCAGCATGAAGTAGGCCTGCTGGCGCAGCGACATGCCAACGGTGTACATGTGGTGCGCCCATACGACGAAGCCCAGCACACCGATCGCGATGATCGCCCAGACCATCGGCAGGTAGCCGAAGATTGGTTTGCGCGCGAAGGTCGCGATCACGTGGCTGATGATGCCAAAGCCGGGCAGGATCACAATGTACACTTCCGGGTGGCCAAAGAACCAAAGGATGTGCTGATACAGGATCGGATCACCGCCACCAGCCGGATCAAAGAAGGTGAAGCCAAAGTTGCGGTCCATCAGCAGCATGGTGATCGCGCCTGCCAGAACCGGCAGCGACAGCAGAATCAGCCACGAAGTGACGAAGATCGACCAGCTGAACAGAGGCACCTTGAAGAGTGTCATGCCCGGGGCACGCATATTCAGGAAGGTGGTGATCATGTTGATCGCGCCGAGGATCGAGGAGGCGCCCGATACGTGCACGGCGAAGATCGCAAGGTCCATGGACATGCCGCCTTCGGTCGTCGACAGCGGTGGATACAGAACCCAGCCAACACCTGAACCAAGCTGGTCATTACCACCGGGGCTGAGCAGCGAGGCGACGCCCAGCGAGGTGCCAGCGACATACAGCCAGAAGGACAGGTTGTTCATCCGCGGGAACGCCATGTCCGGCGCGCCGATCTGCAACGGCATGAAATAGTTGCCAAATCCGCCGAACAGGGCAGGGATGACCACGAAGAACATCATCAGAACACCGTGATAGGTGATCATCACGTTCCAGAGGTGACCGTTGGGGGTACATGGATCGGCCATGAAACCTTCGAGGCACATATACTGAACACCGGGGTGCATCAGTTCGAGCCGCATATAGACAGTCATCAGAACCGAGATCAGACCGGCAAGGGCCGAAAAGACCAGGTAGAGAATCCCGATGTCTTTGTGGTTGGTCGACATGAACCAGCGGGTGAAAAAGCCGCGCTGATCTTCATGCTCGTGACCATGAATGGCTGCGTCTGCCATTAGGTGCCTCCTGTTGCAACTGTACCGCGCAGTCGGACCTCTCCAACGCGCGGGATTCCTGCTGGTTTTAGATTGCGAAGGGGCGACCTTCAATGGTCGAGTTTGATCTGGATCAAGATTAATTGTCGCGGGCAGACTGTGCTGCGCGATAATCTGACCTCGGATGCGAGGGATTTGGGGATTCAGTCCGCGATTACAAGTGGTGACGGGGAAACCCGCTTGACCCGCATCAAGCGGCGGCTCAGAACAACGGGTAAGTCCAACACCGGAGGCCTGTAATGACCGCTTATGATCCCGAAAATGTCTTTGCCAAGATCCTGCGCGGAGAAATCCCGTCAAACCGTGTGTATGAAGACGACGACACCGTCGCGCTGATGGATATTATGCCCCGGGCGGACGGGCACTTGTTGGTGATCCCCAAAACCCCCTGTCGCAACATGCTGGATGCAACGCCCGAGCAACTGGCAGCGGTGATGGCGACGGTACAGAAGATGGCTCACGCTGTGAAAGAAGCGTTTGACGCTGATGGCGTCACCGTTCAGCAATTCAATGAGGCCGCAGGCGGGCAAGAGGTATTTCACCTTCATGTGCATGTATTGCCGCGCCACGAGGGCGTCTCGATACGCCCACCCGGTAAAATGGGCGATTTTGACCTGATTGCTCAACACGCCGACAAGATCCGCGCGGCACTGACCTGATCCACCTTCGAAGCGAGCTGTCGCAGGCGTCGTGATCACCAAACGCATGGAGCACGACACTTGCGTAACAGCGCTGCTCGTCGCAGACCTGAGGAATACGGATCAGTCTTGTTCCATTCATTTCAGGCGTGCGATCCGGATTCGTAGATATTCAGGCAACTGTTCGGCGATTTCATTAGCCCGGTTCAAGTTTTTCCATTTGCAGCTTCGAGCGTGAGCAAGGCCTCTAATTGGGTCAGCGGCTGGCCAGATCTTGGCCATGCCTACGCATTGCAACCGCCGCAGCGCGGTTTCGTCATAGCGGCGCCGACTACCCGCGGTAGGTTCGAACGGCGGTAGAAGTCCAGAACCGGATCGTAGGTGCTTTGAATCCAGTGCGAAATGAGGGAGCCCCGATTGCATTCATTTTCGAAAACACCCCCTTGAACCTCTAGTCACTAGAGGAATTATGTAGCATGGTGATTCAGAAAATAGGACTCACTAAAATGGCTCATCAGCATTCCCACAAAGGGCACAGCCACGCGCATGTTGATCCGCAGGCCGGAGATGCGCGCGTTGCCTGGGCCATCGCGGTCAATATGTTCTTGACGCTGGCACAGGTTGTGGGCGGGGTTATTTCAGGTTCGCTCGCCTTGATTGCGGACGCCTTGCACAACCTGTCAGATGCGATTGCGCTGGTCATCGCATTCTTTGCCCGCAAGATCGCTCGTCGACCCGCAAACGCGCGTATGAGTTTCGGGTATGGCCGGGCCGAGGTTGTAGCGGCGCTGGTTAACTACACAACACTGATCGTTCTGTCGGTCTATCTGCTGTACGAAGGCGTAATGCGGTTTGTGGAGCCCGAGCCGGTTAATGGCTGGATCGTTGTCTGGATCGCTGGGATCGCATTGGTCGTCGACCTTGTCACCGCTATGCTGACCTATTCCATGTCCAAGGACAGCATGAATATTCGTGCGGCATTCCTGCACAATGTGGCCGATGCATTGGGGTCCGTCGCCGTGATTGTCGCAGGTACCGCTGTAATTGTCTTCAACTGGACTTGGGTCGACCCAGCGGTCACCATCATGATCTCACTTTACATCCTTTGGCACGTCAAATCCGAGATCGGTGAAACCATACGCGTTCTGATGTTGGGCGCGCCAACAGAATTGGATCCGGAAGAGGTCGCCACAGCCATTGAAGGCGTATCGGGCGTGGCAGGAGTTCACCACATCCATCTGTGGAGCATGCAGGAGCGTGAGCCCGCGCTGTCGGCGCATCTGGTCATCAAACCCGACGCACAAGATAGTGCCGAGGATATCCGGGTGATGGTCAAGCAGGTTCTGCAGAACAAGTTTGGGCTTGGTCATGTTACGCTTGAAATCGAAGCCAGCGGGCACGCTTGCGTCGGATCAACCCGATTTGGGCATCAACAGATTTAGGGGCTTAAAACGAGAATTGCCGTTCCGATATGGGGTCGGAACGGCAGACTCGTAACCAAACACTTTCACGGATTTCGCAGGGCAGCCCTGAGATCACCGGTTAACACACCACTCACTCATGAACGGTCATTACATACTATGTGGTCAGATGGCGTTTGTAAGGAGAGGATGTGAAGAATCCCTGAATTTGAGGCGAATTGAGACCATTCAAAGGAATTTTCTGAATGATTTTCGAAACAGAGTGCCCCAAATACTAGCATTGTCTTTTGCGTATTCTGGCCAGATCTGTCCGAATACGTGGAATCACCTATAAACTAGGCGCCTTCGGTGGCGAAGACCTCATCAAAGGTCTTTTTTAGCGCAACATCGACGTCATCCATGGTCACCGGCAACCCAAGATCGACCAGTGAGGTCACCCCGTGTTCCTGAATTCCGCAGGGCACGATACCGGCGAAATGTGACAGGTCCGGCTCGATATTGATTGAGATGCCGTGAAAGCTGATCCATTTCCGCAGGCGAATGCCGATGGCCGCGATCTTGTCCTCGGCTGGCTGGCCGGTGATCGTCAGCGGCTTGTCTTGCCGTTGCACCCAGACGCCCACGCGGCCGTCGCGGATCTCACCGGTGACATTGAACTCGGCCAGAGTCGCAATCACCCATGCCTCAAGCTGCTGCACAAAGCGGCGCACATCATGACCGCGTTTGCCCACATCAAGCATGACGTAAACAACGCGCTGACCGGGGCCGTGATAGGTGTACTGTCCACCGCGCTTGCTTTCATAGACCGGAAAGCGATCCGGATCGGTCAGATCTTCTCGCTTGGCAGAAGTCCCAGCGGTATAAAGCGGAGGGTGTTCCAACAGCCAAATGCATTCGTCCGCCTCACCCGCTGCAATCGCGGCAACGCGCGCCTCCATGAAGGCAGTGGCCTCGTCGTAGTCGATCAGCCTGTCGGTTGTCTTCCATTCCATGCACGTTCCTTAGACCGTTCGCGGGGCAGGGGGAAGGGGTCAGGCGGCCTCGGCCAAGCAGCGTTGCAGGACTTGCGCATAAGCGTCCGTGCCCTGTGCGCCGGTCAGCAGATATTTCCCTCCAAACACCATCGAAGGCACACCCGAGATACCCCGGCTGGTCCAGAACTGTTGTTTTTCACGCACCGGTCGAGCATGTGCACCTGATTCAAGTGCGGTTCGCGCCGCCTCCGGGTCGAGCCCGGCCGTCTCGACCGCGCCCATCAACACTTCGACGTCAGAGACATCCTGTTGCTTGGTGAAATAGGTTTCGAACAGGGTCAGTTTCAGCGGATGCTGACGCCCCTGTGTTTCCGCCCAGTCAAGCAGTTGATGCGCGGCAAAGGTGTTCACGATTCTGCTGTCATCAGTGAAATTGAAGGTGAACCCAAGTTCAGTGCCCAACGCAGTCAATCGCTCCCGCGCCTGCTGGCTTTGTTCGGGCGTCGAGCCATATTTCTCGGCAATATGCTCCCGCAGGTTCTGCCCCTCGGGGCCCATGCTGGGGTTCAGTTCGAACGGATGCCAGCGCAATCGGGCCAGCACATTCTCTTGCTTCAGCGCGGCATCGAGTTGACGAAAACCTACGATACACCACGGACAGACCACATCCGAGACGACATCAATCTGCACGGTAGGGCGGGGATCGGGCGAGGGCATGGCTGCTCCAGATTGCATTGTATCGCGGTTAGATATGGCTAAAGCACGTGATTTCAATCGGCTGAGTTTTTGCCTCTTCACATCGCGCGGCTCAGCGTCTATACGCCCCTCTACCAAGTCATTGGCAGTGCGGTCGTGGCGGAATTGGTAGACGCGCAGCGTTGAGGTCGCTGTGGGGTAACACCCGTGGAAGTTCGAGTCTTCTCGACCGCACCAACATCCTGAAATCTTTACCCGAAATTGTCAGGTGAGACGGGCGCCCTGTTGGTTGAAGCGATAGGTTCGATCATGGGCGTAGCCGAAATGGACGGATTCACCAGCGTTGACCTGATGCTGGCCGAACAGGCGCGCGGTTATCTGGTGGTCTTGCATCATCGCGATCACGTTTGTGTCTCCACCCAGATGCTCAACATGGGTCACGTTTGCGGTCAGGGGGCCTTCGTCGGATAAGTACAAGTCCTCTGGGCGGATGCCCAATGTTGTGTCCGCGCTGTCGCCGATTACGCTGGCGGGGAAGAAATTCATCGACGGAGCGCCAAGGAAACCCGCGACGAACTGGTTGGCGGGGTTATTATATAGCTCCATCGGGCTGCCAACCTGTTCAACGCGCCCGTCGCGCAGGACGACGATCTTGTCAGCGAGTGTCATCGCCTCGGTCTGGTCGTGAGTGACGTAGATCATCGATGCATCGAGCTGCTGATGCAGGTTGGCGATTTCCAGTCGCGTATTCATACGCAGGGCGGCGTCCAGATTGGATAAAGGTTCGTCAAACAGAAACAGTTTGGGTTCACGCACAATGGCACGCCCGATGGCGACACGTTGGCGCTGGCCGCCTGACAGTTCTGAGGGGTAACGGTCGATATAGGGCTCAAGGTTCAGCATCTTGCTGGCCTTGGCGACGCGTTCTTCGATGACCTGCTTGCCCTGGCCTTCCTGTTTCAGTGCCAGCGACATGTTCTTGCGCACATTCAGGTGGGGATAGAGTGCATAGCTTTGGAACACCATCGCGATGCCGCGTTTCGAGGGCGGCGTAAGGTTCATCACCTCTCCGCCAATGCGCACTTCGCCCGAGGTCACGTCCTCCAGCCCCGCGATCACGCGTAGCAGGGTGGACTTGCCGCAGCCGGAGGGGCCGACGAAGACGACGAATTCTCCGTCTTCGACTTCGATGTTAATATCTTTCAGTACCTCGACAGTGCCGAAGGACTTGTTCACGTTTGTCAGCGTCAGGGCGGTCATGTGCGTGCCTCTTTCAGCGAAATGGGTTGGCCAATGCGGATGCTTTCATCGGCAGCGAGGCAGATGGCCAGCGATTGCACGGCGTCGTTCATATGGCGGGTCAGGTCGATGTCCTCGGCGATGGCGCGCAGCATATAGGCTTGTTCGGCATCGCAGAGCTGCTGATGGCCGGGCTCATCGGGCATGTCGATTGTCTGGTCGCCATCGGGGCGATGGACCAGAAGGCCGCCAACCTTGGTGTGTCCGTCGATATCGGCGGATGCGCCCTTGTTGCCATCGGTGATCGAGACCGAGCCGTTGGGCGACACGATGTCTTTCACGAAGAACGCAGTTTCGGACATCATCGGGCCCCAACCGGCCTCATACCAGCCGACCGAGCCATCCTCGAAGACCACCTGAAACTGGCCGTAGTTGTACATGTCTTCGGCGATCTCATCGCTTAGGCGCAGGCCCATGCCGTGGACTCGCACGGGGTCGGAGTCAGTGATCTGACACATCACGTCGACATAATGCACACCACAATCGACGATGGGCGAGGTGGTCTGCATCAGAGCTTTGTGTGTTTCCCACTCGGCCCCGCTGCTTTGTTGGTTGAGATTCAGTCGGAAGACGTAAGGCCCGCCAAGGTCGCGCGCCTCGGCGATCAGGCGCATCCACGAAGGATGGTGGCGCAGGATGTAACCGATCACCAGTTTGCGGTCGGTTTCAATGGCCTTTTCGACAACGCGCTTGGCATCTGCCACAGTGGTCGCTAGCGGCTTTTCGACAAATACATGCGCCCCGGCCTCCATCGCCGCGCAGGCGAAATCGGCGTGGCTGTCGGAGTAGGTCGCCACGACCACCAGATCGGGCTTGGTCTCTGCCAGAGCGGTGTGAAAATCCGAATAGGCCGGATAGATCGACAGATCTGGATGATCCACGCGACCGGATCGGTTCACCAACCCAACAATCTGCGCGTCCGGGTGATGATGGTGGGCCAAAGCGTGGCTCAGCCCCATATTGCCGAGGCCAGCGATCAGAACTTTGGTCATTTGACTGCTCCTGAAGTAATGCCGCGGATCAGTTGGCGCGAGAAGATGACGTAGAGCACTAGTACCGGCAGGATTGCCATGCTGAGTGCCGACAGAACCGCGTTCCAGTCAGTGACGAACTGGCCGATGAAGACCTGGCTGCCCAGTGTCAGGGTTTTAGTCTCCTCAGCGGGCGCGAGGATCAGCGGGAACCAGAGGTCGTTCCAGATGGGGATCATGTTGAAAACGGCGACCGTTGCCATGGCGGGGCGGACCAGCGGCAGAACCAACCGGAAGAAGATGGTGTATTCGGACAGCCCATCGACGCGGCCTGCGTTCTTCAGGTCGTCTGAGACCTGTCGCATGAATTCGGACAGTATGAACACGGCTAGCGGCAGCCCTTGTGCAGTATAGACAAGGATCAGCGCCCAGAGGGTGTTCACCAACCCGGTGGCAACCATCATCTCAAGTATCGCAACAGTGCCGATGCGGATCGGGATCATGATCCCAAGGGCCAGATAGAGGCCCATCAGGGTGTTGCCTTTGAACTTGTACTCGCTCAGGGCAAAGGCAGCCATGGCGCCAAATAGCAGAACGAAGGCCAGCGACACCACGGTCACGATCAGCGAGTTCTGGAAATAAAGGAAGAAATCCCCTTGTTTCATCACCGTCTGGTAACCGATCAGCGAGAAGCTTTCGGCATCGGGCAGGGCGAGTGGCTCGCGGAAGATCGAGCGTCGGGTTTTGAAGCTGTTGATGATGATCACGAAGACCGGGAAGAGGGCGATCAGGGTATAGAGGATCAGCGCCCCGTGCATGGCAGCCGTGTTCAGCGGGTTATGGCGTGCTTTGTTCATGCGTTCACCCTCACAGCTGATACCGGCGCATCCGGGTCTGGATGCCGAAGAGGTAGATGCAGACACCCACAAGGATGATCGCGAACATGGCGCCTGCGATAGCGGAGCCCATATGCGGGTCGCCCAGTTGCAGTTGGAAGCCAAAGAAGGTGCGGTACATGAAGGTGCCTAGGATATCGGTTGAGAAATCCGGCCCTGCCAGCGCACCTTGCGAGACATAGATCAGGTCGAACGCGTTGAAATTGCCGACGAATGTCAGGATCGAGATGATGCCAATCGAGGGAATGATCAACGGCAGCTTGATCTTCCAGAACGCCGAAGCACCGGTGATGCCGTCTATTTCTCCAGCTTCAAGGATCTCTTCAGGGATCGACAGCAGGGCGGCGTAGATCAACATCATCGGGATGCCGACGAATTGCCAGACCGAGACAAGTGCCAGTGTTGTCAGCGCGTATTCTTCCTTGCCCAGCCATGGTGCAAACAGCGACTTCAGACCAATGGCGTCTAGCATTGAAGGTGCGATGCCCCAAAGCGGGGACAATATCAGCTTCCAAGCGAAACCGACGATCACAAAGCTCAGAATGGTCGGAATGAAAATTGCGGACCGATAGAGCGCGGCAAACCGCAACCGTGGATGCGACAAAAGCGCGGCCAAAGCGATACCGATGGGGTTCTGAACCAGCATGTGGATCAGGAAGAACCAGAAGTTGTTGCCCAAAGCGTTCCAGAATTGCTCGGACCAGATTGGATCGAAGAACAGGGTGCGGAAATTCTGCAAGCCCACGTAGATACGTGTCTGATCAACCTCGGTGAACAGTGCGAGGCGCAGTGTGTTGAACAAGGGGAAGATCATCACTGCCGTGTAGACCAGCACCGCAGGGGCGAGGAAAACGGCAATGTGCCAGCGTATGCGGCGGGTCTGCATGGGAATCTCCGGGGGAAAGGTCCGGACGCGACGCGGTAGCCGCGTCCGGTGTGAGTGGCCTAGGTGTTACTGATGCGGTGCGTACCAGCTGGCCAGACCGTCTTGCAGTTGCTGACCCAGCGCTTCGGGTGTCTCGGCACCCTTGATGGCTGCAACGGATGCACCCCAAGTCTCGTTTTCGAGGTTCGGTGTGCCGCGCGACAGGATTTGGTAGGTCGAGCGGATTGTGCTTTCGCACTCATCCCGCCAACCGACGATTTCCTTGGCCAGTGGATCTTCCAGCTCGACCGGAGTGCTGGACAGCGGGAAGAAACCAGGTAGGGCGTTACCGAAGATGCTGGCGAATTCCGGGCTTGCGACCCAAGCCAGGAAGGTGCGTGCAGCTTCTTGGTTTTCGCTCGCCGCGTTCATGCCTATGCCGATATCGGTGTGGTCCGAAATATAGCAGGTATCGCCCGCGTTCTGGACCGGTGGCTTAAAGGCGCCCATTTCGAAATCGGCCTGCGTGTTGAAGCCCGAGATTTCCCAGCTGCCTGCTGGATAGACCGCTGCACGACCCAGGGTGAACAGGTTCTGGCTGTCGGGATAGGTCTGTGCCTCATAACCGTCGCCGAGGTAGTCCGCCCACTTGGCCAATGTCGCATACGGGGCGACCCACTGGGGGTCGGTCAGCTTCTGCTCGCCTTTGATCAGCGCCTGACGGCCTTCTTCACCTTTCCAGTAGTTCGGGCCGATATTGTTATAGCCCATCGTTGCGGCTTCCCACTGGTCATTGGTGCCCATCGCCATCGGGATATAGGTACCGTCTTCCTTGATCTTATCGAGGGCGGCAAAGAACTCAGCTTCGGTAGTTGGAACTTCGATGCCCAACTCATTGAACGCATCTTTGTTGTAGATGAAGCCGTGAATCACTGACGCCATCGGGACGCAGAAACTGGCCGAACCGTCATCGGTTTGCCACGCAGATTTGGCCACGTCCGAGAAGTTTCCCATGGCCTCAAGATCAGACAGATCGGTCAGGTGCCCCGACTCGTATAGCGCAAGCGAGGCATCAAACGGACGGCAGGTAATCAGATCGCCAGCCGATCCGGCCTCGAGCTTTGAGTTTAAGACAGCGTTGTATTCTGCCGGTGCAGAGGGTGAGAATATTACTTTGATGCCGGGATTCTCGGCCTCGAACGCCGGAATGATCTTTTCCTGCCACAACGCCAGATCGTCGTTTCGCCAACTTTCGATGGTCAAAGTGGCCTCTTGCGCATAGGCGCTTGTGACCAGCGCCGTGCTCATCAAGGCAAGGCTTAGAACTTTGCGTGTCATTTGATATCTCCCAGGTTGATGGTTTCTTGGTTTTGTTTCATCCGCTCCAGCGCAGGGCGGAGGTGATCGTCGGTGTTGATTAGCATTGCTTGCGCCGCGTCCAGGGACCCTGCGCCTACAGCCAAAAGGGCCGCGCATTTGAGGTTGCCCTCTGCCGCAGTCAACGCCTTTGTAGCCTGCGCGGAGGAAACACCGGTCAACTGACAGACGATCCCGTTGGCTCGGGCGCGTAGCTTGTCATTGTCAGCGCGCAAATTGATCATCATGCCGTCCTGAATATGCCCCAGCTCCATCGCCATCAGCGTCGAAAGCATGTTCAGTGCGATTTTCTGCGCTGTACCAGCGCCCATGCGGGTAGAGCCCGAGATCAGTTCAGGTGGTGTCGAAAGCAGGATTGGATGGTCAGAAAGCTGCAACAGTTCGGTGCCCCCGTTATTGGCAATGCCGATAACTGTGGCGCCTCTGTCCCGCGCGATCCGCGCTGCTGCGGTTGTGTACGGTGTGGTTCCGCTGGCCGAGACGGTGATCAAGGTGTCTTTGGCAGAAAGATCGGCCAGTTCACGGGCAAGGCCGTCGGTGGCATCTTCGACATCTCCCGGCATCTCTACCCCTGAGGGCAATCCACCTGCCATGTGGATGCGAATCTGGCGGGCTGGTATCGAAAAAGTTCCCCCCAGTTCCAGCGCATCCGAGGCGGCCATCAAGCCGGAAGAGCCTGCCGCCAAATAGCGCAAAACCCCGCCCGATCGGATGGATTGCGCCATAGCTTTTGCGCCTGCGCAGAGGGTGGGCAGCGAGGAAAGCGGGGCAGCGGCAGCGTCGGCTTGCGAGCGGGCCAGCAGCTCGGCCACTTCAGTTAGCGGTCGGGCGTCAAGTCCGATCGCGTCTTGATGTAGCTGTTCGGTAACTGGCTTGGTCACGTGATTCTCCCCCGAGATTTTGAATATCATACCTTTTAGATACCATTAGTCTACCATTTTATTTTTACGCCCACTATTTTCAAGATTTAGACGACTATTACTGCATTATTGCGTAATTTGGTCTTCAAAATTAGAAATAGGTATTATAAAGGTATCTCCATGAGTCGCCCTTCTGATACCATTGTGCTGGCCGCTGATGGCGGTGGAACACGCTGCCGTCTTGCTGTTTCAGACGGCTCTGCGGTTCAGTGTATCGAGGTTGGTGCGGCAAATGTATCAACCGATTTTGACGCAGCCTGCGCTGAGTTGATGCACGGAATTGCTGCTTTGGCCCGACGTGCCGGACTAGAGGCAACTCAAATCGCTCGTGCGCCAGCCTACTTGGGGCTGGCCGGTATCACGGGGCGCGCGCTGGCTGATCGGCTGGCAGAAAAGCTGCCATTTGACCATGTTCTGATTGAAGATGACAGGCCCGCCGCATTACGTGGTGCGTTGGGTTCGAAAGACGGTTTCGTAGCGCATTGCGGAACGGGTTCTTTTCTGGCGGTCCAGAATGGGGATCGCAGGTCATTTGCCGGGGGCTGGGGACCTGTTCTCGGAGATCAGGCCTCGGCGCAATGGGTTGGGCGGCAGGCTTTGGCCCGTACGCTTGACTGTGTGGACGCTCTGAAGCCTGCGTCTGAATTGGCGGACAGCCTGTTGTCGCGTTTTGATGGCGCTGCTGGGATTGTCAGGACCGCTTCCAAGATGTCGCCTACCGAGTTCGGAGCGCTGGCGCCTGTTGTCACGCAACACGCAAAGCAAGGAGATGCGCTTGCGCTGTCGATCATGGAGGATAGTGCACAGTATCTGACAGATCAGATGTTGGCGATGGGCTGGATGCCCGGCCTTTCGATCTGCCTGACCGGCGGCATCGGCCCGCAATACGCGGAATTTCTTCCCGCACAGATGCAACAGGAATTGGCCGAACCGCTGGGCGATCCGTTGACCGGTGCCATCGCGTTGGCCCACGCCTTTCAAAAGGAGACCCGACATGAGCGTTGCTGACTTCCTGCGGCCCGAGGGTTGGCTGGGTCAGACTGCCGGTCCGCGTTACGTGCAGTTGCGGCAGCGGCTGGAGCAGGGGATCGAAGAGGGTATTCTGGCCCCGAACAGTTCGCTTCCGCCCGAGCGCGAGATTGCCGAACTGACGGACCTGTCGCGGGTGACGGTCCGCAAGGCGATTCAGGAACTTGTGCGCAAAGGCGCGATTGAACAGCGGCAAGGCTCGGGGTCATTCGTGCGTCAAGCGGTTGCACGGGTTGAGCAGTCGCTGTCGCACCTGACCTCGTTTACCGAAGACATGGAGAGGCGCGGTTTTGAAACGACTTCAACCTGGTTGGAGCGCGGAATATTCCTGCCGTCACCTGATGAAATGCTGGCGCTGGGCCTATCGGCGAGTGATCAGGTCGCCCGCATTCATCGTCTGCGCGCGGCTGGCGGGCGACCGATGGCGCTGGAACGCGCGGCGTTGCCGCTGGATATATTACCTAACCCGACTGAGGTTACCGGATCGCTCTACGCCTTTCTCGAACACTCGGGCAATCGCCCGGTGCGTGCGATCCAGAAAATCTCGGCCATCAATCTCGAAGCAACCGAGGCTGGATTGCTGGACGTTGCTGAAGGTACGGCGGGGCTGCGCATTCAGCGGACCTCGTATCTAGAAAGCGGGCGCGTTGCTGAACTGACCCGATCCATCTATCACGGCGATGCCTACGATTTCGTAGCAGAGCTGCGTCTGTCAACCTGAAAGGCGGGGCTCATGTCCAGCGATACAACTCAAATGCGGCAGGAAATCAATGAGATACCTTTTGCCGTTGATCGGCTTCTCACTGATGGTGCCACGGCGATTACAAAGACCGCAAGCGCGATCCGCGCGCACGATCCCGGCTTCCTGATTTCGGTTGCGCGAGGTTCGTCGGACCATGCCTGCAGCTATCTGAAATACGCTTCGGAACTGCTGCTGGGCCTGCCCATGGCCTCGGTTGGGCCGAGCGTGAAATCGATCTACGGGGTCGATATGCGATGCCCCGGGGCGCTGTGTATTTCGGTATCCCAATCGGGTCAAAGCCCCGATATCGTACAGCTGACGAAGTCCCTGACAGAAGGCGGCGCGTATTCGGTGGCGATCACGAACGATACCACGTCTGCACTGGCCCAGAACGCCACCTCGGCTCTGCCCATCCTTGCAGGCCCCGAGCTTAGCGTGGCTGCCACCAAGACTTTCGTCACCTCTCTGGTCGCCGGGCTTTGGCTGTTGGCCGAGGTAAAGGGTGATGACACTTTGCTGGCTGCAATTCACAAATTGCCGGAAGATTTATCGCGGGCGATCACCTGCGATTGGAGCGCGGTGGTCGAGGCAGTCGATGGACAATCCCTGTTCACGTTGGGACGTGGGATGTCCTGGGCAATTTCGAATGAGGCGGCGCTGAAATTCAAGGAAACCTGCCAGATTCATGCGGAAAGCTATTCCTCGGCCGAAGTTCTGCATGGCCCGGTTTCGATCGTGGATCAGGGCTTTCCGGTGATTGCGTTCTCGTCCGGAGACGCGGCTGAGGCCAACATCGCCGAAATCGCCGATGCGCTCGCAGCCAAGGGCGCAAAAGTCTTCGCAACGACCAATCAGGTGTCTGATGCCGTGAGGCTACCACATGTCCGCACCACGCACTGGATGACAGATCCGGTAGCCTCAATCGCTTCGTTCTACGGTATGGTCGAAACTGTGGCCACGCGCCGGGGCATCAATCCCGATGCACCGCGTCACCTGCGGAAAGTGACGGAGACGGTATGACCGATGCGACGATCACCTTCGCGGGCGGGCCTATCTTTGATGGTAAAACCCTGAAGGACGGCCACGCCGCCCGTTTCGTCGGCGGGCTGCTCGACAGTATTTTGCCCGAAGCCGAGTTGCCTTCGGATGAGATGGTTCAGGATCTGTCGGGCGATATTTTAAGCCCCGGCTATGTAGATTTGCAGGTGAATGGCGGCGGAGGCGTCATGTTCAACGACGATCCATCGGTCGAGACATTACAGCGTATTGCGGCGGCTCATCGCAAGCTTGGCGCGACGTCGATCCTTCCGACGCTGATCACGGACACGCCCGAAAAGACAACGGCTGCCATTTCTGCTGCTTCTCAGGCCATTCAGCGCGGAGTTCAGGGGATTGTCGGCTTGCATCTTGAGGGGCCGCATCTCTCGGTGCGACGCAAGGGCGCGCATGACGGCGGGCTGATCCGCCGGATGCAGGACGCTGATCTTGCACAGCTGATAGAAGCGGCAGGGGCGTTGCCTGCATTGATGGTCACGCTTGCGCCGGAAAGTGTCACGATTGCTCAGGTCGAAACGCTCAGCAAGGCGGGGGTCATCGTGTCGTTGGGGCACAGTGATGCCGAGTTTCAGACCTGCGTGGCTTACGCACAGGCGGGCGCGCACTGCGCCACCCATTTGTTTAACGCGATGAGTCAGTTGGGCAACCGCGAACCGGGGCTGGTGGGCGCAGTCTTGTCCAGCGGTGCGATGTCTGCCGGGTTGATAGCGGATGCAATCCATGTTCACCCGCAGACGATGCGCACCGCCTTTGCAGCTAAACAGGGGCCGGGGCATCTGTTTCTGGTGAGCGACGCGATGGCCGTTGCTGGAACGGATCTGCAGGAATTCAAGCTGGAAGGGCGTGTCATCCAACGTGAAAACAGCAGGCTGACCTTACCGGATGGAACCCTGGCCGGGGCCGATCTGAACCTGACCACCGCGCTGCGCGTGTTGACAACGGATGTCGGCGTTTCACTGACAGACGCCTTGGCAGCGGCCACACGCATTCCGGCGGATATCATTTCCCAGCGCTTAATCGCGCGCCTGAACTTGATCTCGCAGGCCATTCGCATTTCTACGGACTTGTCGCAGGCCCGTCCGGTGGTTGCTTAACCTCGCATTGCAACAAATTGCGAAACACCGCGTTTTTCGCATCTCGCCTCATCTGTAGCGGTTGTGTAAGACCTTAGGCGAACGTGGTTTGGGAATGTCTGTATGTATCAGATAATTGGAATAATTGGCAGGGCATTGACCACCCGGATCGCGCAATGATCCAAACGCGTGGCGTTTTCATTGGTCGGCGTACGGATTGTTTGGGCGCGCGCCTGCTGATGATCCTGACCTGTATCCGTCTGGCCGAAGACTTTGGGACAGACTACCGGGTGAACTGGTTCCCGCAAGGCACCGATGCGCCGGAGTTGGATCATCCTGAGGAGTTATTCACCAAAGACTGGATGGATGCGCATTTCCTTGATCAGGCAGAGTTCGACACGATAAGCGCGACCGCTCTGCCAATTTGGGCCTTCCAACACGATCCATCGCCCGAGCGGCTGATCGACCATTTGGCGTCTGGCCGTTCGGTTCTGGTCGAAAAAGCGAGCGAGATATTTGCCTTCCCGTGGGAAGATATCGAAACCATCCGTCCCCGCTATCGCGATTTCATACATAGCGTTGGATTTGTGGATGAGGTTCGTCAGATCATGGATCGCGCGGATCAGAAGCTCTCGGGGCAGGGGGTTTCGGCTTACCACATTCGGCGCGGAGAAATCCTGAACGGATTACCATGGAAGCATTCGATCTGGCCCGCCAAGATCGAACCTGACGAGTTTTACGAGGCCCATCTGGAGAAATCCAAGGGCCAGACGGCGATCATGTTTTCGGATCAGCCAGAGGTGATAGACCGTTTCAAGCAACGGTTTCCGGAGCTCATGCAGATGTCGGATATCGCTGATCTGTCGGCTCTGACCCGGGTGCAGCGGGACTTTCTGGAGCTTTTTGCGATGTCACGGGCGGATCAGGTGATCGCGCCACACATATCTGGCTTTTCAATGGCTGCAGCCCGGATTTCGGGGCAGCAGCGTAAAGTGTTCCGCGATGTATTGTCCAAGGATGAGATGCAGGCGGCCAATGCGCGGTTCATCGAACGGGTTGCGAAGGGGCCATCGGCCTTTCTGAATCCCTCAGAGGCGGCGCATATCTATTCAAAGGCGGTGCAACATCTGTCAGCGCAGGATCGCTGCGAAGAGGCGTATGATAGTGCGAAACCTATTCTGGACGCCGGGGCCGACAACGCCTTTATGCCACTTCTGCAATCCCTGAACTGTTTTTACCTATCGAAGTGGCAGGAAAGCGAGGCACATGCCAAGGAGGGATTGCAGAACCCGCATCTCTGGCCCGAAGACTATTCTGTTTTGTGCGCGTTGCGCGGCGCTGTTCTTGGCATGCAGGGCAAGCGCGGTGCGGCGACGCTGCACTTTGCTAAAGCGTTCTGGTCCAAACCCTTACGGCCGGATGTTGTGGTGCTGGGGTCCAGAATGCTCTACCGCGCCCAACTTGCGCTTAGGCTAATGCCGCCTGTGGATTGGTCGTTGCAGAAGGTCGTTCGGCAACGCCGATTTCCACCGTTCAATAACCTGTATCTGGTTCAGCGCAATGTTGTTGTCAGGCGTCCTTGCAACTTCGATTTCATACTCTTGGATTGGGCCGAGTTGGCGCTGGATCAACGCGCAAGTCGTATCTTTGATCACCAACAAAGATTGGAAGCGCTTTCTACCTCACTCGATGAGGTTCACGACGTACCAGCAGACGACCCGCGATTGTTGGGCGCGAGGGTGATACTACAGAGGCATCTAGGGGAAATATCCGGAGCTCAGGCGATCGATAAAATCCGCCAGATCGTGGCTGGAGTGCCGGAAAGTGCCTTGTACCAAAAGCGGCTGTCCGAACTTTACGAAGCAGAAGGCGATACCGAAGCTGCGCATCGAACGATGGCTGAGGCGCTGGCTTGTGACCCGGAAAGCCCGTTTCTCATGTTCGCCATGGGTCGCTTGCTTGAGCGGACGGGCAAGATCGGGCAGGGCGAGAAGCTTATTCTGAAAGCTGCCGATCTTGATGACGTGACCGTCGTTATTCAGGGCATGGCGGGCCAGATACACATGCGGCGCGGGAACAAGAACAAGGCACGTCCCTATCTTGAGAAAGCGCGCGATCTCTATCCGCCTCACAAGCGCTTTACCAATCAGCTGAACCGGCTTTCGGGTCAGGCCTGACGCTAATCCAGCGCGACCTCTTGCCGTAGTTTTCCGGTTGTCTTGTCGAAGATCAGAATCCGATTGTCCTCGGTCACGACCGCATACCAGTTGTTGCCGATGGTCAACGCTTGCGCTTTTGCGCCGTCCGGAAGTTCGATCTGGTCGGGCAGCTTCGGAGTGCGGTCCGATAGGCGGATGACAATCAGGGCGAATGTCACTAGAACCCCGCCAATCATTACCGCGGTCAACAGCATGACCATACGCCGCAGCAGTCGAAGCTGCGGTGTTTCCTGCGGTTCCTGAGGTTCGGAAGGGACAGTCATGGGCACCCGCCTGATAGAGTTTCATATCGCGGCCGCTCCGCCGCCCCGCCTTGATAAGGCGCTTGCGCGGGATGTGCCAGCGGAAGAGAACCTGTCGCGCACCCGGCTGGCCCGACTGGTCAATGAAGGGGCCGTGACTGTCGATGGTGCGGTAGTCGAAGACCCCAAAGCCAAGATTGCCGAAGGTGCGCAGATCGGGATCACCGTGGCCGAGGCCGAGGACAGCCACATCGGTCCCGAAGATATCCCGCTGGAGGTCGTCTTTGAGGATGACGATCTGATCGTGATCAACAAACCTGCGGGAATGGTGGTACATCCGGCTCCGGGGTCTCCGAACGGTACGCTGGTCAATGCGCTGCTGCATCATTGCGGGGATGATCTCTCGGGCGTTGGGGGCGTCAAGCGTCCGGGCATCGTGCACCGGATCGACAAGGAAACCAGCGGGTTGCTGGTTGTGGCGAAATCGGATGCGGCGCATCACGGGCTGGCTGCCCAGTTCGAGGCGCATAGCGTCGAGCGCTACTATCGCGCGATCTGCTATGGTGTGCCAGATGCCAATGACCCTCGGTTGCGTGGGATCAAGGGTGTCAGCTTTGAGCCCGGCAACATCATGCGCCTAACAACTCAACTGGCGCGGCACAAGACGGATCGGCAAAAGCAGGCCGTGCTGTTTCACGGAGGCCGCCACGCAGTGACACGGGCGCGGATTGTCGAGGTTTTTGGAACGCCGGGCAGCCTCTCTCTGATCGAATGCTGGCTTGAGACGGGCCGAACGCATCAAATCCGTGTCCATATGGCCCATGCCGGCCACGGGCTTGTCGGAGACCCGGTTTACGGCGGAAAGCGCAAACTGGCCGCGCGGGCATTCACGCCTGAGGCCGCCGAGGCGGTGCAGGCTTTCCCCGCCAAGCTCTGCACGCAGCAGTGTTAGGCTTCGAACACCCGGTTTCGGGCCAGGCATTACGTTTTGAAGCACCGCTGCCGCAGGATATGGCGGACCTGCTGGAAAATCTCAGAAAACCACTGAAATAAACTGCAAAGGCTTGTGAAAAAGGCCTTTTCAGCTTTCCTTTACATAGGGTTAATCTCAGACTGTTAACAGATCCTCTTGAATGTATCGGGTCTGGTACCCATATCCCATGTTAAGGGCTTAAACATTTGTCCAAGGGGCAGAAATAAATGGCAAATTACTCAAATCTTCCAGCGCCGACACCCGAGGGTGGGCTGAACCGCTATATGCAGGAGATTCGCAAGTTTCCTCTGCTGGAGCCGGAGGAAGAATATATGCTGGCCAAGCGCTGGGTCGAGGAACAGGATACCGAGGCCGCGCATAAAATGGTCACGTCACACCTGCGTCTGGCGGCCAAGATCGCCATGGGATATCGCGGTTATGGCCTGCCGCAGGCCGAGGTTATTTCCGAGGCCAATGTGGGCCTGATGCAGGCGGTCAAGAAATTCGACCCCGAAAAAGGCTTCCGGCTGGCGACCTATGCCATGTGGTGGATCCGCGCTTCGATCCAGGAATACGTCCTTCGGTCGTGGTCGATGGTGAAACTGGGTACAACATCGGCGCAGAAAAAGCTGTTCTTCAACCTGCGTAAAGCAAAGGCACGCATTGGCGCGCTGGAAGAGGGTGATCTGCGTCCTGAAAACGTGGCCAAGATTGCAGAAGACCTCGGAGTGACCGAGGAAGAAGTGATCAGCATGAACCGTCGGATGTCCGGTGGCGATGCTTCGTTGAACGCGACCGTGGGGTCCGAAGGCGAAGGCACCATGCAGTGGCAGGATTGGCTGGAAGATGAAGATGCCGATCAGGCTGGCGACTACGAAGCGCGCGATGAATTGGAAGCCCGGCGCGAATTGCTCGCCGCTGCGCTGGATGTTCTGAATGATCGCGAGAAAGACATCCTGACTCAGCGCCGTCTGATGGACCAGGCTGTTACGCTGGAAGAGCTGAGCACGCAGTACAATGTCAGCCGTGAACGTATTCGTCAGATCGAAGTGCGCGCGTTCGAGAAGCTGCAAAAGAAGATGCGAGAGCTTGCGCGCGAAAAAGGAATGCTGGGTTCAAACTGACCCCAGTCAGATATCAGCCCGCCATATGAGCGGGCTGATTTTTTTGTTATGCGAAAATGAAATCGGACTCGGACAGGTGGCTTGCCCAGACGCCTGATAGATAGATGCTGTCTCCGTCGTCCAATTCGATCTTGGTCCCGAAGAACTTTCCGTCGATATCGTCTTCGATGTCCTCAAAGCCGGTGATGCCATCGTATTCGGATAGGTCGATCTTGTCCTTGCCGACGCGGAAATCGACAATCCAGTCGTGACCGTCGCCTTCATCGAACACAAACGTGTCCTTACCGCGCCCACCAAAGAGTTTGTCATTGCCTTCGCCGCCGTCGATGATGTCTTTTCCACGACCTCCGAAGATTTTGTCATGGCCTTCATCGCCACGCAGAATATCCTTTCCGCGCCCCCCGAAGATTATGTCGTTCCCGGCACCGCCAAGCGCCACATCATTGCCCGAGCCGGTGTTGATCACGTCATTGCCACCATCACCGTGAACAAAGTCTTTTCCGCGTCCGGTAAAGATGAATTCATCGCTGCTGTCACCCAGGATAAAGTCCGTGTTCTTTTTGCCCAGAATTCCCGACACCGAGACGGGTAGAAGTACGCCGTCAAGTACGTGAATGATACCGTTTGACGCATCCACGTCGAACGCGATCAAGCCGGGATCGTCGATGCCCGGATCGGCATCGCCCAGACTGGGGGGATCGCTTTTAAGGTTCAGTTCGACTGACGACCCAAGCAGAGTTTGGATTTCAGCCCCGTCGCCTAGACCGACCACTGTCGTGCTGTCGAACTCACCATCGACCACGTGATACTTCAAAATGTTGGTTAGCAAAGGGATAGGGTCTCCGCCGCCAAGCAGGGTGAGCGCCTTGATGATGTGGCCCAATGCCCCGGCCTCGTCATCCCCTTGATACCCAAGTGTTTGTGCCAGAGTAATAAAGGCGGCGTCATTTGGGGCAAAGACAGTCAGTTCTGCCTCAGGATTGTCCAGCGTTTCCGCCAGCCCGGCTGCAATCACCGCTTCGCGGAGAATGTCGAAATCCTGATTGTCGCTGTCAAACGTTCCGGGAGCACCGCTTTTTAGCACTGTTCCTGTAATCGTATGTGTTGCTGGCATTTCAGTAAGCCTCCCACCCTGTTTGCCGTTGCTCCGGATGTTGCCAGAGCACCATCCGAGCATGATTCAGTCGATGTTTGAGCTACGGCGGCAGTATCAGACTGGATCAACAAAACTGATTTGCGAGGGCAGGTTTGACGCCGATCGATTTTAGATTATCGATATAAAGTATAAGGTTATCGGGGCCTTTTAATCTCGTCAAAAAATTTACCGAGGCGTATGATTTTCAAATAGATAGAGAAAGGACTGACTTATTGGCAGGTGGTTGATAGACAGATCAGGAACTGCATTACATTGAGCTCGCCGTGAGCGGGTTACATCAATTTTTAGGGGGCGCGCATGCATAAACCGGTCAATTGGGGTGTTCTGGGTGCAGCCAGATCTCGCACGACAACACATGGCGCCCGCCATCCATGCGGCAGAGGGCGCGCGGCTGGCGGGGTTGGCGACCTCGGATCCGGCTAAGGCCGAGCCCTTTGCCAGATATTGCCCTGATCTGAATGTCTACAACAGCTATGAGGCATTGCTAGCCGATCCTGAGATTGAGGCGGTGTACATCCCGCTGCCCAACCATCTTCATGTCGAATGGAGCCTGAAGGCGCTGGATGCGGGCAAGCATGTGCTGTGCGAAAAGCCGATGACCATGCGGGCTGATGAATTTGACGCGCTGATCGAAAAGAGGGACCAGACGGGTTTGCTGGCTGCCGAAGCATATATGATCGTGCATCACCCTCAGTGGCATCTGACCCATAAACTGATCGCGGACGGAGCGATCGGCCGGCTGGTCCATGTCACCGGGGCGTTCAGCTATGACAACCGGGCGGACACGGGCAACATCCGCAACCGTGCGGAAACCGGTGGGGGCGGGCTGCGTGACATCGGGGTGTATGTTATCGGCAGCGCTCGGTTTGCGACTGGGCAAGAGCCGGTCTCGGTCAGCGGTGCGATCCGGTGGGAAAATGACGTGGATGTCTTCACCGAAATACGCGCGCAGTTTCCCGAATTTACCTATTCCGCCTACGTCTCAACACGCATGCATCCACATCAGGAAATGGTGTTTCACGGAGAAGGTGGCATGATCCGTTTGACTGCTCCGTTCAATGCCCGTGTGTTCGGCGAGGCGCGTGTTGAACTGCACCGACCGGGCCTTGAAGTTCTGGTGCCCCGGTTTCCAGCGGACAACCACTATCAATTGCAGGTCGAAGCGTTCTGCCGATCGGTTCGCGAAGGGGTTGAATATCCCTGTTCGTTGGAATTCGTGAGGGGCACACAAGAGGTTATCGATCAGGTCTTTGACGCCGCCGTTTCGCTCTAGCTTGCCACCCCTGTGGTGTCTCGCGTATCCTGTCCCGACCGGATCAGGAGGGCTAAATGGCGGGCGGCTGGGCGCGCGATGGCGCGGTGAGTGAACAGATCGAAGCTTCGATTTCAGATGAACTCGCGCGGATGCAGGCACAAAAGCGACCTGTGGGCGAAAGCCTTACCCATTGTGCTGAATGCGAAGAACCGATCCCCGAAAAACGCCGCCTTGCTCTGCCCGGCGTAAAGCTGTGCCTGGATTGCCAGCAAGAGCGTGACAGCAGCTTCAAGACCCGCGGCGGGATCAATCGGCGGGGTTCGAAAGACAGTCAGTTGAAATAACGCGAGGAGCACCCGGTGAAGGATCAGCCGCAGAGATCAGTACTGCAAAACGGGTTGGTTCTTGGGTTCCTAGCCGCGTTTCTATGGGGCACGCACAGCGTTATCGTGCGATATTTGACTAGTGATCTCGGCGGGTTACAGATTGCCGTGTCGCGCCTGTTCATTGCTGCTTTTGCGATTTACTGCATGTTGCGGGTGATGGGTGCACGGGTTTCAATCCAGTACAGGGATTGGAACTTCCGACTGGCGGTGTTGTCGACGGTGGTGAACTATATTTTGTTCCATATCGGCCTGGAGCATACAGGTGCCGCGAATGCGATGGTGCTTGAGAATACCGCGCCGTTTTTTGTGTTGATATTCCTGTATTTCTTCGCGGATACCACCGTTGGCCGGACTGATGTATTGGCGACCCTGCTGGCGATCCTCGGTGTGTTTCTGACCGTCTATCGGGATTTTCAAGGCGGGGGAGAACCCCTGCTGGGCGATCTGATGGAAATCGGGGCGGGACTTAGCTGGGCGGTGTTCCTGATTTCCAGCAGCCGCGCGATGCAGTCATCTGAGACCACTGCCGAAAGGTTGAACTTTCTGTTTGGCATCTTTTTGTGTTCGGGCGTTTTGCTGGTGCCACTGGCGGCTTTTTCTATTCAGATGCCGACCGCAAACGACGTGATCTTCTTGATCCTTCTGGGCGTTTTGCCGACCGCGCTTGCCTATTATCTTTGGTACGAGGCCGCCGCCCGCGTGTCGACATTGACGGCGACGTTGCTATTCGCCGCCTCGGTTGTGTTTACCTTTGTCAACTCGGCACTGTTTCTGGGCGCAACGATCACACCGCTTGCGATTGTCGGCGCAGTATTGATTGTTACGGCCATTTTCGTGACGACCATGAAATCCGCCAAAGAGAAATGAGGCAGCCATACAGGCTGCCTTTCTACTTTAGCTTTCCATCGCTTCCAGTTCGTCAATAAATCCCGAGATCATCGACAGGCCTTTGTCCCAGAACTCAGGGTCGCTGGCGTCCAGTCCGAACGGGGCCAGAAGCTCTTTATGGTGCTTGGAGCCACCAGCCCGCAGCATTTCGAAATACTTGTCCTCGAACCCGTCCGCACCGCTTTCGTAGACCGAATACAGCGCGTTCACGAGGCCATCACCGAAGGCATAGGCATAGACGTAAAACGGCGAGTGGACGAAGTGCGGGATATAGGCCCAGAAGGTCTCGTACCCGTCCATGAATTCGAATGCGGGGCCAAGGCTTTCAGCCTGAACGCTCATCCAAAGGGCGTTGATGTCGTCTGGTGTCAGCTCGCCCTCACGACGGGCGGCGTGCAGTTTGCATTCGAAGTCGTAGAAGGCGATCTGGCGAACGACTGTGTTGATCATGTCCTCGACCTTACCGGCCAGAAGCACCTTTCGCTGTTCCGCTGTCTCGGCCTGATCCAGCATTTTGCGGAAGGTCAGCATTTCACCAAAGACCGAAGCAGTTTCGGCCAAGGTCAGTGGGGTCGATGAAAGCATCTCGCCCTGATTGGCGGCCAATACCTGATGCACCCCGTGGCCCAATTCATGCGCCAAGGTCATCACATCGCGCGGTTTGCCCAGATAGTTGAGCATCACGTAGGGATGAACTTCGGTCACGGTGGGATGCGCAAAGGCGCCGGGGGCTTTGCCGGGTTTCACTGCCGCATCGATCCAACCTTTCGAGAAGAATGGGGCTGCAATTTCACCCATGCGCGGATCGAAGGCGTTGTAGGCGTCCATCACCGTCTTCTCGGCCTCGGACCAATCGACGATGCGGGTGTCCTCCATCGGCAACGGAGCATTACGGTCCCACACTTGCATCACGTCCAGACCAAGCCATTTGCGTTTCAGTTCGTAGTAACGATGGCTCAGCTTGGGGTAGGCGGCCACAACGGCCTCGCGCAGGGCTTCGACCACTTCGGGCTCGACATCGTTCGACAGGTGACGACCGGTCTGGGCAGATGGCATTTTGCGCCAGCGATCAACGATCTCTTTTTCTTTGGCCTGCGTGTTATGAACGCGCGCGAAGGTTTTGATGTTGCTTTGGAAAACGTTGGCGAGTTCGCGCGCTGCGGCTTCACGCTTGGCGCGATCCTGCTCGGTCAGCAGGTTCAGCGTACCTTCGATGTTCAGCTCTTCACCATCAACGGTAAAGGTCAGGCCCGCGATTGTTTCGTCGAATAGGCGTTCCCACGCGTCGCCGACAACGCCGAGGTCGTGCAGGAATTTTTCCAACTCATCAGACAGTTGATAGGGTTTCATCGCGCGAATGCGACGGAACACGGGCTCGTATCGCGCCAGATCGGCATTGGCGGCAAAATGAGCAGCCAGCGCGTCATCGTCGATGCGATTCAGTTCCAGCGTGAAGAACACCAGAGGCGTGGTGAAGACGGTGATCTTCTCCTGCATGTCAGACAGGAACTTGGCGCGATCCGCGTCGGTGGTCAGTTGGTAATAGCGCAATCCGGCAAAGGACATGATCCGCCCGGCGATGGCGTTGATCTTTTCGTTGCGCAGCACGCAGGTCAGTAGTCCAGCTGCGTCCAATTCGGCCAGCTTACCCTCATAATCTGCGGCAAAGGACGCACATTCGCCCTCCAACCAGTCCAGATCGCGGGCCAGTTCGGGTGCATCTTCCGAGGCATAGAGGTCCGTCAGATCCCATTCCGGCAAATTGCCCAGATCATCGGCACCGCCGCCTGCATTTGCGTCACGGACGGGAAAGGGAAGGTCGCGCATGGAACACCTCGAATAAACTGCGTTGGCAAACATTTAGGCGCGGCGTGTCCGGATCACAAGCAAGCTGTCTGGTCAAACCTTAATGACAGGGCTCGGGTTTTGGTTTCGCCGCGGCTGCCGCGAAATGTGCAGCAAGTTGATCAAAGACCGGCCCGCGCACCTCGGGTGCCTCCATCAGAACTTCGTGTTCGCCGTTGGGAATCTCGACCAGAGTACCGCTAGGCCAGTTGGCCATACGTGCCCGAATGGCCTTGCGGTCCACGATCTGTTCGTGGCTGCCCAAGAAGGTCAGGGCAGGGATCTCGGGCGCGGTCTGTTCCATCAGCCAGGTGCATTCATCCAGCGCCTCACGCAGCCAGATGGTAGACGGTGCGCCCAAAGCAAGTTCAGGGTGTGCGGCCAACTGATCCTGCATCATTCGGTACATCGCCGGATCGCGTGTCAGCACGTTTCCTTCGAAGGGCTGTGAGGCCACATAGCTCTCTAGCGTGGTGGTGGGCGGGGTTTTCTCGCCCAAGCCCAAGCGTGGCCCCCAATAGGCAGTTAGCTGGCTGAGTGGCTTCATGATTGGTGTAAAGAAAATCCCCCACATCGGGCCCGTAAAGGCGCTGGCCGCAAAATCAGCCCCCTCCAAAACGGCGCGAAGCCCGATAGCTCCGCCCATGGAATGGCCTATGACGTACCAGGGCTTGGGCAACTCCAGTTGTTCGGCCAGTTTCAGTATTGAGCGAACGTCGTGCTGGTAATCGGTGAATTGTTCGACATGACCGATCCGCGGATCATCCAGCAGGCGATCTGCAAGCCCTTGCCCGCGCCAATCGACCGCGAGACTTGCAAAGCCCCGGTTCACAAATTCCTTGGCGGTATCACCATATTTTTCGATGTATTCCGTGCGACCGGGGAAAAGCATCACCGTGCCGTGCGCATCGCCGTCGGGCAGCCAATGTGCCACGCGGATACGTTTGCCATCTTCGGTGATCAGCCAATGCGCCGCACCATCGGCAGGGCCGCCGGCCACGTCTTCGAATAAGGGGGCCGGCGAAAACTCCATCAGGCCAGCACCGAGGCGAGTTTCATGGCGATACCCATGTCTCCGTCAACGCTCAGCTTGCCGGACATAAACGCGCCGGTTGGGTTCAGGTCACCGCTGAGGATTTGTTCAAAGGTGTCCGCATCGGCGCTGAGGGTCACATCAGCATCTTCGTCGCTTACCCGCGCACCGCTTGCATCCAGAATGATAGAACCCAGATCGGCAATGGCAAATTTGGCTGACGCATCGAAATCGCCGCCCGACAGTTTCTCATTCAATGCCGCCGCGGCTTTTTCCAGAATATCGCTCATGGTCTTCCTCATATTGTTCATGCGCCGTGAATGGACATCCCCGGTCGCTACGCTACACTGACCATTGTTATGGGTATTGCAATCACCAATCTCAAACGTACCGTCGCGGCACTTGCCGTCATAGTCACGTTTTCCACCAGTTGCATCGCGCAGCAGGCGGATTCGCGGGACGAGGCATCACTGTTGCAGCAACTGGCGCAATCGACGCCCGAACAGGCCATCGGATTGGATCGGCAATTGCAGGCGCTGTGGTCACAATCAGGTTCGGCTTCGGCGGATTTGCTGTTGGAACGCGGACGCGAAGCGCTGGATGATGGGGATGTCGAGGCCGCGCTTGATCATTTGACGGCGCTTACCGATCACGCACCCGAATTTGCCGAGGGTTGGCATGTGCGCGCTTCGGTTTTCTTCGGCATTGACAGGTTTGGCATGGCTGCGGCGGATCTTGAACAGGCATTGACCCTGAATCCGAACAACTACGACGCTATCTACGGCCTTGGCCTCATCTTTGAGATCGTGGGTAAGCCAGAACAAGCACTTGAGGCCTATTCACGTGCGCTGTCTATACATCCCCATCATGAAGAAGTAACCAATGCCGTGAATCGGCTGAAGCCTCAGGTTGAAGGCAAGGCGCTGTAAGTCTCAGGGCGCAGGGGGCAAAGGTGAGCGGGTCATCCCGAATCGTGGCCGTACTTGGCCCGACGAACACAGGTAAAACTCACTACGCGATTGAACGTATGCTGGGGTACCGGACCGGTGTCATCGGTCTGCCGCTGCGGCTGCTCGCGCGCGAGGTCTATGACAAGATTGTCGCTATTCGCGGTCCGTCTGTGGTGGCGCTGGTGACAGGCGAGGAACGGATCGTACCGCCGCGCACCCAATACTGGGTCTGTACAGTTGAGGCGATGCCAGAAGGCATGGGCACTGATTTTGTAGCGATTGACGAAATTCAGCTTTGCGTGGATCCCGAACGCGGCCATGTCTTTACTGATCGCCTGTTGCGGTCGCGCGGCACCAATGAAACGCTGTTTCTCGGTTCTGACACAATGCGCGGCCCCATCGCGGCCCTTGTGCCCGAAGCGCAGTTCATCCGGCGTGAACGGATGTCTCAGCTGGTCTATTCCGGTTCGAAAAAGATCAGCCGAATGCCTGCGCGCAGTGCGATCGTCGGATTCTCGGTCGATAACGTCTATGCCATCGCCGAGCTGCTTCGTCGCCAAAAGGGCGGGGCGGCGGTCGTCATGGGGGCGCTCAGCCCTCGCACGCGGAATGCGCAGGTTGACCTCTATCAAAACGGTGAGGTTGATTATCTGGTGGCTACGGATGCCATCGGTATGGGGTTGAACCTGGATGTGAACCATGTGGCGTTCTCATCTCTGACCAAGTTTGATGGCCGCCGAATGCGGCCTCTGGCCCCCAACGAGTTGGCCCAGATCGCAGGACGGGCCGGGCGCGGAATGTCGGATGGCACGTTTGGTGTGACGGGCGAGGCTCCGCCGCTGGATGAGGGCGTAGCCCAAGCCATTATGGACAGCCGGTTCACGCCTATGAAAAAGTTGAATTGGCGGAATGCCGCTTTGCGGTTCGGCTCAATCGACGCACTAATCGACTCGCTTGAGGTCAGCCCAGACAATGAGCACCTGATCAAAGCGCGGCCAGCTGACGATCTGAACGTCCTGAAATCTCTGTCCCAAGTCACCGAAGTTGTTGCCCGTGCCAGCGATGGACCGTCGATCCGTTTGCTATGGGATGTGTGCAGAATCCCCGATTTTCGTGGCATCAGCCATGCCGAACATGCCAGCCTGCTTGAGGTGATCTATGGCCATCTGCATGAGCGCGGAAGTATCCCCGATGATTTCATGGCGCGGCAAATCCGCCGTATCGACCAAACCCATGGCGACATTGATGCATTGTCCAAAAGGTTGGCATATATTCGCACTTGGACATATGTTGCGCAACGAAACGGTTGGGTGCGTGACGAATCCCATTGGCGCGAGGAAACGCGCACTGTAGAAGACAGGCTGTCGGACGCTCTTCACGACCGTTTGACTCAGCGATTTGTGGACCGGCGCACGTCAGTGTTGCTGCGCCGGCTCAAACAGAAGGAGGCCCTTTTGGCCGAAGTAAATGATAAGGGTGAAGTGACCGTCGAAGGCGAATTCGTCGGTCGTCTGGAAGGGTTCCGGTTTACCCCGGACAAAAGCGCGCAGGGGACTGAAGCGAAAGCCTTGAAGTCAGCCTCTCTGCAAGCACTCGCGCCGCAATTCCATCTGCGTGCCGATCGCTTCTACAATGCGCCCGATACCGAAATTGATTTCACCGATCAGGGTGGCCTGATGTGGGGCGAGTATGCCGTGGGCAAACTTGTTGCCGGTGCCGAGCCTCTCAAGCCTGTGGTCGAGGTTTTTGTCGATGAGGCCGCCGGGCCGGACGTGGAACAGAAGGTTCAGCGCCGCCTGCAGCATTTCATCGACCGCAAAGTGGCAGCCCTGTTCGAGCCGCTGCTGAACCTGTCGCGGGATGAAGAATTGACGGGCCTGGCGAAGGGCTTTGCCTTCCGTATGGTCGAGTCGTTGGGCGTGCTGCCCCGTGTGCAGGTTGCGCAAGAGGTCAAGGATCTGGATCAGGACGCCCGTGGCGCGCTGCGTAAACATGGCATCCGGTTCGGTCAATTCACCATCTTCATGCCGCTGCTGCTGAAACCCGCGCCAACGCGCCTGCGTCTGGTACTATGGGCATTGTCCGGCGGCTTGCAGGAGTTCCCCGAAGCACCACCTCCGGGTCTGGTTACCGTTCCGGTCGCCAAGGATGCGCCGCAGGGCTATGACACCATGTGCGGCTACCGCGATGCGGGCGAACGCTCGATCCGGATCGATATGCTGGAACGGCTGGCCGACATGCTGCGGTCCGAGGATAGCCGCGGTGGGTTCGAAGCCAAACCCGACATGTTGTCAATTACCGGCATGACCTTGGAACAGTTTGCAGACCTGATGCAGGGACTGGGTTACAAGGCCGAACGCGGCGAACGTGAGAAGGCCAAGCCGGTCCCCACGGAGCAGCCTGTGGCGGAAGCTGAGGAACAACCCGTCGTCGATGAGACACCGACCGCAAATGCCGAAGCGGATGACGTCGGTATAACCACCGAGGCAGTAGCCGAAGCCTCCGAAAGCACCGACGCGGCAGCAGAGGCTACGGCCACTGAGAAATCAGCAGAGTCCAAATTGGATGAGCCCGAAATTGAGGTGTTCTACACCTTCACTTGGGGGCGCCAACGTCAGCAAAACCGTGGTCCGCGTCGCGAGCAGGGGCAGGGCAAGGGCAAGCCGCGTGGTAAACCTCAGGGCAAGCCGCATGGCAAGAAGGGGGGCAAGCCTCAGGGCGCCAAGACCTTCTCGTCACGGCCACCCAAAAGGAAAAGGCAATCGATCCCGATAACCCGTTTGCGGCAGCGTTGATGGGTCTGAAGGACGGCAACTGATCCGCGATGGCCGAGGCCAAGCTGCGGATCGACAAATGGTTGTGGCAGGCGCGGTTCTTCAAGACCCGTAGCCTGGCCGCCAAACAGGTCAGCGGCGGCCATGTGCGTCTGAACGGAAATCGGGTGCTGAAACCGGCGCAAGCCGTGGCACCCGGAGATGTCCTGACCTTTCCGCAGGGGCGTATTGTTCGGGTTGTACGTATCGAAGCGCTTGGCGTGCGTCGCGGCCCGGCCCCCGAGGCGCAAGCTTTGTACTTCGATATGACCGAAAAGCAGGACGTATCGCCCAAGAATCCTGCGTTTGAGGGAAAAGGTCGTCCAACCAAGAAAGAAAGACGCGCGCTTGATCTTTCTCGCATCCCAAAGGGGTGATCTGACCTTGAAGCGGCGGTCAGACTGGATTAGCTAGTCGCCAAAGCGCAAACGGGAAATCCAACATGACCTACGTTGTCACCGAAAACTGCATTGGCTGCAAATACACCGACTGTGTCGAGGTTTGTCCGGTGGATTGTTTCTACGAAGGTGAAAACACATTGGTCATTCACCCCGACGAATGCATTGACTGCGGTGTCTGCGAACCCGAATGCCCCGCCGACGCCATCCGCCCCGATACCGAGCCGGGGATGGAGCAGTGGGTCGAGTTCAACCGGAAATACTCGGAAATGTGGCCGGTGATCGTGACCAAAAAAGACCCCTTACCCGAGGCCGAGGAACGCGACGGCGAAGAAGGCAAGATGGAGAAATATTTCTCGGAAGCCCCAGGCGAGGGCGGTTGACCGATTCGGCAGCCGGTTACCGTTCATTTGGCATCAATCTGTGCATTAATTAGTTGAGGTAGAAAGGGAATTTCCCATTTACCTCGGCGCGGTCTTTTGAGTGTCGCAAATTTGTGATATACTTAGGACCGAATGATGACTGTGATTGGGATGTGCTCCGTAAGTATGCTCGCTTTGGAGTTCTGAATTTATGACAAATAAGCCGCCTGACGGGGCCATGCAGGGCCTCGGCTGTGGTGCTTTTGTCGTCTCATATCCCGATCAGTAATGAAGGATGAATATGAATGTCGAAATCGAAAAAGCTTGAGTTCCGCCCGAACGATTATGTCGTCTACCCGGCTCATGGCGTAGGTCAGATCGTGTCAATCGAAGAGCAGGAAGTTGCGGGCTTCTCGCTTGAGCTGTTCGTGATTTCTTTTGAAAAAGACAAAATGACCCTGCGCGTGCCGACTAACAAGGTCACTGAATCGGGGCTTCGGTCGCTCAGCTCACCGGATGTGATCAGCCAGGCAATGAAGACGCTGAAGGGCAAAGCCAAGGTCAAGCGTGCCATGTGGTCGCGCCGAGCGCAGGAATACGAGCAAAAGATCAACTCGGGTGACCTGATCTCGATCGCCGAAGTGGTCCGCGACCTGCACCGCACCGACGACCAGCGCGAGCAGAGTTATTCCGAACGTCAGCTGTACGAAGCCGCGCTGGAACGTCTGACACGCGAAGTGGCCGCAGTTTCTGGCGCCGATGAGATTTCGGCTGCCAAACAGGTCGATGAGGTTCTGACCTCACGCGCAGCCTGATCGCGTTCAAGCCAATTTAAGGGTCGTCCCGATATCCGGGGCGGCCCTTTTTCGTGACTAGGCGCTTGGTCTTGTGGTGTGTGTCGGGTATTTTTCTGTAACTGCAGGAAGATACGGGGACATGATGAAGCAAACTGTCAAGTTTCTCTACATCAGCCACGAGCCGGTCTCGGTCTGGTTTCGCTATGGGCTGATCCTGTTCGATATCGCCTCGATCATCTTTTTTGTCTCCACGGCGAATATCCCGCATGGGCCTGGGCTGACGGCGGCAAGTTTGGGTGTCGGGCTGATCATCCTAATGGATTTCTGCGCGCGGATGTGGATTTCCAAAGACCGCTGGAAACTGCTGCGCCAGATTTACACGATGGCAGACATCGTTGTGATCGTGTCGCTGCTGCTTGACCCGTTCCTGACCGGCAATCTCGCGTTTCTTCGGATATTGCGCGCTTTGCGGCTGATCCATTCCTATCATCTGCTGCGGGATTTGCGCCGAGATAGTCCTTTCTTCCGAACCCACGAGGACGCGGTGATTGCGGCGATCAATCTGATGGTCTTTGTTTTTGCAACCTCGACTGCAGTACTGGTCTTTTTCGTCCCCGAAGATGCGCAGACCCCCTATATCGACGCACTTTATTTCACTATGGCGACCCTGACGACAACGGGGTTCGGAGATATCACGCTGGGCACACCAGCGGGAAAGCTGTTTTCCGTTTTCATCATGGTTGTTGGCGTGGCGTTATTTGTCCGTCTGGCGCAGGCGATCTTCATGCCGCAGAAAGTGCGCTACAAATGCCCAAGCTGCGGCCTGTTCCGGCACGATCCGGATGCTGTGCATTGCAAACACTGTGGCGCGACGCTGCGCATTGAAACCGGTGGGGCGTCTTAGATTGAGGCTGACAGCGCCAGGAGGAAGGTGATTTCCGAGACCTGCTGCGTGGCCCCCAGAATATCACCGGTTTGGCCACCGATCTTGGTCTTGGCGATGCGAGCGACAAAAGCCGCTGCAAGCAGGGCGCAGAGCATCGGCGTGATGGCTGATCCACCCAGCAGCAATAGCGACAGGACGATAGCCAACACGATACCGGCCAGCACCGCAGACAAGGGGGGCGCACCAACCGAATGGCTCAGCCCCGATTTGCGAGCGTTGGGTAGCGCGCGCATCAGCACGGGCATCACGGCGCGTGAGAACAGGCAGGCGGCCAATATGCCCGTCAACAGACCCGCACCGATCAGTGCCATGACAGCAGCAATTCGAAGCAGTTGGCCCAGCAACAGGGCCAGTACGCCGTAAGTGCCGATATGGCTGTCCTTCATGATCTCCAGTCGACGTTCGGTTGTGAAGCCGCCCCAAAGCCCGTCGGCCGTATCGGCTAGCCCGTCTTCGTGCATCGCTCCGGTTGCGATGATCAACGTGGCGACCAGCAGGGCGGCGGCGGCAAGGGTTGGCAGCTGCGCCCAGATTGCAATCCAGGCGACGCCGCAAGCCAGCGCCCCCACAACAAGCCCGGCAAGGGGATAGGCCCAAGCCGCACGCGACTGGCGGGTGAACGCTTGATCGGGCAGGCGCGGTAGGGGCAGGCGCGTCAAAAGGACCAGAGCCAGCGGGATATCCCACAGGGAAAACGGGGCGGTGTCGTTTTTGGTCACTCCCAGGCCTTTCCGGGTCTTGTTGCTTTGCCAGCATTGGTTAAACACACACAACCACTCTGATGCAACGAGGCTTTCCATGCTGCCCGAACTCAATGACCTGAACAGTTTCCGAAATGCGCTGACCGGCGCACCCGGTCCGGACACCGCTGCCAAGCAGGGCGCGGAAGAGCGCAACGGTCAACTAACCAAACCGCCCGGCGCGTTGGGGCGGCTTGAGGATCTGGCGATCTGGTATGCAGGTTGGCGCGGGGATGCGCGGCCTCGGATCGATGCGCCGCAGGTCATCGTGTTTGCTGGCAACCATGGCGTAACTGCTCAAGGTGTCTCGGCGTTCCCGCCCGAAGTGACGGTGCAGATGGTCATGAATTTCGAACATAGCGGCGCGGCGATCAACCAGTTGGCTAAGGCTGCGGGCGCTAAGATGGACGTGCACGCGCTGGAGCTGGACCGTCCGACCGCAGATTTTACCCAAGCCCCCGCGATGAGCGAAGAGGAATTTCTAAGCGCACTGCGCACAGGATGGCAGGCGGTTGATCCGCAGGCCGATCTGCTGGTTGTTGGAGAGATGGGGATCGGAAATACCACGCCGGCTGCCGCCATCGCTTGCGCGCTATTTGGCGGGGATGCCGCCGACTGGACCGGGCGCGGGACCGGTGTGGATGATGCCGGACTGGCGAACAAAACCCGGGTTGTTGCGGAAGGCGTCGCTCTGCATGGTCAGGGCGATGGACTTCATATTCTAAGGTGTCTCGGCGGACGCGAGATTGCGGCTATGGCTGGCGCGATAGCCGCCGCGCGCGTATTGCGGATACCGGTTATTCTGGATGGATTCATCTGCACCGCAGCTGCAGCCTGTCTGGCGCAGATTTCGGAAACAGCGCTTGATCACACCATCGCGGGCCACCAAAGCGCCGAGGGCGCACATGCCGCGATGCTGGGCAAGCTCGGCAAGGAGCCATTGCTGACCCTCGGCCTGCGCTTGGGCGAGGGCTCGGGCGGGACGTTGGCGATCAACATTCTGAAAAGCGCGGTTGCTTGCCATACCGGCATGGCGACATTCGCTGAAGCGGGTGTGTCGGACGGTTAAGCCGACTTCTTGGCGTGTTCCTCGGCCAGTTCCAGCAGCGCGGTTTCCAGATCTTTTTCCAGTTGCCGCGCACGCTCGATGTATTTCTTGTTTTCGGCTGTGGGCATGCCGGGGATCCACAGTTCTGCAAGCTCGCGCACCGATCCCCGGTCGTGGTGATAAAAGGTTTGTTCAGCTTGTGCGGCCTCGTATTCACTGAGGCCAATGTTCTCCAAAACATAGCGGCCCGCGCGTAGCGATCCGTCGAACATCTCGCGGACAATGTCGTTGGCCCCGGCCTGATAGAGTTCATAGACGTGGTTGCGGTCGCGGGCGCGGGCGATGATGTGCAGATCGGGCCGCTGGCGGCGGGCATATCCGACGAGACGGGTGACCTGTTTGTAGTCATCCATGGCCGCGACAAGGACCGCTGCCTTTTCGATTCCAGCAGCACGCAGCAATTCGGGGCGAGTGGGGTCGCCAAGGAAGCCTTTGACACCGAACCGTCGCATCAGCTGGATCGTTTCGATATCGTGGTCCAGAACAACTGTTTTAAACCCACTTGCCTGTACCAGCCGGTTGACGATCTGCCCAAAGCGACCGATCCCGGCGATGATGACAGGGCCTTTTTCGTCGATCTGATCGGGTTCAACCTGCGGATTGCTCTCGCCGAGAAAGCGCGAAAGTACGTCGTAGACGATAAACAGAAGCGGTGTGATCAACATGGTCAGCGCAATGATCATCAACAGTTTTTGCGACAAACCCGGCGGAATCACGTTCTGCTGCGTAGAAAACGCCAACAAGACAAAGCCGAATTCACCGGCCTGGGCCAAACCCAGCGTGAACAGCCAGTGATCGCGCCCGCGCAGCTTGAAGGCGCGCCCGACGATGAACAGGATGATCCCCTTGGCCAGTATGACCAGCAAGGCCAAACCGATCAGGTCAAACGGGTCGGCGAAGAAATACCCGATATCGATCCCAGCGCCCACGGTGATGAAGAACAGGCCCAGCAACAGCCCCTTGAACGGCTCAAGGTCGCTTTCCATTTCGTGTCGGAACTCCGAACTGGCCAGAACCACTCCGGCGAGAAACGCGCCAAGAGCGGGCGACAGGCCCACAAGGGTCATCAGGAACGAGATGCCGACCACGATCATTAGCGCCAGTGCCGTATACATCTCGCGCAGGTGGGTGGCGTGGATGAAACGGAACAGTGGGCGGGTCAGGTAGATGCCGGCCAATACGACAAACGCGACGGCGCCAATGGTGACAAGTGTAACGGCCCAGCCGGGCAGACCTTCGACCAGCGAGAGTTTGGCGTGATAATCCGCGTCTTTGGCTATGCCTACGCCACGGCTGATGGAGCCGTCATCTTCGATGTGGATGCTTGCGGGCAGGGCAAGCAGCGGCAGGAAAGCTAGGATCGGGATTACGGCAATGTCCTGCGTCAGCAGGACCGAGAAGGTCGCTCGACCTCCGTTGGTTTGCATCAGGCCCTTTTCGGATAGGGTCTGCAGCACGATTGCAGTGGAAGAAAGTGACAAGGTTAATCCAACCGCCAGCGCCACCGACCACTGATGACCCGCATAGAACGCCACAGCTGCGATTGCGGCGGTCGACAGGCCGACCTGCAGCCCGCCCAAGCCTAACAATTTGTCCCGCATATCCCACAAGGCACGGGGCTCAAGCTCGAGCCCGATCAGGAACAGCATCATCACGACGCCGAATTCGGCCACATGCTGCAGGCTTTCCGTCTCGGCCCCGACAAGGCCCAAAATGGGACCAATCGCGATGCCTGCGGCCAGATAACCCAGCACCGATCCCAGACCCAGACGGGCGGAAAGCGGCACTGCGATCACCGCAGCTGCCAGATAGATCGATGCCTGATAAAGGAACTCGTTCATTATTGTCCTCTTAAATCCGCTCAGGTCGGGAGCGGCGCGTCGCGTTTCAATTGGTCCATCACGATCTGGCTTTGCACCCGTGCAACTGCAGGATGCGGCAGGATCACTTCGTGAAGCAAGGTATTGAGTGCGGATAAGTCTTCACAATAGACATGAAGCAGGTAATCTGCCTCACCTGTCATCGTCCAGGCGCTGGTGATCTCGGGGCGGGTGTTGACCATGCGGGCGAAGCCTGCGGATTGTTCGGGGCCATGAGTGCCCAGATGCACCTGAATGAACCCCTGAACCTGTAGCCCCAGCCTCAGCGGGTCCAGTCGTGCGGTGTATCCAGTGATATAACCCTCGGCCTCAAGGCGCTGTCGGCGACGGCCCGCCTGACTGGCGGATAGATTCAGCACATCACCCAATTGCTGCGACGTCAGATGCGCGTCGCGCTGCAAAGCTGCGAGTATTCCGATATCAATCCGATCCAGCACGTGCGGCGTTTCCTCAAGATTTGCAATCAATATGCGGAAAGTACGCATCTAAACTTAGTTTATACGAAAACAATGCGCAGAAACAGCACTCATTAAGGCGTATTTTTGAATCAGCAAAGAAATTCCTGTTTTCCGAGGAGACGCGCCATGGGTCCTTTCCCGCATAACGCCCCGAAATCTGTCATCAGCGAAGAAAACCCAGCCGGTACCGACGGGTTTGAGTTTGTTGAATTCGCACACCCCGAGCCGCAAGAGCTGCGAGACCTGTTTGCGCGAATGGGCTTCGACTATGTCGGCTATCACCGCAACACCCCCAAGGTCGAGCTTTGGCAACAGGGTGATGTAACCTACATCCTGAACGCGGATCCTGACAGTTTTGCAGCCAAATTCGTGGCCGAGCACGGCCCCTGCGCCCCTGCCATGGGCTGGCGCGTTGTTGATGCTCAGAAGGCCTATGAGCACGCGATCGCCAAAGGGGCTGAGCCTTATGATGGCGCAGACAAGACCATGAATGTTCCGGCGATCAAGGGCATTGGTGGTTCGCTGATCTACTTCATCGATCAGTATTATGACACCTCGCCCTACAACGAGGAATTTGAATGGCTGGAGCAGTCAAAACCGCGCGGCGATGGGTTCTACTATCTCGATCACCTGACCCACAACGTGTTCAAGGGCAACATGGACAAGTGGTTCGAATTCTATGGCGACCTGTTCAACTTCCGTGAAATCCGCTTTTTCGACATTCAAGGTAAGTTCACCGGGCTTTACAGTCGCGCGTTGACTTCACCTTGTGGTCGCATCCGCATTCCGATCAATGAAGATCGTGGAGAGACCGGACAGATCGTCTCCTACCTGAAGAAGTACAATGGCGAAGGCATCCAGCATATCGCGGTGGGCAGCGACGACATCTACGCCTCGACCGATGCCATTGCCGAGAAGGGTCTGAAGTTCATGCCCGGTCCGAACGAGGCCTATTATGACATGTCTTACGACCGTGTGTCCGGCCATGATGAGCCCAAGCATCGGATGATGAAGCACGGCATTCTGATCGACGGCGAAGGTGTAGTTGATGGCGGTGAGACCAAGATTCTGCTGCAGATCTTTTCGAAAACAGTCATTGGCCCGATCTTCTTTGAGTTCATTCAGCGTAAAGGGGATGACGGGTTTGGTGAGGGCAACTTCAAAGCCCTGTTTGAATCGATCGAACGCGAGCAGATCGAGTCGGGTGAAATCTCGGCAGTCTAAACATGAATCAATGAAATCAACCGAGCGCCGTGTCTGACCGACATGGCGCTTTTTCTTTACCCGCGCGGCATCTTGAGCGTGATGTTCTTGCCGCGCTTCTGATAGCGCAACTCGCTGTCGCCGATGGCGATGACATTACCTCCGTCGATGCGATCGCCCACCTTCAGCTTTTTGTAGCGTCCGCTGGGCAGGCGGACCAAAGCACGGCGGTTTGCCGGGGTGCCGTACACGCCGATTAGGTTCAACTTGCGCAGGTTAATCGCGTTGTCGATGGTTGCTTGTCGCGCAACTGACGCGGAAGACGGAATTTTGGGATTGACCGTTCTGGGTTGGAACGAACCAACTTCATCGGCATTACTGGCCACATTTGCGGTCGAGGCCAGCGCTGCACTCCCAGAACTAGGTTGCCGTGTCGCGCGCGCCGTGATGCTGGCAGGCCTGATTTTTGGACGGGGTACCCGTACAACAGCCAGCGCAGTCGGGGTTTCATCGACCTGCGGAGGGGTTTGCAGAGACTCGGGCCGCAGCTTAGGCCGGACCGAGGCCAGCTCTTGCCGGGATCGACCGCCAAGTTGCTGGCGTTCGAATTGATCCACCAGATTTTCCGGGCGTGGCCGTGGGCGAAACGCTGCGAGTCTCTCATCGACCTCTTCTATGAAAACGGGTTCTGTTTCGAACCTGGTTGGGGGTTCGGGGGGCACGGATGCGGGACGACCCAGATAAACCATCACGCCGGCCGGGTTCAGCGTGCCTTCGGCACTTGGCGTCACAAGTCCGCGTTCATCCAGGTTGAACCGCTGCCCCGCTTGGCCTGGCAAAGAGATCGACTCAAAAGACGCATCTGTGTCGAGGCTGGCAAGTTCGGGTAGTGCGACGGAATCGGTCGACAGGTCCGAGCGATCGACCGATGTGAGATATTGATTATCCACGCCAGCCACAGGCGCTGGCTCCAGATCTGAAGGTTCAACAGGGGCGGTGCCGGTAAACTCACGAAACTCGGTTCTGCTCTCTGGCAGATCAGCGATGTCTTCGACCGGCTCCGGTTCAATCTTCAGTGCTTCGAGAATGGCCTCGTCCGTGGGGGTGAGCACCGGTTCTTCCTCTGCCACTTCAGGTTCTTGTGGGAGGCTTGCGATCTCGGTTTCCTGAGGTTCGGGTTGTGCCTGCGGTTCTGCAGTTGCAGTTTCTGGCTCTGGCTGCAGCTCGGGCTCTAACGGTTCGGCCACTTCGACAATTTCGGGGTCAGAGCTGTTGTAAGACCAGACACCCAGCAACATTCCAAACACAACCGACGCTGCGATCGCAGGAATTGCAAAGCGTTTCAGATCCGTTCCTGTCTTGGCAGACGAGGGCAGTGCTTTGGTAGCAGGCTCAAATGCAGGGGGGCTGCATCTTCAGCGATGGCGTGAACCGGTATGTCCGGCGTATCAACGGGTTTGGGGGCCGCAATCACAGTGTCCTCATCCACAATGATCGGCAGTTCCAGAAATGGCGCGTCCAGAGCATCGTTGCTGGTTGCGCTGACCCAGAATGCCTCGGGGATAAAGCCATGATCGGTGGCAAATGCGCTGGCTTCGTCCAGCGTTTGCTGGGCCACAGCGGCAACCGGGGTCTCAGTCCCCACGTCGCCCGCGACATAGGCCAGCTCTGATAGCTCACAGGGCGTGGCTGCGGCCAACGTATCCTTGACCTTTTTCGCCGCTGCATCGGTGTCCAAACCATCGGTATCGACAACCAAGAGGCGCACCTGATCTGATGGAATCACAAGCTTGCAACTCAGGTCATTTTCCAGCGCGAATCCCTGATCCCGAAGGGCCTGCATCTGGTCCGCGAAATCCGACGCATCTAACGGAACGGTTCCAATGCAGTACCAGTCTCCATCCGACTGATGATGCAAGGAAATGCCGTTTTCAGAAAATGACAGCGCAAAGGCGGGTTTCATAATCGCGATGAACCATAATTGTCGGCTTTTATGCAAACGCTTAGATGTCTGCCCGCCGAGATTAGAGCAGGAACTCGCCGAGGGAAAGAAAAAGGCACGTTTCCCCCTTGCCGTGTACGGGCCCGACCACCCATCTTGAGAGCAAGCATCAAGGAGGGATCATCTTGAAGACACTTGCTTTTTTGGCCGCCATGGCCGCTGCCACCGCGACTCTGCCCGCCCATGCGGAAGAACGTCGCATCTCGGTCAGCGGGACCGGTACGGCTCTGGTTGCACCCGATATGGCAACGATAACACTGGGCGTGACCAATCAGGATGCGCAGGCATCGGTAGCGATGCAGGCGACCTCGGATGCGGTGACGCAGATCCTCAAACGACTGGACGAAATGGGATTGGAGGCGCGCGATGTTCAGACGCGCGATCTTTCGCTTTCACCGGTCTGGTCGGGGCGCAGCAATTCCAGCAATGAGCCACCCAAGATCACTGGGTTCACCGCGTCCAACCGCGTTTCGGTTCGCGTGCGGGATCTGGATAATCTGGGCCAGATCATGGATGCGGTCATCAAGGATGGTGCGAATGATTTCGGCGGTCTGAGCTTTGGCGTGCAAGAGCCCAAACCGCTTGAGGCTGAAGCACGGACCAAAGCTGTGGCAGATGCGACCGAGAAGGCGCAGCAACTAGCGCAGGCGTCCGGGGTTACGCTGGGTCCCATCCTATCGATCAACGACCACGGCGGAGGTGTTCGCCCGATGGCTCAGATGCGCGAGATGGCGATGTCGGACGCCGGTGGCGTGCCGGTCGCAGGCGGAGAGATTTCCGTTTCGGTCAATATCGCGATGGAGTTCGAAATCGCGGAGTAAGCTACGATCCAACGCGGGCTTGCAGCGGTTGGCGCTGCTGGCCCGATGCATCGAAATTCCCCGGCGCAAGCCAGTTCTCGAATGCCGCGCGAATGCGCGGCCACTCGCTGTCGATAATCGAAAACCACGCCGTATCCCGGTTGCGCCCTTTGTAATGGGTCGCCTGCCGGAAGACGCCCTCGAACGTGAAACCCAAACGTTCAGCTGCGCGTTTTGATGGCGCGTTCAGGGCGTCGCATTTCCATTCATAGCGGCGATAACCAAGCTCATCGAACACCCGGCGCATCATCAGATACATCACTTCGGTTGATTGCGGTTTACGCTGCAGCAAGGGTGAGAAATGGATGTGGCCCACTTCTATTGCACCCGCGGCTGGTTCGACTCGAAGGTACGAGGCCATCCCGACGGGTACCTCATCCGCGTCGAACACTGTATGGAACATCGGGTCCGCATCCATGCAATTTGACTGCGCCCATGCGGTGAAATCCGCCTCAGAGTCGAACGGGCCGTAGGGAAGGTAAGTCCAATTGTGGCCGTCCATGTCATTGGCAAACGCCCGGTACAAGCCGGGCGCGTGCCTGTTTACATCCAATGGCACAACGGAACAGAACCGGCCCTGCATCGGTGTGTAAGGTGGCGTGGGGCGAGGGAACTCGCCCGTGACCGAAAAACCGATGGGTTGACCCAGTTCATTTGTGTTGTGCCCGGTCATCGGATCAGGCTCTGGCTTTGGACAGAGCCTGATCGAGATCAGCGATCAGATCGTCTGCATCCTCGATCCCGATGGACACGCGCACCACTCCAGGGCCTGCGCCTGCAGCTTCCTGCTGCTCGGGCGTCAACTGACGGTGTGTGGTCGAGGCCGAGTGGATGATCAGCGACCGTGCGTCGCCAAGGTTGGCCACGTGGCTGAAGATCTCAAGCGCGTTCACCAGCTTTACGCAGGCGTCATAGCCGCCCTTGACCGCAAAGGTGAACAGGGCGCCCGCGCCGCGCGGGTAGTGCTTTTTTACCCTGTCGCTATAAGGCGAGGATGGCAGGCCAGCATATGTCACGTAATCCACACGGTCGTCTGCCTCGAGCCACGCTGCTATTTTCTGCGCGTTTTCGACATGGCGCTCCATCCGTAGCGATAGCGTTTCTATCCCCATCAGTGTGTAATGCGCCGCCTGAGGGTTCATCGTCATGCCCAGATCGCGTAGACCGATCGCGATGCCGTGGAATGTAAAGGCGAGCGGGCCGAAGGTCTCGTGGAATTTCAGGCCGTGATAGGCGGATTCGGGTTCGCTGAGCGAGGGGAACTTGTCATTCGCCGACCAGTCGAACTTGCCCGAATCCACGATGCAGCCGCCGGTCACGGTGCCGTTGCCGGTCAGGTACTTGGTGGTCGAGTGAACGACCAGAGTCGCGCCGTGTTCAATCGGGCGGCACAGGTAGGGCGTGGCCGAGGTGTTGTCGACGATCAGCGGAATGCCTGCTGCGTCCGCCACATCCGCCAGCGCACGGATATCGGTGACATAACCGCCCGGGTTGGCGATGGATTCGCAGAACACCGCGCGGGTGTTTTCGTCGATAGCGTCCTTGACGGCGTCCAGATCATCGGTGTCGACAAAATTGGCCGACCAGCCAAAGCGTTTGATCGTCTGGCTGAACTGCGTGACCGTGCCGCCGTACAGACGGGTCGAAGCCACCACGTTGCAGCCCGGTCCCATCAGCGGGAACAGCGCCATGATCTGCGCCGCGTGACCCGAGGAACAGCACACCGCGCCAACGCCGCCCTCAAGCGTCGCCACACGTTCCTGCAGCACGGCAACCGTCGGGTTGGTCAGGCGGGAATAGATGAACCCCACTTCCTGCAGATTGAACAGCGCGGCGGCGTGGTCAGCGTCGCGGAAGACATAAGCGGTGGTCTGGTAGATCGGTGTCTGGCGCGCGCCTGTGGCAGGGTCGGGGCGGGCCCCGGCGTGAATTTGCAGCGTGTCAAAACCGTAGGTGGGTCCGTCAGACATCGAGGAAATCTCCTGTTGGAATGTGTGTTGCTGAATCTCTAGGACATTGGCTCGCCCGGCACAATGTTCGCGTCACCGTAGCCAAAGCCCCTTGGACTTGATCGTTTTGCGAATGACCTGTTCGCGTGCGGGCAGGTTGTTTCGGTCGAACAATGCCCGGATCTTCGCACCCTTGCGCTGTATCACGAGCTTCTTCAGTGGATCATAGCCTTTGAGCACTTTTTTGATCTTGTTCGGGGCCACGACGGTTTCCAATACCTCGACCACATGATCGCTTTCGCGGGCGTAGAGCATCGGGAACAGGCGATAGTGGCAGCTGACCGACCCATCCAGCAGGCCCTCGGGCAGGGCATCCCGTCCGCCACCGAAGGAATGGATGACCAGCGGCAAGGCGATCTGATCTAGCCACGGGTTCAGAACTTGCCCGGTCAGTTCGGGGATTTCCTCGTCGCGAATGGTGCGGGCATAGCCCATAAACCGCTCACCAAATTGGCGGGGGCATTTGTAGAAGAAATAACCGGCGTTAAAATACAGGTAGCGCCGCCAATAGCCCTCGGGCTGGCTGGGATCGAGAGAGCTTTCGAAATCTAGCCCGAACCGGTCATACAGTGCGCGCCAGATACCCTCATATCCTGGGCCGTAGAGCGTGGGTTTGGGCCATGTTCCCTCGACCCGAAGTGAGGCGCCGGGCTGTTCGAAATCGAACGGGACGTCGGAAATTTCGCCGGTGATCAGAGTGTCGGAGTCGAAAAAGGCAAAGGGCTCGCCCTCTGGCATCGCCAGCAAAGCTTCGATCTTGTTGCCATTGGGATAGCTCGAGCCAAAAGCATGAGATTCAAAAGGCAGAATCTCGGCACCCAGATGCTGCAGGGCTTCAAGAACTTCGGCATCCTGAATGCTGGGGTTCTGAGGCCAAAGAGGGCCGGGCTGAGGCACCCCGACGAACAGCCGACCTTTGAACCCTGGTGAGCTGTGGCGCAGCGAGGCGGCGAACAAAAGAGCCTCGTATTGCAGCCGGTTGTTTTGCCCGATGATGAGGATGTTGAATGTCGCCGGGCTTGCCTGCATCGTGTTGCGCTTTCTGATCGGGCCGGTATTCGGCCGCTGCCTCAATCGGAAGTACAACAAGCTGTGAAGGGCGTCAAAACCCCAAACATGACCGGTTTGCAAATCCGGCTCGTGCTCCCATCTAATGTGACAGCAACGCAGGAGGATTGCATATGCGGGTCAATGCAGATTTCACACAGCGGGTCGCCGTTCACTTTGATCAGACCGAATGGGTCGCGTCACCGGCTGCTGGCGTCGAACGCAAGATGCTGGACCGCATTGGCGAGGAAGTGGCGCGTGCCACAACCATCGTGCGCTTTGCCCCCGGCAGCGCGTTTTCGTCGCATACTCATGACGGGGGTGAGGAATATCTGGTGCTGGACGGAGTGTTCCAGGATGAAACCGGAGATTTCCCTGTCGGCAGCTATGTACGCAATCCCCCGACGTCCTCCCATACACCCTCGGCCAGCGAAGGCGCGACTATTCTGGTCAAATTGCATCAGTTCGACCCCGATGACCGCACCGAGGTTCGGCGCTCGATCAACGGGGGCGGAGATATCGATTTGTTCAAGGATGTGCATGAGGATGTCCAGGTGCAAACCTGGGGCGCGGGCGAACATATTGAATTGGACGCCGATAAGGGGTTTGAGGTCTTTGTTATCGAAGGTGGCTTTGCCGAGGCGGGCGAAGAATTTGGCACTTGGGACTGGTTGCGCTTGCCGCCTGGATCACGCTTTGCTGCTGTAGCAGGAGAGGGCGGAGCCCGTGTTTGGATCAAATCCGGCCACCTGGGCGGGATGGTCTGAGCCGCCGCTGCCAACAAAATAGGCAATTTCTGACTGAATCCGGGCCATTCCGCCCGGATTTTTCATTTTTTGACCATTTGGCAAATTTTACCAATTGATAAAAAATCAGATTGTGGCAAGCTAGGGTCCATAACAAACATATCTACAGGGAGTAGAGTGATGGCACAGGGCCAGATGGCACCCGGGATCGTCTCCGGGCGGCTTTCCAGCGATGAGCTGACCTCGAATTTCACCGATCTGCATCCGCCACTAGCCCCGCACGAGGCCGCTGTGGCCGCCGATCGATGCTATTTCTGCTATGACGCGCCATGTGTGACGGCCTGTCCTACGGATATCGATATTCCGTTGTTCATTCGCCAGATTCAGGCCGGGCAACCGCAGGCGGCAGGGCAGACCATTCTGGAGCAGAACATTCTGGGCGGCATGTGTGCCCGGGTTTGTCCGACCGAAACTTTGTGTGAAGAGGCTTGCGTGCGTGAGACGGCAGAAGGCAAGCCGGTCGAGATCGGACGCCTGCAGCGTTATGCAACCGACGATGTGATGGCTTCGGGCGTTCATCCGTTCGAGCGCGCCACGTCAACCGGCAAGACAATCGCTGTGGTCGGGGCAGGGCCCGCCGGTCTGGCCTGTGCGCATCGTCTGGCGATGCTGGGGCATGATGTGGTGATCCACGAAGGCAAGCCCAAGCCAGGCGGTCTGAACGAATACGGGATTGCGGCGTATAAATCTACCAATGATTTTGCACAGGCCGAGGTCGATTGGCTGCTTAAAATAGGCGGGATCGCGATCGAGACCGGTTCGATTCTGGGAGAGACGATTTCTCTGGAAGGGTTGCAGGAGAACTATGACGCTGTTTTCCTGTCAATAGGACTTGCGGGGGTGAACGCACTGCGGGCTGATGGGGTCGATAAAGACGGGGTGCGCCCGGCGGTCGACTTTATCTCGGATGTGCGACAGGCCAGCGATCTGGTTGATCTACCTGTGGGTCGCAATGTCGTTGTGATTGGCGGTGGTATGACTGCCGTAGATGCGGCAGTGAAATCGAAACTGCTAGGCGCTGAGCACGTCACCATCGCCTATCGCCGAGGTCGCGACGCGATGGGTGCAAGCCGGTACGAACAGGATTTGGCGGCGTCGCATGGTGTTCGGATTCTCTGCAATGTTCAGCCGGTGGCTATTCACGGAAATGGTGCCGCAGCAGAGATCGAATTGGAGTATACTGCTAGCCATGATGGTCGACTGACCGGAACGGGTGAAACTGTCCGTGTGCCCGCCGATCAGGTTTTTAAGGCCATCGGTCAGACGCTTGACGGTGCGCCGGAAGGCCTAACGCTGGATGGCAATAAGATTGCCGTGACCGGGGCGGGACGCACTTCAATGACCGGTGTGTGGGCTGGCGGAGACTGTGCGGCAGGAGGCGAAGACCTGACCGTGACCGCCGTAGCCGAAGGTCGCGATGCCGCGATGGATATCCACGCTGCTCTGAGCGCGTGAAACTCAAAGACAAAGATGCAGAACTGCATCAGGGAGGCCGGATAAATGGTTGATTTAACATCAAACTTTATTGGAATATCAAGCCCGAACCCGTATTGGCTGGCCTCCGCGCCACCGACGGATAAGGAGTACAATGTTCGCCGCGCCTTCGAGGCCGGATGGGGCGGCGTAGTGTGGAAGACCTTGGGGGCCGAGGGGCCTCCGGTCGTGAATGTGAACGGCCCACGCTATGGCGCGATTTATGGCGCGGACCGCCGGTTGTTGGGGCTCAACAACATCGAACTGATCACAGATCGGCCGCTTGAGGTGAACCTTGAGGAAATGGCCCGCGTAAAGGCGGATTATCCAGATCGCGCCCTGATCGCCTCGATCATGGTGCCCTGTGAGGAGGCTGCTTGGAAGGCCATTCTGCCGCGTGTGGCTGAAACCGGTGCGGACGGGATCGAGCTGAATTTTGGCTGTCCGCACGGGATGAGTGAACGGGGTATGGGGTCTGCCGTCGGGCAGGTGCCGGAATACATCGAAATGGTGACCCGTTGGTGCAAACAGTATTACGACCGCCCAGTTATCGTGAAGCTAACGCCGAACATTACGGATATCCGCAAACCTGCGGCGGCGGCGAAGAATGGGGGCGCGGATGCGGTATCGCTGATCAATACGATCAACTCGATCACCAGTGTCAATCTGGACACGTTCAGCCCCGAACCCTCGATTGACGGTAAAGGCAGCCATGGTGGCTACTGCGGACCGGCGGTGAAACCAATCGCGTTGTCGATGGTGTCCGAGATTGCGCGGGCTGAAGCCACGCATAGGCTACCGATCTCAGGCATCGGTGGCGTCACCACTTGGCGCGATGCAGCAGAGTTTATCTCGCTGGGTTGCGGCAATGTTCAGGTCTGCACTGCAGCGATGACCTATGGGTTCAAAATCATCGATGAATTGACGGCTGGCTTATCAGAATGGATGGATGAGAAAGGCTATGCCAATATCGACGAAGTGATCGGACGCGCAGTGCCCAATGTGACGGATTGGCAATATCTGAACCTCAACTACATCGCCAAAGCGAAGATCGATCAGGATCAGTGCATCAAATGCGGTCGCTGTTTTGCAGCCTGTGAAGATACCAGCCATCAGGCGATTTCGATGTCGGCGGATCGGGTGTTCGAGGTTATCGACGAGGAATGCGTGGCCTGCAATCTTTGCGTGGATGTGTGCCCTGTAGAGGGGTGTATTTCCATGGAGCCGATGGCCGCCGGAGCGGTTGATCCGCGCACAGGCAAGGTTGTTGATCCTGAATATGCCAATTGGACGACACACCCCAACAACCCCATGGCGAAAGCGGCGGAGTAGTCAGAGATTTTTTGTCGAAAAATCTTGGTGGAGAAAATTCGGCGAATTTTCTCAGAACAGAATGTCGATGGGTCCGTTGTGGCAGATGATGACATATTGATTGGCGGTGCGGATCAAATGGTATCCGCGCCGTTTCACTTCTGCCTGAAAAGCCGCGTGACCAACCTCGCGTTCGACCCAAGCAACTGGGCGTCGCACAACAGCTCCCGTTCGAGCAGATCGGGACGAGAAAAGCTGGGTGATCCAAGGCTCGGGATCTGGGCGATACGTCTTCATAGCCGGAGCTATTTCTCAATAGGGTTAAGCGTTTCTTAAGGTGTAAGCAGTTTTCGATAGAGCGTTTCCACGAACGGAACCGCGCCTTCGAATGGGTCTTCTTCCCCAAGAATTGCCCGGACTTGAACATCGAAATCCGCATAATGCTGTGTCAGCGCCCAGATCGAAAAAATCAGATGATAGGGATGGACTCGTGCAATTTTGCCCTGAGCCATCCAGCTTGTCAGAATCGTGGTTTTTTCATCGACCAGTTTTTTGAGATCGCTGGACAAAGCTTCATGAATGCGCGGCGCGCCCTGAACAAGCTCATTGGCAAAGAGGCGGCTCTCGCGCGGCAGGTCGCGGCTCATCTCAAGCTTGCGTTGGATATAAGACAGTATTTCTTCCAGCGGGTCGCCATCCTCATTCAACGCGTGCAGGGGAGCGAGCCAGACTTCAAGCAGACCCGACAACAGGGCTGTATGGATCGCTTCTTTCGATGGAAAATAATAGAGCAGGTTGGGCTTGCTCAGCCCCGCCTCAGCTGCAATTTGGTCGACGGTTGCGCCGCGAAAACCGTGGGCTGAGAACACATTCAGGGCCGCCTCGAGAATCGCTGCTCGGTTCTTTTGCTGAATCCGGGTTGGGGCGCGGTCTTTGGGCATGTTCACCTGTTGTCCTTTTTTCGGCCAGTTGGGCGTCAATTATGTCGAAAATTCCGGCAGGCCACTGCAATTTCTTGACTGATGTCGAACCCGTGATAGCGTGAGTTTGACCAGATGGTCAAATCAAGACACCAAAAGCGAGCCAAATCGCAAGCAACAGGGAAGAACAAGATGGCAGCTCCGGCGCAGAATCTCAGGATCAATGGCGACAGGTTATGGGACAGCCTGATGGAGATGGCCAAGATCGGCCCAGGCGTCGCGGGTGGGAACAACCGTCAGACGCTAACGGACGAAGACGCCGACGGGCGCGCGCTGTTTCAGAAATGGTGCGAGGATGCCGGTTGCTCGATGGGGCTGGACCAGATGGGCAATATGTTTGCCCGACGAGAGGGAGCGGACCCCGAGGCTCTGCCGGTTTATGTAGGGTCGCATTTGGATACGCAGCCCACAGGTGGCAAGTATGATGGCGTTCTTGGCGTGCTTGGTGGGCTGGAGATCATTCGCACGCTGAATGACCTAGGCATCAAGACCAAGCACCCTATTGTGGCCACCAATTGGACCAACGAAGAAGGGACGCGATATGCCCCGGCGATGTTGTCTTCGGGAGTGTTTGCCGGAATGCACACACAGGACTGGGCTTATGCACGTGAGGATGCCGAAGGAAAGAAGTTCGGAGATGAACTGAACCGCATCGGTTGGCGCGGCGATGAAGAGGTTGGTGCGCGCAAGATGCACGCTTTCTTTGAGTTGCACATTGAACAGGGCCCGATTCTGGAAGCTGAAGGTAAGGATATTGGCGTTGTAACCCATGGTCAGGGTTTGAGCTGGACCCAGGTTACCGTGACCGGCAAGGATGCGCATACTGGGTCTACACCGATGCCGATGCGCAAGAATGCCGGGCTGGCGATGGCGCGTATTCTTGAGAAAGTGGACGAGATTGCATGGTCGCATGCACCTCATGCCGTGGGTGCGGCGGGACATATCGATGTCTATCCGAACTCACGCAATGTGATCCCCGGAAAGGCAGTGTTCACGGTCGATTTTCGCTCGCCCGAGTTGGACGTTATCACTGATATGGAGAACCGTCTGCGACTCGCAGCTGAAGATATCGTCGAAGAGATGGGGCTGCAGATCGAATTCGAGAAAGTGGGCGGTTTTGATCCGGTGAAGTTTGATGAAGGTTGCGTGGCGGCGGTGCGCGATGCGGCTGAGCGTTTGGGCTATTCGCATACGGATATCATCTCCGGCGCCGGGCATGATGCCTGCTGGATCAACCGGGTAGCGCCAACGGCGATGGTGATGTGCCCATGCGTTGATGGGTTGAGCCATAATGAAGCTGAGAAGATCAGCAAGGATTGGGCTGCAGCCGGGGCGGATGTTCTGTTGCATGCGGTCGTCGAGACGGCTGGGATCGTGGAATAGGGGGCTCTGCCCCCGTCGCCCTATGGGCGACTCCCCCGAGGTATTTTTAGCCAGATGAAGCAAGCGGCGCAGACCGCATCAGGGAGTTTAACATGAGCACTGTAATCAAGAACGGAACCGTTGTGACCGCTGATCTGACCTACAAGGCGGATGTGAAGGTAGAAGGTGGTGTGATTACTGAGATTGGGCCGGACCTGCGAGGTGACAAGGAACTGGATGCGGCGGGCTGTTATGTAATGCCGGGTGGGATTGATCCTCATACTCATCTTGAGATGCCGTTCATGGGGACGTACTCCAGCGATGATTTTGAAAGCGGTACCCGGGCGGCGCTGGCGGGCGGAACCACGATGGTGGTGGATTTCGCGTTGCCCAATCCGGGTGAAAGCCTGTTGGATGCGCTGAAGCGGTGGGACAACAAATCGACTCGGGCGAACTGTGATTATTCGTTCCACATGGCGGTGACCTGGTGGGGTGAGCAGGTGTTTGATGACATTAAGACCGTCATCGAGACGCGCGGCATCAACACGTTCAAGCATTTCATGGCCTATAAAGGCGCACTGATGGTGAACGACGATGAGCTTTTTGCCTCGTTCAAGCGTTTGGCCGAGCTGGGCGGCACTGCGATGGTGCATGCCGAGAACGGCGATGTGGTTGCTGAGCTGAGCGCGAAACTGCTCGCCGAAGGCAATACTGGACCAGAGGCACATGCTTATTCCCGCCCACCGCAGGTGGAAGGTGAGGCAACCAACCGGGCGATCATGATTGCAGATATGGCGGGTGTGCCGCTCTATGTGGTGCATACTTCCTGTGAGGAGGCGCACGAGGCCATCCGGCGCGCCAAGATGCAGGGCAAGCGGGTTTGGGGCGAACCTTTGATCCAACACCTGACATTGGATGAGAGTGAATACTTCCACCACGATTGGGAGCACGCGGCACGTCGGGTCATGAGCCCTCCGTTCCGGAACAAACAGCATCAGGATAGCTTGTGGAACGGTTTGCAGTCCGGAACACTGAGTGTGGTGGCCACGGATCACTGTGCCTTTACGACCGAGCAGAAACGCTATGGCGTTGGGGATTTCACCAAGATCCCGAACGGCACCGGCGGGTTGGAGGACCGGATGCCGATGCTGTGGACCCATGGGGTGAATACCGGGCGATTGACGCCGAATGAGTTCGTGGCTGTTACTTCAACTAACATCGCCAAGATATTGAATTGTTATCCGAAAAAAGGTGCGGTTCTCGTGGGAGCGGATGCTGATCTGGTGGTTTGGGATCCGGATAAGGCCAAGGTGATCTCGGCTGATACGCAGCAGTCGTCGATCGACTACAACGTCTTCGAGGGCAAAGAGGTGCGAGGGCTGCCCCGGTTCACGCTGACCCGCGGTGCGGTGGCTGTACATGATGGCGAGATTCAGACTCAGGAAGGGCACGGGAAGTTCGTTGCGCGCGAGGCCAACACCCATGTGAACAAGGCGCTAAGCACCTGGAAAGAGCTGACCGCGCCTCGACCGGTTGAGCGGACGGGTATTCCGGCAACGGGTGTATAAACCCCTTGGGTCGCCTTTCCGGCGATCCGGGTCTGAGCTTCTTCAAGGCAATGGAATGAATACAGAAAATACTACTCAGCCCGTTATTGAGGCAAGGCAGCTGGATCTTACATTTCAGACGAATGATGGGCCTATTCATGCGCTGAAAGATGTGAACTTGTCGATTGGCAAGGGGGAGTTCGTTAGTTTTATCGGCCCCTCGGGCTGCGGCAAGACGACGTTCCTGCGCTGTATCGCAGCGCTGGAAACACCGACCGGCGGGACCCTGACCGTGAATGGCATGACGCCTGACGAAGCACGGCGAAAGCGCGCTTATGGGTATGTGTTTCAGGCGGCCGGGCTCTACCCGTGGCGGACCATTGCAAAGAACATCAAGCTGCCGCTTGAGATCATGGGCTATTCCTCCGCCGAGCAGGAGGAACGCGTTAGAAAGGTTATGGAACTTGTTGATCTTGATGGATTTGGCGGTAAGTTCCCCTGGCAGCTCTCGGGCGGGATGCAACAGCGGGCCAGTATAGCGCGGGCCTTGGCATTTGATGCGGATATTCTGCTGATGGACGAACCGTTCGGTGCGCTGGATGAGATCGTGCGCGACCATCTGAACGAACAGCTTCTGGCATTATGGGCGCGCACCGAGAAGACCATCGGTTTCGTAACACATTCGATCCCCGAAGCGGTGTATCTCAGCACCAAGATCGTGGTGATGAGCCCTCGGCCTGGCCGGATCACGGATGTGATCGATAGCCCTCTGCCGAAAGAGAGGCCTCTGGATATCCGTGACACGCCCGAGTTTATCGAAGTCGCCCACCGCGTGCGAGAAGGATTGCGAGCGGGTCATGGGGATGAAGTGTGATGGCGGGTAAAGGCATCAGGCGGGCATCCCGCGAAGATGTGGGGGATTGCGCGCGCATCATCGCGACCTGGGCCGCCCAGACCGATTGGATACCCGAGGAATTGCCAGAAGAAAAGCTGGCGGATCTGATCCTTGAGGCGTTTCCGAACAGGGACATCTGGATCGCAGGTGATCCGATTGATTGCTATATGTCTGTCGATCCGGTCGAACATAAGGTTGGTGCGCTGTATTGTTTGCGCACTGGGCAGGGCATCGGCAAGCAATTGCTGGATAAGGCGAAGGAGGGGCGCGACCATCTTTGGCTGACCACACATGTGCCAAATGTCGACGCGCAACGGTTTTATCGGCGCGAGGGCTTTGTTGAGACGGGAAGAGAGCCTCCGGTGCCACCTGACACGGTGCCTGTCATTCGGATGGAGTGGCACGCATGAAGCAGATCATTGCAGTCCTCACCGTGATCGCCGCCATTGTCGTTGTCTGGTACGCGGCCTGTATTCCTATGAATATCAAAGGGGTTCTGACTGAACAGGAGCGCGCGGGTGCTGAAGTCCAACCACCTTCAGCCAAGGATCGCCGGGACATGGGGGAGATCGGTCTGGCCTTGAACAACGCGTTTGCAATCCCAGCCACATGGGAGCAGGACCGCCCGCGGCTGCCTGCACCGCATCAAGTTGGGATTGAGCTGTGGGAAACCACGATTGAGAAAAAAATCACCTCGAAACGCTCTCTGATTTATCATGGCTGGGTCACGCTGAGCGCCACGATGCTGGGTTTTGCTATCGGAACCGGGTTGGGCATCCTACTGGCGGTCGGGATCGTGCACAGTCGGGTGATGGATCTGTCGGTGATGCCCTGGGCGATCGTCAGCCAGACCATTCCTATCATTGCGCTGGCTCCGATGATCATTGTCGTTCTGTATTCTGTCGGGGTTCAGGGGATCATTCCTAAGGCGATCATTTCGGCGTATCTGAGTTTCTTCCCCGTCGTCGTAGGCATGGTAAAAGGGCTGCGCAGCCCGGATGCTATGCAGTTGGATTTGCTGCGAACCTACAATGCCAGCCGTTCGCAGGGGTTTTGGAAACTGCGCCTGCCGGCCTCGATGCCCTATCTCTTCACATCGCTGAAAATTGGCGTCGCTGCTTCGCTGGTCGGGGCCATTGTTGGAGAACTGCCGACCGGGGCTGTTGCCGGGTTGGGTGCACGGCTGCTGGCCGGTAGCTACTATGGCCAGACGGTACAGATCTGGTCGGCGCTGTTTGCTGCGGCCATTCTCGCCGCCTGTCTCGTCGGGTTGCTGGGGCTGATCGAGCGGACCGTCCTGAAGCGAATGGGGATGGCACAATGATACCTATTCTTGGTGCAATCGCTGTCTGGTTATTGGGCTGGTGGTTGAACAGCCGTCTGGCCAGCGGACCCTATTCTGACACACGGATGGTGCGGTTTCTTGCGCCCCTGATCTTCGGTCTGACCGTGATTGGCATCTGGGAGCTGGTGGTGCGTGGACTAGAAGTGCCCTTGGTCATTCTGCCTGCGCCATCAGTCATCTGGGACCGTTTCTGGGACAGTTTGCCGACACTTTGGGCTGACTTTGTTCAAACGATCATCAAGGGAGCACTCAGCGGCTACATCATCGGCTGCGGTTCGGCCTTTCTCATGGCAATTGCCGTGGATAGATGGGATTTCCTGCGCCTCGGGCTTCTTCCCGTCGGCAACTTCGTTGCAGCGCTGCCGATCGTGGGCACCGCACCCATTCTAGTGATGTGGTTCGGGTTCGACTGGCATTCCAAGGCGGCGGTCGTCGTAGTGATGGTGTTCTTCCCGATGCTGGTGAACACGGTGGCAGGGCTGCGCGAAGCCACAACGATGCAGCGCGATCTGATGGAGACCTATGCCGCCACCTATTGGCAGAGCTTCCTGAAACTTCGCCTCCCCGCCGCGATGCCGTTTATTTTCAACGGGCTAAAGATTTCTACCACTCTGGCGCTGATCGGCGCTATCGTGGCTGAGTTCTTTGGCTCCCCCACATTGGGCATGGGCTTTCGGATATCGACCAGCGTCGGGCAATTGTCGCTGGATATGGTGTGGGCCGAGATTGTGGTGGCCGCGCTGGCGGGGACGGCCTTCTATGGCGTAGTGGCGATGATCGAAAAGGCGGTGACCTTCTGGCATCCGTCGCAGCGAGGATAAAGGAATAACTCAACAGACCCCATAAACGGGGCAAACATAAGCAACTAGGAGATATGAAGATGAAGAAGCTACTCAGTGGGGCGGTTGCGGCCTTTAGCCTGGCAGCCAGTGCGACACTTGCTGCGGATGAGGTGACACTGCAATTGAAGTGGGTCACGCAAGCGCAGTTTGCGGGCTATTATGTGGCAAAAGATAAAGGGTTCTACGAAGAAGAGGGGCTGGACGTCACCATTCTGCCCGGCGGTCCTGATATTGCGCCTACACAGGTGATCGCAGGTGGTGGAGCAGACGTTACGGTGGAATGGATGCCGGCTGCACTTGCTGCGCGCGAAAAGGGTCTGCCTCTGGTGAACATCGCACAGCCTTTCAAGAGCTCGGGCATGATGCTGACCTGCTGGAAAGATGCGGGGATTGCCTCGCCCGAAGATCTCAAAAATCGCACGCTGGGAGTCTGGTTCTTCGGCAACGAATTCCCGTTCATGAGCTGGATGAGTCAGCTGGGAATCGGTACCGATGGCAAAAGCGACAGCGGTGTCGAAGTGCTGAAACAAGGCTTTAACGTCGACCCGCTGCTGCAGCGTCAGGCCGATTGCATCAGCACCATGACCTACAATGAGTATTGGCAGGTCATTGATGCCGGTGTCACGCCTGAAGAACTGGTAACCTTCAAATACGAAGATCAGGGCGTCGCCACGCTTGAGGATGGTCTATATGTGCTTGAAGAAAATTTGAGCGATGCGGCCTTCACCGACAAGATGGAACGGTTTGTCCGTGCCTCGATGAAGGGTTGGAAATACGCCGAAGAGAACCCGGATGAAGCCGCCGAGATCGTTCTCGAAAACGATGCGACCGGTGCCCAGACCGAAGAGCATCAAAAGCGCATGATGGGCGAGATTGCCAAGCTGACCGCAGGGTCGAACGGGGCGCTGGATCCAGCCGATTTCGACCGCACGGTTGATACCCTGCTGGCGGGTGGATCTGATCCGGTTATCACCAAAAAGCCTGAAGGGGCATGGACACATCAGATCACCGACGCTGCGCTGAACTGAACCAGCTACAGCAAAAGACGTGCCAATCAAACGCGGCCCTGACGGGGCCGCGTTCTTAGTTTTGAATGTCGAATTTGTGCCTGTACTTGCTGGCCAGAACCTCTAGTATTTCCCTGTAATTTATAGCATTTTGTCACAGCATACGGCATGAATGGTAGAAAATGCAGGGATTTGCATCAGAATTCACTCAGGCGCTCTCGCTGATCCTCGAAGGGGATGCAGAGCTGTGGGCAATTGTGTTGTTGTCGCTGCGTGTTTCGATCTTTGCTGTTCTGATTTCGGCGGTCATCGGGATGCCTATTGGGGCAGCTTTGGCCGTCGCGCGGTTTCCGGGACGGCGGGCGCTGATTATCCTTGTGAACGCTCTGATGGGGTTCCCACCAGTTGTCGTCGGTTTGCTGGTCTACCTGATGTTATCCCGATCCGGTCCTCTGGGGGTGCTGGAACTTCTCTACACACCCACCGCAATGATCATAGCGCAGGTGGTGCTGGTGACGCCGATCATGGCCGCACTTACCCGGCAGGTAGTCGAGATGCTGGCCGAAGAGTATTCTGAACAGCTTCGCTCGCTCGGCGTATCGCGGTTGGCTTCGATCCCGGTGCTGTTGTGGGACGCGCGTCTGGCTCTGGTCACCGCATTACTGGCCGGGTTTGGCCGGGCAATCGCCGAGGTAGGCGCAGTGATCATCGTCGGCGGCAATATCAATCACGTGACGCGCGTGATGACGACCACGATTGCGCTTGAGACTTCGAAGGGGAACTTGGCGCTGGCGCTGGCCTTGGGTGTGATCCTGATCGGTTTGGCCGTGGCTGTAAACGCGATGGTCAGCGCATTGACCCTGCGGGCCGAGCGGGAAGGGCTGCGCCATGCGTGATGTCGTGACCGAGGTGCCAGGCATGTTAGAGGTCCAAGGGTTGCACATTGCACGCGAAGGCAAGGTGCTGCTCGATGTCCCGCATTTGTGCCTGGATGGCGCGGGTCCGACCATGATCTTGGGTCCAAACGGCGCTGGCAAAAGTCTGTTGCTGCGTTGTCTGCATGGTCTGATTCAACCCGACAGCGGGCGTGTCTGTCAGGACGGTGTTGTGTTGAATGCAGCCCACAAAGCGCGGCAGGCGATGGTGTTTCAAAGCCCCGTGTTGCTGCGCCGCTCGGTCGCGGCCAATCTGGACTTTGTGCTAAAGCGGAAATCGATGCCCCGTGCCTTGCGCAGGCATCGTATTGAAGCTTTGCTGGCCGAAGGTGGACTGGATGGCAAGGCACGTCAATCCGCGCGTTCGCTGTCTGGTGGCGAGGCGCAAAGGTTGGCGATCCTGCGCGCGTTGGCCTTAGACCCCAGGACCTTGTTTCTGGACGAACCCACCAGCGCTTTAGATCCAAGCGCCATGCAGATGATCGAGCGGATGGTCCTGCGTGCCTCGGCCCGGGGTGTGCGCATCGTGATGGTGACGCATGACATCGGGCAGGCGCGGCGCCTGGCATCTGACATCGTGATGATGCAGGCAGGGCATGTGGTTGAACATGGGGGGGCACAGCAGGTGCTGGAAACCCCAAAAAGCAACGAGTCGCGCCGGTATCTGGCTGGCGGTCTGGTAACCTGATTAACAGAGATGGAGACTTCGAATGATCCCTGATTTCGTTCGGGCATCAATTGTCGCGCTTGGGCTGACCGCAGGCGCAGGTTTGGCCGAAGAACCCTTTATCGTTGTGCAATCAACGACCTCGACGCAGAACTCGGGTCTGCTGGACTATATCCTGCCAGGGTTTGAGGCTGAAACAGGTATCGATGTACGCGTTGTAGCCGTCGGGACCGGTCAGGCAATCAGGAATGCAATCAACGGGGATGGCGATGTTCTTCTGGTTCATTCCAAGCCCGCCGAAGAGCAGTTTGTGGCAGACGGTTGGGGCGTCGAACGGTTCGATGTCATGTACAATGATTTTGTATTGGTTGGCCCGAAATCTGATCCAGCCGAAATTGCCGGTGGCAACGACATTTTAACCGCTTTGACCGCTTTGGCCGAAGCGAAACTGCCGTTTGCCTCGCGCGGTGATGACAGCGGCACTCACAAAGCCGAGATGCGCTATTGGGAGGCGACCGGCGTTGACCCGACGGAGGCCTCGGGGACTTGGTATCGCGAGACCGGATCGGGGATGGGGGCAACGCTGAACGTGGCCAGCGGCATGGACGCGTATGCTCTGACCGACCGGGCAACCTGGTTGTCTTTCGGAAACCGGGGCAATCTGGAGGTCTTGGTCGAGGGCGATCCGCGCCTGTTTAACCAATATGGTGTAATCCTCGTGAACCCTGAAAAGCACTCCGGCGTTCGCGCCGCTGCCGGGCAAAGGTTTATCGACTGGCTTATCGGCCCTGATGGACAGGCGGCGATTGCGTCTTACACGCTGGATGGTGAGCAGTTGTTTTTTCCAAACGCACAGTAAGTTCGCCTTGGGTTGGCGCAACAAGGAATGGACGACGGATCAGCCACTGGCGCCGTTGTGGTGGATCCGACCCAGATTTGCGAGATCATAGCCGCCTAGTTCATCAGCGCGTTCGATAAAACGCTCGGATTTCAAAAACTGGGTCAGCGTCTGCATGGGGGCCTCGAAGAAGGCGCGGCGCCAGATTGCAAGGTCCAGACGCTCGGAATGGGTGGGCACAAAACTTAGCCCGTACGGGCGCGCCAGTGCACCGAGGCCAAAACCAACCTCTGCCTTGCCGTCACGCAGGGCGGTGGCCAGCTCTTCTTCGGTGCGGGCACAAACAGGCAGGGTGTTCAGATCATCACGACCCAGACCGTGGGCGTCGAGCAGTGTATCGAACAGACGCTGGCTGGCGGCGCTGTCTTGCCGCAGAATGATCCGTCTGCCTTTCAGATCCTGAAACCCCGAGATGTCCGAAGTGCCGGGTGCCAGCAACAGGCCGCGCTGCCGGTTGGCAATCTGGTAGAGGATCACAGGTGCTTCGCCCATCGTGTCGCGCAGGGTCTGAGTGTTGAAGCCTTCTGGTTCGTGGATATGCAAGGCCGCCGCCTGTGCGCTGCGCTCCGCAAGACGATTCAGCCCGTCGAAAGACCCATCATAGTAAGTCGCAAGCCCAGAGCCGCTTTCCCGCAAAGCCCAGTCCAACAGGGGATCGTGGCTACCTGCCACGATCGGCGGCAGGGGTGGTTCGACGACATCGGGGCCAGAGCGTGAGGCGTTGAGCCACGCTATGATCTCGGCTTTTGGGAACAACAGCTTGCCCATGGCGCGTACACACGGGATTTCGCCCGAGGATGCCAGATCATAGGCCTTCCGCTCGCCAATGCGCAGCAGATCCGCCAATTCGCGGGTGGTCAGGTATTGCGGCATTCAGTCGAGGCGTACAGCCGAACCGGACGTCTTGTCGGCGGCGCTGAAACCGAATTGATCCAGCGTGTAAGGAGCGGCGACAGTGATCACGACCATCGCGGCGACGGCGGTCAGAAAGGCTTTCATGTTCTCCTCCGGCTCAATCCTGCGGTGCGGTGGCGCTGCGCAGGAACGCGACCAGATCTAACCGGTCCTGTGCTTGCGTGATCCGCTGCATTGGCATCTTTGACCCCGGAATGTAGTGGTCCGGGCCTTCGTCGAAAAGAGCATTTATTGTCTCTTCATTCCAAATAATATCAGAGTCTTGCAGCGTATCCGAGTACAAATAACCGGGCGATGTGCCCGCTTTCCGCCCAAAGATGTCGTGCAAGGTAGGGCCTGCACGTCGACCCCCATCCGGCGTCAGGCTGTGACAGATCGAACATTTGCGCGCAAATTGCCGTTCTCCGTTGCCCATCTCGCTTGGGTCTTTCAGAAAGCTGGGTTCGGCAGCGGCCATCTGTTCGCGATCGCCCAGCGCTGAAACGGGCCAGCTGTACATTGCCTCATCAATGCCGCCTGCGTGAAGATTTTGACCATCTGCAGAAAAAGCGAGCGCCCAAACCGGACCGCGCAGGGTGGCACGGAAATCTTGTGCAATGCGCCATTCGAAAGTGTTGATGACCATTATAAAGCCTTCACCATCGCCGACAGCCAACAGCTTGCGATCGGGGCTCAGTGCCATGGCGAGGATCGGGCGCCGATCCAACGTAAAGTCATGTTCTTCTTCGGTGGTGAGGCTCAGGATGCGTGTCACTCCATCGACGGTACCGTAGGCGATCCAGTTGTCTTGTGCGTTCAGGACCAATTCATTGATGCCAAAACCATGCTCGATCAGGCGATTTGTTTCCTGACCGCTGGCGACATCCCAGATACGCAATGCTCCGTCGACACCTGCCGAATAAAGCTGCTTTCCGTCCGGCGTAAAAACAACTGCATTCACCCCGCTGCCGATTGGCCCAAGCAGGGTCGGCTCGGACCCGTCCACCGGCCACAGGCCGATGGTGCCATCCCAGCTGGCCGTCGCGATATGAGTTTTCGACGCTGCAATGCCGATAATCTTGCCTTTGTGCTGCCCGACTACATCCCCGCCGGGCCAGCGGCGGAGGGTGAAGTCATCCCCGGCAGAATAGATTGCAGTGCCATTGAAAACGACCGAGTTCACTGCCGCTTCGTGCCCCTCCAGCCATTCCGGTGTCTGTCCGGTCCAGAGACCGACCGAATTGTCGAAACTGGCCGTTGCGATGCGCCCATCCGGTGCCGAAGCGATCCCCATGATCGGCCCGCCATGGCCTTTGAGCGTGAAAAACTCGGACCAGGCGGGCAGGGGGGTCAAAACAAGCGCAAGAGCGAGCCAGCGCATCTATTCTGCAGGTGAGGCCGCTGCCTTGCCCGCCTCTTTTTTTGCACCTCTTCCAGCCACAGCGAGTGGTGCTCGCGTGCCCATTGTTCTTCGACTTCACCGGTGCCCATGGCGTCAAACGCACCCTCCATGCCAACCGAGCCAAGGTAGATATGGGCGATGATGATGGCGATGAACACGTAGGCGACCATGACATGCCAGACTTGGGCATATTGCATCTCTTCCTGCGGTGACATCTGCACTGGCAGGTTCAGACCCAACGCCTGCGGAATACCTGTCGAGTTGGCGATTGAGAAGGTTTTGGCGAACATCGGCAGCTCGAACGGGAATAGCAGCGACAGGCCTGACAGGCTGATAGAGACACCCAGTAGAATGCAAGCCCAGAAGATTATCTTTTGACCCGCATTGAATTTCTTGGCTGGTGGATGGCTGTCTTTGGTGAACAAGCCCCCTCCGGCGGCCAACCATTTCAGGTCGGTCTTGTTGGGGATGTTATGGGCAATCCAATTTATGGTGATGATTATCAGACCCAACATGAAGGCCCATGCGAGGTTGTTGTGAAGCCACTTGCACCCTTGCGCGAAAGTGGCGAACCCTTCTTTGCCAAAGACCGGGATCAAGAAATCGCGGCCATAAAGGGTCAGCAGGCCTGTGATGCCGAGCACAAGGAACGACCCGGCAAAGAGCCAGTGACCGAAACGTTCGAAACTGTTGAAACGAAGGACCGTGCGGCCGGTTTTTTCTCCGTCGATGCGGATTTTTCCTCGGATCAGAAAGAAAAGCACAATGATCGCAAGCATTCCGCCCAGAATGTAGGTTCCATATTCACGCAACGGGCCAGTTCGGAAGTTCAACCACCACATGCCGCCGTCTTGAATCAGCACGCTGTCCGCAGGTCCCTGGGATGAAACGGTGACGTCCGCAGATCCGTAACGCAGCGCGCGGTAGACGTCACTGTCAGAGGCAACACCGCGGGTGCCGAACTGTCCCAGTAGGCCTTCAACATTGCCCTGACCGGTGTTTTCAGACCTGTAGCTGTTGTCGACCTTCTCGCCACGCTGGCGGGCCAGAATGTCCTCAAGCGTGGTCGCACCGCCGGTTGTAGACCGGTCGGTCGAGATCCGCACGGGCGGCCCCCTCACTGGTTTGAGCGCCCGCAACTTGGGTCAGCGTTAGCGAAAGCAGGAAAGCGATGAATAAGCGCAACATCGGAACCTCAATAAAAATCCAATGCAGGATGACCCACATCTGCGGGTCATCCGTTTTGCTTTGGTAGACGGGGTCAGCCGTCTTTCTGATCGTAGGCCGTGCCCCAACCCCAAGCGCCCGAACCAAATCCGCGCGCGACGACACGCTCGCGGTAAATAGCCGAGACCACATCGCCATCGCCGGCGAGCAGGGCCTTGGTAGAACACATCTCGGCGCAGATGGGCAATTTGCCCTCTGCGATCCGGTTGCGACCGTATTTGGCGAACTCTGCCGTCGAGTGCGTTTCCTCGGGGCCGCCAGCACAGAAGGTACATTTGTCCATCTTGCCGCGCGATCCGAAGTTGCCCGCCTGCGGGTATTGCGGCGCGCCGAAGGGGCACGCATAGAAGCAATAGCCGCAGCCAATGCACAGGTCCTTGGAGTGCAGGACGACCCCTTCTTCGTTCTGATAGAAGCAGTCGACCGGGCACACCGCCATACAGGGCGCATCCGAACAATGCATACAGGCCACCGAGATCGAGCGTTCACCCGGATTGCCGTCATTGATCGTCACCACCCTGCGGCGGTTGATGCCCCACGGCACCTCGTGCTCGTTCTTACACGCGGTTACGCAGGCATTACACTCGATGCAGCGTTCAGCGTCGCAGAGAAACTTTGCTCTAGCCATTATCGTCCTCCTTACGCTGACCAGATTTTGCAGAGAGTCGCTTTGGTCTCTTGCATCTGGGTCACTGAATCATAGCCATAGGTCTGGGCGGTGTTGGTACTTTCACCCAGCACATAGGGGTCTGCACCAGCAGGATACTTGTGCCGCTGGTCTTCGCCCTGGAAATGGCCGCCAAAGTGGAAGGGCATGAAGGCGACACCGGCGCCGACTCTGTTAGTCAGCATCGCCATCACCTTGACCTTGCCGCCCTCAGGACCTTCGACCCAGACCTGTGATCCGTCCCGAATACCAAGGTTGTTGGCATCGCGCGGATTGATCTCGACGAACATGTCCTGCTGGAGTTCAGCCAGCCACGGGTTCGACCGCGTCTCATCGCCGCCACCCTCATACTCGACCAGACGACCAGACGTGAGGATTATCGGGTAATCCTTTGAAAAGTCGTTCTTTTGGATCGACGCATAAAGGGTAGGTAGACGATAGGCCTGACGGTCATCGTAGGTTGGATAGTCCTCCACCAGATCGCGCCGGTTTGTATAGAGCGGCTCGCGGTGCAGTGGGATCGGATCCGGGAAGGTCCATACGACCGCGCGTGCCTTTGCGTTCCCGAAGGGCGCACAGCCATGGGCAATCGCGACCCGCTGGATACCGCCGCTAAGGTCGGTTTTCCAGTTGGTCTCTGGTCCCGCAACGGCGTCGATGGCCGCACGTTCCTCAGCCGTCAGGTCACCGTCCCAGCCAAGGTCCATCAGCATTTGCATCGTGAATTCCGGATAACCATCCTGAATTTCCGACCCAACGCTATAGACCCCTTCGGCCAGCAGGTTGTCACCATCCCGTTCCACGCCGAAACGGGCGCGGAAGGTCAGGCCGCCTTCGGCCACCGGTTTGGACATATCATACAGGTTTGGTGTCCCCGTATGACCCATCTCAGCCGTTCCCCAGCAAGGCCAGGGCAGACCGTAATACTCGCCGTCGTTGGGGCCACCAATGGCTTGCAGCGTGGTTCTGTCGAACGTGTGCTGGTTGGCCATATGGCTTTTCAGACGTTCCGGCGACTGACCGGTATAGCCAATTGTCCAAAGGCCGCTGTTGAACTCACGCGTGATGCTTTCAACATTCGGGGTTTCGGGATCTTCCATCTCGATATTGCGGAAGAACCGATCCGCCCAGCCGAACTTGTTGGCGAACTTGGCCATGATGACCTCGTCCGGCAGGCTTTCGAACAGAGGTTCGACCACGCGGTCCCGCCACTGCAGCGATCGGTTCGAGGCCGTGACCGAGCCACGGGTTTCGAACTGCGTACAGGCGGGCAGCAGATAGACGCCATCGGTGCGGTCATGCAGCACGGCCGAGACGGTGGGATACGGGTCGATCACGACCAGCATGTCCAGCTTCTCCATCGCCGTCTTCATTTCCGTCATCCGGGTCTGCGAGTTGGGCGCGTGGCCCCACAGAACCATGGCGCGGACATTGTTGTCCTGATCCATGTTGGCCGGATCTTCGAGAACACCGTCGATCCAGCGGGAGACCGGGATGCCGCGCTCATTCTGCAGCGGTTTATCCTTGCCTTCCTTGTCTTTGATCGTGGCGAACTGGCCTGCAAGCCACTCGGGCTCTTCACCCCAGACACGGGCCCAGTGACCCCATGCGCCTTTTGACAAGCCATAGTAGCCGGGCAGGGTATGGGACAGAACACCAAGGTCTGTCGCGCCTTGCACGTTGTCATGGCCGCGGAAGATGTTGGTGCCACCACCCGAGGTGCCCATGTTGCCAAGCGCAAGCTGAAGCACGCAGTAGGCGCGAGTGTTGTTGTTGCCGTTGGTGTGCTGCGTACCACCCATGCACCATACAACGGTACCGGGGCGGTTGTTCACCATGGTCCGTGCGACGCGGCGCAGCTGCGAGCCGGGCGTACCGGTGACGCGCTCAACCTCATCCGGGTTCCACTTGGCAACCTCTTCACGGATTTGGTCCATCCCCCAGACACGGGTGCGGATAAACTCTTTGTCCTCCCAGCCATTGTCGAAGATATGCCACAGGATACCCCAGATCAGCGCAACGTCTGTGCCGGGGCGGAAGCGGACATATTCATCCGCATGGGCCGCGGTGCGCGTAAAGCGCGGGTCGCAGACGATTAAAGGCGCATTGTTCTGCTCTTTCGCACGCAGGATATGCAGCAGCGAGACGGGGTGCGCCTCGGCCGGGTTACCACCGATGATGAAGATGGCCCGGCTGTTGTGCATGTCGTTGTACGAATTGGTCATGGCGCCGTAGCCCCATGTATTCGCAACACCCGCGACAGTGGTCGAGTGGCAGATACGGGCCTGATGGTCCACGTTGTTCGTGCCCCAATAGGCGGCGAACTTGCGGAACAGATAGGCCTGTTCGTTATTGTGCTTCGCAGACCCCAGCCAGTACACGCTGTCCGGCCCGGATTCTTCGCGGATGCTCATCATGCCATCGCCGATCTCGTTGATCGCCTCTTCCCAGCTGATGCGCTTCCACTCGCCACCTTCCTTTTTCATCGGATATTTCAGGCGGCGCTCGCCATGGGCGTGCTCGCGGACCGAGGCCCCCTTGGCGCAGTGTGCACCCAGATTGAATGGGCTGTCCCAGCCGGGTTCTTGCCCGATCCAGACTCCGTTCTGTACCTCGGCAACGACCGTGCAGCCGACCGAGCAGTGAGTGCATACGGATTTGATATTCTCAACGGCGGTGTTTGCCGCTGTCTGGGCACTGGCGGGCGTCACGGTTCCACCCGTGGCGCTGATCGCGGCAAGGCCGCCGATCGTCAGGCCCGAGCCACGCAAGAATGCGCGGCGATCGACGGTTTTCTCGCCGACCTGGGACAGGATACTTGTCCGCTGGGGGCGTCTCGCAACCCCGTTGGTCTTTTTCCTAAGCATTTCTTTCCTCCCTTGCTGGCCATGTAACCCATGGCTGGCTTGGTACTTCGCGAAACCGACTTCAGGGCCAATCGCAACCGTCAGTCGGGTATGACTACGTCCGGGTCAGAACCGGGCGCTGTCGAGGTATGCGCGCGTGTGCGCGGTGTCCTGCATCCGGGTTTCGTCCGTCGGCAGTTCGGCTGCTTCGGCTTTCCCAGACAGGCTGGCGGCGGCTACAGCAGCGGGCGCTGCGGTACCGGCCAGTTTCAGGAAGTCGCGGCGGGTTGCGCCTTCTTCCTTGGTCTTGCTCATGGGCTCCTCCTGTCCCAATTGCGGTTTGGTGCCTAATGGCACCGGCGAGTGGCGGGCTAGGCCGCCGTCATTCGAAAGGCTTCACGTTCGATCTCCATGAACACCCGACCAGCCGTGCCGACCGAGGCGTAGAGAACCGAGTTCTCGGCACCTTCCAAATCCGAATAGAAATGCGCGGCCCAGGGCCCGATATGTTTGCTCCAGAACGCCTTTTGATCTTCCAGCGCGGCGGGCGCGCCGAACCGACCGACGATCATGCCCGCCATCATTTCCATTAGCGAGGCGATGTTGTCTTCGGGTTCATAAACATTCTGCGCCCGGGTGATGCCCCGCGCGGCCATGTCATTGCGCAGCTGCGCCAGGGGTTTTTCGTTCAGAAATCCCGTCAGGTAGAAAGAGGCATAAGGCAGCAGTTCGCCTCGGCCCAATCCGATGAAAAGTGCGTTGAATTCGCGCTCTGCGGCGGCAGGCTTGGTCACCTTGGCCACCCGTGCCATTGCCTGAATGGCCTGACCTAGATCCGAGTCATCACCGCTTAGCCCGGCCATCTGATCCAAAAGCAACTGATCGGGTGGACCGGCCAATAGCAGGCCAAGAAAATTATAGAAATCCGCACGCAGACGATCCTCAGTTGAGATATCCAATGTTTGCGCGTTGTCTGCGGTCATAGAGTTATCCTTCGAACTCGAATTTCATACGGCGTGGAGCAGGGGTGAGTTCGATTTCCTCTGGCTCTTCCATTTCAACCATCTGTGGGGCTTTCGGTTCTGGTTCGACGGCGTTGATCGGTTCTTCACCTGACTCGATCGCCTCGGGCATGTCAGCTTCTGTTTCTGCTTCGGACACTTCTGCCTCGGCAGCGAGCGCTTCGACATGCGCCAACATACCCTTGCCAACCTGATACGCGGTCTGGATGTTCTCAATCACGCAGGCCGCATCGGTATAATCCTCGCCGTAATCGACCAGCCCGTCGACATTGGCCAGAACAGGATTCAACCGCCATAGGCGCCGCAAGGCGCGGCGGCGCAAACGGTTAGGTACAGCTTTGGCCATGAAGCCCGAGACATCATCGCCGGCTTCCAGCGTGTCGGGATCGGGCAGATCAAACTCGGCCAGAATTTCGGCGTCGCTTTTTTCCTCCAGCTCAGCTTGCCGCGTTGTGATAATCTGTTCCTCTGCGGCCAAAGCTTCTGCTTCGGTCTCGGCCTGAACGGCGGCCTTGCGGCGGGACCAGAAATCGCGGGCCTGGGTCATTGCAGCACCCGACGCGGAGCCCGGTAGACATCTGAATCCTGCCGGATTCGTGCATCGCCCTTGCCGTCTTCCACCAGATCGGTGCGTTTCTTGTCCCGTTTACGTTTTATGAACACCTCGTCCTGATGATGCTGCAGGGTGAAATCGCGGAGCCATGCAATCAACCCTTCGGTCATCGGAATCTTCTCAACGATCTCTTCGCCGGTATCCGCATAATCTTGCCCCTCGAACGGTGAGGCGGTGATCAATACGGCATTCAGGGGTGTTTCGCCTTTCAGCTCATCCCGCAAAACCAGGTACAGCGAAGGTTGACCGTCCGACAGGTTGACCATGTAGGCTTCGGTTTCATCGGCCCAGAGGGTGAGGGGCAGGGTGGCTGCATGGTATTCGATGGCCTCACCTTCACGTCGCAACTCTTGCCAGTCGGCAGGCCCTGCACCTGGCAAAACAGCGACCGCGCGCCAGTTCCAACGCGCCCAGCGTGTCACCCCGGGTGTTCTGCGCACGACGACGCCAATTGTCATTTCAGTCCGGCTTGCGGCCTTGGCCACTGGCTCCTCCCCGGAAGGCTCTCCCCTGCCTTCCATTGATGTACTATGTTACATAAATTGGCGACCTGCCAAGTCTAGTTTCGCCTAATATGAGACATTCACTTAGAGTTTATTTCCAACTTCAGGTTTTGATGGCGATTTGTGATGAAAAATAATGCACATATCCGGATTTTCTCTGATGCTTCGCATTGCCTCGGCGCGGATTGGGTCTAAGCTGCTGATGGGGCAGAACGCAGCGTCGGGAGGGGAAATGGCCAGCAAGCTCATATTGTGTGATTGCGAGGGGACGCAGCCCCTGGACGCAGATGGTATTACTGCAGCCTGCGATACGGAGTGCTCGAAGGTGCATACCGCTCTTTGTACGCGCCAGATTCAAACTGCCGCCGAGTTTATGACGGGCGATGAGCAGGTGGTGTTTGCTTGCGCTCAGGAAAGTGCAGTTTTTAGCGAGCTTGCCGAGGAACTGGGTGTTGAAGCCCCCGGATTTGTCGATCTGCGCGACCGAGCTGGCTGGTCCGAACAGGGGACCAATGCAACCCCCAAAATGGCTGCGCTCGCGGCTGAGGCATTACTGCCGCAGCCAGTGACCCCAAGTTTCGATGTCATCAGTGAAGGTACCTGCTGTATTGTGGGGCCCGGAGAGGTTGTCTTTCCGTTGGCCGAACAGCTGTCCGCTGTGTTGGCCGTGACTGTGCTTTTGGTTGACGATGCAGAACCGCTAAGCCGCAACTATGACGTTGCGCGCGCACGAATACGCAGACTGACCGGCGCGCTGGGTGGATTTGTTTGGCATCTGGATGAAGTGCAGCAACTGGATCCCGGCGGACGCGGAGAATTTGGTTGGAGCGCACCCCGTGACGGTGCAACGTCGCGTTGCGACATTGTTGTTGATCTGACCGGAGCAACACCTTTGGTTAATGCCCCCGAAAAGCGCGAGGGGTACTTGCGCGCTGATCCCCGAGATGCGGTGGCCGTCGCGCGTCTTGCTTTTGAAGCGGTGCAACTGGTCGGGACCTTTGAAAAACCGCTCTATGTCCGATTGGATGAGACGCTTTGCGCCCATTCGCGAGCGGAACAAACGGGGTGTTCAAACTGTCTGGACGTCTGCCCGACCGGTGCGATCACACCGGCTGGCGATCATGTAGCCATTGATCCGATGATTTGCGCCGGGTGCGGTGAGTGTTCGGCGTTGTGCCCGTCGACTGCCATCACATATGAAGATCCTCCGGTCTCGGCGGTATTGTCGCGGATGCACATACTGGCCCGGACCTTCCGGCGCGCGGGCGGCGTTGCACCGCGACTGCTGGTGCACGACGCCCATGGGGCGCAGATGATCCGGATGGCGGCCCGGTTTGGACGAGGACTGCCAGCGGATGTCATTCCGCTGGAGCTGAACGTGGTTTCGGGCTTTGGACATGCCGAGATGCTCGCAGCGCTGGCGCATGGCTTTGCGCGCGCCGATATCCTGATTAGCCCTAAGACCGAACGGGACGCGCTTGATCGTGAATTAGAGCTGGCTCGGGCTATCGCAGTGCAAGACGCACTGAGTCTGATCGATGAAACCGACCCGGATGCGCTGGCAGATCTGCTTTATGCGCAAGATGTTCCGCAGCCATTGATTGATCCGGTGCTTCCACTGGGTAATCGTCGTCAAATAGCGCGTCTGGCGGGGCAAGCTTTGAACCCGGAGGTCGAGGTGCCGCTGGCCTTGCCCGAGGGCGCGCCTTATGGCGCGATTGCAGTGAATACCGACACCTGTACATTGTGCCTGAGTTGCGTGTCCCTTTGCCCATCGGGGGCGCTGATCGATAACCCGGACAAGCCGCAGTTGAATTTCCAGCAGGACGCCTGCCTGCAATGCGGGATTTGCCGAACGATCTGCCCAGAACAGGCGATCACACTAGTGCCCCAGCTTGATCTGAGCGACCAAGCGCTGTCACAACAGGTGCTGAATGAAGAGGAACCCTTTGAATGCGTCGAATGCGGCGCAGCGTTTGGCGTTAAATCAACGGTTGAGCGGATCATGGAAAAGTTGTCGGGCACACATCCGATGTTCGCGACCTCGGATCAGGCGCGGATGATCCAGATGTGCGACAATTGCCGGGTGAACGCCCAGTTCCATAGCGCTGACAATCCATTTCAATCCGCCCCCAGACCACGGGTTGTCACAACGGATGATTACCTTTCAAAGCGCAAGGATCACTGAAGTTGCAGTGGCGCGCCCAGATCGGCGGCGCGCATGGCGGTCACGAAAGCCAGAATTGCTTCGAGGTCATCCAGGCTCATCTCGACCGGATGGATCGGCGAGGGGCGCTCGGGCGGGAAAGGTTCGGTGACGCCCTCGATCTGCGTGAAAGCTGGGTGTGGGTTCAGGGCAAAGAACGCCTGAAACCGTTCCGACCAGTCGGGCATTGCGCGCAGCACTGCGAAAGACGGGGTCGAACCCAGCCCGTTCATCCGATTCTTTGGGCCGATTACGTGGCACCGGCCACAATGGGTCATCGACAGATCTTCGCCAAGCAGCGCGTTTCCGTCGACCACGACCTCTTTGGTAACAGTGGCAGTTTCGAAACTTGCGCTAAAGGGCGTGCCCTCGTCGGGGATGAAGTTTTCAACCGTCCGTCTGCCAATGTCGGAAAGTAGCCATTCACGAAACCTTACCTGCTTGGCGCTGTCGTCGATTCTTAGATGATAGACCACCCCGTCACGGGCAAAGACCGGATCGCCGGGCGAACTCGGGGCCAGTGACATGACGCCGCTTTCATCCGCAACAACACGTATTCCGGTCTTGAGAGAAAAGCGCGGAAGAATATGTTGCAAAAGACCTGAGTTTGTCACCTCATCCGGGGCGGCAAGGCCCAATGCCTCTTGCGACCAAGAGGGGGTGGCGGTGAGCGTCAGGCTCAGGCACAACAGGACAAAGCGCATGGTTAAGCCTAACGGTGGCTGACCCGATGCGTCAAATGTACAAAATGAGACGGAGACACATGCAATGAGCGGCGACTATATTCTGTCGATACGCAAGGCGCCCAGCGTGGGGCGGATCAAGGGGAATACGGCATGAGCATCCGTGATACAGTTCTAGCGAACTTGAAGAAGATTACCGACCCGGTTTCTGGTCAGGATATTGTGAGCGCGGGTATCGTGCGTGCATTGAATGTTGAAGGCGATACCGTTCGGTTTGTGCTGGAGATCGATCCCAAACAGGCCGAGAAGATGGAGCCCGTACGCGCCACAGCCGAACAGGCGGCACAGATGGTTGATGGTGTTTCAAAGGTCTCGGCAATGTTGACCGCGCATTCGGACAAGGCACCGCCTGATTTGAAGCCCAAGCCAAAGCCCTCGCAAACCGGACCGCAGGCCGTTCCCGGTGTGGACCGGATCATCGCGGTTGCGTCGGGCAAGGGTGGAGTGGGCAAGTCCACAGTGTCGGCCAACCTTGCCTGCGCGCTGGCCGCTGAAGGCCGCCGCGTAGGCCTGTTGGACGCAGACGTATATGGCCCTTCACAACCCCGGATGCTGGGTGTGTCGGGGCGACCGGCCAGCCCAGATGGCAAGACGATCCTGCCGCTGCGCAATCACGGTGTCACCATGATGTCGATGGGGTTAATGACCAACGAAGGGCAGGCGGTTGTCTGGCGCGGCCCCATGCTGATGGGCGCCTTGCAGCAGATGATGAGTCAGGTGCAATGGGGCGCATTGGATGTGTTGATCGTTGATCTGCCCCCCGGAACCGGCGATGTGCAACTGACGCTGAGCCAAAAGTTTCAGGTGGATGGAGCCATTGTCGTCTCAACCCCACAGGATGTTGCTTTGATCGACGCCCGCAAGGGGATCGATATGTTCAACCAGCTCAAGACGCCCATTGTTGGGATGATCGAAAATATGTCGACGCATATTTGCTCGAATTGCGGACACGAAGAACATGTCTTTGGCCATGGCGGTGTTGCCTCAGAAGCCGAGGCGCTGGGCGTGCCATTGCTAGGGGAAATTCCGCTGCATCTGGATATCCGAGTTGCCGCCGACGGGGGTGCCCCCATCGTTGTCAGCAAACCTGACAGCCCGCAAGCCGAAGCCTTCCGCAAGATCGCCCGCGACATGATTGCCAAGGGCAACGCGTGACCCAGCCGGTCTTTCCCCCATTGCTCAAAGGGCAACCTGCCAAGGCTGGCGAAGACCCGTTCGAGCGTGCCCAGGCGATGGCAGCGCTGGGCTGTGACGCGGGAACTGTGGTCCACAATATTCAGGCGGATCGTCTGCGCGTTGCGATTGTATTCGCGCCCGAGGTTCCGTTGCAGGATGCTATGGCGATGCTGCCGCTTTGTGTTGTTGGGTTCCAGAATGCGCTGGGCGCGCTGGCCCCGCCCGAGGTCGCGGTGCACTTTGGTTGGGATGGGCTGATCTGTGTAAACGGTGCAAAATGTGGGACAATAAAAGTCTCAGCCTCGTCTGCCGAGGTGGATGAGGTTCCCGATTGGCTGATCGTTGGTTGGGAACTGGCCTTGCTTCAAACCAGCGATGCACCGGGGGAAACACCGGATGTTACCTCGCTCTATGATGAAGGATGCGCCGAGGTTTCTGCGACGCAGTTGGTCGAGAGCTGGTCGCGTCACATGTTGACCTGGTTGAACCGCTGGAACGAGGACGGTAACGCGCCGCTTCACGCTGAGTGGATGGGGCTGCTGCGCGGTGTCGGAGAACCTATTGGAGAAGGGGGTGTCTTTCTGGGCACCGATGAGCGCTTCGGTATGCTGATCCGCGACGGCGCGGACACACATATACGCCCGCTGACAGAATTATTGGAGACCGCCAGATGAAACTCGCCCGTGCTATCCATTTTGATGAAAGCGATATGAACGTGTTTCATTCACCCGCAAGAACCGGTGAATGGTGCATCTCGGGCGGATTCGAGTTTTCGAACTGGAGTGAGGCTGATCTGGAAGGTAAGGCGCGTCAGGCCTTTGCCAATGGATGGCTGGGGCTTGAAACCTTCGGGCGCGTTACATTTGTTGCCGTTACGCGGGTCGAGCAGGCCGAGATTAACCAGATCACGCAATATCTGGCCGAGCATTTCGTGCAATTCTACGGCGCGCCTTCGGTTGAAGCCGCGTTAGAAGTGGCGCAGGCCGAAATCTCGCATATGTCCGAGCTGTGCGAAGATCATGCCCCGAACACATTGCTGACCGTCGCCCGAGAGCTGACGGGTGCAGGCGTGCACGAGGCATTCCGCGTGATCGCCCCGCAAGAGGCGCAACTTGAAGCGTTGGCCGTCCACGGCTCGCTGGACGATTAGATCAGATCGGCGAAGCCGCCGAATTGTCCGCGCTTGAAGATCAGCCCCTGACCTGGGCGATGCATGACCTGTTCAACATGACCAACAAGGATCAGGTGGTCACCTGCCTCATGACGGGCCGAAAGACGGCAATCGAAGCGGGCGAGGCATTCCGCAAGTCGGGGACGCCCGGCGTCATCCTCCTGCCAATCCGCATGGGAAAAATCGAACCCGTTTCGCGCGAATTGCAATGCTTGGTCGTGCTGGTCCTGCGCCATTACGTGGATCGCGTAATATTCGCAGTTGTGGAACGCGTCGTACCGGTTCGAATCCCGATCAAGACACCACAGGACCAGCGGCGGGTCCAGCGATACAGACGCAAATGAGTTCACCGTGATTGCTGCAGGGCCCTCGGAGGTATTTGTGGTCACAACGGTGACGCCGGTGCCGAAACAGCTCAGGGCCTCGCGAAAGGCAAGGCTTTGCTCGGGGCTGGGAATGAAGGTCTTTTCAGTCATCGCGCGCTCGTACATGGGCCTGTCTCAGGTGCCACGCGACGCCAGAATTGTCTACGGAAAGCTGCGGTGGTGGTAGCAATTTCTGGTCAGTTCAGGTCTTCAAGCAACCGTCCGTGTTTGCGAGTCTCGGTGATGACGTCGCCAAAGGTCACCAAATTACGGGCCGTAAGCATTGGTAGCATCCGAACCAGCACTTCGGCGGTCGCGACGGCATCACCCAAGGCCGTGTGACGCAGGGCTTCGGGAATTGTTATGCCAAGCCGTTCGCAGACAGCGTCCAGCGTATGCGTTTCGCTTGCCCCGAACAGCACCGCCGACAGCAGGACCGTATCCAGAATGGGGTGGCTCCATTCCACCCCCATACGCTCGGCATGGCGGCGCAGGAAAGCCATGTCGAATGGTGCATTGTGGGCAACAATGACGGCATCCCGGGCAAATTGGTGAAAGCTGCGACCGGCCTCGGCAATATCAGGCGCACCCTGAACCATCCGGTCGCTGACCTTATGCACTTTGGTTGAAGCTGGGGGGATCGGGATGCCGGGGTCGACCAGGGTATCAAGCCGTTCGCCTTCGACGATCTTACCCTTTACGACGCGCACCGCACCGATCTGTACGATCTCATCCTTATGCGGGAGCAGGCCCGTGGTTTCGGTGTCAAAGACTACGAAGCAGAGGTCCAACAGGGGTCTATCTTCAAACGCGTCGTCACCGGGTGTGTCGAGAAGTTCGAAATCGTAAACCAGCGGGCGGGCCGCGTCGGGATCGATTTGCGCGGCACTGTCATCGAAGACCAGCATGTAACCGGGGGCATCGCCCAATGGTTTCATACGGGCAGAATACGATTGCCGCCCATCGACACTGGTTAGTGTGCAATGGACGTCTTTCCCGGTTTTGATTAGCTTCGCGTAGGAATCCGTCAGACCGGTCGCTTCGAGGTAGTCAAAAAGCGAGGCGTTTAGCCGAGGATGTGCGATCTGTGCCAACACCTCAGCCGCCTGCGCGTCATATAGAACGATCTGATGCTTCGGTCCGGCTAAAAGCATTGCAACCGGAATCTCGGTCAGCAGCGCCGTTAGACGTTGTTTTTCCGAGGCCAGATGGGCCGTTTCCGCGGCCACGGCCTCAGCCGTGGTCATGGCGTTGGCAGCCAGTTGTTCGGCCAGTCCAGCGGCGGCGGGGGCCAGATCGCCCAAATAGCGCGCCGCCTGAAGGTCCAGATCCGTGCTGACCCCGGCGTGTGCGCGCGCCCGGAGTTGGGCCGAGAGCCGCTCGATTGGTTTTGCAACGTTATCATCAAAAAGAAGCCAGACTCCGGCAACCAGCGCCAACATTCCAAACGCGATCAGTATCTCTGCGAAGATGAACGCATCCATAAGAGCGGGATCACTTGCCCTCTGATAACCGACCCACAAAGCCAGGGTGCTGATGATCAGCCCTCCTGCCGCAAGTAATAGGAAGAACAGGAACACCCTCAGGCGCAGGCTCAGATGGTTCAACATAGTCAGACCCCGCAGGTTGCCTCGATTACCGGATCTTCAGCGTCGATCTTGATCCAGCTGGCGTTCAGCAAACGTCCGTCATCGGCGAATTCGGCCCCGTCTGCCAGGTTGGCGCGGCTGTTTTCGGCGCAGTTTACAGCGACCGGCATCTTCGAGACCGGTGCCCAGCGACCAAAAAATAAAGATCGACCAGACGCTCGTCCGGCAAATTGGCATTGGTGCGTACCGATGTGGCGTCGATCGCAGCAAAACGGTCGACAAAGGGCACGGCGTACGTCCAAGGGCGATAAAAGGCGCGGCTTTCCACCTCCTGCACGATGGTGAGGCTGTCGGGCAGTTGGTCGCGCGTACGGTCATACCAAGAATACTCGCTGGTAATCGTCATACCGATCATCCCCGCACCTGCCGCAACCGGCGCGGCCCATTTGGGCAAGCGGCCCCCGGTCAGCTTGTTCACCACCATCACGACACCCGCAAAGGCAAAGCCTGCAAAAATCGTGCCGATCAGTTCCAGAAACATGTGATTTCTCCGTTCATTTCCAGTTTCTTAACCCAGCATTCCTTTGCCATGGCCAACCGCTGATTGCATGGTTTTTACCACGACAAAGGCATCGCGGAGATGACTTCGCTCAAAGTCCGACAATTCAGCGGGTGGCAGGTAATTGTCCGGTGCATCCCCGGATTTGACCAGACGCACTTGATGTTCCAATCGGGTCTCAGCGATCAGGTCATATGCGTCCAGTAAATCGCGTGCGCCAGACGCGCTGAGCACACCCGCAGCCTCGGCGGCGCTAAGACGGGCGCGGGTGTTCGCTTCGGTTAATTGTCCCTGCAGGCTGTAGATGCGTGCCAGATCCACGACAGGCACCACGCCATTATGCTTGAGGTCGAGCGTATTGCGATGCTCACCCGAACGTATGGTGGCGAATCCACGCAGCAGGCCCAGAGGAGGCGTGTGTTTCAGTGAGTTCGAAATCATATGCGCGACAAAGATCGAATTCGCATTGGCTGCCGCCAGCGTATCGGCCTGCAGGTCGGTGAACAGATCGAAGGACCCTCCGATGGGCCGCAGGTCAAACATCACCGAGGCCAGCATTTGCGCCTCGGGGTTGGGTTTGGCAATCCAGCCATTGAAATACTCGCGCCAGACGCGCACGGGCTGGCACCAGCGAGGGTTGGTCGCCATCATGTCACCGGGGCAATAGAAATAACCGCAGGTATCCAGCCCGTCTGAGACGAATTTGGCCAGCGCAGCGAAGTAGGCCATATCGCCGTCCGCCACACTGTCATCTAGCATCAGGCAATTGTCCTGATCAGAAACTCCGGTCTGTTCCTGCCGTCCTTGCGAGCCGCAAGCAAGCCACAAGTAGGGCACTGGCGGCGCACCCAGTTCAGCCTCAGCCAGTGCCAGCAACCGCCGCGTCGCAGTGTCTGCGATGTCGGTGATCAGCCGTGTAACGATCTCGTGCCGGTTGCCACCCGCGACGAGTTGGACCAGCAGTTGTGGTATCTCAGCGGTGACTTGAGCCATCTCTTGCGGGCTGTCGGCGCGGGCAATTCGTCCTACCAACTCGGCAGAATTGACCGCCTGATAGCGGGTGAGGTCGGTTTGGGTTACGATTCCGACCAGCTTACCGGCCTCGGAAATTGGAATATGACCGATGCCACGTTCCATCATCACGTGTAATACGTCCGAGCCGATATCTGTCGGGGCAAGAATGATTGGATCGGCGGTCATGATCGCCGAAACCGCGGTGTCAGCGGGCATCGCCTCGGCGACGTATTTGCCGGAAATATCGCGGAGGGTTGCGATACCCAACAATCTGTCCCCTTCGGTCACGCAAAGCGATGAGATATGGCGGTCGCGCATGATCTGCGCGGCGTTTTGAACCGGAGTATCGGGCGGGCAGGTGGCAGGGTCACGAGCCATCAGCACATCAATTGCACTGGTAGCCAGGCTTTGCGGTCCGCTCCGCCCACCGCGTGAACGGTTAAAGAACTTGGACACCACATCGTGACCTTCGATCAGGTTTTTCACAAGGTCTGGCGGCAACACGATCAACACTGACGGCGTGTGCGCGCGCGCATGTGTGGCGGCTTTGCCGTCCTTCAGCAATCCGCGCTCACCAAAAGAATTGCGCAATCCCAGATGCGAAACGACAGCGCCGTTCTCATCGGTAATTTCTACCTGTCCCTCATAGATCACAAAGACGCCGGGCAGAGCGTTGCCCAACTGGTAAATGCTGCCATCGGCATCGACTTCGCGCACTTCGATCTGCTTGGCCAGATCGTCCAAAGCATCATGGGGCAACGAGTCATAGGGGTGTACAGACTTCAGAAACCGGGTGATTTCGTCATGGGACAGGGGCATTTACGCTCTCCGGAGTTCCGAATAAAAAATCCCGCCCGGTGGTGTGCCGGGCGGGAACAGTAAGTCGAAAGATGCGATCGAAGACAAGAGCCGCCGACCGCATCACACTCAGTGATCCTGAGCTGCGCCCGCACCACGGGGAATGCGAATGCTTTCGACCATATCTTTGATCTCCTGCGGAGTCTCTTTGGTCATACCGGCAACGACGTAGGCGACGCCGAAGTTGATCATCGCACCGATGGCGCCGAACGAGGTCGACTTGATCGGACCCAGAAGCGGATCAGCATCGGTGAACGAGTTGGTGCCCGGAATGAACAGCCAGCCCTTATGCAGGAAGATGTAGACCAGGGTTACGGTCAGACCAGCCAGCATACCTGCAACCGCGCCGGTGTTGTTGATGCGGGTCGAGAAGATCCCCATCATCAGCGCCGGGAAGATCGAGGCTGCTGCCAGACCAAAGGCCAAGGCCACGGTTTGTGCCGCAAAGCCCGGAGGGTTGAGACCCAGGTAGGTTGCAACCACGATGGCTACAGCCATGGCAATCCGTGCCGCCAGAAGTTCACCCTTTTCAGAGATCGACGGGTTGATTGCACCTTTGACAAGGTCATGGGACACAGCCGACGAGATCGCCAGCAAAAGGCCCGCAGCGGTTGACAGAGCAGCCGCAAGACCGCCAGCAGCGACCAGACCAATCACCCAACCTGGCAAGTTGGCAATCTCAGGATTGGCCAGAACCAGGATGTCGCGGTTGAACTTGGTCAGCTCGTTACCGACCCAGCCTTTTTCTTCGGCGATTGCAGTCATCGCCTCGGATTTGTCGTTGTAGTACTGGATCTTGCCGTCGCCGTTCTTGTCTTCCCAATCCAGCAGACCGGTTTTCTGCCAAGTGGCCATCCAGTCGTAACGCGGATCATTGTCGATTTCCTCGACCGAAACAGCACCACCTTCGATGCCACCATTGGGCCACATCATGTCGGTGATGTTCAGGCGCGCCATTGCACCAACAGCAGGAGCCGTCAGGTACAGCAGAGCGATGAAGACCAGCGCCCAGCCCGCCGACCAACGTGCGTCAGACACTTTGGGAACGGTGAAGAAGCGCATGATGACGTGCGGCAGACCCGCAGTACCGATCATCAGCGACAGGGTGAACAGCACCATGTTAAGCGTATTCGAGTGGTGGGCCGTGTAGTCGTTGAAGCCCAACTCGGTCACGATGGCGTCCAGCTTGGTCAGCAGGGGTTCACCGCTGGCGGTGTCACCAAACAGACCCAGCGCCGGAACAGGTGTGCCGGTCAGCTGCAGCGAGATAAAGATGGCCGGGATGGTATAAGCGGTGATCAGCACGCAGTACTGAGCGACCTGAGTGTAGGTCACGCCCTTCATCCCACCAAACACTGCGTAGGCAAACACAACGCCCGCACCGATCAGCAGACCAGTGGTGTTGGACACTTCGAGGAAGCGGCCAAAGGCCACGCCAACACCGGTCATCTGACCGATCACGTAGGTCACCGACGCAACGATCAGACAGATCACCGCAACGATACGTGCGGTCTGGCTGTAGAAACGATCGCCGATGAATTCCGACACGGTGAACTTGCCGAACTTACGCAGGTAGGGCGCAAGCAGCAGGGCCAGCAGCACGTAGCCACCGGTCCAACCCATCAGGAAGGTCGAGTTGTCGTAGCCGGTAAAGGCAATCAGGCCCGCCATCGAGATGAACGAGGCCGCAGACATCCAGTCCGCCGCTGTCGCCATACCGTTGGTGACCGGGTGAACGCCGCGACCGGCGGCATAGAATTCCGATGTGGAACCCGCACGGGCCCAGATCGCGATGCCGATGTAAAGCGCAAAAGACGCGCCCACAAACAGCAGGTTGATGGTAAACTGATCCATGCCGATTACTCCTCGTCCACGCCGTGCTCAGCGTCGAGCTTGTTCATGCGCCAGGCGTAGTTGAAGATCAGCACCAGAAAGACCAGGATCGATCCTTGCTGAGCGAACCAAAAGCCCAGATCTGTACCGCCAACGGCGATGCCGGACAGCAGCGGACGCAGCAGAATGCCGAATCCAAACGATACCAGCGCCCAAATCGCGAGGCTGATGTAGATGAGGCGCAGGTTGGCCTGCCAATAGCCCTTGTCGGCTTCGGCAGTCTGCGCGGAGTTTGTTGAATGATCCGCCATCGCGGGTTCCTCCTTCGCTTCCCTCATTGGCGGCCCATTGCCCAACTCCTCCAGTGCGGTGGGCCGCTTCTCGGTTGTGCCAAACGCCCCGTGACGTCAGGCATAACTTCTCTGGTCCGCCAAGGCGGGTCCATTGAAGTATTCTGATTTAGGATCAAAGCCCTAGGGCTTATCTCCTCCCCTTATTTCATGACCTCGCCGACAATCCCGTGAAGGTCTTGTGCGATGTCGTCGATCTGACCCATGGCATCGATGCCTTTCAGCACGCCCTGGGCTTGATAGTAGTCAATCAGCGGTGCGGTCTGGGCGTGATAGGCCGCCAGACGCGACGCGACCGTTTCGGCATTGTCGTCGGCGCGGCGTTTGAATTCTGTGTGACCGCACTTGTCGCATTTGCCGTTTTCGATGGGCTGCTTGTACGTGTCGTGATAGCCCTCACCGCATCCGGCGCAGGTGTAACGACCCGAAATCCGCGTCACCATCTCGGCGTCTTCAACTTCAAGGCTGATGGCCGCGTTGATCTTCTGATCTGAAGACGCGAGCAGACCATCAAGAGCCTCGGCCTGGACTGTGGTCCGGGGGAAACCATCCAGTATGACGCCCTTGTCGCAGTCCGGTTCTGCCATGCGGTCGCGCAGGATCGCGATGACGATGCCGTCGCTGACAAGATCGCCTGCCTCCATAACCGCTTTGGCAGCATTACCAGCCTCGGTACCTGCGGCGACCGCGTCGCGCAGCAGATCACCGGTGCTGAGTTGTACAAGCCCGAACTTCTCTTCAAGCATACGAGCCTGCGTACCCTTCCCGGCGCCCGGAGGGCCGAGAAGGATCAGAACAGCGGGGGATATGGTCGTGGCAGCGTCCATCACATCCTCACTTGTTTGCCCGGTTTTCGATCAGGTCTTCGACCACTGACGGATCGGCCAGGGTCGACGTATCGCCAAGCGAACCAAAGTCGTTCTCGGCAATCTTGCGCAGAATTCGGCGCATGATCTTGCCCGAGCGAGTCTTGGGCAGGCCGGGGGCCCACTGGATCACATCAGGCGAGGCAATCGGGCCGATCTCGGTCCGGACCCAGGTGCGCAGCTCTTTCAGCAACTCATCCGACGGCTCGCGGTCATTCATCAAAGTGACATAGCAATAGATGCCTTGCCCTTTGATTTCATGGGGGTAACCAACCACAGCGGCCTCGGCGACGGCGGCATGGGCGACCAGCGCGCTTTCCACCTCGGCCGTGCCCATCCGGTGGCCGGAGACGTTGATTACATCATCGACGCGGCCAGTGATCCAGTAATCGCCATCCTCATCGCGACGGCAGCCATCGCCGGTGAAGTAGTAGCCTTTGTAGTCCGAGAAATAGGTCTTCTCGAACCGCTCATGATCGCCCCAGACGGTGCGCATCTGACCGGGCCAGCTGTCTTTGATGCACAGAACACCCTCAACGCCATTTCCCTCGATCTCAACACCGGATTGCGGGTCCAAAACCACCGGCTGGATGCCGAAGAACGGTTTCATCGCCGAGCCCGGCTTCATCGCATGCGCACCGGGCAGGGGGGTCATCAGGTGACCGCCGGTTTCGGTCTGCCACCAGGTGTCAACAATCGGGCATTTGCCTTTGCCAACAACTTCATTGTACCAGTTCCAGGCTTCCGGGTTGATCGGCTCGCCGACTGTGCCCAGCGTCCGGAGATCGCTCAGGTCGCATTTCTCGACGAACTCGGTACCCTGACCCATCAGAGCGCGAATTGCCGTCGGAGCGGTGTAGAACTGGTTCACCTTGTGCTTTTCGCACACCTGCCAGAAGCGTGATGCATCCGGATAGGTCGGCACGCCTTCGAACATCAGTGTGGTCGCTCCGTTGGCCAGCGGGCCATAGACGATATAGCTGTGGCCGGTGACCCAGCCGACATCGGCGGTGCACCAGTAAACGTCGCCTTCATGGTAGTCGAATGTGATCTCATGCGTCATCGCGGCATAGACCAGATAACCGCCGGTCGTATGGACGACACCTTTGGGCTGACCGGTCGAACCGGAAGTATAGAGAATGAACAGCGGATCTTCGGCATACATCTCGGCGGGTGCGCAATAGTCATCCGCTTCAAGCGCCATTTCGTTGTAATCATAGTCGCGGCCATCAATCCAAGTGGTCTGCCCACCGGTGCGTTTGACCACCAGACATTTCACGCTGTCTTTGCAGTGCAGCAGGGCCGCGTCTGCGTTGGACTTCAGCGGAGTCTTTCGGCCACCACGTGGTGCCTCATCGGCAGTGATGACGACCTTGGCATCACATCCGTTGACTCGGGCTGCCAACGCATCGGGTGAAAACCCAGCAAATACAATCGAGTGGATTGCTCCGATCCGTGCACAAGCCAGCATCGCATAGGCTGCTTCAGGGATCATCGGCAGATAAATCACAACGCGGTCACCTTTGCGCACGCCCATCGACTCGAGAATATTGGCCATGCGACAGGTGCGACGGTGCAATTCGGCGTAGGTAATGTGCTGAGCTTCGTCGTTTGGATCATCCGGTTCCCAGATGATCGCTGTCTGATCGCCGCGCGTATTCAAATGACGGTCAAGGCAGTTGGCCGAGACGTTTAGAGTGCCGTCCGCATACCAGTTGATACCAACCGAACCAAAATCATAGCTGACGTCTTTGACCTGAGTATAAGGCTTGATCCAGTCAACGCGCTTGCCTTGCTCATCCCAGAATGCTTCGGGGTTGTTGATCGACGCAGCGTACATATCTGCGTATTTGTCGGCGTCGACATGCGCACGGGCGACAGTTTCTGCGGATGGCGGATATGTCTTGGCATCTGCCTGGGCAGCGGTAGTCATCTTTGAGGCTCCTCCCTCTGGACTGGATTACATGGGATCGATTTTGCCAGCCGATCAGGCAATGTCGATCCGGTTCCTCCCCAAGTTGAATAATACGGGGATCAGAAAAGAAATAAATAAATTGCCATAATCCTTGGATTTCTTTGTAAAGAAATTTCATTTCCGGCACTAATATTGTAAACAACTCTGAAATTGTGCGTAAAATATATTTTAAAACAGTAAGATAGTTGTAATGACATAAGCACTCATTGGCATGTGTCTGGGGCTTTGGCCGATAGCTTCACTTTAATCTCGAAGTCTGGTGGCGATAACACCACTTCTCCTCGCAGGGGTTGGCAGCTTCTAGACTTGGCGCTAGCTTCACAATCAAGCATCCCGATAGGGGGCGCAACTAAGGGAGATACCACTATGAAAAAGATGTTGAGCGGTGCGGCTTTTGCCGCCCTGAGTGTGGCGTTTGTCACTGAAGCAGCTGCGACCGAATGGAATGCCTCGGTCTGGGGTAAGCGCCGCGCATTTACCGAGCATGTTGAGAAACTGGCTGAACTGGTGAACGAAAAAACCGGCGGCGATTTCACCATCAATGTTAGCTATGGTGGATTGTCGAAGCCCAAGGAAAACCTGGATGGTATCGAGATTGGCGCGTTCGAGATGGCGCAGTTCTGTGCGGGCTATCACCGCGATAAGAACCGCGCGATCACCGTTTTGGAACTGCCCTTCCTTGGCGTAAACACATTGGATGAAGAGGTGGCCGTCAGCCACGCAGTCTATGATCATCCAGCAGTCAAGGACGAGATGGCGCAGTGGAACGCGCGCATCATCATGACTTCACCGATGCCTCAATATAACCTTGTTGGTACCGGTGACCCTCGTGATGAGCTTGCCGAGTTCGACGGTATGCGCGTACGCGCCACTGGCGGTTTGGGGCAAGCATTTGAAGCGGTTGGTGGCGTACCTACGTCCGTGCCCGCGACCGAAGCTTATAATGCGATGGAATCTGGCGTGGTCGATACCGTGGCCTTCGCTCAGCATGCGCATTTGTCATTCGGGACGATCAACGAAGCTGACTGGTGGACGGCCAATCTGAATCCTGGAACGGTAAACTGTCCGGTGGTGGTGAATATCGACGCTTATGAAGCGCTGCCAGCCGAACATCGCGAAGCGCTGGACAGCTCGATTGATGAGGCTATCGATCACTATCTGGCCAACTACGGTGGACTGCTTGAAAAGTGGGATGGCGTGCTGGCAGAGAAAGGCGTTGAAAAGGTCGAGATTGACGATGCCGTGCTTGAGGAGTTTCGCGCCAAAGCCGCTGATCCGATTCGCGCGAAGTGGATCGAAGACATGACCGCTCAGGGTCTACCTGCGCAGGATCTTTATGATCTTGTGCAATCGACACTGCAACAGCAGCGCGGCGGTAACTGATCGCCACAGCCGGGTGTCATTAGGCACCCGGCATTTCCTTCAATCAAAGGAATGCTGAGATGGCAGGACATGCCACGGTGCTTGAGGATGGCAGTCTTCTAAGCCGGTTGGATCACCGTTTGTTACGTCTAGAGCGTTTTATGGCGCTGATCAGCGGTTTCGCGGTTTTCGGGCTGATGGTGCTGGCTGTTGTGTCAGTCAGCGGCCGAAACGCGTTAAACGCGCCTTTGCCCGGATATGTTGACTGGATTGAACAGGCGATGCCCCTGATCGCGTTTCTGGGTATTTCGTTTGTGCAGCGCGATGGCGGGCACATCCGAATGGATATCGTTATCTCGCGCCTGAAAGGGCGGGCGCTGTGGTTGTTCGAGCTGATCTCGGTTCTGTTGATACTGCTGCTGATGCTGGCGCTGGTTTGGGGTAGTTGGTCCCACTTTGACCGGTCCTTTGACTTCGGCGCTCCGATGTGGAGTCGCGACAGCTCGATTGATATCGGGATTCCTATTTGGCCAGCCAAGCTGCTGGCGCCCGTTGCTTTTTCGGTGCTGTGCGCCCGGCTAATCTTGCAGGTCTGGGGCTATGGACGAGCCTTCATGCTGGGGCTCGAGGCACCGGTGGCCGTACCGCTGATACAGGATGCCGCCGCACAGGCTGCAGCCGAGGCCGAACAATTCGAAGGACGTAACTGACCCATGGACACGATTGATATCGGCCTTTGGGTCACTGCCGGACTGTTGGTTCTTGTCGTCACAGGCATGCGGGTGGCATTTGCTGCAGGTCTGGCAGGGTTGGTTGGCCTTGTTTGGATATTCTGGGCAAAGTTTGGGTATGATCCCGAGCGGTTTGGTAAGGCACTGACTGTGGCCGTCAAAACGGCTGGCCAGGTGCCACATTCCAAGGTGGCGTCTCATACGCTGAGCCTGATCCCAACATTCATCCTGATCGGCTATCTAGCCTACTACGCTGGCCTGACCCGCGCCTTGTTTGAGGCGGCAAAACGCTGGGTGGCATGGGTGCCTGGCGGGTTGGCCGTTTCAACGATTTTTGCGACCGCCGGTTTCGCCGCCGTATCAGGTGCATCGGTCGCCACATCAGCCGTCTTTGCGCGCATCGCCATCCCTGAAATGCTGGCCGTCGGGTATAACAAACGTTTCGCCGCCGGTGTGGTTGCCGCTGGCGGAACCTTGGCCTCGCTAATCCCCCCATCCGCGATCCTTGTGATTTACGCCATTATTGTCGAACAGGATGTGGGAAAACTGCTGCTCGCAGGCTTCATCCCCGGCGCGTTTTCGGCGGTGATCTATGGCTTGCTGATCGTCGGTATCGCCGTGATCTTCAAGTCCGTCGGACCGCCGGTCACCGGGTTTACCTGGAAACAACGATTTGCTGCACTTCCGGGCGCACTGCCCATTGTGGCGGTGATCCTCATCATAATCTGCTTTGTCTATAACCCCTTCGGCGACAAGGCTTGGGGCACCCCGACCGAGGGCGGGGCCATCGGGGCCTTCATCGTGTTCTGCTTTGCCCTGATCCACGGCATGCGCTGGCCTGAATTCAAATCGGCTTTGCTTGAAACCGCCAAACTGACCGCCATGATCTTCGCAATCATCTGGGGTGTTCTGATCTATGTGCGGTTTCTAGGATTTGCTGATTTGCCGGGGGCGTTTTCCGACTGGATCACTTCGCTCGAAATGTCACCTATGTTGATCCTGATCTGCATACTGCTGGCCTATGCAGTGCTGGGCATGTTCATGGATGCGATCGGTATGCTGCTTTTGACACTTCCGGTCGTGTATCCCGCCGTTATGGCCCTGAACGGAGGCGAGGCCGTCAGCGCAGCAGACAGCGCCTTTGGTATGTCCGGGCCGATGTGTGCGATCTGGTTTGGTATCTTGGTGGTCAAAATGGCCGAGTTCTGCCTGATCACACCTCCTATTGGTCTAAACTGTTTTGTTGTCGCAGGCGTGAGGCCTGATCTTAGTGTTCAGGATGTCTTCAAAGGGGTAACGCCGTTCTTCATTGCCGATGCACTTACCATCGCACTGCTGGTGGCCTTTCCAGGGATTGTTCTATACCTGCCATCGCTTGCGGGATAAGAAAAAGCCCCGGCCAAAGGCCGGGGCACAGTTTTAGAAGTGCGGGTTCTTTATCCTGCCCGCATCAACATCCCGAACAGATCCCGCGGGTCGTCAGGGTCTGCCAGCATATCCAATGCCTCATAGAAATCAGTGCCTTCAATCGCGCTTTTGATGTAACGTAGTGCCGAGAAGTCCTCGATCGCGAAGCCGACACTGTCGAACAACGTGATCTGTCGATCATCGGTGCGCCCTATGGCTTGGCCGGTCATAACTTCCCACATCTCGGTGACAGGGTGATCATCCTCCAGAGCCTGAATCTCACCTTCGATCCGCGTTTGTTCGGGGTACTCTACAAAGATCTCCGACCGCAAAAGAATGTCGCGGTGCAGTTCGGTTTTGCCGGGGCAATCACCGCCAATGGCGTTGATGTGCACACCGGGGCCGACCATGTTGTCGGTCAGGATGGTGGCGTATTTCTTGTCAGCGGTGCAGGTCGTTATGATCTGAGCGCCTTCGATTGCGTCCTCCGGCGTTTTGCAGGGCACGACCGTCAGCCCTTTGCCCTGCAGATTGGCTGCACATTTCGCCGTCGCGTTCGGGTCTGTGTCGTAGAGCCGGACCGTATCGATGCCGCACATGGCTTTGAAGGCGAGGCACTGGAACTCGGATTGCGCGCCGTTTCCAATCATCGCCATCGTCGTCGCGGATTTGGGCGCGAGATATTTGCCGACCAGCGCAGAGGTTGCCGCTGTCCGCAAAGCAGTCAACATCGTCATTTCGGTCAACAATGTCGGGTAACCGGTATAGACATCAGCCAGCAGGCCAAACGCGGTCACGGTCTGCAGGCCCTCAGACGTGTTCTTGGGATGCCCATTGACGTATTTGAACCCGTATGCCTCACCATCCGAGGTTGGCATCAGTTCGATCACCCCATGTGGTGAATGGGCCGGGATGCGGGGCGTTTTGTCAAAGCTCTCCCAGCGTTTAAATTCGGATTCGATCTGCGCGGCAATCTGCGTGATCATCTGTTCGACCCCGATGTGGTGGACCAGACGCATCATGTTGTCGACGGATACAAATGGCACGAGGGCCTTATCAGAAGGTTGCATCAAAGACTCCTATCGGCGGGAAAGATGGATACCAGCGATCATACAACGTACGGATCCACCGGCTGTTTCTATTGTGGGAACCGAGAGCGGCAGCGGAGTTGCACTGGCTTCGATGATCGCGACTTGAGCAGGTGTAAGAGCCTGTAGCGCTCGGCTGGACAACGCCAAGACAAGACCATCATTGCCACTAAGCTCAATCGCGTTTCCTGCAAAATCTGCAATCTGCTCATGGGACAGATCGATGACAGTACGGCCAGATTCCTCAAGCCGTGCCCGAACTGTTGCCCGACGTTCTGGGTTGGAAATCATGTCCAAACAGATAAGGGCGTAGTGCGTGCCGATCCCCATCAGGACATTGGTGTGATAGACATCACGGCCTTCAGCGTCCTTTGCATCAAAGGCAATCGGCTCATAGTTGAAATGCGTACAGAAACGCTCCAACAACACCGGATCGGCGCGGTTGGATCGAACAGTGTAGGCAATACGGCCCACGTGATCCAGAACCATTGCGCCAGTGCCCTCAAGCGCGAGGTCGTCCTGTTCGAGGCCGGAATAGTCGATGACGTCTTGCACTCGATATTCCCGCTTCAGTAACTCAATTACATCTGAGCGTCTTTCGCGTCTGCGCGATGGAACGAACATCGGATAAACAGCGACATGACCGCCTGGATGGGTCGAAAACCAGTTGTTTGGGAACACGCTGTCGGGTGTGTCACGTTCGCCTTCGTCGTCAAACACATGAACGGTCACACCAGCAGCGCGAAGCTGTTCTACTGCTTTGTCATGCTCATCCCGCGCGGCAGCAGACGTCGCTGCAGCAGATCGATTTGCCAATGTTTGAAACGCATTGTCGTCGCGGGTCTCTGGATTTGACGCAAATGCATGGGGGCGCACCATCACGACAGCTGAAGGAGATTGAAGAGAAATCATCAGAAGCTCCGGGTTGGGCGATCGAAGATGCGACGACCCATCAGCGAGGCTGCAAGATCGACCATCAGTTTTGCGGTTCGGCCGCGCTCATCCAGGAATGGGTTCAGTTCAACTAGATCCAGCGAACAAACGAGACCGCTTTCATGCAGCAATTCCATGACCAGATGGGCCTCACGTTCGGTGGCACCGCCGGGGACAGTGGTGCCGACGGCTGGTGCGATCGACGGGTCAAGGAAATCTACATCCAGCGAGACATGCAGGATGCCGTTTGCTGCGCGTACTTTATCAAGGAAGGCCAGTAGGGGTGCCTTGATCCCGTGCTCGTCGATGCTACGCATATCGGCGAGCATCGCGTGATCTTTTTCCAATGCCGCGCGTTCGGCGGGATCGACCGAGCGCAAACCAATCATACCGACGCGATCCGTTGGGATCGGCGATATCAGCGGTGGAAAGGCGTCAAAGCCTGACTGGCCAGTGAAATAAGCGACCGGCGTTCCATGCAAATTGCCGCTGGCCGTACTGCTGGGCGTATGGAAATCACTATGTGCATCTAACCAGAGCACGAACAGAGGGCGCCCGATACGGTCCGCATGTGCCGCCATTCCTGCCACTGTGCCCATCGACAGGGCGTGATCACCGCCCATGAAAATGGGAAGGCCTTCAAGCGCGACTTCCTGAGCCGTGCGGCTTAGCGCCTGTGTCCAGCCCACGCATTCCGGTAAAGAGAACAGATTGGTGTCTTCCGAAATGTCGACGGCATCTGGTCGCGTGTCACCGATGTCCGACACAGAATGCCCGAGATCTGACAGCGCTTGGGCGAGACCCGCGACCCGATAGGCATCTGGACCCATCCGACAGCCTTGGCGGTGTTTGCCGGCATCCATCGGCGCTCCGGCGAGAATGATGTTCATTTTGCTCATAAGTCTATCTATCGATACGATATGAGTTGAGAAAAGAGATCAAATTGGTCAAAGTGAATTGGCTAATTCCGATTTGGTAATCACGCATGGACGAACTGGACAATCGCTTATTGAACGCACTGCACAGGGACGCTCGGGCATCGTTGTCGGAACTGGCTGAACTGCTCGGAGTGACCCGAACAACCGTGCGCAGCCGACTAAAGCGGCTTCAGCAGTCTGGCGAAATCGTCGGCTTTACCGTTGTGACACGGCAGGGCGTATCGGAAAGCCCTGTTCGTGGATTGATGATGCTTGAGATCGCAGGCCGCGGGACCGAGCGGATCAGATCGCGGATCGCTGCGATGCGTCAGGTTCGGGCGGTGCACTCAACCAATGGAAGTTGGGATCTGATCGCAGAGATCGGAACCGATACACTGGATGAGCTTGATGAAGTCCTGTTCCAGATCCGTCGGATGGAGGGCGTTACACGATCTGAGACCAATCTGTTGCTCTCGACACGCAAGGGACGCTCGTGACGCGTTGGCCTAGGCCTTTGCCGGATGGAAAATTCGTGCAAAGCTTTGAATTGACACTGATCTGAGGATCGCGGGGCAGGGGCGAACGGAATGACGACACAGCCGACAACGGAAGAGACACGCGCCGTACGTCTGGCCGAGTATGTGACAGGGCTGTTGGAAAAGCCGCTGGTCAAGATTGCGGTTCCGTTGCTGATTACAGGAATCGCGCTTGCGGTTCTGCATGACCTCTCTGCGCATGTGAAATGGTCAGATATCCAAAGCGATATCGCAGCGAAACCATGGAAATTCATGTTTTTTGCGATGTGCTGGACGGCTTTCAGTTTTCTGTCGCTTTCGTTCTACGATGTGCTTGCCGTGCAGAGCGTCGCCGATGGAAAAGTGCCTTTGCCCGTCGCAGGGATGGCCGGAGCAAGCGGCTATGCGGTATCGAACTGCCTGGGATTCTCCTATATCACCGGCACCGCGATCCGATACCGTATCTATGCGTCGCTGGGGCTTGATCTTGGCCGCGTGGCCGGGGTGATCGCGACCTCTTGGGTGGCGTTCTGGATGGGACTGATCCTGCTTTTGGGCCTGTTGCTTACAATACACCCGGATGGCATTTCCAAGGTCCTGCCGATCAGTGAAACGACGGAAACTGTGATCGGTCTGAGCATGTTGGCGGGGCTTGCGGTCTTGTTTGTCTGGCTTTCAAGCGGAGGGCGGCGATTGGCCTATGGCGGGTTTGGGTTCAACCTGCCGGGCGGCAAGCTGGCAAGTCTGCTGACAATCGCGGCGGTAGGCGATCTGTTCGGCGCTTCAATGGCGCTGTATGTGCTCATGCCGGACGATCTGGGGGTTGGCTACCCGTATTTCTTCGCGGTCTATATAGGCGCAATAGCGGTGGGTATCCTTAGCCATGCACCGGGTGGAATCGGTGTGTTCGAGGCCACTCTGATCGCTGGTCTAGGGGCATCGGGCCGGTCTGATGTGATCGCTGCGCTGCTGCTCTACCGACTGGTCTATACCTTCCTTCCGTTTGCCATCGCCAGCCTGTCGATCGCGGTCGCTTCGGTGCTGACACAGCGCCATCGCATCGGGGGCGCTGTCACTTGGGTCTATCGCGCAATTCGCCCCATTGTCCCGATGGTGGCTGCCGGCGTCGCGGCTGTGGCAGGAGTTATCCTGTTGGTTTCAGGGGCTTTGCCTTCCAGTACGCAGAACCTTGGCGTACTGCGAGAGGTTTTGCCTTTGTCATTTGTCGAGGCATCTCATCTTGCAGGCAGCGCCGTGGGTGTACTTCTGCTGCTTGTCTCACGTGGCCTATTCCGCAAGCTCTATCGGGCATGGGTTGTTGCCATGCTTTTGATGGTGGCGGGTTTCTTCGCCTCGCTCGCCAAAGGGCTTGATACGCATGAAGCCCTTTCATTGCTGTTCACGATTGGCCTTTTGGCGATGTTTCGGGGTGCGTTTTACCGGGTAAGCGGTGCATCTATCTTTCGGCTAAATATCCCTTGGCTGGTCAGCGTCGTCGCGTTGCTGGCGGTGATTTTCTGGATTGGATTGTTCGCTTATTCCCATGTCGAATATCAAAACGCGCTGTGGTGGGACTTTGCCTGGAGTGGAGACGCCTCGCGATTCCTGCGGTCCAGCCTCGTGGTGGCCGTGATCGTTGGCATCGTGGCGGTGAACTCGCTGTTCGGCCGTGAAATCCCCGCGCCGGTTAGGACTGAAATCCCCGAAGTTGTCGAACGTCTCGTGATGGAGAGCGAAGACACCGAATCTCAGATTTCACTGACGGGTGATAAGCAATTCCTGATCTCGCCTGACGAAACCGCATTCCTTGCCTATGCAGATACTGGCAATGCGCTGATCACCAAAGGAGAGCCTGTGGGTGATGAGCAAGCGGGGCAGCAACTGATCTGGCAATTGCGAGAAATGGCCGATCGCGAAGGCAAGCTTTGTGCGTTCTACAGTGTATCGACCAAATATCTGCCGACATTCCTGGACCTCGGCCTGTCGATCCTGAAGATCGGAGAAGTGGCCCGCGTACCGCTGCAGAATTTTTCGCTGGACGGAAAATCGCGAAAACGGTTCCGGCAGGCGAAGAACAGGGCTGAGCGTGAGGGGTACAAGTTCGAAATTATCCCCAAAGAACAGCTTGCACCGGTGTTGCCCGAACTTCGTCAGATCTCGGACGATTGGTTGGCGCAAAAGGCAGGTGAGGAAAAGGGTTTTGCCTTGGGCGGCTTTGATGATGCCTACCTTTCCTATTTCGACCATGCGGTTCTGCGGGATGAGACGGGCAAGATCATGGCCTTTGCCAACCTGTTTCAAGGCGGAAACAAATCCGAACTGTCTCTGGATTTGATGCGTTATGAACCGGATAGCCCCAGCTTTGTCATGGATGCGCTGTTTGCTGAGATGATGGTCTGGGGGTCCGAGCAGGGATTCCACTGGTTCTCGCTGGGCGCCGCGCCATTTTCAGGGATCGAAAACCGGCAGTTGGCCTCGCTTTGGAATCGGATCGGTGGGTTCGTTTATGAACATGGCGAACAATTCTACCACTTCGAAGGCCTGCGCGCCTTCAAGCAGAAATTCGATCCGGAATGGAGCCCCAACTATCTGGCCAGCCCCGGCGGGTTGGCCGCGCCACGTATCCTCTACGAAGTTAACATCCTGATCTCGGGTGGCCTGCGCGGGTTGACGAAATAGGCCTTAGTTCAAGCTGGCGCGTGTTGGCGTTTTCTCCAACAGATCACCCCAATCGGTGCGATAGGCCATCTCGGCCAGCACCGTCTCGGGTAGGAATTCCTGATTCTGCCGAATCTGCCAACCACCACCCAGACCTTTGTAGATCGCGACCAGATTGGATGAGACCTCCTGCCGGGCCTCGATCAGGTTCGCCTGCGATCGTAATAGCGCGGTCTGCGTGTTCAGGATACGCGAATAGCTGGCGATGCCGTCTCGGTACTGATCGACCGCGATTTCAGCCGCCTTGCGCGAAGCTTCGACGCTGCGCTGATAAAAGGTGACCTGTTTGCGCGCCTGTGCGTAAGCAACCATCGCGCTTTCGACCTCGGAATAGGCGGTCAGCACAGTGTTCTGGTAATTGGCGATCAACGCTTGATAGGCGGCATCCTGCGCGCGGACATTGTTCTTAATGCGGCCATAATTCAGGACATTCCAGACAACGCCTGCGCTAGCCAATCCTGTGGCGCTGTTGGTGCTGAACAGATCGCGCCCACCCGAGGCCTGCAAACCGATCGCACCCGACAGAATGAACTGCGGATAGAGATCAGCTAACGCGATCCCGACCTGCGCCGATTGGGTGGCTGCCGCCAACTCGGCGGCGCGGACGTCGGGCCGCCGCCGCAGCAATTCGGCGGGGACTCCCACAGCTACGTTGCTGAGCCCTGTTGGAATGCGACCCGAGTTTCCGATCAAGCCCGCCATCTGAGACGGCGTTTTTCCTAACAGAACCGCCAGTGCGTTCTTGGCTTGTTGGATATCGCTTTCCAACTCGGGCACGAGTGCCTTGGTGTTGTTGAGCAGGGCAGTCGATTCCTGCACATCCAACTCGGTTGTAACGCCGTTGTTGAAGCGCAGCTGAGTGAGGTCTGCCGATGCCTGCTGAATCGTGATGTTTTCCCGCGCGATGCGCAGAGCCTCTTGCAACGAACGGATGTTGATATACAGCGCCGCGACGTCGCCAGTCAGCGTGACCAGAGCGTCGTCATAGTTGGCAACCTGCAGTGCCAGGTTTGACCGCGCGGCCTGTACGCCGCGCCGTTGCTGGCCCCATACGTCCAGTTCCCATTGCGCATCAAACCCAACCTGCGAGGTCGAGAATTCGGTGTCCAAAGGGATGATCCGCCGGATATCCGAAATCGGCCCAAGGTTGTCGCTGATCTGTCGGCGTTGGAGCGAACCGCCCACGGCCTGCGATTGCGGGTAGAGCTCTCCGAATGCGATACCAAGCTGCGCGCGGGCCTGAAGTACGCGGGCACCTGCGACCTGTAAGGTCAGGTTCTGCGCATAGGCTTCGGCGATCAGCTTGTTCAGCGTCGGATCATTAAACGTTTCCCACCAGCGCACAACCGGAGCGCTGCGTGAGGTCAGGCCGCTCTGGCCCGCGCTGGGGTTGTTGACCTCCATCCATTGCTTCACGACCGGAGAGTTGGGGCGCACAAAATCAGGCCCCACCGGCGTACAGGCGGTGAGGGTAGCGGCGCAAAGGGCAGTGCCTAACAACCGGCGGAGTGTCATCGTACGCATCCTCAGATATCCAGTGGCCGGATGAAGTTGGCGAAGGAATAGAGGCGAATGTTGATGCGCCTCAGAAATTCAAAGCTTTTTCCCATGCCGGTGTAAATCGCCACCGCAGCGTGGCCACCTGCAGGAAAAGTATGCCCCTCAGGCACATCGACCGAGATCTGAACAGCGATCCGACCGGGCAGTTTTGGCAGCTCAAAGCCGGGCAGGCGGCCTGAGGGCAAGTATTGGCCCTGACGTGTAGCCCACCAGACCGCCTCAACCTTGCCGGTCAGAATTTCTCCGGGATAGAGGTCCAGAGCAACTTCGACCGGTTGGCCGACCTCGACAAATTTCAGGTTCTGCTGGCGGAAGGTGGCTAGAATATAGGGGTCTTCTTCGGTGACAAAGCTGGCAATGGCACCCAGACGAATTTCCCCCACAACCATCCCTGGGCGGGCCTGTTGCGAAACGATCATGCCATTTTCGGGGGCATAGATCGTTGTGTTGTCGAGAAAATACTCGGCCTCGGCCAGCTGCGCCTCAGCCTCAATAATGCCCGTACTCACGCCGTCGATCTGTGAATCCAGCGCAAGGTTGGCCTTCTCAAGATTGGCCTGAGCTTCCTTAATCTTCGCCTGATCTTCCGCGACTTGTTCGTTCCAGCGGTCAAGTTCGTCCTGACGGGCACCTCCGGCGGGAACGAGATTCTCGTATCGCGCTTGTTCGGTCAGCGCATAGGCCAACTGCGCGTTTGCGCGTTCGACCGCTTCACCAGCGGCGATGACATCCTGTTCAAGGATCTTCGCGTTTTGCTGCGCCGCCACCAGCTGTGCATTCGCCTTGTCCACGGCCAGCGAAAACACCGTGTCGTCGAACTTATACAGCGGATCGCCCTTAGTGACCCAGGTGTTGGGCTCGACCAAAACCTCGGACAGGATTGTGGGCTGAGTCAGACGCGGGACGATCTGGATGGTGGAGCGCACGACGTGGCTGTCGACGGAAAAGGGCTGAAAGAAGCGCAGCGCGACCAAAAAGATCAGCAGCAGATGAGCGCCGACCCAGAATGAGACGATCCCCCACATGATGTTGAATTTCAGCCATTGCACCTTGAAGAAGATGAACCAGACAAAAATAATGTAGAAAAGCGTGATGCCTAGGGCGACGAACATGAGTGCTGAATTCCTTTGGCCTTAGGCTTGCTTTGTTTCGTCGGTATCAAGTGGGTCCTGGTATTCCGGTTTGACTGTACCGCCCAGACGCTTGATCTCATCCCTGATCGCCTTGCGTTCTTCATCAGGACCGCGGCGCATGTCGACGGTGACGCCGTCGTGAAACGCCCAGATAAAGGCATGCACCCAAGGGACAATCGCTAAAAATCCCATCCATCCCATGATCTTGACCGCTTCGGCATGGGGGTGATTGCGTTTGATCGCGATACGTCCGGGCAGGCCCATTATGAATAGAAACAACGCCATCACCGCTGCCAGCAGCAAGATAAGTGCCACAAATGTCAGATAGTCATAGTAGCCCAGCGGCTGCCCCAAAAGTCCCATGCTCGCGCCTCCTGTTGTTGGAAACTGTTCCATCCTCGGGCGCTGTTGTCCAGCTAATCAATCACTTTCTGGCTGATCGGAAGGATGCATCAGCATTCAATAATTTTGGTGTTCCAGTCTATGCACTTCTGATGGAGGTCGCCGGGCAGCGGTAGATCAGTATAAACCATATCAACATCGGATAATGAGGCGATGCGTGCGGGCGCGGTGCGCTGAAACTTTGAAGCATCCGCAACTAGGCTGATCTGCCGGGCTTGTTCAATGATAGTTTGACTGACCAGTACTTCTTGGAGATCGAAATCCATTAGATCCCCATCCGCATCCAATGCGGAACAGCCGATAATCGCGTGATCGAATTTGAACTGGCGGATGGTCGAGACCGCAAGATTCCCGACCAACCCACTATCTGATCTGCGCAGCACACCGCCTGCAACGACGATCTGGCAATCGGGGTTATCGGCCAGGATATTGGCAACGTTCATATTGTTGGTCACGACCATTAGGTTTTTGTGTTTCAGCAATTGGCGGGCAACGGCCTCGGTCGAGGTGCCTATGTTCATAAAGATCGAGCTGCCCTCGGGGATGTCGGCCGCGCAGCGTTCAGCGATGCGTGTCTTGGCTTCATGGTTCAGGGCGCGCCGGTCTTCGTATCCAATATTAGACACGCCAGAACGCAGAACGGCACCCCCGTGAACCCGATCCAACTTACCAGCTTCTGACAGTTCAGTCAGGTCACGGCGAATGGTTTGAACCGTCACCTGAAAGCGCTCGGCCAGTCCTTCGACAGTAACGCGGCCCTCTTGCTCGGCGACTAATAGAATGTCCGATTGGCGAAATGATAGTGACATGGGCGGTCCTGAGCTCCGGTGTTTTCGTTTTTGTTCTAATTTTGCGGTTAAGCAAGGGAATTCGTTAGTTGCACTTATTAATACTCGTTGTTTCAGCTAAAAACGAACATTATCGAAAAATAAAGTTGACGATACGAACCATCATACTGCTAATGCGCTTGAAACTGCCACGTTGGGGAATCAATTGGATATGTCATCGGACAGCAGCCAAGTTACCGATCTTTTTGTGATCGGCGGGGGTATAAATGGGTGCGGTATCGCACGTGATGCGGCAGGTCGGGGCCTATCGGTCACCTTGGCTGAAATGAACGATCTGGCCTCGGCGACGTCGTCAGCCTCGACCAAACTGTTTCATGGCGGGCTACGGTACCTGGAATTTTTTGAATTTCGTTTGGTGCGTGAAGCGCTGGTCGAACGCGAGACCTTACTGCGCGCTATGCCCCATATCAGTTGGCCCATGCGTTTCGTGCTGCCCTATCACGCCGATATGCGTTTTGACTCTGAAACGCCGACCTCACGGTTGCTCAGTACGGTGATGCCATGGATGCGCGGGCGTCGTCCTGCGTGGCTAATACGGCTTGGCCTTTTTTTGTATGACAATCTGGGCGGTCGCAAAATCCTGCCGGGTACACGTTCGCTGAACCTGCGCGCGGCACCCGAGGGGGCTCCGCTGCAAGACAAATTTGAAACCGCCTATGAATACTCGGACTGCTGGGTCGAGGATTCGCGGCTGGTGGTCCTGAACGCCCGCGATGCCGAGGCACGCGGGGCTAAGATCATGGTCAGGACCGAGGTTCTTTCGGCTGAGCGGATCGATCAAGTATGGCAAGTCACGACCCGGGATCGGGATAGCGGCAAGACCGAAACCGTCCTTGCGAAGATGTTGATCAATGCGGGCGGACCTTGGGTCGGTGACATCATCCAGACCAAGATCCGGGTCAATTCCCGAGAAGGCGTCCGTCTGGTGCGTGGCAGCCATATCGTGACACCCAAGCTGTTTGACCATGACAAGTGCTATTTCTTTCAGGGCGAAGACGGGCGCATCATCTTTGCGATCCCGTACGAGCAGGATTTTACCTTGATCGGAACCACAGATCAGGATCATTCTGACCCCTCTGAGCCTCCGGTTTGTACCGAGGCCGAGCAGGAGTATCTGTGCGCTTTCGCATCGAATTACTTCGCGAAGCCCGTTACCCGTGAAGATATTGTCTGGACCTATTCAGGCGTCCGTCCGCTATATGATGACGGCGCCAGCAGTGCCACGGCGGCTACCCGCGATTACACGCTGAAAGTTGATGCCGAGAGCGGGGCTCCGGTGTTGAATGTCTTTGGTGGTAAAATCACCACCTACAGACGCCTCGCGGAAAGCGCGCTGGAGAAGATTGGAGAGCATTTCCCGGATCTTGGCGGACCATGGACCGCAGGCGTCCCATTGCCCGGCGGGGATTTTCCGGTCGACGGCGTGCAGGATTTGATCGGGAAACTGATAGCTGAGTACCCGTTCCTGACCGATTTTTGGGCTCGTCGATTGATCCGGGCCTATGGCACCGAGACCTGGGACCTTCTGGGTCCGGCAAAGGATCAGAGCGATCTGGGTGACGATTTTGGCGCGACGTTGACCGAGGCCGAACTGGTTTGGCTGATGGACAAGGAATACGCGCGCACCGCTCAGGATGTCGTGTGGCGGCGCAATAAGCTGGGTCTAAGGCTCAGCCTCGAGCAGATCGGCCGGATAGACGACTGGATGGTCAAACGGTCAACTGACTAGCGCGCGGATCGGTTGATCCGTGCAAAAAAAGAAACGCCCCGCAGATGTGCGGGGCGTATTTCGATTTCAATGCCGGCCCTACGCAGCTTCCTCTGACGGTTCCGGATCGTTCTTGCTGCCTTTGACCCACTCGCGCAGGCTTTGCATCACGGCGTAGAGCACGGGAACCAGAATCACCCCGAACAGCGTCGCAGCCAGCATGCCGCCGAACACGGCGACGCCGATGGCCTTCTGGCTGGCAGCTCCGGCCCCGTTCGCGGCCAGCAGGGGAACCACGCCCAAAAGGAAGGACAGGGCGGTCATCATCACAGCGCGGAAACGCTGATATGCGGCTTCGGCCGCGGCCTCCTTGATTGACAGCCCCTTGGCCCTTTGCTCCATCGCGAATTCGACGATCAGAATCCCGTTCTTTGACGCAAGCCCGACAAGCATGATCATCCCGATCTGCGTGTAGAGGTTGATGTCGCTGCCAACGATTGCCACCGCTGCGACGGCACCGAACAAGGCCACGGTCACCGACATTAGGATCGAAACGGGCATCGTCCAACTTTCATATTGGCCGACAAGGAACAGGTACCCAAACAGGATCGCCAACCCAAGGATCACCACGACCAGACCGCCCGAGGCCAGCTGCTGCTGCGCCGTTCCGGTCCATTCATAGGCATAGCCGGGGGGCAGGGCGGTCGCCGACTCCTCGGTCATGACATTGATGGCGTCCCCGGTGGAGAGCCCCGGTGCCGGAACCGCTGTTACAGTGGCCGAGCGGAACAGGTTATGCCGCTTTAGCAGGACCGGACCCAGCACGTTCTCGATATCGATCAGCGTGCCAAGCGGTACCATCTCACCTTTGGTGGAACGTACATAAAGCTCTGAGATATCATCGACCTTATTCCGATACGAGCCTTCGGCCTGGATCATTACGCGGTAGACACGACCAAACAGGTTGAAATCATTCACGTAATACGAGCCAAGCTGCGCCTGCATGGTCTGGAAAATCTCGGCCACCGAGACTTGCAGGGTTTTGGCCTTTTCCCGATCCAGATCGACAAACAATTGCGGCACGTTCGCGCGGAAGGTGGTGTAGGCCTGCGCGATCTCAGGACGCTGGTTTGCGGCATAGACATACGACCCAACGGCCGAGGCCAGATCCTGCGGCGAGCCGCCACCGGTCTGCTGCACTTCCATTTCAACCCCTGCAGACATACCAAGGCCCTGAATGGGTGGCGGGTTGAACGCAACAATCGATGCGGCAGACTCACCATATGCAATTGCCAGAACCTGGTTCAGGATCGCATCCGCACTGAGCTCGGGTTCCTGCCGCTCTTCCCAGTTGGTCAGGTTGACAAAGATGGCTGCGCCATTGGTAGTGGTCCCGTTCAACAGCGAGAACCCATTGACCAGAACGGTACTGGATACGCCGGAGATCTGTTGAATCTGTTCATCGATCCGCGCAGAAACCGCCTCGGTCCGTTCAAGCGTCGCCGCATCGGGAAGCTGGATATCAACGAACAGATATCCGTTGTCTTCCAGCGGAATAAACCCTTTGGACGTGTTGCCCATGATGGTCCCGGTGCCCGCCGCGAAGGCCGCAATGATCCCAAGCGAAATGACCGGCAGGATCAGTAGCTTCCGCACAATGGCGACATAGCCGCTGCGCATGCCGCCGATAAATCCCTCGAACACGGCCAGCAGCCCCTTGGGCGGTCCTGAACGCGCCCGCAGCACCAGCCCGCAAAGGGCCGGTGAAAGCGTCAGAGCGTTGATCGACGAGATCACAACAGCGGTCGAGATCGTGACGGCAAACTGCGAATACAATCGCCCGGATATGCCGGGCATGAACGTCACCGGCACGAACACGGCCAGAAGCACCAGCGTGGTTGCGATGACAGGGCCGGTGATCTGGCCCATGGCCTTGCGGGTTGCCTCGGCAGGGGAAAGGCCTTCGTCGGCGATGATACGCTCGACGTTTTCCACCACAACGATCGCGTCATCCACAACGATCCCGATGGCCAGCACAAGCGCGAACAGAGAGATCGTGTTCAGCGACATGCCAAAAGCCAGCAGGAAGGCAAATGTCCCGATCAATGAAACCGGAATGGCCACCGCTGGAATGATCGTCGCCCGCCAACTGCCAAGGAAGATGAACACAACTGTGATCACCAATATGAATGTCAGGATGAGGGTCGAGACCACGTCATTGAGCGACTGTTCCACGAAATCCGTCGTATTGAATGGAACATCGTATTCGACATCAGTGGGAAAGGATCGTGACAGGCGCTCAAGTTCGGCCTCAACACGTTCGGACACCGCAAGGGCGTTTGCGCCGGGGGCCTGATAGATGCCGATAACGGTCGCAGGAACGCTTTCGAAATAGCCCGAGGCGGAATAGAACTGCGCCCCCAATTCAACCCGCGCAATGTCTTTGACGCGCACAATCGCACCGGCTTCGCCTGTACGGATTACAATATCTCCGAATTCATCGGCCGAGGTCAGGCGGCCTTTGGTCTTGATCGTGTACTGAAAGGTTTGTCCTTCAGGCACAGGAGGCGACCCGATTGAGCCCGCAGAGACTTCGATATTCTGTTCGCGGATGGCATTGATCACATCACCCGGAGTGATTGACAGCGCGGCCATCTTGTCCGGATCCATCCAGATCCGCATGGCGTATTCCAGATTGGTCAGAACATCCGCTTTACCCACGCCCTGAACCCGCGCCAGAGCGTCTTTCAAGTTGATTGAGGCATAGTTCGACAGGAACACACTGTCATATGTGCCATTGGGCGAGGTCAGCGTGACCAGCAACAACATGTTGGTTGACGCTTTTTGCGTGACAACACCGGATGAAGTCACTTCGGACGGCAGCGATGCCATCGCCTGTGCCACACGGTTCTGTACGTTGACCGAGGCGATATCGGGGTCGGTGCCCACCTCGAACGTAACGTTCAACGAATACGAGCCGTTATCCGATGAGGTCGACGTCATGTAGATCATGTCGTCCACACCGTTGACCTGCGCCTCGATCGGGGCGGCCACGGTGTTTTCCACGGTTTCGGCATTTGCACCTGTATAGGTGGCCGTTACGCTGACCACCGGCGGCGTGATATCGGGAAACTGCGCAACCGGCAGAACCAGATAACCGATCCCGCCCAAAATGGTCAGGACCAGCGAAATGACAAGCGCCAGCTTGGGCCGGCTGATAAACAGGGCTGAGAACATCAGTTATTCTCCGGCTGCTCGGACGCAACGACTGCATCAACGGCGACGCCGGGGCGCACGCGTTGCAGGCCTTCGACGATGACGCTTTCGCCTTCGCGCAGGCCATCTGTGACGATAATCGCCGAATCCACGGTATCTCCGGTTGTGATGTAGCGCTGTTCAACCATCTGCTTGTCATTGACGACCAGAACGAATTCGCCGCGCTGATCACGCTGCAGCGCTGCTTGAGGGATTAATACCTGCAGCGTCGGCTCAAGCGCTTCGATCTGAACGTTCACGAAGGCACCATCAACGAGCAGACGCTTGGCATTGTCGAATTGAGCCGTGATCGTAATGGCGCCGGTCAGCGGATCAATGCGGTTGTCGACAAAAATGATTTCGCCGGTTTCATCCAGCTCAGTACCGTTCGGCAGAGTCACATGAACATTCGGGCTTTGGCTGCTTTCAGCTAGCGTGGCCGGGTCTTCACCAAATTGTTCAAGAACCGACGTGAACTGCTTCTCATTCAACGAAAAATTCACATAGATGGGGGCTTCGCTGACCAGGGTGACAAGCGGCGGATTGTTGGGGCCCACAACATCACCGACACTGGTTTCCACGCGGCCGATGCGGCCCGAAAACGGGGCGTGGATCTGTGTGTAGCTGAGATCAAGCTCGGCCTGTTGGATCGCTGCATTGGCGGCTTTGACCTCGGCCTCGGCGACCAGTTCATTGGCTCGGGCAATGTCACGTTCTGATTCCGGTGTAGCGTCGCGCTTGTACAGCTCTTCCTTGCGGGCGAGATCGACTTTGGCCAGTTCAAGGTTTGCCTGCGCCCGGTCCAGATCGGCTTTACGTGCCTCAAGCGTGGCTTCGTAAAGATCCGGTTCGATCGTGAACAGCAGGTCATCCTCATTCACCGGAGAGCCATCGTCGACGTTCTGGCTGTCCAGGAAACCACTGACGCGCGCGATAATATCGACCTTGTCGATTGCCTCGGCCCGTCCAATGAAGGTGGCCTGATCGGTGATCTCTTCGGTATAAGCTGCGGCGATCGACACCTTGGGCGCAGGGGCATCGCCCTGATCCTGCGCGACCGCTATCTGAGGCAGGCTGGAACATGCAAACAAAGCGGCAGAAACGCCGAGTGCCCTGAAATAGCCGCGTGGGCGGAGTGCTGGCTTCTTAAATGCAAGGGACATGTTGGCGCCTCGTTCAAAGTAAAGATTGCACAACCGGGCAACAGAAACCCCCGGATGAGTCGATTGGTTTTATAGGCAGGATGGCGGGTTTGACGCGGTTTCTCAAGCGCGTTGAGGTGATGCGTTGGCAAGAATCGACCCGAAATTTCTTTCCAGTCTGCAGACTTAGCCTGCATCCGCAGGCGTTTACCTGCCCGATGACAATAGGGACGGGCGAATTTTCTCTGCCAAAAACCAGCAGCGGAGAGGCTTCAGGGCTCCGCTGCGGCATTCATAAATCGAATTTTGTTGTTATTCACGCGTTCCCGCAAACCGATTCTGCCAGTCTTCGCGCTGTTCGTCCGTGATTTTGGCAAACAGCACGTCGGGAACCGAAAATTCATGGCCAGCGGGCAGGGCGCACAGCGCGGCATCGATATCTTCGGGCCAGCTGGTATTGAGTGTGTTCATCGCACTAAGCATTTTTGCAGACGCATCGGGAATGAACGGCGCGCTCAGAACTGCATAGAGGCGGATCAGGTTCAGCCCCAGCCGCACCTGCGCCGCAGCCTGCGCAGGATCTTCCTTAAAGGTTGACCATGGTGCGGCAGCCTGCAGATACTCGTTGCCCGCGACCCAGATCGCACGCAGCTCTTGCGCGGATTTGCGCACTTCCATCGCTTCCATGTGGCCTTCGTAGGCACGTACTCGGCTAGTAAGCTCAGCAATCAGGGTCTGTTCACGTTCGCCATACGCACCACCTTCGGGCACTGCTTCACCGAATTTCGAGCGGCAGAACTTAGTGATCCGGCTGACAAAGTTACCCAGAACATCCGCAAGATCTTTGTTTACCGACTGCTGGAAGTTCTCCCATGTGAACTCGCTGTCGCTGCTTTCTGGCGCATGGCTCAACAGCCACCAGCGCCAGTAATCGGCGGGCAGAATGTCCAGCGCCTGATCCATGAACACTCCACGGCCCTGTGAGGTCGAGAATTGGCCACCGTCATAGTTCAGGTAGTTGAATGATTTCAGGTGGTCGACCATCTTCCAGGGCTCGCCCGATCCCAGAATGGTGGCCGGGAAAGACAGGGTGTGGAAGGGCACATTGTCCTTGCCCATGAACTGAACGTAACGCACATCTTCTGCGCCTTTGTCGGTGCGCCACCAACGTTCCCAATCGGCATCAGACTTACCATTGGCGTCGGCCCATTCCTTGGCGCAGGCGAGGTATTCAATGGGGGCATCGAACCAGACATAGAAGACTTTGCCTTCCATGCCGGGCCAATCTTGATCACCTTTCTTGACTGGTACACCCCAATCCAGATCGCGGGTAATGCCGCGATCCTGCAGGCCGTCGCCATCATGCAACCATTTCTTGGCGATCGAGGTTGTCAGGATCGGCCAGTCTGTCTTGCTGTCGATCCACGCGTCCAACTGATCTTTCATTGCGGATTGACGCAAATACAGATGCTTGGTCTCACGCACCTCAAGATCGGTCGAGCCGCTGATCGCGCTGCGGGGCTCGATCAGGTCGGTCGGGTCTAGCTGCTTGGTACAATTTTCGCACTGATCACCGCGCGCGCGCTCATAACCGCAATTGGGGCAAGTGCCTTCGATATAGCGGTCGGGCAGAAAACGGCCATCGGCGTTGGAATAAACCTGCTTTTCGCTGACTTCCCGGATCAGCCCGGCCTCATCCAGTTTGCCAGCGAAATGCTGGGTCAGTTTACGGTTCTGATCGCTGGACGAGCGGCCAAAGTGATCAAAGCTCAGGCCAAAGCGCTTGGCGATATCGGCCTGTACTGCGTACATGTCAGCGCAATATTCAGCCACAGGTTTGCCCGCTTTGGCGGCGGCCAGCTCGGCCGGGGTGCCGTGCTCGTCGGTTGCACACAGGAACATGACCTCATTGCCCCGGCCGCGCTGATAGCGAGCGTACAGATCGGCAGGCAATTGCGAGCCGATCAGGTTGCCGAGATGTTTGATCCCGTTGATGTAAGGGATCGCCGAGGTGATGAGAATTCGGGCCATAATGCGCTTCCACGTATCTGTCTGCGCGCCCGTCTACCTTATGTGGCCAGTAAGCAAAAGCCCGCATTCATACCCGCTTGAATTTAACGGGTACTACTACGCGACTTCGTGCATTCCCGCGAGTTTGTGTCGCGTTCGTCAGCGATTTCGCCCCGTGCGTACCAATGGTGTATGATGATCAGGAGAACCCAGCTTAGGGGGAATTTCATTATGCAGAGTTTATGGATGGGCTGCTGTGCCGCCGTTGCAGCTATTGTATTTACCGCCAGCGCCATCGCCGACCAGAGCGCCACAGATGATCCGGTGTATGCTTTTGACCACGCTATGCTCTCGATCTTTCACCGTGGCCAGGATGCGCTGACGGCTGAAACCCGGCCCGTCATGATTATCGCACGTGATGTCACAGTCATGACCGAAGACGGAGAGGCGAGCTATCCAAGGGATGCGCCAACCTATCAACATCTGAAGTCCACGTCGCATGTTGTGTTGGGATTGATCGGGGCTGTGACTCCATGGCCTGATGAAAATACCGATGATGAGCGCTGGAAGGCGGAGTTTGCAATTATCATCAATGAGATAGATGTATTTCTTGCGGCATTGGACGAACTGGACATAGCCAAGGACGACTTGGCGAGCCAGCGCAAAATGCTCGAAACAGCCCGGGCATTTGCTCAAGGTGCACTCGACAAGGATCAGATCACACGTGAAACGGTTTCGCAGGTGATCAACGACATGCGGCCCATCTGGGCAGAGAATATGGAGAAATCTGCACGTGCGGAGTTGAACGCACTTCATACCGCCGTGTCCGATGCACGCGCAGCCATAAGCGAAGAGGAGTGGGCCAAGATGTATGTGGTGCATCACGGCGGCTCCAGCGTCAAAGACGTCAATGTCGTGCTTCTGTACCTACAGCGCGTGATGCCGGAAAAGGTTGCTGCCGGGCAGGTTCTGTTCGCTGAGAACGCACACGGGAACGACGCGTTGGCCGGATACGCCGGATACGTTCGAATGCAGAAGCATGTTGGTGCATGGGTGTTCGGGGACCCTGAACGGATGCGGGTTGACCTGCTGGGATATGAGGCGGGATCGATCCTGGATGAAATGATCCCGGCACCACCGCCAAAGCCCACCGATTAGAGAATTACTCCAGCAGGTGTGAACAGGTGATACGTTTCGCACGGGCGAAAGAAATTGAGCTTAATGTCGTGGTTGCAGATTGTACCTGACATTTGGATGTAAATAACCTCAGGTTGAAACACAGAATCACAACCTCTTGAAATTGTAGCAATGACTTCCCATTTAAAATGTATACAAAGGTATACAATAACGAGGGCAATCTGCTGATGTTTGACTTTTTACTAGAGGGCGCATTTGTGCCCTTTACCTTGGCGCTTGCGCTTCTGTTCGGTCTTCTGGGCCTTGAACTGATCGCATTGGTTTTCGGGGGAAGTCTTCTGGCAGGCGAGGGCGAGGTTGATCTGGACATGGTCGACGCGCCCGATCTGGACGTCGTCGACTTTGATCTGGATATCGACGCCGACATCGATCTGAGTGACTTGGAACTGGCCGAAATTGAAACCGATGTGCCTGCGGCTACGCCCGTCGGCCCGTTTGGCTGGTTGGGCATTGGCAAGATGCCATTCATGATCTGGCTCGTTGTGCTGCTGGCTGGTTTCGGCCTGAGTGGCATAGGCCTGCAACTGGCGCTGCGTGATCTGCTGGGCTTTGACTTACCTGCATGGTTGGCCGCGATTCCGGCCGGAGTATTCGGCCTATGGTTCGCACGTGGCTTTGGTGGTGTCTTCGCTCGCCTCCTGCCCAAAACCGAAACCGAAGCGATGTCGGAACGGATGCTGGCCCGCCGCCGTGGCGTGATCACTCAGGGTATCGCATCGCGAGGCCGTCCAGCCGAAGTCCGCGTTATGGATCGCTTTGGCAACACGCACTACCTTCGCGCAGAGCCGTTGCAGGACAAAGATGCGCTGGAGCAGGGAACAGAAGTCCTTGTTCTGCGTGATCGACGGCGCGACCGGTTCGTTCTGGTTCGCATGTCAGTTTAAGCAAAAAATCTTAACCCCAATCCGGAGGATATTGCATGGAACTATCATTCCTGGCCGTTACAGTTGTGACTATTTTAGCCGTACTCTTGTTCATAGGCCTTGTACTTGGCCGCCTTTATCGACGCGCCACGCGCGAGATCAGCCTGGTGAAAACCGGCGCGGGCGGCAAAAAGGTCATTATGGATGGCGGCGTCATCATCGTACCGTTGCTGCACGAAGTCAGCCCGGTCAACATGAAGACTCTGCGCCTTGAGGTGCAGCGCAGCGGTGAGGCCGCGCTCATCACCAAAGACCGGATGCGTGTCGACGTGGGTGTCGAATTCTACGTCTCGGTGATGGCGACTGAAGAGGGCATCGCACGCGCCGCGCAAACGCTGGGTGATCGCACCTTTGACGTCGAGCAACTGCGTGAGATGATCGAAGGCAAGCTGATCGACGGTCTGCGTGCCGTGGCCGCTCAGATGACTATGGATGGTCTTCATGAAAACCGCGCCGACTTTGTGCAGGAAGTGCAGAATGCGGTGTCCGAAGACTTGCTGAAGAACGGTTTGTCGCTGGAATCGGTCTCACTGACTGCGCTCGACCAGACGCCGTTTGAAGCGCTGGACGAGAACAACGCCTTTAACGCCGTGGGTATGCGTAAGCTGGCCGAGGTGATCGCCATATCCAAAAAAGAACGCGCGCAGATCGACGCCGAGGCCGAGGTTGAGGTGCGTCGTGCGGCGATGGAAGCGGAGCGTCAGAAGTTGCTGATCGAACAGGACGAACAGCAGGCGCGCATCGAGCAGGCGCAGAAGGTGGAAACTCTTCGTGTGGCGCAAGAGGCAGAGATCGCTGCGCGAACTGAAGACTCGGTACGCGAAACCGAACGCGCTCGGATTGCCCGTGAAGAGGCCATTCGTTCGGCCGAGATTGAGCGCGAGCGCAAAATCCGCGATGCCGAGATCGCCAAAGAGCGTGAGATCGAAGTGGCGGAACAGGAACGCCAGATCATCATCGCGCAGAAATCCGAAGAGGAAAGCCGCGCGCGCGCATCCGCCGATCTGGCTCGAGCCGAGGCGACCAAAGCAACCGAAGCCGTGGCTACGGCGCGCGAAGTGGCCGAGGCCGAGCGTCAGAAGCAGATTGTTCTGATTGAAGCCACCCGTGAGGCCGAACGCCAGGCCACCGCGATCCGTTTGTCAGCGCAGGCCGAGAAAGAGGCCGCCGCAGACCGCGCCGAAGCCCGCCGCGAGGAAGCGCAGGCCGAAGCAGACGCGCTGAACATTCGCGCCGAGGCCAAGAAGAACGACATGCTGGCCGAGGCGGAAGGTAAGCGTGCGATCGTAGAGGCGGACAACGCCCTGTCACCTGAGCAGATCCGGATGAAGGTCGACTTGACCCGCATTGAAACCATGCCCTCGATCATCTCGGAAATGGTCAAGCCTGCCGAAAAAATCGACTCGATCAAAATCCATCAGGTTGGTGGGATCGGAGCTGCCAATTGTGGTGGTGTTTCAAGCGGTGAAAAGCCGGTTGTCAATCAGGCGTTGGATTCGATCATGGGAATGGCCGTGCAGATGCCAGCGCTCAAGAAACTGGGCGAAGAGCTTGGCTTGTCCATGGAGAACGGCGTCGGGGGCGTGGTGAACGGTGCGCTTGAGAGCACCGTGGACCCAGATGAGGTGGTCGAAGCGGTCGAGGGCCATGGGCCAGCGGTCCAGCAGTAAAACAGAAGGGCCGGGATTTCCCGGCCCTTTTTCATTGCTTTTCGCGAGAACCCTTGAGCAGCCTGCCGATGATAAAGGATGTGCGCGGTGCATAGACATAATTCGTCCGTTTCTCGGGCGTCGGGCGCGAACGCATACGGGCGAGGCCAAAGACAATAAGAAACACATGACCCAATGCAACAAAAGCAAACAGGGCTCCGGGGCCGAATTGCTGGATCAACGTGGATGAGATGTAGGGCGAGGCAATTGCCCCCAATGCATACCAGAACATCAACGCTGCTGCCAATTCAACGCGTTGTTCGGTCGTGGCAAAATCATTCGCATGGGCCGAGGAAACCGAGAAAATCGGAAACGTGGTCAGGCCAAAGAACCCGGCGGCCAGCATAACGCCGACCGTTCCAGTTCCGCTAGCCAACATCGTGACACCGCAGCTTAGCACCGCTGCCACGGATAGCCAGATCAGCACCCAGCGTCGATCATACTTGTCTGCGAGCCAACCCAAGGGGTACTGGGCCAGTGCGCCGCCCAGAACGAAAGAGGCCAGAAAGAATGCAATCTGATCTATGCCCAGTCCGACCTCCTGACCGTATACCGGGCCGACCATGCGAAATGATGCCGAGCTAAGCGCAGCCACGATAACGCCCGCCACAGCTAGTGGTGAGCTGTGCCAGGCCAGCTTGGGACGCAGGCGCGGGGTGTCCGGTGTCTTGGGTTGGCTGGCGCGAGTTAGGGCCAGCGGCAAGATCGATGCACAGCATAGGATCGCAAGCAGGTTGTATGAAACGTAAGAGGCGGGTGGCAGAACAGCAATGATAAGCTGTGCACAAAGCGAGGCCCCCATATCGGCGATACGGTAGGTACCCATCGCGCGCCCACGGGTTTCGTTGGTGACCTTGGCGTTCAGCCAAGCCTCGATCACGGTGTAACAACCTGCGACACAGGTGCCCGACGCGATACGCAGCGCGGCCCAGACATAAGGGTTTTCAGTCAGCGTATGCCCCAGCAACCCCATCGCGCCCAAGGCGGTGCAGACCGCAAATGCGCGCGAGTGCCCGACACTGCCCATAAGCCGCGGAGCCCACCAGCAACCAACAAAGAACCCAATAAAGTGCGATGACCCCAGCAGACCGATCTGTTCGGTCGAAAAATCAAGCGTCAGCCCCGAGATTGCATCCAGCGGACCGACACCGCCCGTTGAGAGCTGCAGCAGAATGACCGAAAGAAAGAGGGCGGCAAATGAAATGATCGTACGCATGATAGGTGCAACTTGACCTTGTCGCCACGAAATGCGCGCGCCTAATCGACGCTCTGACGTCGTTTTTTGCCTTTTTGTGGTTAATCCTGCCGGATGATTTCGGCGTGGATGTCCAGGCCGATCGTGGGTTGTACAAGATCAGGATATCCAGACGCGCCAAACTCATTTCGATTGATCGCCCCCTCTAGCCGGATGGACAGGGTGTCCAGTTCATCCACCGCGCTTCCCGGTCTCCGATACAGGTTGGCGCTCAAAGTCACCGGACGCGTGATACCGCGCACTGTGAGATCGCCGGTCACGGTTGCACCTTCCGAGATACGGCCAGTGGGTCCCAACTGAATCTTGGTCGTGATGAAACGGATGGTGGGGTATTGGGCAGCGTTCAACACACTTTTTCCCAACATCGGACCTCGGGCAAATGGTAGGTTCGTCCGCGCCCGGGCCACGTCCAGCACGACATCGACCCGGCTGTTTTGCAAGCGATTGGTATCAATCAGAATTTGGGCCGACTGTACTGGCATCGTGCCCGTCTGAAGCGCGCCGGACAAATCATAGGTGAAGCCAACGGAACTGCGCGATGCTGCCAGCGCATATGGGGTGAGGGCGGCCATCGCTGCCCGTGCCATTGGTAACGCGCAAAGGCTTGCAATCAGGCTGCGTCGGGTAAGGTTCCTCATGCCATCGCCGTGCGTCCACGCGGGCGCGAGCGTTTCATGAGCATCAGCACGATTGCGATGTTCAGCCCGTTCCAAAGGATGCCATTGATGAAAGCAAGCTGATAACTGCCAGTCACGTCATAGATCCAGCCCGACATCCAACCACCCAGAGCCATGCCGAGGATAGTCATCATCATGACAAAACCCACGCGCGCGCCGGCCTCTTGCGGGGGCATATATTCGCGTACAATCAGCGCGTAGCTGGGGACGATACCACCTTGGGCCAGCCCGAATAGCATGCTGACGACATAAAGCGAAACCATCCCATCATAAGGGAGAAACAGGAACAGAGCGATACATTGCAGGACCGAGCCAATCAGCAGTGTTGAAAGCCCTCCCAACCGGTCCGCGACAAGCCCCGAGATGATGCGGCTAACCACGCCGCCCAACAGCATCAGAGACAGCATCTCGGCCCCAACGGCTGGGCCATAGCCCAAGCCCACACAATAGGAGACAATATGGACCTGGGGCATCGACATGGCCACGCAGCAGCCGATGCCAGCCAGCCCAAGGATGTACTGCAGGGCGCGGGGTGAAAAGCCGACGCTTTGTGCTTTGACCTGTGCTGCCGCCGCTGCCGTGCCGTGCGCCTCGATGGGGACCTGTCTGCGCAAAAGCAGGGACAGAGGAATGACGGCGACCAGGGTGATGACGGCGAGGCTCAGATAAACCTGCTGCCACCCGTCGCGCTGCAGAATGCCCGACAGCAGCGTGGGCCAGATCGCGCCCGACAGGTAGTTGCCACTGGCCACCAGTGCCACGGCAATCCCTCGCCTGCGCATGAACCAATGCGAGATATCGGCGATCAGTGGTCCAAATCCGATTGACGTGCCGAGCCCCAGCAGAAGATGCGCAACCGACAGCAGCGCAATATTCGGCGCAAGGGTTGCCAGCAGATAGCTTACCGCGCTCAGCACAGCGGCGCCGATCAACGCCATTGTCACGCCCAGTCGGTCCACCAGCTTGCCCAGCCACATGTTGCCGAAGGCAAAGCCGATCATGGCGAGCGTATAGGGCATCGACGCCGCGGCTCGGTCTGCGCCAAACTCGGTCTCGATGGCGGGCATGACGACGATCACAGCCCACATGCCCACATTGACCACGGTTGCGATGGCCAGGGTGATCAGCAGGCGAAGCCAGGAATATCGGCTGTCATGGATCGGGTGTGTCATGCCGGCACGCTAGGGGGCAAGTCCGGTTTTGGCCAGTCACAAGTTATGTGATCATCGGGGCGTCTTCGGATTTGATCTGCTTTAACTGCAGTCCGGAATGAGGAGCGGCCCGCGTCACGTGCCAACTGGCCGGGGGCAGGGCGCGGGCGCGGCGGCGGGTCAGACACCAACTGCAGGCCTCGTCCCGATAGGTGGGCGCCATATGCCAGCGCGTCTCAATCCCCTGTGCGCCACCATCGTCAGGCGTCAGCAATAGCCCCAGCGGAGCCTGTCCCGATATGCCGCCCTGTTCGGCAGCCAGATGCATCCGCCGGACCGGGGTCAGACCCGGCGGGCCGGGCAAATCGCCAATGACCAACGGGGCGGCACCGCTGCGCAAGGCTTCTTCCATGCACCACAACAGGTCTTCGGGTTTGTCAGGGCGGATCAGCAGAAACCGGGACGGATCGGCAAAAGGCAGCATGCCCTCGGGATGCAGCTGCGCCACCTCCCAAGCCGGGGCAATCCACATCACTGGCCCTTGAGTCTGCGCCGCCACCCACAGAGCAAAGCTACGCCGGGCAGGGCCGCAGGCTTCGTGTACACGGGCCAGTTGCAGACTGATCTGTGGGTGCAGGGCCACCCCGGGTGGGGTGCGCGCGGGCTTGCGGCCAAGAAGATTGGTGGACATGCTGATCAAATTAGCATGTTCTCATTTTGTTCTCAATTGAGGAATGCGGTCAACGCGACAGGATTAGACGCCCATCTGCGAACTGGATGTTCGAAAAGCGGTGCAGATACGCCATCCCTAGCAAGGATTGACCCAGATCGCCTTCATTGACTGAGGCCAGGATATCGCGATCGGTGATGGGGCCCAAAGACAGGCTGTCCAGCCGAACCGGCGCTGTACGCACAATGCCATTGGCCGTCGAGGCGCGGCCGAGATAGTTCAATTGATCCGTATCGATTCCAATTCGTTCGGCATCTTTCGGGCTGATGACGATATTGCTGGCCCCGGTATCGACCAGAAAGGTCACCGCTGTGCCATTCACCAGCATTGGTAAATAGTAGTGTCCATCATAAGAGCGGGGCACTTCAATCCGCTGATCGGTCACGGTCAGTTGCGGGGTCGGGCTGACGGTTGAACGGATGTCATCCCACAATCCGACAACGGCAATGACACCGATAAAGATAAACACCCAAGCCGCGACCTGCTGCATGGTTTTGCCCAAAGACTGACGGTTCTGAGTGATAAACCACATCAACAGGGCCGCACCCAGCAAAACCAGATAGGTCAATCGCCCAATATCGTAGCCGTCCATTCAATCACCCGAAATCAGTTTTCTCATACCAATATGGTGTTTCAAGAGGCGAAACCAAAGGCTTTGAGGCCATCAAGAATGAACTGAACCGACAGTGCAGCCAGCAGCATACCCAGCAGCCGTGTCAGCACGTTCAGCCCAGTCTTACCGAGAATACGGGCGATCATGCCTCCGGCCAGAAAGAACACAAATACAACCAACATGACGGCAAGCATAACAGCGCAGGCCGCTGCGATCCCAGGGACGCCCGGGTTTTGTCCGGCCAAAAGAATGATTGTTGCGATCGATCCGGGGCCCGCGATCAGGGGTATGGCCAAGGGGAACACCGAAGGGTCAGAATGATCTTCTTCCTCGGCGCGGTCCTCGCGGCGTTTGGTACGGCGGTCGAACAGCATGTCCAGCGCAGTCAGAAACAAAAGCGCGCCACCTGCAACGCGGAAGGCTTCCATCGAGATGCCGACGAATCCAAGAACCGCTTCACCAAAAGCGGCAAAGGCGATCAGGATGAAAACCGCGGTCAGGCAGCTGCGAATGGCAATCTTACGGCGTGTGGCCGCATCCATGTCCTGCGTCAAGGCAACGAAAATTGGCGTGGTGCCGAAAGGGTCGATCACCACAAACATCGTGGTGAAAGCCGTTATGAAAAAGGCCATGTCGATCATGCTGCGCTCTCTGCCTGTTCCAACCGTTCTGCGGCGGCGACCCATAGGGCTTCAGCCTTTTGCATGGCTTCGACCACCTCGGCGAATTTGCGGTTCCAGGTTTCCAGATCGTTGATCCGGTCATCTTCATAAAGCGCCGGATCGGCCAGCTTGGCAGAAAGCTTGTCGTGCATATCGGTCAGTTTCTCGACCCGGTCTTCGCATTTGCGCAGATCCGCACGCAGGGCCAATACGGTCTCGCGTGACGCACGTTTGGGTTTGGGCGCCTGTAGTTTATCTTTGACCGGTTTCTCGCGGGCCAGCAAAAGAGCGCGATAGGCCTCAAGATCGCCATCGAATGGCTTCACGGTGCCATCCGAGACCAGCCATAGCCGATCAGCGACAAGCGACAGTAGGTGCATGTCGTGGCTGACCAAGATGACCGCGCCGGAATAGGCAGTCAGCGCTTCGACCAGCGCTTCGCGGCTTTCGATGTCCAGATGGTTCGTCGGTTCGTCAAGGATCAGCATATGCGGCGCGTCGATGGTAGCGATCAGTAGCGACAAGCGCGCCTTTTGTCCGCCAGAAAGACGCCCGACTAACGTTTCCGCCTGATCCGCGTTCAATCCGAACCCCGCCAGACGCGAGCGCCACTTGCCGGGCGCCTCATTGGGGCGTAGGCGGCGCAGGTGATCCAAAGGTGTTTCGTCAACATGCAACTCATCCACCTGATGCTGCGCGAAATAGCCGATGCGCAGCTTGGAGCTTCGGGTCATTTTACCTGCCATCAGGGGTAGGCGGTCAGATAGCAGTTTTGAAAGGGTTGACTTGCCCTGACCATTCTTGCCCAGCAGAGCGATGCGATCATCCTGATCAATGCGCAGGTTCAGTCGTCGCAAAACCTCGGTCTCACCATAACCGGTCACGCCTCCTTCAAGCTGAATGATCGGTGGCGACAGCTCTTCTGGCTCGGGGAATGAAAAGGCGCGCAAAGCCGCCTCTTGCGGAGTTGAAACCAGTTGGATGCGCTCGATCATCTTCAAACGCGACTGGGCCTGTACGGCCTTTGACGCCTTATAGCGGAAACGATCCACGAAACTTTGCAGATGTGCGATGCGGGCCTTGGCCTTGGCGTTTTCCGACTCTGCTTGTGCCAGACGTTCAGCGCGACGTTCGGCAAACTTGTCGTAGGGAACCGCGTAATAAGTCAGTTTGCGATCTTCGAGATGCAGAATTGATCCGACGGCGCGGTTCAACAACCCCCGGTCGTGGCTGATGATGATGACGGTGTGAGGGTATTTGGCCAGATAGCTTTCAAGCCACAACGCACCTTCAAGGTCCAGATAGTTGGTCGGTTCGTCCAACAGCAACAGGTCAGGCTGCGAAAACAGTACGGCCGCCAGCGCTACCCTCATGCGCCATCCGCCCGAGAAATCCGAACAGGGTTTCAGCTGATCCTCATCGTCAAAACCCAGTCCTTTGAGGATCGAGGCTGCCCGAGCCTCAGCCGACCAAGCATCGATATCAGCCAGCCGTGTCTGGATTTCAGCAATGCGGTCCGGATCTATTGCGCTGTCTGCTTCGGCCATCAATGTGCTGCGTTCCACATCCGCGGCCAGAACCGTGTTGATTAGCGAGACATCCGAGGATGGCACTTCCTGCGCCACGCCCCCGATCCGCGCGCGTTTTGGCTGGGATATATTGCCTGATTCAAGCGACAGCTCGCCCCGGATCAACCGAAAGAGCGTCGTCTTTCCGGTACCATTGCGCCCGACAAGGCCGACCTTGTGGCCATCGGGAATGGTCGCACTGGCCCCGTCGAACAGAGGACGCCCTTCAACGGCGTATGTGATGTTATCGATCCGTAGCATGAGGCGCTCTTACCAGAGCATCCAAACCGCCGCCAGAGGTCGCCATGTTCAATTCAGAAGCGATGTGTTAGCGCTGTTCCGGTTCGTCCTCCAATTGGTTTCGCTATGCGTGCGGCTCAATCTCCTCCGACCCTGATAACGCTGATCTTTGCAACGGCGCTCTCGGTTCTGACACTGAACATGTTCCTGCCGTCGCTGGCGCATATGAGCGAAGATTTCGGCGTGGATTATGGCCTGATGAACGTGGCCGTCGCAGGGTACCTATTTGTCTCGGCGGTCTTGCAGTTGATCGTCGGGCCGCTGTCGGATCGCTACGGGCGAAGACCTGTCTTGTTGATCGCGATGGTCATATTTGTCGCCGCTTCAATTGGATGCGTCTTAGCCGAGTCAATCTGGGTTTTCCTTTCGTTTCGGATGATTCAGGCGGCGGTGGTGGCCGGGCCGGTGCTGTCGAGTGCTTCGATCCGCGACCGATATCCACCAAACGAGGCCGCCAGCAAGCTGGGCTATGTCGCAATGGCCATGGCACTGGCACCGATGCTTGGGCCAATGCTAGGTGGCGCGCTGGATATGCTTTTTGGTTGGCGGGCCGGGTTCGTGCTGTATTCGCTGCTTGGGGCAGGGGTGCTGTTGCTGCTTTGGGCTGACATGGGTGAAACCAACACCAACCGCTCGTCGACTTTCGCGGCGCAGATGCGGGAATACCCGCATTTGTTCCGCGCGCGTAGGTTCTGGGGTTACGCCTTATGCGCCGCGTTCTCCATCGGCGGTTTTTTTAGTTTTATCACCGGCGCGCCTCTGGTCGCCGCAGCCTGGTTCGACCTGAGCCCAGCAATGCTGGGTCTGGGCATCGGTATCATCACGGGCGGGTTTATGGTCGGCAACTTTGTTACCGGGCGCATCGCAAAGCGTACCCAGCTGACGACAATGATCTTGTTCGGTCGGGTCGTGGCCTCGGTTGGGCCATTTTGCGGGCTGCTGCTGTTCATCGGCAATATGGGCTCGGTCTGGGTGTTTTTTGGATCCGCCATCTGCGTTGGTTTCGGAAATGGTTTGACCAATGCAAATGCCTCGGCCGGGGTGATGTCGGTGCGCCCGAAATTGGCCGGCAGCGCGGCTGGATTATCAGGCGCCTTGATCGTGGCACTGGGGGCTGTCTTGACCATGATGACCGGGACGTTTGTAAGCCCTGAAAACGGGCCATATCTGGTGCTGAGCATGATGTGCGGCAGCAGCTTCGCAGGCCTTGTGGCGGTGCTCTACGTCCGAAGGCTTGACCGTACCGACCCGCTGCCCGAGGCGATCTGAGTGATAAACAATCATAACGCTTTTCATGAGGCAAATACCATGTTAGGCGGCGCGCGATGGATTTCGGCGCGGGTATCGCGCCCTTAAGTCAAGGAGAGGCCAATATGGCACTGGAACGCACATTCTCGATCATCAAACCCGATGCAACCCGCCGCAACCTGACTGGCAAAATCAATGCCAAGTTCGAAGAAGCTGGCCTACGCATCGTCGCGCAAAAGCGCATTCACATGACCAAAGCTCAAGCTGGCAAGTTCTATGACGTGCACGCCGAGCGTCCGTTCTATGACGAACTGTGCGAATTCATGTCGTCGGCCCCTGTTGTTGTTCAGGTTCTCGAAGGCGAAGGCGCCATTGCAAAGAACCGCGAAGTCATGGGCGCAACCAACCCTGCAGACGCAGCACCTGGCACCATCCGCGCCGAGTTCGCAGAATCGGTCGGTGAAAACTCGGTCCACGGTTCGGACGCACCGGAAACTGCCGCGGTTGAGATCGCCTATTTCTTCTCGGGCATCGAACTGGTCGGCTAATCGGCCGTCAGATCCTAGCTTTGGGCCGTACCCCATATCGGGTGCGGCCTTTCTTATGAGGGCAGGGCTCAAGAGTGTTTGTCCGCATTGCTTTAGTCGACAGGAGCGAAATGCCGTCATGAGCACGAACAAACGCATAGTTCTTTCCAGTGATCACGCTGCAATCGACCTCAGGCAGGCTATCTCTGCTTACGTTGAAGCCCAAGGTTGGGAGGCCGTAGATATCGGCCCGACGACTTCGGAAAGTACGCATTATCCCGAACACGGAGCCGCCGCCGCGCGCCTCGTGGCTTCGGGTGATTGTCGCTTTGGTATCATCCTGTGTGGCACCGGGCAGGGCATCATGATGGCGGCGAACAAAATCAACGGCGTCAGATGTGGCGTTTGCAGTGATGTCTTTTCGGCCCAGATGATCCGCCAGCACAATGACGCAAACATGCTCTCGCTGGGAGCGCGTGTTATCGATGAAAAGCAAGCACTGGAAATCGCGGCTGCTTTCCTGACATCCGAATTCGAAGGTGGTCGCCACGCAACGCGGGTCGACATGATCGGGGCGCTCGAAGCCTAGTCTGCCGCCAAATCTTTGGCTGAAATTCGCACGCCCAAAGCATCAAGATCGACAATCATCTGATGCTTTGGCGCTATGCTGACTCCGGCTTTGATCGCATCGAACCGTTCGCGCAAGGCCTTCTTTTCCTCGCCCTTGCAGTCATTCCAGGGTCGGCCTTGCAAGCCCATGACCAGTACATAATAGCCGATGAAATGAGGGCGCGTTCCGGCCTGTAGCAGGCGCGTATAAGCCTCGTCTGCTCCCAACGCTCGCAACTCCTGAGCTGTCATAATGCCCGCACGTGCGCAGGCTTGCTCGAATGCCGGGCCAAGATTGCGGATGGAGGAGATTGGATCAGACATGCCTTGTCTTATCCCGCCCGATGCGGCCTGTCACCTGCTCTAGGTTGTTTGCAGCTTCCCTTTCCGCTACCCAAGCGTTGGAGGGGTCAAGAATGAACGATCTAAGCCTAGAGAATGTCGCGCAAAATCTGGACCTGATGAACCCGCCCGAGGGGTTTGTCGATGACCCGTTCCCCTTTTACGATGCACTGCTTGAGCATGCGCCAGTTCTGCGCCAGCTGGACGGATCCGTGCTGTTGTCGCGCCATGCGGATCTGGATGCCATTTATCGCAACACGACGCTTTATTCCTCGGATAAGGAGGCGGCGTTTGGCCCTAAATTTGGTGTTGGCTCGCCGCTGTTCGAACATCATACAACGTCATTGGTGTTCTCCGACCCACCGCTGCACACACGCGTGCGCAAGATCATGACCTCAGCCCTGACGCCCCGAGCAATCGCGCGGATGGAGCCGGGTCTGATCGAAACAGTCGATGCACTGCTGGATGACATGGCGGGCAGGGGGCAGGTTGACCTGATCGCGGATTTTGCTTCGACCATTCCGATCCAGATCATCGGCAATCTGCTGGATGTACCGATGGATGAACGCGCGCCTCTGCGCGATTGGTCACTGGCCATCCTTGGTGCTTTGGAACCCGCTTTGACAGAAACTCAGCTGGAAAAGGGCCACACTGCGGTTCGAGAATTCAAAACCTATCTTCAGGATCTTGTTGCCCGTCGTCGCGCAAATCCGGGAGATCCGGAAACAGATGTTCTGACGCGTCTGATCCGAGGCGAAGGCGCGGACGAGATGCTGAGCGAGATTGAGCTTCTGCAAAACTGCATCTTTATCCTGAATGCGGGTCACGAAACGACCACCAATCTGATCGGCAATGGGCTGGCGCTGCTTCATGACTATCCAGAACAGCGCCAAAGTCTGTTGGACGATGGCGAATTGATTGCTCCTGCGGTCGAAGAAGTCTTGCGCTTTCGATCACCCAACCAATTTGGCAACCGGGAAACCACGGCGGACGTCGAAATCCGAGGACATCAAATCGCTAAGGGAACGAACCTGCATCTCTGTATCGGGGCAGCGAACCGTGATCCCGAGGTGTTTGCCGACCCGGCGCGGTTTGACATCACGCGCAAGCCGAACAGGCATCTGGCCTTCGCGGGCGGACCGCATGTCTGCGTTGGCCTGACCTTGGCGCGTCTTGAAGGTCGCGTTGCACTGGGGCGGTTGCTGAATCGGTTTCCTGATTACCAAATTCAGGGGAAGCGGGTGCAGGGTGGTCGCATTCGCTTTCACGGATACGCCTCGTTGCCTGCATTAGTATAATATATTCAACCTACTACTGGATGATCTTTATGTAATCAGGAATTGCGTGACAGCTTCAGAATTGCCTCAAGCCCTGGTTTCCGGTTACGCGCCAGAAAAGAGCCGCCGTGCATATGCGAAATTGCCGCCACAAGCGCGAGCCCAAGCCCCGCATTGCGTTCGGTTCGGGCGGGATCGAGCGTGACAAATGGCATCTGCAATCGGGGCAGATCGCTTTCAGGTACGCCGGGGCCTCGGTCACGAACGCTCAGTAACGCATAGTCGCCGTCGTCTCGAATTTCGATGGTGATCACCGTGCCGGGCGGGGCGTAGCGCATAGCGTTTTCAAGAAGGTTCGACAGCGCTTGAGACAGCAGTGGGCGATGGCCTTGGATAGGGTCCGCGTTGCCAACGACCTCAAGTCTGATGTTCTGATCAGACGCGACGGGTTCGTATAGCTCAACCACATCACCGACCAGTTGCAGTAGTTTCACCGGCTCAAATTGTTCGCGACCTAGACCGGCCTCGGCGCGCGAAATCTCGGTCAGTTGGCTGAGAACGCGCAACAAGTGATCAATCTCTCCGGTCGCGCGCGCCATGTCGATTTCGCGATCTTGATCGCTTTTGCCGGGCTCGGCCAGGGATTCGACCCGTTGCCGCAGTCGCGACAGCGGGGAGCGCAGGTCATGGGCAATCGAATTGGAGGTTGTGCGCAGGTTGCTGATCAGTTCTTCAATACGATCCAGCATGTTGTTCAATGTGCCCGCGACCTGATCGAATTCATCGCCTGTACCACGTAGTGGCATGCGCAGAGCCAAATCGCCGGAAACGATATTGTCGGCTGTATTGGCGATGTCTTTCAGTCGTGAAAACACCAGCCGGGTCAGCAGCCAGCCGGTCAACAAACTCAGCGCCAACGCCGTGGCAAGTGCCAGCGCGACAGACCGGAACAGAACCCGGTCGAATTGCTGTCTGGCCAATGAATCACGCCCGACAAGCAGCCTCTCACCACCCGGCAGCCGGACTGAAGCGGCAGAGATCGGGACATATTGATCCGTATCTTCTTTGCGAAGCTGAAGATCGACCCAGCCGCTGCCCGGAGTTATCCCTTCCGGCCAATGCGTCAGGTTGCCCGCCAGTTTCGTGCCTTGCCGACCTGTCAGCAGGTACAAGGCATCCCGCTCAGCCGCTGTCGGCAAACGGCGGTCGATGGCAGAGATCAACCCGATCATGCCACGCCGTTCATATTCATCTGCGAGGCCCGTAAGCTCGGCCTGAACGACCGAACGCGTCTCGCCTGAAATCGTGCGATTGGCCGTAAAATACACCATCGTCAGAACGGTCGCCGTCAGCAAAGTGCTAAGCACCATGCTGGCCAGAACCAACCGAGTACGAGAGTTTTTCAGCGACAGGCGCAGGTTATCCATCCGAAACCATGTATCCGGCGCCTCGGACTGTTTCAATCACCGGGTCAGCTCCGTCTTCATCAAGTTGGCGGCGCAGTTTCGAAATATGGACGTCGACCACGTTGGTGTTCGGGTCAAAGTGGTAATCCCACACACCTTCAAGCAACATCGTGCGCGAGACGACGCGGTTTTTTCGGCGCAGAAAGAACTCCAGAATTTGAAATTCGCGCGGAGTCAGGGTGATTTCACGACCGTTGCGTGTGACCTTGCGGGTCAACAGATCCATTTCGAGATCGCGGCAGGCAAGGGTCGGCGTTTCTTCGGCTTCTTGCGGTCGACGCAACAGGGCTTCGATCCGGGCATGAAGTTCCTGGAATGAAAATGGTTTGACCAGATAATCGTCTGCGCCCGCGCGGAGGCCTTTGACTCGCTCGTCCACTGCACTCATGGCGGTTAACATCAGAACAGGTGTTTTCAACCCAGCCGCACGCATTGACTTAATCAGTGATAACCCGTCCAGCCCGGGAAGCATTCGGTCCAGTACGACCGCATCAAATCCGCCGTCAGTTGCGTGGTACAGGCCTTCGCGGCCATCTGATGCGACTTCGACAACATAGCCTTCTTCACCAAATCCCTTGGCAATGAAGTCCCGTGTGTCTTGGTCATCTTCAACGATCAACAAGCGTCTGCTCATGGTCAGGGCTCCTTCCCAATGGGATTTAAACACACATACTCTTTGAAAAAAACATGCCGGGTGCAAAGGTGCACCCGGCTGTTCCGGCGGCACGTGGACAATCCGTGCCTGCCAGAATAAGCGCTCCAGATTTCCCCATCATGTGGCGCGCTTAGGTGTAGGGTTAGGCGATTTCGACCGCGACGAAGATCTGGTTGCCACCGCGATTGATCAAAACCAGAGCTGGATCCGTCTTTTCGTTCTCCAGCGCTTCTTTCAAAGCGTCTGGCGTAACGGTATCCAGATTGCCCAGTCGAACGATCACATCACCACGTTGCAATCCGGCCTTGGCCGCAGGGCTTTCGGGCTCCAGATCGGTGACAACAACACCATCGACGTTCTCGGCCACGCCAATCTCGGCGCGGGCGGTTTCGGTCAGCGGTGCCACGGTTACGCCCAGCGACGTACCTTCGAACTTGTCTTCAACCACGCTATCGGTCGCCGCCGAGGCTGACTGATGCTGACCGATTGTCAGTTCGATCTGTTCTTCTTTGCCATTTCGAAGAACAGTCAGCGTGCTATCAGTACCTACCTTGGTCGTGCCAACCAGGATCGGAAGATCGCTACTGGAATCAACGGCTTCGTTATTGAAGGTCAGGATCACGTCACCTTGCTGCAGTACGCCATCGGCCGGGCTGTCAGGTACAACATCCGATACCAGCGCACCTGTTGCCGTATCGATACCCATCGCAGCAGCCAGTTCGGGGCTGACATTCTGGATCGACACTCCCAACCAACCGCGGCTGACCTCGCCGTCATCGCGCAGATCAGCCGTGATGTGATCTACAATATTCGAAGTCACCGCAAAGCCGAGTCCGACTGAGCCGCCGCTGGGCGAATAGATCGCCGAGTTCACACCGATCACCTCACCATCCATGTTGAATAGCGGACCACCCGAGTTGCCTTTGTTGATAGCAGCGTCGGTCTGGATGAATTCGGCGTAGGGGCCTTCCGAAATATTGCGCCCCTTCGCGGAAACAATACCGGTCGTAACGGTTGCATTCAGGCCAAACGGGTTGCCGATGGCGACGACGTCTTCGCCTACGCGAATGACATCGCTGTCACCCATTTGAACGGCTTGCAGGTCTTCTCCTGCGTCGATTTTAAGCACGGCGATGTCCGTAAGCGGATCTGTACCAACGATTTCAGCTTCGAATGTGCGGTTATCGCTCAGACGTACGGTCACTTCGCTGGCGTTGTCGACAACGTGGTGGTTGGTGACGATGTATCCCGCCTTATCAAGTACAAAGCCTGATCCCAAACCCTGGCTGGGGCCTCGCTGCGGCATGTCAAATCCTTCAGGACCGCCGAACCGTTTAAAGAACTCGCCAAAGGGATGGTTTTCGAGGTCAAACTCCTGACCTTGTGTGGGGCGTGGTTTGGCATCTTGCTTGGCGGTGATCGTGACCACCGAAGGCGAGACGGTTTCGACCAGATCGGCCAGAGCCTCGTCTGCCATTGCGGGCAGGGCGGTAGTGGCCATCATGGCCGCGCCCAGTGCGGTAGCTCCCATCCAGCTGGATGTGCGTGGAATAAGCAGTGAGGATTTACGGATGCTCATTTTGACTCCTGTCTATTTCGGCGGTTGATCCCGCGCATTGAGACAGGAGATGCACTGGCAACCTTGGGATATCCTGAGAGAAATATTAAGAAACCTTAATTTCGCCACGTTTCGCCGCTTTAATGACTCCGTTCAACGTGCTCGGGTAGCAAGAATCAGCTTGGGTGCTATGTGGCAGAATCGGTGGATTGTTGCCGATAAAGTCAATAATTTCGAAAAAGCATTGAATTGATTCATTTTTGTTAACAAAGAAACGACGCTTTTGCGGTCTCAAAAATACTTCTCCTAAAAGTTGCGTGAGATGGAGTGTTCAAATTTCGAACACGCCCGTCGATGCCTTTGAAATAGGTAAGTTAGCCGTATTCTAAGTGCGCAACTGACGGAAACTTCTGGAAAAAGTATAAGTCGATGCAACCATTGGTAGAATCCAGAGTGTTGCAATGTTGCTCAAAAGCCAGTGCGCCTGCGCTGAAATTTACCATTTCATCCAATTTTACATTGTTTGAACGCATCGGATCAGCGACATTGGAGTTGCCCAAGTGAGGGGGGCCTTAGGCACTAGGGGGTGTCAAAGGCGCATCTCAGTCTCCATAGCGCTGAGCGGCATGTTAACGAGGGGGTCTTGTTTAGGTTCAGCAGCACAACGTCGGGAAGCCTGATTGGCGATCTGACCGCGCTTTAGAGATTGGTGAAAGTGGTAGTCCTGTTTTTGGGCATGCGACCCGGTCATTATTGACCGGGTCGCGTTTATTTGAGGGGCTGCTTTTGCGGTCGGCCCGCATTCCAACGGGTCCAATCGGCGGGTGTATCCAAATCAAGCAGCGCATTCTGGGCGGGCAGGCGATGCAGATGAACCTTGCCCTTGTAGCGTTGCACGACAATCTGCGCGCCGCTGTCACCGTTCAGTTCCGAAAGCTCTGAAAATAGAGAGCGATCAAACACGACAGGATGGCCGGGAGCGCCTTCGTCAGTAGCCCCACGCCATATCAGATTGTCAGGGTGGGTTTTGACTGATCGGAGAACACTGTTCAGGTCTTGGGTTGTGAGGTCCGGAAGGTCCGATAACAGGATCATGACCGCAGGTGCATTTGCTGGAACGGAGGCCATTGCGCCTCTCAAACTGGCATTCATGCCTTCTTGCGCATTTGGGATTTCGACCAGTTGAACATCGAGGCCCTGTAGCACCGTATATCGGGGATGTGGGGCCGGGGGCAGGGCGATGATAACTTGACCTGCGGCAAGCGCCCGCTGAGCCACTCGGCGCAGAAGCGGCACGCCTTCAATCGGTTGCATTAACTTATCAGCACCACCCATGCGGCTGGATTGCCCGGCAGCGAGCAGGATGATGGGAATCTGGGTCATTTCGCAAGCATGCCGTCGGTGGATTAATAAGTCATCCCCGCATTCTTGCGCCATCGGGATCGAAAAGTGGGGTCGTGATGACACGCGCTTTGCGCATCTGACCTAGAATTTCAATTTCGACCGCACGTCCCTCGGTGGCCTGTTCAGTCGGGAGGAACCCCATGGCAATCGACTTGCCCGCAAAGTGCGAATACCCACCAGATGTACAGAAGCCGACAACAACGCCGTCTAACCAGATCGGTTCGTACGCGTTTACATCTGCATCTGCCGCGTCGACCTCAAAAGCCACCAAGCGGCGATCAGCGCCAGATGCGCGCTCGGCCTCGGCCGCTGCTCGGCCTATGAAATCGCTGCTCTTGGAGAATGAGATAAACCGATCCAACCCGGTTTCTGCCGCTGTATAGTCGGGTGAAAATTCTCGCATCCACGAGCCAAAGAACTTGTCCAGACGCAGACTCATCATTGCGCGCATGCCAAATGGGGTCATGTCATGAGCTTGACCCGCTTGCCACAAACTCCACCAGAGTTGCCGTTGGGCCATTGGGTCGCAATAAATCTCATAACCCAGATCGCCGGTATAGCTGACACGCTGAACGATGCAGTCCGTCATGCCAAGTGTCATCTCGCGCACGTCGAGGAACCTGAGCGAGTTGACTGCTTCTCGGGTGCAGGCCGACAAAACCTCGGTGGCCTTGGGGCCTGCGATCTGAAACCCATTCAACCGGTCGCTGATGTTCTCGATGCCCACGCCATGGTCCTGGTTTTTCAGGAACCAGCGCATATGAAATGCCTGACTGCCGTAGGAGGCGGTCAGGTGAAACAGGTCGTCGCCCAAGCAGGAGACGGTGAAATCGCCGATCAGCTTACCTTTGTGCGAGAGCATTGGCGTCAGTGAGACGCGCCCCGGTTTGGGTATGCGCCCCGCCATGATGCGATCCAGCCATGCACGGGCACCGGCGCCAGTGATGCGGTATTTTCCGAAATTGTGGACTTCGTTGATCCCAACACCTCCACGCACGGCACGAACTTCGCGGCCGGTGGCCTCAAAGGCGTTGGAACGGCGGAACGAGGGTGTCTCGAAATCCGGTTCATCGCCTTGGGCAAAGTAGTTTGGTACTTCCAGCCCGTATTGCTGCCCCCAAACGGCACCGAGATCGCTGAAGATGTCGTACATTGGTGTGGTTCGGTTGGGACGCGCTGCAGGCAGTTCCTCGTTCGGATAAGCGACGCTGAACCGCTTCTGATAGTTCTCGATCACCTTGGGGCGCGTATAGCCCGGGCTGATCCAATCGCCAAACCGCGCCACATCCATGGCAAACACATCGCGTTCGGGTTCGCCTTCGATCATCCATTGAGCAAGGGTCAAGCCAACACCACCGCCTTGGCTGAAACCGGCCATGACACCGCAGGCTGACCAGTAGTTCCGCACGCCAGGCACCGGACCGACCAGAGGGTTGCCATCCGGGGCAAAGGTAAACGGCCCATGGATGACGGATTTGACACCCGCCTCAGCGAGAACAGGGAAGCGTTTGTAGGCGAATTCGATGCTATCGGTGATCTTGTCGAAGTCATCGGGCAGCAATTCATGGCCAAACTCCCACGGGGTGCCGTCGACCGCCCAAGGCTTGCAGGGCTGTTCGTAGAAGCCGATGCACAGTCCACGCCCTTCCTGCCGCAGATAGCTTTCGCCAGCGGGGTCCATCACATGCGGGTGTTCGCTACCTGCGTCGATGATGGCCTCGATCTCGGGTATGTTATCGGTGACCAGATATTGATGCTCCATCGGATGCAACGGGAAATAGATCCCGGCCATCGCACCGACCTCGCGCGCCCACAATCCGCCCGCATTGACGATATGTTCGGCGTGAATTGTACCCTTGTCGGTCACCACGTCCCAAGTTCCGTCCGGGCGCTGGTTGGTCTCGCGCACCATGCAATGTGTTTCGATCGTAGCCCCGCCCATACGCGCGGCCTTGGCGTATGCGTGTGTTGTACCCGACGGATCAAGGTGCCCGTCCAGCGGATCATACAGCGCACCAAGGATGCCATCGGTGTTGGTGATCGGAGCAATTTTTTTGATCTCCTCAGGCCCGACGATCTCGGTCTCAAGACCCATGAATCGGTGCTTGGCGCGTTCGGCAAGCAACATGTCGAACCGGTCTTGATTGTCGGCCAGCGTGACGCCGCCGACGTGGTGCAGGCCGCACGACATGCCCGTGATCTCTTCCAGCTCTTTGTACAGCCGGATGGTATAGCCCTGCAGGGCGGCCATGTTTGTGTCACCGTTCAGGGTGTGAAACCCGCCCGCCGCATGCCAGGTCGAACCGCTGGTCAGCTCAGACCGTTCCAGCAGCATCACATCCGACCAACCGAGCTTGGTCAGGTGATAGAGGACCGAGCATCCGACAACGCCGCCTCCGATAACTGCGACACGGGTGGTGGTTTTCACGATGTTTCTCCCTCGGCTTTTGGCCGAGCCTGCCGAGGGCTCTGGCGTATTACTGTTCCGTTCGCGACACCGCGCGTCGTTTGCTGAATACGCGCGCTGTAGGGCTTAGAGAGGACGGACCTTGAGGGCCGTGATCCTGTTGCCTTCGCGGGCCGTGACCTCAAACCGGAAACCGTGGAACGAGAATACTTGGCCCACAATGGGGATCATCTGAGCCTCGTGGATCACCAAACCGGCCAGCGTGTTGGCTTCTTCATCCGGCAGCGACCAGTCAAGCGCGCGGTTTGCGTCGCGGATGGTCATCGCGCCTTCGACCAGATACTGGCCGTCGTCAGATCGGGTAACGGGGACATCTTCGTCGATGTCGAACTCGTCTGCGATCTCGCCCACGATCTCTTCCAGAATATCTTCCAGCGTGATCAGTCCGCGCAGCGATCCGTATTCGTCGACAACCAAGGCAAAATGGCTGTGCATCCTAAGAAACTCACGCATCTGGTCGTCCAGGGTGGTGGTTTCGGGCACGAAATAAGGATCGTTGGCCACCTTCGCGATGTCGAAATTCTTAAGCCGCTCTGGGTCACCATCCGCGCCACCTACCTGCGCATACATTGCGCGAAACAGGTCTTTGGCGTGCACCACACCCACGATGTTTTCCTGTTCCTCACGGAACACAGGCAGGCGGGTGTGCGGGCTTTCCAGACATTGTTTCAATATCGCTTCGGGTTCGTCATCCGCATCGATCATCTCAATATTCGAGCGATGAAGCATGATCTCTTCCACTGCGCGGTCGCCAAGATCGAGCGCGCCCAGAATACGGTCGCGATCTTCTTTTTCGACCACACCTTCGGAATGGCCCAGTTGCAATGCGCCAGCGATTTCTTCACGGACCGCAAGGATGTTGCTATCAGGGTCGATCTGTACGCCGAACAGGCGCAATACACCGCGCACCAGCAGTCGGACGGCAGCCACCACCGGAGAGAACACCGTTACGACGACGCTGATAACGGGTGCCACCAAGGCGGCGGCTTTTTCGGCGTTGGTAATCGCGTAGGTCTTGGGCAGCACCTCGGCAAAGATCAGCACCAGAAGGGTCATCACGAGCGTCGCCAGCGCCACACCGCTTTCGCCGAACAGGCGGGTAAACAGGGCAGTCGCCAACGAAGCGGCTAGGATGTTGACAAGGTTGTTGCCGAGAAGGACCGAGCCGATCAGACGTTCGTTATCATCGGTGATTTCCAGCGCTTTTTTCGCCCCGCGCGAGCCTTTGTCAGCCTGCGCTCTCAGCTTGCCGCGCGATGATGCGGTCAACGCAGTTTCGGAGCCCGAGAAAAAGCCCGATAGGACAAGGAGAAGAAGAATGGATCCTGTCGTGATCCAGAATGCGCCATCAAGCAGAGAAGGAGTGGGTTCCATTGGTCCTAGGTTGTTCGTGTTGCTGCATTCGTTATGGGGGTGCGGGCCCGGCCAATCAAGGGGTTAGCCCTGATCTGTGGTGTCGTCTTTAGCCAGCGGGTGGTGTTCCAACACCAGTTCCGACAATCGCTCATCCAGAACATGCGTATAGATCTCGGTCGTCGCCACATCTGCATGGCCCAACAGCGTCTGGATCGAGCGCAGATCCGCGCCATTGGCAAGCAGGTGCGTCGCAAACGCATGGCGCAGCGTGTGAGGTGTGACTTTTTCAGGCGAAACACCGCCTTCGACGGCCAGTTCCTTGACCAGCAGAAAGAAGCGATGCCGCGTCAGGTGCCCGGATTTCCCGCGCGACGGGAACAGGAAACGTGACGCTTGCCCCCCTTTGGAAATGGCTTTTTCCTCCGCCGTATCGCGGGCTTTCAGCCAGTCAGCCAACGCCTCGCGGGCAGGGGGGGACAGCGGAACCATCCGCTCTTTCCCGCCTTTGCCGAGGACCAGCAGCATGCGGGGATCACCTCTGGCTGAACCGACCGGCAGCGATACCAGCTCTGTCACCCGCATCCCCGTCGCATAGAGCAGTTCCATCAGGCACGTGTTGCGAATTCTGTCTGCGTCGGAACGGCCCGTGCGCCGCGCTGCTGCAAGCAGGTGGTCAACTTCGGGCACGTCCAGTGTTTTTGGCAATCGCTTGGGGCGCCCTGGTCCCTTGATCTGGATGGCCGGGTTGCTTTCGCGCCAGCCTTCTTCGAAAGCAAATCGGTACAATTGTTTGATCGCCGACAACCGCCGTGCCCTTGTCGAGCGCGACAGGCCCTGCGCATCGCAATCGATCAGGTAACCTTCGATCCGATCGCGATCCGCTTCGGAAAAGCCCGATTTCCGACGCGTCAACCAATCAGAGAAATCTTTCAGATCCCGGCCATAGGCGAGCAGGGTGTTGGTGGCGGCGCCAAGCTCAGCAGCTTGCGCTTCGAGGAAGGTGGAAATCCACAGCTCCTGAGACGCGGGCGCGGTCATGCTCAAGCCCCGTTCAAGATCATCAACTGCAACGCGGCCCGACGTGCGGTGTCTTCAAGACCCACGCGGCGGAACGCAGCGATTGCAGCGGTCAGGTCGACCAGATTGCCGCGCGCGCCATGGGCGAACAATTGCATCGTTTCCAGAATGGCTTCGCCCAATTGATCGTTGCTCAGAAGCCCGTCGATATCCGAAGGGATGGGCGCGGACCAGGCAAAGCCCTGCGAAATGGCATCCGCCAGAGGGGTTGGCGACGGCGCGCGTTGCGGATCGCCCTGTGCCAGGGCGGCCAGAAACATATTCGCATCGGAACCTTCGGGCACATCTTGCGCCGCGTCTTCATAAAGCTCGGACAACAGCAGAATACGCCACCGCAGATTCTCGGCGGCCGAACCAGATAGTTTCATTGCTGCCAGACGCGGGGCAAAAAGTTCGGCAAACGGAACCTCAAGCCCGACTGACTTCATCTGGGCCCAAACCTCAATTAAAGTCTTGGAAACCGCATCGGGATTTCCGGTTCCCAATGCGGTTTCGAACCGTTGAATGGCTGCCACGCGATCCCACACGGCGCCCGAAGCAGCCGGCGAACGTTCGGTATACAGGCCAAGCAACTGATTGGGTGTCAGCGCCCCAATCCGCGTCAATCGTTCAGCAGCTTCGACCTGGGCTTTCCAGCCCGCCACATCGCGCAGATCGGCATTGGCGAACGCCCGTGGCAGCGAAGCCGTGGGCAAACGTTCACCAATGGCTTCGAACAGACGGAACGTAAGCGGATTCGGGTCGTCGGGCTGAGGAAGATACTCAGCCCCTTCGAACAATTCCGGGCTGAGAAAGCGATCGAGCAACGCAAGCTGGTCTTCGGGCAGCACCTGCAGCGCATGAGCGGCTTCGAGTGTCAGCGCAGCTGACGCCCAATCTCCACGACGGGCCTTGCAGAATATTTGCGCTGCGTAATCCCGAGACAAATTCGGCTGCGCGATCAGCGCCGTACAACTCCGGTCTTCGTCACCCGTCAGCAACGTCGCATCGAACCAGCGTTTGAAACGAGCTTGCGTATCGGTCGGACCGGCCAGCTGAACCAGAGATTGTACCGGATCGGATGCGCCCAATTGCATAAGGCGGTCCAGTCGCGCCATCAGCAATTTGTCTTCTGCCTGTCCTCCGCTCGGGGGACGTGCCTCGGAAAGGAGCAGGGTGAACAGCAGCCGTTGCATAGCGGGGTTGGACTTGACCCGCACCTGCGCGATCAGTTCCGCCAAGCGATCTGCATCGCTGTTCTGCCACAAGTTGACCGGCAGACCCGTGACGGAAGAGGCCACCAAACCCAGCGGTGGCGACAGCGCCTCAAGCGGGGTGACCTGAATATCCGGCTGCAACCCTGTCTGGGTCACAGGCGGTTCCATCAGCACTGTGCCCGGCAGATTTTCTGGGGGGTCGGTCAGCCAGTCAATGATCGACAAGGGCTCCGTCGATTGTGCCTGCGCAGTTCCGGCCAGAAAAAACGCCAGAAGAGTGGTTCTAGTCGGCATTCAAGATGACCGGTTCGCGGACTTCACTTTGAGGAGCGGAAAAGTCCGCACCAAAAAACGGCCCGACATAGGCATACCCAACCAGCCCGATGAAACACAGGCAGATGAGGTAAATCAGGAACTTGATCAAACGGCCCATGGGTGAACGCTGCCTCAATTTTTGCTTTTGCCCAAGTTATAACTAGCATTTTTCTTAAGATCACGTCATTCACGACGAAATGAGCGAAATTAAGCATAACACGGTGCGTTCCGACACAGCGGCGCAATTTCAACTGCACAAAACCGTCGTTTTGGTCGGAATGATGGGGGCTGGAAAGACTGCGGTGGGCCGGGCTCTGGCGGCTCGGCTCGGCGTTCCCTTTCTCGATAGCGATTCCGAGATCGAATCGGCGGCCAACATGACCATCCCCGAGATCTTTGCCCGCGATGGCGAGGCGTTCTTTCGCAGCAAGGAAAGCCAGATCATCGGACGGCTTCTGGATGAGGAAAAAGGCATCCTGTCGACCGGAGGCGGCGCGTTTCTAGCAGAAGGCAATCGAAATATGATCTCAGACCGCGGTGCATCTGTGTGGTTGCGGGCCGATCTGAACGTGTTGTGGAATCGCGTCAAACATAAAGACACGCGCCCGTTGCTGCGTACGGCAGACCCGTATGCAACGTTGCGCGGTTTGTACGAGGCGCGCGTGCCGATCTATGAACAGGCCGATCTGGTGGCTGACTCAGATGGCGAAACCGCAATCGAAGATATGGTGGATCGGGTGATTGCCGCATTGGTGACGCGCCCTGATATTTTGGAACGAATTTAATGCATCAAACCGTACATGTTGATTTGGCCGAGCGTTCTTATGATGTAGAGATCGGCCCCGGCCTTTTGGCGCAATCTGGGGAACGGATTGCTCCACTGATAAAGCGTAAGCGTGTCGCGGTTCTGACCGATGAGACTGTCGAGGGCCTGCATCTGGATGCACTGCGTGAAGGCCTGGCCTCAGCCGGGATCGAGATGAATGCTCTGGCACTGCCAGCGGGTGAGGCCACCAAAAGCTGGCCGCATTTTGAGCGCGCGGTAGAATGGTTGCTGGCGGAGAAGGTCGAACGGAACGACGTCGTCGTTGCGCTAGGAGGGGGTGTGATCGGCGATCTGGCGGGATTTGCTGCAGCAGTGATGCGGCGCGGGGTACGCTTTGTTCAGATACCGACTTCGCTGCTGGCACAGGTCGACAGCTCGGTTGGCGGCAAGACTGGGATAAATGCGCCACAGGGCAAGAACCTGATTGGAGCGTTTCACCAGCCGTCACTGGTGTTGGCCGACACGGACGTGCTGGGTACGTTACAGACGCGGGACTTTCTCGCTGGATATGGCGAAGTCGTCAAATATGGACTGCTGGGCGATGCCCAGTTCTTTGAGTGGCTTGAAGATAACGGGCCTCTGTTAGCATCCGGCGACATGGCTGCGCGCGTGCAGGCCGTCACACGCTCGGTTCAGATGAAGGCCGATATCGTCGCGCGCGACGAGACCGAGCAGGGCGACCGGGCGCTGCTCAATCTGGGTCATACTTTCTGCCACGCGCTTGAGGCTGCAACCGATTATTCTGATCGATTGCTGCACGGTGAAGGTGTCGCCATCGGCTGTTCGCTGGCGTTTGAAACTTCTTCTCGCTTGGGGCTTTGCCCGCAAGAAGATCCAAGCCGTGTCAGGGCGCATTTGCGCGCCATGGGCATGAAGACTGATCTGGCCGATATTCCGGGTGAATTGCCGGATGCAGAAACGCTGGTCGATCTGATGGCGCAGGACAAAAAGGTCATGGATGGCCAGTTGCGTTTCATTATGGCACGAGGCATCGGACAGGCCTTCGTCACTTCAGAAGTGCCGCGCGAGACAGTGGTCTCGGTGCTTGATGATGCGCTGGCCGCCTGCTGAGATTCAGCGCCCCTGGATTACCATCAGCTCGCCGATGTTTTCGCGGGTGATATAGCCAACCATGTGTCCCGATTTGGTACAAACAGCAATTGCGGGTGCACCTTTATGCAGGCCATTCAGAACTTGATCCAAACCGCTGGTGAGCGCGACTTGTGGTATGTCCTTATCCATAATCGACGCTGCAGGCTCGGATCGGGGATGGTCGCTTGCTAACGCTGCGAACAGTCGGTCACGGGTGACAAAACCCAAAAGGCTGCCATCCTCGGCCAAGACCGGAAACTCGTGCTGGGTCGTATGAATGACCGCTTGAGCCGCCGTCGCCAACGTATCATCGGGCGACAACGCCTTGAACTCGGTGATCATCGCATCCCGGGCCTTCACACGCCGCGCAACCGAACGTAGCGCAACGTCTTGGTTTTCGGAATTCGCGGCAATGAAGACAAAGACGGCGATCAGAACCAGTATCGGGTTGCCAGAGGTCAGCCCCAGAAAACCAAGCCCGACCGCTACGATCTGACCGCCAAGGGCGGCGATCCGCGTGGCCTTGGCACGTTCCATCTTCATACATAGCAAAGCGCGGAATACACGCCCGCCGTCCATCGGAAATGCCGGGATCATGTTGAAGGCCGCCAGCAGCAGATTCACATAGGCCAGACGGCTCAATAGGTTCGTGCCTGCCGAGTCGATCTGGGCCAGCGATCCAAGTTGTATCCCCGCGCCTAAAACCACGAGGATGGCCCAGATGACGACGTTTACGGCCGGGCCTGCTAAGGCGACCCAAACCTCCTGCATCGGTTTTTCTGGCATCCGCTCAAGACGTGCCAGTCCACCGATTGGCAGCAAAGTGATATCAGGGGTGCGAATCCCGTATCGCTTTGCCATGAGCGCGTGACCGAATTCATGCGCGACGACACAGGCAAACAAAGCCAGAACGAACAGGATGTTGTTGAGCGCAGCGGGCCAACCGCCGCTGGAATACGCTGCAAAACCAACCCAGGCGAGCAGCAGGAAGAAGGTGACATGGACCCTCAGTTCCGAGCCGAGCAATCGGCCAAGTGAGAAGGACCATGCCATGTTGTTTCTCCGTTTGGTTTAAAAGGGTTAAGGTAACAAAAAATTCCACCAACTGTGTGACTGAGTGCAGCTATAGTCATATGAATCCGCAACTTGTCGCGTTCACCGTTTAGCATAAATCAACTACCTTAATTAGAAATGTCGATTTTTAGTCGAATTTTGGTCCTGTACACAACGACGACCACGATAATCAACATTTTGCAAGCGGGAGTACCGAGACAGGTTTCCTACATACAATAGATAGCCGTATGAAAGCTGCCGAGGAGAAGGAGCGAACTTCAAGGCATTAAAAACATCTATAACTTGGTAGTTCGAGTGAGAGTTGGCAGGGGGCAGTAGTTTCTCCATTTTTCGAAAGATGCAGATCAATGCTGCCGCTGAGGTTTGGTCAGATCAAGACTTTTGTATTTCTCCAGAACAGAGCGCACCAAACGCAGATCAAAAGACGCGCGGCGGTTCAGAGCGAGTTGTCGACGGAGCTTCTGGGTTCGACTCCGGATCACAGGGCATCGAATCGCTTCGCGGTCTGAGAGCTACCCGACGCTGTACTGACCCGTATAATAGGATGCTTCATTCCTTTTGGCACACGCGAAGCTAGAAGGTTCCCAGAACTACGCGGTGAATTTCTAGGTGCAGCACGCTCTGTCTTGACATGGTTATGCGAACTGGTTCAGCTTGCGGTCATGACGTTCACACGCATCCACTGCCAGCGAATATCGGCCTGAGGTTGATAACCCACGCGAAATCCGCGGGAGGCAGCATTGGTATGCGGGCGAGGCTTATATCCTTGTAATTGCTCCAGATTAGAGTGCACGAGTCGGTTCGATTCCGACGCCTCCTACCATCCTCAGGAGGAGTCCGATATGGCGGGCGATGCTACTAATTCAATTGATTTCAACGACATCAAGCAATCGGTCGAGGAGATCCCGGGAGGGGTCTTCCATCTCAACAAGCCCAAGTTCTGGAGAATGTGACTGATGGATGATGTCGAAAAGAGCTGGAAGGAATTCCGAGAAAAGGTTCGAGGTGTGATCGAGGACCATGGAGCTCCAGATGATCTCCGCTCATTTGACGCCTGGTACGCCGAAGAGATGCGTTTGGTGATGGCGCACAACTACCCAGCTCCGCACGTCTCTGACGTCACATGGTCGACCGAGGGTCTGCATGTCGAGTGTGATGGCCGTGAAGTGGTCGACCGTATGATGACTGCTATAGCGGAGGTTTCACACGATCTCAAAGAGGCGCGGGCCCGGAGGTCAGTGATGAGCAGTGTTGTCGACTGGAATGATATTCATGGAAGCGTCTTCAAGCAGCTTGGTGAGTATCGTGCCGGGTGGGCGGAGCAGCTTACACTTGCACTTGAGAAAGTGAAGAGGTTGATCGACGAGCAGCCCGACCTGTTTGGTGATGAACACCCGTCCATCGTTCAGATCAAACAGAAATGGGGAGGCTTGCGCGTCTATGAGGGCCCGGGCTGCAACCAGGCTACGAGTGAAGAGATTCAATGGCGTGTCGATCAGATTGAGCAAACCTGTGAAGGTTGTTCTAATTCTGCCCAACGCCAGAACGTCCTTGGGTTTGTGACGACGCTTTGCAGCTGGTGCTATAATGATGCTCTGCGGCGGCGATTTGAGGGCGCCGAAGGATCCTGGCCCGACAGCCTGAGGCTGGACATTGTGGAAAACTATCCAGACCTCGTTTCTCCAGATTGCGCATCTCTTGTTCCTGCTGTCGGAAAGGGCTGGCTCGTCGTGATTTCGCAAGCACTCCACAAGCTTTCCTTCAGTCAGGATTTCAGGGCACTGGACCTTGGAACTATTCAGATCTCGGAAATTAGGAAAGGCCAGGATGGCAAGATATCCATCGGTTTCAGTCGATACCACGATCTCATTCAGGAGTACGCTGACTGGATGGAATTTCGATGCGGTGTGACGTGTGAAGAGTGTGGCCACGTTGGTGACATCGTTCGGACAGCCGACGGGTCTCAAGTGCTCTGTTCTCACTGTTACTGTACTCGGGAGAAGTCTGATGGGTGATGACGACGACGTTGAGCTGGATGAACAAACCTTGCGTTTGCTTAGGCTTCGGGAGGCTGAAATTGCGGCCGGTCGAGCAAAACTAACCAAGCCGATTACCTCGGATGAGATCCGGTCGCGAAAGGTGCCTGATCCGAAGGGTAAGCCAGATGAGTGACGAGTCTACGGAAGAGGAAATTCCAATTTTCGTAGTCTGCGAGACTTTGGTGAACGGCAAACTTCGAGAGATTGAAGGAAAAGAGATCACCGTAAAACCAAACAAGATCTTAGTCTTGACGATCAGTGTCGAGGATGTTGAGCGATGACAGATGATTTTTCAGAAGAAGAGATCTTCGGGCGCCCGTTACAGGATGTTCCTCTGGATGACTTGATCGCAGAGTTGCAAGCTCGTCGCAAAGAGGGTCCGGAGGTCTGGCTTGCATTGCGCAAAATGATTTTCGAGCAAATCGCCGATTTTGCACAGCGTCCGGCCGATGCGCCCAAATGGCGGGATGAATGGGTCAAAGAGAACACCTGGGATCTAGTGACTGAGGACGATGATGTCGAGATCACTGATGGTAGCGGCAACGTGTTCGACGACCTCGGGATCGAAGACCCAAGGAAGAAGACTTAGTGATGGGGGCGGAGCATATCAGCTTGATCTTATCCGCCGTGATCATAGTCGCGTTGGCGATCTACGTCAGACACATCGTCCACACTGCTGGAAAAGATCGCGAAGTCGATCCAGAGCGAGTTAAAAGGATAATGCGAGATCTGGACTACAGCCACCTGGACCGAGTGATGAACCGGCGAAGGAAGGGGTAGTGGGATGTTGAAGGTGGTTGTCTATGTTGGTGATCAAGAGGTCGCCCGAGCTGTGGCTGAGAACGATTCAGAACTCGCGGACGTTTCTGATTACAATATTCGAATGAGCGAACGGGCCGCTGAACAGCTGGGCATTCAGGAAAAAGGCCTTGGCGGCAGAATAGAAGACCACCCACGAAATCAAACTGTTTGGTCGCTTGTTCGCAAGATCGCAGACATGTGGCTGCTAGGAACCGGAGTGGATAAGGAAAGCGCTCAGGCAAAGCTGCTGCCGTTGATCCGCGAGTCCATTCGCGAACCAGACGAGAGGATCGAAAAGGAATTGAACCAGAGCGAAGATTGGAATGCTTTGATCAAGCAGATTTCCGATGACGAGCCGTATTCCCTGGGCTTCTACGCTGACAAATTTGAGTCGTGGACAGCGGACGAGATTGAAGCTCTTCGATGTGATGTGGTTGAGACAGCCACAGAAGAAGAACTCATGGCCGAGGTCGAACGCCGGCGAAGAGCTGGTCTACTGCCCAAGGAGCCCTCGAATGATGGCTTCTCAGATCTGGTTGAGGATCTCTGGGGCAAACTCGATACAGACCCAGACCGCTAGTACAGCTTACCTGCCGCCATTACCCAATATTGAATATCAGAAGTCTATGGCGACTGTCGTTGTAGTAGTGCGTGCTTCTTCTAAGCGCCTCTCCTGCTAGGAACCAAAGCGCCCCGGAAATGAGAGCCAAGATGCACCTAACCGCTTGGCTTCAGTCGTCTTCGAGAGCCTGTTCTCGGTGCGTGAACTCTCAATGCTCAAGCCAACCTAGGCACTGAACTAGCTTGCCCCAAGTTTCCCCAAAGTCATTGCCAGGGATTTCCAATTTCAAGTAGGACCAAGTCTGCAAAATTGAGTGAATTTGTTGATCGCGATCATATGGTACTTGGTATGATAATTCAAAAAGAACCTGCCGAATTCCATGCTCAATGAAACCCAAAGGGTACTGACTGTTGGAATCCTGCGAAGGGTTCCCCCAATCAAGGAGAAGGCGATAAGCAGAGTCTCCGAAAATTGGATTTCTGCTTTGCTCTAAAGCGCTTAGAAGGTCAGCAATGCATACCAACTCAAATTCGTAGATATCTTTTTCAGCGAAGCGGCAGACAGGGCTTCGGTTGTGCCTGTTTTCGTAACCTCCTTGCTTCCAAAGAGAGGCAAGCTCCAGCATTCTTGACTTTGACAACACCGTAGGCGAGGCAAAAAATTCGAATGCAGTGTTGACGCCTTGCCTGTCTTTGATTTTCTTGTTTGGCCGAGAACGGCCAAAGATTTTGACCAGCCGAACACTTTCGGACACGTATACAGGTTGTTCTGTAATCGCGCCCCAAGTCCTGGCTTCGCCAGCAAGGCCAGATGCGATTTCAGACAGGACACCGTTGATCGATATGTTTCCTTCGTTACGTTTTACACGCGCTACAACAGCTTTTGCAGCGTCTTTCAAAGCGCTTGCATTGGTAATGATGATAGGCTCTTTGTCCATTTCTTCGCTCCTCGGCTACCATTTCAGCATGGCCCTCAGCTGCATGGATAAGGATTGAAGAATGCGAGTGATTTCGCGTCAGACTGCGCAGATCCAAATCGGGCCAAGGACTCTGGACAGAAAAGTGCTGCCGGCAAGACTCGCAGGGATCGGCATCGGCTCGGTTATGTATCGCCGATTTGTAGCCAGACGACAAGCCATCAACAAGCCACCTAAACAGAAGCGTACGCGGCCACTATCAGTAGTGCTTCGAAAGTCTGTTCGATGGTAAGCTGATCGAAAATCCCAGCATCGCAGTTAATCAACTCCGTCAATAAAAGTCTCCACGAAGGTTTTGATTTTCTCGATCACCCGGTCTGCAACGCTACGACGCTCTCGTAGGCCAGGGCGCTTTTCCATAATCCCGATAACGTCGTCGCGCATTGGGGTCTTCTCGGTGAAGAGATAGGTTCCAATAACCTTCTCAAGGCCTTCTTGCTTGAGGCCTTCGTCCTCGCTCAGGTTCGCGATAGCTTCCTGTTTTCTTGCCTGCCAGTAGCTATCAAACTCCTCACCAACATCGGCGCTTGCCGGCAGGTCAGGGAAGTGCTGCGAGATGAAGCGTTCGATAAGCTCTTTCTTGCTACGGAGCTGAGCCTCGGTATCCAGCACGTCCATGATGCTCTTGCGAGCCTTGGCCTGTTCTTCAGGCTTCTTGTTCTGCATATCGCGTAGCAGATTGATGATGTAGCTGACGTTGATTTTGTCGCGACTGATGAGCTCGACCTCGAAGTCCAGGTCATCAAGGATCGAAACCTTCTCTTTTTCTTTTTCGCTGCGAACCTTGTCGTAAAGGTCAAGGTACTTGCTGCGGAAGTCCGCGAAGGTCTGTTCATCAAGGGGCAGGGTGGAGAAGTCGAATTGCGTGAAGCAATCCAGCACGTTCTTCACTCGGATAAGTTCACGGAAGGCTTGCACGAAAGCGGCTTCATCCTCTTCGGTGAGGAGTTCATCCACACTCTCGACGGTCGGCGTGATGGCAAAGAGCTTTGCGGTCGCTTCCTCGAACTTCTTCACATAGTCCTCGTAGGGAGCGAGGATGATTTCCTCCTGCGCGTTCTTGTTCGCGAAGAGCTCGATGGCCTTGTCAGTCGCAGGCTTAAGGTTGCGGAAGACTACCACATTCCCCTGGGATTTCTTCGCGCCCATCGTCCGGTTGGTGCGGGAATAGGCCTGCAAAAGACCGTGGTACTTGAGATTTTTATCGACGTAGATCGTGTTGAGTGGCTTGCTGTCAAAGCCGGTGAGGAACATGTTCACGACGAGTAAGATATCGACCTGCCGCGCTTTCATGCGCTTTCCGACATCCTTGTAGTAGTTGTAGAAAAGCTTGCTGTCCTTGGTCGAATAGTTAGTCCCGTACATCGCATTATAGTCGGCAATGTACTCGTCCAGCTTCTCCCGGCTGTGCTTGTTCACCGGGCGGCTTTCATCCGGCAAGTCATCTGCATCACCAAGCCCATCGGCGTCGGCATCTTCCTCGTTGGCTTGGTAGGAGAAGATGGTCGCGATCTTAAGGTTGTGCTCTCCCGCATCCTTCTTTGTTTTGAAGAGCTCGTAGTAGGCGATCAGGCTCTTCACGTTTGAGACGCACATGATGGCCGTGAACTCGCGGCTATGCGTCTTCCGGTCGTGGTTCGCGATGATGTAGTCTACGATCTTCTCGAGACGGGCAGGGGCCTCCATGACCTCGGCCGTGTCGATAGCTTCGACCTCGATGTCCTCCACCTGGTCCTTGCGTTTCACGGTTCGGATGTACTCGACTGAGAACTTCAGGACGTTCTCATCTCGGATGGCATCGGTGATGACGTAGCTATGCAACTGGTCTCCGAAGAGATCTTTTGTCGTTCTTTTGCCTTTCACAACCCTCCCATCGGGCATCGTGTAGGCATGCGTTCCGGCGTTTTCTAGGAAGATAGGCGTTCCGGTGAACCCGAACATCTGCACGTTATCGAAGTAGTCTGTGATCCGCTTGTGGGTCTCTCCGAACTGGCTGCGGTGGCATTCATCGAAGATGAAGACCATGCGCTTGTCCTTGAGCTTCTCCATCACCTTCAGGTGCCGCTCTTTGCTGATGGCGGTATTGAGCTTCTGAAGCGTGGTCACAATGAGGGGAGTATCGTCCGCGAACTGGTCCACCAGCTTTTTCGTGTTGTTCGTGGCGTCAACGCTTCCTTCTTGGAAGCTGTTGAACTCCTTGATAGTCTGGAAATCGAGGTCTTTGCGGTCCACGACAAAGACCACCTTATGCACCTTTGAGCTCTGCGTGAGTATCTGAGCGGCCTTGAAGGACGTGAGGGTCTTTCCTGAGCCGGTTGTGTGCCAGATGTAGCCGTTCTTCTGCGTGTTCGCGACACGCTCCACAATCGCCTCAACCGCATAGAACTGGTAGGGACGCAGCGCCATAAGCAGCTGGTCACTCTCATGCAGCACGATGTACTTCGTAATCATCTTCGAGAGCTGGCACTTCTCGAGGAAAGCCTCCGCAAACTCGCTGAGCTGCGAGATTTTCTTGTTCTCTTCGTCTGCCCAGAAAAAGGTCTGCTTGAAGTCGCGCCGGTTCACCGGGTTGTTCGCGTAATACTTGGTGTTGACCCCGTTGCTGATGACGAAGAGCTGAATGTAGCCAAAGAGCCCATAGCCTGCTGAAAAGCTGTGCCGGTGGTAGCGATTGGTCTGGTTGAAGGCCTCTTTCATTTCGAGGCCACGGCGCTTGAGTTCGATTTGCACGAGGGGCAAGCCGTTCACGAGCAAGGTCACATCATAGCGGTTCGTGTACTTGCCGGTCATGGTGACCTGATGCGTTACTTGGTACTGGTTCTTGCACCACTGAATCTGGTTGATGAGTTCGATATAGCCGGTCGTTCCATCGTCGCGGGTGTAGTCCACCTTGTCGCGGAGAATCTTGGCCTTCTCGAAGATGTTTCCGCGAGCGAGCTTGTTGAGAACTTGCCGAAACTCAAGGTCTGAGAGGAGCAGCTTGTTGTGCTTTTCCAGCTGACGCTTGAGATTGACCAAGAGGTCATTCTCATCGGCAATCGTCACCTTGTCCCAGCCCAGGTCTTCAAGCTGCGCGATAAGGGCGTTCTCTAGTTGTTGCTCTGTCTGTGTCATTCTTCTTCAGGGTTAAACTCTAAAAGGAAGTCACCAAGCTCGATCTCATAGGTTTCAAATTCTTGGTCGAAGAGGGCTCGGCTGTACCGGATATTCCCAGGGAGCGGGTTCTGTTCGTCAAGAAAGTCATTGAACTCGGGATGGTCCTCATACTCCGTGACCTCGTCTGCGAGCCCGTCCAAGCGGCGCAGCATGTAAGTGCAAATATTGTCCGTGATCCCGACAATCAGGTCGGCAAACTCTGCGTCGTTCACTTGCTCCTTGAGCGAAGCACGACCATGCCCGATGTCGCAGTGCTCATTGCGCACCTCACCGATGTAGTGAACCACGCCAGAGAGCCGCTTACACAAATCTGCGTCTGAGAAGCCACGACCCTTCTGAAGCTCTGAAAGCGCCCGCTTCACAAGCGCCTGAAACTTCTCATCGTTGTGGCTATCAAGAGGCTCTTGATTGAGCAAGTGTAGCGAGAGCTTTGAAATACCCTCGATAAGGGCTTTGCAGGTCTCAATCGAGATGTCTGGCTTCTCGTCGATGTAGCCTTCGACTAGATCCAGGTGGCTATGGTAGTAGTCGAGCCGGTGGCGTTTAATCCGTTGGATTTCGTTTTTGAGCTTTTCCATAGGTCGGGGCGCCTACACAAACATCTGTTGCAGGAGGCCCTGCTTGAAGCTGCGGGCGTGGGTCAGCTCTTGACCGATCAAGTCGATCTTGCGGTCGAGGGCAGAAAGGAATTCCGCGATTTTACGCTGCTCGTTGGGGTGAGGGAGAGAAACGGGTAGCTTTTCCAAATCACGCTTTTGGATGTTTGGTAGGCCTGATCCAACGCGTAAAGCCATTATGCTCGACTGAGCATTCTTAAGGAACTGAAGCAAATATTCAGCAGGCGAGGAGCTATCCTTCAATGGTAGCGCGTAGCAGTGCCCACCAAGCCAAAAATCCAGGGGTTGCCAATCGACATATCCGCAGGAGTTACCTCCTTCACTGACGGTTATGACGCGGCCTTTCATGTTGAACGTATCTGTGTATCCAGAAGCTGAAATTCCTCCGTTGATAACCGGATACTCAGCACCTTCAATCATATCATCTCGATTAAGCTGTTGACCCTTCTTGATAGAAACGATCTCCCCCAGCCGACTCTCCTCCCAGTCTGGGAAGTCGTTGCCGCTGCCGTCCTTGAAGCGGATTTGTTGGGAAAAAAGCTGCTGCATGCAGCCTTTCTTGTAGTCCTCCAGCAGGCACCTGTTTTCAACCAGTTGAGCGATCTTCTTATCCACCACACCAAGAAATCCCGCAATCTTGCGTTGCTCGGGGAGGGAGGGCGCCAAGGTAACCGGCACCGCTGACAAAGATTCCTGCCCGACATTGTAGCGTGTGCTCCCACCGCTGCGCGCCGTCATATCTTTGCGCACACGCGAGGTTTTCAGGAGGTTGTGAAAGTACTCTGGTACGATCTCTGTGATGGGTCTTCCGCGAATAACAAAGCCACCGAAAGTAGCGGTCGATTCTTCATCTAGATAAACGTTGCTTTGCCCGACTTCTTCGCGTGTTTCGGAGCTACGTTGGAATAGAATATCACCATATTTTACTTCGTTCTTTTCGAACTCTTTGTCAGAGATTTCGACGCTGCCGATGATTGCATCTGATGTAATCGGTTGATCGGAAATGATATCCAACACGTTGATGAACTTACGCCCGCGTCCATAGGCTGACTTGTCAGCGTTCACTCCATTCTTAAACGTGAAAAAATCTCCAAGGGTCTTGCTTCCCCACCCTTCTTTAAACCCCGGAAACCGAAGCTTTGGCACGTTCTGTTGATCTTTCTGTGTCATGGGTGCAGGCTTACGAGTTAAAAGGGCTTGGGATGCCAAGTTCCGCAGTGAAGCCAGCGATGCTGGCGTCCGTTTCCACCATAGCTTCCTCAAGCCCTTGCAGGGCAGTGGTCACAGCCATTAAGTCAATCGGTTCTTCCTCCTCGAACGTGTCCACGTAGCGGGGGATATTCAGGTTATAGTCGTTCTCGGCCACCTCGCTGAGCGGTGCGACATAGCTGTAGCGGTCAATCGTTTCTCGGTTCGCATAGGTCTGCACGATCTTTTCGACATGCGCGTCGGTCAGCGCGTTCTGATTGCCGACCTTTTTAAACTCTGCGCTCGCGTCGATGAACAGGATATCGCCGTCATGCACGCGGCATTTCTTAAGCACTAGAATGCAGGCCGGAATGGATGTGCCGTAGAAGAGGTTCGGCGGCAGGCCAATTACGGCATCAAGGTAGTTCTGATCCTTTATGATGTATTCGCGGATCACACCCTCAGCCGCGCCCCTAAACAGCACGCCATGTGGCAGAACAATCGCCGCCGTGCCATTGTCCGCAAGCTGGTGGATCATATGCTGCACAAATGCGTAATCAGCCTTTGAGCTTGGCGCTAGGCGGCCGTACTGGCTGTAGCGGTCATCAGTCTCGTGGAGGGGATTGTCAGAGCTCTTCCATTTCGCTGAGAAGGGTGGGTTTGCCACTACTGCCTCAAAGCGTTCTTCGAAGTGTTGTGGCTCCTCAAGAGTGTCCTCTTGCCGGATGTCGAATCGCGAAAAATGCACATCGTGCAGGATCATGTTCATTCGCGCGAGGTTATAGGTCGTGCGATTGAGCTCTTGCCCTGCGAACTCGCCAACGTCCGCCTCTTTCGCGATGCGAAGAAGCAACGAACCCGAACCACATGCCGGGTCGTAGGCGTTTTTAATCTGGGTTTTCCCAAGTGTCACGATCTTCGCGAGGACGCGGGAAACCTGTTGCGGTGTATAGAACTCCCCGGCTTTCTTTCCGGCTCCGGACGCGAATTGCCCGATCAGGTATTCATAGGCATCGCCAAGAACGTCTGATTCCACTTCTCCAAGTTGGAAGTCGATGGCGTCCAAATGTGCCAGTACTTTCGCGATAAGCTTGTTGCGGGCGCCCGGGGTTCGTCCAAGCTTTGTGCTAGCCAGGTCGATATCTTCGAAGAGCTTGTTGAAGTCGTCTTCGCTCTCGTTGCCCATCGTGCTCTGCTCTATGGCGTTGAGGATGCTCTGAAGGTCTTCAAGGATGAAGTTTCCGACTTCTTCCTCGTCGTCCTCATCAACCTTGATGTTCCCCTTCTTCGTGATGGCACTGAAGAGCTCTTCGGGTTTCAGGAAGTATCCGAGCTTCTCGAGCGACTCCTCCTTGATTGCCTCAAGGTCCTCCTCTTCAGTTACATCGACGTAGTCAGTAACTTCCTCGGTCTCGAGTAGTTTGTTTGCAAAGAGGTGCAGCTTTTCTGAGAGGTACTTATAGAAGATGAAGCCAAGGATGTAGTCACGGAACTCATCCGCATCCATCTTCCCGCGAAGCTCGTTCGCGATCTTCCAGAGTTGAGCCTCCAGTCGCTGTTTTTGTGCTTCCGTCATAGTCTTTTTACTGCTCCCAACTGGGTCTTTTTGCCTTCAGCAGGATCTGACCAACGCGTCGGATGACGCACATGTTTGATAACGCACTAAAGCCTGCAATGAACTTTTTTGACGCTTGCTGCGTTAATACCTGCATCAAGTTTGATACCATAGACTACATGTTAGAGTGGTAGGGCAAGAGCTTCCGACAATCGAATTTACTTTAGTCAAGGAAGCAAGAGGGGCTTTGCCCCCGTCGCCTTCGGCGCCTCCCCCAGGATATTTTTGGAACATTGAAAGCGCTGATTTGTTTTGTTTTTCTTTGACCGAAGTACCTAATATAGCTATATTTCTCATGCGGAACAGGGAGGGATCCCGATGGCCGCGAACGTTGAAAGCGGCGAGGTTTCACCTCGCCGTTTTTTGCTGCGCCTACGCTCAAAGATGGTTAAGTAAATTCACACTTCGCGTGCTTGCAAGTGACCCACGTTCTATAGCCCGCTGAATGATCTCTTGGTCGGGACAGCAGACCACAAGTTTTTGCCGTGCTCGGGTTGCTCCAGTATACAGCAATGTCTTGTCCAGCATTCCTTCCACAGCACGAGAAGCAGGAAGAGCCAAAATGACGTTCTCCCACTGGGATCCTTGGCTTTTGTGGATCGTTATCGCAAATCCAAGTTCCAGTTTAGCGATGACGTCATCTGTCAGTTGGATTTCATCTCCGTCAATAATTGCTAGACCGTAGCTGCCGTCTAGTGGCTCATCGTAGGCTCTTGAAATTTTCCCCAGGAAACCGTTTCTGAGGCCAAGTGCATAGTCGTTTTTGATAACGAGAATAGCATCGCCTTCATGTAATCGGCTTCCTTTATCGGTGACGAAGTGTTGAAAGTTTCCGTCGTCGTCAGGGCATTGGATTGCCCTTCGGCGACGCCCATAACCGGCTTGGATCACCTTGTTGATGTTTGTGACTCCATCAATTCCCATGTCGGTTGGACACAGAACGATGCAGTTGTCGCGACCACCCAAATCCTCAAAAAGTTCTTTTATAGTGATGGGGTCCGTGGTCCCGAGGATAACGCAATCTGCTTCTGGTGCTTCTGCGAAGGTTGGTAGCCGACAGGCGGTCTCCGAGTTGCGGACAGCGGTGGCAAATCGATGGATGCCACTATCTTCTCCCTGCCTCTTTACCGCTTCCAAATGAAACCTCGGGATGTCAGATTCCATGATTGCGTGAAAAACTAGGCCCATGCCAACTGGCGGCAATTGTTCGACGTCACCAACGAAAATGAACCGCGTTGCGCTGGGGAGGAGTGACATAAGATTGTACATGGAGACAATGTCGACCATGCTTGCTTCATCGATAACGATTACCAGGTGATCTGGTCGTCGCTCTGGTGCCATTCTCTTCAATTCGATGATGTATTTTGAGATCGTATGCGCGGGCCGATTGGTCGCCTCTGACATTCTGGAAGCCGCTCGACCAGAAAGCGCCAGCTGAACTACTTCAGAACCCAAGCTGACTTTATCTATGATGGAGAGTACGGCATTCAAAATGGTCGTCTTACCTGTACCCGCCCCCCAGACAGGGCGCAAACTTTCGACTTAACCGCTCCGACTACTGCCTGTCTCTGCTCGCTAGTGAGTTCGAATGCAATTCCAGATTCGAACCTAGCCAAAAAAACAGAAATCTCCCGGTCACAAAGTGACGTTTCCCAGCCAGCCAGAAGTGATCCTGCACCGTTGGGCCGGTTGAATGCCGACTTCAGCGTATGAGCAACAAAGTGTTCCAGCAAAAATGGACCTTCCAGTTGGATTCCTGCTGGTGTACGGGTCAACACTTTACGATCAGCAGCTGACCTCAGGATGGTTTGGGGACTTAGCTTTCTACGGCTTGCCTCAGTTTGGAAAGCCGAAACAGGCATCGCCGTCGAGCCTGTCTTTAGTGTGTATTTTTGGACAATATCCTTTACTTGAGCAGCTTGATAAACACTGCTGTTTCGGGAAATTCCTATTCTTTCAGCAACTTCACAGCATTTGTTGAAAGGTACTCCAAACTGAAGCAAAACAAACGGGTCGGCTTCCAGGTATTCGACGGTTTTTTCTTTCCAGATATCAGCGATGCTATGGGCTATTCTGGCAGGTAGGTTTTTCTCTGCCAGCCAATTGATCGCATCAAGCATTTCGTCTCTAGGAAACGTCTTTAGAATTTGGCTAGCGGCAGTGCTGGAAATGCCGAGGTCAAGAAGTGCTTCAAAATCTTCGTTTTGGATAAGATCTAGAATGCTTGGATTCCGAGCAAGCCGCCCGGCTTTAACCTCGCCGATGCCATCGATGTTTTTCTGAAGCCACGTTTCTATGAGGCTCGTGTTGGGCTTGACCAATTCGGCTTCGTCGACGTCAATCCGATCTTCCGTGATCGTGAAGCCATTTACTACGAAGCTGGCTTCATTTTGCGCCCCCTGACGCGCCAAACACTTCCCGGCGTGGCTACGTCTCTGACGGCCCATGGAAAACGCACTGAGAGGCCCTTTGAAGAGTGGATGATGCAACCCTCATCAGACAGCCTCTTGGCGCTTAGTAGGCCGTTCAGTCGCGCTTTTTGAATCTGGACTAGCACTGTTTTTTTAATTCTTGCCGTAGTGACCAATGAAAGGGTGCATATGCTTTGCCGAACACGCTCCAACGAAATCCCAATTCATTTCAAACTCCTTGCAAACGCTTCAGAGGCATCATCAAAAGCTCTCTTGGCGGCAGCAAACTTGCCCATTTCACTCAAACGGAGCTTAAGCTGTCGATTTTCCTCCTCCAACATCGCGATCCGCTCTAGCAGGCGACTATTGGAGGTTTCGGAACGCTTTAGCTTGCTTATGGCGCGTTCGCGTGCGGCACTTTCTTCTCGTGCAGTCTTGGATTGTCGCCCATCGGGTACGACGGATCCCCACTTTTCGTCGCAGTTCTTCGCAAGCGCTTTGACTTCAGGATTTTGTGCAAAAACGCTACGGCCAAAACCCAGTTCTTTTGCGACTTCAGTTCGGTTCAACTTTCCTGATCTAACATAGTCCCGGAAATCATTTTGCAGCTCGCGTTCCTCAATCCAAAGAGTAAAGCGTTCGGCATATTCCAATGCCAAACCCGCGCCCGATTTCTTACCTGCTTTGGTCATATGGTGCTGATTACCTTTTTGCTCTGTTGGTTTTGGGAAGCGGTTTGTTCAGCGTTTTATTCAGAGTAACCAAGTCGACACCGGGCATAGTGTAGAGGTTGTATTGCCAGCGTGCGAACTGCTCGACGTACAGATCCCGTTCCCGCTGCAAGCGAACGACTTTGGCCTGGAGTTTTTCTATTTCTGATAGCGCCGCTTCAAGGGTGTGATCCACGGTCTCTTCGGCCTTGGTCGCCTTGGAAGACTTCAGTTCAGCCTTTCTTGCATTGAACGCCTCAACAAGCCGCGGGTAGCCCAAAAGCGTGTGTCTGGAGATGCTCTTTACACCAATTTGTTTGGATACCATTTTACCTACAAGTGGCCATGTCATCTTTCCCCGCCATCCATCCAGCTCGTTGAGGATGCGGGTCATAGCTTCTTCATTGATCAGCTTGGTCTTCATCTCAAATACTCAGGAGCCCGCGGAGATAGTCATCTGATAGCTTCTCGTCTGGCAAATCAACGATTTCGGTTTCATATCCAGCGTTTTGAAGTGCTCTTTTGGTTTGGCTTACATCATACTCATCGGGTACACGGATAATTGACCCGTCTGGCGTTTCTGGATCTTCTAACTTCAGACGCTGTGTTCGAATGAGCGCCAGCCGATATCCCAGATGATCGACCCACCGAGACGCCCCGAAGTAGTTTAGGCCTTCAGCTTCGCGTGCCCGGTCAAACTCAGCCTGAATTAGGTCCTCTTCTACCCGAATTTTCTCAAGGTTGTCGGATAGCCCCTTGATTACGCAGTGTTCCTTGCAGGTCAGGCAGTTGGCACCTTTGGTGCATGGCTCCATGGCGAAATCGTGTTCGCAAAATCCCCATTTTGTTATCTCTGCCATGCCTAACCGGTCTTTATGTCCAAGGGCTTCATAGGACACCGGGCCGTTTAACTTGGCTTGTTGAAGAGCGGACTGCGAAGCTGGTAGTAAGTCGAGAACCTCGCGCTCTCGTTGTTCTCTCTCTGCTGGAGTTCTTAAGTCATAGTGGCGATTATCTTCGATGCGAAGGCGCCCGGCCCATTGGGCTAGTTCAAGACTGTCCATATTCCCGCGTTCAGCGTTAGTGGACAGCCAAACTCTAAGTTGGTGGCTGGTTAGCCGTATTTCAGACCCGTCTTCATTCTTTAAGCCAAAAGTGTCAAAGATGGACGCAGACCTTCCTCCGCTTTTGTTGGGGCGGCTTCCTAGAGCATGATTTATCAGCTCAGAACCCAAGGTTGGAATGGCCAATTTGTATGGTCTTGTCTTGAATTGGCGATTGGTTGCAAACTCCCAGGTAACGACCAAGGAGTCATGTAGTTTTATGTTGGTTCCGGAGATGTTAGGAAATTCTCTTGGCAACACTCGCCGGGCCAGACATCCTAAGTCATTGTAAGTTATTAATTCTTTGTGGGCCACATGATCCCAGAAATGCTTATTTAGCTCCGGTGAGTTCAAATTGTTCCCGAGTGCAGTTCTCTTGGTGATTCCTTGGGTGCTTTCGAGCTTGGCTTCAGGAGACGATGGAATTGGAGTTAACCCGAGCGCCCCATGAATTTGCTTTCCGTTTAGAGGATTGCTTTGGCTGAAGTCGCCGGCGGTCAAGCATCGCTCATGAACAAAAAATCCACATTCATTCTCATTGTAGAAAGCTGCCGCCTTTCTTGGCTCTGAGCTTATTTCACGCAATCGACCAACTGCTGCTTCAACAACGGGCTCCATGACTCTGGGAACCCATTTTATAGTCTCTCCGTAGCCCTTGGCTGAATGCCAGCGGACTCCCATTCGCCGCTTTGTTTCACCGGATTCTTCATATTCTTCTATCGTCAAGCAATCGTGGGTCAGATGATTTAGCTCTGATACCCGGCCTGGCGCAAAGATCAGCATGACAATAAGACTGGTTACATACTTGTCGGGTACTGTTTCGGCACGATTGAATGCGTCCATAATGCACATCATCTCGTGCATGGAAGGGCACCGCTCTTCCTGCCACTTTTTGTCTTTGTCTGAGGTGCCCATGGACCTCTCGCGAGGTCGGCTCCAAGGGTTTCTCCAGATCGGCAGATCAATTACAATTTTGTTTTCCCTGATGTCTTTGTAGAGTTTTTCCAGCGCTTGACCAAAACGGTACAGAGCTGCGGGACCCATTCTATCATTTGCTTCGATTAACTCGACGAGTTTCGCCTGAACGATGCCGTCAAGTTTCAGAATTTCCGGTGTCCCATGAACTTCCACCAATGCAGCGTAAACGTAGCGCAGCGCGTTGATGTTTTTGGTAATCGCTGTGGAAAGCCTTTTCGTAAGGAGCGTCCGAACATGGGCTTTGGCAAAATCCATGAACGGTTGCTCAAAGGGTACGTGTTCACGTTGACCAATGTTGCGTCCCTGCATTTTTGCTTGGGAGAATTGGACTGAGGTTATTTTGGCTCCTAGCTTGTACTCCCACTTGTCCACCAAGAATCCGCCTTGGTCTTCGAACAATGTCAGCTCATCGCGAGCAAAGCGGATAAAATCGCGAAGGTTGCGAGCTCCATCGATGTCGTTTTGGGGAATAAAGACGACCACATTACTCATTTTCAGACCTCAGTTGCTCAACAGCAGTCTTGATTGCAAAGGCTCGTGAGATTTGTAGATCGTATGATTGAAGGACTCCGTTGCCGACATTGGAATTTCGAAGTTCGTCACGTTCATCCAATAGTTCTGACAACAAGTCATCCCAAGGCGCGTCCATCCATGGCTGGAACTGGGTGCAGACGAGACAAGACTTTATGCCCCCAGCACAGAAACCTTCATTTCCGCAATTTCCCATGGTTGTGCCGCCGGTTTTATGAATCCGGCTGTTTGGGTCATTGGCTCGGATTGCATCCCGTTCGGACTCGATAAGCATGCCTCGGGCAGCCATTGCCAAGGGGGTCAAAGCAGGAAGCATGGCTTCGTCAATCCGCTCAGCAACATTGGGAGTGTTTTCTGTGTAAACACCAATCTGCTGGGTATCAGAATGGTCCAAAAGGTAGGCCAATTCAGTGCCGCCGATACCTTTTCTTGCAAGGTTAGTGGCGCGACTTCGCCGCATTCGTGTTTGGGTGATGTGAATGGTGTCGCCAGTTCGTTCCGATATGGCCGTGCACATGTGAGATAACTTCCCGATAATTTGGGAGGTCTTCCGCCCGTTGGCATGCAGGTAGTCCGGCGTCTCCCTTAGAATTCTGTTCAACTCACTTAAAGAAACTAATTCCTCGATACGTGCATCATGTGAGAAAACAGGCAGCTCTTGCAGGACATCAACCGGAACGTCCTCAGGGATACATTCCCTAACCCGACTATAAACGCTCTCACTCAAGTTCTTGAGCAGTAGGTACAAATCTTCGCCAATAAGAATTTCGCGAAATTGGCTACGATATGGTGCGCCCCGTTGTTTGGCCCTTGGCACAGCAAGTCGAAATTCACGAACACCATTTACATCGTTTGCTTTGAGATCCTTTCCGCGCAAGGCGCGTAAGTTCACGGAGCGCCGACCAGTGACAAATGAGCAAAAAAACCACGCATACTCTTTGAGTGAGATGCTGCCTTCCTCGAATTCATTTGTTGACCAAACCAACACGGCCGCTTGTTCCGTCGTAGTAAATGGTCCGCTGTAAGGGCATCGGTGTTCCACTGCGGCCCCTTTTTTGTTGCCTCGGAGTTTGAGCGAGTCGAGGTAGGGTACGACGTCCGGAGCCAAGCCGCTCTGACCGTAGTCGGCCAACGTTCGCAAAAACCCCCTAAAGTGACCGAGCCTGTATTCGTGTTCGGGTTCCAATGAAGCGCGATAATTCTTGAGTTGAGAGGCAGTTATTGGTTCGCCCATGAAATGCGGCGACCTCAGGAAAAACAATGTGTTATTGATACAGCCTGAGGTGTAGTCGGATGAAGCCTCTACGGCCAACCTCCCAAGCGTGTACCTTATCGCGTCAAAAAGCGTGGTCTGATTCCCAAGTAGCTCACTTAGGGACGAGAGATTTAGGCTAATGCCACCGTCCAGTTGCCAGGTATTGCCCCAGAAATCAAACTGATATCCGGCTTTGGAGCGCAGGAACTTTGAACGTTCAACCTCAGTGCTTCTGGCCAATGAGGGTTCAATGGAGTTCACAGCATTTTCCCTTTGGTTTCGGCAATTTCGTCCAATTGGCTTTGCATCAGGCGATCCGCTTTCTGTTTAATGTGCCTTGAGTTGTATGTTTCTGCCGTCTTCTCTGAACGCCAACGATTCAAGCGCATACGGAGCTGTGTCTCCTCTTTTTGCGAGATGCGCTTTTCAGAGGGATCATTCGCCGCAAGGGCATTTTGTTCGTCAATTTTCTTTGAGAGGCGGTAGTTGAAGTTATGGCGAAAGCCATGTCGCGTGATTTCATTGAAAATTTCTGGTGCCCGGCGTGATGCTGGCTTGGCAATTCTCGTTTTGAAGGTCACGATACCAACTGGCTGTCCATAGCCGGCACCCTTGCGATGGTTCACAAATATATATGGATGACGCCGAGCCTCGGCAATTTGGGCGCGATCCTTCATTACGTACTGATGAAGGTCACTGGCCAAGGTTTCAGATATATAAACTTGTCCTTCTTCGGTTTTCGCTACCGGTTGATGCTTGCGGCTGTCGTTAGCGTCATCATGGCGTCTAACGATTTTTAGAATGCGCTGTGTCCAATCAATATCCCCAATCTGGAGGCCTAGTATTTCTCCACCCCGTGCCCCCGTTTCAAACATGATGTCGAACATCACTTGATTACGCAGCCGCACATTTGTGCGGAATGGGTTTTGTGGGTTATCTACGCGGACTAGGCGCAGGACTTCGTCGTAGACCTCGGGAGGGGCAGAGCGGTAGTTGGGGTCGATTTGAAGCCCTGAACTACGACGTACTTTTGGCGCCTTCGCATGCATGTTTGCCGCCATTTCATCTAGCTCGTGGTAAAGATTGGCGCGATGACTGGAGTAACGGTGCATGGTTTTTCCGACAAAAACCATAAAGCGGGCTGCGACACTCATTCTGTTTTTTTGCTGATGAGTGCTAACGGTTTCCAAAGCAGGCAAACTATGCGGGTGATGGATTTGCATTGAAATCACATCATTTGACTTCTGGATATTCAGACTTCTTTCAACCTCGGAACGCTTGAGAGTGAAGTGTTCATATAGCGACTCGATGTCGATGGGCGTCAAAAATTTTCCATCTGCAAACTCTGCGATTAGATCTCTTTCGTTAGCGTACTCCCAGAGTCTCAAGTGACGAATTGAGGTCAGAACACTGAGGATGGTGTTCTGAGAAAGCTTGGAGCGCAACTCAACAGTAACAAACAGTGTCGACCAATAGTCGGGTAGGCAGCCCTCAGATTCGAGGTAGCTGAACCGTTCGCCACTGGCAAAAATGATATTACGTTGTTTTAGCACGGGAGCGTCAACCAATCAAAAATCTACATTTCAATTGGTTTCGGAATCACGCAACCTTGTCAACCTCAAAAGTTTACACTTTTGAGGCTTTTCTTACATCTTTACAGCCGGTTGGCGTTCGTAAATCTACAATTCTGAATTATGTTACTCTCAGAACGGAATCTCGTCGTCATCGATGCCGCCGGATGCAGGGGCAGGGGCGCTGGACTGACCGCCATAGGGATCACCATAGCCTCCTCCGGCCTGACCACCGCCATAGCCACCACCGCCGCCACCGCCTTCACCGCGGGCATCCAGCATAGTCAGCTCGCTGCGGTAAGGGCGCAGGACAACCTCAGTCGAATAGCGATCCTGCCCCGACTGATCCTGCCACTTGCGGGTCTCTAACTGGCCCTCGACATAGACTTTGCTGCCTTTACGCAAATACTGCTCGGCAACGCGAACCAGAGGTTCCGAGAAGATGGCGACTGTGTGCCATTGGGTTCGATCCCGACGCTCACCAGTGTTGCGGTCTTTCCATGTCTCTGACGTTGCGATGCGCAGGTTGCACACCTTACCACCGTTCTGGAACGACCGCACCTCGGGGTCGGCACCGAGATTGCCGATCAGAATGACCTTGTTGACTGAACCCGCCATATATTCCCTCGTTTTACTCTGACTGGATGGCGCCCGAATCTGGCGCTGTATTCTGGTGCTGACCCTATACGGGCTACGACTTGGTTGAAACATGATTGATCGTGCAACGCTGAGCAGGAAAACATTAGGACTGTCTTAACCAAGCTTTCATTTCCGGCTGATTTAACTATAATCTGATTGGTTGTTGAGGGTGCAGGATTGGCATTAATGCGTTTTCTGGTCGGCGGTATCTCGGTATTGGGTCTTTGTCTGACGTCGTTTGCGACGCAGGCAGAAACGCTGTCCACCAAGAATCGTAAGGCGATATTCCTCAAGCAATCCAAGGTTTTGGATAATCGGGCCGCTACGCAATATCGCGGCTCTGAACGGCTTAAACCCAAGACCGAGCGTGGGAAATTCGTCAAGCGTTACACTGGTAACTATCGGGGCCAGTATCTCGATCATGCCAGAAAAGCAGCGCGGCAACATAATGTGCCGGAAGAACTTTTCCTGCGACTTGTTCAACAAGAAAGCGGGTGGAACCCGAATGCCAAATCCCACAAAGGGGCCTTGGGTCTTGCGCAACTGATGCCTCAGACAGCGCGGCTGCTGGGCGTCAATCCGCACGATCCGATCCAGAATCTGGAGGGTGGTGCGCGTTATCTTTCCTGGCAATACCGCAAGTTCAAGTCCTGGCGCCTTGCACTGGCAGCTTACAATGCAGGGCCCAAAGCAGTTGAAAAGCACGGCGGAATTCCACCCTACAAGGAAACCCAGAACTACGTAAAAGTGATCTGGGGGGGCTAGCTGCGCCGCAGCGTGTCTGTTTCTTGATCTACCGCCAAACGCTGTCCTAGTCTGATTGGATAACTTTTCGGACTGGTGCGAATTGCGATGATCCAAGATCGACCCAACATACCGCCCGAGACAATGGCGAACTGGCAGCGTTTGGTCGACCTTGTTTCGCAGCTGGCCGATGTGCCCGCCACTTTGATCATGAAGACCGAAGCGCCGGATCATGCGGTTCTGATCACATCGGATCATCCAGAAAACCCATACCCGGTCGGCATGAATTTTCGACTGAACCCGAAGCTCTATTGTCAGGGCGTTCTGGAACGCGACGGCGAATTTGTTGTCGAGGACGCAACCTGTGACCCGGCTTGGAGCGACAATGAGGACATGGAGCATGGAATGTCCTTCTATATCGGTTTTCCGCTGAAGTGGCCGGATGGTTCGGTATTCGGAACAATCTGCGTCTTGGACCGTCACCGCAATCGCCGAGCCTTGTTGTTTCGTGAAGGTTTGGCACAGTTTGCGCGCATGGTTGAATCGGATTTGGCTTTGATCCAAGAGGTTTACCTGCGCCGAGCGCTGGAAGTGAAGTTGAATGAAACTCTGGCGCAACTGGAGCACCGCGTTGCGGCGAGGACGCGGGAGCTGCAGGAAACAAACACGGCGCTACGGGTGCTGTTGACCAGTTTGGACGACGATCGGAAAGACCGGGATCAGGATATCGTAGATCAGGTTCGCACGATGGTGTTGCCATATCTGGACAAGTTGCGCGGGCTATTGACCGAAGGCGACGCCTCGCAAGTTTATCTGGAACTGGCCGAGCGTAATCTGCAAGAGATTACTTCAATGATTTCCGACAAGCTTTCGGATGCGTTTTCGGTCATGACGCCGACCGAGATCGAAATTGCTCAGCTGGTCATGTCGGGCAAAACCACGAAAGATATCGCCCGGGCGATGTCGCGCGAAACTTCTACAATTGATTTTCATCGTAACAATATTCGTCGAAAACTTGGCCTCGAAGGCCGTGATCAGAACTTGCGAAGCCATCTTTTGTCGATTTCGTGATTTCTGAATATGGGGATTTCCCCCATATTCCCCCCCGATTTTTCTGATCTGAGCAACCTGTGCCACGCGCGCTAGGCTGGTCGCAAGGGTGCGGACCAAGCCGTGCCTTTTCAACTCGGGAGGATAAAAAATGGATCGCAAAGATCTGAAACCCACAATTCTAAACGGAGAACGCGACACATTGGCAAGTGGTCTGTCGCGTCGATCGTTCTTTATGGCTGCCGGGGCCGCCGGCGTCGGTGCAGGGGCCTCACTGTTGGGTAGCAAACCGGCCGAGGCGCAATCGCAGGCCTGGCTGCAGCCTGGCAATAATAACCACGTAATCGATCTACAGGGCTCGACTGGTCAGGCAAGCACGGGAGCGGTTGGAATCGATTATTACGGTCACTGCGCGATTAAAATCACCTCTCCAAACGGAGCGACCGTGTTGTTTGATCCTTGGCGCGATGATCCCTCCGGCGCATGGGGCCTGTGGTTCCGCAACGAGTTCCCGCAGATCCCAGTTGATATCACCATGTCCACTCATGCTCATTTTGACCATGACGCTATCGAGCGACCAAGTTCCACAATGGTTTTAGACAGGATGGCGGGCAATTTTGAATTTGCTGATCTTAAGATCACAGGTTTTGCTGACAAACATGCCTGCGTTGCGCCGGGTTGGTACGAATGGACCAACGCCTTGGCCGAGTTTGGCGCGGAAGCTTGTCCGCCCAACAACGTCGGACATATGGACATGGTGGTCTACCTTGTCGAAACCGGAGGCATTCGCACCTTGATCTGGGGCGACAACCGCCACAATCCGCCTCAGGAGTTCTGGGATGCTATAGGACAGGTAGACGTGCTGACTTTGCCCGTCGACGGATCGGAACACATCCTTAGCTTCGATCAGGGCAACGATATTGTCGCCAAGCTCAAGCCCAAGATCATCATCCCGACGCATTACCTCAATGAGGTTACGTCATACACGCTTACGACGCTGCAGACCGCAGACGATTGGGTCAAAAGCCAGCAGAGTTACAAGATGCTCGACAGCGCCAGTCTAAAACTGGAGGCCGGAGATGTGGCGGGTATGAATCAGGAGTTCATGCACTTCGGCAACAACGTGATGACGGGCTGATTACGATCAGAAACTGCCACTCACCCACGACCTGCGTCGCCTGTCTCCCCACTAAACGTGACGCAAATTGAAAGGGCCGGTCTTTGACCGGCCCTTTTCTTTCGTTTGCGCGGATTTATTCGGCCGCAATTTTGATAACCGGCTCCATTTTGGCCAGAATGTCTTCGGCAAGGTGACATTTCACCTGATGACCATCCGCAAGTGTCTGCACCGGAGGCACATGGGATTCGCATCGCCCATCCGGCACTTCTGATTTCCAGCGACAGCGTGTTTGGAATGGGCAACCCGGCGGCGGGTTCATGGCCGAGGGGATATCGCCCTCAAGCACGATGTGCTGCTTTTCGATCGATGTGTCTGCGATTGGAACCGCACTTAGCAATGCCTCAGTGTAGGGATGATAGGGTGGGCTAAAGACCTGATCGGTGGTGCCCAGTTCAACCACATGCCCCAGATACATCACCATCACACGGTCACTGAGATAGCGCACGATTGAAAGGTCGTGACTGATGAACAGCAGCGTGGTTTTGTGCTCGCGCTGAATCTCCATCAACAGGTCCGTAACGGCAGCTTGTACGGATACGTCCAGCGCCGAAACCGGTTCATCCGCAACCACGATCCGTGCATCACCGGCAAAGGCGCGGGCGATACCGACGCGCTGCTTCTGACCGCCTGATAGCTGGCGTGGCATCCTGTCCGCGAAGGCGCGGGGCAATTTCACGAGATCCAGCAGTTCCAGCATCCGCTTCTTGCGATCGGCCTCGGAGTCACCGACGCCAAAGATTTCCAGCGCCCGGATGATTTGACGGCCTACGGTCATCGACGGGTTCAGCGTGTCGAACGGGTTCTGAAACACCATCTGCACTTCGCCAACGGTCTTGGCGTCGCGTTCTTCGATGGGCACGTCCTCGATATTGCGATTGTCCAGCAGGATCTGCCCGTCGGTGGCTGTTTCCAGCCCCATCAAGACCTTCGCAAAAGTGGATTTGCCGCAACCGGATTCGCCGACAATGGCAAGCGTCTCGGATTCATGCGCTTCAAAGCTTAGCGTCTCATTGGCCTTGACCACTTTGGTCTCACCACCGCCGAACAATGCATTCGCAGCCACCTCATAGTATTTCTTGAGGTTATCCATTTTCAGAACAGTCCGGCCAATCTCGCCTTTCTCTTTCTGCTCACCAACGGTGATTGGCGCGTTCCAGTCGATTTCCTGGAATTTCAAGCATCGCGTATGGTGTCGGTCGTTGCCCGGTACCGCCTCCATCAGGATATCCTTGGCGTCACAGCGGCCTTCTTCGAAATAGTCGCAGCGCGGACCAAAGTTACAGCCCGGAGGCCGCTCATGAGGCAGGGGAAAGTTACCCGGTATGGCCACCAGTGGGCGCGAGTTCTTGTCGGCGCCCGGCAGCGGGATCGAGCGGAACAGCGCCTGCGTATACGGGTGCTGCATCTCGTCGAATACATCCTTGATCGAGCCACGCTCGACGGCCTCACCTGAATACATCACGCACAGCCGGTCGCAGGTTTCCAGCACCAGACCCAGATTGTGCGAAATGAACAGCATCGAGGTGCCGTATTTCTTGCCCAGATCCTTGACCAACTCGACCACGGCGGCCTCGACCGTCACGTCCAGAGCGGTTGTTGGCTCATCCAAGATCAACAAGGCAGGTTTCGACATCAGCGCCATCGCAATCACGATCCGCTGCTGCTGACCGCCTGACAGCTGATGCGGGAACGAGTTCAGCATCCGCTCAGGGTCGGGCAGGCGTACATCGGTGACCACTTCCAACGCACGAGCATAGGCCTCTTCGGCACCAACGCCCTCATGAATCATTGGCACTTCCATCAGCTGTTTGCCGATCTTCATCGCCGGATTCAGCGATGCCATCGGCTCCTGATAGATCATCGCGATTTCATTGCCACGTATGTCGCGCAGCTCTTCGGTGGTCATTTCACCCAGATCACGCCCCTTGAACTTGATCGAGCCACCGACGATGCGGCCATTCTTGCCCAAATCCTGCATGACACCCAGCGCCACGGTAGATTTCCCACAACCTGATTCACCCACCAAACCGACGGCTTCGCCGGGTTGCACACTGACCGAGAAATCCATCACGGCAGGGATCTCACGAAGGCGGGTAAAGAAGGAAATCGAAAGCTTGTCGATCTCCAGGATTGGCCCGTCATAATCCGCCAGTTTGTTCATCTTATTACTCCTCGCGAGAGTCCGGGGGTTCCCCTTCATCTGGCTAAAAATATCTCGGGGGTCCGGGGGCAGAGCCCCCGTCCTCGATCACAATCAGTCCTTCAGACTTTCTTCGCGCAGACCATCCGCTAGCAGGTTCAAGCCAAGAACCAGCGACAGCAATGCCAGCGCGGGCGGCAGTGCGGGATGTAGATAGATCGACAGAAGCTTGCGCCCCTCGTTGATCGTCGAGCCCCAGTCCGGGCTTTCCGGTGGCAGCCCCAGCCCAAAGAAACCCAAGGTTCCAAGCAGGATGGTCGTGTAGCCGATGCGCAGGCAGAAATCGACGATCAGCGGACCACGCGCGTTGGGCAGGATTTCCCACAGCATGATGTACCATGGACCCTCGCCGCGCGTTTGGGCCGCAGCCACATAGTCGCGAGTTTTGATGTCCAGCGCCAGTCCGCGTACGATGCGGAACACGGTCGGAGAGTTCACGAAGACCACCGAGACGAACACCACCAGAATACCGCCTGGAATATCGAACAGATCAAGGTAGGTCGGCAGACCCCAGATGCGGTAGCTGTCGGTGTTGATGATGTAGCCACCAGTCGAAATCAGCGACAGGTAGAGCCAGAGCGCAACACCCAGAACCCCGATCAACAAAGGCGTTCGAAAACTGGGACGCGTATAGAAACGCGAATTCAGCAGAACGCCGAGGAAGATGATCGGGAACACGAACAGGATCGCGGCCATATAGTTCGGCACGCCGGTCGCTACGATCTCGGGCGTGACCAAAAGGTAGAACAGCAAGATCACGGGAAAAGCCAGGATCAGGTTCGCGAGGAATGACAGGAGCGTATCCAGACGCCCGCCATAGTAGCCTGCGGGTAAACCCAGAGTGATACCGACCATGAAGGCAAACATCGTCGCCAGCGGCGCGATCTGCACGACGATCCAGGCACCTTTAACCATACGGCTAAAGACGTCGCGCGCGAGGTTATCTCCACCCAGCAAATACCAAGCGTATTGTCCATCCTCCAGATTGGGAAGCGGGGTGCCCGGCACCTTGTTCTTCATGCCTGAGACCTGCGACAGCGGATCGTGGGTTACGATCAGATCGAGTGCGCCAAATATGCCGGTGAACACCCAGAACATCACAAGGCCAAAGCCGATCATACCAATGGGGCTGTCGAACAGCTTGCCATATAGGCCCAGCTTGCGCTTGAACGCAATCGACATCGCATAAAGGATGATCAGCGACAGCCAGACGGGCAGAAACTGCTGAGAGATAGCGCCGATGATGCCAGCACTGGTCCCCATCAGGATGCCAAGGACAATGTACGCCACCGCAATTCCCACACTTGCCAGAAAGCTATAGCGTAGCGACGATTGTATCAGGATTCTCAGGCCAGAGCTCGAACTGAGCGTCCCATCGGCATTCACAATCATCTGATCTTCGGGCAGCACGATACTTGCCAGCATCCAGACAACGATGGACAAAAGCATCAGTCCCAACGCAAGCATCAACAGCGGGTTCAGGAAGGCGATAGAGCCGGTCCAGGTAAGTGGTTCCATGATCTATCCCTCCTTACGAAATGCGGATGCGCGGGTTGAGGTAGACATAGCCGATATCCGAGATCAGCTGCGTCACCAGCACCACGAAGACCGACACGACCGAGATCGCCAGCAGCAGCTGGATGTCATTGTTGCCCGCTGCCTGTACGAGCGCCCAGCCAAAGCCCTTGTAGTTGAACAGGGTTTCGACGATCACGACACCATTCAGCAGCCATGGGAACTGCAGCATAATGACTGTAAAGGGCGCGATAAGCGCGTTGCGCAGCGCGTGTTTCATGACGATATTCGGGAATGACACGCCTTTCAGACGCGCCGTCCTGATGTATTGCGCCGTCATCACCTCGGTCATTGAGGCGCGGGTCATCCGGGCGATATAGCCCATCCCGTAAAGCGCGATGGTCAGAACTGGTAGGAAGAAGTTCTCGAACGTCGGGTTCTCCATCGCTTGCGTGGCGGTGCCTTTGAACCATTTCAACCCGACGGCGGAGGATGTGAAGATCGCTATGAAGATAACGCCCGAGACGTATTCTGGGGTCGCCGTCGTCGTGATGGCAAAGGTTGAAAGCGTCCGGTCAGTGGCCGAACCTTCCTTCATCCCGGCCAGGATGCCCAGAATGAGTGCCGAAGGGACCATCAGCAGCATCACCCAGAACATCAGCCGTCCGGTCAGTGCCAGCCGGTTGCCAACAACGGTAGAGACCTCTTCCTTGAAGACAGTTGAATATCCCCAGTACCCCTGCAGGATACCGCAGAAATTCGGAGATTCCTCGGCAGTTTTGCCTGGCAGGATACATCTGCCCTGAACGGTTCCGTCCTCATTTGTGTGTCGGAACGAGGGCAGGACACCCAGCCATTCACCGTATTTGATCGGCGTGGACTGGAGGTAGCCGTTTTTCTCCAGATAGCTCTCGACCTGTTCATCAGACATCCGGAAATTGCCCTGCGTCTTCGCAAGCTTTTCCAGGTTCGGGTAGAGATTGGTAAGGAAGAAGACTAGGAATGTCAGGCACAATGCTGTCAGCAGCATAATCCCCACACGCCTTAGAATAAAAAGTCCCATGTTAGCCCCTGTTGATCGGCTGGCGTGACAGGCATTTCGCCCCACGCATTGCTATTATTCTGGTCGCCGTATTGAGGACGAAGGGCCGCGCCAGATTGGCGCGGCCCTTGTAGGTTTCGGCTTAGGAAGTCAGGCCGAACTTATAAAGCTGCGGCAGGTCCGCAATGTGCTTTTCGACACCGACCATATTGTCGCGGTGGTGACGCATCGCGGTCCGCCAATAGGGCTGGATGACCACGCCTTCGTCGATCATGATCGTCTGCAGCTTCGCCATCACCTCACGGCGCATATCGACATCAGCGATCGAGTTCGCCTCGGCCAGCAGCATGTCGAACTCTTCGTTGGCAAAACCAGATTCATTCCAAGCGACACCCGACTTATACGCCAGTGCCAGAACCTGCGTGCCCAGCGGGCGGTGGTTCCAGTTGGTCGAGGAATACGGGTACTTGGTCCAGTCGTTCCAGAATGTCGAACCGGGTAGAACCGTGTGCTTTGCCTTGATGCCCGCATCGTTCAACTGAGCCACTACCGCAGCCGTGGTATTGCGACGCCAGTCATCGTCGATCGACTGCACTTCGTGTTCGAAATCGCCCATACCCGCTTCGTCCATCAGCGCCTTTGCGCCTGCCGGATCGTAAGGGATACGCGTCACAGCCGAGTCGTACTCGGGGTGCATCGGGCCTACATGACAGTTGTCGGCAGTGATGCCGTAGCCGGACATGCCAAGTTCAAGGCAGACGGCGTTGTCGACTGCCATGGCAAGGGCCTGACGGACCCTCTTGTCGCCATAGATTTTGTTGCCATCGGCGTCTTCAGCCAGCTGGTTGGGGCGAATGACAATGGTAAAGCCCGATGGGATTTCCGAGCGGACAAGGCCAATACTGTCAAAGATGTCGACAAACTCGCCAACCGATTCCCAGTTCATATCGATCTCTTCGGCCTCATAGGCGGCCAGGAAAGCGGCAGGGTCAGTGCCATAATCGATGAATTCGATCCGGTCGATATAGCCGCCTTTACCAGCTTCGTAGCCCCACCAGTCAAAGCCTTCGTTGCGGACCAGAACGCCCTTCACGCCGACCTCATGGCTTTCGGGCATCATGAAACCCGTACCAACTGGGTTGGACAGCATATCATTTGCATCAAAGCTGCTGTGTACGATTGCACCCGGGTAATCTGCCATGCCGGGGATGATCGTGATATCCGGCGCGTTGCACTTCAGCTTGACTGTATGCGAGTCGACAACGGTGATGGCGCCATCTGCGGCTTTCTGAGTGCTCTCATCCATCAGTGAGGCCATGCGCGAGGCCATCGAGTTCCCTTCCAGAGACCCGTCGCACCAACCTTCGATATTGCGAGCTACGTCTTCGGCAGTGAAATCGTCACCATTGTTCCACTTCACACCTTTGCGGACGTTCAGCGTGTATTCAGTGGCGTCATCATTGGCTTCCCAGCTTTCCAGCAACATGGGTTTGAACGAGCCGTCATTATTGTATTCGACAAGATATTCCAGCCAGCCAGCCGTGAAGGTTGCGATCTGCGTCCAGTCATATGTGCGCGGGTCTTTCAGTGCGCGCACTTCCATTTGATAGCGGATGGTGCCGCCACGCTGAGGTTCGGCAGCGGCTGCCGGTGACTGCAGGCCAATCATGCCATATGCCGTCGGTACAGCAACGCCCAGCGCGGTTACACGGGCCAGAAATTCACGACGGCTCAGATTGCCCTCACGATATTCCTTGGCGTGCATCTCTGCCGCCCAATGCATCGGCTTTCCGTTGATTGTCTGGTTTTCCATAGATGTCTCCCTGTGACACATAATTTTTTTAGATTTCGTGTTTCTGATTGATAGAGCCGGGCACTACAGGGACCGTTTAGTCTCGGTTGGTAGGGCCACGGGCTTGGATTTACGATTTATCAACATCCCCATAGCCGCATTCGGCACCAGTTTTTTCCCTGCGTCAATGTTGGAAATCGTCATAGATGGTACAAAAACGACATCCGAGCAGAAAGTGAGGTTCGGAAAGTTTCAATGTGAAAGGAAACGAGACACGTTGTGACGGATAGATGGATATATATCTATCTCTCACCATGGTGCTGATTAAGGCGTTGTTATATTAGGCTTTATCGTCTCCGGCGACTGCAGCCTTCAACACGCAGCGTCAAGGTGATGCCAGAACTTCATGCGCGCACGGAACCATGTGCGTTGGCGCTTGGCAAACTGCCGTGTCGCGATCGTCGCTTTTTCGCGCGCCTCATCCAGTGTCATGCGGCCGTCCAGGTAGCCCATTAGCTCCGGAACGCCGATCGCTTTACAGGAGGGAAAAGAGGGGTCATAGCGATCGCGCATGGCCTCCACTTCCTCTATAGCTCCTTGGTCCAACATCAGGTCGAACCGTCGGTTGATGCGATCCAGCAGCCAGTCTTTTCTGGCGTCGAAAACAATCGGCACCGTGTTTTGAATATCCAGTATCGGGGCGGGGGTGTCAGCCTGCCAATCCGAAAGGGATCGCCCGGTTGCGTTCTGAACCTCCCAGGCGCGCTGAACACGCGCGCGGTTTTGGGTGTCGATCCTCTGCAGGGTCAGACCGTCCAAACCCGCGATTAGTTCTTGCAACGGCAACTTATCCGCGTGTTCCCGGATTTCCGGCGGGGTTGCGGGGATATCGGCCATCCCCTCGGTCAGAGCTGTGAAATACAGACCGGTCCCTCCGACGATTATCGGACGAGGGCGTTGCGACAGCATCGGCGTGACCTCTCGCAGCCAATGACCAGTCGAATAGGTCTGGTCATAGGCAACATGCCCATACAGACGGTGCGGTGCGCGGGCCTCATCCTCGGGCGAGGGGCGGGCCGAGATAATACGCCAGCAGTCATAGACCTGACTGGCATCGGCGTTGACAATCACGCCTCCGAAACGCTCGGCGATCAACAGCGCCAGCGCCGATTTACCCGAGGCAGTGGGCCCGGCGATCAATACAGGTTTGTCATCGGGAATCGACGGCAATTGCGCCAAAAGCCGGTTCTCAGAGTTGTCGGCCATGACTGGTTGCCCCGTTCCTGACTATCCGCATTGAACATGCGGAGGTTTTGCTTCATTTTGCGCCGGAAAATAACCCCGTGCCAGCCCGGAGCGCAACATGAGCCTTTCCCCTTCCGTCGAGACCACCGAGACCCCAAAAACAACATATGACCGTGTCATGTTGAAGATTTCCGGCGAGGCGCTGATGGGAGATCAGGGATTCGGACTGCATCCGCCCACCGTTCAGCGCATCGCGCAAGAGGTCAAATCGGTTCATGATCTTGGTGTTGAGATTTGCATGGTCATCGGTGGTGGCAATATCTTCCGTGGTCTGTCTGGTTCGGCGCAGGGGATGGAGCGTACGACAGCCGACTACATGGGCATGCTGGCGACTGTCATGAACGCGCTGGCGATGCAATCCGCGCTGGAGGGGGTAGGGGTCTTTACACGTGTGATTTCGGCCATTCGGATGGATGAGGTGTGCGAGCCTTACATTCGCCGCCGTGCTGTTCGTCACCTTGAGAAAAAGCGGGTTTGCATCTTTGCCGCAGGAACCGGGAACCCCTATTTCACCACCGATACCGCTGCGACTCTGCGCGCTAACGAAATGGCGTGTCAGGCGATCTTTATGGGCAAGAACGGTGTGGATGGCGTTTATGACAAAGACCCCAAAGTACACTCGGATGCAGTGCGCTATGATCAGGTTTCCTATGACGATGTTTTGGCCAAGCGGCTGCGCGTGATGGACGCATCGGCCATTGCATTGGCGCGCGACAACAATCTGCCACTGATCGTTTTCGGTCTGGATGAACCCGGCGGGTTCCGCGGCATCCTGGCGGGTGAGGGGACTTATACCAAAGTTCAGGGCTAATGCTGATTTGAGCAACACTGAGCCGGGCATCTCTGCCCGGCATTTTCCTACCTAAAAGAAACTAAGCCCCGCGTGGGCCAATGACTTCGTCAGTGCACGCATTGCGTGGCGGCAAAAAATACCATTAACGCAATCACTTGACCCAACCTTCTACCTCTGGCTATCTGGCCGGGTCTGCTGGTGGTCGTGGGGCCATCATGGGTGCTGCCGCCGATCCTTACCCGTTCCAAGGACCTGCGGCTGGGCTGGAAGACCTGCCTTGTTTTCGGGGATGTCCGGACTTTGCGCGGGCAACGACCCGGACTGTAGTGCATGATAAGGGAGAGAGATGCGATGGGCGCTCTTGATATTGAATTCGTTCGGGCACAGTTCCCGGCCTTTTCGGAACCCAGCCTTCAGGGACAGGCTTTTTTGAGAATGCAGGTGGATCCTATACCTGCGAACCTGTGCTTGATCGGTTGAGCCGGTTCTACACCCAGCGAAAGGTTCAGCCCTACGCGCCCTATGAGGCGAGCCGTGCGGGTGGCGCGGAAATGGACGAAGCACGAGCGCGACTTGCCGCGATATTGGGGGTGGAAACAGATGAGCTGAGCTTTGGCCCTTCGACGACGCAGAACACCTATGTACTGGCTCAGGCATTCCGGCAGTGGATGCAGCCGGGCGAAGCGATTGTCGTGACCAATCAGGACCACGAAGCAAACTCGGGGCCCTGGCGGCGATTGGCCGATGAGGGGATCGAAATTCGGGAATGGAAGATTGATCCGGAAAGTGGGTCTTTGAACCCGCAAGATTTGGAGAATTTGCTGGACGAGAAAGTGCGGCTGGTGTGCTTTCCGCATTGCTCGAATGTCGTTGGGGAAATCAACCCGGTCACCGAAATCACCGCAATCGCCCATGCTGCGGGTGCTTTTGCCTGTGTCGACGGGGTTTCTTACGCACCGCACGGGTTCCCCAATGTCGGTGATCTGGGCCCTGATATCTATCTGTTCTCCGCCTACAAAACCTATGGCCCGCATCAGGGTTGCATGGTTATTCGACGAGCTCTGGGTGAATTGCTGCCCAACCAAGCGCATTATTTCAACGGCGACACTCTTTTCAAGCGGTTCACACCAGCCGGGCCTGACCATGCTCAGATCGCGGCCAGCGCAGGCATGGCGGACTATGTGGACCTGCTTTGTGCCCATCATGGAGGACCGGAAACAGGAGCTTCGGCAAGGGGGTCCTTTGTGCATGATCTGATGCGGGAACACGAGGTCACTTTATTGCAACCTCTGCTGGACGCGGTCAAAGACCGGAACGCTCTGCGCCTGATCGGACCGTCTGATGCCAGCCGGCGTGCACCGACGGTAGCGTTAAGTCTGAATAAGAAGGCCGAGCCTGTTGCTGCCGAGCTTTCGAAACACGGTATCATGGCAGGTGGCGGTGATTTCTATGCTCATCGCCCTCTGCAGGCGATGGGTGTCGATGCAGACCAAGGGGTCTTGCGTCTTAGCTTTACACACTACACCAGTCGACAGGAAATTGATCAGCTTTTGGAGGCGCTTGACCGCGTTTTGTGATCCAGTTTCTGCGGCGCTTCGTAGTTCGAAGAAAACATGGGGCGGACATGGATTTTGATCATTCACCGATCATTTTGTGGTTCAGGCGCGATCTTCGGTTAGGAGATCATCCGGCGCTGAGCGCGGCGGTGCAATCAGGTCGACCCATCGTGCCCGTATTTGTTCTAGATCATCAGGTTCAGACTTTGGGTGCCGCGCCGAAATGGCGCCTTGGTCTGGGCCTTGACGCTTTTGCCGGCAGGCTTGAGCAGCTTGGCAGCAAGTTGATACTGCGCCAGGGTCAAGCACTGGATGTTCTTTGTGAACTGGTCAGAGAAACTGGGGCAGGCTCCGTATTCTGGACGCGGGCTTATGATCCAGAGGCGATCAACAGGGATACCCAGATCAAGGCTGCTTTGACCGAACAGGGTATCCAGGCACAGTCTTTTGCTGGCCTGCTTTTGTTTGAGCCTTGGACGATCGCCACCAAAACCGGCCAGCCGTTTCGGGTCTTCACTCCGATGTGGCGATCAGTGCAGGGGCGCGAAGTCTCTTTGCCCGAGCCCGCGCCCACGCGGCTTATGACGCCGAAAACCTGGCCTGCGTCCGATCAATTGTCTGATTGGCGACTGGATCGGGATATGCAGCGCGGGGCCGCAGTGGTCCGCCCGTTTGTCCACCCGGGCGAAAATGCTGCGCTGGACCAGTTGGATGTGTTTCTAGAACGTATTGATCAGTATCGCGAACAGCGGGATCAACTGGATCAATCTGGAACCTCTGATCTTTCAGAATACCTTGCACTGGGCGAGATCGGGCCGCGTACAATCTGGCATCGGGTGCAAATCGCCGACCAAACCGGGGCGCATGGTGGTGAAGGCTATCTGCGTCAGCTTGTGTGGCGTGAGTTCGCATATCACTTAATGTACCACTGGCCGCATCTTCTAAGTGCCAATTGGAAGCCTGAATGGGACGCATTCCCTTGGAATACAGATCCCGACACGCCCGAAGTGCGCGCGTGGCGTCAGGCAAGAACCGGAATTCCGCTTGTCGATGCCGGTCTAAGACAAATGTATGTCACCGGACGCATGCACAATCGGGCTCGGATGATTGTCGCGAGTTATCTAACAAAGCATCTGATGACGCATTGGAAAATCGGCGCAGACTGGTTCGGGGATTGCCTGATCGACTGGGACCCAGCTGCAAATGCGATGGGATGGCAATGGGTGGCCGGTTGCGGCCCTGATGCCGCACCGTATTTCCGTATCTTCAATCCCGACACACAGCGCGAGCGGTTTGATCCAAACTCAGGTTATGTGCGTCGCTGGATTGCCGAGGGCCAATCCGAGCCGCCATCCACCGCGCTGGCCTATTTTGATGCCGTGCCGCGATCATGGGGGCTTTCTCGTGACCAGATGTATCCCGCACCGGTGGTGGGGCTGAAGGAAGGCCGCGCCCGTGCGTTGGGCGCGTATAATGCCAGAAAAGACCAGTAAGGAACTGAAAACTTGCCAGAAACCGAATCCCGTCCTAGCTTTGACCCGCAACCGCAGAGGGGAGAGCGGATGTTCCTGACGAGCACCGAAGGGCAGGAAAACCTGCCGAGATATTTTACACAAGTCTTCAAGATGCTGAAGAGGATGGAGCGCGGCCGACTTGACATCGCGCTGCCCGACGGACGCATTTTCCGCGCGGATGCGCCACAACCAGGCCCCGTGGCACATGTGGACATCCACGACCCGGACGTCTTTTCCCGGCTGGTGCGCGAGGGAGAGCTGGGCTTCTCGGACGGCTACCTTGAAGGCGATTGGAGCACACCGGACCTACGCAGTTTCATGGACCTCGTGCATCTGGGAACTGAGACGGTCTACGATGATTTTACCGGACAGTTTCTAGTGCGAGCCTATGAAAGACTGCGGTTCTGGTTGCATCGTAACAACCGGTCGCAGGCGAAAAAGAACATCTCGTATCACTATGATCTCGGCAATGACTTCTATGGCCTGTGGCTGGATGACACGATGACCTATTCCAGTGCCATATTTGAAACGGGTCAGGAAAGCCTCGAAAAGGCGCAAACTGCGAAATACGCCAGCTTGGTGGATGAAATGGGGGCCAAACCGGGGGATCATATCCTTGAGATCGGGTGCGGCTGGGGTGGGTTCGCCGAATATGCCGCGAAAGAGCGTGGGTTGCGCGTCACCGGGCTGACCATTAGCCAAGAGCAGTTGAAGTTTGCTAGAGAGCGAATTGAAAAAGCAGGGCTTTCTGATCTGGTGGAGTTCAAGCTACAGGACTACCGCGATGAGCAGGGTCAATATGATGGAATTGCCTCGATCGAGATGTTCGAGGCGGTCGGTCAGAAATATTGGCCCGCATATTTCAACACGGTCCGTGATCGGTTGAAGCCGGGTGCCCATGCCACATTGCAGATCATCACGGTCGCGGATCATCGCTGGGACATTTACAAGAACGGCGTTGATTTCATTCAGAAATACATCTTTCCCGGCGGGATGTTGCCAGCACCGTCTATCCTTAGAGATCAGATCGATCAGGCGGGGTTGACCGTTGTACGCTCAAAAGAGTTTGGCAAAAGCTACGATCTGACCCTGCGGCGCTGGTACGAGACCTTCAATGCCAAGTGGGATCAGATATCGGAGATGGGGTTTGATGAGCGTTTTCGCCGCATGTGGAATTATTATTTGACCGCATGTGGCGCAGCCTTTGACACCGGTAATTGTGATGTGACACAGATCACGATAGCCAAACCCAGTTGAAGAACGGAAAAATCGAATGCCTACAGCCTCACGTCTCGTCGCCGCGTTGTGTCTGCTGGTGATCGCGTTCCTTGTGACGGGCATGATCATCGACAACGGGGAAGAGGGTAAGGACTATGGTTATTTCACTTACGTGAACATAATCCTGGGTTGGATCTGCGGCTGGGTTGTCATGGGTAAACGTGCTGGCCGTGGCTGGACCGCGGCCGTCAACAACGGTTTAACCGGTGTAGCGGCGCTGGTGTTCTGGGGGCTGTTCGTTCAGGGCACCTACGAGATGTTCAGTCAGGCGATGCGCCATCGGTTTGGTGGTCCGTTTGAGGCTCTGCTTGCCATCTTTCAGATCGGGATTGGCTATGGTGAACAGCTTCTGGCACCGGAAATCCTGCTTACGCTGGGTTTTGGTGCTGTTCTCAGCGGGATACTTACCGAAATTGCTTTTCGCCGCTGGCGTTAAATCTGATCTGCCAATTCGGGGCCTCTGCTTTGTCCAATCTGTTTTTCTATGGCACTTTGCGCCATGTCTCTTTGCTGGAACTCGTCATGGGTCGCAGCGCAGGCGATTTATCGGCGATGCAGGCTGTTTTGCCGGATCACGCCGTATACGCGGTTCAAGATCAACCCTTTCCAATGATTGTCACCGAAAAGGGCAGTAAGGCCAGTGGCGTTCTGGTGCAGGGCCTAGGTGACGTCGAGCGTAGTCGATTGGCCTTCTATGAAGGCGGTTTCGAATATGAACTGCGCCCGGAGACAATCGTGACTGAGGATGGAAAAGAACATCAGGCCTTGGTGTTCTTTCCGGATACTGAGATTTGGAAAAAAGGCGCACCGTGGGATCTTGAAACCTGGATCAGGGATTGGGGTGCGCTTTCGGTGTTCGCGGCAGACGAGGTGATGGCCCATTATGGAAGAGTCGATGCCTCGGACATCGTGCGCAGCTTTCCAGCCATAAGAACACGCGCCTGGGCCAGATTAGCGGCAAGACAACGTGGAGCGGGGGATGAGCGGAGCGTTGCGGATGACGTGATCGTTCATGACCGCAAGCGCGCCTATGTCAACTATTTTGGGATGGATGAAATTGAACTGCAGCATCGTCAGAATAACGGCGAGATGAGTCCGGTGCTGCATCGCAATGGATTGATGCAAGGGTCCGCTGTGGTCGTCCTACCTTATGATCCGGTGCGCGATACGGTGTTGCTGGTAGAGCAATTCCGCGCGCCCGTGTTCCTGATCGACGACCCCGAGCCGTGGATGTGGGAGCCTGTGGCTGGCATGATCGACCCGGGCGAAACACCTCAGCAGGCGGCCACCCGCGAGGCCATGGAAGAAGCGCAGATTTCACTATACCAACTGGAATATGCAGGTGGTGCCTATTCATCCAGCGGATCGTCAACAGAATATGTTTATCTCTATGTCGGTCTTGGGGATCTGACTAGTACGGTTGAAAGCGGTGGCCTCGCTTCCGAAGGTGAGGATATCCGCAGCAAAATTCTGCCGTTTGATGAATTCATGAGCATGGTAGATGCTCATGTTTTCAAGGATCTGCCGCTTCTAACTCTTGCTTATTGGTTGGCGCGGAACCGCGATCGACTGCGCGCTAAGTGATCCCTGCTTGTGATCGCGTCAGGGCACCTGTAAATCTGCTGCAATACCATATGACAAGAGGATGCCATGCGCATTGCACGAGACCTTGCCGACGCTGTCGGTAAAACACCTTTGATCCGGCTGCGTCGCGTCAGCGAAGAAACGGGATGCGAGATTCTCGGCAAGGCCGAATTCATGAACCCGGGTCAGTCCGTCAAAGACCGTGCTGCGTTGTTTATCATCCGCGATGCGATAGCGCGCGGTGATCTGAAACCCGGCGGCACGATTGTTGAGGGCACGGCCGGGAATACCGGCATCGGTCTGGCGCTGGTTGGTGCCTCGATGGGGTTCAAGACGGTGATCGTCATTCCCGAAACCCAATCCGAAGAGAAAAAGGATATGCTCCGCCTGGCGGGGGCTCAGCTTGTGCAGGTGCCTGCGGCGCCGTACCGTAATCCCAACAACTTTGTGCACTATTCGCGCCGACTGGCCGAACAATTGGCTCAAACCGAACCAAATGGCGCGATTTGGGCCAATCAGTTCGACAATGTCGCCAACCGTCAGGCACATGTGGAAACCACTGGTCCCGAAATCTGGGAGCAGACCGGCGGTAAAGTCGATGGTTTCATCTGTGCCGTTGGATCGGGTGGTACTCTGGCCGGGGTGGCCGAAGCGTTGCAGCCCAAGGGTGTCAAGATCGGTTTGGCTGATCCGATGGGGGCGGGGCTCTATTCCTTCTACACCACTGGTGAGATCGCGATGGAGGGAGGTTCTATCGCCGAAGGTATCGGACAGGTGCGGATTACCAAGAACCTAGAAGGGTTCACACCTGACCATTCCTGGCAGATTACCGATAGCGAAGCGCTGCCCTATATCTTCGATCTGCTGCGCGAAGAGGGTCTGGTGATGGGCGGGTCAACCGCGATCAACATTGCCGGTGCCGTCCGTTTGGCGAAAGAACTGGGGCCAGGGCACACCATTGTTACGATTTTGTGTGACTACGGCACCCGCTATCAATCCAAACTGTTTAATCCTGAATTCCTGCGTGAAAAGGAACTTCCCGTGCCCGATTGGATGACCGAAGCGCCGCGCAGTATTCCTGGCGTGTTTGAGGACGTGTGATGCTGCGACAGGTCCGCCTGTGTCTGGTTCTGGTGCTATTCTGCTTGATTGGTTTGGGCGGGATCGCCTCTGCCCAACTTACTGACCGGCAGAGCGAATATTATCAGGGCTGGGTCAGCACGGCGGACCGGGCGGAATCTGTTATTCGCGCGAACCGTGCATCCAACGCAGCATTAGAGAATTTGCGTTCGGAAATAAATGAGTATCGCGAAGACTTTAACAAAGCCCGAGGTGCCAACACCGATCGTATTCAGACGCTGGAAAGCCAACTCAAGGCGCTTGGCCCAAAGCCGGCTGAAGGGGAAAGCGAGGCCGAAGACATTGCCAAGCTGCGTGCGCAACTCGAAACACAACTGAACAGTTTGCGTGTTCCCCGCATCATCTCGGAAGAGGCTTTCAGTCGCGCGAATGGGCTGATCAGCGAAATTGATCGGATAGTCCGAGACCGACAAAAGAAAGAGATGCTGAAACGCGGGCCGTCGCCGCTCAACCCCGTCTATTGGGGACCAGCTTGGGTCGACATCAAAGAGGCGACGCACAGCCTTATTAACGAAACCATCGAAAACTTGCGCTCTGATGTGGTGCGCGAACAAATCCGCGAGCGCGGTCTTGGCATTCTCGTGCTGTTGGTTGTTTCAGCAGTTCTATTGCTGTTTGGGCGCAAATGGTCCGAGAAAGGCGGCGAATATCTCCGCTCGCTAGGAGGTAGCGGCAGCGGGGTCTGGACCTTTATTGTCTCGCTGTTGCGCATTCTATTGCCTTGGTTGGGCGTGTTGGCGTTGGTCACCGCCGTCGTGCTAACTGGCGTGCTGGGCCTGCGCGGTACACTTTTGTTCCAGCAAATCCCCTATTGGGCCGCGATTATCTTCTATTTTGATTGGATCGGCCGGCAGGTCTATCTGATGGGAGCGGCGCAGAACTTCCAAAGACTGTCCGCAGGCAAAATCAGAGAATTGCGGGTTTATATAGACCTGTTGGCGGTCATGCTTATTTTGCACGAGCTGGCGCAATTGTTCGAGCAGATCGAGAATATCTCTGACGCGACCCGCGCCGTTGTTGGCTTCCCGATCGTTGTGGTGTCTGCCCTTCTTCTGCTGCGTGTGCGTCAGGTCCGCCAATCAGAGCCTCAGCAAGAACAGACGGACCAGGAAGCTACCCGCCGTGGCGCAGGGTTCAGCCAATTGGTCGAGTTCTTGCGGCGCGCCTTGTTCATGCTTGGGATTGCGACTCCGATCTTGGGGGCCTTCGGATACATTAACGCTGCCGAAGCTATCGTATTTCCTGCCATCAAAACGCTGGTTCTGATTGCAGCACTGGTGATCGTGCAGCGATTTATTGGTACGGTATATGGCTGGCTTTCAGGGCAGGGCGACGCCGCGCGCGATTCACTGTTTTCGGTTCTGGTCGGGTTCGCGCTTGCCATTCTGGCGTTGCCGATATTGGCGCTTTACTGGGGCGCGCGCCAGACGGACCTGCTTGAAGCTTGGTCGCGATTGTTGCTGGGGTTCGATATTGGCGGGGTTACGATTTCACCCAGTAACTTCCTGACGTTCGTTGCCATTTTCGCCATTGGATATACGCTGACCCGTTTGCTGCAAAGCGGGCTGCGCAATTCACTGCTGCCGAAGACCAGCATTGATCCCGGCGGGCAGAATGCCATCGTGTCGGGTACCGGATATGTCGGAATTTTTCTGGCGGCACTGATCGCTATCATGGTTGCCGGTTTTGACCTGTCCTCGCTTGCGATCGTGGCGGGTGCTTTGTCGGTCGGCATCGGTTTCGGTCTTCAGACCATTGTATCGAACTTTGTCTCAGGGATCATCCTGCTGGTTGAGCGTCCTATCTCCAAAGGTGACTGGATCGATGTGAACGGCATGATGGGATATGTGCGCGATATCTCAGTCCGGTCGACGCGGATCGAGACGTTCGACCGGACGGATGTGATCGTTCCGAACTCGGACCTGATCAGTGGGGTGGTTACGAATTACACCCGGGGCAATACGATTGGCCGAGTGATCGTGCCTGTAGGCGTCGCCTATGGTACCGATACCCGCAAGGTCGAAACTATTCTGGGCGAGATCGCAAACGGGCACCCGATGGTTCTGGCCAATCCCGCGCCCAGCGTAGTGTTCCAGGGCTTCGGTGCAGACTCGTTGGATTTCGAAATCCGCGCGATCCTGCGGGATGTGAATTGGGTGCTGTCTGTCAAATCCGACATGAACCACGAGATCAATCGCCGGTTCGTTGAGGAAGGCATCGAGATCCCGTTTGCGCAGCGTGACCTGTGGCTCCGTAACCCTGAGGTGCTGACGGGTCAGTCCGATCCGTCCAATGATGCTTCTGCCGTGGATTACGACCTATCACCCCATGCGCCATCGACAAAACCAGTGGACATGACAGCGGACGATCTGGACGCGGCAGGGGATCAGGACGGCGAGGGCGACAACCACTGAGCGTGATGCGATCGGCATTTTCCCGCAAATGGTTATCGGACTGTTTCATTTTGATGTAGTCTGAAGTCATTTGCAGGAGGAATTTTGATGGTTACATTTTCACACAGCCTCGCGCGTATTGCCGTCTGGAATCTGGCCGGCTTCAATCCGGTGAACACAAGTCTGGGTATTCTAGCCAGCAGTGACCGAGTCACCCATCAAATCGAAGGGCTGGCCCTGCTGGACGCCGAACTGATCACTCTGGTCGAGGTCAGCCCCATCGAACATATTGATCGGCTTGCCTTGGGTCTGGCCGATAAGGGGCTGAACTATCAGGTCAAGATCCTGCCGCAGCCCAACGGCAATATCCATATCGGGTTTCTGCACAAACCGGGGGTCTCGGTGACAGGTTTGCAGCTGATCGACGGCTCGGAAGGTGACGATCCCGGCGGACGTCAGGCCCTGATCGCCGATGTCGAGGTCGGCAAATTCAAGGCCAAGCTGATCGCTGTGCATCTTAAATCCGGACGAGACCGGCCCGAGCAGCAGATACGTGACAGCCAATGCAGGATTATCGGAGACAAGATCGCCGAGATCCGCTCGACCCCCGGTCTGACACAACGCACGATTCTGCTGATGGGCGACTTCAACATGATCCCCGGTCAGGACGTCAGCAATTTCCACCATCTTGGTGGGGATGACATGATGGACTTTGTTTCGTGCTGGGATCTGCAAGACCGATTTTCGCATATTCTGGATAGGGGTCGCGCCAATTTACTGGACGGTTTTGCCGTATCACGCACTTATTCCACCGATTATGTCCGCGGCAGCTTGCGACTGTTTCCAATGCACTGGACCATGAATATGGGGCGCGAGGCGTTCAAGGATGAGGTGTCGGATCATCTGCCATTTGTCGCCAGCTTTCGTATTTTCTGACCCGTCCATTTTTGCGAAAGGGGCCTTGCGCTCGGTTCAGAAATTCGCATAAGTCACCTCTACCGGAGAGGTGGCCGAGTGGTCGAAGGCGCACGCCTGGAAAGTGTGTAGGCGGGAAACCGTCTCCAGGGTTCGAATCCCTGTCTCTCCGCCATATGCCCTATGAAATCTGAGTTGCCTTGCGGTCTATGCGAGACTGTTTTGTGCACGGCTTTCAATGTGAAGTGTCGTGCACAATGCACCGGATTGATGAGATTTGACTCAATCTGACAACAAGGCGATGACTTGATCGGTTTCGGGTCTTCGTCGCGATGCCACCGGCACTTGAACCGCTAGAGCACGCCCTGTCGGGCAGGATTGCGCGTGGGCCGTTACGAGTGCACCAGATTTCAATGGCTCTTCGAGTAAGCATAGGTGCCCCATTAGCACGCCAGCTGCGGCCTTGGCCTCTTCCACGGCAAGGCTGTAAAGCGAAAACTGCGGGCCAGTTTTGACATCTGGGACCTCACAACCTGTGCTTCGCGACCATGTGGACCAATCGCTGCTCCACGTCTGATCGTGCAACAAGGGAGTGCCTTGAAACCCGTTGTTGCCGGTTAACTGATCCAGCAGAGCAGGGGCGCAAACCGGTTGGGTTTCATCCTCGCACAGCACAATTAGGTCAGGTGCTTCGTCCAAGGTCGCGAAGAAGATCGCCAAATCGAACATCTCACGCGAAAGGCTGGGTGGTGTTTCCAGCGCCGTGACCGAAAAATTGATATGCGGAAAACACTCTCTAATCCGGCGCAATCGTTTGGGCAACCAGAGTTGGGCAACAGCAGGCAAAGCGGCGATGTGAAAATCGGCATTTGGTTTAAGGTTTCGCAGAGCCCGGGCGGCATCGCTCATCTGATCAAAGGCTGTGGTGAAGACAGCGACAAGTGATTGTCCCTCAGGCGTCAGTTCCACCCCTTGGGCGTTGCGGCGAAACAGCGGCGCACCTGCCCAATCCTCCAACGCCTTTACATGTTGTGAGATCGCACCCGGAGAAACGTTCAGCTCTTCCGCCGCCGCAACAAAGCTGACGTGACGCGCTGCTGCCTCGAACGCCCGCATTGCGTTCAGCGGAGGTCCCTTGGGGCGTTTGGGGGCGACACTCATTGATCTAGCCTTAGTTTTTCTACGCCAAGAAATAACAATTCTGCTTTGCGGTGTCACGCGAAAGCCGCCAAACTGCAAAAAACAGGAGGAGGACAGATGACACTTGTACAAAGAGATTGGGTGCCTGCCGCAAGCGAAACTCTGATCCAGGACATCGCGACAAAGGCCGCATCGTTGTCGTCTGGCGATCTTCTGGCCCGGATCGAGCATCTGGCGGACGAAAACCGCCGCATTCACGAAAAAGAGTGCTTTAACCTCAACCCGGCGACAAATGTCATGAACCCGAGGGCCGAGGCGCTATTGTCTTCGGGCATTGGATCCAGACCATCGCTGGGATACCCCGGTGACAAATATGAAATGGGACTGGAGGCGATCGAAGAGATCGAAGTTATCGCCGCAGAACTATGTGCCGATGTCTTTGATGCGCAGTTCGCCGAGGTTCGCGTGCCTTCGGGCGCAATTGCCAACCTCTATGGTTTTATGGCGACCTGCAAACCCGGTGATGCGATAATCGCTCCGCCCGCGTCGATTGGTGGCCATGTGACTCACCATTTGGCGGGGTGTGCGGGGCTGTTTGGTCTGCGCACTATTGAGGCCCCCGTCAATGCGGATGGGTATACCGTTGATTTGGAACGCTTGAGGGCATTGGCGGAGACCGAATGCCCCAAGCTAATCACGATAGGCGGTAGTCTGAACCTGTTTGAGCATCCTGTGGCCGAGGTGCGTGCCATAGCAGATGAAATTGGCGCAAAGGTCATGTTCGACGCCGCCCATCAGTGCGGCATCATCGCAGGGCGCGCGTGGTGCAACCCGCTGAAGGAGGGTGCGCATTTCATGACCATGAGTACCTACAAAAGCTTAGGCGGACCGGCCGGGGGTTTGATTGTGTCGAACGATGCAGAAATCGCCCGGTCGTTGGATGCAATTGCTTTCCCCGGTATGACAGCCAACTTTGATGCCGCAAAAACGGCTGCACTTGCCGTCACCATGCTGGATTGGAAAGAGTTCGGCTCAGCCTATGCAGATGAGATGATTGCGATGTCCAAAGCACTTGCTGCCGCGTTGGATGCGCAAGGTGTTCCGGTCTTCGCGGGTGGAGAGGGTTTCACCAATTCTCATCAATTCGCGGTACTGGCAGCGCCGTATGGTGGCGGTCAGACTGCCTCCAAACTGCTTCGTAAATCCGGGTTTCTGGCATGCGGCATCGGATTGCCAGTTGAGCCGGTGGACGGCGACATGAATGGCCTACGGATCGGCACGCCCGAGCTGGTCCGGTGGGGTATGACAGCAGGAGATGCAGAGCGTCTGGCAGAACTGATCCGACGTAGCTTGAGCGGTGAATCCGTTCTATCCGAGGTATCTGGATGGCGCGCTGAGTTCGACAGGCTGCATTTCGTGATTTGAACAAGCTGCGGCCAATCAGGCAAAGGCCCTGACTGGCCGCTCGCTCAGAAACGCGGTTTAACCGTTATCCGCTTCTTTCAGACCTTCGATCTGAAGGTCGAAACCTTCCTGAATGTGGCTGGTGAAAGTTTCCAGTGCTTCGGTGACATCACCCGTCGCAATCGCGTCAACGAGCGTCAGGTGGTTTCCGAGCGATTTGGATATATCAACGTTCTCAATTGCTGAAAACAGATGGAACGCCATCGCTTTGCCCCAGATCATATCGAACATGTCGATAAGAAATTTGTTGCCCGCCTCAACCATGAAGGCACGATGAATGCGTCGGTTTGCGATAAAATAGTCTCGGGTCGTCGGCTGGCTCAGATCTTCTTCGCGACGAATGAGTTCACGCAATCGATCCAGCACCTCTGGTTCTGCGTGTACCGCAAGTATGCGCGCGGCTTGTCCTTCGATCGCGGCACGTGCCTGGTATAGTTGCCGCACCTCGGTCTGGTCCATGCGCGCCAATCGAAATCCGCCGCTGGCGGCCACTTCCAACACGCCTTCAGTCTCCAACCGCATGAGCGCTTCGCGTACAGGCGTCCTGCTGATGTTCAACTCGGCCGCCAGCTTTTCTTGCACCAGCCGATCTTCACCGGTGATCTCGCGACTCATGATGGCTTCGACCAGTTGGTCATAGACCTCGTCCGCCAGGCGTCTGCGTTGTGTTTTGATTTGTTTCAGAGCCACTCGGAGCCTCTCTTTCTGTCCTTCATGAATTCTGTATTCAATAAAACAACTGCTGCCAAGGCGAATGGGGTTGCTATTGTTCGTGTACTGTATACAGTATACAAGAAAGAATGAACAGGGAGCTCTTCATGTGTGGAATTGCTGGTAGAATACTGGCCGCGCCCGGGAAGGTTGGGGCGGATCTTGTTGACCTGATGGATGCGCAGGAACATCGAGGCGCCGACAGCACTGGCTTCGCCGTTTATGGTTTGCCTCGGGAAACGGGGTACGTTTTACGCGGAATGGGATTCGACAAGTCTCAACAGGATGCGGATCTCTCCGCGTTTGAAACGATATTGCGTGAACACGGAAGCAGCTTTCTGTCTGACCCCCAAATCGTAACGGACCAAAGTCGTCACTATTGCTTTCGGATGGAAATTTCAGACCCAAGGAATCTTCAAGCCTGGGTCGCGGACGCGGATGAGCTGACAGACCGCATTGAAGTTCAATCCTGCGGCCGCAGTCTTGAGATCATCAAGGATATTGGTGGTGCCGAAGCCGTGGCAGAAAAGCACGGCGTTCGCGATATGATAGGAACACATGGGCTGGGGCATGCGCGGCTTGCTACAGAAAGTTCGGTATTGCCTAACGCATCGCATCCGTTCTGGGCGCGCCCATTTTCGGATGTCGCGATCGTACATAACGGGCAGATCACCGATTACTTCACCTGGCGCGATAAGCTGACCCGAATGGGTTATCGGTTCTTGACTGAGAATGACAGCGAGTTGATTGCCGTGTGGGTCAGCGACCAAATGAAGGCGGGCCTGACCATGGAGCAGGCGCTAAAGAAGTCCATTACCTCTATCGATGGTGTGTTTACCTACATGATCGCAACGCCAAACGGGATTGGGTTTGCCAAAGACCGATTTGCAATGAAGCCTCTGGTCGTCGTCAACCGCAATGGCGATCTGGCGGCTGCGACCGAAGAACAAGCGGTCCGCCGGGTGATGACCGAGGAATGCGATGTGATCAACTACGACGGCCCGTCGCTGACCGGTATCTGGGGCGTCGGAAACCGGAGTTTGGCGGCATGAATGAGGTGGCTGCAAAGATGGATGAGATCGTCATCGAAGTCGGCAAGCGACATATCCGCGAGGTCAATCGTGAGATAATGGAAGCCTGCACAATGGGTCGGCCGATCCGCGTGGTAGATACGCTGTCTCGTCATAATTTGGGCGTGGGTCTGCCAGACAATGTGGATATCACTTTCGAGGGGTCGGTTGGTTATTACTGCGGCGGTCTCAACACCGGGGCGAAAATCACTATCGAACGCAACTGCGGCTGGGCCGTTGGCGAAGGTATGGCCAAAGGGCACATCACTGTCGGTGGCTATGCCGGTATGTCCTGTGGTGCTGCGATGATCGGCGGCACGATCCATGTCAAAGGCGATGCGGGGCCAAGGGTGGGCGTTGCGATGAAAGGTGGAAACATCGTCGTCGAAGGAAAGATTGGCTATCAGTCCGGCTTCATGGCGCATTCCGGTCGGATCATAGCGCTTGGCGGTGCGGGTGAATCCTGTGCTGATGCGCTTTGGGAAGGTGAGGTCTGGGTAGCTGGCGAGGTCGACAGCCTGGGTGTGGATGTCGACGTGATCGAACCGACTGCTGAAGAAGTGGCCGAGGTTGATGCGATCCTCGACCCGCTCGGGCTTGTCGACAGTTCGCGAAATTGGCGCAAAATGGTTTCGGGCCAGCGTCTTTGGTATTTTGAAAGCAGGGACGCAAGCGCATGGCTCATGATCTGAGTAAACCTTACGAATATCCGTTCGATGTTGCCTCGGAAGAGGAAATCAGGTTCCGCGATGCGGGAGCGATCGACGACCGCCCGGCTGGCGTTCCTTCGTCGTATGATGAAGGAGGTTCGACCCGCTGGACACCCGAGGCTATCTCGGAAGTTCACGCGCTGGCGCAGCTTGGGCGCTATCAGGTACGTGGATACAATACGTTCAACAAGCAATTGCCGACCTTCGATGATCTGACATTCGTTCCAGCAACGATGACCCGCCTGCCGCTGGAAGGTTATCGCGAGAATTGCGATACGACGACCGTTCTGGGTGGAGGGCGCGGCCTTGTGGAGCGCCCACTTGAATTGAAGATCCCGATCTACATCGCTTCAATGTCTTTTGGTGCTTTGTCGGCATCGGCCAAGGCATCGCTGGGTTATGGGGCCTCGAAAGTAGGAACCATGACTTGCACGGGTGAGGGTGGCATGCTGGAAGAGGAGCGCGAAGCCTCCCAACGCCTGCTCTATCAGATGTCACCCGCGCGGTATGGTGTGGATCTGGATCATCTGCGCCGCGCGGATGCCTTGGAACTTGTCGTGGGGCAGGGTGCGAAACCCGGAACCGGGGGTCTGTTGCTGGGTATGAAGGTCAGCCCGCGCGTCAGCCAGATGCGAACTTTGCCCGAAGGCGTGGATCAGCGATCTACGATCCGCCATCCAGATTTTCTCGGCGCTGATGATTTGGCAGTGAAGATTGAAGAATTGCGCATCGCCACCAACTATCAGGTGCCGATCTTCATCAAGATGGGTGCGACACGTCCCCGGTTTGACGTGGCAGTTGCCGCCAAAGCGGGTGCTGATGTTGTAGTAGTTGATGGTGCCGAAGGTGGTACCGGCGCGTCTCCGGAGTTGTTGTTAAACCATACCGGTATCCCGACGATGAGCGCCATTCGCGCTGCGCGTGAAGCATTAGACGAATGCGGCATGACCGGCAAAGTCTCTCTGGTCGCTGCCGGTGGCATTCGGTCCGGTGTGGACGCGGCGAAGTGTCTGGCCCTCGGTGCTGACGCTGTGATGATCGGCAACGCGGCCATGGTTGCGCTAGGGTGCAACAGTCCGCGCTATCTCGAAGATTACGCGGCCTTGGGAACATCCCCAGGTGCCTGCCACCATTGTCACACAGGTCGCTGCCCGGTCGGGATTGCGACGCAGGATGAAAGTCTCGAAGCTCGTATGAACCCGAATGCAGGGGCAGAGCGCATTGCGCGCTATTTGACGGCCATGACCATGGAGATTACAGCGCTTGCGAAAGCCTGCGGAAAGTCCTCGGTACACAATCTGGAAACCGAAGACTTGCGTGCGCTTAGTTTTCAAGCGTCAGCTTTCACTGGGGTGAAAATGGCTGGAATTGACAGGGCTTTTGACTGGTGAAAATCGCAGTTCTTGAGTTGACTAGCCACCCGCTGCCATTGTTGGAGGGAATGCCGCGGACTTCACAGCAGATTCAGGAGTGGATCGCCCCACACCTACCGGAAGCCGAGTTCGTAGTAGTAGGGGTTGTTGATGGAGAACCGCTCCCGGACGAGAGCGATTTCGACGGTGCTATAGTCGGCGGATCTGAATTTGGCGTTTATGATGACACGGATTGGATTCAGCCGCTACGTGCCTTCCTGGACCGTTGTCGAGAAATCCGAATTCCAGTCTTTGGTATCTGTTTCGGACATCAGATCATGGCTGACGTCTATGGTGGTCGGGCCGAGAAAGTCGAGGTAGGCAATGTCGTTGGTGCACGGCCCTTCAACTATGGCGGAGATAGCGTGGATGCATATGTCTGGCATCAGGATCAGGTAACAAGCATTCCGGACTCGGCTCGGGTGACCGGATCAGCGGGCCACTGTCCAGTTGGTGCACTGGATTATGATTTTCCTGCCCGCTCTGTTCAGTTTCATCCCGAATACAAGGCGCATCACTTGCGCGATCTGTTCACCAGAGGTCGAGAGGTGCTTTTGTCAGCTACGGAAGCGGATGATGGGATGTCCTCGGTCAACGCGGCAAATGTGCCCGACGATATTGCAGCGCTTCAAGCAGTAGAGCTTTTTCGCGGTACATACGTCCCTGAGCAATAAGCCTTTGAGCGAACGGCTCTTGATCCTAATCAAGTCCAGCCAAGCCGCACTATGTATACTGTATACGCAATCGATTGGGAGATTTGGCAATGACGGGATACAAGGATTTCTTTGAGAGGATTGCGCGCATTGTGAATGCTCCACGCGAGGGAAGTATCAGCGATCTGGAGCTATCGGATCTCGGTCTTTCCCGTGCTGATCTGGCCATGTTGCGCTCTGGCGCGCCCAACGCGAGAGAGCGTATCCTTTCTATGGCAAGTCAGTTTGGTCTTAGCGAAGATGATCTCAATGCACATCCTGAGCTTAGCCTTGAGCTTGCAGAAAAATGTGGGCATTGCCGTCAGGCGAAAACCTGCCGCGATGCAATTCGATCAGGTAGTCGCCTGCCGCAGGAGAAGTGTCCGAACTCAGGATTTTATCGTACTCTGTCGGACCTTTAACGCCCGCTTGGACTTTCCTTCGGGCTCAGTTTTCTTCGACCAGTGATCTTGAAACGATCAGCCGTTCCGAAGTCCTTCATTCCAACACCTGTGGCAAACTCGGCAAATACCGGCGCGTGTTTGAACAGATGTCCCGAGCAGCCGCCCGCGAACAGAACGTTTTCATGCTCGGGGTGCCAGTCGACAATAAAGTGCGTGTCTGGCGTCAGGATGATCTGGTTGAATTTGGAATCCACGACCCGCTCACCCTCAAGGCCCGGAAGACGATGACGGATGTAGCTGCGAGTGCGTCCCAGCGTTTCCTGTCGGATTAGCCTTTCGTCATTGTCCAGATCGATCTTGTCCGGGATGACGACTGCCGCTTTTACCCCTGAACCCTCGGAGGAGGGCAGCCCGAATGAGCCCTGACCATGATCGATCCAGCAGGGCATTCGGCTCATATCGAACTCCTCGGACCCATCTGGCGTTGAGGTATAGAGGACATTCACACCAACCACCGTCGATATCGGCTTGATCGTCCTGGGGAACATGTCCGCCATCCAGGGGCCGGTTGAGACAATGATAAGATCAGCCTCAAGCGGCTTTCCATCCAGCATTGGGCGCTCTGATCCATCGGTGGTCACGCGACCGCGCTGTACGATCCCGCCCGCTCGACGAAACAGCTCAAGCCCGGTCAGGACGCAGCGATGCGCCATTAACATTCCGGCTTCGGGTTCGAACAGGGCGTATTCGATGTCAGGAACGCGAAACTGCGGAAATCGCGATTCGATGTCCTGCCGCCCGAACTTGTAGTAGGGCACACCAACGCGGTCGAAGGTTTCGGCTGTGGCGTTCTCCCAGTCGCAATGACCGCCTGTTGCAAGAATCAGCGCACCGCATTCATACATCAGGTTCTGGCCGCTCTCGGCTTGCAGTTCCAGCCAGCGCAGGCGGCTTTCGCGGGCCCAACGTGTATAGAACTCATCCCGCCCGGAAATCGCACGGATGACACGGTTGTAATCCGTTGAAGATGCACGGGAATGTCCCGGTTCCCAGCGATCTATCAAAGTCACTGCCTCACCACGTCGTTGCAGTGTAAGCGCCGTCATGACGCCGACGATGCCGCCTCCGACAACGATGACCGAGTTCTTGGACATGATGCAGATTTTCCTTGTTTATCGATTGTCTTTGTGAATACTGTATACAGAATACAACAATTATAAAGCCAAAAAACAGGGAGAGCGCATCAATGAGTTCGGGATTTGATCTGCCCGAAGGCACGCACACCGTCATACTCGGTGTGGGTGACCTCAACGGCATCATGCGCGGCAAGCGCATTCCGGCCAGCCACTGGGACCACGTCTGCAAAAGCGGCAATGCGCTGTCGATTGCATTGATGGCGATCGATATGACGTGCGACGTCTGGGATACGCCTTATGTCAATTTCGACAACGGCTACCCCGATATGCACGTCTTCCCAATGACCCAGCCCGTCGCTGTGCCGTGGGAGCCAGGCGTCGCTGTTTGCTTTGGTCGGGCGGAAGGTATGGATCACAAGCCGGTTCCGATCGACCCTCGACAGGCGCTGGTGCGTCAGGTTGAACGGGCCCGCGAAATGGGGTTCGAGGTCAATGTCGGTACTGAACTTGAATTCTATCTACTAGATCCGGAGACCGGACAGCCGCGCGATAGCGGGATTCAGGTCTACGGTCTGGGCCGTGCTGCGCGGATGGAGCACATCGTTGGACCGATCCGCCAGCAGATCAACGAGTGCGGTATCCCCATCGAGCAATCGAACCCGGAATATGCTGCGGGTCAGATTGAGGTGAATATCCGTTACGGCGAAGCGCTCGCAGCGGCAGATCGTGTCGTCTTGTTCAAGTCGCTGATCCGCCAGCTGGGCATCGCCCACGGCTATCTGGCAACCTTCATGCCAAAACCGTTCTACGATCAGTCCGGCAACGGCTTCCACACACACTACTCGCTTTGGAAAGACGGCAAGAATGTCTTTGCCGATAACGGCAAGATAAACGATACCGGCAAATCCTTCATCGCCGGGCTGCAACAACGCATGTGCGAAACGGCAATCTGTGGCAGTGGCACCGTCAATGGTTATCGACGCCGTCAGCCTTATACTTTCTGCCCGATCAACACGAGCTGGGGTTATGACAACCGGACCGTTGGTATTCGGGTCATTGAAGGATCCGACAGCGCGGTGCGCGTAGAAAAACGTGACGCTGGTGCAGATGCCAATCCCTACCTTCTGCTGGCAGCCGAGATTGCAGCGGGGCTGGACGGGATCGAGCAGGGCCTGGCTCCCTCAGAGCCGACAACTGGCAACGGTTACGAAGAAGGGATCGGCGATCCGATCCCGACCGACTTGCCAACGGCGATCGAACTGGCGCGAGGATCCGAATGGCTTCGCGATCTCATGGGCGAAATGCTGTGGGAGCTGGTTCTGCAACAGGCCGAGCGCGAGCTTGATTTCTTCAATCAACAGGTCACTCCGGTTGAGTTGGACCGTTACCTGAGGACCTTCTGATGCATTTGGGCAAGGTCGCCGGGACCGTCACAGCCACGGCCAAAGACGCAAAACTGGTCGGTACGAAACTGCTGGTGACGGATTTGGTCGATAGCAAAGGCAAGGTGATCGAACCGGCGCGGGTCGCTGTCGACACCTGCGGCGCCGGGGTGGGGGATACGGTTCTGCTGGTCAATGGCTCGGCGGCGCGTATGGCCGCCGGTCTGTCCACCGCGCCCGTCGATCTGGCGATCATCGCGATTGTGGATCGCGTGTCCACGACCTGAACCAAGAACACCAAAAATCTAAATTTCTTTGGAGGAACAAAAAATGGCGAAACCAGTGGCGGGGCAAATGGCCCTGGGCATGATCGAAACGCGCGGACTGGTCGGCGCGATCGAAGCGGCAGATGCGATGGTCAAGGCGGCCAGCGTTTCGATTGTCGGCCAAACCAAGGCTGGCGGAGGCCTAGTCACCACCCTTGTGCGTGGTGAAGTCGGCGCAGTCAAAGCCGCCGCGGATGCCGGTGCGACAGCGGCAAACAAAGTGGGTGAAGTCGTATCCGTCCACGTGATCGCGCGCCCACATGATGAACTTGAGGCCATAATCGACAGCCTTGGTGCTGGCTCTGCGGCTTAATCCGTCTGTCTTGAGGAGACGCTATGTCAGCCGGTTTCGAGGAATTCACACGTGCAGCGACACGTGGCTCAACCCGGGGTGCACCTGAACATCCCAAGCTCGACCGGATATCGGTGTTGGGCGGCGGGGCTGATGCACGCCTGTTGGCCGCTCTTTGTCTTGCCGAAGGGGCTGAAGTCACCTTGTTTTCGGCCTATGGGGCCGAACTGTCGCTGTTGGCCCAGTCCTCGGGCATCTCGCTTCGCGGTGAAGGTCCGGTCGGGACCTATCAAGTCGATCGGGATGGGCCGTCGGTGCGCACAACCGCTGAGCTGGATGCAGCGGTGCGCGATGCACAGGTGATATTCCTGACCGGACCGCTTCACAAACAGCGCACGTATGCGATGGTGCTGGCCGATCACCTCAGCGACGGGCAAATCTTGGTCCTTGCGCCAGGACGATCCCTGGGGGCTGTGGAAACAGCGTGGCTATTGCGGATCGGAGGCTGCGCGGCGGACGTCACGCTGGTCGAGGTTCAGGGTCTGCCATACTGGTTCCGTTCAGAGGGCGCAGCTTTGACGCTTTCGCAGGCAGCACCGATGGCTGCGGCAACCTTGCCGCGCGGTCGGGAAGAAGTTCTGGACGCCGTGTCCGCCTATTTGTCCAACGTTCAGGCGGTCGACTCGGTTTTGTCGTGCGGCTTCAACGATCTGTCGGCCGCAGTCGAGATACCTGCGCTGATCCTCGGCGGTGCCGCAATGGGGACAGGTGGTCCTGACATTCCAATGGGTGGTGTTCCGCTTGAGGATAACCAGACCTTTGCGTCTCTGATTGGTCCGGACCAGACAGAGGTCATTCAGGGGCTTGCAGACGAACGGCGACGCATTGCTGCTGCGTTTGGAGTTCGCAACCTGCCGGAGACAGGGCAGTGGATAGCCACCTTTGCCGGCGCCGAACGTGGCTCGGGCGCGCGTCCGATCCCGGATCAGCAAACGTCGCGCGGTATGATGCGGGATGGCGTGTTGGGCTCGCTTGTACCTTTGGTCTCAGCGGGTGAGCTTGCGGGTATCCCGAGCCCGTTGACGAACAGCCTGATCGCGATGTCCGACCGAATTTTGGGGGCGGATGTGGCTGCCGCCGGACGGCGCCTCGAAGCCATAGGGATTTCAGCGGGCGACGTTGATCAAGCGCGCCGTATCTTTGACACCATCGTCACCGGAGCTTCTTGATGGATGCAGATCTGAAATCAATCGCCGCCGCACGGCGTGCCGCAGATAGCGCTTTCGAGGCTTATCGCGCCTTTTTGGGCACTGACCCGGCGCAGGTAGACGCAATAGTCGACGCCATGGCGCGCGCCATCGAGCCCGAGGCCGAACGGCTGGGGCAAATGGCCGTCGAGGAAACCGGATATGGGAATGTGCCGGATAAGCGCGTCAAGAACCTGTTCAACGCGCTTTCAGTCGCGGATTATCTAAGAGATGTGACAACGCTGGGGTTGCTCTGGCGCGATGATGCGACAAAGATCGCAGCCTTCGGTGAACCGATGGGCGTTGTGGCAGCTCTGATCCCGGTGACGAACCCCACTTCAACGATCATCTACAAAGTGCTTTCTGCGGTGAAGGCAGGCAATGCGATCGTGTGCGCGCCGCATCCGCGTGGCGTGAGTTGTGGCATCGAAACGGTGCGAATTATGGCGCGCGTGGCTGAGCAAATGGGTGCGCCCACGGGTCTAATCCAATGTCTGGATTCCGTGACAATTCAGGGCACAGCCGAGTTGATGAAACACCGCCGTACCTCGGTTGTGATGGCAACCGGTGGTCCTGCCATGGTCAAAGCGGCGTATTCCAGCGGCAAACCCACGCTCGCGGTCGGTGCGGGCAACGTGCCGTGTTACGTACACAAGTCGAAAGCACGCGATCTGGCGGAAGTCGCCGAGATGATCGTGACGTCGAAGTGCTTTGACTACGGGACCGCCTGCGTCAGTGAGCAGGCCGTCGTCGCTGATCCCGAGATCGCACGTGATTTGCGCCACGAGCTTAAATTGAAAGGTGCCTATTTCTGCACACCGGCCGAAGCGGATCGTCTTGCCGGGGTGATCTTCAAAGGCGTGCAGGCCATGGACCCTGAGAAGGTGGGGCAAAGCCCGCAGGCGCTGGCGGATGCTGCCGGTTTTTCCATCCCACCACGCACCCGGTGCCTCGTTTCGGAAGAAACTGAAGTAGGTTGGCAGCGCCCGCTGTCTGCAGAAAAACTGAACCCCGTTTTGGCGTACTACGCGGCGAAATCCACAGACCATGGGATCGAGCTGGCGCAATCCATCGCCAAGTTCGAAGGGTGGGGTCATTCCTCGGTCATCCATTCGGACGACCCTGAGATCGTGGCCCGTTTTGCCACCGTGCCGACGGGTCGGGTACTGGTGAATACACCGGGCATCATGGGCGGTATGGGATATTCGACTGATCTGGAACCATCCTTCATGTTGGGCACCGGCACGTGGTCAGGTTCGATCACTTCGGACAATGTGACAGCCCTGCATCTCATCAACATCAAACGGGTTGCCTACGAAAGCAGGCCCTGGCGCGACATTTACGAGGAGTATGGCGCATGAGCGAGATTACCATCCGGGCGCTGATGCAGATCGACAACCTGCAACCAAAATTCGCCGCCTATAACGGTGCGACGGTGCAAGGGTCGGTGCCCTTGTCCGGGGATACGGTTTTGATCGGAGAGTTTGCGCCGGGTAACGGAGTATTCTCGCTGATCGACCGGGCGCTCAAGGCATCTTCGGTTGAGGCGACAACACAGATGGTCGAGCGCGAGTTCGGGTTCTTTATCCTGCGGTCTCCGTCGAATGCGGAGGTGTCCGCCGCGCGCGATGCGATGCTGGCAGAGCTCGGCGCAACAATGTCTGACCGGTTGAAACCGGCGATCAGTTCCACGCAGATTATCACCAGCGTCGAACCCTATCAGGCGCAACTGCTGAACAAATGGCGCAAAGGGGCTCTGATCGTTCCAGGGCAGACGCTGGGCATCGTCGAATGTGCCCCGGCAGCCTATATCTCGATTGCCGCGAATGAAGCGGAGAAGGCGGCAGAGATCGATATTGTCGAAGTGCGCGCCGTGGGGCGTTTTGGGCGGTTGTTCATTTCCGGGTCGGAAAATTCGGTCAAAACCGCCGTCGAGGCTGCGACCCGCGCCATCGAGGCGGTGGACGGGCAAGCCAACTGATGGCAGCGCCGCGCGTCATAGGTTCCGAAGCGGTCGAGGATGCCCGTCGTCGCGGTCGGATCGTGTTCGAAGTCCTGCCCGACGATATCGTGACGGCCTTGGCGCGCGAAACTGCCGAGCGTGTTGGCATAAAGCTTGTCGACGGACCGCTGGAAAAGCCACAACCAACGCGTACAGACGCTGCTATTTCAATGCAGCGGGTGTTGTATCGCCGCTCGCCAAAATGGGTTGCTCCGGTGCGTGCGAAACACAACGCCCGAAGGCTTGGCAAACTTGCCATGATCGGGGCAGGGGGCGTCGGGGGCAATGTGGCGCATCTGGCGGCGATGCAGGATATCGCGGATGAGATTGCTCTGATCGACATTGCTCCGGGGATGGCGGCTGCAACCGCGTTGGATTTGAATCACACGTCAGGCATCACCGGAGCGCGCGCCCGGTGCGTCGGCGGCGAGTCGTTAGATCTTGTAGCCGGGGCCGAAGTGATTGTGGTGACAGCAGGCCGTGCCCGGCGACCGGGTATGAGCCGCGCGGATCTGATCGATGTGAATGCGCGCGTGATCCGCCAGGCCGCTGAGGCCATACGCTCCGCTGCGCCTGATGCCATCGTCATCGTGGTGACCAATCCGCTTGACGAAATGACCGTAGAAATGCTGCGTGCAACCGGGTTCCCTCGTGAAAGAGTGCTGGGCATGGCCGGTACTCTGGACAGCAGCCGGTTTCGCAACGCCCTTGCTATGGCTGCGGGAGTAGCGCCCGCTGATGTCGAGGCCTTCACGCTCGGAAGCCACGGGGACGAGATGGCGCCAATCCCAAGCCGGGCAAAAATTAAGGGCAGGGCATTGGATGTGTTTTTATCGCCTGATCAGATTGAGGCTTGCGTTCAGGACGCCGTGACCGGCGGTGGGCAGGTAGTTGCCCTGAAGAAATCCGGTTCCGCAACCATAGCACCGGCGCACGCGTCGATCGAGTTGATCGACCATATCCGGGGCGCACGCACCGGCCCGGTTCCGGTCTCGGTCATGTTGCAGGGGGAATATGGCATCGATGGGGTTGTGCTTGGTGTTCCTGCCCATCTGGGGTCTTCCGGGTTGGTCGAAGTCGAGGAGTTGCGGCTGACCGATCAAGAACAAGCAGCCTTGCAGAAAGCGGCGGATGCCATCCGATCGAGGTTAGGCCTGTGACCCTCCGCATCTGGAAGTCAGGCGGGCGGTTCGAAGAAGTTGCGTCTTATTCCCGCGCAAAGCGCATCGGTCCCTTCGTTTGGGTCGCAGGGACCACAGCGATCGAACCCAGCGGGCGTATTCATGCGCCAGGAGATGTGGGAGCCCAGACAAAATACATTCTGTCCCGTATAGAAGAGGCGCTTAAGGCCGTCGGTGCCGAGATGCGCCATGTTGGCCGGGTCCGCGCATATCTGACCGATCTGTCGTGCGCGGGTGAATTCGCGAGCGTTCACGGAGAGGTATTCAAGGATATTGATCCGGTTCTGACAGCCGTTCAAGCCGGGCTGACGCAACCCGGTTTGACGGTGGAAATCGATGTGGATGCGGTAATTCACGACGAAAACGGCGAAATCAGCGGAATCTGAACATGAGTCACCAAGAAAGGATTTGATCGAACTATCGTCTTGTGTACTGTATACAGAATACAAGAAGGACACAATAAGACACAGGGAGCTAATGTGATGATCAAGACAGCGCTACTCAGCGGAACATGTATCGCGCTTGTGGCCTCGGCGGCCGCAGCTGAAATCAAGGTGGGCTTTATTGGATCTCTTTCCTCAGACACCGGTCTGTCGACGCTGCGTGGTGCAGAGATCGCGATTGAAGAGCTTAATGCGAATGGCGGCGTTATGGGGGAACAGATCACGCTGGTGTCCGCCGACACTGGGCAGGACCCGACCGAAGGGGTGCGGGCCTATGAATACTTGGCGGAAACCGAAGAAGTGGATTTCATCATCTCAGGCTCAATCGATGATGTTTCGTTGGGCTGGCTGCCGCGAATGCAGGAATACCGGATTCCGACGCTGGACACGTGGACGTCATATATCGGCATCATCGACATGGTGGTCGAAGATCCCGAAAGCATGGCGCCATATTTCATGAACATCGCCTCAGACGAGGCTCTTGCCACGCTTTATATCAATTTCGGTGCGGATGTTCTGAAGGAAAAGATGGGTTGGGATTCCGTTGTCATTCTGGCTGAGGATACGGCATTTGGCGAAGCGATCACCGGATTGGTGACCGAGGCGCTTGCGCCGGTTGCGGGGATCGAGGTCAAGGACATCATCACCTATGATGTTGCCACCGTTGATTTCGCGCCGATCTTCAGCCGCGCGCAGGATACAGGGGCGGATTTCATCTACCAGGTCTCATCCGTAAATTCTCAGGTGGTCTCGTCGCAATATGTGAAACTGCAGGTGCCCATGGCGATGACAGGCGTGAACGTAGCTGCATTGGGTATGGAATATTGGGAAGACACTGGCGGAGCCGGGGGCGGCATCTCGACCCTGTCACCGATCCCGTCTGTAGGGTTCAAACTTGACCCGGCAAGCCAGACCTTTGTCGACACCTATCAGGCCAAGTATGACAGCCGCCCACTGCTGCCGCATTTCAATGGGTTCAACGCCTATCACGGGCTGAAGCAGGCCATGGCTGCCGCGGAAGAGGCGGGTGGCTTCGACAATGTCGAAGGCTGGGCCGATGCCATGAAGAAGCAGGATCTGGTTCTTGAGATGGATGGTCAGCTTTGGCTGCGCTATGCCTTCTGGGGCGATGATGAGGTCGAGCCTGTGACAGGCCGCACCTATCCCCACAACATTCGCTTTGATCTTTCCGAGCCGTTTGATGATGCGGCCCCGTCAATGGTCGTGGTCCAGTGGTACGAAGACGGCACTGCCGCAGTTGTGTACCCCGAGAAATACGCGACGGGCGAGTTCACGCTGCCCAGCTGGGTAAAGCCATAAACCTGCCCCAACCATAGCATGAAACGGGTGCGCGGCGACGCGCACTCGCAGCCAAGGATCCACACATGTTGCAGATACTGATTCAGGGGCTTTTGCTCAGCGGTCTCTACGCGCTCATCGCTATGGGGTTCACGCTGATCTTCAGCATAGGCCGCGTTCTGAATCTCGCCTATGGCGCCTATCTGATGGTCGGCGGCTACATTTACTTCTGGATATCGCAGTCACTTGGTATGCCAAAACTCATGGGCGTTGCCGTTGCCGCTGTGCTGGGTGTTTTGATGGGAGTTCTGAAGTACCGCCTGATCGTCAAAACGCTCAAAGGGGATCACGTGGCTGTCGAGATTTCGACGTTGATCCTTGCGGTCGTCATTCAGGCCGGGATCGTTTTGGTCTTTGGCGACAGCAGCAAAATCCTTTTGCCAATTGTTCCCGGGGTGATCAACGTAGCCGGCGCTTCGGTCACGTATAATATCTTGATCGCGACACTCATTAGCTGGGCCATTCTGCTGGGGCTCTATGCCTTTGTTCGGCTGACCCATACCGGGCGAGCAATGCAAGCGGTATCAATGGATGCCAAGGGCGCTGCGATTTCCGGGATCGACCCTGATCGCATCAATCTGATCACTTGGGGTATCTCCGGTGCGCTGGGAGCACTCGGTGGTGTCTTCTTCGCCAGCTACACTCAGCTATCGCCATCCATGTGGGTGGCTCCGCTAATCATTTCGGTGGCTGTGGTTATCGTTGGCGGGATAGGCTCGATCCTGGGCACTTTGGTGGTGGCGCATATTGTGGGCTTCCTCGAAGTCATCGTTGTGGCGACGCTTGCACCAGAGTTGCGAGGTGTCTTCACGATGCTGTTGATCATCGGCGTGCTGGTCACGCGACCGCAGGGCCTGTTTGGCCGCGAGGAGCTGTGACGATGGGGCTACGCTGGTTTCACTTTGCGCTCTGGGGCGGCTTGATTGCCGGAATGTTCCTGTTGCCGCAATTCGTCTCGAACGGGACGATGCGGACGATGATCTTTGCTAACTATCTGGCGATCTTTGCCATCAGTTGGGACGTTCTTTCGGGCAGAACAGGCTATGTAAGCTTCGGTCATCCGTTCCTGATCGGTATCGGGGCCTACACCACGGCAATCCTGACAAAGCGGTTCGACGTCGCGGTTGAAATCTCGATCCCGATCGCCGTGCTTTTCACCATGATTGCTGGCCTGCTGGTATTGCTACCGGCATTGCGTATCCGAGGCAGTTATTTCGCTCTGGTCACGCTGGCCTTCATGGAGTTGCTGTATCAACTGGTTCAGGTCATTCGCCCGGATCTGACCGGCGGAACACGCGGCATGTCGGGTATTCAAACTCTGACGCGCGGCGCGGCGAACGGCTATTACCTGTCCACGACGCTGATGTTGGCAATCGCCGTCAGCATGTGGCTTTTGATGAAGACGCGACTAGGTACGGCCTTGTCTGCCATCGGAATGAACGAGGAAAGTGTGCGCGGTTCGGGCCTCAGCACCACGCGCCTCAAAGCTTTTGCCTTTCTGACAAGTGCGATGATCGCGGGCTTGGGTGGTGCCTTCTACGTTCACTATCTGGGATCGCTTGCGCCGCGTGCGTTGTTTGATATTAACTTCCTGTTCACAATCATCGTTGCGGCACTTCTGGGGGGAACATCGACCATCATTGGCCCCATGATCGGCGCGTTCTTCATGACATTCCTTTTAGAGTATCTGCGACCGGTCCTACCTGGCGCCGAACGGTATTTCGTCTACGGAGCCATAGCGCTGCTCCTCTACATGTATCAGCCGAAAGGCATTGTTGAGCTGGTTCGGCGTGGTTTCAAAGGCCTGGGCAAGGGGCGGACGACATGAGCGTGGCGTTACAGGTTTCAGGTCTGGTAAAACGTTTCGGCGGATTAGTCGCGACGAATGATCTGTCGTTTTCTCTCAAAGAGGGCGAGTCGCTTGGATTGATCGGTCCCAACGGGGCAGGCAAGACGACCGTGTTCAGCCAGATCATGGGTGAGTTGCGGCAAAACGGCGGAACGATCGAACTGTTCGGGCAGGAAATCTCGACGCTGTCGACCCCGCAACGCATTCGGGCCGGGGTCAGCCGAACCTATCAGATCCCACGCCCGTTTGGTGATATGAGCGTTGCCGAAAATATCCGGGTTGGCCTAATGCCCGACAATATCTGGCAGATGATCGTCTCACCCCCAGATAAAGAACGTGAGCGAGAGCTTGCGCTCAGCGTCGGGTTTACAGAAGCGGACTTGAATCGCGCGCCGACAGAACTGGCCATGGGTGATCTGCGTAAACTTGAGATGGCGCGCACAATGGCAACCGCGCCCAAGGTGATGCTGCTGGATGAAGTGTTTGCGGGTCTCACCACAGGAGAGATCGCCCAAATCTCTGATCTCATTCAGTCGATGCGCAAAGATGGGATGACTTTTCTGATCGTCAGCCATGATTTGCCTGCGCTTGAGCCATTGGTCGACCGTGCGATCGCCATTGAACGGGGCACCATGATTGCCGAGGGCTCGTTCAGCGAAGTCATGAACGACAAGGCTGTTCAGGCCTCGTATCTGGGGCGCGCGTAATGTCGTATCTGGAAATCGAAAACCTGTCGGCATTCTATGGCAAGGCGCAAGCGCTAACCGACATCTCGCTCACCGTCCAACCCGGTGAGATTGTCGCTGTGGTGGGTCCAAATGGGGCTGGAAAATCGACCTTGCTGGACAGCATCATGGGGCTAGTCAAAATCGAGGGCGATATCCGGCTCAGGGGGCACAGCCTTGCCGGTCGGACGCCTTCCGAAATTGTACGACATGGCGTGGGTTATGCGCCCGAACGCTTCAACCTGTTTCCCTATATGTCGGTGCGTGACAACCTAATGGTCGGTGCCTTCACGGCCCGCGAAGACATCCAAAGCAATCTGGCAATGGTACACAGCCTGTTCCCGCGTCTCGAAGAGAGGGAAGGGCAGGAGACCTCGACCCAGTCGGGCGGGGAACGTCAGATGGTCTCGTTCGGACGCGCGCTGATGACCAGCCCCGAGCTGTTGCTCGTCGACGAACCGACGATTGGTCTGGCCCCGAAAATCTGTCACGAAATCGCCGAGGTGGTGCGCAAGCTCAACAAGGAATACGGGCTGACGGTTGTGATCACCGAGCAAAACGCCAACTTCGCGCTTTCGCTGGCGAGCCGGATTTACGTGCTCGAGTCAGGACGCATGCAGACATCAGGCACCGCAGACGAGTTGCGGAATGACAAGCGATTGCTCGAGGCTTACTTTGGCGGTCACTAGAAGCCGCTTAGAAGCGGTAAGTCGCGCCAATCAGTGGACCGGATTGGTCGAACTTGAAATCGTTTCCGTCGATGTCGTGGTCGAATGAGATATAGCGGTATCCACCGCGGATCAGCCAACGATCATTAACCGCATAGTCAGCTGTCAGCAGAACCTGCCATGTCTCGCTGCCACTGCGGAAGCCGCCATAGTCTACAAACCCAGTTCCTGACCATTTGTCCGAGAACTTGACGCGTGCGCGGGCCCCGATCACGGGATCGGTCCAGCTTGAATCAACCGTTGTTCGACGGCCGGGGGCCGCGCCTGGTTGCAATTCAAAGTCGGTTTCCGTGCTGAACCACCTGAATCCACCGACAATATCCACATTCGCGGTTTGATCCTCGTAGACCCTATAGCCGACATAGCCGCTGAGAAATTGAGTGGTAAAGGATGTGTCCAAGCCTGAGCTGGCAGGGCCGGGAGTGTCGCTGCTGAAAGAGAGATTGGTATAGTTATAGTCGGCCAACAGAGACCACCGGCCATTTGTGGCGGCAAACGCGGCCATGAAGGCAAAATCGAGATTGTCCAACGCATCGGAAAAACTCAGGGTGCCATCCAGTGTACCCATCGGTGTGCTGAGTGAGGTCTCAGTTTCCGGCATGAAAAGATAGATTGAGGCCTCATATGACCAGTCCGACTGTTGGGCCAAGGCCATTGGTGCCATCGAACCTGCCATTGCGAGGCCAAGCGCCAATCCTGTCCACTTTACTGTCACATCCATTTTCCGTCTCCCGCCAAGAACCTTGAATTGAAATTCCGTTGTCGCCTCATGCCAATCTAGCCAAGCGCAATGTTCATTCTTTCATGCTGCCACGTCTTCGGATTTGCCTGCGCCGTCACCGACACGATTGATATCGGTGCTGGGAAAAAACTCGGACCAGACATGCCAGAACACGCCTGCGCGCAGGGTTTCGACCCGTTGCAGTTGGCCCTGATCAGACATTCCCCAAAAGTCACATTGGGTCACGGGTTGACCGCTGTCATTGTACCAAACGCCCAAGCTTTCAAATTTTGGATCGAGGCTGACGACGATATCCCGCCCGCCGACACGCGCGTTGACGATCCAATCGTTGTCGACAACGAAATCGTCGGTCCAGCAGGTGGCATCCTGTCCGATTGTGATCCCCCAGACATAGGTTTTATTCGGCAGCCGATTGTCCGAACGGTCCATGTTGTCCATCACCGGAGCCTCTTCCTGATGCTGGCGGCCAATGCCCCAGCCGAACGTGATCTCGGTCATCATGTCCAGCAGCCGCAGCAAGGGGTTTGGGGAGGGTTTGTTCAAAAACACCTCGCCTTCCGGGAAAGCCTTTTGAAATCCACGGAAAGTCATCCGATAGGTTGGCCAGGGTGTCATCTGCGCTTCGGGCCGCAAAGGGCACGCGAGGCCGTTTGCATTTGTGTCACGATCCGCTTCGCGAAAGCCGTATATGTGCTGGATGGGCTCACCGGTGTCATTATCACGCAAGATCAGGTTGTTGCCGTGCTGGGCGAGAACCTCAAGGTTTAGCCGTTTGCCTTCGATGCTTGGCGCATAGCCCTGACCGAGATTGGCCATGGCGCAATAGGTCATCACGACGTCTTCTCCGCCCAGCCCCTTTTCATCGCCCGCCAAATGTGGGCGCATGATTTGTGCATCAGGATGGGCGCGGGCATGGCCTTCATTTTCAATCACCATCACGGGGGCAGTCGGCCCGACATATTTGCGGGCCTCGTCGATGGGAAAATACTGCGCGTCATTTAGCTGATTTCTCAGACCTAGATGAACCCAGACATAGGGAAAGCCATAGAGAAGTAGAACAAGTAAAGCGGCAATGAGCCAAAGCCAGAACGGCCCGGCTCCCAGGGCGAAATGCGCGAGCGTTGCGAGAGCAAATGCGCCCAACCCGATGGCAATCAAGCGGTATTCATTGCGGATGAAACGCACCATATTCTCGCGCTTTACCTTCAACAGCATCTGGGACACGTCGCCCAAATCACGGAAGTAGACGAACCCGATCCCAAGTGATCCGATTAAACCCAGTGCGAATAGGAGTAATCCAAGCATGTGATGATCCTAGAAACTTGAGTGAATGACGACGGCGACACCGTGCTATTGCTGCGGGGATTGGCTTTTGATCAGGAAAGCCTCGACCGCTTGTTGGGTTTCGGGGCGCAGGTTCTCGATCCCTTCATAGGGCACGCCATACGCGGGTGGTGTGTCGGGGAATTTCTCTTTGCGGGCCATGTGTCGGCCAAGGATGCGTGCGAATTCCTGCCCGCCCCAGGCGCCAACCTCGGTCGAGACTGAATATTCCTCGCGCGTGTCCCGGTAGAGATCAAAGAACTTTGCCAGAATGGCGCTTTCCCCGGCTCCCGGCAGTTTGAGCTTAAGCTGGTCCTTCACGATCGCCTCGGGTTTGTTCACCGAATAGATGATCACGTGATCTCTGCGCGCTTTGGCTTCGTCCGCAAACAATAGCGCTGCGGATTGATCGACGCCATCCACCAGACGATCTCGCGGGATGTATTGCTCGGCCCCCGCAAAACGTGAAAGCGTTGTATAAAGGTCCGACACGTGAATGATGCTGTTCAGCAAACCATCTGCCTGAATCATCCCCGGCCAGCGAATAAAGGCATCGACCCGAACACCGCCCTCGGTCGTATCCCCTTTGCCACCAGCATATATCATCGGAGTATAGCCCGATTGCGGGGCGTATTTGGTAAAGTGGCCGTTGTCCCCCATAACGATGACGATGGTATTCTCGCTGACCCCCAACTCTGCCATGCTGGCGAACAAATCACCCAGCCATTGATCCAAAAGTTGCATCTTGTCGACATAGAGACCGCCATTCGCGCTTTCGGGACCAGAACGTCCGGCGCGGGTATTATCCAGAGGGATCATCGGCCAATACTGCAGGAAAAAGGGGGTATCGTCGCTGGCAAGACGTTCAAGCTCTGACAAGGTTTTGTCCTGAAAGGCCTGGTTCATCTCATCGTATTTGGCCGCATTCCAGCGCTCACCTGACTCCATCCGAATTTCGCGAATTGGACCGCCCGTTTCGCCTTCGATGACGGTCATCATCGCTGAGGCGTCCGGCCTGAACCAACCGTCCAGCGTGTATTTGTCATCATAATCTCTGATCGCGACCGAGACCTGCTCTTTGATTGCATCATCATTGAAAATCGTCAGCTGACCCTGCTGGTGAATGGCGTGTTGCGCATAGTCAAAGCCTTGGTTCATCGCCCAACTTTCCGCGATATCCCCCATGTGCCACTTGCCAACATGGCTGGTTGCGTAACCAACCTGTTTCAGCACTTCGGCCAACGTCACTTCTGCCCCCGGCAGGCCAAAGCCGGCAATATCAACGGTGGTATCACCCATTCCCATGCGTACAGGCAGCCGCCCTGTCATTTGGGCGACGCGAGTAGGGGTGCAAGAGGGTTCGGTATACATCCGAACCATGCGCATCGCGTCGTCGGAGAAATCGTTGATATTCGGCGTCGAATAACCCCGAACGGCGTTCAACTCGGGTATCCCCATGTCGCCGAATCCCAGATCATCGATCAGAACGCTGATGATGTTCGGTGGCTTGCCGTTGTTGCCTTCGCGAAATGCAGCCAGGGCTTCATCCACAGCCATATCATCCTGGGCCCATTGCTCTGCGCGCTGTGCTTGCAAGATATAGAATTCGGCATCGTGTTGGATTGGGTTTTCTTGCGCGAACGTGCTGCGCGCGGCAAGGCTGGCGAATAAAACCAATACCCCTGAAATCTTCATTCGATATCCCCCGATCATGTGCTGGGCGGAACGCAAACACTCCTGCCGCTGATTTCACATTAAAACATTATCATATTTAAACAGGAATTTCTGTAGCCTTCACTGCTGCCAGCTGGTGAACACATCGCGAGCCAGTTCAGATTCCGGGCGCAGGTTGTCGATGCCCTCGTAGGGGATGCCGCGCCCGATTTCGGAATGCGGGTATTTCGCGATCATCTTCTGATGGCGTTTGATCATGTCCTGAAACGACGCTCCGGCCCAAAGTGAGTAACCGACCAAAGGGTGCAGTTCGCGTGGATCACGATAGATGTTGAAGGTCGGGGCCGCCGCTCCGGGTTGGCCGGGCGCGGGCAGGTGCATTTTGAATTCCTGCTTGACCATCGAGCGCAAAACCGGGCCTTCATAGACATATACATAATCGCGGCGACCGTTGCCTTCACCGTTCAGCAGCAGGGCGGTCTGATCGACACCATCGATGATGCGGTCGCGCGGGATATGATCAGTCGCGCCTGCGATCCGAGCCATTGTGGTATAGATATCAGACACATGAAAGATATCTCCGGCGGCGCTGTCAGCCTCGATTACTCCGGGCCAGCGAATGAATGCATCCGTGCGTACGCCACCTTCCAGATGTTGTGTCTTACCGCCACGATAGATCAGTTGATTGAGCCCCGAAGTTCCTTCGTAGTGGTACATCAGTCCATTGTCGGCCATCAAAACCACAATCGTGTTGTCGGCTTCTCCGGTTTCTTCGAGCTTGACCAGCAGGTCACCGATCCAGCCATCCAGTAGTTGCAGTTTGTCAGCATGAAACCCGCCGTTGCGAGAGATCGCGTTCTCGGCATAAACGAAATTCAGCGGGTAGAGCGGCCAATATTGCAGGAAAAACGGTTCTTCCTCGGCTGCGGCACGCTCCAATTGCTCAAGAGCCTGACGCTGATACCTCTCGTTCATCGCTTCATACTTGGCTTGGGTCCAGACCTCGCCCGGTGACATATCCACCTCTCGGGCGGTGCCGCCTGCTTCTGCCTCGACACCAGTCACCAGTCCGTAGGGTTTGAAACGCTCATCCAGCAGAAACTGATTGTTCTGCCCCTCGGGCACGTATCCGAGCATATTATTCGCGCGCATCGCCTCGGGGGTCATGAGGCTCAGTTGAACTTGTTGATGCAGGGGGAAGGCGGCCCAATCGAAACCTTGGTTGTGGGGGTAGGCCTGTTCGATGTCACCTTGGTGCCACTTGCCAACATGCACGGTGTTGTAGCCAACCTCTTTTAGGATCTCGGGCAGGGTCACCTCGCTGGCTGGAAGGCCTTCGCCTACCAGAGCCACTTTGACTTCTGTCACACCGGCACGCACCGGATGTCGCCCGGTCAGCATCGCCGTTCGGGTCGGCGTGCACGAGGGTTCCGTGTACATTCGCATCAGCGACAAACCTTCGGTGGCGAACTGGTTGATGCTGGGCGTTTCGATGCCCATGACGTAGTTCATCTTGCGATCACCCATCTGACCAAAGCTGATGTCGTCGATCAGGATGTACAGGATATTGGGTGGTTTGCCCCCGTTTGCGTCGCGGATTTCGGCCAGTTTCGCGTCAATCTCAATGTCCTGGGCATCCCAGACCGCGCCGAACTGGGCACGCAGAAATTCGAACTCACCATCGTGAATAATCGGGTTCTGTTGGGCATATGCCGAAGCTGCAGTCAGGATTAGCGCGGGCAAAATGTGTTTCAGGGTCATTTCAAGCCTTTCGTTTTATCCAAATGCCCGGGCGTACCCGGAACGTCTGACAGCTTTGCTTCGATAGAGCTTCGCAAATCAGTAACGGTTTCCGCCAGATCCGCGAGGTACCGAGGGCGAACGCCCGTGTCGGAAAGAGGAGACTGAGCCAACTCGGTCATCATCTCCTGATAGTCGAGGCAAATCCGGTCGAACTCACTGTCTTGGGCGCGCATGTTTCGCAGCAGAACGGAGGTTCCCGGGAATTGTGCGTCAAAGAAGTCTTCTTCGTCCATCCGCGTTGCCTTCGTGGAAATTGCTCATAAAGTATGCATTCCCTAGAATATGACTTGAACGTATTAAGCCGCATGCTACCGTAGCACCATGGGGTCAAGCCATTGTCATGAAAGGATAGTTCTTGACTGCCCGGGCGGATAACAAACAACGTGACACAGCGCCTTCTTTCTCGGATGAGGAGGTGCGAAGTGCTCTTGAGCGGGTATTGAACTCAGGTGGCTTCAAAGGATCTGCCCGAATGCGGGCCTTTCTTAGCTATGTCGTGACCGAAGCGCTTGCGGGCCGCACGGATGAGATCCGCGCCAAGACCATTGCCATGGATGTTTATGGCTACAGCGCCGACGACTTGACCAAGCGGGAAGGGGTTGTGCGCGTTGATGCGGGTCGTGTCAGGCGAAAGCTAAAAGCTTACTACGGAGGTGATGGCGCAACTGATCCCGTGGTGATTTCACTGCCTGTCGGTAGCTATGCACCCGAATTTACGCTGGGGAGTTCGCAAGCCCAGAACCCACAGGGCATTCGGCGAAGCGCGTTGGTCATCGCGTTCTTTCTGGCTTTGATTGGCTTAGGCATCTGGGTATCAGGCTATTACTCAAAGAATGAGCCACGCGGCGCTGTGGGCCGAGGGCAAAGCGCGATTTATGACGTATCTCCCGCCCGGGTAGAAGCGATAAACCTTTGCAGTGCTGGCCGCGATGTGATGTTCCCCGTCGTTGACCTATCGCGCCTGCAACCGGCTTTGCTGATTTTTGAGACGGCGATTGAGCGAGATCCACTGTTTTTCTGCGGCTATGCCGGAGCGGCACAGGTCGAGACCATGCTGGCCATTTTGTTGTTCTTTGAACCGGATGCAGAAAAGTATTTGAAGTCTGCCGATGAAAAAAGCGCCCATGCGATGGATATCGTACCTGATGAGGCCTGGGCGCTCTCGGCGCGGGCCTGGCTGGAATTTGCACTGGGCAATTACGATCGGGCATCGGCCCTGTCTCGCAGAGCCGTAGATCTGGCCCCCACCGATCCGCATGTCGCTGAGTTCGATGCGCTTATTTCACTCTATACTCTGAATTTCGAGCGGATCCTGGCGCAATCTGAATGGTATGAAGAGCTTGCGGAACGCAGCGGCGGGCTTGTCTTTGGCAATGTACTAGGGTCTGCGCATTTTCATACCGGAGACTATGCAGCGGCGATCCGAACTTACGAGGACACGATCGAGCGCGGAGGACCATTTGGGCCGATATCAGCGGCCTATCTGATGGCTGCGCATTGGAACAATGGCGAACAAGTCGAGGCACGGCGTCTCGCCAATGTTTACCAGAAAACTTGGCCTGGTTTTCCGCTGGAGGCCCTGAAACGCCGCGTATTCAAAGAGTCGCAACCGGTTGATGCGCTTATTGCAGGGGTTAGGGCAGCGGGAGTCCCGTTGATCGACGGCGGGACCGCCCGCGAAAGTGATTGACTGGCAGGGTCTTATTCGTCCTGTGCGACCAGACCCAAACCGCGCAGATAGATTCCAATTCCGCTCTCCAGAAGGTCTTCAGGCGGGAAGGGGGAACTTGCGCCGGTATTGCGTGCGAAAAGTTCGACAACACCATGGCTCATGGCCCAGATATGGGCGCTGAACATCGAAGCGGGCGGACGCTTCTCCGGCGGAATATGCTGCGACAGATCGCTGGCGGCCTTTTCAAGCACGTTTTTGGCCCGGTTCGCGGCCAGCGCCAGTTCCGGTGTACGATTGATCGAAATCCCGCTTTCGAACATCGCGATATAATAGCCGGGGTGCTTGCGGGCGAAGGCAAGATAGGCGCGGCCCGTGGCCTCAAACGCCGCAAGCGCCGAGGGTTGCCCTTTGTCATAGGCAAATTGCATCAGGTCGGCGAACATCTCAAACCCCTGACGGGCAGCCTCGGCGATCAGGTCCTCACGCCCTTCGAAATGGCGATAGACGGCTGCGGGAGTGACCCCAGCAGTCTTTGCGGCCTCTGACAATGTAAAACCGGTCGGTCCCTTCTGTTCGATCAGGGACAAGGCGGCCTCCATCAAGGCTTGCTTTAGGTTTCCGTGGTGATATCCGCGTTTCGTCATCCCGGCCTCAGGCGCGTTTTATTGTATATATGCAGCGGTCAGGGCCTAATCCAGCGTAGGCTGAGCAGAGTGTTGCAATTAGCTTATGCATCCCAGATTTCCGGACCACCACTGATCTTTTCATCCGGCATGCCCACCACTTCCAGGTTTTTGCCTTCGTAGTCCAGTTGGCTTAGCACGGTGCGAATGGCTGCCAACCGGGCGCGTTTCTTGTCATCTGATCGAATGATCGTCCAAGGGCAGTTTTCGGAATGGCTTCGTGTAAGGGTTTCGGTAATCGACTGGCTGTATTCGTCCCATTTGTGTAGGCCTGCGATGTCGATCGGGCTGAGTTTCCACTGCTTCAGAAGGTCGGTTTCGCGGGCAAGAAAGCGGTTAAGCTGCTCGGCGCGCCCGACATTCAGCCAGAACTTGAAGATATGTATGCCATCATTGCTAAAACCGGTTTCCAAGGGGAGGACCTGCCTGAAAAACCGTTCACGCTCTTCCGTCGTGCAGAAGCCAAAGACATTTTCGACAACGCCCCGATTATACCAACTGCGATCAAAAAACACGATTTCACCGGCCGATGGGAGATGAGAGATATAGCGTTGGAAATACCATTGGCTGCGTTCTGCGTCCGAGGGTTTGCTGAGCGCCACGTTCCGCGCGCCCCTCGGGTTCAAATTCTCGCGGAACCGTTTGATGGTTCCGCCTTTGCCAGCGGCGTCACGGCCCTCGAACAGGATAGCGATGCGCTGGTCATTCTCCTTGACCCATCGCTGCATCTTGACCAGCTCAATCTGCAGACCTTCCATCTGCTGATCGTATTCCTTGCCTTTAAGCTTTTTGGAGTAGGGGTAGGTCGGGTTCAGAATTTCACCCTTCTTGGCCTCTTCAATAGCCGAGCGTATGGGTTTTGGGGCGTGGTTGTGAAAATAGTTCTCGATAGTGTCCGGGTCTGATTGGGTCATGCACGCCTCGCAATAAAATCCATATCTTACTATGAATTACGGATGGGCTTAACGCAAACCCGCGCGCTCGGCTGCGCGGTCGATTGCGGCGGCAACCTCTGGGGCGGCCACAACCTGCGGCATGTGTCCTATGCCGTCCAATTCGATCAGCTCAGCGCCAGGGATTTGTTCGATCAGGCGCTCGGAATGCCAGCCCAGCCCGACAGTCGTATCCGCGGTACCGTGGACAATTTCGGTTGGCACGGAGATCTCGCCATAGCGGGGTTGAAGCTCGGTGATTTCATCCAGCAGATTTGCACGCTGTTTGGCATTTGCGTGCATCGAAGACTGGCGCATGGTCAAGCCCGGCCCGAAATGCTCGGCATATCCTTCGGGGGCTTTTTGCGGTGCAAACACCTGGTCCAACGCCTTCGTAACAAACCAGTCAGGAACAAATGCGCTGACCAAAGGCAAAGCAAGGGCGTTGCCCGCTGTCGTCGCACCAATAGTGTTGAACGCGTCCAGAGGTGTTTCCCACGGGATCGCCGCCGGAGCGATCAGGACCAAAGCTGCGATGTTGTCGGGCCGGGTGACAGCCCAGGCAAGCGAAACCGAACCGCCATAGCTTTGCCCGGCGACGATCGGTTTTTCTGCGCCTAGTTTCGATGCAACCCGTTGTAGGATTTCCGCTTGTTCGACAATGGTTTCACCGTCGGAGTTAAAGCTATCTGAATATCCAAGACCCGGGCGGTCAAAGACGATGACGCGATAGGTCTCGGCCAGAATTGGGGCCAGCGCAAAAGTCATGTCGCGCGTGTTTCCGCTGGACCCGTGGATAAGCACCACATCCGGCCCTACGCCCATCACGACGGCATGCACAGCAACGCCATCGACATCGACGATCTGGCCTTCTGGCGGAAACGAAGCCTCGGCGCTGCTTTCACGCTGCGCGCTGCGCCATGCGGTCACAAGAGCGAGACCCACAAGCGCAACGCTGAGTGATATCAAAAGCTTACTGGCCAATTTTACTCATATCAAACGGGGTTGTCTGGTAAATTTCATTGATCCAGTTACCATAAAGCAGATGCGCGTGACTGCGCCACCTGTTCTGAGGGTTCTGGCTTGGATCATCGTCGGGATAGTAGTTGATAGGCACATTAATCGGCGTGTTATTTGCGATGTCCCGGTCATATTCCTGTTTGAGCGTATCGCTGTCATACTCAAAGTGATTGAAGATATAGAGCGCCCGATGCACGGGATCTTCGATCAGGCAGGGGCCGACATCATCACTGCCAAGCAAAGTGATCAGATCAGGAACCGCATCGATCTCGTATTGCCGCATCTCGGTCCAGCGGCTGACGGGTATCACGCAATCATCAGAAAAACCACGCAAAAATGGAGACGCGGGTGCTAGGTTCCGGTGCCGGAAGCAGCCAAAGGCCTTCGCATCCAGCATGTGTTTTTCAACGTCGTGGAAATGGTTGATCATCGCCATACCACCCCAGCATACGCCAAATGTGGAATGCACATTGGTCTGGGTCCACTCAAACACTTCGCGGATTTCATCCCAATAGGTGACGTCAGCGAAATCCAGATGTTCGATTGGTGCACCGGTTATGATCAGGCCGTCGAACTTCTGGTCCTTCACCTCCTGAAAAGGATGGTAGAACTCGGCCATATGCTCGGCGGCGGTATTCTTTGTCTGGTGTTCCGTCATGCGGATCAGCGATAGCTCGATCTGCAGTGGGGTCGCTCCGATCAGGCGTGCGAACTGGTTTTCGGTCTGTATCTTCTTTGGCATCAGGTTCAAAAGCCCGATCCGAAGGGGGCGAATATCCTGCCGTGCGGCCTGATCATCAGCCATGACCATGACGCCCTCATTTGTCAGGACTTCAAAGGCAGGCAGGTCGGAGGGGATTTTGATCGGCATTTGGTCACGCTGTTGAAACTGCGAAGGAAGTCTGGAACTTAGGCGGGGTTGGGGCGGGTCTCAAGGGTGCGTTCGATCAACTCATCGAAATCGCCACTATCCCGCACTTTGGCGATGTCATCGGCTGCTATTGTAACGCCCCAATTTCGGGCCATCGCTTCATAGCGTGGCTGCCGGTGCGCCAGCGCTTGCGCATAGGTCCAGCGGATGAATGCATCCGGATCAACCTCGGTGCCGGAACACTTGTTGAGGGCGAGGTATTCGTCCCAAACCCGCTGCAGGAACTCGGCCTTATAGGACATAGGCTTTGGTGCCTTGTCGAAGCGTTTGATCAGTTCTTCAGTGTGGGCTTCATCGCCCTTGATCCAGATCATCAGGGTCTGGCGCGACAATTCGGTCAGAATGTGGTCATTTTGATTTTCAGGCTCTACCCATTCGCAGATTGACCCGCCGGTATCGCAGATAAAGTGTGGATAGCTATAAAGACGATTGGCCCGGTCTATGAAATACTTGGTATCCAACAGGGCATGGATTTCGGCCTGCCGAAACTGGTCTTGCCGCAGTTGATATTCCGAGATTTCAAGGCCGCCCAGATCGGGATTGCCCGGCTTGCCCAGATAAGTCGACACCGGGGTCAGGTTCTGAAACGTGATGTTCGACCCGATATATATTGAATCCGACAGCAAAAGTTCGCGGAGAAAGGGTACTTTCATCGCCTCAGCCTTGGCATTGTCCGCGATATGTTCGCCCATATAGCGGGTGCCGATGCGGTAATCGATTGAATAGTGGAACCAGTCCCCGGCATCTCGCAGCGTGTTTGAGACATAGGATTTTCCCAACCCGGACATACCGAAGAACAACACCTTCTTTCGCGCAGCCTGACGCCAGTCCGTTGCCGAGTTGTAGATCATAATCCACCGTCCCTTGTTTTGCCCTAGCTAAAACGGGCCGCTGGCGGCGTCAATCGCGTCGGCGAGATCGGCTGAGGATGAGCAAGCCGATCGCCAGTACCGTAAAACCAATAAAAGCACGTGGTGGCAAAGCTTCATCGCGCACCAAAGCACCCATTAGGATTGCGATTGGCGGAATGATGAGCGTTACGAGCAGAACATTGCCGCTGCCTGCTTGTTGCAGCACCCGATAGTACAGCAAATAGGCTCCGGCTGTTGCCAGCAGGGCGTAATAGGCGATTGCCAGCCAGGTTTGCAGGGGCAGGGTGAAGGTTGGAACTCCATCGACCAACAACATAACAGGCGTCATCAGGATCGCAGATCCGGTCAACATACCTGCCGCGGCGATCTGAGGGGGAAGGGCGCTCATGTGGATGCGAGCCCAGATGGCTGCAAACGCATAAGAAAGCGTGCCAGCCAGGATCGCAACCTGACCCAGGTTGCTTGGGTTTAGGTTGCTAAACTGTCTGAGGCCAATTGTGATTGAAACGCCCAGAAACCCAAGCCCTACGCCAAGGAGGCGGGTTTTGGTCAGCCTCTCGTCGCGAAAAAACAAGGCCGCTAAAAGGACGCCGAAGATCGCGGTGGCAGCGTTCAGAATCGATGTCAGCCCAGTTTCGACATAGAGCTGCCCCCAGGCCATAAGCGAGAATGGCAGGACATTGTTCAACAGCCCCATGATCAGAAAAATACCCCAGACCTTGGGATCGCTCGGGACCGGTTGGCGTTGAAAGATGATGACGATCCACAACGCCAGCGCTGCCCAAAAAACCCTGTGGAAAACTGATGTTATGACGGGAATCGTATCAAGTGCGATTCGGATCGCAAGGAATGACATTCCCCAAATGACACCAAGCAGTATCAATTCGGACCAAGTGCGAGCTGTGAGTGTTTTCTGAGAAGTCATGGCTTGTTCTGGCATCTCTCAATCAGCATATCGACCCGGAACATGCGAAAAAGCCCCACCGAGATGGCGGGGCTTAATATGCACATTTGCATCTGCTTTAGTTCAGCGCGTAAGTCACCTGAATACCAACGCTCCATGCGCTGTTGCCAGTGAACGTGGCACGGTTATCGGGGCCAGTACCGTTGGCAGTGGCATCCCCAATATCCGTATAGCGTACACCACCGGAAATCTTGGCCTTTTCAAGAGAGTAAGTGCCGCCCAGACCGATACTCCAGAACCCATCGGTCGGGCCTAGGTTCGAGACCGAGTTCCCCTGAGAGCTCTCGTAACCCAGCGTTACCGCGCCAGAGAATTCTTCGCTGAACTGATAGCCGAGACCCAGTGAGTAGGTCCATGTCGCCTCTTCGTAGTCGACCAGGTTAATACCTGTCAGACCAGTATAGACCGGCGGTGCGTACACGGTTTGCGGCCAGTCAACCCAACGGATCGAACCAAACAACAGGGTTTTTGGCGCGACACCTGTCTGGAAATCGAGATTGACCGATTGAGGCGTCACAACCTCGGTCGATGAATCAGCGCTGACGCGACCCACGACGGGTATGCCGGGTGGAACAATTCCCGTGATGGCATCGTTCGCTTCGGTCTGCGATAGATCATGTGTGATTTTCGAGTTATAGGTCAGAGCGACCCGTGCGGCGATATCTGGCCGTTCCCAAGCAACACCGACAACGTAACCGAAATCGATCTCGGCATCGGTTTCAACGCGGTATCCGCCGGACGCGAATGGTGTTGTGCTTGCACCAGCGATCGGAACTGAAACACTTGCTTTCAGACGCTGGGCGCGGAGACCACCGATAACACTGAAGCCACCATCCAATTTGTAGCGAAGCAAAGCCGTGATCGCATCGGTATCTGCTTTTGCGCGAAGCACGTCAGTTGTTGCTCCGGGAAGACCTGCCAGAGCCAAGACATTCTGCGACAAGGGATAATCCGAAGAATAGTCGATATCCGCGCCAAACGGCTCGTCATAAACCAGCGCGAAGTCGAGCTTTTCGGTCAAAGAAGTCTTGTATGCCAGATGCGGCGTGAAAAAGCTGTTCGAGACATTGCCCGAGTCAATCGTTTCCCCAAACGTCGGGCTCGTCGGGATTTGATCCTCCATCGATCCGCTTACGTCCGGCTTTGTATACCCAAGCCGAAACTGCACGACAGATCCCTCTTCGAACAGGATGTTAACACCTTGCCCACTTCGGTCTAGGCCGCCGGCCTGCGCCGCGGTTGCCCCAATGCACAACGCGCATGTGTGCAACAACACTCGTTTCATATATTCCTCCCTACACTGTCCAAATTGCCTGTTATACGCATCCTCATTGGGCGTATTCGGCCTCGTTACCGCTTTTTACTGTCTTAAACTTTAAAATTGGGTCAACCGGTGACGGAGCGTTATTCAGCAAAATAGCTCTATGCGGGTGTTGCTGAATTGCTACGGTTCTCGGACCAAACGTTCAGGAAAATCCCGGCAAAGATCACCACGGCCCCCAGCAGCGTCCAGTGATCCAGCGGCTCGTGATAAAGGACCATCCCGAGGATCGCGATGGTCGGAAGGCGTGCAAAATCAAACGGCACGACCACGGTCGCAGGCGCGATGGCCAGGGCATTGGTAATACAGTAGTGGGCCAATAGCCCTGCCAAGCCGACAAGCAAAAGAAGCGGCGCAGTCGTTAAGGTTGGAAGTGTGATTTGCCCATCCAGACCTGATGCAACCAGACCCAAACCGGTCTGCATCAAAGTAAGCCAGAACATAATGCATCCGATGCTGGCTGTGCGCGTTAAGGACTTGGTCGATATTGCTGTTAACGCGAAGAAAATCGCAGATGCGGCCGCAGCAATAACGCCGGGACTAAGTGTGGCGGCCCCTGGACGGGCCACAATGAGAATCCCGGCAAATCCGATCAGGGCTGCGGTCAGACGCAAAGCGGTCAACCTCTCGTGCAGCAGCAGTGGGGACAGCAGGATCACCCAGATGGGCTGAGTGAATTCGAGCGCGAAGACCTGCGCCAACGGGATCACCGTTACTGCATAGAACCACAGGTTCTGCCCGGTGAAATGCAACACGTTCCGAATACCATGCAAACCAAGACGTTTGGTGGTTACCTGATGCCATTTGCGTGAAGCCGAGAGGACGATTGCCACCACGCAGATACCCACTAGGCTGCGATAGAACATGATCTCAAAGGTGTCGTGCGTCACGCTCAGCTCGCGGCCGGCAATGGCCATCGATGTGAATGAGGCGATCGCCCCTGTCATCCACAGCGCCGCCTTACCGATCTGCATTTTATTGCTGTTCATGAGATCTCTTACATGTGCAGTGGTGCAACGGGCTGAATAGATTGCGTTTTACCCGATGAAGCAAGGCTAAATGTACGTCTGGCCGTCTATGATCGCTTTGGGTGAGCGGCTTAGATGATGCCAGTATTCTGACTCGAACCCGCAAATAAAGGGGTTCTTAACCGGTCAGCGCGCTGGCGCTGATACTCAGGTGGTTGGCAGAGCTTTGCTGACCGAATCGCCGTTCAACACGTATCGAGCACCGGTATGAGGGCAGGTAACCTCACCACGACCAGTGAGAGGTAAATCCAACTGCTCGCCATACTCGCTCATCCAGCCAATCTGTTTGGCAGCGACGCCCACCATCAGTGCGTATGGCTTCACGTCAGCATTAACAACGGCACCTGCGCCGATAAAAGCGTATTCCCCGATTGTAGCACCGCAAACGATCGTGCAATTGGCGCCCAGCGTGGCCCCTTTCTTTACCAGAGTATTGCGGTATTCGGCCTTTCGTTCGATCAATGAACGCGGGTTGTACACATTCGTGAACACCATGCTCGGCCCACAGAATACGCCATCTTCCAGCGTGATGTTGTCATAGATCGAAACGTTGTTCTGAATTTTGCAATCGTCGCCAATTATGACCTTGTTCCCAACGAAGACATTCTGCCCGAGTGAAACATTTCGGCCCAGTTTGGCGCCGCCGCAGATGTGCACCCAATGCCAGATTCGGCAGCCATCTCCGATCTGCGCGCCTTCATCGACGATTGCCGTTTCATGTACCGAGTAGTTGCTCATCGAATTGTCCTTCTCCCGTCAAACGCGGTGCATTTCAGCACTGTCGAGGGGGAATAATCATTCCCATTCAATCGTTCCGGGAGGTTTCGAGGTGATGTCGTAAGTGCACCGGTTGATGCCCTTGACTTCGTTGATGATACGCGTGGCGGTTTCACCGAGGAATTCATGGCTGAACGGATAGTAGTCCGCTGTCATGCCATCGACGGATGTGACCGCGCGGAGGGCGCAGGCATAATCGTATGTTCGTCCATCCCCCATTACACCGACCGTGCGCACCGGAAGAATGGCGACAAAGGCCTGCCAAATCTCATCATACAGACCATGTTTGCAGAATCTGGTCGATATAGATGGCATCGGCTTCGCGCAGGATCTCAAGCTTTTCGCGGGTGATCTCACCCGGGCAGCGGATGGCAAGGCCGGGGCCGGGGAAGGGATGGCGACCGATGAAGCTGTCGGGCAGGCCCAACTCGCGGCCCAACGCGCGAACCTCGTCCTTGAAGAGTTCACGCAGAGGCTCGACCAGCTTCAAACCCATCTTTTCAGGCAGGCCACCCACATTGTGGTGCGATTTGATGGTCACAGATGGACCGCCTGAAAACGACACGGATTCAATCACATCTGGATACAAGGTGCCCTGTGCCAAGAACTCGGCGCCGTCGATTGTGTCGGCGTGTTTCTGGAACACGTCGATGAACAGCTTGCCGATAATCTTGCGCTTGGTCTCAGGATCGGATTGACCATCAAGTTCACCCAGGAACAGTTCGCTTTCGTCCGCGTGGATCAACTGGATGTTGTAATTGTCGCGGAACATGCCGACGACTTCGGCAGCTTCGTTCTTGCGTAGCAGCCCATGGTCGACAAACACGCAGGTCAGCTGATCGCCAATCGCCTCATGTATCAGGATCGCCGCAACCGAGCTGTCGACACCGCCAGACAAGCCACAAATGACTTTTTTGTCCCCGACCTGTTCGCGGATCTTGCGGATCATCTCGTCCCGATAAGCCCCCATGGTCCAATCGCCCTTGAACCCTGCCAGTTTGACAAAATTCTCATAGAGCTTTGCACCCTTGGGTGTGTGATGAACCTCGGGGTGAAATTGCACCGCATAGAAATGACGCGAGGCGTCGGCCGTGATGGCATACGGCGCGTTGGGTGAAGTGCCGAAAACCTCAAAACCCGGAGCGATTTCGCTTACATGATCGCCGTGGCTCATCCAGACCTGCTCGTCACCTTCGGCGAACCAGCCATCGAGGATATCAAGCCGATTATTCGGAGTAACAAATGCGCGGCCAAATTCTGCGGTGCCGTGCCCGCTTTCAACCTTGCCGCCCAGCTGATGCATCATCACCTGCTGACCATAGCAGATGCCCAGGATCGGCACGCCGTAGTCAAAAATCTCTTGCGGGGCGCGGGGTGAACCCTCGCGCGTAACACTGTCAGGGCCGCCCGAAAAAATGACGGCCTTAGGCGCCATCTCTCGCACGAAATCCATCGTGACGTTCTGGTAGGGGTGGATTTCGCAATAGACGTTCAGTTCGCGCAAGCGGCGGGCAATAAGCTGCGTCACCTGGCTGCCGAAGTCGATGATCAAAAGGCGGTCATGGCTGTCTTGGGTCATGATTGGCTATTAGGTCGCAAGCCTTGCTTGTGCAAGCGTAATGACGTCAATTCAGCGAGGAGGCTGATACATGACCACCATAAAACTCAGAACTGCCGAACGAAGCGACGCCAAGTCGATACAAGTTTGTATCGCAAGCGCTTATGCCGATGCGATGAGAGACATTGCCGATCTGCCGGATGTTGCGTCTGGTATCGAGGATGAGATCGCAGAGCATCAGGTCGTCATTGCTGAAGTGGACGGTGCACTTCTCGGTGTCATCATATTCGATCAACAGGCCGAGGCCGTGATGATATTCAATCTCGCCGTTTCGCCAGAGGCTCAGGGCAAGGGTATTGCGCGGCAACTGCTTGCAGTTGCTGAAGCTAAGGCCGTTGAGGCCGGGCTTTCAGTCCTGCGCTTGCGGACACATCGGCTGATGCGTGCAACCCGCGAAATGTACACTCATCTGGGGTGGGTTGAGGTCGAGGTGTCAGGAAACACTGTCGTTATGCAGAAAAAGGCAAAGTAGTAACCGACAGACATATGTCGCAGCGGCCCGCGGTTCATGTCGCTTTTACCTCTAGAGCGCCGTAAACTACCTGTGGCGAAGTTTGCCGTTCATGTAACACATCTACCAAACCAACCAATCACGGGATTTACTCAATGGCAGAGGCAAACACCCGGCGCAGGGCACGGGGTGGCGGTGGTGCCGCCCGTCGTGCCGAGCGTACGGCGGTCAAGATCGAAACCGCGAAATATATCGAACGCAATATCCCCAATTTCGAGGTCCTCAACGAAGAGGCGCTAGAGATTATCGAAACCAATGCGGAAACCGTATTGGCTGAGATTGGCGTCAATTTCGTAGACAATCCGGCAGCGCTTGAGCGCTGGAAAGACGCGGGTGCAGATGTGGATGGTGAGCGCGTCCGCCTGCCGCGCGGCCTGGCACGTGAGCTGATCAAGACCGCCCCTAGCGAATTTACCCAGCACGCCCGCAATCCCGAGAAATCGGTAGTCATCGGCGGCCGCAATATGGTTCTGGCTCCGGTCTATGGCCCTCCGTTTGTACGCGATGCGCAAGGCGGACGTCGTTACGCGACAATGGACGATTTCAACAAGTTCGTGAAGCTGGCCTACATGTCCAAGTGGCTGCACCATTCGGGCGGTACGGTCTGCGAACCGACAGATATTCCGGTAAACAAGCGCCATTTGGACATGCTGATGGCGCATATGACTCTGTCCGACAAACCGTTCATGGGTTCGGTCACTGATCCCAGCCGGGCGCAGGATTCGATCGAGATGTGCGAGATCCTGTTCGGCAAAGAGTTCGTGCAGAACAACACCGTGATGACATCTTTGACCAACATCAACTCGCCGATGACCTTTGACGACGTGATGATGGGCTCTCTTGAAGTTTATGCTGCCAACAATCAGGCCTGCATTATTTCGCCGTTCATCGTGGGTGGTGCTATGGCACCGGTTTCGGTCGCGGGCACGCTGACGCAGGTCCTGGCCGAGGTCATGGCAGGTGTAGCATATAGCCAGATCATCCGTCCGGGTGCTCCTGCGATCTTTGGGGCATTCGTATCGTCGATCGACATGAATTCAGGAGCGCCGACCTTTGGCACCCCAGAGGCTTCGCACGTCACTTATGGCGCGGGTCAGTTGGCGCGCCGACTGGGTCTGCCATATCGCTCTGCGGGTTCGTTCTGTGGTTCAAAATTGCCGGATGCGCAAGCTGCGTATGAGACCGCGAACTCGTTGAACATGGGCCTGATGTCGGGTGTGAATTTCATGCTGCATTCCTGCGGTTGGCTCGAAGGCGGCTTGGTGGCGGATTTCGAGAAATTCGTCATGGATGCCGATCAGTTGGGCGTCTTGCACGGATTGGCCAAAGGTGTGGCCTATGATGAGAATGCACAGGCGATGGACGCCATCCGCGAAGTCGGTCCCGGAGGTCACTATTTGGGTTGTGCACATACGCAGGCCAACTTCAAAGAAGCGTTCTGGAAAACCGATCTCTTGGATTACAAGCCGTTTGAGACCTGGGAAGAAGAAGGCGCCCGCGATACACGGACGCTGGCTTCGGCACGGGTTGAGAATCTGTTGGCGAACTACCAGCAGCCGCAGCTTGACCCTGATGTAAAGGCGGCGCTCGACGCATATGTTGCCGAAAAGAAAGCATCGATGCCGGACGCGTTCACCTGATTACTGATACTGCGTGGCGCGACTGGCCTGATACAGTTGCGCTTCGCCATTTAATGCAATCAGCAGATCAAGATGGCGCACCAGTGAATAGGCCGCGTCTTCTTCGATGCGTTGCGCGTTAATCTCACGCTCCAATTCCAGCAAACGGATCAACGCTGCACCAGTGCCCGGTGTTGATCCATATCCAAGAAGCCGTTGCAGGTGGCGGTCGCGATTATAGTCCTGCACCCCGATCTTGGCGGCACGGGCCAGTAATCGCGGGCGGCGGAGTGTGGTGATCATGGTCATCAGGTCCTGCACGGCAGCTTTCCTTCTTATTCAATTTCGCTGTCTGAAATGTGACACAACCTAAGCGGGTGTTGCCTTGTGCGGGATCACCCCGAACTATGGTTTCACCACTGTTTATCTTTTTGAATCAATTCTGCTCTGTGCCGTCTGTGATTAACGAACGAGTAACGAAAGCAACTCTAGTTAGATTTGGTTAACTAAGAATCCGACGGCTAAAACTGTCAGTTTGTTTTGTCGACGAGGGCGAAGAAATATGGAAAACAGCGTGGCATTCACTGTTCCGGCATGGGTTCCCGAAGGGGCGCAACGATATCTGGACCATACGGAGTCAGGGCGATCTATTCGGGATATTGCGCGGTCCGCAGGGTGCCATGCCTCGACCATTCTGCGTCAGATCCGCAGGGTTGAGATGCGCAGGGACGATCCTTTGGTGGATGCAGCTCTGCATTCTCTGGCCCAGTCACACTTTGCGCCAATGGAGCGCACAGGTTCTTCATTTGCAATCGTGACGTCTGAGGCAGGACGGCCCGAAGCCCAAGACGACGAATTCGAGCGCGAGTCGCTGCGTGTACTGAGGCGCATGTGTGAATCCGGTGCCGTGCTTGCCGTGGCCGAGGATATGGACAAGGCTGTTGTGGTTCGGGACAACGGCAAAGGAGGAACTACCAAAACAGCAGTTGTAGATTGCCGGATCGCGCAGGCTCTGGCGCTGAATGATTGGATTTCATGCGATAGTCCGGGTCGAGATCTCGCGCTACCGGATTTCAACCCCGGGCAGGGCTGCGCTAAGTCATTTGATTGCCGAGGCCGAAAATCGAGCGCGCACGCAGAATGAATTTGGCATGGCGGAAGCGCAGGCCGCATTCAAACCCGCAACTGCGGGTGCAAGGGCGCCATCACAGCCTCGCGTCCGTTACAGCACTGTGGAAAGCCCGCTGATCGCTTTGGCGCGCCGCCGCGACCGGGATGGCAAGCCGTTTCTGGATGAAACTCTGGTGAGCGCGGGCGAGCGCTTGCGTGAGGATTTCGAACTGGCCCAGATCGGACCTCAGGTCACACAAAATTGGGATCGCTTTCTGACAGGCGGTGGACGCGGTGACTTTGCCTCGGACAGCCATGTGGGGCGAGGACCTTCTGGTGCCAGGGATCGTGTGGCCCGCGCGCTGTCTGACCTTGGGCCGGGTTTGAGCGACGTCGCGCTGCGCTGTTGTTGTTATCTAGAAGGGCTTGAGCTGGCTGAAAAGCGGATGGGCTGGTCTGCGCGATCAGGCAAGATCGTGCTGCGGATCGCGTTGCAAAGGCTGAAGCGCCACTACGAGGACCAGACCGAGCGGGATCGGATGATCGGCTGAAGGATTCATGCAGCCATATACTGGCCTTGCGGAAATGACCCCAAATGATAGTCAGGGGTTATGAATTTCACCTTCCGCCAGCTGCAATATTTCCAGGCCGTCGCCGAACAGCGTAACTTTGGCCGTGCCGCGCAGGTCTGCCATGTATCGCAGCCTGCGCTTTCGGTTCAAATCAAGGCGCTGGAAGACTCGATCGGTGGGCCGTTGTTCGAACGGCAGGCCCGCGACATCCTGTTGACACCACTTGGTCGAGACGTTTTGGACTATGCCCAACATGTCCTGAACGCGGCCGAACGGTTGGATCGATTTGCGCGCGACCGTTCGGGTGGCCATAGGTCCCTGTCGATCGGGATTATTCCTACGGTTGCACCTTATTTGCTGCCGGGGGTGCTGGCTGGGTTGCGGGCTGCGGATGTCTCGTTACGGGTTCAGATTCGCGAGGCCCGGACCGAGCGGCTGCTATCCATGTTGGGCTTGGGCGAAATAGATGCCGCCGTACTGGCGCTACCCTTGGGAAATGGAACTTTCCACGAAGAGCCACTGTTCGAAGATCGGTTCTTGCTGGCAGGAAGTCAGACTCGCTTGAATCGATTGACCATCAGCCCGGAAGAGTTGCGGCCTGTGGACTTGAAGACAGCGCAATTGATGCTGTTGGAAGACGGGCACTGCCTGACAGATCAGGCGCTAGAAGTTTGCGGTCAGGATCGTACCAGCGGCCAAATTAATATGGGTGCGTCCTCACTTGCCACGTTGTCGCGTTTGGTCGCCGAAGGGTTTGGCCTGACGTTGATGCCTGAACTTGCGGCGCAGGCCGAGACGGATGCAGTCCCCGGATTGCGATTGTTGCGATTTGGTGCGCCGCAACCGGCGAGGACCATTGGCCTGGTGCGTCGCAGCTCGACCGGAGCGGAGGAGTGGTTCGATCGATTGGCGCAAGTAATCCGGCAGGTCGGTGAAGACGTGGTAGCTAAAACTCGAACCTAACGAAAAAGGCCCGCCGAAATGGCGGGCCTTTCAAAGTAGGGCATGACAGGATTATGCCAGCGCCGGTTCGCGGGCTTCGTCCAGATGCTTCATTAGGTTTTCCGGGGACGACACGCCGTAAGGGTCTTCGGGGCAGTTATCCATCAGGCCGGGCTCTTCGAACCATGCCTCCACAACGCCATCGTTGACGATGGCTGCGTAACGCCACGAGCGCATGCCAAAGCCCAGATTGTCCTTGTCGACCAGCATACCCATTTTACGCGTGAACTCACCGGACCCATCAGGAATGACCTTGACGTTTTCCAGACCCTGATCGGCGGCCCATTTGTTCATGACAAAGCTGTCGTTGACGGACATGCAGTAGATTGCATCGATGCCCTTGGCCGCAAAATCGCCGTGGCCTTTTTCGAAACCAGGCAATTGATAGGTCGAGCATGTCGGGGTGAACGCACCGGGTAGCGAGAACAGGATAACGCGCTTGCCTGCAAAATAATCCGCAGTTGTCTTGTCTTCCCAACGGAACGGGTTGGGGCCTTCGACGGCGTCATCACGGACACGGGTGTGGAAGGTTACGTCAGGCAGTTTTGCACCGGTTTTCATCATCAAACTCCTGTGATTCACATATGTTTGCCGCGAGAGTTAAAATGATTCTAACTCGGCTTCAATGATATATATGCTGCAAAAGCATAATATCTTTGATGGCGATAAAGCATTATAAGTAATGCGTAAAATGATGTGCGTGGTCACTTTCGCTGCACGCGCGTAGACGTGCTGCATAGCGGCTATGCGCCGCTGGTGTAACCAAATGAGTCGGTCTATGTTATGAACAAAGATAATTGACCCAAAGTCAGGAAAGCCAGCTGTGCGTGATCTGAAAATACCCGAGCAAAGACACCCCGAAAAGGCACATCGACCTGACAATGCGGCTCCGCGCAAACCGAATTGGATTCGTGTCAAAGCGCCGGGTGGCAAGGGCTATGCCGAGACGCATAAGATCATGCGTGACAACAATCTGGTCACCGTCTGCGAAGAAGCCGGATGCCCGAATGTGGGTGAGTGCTGGAGCCAGGGTCACGCGACCATGATGATCATGGGCGAAATCTGCACGCGCGGTTGTACCTTCTGCAACATTGCGACCGGTAAGCCGGATACTCTGGATGCATTTGAACCGGGTCGCGTGGCGCATGCGGTGCAGAAGCTGGGCTTGAACCATGTGGTCATCACATCCGTGGACCGGGATGACCTGCTCGATGGAGGCGCCGATCACTTTGCACAGACCATCCGTGCGGTGCGACACCGCTCGCCCAAGACTACGATCGAGATTCTGACGCCGGATTTCCTGAAATGCGATCCCTCGGTGCTTGAGATTGTTGTCGAGGCCAAGCCAGATGTGTTCAATCACAATCTTGAAACGGTGCCGGGCCTTTATCCTCAGGTGCGTCCCGGTGCGCGATATTTCCACTCATTGCGCTTGCTGCAGCGGGTCAAAGAGATGGACCCGTCCATTTTCACCAAATCCGGCATAATGGTCGGACTGGGCGAGGACGAGCAGCAAGTTCGTCAGGTCATGGATGACATGCGCGCGGCGGATATCGATTTTCTGACTATCGGCCAGTATCTGCAGCCAACACCCAAGCATCATGGCATTGACCGCTTTGTTACACCCGAAGAGTTTGCGGCCTATGAAAAAGCTGCATTCGGCAAAGGTTTCCTTATGGTCTCGGCAACTCCTTTGACCCGGTCGTCTTACCATGCGGGCGATGATTTCGCCCGTTTGCGCGAAGCTCGACAAAAGAAGTTGAACCAGAGGTGAAACCCGAACTTCAATCCTGGCTTACCGAAAAGCGCCATGAACTGCATCAAGTGCCTGAGATATCGGGCGAGGAACGTGGAACCGCGACGAGTATCTCGAACTTGCTTCAGGCGTGTGATCCCGATGCGGTTCTGACAGGTATCGGTGGCCACGGTGTCGCGGCGGTTTATGATAGCGGACAGCCCGGACCAACCATCGGAATCCGATGTGAATTGGACGGTTTGCCGATCCAGGAAATCTCAAGTGCACGATACGCGTCGCAACATCCCGGAAAGGGGCATCTTTGCGGGCATGATGGCCATATGGCGATGGTGCTTGGTGTTGCCTTTGTATTGGGGGACAAGCGTCCGACCAAGGGGCGGGTGGTTCTGATTTTTCAACCCGCCGAAGAAACCGGTCAAGGTGCGATTGCCTATCGTGCTGATCCCAAGTTTGCGGATATCGCTCCGGACTATTTGTTTTCTTTACACAATTTGCCGGGTTTGGAATTGGGCGGGGTTGAGCTTTGCTCGGGTCCGGCGAATTGCGCCTCGCGTGGGATGCGAATTGTTTTGACGGGCAAAACCTCGCACGCGGCGGCTCCTCAGGATGGAGTGTCGCCAGCCGGTGCGTTGGCAGAGCTTATGCCTGCTTTGGCCATTCTGGGGCAGGGTGGGGCGCTGGATGCAGAATATGCGCTGACAACGGTAACCCATGCTAGGCTGGGTGAGGCCACTTTTGGTATCGCACCCGGTCAGGCCGAACTGTGGGTGACCCTGCGCACGGTCTCGGACAGCCGGATGGCAAGCCTGATCCGCGACGCAGAACAGCTGGTGACTACACGTGCTCAGGCACAGGGATTAGGTGTTGAAATCACCTATGACGATGTGTTTGAGGCTTGCACAAATTCGGGTGAAGCCGTGCAGATCCTGTCAGAGGCCTGCCAAAGCCGCGACATTCCTTGCAAGCTGGTTGCGACCCCACAAAGGTTTTCGGAAGATTTCGGGCAGTTCGGAAAAGGCGCAAAAAGCGCCATGTTCTGGCTAGGCGCGGGGCGGGATCATCCGCAGCTACACAACCCCGACTATGATTTTCCGGATGCTTTGATCCCGATCGGGACAGATATTTTTCTGGCTGCTATCGAACAAACGCTCAAGGCCTGAGTTTTCTGGGCTGGCTTTCTGCCCATTCGGGCCACCAACCCATATATTCAATTCCGGCAATCATCAGGCAGATAAGGATCGCGCCAAACACCAGTTTCACGCGCCGTTCCGAGGGCGGGTTTCGCCCCCATTTTGACATGCGAACAAAGTGGCGCAGACTCATCAGTCCTGATCTTCGACAAATCGAACCTTGCCGATAAACGGCAGGTTGCGATTGCGCTGCGCATAGTCGATGCCATAACCCACGACAAATTCATCAGGGATTTCAAACCCGATCCAGTCCGAGCGGAAATCAACCTCGCGCCGGCTGGGTTTGTCCAGAAGGGCGATGGATTTCAACCGGTGCGGCTTGCGGGTACGGAGCAGCTTGGAGACATGATTCAGGGTATGGCCGGTATCCACGATATCCTCGACCACCAAAACATCGCGCCCTTCAATGGCGCCGCGTAAGTCCTTAAGAATACGAACTTCTCGACTGCTTTCCATCGAGTCACCGTAGGATGATGCCTCAAGAAAATCGACCTCGATGGGCAGGTCTAGCTCACGCACCAGATCAGCGATAAAGACGAAGCTGCCGCGCAGCAGGCCGACAACGACCAGCTTGTCGGTGCCGCCGAATTCAGCCGTTATTTCGCGGCAAAGCTCTTCGATCCGGGCAGCAATCGCCTTGGCCGAGATCATCTCATCTATCACATATGCGCGCTGGCTCATCGCTGCCCCCTTGATCTTTGGCGCGCAACATACGAAATCACGCGCCATTGTCACCAGTTAATCCCAGATATCATGCCAACCCATTCCGAGACCCGCCCGCTGCCTTACACCGCTCAGCAGATGTATGATCTGGTCGCGGATGTGGCGAAATACCCTGAATTTTTGCCTTGGTGCGCTGCGGCCCGCATCCGTCGGACCTATGCCGCGGGCGATGGCAAGGTGATGGAAGCGGATTTGGTTATTTCATTCAAGGTGTTCCGCGAACGCTTCGGCAGCCGCGTCACGCTGTTTGATGAGCTGAAACGGATCGATACCGAGTATCTGGACGGACCGTTCAAATACATGCGCTCGGATTGGGAGTTTGAAGATACGGAAGACGGCTGCAACGTCTCGTTCCACGTTGATTTCGAATTCAAGAACGCGGTTCTGCAAGGAATCATTGGCGTGGTTTTCAACGAAGCCATGCACCGTATCGTCCGAGCATTCGAACAACGTGCTGCCGTCCTGTACGGCTGAGGCTTTACGCCCGAGCGGCGCGCGCTAGACTGCGCCACATGACCGATTTGACAACTGCCCTTGCCGAGTTTGCTGCTGGTTCTGTATCGACCACGGCGCAGGCCCGTATCGTGACATCTTTATCCGCGTTGGACTGGCTTGCTGTGGGGCGGGCAGGCGCAGATGAGCCGGTTTCCCGCATCATACGTCAGATGGTTCTTTCCGAGAGCGGTGCCGCACAGGCGCGTTTGTTCGGAGGCGGTGATGCGCCGCTACGCGCAGCGGCGCTGGTGAATGGTACCATTTCTCATGCGCTTGATTATGACGACACGCATTTCGCTCATATCGGTCATCCATCGGTTGCTGTTTTTCCTGCAGCCCTTGCTCTTGCGGCGTGGGAAGACCGACCTCTGGTCGATCTGCTTGAGGCAGCGCTAGTGGGAATGGAGTTATCGATCCGCATCGGTTTGTGGCTTGGTCGTGGTCATTATCAGGCTGGTTTTCACCAAACAGCCACGGCTGGCGCGTTTGGGGCTGCGGTGGCTGCGGGTCGGATTATGGCATTTGACGTAAAGCAGATGCGTGACCTGTTGGGGCTAACCGCGACCCGGGCCTCAGGGCAGAAATCACAGTTCGGGACCATGGGTAAACCTTATAACGCTGGACTTGCGGCCTCGAACGGTGTTGAGGCCGCCCAGTTGATCCGCAACGGCTTTCAACCCGGTGCTGACGCATTGGAAGGCCCGTTTGGGTTTGGGGCGACACATTTGGGGGCTGACGATTTAGCTGCTGCGCTTGATGGTTTGGGGGACGAGTGGCTGTTCGAAAGCATCAGCCACAAATTCCACGCTTGCTGCCATGGCCTGCACGCGGCGCTTGAGGCTGCGCGCGATCTCGACATCGCCGAGCCTGAGGTGGCCGAGATCAAGATCAGAACCCACCCCCGCTGGATGAGCGTGTGCAATCAACTGCAGCCGACCAGTGGGTTAGGAGCGAAGTTTTCCTATCGTACCGTGATCGCAATGCAGGCAATGGGCTACGATACAGCTCTGCCAGGGAGTTATTCCGACAAGATTTGTGCTGATCCAAGACTGCAATCCTTAAGGGACCGGATCACGGTCGAGGCGGATGAGAGTCTATCCGAGACACAAGCCCATCTGTCCCTGTTACGCCGGGACGGCGCGCGCCGCGAGGCCAGCCATGATCTGCTGGCACCGATGTCTCTTTCGGATCGCGAAGATCGCGTCAGGGAGAAAGCGGCGAAGCTGATCGGGGGGGATGAGGCGGACGCCATCTGGTCGATGCTGCGCACCGGCGGGCGCGCAGCGGATTTGGCTGACAGGTTAACCGATTAAGTGACCCGCCAATGCAGCGGAAAGCCCGGATCGAATACGGTCACGGGGCCGTCGCCGCTTTCGATTTTGGCCGGATAGACGACCTCATCGCCTTTGGTCAGCGTGATGGTCTCTTCGTTCACTGGCAGGCGGTAGAAGGCCGGGCCGTTGAGTGACGTGAACGCCTCTAGCTTGTCCAACGCATCTGCGCGCTCGAACATTTCGGCCAGCAGTGACATCGTATTGGTTGCAGTGAAACAGCCGGCGCAGCCACAGGCCATTTCCTTGTTTGCATCCGTGTGCGGCGCGCTGTCTGTGCCCAAGAAGAAACGCGCATCGCCCGATGTCGCGGCGGTCAGCAGTGCCAGCCGATGCTCTTCGCGTTTGGCGACCGGCAAGCAGTAATAATGCGGCTTGATACCGCCCACCAGGATGTGGTTGCGGTTGATGATCAGGTGATGCGTTGTAATCGTCGCACCCAAATCTTTATCATTCGCCTTGACGTAATCCACGCCGTTTGACGTCGTGATGTGCTCCATCACCACGCGCAGTCCGGGTGTTGCTTTGTGAATCGGATCAAGAACGCGGTCGATGAACACCGCCTCGCGATCGAATATATCGATCTCGGCATCCGTGACTTCGCCGTGCACACATAGCGGCAGACCGATCTCGGCCATCTTCTCCAGCACCGGGCGCACCTTGTCGAAATCGCGAACGCCAGAAGACGAGTTGGTTGTTGCCCCAGCCGGGTAAAGCTTGACCGCCTTGACCAATCCGCTTGCATGTGCGGCGGCCACATCCGCCGGGTCCGTGTCTTCGGTCAGGTAGAGCGTCATCAGCGGCTCAAACGTCATATCCTCAGGCAGAGCAGCAAGGATGCGGTCCCGATAAGCTGCTGCGTCGTCACCTTTGACAACGGGCGGAACCAGATTCGGCATGATGATGGCACGGGCAAAATGGCGCGCGGTTTCAGGCAGGACGGCTTGTAGCATGGCGCCATCGCGCAGATGCAAATGCCAGTCATCGGGGCGGCGGATCGTCAGGGATTGGGTCATGGCCCCCGGCTAACACAGCCGCTTGAATGGTGAAAGACCCTCTTGACCTTGCCGATGAGACAGATCGCCGTAAGTCACTGACGGATGGTGGTCTTGACCTCTGGTTGTGGTCATGACCTGTTGGGGCGCAGGAAAAAGGGGAACTCATGACACAGCCAAACTCCATCGATGCCGTGCAAGAGCTTTTGGGCTCTGAGGGTTATGTCTGTGGCCGGGCTTTGGCGACGGTTGTGTTTCTTTCGCTGAAACTTGGTCGACCTCTATTTCTGGAAGGCGAGGCGGGCGTCGGCAAGACTGAGATCGCCAAGGCGCTGGCCGCAGGATTGGGGCGGCGCCTGATCAGGTTGCAGTGCTACGAAGGCCTTGATGCCTCTTCCGCCGTGTATGAGTGGAATTTCCCCGCCCAGATGGTGGCGATCCGAACCGCAGAAGCGTCGGGTGGGGCGGACCGAGGCGCGTTGCAGACCGAGCTGTTCTCGGATGATTATCTGATCGAGCGCCCCTTGCTGCAGGCCATGCGCCCGGATGCTACTGGGGCACCTGTACTGCTAATTGACGAATTGGACCGGACCGACGAACCCTTTGAGGCTTTCTTGCTGGAGGCGCTCAGTGACTTTCAGGTCACGATCCCCGAGCTTGGTACTGTCAAAGCTCCAGAACCGCCCATTGTGATCGTCACCTCGAACCGCACGCGCGAAGTACACGACGCACTGAAACGCCGCTGCCTATATCATTGGGTTGATTACCCTGACTTTGCGCGCGAAATCGAAATCCTGCACGCACGGGCTCCCGAAGCGGCAGAAGCGCTGAGCCGTGAGGTGGTCGCCTTTGTTCAGCGCTTGCGCACTGAAGATTTGTTCAAGAAACCGGGGGTGGCCGAGACCATCGATTGGGCTAAGTGTCTGCTGGCGCTGGACGTTATCAACCTCAGTCCCGAAGTAATCGGCGATACGTTGGGTGCCATCCTGAAATACCAGGACGACATCCAAAAGTTGCAGGGGTCCGAGGCCAAACGCATTCTGGATCAGGCGAAAGCCGATCTCGAACCAGCCTGATGCTTCATATGCTCGAAAATACTTTGGGGGTTTGATGGCCGAACAACTCCCACTCGATATACCGGACAACCCCAAACTGGCCCAGAACATCACCCATTTTGCGCGCGCTTTGCGCAAGGCCGGACTGCCGATAGGAACTGGGCGCGTGATTGACGCGATCCGCGCGGTGCAGGCTGCGGGGTTCACCGAGAAAAGAGATTTCTACTGGACGCTGCATGCCTGTTTCGTGAACCGGCCGGAACATCGAACGGTTTTTGCGCAAGTCTTCCGCCTCTATTGGCGCGATCCGCGGTATCTAGAACATATGATGTCCATGATGCTGCCCGCCATTCGCGGTGTTCAGGAGGAGCGCAAAGCGGATGCGGCTGAAAAGCGCGCGGCTGAGGCGTTATTGGATGGCGTCGAACGCGACTTGCCAGAATCAACCGAGCAACAAGAGGAAAGCGAGATCGAGATCGACGCAACCCAAACCGCGTCATCTGAAGAACGCTTGCGTAACCTCGATTTCGAACAGATGAGTACATCCGAGATCGCGCAGGCCAAACGCATGCTGTCGCGCCTGAACTTACCGGTCAAACCCATCGAGTCTCGCCGAGGTCAGGCCAGTCACCTCGGTCACCGCATTGATCGCGCTCGGACACTTAGGTCAGCGATGCGGCAGGGTGGCGAACTACGCGATATCGCGCACTTGCAACCCAAACCTCGCTGGCCGAATTTGGTGGCGTTGTGCGATATCTCCGGGTCGATGAGCCAATACAGTCGGATCATTCTGCACTTTCTACACGCGGTTTCGAATGCCAAAGGCGCAGGTTGGGCCAAAGTGCACGCCTTCACGTTTGGCACACGCCTGACCAACATCACCCGCCATCTGCATCAACGTGATGTCGATGCAGCGCTGGCCGCTGCTGGGGCCGAGGCGCAGGACTGGGAAGGCGGAACCCGGATCGGAGAATGCCTGCATCAGTTCAATCGCGACTGGTCGCGGCGCGTCATGGGGCAGGGGGCGGTCGTGTTGTTGATCACCGACGGGTTAGAGCGGGGCGATCCCGAGATGCTGGAAAAGGAAATCGAGCGCCTACACCTGTCGTCGCGGCGTCTGATTTGGCTGAACCCATTGCTGCGCTGGGACGGGTTCGCACCGAAAGCTCAGGGTGTGGCGACAATGCTTCCACATGTCGACAGCTTCCGCGCCGGGCATTCGATTGCGTCGCTGGAAGATCTGGCCGCCGTGATTTCGCAACCAGATGATCAGGGGCAGAAAGCGCGGCTGATGTCCGCGCTTTCAGACTAGCTGTTACGAAAGCTGCTCTTCATTGCACTTCCGTGCCATCTCCATGGCTTTGTAAGTGCCAGTCAGGTCAACGGTGAAGGCGAACTCTTTCTCCGGGAAAACGACCATCACCTTCTTCTTGGCAAGATCATCTGCGAACTGAGGGTCGTCTGACAGAACATACCCGCCCGAATAGCCCTTGGTGATGTTCCCCTTCATACCGGTGGCTTCTCCGACATAAATATTGTCGCCGATAAGGATGGCAACAGCCTCTTTCTCGCCTTTCTTGATGTTGGTCTCGGCTTTGGTGAAGACGCCCACATAGCCAACGCCGCGATCTTCGGTCAGGCCCATCTGTACGACATTTTCAGCGTCATCAACCGCTTCGATCAGGCAGGATTTCTTGTCCTGATCAATGAAAACCTTCCAGCCTTCGACCTCACCGTATTTCAGAAATGTGTCAGCCCAGCCGGTGCTGGCAGTCAACAGGCCGATCGCTGCTCCGAGTGTAAGAATGCGTTTCAACTGTTTGTCTCCGCTATGAAATATGTTGGGACGATCCCGAATAGGCCCCGGAATCGCATGCAGGCTAGAATGACGCCTTCCAACATTCAACAATTTGTGAATGTGAGTTCAAAATCGGCTTGTTAGCGCCACAAGATCGACCCGCTGAGCGCTTTTCATTGCTCCAAAGCTGACTATGTTGAACCCAAGCACGGCCGGAGGTCTAAATGGAACGATTCGATAGCAGCCCGGAAACCGCACTAAAATGGTATCGCGCCGGGAAGGGCGCGGCTTTGGCCACTGTGGTTGAGACCTGGGGCAGCGCGCCGCGCCGTGTAGGCGCGCAGTTGGTCATTGCGGGCGATGGTCGGATCGAAGGCTCGGTTTCTGGTGGTTGCGTCGAAGGTGCCGTGATCGTCGAAGCGCTGGAAGCCATAGAGGAAGGCGAGGCAAGGCTGCTAGAGTTCGGTGTAAGCGACGAGGATGCGTTTGCCGTCGGTCTGGCCTGCGGCGGTACGATCAGGGTTTTGGTTGAACCGGTCGGCAAGGTCCTGCCCGAACCAATGCTGGCCGAACTGGTCGCGGCACGGGCGCGGCGCGAACCCTTGGCCTATGAAGTCAATGTCGAGACGGGCCAGCGCGCGTTGCGCCATAATGCCTATTCCGAACGCTTGCGTATGGACAGGTCCGGGTTCGAAGAGGATGGGCAAACCTTTGTCGCTGTCCACAACCCACCGCTACGGTTGATAGTGGTGGGAGCGGTGCACATCGCCCAAGCTCTGGTGCCGATGGCCCGGATCGCGGGCTATGACCCGGCGATTATAGACCCGCGCGAGGCCTTCGCATCGGACGCACGTTTTCCCGGAGAAACCATCCTGACGGATTGGCCGGATGAGGCTGTGTCAAAGCTGGGTCTCGACTCGCGCACCGCGCTTGTGTTGCTGACCCACGACCCCAAACTTGATGACCCCGCGCTTCAGGCCAGTTTGGCGGCCGATGTGTTCTACATCGGCGCACTCGGATCTAAGCGCACACATGCCAAACGCGTGGAGCGGATGAAGCAGGCCGGGTTCAACGATGACCAGATTTCACTGATCCACGGACCCGTTGGGCTTGATATCGGGGCGGCTGGACCGTCTGAAATAGCCGTTGCGATTCTGGCGCAAATGACTGCGGTTCTGCGAGGCAGAGCGTGAAGTTTGGTCCGGTACCCGTTTCCGACGCCAACGGCGCGATATTGGCCCATTCCGTCAAAGCGGGAAACCGCAAGCTTAGGAAAGGTATAACGCTTTCGTCCGAGCACATAGCCGAGTTGCACCAAGCCGGTCTGACCGAGGTCACAGTCGCCAGACTGGAGCAAGGTGATTGCCATGAGGACGAAGCCGCAGCGCTGCTGGCAGAAGCGCTTGCACCAAGTCCCACACAGGCAAATCTGCGTGTCACCGAAGCCTTTACAGGCCGGGTCAACCTTTTAGCAAATGGACCAGGCGTCGCGGTGCTGGCTACCGATGCCTTGCAAAAGTTCAATCAGGTCAATCCGATGATCACTGTTGCGACGGTGCCGCAATATCAGCAGATGGCGGCTGGCGGCATGGTCGCGACGATCAAGGTGATTTCTTATGCCGTACCTCGATCCGACGTTGAGAGTGCGGCCCGTCATGCGCAGGACGCTATTCGGTTATCGGTGCCCAAATACGAAAACGCGGGTCTCATCGTTACCGACATTGCTGGCGGGCCATCTAATGAAAAAGGTATCGCTGCTATTCGTAGCCGGGTTGAGGCTTTGGGTATGAATCTGTCAGATGTTCAGGTGGTGCCGCATCGGATGGGCGACTTAACAGCATCGATTTCGGCCATTCGGGGTGAGATCGTCATGATCCTGACCGGATCGGCCACGTCGGATAAAGATGATGTGGCGCCTGCTTCTGTGCGGGCAGCGGGGGGTATCGTCGACCGGTTTGGAATGCCGGTCGATCCGGGGAACCTGTTGTTTTTGGGATCTTCCGGCGGGCGCCCCATTATCGGTTTGCCCGGATGCGCGCGCTCACCAGCATTGAACGGGGCGGATTGGGTCTTGTCCCGCGTTGCTTGCGGAATCGAAACGACGGGCGCGGACATCGCAGGGATGGGTGTCGGTGGGCTGCTAAAAGAAATCCCGACGCGGCCACAGCCCCGCGCTGCCAAGAGTAAATGACGCAACGGCAATTTTGCCCTGTTTGGTGGACGCATCATTGTTAGAAGGCTGATCAGCGAAACTGCGGAAAAATCAGGCAAATATTTTTGTTCTCAAACGAAATTTACCGTGTTTAACTCTGGCTTAGCAAATAAGCCAAAAAAAGGGGAGGATCTTATGACCAAGGTCTCAATGACCGTGAACGGCGTTGCCGTCAGCGGTGATGTTGAAGGGCGGACTCTATTATCCGGATTTCTACGCGACCACCTGAATTTGACAGGCACACATATTGGCTGCGACACGGCTCAATGTGGCGCGTGCGTGGTGCACGTGAATGGTGAGGCGGTCAAATCCTGCAACATGCTGGCGCTGGAAGCAGACGGCGCGGATGTGGGCACGATCGAGGGGCAGGCGGCCGAAGATGGCACGCTGAACGTGATCCAACAGGCCTTTCAGGATCATCACGGGCTGCAATGTGGATTTTGCACTCCGGGCATGGTGATGAGCGCTGCAGCATTGCTCAAGGATAACCCGCGCCCGACCGAAGGCGAAATTCGCAAGTACCTTGAGGGTAACCTATGCCGGTGCACAGGCTACCACAACATCGTCAAGGCAATCATGGCCGCATCGGGTCAAGACGTTTCCAGCATCGCCGCCGAGTGAGGCGGTTAAGAATTTTCGACGAAAATTCTTTTCCACGGAGGAGAACAAGCAATGCCCAAAGACAGTGGCATCGGAGCCAGTTCCAAGCGGCGCGAGGACGTACGCTTTCTGACCGGAGCAGGCAATTACACCGACGACATCAACGTACATGGCCAGGCCTATGTGCATTTCCTACGGTCCGACATCGCGCATGGCCGGATCACCAACATTGACACATCTGCCGCCGAGGGTTTGCCGGGGGTTGTGAAGGTGTTCACCGGCAAGGACTTTGAAGGCGTGGGCGGAATGCCCTGCGGCTGGGAAGTAACCGACCGTCATGGCGCCCCGATGCAAGAACCACCGCATCCCATTCTGGCGCAAGGCAAGGTCCGACATGTAGGCGATCCCATCGCTGCCGTTGTCGCGGACAGCCTTGAACTCGCCCGAGATGCGGCGGAAGCGATTGAAGTGGATATCGAAGAGCTCCCTGCCGTGCTGGATATGAAAGCCGCAGCGCAGGATGGCGCGACGCTTATCCATGAGGATTTGAAGAACAACATCTGCTATGACTGGCATCTAGGCGAAGAAGACAATGACAAGGTCAATGAGGTTTTTGCCAACGCGGCCCATGTCACCACTCTGGACCTGATCAATAACCGTCTGGTTGCTAATCCGATGGAGCCGCGCGTTGCGGTGGCCGAGTACAGCCGGGGTACGGATGAGTACACGCTCTACACCACTTCGCAGAACCCGCATGTGATCCGCTTGCTGATGTGCGCATTTGTTCTGGGCTTGCCTGAACACAAAGTGCGTGTCGTAGCGCCTGATGTTGGTGGTGGATTTGGCACGAAGATTTTCCACTACGCGGAAGAGGCGTTCTGTACATTCGCTGCCAAGGCCTGCAACCGTCCGGTCAAATGGACCGCCAGCCGGTCCGAGGCGTTTATGTCGGATGCGCAGGGCCGCGACCACGTCAGCACGATTGAGCTCGCTTTGGACGCGGACAATAACTTCACAGGCCTTCGCACCAACACTTACGCCAATCTGGGCGCGTATCTGTCGACCTTCTCAAGCTCGGTTCCGACTTGGCTGCATGGCACTCTGATGGCGGGCAACTACAAGACGCCGGTCATTCAGGTGAATGTGAAGGCAATGTTCACCAACACAGTGCCGGTGGACGCTTATCGCGGTGCGGGTCGGCCAGAGGCGACCTATCAGTTAGAGCGCGTCATCGACAAGGCAGCGCGTGAACTGGGTGTCGATCCGATCGCCCTGCGTCGCCAGAATTTCATCACCCAGTTCCCGTATGACACACCGGTGGCGCTGACCTACGACACCGGGGATTACAACGGGACGATGGATAAGCTTGAAGCTGCTGCTGATTTGGCTGGCTTTGCCGCGCGACGGGCGGAAAGCGAGGCCAATGGCAAGCTGCGTGGCCTAGGCGTCAATTGCTATATCGAGGCCTGCGGCATCGCGCCCTCGAACATCGTCGGCATGCTGGGGGCCCGGGCGGGTCTTTATGATGCTGCCACGGTGCGGGTGAACGCCACCGGTTCCATCAGCGTCATGGTTGGTGCACATAGCCACGGGCAGGGGCATGAGACCGCTTTCCCGCAGGTTGTGGCCGACATGATCGGCATCGACGAGTCGATGGTAGAGATTGTGCATGGCGACACCTCGAAGATCCCGTTCGGCATGGGCACTTATGGCTCACGCTCGCTCGCGGTCTGTGGTTCGGCCATGGTTAAGGCGACCGAAAAGGTGATCGACAAGGCCAAGAAGATCGCGGCCCACCTGCTCGAGGCGTCCGAGGCCGATATCGAGCTGAAGGACGGTCAATTCAGCGTCGCGGGCACTGACAAGTCGGTGGCCTGGGGTGATGTGACTCTGACAGCCTATGTACCGCACAACTTCCCGTTGGAGGTTGAGCCGGGGCTGGAGGAGACCGCATTTTATGACCCGGCCAACTTCACCTTCCCGGCGGGGGCATATGCCTGCGAGGTTGAGGTGGATCCCGAGACTGGACAGGTGACCATCGAAGCCTTCACCGCTGCGGATGACTTTGGCAACATCGTTAACCCGATGATTGTGGATGGTCAGGTACATGGCGGCATCGGTCAGGGTATCGGTCAGGCTTTGTTGGAAAACTGCGCCTATGACGAGAATGGCCAGTTGCTGAGCGCATCCTTCATGGATTACGCGATGCCACGCGCCGATGATCTGCCGTTCTATGCGGTCGACCATTCCAGCCAGACGCCGTGTACGCACAACCCGTTGGGTGTGAAGGGCTGCGGTGAAGCTGGTGCGATTGGCTCGCCGCCTGCGGTAGTCAACGCGGTTCTGGATGCACTGAACTCGGGTGGAAAGGCTGTTGATCACATTGACATGCCGATGAGCCCGTCGCGTGTTTGGACAGCAATGCATGGTTGAGAGGTTCGGGTGCGAGGGGTCAGCCCCTCGCGCTCCCCGAGATATTTATAGCCAGATGAAGGGCGGATCCGCGCTTTTCGGAAAGGAAGAACGAAATGTACAATTTCGAGTTTGAGAAACCCTCGACCATCGCTGACGCGGTTACTGCGTTGGGAGTTGAGGATGCACAGGCATTGGGGGGTGGGCAAACCCTGATCCCCACAATGAAGCAGCGGTTGGCCGCGCCATCCAAGCTGGTTTCGGTCAATGGAATCGCTGAAATGAAAGGGGTCTGCGTCGAGGATGATGGCTCGGTGGCGATAGGCGGTGCAACAACCCACGCAAATGTGGCCGCTGAAGCTGCTGGTAACTATCCGGCGCTGGCAGCGCTGGCCGGCCAGATCGGTGATCCTGCGGTGCGTAATCGTGGCACTATTGGCGGTTCGATTGCCAACAATGATCCAGCGGCCTGTTATCCGGCGGGAGTGCTGGGTTCAGGCGCGACCATTGTTACCAATAATCGCCAGATAGCGGCGGATGACTTCTTTCAGGGCATGTTCACGACAGCTCTGGAAGAGGGCGAGATTATCACTTCGGTGCGTTTCCCTGTGCCTCAGGCGGCGAGTTATCAGAAGTTTTTGCAGCCCGCGTCTCGGTTTGCGTTGGTCGGGGTTTATCTCGCTCGGTTTGCCAATGGCGTTCGGGTTGCAGTAACCGGCGCAAGCGAGGACGGAGTTTTCCGCTGGGCAGAGGCTGAGGAGGCCCTGAACAAAGAGTTCCGCGCGGACGCTTTGATGGGGCTGCACATCAATCCGATGAACATGATTGGTGATCTGCACGGGAGCAAAACGTATCGGGCGCATCTGGTCACTGTTATGACGAAACGGGCTGTCGAAGCTTGCAGCTGATCTGATTGTTAATCAGCTTTGAGAGCCTCGGTGAAAGCCGGGGCTCTTTATTCTTTCCGAACTCTTGGGGGCTTGGCGGGGCGCCAGTAGGCGCCGGTGTCTTCTCGTGCCGTCTGATAGCGTTCCACGCGGTCACGCGCGGCTGATCCCCCGGCGGCAAAGAGATGACCTAGCAGGCATTCAAGCACTGCCATCGCTCCGGAGAAGCTGGAAAAGTGATGTTGCGCGCGGGTACTTACAGGCAGCACGATGTCAGGGTCAACACCAGGGGCGATGACATCGCTATCCGACAATAACACGATGCGCATTCCGCGTTTACGCGCAAAACGCATGGATTGTATAGTGTCAGAGGAATAGGGGTGAACGGTAATAGCGAAAAGGCAGTCCGCCTCATCGGCCTCGAGCAAATCATCGATGGCTGATCCCATATGTCGCGGGATAAGCTGAAATCCTGGGTGTGCCATCCGACCCGCATAGTGAAGATAATAGGCCAAAGCATAGCTGGCCCGGGTCGCGGTTATGAAACAGCGATTAGCTGCAATCATGTACTCTGTGACCTGTTGCATCAAATCAGGATCGGCCAGTCGCAGGGAGCGGGCTACGACGTTCAGTTCGTTTTGCGCAAACCCAGCTTGCGCGGCGCTGAATTGGTCCCCCGATTTCATGCGATCCAGCCAGCCCTGACCCAGCCGATCTTCTCGGTCTGTGACAAGGGTTTGGCGAAAGGGTCGTCTGAACGACTCAAAACTGTCGAATCCCATGCGTTGTGCCAACCGCACCAAAACATTTGAACTGACACCGATCTTTTCGGCGGTAAGCCGAACCGGGTCGAGCCCGAAATCGCCAGGGTGGTCGATGATGTATTTCGCTGCGGCTTGCATTTGCTGAGGCAGGGTGTCGATTTCGTGCCGAAGCTGCTCGGTCAGTTGGGATGAGGTGTGTTGCATTTGGTAAGAAAAAACAAATGTTATGAAGAATGCAAATTGAAAACGTGAGCGAGGTGTTTAATTCGGGATCGTAAAAAACAGGTGACGGAATGTCTGGGACTGGTTTGAGGATGACGAGAAGGCCATATGTGTTGGTGGCTCCGAACGGGGCGCGACGAGGGCATGGAGATCATCCCGCCCTGCCGATCAAGACTGATGAAATCGTCAAGGTCGCGAAAACGTGCCATAGGGCAGGTGCGCAAGGTCTGCATCTGCATATTCGCGATCAGGCAGGCCAGCATTCGCTTGATGCGGGTTTGTATCGCGAAACCATTGCTGAACTGCGTGCTGCGGTCCCTGACATGGACATCCAGATTACGACAGAAGCCGCTGGCGTTTTCGGCGTTCAAGCACAACTTGCTTGTTTGCAGAGTGTGCGCCCGGACTGGGCTTCGATTTCGGTGCGCGAGATTGCACGCTCGCCCGAGCTTGCGCCAAAGGTCTACGCACTATGCGCGGAACAAGGGACTCGTGTTCAGCATATCCTCTATGATGTCGCTGACGTCGAGTTACTGACCCATTGGCAGGCTGAAGGGGTGGTAAAATCGGATCAGGTCGACCGTCTGCTTGTCCTTGGTCGCTATGCCACGGCGCAGGAATCGAGTCCGAATGATCTGGATGTGTTTCCGCACAGCGCTGATCCATGGATGGTCTGTGCCTTTGGAGGGCAGGAGCATGCGTGCCTGCAAAAGGCCGCGCAGTTGGGTGGCGATGTGCGCGTGGGTTTTGAGAACAGCCTTGCCGGTCCGGATGGACAAACCTGGGCTGACAATGCCGCATCCGTCGCGGCGCTGATTGATCTTCTGAAAAGGACGTCGACATGAGTCACGTATTTCCACGCCATACAAAGTCGGAACTGCCTGAGGCCGCTGGTGGTGACGGCTGTTATCTCATCGACTCAACCGGCCGTCGCTATCTGGATTGTGGTGATGCTGCCGTTTCATGCCTCGGCCATTCCAACGCCGCTGTGGTCAAAGCGGTGCAGGATCAGGTGGCGCAGATTGCGTTTGCGCATACGGGCTTTATGACCTCGGCACCGGCCGAGGCACTGGCCGATCTGCTGATTAAACACTCCCCCGGCGAACTGGACCGGGTCTATTTTGTCTCGGGCGGGTCAGAGGCGACCGAGGCTGCTATCAAACTGGCGCGGCAGTATTATCTGGAAACCGGCCAGCCTGAACGCCGTCATGTCATAGCGCGCCGACAAAGCTATCACGGCAACACTTTGGGGGCACTTTCGGCGGGTGGCAATGAATGGCGGCGGGCGCAGTTTGCACCGATGCTGATCGAGATGACTCATATCGCTCCTTGCTATGAGTACGCCGAAAAGCCTGAGGATGAGAGCAGTTTTGAATATGGTCAGCGCGTTGCGAATGAGCTGGAGGCAGAAATCCTGCGCCTTGGGCCTGAAACGGTCATGGCTTTCATGGCGGAGCCGGTGGTTGGTGCGACGCTTGGGGCTGTTCCGGCAGTCGAGGGGTACTACAAGCGAATCCGTGAAATTTGCGATCAACACGGCGTTCTTCTGATCCTCGACGAAGTAATGTGCGGCATGGGGCGTACCGGGCATTTGTTTGCCTGTGATCATGACGATGTCACGCCGGATATTCTTTGTATCGCCAAAGGGTTGGGGGCTGGGTATCAGCCTATCGGAGCGATGCTGTGTTCGGGTCGAATCTATGATGCGATCCGGGATGGATCGGGCTTCTTCCAGCATGGCCACACCTATATCGGTCATCCGGTTGCGACTGCGGCTGCGCTTGCCGTTGTACAGGAACTTACTTCTCGTGAACTGCCAGCGCGGGCCGGCGTAATGGGGGGCAAATTGCAGAGCATGTTGGAAAACAAGTTTGGCCAACACCCGAATGTCGGGGACATACGGGGCCGCGGCTTATTCCGAGGAATTGAGTTGGTCGAGGATCGGGATACGAAAACTCCGTTTGATCCGTCGCGCGGCCTAGCGGCCAAGATCAAGAAGGCCGCCATGGCCGAGGGATTGATCTGTTACCCGATGTCGGGAACGCGTGATGGACGCAACGGAGATCATATCCTCCTAGCACCGCCCTTTGTCATCGAAGATGACCAACTGGTCGAGCTTGTAGACAAGCTGGATCGGGCGATATCCTCGGTGATCTGATTTAGGCGAGAAGCCAGAAAACAAAGAAGCCCCTCCGATTTCGGAGGGGCTTTTGTCATTCTACAAAAAGAAAACCTACTTCTGTGGCAGCGGGCCAATCATCATGATCATCTGACGGCCTTCCATCTTGGGCATGTTCTCGATCTTGCCCAGATCCTTGACGTCTTCGGCCACACGTTCCAGCAGCTCACGCCCCAGGTTCTGGTGCGCCATCTCGCGGCCCCGGAATCGCAGGGTGACTTTGACCTTGTCGCCGTTCTCAAGAAACTTGAACACGTTGCGCATCTTGACGTCATAGTCATGCGTGTCGGTGTTGGGCCGGAACTTGACCTCTTTCACCTCGATGATCTTTTGCTTCTTGCGGGCTTCGCTTTCGCGTTTCTGCTGTTCGTACTTGAACTTGCCGAAATCCATGATTTTGCAGACCGGCGGGTTCGCGTTGGGCGAAATCTCAACCAGATCGAGGCCGACATCGGCGGCCATCTGCATGGCCTTTGCGGGATGAACCACCCCGACATTTTCACCTTCGGCGCCAATCAGGCGAATTTCGGGAGCACGGATCTTGTCATTGACGCGCGGGCCGGTATCTCGCTGTGGCGGCGCGTTGTGAGGTCTGCGGGCTATGGGTTCATTCCTTTGATGATTGCAGAATTTCGAGCCCGGAATTTAGACCGGGCTGAGAGGTGTTTCAAGCGGCATAAATTGCAAGCCGCATGAATTTTCCATGAATTTCGTGAGTTTTTGCCGGTTTAGGGTGTCGATAACTCCACCGGCAAACCCCATTAGCCCACAAATGCCTTTTCAATCACGAATTCCTTGGGTTCGGAATTGGCACCCTCTCGCAAGCCGAACTCTTCCAGAATTGCTTTGATGTCATGGTTGAAGGCAAGGCTGCCACAAACCATCGCGCGATCAGTGTCTGGCTTGATACCACCTTCGATGCCCAGATCGGCAAATACTGTGCCGTCTTTCAACAGCTCGGTTATACGGCCCATCTTTGGGCTCTCTTCCCGCGTGGTGGTGGGGTAATAGCGAATCTTGTCGGCGAAACCGTCACCAATCAGTTCGGCCAGCAACTCGTCCTGTTTGACGCTCTCGATCAACTCGCGACCGTAATCCAGTTCAGCTACGTCGCGGCAGGTATGGGTGATGATAACCTCGTCATAATCCTCATAGGTCTGCGGTTCACGCAGCAGCGACGCGAAGGGCGCAAAGCCTGTGCCAGTGGCGAAGAACCAGATGCGCTTGCCGGGCAGCAATGCGTCATGCACCAGCGTGCCAACGGGTTTAGGCCGAAGGATGATCTGATCACCAGGCTGGATGTGCTGCAGTTTTGAGGTCAGCGGGCCATCCTGCACTTTGATCGAGTAGAATTCCAGTTCCTCATCCCATGAAGGCGAGGCGATGGAATAGGCGCGCAGCAGCGGTTTGCCGTTGTCGCCCAGCAGGCCGATCATCACGAACTCACCCGAGCGGAAACGAAGCGATGCAGGGCGCGACACCTTGAAAGAGAACAGGCGGTCGGTCCAATGTTTGACCTCGGTCACAGTCTGGGCGTCGGGCAGGACGGGGGCCTTAACGGCGGTTGCTTCACTCACGGATTTCATCTCTGTCATCATTTCACTGCCGGTCTGCTAAACCGGTATCTCCGTTTAATCTTTGATCCAAGTCAGGAAAAGGGGCAGATTGCCCCTTTCGTATCACAGGTTGGCGATGGCGGGTCAGCCGCGCAGGCGGGCCTGGTAGTTGTTGTCCTGCCAATTGGCCCGGGCCAACCACTGATCTTCGGGCTGCCGGTTCGCCAAGGTGTCATCAATTTCGACTTCGTCAAAGCCGCTACGACGCGCCATGGCGTATTGGTCTGCAAGAACATGGCCTTTTGCCCGCAGGCGACCCGTATAACCTTTCAGACGCAGAACACGCGCGATGGTGAAACCGCGCCCATCCGCTGAGGATGGAAAGTCCACGCGCACCATCTGGGCGCTGCCCAGCCGGTCAAACAGTTCATCGGGGTCAGTGTCCGAGGCGATATCCAGTGCAACCACGTCATTCGCTGCATCGTCCAGCGTGACATAGCCATCGGTCCAATCATCGGGGGCAAAGCCCTCGTCGTTTACGATTACGTTCATGTTTTCTCTCCGATGCGCACCATTTTTCCATCAACAAAATGGATGCCGCATTCTTCCTTGTTCTGATCGCGCCAGCGCCCGGCGCGGGGGTCTTCGCCTTCTTTGACCGGCGAAGTGCAGGGCGCACAGCCGATCGAGGGGTATCCTTTGGCCACCAGCGGATGCCGGGGCAGGTTGTTTTCTTCCATATAGGCGCGCACATCGTTGGGCGCCCAGTGGGCCAAGGGGTTGACCTTGATCCGGCCGGTTCCGTCCTCGACCTCGAAAAAGTCCAGCGCGGCACGGGTGCCGGACTGAAACCGTTTGCGCCCGGTGATCCAGCCACAATACCCGGTCAGAGCTTTCTGCAGCGGGAAGGTCTTGCGCAGGTTACAGCAGGCATCGGTGTCACGCAGACGCAACGCGCCATAAGGATCGTCGCGCTGAACATCTTCATCCTCGGCGCGGATGATCTGCACATTGCGCAGGCCCAGACGCTCGCTGACCTCCTGCTGGTATTCCAGCGTTTCGGCAAACAGCATCTGGGTGTCCACGAACAGCACTGGGGTCATCTTGTCGACCACTGCAGCCATATGCAGCAACACCACCGATTCCGCGCCAAAGCTGGAGACCAGAGCAAGCTCCTCGATCTCGTCCAATGCGCCATGCATCACATCATGGGCACTGTGGTGGCGGAAGCGGGCGTTCAGCGCCTCGACCTTTTCGGTCAGTTCGGCGCGATCAGCCCCCAGTTCCGTTTGGATCAGGTCAAGCGGCATTGGCCTGTGCCTCGGGGTAAAGCGCCGCTTTGAACGGTGCCATGCCAACGCGGCGATAGGTCTGCAAGAAGGTCTCTTCCGCGCTGTCGCGCTGCTCCAGATATGTGTCGACAATGCGCTCGACCGCCGGAACGATCTCGTCATAGGCGAAGCCCGGGCCAGTACGATCACCGATGGCTGCGGATTCAGTACCGTCACCACCCAGAGTGATCTGGTAGTTTTCGACGCCAGCGCGGTCCAGGCCAAGAATGCCGATGTGACCCACATGGTGGTGACCACAGGCGTTGATGCAGCCTGAAATCTTGATCTTCAGGTGACCGATATCATGCTCCAGTTTCAGGTCTTCGAACCGGGTCGCGATTTCCTGCGCCACGGGAATCGAACGTGCCGTCGCCAGTGCGCAGTAATCCATACCAGGACAGGCGATAATGTCGCTGATCAAGCCGATATTTGCGGTGGCCAGCTCATGCTCTTTCAGCTTCGCATGGATCGTGGGCAGGTCGGATTTGTGGACATGCGGCAGGATTACGTTCTGCTCATGGCTGATACGCAGTTCGTCATAGGCGAACTCTTCGGCCAGATCGGCCATCACGCGCATCTGCTCGGCAGTCGCATCGCCCGGCGTCTGGCCGTGCTTCTTGATCGAGATCGTGACGATCGCGTGGTCCGCGTTCTTGTGCGGCGCGATGTTGGTGTCGACCCACGAACGGAAGACCGGATCGTTGGTGTAGGCACTCTCGAACGAGGCAACCGAACCATCACGGAAGGCCGGAGGCGCAAAGTGGCCCTTGATTTCTTCCAGCAGGTTCATATCCGCGCCTTTGAATTGCGGGCGAACCTTCAAAAAGCGTTCGTTCACTTTGGCACGGATGGCGTCGATGCCGTGCTCATGCACGGTGATCTTGATACGTGCCTTGTACTTGTTGTCGCGACGGCCGATCTGGTTCCACACGGAAACGGTGGCCTCAAGATAGGCCAGCAGGTCGTCAAAGGCGACGAATTCCGATAGCTCTTTGCCGATCATGGGCGTACGGCCCAGACCACCGCCAACGATGACGCGGGCACCCAGAACGCCATCACGCTCAACCAATTGCAGACCGATGTCATGCGCCTTGATCACGGCGCGGTCATTCTCGCTGCCGGTGATGGCGATCTTGAATTTGCGGGGCATGAACTGGAATTCAGGGTGGTCGGTTGACCACTGGCGCAGCAGTTCGGCATAGGGGCGCGGATCAGCGACTTCATCCGCGGCGGCACCGGCGAAATGATCGGCGGTCACGTTGCGGATGGTGTTACCCGAGGTCTGGATGGCGTGCATGCCAACCTCGGCCAGTGCGTCCAGCATATCCGGCACGTCGTTCAGCTTCGGCCAGTTGTACTGAATGTTCTGACGGGTGGTAAAATGGCCGTAACCTTTGTCCCATTTCTCGGCCAGCAAAGCGAGCTGACGCATCTGAGCACTGGACAGCGTGCCATATGGAATAGCGACCCGCAGCATATAAGCGTGCAATTGCAGATACAGACCATTCATCAGGCGCAGTGGCTTGAATTCGTCTTCAGTCAGCGAACCGTCAATGCGACGCTCAACCTGCGCACGGAACTGCGCGTTGCGTTCTGCCAAAAATGCTGTGTCGAACTCGGAGTAGCGATACATGTTTAGCTGTCCTTAGTTGCAGCCCCGGACCCGGGGCCTTGAAGGGGAGAGAGAATGGCCTGAGATCAGGCCCGAGGCTGCGGGGAGGTTTCCTGTTTGCCGTGGGCATAGTTGGACGGACCAGTCCGGCGGAAATCCTCCCGAAAGTGGGTGGGTTCGGGGCCGTTTTCTCCGGCCACCGCGTCGGCAAGATAGGCGCCGACGATCTTGTTGGCCTGACGCGCGGCATCCAGCAGACGAACCTGCGCGTGAGCTTCGTCCGTGATCAGTTCGGCATCGGACAACTCGCGCGACCACCGGTCATCTTCGGTCTGGTAAATCACATCACCTTCCAACAAGTCGTTGGCGGTGACGACTTTGGGGGTAAAAGCGCGGGCCATCAGGCAAGCTCCTTATTGAAAACCGAGACTTTGTGCGGGTATTGCGCAACTCGGGCGACGCCGGGTTTGTGAATGCGCATATTTGTTTGTTTGACCTGCATCGGATCATCTCGTGACTGAATTGACTTGTGTGCCAATATAGGAAATATTCCCGCCAAATCGCCATATGCGTGAAGAAATAAGAACAGATGTTCTATCTGCGGCGAGTGGAAGAAGGTTTGTTCTGAATTGGAAGGGAAATTGGAATGTCGGTGCGAATAGACGACACGGATCGGAAAATTCTAGCCGAGCTGCAACGGGATGCCAGCCAGTCGCTTGACGAAATCGCAGCCCGTGTAGGGAGCTCCAAGACGCCGGTTTGGAATCGCATTCGCAAGCTGAAGGGGGCAGGGGTCATTGGCCAGCAGACCGTATTGCTGGATGCCGAAGCGTTGGGCTTTGAGGCCACATTCTTTGTGCTGATCCGTACGTCGGAACATGAGGCTGAGTGGCAGCAGAAGTTCCTGAAAGCGTTGCGCGATCGTCCAGAGGTTCAGGAAGCGCACCGTTTGGCTGGAGACATCGATTACATTCTGAAAGTGCGCGTCAAGAACGCGCGTGCGTATGATGCGTTTTATCAGGCGTTGATTTCAGAGGTACGGGTGCACAACGTCACAGCCTTGCTTTCGATGGAAGAGATCAAATCGACCACAATGCTGCCATTGAAGTCTGTCGGATAGTTTGAAGCGTGAATGGGGGCGCCGCCCCCGCCGCCCGAAGGCGACTCCCCCAAGATATTTATGGCCAGATGAAGAACGGATCCGGGTTTCTTGACAGGATATTAAGTCAGACCGTTACCATGAGTTTGGTCAGCCCGTGGAAATGGTAGCTGTCCGAATATTGCGGCTCTGCCGTCAGCTTTAGCTTTGGGCATTGCTGGAACAGCATGGGCAGGGCGATCCGCATCTCAAGCCGGGCCAGCGGAGCGCCTACACAGAAGTGAAGGCCACCACCAAAGCTAGCATTGGCGCTTACATCTCGCATTGGGTCGAATGTATCGGGTTGGGACCAAGCAGCAGGGTCGCGATTGGCTGCGCCCAGAAGCAAGGCAACTTCGTCACCACGCGCAAAGCGGTGACCGAAGAGTTCAATATCTTCATAGGCATAGCGTCTGAACATGTGCAGTGGTGGATCGAAACGCAGGATTTCCTCGACTGCGCCGTCGATGGTGCCGGGCGTCAGGACATACTGCTGTGTACCCGTCGTCAACATAGTCTTCACGCCATTGCCGATGGCGTGCACGGTGGCTTCGTGACCGGCGTTCAGCAACAAAATGCAGGTCGTGATCAGCTCGTCCCGCGAGAGTTTTTCACCATCTTCCTCTGCCGCGATCAACCGGGTGATCAGATCGTCATGCGGGTCAGTGCGGCGTTTTTCGATGTATTCTTCGAGATAGGTGGTAAAGGCTTGTGTGGCACGGACGGCTTCGTCTTCGGTCTGGCGCGTCCGGTTTGCCTGATACATGGCCACCATGGCGTGCGACCACTGCAACAGTTGCGGTGCCATGTCTTCTGGCACACCAGCCAGACGGCAGATCGTGATCACGGGGACCTGGGTGCAATAGGCCTCCAGCAGATCGAAGGGGCCAGCGGGGAACTGCTTGATCAAATCGTGGCACAACTGTTCAGTGGACCCCTCAAGTGCCGTGATCGCGCGAGAGGTAAACGCCCGCAGTACCAGAGAACGCAATCGAGTATGACGCGGGGGTTCAAGCTCTAACATCGAATGGGATTCGACTTCTAGCCAGGGTGCAAGATGCTCTGGGCCGGGTTTTGCAAGTTCCGCCGGGATTTCACGCCCGAAGCGCCGATCGCGCAGCAGAATTTGCACCGCTTTGTGCGAGACAGCCGCGACAAGGCCGTAGTCTTTCCAGTAGAACAGATCGCCCGACTGACGTGCGCTGTCATAAAAGGGGTATGGGTTTTGCACGAATGCCGGGTCGGTCGGGGATTGGGTCAGCGTCTTCATGCGGTGCAGACTTGCCATGGCGGCTGCTGAATGCAAGACCCTAGATATGCAACGTTTTTGGATCATAGCCGGTTTCTTATGCGCGGTCGGATTGCTGTCAGCGGCGGTCTGGACTTATGGCTATCGTCAGGCCCTGTCGCAACTGAGCGAGAAGGCCGAGGCTGATTTGGAACTGGCCGCCGACCGTCTGAGCACGCAAATGCAGGTCTATCAGGAAGTGGCCGCCTTGATGGCGGATCATCCTGCTTTGCAGGAGCTAGAAACATCAGAACAGCAACGGGCCGCCCGAAAGGTGCTGCTGGATGTGGCAGACAAAACCGCTGCCGTTAACGTTATGTACCTGAATCCGGAGGGTCAGGTTCTTGTCGCGGCCCAACCGGTGACGCAGCGCGATATGTCCGCACATCCGGCCTTCGAGCGCGCCATGCAAGGTGCCTTGGGCAGCGCGCATGGGGTCGAAGACGCAAGCGGCGATCGCATCTATTCATATGCGGCCCCTGCATTTGGGGAATTGGGGCAGATACAAGGCGCGTTGATGGTTCTGGCCGATGTGCAGGACGTTGAACAAACTTGGCGCGGTAGCACCGATGCGGTGTTTTTCGTTGATACGGATGGGGTTGTCTTTATCTCGAACCGTTCGGATCTGCTGCTATGGCGCCGCGGGCAAGGGCAGCAAGGCCTGATGTCACCAGAAGGTGAGAATGTCGATTTCGCCTCAACCTGGATTGCGGGATATGAAGTGTGGAAGCTCGATTGGGGTCGCTATCTGCCCCGTCGCGCCTTGCATCTAACGCTCGATCTTCCGGTGATTGCGATGACCGCAGAGATGCTGGTTGATGTCGCCCCGGCGCGCCGGTTGGCGGGGTTGCAGGCGGCGGCGGTTGCGGCGATCTGTTTCGCCTTTGGTGCTTTGTTGTTTCTGGCCTCGGAACGCCGTCGGACACTTGCAGAGGCAAATACCGTGCTGGAAAGCCGGGTCGCGCAACGCACGCGCGCCTTGACGGCGGCTAATAGCGCTTTGCGCCACGAAGTTGCCGAGCGGCAGGAGGCGGAGGCCGCGCTCAAACAAGCGCAGGCCGATTTGGTTCAGGCTGGTAAGTTGAGCGCTTTGGGCAAGATGTCGGCTGGCATCAGTCATGAATTGAACCAGCCCTTGATGGCGATTCAGCAGTTCGCCGACAACGGGTCCGCCTTTCTTGAGCGCGGCAAGGGCCAGAGAGCTGGCGAAAATCTGGGCCGTATTTCCGATATGGCCGCACGCATGGCGCGGATCATCAAGAACCTGCGGGCTTTTGCGAGAAATGAAAGCGAACCAATGGGGCGCGTTGATCTGGTCCAGGTTCTGAACACTGCCACCGAATTGACCGAGGCGCGCCTGCGCGATGAGAATGTCGCGTTGGAGTGGGTGCCGCCAAAGGATGCGGTCTATGCTTGGGGTGGAGAGGTGCGACTGGTACAGGTGTTTGTCAACCTAATCAATAATGCAGCGGATGCGATGGTCGATCGACCGACGCGCAGGATATTGGTCACTCTGTCAGGGGGAAGCCTATTCGCGTGTCGGTGCGGGATACCGGACCCGGCATCGAGGACCCCGACCGCGTGTTTGAGCCGTTCTACACCACAAAAACAGTTGGGACGTCCGAGGGGATGGGTCTGGGGCTGTCGATATCCTACGGTCTGGTTCAGAGCTTCGGGGGGGATATTCGCGGTGCCAACACGGACGAGGGTGCTGAATTCACGGTTGAACTGGAACCCTTTGAAGAAGATGAGGCAGCATGATCCGCAAAGTGCTTTTGGTCGATGATGATGCCGCCGTACGTGAGGCCTTGGCGCAAACCCTCGAATTGGCCGAGTATGAACCGGTCACCGCGGGATCTTTCGTGGCCGCAAAGGATCATATTCATCGTGACTTCGGCGGTGTGATCATCTCGGATATTCGCATGCCGGGGCGGGATGGGTTTCATCTGCTCGCATACGCGCGCGAGGTTGATCCTGAGCTTCCGGTGGTATTGCTGACAGGTGAAGGCGATATCCCGATGGCGGTACAGGCCATGGGGCAGGGAGCATTTGATTTTCTGGAAAAGCCCTGTGCAGCAGCGGATTTATTGGCGGTACTCGAACGAGCCTTTGTCGCGCGCGCAGAAATTCTGCAGGAACGCGAGCAACGGCGCGAACTTGAGCGTGGCGATCCCGCAGCACGCATGCTGTTTGGGTTGTCAGATCAAGCCGAGGCCTTGCGTGAGCGAGTGCGGAGCGTAGCGCCAACACGGGCCGAGGTACTGGTTACCGGGCCAGCGGGTAGCGGAGTTTCAAAGGTCGCTGAAGTTGTCCATCTGATGTCTCCGGTTGGACAGGGGCCATTTGTCAAACGCCCTGCCTCAGGCCTGAACCCGGATGATTTATTGCGTGTCTGCAAGGACGCGGCAGGCGGATCGCTGTATCTGGATGAGATCTCGGCGATGTCGGATGCCACGCAATACGCCGCGCTGGAACTGATCGAACAAGGGACGGAAGCCAGAATCATCGCAGGGGCAACGGCCGATTTGTCGGACCTTACTGCACAGGGAAGGTTCAATGCCGATCTGTTCTATAGGTTGGATGTCATGCGGGTGCAGAATCCCGGCCCTGTCAGAACGGCCCGAGGATATCCCCGTCATCTTTCGCCGCTATGTGGCGCAGGCCGCTGAGCAGGCCGGGATTGCGGAACCTGAAGTGACACCCGAGCATCTGGCCTCGCTGATGGCGCAGGATTGGCCGGGCAATGCCCGATCGTTGATGTCGGCGGCAATGCGGTTTGTGTTGGGGATGCCGGATGAGGTTGCACAGGCCGCTGATCTGGGGTTGAGCGAGCAATTGGCGCGTGTTGAGAGGTCTTTGCTGATTGCAGCCCTTGGGCGCCACAATGGCAAGGCTGCGGATGCCGCCAAGGCACTGAAGCTGCCGCGCAAAACTTTTTATGACAAGCTGACCCGCTACCACATTAGGCCAGAAGACTATCGTCGTTAGCAAAACACTTCCGCTAGGGCGAGCCGCGGCTGCGCTGCGTCTTAAGCGAGCGATTCGCTCGCATCGATTCGGATATTGTGCGGAAATTCGCACAAGGTGCTGACTGCCTGTGCGAAAAATCGCACAGCGTAGTTCTGCCGAAACACCAGATTTATAACGAACATAATTTAACCGTAAGAAATTATTCGGAAAAAACAGATTTCAGCAACATCTAAACAAAATGTTGAGAGTGAGGAGCCGATTCGGTTCACTCCGCAACATACGGCGCTGATTGAGCGCTCGATGGAAGTTTTAGGGAAGTCTGGGAGGATAAGACTGATGAAATTCCTGACAACGGCAGCAACTGCAATCGCACTGTCCGTGACAGCGACCGCTGGTGTAGCAGCTTGCGATGATGGCGAGATCGTCGTGAAGTTTGCGCATGTGACCAATACGGACAAACACCCCAAGGGCATCGCCGCTTCGCTGCTTGAGCAGCGCGTCAATGACGAAATGAACGGCGTGATGTGCATGGAGGTTTATCCGAACTCCACTCTTTACAACGATGACAAGGTTCTTGAAGCGATGCTGCAGGGCGACGTGCAGTTGGCCGCACCCTCGCTGTCGAAGTTTGAGAAGTTTACAAAGCAATTCCGCCTGTTCGATCTGCCGTTCATGTTCAAGAACATCGATGCTGTGGATGCGTTCCAAGCCTCGGCTGATGGTCAGGCGATGAAAGACAGCATGCAGCGCCGCGGCCTTCAAGGGCTGGCATTCTGGCACAATGGCATGAAGCAGATGTCTGCGAACAAGCCGTTGGAAGATCCTTCGGATGCGAACGGCCTGAAGTTCCGCGTTCAGTCTTCGGACGTATTGGTTGCCCAGATGGAAGCAATTGGTGGCAGCCCTCAGAAGATGGCGTTCTCGGAAGTGTACGGTGCTCTGCAACAGGGCGTTGTGGACGGGCAGGAAAACACCTGGTCGAACATCTACGGCAAGAAGTTCTTCGAGGTGCAGGACGGCATCACAGAAACGAACCACGGTATCATCGATTATCTGGTTGTAACCTCAGTTGACTGGCTGGACAGCCTGGAGCCTGAAGTTCGCGATCAATTCCTGACGATTCTCGCCGAAGTGACCGAGACCCGTAATAAGGAGGCCTTTTCCGTAAACGAAGCTGCCAAGGCTTCGATCACTGACGCAGGGGGCATCATCCGGGAACTGAACCCCGAGCAGCGCCAGGCCTGGGTCGATGCGATGAAGCCAGTCTGGGACAAATTTGCCGGTGACGTTGGTCAGGACAAGATCGACGCCGCACAGGCGATCAACGCCGGGTTCTGATCCCGGTTCAAGCCACGCGTCCGGGGACTGGGGAGTTATGGACGCATAGGCTGGGCGGGCCTTAATGGCCCGCCACACTCCCACCACTCTCATCAAAAAATGCGGGGACAGAGAGATGTCTGGTGCGAAACCCGGCCAAGGCGGGCTGGTCGACCATATCGAAGAAACCATGATTGCGTGCCTGTTGGGTCTGATGACAATTGTCACCTTCGCCAATGTGATCGCGCGGTTTGTATTCAATTCTAACATTCTTTGGGCGCTGGAACTGACAGTATTCACCTTCGGTTGGTTGGTGCTGCTGGGTGCGTCTTATGCAGTGAAAAAGCATGCACATCTGGGTGTTGATGCGATCCTGAACATGCTGGCCCCCGCGCCACGCCGGGTTTTGGCGCTGATAGCCGTGGCTTGCTGTCTGGTGTTTTCTCTGCTCCTGCTCAAGGGTTCGTATGACTACTGGGCAGTGTTTGCCGATCTGCCGCCCACCTCGGGTCGCTGGTTTCCGACCGGCTTTGACATGAGTGCGCGCAGCCAGAGCTTCTATGAAGTTGATGATATCCCGATGGTCGCGCCGCTGCGGTTTCTGGAAGATATGATCAACTATGGCGAATATTACGAGAAACTGCCCAAGGTCGTTCCGTATTTCGTTCTGCCTCTTTCGATGTTGCTGCTGGTGATCCGTTTCGCACAGGTCGCAGGACAGATTTGGCGCGGTGAAACTGATCGCCTTGTAGCTAGCCACGAGGTTGAGGACGAGATCGAAGAAGTCCGCGCCCAGCAGGGGGAGCATGACTGATGGACGTCGTACTACTTTTCTCGATGGTCATTGGCCTATTGTTGATCGGAGTTCCGATTGCGGTGGCACTTGGTCTCAGCTCGACCCTATTCCTGCTGATCTATTCCGACAGCTCATTGGCTTCGGTCGCTGGCACCCTGTTCGAGGCATTTGAGGGGCATTTCACCCTCTTGGCTATCCCGTTTTTCATTCTCGCGTCATCTTTCATGACCACAGGTGGAGTGGCGCGGCGGATCATCCGGTTCTCGATCGCTTGTGTGGGGCACTTGCCCGGAGGTCTGGCAATTGCTGGCGTCTTCGCGTGTATGTTGTTTGCGGCCTTGTCGGGGTCGTCTCCGGCGACAGTTGTGGCAATCGGATCGATCGTCATCGCTGGCATGCGTCAGGTGGGCTATTCCAAGGAATTCGCCGCCGGTGTGATCTGTAACGCAGGGACACTGGGCATTCTGATTCCGCCATCAATCGTGATGGTGGTCTATGCGGCGGCCGTGGAGGTTTCGGTCGGGCGGATGTTCCTTGCGGGCGTTATTCCGGGTTTGATGGCTGGTCTGATGCTGATGATCACCATTTACGTCATGGCCAGGGTCAAGAACCTTCCCAAAGGCGATTGGAAAGGTTGGGGTGAGGTCTTCACGTCAGCACGCGAGGCCGGTTGGGGTCTGTTCCTGATCGTCATCATCCTCGGCGGTATCTACGGAGGTATCTTTACCCCGACCGAGGCCGCGGCTGTTGCTGCCGTCTATGCGTTCTTGATCGCAAGTTTTGTCTACAAGGATATGGGTCCGCTCAGCACCGAAGGCGATGCGCAGAACATCTCGCTGCTCAAGAAACCCTATGCGTTGATCACGGCCTTTGTGCACCCCGACACCAAGCATACGCTGTTCGAGGCCGGCAAGCTAACCGTTACGCTGCTTTTTGTGATCGCCAACGCGCTGATCCTGAAACATGTGCTGACGGATGAGCAGGTGCCCCAGCATATCGCAAGCGCCATGCTATCGGCGGGTCTGGGGCCGGTGACTTTCCTGATTGTGGTCAACGTAATCCTGCTGATCGGTGGCCAGTTCATGGAGCCCTCAGGTCTGCTGGTCATTGTGGCCCCGCTGGTCTTCCCGATTGCTATCGAGTTGGGTATCGACCCGATCCATCTGGGCATTATCATGGTGGTCAATATGGAGATCGGGATGATCACGCCTCCGGTCGGGTTGAACCTGTTCGTAACCTCGGGCGTGGCGGGTATGCCGATGATGAGTGTTGTGAAGGCAGCGTTGCCGTTCTTGGCCGTGCTGTTCGTCTTCCTCATCATGGTTACGTATATCCCGTGGATTTCGACATTCCTGCCCAACACATTCATGGGGCCTGAGATCATAACCAACTAGATCGGTTAAACCGAGCATGTGAACCGGGCGGTGTAATCCGCCCGGTTTTTTTGTCTTGAAACTGATGCCCAAACGCATATCTGAGGGTCAGAGGACGACCTCACCATCATGGACGATTATTCGGGACGACCCGATCTCGGAAAGTGAGGTGTTCTTATGCCCTGGATATTACTATTGTTTGCTGGCCTGCTCGAAATCGTCTGGGCCGTCGCGATGAAGCAGACCGCTGGTTTCACGCGGCTGTGGCCGACGGCGATCATGGGTGTTGCGATGATCGGGTCATTTGGCCTGCTTGCAATGGCCATGCGGGATCTGCCGCTTGGCACCGCCTACACGATCTGGACCGGGATCGGCGCAGTAGGGGCGTTCACTATTGGCATCCTATTCCTGGGTGAAGCGCTGACGCCCATGCGGATCGGCGCTGCGGTTCTAATCGTGACGGGTTTGGTCATCATGAAACTGGCCTAAGCGTTGACCGCCGTTGTGGTGTCGGGCAGCTTTGCGAAACAACTCCGAACAAAGGACACCTGCATATGCTGACCGACACCGATGTACGCTTGCTGCGCGTCGCCTATGATGAGGCGAAAGCTGGACTTGAAGAAGGAGGCTGCCCAATCGGTTCAGTGCTTGCGCGGGGTGGTGAGGTCGTTGCGCAAGGGCGTAATCAGCGTGTCCAACTGGGCGACCCGATTGCCCATGGGGAAATGGATGCGCTGCGCAAGGCAGGGCGGCAGAAGACCTATCGCGATACTGTGCTCTATACCTCGCTGTCGCCTTGCATGATGTGTTCTGGCACGATCGTACAGTTCGGTATCCCGCGTGTTGTGATCGGAGACACCGTGAATTTTGGCGGCAATGAGGACTTCCTGCGCGACCGCGGTGTCGAGGTCATCATCGCTGATGACCCGGACTGCATTGCATTGATGAAGCGTTTTATCGAAGAGAAGCCCGCGCTTTGGGCCGAAGATATTGCCGAATGAGCTTGGCGATCAGGCGCTTTCAAGCGCCTGAATGATGCCCGAGAAATCATTTGCTTTCAGACTGGCGCCACCCACCAACGCTCCGTCAACATTTGAAACGCCAAAAATCTCGGCAGCATTACCGGGTTTGACCGATCCGCCATACAGCAGGCGGACTGACCGGCCGACACCTTCGCCAAATCGGCGTTCCAGACGTGCTCGTATGAAATCGTGCACTTCTCCGATCTCTTCCAAAGTTGGAACCTTACCGGTGCCGATGGCCCAGATCGGCTCATATGCGACAATCAGGTTCTCGCCTGTCGCTTGATCCGGGATCGAACCTGACATCTGTCCACCGATGATATCCAGAGTATTTGCTGCTTCGCGCTGCTCAAGGCTTTCACCGACGCAGATGATCGTCTTCAGGCCTGCATCCATGGCGGTGCGGGCTTTGGCACGGATGTCTTCGTTCTGCTCAGCATGATCTTCACGGCGCTCGGAATGGCCAAGGATCACTGCGCTTGCCCCTGCATCCAACAGCATCTCGGCACTCAGATCCCCGGTATGCGCACCCGAGAGCGCCGCGTGGCAGTCTTGGCCACCAACGGTAATGCCCGAACCTTCAACTGTATTTGCCGCGCGATGAAGCAAAGTGGCTGGTGGGCATATCAGGATTTCTACCGCAGAAGATGGGTGCGAGGCTTTCAACGCTTCCAACTCGCTCAGCGCAACGCCAGTTCCGTTCATTTTCCAGTTGCCTGCCGCCAACTTACGCCGCATCGCGATCCCTCCGGTTTTCTGCTTTGAACCCTCGGATATCACCCGCAGGCGGGGCTGACAATTCCGGTTGCATAGCGCTACGTGTCGGGACACATTGCGCGCGTTGTTGCGGAGGATGGCATGATAGACGATCTCGATCTCGCCAAATTGGATCTGCGTGATCCAGCTGAGATGGAAAAGCTGAGACATGCTGTTCGCCAGATCGGATTTCTAACAATCTCCAATTCCGGCCTCGATGCCGCCCGTGTGCAGCTGGTGATTGACGCGTATCGCGATTTTTTTCGTCAACCCGATGAGATCAAGCAGAGCGTCGATATGGCAGCTACGGGTGCCAACCGCGGTTGGGGTGCGCCGCGTTCCGAACAGGTGGATCTCAGGGCGAACCCGGATTTCAAAGAAGTCTTTGATAGCGGTTTTGAACTGCCAGCCGATGATCCCTATGCGGGGCGCGGATTAAGTGTGTATGCCCCAAATCTCTGGCCAGACGGGGCCGACGCCTTTCGGAGAACGATCCAGAGTTACTATTCAGACGCCTGCTCAGTTGCCATTCGCGTTTTGCGCGCGATTGCGATTGCCATCGGTAGGGATGCAAACAGTTTTGATGCGGCCTTTGATACACCAATGGCGCTGCTGCGCGGTAACTTCTATCCGCAACGCCCTGATTGGGCGGGAGAAAAGGACTTTGGTATCGGCGCGCATACGGATTATGGCTGCCTGACTTTGCTGGCCACGGACGGCACACCGGGTCTGGAAGTTCGTATGCCTGATGGCGATTGGCAAGCTGTAAACGCCACGCCGGGACAATTCATCATCAATTTCGGGGAGATGCTGGAGTTTTGGACGGCAGGAGAAGTCAAAGCGACCGAGCATAGAGTCAAAGGCAGCGTGAACGAGAGGATCTCGGTTCCGTTGTTCTTTAATCCTTCTTACGACACAAATGTTGCGCCGCCGGGTTCATACGCCACGATCCGCGCCGGAGAGCACCTGACGCGGCGATTTAATGAGACCTACGTCCACCTAAAAGCTGCGAGTTAGCGTTGTTCAGCCAAGGTTTCGTCGAACTTAATCGATTCTCCGCATCCGCATGCATCGACTACATTCGGGTTCCGGAACTTGAACCCGGCCTCAAGCAGTGAAACCTCGTAGTCGATCTCGGTTCCGAACAGGAACATCTGTGCCATGGGGGCGATCATAACACGCGCGCCATCCTGCTCGACCACTTCGTCGTTCGGGTCGGCATCATCGACGTAGTCCATGGTGTATTCCATCCCCGCACAGCCGCCTTTCTTGACGCCAATGCGCAATCCGGTGTGACCGCCGGATTTCATCAACCGAACAATCTGTTCAGCAGCTTTAGGTGTTATGGTCACGGCTTGTTTGCCGGGAATGCCAAACATGGTGGGCTCCGTTATCGCGCGTTATCTCTAATCTAAGGCCGACACGCGCCGGGCTCAAGAGAGAGCCTGTTCAAATACACACTCCGCGCAGGGTTGTCACGATGGTGCGCGAAGCTTTAGCGTATCTGAAGTAAAGGACAGGCATTCCAGAGAGGTTTGGATCGATGAGAGCGCAGAACTGGGCAGGAGCAGCCATTTTCACATCTATGTTGCTGGCGTCCGCGTCTGCGGCATTTGCGATAGATGACACAAAACGGCACCCGGTCAACTGTGCTACCGCACCTGGTGATCTGCGCGCAATCGCAGCTGAAAAGAAACATGCCGAGGACCAGCAGGCTGAAAGCGTGTTCTCGATCCTCCCTGCCGGTGCCTTGCTGGGTCTCGTCACAGGAACCGAGAGCAAGCACCTGAAGATGCTGTCAGGCGACTATATAAAAGAGCTGGACGCGCGCGCTGCTGAAATCAAATCGACCTGTAACATAGAATAATCAAACAAAAAGGGCCGCTCTCGGGCAAGAGCGGCCCGGAATGGGCCCATTGAATGGGGGATGGCTATGGTCAGAGGCCCATGCAATTCACGAAGTATGTCAATTTAGCGGGGCAATCGGATAAGACGCCCGCGACTCAACATCCTGCGCCAGCACGTCCAGCAGATCGAAAAAACGCATGCTTAATCACTGGGTCAGTACCTGAGGTCCTTGTGACCCAGCATTGTGACAACATGAAAACGGTTAAGTAACACGCAGTACACCGTTTTGTAACATCGCCATGTTTTTTGTGGGTAAATCGGGCGTTACATGAAACCCAGCTCAAGCCGGGCTTCATCTGACATCATTTCCATGCCCCAAGGTGGCTCCCAAGTCAGTTCGACGTCGACCTCTTTGACGCCTGCAACGGGTTCGATTGCTTCCACGATCCAACCGGGCATTTCGCCTGCGACAGGACAACCTGGTGCAGTGAGGGTCATGATCACCTTGACCGCGTTTTCTCCGGTGATGTCGATCGTATAGATCAGACCGAGATCGTAGATATTGACTGGTATTTCTGGGTCAAACACCGTCCGGCAAGCTTCGACCACGGGTTCGTAGAGCGGGTGATCGATGGTCGAGGGAGCGATCAGGGGGCTGCCTTCGAACTGTTCACTGGGGTGGGTCATTGATGCCTCGGGTCTGTTACCTGAGAAATTATATAGGGAAAGTGCCGGGCAGCGTCCAGAGGTGCCGTGGCGCCTGATTTGGGCGCCACGACAGATCAGTCGTTGATGTCGTGCCTGAAGGTTTTGACCTGACCGTGCGGCAGGGCAAACATACGGCGCAGAACCAGCCATGCGACCAGTGACAGAACAGCAAATATCAACAGCAGAACGGGCAGGGATGGCGTGAGGCCAGGGATCAGCAAAACCACTCCGGTAATGGCTGCACCGATGGCAAAACCCAGGAAAATGAAGCCGGGCAGCGCGACCTCAAGGATGCCCAGAGCAAGCGCTCCGGCCAACCAAATCCACCACGTCAGCCAGAAAGGATCGGCCATCATTTTCCTCCTTTAAGCATGTTAAAGGCATTGCCGAAGGCTTCAAGTGCGTTTGCAGGCACAACGATGGTCTGCGAGCCGGTGCCGTTGCCTAGGGCGTTCAGCGATTCCACCTGTTTCAACGCAACCTGATACTGTGCCGCTTCCAGCCCGTTGTCTTGAATGGCCTTTGCCACGACCTGAGTCGCATAAGCTTCGGCCTCAGCCGAGATTCGGCGGGCCTTGGCGGTCTGCTCTGCCGCATAAAGTTCGGCATCTGCCTGCAGTTCAACGGCACGCTTTTGGCCCTCGGCCTCGGTGACCTGTGCGCGGCGGGCACGTTCGGCGTTCAATTGCTGCAACATCGCGTCACGAGTGGCCTGATCGAGGTTCACGTCCAGAATCTCGGCGCGGGTTACTTCGATCCCCCAATCGTCAACAGCGGTTTCGACACTTTCCTGAATACGTTCAATCAGTTGCGCCCGGTTCGATTGCACTTCATCCAGGTCCATCTTACCGATCTCGGCGCGGACGATACCGGCTACAGTCGTTGCAATCGCACCGTCGACATCGCGGATGCGATAGACCGTCTTTTCCGGCTCGAGAATGCGGTAGAACACCGAGGTATCGATCTGCACCAGAACATTGTCCTTGGTAATTGCGTCTTGCGTTGCGTTTGGCAACTGACGCTCAAGGATGGATATCTTGTGGCGGGCAACATCTAGAAAAGGAACGATAAAATTGATCCCGGGCCCAAGCACCGAATGCAGGCGGCCAAACCGTTCAACAACGTATTTCTCGGATTGAGGCACGATCTTGATGCCCTTGAAGATGACAATGGCAATAAGCGCCGCTGCCAGCAGGTAGATAATGTTCGAAGTAATCAGTCCGATAATCTGGTCTTCTATCATACTGTCCTCATTTATTGTGTACTATGGTATACATATTGGGATTGAATCGCTCAATTTCAACTCTGGTATGGATTGTACAGGCTGGAATGCAAATCTGTGAAAGCGTTCATACCGGCCAGAAATTCCCTTTTGTGGCAGCTTTGCATCCCACTGGTGTTTGCGTTATCGGACGAGGATGAAACTGATAATAGATACGGACCCCGGCATCGACGACGCAATGGCCATTGCCTATGCCGCCGCTGCGTCCGAAATTGACCTGATCGGTCTGACCACCGTGTTCGGCAACACCCATGTGCATCAATCCAGCCGCAATGCGCGGTTTCTGGTGGACAAACTAGGGCTGGGCATTCCCGTGGCCCAAGGCGCGCCATTCGCTTTGGGAGAGACCACGCATTCACCTTCGGAACATGTGCATGGCCCCGAAGGTTTTGGTGACCTGACCAAGATTGATGAGATCGGTGAAAACCACGCCCTGTCCGCCGCAGAGTTTCTTGTCGACATGGCGCGCAGCCATCGCGGAGAGCTGGTCGTATGCGCGGTTGGGCCATTGACCAATATCGCTCATGCCATGCGATTGGACCCTGAGTTTACAGAGAATCTTGGCAAGCTCGTCATCATGGGCGGGGCCGTGTACTGCCCGGGCAACATCACCGAACATGCCGAGGCGAATATCTATCACGATGCCAAAGCTGCAGACGAAGTCTTTGCCGCGCCGCCGCCTACGATTCTGGTGGGATTGGATGTGACTCTGAAAACGCTCTACGAGACCGCTGATTTTGAGGCGCTCGCTGAACGTTCCCCTGACATGGGTGGTTTTCTGCGTGATATCTCGCGCTTCTATCTAAAGTTCTACAAAGAGATCGGTGGGCTTGAAGGGTGCGGACTGCATGACTCGACTGCCGTTATCGCCTGCACCCATGAACCGATGTTCGAAATGGTCGAAACGGGTTTGCAGGTGGCGTTGGACGGGGTTGAGATCGGTGCGACTCGTCCTGACCCTGCACGGCCACCAGTGCGAGTGTGCCGGGATGTCGATGGGGCAGGGGTGGTGCGCCTGTTTACGGACCGTGTAGCCTCGCTGCCCTGACGGGTTGCAATGCCCTTGCAGATCGGGCAAAGCCTGCCCGGTTCAGCGATCCAAGGCGTTACCATGACCCAGCGATTTTCTTTCGACCTGAAAGCCACCGATGGCAAGGCCCGCACAGGCGTGATCAACACGCCGCGCGGTGAGGTGCGGACGCCGGCGTTCATGCCTGTGGGCACAGCCGCGACCGTCAAGGCGATGATGCCGGAAAGTGTGCGCGCCACGGGTGCCGATATTCTGTTGGGCAACACCTATCATCTGATGCTACGCCCAACGGCCGAGCGGATCGATCGTTTGGGAGGCCTGCACAAATTCATGAACTGGGACCGGCCCATCCTGACGGATTCTGGCGGATTTCAGGTGATGTCGCTGGCCGGTCTGCGCAAGCTGACCGAGAAGGGCGTGACCTTTAAATCTCACGTCGATGGCTCGAAGCACGAATTGACGCCGGAACGGTCGATGGAAATCCAGCGGCTTTTGGGCTCGGACATCGTCATGTGCTTTGATGAATGCCCTGCGCTGCCCGCCGATCGCGACCGTATCGCCGAGTCCATGCGCCTTTCGATGCGGTGGGCCGCGCGGTCGCGCGAAGCGTTTGGAGACCGCCCCGGACATGCCCTGTTTGGGATCATGCAGGGCGGGCTGGAACAGGATCTGCGGGAAGAAAGTGCCGAGGCGCTTAAGCAGGTCGGTTTTGAAGGCTACGCCGTCGGCGGCCTTGCCGTGGGTGAGGGGCAGGAGGCCATGTTCAGCTGCCTTGACTATGCGCCTGACTTCTTGCCCCAGGATAAACCGCGTTATCTGATGGGCGTAGGCAAGCCTGATGATATCGTAGGTGCCGTTGCACGTGGGATAGATATGATGGATTGCGTTCTACCTTCGCGGTCGGGTCGCACCGGGCAGGTGTTCACGCGTTATGGTGTGGTCAATATCAAGAACGCCCGCCATGCTGACGACCCACGCCCGCTGGATGAGAACTGCACATGCCCCGCGTGTTCAAGTTATTCTCGCGCCTACTTGCATCACGTGTTCCGCTCGAATGAGATGATCTCGGGCATGCTGCTGACTTGGCACAATCTGCATTACTTTCAGGATATCATGCAGAGAATGCGGGACGCGATTTCACAGGGCACATTCGCAGAGTGGCAATCGCAATTCCACGCGCTTCGGGAGCAAGGCGATATTGAACCGCTGTAGATTGTGGCCATTGCGGTGACAAACGCGGTATTTTTTGCTATACTGTTCGCGCATTATTTACCATTTTCATTTGTTTTGTTCAGGAGGATTCAATGCCTCGCTTTATTGTTTCTATCGCAATCGTTCTTTGCGCATCGACATCTCTTGCGGATGTCTGGACCTTCGAAACCCCGTCCGAGAATATTCAGTGTGTCGTCGGGCAGGGGGCGAGTGTTTCGGACCTGTCTTGCACTATAATTGAGCGGAGTGGTGCGCCTGCGTTCCCGCGCCCGGCGGATTGTCAGTCGGACTGGGGACATGATTTTTTCATGACCAATACGGGCGCCGTCCGCATGCTGTGCCAACCAGTCAGCCATAACCGGGATGGATTTGACCGTGCAGACTACGGCGTAACCGGAGAGTTTGGCGGGTTCGTTTGCCATTCCTCGAAAAAGGGCTTGGAATGTAGAAACGAAGTCGGTCATGGCTTCTTTTTGTCGCGAGCTAAGCAGAGGGTGTTCTGATCCACGCTGGATGATTTGTTGCCCGTTTTAATGCTGGGTTCGCTAAAATCGGTGGATATGTCTGTCGGATGCCTTGAAGTCCCCAAATCATCCGGTCATGCTGCATCACGACAAACGACGATGAGGTTGAAATGGGGGAACAGGTGCCCCACCTTTATCGTCCAAGACAGGAGATGGCCAAAGGTTGCCTGAATCAGGGACCAGCGCCGTCTTGCCAATGATAAGGATAGAGCATGCAAGAGCCTCTGAATTCCTCATACCCCGTCCTGCCGCTGCGCGATATCGTGGTCTTCCCACATATGATCGTGCCGCTGTTCGTGGGCCGTGACAAATCGGTCCGCGCCCTGGAAGAGGTGATGCAGGATGACAAGCAAATTCTGTTGTCCAGCCAGATTGATCCTGGTGAGGATGATCCGGAAATCGACGGTATCTACCGCTCGGGCGTTCTGGCCAACGTGCTGCAACTGCTGAAACTGCCCGATGGCACCGTGAAGGTGCTTGTCGAGGGGCAGGCGCGGGTGCAGATCACAGAATTCCTTGAAAACGATCAGTTTTTCGAAGCGCGCGCCGAGTATCTGACCGAGATTCCGGGCGATGTCACCACGACCGAAGCACTGCTGCGCACCGTCGCCGATGAGTTCGAGCGCTATGCCAAAGTGCGCAAGAACATCCCCGAAGAAGCGCTGGCCGCTGTTGGTGAAACCACCGAGCCTGCAAAGTTGGCCGACCTTGTGTCAGGTCATCTGGGCATCGAGGTTGAACAGAAACAGGAACTGCTTGAGACGCTCTCGGTGAGCGAGCGGCTTGAGAAGGTCTATGGCCTTATGCAGGGCGAAATGTCGGTTCTGCAGGTCGAGAAAAAGATCAAGACCCGCGTCAAATCCCAGATGGAGAAGACGCAGCGCGAGTACTATCTGAATGAGCAGATGAAAGCCATTCAGAAGGAGCTTGGCGATGGTGAGGACGGCAGCAACGAAGTTGCCGAACTGGAAGCCAAGATCAACGAGACCAAGCTGTCGAAAGAGGCGCGCGAAAAGGCCGAAGGTGAGCTGAAAAAGCTTAAGAACATGTCGCCCATGTCGGCTGAAGCGACCGTTGTGCGCAACTATCTGGACTGGATCCTGTCACTGCCGTGGGGCACCAAATCTCGCGTTAAAAAGGATCTGGGTCGCGCGCAGGACATTCTGGACGCCGATCATTATGGACTTGAGAAAGTCAAAGAGCGGATCGTCGAATATCTGGCGGTTCAGCAGCGCTCGAAAAAGCTGAAAGGCCCGATCCTGTGCCTTGTTGGCCCTCCGGGTGTGGGTAAAACCTCGCTGGGTAAATCGGTCGCAAAAGCCACGGGGCGCGAATTCATTCGCATCTCGCTGGGTGGTGTGCGCGACGAATCTGAGATTCGTGGCCACCGTCGGACTTATATCGGGTCGATGCCCGGCAAGATCATTCAGGCGCTGAAGAAGGCGAAAACCACAAACCCTCTCATCCTGCTCGATGAAATCGACAAGATGGGGCAGGATTTCCGTGGCGATCCAGCCTCGGCGATGCTGGAGGTGTTGGACCCGGAACAGAACAACACGTTCATGGATCATTATCTTGAGGTCGAATATGACCTGTCCAACGTGATGTTCCTGACCACGTCTAACAGCTACAACATGCCTGGGCCTCTGCTAGACCGGATGGAGATCATCCCGCTGGCCGGTTACACCGAAGAGGAAAAGAGCGAGATCGCCAAGCAACACCTGATCGACAAACAGGTCAAAAACCATGGTCTGAAAGCCAAGGAGTTTGAGCTGACCGATGAGGCGCTGCAATCGATCATCCGCACCTATACCCGCGAGGCGGGTGTGCGGAACCTCGAACGCGAAATCGCCAAAGTGGCGCGGAAATCGTTGACCAAGATCATCAAGAAAGAGGCGGAGACCGTAAAGGTGACGCCCGACAATCTGGATGATTTTCTTGGAGTGCCCAAGTTCCGTTATGGCTTGGCTGAACAGGACGATCAGGTTGGTGTAGTCACTGGCTTGGCCTGGACTTCGGTCGGTGGTGATCTGCTGCATATCGAGGCTCTGAAACTGCCCGGCAAAGGGCGGATGAAGACCACTGGTAAGCTGGGCGATGTGATGAAGGAATCGATCGACGCGGCGTCGTCTTACGTCCGATCAATTTCGCCTCAGATCGGGGTTAAACCGCCGCAGTTCGACAAAATCGATATCCACGTGCACGTGCCCGATGGTGCGACGCCAAAGGATGGTCCGTCTGCGGGCTTGGCTATGGTGACCTCGATTGTTTCGGTCCTGACCGGTATTCCTGTGCGCAAGGACATCGCCATGACAGGCGAGGTTTCGCTGCGCGGCAACGCGATGCCGATTGGCGGGCTGAAAGAAAAACTGCTGGCTGCCCTGCGTGGCGGGATCAAGACCGTCCTCATTCCCGAAGAGAATGAAAAGGATCTGGCAGATATTCCCGACAACGTGAAAGAAGGGCTGGAGATCATCGCGGTCAAACACGTCTCGGAAGTACTGGAGCAAGCGTTGATACGTAAGCCCGAGTCAATTGAGTGGGATGAGGCCGCTGAAGAGGCCGCTGCCGCTGCCGCCAAGGCGGCCGAAGGGGCAGGACCGTCGGCAACAGCCCACTAAGCCTGAAACAGATTAATTAGAAAGGCGGGGTCATTCCCCGCCTTTTTTTGTTCAAAGTCCAATGACAGGTTTGGCCGGGTCCAGCACCTCTTCGTTTTCGATGTAAGCCTGGAATTTTTTGTCTGACAGCGCCGAGCGTACGGCGAGCGCAAAAATCACCGCCGAAAATGCCGCACACAGCACAATGTCCCAACCAAACGGGATCTGCTTTTGCGCGCCTTCTCCAAACTGACCCATGTAAGAGATCAGCCCCAAACCACAGAAATAGGGCATCAGCCAAAGCGCCTCGGTTGCGTCCATTTCATCGAGCCGATTGTGAAAGCGGATCAGCAGCAGCGCCATGCCGATGAGTAGTGCAATTCCCAGCCTCCAGACCGTGTCCCATCCGCTCCAGTAGACGATCAGGGTTGAGATCGCGAAGGCCGTGAGCCCGACAAGTTTGACGGCGGGAATACGGATTGAGCGCGGGCGGTCAGGCATCAGATCGCGTAAGCACACCACGGCGATTGGGCCGACCGCGAACGAAAGCACAATGGCGGCCCCGTTCAGGGCGATTACGGTTGCGAACGGGACCGTCAGTAAAAACAGAGTGCCAATCAGAAAGTTGAGAGCCAAGGCCCAAAGCGGTACTCCGAACGATGACAAGATCTGCAAACGTTTCGGCAGGAACCCGTTTTGCGACAGGGCCAGAGCGATACGGGCGTTCGATCCTGTTGCAACCAACCCATTGCCAAACGGGCCGATGACTGACCCGACGTTCAGCAAGCTGAGGAACCACAATATTCCGACAGACATTATGACGCCATCCAAGGGACCTTGTCCGCCAAAGTTGAGGCTTGCCCAACCATTGCGGATCATCGCGGGATCAAGCGCGCCGATAAAGGCCACCTGTAATCCAAGGTAGATCAAGGCACATAATACAATGGATAGAACCAGAGCGGCCGGGATGTCGAATTTTGGGTTTCGAACTTCTCCTGCCATATCAACAACATGCCGGAAACCTATAAAGGAAAAGATCACCCCACCGGTTGATACTGCGGCCATGATGCCTTTCAGGCCGTAGGGGGCGAAACCGTCAGGGGCGGAGAAATTCTGCACGTCAAAGCGGGTCGCGATCAACAACACGGACAAAACTATCGGAATGGCAATCTTGGCCCAGGTCAGCGTTGCATTTACCTGTGCAAAAAATTTCACGCCCAGTGCGTTCACAGCGACGAACAGCAACATGAACAGCAAGGCGACCGAAACACCAGCGCCGGTCAGTTCGCCGGTATCTGCGGCGTGGAGCCATGACGCGTAGGGTGCGAGGTATTTAAGCATGGCTTCAACTTCGATCGGAGCGGTGGTGTTGTAGCCAATCCAGGCCGTCCATCCCATCGCCATCGACACGATGTTGCCGTGTGAGAACTGAGGGACGCGTGCGATTCCGCCTGGGATAGGTAACATCGCTGAAATCTCGGCGAATGTTATTGCCAGTATGAACATCGCAACGGCGCCAATAATCCAAGAAAGAACCGCGGCGGGGCCTGCGTGTTGCACGGCGAGCAGGGGGCCGAAAAGCCAGCCTGACCCAATGATTCCTCCAACCGAAATGAAGGTCAGGCCGACCAGGCCAATTTCCCGCTTCAGTTTCGCCATGTTATTTCTCGCCCAAAGAGGGGTGCCTTATTGGTGGCTATGACATCAGGATAAGCAGGCCACGGGAAACATCGCAAGTGCCACATATCATGCGGAAAATTCGCGAGAACGAGGTCTGCCCGATTCATCTTCTAAATCCTGCTGGGCGTGTTCTTCGAAACGCGATCGCCGGCAATAGGTATTTGAAGTGGAATCGACTCGGAACATGAGGCACGCTGGTCGTCTGTGCCAAGGTAGGAGAACCCAGGATGCCTCTGTACAATGATATGTTCGAGCTTTCGGTCGAAGATATGGATATAATCAGAAGAGGCCATGCGTCATGCCATAGCTTCCAGATCGAATGTCCCTGTTGACGAGAGGGTAGAAGAAAGGGAAACCCGTGAAGACTTTGTGCGCAAGGCACACGACCTTCTGGGGCGTCTGCATGACCAAAAGGTTTTTTATCGTCCTAAATCCGGCGTGTATGTCGGAGGATGACAGCATTGTGCTCGCAGCGTTGAACCAAATGGCTCCAAAACGCTTCAACTATGCCGCATAAGCATTTGAATAATATGGTGGGTGATAAGAGATTTGAACTCCTGACATCTTCGATGTGAACGAAGCGCTCTACCACTGAGCTAATCACCCATAGCGGCGTTTGATACAGCGGCTTGTGTTTCGCCGCAAGTTCAAAGCGTTCAAATTGCAGCGCGTCAGACGAAATCCGGTTTTCACACATTGCCCGCCAAGTCGGATAGATCGGAAAAAATCAGGTTCGAGCAAAAAACTTGAAAACGCCGCTTGACGATGCCGGGGTGTAGCCATAATACACCCCAACGTTCAGAGATGAACGGGCAGTGGGCGGTTGTAGCTCAGTTGGTTAGAGTACCGGCCTGTCACGCCGGGGGTCGCGGGTTCGAGCCCCGTCAACCGCGCCATCGCTGCCAGCCTTTGATCCGGGCAAACGGATCGCACATAGACCCTAAATGCGCGGTTGTAGCTCAGTTGGTTAGAGTACCGGCCTGTCACGCCGGGGGTCGCGGGTTCGAGCCCCGTCAACCGCGCCATTTCCTTCGATTTAGAAAGTCATACGCCCTTGTGGGCGTTTTTTTGTGCCGACATCTTACTGATCTTATGGTTTATTGCCTGCAAAACATCAGGGGCAAGCAGTGACCAGTCTAAATCGAGTCATCATGGCACGGCGCAGCCGGCAGTGGGTCCGCGGCCTGAAGCCGGAAACACTTGATGTCATTGAGATTTCTGGTTCGTGGGGTAAGCAATTTGGATTTTGCAGCTATGAACAGATTTGGCATAAGCAACATGATATCTGCACCGGACCCGTTCTGAACAAACAACAGCAGGTGCGAAAGGTCGATCTGGTTTTGGCCAATCAGGTGTGGGAGCACTTGGATCGCCCGGTTGAAGCCACGCTGAACGTGCTAGAGATGCTAAGACCCGGAGGGTATTTCTGGCTGGCCGTCCCGTTCTTCATTCCGTTTCACGCCGCTCCGCATGACTGTTCGCGCTGGTCTGCGCGCGGATTGAAAAACCTGCTCACTGAGTGTGGGTTCGACCCGGATCTCATCCGGGCCGAACAGTGGGGCAATCGGCACGCCGCTTTGCGCAATCTCGAACTTGAATGGCCTCCTGTTTATGACCCTGAGACAGACAATTTGGAGAACGATCCCGATTTTCCAATCTGCGCATGGGCTCTGGCTAAGAAAACCAGTGCTTAAGCCGAGTGTCGAAAAATCGCCTGTTCTTACTTTGTTCTAATTTTTTGGTTGGAGACTCAGCCGCTCTCGCCTATCTCTGAGTGACGTTGGTTGTTGGGGGCCTGAATGGCTGAGCTGAAGAATATCGAGGTGCGCGGTGCGCGCGAGCATAACCTCAAGAGCATTGATGTCGACATCCCACGGGATCAGCTGGTGGTGATCACTGGCCTGTCGGGCTCGGGAAAGTCTTCTTTGGCATTTGATACGATCTATGCCGAAGGGCAGCGCCGCTATGTCGAAAGCCTGTCGGCCTATGCGCGCCAGTTCCTCGATATGATGGAGAAGCCCGATGTGGATCACATCAGCGGACTAAGCCCCGCGATTTCGATCGAGCAGAAGACGACCTCAAAAAACCCGCGTTCGACCGTGGGCACCGTAACCGAGATCTACGACTATCTGCGCTTGCTCTTTGCCCGTGCTGGTACGCCTTACAGCCCGGCCACAGGATTGCCAATTGAGGCGCAGCAGGTGCAGGACATGGTCGACCGGATCATGACGATGGAGGAGGGCACGCGCGGCTATCTGCTGGCCCCCATCGTTCGTGATCGGAAGGGTGAATATCGGAAAGAATTCCTTGAGCTGCGCAAGCAGGGTTTTCAGCGCGTCAAGGTAGATGGTGAGTTCTATGAATTGGATGAGCCGCCGACACTGGACAAGAAGTTCCGCCACGATATCGACGTCGTTGTCGATCGTCTGGTGGTACGAGAAGGCATGGAAACACGCCTGGCCGACAGCCTAAGGACCGCACTGGATCTGGCGGACGGGATCGCAATCCTCGAAACCGCACCGAAGGAGGGCGACCCGGAACGCATCACATTCAGTGAGAATTTTGCCTGCCCGGTCAGTGGGTTCACCATCCCCGAGATCGAGCCGCGCCTGTTCTCATTCAACGCGCCCTTTGGGGCTTGCCCCGATTGCGACGGGCTTGGGGTCGAACTGTTCTTTGATGAACGTCTGGTCGTGCCGGACCAGACATTGAAACTCTATGACGGGGCGCTTGCGCCCTGGCGGAAGGGTAAATCACCGTATTTTCTGCAAACGATCGAAGCTATCGCGCGACATTACGAGTTTGACAAGAACACTCCCTGGAAGGACTTGCCCAAGAAAGTCCAGCAGGTGTTTCTGCGTGGGTCTGGTGATGAAGAGATCCAGTTCCGTTATGATGAAGGTGGCCGCGTCTATCAGGTTACCCGAAGCTTTGAAGGCGTCATTCCCAACATGGAGCGCCGCTATCGCGAGACTGACAGCGCCTGGATTCGCGAAGAATTCGAACGCTATCAAAACAACCGACCCTGCGGCACGTGCGAAGGCTACCGTCTACGTGCTGAGGCGCTGGCCGTCAAAATTGCGGGTTTGCACGTTGGGCAGGTCGTCGAAATGTCGATCCGCGAGGCGCTGGCCTGGGTTGAGGATGCCCCAAATCATCTGAGCGCACAAAAGAACGAGATCGCGCGCGCAATTCTCAAGGAAATTCGCGAGCGGTTGGGTTTTTTGAATAATGTTGGATTAGAATATCTTACGATGTCTCGTTCAAGTGGCACCCTGTCCGGAGGTGAAAGTCAGCGTATCCGTCTGGCGAGCCAGATCGGCTCGGGCCTGACCGGGGTATTGTATGTGCTCGACGAGCCATCGATTGGTCTGCACCAACGCGACAATGATCGTCTGCTGGGAACGCTTAAGAATTTGCGTGATCAGGGTAACACGGTCATCGTCGTTGAACATGACGAAGAGGCCATTCGCGAGGCGGATTATGTGTTTGATATCGGTCCCGGTGCAGGAGTGCATGGCGGACAGGTGGTCAGCCACGGTACGCCCGAGCATATCGCCGGCGATGCGGCCTCGATCACCGGTCAATACCTTTCGGGCACACGCGAGATCCCGGTGCCGGTTGAACGGCGAAAGGGTAAGAAGCAGAAAGTGACCGTTGTTAAGGCGACGGGAAACAACCTCAAGAACGTTACGGCCGAATTTCCGCTGGGAAAATTTGTTTGTGTGACCGGTGTGTCTGGCGGTGGAAAATCGACGCTGACGATTGAGACTTTGTTCAAAACCGCCTCGATGCGGTTGAACGGCGCTCGCCAGACACCGGCGCCCTGTGAAACAATCAAAGGGCTAGAGCATCTGGACAAGGTGATCGACATAGATCAGCGACCCATTGGCCGGACTCCACGTTCAAATCCAGCGACTTACACCGGGGCTTTCACCCCGATCCGAGAGTGGTTTGCCGGATTGCCAGAAGCCAAAGCGCGTGGATACAAGCCCGGGCGGTTCAGCTTTAACGTCAAAGGCGGCCGGTGCGAAGCGTGTCAGGGTGATGGCGTCATCAAGATCGAGATGCACTTTCTGCCTGATGTTTATGTCACCTGCGAAACCTGCAAAGGCGCGCGATATAACCGTGAGACGCTTGAGATCAAGTTCAAGGGTAAGTCCATCGCGGATGTACTTGATATGACAGTGGAAGATGCGCAGGAGTTTTTTAAAGCGGTGCCATCGATCCGTGACAAGATGGATGCCTTGGCTCGCGTTGGGCTCGGCTACATCAAAGTTGGTCAACAGGCGACCACGCTCTCCGGTGGTGAGGCGCAGCGTGTAAAGCTCTCTAAAGAACTGAGCAAGCGATCAACGGGTCGAACGCTGTATATTCTGGACGAACCCACAACGGGTCTGCATTTCGAGGACGTACGTAAACTGTTGGAAGTCCTGCACGAACTGGTCGACCAAGGAAATACTGTTGTTGTCATCGAACATAATCTCGATGTCGTAAAAACCGCCGACTGGATAATCGACATTGGCCCGGAAGGTGGCGATGGCGGAGGTCAGATTGTGGCTGAGGGTACGCCCGAAGACGTCGCTGAATGTGAGCGTAGCCACACTGGGCGTTATTTGAAGCCAATGCTGGATGGGCAAGCCGTAGCTGCCGAATAGGAACAGAGCGAGAGAAGAAAATGCTGCGAATTTTCTTCTCTGGTGCTTCGTAGAGCGCTGCGTTCTGAGGTTGTTCAGTCTCTGGACCGCTTCTCAAAACGTGGCAGCATGGCGCTGAAATCGCGCCCCAAGCCATCTTCGTGTTCGACAAACGATTCATAGAGCTTTGTCGCAACCTGTCCCATGGGCGTATCGGCATTCGCACTTTCGGCGGCCTGTTGGCTGAGGCGTAGATCTTTCAACATCAGCTCGGCGGCGAAACCAGGGGTATAGTCATTGTCGGATGGGCTTTCGGGTCCAACGCCTGGGGCAGGGCAATAGGCGTTCATTGTCCAGCTGTACCCTGACGAGGTGCTGACCACATCGAACATCTTTTGCCGGTCCAGTCCCAATTTATCAGCAAGCGCAAATGCCTCGCAGGTTGCGATCATCGTCACGCCGAGGATCATGTTGTTGCAGATTTTGGCGGCCTGACCCGCGCCAGCTTCACCGCAGTGAACCGCTTTTTGCCCCATGATTTCAAATAACGGAGCCGCCTTGGCAAAAGCTGCGTCAGATCCACCGGCCATAAAGGTCAAAGTGCCTGCAGCGGCCCCACCAATCCCGCCGGATACAGGTGCATCAACTGATAGCAGACCAGCCTGAGCAGCTTGCTGCGCCACTGCGCGGGCGCTGTCGACATCGACCGTAGAGCAGTCAATCAGAACCGCGCCGTCTTGCATTTCAGGGACAACTTCATCGGCCACAGCGCGCAGAATTTGCCCGTTGGGAAGCATGGTGATAACCACGTCGGCTTCCGCAGCTGCGGCAGCGCCGGAAGGCGCCATGGCCACGCCTTCAACGGCGACATCAACTTGATCAAATCCGATCACGTCATGACCCGCGCGCGCCAGATTGGCCGCCATCGGGCCGCCCATGTTGCCAAGCCCTATGAATGCGATTTTCATCCCTTACTCCTCTGAAAAGCTTAGTGCATCCGCACCGAGCGGTTGCAGCATCTTGGACACCGCGACTGCAGGCACATCCAAATCAGCAAACTGCCATTTCGGGTTGCGATCCTTGTCGATGATCTGGGCGCGAATGCCTTCCAGAAAATCGCCATGCTCCATTGCGCGATAAGTAAACCGGTACTCCAGATCCAGCGCTTTTTGCAATGTCAGGCCGGTTCCGCGCAGCCGATGCAACATCTCGACAGCACAAGCCATGGAGATAGGAGAGTTTCGCTGCAGGGTGCCGAGAATTTTCGTCGAAAATTCTGTGTCATCGTTGCGCAAGCTGTTCAGGATATCGCTAAGGCTTTCTCCGCTGAATAGCCTGTCGATCTCGCCCTGCATTTCAGCCAAGGGGCTATCCGGTGCGGGCACTGCATGCTCATCCACCAGTTCCGCCCGTCCAGAGGCTTCCAACTGGTCTATCAGCCCCGCCCAATGCTCTTGGGGAATGAAATGGTCGGCAAACCCGGCATAGATCGCATCTCCGGGCCCCATGCGGTGGCCGGTGGTGCCCAGATACTCGCCCAATCGTCCCGGCGCCAGCGCCAACATCAGCGATCCGCCCACATCAGGAACCAGCCCGATTGAGCATTCCGGCATCGCGATCTTTGAGCTTTCTCCAACCACTCGATGGCTGCCATGGCACCCGATGCCAACCCCGCCACCCATGGTGAAACCTTGCAGGAAGCTGATCACTGGTTTTGAGTACTCAAAAATCAAGGCATTCAGGCGGTATTCGTCGCGCCAAAACGTTTGGCCATAAGCATAGTCCGCCTTGGTGCCGGTCGCATAAAGCTCGGCAATATCTCCGCCAGCGCAAAAGGCTTTGTCGCCTTCGGCATCGAGAATGATCAGATCGACTTGATCATCCTCACGCCAGTTGCGCAGAGCGGTATCAATGGCCATGCACATCTCATAGCTAAGGGCGTTCAGGGCGTGTGGTCGTGTCAGCGTGATGCGCCCGGCACGGCCTGTGGTGCGAATGTCGATATCGGACATCAAAGACCTCAGCGATTGGAGAGCATCTGGCGTGCAACGATCACGCGCATGATCTCGTTCGTGCCTTCCAAAATTTGATGCACACGCAGATCCCGCACCAGTTTCTCGATGCCATAATCAGCCAAATAACCATATCCGCCGTGCAATTGCAGACACTGATCCACAACCTTCGATCCGGTTTCTGTTACGAATTTCTTGGCCATCGCACAGAATTTTGTGGCGTCCGGTGCGCCCTGATCAAGTTTCCACGCCGCCTGACGCAAGAATGTGCGCGCCGCCTGTAGCTCAATCTCCATATCTGCCAGTCGGAACTGCAGCGCTTGAAACTGATCGATCGATTGTCCAAAGGCCTTGCGCTCGGACATATACTGCAACGTCATGTCCAGACCGTTCTGAGCTGCCCCCAGCGAGCAGGACGCTATGTTCAGGCGGCCACCGTCCAGCCCCATCATCGCGTATTTGAAACCGTCGCCTTCAGCCCCGACCAGATTGCTGGACGGAATTTTGCAATCGTCAAACTGAACTTGCGCGGTTGGCTGGCTTTTCCAACCCATTTTCTGCTCCAGACCACCAAAGCTCAGGCCGGGTGTGCCGTCTTCGACATATACCGTCGAGATCCCCTTGGGACCGTCCTGACCCGTACGCACCATGCAGACGTAAGCATCCGAATAGCCGCCGCCGGAAATGAACGCTTTTGTGCCATTCAGTGTGTAGCCTTCATTGGTCCGTTCAGCGCGCGTTTTCAATGCTGCGGCGTCTGATCCCGATCCGGGTTCCGTCAGGCAGTAGCTGAGGACGGTTTCGAGGCTGAGGATACTTGGCATAATGCGGGACTTCAGATCGTCACTGCAAAAGCTGTCCAGCATTTTGGCGCACATGTTGTGAATCGACAGGAACGCCGCGACCGAGGGACAGGCCATCGATAGCGCTTCGAACACCAGTGTCGCATCCAATCGCGTCAAACCCGAACCGCCAGCCTCTTCCGAGACATAAAGTCCACCAAATCCTAGTTCGCCGATTTTGGGCCAAAGCTCTTTGGGGATGGTTCCGTCTGCTTCCCACTGACGCGCGAAGGGGGCGATGTGGTCTTGGCCAAAGGCGTAGGCCATGTCGAAAATGGCCGTTTGTTCTTCGGTCAGCGCGAAATCCATGACGTGTGCTTCCTGATGGCTATAGAATTGAACGAGCGTTTTATTCTTCAATCCTTACAGAAATTTTTCAATGTCGGCAAACCCGGCGATTTAGGGTATTTCTGGACGGTGAGGTATACTGCGGGAATTCTGCTTTCTTGATCATTACGGAGTATTCTTATGTCGTCACACAAGCTTGCTGTTATCGCGATTCACGGCATGGGCAGCCAGTACAATCCTCAGAACCAGCCCCCATCCACGACCCCAACGTTTTCCAAAGGGCTGAAACGACGCGTTTCGAACCAGGTCGGCGCGGATATGGATGATGTGATCTGGCACGAGGTGGTATGGGCACAGATCCTGCAAGGGCGGCAGAAGGCATATCTGCGCAAGGTCAACCGCAGCCTTGGATACGACAAGCTGCGCGAGTTTGTAGTGTGCAATCTGTCGGATGCGGCTTCCTACCGACCAACTCCGGATGATGGCGATAAGATCTATGAGGCGATCCACAAGAAAATCGAGAATGTGATGGGGGTCGTCAAATACCAGGTCGGACCACAGGGGCCTGTACTGATCCTGGCGCATTCGCTGGGTGGGCACATAATGTCGAACTATATTTATGACATGCAAAGACATCTGCGCCAGGGTGGTTCACCGGTTCACCCGACAGATGTTGAAAACATGAAAACCGTTGCTGGCCTCGTGACGTTTGGGTGCAATATTCCGATTTTTCTGTTCGCATATCCCGAGAATGAGATTTTTCCGATCATGGCCCCGAACCGCGCGCTGCCGCCTGCGTTGCAGTTTTCGACCTGGTGGCGAAACTACTATGACAAGCATGATGTTTTGGGTTTTCCTTTGGGCAAAAGCGCGCCAAGCTATGAACAGCTCGCTCAAAGTGGGGCCTTGAAGGATAAGCCGATCAATGCGGGCAAAATCTTTACGTCGTGGAACCCGCTTTCGCATAACGGATACTGGACGGATCGCGATTTGTATGAACCTGTAGCGGACCGGATCAAAGAGATTTTGGCGGCGGTTTGACTTTATAGGTCGGCGTGAAATTCCTCGATCAGGTGCTTGACCACCGCCATGCCCGGATCATCCCCGCGCGCCAAAGCTTCAGCATAAACACGGCGTTGGCGGGTGGCGGAGGTGCCATTTTCTGCGATCTGCCGAAGGCGGGCGAGTTCGGTCATGGTGCCCAATGCCTCGGTGTCTTCGGCCAACATGCCCATCAGCTCTCCGATCAGTTCAGCCATCGGCTTGATTGAGCGATCACCGAAATCGATCAGACCTTCGCCCACACCGTAGCGCTGCGCGCGCCAACGGTTTTCGCCGATCAGAAACTTATCATATTGCCGCCAACGAAGATTGCGGTCTTTCAGGCGGCACAGCATCCGGGTCAGCGCCTGCACTAGCGCTGCAAGCGAAAGCGTATGTTCAAGCCTTGGCTGTACGTCCATGATGCGTGTTTCTAGGGTGGGGAACCGGTGAGATGGACGTAGGTCCCACCAGATTTTAGAGGTGTCCTCGATCACGCCGAGTTCGACCAGCACGCCGGTGGTGCGTTCGTATTCGCCCCAACTGCTGAACACCGGGGGCAGACCGGTCCGGGGCAGATTGTCGAACACGGTGAGCCTATAGGAGGAAAGCCCGGTATCTTCGCCGTTCCAATAAGGAGACGAGGTCGACAACGCCAGCAGATGGGGCAGAAAGTAAGAAAGCTGGGGTACCAGGTCGGCGCGCAAGGCTTGATCTTCGACGCCCACATGCACGTGCATTCCGCAGATCAGCATCCGCCGCGCCACGCCGCCCAAAGCATGCTGCAGGGCGTCGTAGCGCTCTTTCCGTGTGTGGTGTTGATCTTTCCAGTTCGCAAACGGATGGCAAGAGACCGCGATCGGAGCCAGATTATACTCGGACGCACGTTTTGATACACAAGAACGCAGGCGCTTTAGATCTTCGCGCGCCGATCTGATCGTAGCATGTGGGCGGGTCCCGACTTCGATCTGGCACTGCAGAAATTCCGGGCTGACCTGGCCTTCGAAATCTGCCTGACAAGCTTCCATCAATGCTGCGGGCGCCTCGGCGAGCTGCAGGCTGTCTTGATCGACCAGCAGGTATTCCTCTTCAATGCCGATCGTAAATTCCTGCTGCATGGCGGCCCTCGTTGGTCAATTCACGTTAGTGAATACGGAAATTAGCGTTTTGCCAAGGGTTTGGCCTGTCGGTTCTTGCGGAAGTCCTGCGTGCACGGGTAAAGAGCGGGCGCAACGCAATGTGGAGCCGTCCTCGTGAAACCCAGAAAATTTCCGCAGATCAATGCCGCCCTGGATGAGTTGGGCGTCAAGCTGATCGACAAGGTTACAGAACAGGATGAACGGGCGCGGCTCGAAGCGTTCGAACGGGCAGGGGGATTGAACAGGCCTGCCTATGCCCTGTCGCCGGGAATAGACGGATTCGATATCGCGCAACTTGTCGAAGAGTATACGCGCCATGCCGATGCGCTTGCAGCTTTGAAGGACCCGGCGCGAAACCAGACTGGGTATCACACCGGCAATGGATATTACGATAGCCCGGATGCGGATGCGCTTTACCTGATGATCCGCCGCTTTCAGCCCAAGCGCGTGATCGAGGTCGGCTGCGGGAACTCTACTCGCGTGACGCGGCAGGCGATCATAGATGGTGGTTTGGATACGACGATCACGGCAATTGATCCGTACCCGCGCGCAGATATCGCCCATGTCGTCGATCAGTTTGAGCAGAAGCGACTGGAAGAAGTAGATCCCGCGCTGTTCGATCAGCTTGAGGCTGGGGATGTTCTGTTCATCGATTCAAGCCATGTGGTTCGGATGAGCAACGATGTCGCCCATCTATTCTGTCGGATCATTCCGGCGCTGAAACCCGGCGTTGTCATTCATGTCCACGATGTTTTTCTGCCTTATGAATATCCCAAACGGTTCTTTTATGACTGCCCAGGATGGGGTGAGCAGTACATGTTGCACGCCTTGCTGCAATCCGGTTTCTATTCAATGCTTTGGCCCGGTTATTACCTGCAGCAGGATCGCCCCGACGCCGTCGCAGCGCTGCCGTTTCTAGAAGAGGGCCGTGCGCAGAGCATCTGGGTTCAGCTCAAAGAAAATTGATTTCTGTGTGATCCGGTTCGAACCCAGGCCCGTAACCCTTTCCATAACAAGCTGGAGAGGAGTTAACAGCCATGTTCCGCCGCACATTCATGGGCGCTGCCGCCGCATTTGCACTTGCACTGCCCGTCAAGGCACAGGCCGCTGATATCGTAGATACCGCAGTTGCTGCCGGGTCATTCAACACCCTGGTTGCTGCCGTTCAGGCCGCGGGCCTGGTTGATACGCTGAAAGGCGATGGGCCCTTTACCGTCTTTGCACCCACGGATGAAGCATTTGCAGCTCTGCCTGAAGGCACTGTTGAAACCCTACTTCTGCCAGAAAACAAGGACCAGTTGGTGTCGATCCTGACCTACCATGTCGTGCCAGCCAAAGTGATGTCCGGCGACATTGCAGGAAAGCGCGCTAAGGTTCTGACCGTGCAAGGCGACCGACTAAGCGTGAACGCGAAAAATGGCGTGAAAGTTAATGGTGCCAAAGTTGTGCAGGCCGACATCGAAGCCAGCAACGGCGTCATCCACGTTGTCGACGAAGTGATCATTCCTGAATAAATCTACCACCTTCACGAAAACAAAAGCCCCGTTCCTGATGGACGGGGCTTTTTTTGTGTTTCGTGTAGAAACTCGCCGTTTAGACCAAACGTACCTGAGTACCGACCTTTACCAGCGGGTACAGCTCTTCAACGTGCTGGTTATAAAGACCGATACAGCCGGACGAGCTCTGACGTCCAATCTTGCGGGTATCATAGGTGCCGTGAACCAGGTAGGCAGGCCAGCCAAGATACATAGCGCGAGTTCCCAATGGGTTTCCAGGTTCACCACCCTCCATGCGAATTGGCAACGAGGGATCGCGCTCGCGCATTGAGGGGGTTGGGGTCCAGCTTGGGTTCTCCGCCTTGCGTGTGACTTTGGTATAGCCGCGCTTGGTCAGCTCTTCGCTCATCGGGACAGAACTGGGGTACAGCTTGTAGGTTCCATCCGGCCCCCAGTAATGAACAGCCCGGCTGGTGATATCGGCCAACAATGCGCCGACGCCCAACTCGTCAAAGTGATCCTGCCAATTCTGCTGCGAGAACGATGAAACGTTACGACGTACTGGAAGCTGCGTGCTGATTGCTTCCTCGGTCTGTGGGAAAGCATCAGTGCTTTGAGCACGCACGATGGCAGGGGCCGCAATCAGCGATGCAGCGCCCAAAAGGGCGTGACGACGGGTAAAACGATTTTGGGACAAGGTTGCCTCCAGGAAGTTATGAACTGCTCGGATAGTTGAATTACCGATAAAATATTAGTGATTGCCTGCTTTTTCCAGAGGGCGACCTCTGAATTTCTTGTGAGGTACGCGATCAGGCAGCAACTGGCGCATGCACGAAAAAACCCGACCCATGTAGGGCCGGGTTTCCTGATATGTAAGCTGAATGATCAGTCCATCGCTTTGAAGTTGAACTCGCCACCTTCCTTGATGCCCGACGGCCAGCGCGATGTCACTGTTTTGGTGCGGGTGTAGAACTTGAAGCTGTCTGGACCGTGCTGGTTCAGGTCGCCGAACATCGATTTCTTCCAGCCGCCAAAAGTGTGGTAGGCCAGCGGAACCGGGATCGGAACGTTGATGCCGACCATGCCGATGTTCACACGGCTGGCAAAGTCGCGCGCCGTATCACCGTCGCGGGTGAAGATCGCAGTGCCGTTGCCGTATTCATGATCCATCGCCAGTTTCAGCGCCTCTTCATAAGAACCCGCGCGGACGGTCGACAGGACCGGTCCAAAGATCTCTTGCTTGTAGATATCCATGTCGGGAGTGACGTTGTCGAACAAGTGCGGGCCGACAAAGAAGCCGTCCTCATAACCCTGCAAGCTGAAATCGCGGTTGTCGACAACCAGCTTCGCGCCTTGCTCAACACCCGAGTTGATCAGGCCAAGGATACGCTCTTTCGCGGCGGCAGTAACAACTGGCCCCATGTCTACATCGTCACCTGCTGTGTAGGGGCCGACTTTCAGCTTTTCGACACGCGGGATCAGTTTTTCGATCAGTGCGTCTGCGGTTTCTTCGCCCACAGGCACGGCCACCGAGATTGCCATGCAGCGTTCGCCAGCCGCGCCGAAACCTGCACCGACCAGCGCATCAGCAGCCTGATCCAGATCGGCGTCAGGCATAACGATCATGTGGTTCTTGGCACCACCGAAACACTGCGCCCGTTTGCCGTTGGCGGTTGCACGAGCATAGATGTATTGCGCAATCGGGGTTGAACCCACGAACGACACGCCCTGAATGATTTCGCTGTCCAGCAGGGTGTCCACGGCCTCTTTGTCACCGTTTACGACTTGGAACACGCCCTTGGGCAGACCAGCTTCGACAAACAGCTCTGCCAGCATCAATGGAACAGAGGGGTCGCGCTCGGACGGCTTTAGAACAACTGCGTTGCCGCAGGCCAGCGCCGGGCCAACGTGCCAAAGCGGCATCATTGCGGGGAAGTTGAATGGCATGATCGAAGCGACCACGCCCAGCGGCTGACGCATCGAATACATATCGATGCCCGGGCCCGCGCTGTCGGTGAACTCACCTTTCAGCATCTGGGGCGCGCCGATGCAGTATTCTATCACTTCCAGACCACGCTGCAGATCACCCTTGGCGTCCGGGATGGTTTTACCGTGCTCGCGGCTGAGAGCCTCGGCCAGCTTGTCCATGTCGCGGTTCATCAAGCCAACCATCGCCATCATAACGCGCGCGCGCTTCTGCGGGTTGGTTGCGCCCCAAGCGACCTGAGCTGCTGCAGCGTCTTCGATCGCAGCGGTGGTCTCGGCGACACTGGCCATCGGGCATTGGTACTGCACTTCACCCGTTGCTGGGTTGAATACATTGTCAAAGCGGCCAGATGTGCCAGCGACATTTTCGCCGTTGATGAAATGGGTCAGGTTCTGCATTGCAAACTCCTCCGGATTAAGTTGCGCGAAGAATAGACTTGCGAAAATCACCTGAACAGAGGCAATATTTCAAATCAGTTTTGCAAAAATGCAAAGGGTAGAGCATGACGCCGAATTGGGATGATTTGCGGGTTTTCCTGGCGGTCGCGCGCGATGAAAGCCTTTCAGGGGCGGGGCGGATTCTCAAGATCGACCCGGCGACTGTCGGGCGCAGAATAGCGCGGCTCGAAGCGGCATTGGACGCGGTGTTGTTCACGAAATCACAGCAGGGCTATGTGTTGACGACTGCAGGACAACGCCTGATGGAGCATGGGCTGCAGGCGGAAGAAGCTATGCGCGCAGCGACTGGTGTCATGTCAGGCTCTGCCAAATCGCTAAGCGGTCAGATCCGAATTGGTGCCCCGGATGGTAGTGCCAATTACCTGTTGCCACAGGTCTGCGCCAAGATCAGCGATGCCAATCCTGATCTCGACATTCAGATCCTGGCGTTGCCGCGCATCATCAACCTATCCCGGCGAGAGGCCGACATGGCGGTAACAGTCAGTGCGCCCACCGCAGGGAAACTGCTGGTGCAGAAGATATCCGACTATCGGCTGCATATGGTCGCAACGAAGGAATACCTGAGTCGTCACGCCGAAATTCGATCCATCGAAGATCTAAAAGGGCATCGGATGATAGGCTATATTCCGGACATGATCTTCGACCGCGAGCTGGACTATCTCAACGACATTGGTGTTGAACGTGTCGCGCTTGCATCAAACTCTGTTTCCGTTCAGCTGCGACAAGTTTCGCAGGGAACAGGGGTCTGCGTGGCACATGATTTCACATTGCCGTTCCATCGGGGATTGCAGAAAATCCTGGCGGATCAGGTCAGTCTGACCCGGGGGTTCTATCTGGTCCGCCATCAGGGCGATCAGCGCAATGAGCGGTTGAACCACTTTGCCGAGGCGTTGACGCGCGGAATACGGGACGAAGTAGCGCGGCTTGAGCGCGAAGCTTCACCTTGACACATTCACACATTCCGGCAACGCTTTGGAAAACAGTACGTAATTTCGGAGGTTTTCGCTTATGCTTGTACAGGCCATTCTCAAATCCAAGGCCAGCGGCGGTGTGGAGACGGTCGAGCCAACGGCATCCGTTTCTCAGGCTGCCGAGATTCTTGCGGAAAAGCGGATTGGTACTGTGGTCGTTTCCGAGGATGGGGGGCAGACGGCAGCGGGCATTTTATCCGAACGAGACATTGTTCGCGAGTTGGCTGCCAGCGGCAGCGGATGCTTGGATAAACCCGTTAGCAACTATATGACCAAGCAACTTGTGACCGCCAGCCAGCAGGATACTGTTGAGTCTATCCTGTCCCAGATGACCGAAGGACGATTTCGCCACATGCCTGTATTGGAAGATGGCAAACTGGTCGGCATCGTTACGCTGGGTGATGCGGTCAAGGCGCAACTTGCTGAACTTGCTATGGAAAAAGACGCGCTTGAGGGCATGATCATGGGGCACTGAACGCGGGGGCTGTTTCAGCCTCTTGCACCTGCGGCAAAGTTATGTTTGCTTGCGCAGAAATATTGTTGCGCTGGAGAGCCCAATGCGGGTTGGATTATATCCCGGTACTTTCGACCCTATCACCATGGGTCATATAGACATTATTCGCCGCGCGGCTGCGCTGGTGGATAAGCTCGTCATTGGTGTTGCTATCAACCGGGACAAGGGCCCGCTGTTTTCTTTGGAAGAGCGTGTCGCGATGATCGAGGCCGAATGCGCCCATCTGACCGAGCAGACCGGCACCGAGATTGTCGCGCATCCGTTTGAAAACCTGCTGATCGATTGCGCCCGCGATGTAGGCGCTCAGATCATCGTGCGCGGACTGCGTGCGGTTGCGGATTTCGAGTATGAATTCCAGATGGTTGGGATGAACCGAGCGTTGGACGACTCGATTGAGACCGTGTTCTTGATGGCAGAGGCACGGCATCAAGCCATTGCGTCGAAACTGGTCAAAGAAATCGCCAGATTGAACGGGGACGTGTCAAAATTCGTCACGCCCCGCGTCAATTCCGCCTTGAAAGAGCGGTTAGGATAGCGCGCCCATCGCGGCGGCAGTGTCCAGCATTCGGTTCGAGAAGCCCCATTCGTTGTCGTACCATGCAAGCACACGAACCAATGTGCCGTCAGTTACTTTGGTTTCAGCCAGTGAAACCGTCGAGCTATGCGAGTCGTGGTTGAAATCGATCGAGATCAAGGGGCGATTCTCGGCCGCCAGCACACCGGGGATTTTGGCGGCGGCTTCTACAAAGAGGGCATTGACCTCTTCTTCGGTCGTCGGTCGCGAAACCTCAGCAACCAGATCAACGACTGAGACATTGGGCGTGGGGACACGAATGGCTTGCCCGGTCAACTTACCAGCAAGCTGCGGCAGAACCAGACCAACAGCCGATGCCGCGCCAGTTGTCGTCGGAATCATCGAAAGTGCTGCTGCGCGCGACAGGTAGGGGTCTTTACCCGCAGTGTCGTGAACCGGTTGGCTGGCCGTGTATGCATGAACTGTGGTCATGTTGCCGTGTTTGATACCTAGTCCTGCGTCCAAAGCCGCCGCGACCGGCGACAGGCAGTTGGTGGTGCACGAGGCATTGGAAACAACGATATCGTCGGCGGTTAGCTCATGATCGTTCACGCCGAACACGACTGTCTTCACGCCGCCGTCGCCACGGGCAGGGGCCGAGATCAATACTTTCTTTGATCCGTTTTTCAGGTGCCGCTCAGCTGCTTCACGGGTCCGGAAAACACCGGTGCATTCCAGAACCACATCCACATCAGACCAGTCCAGTGCTTCGGGATCACGCTCGCTGGTCAGCCGGATGGGCCCAGCACCCACATCCAGACCTGCATCAGTCAGAGTTACGGGTTTGGAATAGCGTCCATGCACACTGTCGAACTCGAACAGATGTGCGTTCATTTCGGGCTTTGCCAGATCGTTGATTGCGATGATTTCAACATCAGTACGTCCGGATTCCATGACGGCCCGAAGAACGCCGCGCCCGATCCGTCCAAATCCATTGATTGCCAGCTTGAGTGTCATAATGCGCTCCGTCAGAACATGGTCCATAGATGGTTAGCGCTAACAAAGCCAGATTGGCGCGAAAGTCAAGAAAAACCTCTGTCAGCGCCAGAAGGCGAGCCAATCCAGGAAATCGTAGAGCTTCTTGCCCAGGAACAGCAGGTGTTCGGTGCCGAATAGTGCCACGTCCAGCATCAGACCGCCCAGAATTAGGATTCCAAGCCAGATGGCGATTTGATTTGTCATTTCTGCGCCCTGAACGTAAATGCCCGCTCAGATAACCTGAGCGGGCATAAAGGTACAAGCGATGTGCGAAGGGTCAGTTAAGGCGGCCCATCGCGACGGCGACATCCGCCATACGCACCGAGAATCCCCATTCGTTGTCATACCACGCCAGCACGCGCACCATACGGTTGTCGACCACACGGGTCTGATCCGGCGCGAAGATCGAGCTTTCTTCGGTATGGTTGAAATCGGTCGAAACCAGCGGCGCGGGCTCATACCCTAGAACGCGCTGCATCGGGCCTTTCGCGGCTTCTTCTACGATGGCGTTGACCTCTTCGACAGTGACGTCGCGCGAGGCGCGGAAAGACAGATCAACGGCCGAAACATTCGGGGTAGGCACGCGGATGGCCGAGCCGTCCAGGCGCCCTTTGAGGTTCGGCAGAACCTCTCCCAGTGCTGCAGCGGCGCCAGTGGACGTCGGGATCATGGACATGGCGGCAGCGCGGGCGCGATACAGATCGCTGTGGCGACGGTCCAGCGTCGGTTGGTCGCCGGTATAGGCGTGAATCGTGGTCATGATGCCATGCTCGATGCCGATACCTTCGTCCAGAACTTTGGCAAGCGGAGCAAGGCAGTTGGTGGTGCAAGAACCGTTCGACACCATGTTGTCGTTTGCAGTCAGGCTGTTGTGGTTCACACCGAATACGATGGTCTTGTCGACATTCTTGCCAGGGGCCGATAGCAGAACCTTGCCTGCGCCGCGCTCAAGATGGGTTTTAGCCTTCAGGCCGTCGTTGAATTTACCGGTGCATTCCAGAACGACATCGCAGCCTTCCCAGTCCAGCTCGTTCATATCGTAGGTCGAGAACATCTCCATCGGGCCGCGACCCAGATCCATGGTGTTGCCTTCGACCGAGATGTCGCGTGGGAAACGTCCATGGATGCTGTCGTATTTCAACAGATGCGCCGAGGTTTCCAGCGGGCCGGTGGCGTTGACCTTGATCACTTCGATGTCATTGCGCGCCGATGCGGCGATGTGCGACAGAGTACAGCGGCCGATGCGGCCAAAACCATTGATACCGACCTTGATGGTCATCCGACGTCTCCAAAAATGCGCTTGCGTTGCAGGCCATATAGCCGCGAATATTGAATCTCAAAAGGGCAAAAATGGCATATTTTTAAGGTGTTAGCGCAAACCTGCGCCGATTGCGCTAACGCTTGCGCTAGCCGTTGGATCAGGTAGGGTCCGATCGAACAGATGAATGGAAAGGAAGCGCGATGAGTGGTCTGTTGGCCCTGTTGGACGACGTGGCGGGCATTGCAAAGGTCGCGGCGGCTTCGGTGGACGATGTGGTGGCCGCTGCCGGCAAGGCTGGGGCCAAGACTGCGGGTGTGATCATTGACGATGCGGCCGTGACGCCCAAATACGTTCAGGGTTTTGCCCCGGCGCGGGAACTGCCGATCATCTGGCGCATCGCGCGCGGATCGATTTTCAACAAGATCATTCTGTTGTTGCCAGTGGCATTGCTACTAGCCAATTTTGCGCCTTGGTTGATCACACCGCTGCTTATGCTCGGTGGTTCATATCTGTGTTTCGAGGGGGCCGAGAAGATTTTTCACGTCCTGTTTCCACATGGGAGCCATGCGATAGACGAAGATATGAAAAATCCTGATCCTGGCCATCTGGAAGAAAAGAAGGTGAAGGGTGCGATCAAGACTGACTTTATTCTGTCTGCTGAAATCATGACCATCGCTTTGGCGGCCATTGAAGCGCCGAATGTGTGGATGCAAGCCGCGACGCTGGCCGTGGTGGGCGTTGGGGTCACCGTCGCCGTTTATGGCTCGGTCGCTCTGATCGTGAAAATGGATGATGTCGGCCTGTATTTGGCGCAAAACGCGCCGACGCCGATAGGGCGCGGAACGGGAAGGGGCCTCGTCAAAGCGATGCCCGTTGTTATGAAAGTTCTGTCTATCGTTGGTACTGCTGCGATGCTGTGGGTCGGCGGGTCGATCATGATCCACGGTATGGAGGTCCTGGGCTTTGGCTGGCTGGGCCATCACATTTACGACTGGGCAAATGCTGCGAGTCATGCTGTGTCTGAACAATGGGCAGGCGCGGTAAAGTGGATCGCGAAGGCGACGATGGATGGTGTATTCGGTCTGGCCTATGGGCTGGCGCTGATACCGGTGGCAACCAAGCTGCTGTCCCCCGCGATCAGCGCGATTTCGGGATCTGCGAATAAACACTGAAATCAGGATCATGTGACGTGAGGTTTCATCTGGCACAACGGTAAGAGCGGGGTAAGTTCCATTCGAAGCATACCCGGTGTGAGATCGATGACTAAACTCAGCCTTTCCCAAGTCCTTGCCAGTTCAGATCGGTTGAACGGGATGCTGCAGTTTCCGGTGCCGCCAAACTGGATGCAAGGCCGCACAACATATGGCGGCTTCTCGTCTGCCTTGCTGCTGGCTGCTGCGAGAAATGCGGTCGATGTTCTGCCGCCATTACGCTCGGCCCTGATCAATTTTACCGCGCCCATCGGTTCACCTCCGCTGATCGAAACCGAGGTGCTTCGCAATGGGCGGAATGTCACAACGATCAATACACGAGCAAGGATTGAGGGGAATACAGCCGCGCTTGGGACATTTACGTTTGGCAAGGCACAGGACAGCCATGTGGCGTTCGAACATCCGGCTAAGGCAGAGATACAGCCAGAGATCACCGAACACTATTTCCCGCCAGATTTGCCAAAACTTCCCATCGCATTTCTTGAGAACTTCGACGTTCGGTTGATCGACGGGGCGCGACCATTTGCTGGTGCAGAGCGTGGCTATGTGAAGGTTTGGGCGCGCCATAATGATGCCGATATGCGCGATAGGATCGAAGGGTTGATCGCAATTGCGGACCTATTGCCACCGGCCATATTCCCGACATTGAAGAAGCCGGGAAACAACTCGTCAATGAACTGGATTTTCAACGTGCTATCCGAGGATATTCATACTCGCGATGGATGGTGGTTGATGGAACATCGATTGACAGCTGGACATGACGGCTACAGCTCTCAGGTCATGCGGATGTGGAACACCGATGGTGATCTAATTGTCGATGGTATGCAGTCAGTAATAATTTTCGTCTAACAAAAAAGGCCCCGGTTTTCACCGAGGCCTTTTGACTAATTTGGGTAGGTTCAACCCAGCAGTTCTTTGACCTTGGCGACTGTTGCCTCGGTCGTGATGCCAAAATGCTTGTAGAGCTCTCCGGCGGGTGCCGACGCACCAAAGCTGGACATGCCGATGAACCCAGCCTTGGCCTCGCGACCACGCTCGCCCAGAAGCCAACGGTCCCAGCCTCCGGCGCGAACCGCAGCCTCGATACCGACGCGGACGGCTCCCGCAGGCAATACGCGCTTGCGGTAGGCTTCGTCTTGTTCGGCAAACAGCTCCATACAGGGCATGGAAACGACCCGAGTGCCGATGCCTTCGGCCTCAAGTATTGCTTTAGCTTCCATCGCCAGCGAAACCTCGGAACCTGTGGCAATCAGAATCGCCTGACGCTTGTTTTCTGCGTCAGCCAATACATAAGCGCCTTGCGCGGTCAGGTTTTTGGCTTTGTGCTGGGTCCGAACAGTTGGCACGCCTTGACGGGTCAGCGACAAAACCGAGGGGCTGTCCTTTAAGGTCAGCGCCAATTCCCAGGCTTCGGCGGTCTCAATCGTATCGGCTGGGCGGAACACATAAGTGTTCGGCGTCGCGCGTGAGATCGCCAGATGTTCCACCGGTTGGTGCGTCGGACCGTCTTCGCCCAGACCAATCGAGTCGTGGGTCATCACGAACACCGTCGGGATCTTCATAAGTGCAGCCAAACGCATCGAGGGTCGCGCATAGTCGGTGAAGGCCATGAACGTACCGCCATACGGGCGAATGCCACCATGCAGCGCCATACCGTTCATAGCAGCGGCCATACCGTGTTCACGAATGCCGTAATGGATATACCGACCCTTGCGGTTTTCCGGAAGGAACACGCCCATATCAGCCGATTTGGTGTTGTTCGATCCAGTCAGGTCAGCCGAGCCGCCAATGGTTTCGGGCATGATCGGGTTAACGACATTCAACACCTTCTCTGAAGAGGCGCGTGTGGCCAGCTTTGGCTGGTCTTCCGACATCTGTTTCTTGAACGACCGGATGGCGCCGGCCAGCTTCTTTGGTGCCTCAAACGCATAGGCGCGGTTGAATTCGGCTTGTTTACGTTCGGAGACTTGCGCAAAACGCTCCTCCCACGCTGCGCGCTCGGCTTTGCCACGTGCACCAATGGCCTCCCAAGCGGCTTTGACCTCAGCAGGGATGACGAACGCATCATGCGGCCAGTCATATGCTTCTTTGGCGGCGTTCAACTGATCCTGATCGGTCAGAGCGCCATGGCCTTTTGAAGTGTCCTGCGCCGCGTGACCCAGTGCAATGTGGCTTTCACAAGCAATCATCGTCGGTTTGTTCGACTTCTTCGCCTGCACGATGGCCGCATCGATGGCCTTGGGGTCGTGGCCGTCAATCTCAAGCACATGCCAGCCCGAGGCCGCAAAACGGCGCACCTGATCGGTGCGGTCGGCGATGTCTACTGTGCCGTCGATGGTGATGTTGTTGTTATCCCAGAAGACGATCAGCTTGCTCAGCTCGTGGCGACCGGCCAAAGTGATCGCCTCTTGGCTGACGCCTTCCATCAGGCAGCCGTCGCCCGCAATCACGTAGGTATAGTGATCAACGATCTTCTTGCCATAATGCGCACGCTGAATTTCTTCGGCCATCGCAAAGCCAACGGCATTCGAAATGCCCTGACCCAAAGGTCCGGTAGTGGTTTCGACACCATGGATCAGGAAGTTTTCAGGGTGCCCGGCAGTTTTGGCGCCCAATTGACGGAAGTTCTTGATCTCTTCCAGCGTAACATCGCCATGACCGGTGAGATACAGCAGCGAATAGACCAGCATCGAACCGTGACCCGCCGATAGGATGAACCGATCGCGGTCCGGCCAGTTCGGGGCAGTGGCGTCGAATTTGAGGTGCTTTTCGAACAATACGGTCGCAACATCGGCCATGCCCATCGGCATACCGGAATGGCCGGAATTGGCGGCGGCGACAGCGTCGAGGGTCAGGGTGCGGATGGCCGCAGCCTTGTCCCAGTGTTCGGGGTTGGCATTGCGCAGCGCAGTCAGGTCCACGGGCGTAGTTCCTTTGGTTTACGGGCAGATGGGCGCTGAATACCATCCGATTGTCAAAGTGCAAGCAGAACCGCGTGGCACGCCGAATTGGCGCTTCAAGAGCGGTGTGCAAGTGGTTGAAACCAAACAGTGGGTATTTTCTGTCGCATTCCGTTAGACTAGGGCTGAGCGCCGCCGCTTTTGATTCGGGTAGGCGAATATCAGAACGAACCTTGATAAAGAGGTGACACAGGCATGAGTCAGATCGAAGAACTACAACGCCGTATTATCACCGCGATGGAGCGGATCGGTAATGGTGTCGAGGCCTTGCACGATGCTGGATCCGCAGCCGGTGATGATACGTCGCTGCGAACGGCGCTTGAAGAAGAGCGGGTGGCCAATGCCCAGCTTGAGGAACGGCTGAAAACGATCAAAGAGAGACACGCGCAAGAGATAGACGCGCTGCGTGCGCAACCGGCACCGAGTTCGGAAGTGGATGCGCTGCGTGCGCAATTGGCCGAGGCGACTTCTCAGCTCGCCACGGTTGAGGCCGCGCGGGCCGAGTTGGCGGATGCCAAGGCTGCGCTTGAAAACACGGACGAAGTCGAGGGCTTGAAGGCAGAGATTGAGAATCTGCGATCACATCAGGGCACCGCAGAAGAGGCCAATACGTTGCGCGCGCAGGTCGAGAAACTGACCCCAATCGCGGATCGCGCGGAAGAGATGGAGGCCGAATTGGCGCGTCTGCGGGCTGAACTGGTCGATAGCGAGCGGTTAACCGAACTCAATGCCGAGCTTGAGATGCTGCGCGCGGAACGGGCTAGCCATGGGGCCGCGATGTCCCGGTTGGATGATGATTTGCAACGGCTTCGCAATGCAAACGATCAGCTCCGAAGCGCTGTCGATGAATTACGCGCCGCCGCAGAGGACGGTGTCACGGATGCTGACATGCTGAACCGGGCCACGACAGCCGAATTAGAAGCCATACGTGCCGCGCGCGCGTCGGACGCAGCCGAAGCGCATGCGGTCCTGGCTCGGCTTGAGCCATTGCTAAGTCATGCCAATCTGGCCGAGGGAGAGGTGGAATAATGCCCGAAGTAACCATTCATATCGGTGGCCGTGGCTTTGATGTCTCGTGCCAGGACGGTGAAGAACCGTTTCTGCAAGCGGCAGCCAGACTGCTGGATGATGAGGCTCAGGTTTTGTCGGACCAGATCGGACGTATGCCGGAATCGCGGATGCTGCTGATGGCGGGACTCATGTTGGCAGACAAGGCAGCCGCGCATGAAGATCGCATGAAACTGGCCGAGGCCAAGCTGGTTGAATTGGAGACCGAATTGAAGCGGCTCCGCAGCCAACCGCAGCCGGAACCTGAACGGATCGAGGTCGCGGTAGTGCCGCCATCTGTCACGGATACGCTGGCTGAAATGGCGGCGCGCGCCGAAGCCCTGGCGGCAGTCATTGAAGAAAGGACGGCCTAATGCCGATCGCCCGAATGGCCTTTTGCGCGGCCGTCGTCTCGCTGACTGGCACGATGGCAAAGGCCGATATCGACATTCTGTCCGTGACGTTTACCTGTGAGAACAACACGCAAGTGCCGGTGTCCTACTTTAACGCCTCAAATGGCGATGGGGCGGCTGCGATGATGATCGATGATCAGTTGATCCCCATGAAACAGGTTCCAAGCGGCTCGGGCATCCGGTATGAATCCGTCGGAGGGGCAGGGACATACACCCTGCGCTCCAAGGGGTGGGATGCCACGATCAGCCATCAGGCCGAAGGCGACACAGCCCCGGAACTCGTATTGTTCAAGGACTGTAGCAGCCGATAGCTTACGCGTTTGCTTCGCGGATTTTGTCCGCTGCGTCTTTGTTGTAGCCCACACTGTTTTCATCGAACAGTGTGTCTAGCTCACCCGAAAGCGTCATTTCAGTGATAATGTCGCAACCGCCGACAAACTCGCCTTTGACATAAAGCTGAGGCACGGTTGGCCAGTCGGAGTAGTCCTTGATGCCCTGGCGCACAGCTTCGTCAGCCAGAACGTTCACATCGGTGTATTCGACACCCATGTAATTCAGAACACCGGCCACCCGGGATGAGAACCCGCACTGCGGCATCTCTTTGGTGCCTTTCATGTAAAGCACCACATCGTTGGCTTTGACGGTTTCGTCGATCTGGGTCTTAACGTCGCTCATCTTGCTTTTCCTTTTCATCCGCTTGCGCGGCGGTCGTTCGGTTATCGGGCAGTTCAGGTGCCCATCCTTCTTCTTCAAGCCGCCGGTGTTCTGCTTGTGCAAGCGTCACCGGATCAAGCCCGTATCGTTCAATTCCCCCAACCTTGCTAAGCGTATCGGGGTCAGGGCGCATATCCGACAGTTTTCGTTTTCTGTTGCGTTTGACATAGGCTTCGATGAGGGCGGCGACAACTATCAATGCACCAAGAAGAGATATCCAAAAGGGCCAGCCACTCATCTTTTCAAAGCCACTTAGGCGCTTTTTTGAAAGTAGTTCTGTGTCATTCAGGTACCTTCGTCGTCAACGCCAGCGCGTGCAATTCCCCATCAGATCCATCCATCTTGCCTTTCAGCGCGGCGTAAACCGCACGCTGTTGCTGAACGCGGTTTTTGCCGCGAAAGCTTTCGTCCACGACCATGGCGGACATGTGCACGCCATCGCTGCCACCAACCTGAATTTCCGCATTGGGAAAGCTTTCGCGCAGCAGGGTTTCAATCTCGTGGGCGCTCATCGGCATGTAGGTTCACTCCTGTAGGTCTTTCCCAAGATGTAGAGTGATGGGAGCGGGCGTGCAAGATGTCGAGCATTTTTCAGATACGCGAATCCCGCGCCTATGGAAGACGCGGGAATTCTGGAATTCGGAAGAGACGATTGATCAGGCGACCGCGGCGGCAAAGCTCTGGCGGAAGGTCTCGGTCAGTTCTGCCAAAGGAGCTTCGGAATTGCCGATCTTCACGCTGTCACCGGTAAACCGGCCAACCGAGACCAGCGGGACACCGGCCTGACCGGCAGCGATCATCAGCGCCTCGGCTTGATCGAAGTTGCACGCCACAAGATAACGGGCCTGGTCTTCGCCGAATAGGAACTCGGACGACGCATCATCCAGGCAAACCCCTACGCCTGCAGCTTCAGCAAGTTCAAACGCTGCCAGTGCAAGGCCGCCATCGCTAAGATCAGTACATGCTTTGATCATCTCGCGATTGGCGCGGATGAATTCCCCGTTGCGCGCCTCTGCAGCCAGATCAACATGCGGCGCGTCTCCGTCCTCGCGGTTGAATACCTCGGCCAGCAGGGCGGACTGACCCATATGGCCGTTGGTTTCGCCGATGACCAGCGCAACATGGCCATCCCGAACCTCGTTTCCGATGATCTCGTCGCTATGAGCAAGAAGACCAACCGCGCCAATGGTGGGGGTTGGCAGGATCGCCTGGCCGTCAGTCTCGTTATAAAGCGAGACGTTGCCCGACACGATGGGCATATCCAGCGCACCAACGGCGGCACCGATACCTTGGATCGCGCCGACGAACTGACCCATGATCTCGGGCTTTTCGGGGTTCCCGAAGTTCAGGTTGTCTGTGGTGGCAAGTGGTTTGGCCCCCACGGCGGTCAGGTTGCGATAGGCCTCGGCCACCGCTTGTTTGCCGCCTTCCACCGGGTTTGCACGGACATAGCGCGGGGTTACGTCGCTGGTAAAGGCTAGCACCTTGTCAGTGCCATGTACGCGGACCATGCCAGCGCCCAGACCCGGCGTGCGAGTTGAATCCGCCATGACCATGGTGTCGTATTGCTCATAGACCCATTGTTTGCCTGCGTAATTGGGTGAAGAGAGCAGGGCGCGCAGACCGTCGATCGGATCGATCTGTGGTACGTCTTCCAGTGGCGCGGACACAGGGGTCGGTTCCCACGGGCGGTCGTATTCAGGCGCGGTCGAGGACAGTTTAGACAGGACCAGATCGGCTTTGATCTCACCATTGTGCATGATCAGGAAACGGTCTTCGGCAATGGTTTCGCCTACGATGGCAAAATCGAGGTCCCATTTTTCGAACACGGCGCGGGCCTCGGCCTCAAGCTCAGGTTTGAGGACCATCAGCATCCGTTCCTGAGATTCCGACAGCATCATTTCATAGGCTGTCATGTTCTCTTCGCGCTGAGGTACGTTTTCCAGATCAAGGCGCACGCCAAGGCCGCCCTTATCGCCCATTTCCACGGCAGAACAGGTCAGGCCCGCTGCGCCCATGTCCTGGATCGAGATCACGGCACCGGTCTGCATCAGTTCCAGCGTTGCTTCCATCAGGCGCTTTTCGGTGAAGGGGTCGCCGACCTGAACGGTGGGGCGTTTTTCTTCGATGGTGTCATCGAATTCGGCCGATGCCATGGTTGCTCCGCCCACACCGTCACGACCGGTTTTTGCGCCCAGATAGACGACGGGCATCCCAACGCCCGAAGCGGCCGAGTAGAAAATCTTGTCACTGTCAGCCAGACCAGCGGCAAACGCGTTCACAAGGCAGTTGCCGTTATAGGCCGGGTGGAACCGAACTTCGCCACCCACGCAAGGCACACCGAAGCAGTTGCCGTAGCCGCCAATACCCTCGACCACTCCGTTCACCAATTGGCGCGTCTTATGGTGGCCTGGCTCGCCAAAGGACAGTGCGTTCATCGAGGCGATGGGCCGTGCGCCCATGGTAAAAACATCCCGCAGGATGCCGCCCACGCCGGTCGCCGCGCCCTGATAGGGTTCGATATACGAGGGGTGGTTGTGGCTTTCCATCTTGAACACCACGGCCTGACCGTCGCCGATATCGACGACACCCGCATTCTCGCCTGGGCCGCAGATAACCTGAGGGCCAGAGGTTGGAAGGGTGCGCAACCATTTCTTGGATGACTTATAAGAACAATGCTCGTTCCACATCGCTGAAAAGATGCCAAGCTCGGTAAAGGTCGGCTCACGCCCGATGATCTCAAGGATCATGTCGTATTCCTCGGGCTTGAGCCCATGTGCGGCAATCAGATCGGGTGTGATGGCGGGCTCTTGCATCTTCTGTCCTGTGTCCAAGTGGGCCGAGATTGCGGGCCTTTTAGGGCAATGGGCCGCTTGAGGAAAGAGCCAAACCCGCACAGGGGTCATCGTGCAATAAAAAACGGAACCGGCCATAAGACCGGTTCCGATTTCAGAGGCGTGCTGATTTGGTTCAGCCAGCGGCTGAAACGTGTCGAAGCCTAAGTGTCAGGCGGGGTTTTGCCCTTTGTTGACCGCATCTGCGGCGGCTGCGCCGGCGGCAGCTTTTTGTTCTTCAGTTATGTTCTCAGCCTCATCCAACCCCGGGATGGCGACGCGCACCTCGCGGCGGGCGAAGTCGATACCATTTGCGTTGAATTCGGCCTTCACACGGTTAAAGATTTCCTTACGCAATGTGAATTGCTTACCGGGCTTGGCCATGAACTTGCCTCGGATGATCATACCGACATCGTCGAAGTCGAACACACCCTGAGATTTGAAGGGTTGCAGGAAGCCATCTTTGTGAACCTCGTCCTGCATCATCTCGGCACCGATCTTCTTGAAGATCTTCTTGACCTTGTTGGGGTCGGTGTCGAACGGCACAGTAAATTTCAACTTCATGATCACCCAGTCACGGCTGAAGTTGGTGAGCTTTTGAATCTCGCCATAAGGTATAGTGTGGACTGGACCACGATGGTGGCGAAGCTGCATTGAGCGGATCGAAATTTTCTCGACCGTTCCCATGGTCCCGCCGACATCGACATATTCGCCGACGCGGAAGGCGTCATCGATCAGGAAGAAGATGCCGCCTACGATATCGGCCACCAGTTTCTGCGCACCAAAGCCGATGGCCAGACCCAAAACACCAGCACCAGCCAGCAGCGGCGTGATGTTGATGCCCAAGGCGCTCAGGGCCAGTAGGCCGAAGATCACCGAGATGGTGACTTGTGCGGTAATCCGCAACAAGGGCAGGACGGTCGCCAGACGCGAACCACCTGCGCCGCCACCTTCTCCGCCGGCTTCTTCATCCAGCTCCTCGGCCGCTGTCTGTTCCTTGGCCAGACGACGGTTAATCCACAGCGAGACGATCTCGTTCAGGATGTAGCCGACAGCGATGATCAGCAGGAACTCGATGATTGCGCCGCCAACTTCGGCACCGATTCCTGCGGACGCAACATGGCGCAGATCTAGCTGCCAAACACGGGAAATCATGAAGACGACGAAGAGGCCAGCAATCACCCGACCGATGCGAATATAGCTGCGCTTGGCCGATCGATAGGCGCGTTCTGCTAATGGCCCTTCGCCCGACATTGGCGGCTGCAGGTGACGCACCAAACCACGTATCAATGTATCAAGTGCAGGTGCAATCAACAGCCAGAACATGGTTGTGAAATGCGCTCCACCGGACAGCACGCGGATCAGCGCCGGGTTGCGTTGTGCCACCAGGAACTCGACCAGCAGCCAAATCACGACAGAAACGCCGATTGCAAAATACGGGTAATACCGCGCGACTTCTTCGTCGAACTTGGTGTGGTCCGGGTCGGTACCCAGCATCATCTGTGACAAACCTTCGCGCGCTGTCCAGGCGATTATGCCAATATAGACGTGGATTGCTGCGTTCAGCCAGAAACCGATGCGCGTCTGATCGCCGGTAACCCCGTTCAGCGCATTGAACCTTAGTACGAACAAGGTAAAGCCGATCAGGATCAGCAGACCGATCAGGTTGCGATGCAGGTATTTTGCCCAGTGGTCGTCAATGTTTACCAATCGGAATTGTGGCTTTTGCGGCGCAAGAACAAAGCGCGAGACTGCTGCCCCCAGACGCGGCACCCAGATTAGGTAGAATACAAATGGGGCTGCATAGATGATCTGCTCGGGGCTCAGCAATCCTCGGCCAATCGCCCGAATGACGACGTAGAATACGATAAGCCCTGCAATTTCGCGGCAAAATCGGCGGAACAGGTAGTTCACAGCGCCTCTGAGATCAGCGTCACCCGAGGGCTCGGTTGCCTCATGCCAGCGGCGGGTCAGGAAAATGAATAGCTTCTCAGCAATGAAGCCGACTATCAGGACCGAGAGCACCAGCCCCATTAGCGTCAGAACACCAGCGCCCCCCAATTTGTCAGAGAAATTGCTAAATGCAGTGATTTGCGCACTGATGATATTGGGAACTGTGGTCAGAACATGTGTCCAGGATGCGACCATTTCTGCCCAGATCTCATTGAGCTCGGTCAGCGGGTCTTCCTGACCTTCCTTTTCCGCCGCTTGCTTTTCGGCGACAGCGTCAAGGCGTTCCAGAAGGATCGCCCGTACTTGGTCGTCAGACATGCGCGCAACCAGATCATCAACCTGTTCTGGCGTCAAATCTTCGGGAATTTCAACTGTAGCGGTTGTGCTTGTGTCTTGTGCATGAAGTGGCACGGCCAGGAACAAGACTGAAATCATCGCCAACAATAGGCGGAATGAGTGGAACATGAATTAGCCCTCGAACACGAAATTTAGGTGTTTTTTCGGGATCATAGGCCTACGCGTTGGATTTTCCCAGTGCTTTCCACTGAATTGCATCAGCCTCGCGCAAAAAAAAGGCCGAGCACTAAGCTCGGCCGTAGTCCAACAGGGAGGTATGAAGATGATGAGCGTTTCAGCATCACCGCCTTCATGTGCTCATTTAGGGATCAGTTTATTAACGATCAAGGTCTATTAGCAGACCCCGGCGTCATGCCCGCTATGCTCTGAGTGCATGGCTATAGCTTGCCCAATTGCCTTAGCTGTTTGCGATGGGCGATTATCTCATCCTGCACAAAGTCCCGGAATGCCGCTATCCGTTTGGAATGACGCAATTCTTCGGGGTAGGCGAGGTAAACCGGCACATCAGCACTTTCGATGTCTGACATGACGGGGACCAGATCCGGGAAGTCCTCTGTCACATAATCAGGAAGTACTCCGATACCCAGATCATGCAGCACGCCCTGAAGAACGCCGAAATAGTTGTTCACGGTTAGCAACGAGCCGGGATTGTATGTCATAAGGTGACGAACCATCGACGCGCTTGCCCCAACCTGAGGAGCTGCAGGCGTTTGGCAGATCAATCGGTGCTTGGAAATGTCTTCCAGCGTTTCAGGCGCCCCACCATGAGCATCCAAATAGCTGCGCGTTGCATAGAGCAGCATCTGCACAGTCATCAGACGTTTGCGCACGAGATCGGCCTGGCTGGGCTCTTTCATGCGGATGGCCACATCGGCTTCACGCATTGGCAGATCCAATACCCGTTCTTCAAGCATGAGGTCGATATTGAGGTCGGGATACTGTTCATAGAGCTTCGGTAAGCGCGGGGCGAGCCACAGCGTGCCGAACCCGAAGGTGGTGGTCACCCTCAGTACGCCAAATACCTCATCTTCACTATCCCGGATACGCGCTGCAGCGGCATCCAGACGTTTCAGCATAGCTGTCGTAGCATCGAACAACAATTCGCCTTGTTCTGTCAGAATCAGGCCGCGTGCATGGCGGTGGAACAAGGTTGCATCGAGTGATTCTTCAAGCGCGCGGATCTGACGGCTCACCGCGGATTGAGATAAATTGAGCTTGTCTCCCGCGTGTGTGAGGCTGCCAGCGTCTGCAACCGCGTGAAATATTCTGAGCTTGTCCCAATCCATCGCCGCAACTTTCGTTATCCTCGCGCAGCCCTATATGAAACAGGTAACAAATTCCACAATGAAACCCGGAAATCGTTACGGAATAGAGTAAAATCACTATACAGGTCAGTATTTATGACCTAATATGCACGAGAATAAAGCACACTAATCCGACGAGGGGAGACGTCAGATGAGTCAGCCGAAAATTTCACTCAACGACCGGTTCGACCTGTCCAAAAGCCCGGTTCTTCTGAACGGCACGCAGGCACTGGTGCGTTTGATGCTGATGCAAAAAGTACGAGACACTGCGGCGGGATTGAACACAGCAGGTCTGGTCACAGGCTATCGGGGGTCTCCGCTTGGGGCTGTAGACCTTCAGATGTCTCGTGCAGAAAAGCAACTTGCCGAAAAGGATGTCACCTTTCAATTCGGATTGAACGAAGATCTGGCTGCAACCGCATTGTGGGGCAGCCAACAGGCGGGGCTGCGTGGCGACGGAAAATTCGATGGTGTTTTTGGGCTCTGGTATGGCAAGGGGCCGGGCGTAGATCGATCCGGTGATGTGATGCGCCATGCCAATATGGCGGGCACGGCGCAACATGGCGGTGTATTGATGGCCATGGGCGATGATCACACGGGTGAAAGCTCGACCGTTTTACATCAGTCGGAATGGTCACTGGTGGACATGTATATGCCCGTGGTCAGCCCGGCAGGTGTGCAAGAAATCCTGGACTATGGCATCTATGGATTTGCGCTCAGCCGCTTCGCCGGGGTCTGGGTCGGGCTGAAAACGATGAAAGACACGATCGAAGTGACTTCCGTCGTAGATGGCCGCCCTGACCGAATGCAGCTGGTCACCCCTCAATTCGATATGCCAGAGGGTGGGCTGAATATTCGACTGGGTGATACGCCGCATCTGCAGGAAGCGCGCGTAATCGACCACAAGCGCTTTGCGGCAGAGGTCTTTTCGCACGCCAACAAGCTAGACAAGAGGATCTGGGGGAAACCGGGCGCCAAGATTGGGTTTGTGGCGGCGGGTAAGAACTGGCTTGATCTGACTCATGCCATGTCGCTGCTGAACATCAACGCGGATGAGGCCGAACGGCTAGGCATTACCACCTATAAGATCGGTCAAACTTTCCCTTTGGATATGAAGGGCTTCCACGATTGGGCTGAGGGGCTGGACCTGATCGTGATCGTCGAGGAAAAGCGCAAGCTGATCGAAGTTCAGGTCAAAGAGGCGATCTTTGACGACCGTCGTGGGCGCCGTGTTTATGGCTGGTACAAAGGCGGCGCGGGGACGCTGCACCGCGAAGAACTGTTTCCGACCCGAGGAGCGCTCGACCCGATCATGATTGCCGAGAAGCTGGGTGAGATCCTGATCGAAGAGGGGCGGGATACAGATGGCGTTCGTGCCGGACTGGAGGCGCTGTCCGAAGCGCGCCGGGCTGACAATGCGCAGGAAATCGCGGCGCGTTTACCATACTTTTGTTCAGGATGTCCGCATAACAGTTCAACCAAGCTGCCTGATGGCAGCCGAGCCTATGCCGGGATTGGCTGTCACTACATGGTGCAGTGGATGGATCGCGAAACCACCGGTTTCACCCAGATGGGCGGCGAAGGGGCGAACTGGATTGGCGAGGCTCCGTTTTCGACCACACAACATGTTTTCCAAAACCTCGGCGATGGCACCTATAACCATTCCGGCGTGCAGGCGATCCGGGCGGCACTGGCTGCGGGCACAAATATCACCTTTAAGATCCTCTATAACGACGCCGTTGCGATGACCGGAGGTCAGGAGAACGAAGGTGGGCTAAGTGCCGAACGCATCGTCGCCGAGGTCCGCGCGATGGGAGTCAGCAACGTTGCTGTCGTTTACGACGAAAAAGAAGATGTGAATTTTGGTGCGTTGCCTTCGGGCGTTGAGACGTTCGAGCGTTCAAAACTGATGCAGGTTCAGGAAAAATTCCGCGAAATCGAGGGCGTATCGGTCATTGTTTATGTCCAGACCTGCGCAGCTGAAAAGCGCAGGAGACGCAAGCGCGGCACGTTCCCCGACCTCGATAAGCGAGTGTTCATAAATACTGATATCTGTGAGGGTTGCGGAGATTGCGGCGTTCAGTCGAACTGTGTTTCCATCGTACCGAAAGAGACCGAACTTGGCCGCAAGCGTGCGATTGATCAGTCAAGCTGCAACAAGGATTTTTCCTGCTTGAACGGGTTCTGCCCGTCTTTTGTAACCGTTGAAGGGGCGAAAATCCGCAAAGAGGCGACGACCGACCTCGACTTGCCCGACCTACCGGACCCCGTTTTGCCACAGATTAACGGCACCCATAATGTCGTGATCACCGGCGTTGGTGGCACAGGCGTTGTCACCATCGGGGCGGTTCTGGCGCAAGCCGCACAAATCGACGGCAAGGGTGCCGGTATGATGGAAATGGCCGGCCTCGCACAGAAGGGCGGCGCCGTACATATCCATTGCCGTCTGGCCAACCGGCCCGATGATATCAGCGCGATTCGTGTTGCCACTGGCGAGGCGCATGCGCTGATTGGCGGTGATCTGGTGGTATCGGCAGGAGCCAAGACGCTTGGCCTCACGCAAACCGGCCAGACCGGCGCCGTTGTGAACAGTCATGAGATTATCACCGGTGACTTCACGCGCGATACAGAATTCACAATCCCCAGCGATCAATTGCAGCTTGCGCTGCAGGCGCGGTTGAAAGATGGGGTGGCCCTTTTCGATGCCACCGATCTGGCGCGAGCCGTGATGGGCGACTCGATCTATTCCAATATGATGGTCTTTGGCGCAGCCTGGCAGCGTGGTCTGCTACCGATCAGTCACCAAGCGATAATGGGTGCTATTGAGTTGAACGGTGCGGCGGTCGAGCGCAACAAACGCGCCTTTGAAGTTGGTCGCTGGGCGGTGACCCACCCCGACGACGTGGCCAATATTTTGCACCCCAACGTGGCAGAGTTGCCAAAGACCCTCGATCAAGTGATCGATTTCCGCGCTGCGCACCTGATCGACTATCAGAACAAGCGGTTGGCGAAACGTTATCGCAAGCTGGTCGACAGCGTCGAAGATCAACACGTTCGTGAGGCTATTGCCAAAGGCTACCATAAGCTTTTGTCATATAAGGATGAATATGAAGTCGCCCGATTGCTGCTCGACAGTCGCAAGAAGGCGGAGGCCGAGTTTGATGGTGACTTTAAGATGACCTTCCATCTTGCGCCGCCAACCCTGGGGACGAAGGGCGACAACGGACGCCCGGCCAAGAAAGCGTTCGGAGAGTGGTTTCTTGGTCCGTTGAAGGTTCTAGCCAAGCTGAAAGGTTTGCGCGGCACTCCGCTGGATATCTTTGGCTACACGACAGAGCGCAAAATGGAGCGTGCTCTGATCCGCCAGTATGAAAAGGACATGAAAGAGGTTTTGCCCAGCCTGACACCCGAAACCAGTGATGCGATCGCGGCCCTTGCGGCTCTGCCATTGGACATTCGTGGTTTCGGTCCGGTTTTGGTCGCGAATGAAGCCAAGGCTGCGAAACGCCGCGAGGAATTGTTGGCTGTTATTCGCGATGGCGGGCCTCAGATGAAAGCTGCGGCAGAGTGAGGCTTTACAAGCTTGTCATCAAACCTATGCAAAATGGCTACCCGGCCTTATCTAAGCGGCAGCAAACCGGAGTAGCCAATGCCCTCGCGCCATCACGTCGCTCGTGACATCTCTTACGCCCATTCCGCAGAAACGCGGAGCGGGCGTATAGTGATTAAGCTGATGGAAAACACGACCGGTCGTCTGCGTCTTATCCGCCGCGCTGAGGGGTATGAGCAGGAGGTCGCACAGGGGCGTGATTTTTGGTCCGTAATGGTGGATCGATATGGGCTGACATTAGACGTGGTGGGCGGTGCGTTGTCGAACATCCCAAAAGATGGGCCATTGATCCTGATTGCGAACCATCCTTATGGCATTCTAGACGGGCTAATGATGGGAAACATCCTGTCTCAGACTCGGACAGACTTTCGCATTCTCGCCAATCATGTTTTTCGCAAAGCTGAAGACCTGAACAGCATCGTGCTGCCAATTTCGTTTGATGCCACAAAAGATGCGATGAAGCTGAATCTTGCGACCCGCAAAACCGCTCTGAACTACCTAAGCGATGGTGGTGCAATCGGGATCTTCCCGGGTGGCACAGTCAGCACTGCGGCCAAGCCATTTTCTCATCCGATGGATCCAGGGTGGCGCGGATTTACAGCGCGGATGGTTGCCAAATCCAATGCGACCGTTGTGCCGGTTTTCTTCGATGGTCACACCTCGCGTTTGTTCCAGATTGCCAGCCATCTGCACAACACTCTGCGGATGGGGTTGCTGATCAAAGAGTTCAAGAAACGTGTCGATACCCCCGTCCGCGTGGTTGTAGGAGACCCCATTGGGCGCGACATTCTGGACCCGCTGGGCAAGGATACGCGCAAGATGATGGATTTCCTGCGCAAAGCCACGTATGAGCTGTCTCCAGAGCCATTGAAGTCTTATGACTATGGCTATGAATTCGAGGAACGGCATCGCGCCTGAAGGGGCAAATGGCAGTAGGTATCTTTGATTCCGGATTGGGTGGTTTGACCGTCCTGAACGCCGCGCAGAAACGTCTGCCCGACGTTGATTTTCTTTATTTCGCGGACAGCGCGCATGCGCCTTATGGTGTGCGCGATGCCGAGGATATCTTTAACCTGACACGAAACGCTGTGCAGGACCTTTGGGCTCGCGGCTGCAATCTGGTGATTCTGGCCTGCAATACCGCAAGCGCCGCCGCCCTGCGTCGGATGCAAGAAGCGGGCGTGCCAGAAGGAAAGCGTGTACTGGGCGTATTTGTGCCTTTGATTGAGGCGCTGACTGAACGGCAATGGGGCGACAACTCTCCACCGCGTGAGGTTCAGGTGCAGCATGTTGCGCTGTTTGCGACGCCCGCGACAGTGTCGAGCCGTGCGTTTCAGCGGGAGCTGGCGTTTCGGGCGATAGGGGTTGATGTCGAGGCGCAAGCCTGCGGCGGGGTTGTGGACGCCATCGAAGAGGGCGACATGATCTTGGCCGAGGCTTTGGTACGCAGCCATGTGGATGCTCTGAAGCGCAAGATGCCGGAACCGCAAGCAGCCATTCTGGGCTGTACGCATTACCCGCTGATGGCAGAGACGTTTCAGCAGGCGCTCGGACCGGATGTGAAAGTCTATAGCCAGGGTGATCTGGTTGCGGAAAGCCTTGCAGACTACTTGCAACGGCATCCGAATATGCTGGGTGAGGGCACTGATGGCTTCCTGACAACGGGTAAGCCGGGCGTTGTGACGGATCGCGCGACTCAGTTCCTCCGACGACAAATCACCTTTGAAGCCGCCTGACCTAGGTCAAGGACGGCGCTTTTCCGATTCCGTAATTCGTTGACCGTCACAGCGGCGGTCACCCCATGTGACACATGAATGAAAGAGGTCTGACATGACCCACAAAATCGCAATTCTTGGCGCTTCTGGTTACACCGGCGCGGAACTCGTGCGGCTGATCGCCGGGCATCCGAGTATGGAAATCAAATCTCTGGCCGCCGAGCGGAAGGCTGGACAGACAATGGCGCAGGTATTTCCGCATCTGCGCCATATGGATTTGCCGGTGCTTTGCAAGATTTCCGAGATCGACTTTAGCCAAATCGACCTGTGTTTCTGCGCTCTGCCGCACAAGACTAGTCAGGAAGTCATTCGCGAACTGCCCAACACCTTGAAAATTGTTGACCTGTCAGCAGATTTTCGACTTCGCGATGGCGACGAATACAAGAAGTGGTATGGGAATTCACATGCCGCGCTTGGGCATCAGGAAGAGGCGGTTTATGGTCTGACCGAGTTCTACCGTGACGAAATCCGCGGCGCTCGGCTGGTTGCCGGGACCGGATGCAATGCCGCGACGGGTCAGTATGTGCTGCGTCCGCTGATTTCGGCGGGTGTGATTGATCTGGATGACATCATTCTGGACCTGAAATGCGCGGTCTCGGGCGCAGGTCGGGCGCTGAAAGAGAATCTATTGCACGCAGAACTCAGTGAAGGGGCGAACGCATATGCCGTTGGCGGGACGCACCGGCATCTGGGCGAGTTTGATCAGGAGTTTTCGGAACTGGCTGGACGGACGGTGCATGTGCAGTTCACACCGCACCTGATCCCGGCCAACCGGGGTATTCTGGCCACAACCTATGTAAAGGGCGACCCGCAGAGCGTGTATGAGACACTTCAATCGGCCTATGAAGCCGAGCCCTTCATTGAGATGCTGCCATTTGGCGAGACGCCCTCAACCCACCATGTGCGGGGGTCGAACTTCTGCCATATCGGTGTCGTTGGAGATCGGATCGAACGCCGTGCAATCGTGGTGGCAGCATTGGATAACCTGACAAAAGGTAGCAGTGGGCAAGCCTTGCAGAACGCCAACCTGATGTTAGGTGAGGATGAAACCCTGGGTCTGATGATGGCCCCCTTGTTCCCGTGAGGACGGTATGAAAACGCTTAAGAAACGTCGTCGTGTACAAGTCATTCTAGTGGCTGTTGCGGCCCTGATACTGGCGACGGGTCTGATCGGATATGCGATGCGTGATGGCATCAACTTTTTCCGCTCACCCAGTCAGGTGATTGCAGAACCGCCGAAACCGACCGAGGTGTTCCGTATCGGTGGATTGGTCGAAGAAGGTTCGATCATTCGCGGGCAGGGTGAGACTGTGCATTTCGTCGTGACCGACGGCGGTGAAAGCGTAAAGGTCGCTTTTACCGGTGTTCTGCCTGATCTGTTCTCGGAAAATCAGGGTATGGTGGGCACCGGAAGTTATGTGAATGGAATCTTTGAAGCCACTGAAATCCTTGCGAAACACGATGAAACCTACATGCCCAAAGAGGTTGTGGACGCATTAAAAGAGCAAGGCGTTTATCAGGAATCAGGCGATAGCTGAATGCAGCATCGCTGAATGCCATTGGCGTTAAAATTTCTAAACAGAAGAAGCGGGGCGTTGCGTGCTAAGGTAGGCAGCGCCCTTTGTTTTGCAGTGGTGTTAACGAAATTGTCCGACCGTTTGCCAAAGTTTGGCATAGGGGTGACGATGTTGACGGCACGACAGATTGCAAAAGGGATCGTGGCGCGGGAAGGTGGTTTTGTGGATGACCCCGATGATCCCGGCGGTGCCACGAAATACGGGGTGACGATCCATACCATGCGCAGATTGGGTCTCGATCTGGACCGAGATGGTTCGGTGACGCAACAAGACGTGCGCATGCTTAGCAAAGCGCAGGCCGTCGATATTTTTCTGGAACACTATTTTGAGAAACCTCGCCTTCAGGTGCTGCCGGAAGCCGTACAGGCATCCGTGTTCGACATGTACGTCAATGCAGGAGCTCAAGCGGTGAAAATCCTGCAGAACCTGCTGCGGCAGATGGAGTATGACATTACGGTTGACGGGGTCATCGGCCCTCAGACTGCGCAGGCTAGCCGGGAGGCGGCTAGTCCAAAGCCTCTGGTGTTTCGTGATGCCTATGGGGTCGCAAGGCGAAACTATTACTTCCGTTTAGCAGACCGGCGGATCGCTCTTCGCAAATATGCCAGAACTCGCGCGGGCGGCAAAGGCGGATGGATCAAGCGTGCCGAAGAGTTTTTATCGCCCAAGTATCATCTTAGCGAGGACGCGTTTCAGAAAAGGGTTTCAGGATGGGTTTGATCTCGGGTTTGTTGGCGCTCTTGTTTGGCGGAGGTCGCAATGTGGTTCGCGAAACTGCGGAAGTGTTTCGCGAAAATGTAGAAAGCGGTGCCGAGCGTTCTGTCGAACTGCGCGGTGCGGCCATGGCGCAATTCGGCACTGAATTCCAAGCTCCAAGCAAAACCAGGTTTGATCGATTCATGGATGGGCTGAATCGCCTTCCGCGACCGGCGCTGGCTTTGGGAACATTGGGTTTGTTTCTGGCCGCCATGATCGATCCGCTGTGGTTCGCAGCACGTATGCAGGGAATTGCGCTGGTGCCAGAGCCACTGTGGTGGCTGTTAGGGGTGATCGTGTCGTTTTACTTTGGCGCGCGGCATCAGATCAAAGCGCAGGATTTTCAAAGAGAAATCAGCGCGACAATGCTGAGGGCGCCTGAGGTGATCGCCAATCGTGAAACGATCCGCGGGTTGCGCGATGACAGTCCGGGTGTCGCCGATACTGGCTCGGACGCATCGTTGGCCGAAGCAGTCAACCAGCCGGATTCGAACCCTGCATTGGAGGACTGGAAGCGACTACGAAAGACCTGAGGCGCGACATTATGTGCGGTGATCCGAGGCGAATGTGAATGGCACTTGCACCGGTGCCGCAGTATAAGCAGGCCATGATTACAGAACTCGGCCATTTCGCACTTATCTTAGCCTTCCTCGTTGCCATCGTCCAAACTGTGGTGCCGTTGATCGGGGCTGCCAACCGTTGGAACGGGTGGATGGTTTTCGCTGAACCGGCCGCCATCACGCAGTTCATTTTGGCCGCCTTTTCCTTTGGTGCGCTGGTCTGGGCGTTTACCACGTCTGACTTCTCGTTGCGGATCGTGGTCGAGAATAGCCATTCGGCAAAACCGATGCTCTACAAGATCACCGGGACCTGGGGAAACCATGAAGGTTCGATGCTGTTATGGGTCCTGATTGTAGCGATATTCGGCGCGATGGCCGCCATATTCGGCGCTGGCTTGCCTCCGACCTTAAAGGCGCGGGTGCTGGCCGTTCAGGCCGCGATCGGAGTGGCTTTCTATGCCTTTATCCTCTTCACATCGAACCCGTTTGACCGACTGCCTGTTCCTCCATTCGATGGACGGGACCTGAACCCGCTGCTGCAGGACCCCGGTTTGGCCTTCCATCCGCCATTCCTGTATCTGGGCTATGTCGGCCTCAGCATGGCGTTCAGTTTTGCCGTTGCTGCATTGATCGAGGGCCGGGTGGACGCGGCTTGGGGGCGTTGGGTACGGCCTTGGACATTGGCGGCTTGGGTCTTCCTGACGATCGGTATCGCGCTTGGATCCTGGTGGGCCTACTACGAATTGGGCTGGGGCGGGTTCTGGTTCTGGGATCCTGTTGAGAACGCCAGCTTTATGCCTTGGTTACTGGCGGCCGCTCTATTGCATTCCTCCATCGTGGTGGAAAAACGCGAGTCGTTGAAAAGCTGGACGATCTTGCTTGCGATTATCGCGTTTGGGTTTTCTCTGATCGGGACCTTTATCGTGAGATCGGGGCTGCTGACTTCGGTCCATGCTTTTGCCAATGATCCTGAGCGTGGCGTATTTATCCTGTTCATCCTGATCATCTTTACCGGCGGTGCGTTGACCCTGTTTGCTGCACGCGCGCAGGCGATGGAGGCGAAGGGTGTCTTCGGAATGGTCAGCCGCGAAAGTGCATTGGTTCTGAACAACATCTTGTTGGCAGTTAGCTGCTTTGTCGTGTTTTTTGGCACAATGTGGCCAATGGTGGCCGAGATGGCGTTCGATAGAAAACTCTCGGTGGGCGCGCCGTTCTTCAATGCGGCATTTACCCCATTCATGGTCGCCCTCGGAATCGTTCTTCCCGTCGGCGCAATGCTGCCGTGGAAGCGGGGCAAGCTAAGCCGGGCGGCGTGGTCTTTGCGCTATGCATTTGTGCTGGCGGTCACGATCGCGATACTGGTCTGGGTGATGCAGACCGGACGCAGCGCATTGGGACCCGTAGGTTTGTTCCTGGGGGCGTGGATCACCTTCGGCGCCATCGTCGATCTTTGGAGCCGCACTGGCCGCAAAGGCAGTTTTGGACGCCTGTTTCGACTGCCCGGCGCAGACTGGGGTAAGGCGGTGGCCCATAGTGGTTTGGGCGTCACCATGTTTGCCATCGCAGGCCTAACCGCTTGGGAAGTCGAGGATATTCGTGTCGCTCAACCGGGTCAGCCTTTTGAAGTGGGGCAGTTTACGTTGACGTTGCAAGATGTGCGTCAGGTACAGGGGCCGAACTATTTCTCAACCATGGCGGATGTGCTTGTTGAGAAGGACGGGCGCTATATCGCGACTCTTAACCCGGAAAAGCGCGACTACCCTGTGGCACGGATGCCGACAACTGAGGCTGCAATCGACTACCGCTTTCTGCGCGATCTATATGTTGTGATCGGGGATCAACAAGCTGATGGCGGCTGGGTGATGCGAACCTATATCAAACCTCTGGCCAACTGGATTTGGGGCGGATGTATCCTCATGGCTCTGGGCGGTGTGCTCAGCCTGTCGGATCGCCGTTTCCGTGTTGCAGCCGGTGCACGGAAAAGGCCTGCAAGCGGGGTTCCTGCCGAATGAAGCGCCTGTTTGTTATACTGCTGCTGATTGCATCCCCGATCATGGCTATTCAGCCGGATGAAGTGCTTGACGACCCGGCGCTCGAGACACGAGCACGGGATATCAGTACCGGTCTGCGCTGCTTGGTGTGCCGGAACGAAAGCATTGACGAAAGCAATGCCGAACTTGCGCGTGATCTGCGTTTCTTGGTGCGAGAACGTCTGGTTGCGGGGGATACTGATCAAGAGGTTGTGGACTTCATCGTTGATCGCTATGGCGAATATGTGCTGCTGAAACCTACCGCGACCGGCGCCAATCTGTTGTTATGGCTGTCGGCTCCTGTCATGCTGCTGATAGCGGCCGGCATGGGGTGGAACTTTTTGCGCAAGCGTGCGCAGCATCAGGAAGTAGCGCATTCAGAAGGCCTTAGTGAGGAAGAACAAGAGCGTCTGCGCCGAATTCTGGAAGACTGACGCGCGGTTCTTCTTTTCCTTTTTCCGCATTTGCGTCAGTGTTTTGCAGAACGCTGCGCAGCTGAGGTTTTGCATGGAATACGAAGCGGTCCTTCTGGACATTACTGATAATTTGGCGGTTTTGACATTGAACCGGCCGGATAAGATGAATGCGTTGACGACGCAGATGCGGGCCGAGATCACCTACGCAATGAAAGATGCCGCGCAACACGCTCGCGCGATCGTCCTGACCGGTGCTGGACCTGCCTTTTGTTCGGGGCAAGATCTTGGCGACGCGTCGAGCACAGGAAAGATCGACCTCGAACGCGCGCTTCGGGACGAATATGAACCGATGCTTGAGGCTGTCTATGATTGCCCCGTGCCAACAATAGCGGCTGTTAACGGGCCTGCAGCGGGGGCGGGGGCTAACCTGGCACTTTGTGCCGATGTGGTGATAGCAACCGAGAGTGCCTATTTCCTGCAAGCTTTCGCTCGGATCGGTCTGCTGCCTGATGCAGGCGGCACCTGGTTCATGCCGCGTCAGATGGGGTTTGCCAAAGCGATGGGTGCAGCGTTGTTTGCAGACAAGATCAGCGCGCGCCAGGCGGATGAATGGGGATTGATCTGGGAAGCGGTTGCAGATGATGAGTTCGACGCTCATTGGCGCAAGAGAGCTGCGTATTTGGCGAATGGCCCAACCTCTGGGTTTCGCGCGATCAAACAAGCGATCCGGGGAACTTACGATAGAACGTTACCTCAGCAACTTGCGGCCGAAGCCCACCTGCAGGGCGAATGCGGACGTACCCGAGACTTTGCCGAAGGCGTCGTAGCCTTTCTGGAAAAGCGCCCTGCGAAATTCGAAGGGCGCTGATCATTCGATCAGGCCCGGCGGCGGCGACGAGTGCGCCGTTCGGGAACGGCCTCGTCCCCAGTGCCATCTGAGGCTGAGGTAAACGGACCAAGTGCCGATACGATCTGATCCAGGGTCGGGCGTTCGCCGCGCGGGCCGTTGTCTAACGCCTCGCGCATTTTGCGCAAATGCGCAGGCATGGTGCCACAGCAACCGCCAATGATCGTTGCACCTGCATCGCGCGCCATGGCGGCGTACTGGCCCATCAGTTCAGGCGTTCCATCATAATGGATATGACCGTCCACATATTTTGGGATCCCTGCGTTGCCCTTGGAAATCAGTGGACGTTCGTTTCCTTGGGCAGCGAACCCAAGCACCGTCCGCAGTATATCCGAGGCACCAGTGCCGCAATTCGCCCCGAACGCAACCGGAGGATTGGGCAGAGTTTCCACGATCATTGCCAGATCAGAAGATGTAACACCCATCATTGTGCGGCCAGCCGTGTCAAAACTCATGGTGCCGCACCACGGCATATCTGCCAGAGCGAACGCTTCTGCCGCAGCCCGGAATTCTTCCGGCGCGCTTATGGTCTCAAGCCACAGAACATCTGCGCCTCCAGCCTTTAGCGCTTCAGCCTGTTCATGAAACATCTCGACGGCTTCGGCGTGCGAAAGGCTGCCGACAGGTTCCATGATCTCGCCGGTCGGGCCAACAGAGCCGGCCACGATGATCGGGCGACCTGCCTTGTCAGCGACTTCGCGACCCAGTTCAGCGCCAGTACGGTTCAGCTCGGCCACGCGGTTCTGGGCGTCGTGTAACTTCAAACGCGCGGCTGTTCCACCAAATGTGTTTGTCAAAAACAGATCACTGCCGGCATCGACCGAGCCCTGATACAGAGCACGAATCTTGTCAGGCGCATCGACGTTCCACAATTCCGGCGCATCGCCTGATTGCAGGCCCATGTTGAACAGGTTCGTCCCGGTTGCGCCATCCGCCAGAATGACGTCTACGGTTTCCAGAAGGTTGCTGAGCGCGTTTGTCATTGGAGTATTCCAAAATTGGGGCCACAGCCCGTCAAAATATGAGACGCCCCGTGTCTCACGACCGGGGCGTCAAATCAAATTCATAAAACTCATGAAGATCATGAGTTTTGCAGCTCAGGCATCAGGACTCGGCTTCTGCCATCACCTGCTCTTTGGCTTCGACCAGAAGTTCGACCATCTTCTCGCGGATTTTAGCCTCATCGGCGAGATCACCGAGGTATCCTTTGACCGCCTCGACAACATCGTCTTCGCTGACATTTTGCAGGTCCGTGTGGACCAGTTCCTGCCCGTATTTACGCGCCTGTTCCACAGTCTCGCCTTTCAGCGCCGAGGCCCATACAGCCATAAATCGGTTGCGGCGCATCCGAGCGATGAACTGCATCTTTTCGTCATGAGCGAATTTGTTTTCAAACGCGGCTTCACGTTCGTCGAATGTGGTCATTGGTTGGGGACCTCTTGGGTTAGATGTTCTTTTCTGATGATATGACTATACGACGCCCTGTGCGCAAGGTATTTGCGCTGCGTCAAAGCCTCTCGGGGTTGCGAACTTGCGGGAAAGCGGGGCTTGCACTATGAGGGCGCCAACGTGAAGGGACTCATTCCCTTTCCCCAGACTGGAAAGGTCGCTCATGGCGCGTCGCAAGAAGATTTACGAAGGTAAAGCCAAGATCCTGTATGAAGGTCCCGAGCCGGGCACCATCGTGCAGTACTTCAAGGATGACGCCACAGCTTTCAACGCCGAGAAGAAAGACGTGATCGATGGAAAGGGCGTTCTGAACAACCGGTTGAGTGAATTCTTCATGACCGGTCTGGCCCAGATCGGAGTTCCGACGCACTTCATTCGCCGTCTGAACATGCGGGAACAACTGGTTCGGAATTGTGAGATCATTCCGCTGGAAGTGATCGTTCGCAACTATGCCGCTGGATCGATGTCCAAGCGTCTCGGTATCGCCGAGGGTACTCAACTGCCGCGCCCGATTGTTGAATACTGCTATAAGGACGATGCGCTGGGTGATCCGCTGGTGACTGAAGAGCACATCGCAGCATTCGGCTGGGCTAGCCAGCAGGATATGGACGATATCCTGAGCCTTGCACTGCGCGTGAATGATTTCATGAGCGGCGTGATGCTGGCCGTCGGTATTCGTCTGGTCGATTTCAAGATCGAGATCGGGCGCGTATTCGAAGGCGATTTCCAACGCTTGATCATTGCGGACGAAATCAGCCCCGACAGCTGCCGTTTGTGGGATATCGAAACCGGTCAGAAGCTGGACAAGGATGTATTCCGCCGCGATCTGGGCAGCCTGACGGACGCCTATTCGGAAGTGGCCCGCCGTCTTGGTGTTCTGCCCAAAAGCAATGTCACAAAACCAACGCTGATCAACTGATCCTGTCATATATCGACAGGGTTGTCCGACAAGCCCAAGCGGGGTATCCCGCGCCCAACGAAACGGATCGATGCGCGGTCCATCAGTGGAGTTCTCGAAAATGAAAGCACGTGTGCATGTGATGCTCAAGAACGGGGTTCTGGACCCGCAGGGCGAGGCTGTGCGTCACGCATTGGGTGCGATGGGCTTTGATCAGGTCGAAGGTGTCCGTCAGGGCAAGGTGATCGATCTGGAACTGGCAGACGGCGCGACCGAAGCGGACGTAACCAAGATGTGCGAAAAGCTGTTGGCCAACACGGTCATCGAACGCTTTGAGATCGAACTGCTCTAAGTTTTTTTGACCTAGGAGGGTCCGCCATGCGCGCAGCCGTCATCGTTTTCCCCGGTTCCAACTGCGATCGTGATCTTGCCGTTGCCTTCGAGCAGGCCGGTTTTTCCGTCGATATGGTCTGGCATAAAGATGCCGCGCTGCCCGAGGGCATAGATATTGTCGGTGTTCCGGGTGGGTTTTCTTACGGTGACTATCTGCGCTGCGGCGCGATTGCGGCCCAGTCGCCCATTTGCAAAGCGCTGGCCGCGCATACCGAGCGTGGTGGCTATGCCGTCGGTATCTGCAACGGTTTTCAGGTTCTGACCGAAACCGGAATTCTGCCTGGCGCGCTGTTGCGCAACGCCGGTCTGAAATACATCTGCAAAACGATCGGACTGAAGGTCGAAACCAGCGATAGCGCCTTTACTGAAGGGTACAATGCCGGGGATGTGATCGATATCCCGATTGCGCATCACGATGGCAATTATTTCGCAGACGATGAGACCTTGGCCGAGTTGAAGGATCAGGATCGCATTGCCTTCACATATGCCGAAAATCCCAATGGTTCGCGTGACGATATTGCAGGGATTTTATCGCACAACCGGCGCGTGTTAGGCATGATGCCCCACCCAGAACGAGCGGCGGATTCAGGCCACGGAGGCACTGACGGGACGGCGCTCTTCCGCGCATTGGCCGGGGTGCTGACGCCCGCGTGACTTGAGGTCATCAGTCGGGACGCGTAGCGTCAGTACATGAGCGCGGAAGATCAAGCAAACAGCAAAGGGTTTCTGAACCGGTTTCGCGGCGCGCCTATGGGCTGGCGGCTGCGTCTTGCCGTGTTTTTGTTGCTGCTTGCTACCGTCGCCACAGTGTGGATCACCAACAGTCTGCTAACAAGTCGCTTCACCGAATCGACCAGAAACCGGGCCGAACTGCGGTTAGCCTTGTACTCCGGCAACCTGCTGAGTGAGTTGCGACGCAACGCCATCGTGCCGCAGTTGCTTGCCCGTGACCCCACCCTGATTTCGGCCCTGCAATCCAGCGATTACACGCTGTCGAGCCAGCGCCTGATCTCTTTCGTTGAAGAAATCGGGGCGGCCTCGCTGGTTTTGCTGGATGGGGATGGCCTGACACGTGCTGCAACCGACCGGAACCGGTTGCAGGAAAGCCACCGGAACTCGCCTTACTTCATCGATGCAATTCGATCGAATGCCACTATATTCTCGGTCATTCCACGTGAGTCCGGCGGTTACAGCTTTGTGTACTCGCGGCGAATCGAGGCGAATGCAGAGATTCTTGGCGTGATCGTAGTCGAAGTTGATTTGCAGAAATTTGAACGCGCCTGGGCTGGTATTTCTGACGCGGTGATGGTCACAGACAGCACTGGTACGATCATCCTCTCGACCGAGCCTCAGTGGCGAGGTCTGGATGAAAGCGGTGCCATGTTGCGCCAACCCCCTCAGAACGCGATTCAGCGCGCGATCCGGGCCACAACCGATTGGAGCGCTTTGCCCCCCGATGCCTATCTTCAGGGCGAGGCTGTGATGCGGATGGAGACCCGTATTCCGTTCCGGGGCTGGCAAATGACCTCGTTCACCACCTATTCGTCGATCCGCGAGCGGGTGAACAGCGTTCTGGCGCTTGAGATCATGGCCTTTGCGATTCTTCTGGCGCTGACCTTCTATGCGCTCAGCCGCAGAGCGACGTTGCGCATGACCTTGTTCCAGCGCGAGTCGGCGGAGCTTCGCGCATTGAACGTAAGGCTGCAGCGGGAAATCGCTGAGCGTGAACGTGTTGAAAAGACGCTGGAAGTTGCCGAACAAACCCTTGCCCAGAGCTCAAAACTGGCAGCACTTGGAGAGATGTCTGCGGCAGTCAGTCACGAGTTAAATCAACCTCTGGCTGCGATGAAAACTTATCTGGCCGGCGCGCGTCTGCTTTTGCGTCGAAACCGGCCCGAAGAAGCGTTGGCCAGCTTTGGGCGGATCGACGGATTGATCGAGCGGATGGGAGCGATCACGCGCCAGCTCAAATCCTATGCGCGCAAAGGTGCAGATGCGTTTTCGCCAGTAAATCTTGGCGAAGCGCTGGCCTCGTCCCTGTCGATGATGGAACCGCAGCTGCGTCAGCGGCATGTGAAGATAACCCAGATTTTGCCCGAAGAACCTGTTATAGTGATGGGTGATCGGATGCGGATCGAACAGGTTATGGTCAATCTCTTGCGCAATGCGCTGGATGCGACCAAGTCTGTGGATGAGCCGGATGTCGAGATCATTCTCGCTGCAGGTGAAACTGCGGTACTGACCGTGCGGGACAATGGCCACGGGATCGAGGATATCGAAAACCTGTTCGAGCCGTTTTATACAACCAAACGCCCGGGGGACGGCGTTGGTCTGGGGCTTGCCATCTCGTCCGGGATCGTGAACGACCATGGCGGACGGCTGACCGCGCGTAATGGCCAACAGGGTGGCGCGGTGTTTGAGATGCAATTGCCCATATTGGGAAGCGACGGCCTTGAGGCCGCGGAATAGAGGAAGTGACTATGGCACAGGCCATGAAAATCGCCATCGTGGATGATGAACAGGACATGCGCCAGTCGATCAGCCAGTGGCTGGCTTTGTCGGGGTACGACACCGAAACCTTTTCAAGCGCCGAGGATGCGCTCAAGGTGTTAGGGCCAGAATACCCCGGGATCGTGATTTCTGACATCAAGATGCCCGGAATGGATGGCATTCAACTGCTGAAAAAGCTGATGGGGGCCGATAGCACGCTTCCGGTGATCATGATCACGGGACATGGCGATGTGCCAATGGCCGTAGAGGCGATGCGTGTCGGGGCGTTCGATTTCCTTGAAAAGCCGTTTAACCCCGATCGCATGTCCGAACTGGCCAAACGCGCCAGCAATGCGCGTCGTCTGACGCTCGACAACCGAGCCCTGCGGCGTGAGCTGTCTGGCGGTACGCAGATCATGAACAAGCTGATCGGTGCCAGCCCCGTCATGGAGCGGTTGCGAGAAGATATTCTGGATCTGGGGCAGGCGGATGGTCATGTCCTGATCGATGGGGAAACCGGAACCGGAAAGACTTTGGTGGCGCATGCATTGCACGCGGTTGGTAGCCGGGCGGGTAAGAAATTCGTCCTGGTTTCTTGCGCAGCACTTGAGGAAGAAGCGCTGTCGAAACGCCTGTTTGGCCCGATGCTCCCCGAAGACACGCAGTTGCCCGCCATCGAAGAGGCCCGAGGCGGTACGCTGGTTCTTGAGGATGTCGAAGCCCTGAGTGATACGCTGCAGGCCCGTCTATTGAGCGTTATGAATGAGCAGGGCACCCCTGCGGAAACGCGGATCGTTGCGATTTCGAACCTGCAGGAAGCGGGCAAAACCTCAGAAGATGTATTGCGTCCCGATCTGTTCTATCGGTTGGCGGCGCTGCGCATCACCATGCCTCCGCTGCGACAGCGGGGTGAGGACATCCTGACGCTGTTCACCCGTCTGAGCGAACAGTTCGCAGAGGAATATGGCTGCGACGCGCCTCAGGTCAGTGCGCAGGAAGCGGCTCAGCTGCTTCAGGCCCCGTGGCCTGGGAATGTGAGGCAGTTGATCAACATTGCTGAGCGTGCGGTGCTGCAGTCGCGGCGCGGGTCGGGGACAATTGCTTCGCTGCTGATGTCGGATCACGAAGAGATGCAGCCAGTGATGACAACTGAAGGCAAGCCGCTGAAGGAATATGTTGAAGCCTTCGAGCGGATGCTGATCGACAATACGATGCGCCGTCACAAGGGATCGATCGCCTCGGTGATGGAAGAACTCTGCCTGCCACGCCGGACACTGAACGAAAAGATGGCGAAGTACGGGTTGCAGCGTTCGGATTACCTGTGAAAGCGGAGGAGGGGGCCAGCCCCCTCTTGAGCTTGCGGTTCAATTCAACCCCTGGATATTTCTGAACAGATGAAGGGACTCTTCGGCGCGTTCTTGGGTCGCGATGCAGTTTGCCCATTGTCTTTTCCACAGGACTGCTTTTATTGTGATCGAACGGGCCGGGTATTTTGTGCCTGCAAGCCCCGTGTTTTGAGTTTCGCTGCTGAGCTGATGGTGAGGATAGATCCCGCGCGGCGCGGCAGACCGATTATGCCCCAATGGGGCAGATGAACGCCTGAACCCGTCTATGCGGGTGAAAGGAATAAATGGGCGGGCCGCATTTAGACGCGCCTGTCGGAGAAGAACCGCGATGACGCGCGCGCAACGATTGAGTATACGGGCAGGGGGCCAAAGCGCCAGACCCTGCCGCGCGCCGTCCGATATCGCCCGTACAAGACACCTCCCCAAAAGCGCCTGTCCGCCTGGACGGGTCAGGACAACGCGTTTGGCGCGGTGCACCAAGGACACATGGCTAAGAAAATGCTTATCGATGCCACCCACGCGGAGGAAACCCGCGTTGTGGTGGTCGACGGAAACAAGGTTGAGGAATTTGACTTTGAATCCGAAAACAAACGCCAGCTTGCTGGCAACATCTATCTTGCAAAAGTAACACGGGTTGAGCCGTCGCTACAGGCGGCATTTGTGGATTACGGCGGGAACCGGCACGGGTTTCTGGCCTTTTCCGAAATCCATCCCGACTACTACCAGATCCCCGTCGCTGACCGCGAGGCGCTAATGGAGGAAGAGCGCGCCTATGCCGAGGCGATGAAGGCGCGGGATGAGGCCGAGGAAACAAAGCCCAAGAAGCGCCGGTCACGTTCGCGTTCCAAGGCCGCTGACGTCAAGACGGACGATCCGGTTGAGACGCTGGAGGTTTCCTCAGAGCCGACCGGAATGGAAACCATCGATCTGGATGACGGTGAAGAGACGGAGGTGCCCGAAGGGACGTCTCCGATGGAAATCGTTGCCGAGACGCCGGTGGAAGAGCCTGAGGATGCCGCCGAGCCTGTTGCTGAAGAAGCTCCGACCGAAGAAGCCGAGTCCGAAGATGTAGATCAGCAGGCGGAAGCGCCAGAAGAGACTGCTGAGGTAGCAGAAGACGCACCTGTCGAAGCAACTGATACCGACCAAGAAGAACCTTCGGATGAGGTCGAAGCCAAGTCTGACGAAGAAGAGGCGGAAGCTTCTGGCGATGAGCCCGAGGCGGATGGCGAGACAGAAAGCAAAAGCGCTGACGCGGCTTCGAAAGACGATACCATCGAGTCGGTCGCAGACGAAGACGATAGCGAGGATATCCGTCCTCCGCGCAAGCCACGCCCGCGCCGCTACAAGATTCAGGAAGTTATCAAGGTGCGTCAGGTCCTGCTGGTGCAGGTGGTCAAGGAAGAGCGCGGCAACAAGGGTGCGGCACTTACCACGTATCTGTCTTTGGCGGGTCGGTACTGCGTACTGATGCCCAATACCGCACGGGGCGGCGGAATTAGCCGCAAGATCACCAATGCCGCTGACCGGAAGAAACTGAAAGACATTGCCGCTGAAATCGACGTGCCCACGGGCGCGGGTCTGATCGTGCGCACGGCCGGAGCCAAACGGACAAAATCAGAGATCAAGCGCGACTATGAATACCTGCAACGATTGTGGGAGCAGATCCGCGAGCTGACGTTGCAATCCATTGCGCCTGCGAAAATTTATGAAGAAGGCGACCTAATCAAACGCTCGATCCGCGACTTGTATAATCGCGACATCGATGAGGTTCTGGTTGAAGGCGAGGGCGGGTATCGCATCGCCAAAGACTTCATGAAGATGATCATGCCGTCGCACGCCAAGAACGTGAAGCGATACGAAGACGCGCTGCCGCTATTCGCGCGATATCAGGTGGAAAGCTATCTGGCCGGGATGTTCAACCCGACGGTTCAGCTGAAATCCGGTGGCTATATCGTGATCGGGGTGACCGAAGCGCTGGTGGCGATCGATGTGAACTCGGGTCGGGCGACCAAAGAAGGTTCGATCGAGGAAACCGCGTTGAAGACCAATCTGGAGGCCGCCGAAGAAGTGGCGCGCCAATTGCGTCTGCGCGATCTGGCCGGTCTGATCGTGATCGATTTCATCGATATGGACGAGCGCAAAAATAACTCGGCCGTTGAGAAACGACTGAAAGACAAGCTGAAAACGGATCGTGCCCGTATTCAGGTGGGCCGGATTTCGGGCTTTGGACTGCTCGAAATGAGCCGTCAGCGCCTGCGTCCTGGAATGCTCGAGGCGACGACCCAGCCATGCCCGTCTTGCCATGGTACCGGCCTGATCCGGTCGGACGACAATATGGCACTGTCAATCCTTCGCCAGATTGAAGAGGAAGGCACTCGCCGCCGTTCGCGTGAGGTATTGGTGCGTTGCCCGGTTAGCATCGCCAACTTCCTGATGAACCAGAAACGCGAACACATCGCGCAGATCGAAGCGCGGTATGGTTTGTCGGTTCGGATCGAAGGGGACGTTCATTTGGTCAGCCCCGACTTCTCGATGGAGAAGTTCAAGACCGCTAGCCGCGTTGTTCCTGAAGCAACTGCGCCGGTGGTTTCGGTTGATGCGTCGCTGATGGATATGGTCGACGCCACGGATGAAGACGAAACCGAAGAAGAAACTGCGGTTCAGAGTGAGGAAGAGACCAAGCCCAAGCGTAAACGGCGTCGGCGCCGGCGCAAGAAGAGTTCGGGCAATGGTGACGCGCCGGATGGTAATGCGGACGAGTCTGACGCAGACAGTGTAACCGACTCGAGCAACGAAGCTGAGAGCGTCGATACCAAGCAGACCGAGGCTGAGCCTGTTGCTGAGGAAGATGCTGAGAAAGCGGCCAAACCGAAAAAGCGCCGGGCACCGCGCCGACGCAAAAAGGATACTGAGGCCACAGTCGAAGCAAGTGAGACGCAGACCGAAGCGGATAATGCGAACTCCGATCCGCAGAAAGAGCCGGTCAATGCTGAGGCCGCCGAGGCTGAACAGCAAGAGCCAGCCGATGAGTCTGAAAGCATCGAACCAGCCGCTGAGCCCGATAGTGCTGATGCACCATCAGAACTTGAGATCGCCGAAGCAACGTCGGCTTCTAAAGTCGATGAAGAAGTGCCAGAGGAACCTGCTGAAGCGCCTGAACTGGTTGCCGAAGAAGCCGAAGAATCGACCGTGGCAGCAGAACCCGAAGTCATTGAGGCTGCCACCCCAGAGCCGGTCTTGGAGGCAGTGGCGGACGAACCCGAACCCGCGCCGGCCAAGCCAAAGCGCCGAGGGTGGTGGTCATTGGGACAGTAAGAAAAAGGCGGGCCAACTGGCCCGCCTTTTTCATTAGGGTGCGTTCCAAAGAATCCTCAGGCCGATTTTTGGATCACATATATCTGATGACCATCCACTGTATCTTGCGAGACAAGTGTATGGCCAGATTCGGTACAGAAATGCGGTACGTCGATAATCGCGGCTGGATCATCGGCCAGCACGCGCAGCATACCCCCGCAGGCAAGGATTTCAGGCGCTTCCGAGCCTTCAAAACAGGCAGGGGGCACAACAATCCCAACGCATCCAGTGTTTCAATCTCATTGGTCATGGGGCTGAGATATTTCTAACGAGCCATACTGTCCAGCGCGCAACCACGAGGATGTGACCGAATGGCCTCGTGACGAAACCCGCGCGATAACTTATGTGCTGAGTCATGTTCGGAATTGAGATCATAGACGCGGGCCTTCTGCCTGCCATGTTTATCGCCATGCTGGGCGGGTTGATAAGTTTTCTGTCTCCCTGCGTGCTGCCGATTGTGCCACCGTACCTCGCGTATATGAGCGGTGTGACTATCAACGAGATGCAGGATGAGGCGCGCGCGCGGCGCAAGGCGACCCTGGCGGCACTGTTTTTTGTTTTGGGTCTATCGACAGTGTTCCTGCTGCTAGGCTTCACGGCCTCGGTCTTTGGGGCGTTTGTTCTTCAGAATCAGGTGCTTTTCGCCAAACTCTCGGGCGCTGTCGTCATTGTCTTTGGCCTGCACTTTCTGAACGTGTTCCGTATTCCTTTGTTGGATCGTGAGGCACGCGTTGATACGGGTGACTCCAGCGGATCTGTGTTCGGGGCATATATTCTGGGACTGGCCTTCGCCTTCGGTTGGACGCCGTGCATCGGCCCACAATTAGGTGCAATCTTGTCGCTGGCCGCCTCCGAAGCATCAGTCACGCGTGGCACCGTATTGCTTGGCGTATATGCGGCAGGCCTGGGCATTCCATTCTTGCTGGCTGCGATGTTCCTGAACCGCTCGATGGCGGTTATGAACCGCATCAAACCGCATATGGGCACGATCGAGAAGGTGATGGGCGGGCTGCTGCTGTTTGTTGGCATCATGCTTGTCACCGGTTTGTTCACCGAATTCAGCTGGTGGCTGCTGGAAACATTTCCGGCTTTGGCAAACCTCGGTTAACCCTCTGGCTTTAAACGCGGATGGATAGACGCCAGGTCTTACCTTGGCGTCAACGCTGCGCTAATCTTTGGCGCAGAGGGCCGGGTAATGAGCAGTCAGCAATCCAATCCGCAGGTGCGCAAACGCCGGGTGTTTTACATTCCCGGCTACGACCCGATTCATCCGCGCCGATATCGAGAGCTCTACCGCAAAGAGGGGGGCGCCCAGGCTGAGATATCGGGATACCAGATCGATATTAGCGCTAGGACGGGCGAAGGTCCCTACGGCTGGCAGGTGATTTCTCAGCAGGACGGCAGTCCTGTTGATGCAGATGTTCAGGTTCTGGTCTGGTCGGATATCGTGCGTGACAGCATGGCTCAATCGATACCGGCAACCTATCTGCAACTGGCGAGAACCGCCTGGATATATATCTCGACCGGTACGCTTTGGCGGCTGATGCAGTTGCGCAAGGGGCCCGTAATTGCGGCGCTATACCCGGTGGCAATGCTGCTGCTGCAGCTTTTTGCATCGTTGTTGATTGCTTGGGGTTTAGTCTCTGTATTGAAACCACTCGTTGGGTGGTGGTCTTTGGTACCTGCTGCCGGGGTAATCTATGCTCTGATGCAATGGTTCCGAAAGATCGATAATCGACTGTTCGCTTATTACCTTATGCATGACTATGCCCACTCGGCGAAGCTATACGGCGCGTATTCGCAAGATCTGCAATCGAGGCTGCGGGAGTTTTCTGACCTGATCACCGAGACGCTGGACACAGACACCGATGAGGTGCTGGTCGTAGGTCACAGCTCTGGCGCCCATCTTGGTGTGTCAGTGTTGGCAGATGTTTTACGACGACGGGGCGGTATACAGGATAAGCCAGTCTTATCCTTTCTGACCTTGGGGCAGGTGGTGCCAATGGTTTCGTTTCTACCGCAGGCACACACGCTTCGCGCTGATCTTAAATATCTGTCCGAACGCGCGGATATGACTTGGATCGATGTCTCTGCACCAGGGGATGGCTGCGCGTTTGCGTTGTGCGATCCGGTCGCGGTCAGCGGCGTCGCTGGCCCCAAAAAATGCGGGCCGCTGGTTCTTTCTGCGGCGTTCACCCAAACACTGTCCCACGCGCGATGGCAGCAATTGCGTTGGCGCTTTTTTCGCCTGCACTTTCAATATCTTTGTGCGTTCGATCAACCTGGACTTTATGACTATTTCCGCATCACCGCAGGTCCTGAAACATTGAAACAGCGGTTTGAAAGGCGCGCCCCATCACGATCGCGCATTGAGCGGGCTGTTTCGAAATACATCGCGGTGGAAGCATGACGCCCCCAAAGCCCGAAGCACGACCAGATAAGGTCTCGCTGTGGCGGTATCTACGTCTGTTTCGGCAAGACTTGCTGTCTGCTCAGCCCCAGCGTCTATATCGAGCGTGGATGGCTGAATTCCGAACGCCGTTCTTTCGCTCGTATATGGTCAACCAACCCGATCTGATCCGCGCAGTTCTGAAAGAGCGCCCGGATGCGTTTCCAAAATCAAATCGCATCAGCGAAGGCTTGCGCCCCTTATTGGGCCGGTCCGTGTTCCTGACCAATGGCGAAGTCTGGAAACGGCAGCGCAGGATCATTGATCCCGCCTTTGAAGGCGGACGTTTGAAGGACACGTTTCCCGCAATGTTAAATGCGGCCCAGGCTTGTGCGGATCGGCTTTCTGGCAGGGTCGGGCAGAAGGTGGAATGTGAAGAAATCACAAGCCATGTCGCGGCGGATGTGATTTTCCGCACCCTGTTTTCGGTTCCCATCGAACATGAGGTTGCCGCGCAGGTCTTCGATAAATTCCGAATCTATCAGCGCGAACAGCCCTTGCTGAACCTGGCCGCATTCGTGCCGGTTCCAAGCTGGATGCCCCGATTTCATTCTCGCAAAACTCGCCAAACCGCCAGCGAGATTCGGGATCTGATCAGCCGATTGACGGATGCACGCGCTATAGCAATCGAAAACGGGTCGGCCCCCGATGATCTGGCCACCAAGATCATGACGACAACAGATCCGGAAACTGGAGACCGGTTTGATGCGCAGGAAATGGTCGATCAGGTCGCCATCTTCTTTTTGGCGGGGCATGAAACCAGCGCATCGGCACTGGCCTGGATGCTCTATTTGATGGCACTGTATCCGGACTGGCAGGATAAACTGGCTGAAGAAGCGCAGGCCCTGGACACGCCTGATTTTTCCACCATGTCCCAATTGAAACTCAGCCGCGATGTATTTCGCGAAGCTCTACGTCTGTATCCACCAGTTCCGATGATGGTGCGCGAGGCGACATGCCCAGAACGCTTCCGTGATCGGGATGTTCCGCAGGGCTCTCAGATCGTTGTGAGCCCCTGGCATTTGCATCGACATGAGCGGCTTTGGGACAGGCCGGACGATTTCGATCCCACACGATGGACGACGGAGAACGGAAAGAAATGCCAGCGCGAGGCCTATATTCCGTTTTCGGCTGGCCCCCGTGTCTGCACGGGTGCGGGGTTTGCGATGGTCGAAGGGCCTTTGATCTTGTCAATGCTGTTGCGCCGTTATCGATTCGAAACAATTCACGGCGAAACGCCGGTACCGGTCGCGCATTTGACCGTCAGATCGAAAGACGGAATTTGGTTGCGCTTGGTTGAGCGCTAACAAACTACCATCGCTCTTCGGCATGCTGTATGCGGATTGAAAATGCGGAATCATATTGAACGGGATTGAGTTATGTCGAAAGCAGAACAGCGCGCGCAGATGTCCGAAGGCGCAGGATTTATCGCAGCACTGGACCAAAGCGGCGGTTCAACCCCCAAAGCGCTGGCTTTGTATGGCGTTGAAGCATCGGATTACGGATCAGACGAAGAGATGTTCGGCGAGATTCAGAAGATGCGCGCGCGGATCATTCTGGCTGACGATTTCACCAAGGATAAAGTGATTGGCGCGATCCTGTTCGAACGGACCTTGGGCGAAGAAATCGACGGCAAGAAGGTCGCGGATTATCTGTGGTCCGAAAAAGGCATCGTGCCGTTTCTGAAAATCGACAAAGGACTTGAGGATCAGGCCAACGGTGTTCAGATGATGAAGCCAATTCCGGGGCTGGCTGAGACGTTGGCCAAGGCGGATGGTGTTTTTGGCACCAAGGAACGCTCAGTTATCCACGAAGCAAATGCTCAGGGCATTGCCGACGTTGTCGCGCAGCAGTTCCAGGTCGCACGCGTGGTCACTGATGCGGGAATGGTCCCAATTGTCGAGCCTGAGGTAAACATCCACTCGGAAACCAAGGCCGAGGCTGAGGACATTCTGAAATCAGAAATTCTGAAGAATCTGGATCAATTGGTCGAGGGTCAGGAAGTGATGCTGAAGCTGACCATCCCCAGCCAGGCCAACCTTTATGATGAGGTGGCGGATCACCCGCGCGTCCTGCGTGTTGTGGCGCTGTCCGGCGGATACTCGACCGAGCAGGCCTGCGACCTGCTTGGCCAAAACAGCAAGATGATCGCCTCGTTTTCGCGCGCACTGACCGAAGGGCTGTCCAAACAGCAATCTGACGCAGAATTCAACGCAGCGCTCGGCGGGAATATCGACAATATCTTCCGCGCCTCGATCTGATCGTGGGGTAATCTATTCGGGCTTGATGAAATCGCGGCGCATCTGCGCCGCTTTTTCGCGCATGACACATCCGTTGGCGTGATCATTGATCAACCCCATGGCCTGCATAAAGGCAAAGATCGTGGTGGGGCCTACGAATTTCCAACCGCGTTTTTTCAGATCTTTCGACATCGCAATGGATTCTGCCGACGTGGAAGCGCTTTGCGGGGCGGGTGGCGCCGTAGGCTCGTACCTCCAGACATAAGCGGCCAATGATCCTTCGGAAGCGATTAGGTCCTGCACGCGGCAGGCATTGTTGATAACGGCTTCAATCTTGCCGCGGTGTCGCACGATGCCTTTGTCGTCCAGAAGTCGATTGATATCTGCGTCAGAAAACTCTGCTATCTTATTGAAATCAAATTTACAAAACGCTGCTCTGAAATTCTCGCGTTTTGACAGAATAGTGCGCCAACTCAGGCCCGACTGAAAGCTCTCGAGGCAAAGTTTCTCAAACAATCGTCTGTCATCGGAAACCGGATATCCCCATTCGTTATCATGATAGTCAAAGAATTCGGGGGCGGCGTTGCACCACGAACACCGAGGTTTTCCATCTGGGCCCGTTGCCAAATCGTTCATGAATGTACCCTTTTTGTTCTCCGCGAGGATAAGCGACGCGATTGTTTGAAATCAAGTACTCAATCGGTTTGACGATACCAATTCAGAATGAAGACACGAATGGCCGAAGCCAGTCCGGTTTCCGGGTCGCGCTCTGCATCAATATTTGCCGCCAGGACATTGATTGGGATATCTTTTTTCCGCGCGATGTCACGGAAGGCTTGCCAGAACTCATCCTCAAGCGAAACGGATGTTCGATGACCTTGCAAGGTCAGGGAGCGTTTGACAGGACGTCCACTCATTCGTCGACCTTGTGACCGTCAAGGTCCCGGCGCTGCCGGTCTTGCTGCAGCTTTACAACGGTCCTGTCGGCTTTGGATTGCCCGTGTTTCGCAGCGTTTGCATCCGCGCGGGCCTTTTTTTCAGCCCGCGCTTTTTCTTTTCGAAACCGGTTCAGGTTAACCGGTTTACCCATCAGTCCTTGGGTCCAATCATATGCTCGGGCCGCACAACCGCATCAAACGTCGCCTCATCCACAAAGCCCAACGCAATCGCTTCTTCCTTAAGTGTTGTGCCGTTCTTGTGCGCTGTTTTGGCGACGGTCGTGGCGTTGTCATACCCGATTGTCGGTGCCAGAGCAGTCACCAGCATCAGGGATTCCTTCATCAGCTTGTCGATGCGTGGCTCGTTGGCTTTGATGCCCAACAGCATTCGCTCGGTAAAGCTGTCGGTTGCATCGCCGAGCAGCTGGATCGACTGCAGCAGGTTATAGGACATCATCGGGTTGTAGACGTTCAACTGGAAATGGCCCTGCGAGCCTGCAAACTTCATTGCTGCGTCGTTGCCCATCACATGCGCGGCCACCTGAGTCAGCGCTTCGGCCTGTGTCGGGTTCACCTTTCCGGGCATGATGGAGGAACCGGGCTCGTTTTCGGGCAGGATAAGCTCACCCAATCCTGAGCGGGGCCCCGAACCCAACAGACGGATATCGTTGGCAATCTTGTAGCAGGAACCGGCAATCGTGGCCAAAGCGCCCGACAAAAAGACCATGGCATCATGTGCGGCCAGAGCTTCGAATTTGTTCGGCGCGGTCACAAAGGGCAGGCCGGTGATATCGGCCATATTCTTGGCGACAGCCTCATCCCAGCCGCCATGCGTGTTCAAACCGGTACCCACAGCAGTACCGCCTTGAGCCAGTTCATAGATACCGGGCATTGCAGCTTCTACACGCGCAATGCCCTGACGGATTTGGTGCGCATACCCGCCGAATTCCTGTTCCAACGTCAACGGCGTGGCATCCTGCGTATGGGTGCGGCCGATCTTGATGATACCGGCAAACTCTTTTGCCTTGGCTTCCAGCGCCGAGGCGAACTTCTCAAGCCCGGGCATCAACACATCGCGCACACTCATCGCTGTGGCGATGTGCATCGCGGTGGGGAAAGTATCGTTCGAGGATTGACCCATATTGCAGTGATCATTCGGGTGAACGGGATCTTTCGAGCCAATCTCGCCACCCATAATCTCAATCGCGCGGTTCGCAATGACCTCGTTCGAGTTCATGTTGGATTGCGTGCCCGAGCCGGTTTGCCATACGACCAGAGGAAAGTTGTCGTCAAACTTGCCTTCGAACACTTCACCGGCCGCTTGTATGATCGCGTCGGCGATCTTGGCGTCCAGCTTGCCGATGGCCTTGTTTTCAATTGCACAGGCCTTTTTGATCACACCCAGCGCGCGCACGATGGCGACGGGCTGCTTTTCCCAGCCGATGGGGAAGTTCATGATCGAACGCTGCGTTTGCGCGCCCCAGTACTTATCGGCAGGCACCTCAAGCGGGCCAAAGCTGTCGGATTCAGTGCGGGTTTGAGACATCGGTCGCTCCGGTCTGGTATGCAGTCGTATGCCGTTTACCCGCAGCAAGGCTGTGGCGCAATCGGCCAGTTGAGCGCACCTTAAACTTGGGCCGCGCAAAGGTATAGACGCGGCACAGCTACAAATAATTTCTGTTAGCGAAAACAGTGCCATTGTACGTCGGCGGGCTAAAGTTAAGATGGGACAATAACCCTGACGGAGGCAACCATGCGCGTGTCACTTCTCAAAAGCCCTTTGTATACGCTTGCGTTATTGTTTGCCGCGAGTTTTTGGCTGGCAGTATTTGTGCAACACGCTCAGGCGACGGGAATCGAGCCGTTCGTGGGCGACTATACCGGTTCGGCCGACGTTGTTGATGCGGATGGTACGGCGACCCCTCGGGATATGAGCGTTTCGATACAGGAAATTAAAGGGGGCTTCAACGTGAGTTGGACCACCACGACTTACAAAGCCGACGGTCGCATCAAGGATGAGAAATACTCGGTTGATTTTCAAAGCTCGGATCGGCCCGATGTTTATTCTGCGGCCATGAAGCGTAATGTGTTTGGCCATGAGGTGCCGCTTGACCCGATGAAAGGGGAACCCTTTGTTTGGGGGCGGATCGAAGGAGATACTCTGACGGTGTTTTCGTTGTTCATAGCCGAAAACGGTGGCTATGAGCTTCAGCAATTTGACCGGACACTAGCTGATGGTGGGCTCGACCTGTCATTTTCCCGGTTTCGCGATGGGATTAAGTCGCGCTCGGTCGAGACATTCCTTCGAAAAGAATAAACCCCGCATCAAGCGGGGTTTTCTGGGTCATTTCCGGAAGCTGTCCAGCGAGACCACATCCGCATCATGCTGAGGTTCCGTCTCTTCGGCCTCAAGCTCAATCGGGGCTTCTTCCGTCACATGGATCTCTTCGTCCTCGTCTTCTGGGCTTTCAAAGCGCAAGCCAAACTCAACCGAAGGATCCACGAAGGTCTTGATCGCCAGATAGGGGATGTAAAGGGGTTCCGGCGCATCCCCGAAATTCAGCGTAATCGAAAAGCCATCGTCACCGACTTCGAGGTTTTCGAACCAGTGCTGCATGACAATCGTCATCTCGCCTGGATAGCGCTCACGCAGCCAATCGGCCAACTCAACGCCCTCATGCCGTGTATCAAAAGTGATAAAGAAATGATGCGAACCGGGCAGGCCGGTTTCGGACACGTCGGTCAGGACGGTCTTGATCAGGCCTCGCATGGCCGTGTGCATCAGATTCCCGTAGTCGATGTCTTGCGACATGGTTGATCCTCGAAAGTGGTTAATCCCAGCATAGTTCATTCGGACGGAAACGAAAGGCTGTGCTGGGCTGTATTGATTACAAAATCTGCATGCCTAGTCCGGCCAGAACCATGATACCAAGTGTGGTTGCTAAACCGGATTTCATACGGAAAATCAACAGGCCAGCCAGAACGGTCAGCACAAGTGCGCTGAATTCAAGCGACGAAAGGTCGGGTAGGGGGAGAGAAACTGGTCCCCAATGCCACCCCGGAATTGAGGTGAACAAGACGTTTAGCCCGAACCACACGGAGAGGTTGAGAATCACTCCGACGACCGCAGCTGTGATTCCGTGCATCGCGGCCTCAAGACGCGGACGCTCGGCGATTCTATCCAGATGCGGGGCTGCAAGAAAAATCCACAGAAAACACGGTACAAACGTCGCCCATAAAGCGACAATGCCCGCCGCAAACGCCAGCGAGGCGCCTCCGGCAATCTGACCGCTAAGCATGGCCACAAACTGAGTCACCAGAATCAGCGGCCCGGGCGTCGTTTCGGCCAGCCCCAGCGCGTCGATCATCTGGTCCGTGCTGATCCATTGGTAGGTCTCGACCACAGTCTGGGTCATATAGGCCAGCACCGCATAGGCCCCGCCAAAGGTAACAACCGCGAGCCGGGCAAAGAACCAACCCAGATCGCTGAGCAGTTCCTGACCCGTCAGAGACAGCACGAACAACGGCCCCAGCCAAAGAACAAGCCAGAAAACCGCAGTGCGAACGGGATTGGCAAGCGTTGGGCTGGTTTGAACGGCGGCTGGTGCATGGTCCTTCGAAGTGGCGAACCCCCAAACGGCGGCGCACAGGATGATCAGCGGGAAGGGCAGGTTGAAGACAAAAATCCCTAAAAAGGCGAGGCCCGCGATCATCCGATGCTCAACATCTGTCAGCGCTTTTTTCGATAGGTTCCGTAGCGCCTGAAGGACGATGATGATCACGGTGGCCTTGATGCCCAGAAACCCGGCCTGAACCAAAGGCAATGTGCCATAGGCCGCATAGAGCAAAACCAACAGCGCGATCACCAGAGCCCCCGGCAGCACAAACAAGCTGCCCGCGATCAACCCTCCGGCTACGCCGCGCAGCCGCCAGCCAGCATAAGTGGCAAGCTGCATGGCTTCGGGACCCGGCAACAGCATGCACAGCGAAAGCGCGCGTAGATAGGTCTGTTCGTCCAACCAGGGGCGCTTTTCGACCAGTTCCTGATGCATGAGTGAGATTTGGGCGGCGGGGCCGCCAAATGACAAAAGCCCGATGCGCCCAAACACCCTGATCAACTCTTGATATGAAGGGGTCATCTGCCGTGACCCGCGGGCCAATCATGCGTCTCGCTAGAGCCATCGCGCGCCCAGCGATAGAGTGCATCATAGATGTGCATTCCAGCCTGCAATTGTTGTTGGTCATCCCGATACTGGCGCGACAAGCCGACCGAAAGGGCCAGCACCCCGGCGGCCTCAGGCGCCAGATCGTGCCTGTTTGTATCGGCGGCACGTATGATCGTCGCCATGCGGTCCAGAGGCTCAGATCGAAGCTTGAAGTCATCCAGCATCGTATCAAAGGTGCAATTGTCGCCGCGATGGCTCCAATCAGTTCCTTCAACATCAAAGGGTGTGGCACCGAAGTGCTCGGCAACCCCCTGAATTTCATCCGGTGCTACAAACAGGAACCGAGCGCGCCTGTCGACAAACCTGCGGATCAGCCAGGGGCACGCGATGCGATCAATCTTGGGGCGGTGCCGCGTCACCCAGACCGTGTTGCCTTTTGCAACTGCAGGAAGGGCAGGCACAGGCACGACCATTGCGCCCGGCATAGCGCGCCAGGCGAACATTCCACCTTCCAGAAATTCTGCCACCACCCCTTCAGCCTGCAGCCATGAAACAACGCCCTGACTCAGCTTTTTGCCTTTCTGGCAAATTACAACGCAAGAATGATCGCCGGTATGATTTCTTATGCCATCAACATTTTGATATGGCATTCGGAATGCGCCGGGTATGAGGGAGGGATCATCGTCGAAATCCCCATCTGTGCGCACATCAAACAGGATAGGAGCCTGAGGCGTACCGATCAGGCGCAAGAGTTGTCGGGGTGTAATTGCATTGGGGGCAGCCATTGCATGTTTCCTTATTGCTTTGGATACATGCGAACTTGGGCTGCCGCCTCACGGGGTGTTCGCAAGCTTACCCCTTGATCCTCTGCTAGCGCGCAAATGCGGGATGGGTCAAGCTTGCGGTCAAGTTTATCAGGCCCAGTCCAACCTTTGCCCGGTCATGCAAACCGGAAGGGTATCCTGTGGGAACTGCCCCAGTTGTTCAAAAAGTGTAATGAAATCAAACTGATTATAGGCCTCGACCATCTTGTCCCCTTTGAAGCGCGCCATGACTTGTCCGGTAACTTCAAGCGGGGCACCGTTATCGGCCCGGAAGGTGCGGACATGCAGAATACCAGAGACCCAATCACCATTTTCGATGATCTTCGGCAGTTCGACTGTGATCTCGCCCAGAACATGACGAAACGCCATGACCAGATCGCGAAAGTCGTCCGCGCCAACCTGCATTTCGGGTATCAACCCTTCGGCCATCGTATCCGGGGCAAAAAACTGATCGATTGCATCGGTATTGCCTTGTTCCCAGACCTCTGAATACCACGCCCTAAGCCTGTCAGAATTCGTCATCTCAGCCCTCCTGTCGCTTGTTCAGGAAGATGGATCAGAGAAATGAATAAACCCTGAATCCCAGGTGAGTTATGGGCATGGAGCAGACATAATCGGTAAAATGCAGGTTTCTGTTGCCAGGTACCTGCGAACCCCGCCTTACGCGGCTAGGCGCAAGGGCTTAAGTTTCGGTCTTGCTACTGCTTACGCAGCAACTGCAACCGGAGCACGATTGTCGTTTGCAATTGTACTAGTTTCGCCGGTAACGGTGGCAGACAGCCGAGACAAAGCTAACCCCTTTAGACGTTCGTCGATCCTATTTCGGCCCCATGATCCTCAAACGAAGGATGTTGGTGGAGCCGCCGGGTACCGCCCCCGGGTCCGATCCGCTTATTACGAGCGCGTTTATGTCCATAGTCCCGAAGGACCCCTCATATATAGGTTAGGACGTGGTCGGATGCAAACCCGGAATGCTAAGGTTGACTCATATCAAATTCAACAAGTTAAGCAGCTCTGTTCATGTTGGCGAGAATAAGCCAAAGGGCCAGAACAAGCTCGATTCCACCAAAAGTCAGCGCCTTGACGAACGGGGGATTATCCAGCGCCAAAGACACAAACCGACCCAACGCCGCCCCTGCATAAACAACGCCCAGCATGGCATATGCCATCGGTGTGTTGAGCCAGAGAACCACGGCACCTGTCACCACGAACAACCCGCCAACCGAGGCTCGCATCTCACTAAATCCCATGGTGCTTTTGGTGGGGGCTAGGTCCAGCGCGTTGGCTGTGTAGGCCGGGGCCAGAAATCCGAACAAACCAAAGCCGATGGTCAGCAAGGCGGCAATCACGTTAAGGGCTGTGATCATGGACTTTTTCCCTTTCTGCTCTGCCCGCAGAGTCTAGCGCAGCACTATGTAAAGAAAAGCATCTAAATCGCTGACCACAAGCCTATAACTCCGACCGCGATCAGGCTGAGAGCCCAGACAAGTTCCAGATTGAACCAACTGCGTGAAAGAAATTGAAGGCCCAGCCAGCGATAGACGGCGAAGGCCAGAATGCCCCCGCCAAGGATCATGGCGGCTGTGTGAAGTGCAGCGACCGTCAGTACGAGCAGGCCATTGCTCGCCATGATCTGAGAGACTGCGATCTGGCCCGTTTCCAACTCGTCTGATCCACACAATCCAAGATAAATCGGAACCAACATCAACGCCGCGCCGTGTGCCAGCGCAACGAGGAACGACCAAAGTGCCAATTTGCTTGGCGGTACGCGCGACAACATCCGGGGATGCCGGCGTGTTATGGCGATGTAAACACCCATTGTGATCACAATCAGCGCAGCACCGATACGAATTTCGCGTTGATATTCAACCAGAACTGCCATCATAGCAAATGGCAGTAGGACCCCCAGCATGGCGACGAAATGACCACCAGCCAGGGCGGTCAATGCGCGCCACAAAGCTGATGGCCGTTGTTCCATCAGCGCCGAAGATACCGCAAGCGGCCAGCCCATTCCGGGATTCAGGCCATGATATGCGCCGCTAAGCACAACGGCCAGCCAGAGACCAGCCGTTGATGTCATCAGAGTCTCCAACTCAGACCGATGGGTAGCAGAAACTATCGGTAGAACAGTCTCCACCCTCAAGCCGGATTTGGTGGGCCCGATATCCGTCGGGGAAGTCGACCCAGAACTTCGGATCCAATGTCAGGCCTCCGTTTTCGCCAACATCCGCCTTGACCATCGCAGCCCCGCGTTCACCGGGATAGAACTGATCATCCCATGTGGAATACAGCGAATTGGTCCAATATACCCGCTTTCCGTCGCGGCTGATTTCAACCATCTGCGGCCCGTAACCAAAGTCTTGCCCGTTGGGATGTTTTGTTTTCTTGACGATCCCCCCGATCTCGACTTTGCCCGCAAGGGTCGGGTTCATCGGATCAGAGACATCGTATTGATGCATCTCACCCGTGCCCCAACAGGCCACATAAAGGTATTTATCGTCCAAGCTGAGATCGATATCCGTGACCAGTGGCGGAACGGCAGAGAAGCCTTTCAGCAATTCAGGCAAGTCATCTGGATCAGCGGGCTGCGGATCGATCGTGATGGTCTTCTTGGCCTCGAAGGTGCCATCATCATTACGCCACCAAGTAAAGATCGCGCCCTGCAGGTTGGTCGTGTCAACCACCACACCACAGAACCCATATTGTTTGACCGGATCGTGAGCGGGCCGGATTTCCAGGGCCATCTGGTGATTTTCACCCAGATCGATGGTCTGAATATTGGTCCGGCTGCGCAGGTTCCAGAAATGGATGCTGTGCCCGTATTTGTTCGAAAGCAGATCCTCGGCCACGATGCCGTTTTCGAATTGCGGAGGCAGTCCCCATTCCGAACTAACCATATAGTCACGTGGCAGGTTCCACCAGAAATCGTAGTGTTTGTCTTGGATACCTCGCTCGATCTCGTAGCGCCCGATGATCTCGAAGCTCTCGCAATCCATGATGAAAATGCCCGGAGGGCCGTCCGTGCCGTCTTCGCCACCGCCTCCAAGCGTGCTCACGTAGATCCCCTCCGGTCCGCAATGGATCGTGTGCGGGCGGGAATATCCAGTTTTTGCAAAGACTTCTTCGGGTTCGATGATCTTGTGTATCTTGGCCTCAAGCGGGTTCTTTACGTCGATAATGTAGATCCGGCTGGATCGTATACCAGGAACAATGAGGTAACGGCGTTCCAGAAACGCATGACCACTAAGCGGTGACAGCGCAGAGGAACAAGCGTTCCACCCGAAATGGTGAAACTCATCGCCTTTCTCTGGCATGATCACTTGATGGACAATTTTTCCGTAATCATCCGAAGTCGGATCCACGTTCACGACGGCCAAACCGTCTGGTTGGGAAAAATCAGGGCTTAGCATCAAAGTGAATGCAAGCGTTTCAGTGGGGCCCTCCATCGCCAGTTTGGCTGATGGGTAAAAGGTTGGGTCCGGTCTTTGGTTCATAACGTCCTCCCGTAAGTCATTGATCTTCAATTCATGTTGGAAGTTCCGGTCTTAACGCCGGATGTCATGCTGCCTGCTCGGGCACCTCGCCGTCCTTCGTTCCTTTTTGCCTGTGGTCAGGCGGGTTTGCGTCGTCTTTCGGCCACGTCCTGCGCCAGTTGCCGTGTGTAGGCCTCAAGTTTGATCAATGCTGCATCGACCGAGCCGGCATCACGCGCTTCTAGTGCGTCTGTGATGTCACTGTGGAGGGCGATGATCTCTTCGCGGGATCGGGCCGTGAACGTAATCATGTTCATCAGAGGTTGCATAGCCTCTACCGCACCGGCCAATTGGTAGGACAGAACGGGGTTGCCCGCGCCATCCACAAGCGCGCGATGAAAGGCGACGTCGGACGCGCAGAAAGCCTCATCTGTGAGACCTGGTTGCGCCTGACGAAATATCTCGGCCCGCATGGTCGCGAGTTGATCTGCGGTGCGGCGTTGTGACGACAAAGCAGCGCATGCACGTTCGAGCGCATAACGCGCTTCGCATGCGGTGTCGAAACTGACAGCGTTCATCGACAGCAGCAGTGTCGAGGTTGTGACTTGTTGGGAATAGGCATCCTCAAAACTCAGCCGGTTCACAAACGCACCACCCGATGCCCCGCGTTGCGTGCGGATAAGGGACTGCGCTGCCAGACGTTTCAATGCTTCGCGAACCGTAGGCCGTGATACTTTGAACTGATCGGCCAACTCAGATTCTGATGGCAGACGCTCATCGACGATCAGCCGACCCGAGATAATTGCGTCGCGGATTGCCTGAGCAATTTGAGCGGACAGATCTGCAGTACTCTGAGGGTCGATTTTCATGGTTGTTTTCGGCGATGCGTAATTTTTATTTGTCTGACATTTAAAAGTCTGACATTTGAAAAGCAAGAGAGTTGAGTCGGGAGGAGCAAGTGAGTCGCTCAATTTTCCGCAGCGCGCTTTGGTTGGGCTTCTACATCACGATCCTTTGGTCGTGGTGGATGATGGTCTCGATGAGCCGCGATATGGACGTGGACTGGATCGGTCGACCCGGACCGATGGGGCAGGCGATGGCGGCCATGGATCCGCGTATGGACATGTATATGCCCATGGCCGAGTTCGGCCCACTTTTCTGGATGTGGGCGATCATGATGGCGGCCATGATGCTGCCGACTTTGGTGCCCACGTTGCGCAGTTATGATGATCTGATCCGCAGCGCGAACGGTACGCGGGCAGGGTGGCTGGGCGTTCTATCCGGATATTTCATAGTTTGGGTGGGCTTTGCTGCGCTGATCACTGGCCTGCAATTGGCGCTGCTGTTTGGCGGCGCGGTTGATATGTTGGGAATCGCTAAATCGCCATATCTGGCCGCCGGCCTGTTGATCGCCGTGGGTGCCTTTCAGTTTTCTCGGGCGAAAGAAGTCTGCCACGGTGTTTGCCATGCACCGATGACTTATTTTCTGGGCCACTGGAAAACCGGATTCGGCGGCGGTGTACGCATGGGCGTCGGACTGGGTGCGTTCTGTGTCGGTTGCTGCTGGGGCTTCATGGCGTTGGGCTTTGTCGGCGGCGTCATGAGCCTGCTCTGGATGGGGCTGGCGACCCTGTTCATGGTATTGGAAAAACTTCCCCAGATCGGGCACGCCGTGACCCGTCCTATGGGATTCGTCTTGATTGCGGGTGGTTTTGCACTGCTCGCTCATCACATTGTTTACGGAGGATAAGTCGATGGCTAAAAACAGAAAACCGGATGCAGACAAGCTGCCGGTCAGTCAAAGAATTGACAGCCGGATGCCAAATCCCAAGCGGCGTGAGATGAGCCCGACCGATTGGGCGGTTAAGGGTGAACTGATCCTGAACTGTTCGTGTGACGTATTCTGCCCATGCGTGGTTTCGCTGGGTGCACACCCTCCGACCGAAGGGCATTGCCACGCGTGGATGGGTATCGCGATCGACGAAGGCCACTACGAAGGCGAAGTTTTGTCCGGACTGAATGTGGGCCTGTTGGTTGATATCCCCGGACGCATGGGCGAAGGCCAGTGGAAGGTCGCGGCTTATGTGGATGAACGTGCTAGCGGCAAGGCTTACAATGGACTGTTGCAGATATTCAGCGGTCAGGCAGGTGGCACAACCGGGCTGTTCACTATGTTGGTCAGCGAGATCATAGGGGCTGAACGTGCACCGGTTCAGATCGAAAGGGACGGCACCAAACGCCGGATCATGATAGGTCGCAAGATTCAGGGTGAGATCGAAATGCTTGCGGGCAAAGACCCAGAGCATCCGGTGATGGTTTCAAATTCGAAATACTGGATGGGGTCGGACATCATTGTAGCAAAAGGCACGAAATCCAAGGTGCGCGACTATGGTCGCGTATGGGACTTCGGCGGCAAGTCAGCCGAGATCTGCCCGATTGACTGGCACGGGCCTAAGTAATGATAACCGGTGCCTATGCCCGTGAAATGGCGCGATATAACCACTGGCAAAACAACCAGTTAAAGAGCTTTCTCAAAGCTCTTTCAGACGAAGAATTGGCACGGGATCGCGGCGCTTTTTTCGGGTCGATCATGGGAACTGCCAATCATCTGCTTTGGGGGGATTGGATCTGGATTTCCCGGTTTGACAAGGGACCGGGGCCAGGTGGCGGCATTCCTAAGAGTGTCTCGATCTGCACTGGCATGGCCGACTGGCTGCCGCTGCGCGATACGATTGACGCCCGTATTGCCAGATGGGCCAATACGTTGGGGGATGATGTCCTGAGCGGTTCGTTCACGTGGTACTCGGCTGCAAAAGAGAACGACGTAACAAAGTCTTACGGGCGATGCGTCATTCATATGTTCAATCATCAGACGCATCATCGCGGACAATTGCACCAAATGCTGACCGAGGCTGGTTCGCAGGCACCTGTCAGCGATCTTGTCTTTCTGCCAGAGGATTTCTGACATGGCAGTCATCTCACCGAACCGGCGCGTGCGCAAAACCCCATTCACTCCGGGCGTCGAGGCCGAAGGCGTCACAGGGTATACCGTTTATAATCACATGCTGCTTGCGACGGTTTTTGAAAGCATCGAGGCTGATGCGGCGCATCTGAAACAGCATGTTCAGGTCTGGGATGTCTCGTGTGAGCGGCAGGTACAGATCAAAGGTCCGGATGCGTTGCGGCTGATGAAGATGCTCAGCCCGCGCGATATGGACAAAATGCAGGCGAACCAGTGCTATTATGTGCCGATAGTAGATCACAATGGCGGCATGCTGAATGATCCTGTTGCGATCAAACTGGCGGATGATCACTATTGGTTGTCGGTTGCCGATGGTGACCTTTGGCAGTTTGCTCTGGGAATCGTGATTGCGCTGGGGCTGGATGTCGATATTTCTGAGCCGGATGTGTCGCCCTTGGCGGTACAAGGCCCCAAGGCGGACGAGCTGATGACGCGCGTCTTTGGTGATGAAGTCAGGGATATAAAGTTCTTTCGATATAAACGGTTGGCGTTTGAAGATACATCATTCGTCGTCGCCCGGTCTGGCTGGTCAAAACAAGGCGGGTTCGAGATATACGTCGAAGGGACGGATTATGGCATGCCACTATGGGACACGCTGTTTTCTACTGGCCGAGACCTGAACGTACGGGCAGGTTGCCCAAACGGGATTGAGCGTGTTGAAAGCGGTCTGTTGAGTTTCGGGTCGGACATGCGGCGCGAGAATACGCCCTATGAATGCGGGCTAGCACGGTTCTGCAATTCTCCGCTGGATTACATCGGCAAAGCCGCTTTGGCGGATCAGGCGAAAAACGGTCCACCCCGGCAGATCCGTCCGCTTGTCATTGAAGGTGAGATCGGACCGTGCACCGAATCTTGGCCGCTGATGGCCGGGGGCCGGCAGGTCGGGCAGGTGGCTTCGGCTGCGTATTCACCCGAGTTTGGAGTGAATGTAGCCATTGGAATGGTCGACCGGTCCCATTGGGCGCCAGGTACGCGGATTGAATTGATGACCGAACATGGAATGCGATGGGCCGAAGTGCAGGAAAAATTCTGGCGCTAAGCCCTTGTTTCAGGAACACAGCCGATTGAGGCAATAGAAGGAGTAAGTTCATGTTTAATGCACTTGTCGTTGAAAAAGATGAAGAAAGTGGCCTCGCAAGCGCTTCGGTGAAGCAGATTTCTCTGGATACGCTGCCGGATGGAGAAGTGACGATCGCCGTTGAATATTCAACGGTGAACTACAAGGACGGCCTGTGCATGTCGCCCAAAGGCGGTGGTCTGGTGCGTAGCTATCCTCATATTCCGGGCATCGATTATGCGGGCACGGTCGAGCAGTCCTCGGATGCACGCTACAAACCTGGCGACAAGGTCGTGCTGACGGGCTGGCGCGTAGGTGAAGCGCATTGGGGCGGCTATTCACAAAAAGCAAACGCGCGGGCAGATTGGCTGGTGCCGTTGCCGGATGGGTTGGATACACGGCAGGCGATGGCAGTTGGCACTGCCGGGTTCACCGCTATGCTGGCCGTCATGGCGCTGGAGGATCAAGGTTTGCAGCCGGGTCATGGCCCGGTGTTGGTCACAGGTGCCGCAGGAGGTGTCGGCTCGGTCGCGACGGCCATTTTGGCCCATCTGGGCTATGAGGTTGCAGCTGTGACCGGGCGTCCTGAAACCGAAGAATACCTGAAATCACTGGGTGCAACCACAATTGTCCCGCGTGACGAGTTGAACGAGACCACCAAGCGTCCGCTGGAAAGTGAAACTTGGTCCGGATGTGTTGATGCGGTGGGCGGAGCGATGCTTGCCCGCGTGCTGGGGCAGATGAAGTATGGGGCCTCGGTAGCTGCGGTTGGCCTTGCCGGTGGTGCGGCGCTGCCCGCAACCGTGATCCCATTCCTGCTGCGCGGTGTTAATCTGTTGGGCATCGACAGCGTGATGCAGCCATACGACAACCGGGTCCGTGCCTGGAAGCGTATCGCGACCGATTTGCCCATGGATAAGCTTGAGGCGATGGTCCATGCAGCAACACTTTCTGATCTGCCCCAGTTGGGAGCGGACATCCTGCAAGGTCAGGTAAAAGGGCGCGTAGTGGTAAACGTGAACGCTTGATAGACAAAACAGACAACGGATCGGCCGGAGCATGCATCCGGCCGACCCAATTGTCGGGAATGAGGCCGAAATGCCGGAAACAGTTCTGGCCATTGCCACATTTCGTGACCATGATTGCTATACATCCCATTTGTGATGGCTTAAGACCCATCCGAACATCACCTGAAGACGGGGAGTGAGCAGCATGTCTGATGATTTCGAACTCGATACCGATGATCTGAAACGCCGCATGGACGGTGCCATGGCCAACCTCAGAACCGAATTCGCTTCGCTGCGGACCGGTCGTGCATCGGCTTCAATGCTTGAGCCCGTCATGGTCGATGCTTACGGCGCGATGACTCCGATCAATCAGGTTGGTACCGTGAACGTCCCTGAACCGCGCATGGTAACCGTGAATGTTTGGGACAAGGGCCTCGTCGGCAAAGTTGAAAAGGCCATTCGGGAAAGCGGTTTGGGTATTAACCCGCAACTGAATGGTACCATCATCATGCTGCCGATTCCCGAACTGAACGAAGAACGCCGTCGCGAGCTCGGCAAGGTCGCGGGTCAATATGCAGAAAGCGCACGGGTTTCGATCAGGAATGTGCGCCGTGATGGCATGGACCAGATCAAAAAGGCCAAGGCAGACGGCATGTCCGAGGACGATCAGAAATTCTGGGAAACCGAGGTTCAGGAGCTGACGGATACCATGATCAAATCCGTCGATGATGCGCTCGAGACCAAACAAGCCGAGATCATGCAGGTCTGAGCCTCGGATATGCCAAAGGATCCCGATACCTCTCCGATTGCAGGGCCGCGCCACGTTGCTATCATCATGGACGGCAACGGTCGCTGGGCACAGTCACGCGGGCGGCCTCGATTGTTTGGCCATCATGCAGGTGCGCGCCGCGTCCGTGAGGTGGTCGAGGCCTGCCCGGGTTTAGGGATCAAGTATCTGACAGTATTTGCGTTTTCGACTGAAAACTGGAAACGCACTCAGGTCGAAGTTGCAGGTCTGATGAGCTTGTTCCGCCGTTACATCGTCAAAGAGACCAAGACCTTGAAAGATAACGGCATTCGGGTCCGTTTCATTGGGGATAGAGTTCGGCTGGATGCCAAGCTGACCGAGCTGATGGATACGCTTGAACGCGAAACACAGAACAATGACCTGGTTCATCTAACCGTTGCCTTGAACTATGGCGGTCGTGACGAGGTGGCGCGCGCGACCAGACGTTTGGCACGAGACGTGGCCGATGGCATTCTGCGCCCCGAGGACGTGGACGAGGAAACTCTGCCCAAATATCTGGACACGCGCGTTCTGCCAGACCCCGATTTGGTAATCCGTACCAGTGGTGAAGCGCGGATTTCGAATTTCCTGCTGTGGCAGTCTGCCTATTCCGAATACGAATTCATCGATACTCTGTGGCCTGATTTCACCGCTGCAGAACTAGAACGGCTGTGCCGCAACTATGGATCGCGTGAACGGCGGTTTGGAGCGGTCCCGGCATGAGTGATGGCCGATGGTCTGATCTGACTGCCCGGGTTTTGTCGGCTTCGGTTCTTGTGACTATTGCGGCAGTCGAAGTTTGGCTAGGCGGCCTGTGGTTTGAGATATTTATCGGCACCGTCTGCGGTCTGATGATATGGGAACTGATCCGGATGATCGACCCAGAACGTCAGGGTGTCGCGATTCAGCTGGCGATACTGACCGGGTTCGCCGTGGTCCTAAGCTATCATCTACCACCGCTATACAAGCTTCCATGTTTGGTGGCCCCGGCATTGGTAGGAGCAGGACAGATCAACCGTGCGCGCGGGATATACGTCCTGTTTGCCCTTTGGATCGCGATGTCGGGGCTGGGATTCATATCGATCCGAGAAAACCTGGGATTTGGATGGATGGTTTGGCTGATACTTGTGGTCGTGGCCACGGATGTCGCCGGGTATTTTGTGGGCAAAACGCTTGGCGGACCTAAGTTTTGGCCCAGAGTTAGCCCCAAGAAGACATGGTCCGGTACGGTTGGAGGCTGGGTTGCCGCCGCGCTGGTCGGAACAGTTTTTGCGCACTATGCCGGTTTCGGCATTGCTTTTATCGTTGTCTCGGTTCTTGCCTCTATGGCCAGCCAGATCGGTGATATTGTTGAAAGCGCGACAAAACGTGGCTTTGGCGTTAAGGACAGCTCAAACCTTATACCCGGTCATGGCGGGTTTCTGGATCGGTTTGATGGGATGATGGGCGCGTCAGTCTTTGTGTTGCTCGCAGGGCTGTTTTACGCGCCCGGAGGTATGTGATGCGAAGGGTAGCCATATTTGGTGCGACTGGTTCCATTGGCCAGAATACGATTGATCTGATCGCAAGAAATCCGAATGCCTATGACGTGGTCGCGTTGACCGGTGGATGCAACGTCGCGCAGCTTGCACGCGATGCAGTGCGCCTGGATGCAGACGTGGCGGTGACTGCGTTTGATGACAAACTCGATGATCTGCGTGACGCATTGGCCGGCAGCGGAGTGCGAGCGGCTGCGGGGCAGGCCGCTCTGATCGAGGCCGGGGCGCGACCGGCGGATTGGGTGATGTCGGCGATTGTCGGTTCCGCAGGACTGGCTCCGGGGATCGAAGCGTTGAAACAAGGGTCGACACTCGCGCTTGCCAACAAGGAAACGCTGGTTTGTGCCGGGCCGCTGGTTCTGGAAACGGCTCGGGCGCATGGCGCCACGCTATTACCCGTGGATAGCGAACATTCGGCAGTTTTTCAGGCGCTTGTGGGCGAGGATATGACTAGCGTCGAACGGATCATTATCACCGCAAGCGGTGGAGCGTTCCGGGATTGGCCGCTTGGCGATCTGGCCAAAGCAACTGTTGAACAGGCATCGAGTCATCCGAACTGGAACATGGGACAGCGGATTACGATCGACAGCGCATCTATGTTCAACAAGGCGTTGGAAGTTATAGAAACCAAAGAATATTTTGGCGTTAACCCATCGAATATCGAAGTCCTCGTGCACCCCGAATCCATCGTTCACGCACTGGTCGGATTTCAGGACGGCGCCTTGATGGCGCATCTGGGGGCTCCGGATATGCGCCATGCCATCGGGTACGCGCTGCATTGGCCCGAACGGCGCGATTTACCTGTTGCGCGTCTGGATCTCGCGCAACTGGGTCAGTTGCGATTTCATGCACCGGATGAAGCGCGTTACCCGGCTTTGCGTCTTGCCCGCGAAGTGATGCAGCGCGGCGGCTTGTCCGGTGCGATCTTCAACGCCGCCAAAGAGCGCGCATTGGACCACTTTATAGAAAACCGGATACGTTTTTTGGATATGGCAGACACGGTGTCGGCCGTGTTGGAGCGCTTTGAGGCCTCAGACAGCCTGATTGATGCACCATTGACCCTTGATAATGTACAGCAAACGGACCATCTCGCACGTCAGTGGGTCGATGAAACCGTATTGGAACGAGCAGGATAGAACTTTTGGACATACTCTCTTTGATCCCGCAATTTGGCAATCTGCTCTACACGATAATAGCCTTCGTTATTGCGCTTTCAGTGATTGTCGCGGTGCACGAATACGGCCACTACATCGTTGGTCGGTGGTCTGGCATTCATGCCGAAGTGTTCTCGATCGGTTTCGGCCCGGTTCTATGGAGCCGCGTAGACAAGCGCGGCACTCGCTGGCAGGTCGCGCTGCTGCCATTTGGCGGTTATGTCAAATTCCTGGGGGATGCCAATGCCGCGTCCGGCAAAGACGTAGACGCGATGAGTGAGATCTCTGCACAAAGCCCGGAAGAGCTGCGCCGCACCATGCACGGCGCCCCGCTTTGGGCGCGTGCGGCTACTGTTGCGGCAGGGCCGGTCTTTAATTTCGTGATGTCGATATTGGTGTTTGGCCTGATTTTCTGGTCGCAGGGTGTATCCCGTGAACCTTTGACTGTCGGCGCACTGCAGCCGTTGCCTGGTACAATTCAGGGTTTGCAGGAGGGCGATGAGATTATCGCCATCGCAGGCATTCCAACACCGGATTTCGATGACGCAAGCAACTGGTCCGATTTCATCAATTCGCTGCCTGTAGAACCAGAGCTGGACTATACGGTTATCCGAGATGGAGAGACCACTGATGTCGTGGCACCTTGGCTCTTTCCACCGCTAATCCAACAGGTTACGCCGCGCAGTGCAGCGATGGACATACAGTTGCAGCAAGGCGACGTAATCACGGCGGTAGACGGTGATCCGATCTTTGCGTTCGAGCAGCTTAAGGAACATGTCGAAGGATCGAACGGGCGCGTATTGCTATTGGATGTATGGCGCGACGGGGCGGATTTAGAATTTGCACTTGCGCCCCGCCGTACGGACGAGCCGACGTCGGATGGTGGTTTCATCACCCATTGGCGCATCGGTATCGTCGGCGGCATGATGATCGATCCCGAAACCGTTCCAGCGGGCATTTGGGATTCGATCGAAGGTGGCGTAGTCCAAACCGGGCGCATCATCGAAGGCTCACTGTCGGGAATGTGGCACATGATCACCGGAGCGATCAGCACCTGCAACATTTCCGGGCCGATCGGTATTGCCGAAACCTCGGGTGCTATGGCCAGCCAGGGGGCACAGAACTTCATCTTCTTCATCGCCGTATTGTCAACGGCGGTCGGGTTGCTGAACCTGTTCCCGATCCCAGCCTTGGATGGGGGACATTTGCTATTCTACGCTTATGAAGCTGTGTCTGGCAGACCACCCAGTGATAAAGCGCTGAGGGTACTGATGGGGGTCGGTGTCACGCTGATCCTGTCATTGATGCTTTTCTCGGTCAGTAATGATCTGTTCTGCTGATTAAGGCGATCTTGGCACCGTTCCGACGCAAAATTGCCGCAATTCAAGCCTATCTTATCGGGGTGCATCGATAAGTGTAGGCTTGAGTTCAATGACCAAGGCGTTTCAAAAATCCTATCAGAGTGTCAGCGTCCTGTTCCAGTTGAACTGGGATATGCTGCTTAGCTTTGCCGTGACCGCACTGGCTCTAGCTGTTGGTGGTTATCTGCTCGGTTTGTGATTCTCCTGAATATGTCTGACTTACGTGCAACGGCCTGATGGGCCGTTTTTGCTTTTTCGTCTTTTGACATGGCCTCACAATCGGGCTACTCAGCAGCTAAAGGCTGAAAATTCTGGATAGTGATAAAAATGACTGACAGCAGGCGCACGGGCACATACTGCGGCTCGCGGGGGCGGAAAAGCAACATTTTGTGGCAGGCACTAACGTTCTTTTTCCTTTTTGCTACACCGGGTTTACTGGTTCTGACGCAGCCCGCGCAGGCGCAATCCTACACCATCAACAGCTTCGAAGTTGAGGGCAATCGACGGATCGAGACTTCGACGATTATCGCCCGCACCGGGATCGAACCGGGGCAGACTGTTACGGCAGGACAATTGAATGATGCCTTCCAGCGTTTGCTTGACAGTGGTGTTTTTGAGACAGTCGAACTTACACCGCGTGGCAGTACGTTGGTCATCGCGGTCGAGGAATACCCGACCATCAACCAGATCAGCATCGAGGGCAATCGCCGCGTAAAAGATGATCTCCTGCTCGAAGCGATATCGTCCCAAACCCGCCGCGTCTTCACGCCTCAACAGGCCGAAGCGGACGCTGACCTGATTGCCGAAGTATATTCGGCGCAGGGCCGCGTATCCGCGACGGTTATCCCGCGTATCATACGTCGCAGCGATAACCGTGTCGATCTGGTGTTCGAAGTCGCCGAAGGAACGACAATCGAGGTCGAGCGCGTCAGTTTTGTAGGAAACCGCGCGTTTTCGGACCGTCGCCTGCGCCGCGTGCTTGAAACAAAGCAGGCGAACATTCTGCGGACCTTCCTTCGCGGCGACACCTTCATTGCCGACAGAATCGAATTCGACAAACAGGTGATCCGTGATTTCTACCTGTCACGCGGTTATATCGATTTTCGCGTCAATAGTGCCAATGTCGAATTCACCCGCGAACGGGATGCATTCTTTCTGGTTATGAACGTCACAGAAGGACAGCGGTTCTCGTTCGGTCAGATTACGACCGTCAGTGAGATCCCGGGTGTGGACCCGGCGCCTTATCAGGCGGCTCTGAAAGTCAAACCAGGTGTAATTTACTCTCCGACGGTGCTTGAGAACTCGATCGCGCGGATGGAGCGTCTGGGGCTGAAAAACGGCGTTGATTTCCTGCGGGTCGAGCCCCGGGTAACGCGTAATCCCCGCGATCTGACATTGGATGTCCAGTTCGTGCTGACCCGTGGCCCGCGTATCTTTGTGGAACGCATCGATATCGAGGGGAACACAACCACCCTAGACCGTGTGATCCGCCGTCAATTCGATACCGTTGAAGGTGACCCCTTCAATCCCCGTGAAATCCGCCAGAGCGCCGAACGTATTCGCGCCTTGGGTTTCTTCTCGGTCGCTGATGTGGAAACCCGCGAGGGATCGTCGCCAAGCCAGGTTATCGTGGACGTGGATGTCGAAGAACAACCAACCGGTTCGTTGAGCCTGGGTGGTAGCTACTCGGTCTCGGACGGTTTCGGGATCGCAATCGGATTGAATGAATCGAACTTCCTCGGCCGTGGGCAAAACCTGGGTATCACGTTGTCGACAGCTCAGGATTCTGAGCAGTACGTTATCAACTTTACCGAGCCTTATCTGTTGGGCCGTAAGCTACGCTTTGATCTTGGGCTTGGTCTGGCCAGCACCAATTCGAGCTTTGCCAGCTACGACACAAAAACAGTGTTCTTCCGCCCACAGCTGAGCTACGCGATCGGTGAATTGTCGGCGTTGCGTCTTCGCTATGGTTGGGATCGCAGCGAAATGACCCAGCAGAGCAATGAGCGGAACGGCGCTGTCATCTCATCAGAGATCGATCAGGGGAAACGAACCAGCAGTTCTCTGGGGGTGTCCTACGTATACGATAGCCGTATTGGTGGCCTGAACCCCACAGCGGGCGTCTTGTTCGAAGTCGGCGTGGATGCTGCTGGTCTTGGCGGGGATAATGAATTCTTCAAAACCACGGCGCGGGCGATCGCGCAGAAACGCGTCCTCAACGAAGAAGTCGTATTGCGCGCGACGCTTGAATTGGGTGCACTAAACTGGACCGGGGACGATTTCAGCCGCACGCTCGACCGGTTTGTTCTAGGTCCTAGCACATTCCGCGGGTTTGAGCCTGCTGGTATCGGGCCGCGTGACCTTTCGAACGGGCAGGACGATGCCATCGGCGGCAACTACTACTGGGTTGCTCGTTTCGAATCGGACTTCCCGCTGGGGCTGCCTGAAGAACTGGGGCTGCGTGGCGGCGTCTTCTATGATGTTGGCAACCTCTACAATCTCAACAACGTCAACACCGCTGGCGCTGATATTGTTGGTGAAAGCGGTTCGATCCGGCATGTTGTAGGGGTATCCGTACTGTGGGAAACACCGTTTGGTCCGCTTCGCTTCAACTTCTCGCAGGCCCTCAAGAAAGAGGACTTCGATAAAGAGCAAAGCTTTGACCTTACCGTTCAAGCCAGGTTCTGATCGCGAATGATCACCGAAGTTAAGAACATCCTGCAGGGCCCACTAAGGGCCCTGTGCGTTTTGGTACTTCTAGCTGTAGCAATGCCGCTGGGTGCGCAGCAACTGGGCGTGCCACAAACAGACGTTCTGACAATCTCCAGTGAGCGTTTGTTTGCAGATTCCGCCTTTGGGCAGCGCGTCTTTCGCGAGATTGAAGCCGAAAGCACCCTTTTGGCTGAAGAAAACGAACGGATTGTGGCGCAGTTGAGCAAGGAAGAAAAAGATCTGACCGAAATGAGGTCAGATCTTTCGGCGGACGAGTTTCGCCCGCTTGCCGAAGCTTTTGACGAGAAAGTTCAATCACACCGTGACGGCCAGCGCGCCAAACTGGACGCATTAGCGCGGCGCGGCGAAGAGGCGCGTGGTCAGTTTTTTGAAATGGCGCAACCGGTGCTGATCGAATTGCTGCGCGAATTTGGCGCCTCGATTGTGATCGAGCGGTCCAATGTGGTTCTAAGCACGGACGCCTCAGATATTACCAACGCTGCGATCGCCAGGATCGATGCCGCAATCGGCGACGGCGCTACACTTGAAAACAATAACAACGAATAGGCTGGCTTGCCCTTGGGTACGGGTATTGCTAACCACGCTTGAAAGAGACATCCAGAACAGGACATCCGCACCATGACCACGGAAACCAAGAGCGCCGACATTCAGCTGATTCAGCGTATATTGCCGCATCGCTATCCGTTTTTGTTGGTCGACAAGGTTGTGGATATCGATGGCTATCAATCAGCGGTGGGCATCAAGAATGTCACCATGAACGAGCCGCACTTTCAGGGCCATTTCCCCGGAACTCCGATCATGCCTGGCGTGACCATTGTCGAGGCGATGGCGCAGACTGCAGGGGTTATGCTGGGTGTCGGCATGGATGTAATCGACAGCGAGTTGCTGATCTATTTCATGAATATCGACAAATGCAAATTCCGCCGCAAGGTCGTACCTGGCGATGTTCTCGAAATGCATGTCGAAACTGTACGCGGTAAGAAAGGTGGCAAGATCTTCAAGTTCAGCGGCCGCGCGACAGTCGAGGGCGAAGTTGCTGCCGAAGCTGAATTTTCGGCCTATGTCGACTGGGACATGGAAAAAACAACATGAGCGGTATTCATCCCAGCGCCATTATCGAAGACGGTGCGCAGATCGGGCAGGGTTGTACGATTGGTCCATTCTGCCATATCGGTCCGCAGGTCCGTCTGGGCGATCGGGTCGAACTGAAATCCCATGTCGTAGTCACCGGCGATACGTCAATTGGTGATGACACAGTGATTTTCAGCTTTGCTGTTGTCGGGGAAATTCCGCAAGACAAGAAATTCGGTGGTGAGAACACGCGCCTTGAAATCGGTGAGCGCAACCGTATCCGCGAACACGTCACTATCAACACCGGCACGGATGGCGGCGGTGGTATCACCCGGATTGGCGATGATTGCTTACTGATGGCCGGTGTCCACGTGGCGCATGATGTACAAATCGGCAACCGGGTCATTCTGGTGAATCACGCTGGCGCGGCTGGTCACTGTATTATCGAGGATGACGTCATCGTTGGCGGAATTTCGGGCTTACATCAGTTCGTGCGCGTAGGTCGCGGTGCCATCATTGGCGCGCTTACGATGGTCCCGAATGATGTGATTCCATATGGGCTTGTTCAGGCGCCTCGGGGCGAACTGGATGGCTTGAATCTGGTCGGTTTGAAACGGCGTGGTGTAACGCGTGAGGATATCTCGGCATTGCGCGCGGCCTTCAAGGAACTGTCAGAAGGAGACGGCACCTTCATGGATCGCGCCACCCGGCTGGGCGAGGATGCAGACAACGAATATGTGCGCCAGATCGTCGAATTTGTGACGGGGCAAACAGACCGTTCGTTCCTGACCCCGAGGAAGTAGGCCAATGCTGGCATTGATCGCAGGAACTGGCGCTTTACCAGACGAGGTGGTCACTTGTCTGCCAAACCGCCCGCTAATCTGCGCTCTGGAAGGGTTTGAGCCCGATACACTGACCACCGACTTGGTTTTTCCATTGGAGCAACTGGGTAGCTTCATCGCCGATCTCAAAGCCCGCGGCGTGACCGAGATTTGCATGGCAGGGGCAGTGCGTCGTCCGACTGTCAATCCAGCTCGCATTGATGCGGCGACGATGCCGCTGGTGCCGATCCTGCAAAAGGCCATCATGGCCGGTGACGACGGCGCATTGCGCGCGGTCATTGGAATATTTGAGGATGCCGGTTTGACGGTCCGTGCGGCGCATGAGATCGCGCCGGATTTGCTGCCGCCTCTTGGCTCATCGACCGAAGCCCAGCCTTCTGAAACTGATCACGCCGACGCAGATCGAGCGGCAGGAATCCTGCGCAACATGGGGACGGCGGATATCGGTCAGGCTTGCGTAGTACTGAAATCTCAAGCGTTGGCGATCGAGGGCATCTATGGCACCGCATGGATGCTGCAATCCTTGACTCAGCGCCCCGACGCGGGCGGTGGCATTCTGTACAAGGGTCCAAAACCAGATCAGGATCGCCGCGCAGATATGCCTGCCATCGGACCCGACACCGTTTCGGCGGCTGTCGCGGCGGGCCTGTCGGGCATTGTCATCGAAAAGGGCGGCGTCATCGTTTTGCAACGCGATCGCGTGATTGAAGAATGCAATCGCCTTGGTCTGTTTCTTTATGTCCGCGAGCGCACGGTCTGATGCGCGTATTTCTGGTCGCCGGTGAACCTTCGGGCGACCGTTTGGGGGCCGCGTTGATGGAAGGTCTGCGTACCCTTTTGCCAGAGGTGCAGTTTGATGGGGTTGGCGGGCCGCTAATGCAGGCGCAGGGGCTGACCAGCCGATTTCCCATGTCCGAACTCAGCATTATGGGGTTGGTCGAGGTTCTGCCCAAGTTCTTTCACCTAAAACGCCGTATCGCTGAGACTGCTCAGGCAGTTCTAGACACGAAGCCTGATGTACTGATCACTATCGACAGCCCGGATTTCTCGTTGCGTGTGGCTAAGCTGGTAAAGGCCTCCAGCGAGATTCGCACTGTCCACTACGTTGCCCCCAGCGTCTGGGCCTGGAGACCGGGGCGCGCAGACAAGATGGCGAAAGTAATCGATCACGTCCTTGCGCTGTTACCCTTTGAACCGCCTTATATGGAGCGGGCAGGGATGGAGTGTGACTTTGTCGGCCATCCGGTTGTGAACGAACCCATTGCGTCCGATCGGGATATCCAGCGATTCCGCGCGGCTCACGATCTGGGCGACGCGCCCATCGTGCTGGCTTTGCCCGGCTCTCGGCGGGGTGAGGTCGAACGGCTGGCTCCGATCTTTGGCGCTGCTTTGCAGGAATTTCTGAAAAACCGTCCCGATATGCGCGTGGTCGTGCCCGCAGTTGCACATATGGTTGATGCGGTCGCCGAACAGGTTCGGAACTGGCCGGGGAATCCGATAGTTGTCGATCCGCGGGAATTGCCCTCGGACGACGCGCAAGCGCAGAAACGGGCAGCGTTTGCCGCAGCTGATCTTGCATTGGCTGCATCCGGCACGGTCTCATTGGAACTGGCCGCGCAGGCAACACCGATGGTGATCGCCTATAACCTCAACTGGCTGACCACGCTGATCGCAAAACGAATGGTTAAGCTGGACACCGTCACACTGGTCAATCTGGTCTCGGAGACACGCGCAGTACCCGAATGTCTGCTGGATGAATGCCAACCGGATAAGATCGCTGCGGCGTTGGAACAGGTGGCCGCCACCCCCAACGCCCAACATCAAGCCATGGCGACGACGATGGAGCGTCTTGGTCGCGGTGGCGAAGCACCGGGTTTGCGTGCGGCAAGGTCCGTTTTGGACAGAATGAAATCGTGATGCTGGATCACACGATCTTCGCTGCTTCGGCCTTCATGGCGCAGGTTTTGACCAATCTCGACAACCTCGCAGCGCTTGTTGCGCTGATGATGGTGTCTGGTCCGCGCCGGACCGTTGCGGGGTTCCTGCTGGCGCAGATGTTAATCATCGCGGCCGCCTTATTGTTGGCCTTGGGTGTCGATGATGTGGTGCCACATTGGGCCGGTTATCTGGGTGTGATCCCGCTGGGCCTCGGCCTGATCGGAGTCATGCGTCAATTTCGAGGCACAGAGACCGAAGAGGCCCCGCGTGTATCGACCAGCGCTTCGACGTTGGTGACGATGCTGCTGTTCATCAGCCTGTCGATGGACACATTTGCTGTTCTTGCACCGCTTTTGGCCGACTCGGCCCCCAGCTATCGGGTCGCAGGCGTCATAGGTGCGCTGGCGGCGGCTGTGACATTAACCATGATTGGGCTGGTGGGCGCACAATCCCCGATCATGACCGGCGGTTTCGCGCGACGGCTTGAAAAACTGGTACCTTACGTGATGATTTGTGCCGGGATCTATATCCTCAGCAACTCGTGGACTGACGCGATTTAGTAACCGCGCCAGATCCAGCCGCCGCCAAAGATACGGCTGCCATCGGTTTCGTAGAACACACAAGCCTGACCCGGAGAGATACCTTCCTCGGGCGTCAGCAATTCAACCTCGGCTGTTGTGTCCGAAAGGGGGCGAATAATCGCCTCACGCGGGGGGCGGGTCGAGCGGACTTTGACCGAAACATGCCATTCGTTCTTTGACGTGAACGGTTCGTCTCCCAGCCAATTGATCTCGCGCACGGGAACGGTTCTTGTGGCCAACATCTCTTTGGGGCCGACAACAACCTGTTTCTTGTCCACATCCAGCTTGACCACATACAAAGGTTCGCTGAGACCACCGATACCGAGCCCACGACGCTGACCGATCGTATAGTGAATCACCCCGTTATGCTGCGCCAGAACGCGGCCATCGGCGTGTACGATCTCACCGGGTTCTGCGGCTCCGGGGCGCAGTTTTTCGATCACGCTGGCATAGTTTCCGTTGGGCACAAAACAGATGTCCTGACTATCCGGCTTGTCCGCAACGGCCAGCCCATATTGTGCCGCCATCTCGCGCGTGGCGTCTTTGGAGGGCAGGTGGCCTAGCGGGAAACGCAGGAAATCCAACTGTTCCGGTGTGGTCGAAAATAGGAAATAGGACTGATCGCGATTTGCATCCTCAGCGCTATGAAGCTCGGCGCCTTTGGGGCCCATCTTGCGCTGAATATAGTGGCCGGTGGCCATGCATTCGGCCTCAAGGTCCTTGGCGGTCTCAAGCAAGTCCTTGAACTTCACCCGTTCATTGCAACGGATGCAGGGCACCGGAGTCGCGCCGGCAAGATAGCTGTCGGCGAATTCGTCGATTACAGCGTCCTTGAAGATATTTTCATAGTCCAAGACGTAGTGAGGGAACCCGCGTTCTTCCGCCACGCGACGCGCATCGTGGATGTCGATCCCCGCACAGCACGCGCCTTTCTTGGCCAACGCCGCACCGTGATCGTAAAGCTGCAGAGTAACACCTACGACATCATAGCCTTGATCAGCGAGATGGGCCGCCACAACAGAGCTGTCCACACCGCCGGACATGGCTACGACAACCCGCGTTTCCGAGGGTGGTTTGGCAAAGCCAAGCGAGTTCAGCGGGGTCTCGGTATCGAGGGCCATAGGCGGTTCCTGTCCGGGTTAAGAAAGACCGGCAGAATATAAGAAAATTCTAGACACTCTCAAGGGGCGGTTTCACGCCCTTTTAAGTAGGCTGGGTGCAGCTTTGTCGCAACAGCAGAAGGTATGAGAGATGTATTTGCACAAAGTGGAAGGTCCAAGGTCGGTCACCCTACCGGACGGGAGCGTGCTGACACGCGCCGATTTGCCTCCTGCGGATACGCGGCGCTGGGTGGCGTCGCGCAAGGTGATCGTCGTGCGTGGTGTACTTTATGGGTTGATTTCGTTGTCCGAAGCCAAAAAGCGCTATGGCATCAGCGATGAAGAGTTCAACTCGTGGGTCTCAGCAGTTGCTGAGCACGGGATCGATGCGTTGAAGGTGACGGCCTTAAAAAAATATCGACAACTTAAAGGTGAAAGTGAATAAATGATTCAACGGTAACGTCAGATTAACCATTTTTATTCAGGCTCAAATCAGTTGAAGAATTTGACCTAAATTGGAGCAGTGAACATGCGCATACTTCTTGTCGAGGATGATCCAACCACGTCCAAAAGCATCGAACTGATGCTGACACACGCCAATCTCAACGTGTATGCGACGGACCTTGGCGAAGAAGGCATCGATCTGGCCAAGCTATATGATTACGACCTCATCCTGTTGGACTTGAACCTGCCGGATATGAACGGCCATGAAGTGTTGCGCCAACTGCGCATAGCACGGGTAGAGACACCGATCCTGATTCTGTCGGGCGCTGATGACACCGAAAGCAAGATCAAGGGATTCGGATTTGGAGCAGACGATTATCTGACCAAACCTTTCCATCGCGAAGAGCTGGTGGCGCGCATTCATGCGATTATCCGCCGCTCTAAAGGGCATTCTCAATCCGTGATTCACACCGGGCAGGTCGCCGTAAATCTGGATGCCAAAACCGTAGAGGTGAACGGAAAAACCGTACACCTGACAGGCAAGGAATATCAGATGCTGGAACTTCTGAGCCTGCGGAAAGGAACAACACTGACCAAAGAAATGTTCCTGAACCATCTCTACGGCGGCATGGATGAGCCCGAGCTCAAGATTATCGACGTCTTCATCTGCAAGTTACGCAAGAAACTCAGCAATGCGACCGGTGGTGAGAATTATATCGAGACGGTCTGGGGCCGTGGATACGTCCTGCGTGATCCGCAAGCCAACAACATGGGTGAAACCCGCATGGCCGTGGGCGCCTAATCTGATCTGATTGCTACCGTCGATGGTCCGGGGCGGTAAATCCACTCGCGTGTCAGCACAACACTGGACCTGACCATGGCCTCGTCCTATCACTGGTTTTCAAGACGATGTGACAGGGCGGGGCCATGAGCGATACCACAGCAATCGCAGATCTGACAGAAGATGAAGCACGGGAAGAATTGGCCCGGCTCGCCAAGGAATTGCTGCGGGCAAACCAGCTTTATCACACTGAAGATGCTCCAGAAATTTCGGATGCCGACTATGATGCTCTCAAGCGTCGCAATGCCAAGATCGAGGCGCGATTCCCCGAACTGAAACGCTCCGACAGCCCTACTGAACAAGTGGGCGCACGCGTTTCAGATGGGTTTGCAAAAGTGACCCACGCCGTGCGTATGATGTCACTGGGCAATGCGTTTGATGACACGGATGTTGCCGATTTTGACCGCTCGATCCGCAAATATCTGGGACTGGGAGATGAGGCACCGCTCGCCTATACAGCTGAGCCCAAAATCGACGGCCTGTCATTATCCCTGCGGTATGAGCAGGGTGAACTGATGCAGGCTGCAACACGTGGTGATGGTGAGACCGGTGAAAAGGTTACCGCAAATGCGCGTACGCTTTCCGATATTCCACACCGAATTGAGGGTGCACCAGACGTTCTTGAGGTTCGCGGCGAGGTCTACATGTCTCACCATGATTTCGAGGCTTTAAACGCACGTCAGGTCGAAACAGGTGGAAAGACCTTTGCAAATCCGCGCAACGCTGCGGCTGGTTCGCTCCGTCAACTGGATTCCGAAATAACACGATCTCGCCCGCTGAAATTCTTTGCCTACGCCTGGGGTGAATTGTCTGCACCGCTAGCTGAGACTCAGATGGACGCAATTGATCGCCTCAAAACCTTGGGGTTCCAGGTCAATGCGCTGACAAGGCGTTGCTCAACGACTAATGAGATGTTGGAACATTACCGTCAGATTGAAGCTCAGCGCGCGACCTTGGGCTATGACATTGATGGGGTCGTATACAAGGTCGATGATCTGAGTCTGCAGGCCCGGCTGGGTTTCCGATCTACCACGCCCCGCTGGGCGATTGCGCACAAGTTTCCTGCCGAACTGGCTTGGACGCGGCTTGAAGCCATCGACATTCAGGTGGGCCGTACCGGCGCGCTTAGCCCGGTAGCGAGGCTGCATCCGGTAACCGTTGGCGGGGTAGTTGTTTCGAACGCGACCCTACACAATGAAGATTATGTTGCAGGGCGGGACGCCAAAGGCGGAGTCATTCGTGAGGGCAAGGATATTCGCGTTGGAGATTGGGTTCAGGTCTATCGGGCCGGGGATGTGATCCCGAAAATCTCGGATGTTGATCTGTCGAAACGACCCGATGATGCGCGGCCCTTCGCTTTCCCGACGAAATGCCCGGAATGTGACAGCGACGCGATCCGGGAAGAGGGGGATGCGGTCCGCCGCTGCACAGGGGGGCTGATATGTCCCGCTCAGGCGGTTGAAAAACTCAAACATTTCGTATCGCGCAAGGCGTTCGATATCGAAGGGCTTGGCGCAAAACAAATCGAGATGTTTTATGGCGATCCTCTTCTGCCAATAAACACACCCGCTGATATATTTACATTGAAAGATCGCGACACCGAAAACCTGGCCCGGTTGAAAAACCGCGACGGCTGGGGCGAGACATCGGCAAGCAACCTGTTTGCAGCGATCGATGACAAGCGAACCATACCGTTTGCCCGTCTGTTGTTCGCTCTGGGGATTCGTCATGTGGGCGAAGTTGGTGCACGAGATTTGGCGTTGTTTTATCGGGAATGGGATGTAATGGCGGCCTCCATTGATACGGCCCGGCCTGCCGCGCTTGCGCAGCGTGCAGCCGATGAAGCGGAAGACGCCGAGAGAATCGCGGCTACTGCAGAAGCGAGACGCGCGAAAATTAAAGAAGTTCGGGATGCGGCTTTCGCGCGAATGGATGTTTCGACGGATGCCGCCAGCGCCTGGGCTGATCTGATTGGTATCGACGGAATCGGCGCCACGCTCGGGTTGTCACTATCTGATGCGTTTGCCAATTCGGAGGAACGCCAAGCATTTGATGATCTGCGTAAACATCTGACGGTTGTTCCACCAGAGGCTCCTGCGTCGGACAGTCCGGTCGCAGGAAAAACCGTCGTGTTTACGGGAACGCTTGAAAAGATGACACGCGCCGAGGCCAAGGCCCGCGCCGAAGCGTTGGGAGCCAAAGTGTCCGGCTCAGTCAGCCAGAAAACCGATTTGCTGGTCGCGGGTCCGGGCGCAGGGTCCAAGGCGAAAAAAGCGGCTGATCTGGGCATCGAAACCTTGGATGAAGATAGCTGGCTTCAACTGATTGGCGATCTATGAGCGGTAGGCCTGAACAGCTCTTTCCGCTGTTTGCGGGTCTTGAAACACTAGATGGTGTGGGGCCGAAGACCGCGCAGCTTCTGGGCCAATTAGGGATCGATTCACCGCGCGATGTATTGTTTTCGCTACCCTATGCGGTGATTGACCGGCGGCGACGCGATACGATTCAGGGCGCCGACCTTCCGACGACTCTGACTGTTGAGGTGACGATCGGCGCGCATCGAGCACCGCGGAACAAAGGGGGCGCATATCGCATTCATGTTGAAGACAGTCAGGCGGATTTCCAACTGGTGTTTTTTCATGCCCGAGGGGACTATCTGAAGAAGCTGTTGCCGGAGGGCGCACGCCGGGTGGTATCGGGAAAGCTTGAGCTGTTCGATGGCATGGCTCAGATGGTACACCCCGATCATATGGTCGCGCCTGAAAACGCAGGCGAATTGCCCGAGTTTGAACCGGTTTATCATCTGACGCAGGGTGTGACGCAAAAAACTGCCTATAAAGCTGCTCAAAGTGCGTTGGCGCGAGTACCTGCATTGGCCGAATGGGCCGACCCCGCTCAGGTGGCACAACAGAATTGGCCAGATTGGACAACTGCTATTCACGCGGCGCATTACCCACAAGGGGCGGACGACGTAGCACCTTTTGCGCCTGCGCGGGAACGTCTGGCTTACGATGAGCTGCTCGCACATCAACTGACGCTGGCCCTGGCACGACAGCGTGAGCGTAAAGCGCGGGGGATCGTCAGTCTCGGCACCGGTGCTTTGCAATCCAAGGTGCTTGCAAGCCTTCCATATCGACCAACCGGAGCGCAGACACGCGCGATCGAGGAAATCTCGGCAGATATGGCCGCTGAGACGCGGATGAACCGGTTGCTTCAGGGCGATGTGGGGGCAGGAAAAACTCTAGTAGCATTTGTTTCGCTGCTCATAGCCGTTGAAGCTGGCGGGCAGGGGGTAATGATGGCCCCTACCGAAATCCTTGCCCGGCAGCATCTTGAAGGGCTGCGTCCATTGGCAGAAGAAGCCGGAGTTGTACTGGAAATCCTGACCGGGCGCGACAAGGGGGCTGAGCGTCGAGCGAAGCTGGCCGCGCTGAAGCAGGGAGATATTCAGATATTGGTCGGTACCCACGCGGTGTTTCAGGACGATGTTGAATTCAAAGCCCTAAGGCTGGCCATCGTTGATGAGCAGCACCGTTTTGGCGTCCGCCAACGCATGGAGCTGTCCGAAAAGGGCCAACGCGCTGATGTGCTGGTGATGACCGCTACGCCCATCCCGCGCAGTTTGGCGCTTGCGCAGTACGGCGATATGGACGTCTCGGTGCTGGATGAAAAGCCGCCGGGTCGTAAACCGATCAAGACCGCAGTCGTCAGCACGCAACGCATGGACGAAGTTGTGGCCCATCTGCGCGGTGCGATTGATGCAGGCAAACAATGCTATTGGGTGTGCCCATTAGTCGATGAATCCGAGGTCTCGGACCTGACTGCGGCTGAGGAGCGTTTCAAACGGTTGCGCGCGATCTTGGGGGACGACGTGGTGGGCCTGGTACACGGCCAAATGCCGACCGCCGATAAAGACGCGGCAATGGCGGCGTTTCAGAGTGGTAAGACCAAAGTCCTTGTCGCTACTACGGTGATCGAGGTTGGGGTGAACGTGCCCAACGCCACGATCATGGTGATTGAGCGGGCAGAGATTTTTGGTCTGGCGCAGTTGCATCAGCTTAGGGGCCGAGTTGGACGTGGTGAAGATGCCTCAACCTGTTTGTTGATTTATCAGCCACCGCTTAGCGAGGGTGGTCGCAAACGGCTGGAGGTACTCCGAGAAACTGAAGACGGCTTCCGCATCGCCGAGACCGATCTGCAGATGCGCGGTGCGGGTGACTTGATCGGAACCGCACAATCTGGCCTGCCAAAGTTCCGGATAGCTGATCTTGAAAGGCAAGCTGGGCTGATGGCGGTGGCGCAATCAGATGCGCGCGCTTTGCTGTCCGCAGACCCCAAATTGACCTCGGATCGGGGGCAGGCTGCGCGTGTTCTTCTGTGGCTTATGAAGCAGGATCAGGCGATCCGTTTGATATCAGTGGGTTAGACCGAAAATCCCACTAAGTTCACAAATGTTCTCAAAAAGTTCTTTACCGACTCGTTAAAATATGAGAACAAAAGGTCAACAAAGGATTAAACCTGACCGGAGGTGAGACCATGCTGAGCCAGATCAAAACTGCCTTTACCCGTTCACAATCCACGATTTTGCAGGATGCAGCGGGCGCGGTTTCACTGGTTGTGATGCTGGTGGTTGCCCTTCACCTGCCAACCGGGTTCTAAGCCTTTCTGCCTGCGATCTCGTGCCGATCACACCGCGCTTGTCTCCCCGTCATAGTCAAGGGTGACCTGCCTGTCCCATTTCCCTTGAAGGGGCCTGCCTCGGCCCCGTGCGGTGATCCGGACCCTACATGAGAAACGCATGACTTGCCGCCGCCCTTTCCGCCCGGAAGGTGCGGCGGTTCTTTTTACAGCTGTCCGGTTTTGATGATTTCGATCGTGGCGGATAGAACTGAATTTACGGCGACAGATGCAAGGATCATCCCCATCACGCGGCTGATGATCGCTGCGCCGGAATGCCCGATCAACCGGATGATCGGCTCGGCCAGCAGCATCAGCACAAACGCTATGGCAATAACGACCAGCATAACCAGTGCAGTGATGCTCTGATCGGCAACGCTGTATCGGTTGTTGTCCGTTAGAACCACTATCGCCAGCATCGCGCCCGGTGACGCAAGCGAAGGGACGGCCAAAGGGAAAATGGCCGGATTGGTCTTGTGCATTTTGTCGTCCAGGTCTTCTTCGGCCTGGCGCTGCTCGATCACCTGTTTGCTTTCGCCAAAGATCATGGTCAGAGCGAAGAGAAACAGAATAATTCCGCCTGCAACCTGAAACGAGTTAAGGCCGATATCCAAAGCCTCGATCACAAGTTGCCCGAAGATCAGAAAGAACAGCAGAATGCCTGCGCTGACCAACGCGGCCAGTAAAGCAGTTTTACGACGCGCACCCGTCGCGATCCCAGCAGTGACAGCGATAAAGACGGGGATGGTGCCGATCGGGTCGATCACGACCCAGAGCGTCACAAAATGTTCCAGCAAATTGTTCACGTTAGCCCCCCCAATCATTGGGGGCACCCTATACGGCTTTGTATGGAAAAGCCAATCAGGCGCAGTTGGCTTGTTCGGCCTGCTCCATCGCCTCGGCGGTCGCGTCAAGCGCCAGCAGGATTGACGCGTGGCGATTCTTGTAGTCCCGCGCGGGCATCAGAACTTCGAGCCCGTCAAAGGGCGCCTCGGGGGCAGGGCCGTCTTTCTTCAGCATTGCGGAAAGCTGATCACGTGCGGTTTCGACCTGCGACCGCGTCGCCCCGATCACGGCGCTGCCTACGACCGAAGCCGAGGCTTGACCCAACGCACAGGCCTTGACGTCTTGCCCAAAGTCCACGATCCGCCCATCTTCGAGCTTGACGTCTACAGTCACGGTCGATCCACACAAAGGGGCTCGTTTCTTTACCGTCGCATCGGGATTATCCAAGCGATCCAGATGGGGAATATCCGCAGCTAGCGCCAAGATGCGTCCGGAATAGAGCTTGATCAGATCGGTTTCGCCGCTCATGGCTTTCCCTCGTTGTCCATTCCCCATACATAATGGCGGGATTCTGGGATGCAAAAGGTTTTTGCGATGGCTGACGCAGTCTTGTTCGATCCGTCGACACTGAAATTCAACGAGGCGGGTTTGATCCCCGCGATCGCACAGGACGAAGCGACGGGCGAGGTTCTGATGATGGCCTGGATGAATGCCCAATCCATCGAGCACACGTTGGAAACCGGACGGGTTACGTATTGGTCGCGGTCACGACAGGCGTTCTGGATCAAGGGCGAAAGCTCAGGCCACTTGCAGGCCCTGGTGGATTTTCGCGTCGATTGCGACAGGGATTGCCTGCTGGTTGTGGTGAACCAAACGGGGCCAGCCTGTCACACCAACCGGCGAAGTTGTTTCTACACGGCCGTCCGCGATGGGACCGAAGTCGAACTCATGAAGCCGATGGAATAGTGGGGCCTCTGATGGTGGTTAAGTCAAATGCCCACCATCTCTCTGATTTCAGCAGGAGATGCTCCTTGTTCGCGATAAAGCGAGATGGCGCGTGCGTCGTCACGTTTTGCGAGGCGTTTGCCGTTGTTGTCCCGGATCAGACGGTGATGATGATAAACAGGTGTCGGTAACCCAAGCAGCCCTTGTAAAAGGACATGTATCTGCGTGGCATCGAACAAATCCTCGCCCCGGACCACATGGGAGATGTTCTGGTCCGCGTCATCAACCACAACGGACAGGTGATACGAACTGCCCATATTGCGCCGAACGAGAATGATGTCGCCAACCGCGATCATGAGGTTGTGCGCATCAAGCTCATGCGTTCCCAAATACTTCGCACCAGTTTCACAAAATCCACGAAGTTCGGATGCCTTGATTGCCTTGTGCATGTTCAGGCGCAGAACATCCCCAGCTGAAGCATCCGACAAAGGGCGGTCGCGGCACGTGCCTGGATAGATGCGCCCGTCAGGTCCGAACTGGGGTACACCTTCCTGCGGAGCACCGGCCGCAGATTCGATATCGGCACGATTGCAGTTGCAAGGGTAGACCAGGCCCGTGTTTTTGAGAATCTCCAATGCCTCTCTGTATCGCGGCAGCCTGTCCGACTGGCGCATCACCGGGTGCGGCCAGTGCAGTCCAAGCCAGTGCAGGTCGTCGTAGATCTGGGTTTCCCAACGGGACCTGGATCGCGATTGATCAATATCTTCGATCCGTAAAAGAAATGATCCACCCGCAGCCCGTGCCTGATCAAACGCAAGAAGCGCGGAATAGGCATGCCCCAAATGCAGCGGACCTGTTGGCGATGGCGCAAAACGCGTTGTGAATATCACTTTTTTCAACAACATATACGTCAGATTTCATGTCCACACCTGGTAGATGCGGACCGTATTCGCGGAATAACAGCCTTGCGTGACCCATGTCCAGCCAGTCGTTCAGCCGCCCGGTGTAAGTGCGGTCAGCCAAAGTGTGATCGTTGAAGGAAAACGCCAGATATCCGCCGCGTGGCAGCGCGTTCATAAGTAGATCAAAGGTTTCAGGCGGCGCGGCACCAACGCCGATGACGCCAATGCATGTTATGGCTGAGTAAGCCTCGGCCTCAATGGGGTTGGGATCAGTAACTTCGAAGTTTATCAAGTTGCGATAAACCCCCTTGGCAGCGGCACCTTCCAGCATCTTTGGTGTTGGATCCATCCCATCGATGACACGAAAACCCGCCTTGCGAAGTGCTAAACCCGACAACCCGGTACCGCATCCGTAGTCCAGCACCGGCACATCAGCATCTGAGACAAAGGATTTCAATGCTGCCGCAACACGGTCCGGGGTGACATATCCGTGCTCACCGACTTCATCATCGTATGAGGCCGCCCATTTTTGGTAGTGATCGTGCGTTTCCTGGGCAGAATTCAGATTGTATGTGTCTTTCAGAAACTTATCGCTCATACCTTACATGTTAGGCGCAGGCTGGGGGCGACGTCCAGTCAACACTGCTTTACCCAATCGCTCCAGACTTCTTTTGCGCGATCGGTATAGGCCTTGTAGCGGTCCTTACGGCCTCGGCGCCCCCCTTCAGGCCGTCGACCGGGCGAAACAGACCGAAATTCACGTTCATCGGCTGGAAGGTCTTGGCTTCGGCGCCGCCCGTGATGTGGTGGATCAATGCGCCCGTCGCACTGTCTTGCGGTACGTCGGGAAGGGATCGGCCTAGTATTTCGGCAGCGGCCAAACGGCCTGCCAAAAGGCCCATCGCTGCGCTTTCCACATAGCCTTCCACCCCCGTGATTTGCCCCGCAAAACGAATATTTGGCCTAGACTTGAGCCGCATCTGCGCGTCCAGCAAAGTCGGAGAGTTGATGAAAGTATTGCGGTGAATGCCACCCAATCGCGCAAAGCTGGCATTTTCCAGACCCGGTATCATACGAAATACCTCGGTCTGCGCTCCGTATTTCATCTTGGTTTGAAAACCGACGATATTGAACAACGTGCCCAAGGCATTGTCGCGTCGCAATTGGACGACGGCATAAGGTTTTACTTCCGGTTGATGCGGATTTGTCAGGCCAACAGGTTTCATCGGGCCATGGCGTAAAGTTTCACGACCGCGCTCGGCCATAACCTCGATCGGCAGACAGCCGTCGAAATAACCAGCGGTCTCTCCCTCGTGGAATTCGGTCTTATCTGCAGCCAGCAGCGCATCAATGAAGGCTTCGTGCTGATCACGATTCATCGGACAGTTGAGGTAGGCGGTGCGCTCTTCCTCAGTCTCGCCCTTGTCGTAGCGTGACTGCATCCAGGCTTTGCTCATATCAATGCTGTCTGCATAGACGATGGGGGCGATCGCGTCGAAAAAGGCCAGCGCCTCGGTACCAGTCTCTGCGCGAATGGCTTCCCCCAATGCGGGCGAGGTCAACGGCCCGGTTGCAAAGATCCACTTTCCGTCTTGGGGTAGACTGGTTACTTCTTCCGCTGAGACCGAGACCCGTGGATGGGCCTTCAGCTTGGCAGTTACGGCTTCGGCAAAAGGATCACGGTCAACCGCAAGCGCGCCACCCGCAGGCAGGCGATGGCTATCTGCGGTCGTCATGATCAACCCGTTTGCCGCGCGCATTTCCCAATGCAGCAAGCCGACTGCGTTCTGTTCATCATCATCCGATCGGAATGAGTTCGAACACACCATCTCGGCCAGATTGCCGGTCTGGTGTGCAAACGTGCCCACATCAGGACGCATTTCGTGGATCACAACATCCACGCCCATTTCCGCTGCCTGCCAGGCGGCCTCGGACCCGGCCATGCCGCCGCCCACGATATGCAATGTCTCTGTCATGTGCTGCCAAATAGGGCAGAGCAGCGCCATGCGCAATGCGCAGTAATCGCTTTAGTTCTGAGGGGGATTCTTGGGGTCGCCGCTGCGGGAATGTCAACGCCGGTGAGAGAAACCAGCTTGGAGGGACCTTCCGCCCACGGCGACCCAAAAGTATGGTCAGGCCTTGGCCTTGACCCAGCTTTGCCACAGTGTCGCCCTTTTGAAAAGTGAAAAAATGCGAACAGTCGGCAAAAATGTATTAAATAATTGCGTTACTGGTGCCAATCAGGCGGGCGCTTTTCGATAAAGGCACTAATCCCTTCCTCAGTATTCCGGTCCATCATATTCTGTGCCATTACCTCGGCGGTATAATCGTATGCCTGATCAGTCCGCATTGTAATCTGTTGATAAAAAGCGGTTTTACCGATTTTCACGGCACTGCTGAGCTTGCCTGCCAACTTCTCGGCCAACGCATTGGTTTCATCTTCCAACAAGTTCTCGGGAACCGCTCGATTGATCAGACCCAGCTCAGCCGCGCGTTCGGCGGTGATAAAATCACCGGTCGTGAGCATTTCAAACGCCTGTTTCCGCGGTATATTCCGGCTGAGAGCCACCATCGGAGTGGAGCAGAACAAGCCGATATTGACACCATTTACGCCGAACCGTGTGCCCTCGGCCGCGATTGCCAGGTCACAGGTTGCTACAAGCTGACACCCTGCGGCAGTGGCGATCCCGTGCGCTTGGGCGATCACGGGTTGGGGCAGGGACTGAATGGACATCATCATCTTGGCACATCGGTCGAACAGATCCTGAAAATAGGAAAGCCCACCATCGGGTGCCTGCCGCCCTTGGGTCATCTGTTTCAGATCGTGCCCCGCGCAAAACGCTTTCCCCGCACCGGAAAGAACAACAACACGAATCGACTTGTCTTCGCGCAGCGCATCGAACTCTGCCTGCAGGGCCGCCAGCATTTCATCGCTGAGGGCGTTCAACCGCTCAGGCGCGTTCATTCGAAGCCGTGCGATCGCACCTGTATCGTTACGTTCCAGAATTGCCATCTTGCCCTCCCGCTGGCGTTCAGGCCAACTCTAGGCGGGCAGAGCGACGAGGGGAAGCATGTCATTAGCACTGAATAAACAAGAATTGACGGAATACCTGGCGCAGGTGTTCCCACAGGTTCATAGCGACTTTGTCGTCGAGGATCTGAGAGAAGCAAACATCACCATGCGCCTGAGGGTCGAAGACCGTCACCTGCGCCCCGGAGGCACAGTATCTGGTCCTTCCATGTTCGGGCTGGCCGATGTCAGTGTATATGCAATGGTTTTGGCACGGAAAGGTCGGCAATCTCTGGCTGTCACGACCAACAGTTCTCTGGATTTCTTGCGCAAGCCGGAAGGCGGGGCGGACCTGATTGCTGAGTGTAAGTTGTTGAAATTAGGTAGAACGCTGGCTGTTGGGGATGTGCTGATTTACTCGGAAGGCTCTGACAAGCCCGTCGCGCGGGCCAGCATGACCTATTCGCTTCCTCCAGAAGGCTCAGCCGCTGCTGCCTTTGGGTAAAAAAGGCCGGGGATAAACCCCGGCCAGGAAGAGGTCCCTTAGATGGGACTGGGGATAGTCTATTTCATCCAGAAATAGCGGCTGACTTCTGCATCTGCCCGATGGCGGGTCAGCCCGACATCGCGGAGCAGCCTGTCATCCAGCTTACCTAAGTTTACCCGGCTGCGGCGGCGTTGTTCCCATTGTGTGACCGACGCCGCAAACCGCACGGCCAGCGCGGCGATCAGCGGCAGCCGGGGGCTGTCGTTCAGCAGCAAGAGGGCGGGGTTGTGCATTGCGCGTGTCATCTTGGGTATCCTTTCTAATTGTATTGACACAAAGTAAAAATGTTCGGTACACTGCTTTGATACATTCAGCATTGTGTCGAAATCAAAGGAAGAATTGTAATGGATACAATTTGGCCAGAGGCGTTACCGAAATCCAAAGGTCCAAAATATACTCTGGTCGCTGACACGATCCGAAAAGCGATAGAAAACAAAACACTGGAGGTTGGAAAGAAACTACCTCCGGTGCGGGAACTGGCGTATCGATTAAAGATTACACCAGGCACTGTCGCGCGCGCCTATACGATCCTGACCGATGAAGGTTTGCTACAAGCCGAGGTCGGGCGTGGTACATTTGTAGCCCCGCCGAGATCGCCCATTCTGGACGATGTCTGGTCGCGGCAGTTACATCTGAGGGACGACAAATATGAATCCAACGTCAGTCTGTTCAGCCCACGCTTGCCAGATGTGGGGCAGGTGACATTAATCCGCGAATGCCTTGAAAAGGTTGCAAAAGGCGATCCGCGGATGTTTATGAACTATCCGACCCGAGATGCCTACCTACCCGTGCGCCAGGTTGTGGCCGACTGGTTGTCAGATCTTCCTCTGGGCTCATTGAATGCAGATGACATTGTACTGACACATGGTGGGCAAAGTGGCATTTGCGTTGTGTTCCAGACCGTTCTGAAAGATCCGAAACCCATCGTGTTGGTTGAGGACTTGTCTTATGCCGGGTTCAGACGGGCAGGTGAGTTGATGCGCGCCGAGGTTGTCGGGGTAAAAATGGACAAATGGGGCATAAGCCCCGATGCGCTGGACCACATCCTCAGGCAGACGAAGGCGCAGGCGATCTGCGTCTCACCCGAAGTGCAGAACCCAACGGGCGGGCATTCACCGTTGGAACGGCGCAAAGAAGTTGTCGAGATTGCGCGAAAGCATGAATTACAGATCATTGAAGACGATTGCTATCGCATGGGCGAGGCCCGCGCGCCCAGCTATCGTGCTTTGGCACCCGAACGGGGCTGGCATGTTTCGTCAATTTCGAAAACTCTAACACCAGCATTACGGGTAGGTTTCGCCATCGCACCGAAAGAGCAGAGCGTCGATCTGCGGCGTTCTGCAGAATACGGGTATTTCGGGCTCGCCCAGCCTTTGGCTGAGTTGACGCGGTTACTGTTGGGACATCCAGAGGCGAGGCAACTTGCAAAAAACGTTCGCTCCAAGATGGGCGAATATGTACGTGTGGCGGTAAACGCCCTGGGTGGCTTCGATCTAAACTGGGATTCTGAGATTCCCTTCGTCTGGCTTCATTTGCCTTCCGGTTGGCGGTCTGCTGCGTTCAGCCGGGCGGCCGAGCGGGAAGGTATTCAGCTGCGATCGGCCGATGAATTCGCGCTGCGGGATGGTCGCGCGCCAAATGCCGTTCGTATAGCGGTGAATGGGCATGTCTCGCTCGAGAAGTTCGAAGATGCCATGCTGCGTCTGCGCGCGCTGCTCGATAACCCACCCGAACAAATAAGCGTCTAGCCGCTATTGCACTGGGGCAGGGTCACCGAAAAAGCCCGACAAATGAGAAATCTTACCATCGGCATCGAGACGAATGAAATCATGCCCGGCAACCATTATGGAACCATCGGTCGCAACCATATGCCAGGTAAAGTGAACCACATCATGGTGTGAAGTGGGCTCACTGGTCAGCTCAACACGGCCCTTTGTATCACTCAGAACTGCTCCGATATGGGCATTGAGTTGATCTCTGCCGGAAACTTCTGCAGTTGGATCGACGTAACGACCAGTTTGTGCAAAACACTGCTCAAGAAGGCTCCGTCGCCTTTCGGGATCGGTCGACTGCCATGCCGCACCATAGGCAGCGATAACCTGTTCCAATTCTTGCATAGCCACCTCCGACATTGGATGATCTTGGTTGAGTCTAGCTTAACTAAGCTACGCAAAACTGGATATGCCGAAGAAATTTTGGGGTAAAATAATACCTATTTTATAAGTTATTGTTATTGATAGATATATTATACTTTGCCTGTATTGACCTGCATAACTAGTAGGTCTAAACCCCCTCCATCGAATTCGGGCCGCTCCGCCAAGGGGCGGTCTTTCACATCAAACAGGACTATCCTGCCATGAAAACCTTTTCTGCAACACCTGCAGACATCGACAAGAAATGGATCCTGATCGACGCCGAGGGCGTTGTTCTGGGCCGTCTTGCCTCGATCGTCGCCATGCGCCTGCGTGGCAAGCACAAAGCGTCGTTCACACCCAACATGGACATGGGCGACAATGTCATCGTGATCAACGCTGACAAAATCCAGATGACCGGCAAGAAGCGCGAAGAGAACTTCTACTGGCACACTGGCCACCCGGGCGGCATCAAATCGCGCACCAAGCAGCAGATCCTTGAGGGTGCGCACCCCGAGCGCGTCGTGACCCAAGCGGTCAAGCGCATGCTGCCGGGCAACCGTCTGGCGCGTCAGCAGATGACCAACCTGCGCGTTTACGCAGGTGCCGAGCATCCTCATGAGGCGCAAGCGCCCGAAGTTCTGGACGTTAAGTCCATGAACAAGAAAAACACCCGGAGCTAATGACCGATGGCTGATCAGATCAATACTCTCGAAGAGCTGAGCGCCGTCGCAGGCGTTGAAACCGTGGCCGAAGAAGTTATCGTACGTGAACCCGTACGTGACGAGCTGGGTCGTTCCTACGCCACCGGCAAGCGTAAAGACGCTGTCGCCCGCGTTTGGATCAAACCGGGTTCCGGCAAAGTCACCGTAAACGGCAAGGATCAGGACAAGTACTTCGCTCGTCCCGTTCTGCAGCTGATCCTGCGCCAGCCGTTCCAGGTTGCTGGTGTGGAAGGTGAGTTCGACGTTGTTGCAACCGTCAAAGGCGGTGGCCTGACCGGTCAGGCCGGTGCGGTCAAGCACGGCATCTCGAAAGCGCTGCAACTGTACGATCCCAACCTGCGTGGCGCTCTGAAAGCCGCTGGCTTCCTGACCCGCGACAGCCGCGTTGTGGAACGTAAGAAATACGGTAAGCGTAAAGCGCGTCGTTCGTTCCAGTTCTCGAAGCGTTAATCGCCGAAAAAACTATAGAAACTCTAAAACAAGCACTTACGAAAGTTTGTGCTTGTTTTTTTATCGTGAGATTAACCTGAATCTACTAAACGCAAGAAATTTCTTATTTTTTTATCCAATTTAATGCGGCAATTCGTCAACTGATCCTTTCTCAAAATGCGTTTCTTATCTGAAAGAGCCCGGAGAATCTGAGGTTGTTGGTGAGGATGAGGGAGCAAATTTTGATGCTGGAGAGCATTTGGAGCACATTGAACGAGTATTTTGCGGTCTTAGCTGCTATTGTTACGCTCTTGTTTTACGCACGCGTTAGCGTAAAGGCGCAGCGAGAGAATTTAGAGTACATACAACAATTACGCGACGATTTTTATCGGCGCGAATTGACTGATCAACAGCAAGTTGTTGAACTTCTAACCTGGCTTGTCGAAAAAACCGAGCGCAACGCTACATATACAAGGGGCACAATGGCCGCTGCGATGGCAGTTTTAGTGTTCTTGATTTTTAATTCGCCGACGGGCTGAATTCTAAATTGGAGAGGGCTCGCAACTGCGAGCCCTTTTTCCTTGGTCGGTTTATTCTTCGTAAACCAGTTTCCACGCACCATTTTCGACGACGCTGACAAATACAGAGTCAGCACCCTGATGGTCATTGGGCCCATAGGTGATCTGGTTGCCGACCAACTCATCCATGTAATCCAGAGATTCCATCGCGGCGATGAAGCTATCATGCGTCAGATCAGGACCTGCAGCTTCAAGCGCTTTGACCATCATCTCGGCCGCTGAATAGCCCAGCATTGAAAATCCGACCGGGTCTTCGCCCGTAGCCTCTTTGTATTCAGAAATAAATGCTGCCGGGGCGGGCTCTTCGGCGCGCGCCCAGAGATCCAGCCACGAGGCCGCCGCATAGAAACCGTCGGTCACACCACCGGGCACCTGCGCCACCACGGTTAGGAAGCTGGCAGAGGTGCCGAGGAACTTCATGTCGGTCAGGCCCATTTTCTTGGCCGTTCCAACAACAGTGATTGCCTGACGCACGCCGAGCGCCATCGTGACGATGTCACAACCTTCTTCTTTAAGCTTGCTCAAGGACCCCACGAAATCCGTCTCGTCCGGTTTATGGGTGGTCTCAGCGCCGAAAGTGATGCCAGCCTCTTCGGCTCCCGCTTTGCTGCCTTCCAGAATTTCCTCACCGAAATCAGTAGGCAGGTACATGGTGCAAACGGTTTGCGATCCAAATTCACCGTTCAGATACTTCACCCCAATCCGAGCTTGATCGTAATAGGTCGAGAATGAGGTGAACTTGTTCTTCATCGGCTCTTGCAGCATTTGCCGCGCGGCGGTCAGAGGGGCGACGTTGGGAATACCTTTCGGATCCAGCAGCTTGAACCCAGCAACATTCATCGGCGTACCCAGCGACTGCAACATCGCGAAAACCTTGTCGCGGTTCAGCAGCTTGTTATAGCCCTGCATCGCGCGTGGCATCTGATAGCCGTTATCCTCGACCACAAAGCGGATCTTGCGGCCATGCACGCCACCCTCGGCGTTGACGCGATCAAAGACCACATTTGCGCCTTTGGTGGCCGGAACGCCCACGGCAGCGAAGATGCCGCTGAGGTCGTTGACTGAGCCAATGACGATCTCGTCATCTGTCACGCCTTGTGTTTGCGCCCAGCTGATCGTGGCGGATGCAGTCAATGCCGTCGCCGCGGCAAGGCCCTTAAATAAGTGTTTCATACTTCTCCTCCCTGTTGGGTCGCCCCTTAACTAATTGTACATATCTTCAATGAGATGTGCGTGTTTCTTTTCCACCAGACCACGCTTGAGTTTCATCGTCGCCGTCAGCTCCTCATCTTCGGCAGTGAGCAACACGTCGATCAGCCGGAAATCCTTGATCTGTTCGACCCGCGCAAAGTCCTTATTGACCGCTGCGATTTCATTGCCGATCAACTCCGTCACTTCGGACGCAGCACAAAGAGAAGAAAAGTTCGAAAAGGGGATCTTGCGCTCTTGTGCGAATTTCTCAACGTTTTCCTGATCGATCATGATTAGCGCCGTCAGATACTTGCGCCGATCCCCGATGATCACCGCGTCCGAGATATACTGGCTGAACTTCAACCCGCTCTCGATCTCTGCGGGCGTGATGTTCTTACCGCCCGCAGTGATGATGATGTCCTTGAGGCGCCCTGTGATGGTGACAAAACCTTCCTCGTCGATATGCCCCATATCCCCGGTGCGCAGCCAGCCGTCGCAGGTGAAGCTTTCGGCTGTTTTGGCATTGTTGCGCCAGTAGCCCTGAAAGACGTTGAGGCCTTTGACCTGAATTTCTCCGTCTTCCGAGATGCGCAGGTCGTTGCCAGGAACGGGTTTCCCAATGGTGCCGATCTTGTTGGCCTCAAGCGTGTTCAGCGCTGCTATGCCGGCGGTTTCAGTCATACCGAAGCCCTCGACAATGGGCACGCCAATTGCCCAATACCACCTGAGCAAATCGGGAGAGATCGGCGCTGCACCAGAGCCGCCTCGGCGGAGACGATCTAAGCCCAGCATCCGGCGCAGGTTACGCAGAACAAGCCGATCCCAAAGCCAGAACTGCATAGCGATCGGTGCTGGAACAGGTTTGCCTGCAAGGATAAATTCGGCCCGCGCCATTCCAGACTTGAGCGCCTGTGCAAAGGCGAAGCGCCCTGTGGGCGTTGCTTCTTTCGCCATGAACATGACCTGCGAGTAGATCTTCTCCCACACGCGCGGGACGGCAGTGAAGGTGGCGGGAGAGACCTCTTGCAGGTTGGAGAACACTGTCTCGGGGCTTTCAGCGAAATTCACAGTAGTCTTCATCGCAAGCGGGTAGTAGATCGACACGTCGCGTTCGAGGATATGACAGAGCGGCAGAAAGCATAGCTGTTCGTCGGTTGATTGGGAGGGCAGGGAATGCGCCCCTGCCTCTATCGCGGCCATGATGTTCTCATGGCTTAGCATGGCGCCTTTGGGATTACCGGTGGTACCTGACGTATATATGAGCAGGGCGGTGTCTTGTGACGTGGTTTCAGCGATTTCTGCTTCGAATGCGCCGGGTTCATCGACCTCAGCCTGTTGCCCCAGAGCATACAAGTCCTCGATCATCATGCAACGCGGATGATCCAGGTCGTGCAGGCCTTCATCCTCAAGGATAATGACCTTGAGCAGATCGGACAGATCCGCCTCGACTTCGAGGAACTTGTCCAACTGCTCTTCATCTTCAACGATCAGAAACCGGCTGCCACTGTCATTGATCAGGTATTTTAACTGGCTGGCCGAATCTGTGGTGTAGACGCCCGAAGCAATCCCTCCGACACACTGGATGCCCATGTCGAACCACGCCCATTCCTTGCGGTCTTCGGACAGGATCGAGACAACCTCGCCACGTTGCAGACCCAGCTTGCGCAGGGCCAGCCCGATCCATTTGGCGTGTTGCCAGTAGTCGGCCCATGAGTAGGATTTCCAGATGCCGAAGTCCTTCTCGCGATGCGCCGTACGCTGTCCCAGTTCGGCACAGCGTTTCTGGAATAGCTCGCATATCGTGACACAGCCATCGACTCGCAGGGGTCTCTGACCTGGCGTAGCGTTGAACTGCACACCGTTGATTCTGGTCTGAGGGGGCAGGGGGCTTGCGTCCATCCAGCTCACCTCCATGTCTTCTTGCGTTTCCAGCGGCGGTTTTCTCGCGCGCCTTCTTCCTGAACGCCCAGATAGAAATTCTGAATGTCCTCGGATTGCAGCAAGGTTTCAGCCGCACCATCCATAACGATCCGTCCGATCTCCATTACATAGCCATGATGGGCGAGTTCCAGTGCCGCATTGGCGTTCTGCTCGACCAGCATCATTGTCATGCTCTGTTCGTCATTCAGGCGTTTGAGAATGCCAAAAATCTCTTGCACCAGCAGCGGCGATAGGCCCAGCGAAGGCTCATCCAACAGCATGATACGCGGGTTAGCCATCAGGCCGCGCCCAATCGCCAGCATCTGCTGTTGCCCGCCGGACAGAGTGCCAGCCTCTTGATTGCGGCGGTCTTTCAACACAGGAAAGTAGGAAAACACCAGATCGCGGTCATGATCGATCTGACCCTTGTCCGAAAGGATATAAGCCCCAAGATTCAAATTCTCGTCGACGGTCAAAAGTGGAAAGACCTCGCGTCCCTCGGGCACATGGACGATGCCTTTTTGCACGACCTTGTGAGGTTCCGATCCCTGTATTTGCTGACCGTCAAATGTGATTGAACCTTTTTCGGGATCCATCACGCCTGAGATTGTTTTCATCAGCGTTGTCTTGCCCGCGCCATTTGCGCCCAGGATTGAAACGACCTGCCCTCGATGCACGTCCAATGACACGCCACGAATGGCCATGATCGGGCCATAAAAGCTTTCAACATTGCGAATGCTAAGGATCGGTTGGTTCATGAAGCTTTGCCCAAATAGGCCTCTACCACAGCAGGATGAGATTGAACTTCGGCTGGGGTTCCAAGGGCAAGCTTCGCTCCGTCGGCCATGGCAAGAACCCGGTCGGACACGCCCGAGACCAGACCCATATCGTGCTCTACCATAAGCACGGTAATGCCCATCTGACGCCGGATGTCATCGATCCACCAACGCATATCTGTGGTCTCTTCCACCGATAGGCCCGAGGCGGGTTCATCCAACAGCAGGAGTTTTGGATCGGTGGCCAACGCTCGAGCGACTTCGACCACCTTACGCACGCCATAGGGTAAGCCCGAGATCATCTTGTCACGAAAGGCCTGGAGGTCGAGGAAGTCGATGATCTCTTCTACCTTTTCTCGGTTCTCGATCTCCTGCCTGCGAGCTGAGGGCGAGAACAGAATTTCCGAGATCAGATTGGTTTTGCGGTGCCGGTGGCGCCCGACCAGGAGGTTCTGCAAAACGGTCGCATGTTCGAACAGTTCAATGTTCTGGAATGTCCGCGCGACGCCATAGGCCGCGACACCCGAGGGCTTGATACGCAGCAGATCATGCCCGTCAAAGTGGATCGCCCCTGCATAAGGATCATAGAAGCGCGAAATCAGGTTGAAGACCGTTGATTTGCCGGCGCCGTTGGGACCGACGATGGCGAACACCTCACCTTCTTGCACGTTGAAGGACAGATCATCCACAGCAGTCAGACCGCCGAATTTCAGGGTAACGTTTTCAAACTCCAGCAAGCTCATCTCAGACGCTCCGTCTTGAGATAGGACTTTTGTCTTTTGAACATGTCCTTGCGGTAGAAGGGGAACAGTTCGAACCACGTCCGGATTTTTAGCCATCGACCATACAAACCCATCGGTTCGAACAGGATGAAGGCGATCAGGATCATGCCAAAGATGCCGAATTCGAGCCCCGGAATGGCGACCGTATTGCCGCCAAACAGGGCTGCTGCGTATTCCTTTGAAATCGACAGAAACTGCGGCAGGAAACCGATCACGATTGCGCCCAAAAACGCGCCATGGATTGAGCCCAGACCTCCGATAACGATCATCATCAGCAATTGGATGGAAATTACGACACTGAATGTCTCGTTATTGAACGCCCCAGAGAACATACCCATCAATGCGCCTGCTAGTCCGGTGACCGCGCAGGAGAGGGCGAAAGATATTGTCTTGGTGCGCGCGATATCCACACCCATCGCCTGCGCTGAGACCTCAGAGTCTCGTACGGCGATGAAGCTGCGGCCCAAGGGCGCGCGCAATAGGTTGATATAGCCCAGTGTCACGACAACGGCGACGGCCAGCACCAGCCAGAAGAACGGGGCCGGGGTCGCCCAACGATCGAGCAGATATCCGAAGATTTCGACACCACCCAGATATTTACCCGCGACACCTCCGGTGACGGGTTCGGCCAGAACGATGATGTCGTCCATGAGCACAGACAGAGCCAGGGTGAAGATCGCAAGATAGATGCCATGCAGGCGCAGGGCAGGAATAGCGACGGTTGCTCCGACGATGCCGGTCAACAGGCCCGCCAACGGGAACGCCAGCAGAAAGGGCACCCCAGCCTCAATCAGGATGACATTGGCATAGCACCCAACGGCCAGAAATGCGGCATGGCCAAGGCTGGCCTGCCCGGTATGGCCGGTTAGGATCATCAAGCCCAAACCCGCGATGGCCCAGATCAGAACATTGGTCAGTTCGCCAAGATAAAAGTCATCCAACCACCACGGCGCAGCGGTTACGACCGCCAACAGGATCAGATAGAGGCTAAGCTGATAGCCATCCTTCCAAGGGCGAATGTCCTGCATATAGTTTGTTTTGAAAACAATCCGCATGCGATCAGACCTTCTTGACCCGCACCTGGCTGAACAGCCCATGCGGTCGAAAGATCAGAACTGCCAGCAACAGCGCATAAGGCGCGATCTGACTGTACCCGGCTGCGATATAGCGGCTAGCGAAGGGCTCGATTACGCCGACGATCAGCCCGCCGGCCAAAGCGCCGGGCAGGCTGCCGAATCCGCCTATCACAGCTGCGGCAAATGCCTTGATCCCCAGAAGCCCAGTTGTGGGATCGACCGAGCCTTTGGCCGCGAACAAAATTCCGGCAATCCCGGCGACAACTCCGGCCAATGCCCAGATTAAGCCCTGAACCCGCTTAACCGGTATCCCCATGTAATATGCCGCCAACTGGTTTTGAGACGCACCTTGCATGGCAAGCCCCAGCTTGGTCTTGCTGAAGAACACATAAAGACCCCAGGTCAGTAGGACGGTGACAACAATCACGGCCACGTCCTCCATCCCCAGCACAAGACCACCGAACCGGATTTCCTTACCAGCCAATGGGTTCTGCAGCGTTTGCGGCTCGTGCCCCCAGATCAGACCAGCTGCAAACCTGATCACAAAGCCCAAGGCGATGGTTAGGATCACCACGGCAGTCTGACTTTCGCCAAAGACGCGGCGGATGATCAGCCGATCGATCAGATACCCAAGTGCGCCCATAATCCCCAGTGAAATCGGTAGCGCCATCCAGAAGGGCAGCCCTATATATTCGGTATTCGTGAGGCCGATGGTAACGAACGCGCCCAGCATCATGAAATCGCCTTGCGCAAAATTCACTGCCTCGGTGGCTTTGTAAATCAGAACAAAACCAAGGGCGATCAAGCCGTAAACACAGCCATTCGCCAGCCCGCTGATCAGCAGCTGCGCGTTATCCAATCTCACCCTCCCTCAGCCGGAATTGGTCGGCGCGTTGTTATACTATGGCGTGATAATAACCTTGCCGTCACTCTTTTTCAGCGCATCCGCGAGATTTGACAGAACCTCACGCAACGATAGCCGTGCAGAGACATCTGTGCGCCAGCGGCCATCGGCAAATCGCGCTTGTACTTCACCGGCAATCCATATCTGATGAGCAGGCGGCGTATCCATCATCCAGCGGGTCAGCCAGAAGCCTTCGATCCGCTTGCTCATGAAGATCAGTTGGCCCATCTGGGTCAATTTCGGCATTTCAGTGCTGAGTTTCCCATAACATACCCACCTCGCGCCATTGGGCATCGCGCAGAACACCTGCTCGGACATCTGGTCGGCAACGGCATCAAGAAAAACACAAGGTTTCAGAATTGCACTGATCGCGGCAAACCGCGTTGGCGCATCCGTATCGCTGGTCACGACCACCTCTGCCGCACCCAGGCCTTTCAACATCTCGACCGTTTCGGCGCGCCGCACCAAAGCGATCGGTTTCAACCCAAGATCCCGTCCAAGACTGCACATCAGCTTGCCCAGCTGACTGGTAGCGGCGGAGACCACAAAAGCCTCACCTTCGGACCGTGCGATATCAACCATCGCCATGGCGGTCAGAGGATTGACGATCTGTGCCGCCCCGTCTTCGTCCGAGATATCGGGCCGCAGGGGGATACACATCTGGGCCTGCGTGACCACATATTCGGCCCAGGCACCAGAGCCTGCTGCCACAAAGGCCACGCGCTGATCCAGTAGGGCGTCAGCCCCGGTACCGGTGGCAACAACATCTCCGCACCCCTCGAACCCTGCTGCGGCGCCTTTGACCCGCGGCTGACCATATTCCCCTTTGATGAAATGAATATCTGACGGGTTCACCGAGGCTGTGCGCAGTTTGATCAAAACCTGTCCCGCCTTGGGCACAGGCAAAGGCAGCTCGGCCTCCGCTAACCAGTCCGAGGCATTCTCCAGCGTCGGTCCCGTGGCTGTGCCGGAATATCCGTCCTGCGTCTGAACAACGGCAAACATGGTGTCGGGCAGGGTGGTCATCGTTCGATCCTTCTTTGATGCGAGTTCAGCACTGAGGCCTTCATCGTCACAATGTAACACACTGACAAAAGGTTTTATTTTTTAAAAACAATCTCAAGAAAGCAATCAAACACGGTGAGCTATGTCAATTGGGTAATGCCGTAATGTGACGCAAATTGAGTCGCATCCCGACCGGGTGAACCAGCCCTCTTGGGGCTGGTTCTGGAACTGATCACTGCTGCGTCATCAGATTGCGTAGATCCTGTATCTTCGCGACAACCAGCTCAGGCGACGCTTTGATCTCGTCGAGGATCTTCATAACCTGTGTTTTGATGTCCTGAGACAAGGCGCTTTCCTGAACCGACGTGACGATTGCGTCATAGTCGAAATTCTGCGCGGTCAGCATGCCGTCCTGAACCCACGAGTTGAACAGTTCCTGCCCCTGACCGGCAAGCGCTGCGACCTGATCGCCAGCTGCTGAGGCTGCATCATTGGCCTGCTCGGTCAAAGATGTAGCAGCGTCGCTGGCCTGTTCCGATACCGAAGATGCAGCTTCCGAGGCCTGATCCGCAATCGAGGACGCAGCCTCGGATGCTTGTTCAGTCGCCGCCTCAACGGCATCAGCAGCGCCCTCTTGTATTGCCGAGGCTGCTTCACCAACCGCCTCTGAGGCATCTTCAGCCGCCGATTGCAACTGCTCGGCAGGGGTTGGTTCAGGTTTTGTGGCGAAATAGTAAGCGCCTCCGCCGATAACGGCGATGGCTACGATAAGTAAAAGACGCGACATTGGATGTCTCCTTCAAATGATGTGTCGCTCAGATGGGGTTAAGGTACGTTAAAGCAAAGGGGAAAACACGTGAGTTTGCAGCATATTGCGGGTTTGAGCCACACTGCGCTGATTGACACTGCAGGCAGTGGCAACATCATGCCATCCGTTGCAGGAATCGCGACACAAGCAAAGAAACAGCCTTGAAGGATGAATTGATTGATGACGAAGTGAAAGGGATTCGAACCCTGGGTGGGCTTGCACTCACAACGATTTCCGAGACCGTGTTCTATATCAAAACAGAAGTCCTTGCATTAAGAGACAAGAGCTTTGTGGCGGCAAGATGGGCAGGTTCGGCACAGAAAGCGGGCAGGGGTGTCACAAGAAAGCACTAAAGTGATTTATGGTGAGTGACCTATGTCAGCGGTTGCCGAACGCCCATTGAAGATCCTTAGGGCGGAACCGGAATTTTTTGGAACCACTCCGCGTGACTTTCTAACACCAAATCTTTTTCGCCCGAAACAGTAGGCTAGGAAAGTAAAGCATTCCAGGCGGCACACGTTTTTTGTGTCATTTCAATCACATGTTCCGCGAAGAACCTCGCGATCAACTTAATGGTGAGTACGGTAACAGTATTCCGCTCCGAGGCTAATCCAGTCAACGAGGTGGTGCCTGCTCGTGCATCCAGACAAAGCTATTATGGCGACCGTTACGCGAGAGTATAATGTCCAGTGAATCTGGGCCGCGTGCCAACGACCATACAGGTTATTGGGAAATCGATGCCATGACACAGGTCAAAGCTCTCGCAGGTGTTGCGCCCTTTGCTTTTATTGGACCGACAACGGGCAGCAATCTGAACAAAGGCGATAGAAGCTCGGGAAAACGCTCCATGCTTGCTATCTACCTGTATTGACGTTGTTTTGGTGTGAGTACCCAAAAATAGTTTCTTCTTCACAATGGCTTGACGATCTGAAGCCACCTTTGAAACCGCCCCATGTGCCCACGGCGGCGGCATTCCAGATGAAATATCCCTTACGCAAAACCTGTTGTTTGTTGACCTTCCAGCGCGGGAACCGGGCATACAGCCCAAATGAGTCGTAAAGCAAGAATACACGCTTGGGATGGCAGGCATGAAACCGAACAGGGATAGAAAGGCTGTTACGCGACGCGGAGTGATTGCCGCGTTTGCTGCGACAACTCTTTTTCCAGCACCGGCCGTTTGGGCCCAATCGATGACAACCGAGGGGACGCGCCGCAATGTTTCTTCATTCCGCGTTGCTAAATGGCAGGATCACTTTGATACGCTTAAGAATGGTGTGATCCTGTCCGATACACAGTCCAAGGTCCTGCAATATTGGTCAGAAGACGAGAGCGTCTATCGGATGTATCCAACCAGCGTGCCGCTGACGGAAGACCTTACAAGGCTGGGCTACACCACAGTAACTCGCAAGGTTGAGGGGCCATCTTGGCGACCGACACCAGCAATGAAAAAGCGCAACCCCGCTTGGCCCGACTATGTGGGCCCGGGTCCGGAGAATCCTCTGGGGACACATGCACTTTATTTGAGCTGGCAATACTACCGGATCCACGGCACCAACGACACACGCAAGATCGGAAGAAGATCCTCCAATGGCTGCATCGGCTTGTACAATGAGCAGATCGCGGACTTGTTCGAACTGGCCACCGTAGGCACGCAGGTAAAACTGATCTGACCATGGTCAAGTCGGCTTTTCTGGACAGGTGCTTAAGCTCGGTAACTGACAACGACGTGAAATAGTAAAATGGATAAACTTACACTCATGATAGGCGGTGTGGCGATCGCAGGTGCCGTCGCAATCGTCTACAATCTAAATCAGCAACCAGCTGGCCATTCGATGACGACACCTGATACGTCGACGCTGGCGTCGGGAGATCCAATCCAAAACGTCAATCTACCGGACCAGCTAAGCGAATTTGCGGCCGTCGGCAAAGTGGCATTCGACGCAAAATGCTCGGCGTGCCATGGCGGGAATGCAACTGGTCTGGAGGGCCTAGCACCACCATTGGTGCATAAAATCTATGAACCAAGCCACCATTCGGACGAGGCATTTTACGTGGCCGTCCAGAATGGTGTTCGGGCACACCATTGGAAGTTCGGTAACATGCCGCCGGTCGATGGTTTGACCCGCGCGGATGTGAAGGGCATCGTGGCGTACATAAGAGAGTTGCAGCAAGAAAACGGGATTTTCTGAAGGTGACGAGTCGAGTGGGCACAGCAATTCGTTACTCCATCCTGTCAATTGCGCTGGCTATTGGCGGGCTACTTGTGACGGCCGATTCTGCTCATGCACATGGCGGTGATTCACAGCATTTGATTGACCAAACCGACTCTGCGGACGTCGAACATGTCAAGCAGGGTCATCCCGGGCATTGTCATGGCGGAGCGATCTGCAACGCTGTTGGACTATTTTTGATGGGTCCAACACCGCCTGGTCCCCAAGGCACAGAACGAAGATACTCGATCCCGCGAGCTCAATACCGGGTTCTTAGTATTATCGCGTTTGACCCACCACCGCCGCGTGTCCTGATCTGACGAGTCGAATTGCGCCCAAGATGGGCGCGTCGAAGCAGCCGAAAAGGACAAAGAAATGAACATTCTAAAAATGACTACAAGCGTGGCCCTGGTTTCACTATTTGCGGCGGCCGCCCTGGCGCATGGTGGCGCAACCGGCATCGTCAAAGAACGCATGGACGGCATGTCCGCGATGAAGGACAGCATGAAGGTCCTTACACCGATGATGCAGGGGAAAACGCCCTACAATGCGCAAACGGTACGAAGCGAAGCCAAGAAAATCGGAAGCCACGCCGGTGAAAGCATGACAAAGCTGTTTCCAGAGGGATCTGATGGCAAACCCTCGGAGGCCAAATCGCAAATCTGGCAGGATTGGGGTTCCTTTACAGAAATAGCCAGACAATTGGAAATCTACTCAGAAGGCCTTGCGCTTTCGGCAGACAACGGGCTGATGGCGTCCGGATCGGGTCATGGTTCCGGCATGATGGGCGGCAAATCCATGATGGGAGGTGGTTCCATGATGGGCAGCGGGATGATGGCTGGCAGTCCAAACTTAGCACAGCTGTCTGAAATGCCGGCAGACGGTGTGTTTATGATGCTGAGCCAGACATGCTCGGCGTGTCACACGCGATTTCGGTCGGAATAGGAATGCATCATGAAGCCGATAATACGGTTGGGTCTTGCTGCCGCCGTTACGGCGTCAGCAGGGTTTGTTGCTGTGATGGCTTGGCCGATTGGCCAGCCCTTACAAGCTCTCGACATTCAAGGTGACGTTAACCGCGGGGCGTATCTGGCAAGGGCAAGCGGCTGTATCACCTGCCACACAGACTTTGCCAAAGGGGGCGCGCCCTTGGCCGGTGGGGTGGAGTTGGATACCCCGTTCGGCTCGCTCTTTTCGCCGAACCTGACCACAGATCCCGATCACGGGATCGGTGATTGGACCATCGAGGAATTTGCCCGCGCAGTACGTCAGGGTGTGTCGCCCGACGGACAACCCTACTACCCGGCCTTTCCTTATACGTTCTATGCCAACTTCACGGATCAGGACATCGCCGATCTTTGGGCCGCCTGGCAAACGGTTCCGCCAGTAGCGGAACCGTCAAAAGAGCAGGAAATGGTGTTCCCCTTCAATCAGAGATGGGGCCTGAAGCTGTGGCGGGCGGCATTTTTGGAACCGCCGCGGACCGATCCTGTGCCGGGCAATGATGATGTATGGAACCGGGGCCGGTTACTCGTTGAAGGTGCCACGCATTGTGCCGCCTGTCACACCGGGAGGAACCTGGCTGGCGCAAGAAATTCGGACACGGAACACCTCAAGGGAAGTGACTCTCTGCCGGGCGGTGACAAGGCACCGGCCATCGACTTTGAGACCCTGCAAATGCGTGGGTGGACAGTTGATGATCTGGCCTACGCGTTGCGCACCGGCGTCATGCCTGATGGCGATGTCTTCGGCGGCGCCATGGGAGAGGTCATAAACTATGGCACCAGTTTTCTGACAGACGATGACCGGAAGGCAATGGCGACCTATCTGCTGGATGTGCACGACGGGGGATAATCCAGTGCGAGATCAAGTATTCTTTGGAAGGAAGTCCTAATGAAGCTTAATCGCAGGCAATTTGTTGCAGGCACGTCGGCACTAATCGCAGTGCCGACTATTGGGAGGTCGGCTACCGCCCCCCGAATAATCGAGGCGCGTTCAGGATTGGCGCGTGTTGCCCCCAACAACTATCCGGAAACCGAGATATGGGGATATGATGGCGGTGTTCCAGGCCCTGAAATTCGTGCCCGGCAAGGCGAAACGGTTCGCCGGACACTCCTGAACTCGCTACCTCAGCCTACAGCAATCCATTGGCACGGATTGCGGGTTCCGAACAATATGGACGGGGTGCCGGGCCTTACGCAGGAGGCTGTACCAACCGGCGGCAAATTTCAGTATGACTTGCCTCTGAAGGACGCGGGGACCTTCTGGTATCACTCTCACAACCAGTCAACGGTACAAGTGGCCAAGGGCCTTTACGGCGCGTTCATCGTCGACGAAACGGACCCGCCGGACACGGACCATGACATCACGATCCTTCTGGATGATTGGCGGTTGGGTAAGGACGCTCAAATAGTAGATGATTTTGGTGCAATGCATGATTGGACCCATGCAGGTCGCATGGGAAACTACGTTCACGCGCGCATATCGCCAATGACCGAAGTTTTGACGAACCAGCGATTGCGAATTCGAATGGTCAACGTGGCAACTGATCGGATCATGTATGTGTCAGTAGGTGGCGCAAACGGGAAACTGGTCGCTTATGATGGCATGCCTGTAAGGCAGCCAGAAGATTTCGAAACACTTGTTTTCGGACCTGCGCAGCGAGCAGATTTGATCGTCGACGTCACAGCGGAATCGAACGAAGCCGTTCAAATAACTCTTCACGAACGCGATGAATCATTTGTTATCGCTGAGATCCCGGTTTCGGGAAGCGGTACATCTGCCAGCCGCGGTGAGATTGAAGCTCTGCCACCCAACCCTGTTTCTTTTCTTGAAGATGTTTCTGACGCCTTAAAGGTTCAATTGGTGATGGAAGGCGGGGCGATGGGCGGACTGCGTCAAGGTACTTACAACGGCCAAGTCATGAGCGCTAATGAGTTGGTTCAGGAAGGACAGATCTGGACATTCAACGGAGTCGCAGGGTTACCCGAAGACCCGCTCGCTTCTGTTTCGCGTGGCGACATAGTCCGTATTCAGATGCAGAACGACACTGTCTTTGCGCACGCCATGCACTTGCACGGGACGCACTTTCAGGAAGTACTGTCGAACGGGAGCCTGGGACCGCTGCGAGACACGATACTGGTTGACCGGATGGAAACGCGGGAGATTGCGTTCGTTGCGGATAACCCGGGGGACTGGCTGTTTCATTGCCATATGCTGTCGCATCAGGCCGCTGGAATGAAGACCTGGCTGAGCGTGGCGTGATGAACAAGAGCGCGGCGAAATGGGTGTCACTAGCTGCTGTGGTGATCATTGTCGCGGTCGCTGGCTGGGGCCTGAGCGGGCGTGCACAAAACAGTGCATCAGCGGATTCGGCACGTGGTGCAGTTTTGTATGCCGAAAACTGCGCGTCATGCCACGGGGCAAATTTGGAGGGTCAACCAGATTGGCAGACACCTGATCCAGATGGCGTCTTGCGAGCTCCCCCGCATGACCGAACAGGGCACACCTGGCATCACGGCGACAAGCTGTTGTTCGATTATACAAAGCTTGGCGGGTACCAAACACTAAAACAGATGGGCGTCGCTGATGTCAAAAGCGGTATGCCAGGTTTCGAGGACACTCTGTCGGATCAAGAAATCTGGGACATCCTTGCCTTCATCAAGGAGAGTTGGCCGGATCGGGAACGCAAGCTGCAAGAGCAGCGCACCGAGGCAGAACAAACGGAAGGAAACTGACGTGAAACGATTTTTTGCAGGCTTAATTGCCATCACTATGTCGATTGGTGCTGCTATGGCGAGTGCTGACGAATTGTCTGACTCCGATGTAAAACGGCTGGCTCTGGAAGCCATTATGGAAAACCCTGAAATCATCATGCAGGCGATTCAATTGCTTCAACAGCGCGAGGATCAGGCAAAAGCCGAAGCCATTGGAAACGTCTTGGAAAATCAGCGTGAATTGCTGGAACAGGATCCGAATGCGCCTGTCATCGGAAACCCGGAAGGTGATGTAACCGTAGTCGAGTTTTTTGACTATAACTGCCCATATTGCAAACGCGCGGCCCCGGTCGTGAAAAACGTAATCGCAGGCGATTCCGATGTCCGAGTTGTTTACCGAGAATGGCCCATACTCGGAGAAGGTTCCGACTTTGCGGCACGCGCCGCGCTTGCCTCACGAAACCAGGGAAAATATGAAGAATTCCATTGGGCGCTTATGGCGCTGAACGGTCGTGCGACTGAGGCCAGCGTCCTGAAAGTTGTTCGGGAACTCGGCCTGGACGAGGATCAATTGCGCGCAGACATGGAGGCGCCGGAAGTCGACGCGCATATTCAAGTGTCCATGGAATTGGCCCGGCAGCTTGGCTTCAGTGGCACCCCTTCGTTTGTGATTGGAGATGCGCTTGCCCCGGGGCTGATCGCCGAAGATGAAATGACCCGTCTAATCGAGGCAGTCAGAGACGCAAGATAGAACTAAGGGACGACAGCATGTGCGCTCCTAAACTTCTGTTGCGACCGTGGCTTCGCATCCCTCGGACTCAGAGCTGCAAGGATATGATCAAGTTGATTAGCGCTTAAGACACGTACCCTGCGGTTTTTCATGTCAAAGTTCAACTGTGCGGAGGAACTTACTGTGTCAATGGCTTTGTCTATAACTAACTTGCGGAGCCCGCAGCTCATATCCGGGATACTTAGCGTCGTCATGGATGATGAGAAAGAAAGTCAGCCTCATCCCTTGACCTTCCACTTGCTGGAACCCTTATGTTGCCCGTCAGCAGAACATACGTGGTGACAATATGACTGAAAATTCACATGCGCGGTTCCAGGTTCAGGGTATGAGCTGTGCTTCCTGCGTTGGGCGCGTCGAGCGCGCTTTGAAAGATGTTCCAGGGGTAGATACCGCTTCGGTTAATCTCGCCAGTGAAAGCGTTCAGGTCGATTTCCGCGATCCAGCCGATAAAGCGGCCATTGCTGATGCGTTAAACCGCGCCGGATATCCGGCGCGGACGGCAGAGGTCACTCTGGATATTCAGAACATGTCCTGCGCATCCTGTGTAGGGCGCGTTGAACGAGCCCTGGAAGCCGATGGCGGCGTTTTGTCCGCGTCGGTCAATCTGGCCACTGAAAGTGCAACTGTGCGTTATGCTGAGGGAGTCACAACACCCGAAGCCATAGCGGCGCATGCGGCGTCTGCTGGCTATCCGGCGAGCCTGCGATCCGCAACGCAGACCGAACCACACGACCGTAAAGCGGCAGAGATCAGCCATTTGGCGCGGCGAACAAGTTTCGCCGCCTTGCTCGCATTGCCGGTATTCATTCTCGAAATGGGCTCGCATGTTATTCCGGGCATGCACCACCTGATAGCGAGCACCATCGGCATCCAGAACAGCTATTACCTGCAATTCCTTCTGACCACGATCGTTCTTTTTGGGCCAGGCTTGCAGTTCTACACCAAGGGATTCCCTTCCTTGGTCAAAGGCGCGCCGGACATGAACTCTCTGGTGGCCCTGGGCACTTCGGCGGCATATGGGTTCTCACTGATCTCGACCTTTGCGCCGCATATTCTTCCTGCCGGAACCGTAAATGTCTACTACGAGGCCGCAGCGGTAATCGTGGTTCTTATATTGCTTGGGCGGTTCCTCGAGGCGCGCGCCAAGGGCCGAACGGGTGAAGCGATCCGAAAACTGGTCGGTCTGCAGGCAAAAACAGCACGAGTTGAGCGCGACGGATCGGTTGTCGAGCTACCGATTGAGCAGATCGTTGTAGGGGATATTGTGCACGTTCGACCGGGCGAAAAAATCGCGGTGGATGGCGCCGTAATGACCGGCGCGTCATATGTCGATGAAAGCATGATCACCGGAGAGCCGGTTCCCGTCGAAAAAACCGAGGGCGCAACTGTGGTCGGGGGGACCGTAAATGGCGCGGGTACATTGACGTACCGTGCTGAAAAGATCGGCGCAGACACTATGTTGGCCCAGATCATTCAGATGGTCGAGCAAGCACAGGGTGCCAAGCTTCCGATTCAAGGCCTGGTCGACCGCATCACGCTGTGGTTTGTGCCGGTAGTGATCGCAGTGGCCGTTGTGACAGTGCTGGTATGGATGTTGTTCGGACCCGATCCCGCGCTTAGCCTGGCGTTGGTGGCCGGGGTTGCGGTACTGATCATTGCTTGCCCCTGTGCCATGGGGTTGGCCACACCTACTTCCATCATGGTCGGCACTGGCCGCGCTGCCGAGATGGGCGTCCTGTTCCGAAAGGGCGATGCCTTGCAAATGCTGCAGGAAACTACCGTTGTTGCGGTGGACAAGACAGGTACCCTGACCGAAGGGCGTCCGGAGCTGACCGACATGATTGTGGCCGAAGGAATGACCGAAGACGAGGTTCTGCACCTTGTTGCTGCCGTTGAGGTCACTTCCGAACATCCAATCGCCACAGCCATCGTGCGCGCGGCAGAAACCCGTGGTCTGGAGCTTTCCAAGCCAGAAGACTTCACGTCGATCACCGGTTACGGGGTAAGCGCCTCAGTCGAAGGCCATAAAATCCTGATCGGGGCCGACCGCCTGATGAGTCGCGAAGGGGTAGAAATGGGCGCGTTGTCTGATCGGGGCGCTGAACTCGCAATCAACGGAAAGACTCCACTTTATGCTGCCGTAGACGGGGCTATCGCGGCCGTAATCGCTGTGGCGGACCCAATCAAAACCACCACGCCGGACGCAATCGAAGCTCTGCACGGGCTGGGCCTGAAAGTAGCGATGATCACCGGCGACAATTCCGCTACTGCCAAATCCATTGCAGCGCAGCTTGGCATCGATCATGTCGTGGCTGAAGTTCTGCCCGAGGGTAAAGTATCAGCGTTGCAGGATTTGCGTTCAAATGGCGGAAAACTGGCCTTTGTGGGTGATGGCATCAATGATGCGCCTGCTTTGGCGGCAGCTGAGGTAGGAATTGCGATCGGGACAGGCACTGACATTGCCATCGAAGCGGCTGATGTCGTTCTGATGTCAGGCGACCTGACCGGCGTGGTCAATGCCTTCGATATTAGTCAGCGCACCATGCGTAACATCCGCCAAAACCTGTTCTGGGCGTTCGGCTACAACACACTGCTCATACCGGTTGCGGCAGGGGTGCTTTATCCGTTTGGCGGCCCGCTGCTGTCGCCGGTTTTGGCCGCAGGTGCCATGGCTCTCTCCAGTGTATTTGTCCTGACCAATGCGCTGCGGTTGCGCTGGGTAAAGCCGATCAAAGTTGGGCGAGAACAGATCTCGCAGAACACCGAGCAGACGCTGCGTTCAGCGCCTGCTGGATAGAATAGGAGAACCGCTGTGAATATCGGAGATGTAGCAGAACGTTCCGGTCTGCCTGCCAAAACCATCCGCTATTACGAGGATATCGGGTTCATCAAACCCAAGCGGAGCCTCAATGGGTATCGCCATTTCGACGAAAAGGAACTGCACAAGCTGGCCTTCATCGGGCGGGCCCGTTCATTGGGCTTTACCATTGAGGATTGTCGTTCGCTACTGGCGCTTTACGAGGACAAAGAACGCGCAAGCGCGGACGTGAAAGAAATTGCAAAACAGAATCTGAAAGAGATCGACGATAAGATTGCCGATCTGAAGGCGATGCATGAAACACTGTCTCATCTGATCGAAGAATGCGCTGGCGACCACCGCCCAGACTGTCCAATTCTAAAAAACTTGGGCCAAGCGTAGTTGACCTTGTTGTTTGATCTGCCTCCAAGTTTGGCAATCTTTTTCTTCAGACGTGTCAATCCGCTCTTCTCTAGTGCGTGCCGCACTATCAATTGTAGTTTTGTTGGCTTCGGATCAGCACGTTGCCACGATCAAACTACGTCCGCAGTGCGGTGAATGAGTTGATCCCTGTTTTAAGAAAAACGCTTTTAGTGTGCGTCTGTCTTACGGTGACAATCATCGGCTCTATTGCTTTTGCAAACAACGACTTTGAAATCGCAGACAACCACAAACAATATGGCGTTTCGATCGCGTCAAAAGCATCAGAATTCAAACACAACAATCACCGTTCGCATTCTACCACAGATCAAGATTGCGCGGACGACTGCATGAGTTGTGGCGGGGCATGCCACACTGGAACCTGTTGCGTTGGTGAAAACCCGACCCAATTAGGACTTGCGGTTTTGGTGGAAGCTTATGGCCAGAGAAACCGTAACATGGACACGGATAACCATAATTCTCAAGCGCCTCTGACGCCCAATCTTCCTCCACAAATATCCTAACATCCAAAGTCCCGAAAGTGCGGGTTTTCAAATTGTTTCTGTTCGAGCATGCACTGCGGTCGTAAGGAGATTATTATGCGTGGAAGAGAGGCTAAACTATCAGTATTTGCCTTGGCGCTCATCTTATCCAAGCGGTTGCGACATGCGTGCGCTATGCACCGAAAGCGAGCAGAAACAGGGCTGGTCATGATCGCCCGCTTGACACAAATCATAGCACTTGCCTGCGATTTCGGTCACAAGACCGAATATCACAGCGCAGGCGTAAACACGGAAAGGAAATGACATGAACACCACGAAACTTGACCGACGCCTTTTCCTGGCTGGCCTCAGCGCCTCCGGCATCGCCCTGGCTTCACCTACATTTGCAACGACCAAACCGCTGGCGAAAGTTCTCAAGGACCCCGCATGCGGGTGTTGTGGCGCGTGGATTGATATTATGCAACGCGAAGGATTCGAGATGGAAGTGCAGAATGCCTCCTGGGAGACTTTGTCTGAATACAAAGCTAACAAGGGTATTCCAGAAGAGATGGCGTCCTGTCACACGGGCTTGCTCGAGGGCTATGTCATAGAAGGTCATGTGCCCCCGGCGGACATCCGGCGCTTGTTGGCCGAACGCCCTGATGCGGTCGGGCTGACAGTGCCAGGTATGCCCTATGGCTCACCTGGTATGGGGCCGGAGAGTGAGCGGGAAGCCTATTCGGTTTTCCTGATCGGTAAGGATGGCACCACGGAAGTGTTCAACCATTACGAGGCAGCTTGATCGGCAACCTAAACGTATACCGCAAACGAAACCGCCGTGCGTTTGAATCTCTTTACGGTTGCTGTGAATGGCGGCGATTGAAGCGTAACTCGAGATGTACAGTTGGTTGAGAATAGTTCGGTAAGTCACCAGCAAAAAAGAAAGCCAAGCCGCTAAAATGTGTTGGTCGCCTTCTTTTTTCGTGATTTCAGCCAATACTGCCTTCCGCGGACTAAAAGGAAGGCAGATAGGCAAACCCGGCAGAGCAGTCTTTCGAAGAGTGCTTTCGCTACTTTAAGTTGGTGGAGCGTGGAGATATGACGGTCGAAAGAAAGGAACACTGGGACGTCGTCTATGGCGAGAAGTCCGAGGCCCAGTTGAGTTGGCATCAAGATGATCCACGTCTCTCTCTCGAACTGATCGAGATGTCTGGCGCAACTGCGAATTCATCAGTCATCGACATTGGCGGAGGAACATCCCGCCTTGCGAGCTCTATACTCGCTATGGGGCTCCACGATATTACAGTCCTCGATCTATCGCAGGTCGCTCTGGATATAGCGCGGAACCGGCTTGGACAAGCCTGTGAAACAGTGAAATGGATTTCGGCAGACATCACTTCTTGGGTGCCTGATCGCCATTACGACCTGTGGCACGATAGGGCGGTGTTCCATTTCCTCGTCGATCCAGCAGAGCAGGCGGCCTATTTGAAAAGTCTCCGGCGTGGGGTGAGTGTCGGCGGACATGTGATCATTGCCACCTTTGCGCCAGATGGACCAGAGAAATGCAGCGGCCTCCAAGTCGCCCGATATAGTCCAAGCGACCTCTCCAGGCTACTGCAAGAAAGCTTCGAACTCATCGCACATCGCCATCATCTGCATCAAACTCCCTTGGGCAAAAGACAGTCATTTCAGTTCAGTCTTTTTCGCCGCTTCCGGTGAAGCCGCAGATGAAACTGGTCGTTAGCCGACCTGCCCATCACGCTTCTGAGGATTGGCTAAGAAAAAAACTTGCCTGATATCTAATCGGCAAATCGCTTTTGTTCTATCTCCAAATTTGAATGAACGGAGGAAAAGCCGCAAAGATCTAAAGGGATCCTGCAGGCGTAGGCCCCTTTTTCGATTGCCTGAACGAATTTGGAATGGCCCAAAGGTGACGTAGTGTGCACCAATAGGAGCATAGCTGGCATAATCAGAAGGCCTGAGAATGGGCATAGTATTACCCTTTTGGCCTCCTGAAACGCCAATCCTAAAGCTGTACCAAGTCCTGAGACCAGACAATTTTCACTGTTTTTTAGGGCATAGTGGCGGAGAGACAGGGATTCGAACCCTGGGTGGGCTTGCACCCACAACGGTTTTCGAGACCGCCCCGTTCGACCACTCCGGCACCTCTCCGCGGGGGTCTGTGAGGGGGGGATTTAGTGGTGAACGGGCAGGGGTGCAAGCAGAAAATACCGGATTTTGACGATAGTGGGATTTTCCATTGCCAGAGGTAAGAAAACACCTAGGCTGATATGTATGACTTACTTTATACGCCAGTTCGCAATCAGCCTCATCCTTCCAATTTTCTCGCTTGGTGTCATGGCCTCGCCATCCCAGGCCGCTAGTCAGGATCAGATTGAGGCGTTTCTGACCACGACAGGTTTTGACGTTGCCTTGGAAAGCATAGCGCAGGCCTCTGCTTCGGCCCCGCAGATGCTGGGTATCGACCCTGACGGCTTCGGATCGGATTGGGCGCGTCTGACCGAAGAGGTGTTTGATACCGCTTTGATGCACGAAACGGCCGTCTTGATCCTTGAACAGACGCTTAGCGAAGAGGCGCTGGTCCACGCGGTCTCGTTTTATGCCTCGGAGTTGGGGCAAAGACTGGTCGTTGCTGAAAACGCCGCTCATATGGATGACGATGATGATGCCAAACAACTGGCCGGGCAGGAAATCGTCTCGAAGTTGATAAAAGAAGGCTCATCGCGCGTTGAAAGCCTGAAGCGCATGAACCGTGCGGTGGACGCCAGCGGAACCTCGCTGCGCGCGCTGCAAGAGATTCAGGTGCGGTTTTTACTGGCCGCAAGTGCGTCTGGCATTATCGACATGCAACTGAGCGGAGATGAACTGCGCGCGATGATCCAACGCAATGAAGGTGAGTTGCGTCGATCTCTGCAACTGTCAGCTTTGGCAGGGGCGGCTTACACCTACCAGGATTTCTCGGATGAGGATGTCGACGCCTATGTTGACGCTCTGGAACAGCCTCTGATGCAGGAGGTCTATGAGTTGTTGAATGCGATCCAATATGAAATCATGGCGATGCGGTTTGAAGTATTAGCCGCCCGCATGGCCGAATTGCGCCCGGCGCAGGATATCTGATGCGAGTTTTAGCTACGGCACTCTGTTTGACGATCTGGGCGCTGCCTCTGGCCGCAAGCGAGCGTGCTGAAAGACTGATGCAGGCGATGCATATTTTGGATTTTATGAAAATTCTTAGTGAAGAAGGCGTGGCGCAAGGGCATGCAATCAACGAGTCGATGCTGGGCAGCTCAGCAGGAGCCTATTTTTTGGCGCAAGTTGAGGATTTGTACGATCCGAGCACGATGCACCAACAACTTTCGCTGTCGGTTGGCGAGATGATGTCCGATGCGCAGCTAGAACAAGCTTCGATCTTTTTTGAAAGCGAACTGGGGCAAAGCATCGTTTCTCTGGAAAACTCGGCGCGCCGGGCCATTGCAGATGACGCGATCGAAGAGATGGCACGCAGCGCTTACGAACAGGCTGATCGCGAGGGCATGTTTTTTCGTCTTGTAGATGAATATGTGCAGGTCAACGACCTGATCGAGAAAAATGTGCAAGGCACCATCAGCGCTGATTATAGTTTTTACCAAGGACTTGCCTCTGGGCAAAGCGCCCTGTTTGACGATGCATCCGTGTTGCAGGAACTGCTATCTCAGCATGAGAACACCAGGGCTGAGACAACTGAATGGATGTACTCGTTCCTTTTATTGGCCTATCAGCCGTTGAACGAGTCTCAGATGCGAGAGAACATCGCCTTTTCCCGCACCGATGCGGGTCGGGCCTTGAATTCCGCCTTGTTCATGGGTTTTGATGAGATGCTAAACGGCATCTCTTACCAGCTTGGGCAATCCGTCGCGCAAGCCATGAAAGCGTCGGATCTCTGAGCCGCAGATTTTCGGATCTCAAAGCTGCGGATTTTTGGTTGACTTTCTTCATGAATGCTTCGATAAGCGCGCATCCCGGCCGGCTTTCCGCGCCGGGTATCGTTATTCTTTGACCTGATGGCATGTGCCAAAGGTCATTCACACAGCCCGAAAAGGGCGCGCTGTTCGAGGTGGCGAAAGCCAGTAACACCCAATCGGGGACCACAGAACGCGGTTAGACAAAGGAAAGACGCATGTTTGCGGTCCTCAAGACTGGCGGCAAGCAGTACAAGGTTCATGCGGGCGATGTGCTCCGTGTTGAAAAGCTGGCTGCCGACGCAGGTGAAAAAGTTCAATTCAACGATGTTCTGATGCTGGGCGGCGACGCACCGGTTGTTGGTGCACCTTTCGTTGAAGGCGCAGGTGTACAGGCCGAAGTGATCGAACAGATCAAAGGTGACAAGGTCATCAAGTTCGTCAAGCGCCGTCGTAAGCACAGCTCGAAGCGTACTGTTGGTCACCGTCAGAAACTGACTCTGGTCAAAATCACCGACATCCTGTCGTCGGGCGCTGACAAGTCGGGCATCAAAGCTGCAACCGGTTCGGCACCGGCTGGCGAAGCTGCTCCGGTGGCAAAAAAGCCTGCCAAGAAAGCTGAAGCCAAAGCAGAGGCACCCGCCGCAGCTGCTGCCGCTGACGATCTGACTGCTCTTAATGGTGTCGGCCCTGCCGCTGCCAAAAAGCTGGTTGAAGCCGGTATCGAAAGCTTTGCCGCTCTGGCCGCCTTGTCGGACGAGCAGATTGCTGCTATCGACACCATCAAAGTGAAACCCGAATGGGTTGAGCAAGCCAAAGAGCTGGCTCAGGGCTAAGGAGAGAGAGAATGGCACATAAGAAAGCTGGCGGTTCCTCCCGTAACGGTCGCGACTCAGCTGGTCGTCGCCTTGGCGTGAAACTGTATGGTGGCCAGGCCGCCATCGCAGGCAACATCATCGTGCGTCAGCGCGGCACCAAGTTCTGGCCGGGCGAAGGCGTAGGCATGGGCAAAGACCATACCATCTTTGCAACTGTCGATGGCGCCGTGAAGTTCCATAAGGGACTTAAAAACCGCACCTTTATTTCGGTCCTGCCAGTGGCGGAGGCCGCAGAGTAAGCCGAAACCCAGAAGGTTTAAGAAAAATTCATGGGGGACCGGCACAAAGTGCCGGTCCCTTTTTCGTTTTAACGCAGTCGTGATCACCAGAACCGATGACAGTCGCAACCACCAGTTTCCTGATTTTCGCCGCCTCGCAGGTCGGCACGCCGGGACCGGCCAACATGGTCCTGCTGGGAACCGGTGCGCGCTATGGCTTTCGGGCGGCGTTGCCTTTTGTGGCGGGTGTCATACTGGGCAAGCAGTTGATCATCTGGCCGGTTGGGTTTGGGCTGATGCAACTGGCCGATCAGGTGCCGTTGGTGTTCGAGACACTCAAATATGCTTCTGCTGCATATATTTGCTGGCTCGCGTGGAAAATTGCCAATCTGCGGCTTTCCCGAGATCAATCGGATAAGCAAGTGCCCGGTTTTCTGGCGGGGTTAATAGTGCATCCTCTTAACCCTAAAGCTTGGGCAATGATTATCGCAGGTTTCACCGGGTTTGTGGCAGCAGGAACACCCAGTTTTGAGGCGACCCTCACGATCGCTCTCTGTTTGTTAATCTGCCAGATCGTATTGCACCCGATCTGGACATTTGCAGGAGATCGGATCGCCCATGCGGTTGAAGGTCGGCCTGCGGAAAAATATCTGATGTGGACGTTAGCCAGTTTGACAGTTGCGTCCGTACTTTTTGTGTTGTTCGGAGGAGGAACGCACTCATGAAGATTGAGGCAATAATAAATCAGCCGGTCATTGAAACCGAGCGGTTCGACCTTCGCCCTCTGCGTCGGTCGGATTTGGGTCTCATTGAGCACTATGCAGGCGATGAGCGTGTGGCGCGCATGACGACATCGATCCCGCATCCATTGCCACCCGGCTCGATTGAGGCGTTTGTGATGCGCGCGATGGCCGAAGACCGGGACGAGGATGTCTGGGCAATGGATGCCACAAAGGATGGTGGCCCGGAGCTGATAGGACTGATTTCATTGACTCGGCTGGATCGCAACCAGTCCGAGGTCGGCTATTGGGTCGCCCCGGTGTATTGGAACACCGGCATTGCATCGCTGGCCGTTGAAACGCTGGTCAACGCCAATCCGCTGGAAAACGCGACCATGTTCGCCAGCGTGTTCCAGGACAACCCGGCCTCGGCCCGGGTTCTGACCCATTGCGGATTCCAGTATCTTGGCGATGCGGAAACCTATTCGGTGGCGCGCGATGCGAATGTGCCCACCTGGACCTATACAAAGAAACTCTGACTTGTGGCCGATGGGGCCTTTGCAGTAGGGGACAGCTATGAAATTTCTCGATCTTGCAAAGGTCTACATCCGGTCCGGGGCCGGAGGTGGCGGCTGCGTCAGCTTTAGACGTGAAAAGTACATCGAATACGGCGGACCCGATGGTGGGGACGGCGGTAAGGGTGGGTCTGTTTGGGCCGAGGTTGTGGACGGGCTGAACACCCTGATCGACTTTCGCTATCAACAGCATTTCTTCGCCAAGAACGGCCAACCCGGTCGCGGTCAGCAGCGTACGGGTAAGGATGGTGACGACATCATCCTGCGCGTTCCCGTCGGAACCGAAATTCTGGACGAAGACGAAGAGACCGTGATTTGTGACCTGACCGAGGTTGGTCAGAGATTTTTGCTGGCAAAAGGCGGCAACGGCGGCTTTGGCAACCTGCATTTCAAATCCGCGACCAATCAGGCCCCGCGCCGCGCCAATCCGGGGCAGGCGGGGATCGACCGCACCATCTGGCTGCGGCTGAAGCTGATTGCGGATGTGGGTCTTTTGGGCATGCCCAACGCCGGGAAATCAACTTTCTTGGCTGCCACATCCAATGCACGGCCCAAAATCGCCGACTATCCCTTTACTACGCTGCACCCCAATCTGGGCGTTGTCGGTGTCGATAACGTGGAGTTCGTCGTTGCCGACATTCCAGGTCTGATCGAAGGCGCGCATGAGGGGCGTGGAATCGGTGACCGGTTTCTTGGCCACGTAGAACGCTGCGCGGTACTGTTGCATCTGGTCGACGGCACCTCGGAAACTGTGGTCGAAGACTATCGCACAATCATCACCGAGCTTGAGGCCTATGGCGGAGAGCTGGCGGATAAGCCGCGTATCACCGTATTGAACAAGATCGACGCTCTGGACGATGAGGAACGCGAACTGATCAAGGCCGAACTGGAAGAAGCCGTTCGCGGCCCGGTCATGACCATGTCAGGCGTTGCGCATTTGGGCGTGACCGAGGTGCTGCGGTCCTTGCGGGCTCAGATCGATGAAAACCGCCTGCGCCAGAAACCCGCCGAGGAGGCCACGCCTTGGCAACCCTGACCCATGCCCGCCGCCTGGTGGTCAAGATCGGATCGGCCTTGTTGGTCGACCGGGATACGGGATTGCTCAGGTCGGATTGGCTGAAATCGCTGGCGCAGGACGTGGCTTGGCTGAAAGGGCAGGGGACGGATGTTGTTCTGGTTTCGTCCGGGTCAATCGCGTTGGGTCGAGGTGTACTTGGCCTGCCGATGCAGAATCTGCCGCTGGAACAGTCACAGGCCGCTGCGGCGGTTGGACAAATCCGGCTTGCCCGTGCGTATGAAGAAGCGTTGACGCCGCATGAGATCAAAACCGCTCAGGTGTTGGTCACGTTGGAAGACAGCGCGGATCGGCGGCGTTATCTGAATTCCCGTGCAACGCTGGAAACGCTGCTGAGCCTGGGTGTTGTTCCGATTGTCAACGAAAACGATACAGTCGCCACGGATGAGATCCGGTATGGCGACAATGACCGGCTGGCAGCGCAAATCGCCGTGACCATCGGCGCGGATCAGTTGATCCTGCTTTCAGATGTCGACGGGTTCTATTCGGGCAATCCCAACGAGGACACGACAGCCACCCGGTATGACGTGATCAAACAGATCACGCCCGAGATCGAGGCCATGGCAGGTGACGCGGGATCGGGGCTGTCAAAGGGCGGCATGAAGACCAAGCTGTTGGCTGCCAAGATGGCAACCGCAGCTGGCTGCGATATGGCGATAACTGAAGGGTCACCCCGGAACCCGCTGAAAACGCTTGAAAATGGCGCGAGCTGCACTTGGTTCACGGCCACACTCGATCCGCATGCAGCCCGGAAACGCTGGATTTCGGCGATGAAACCGCGCGGAGAGATCGTGATCGATGACGGCGCGGCAAGGGCGCTTTCCAATGGCAAAAGCCTGTTGCCCGCTGGCATTGTCGAGGTCACGGGTGATTTTGGTCGCGGCGATCCCGTCGCTGTTCTGGATGCGCAGGCGCGGAGGCTGGCACAGGGGCTAAGTCGCTATACCGCGCAAGAGGCGGATGCGATCAAAGGACGTAAATCGTCCGAAATCGAGGCGACGCTAGGCTATCCAGGCCGCGCGGCCCTGATCCACCGGGACGATCTGGCGCTGTAAGGGCGTGATTTGATAAACTGAGACCGAAAGGCGCTTGAGATGAAGGATTTCGACAACATTCCCGCAATGATGGCCGACCTTGGTGCGCGCGCCAAAGCAGCCTCGCAAGAGCTTGCCTTTGCCACCGCCGAATGCAAGCACGCCGCGCTGATCGCAGCCGCAGACGCCGTTTGGCACAAACGTGCCGGCATTATCGAAGCGAACAAGAAGGATTTGGAGTTCGGGCGAGAAAAGGGTTTGAGCCCCGCGATGATGGACCGCCTGATGCTGGATGAAGCACGCGTTCAGGGCATGGTTGACGGGCTGCGCACCGTTGCCGATCAGACTGATCCTGTGGGTGAGGTGTTGGCCGAATGGGACATGGCCTCGGGCCTCAACATTCAGCGTGTGCGCACGCCTTTGGGTGTAATCGGCGTGATTTATGAAAGCCGCCCCAACGTGACGGCGGATGCGGGTGCATTGTGCCTGAAATCCGGGAACGCCGTGATCTTGCGCGGCGGGTCTGAGAGCTTTCATTCGTCAACCGCGATCCACGCCTGTCTGGTTGAGGGGCTAGCAGCTGCTAGCTTGCCCGAAGACGCCATTCAACTGGTGCCGACTCGCGACCGGGCTGCGGTGCAAGAGCTTTTGACCATGACTGATTATGTCGACGTCATCGTTCCCCGAGGTGGCAAAGGATTGGTAGGCCTTGTGCAACGCGAGGCGCGCGTGCCCGTCTTTGCGCATCTCGAAGGCATCGTTCATATTTATGTAGATAAAGCCGCCGATCCCCAGAAGACGCTGGATGTTGTGTTGAACGCCAAAACCCGGCGCACCGGTATCTGTGGCGCGGCAGAATGCTTGCTGATCCATCAAGACGTTGCAGAAACACTGGGCCGTGATCTGATCGCTGCTCTTCAAGCTGCGGGTGTTGAAGTGCATGCCGAAGGCGTTTTGACCAATGAAAACACGATTCCTGCGTCAGATGATGATTGGGGCAAAGAGTACCTAGATAGTATCATCGCTGCACGGCCCGTCGCAGATATCGACGCCGCGATTGCGCATATCCGGCAGTTTGGCTCAAGCCACACCGATTGTATCATGACCGAGGATTCCGTGGCCGCCGAGCACTTCTTCGAACGGCTTGATAGCGCAATCCTGATGCATAACGCCTCGACCCAATTCGCGGATGGCGGTGAGTTTGGCATGGGTGCTGAGATTGGTATCGCCACCGGCAAGATGCACGCGCGCGGTCCCGTCGGTGCCGCTCAGTTGACCAGTTTTAAGTATCTGGTACGCGGAAACGGGACCACGCGGCACTAAAACCGCAGTGTCACCCGGGTTGCGGTCGTTTCTGCCGTGATCCTGCGCCCCATCGTCGAGGCCGTGTCCGGCAGCAGGGCAAATTGAACCTGCGCCGGGCTTAGTTTTTCGGTAAATCGCCCCGAGCCAATCCCTTTCCACAGTCCCGTATTGAGGTTCAGCTTGTCAGCAACGCCAGTCACCGTCCATGCGTCGCCCTGAGTTTCGATTTCCACTTCGCCGCCGAAGGGCATCGCATTTTCACAGCACATCACAGCCAGAAACGCGAGTTTAACCTGATTGCGCGGGACAGGTTCGGTCAGGTTCCAACTGATCCGCAGACGCCCGGCCTTTTCCACATCTTTAAGAAGCTCGACCACTTCGGTGCGACCCAATGGCTGATCGCTTGCTGATCCAAAGGCAACGCGGAAAAACCGGATGCGGGCGCCTGCACTGCCAACGCTGCCTGAAATCAGCTCCATTTCAGGGCCTTGGACTTCGCCAACCATCTCCAACAGCTCAAGCCCGTTGGTAATTGCCCCAATGGGGCTAATCAGATCATGACAGATCCGAGAGCCGATCAATTCGGCCAGGTTGACGTCTGACGCGCCCATGCGTACCTCCTGCTGCACCTGCCATTGGACCCGGAGCCCAACATGACAGATCTGAATGCCATTCTTGCACCGGGCATGTATGTCCGCCACCCCGATTTCCCCGATTGGGGCGTTGGACAAGTGCAGTCCAATATCGGAGGCAAGATCACCGTTAACTTTCGCGAGCAGGGGAAAGTGGTGATCGACGGGACACGTATAGCCCTGATGCCGGTCTTTGATCCGTGAAACTGGTTTAGGAAAGGTTAACAACTCGGGCAAAACGCGGGCTTGTTGCCTTTGGCCGAGCAATCGCGTTATCAGCGCGCAACAGCGATCGATGGAATTTTCTTGATGCCCGACGAAGGCCCCTCATTCACTGTCAAATTGGCCAATACCGAGGTTGAACTGCGGGCGGCCCAACGACTGCGCTACGACGTATTTGTTCAGGAATTGGGCGGTGGCGGCGAGATGGTGGATCATGAGGCGGGGCTCGAGAAGGATCGGTTCGATCCATACTTCGATCATATGCTCGCCATCGACGATGCATCTGGAGAGGTGATCGGCGTCTATCGACTGCTTCCTGGTGAGCGAGCTGCCGAACTGGGGCAATTCTACTCCGAGGATGAATACGATCTCACCGTCCTGAAACAAAGCGGGCGCAAGCTGTTGGAGCTTGGACGCTCGTGCGTGCATCCGGATTATCGTGGTGGCACGGCGATGTATCATCTGTGGAATGGTCTGGCTGCATACGTCACTGAGCGTGGTATTGAGATCTTGTTCGGGGTCGCGAGTTTCCACGGAACCGACGTGAGCAAATTGGCGCAGCCGCTGTCGATGCTGCATCACAACCATCTTGCCCCGCTGGATTTGCGGGTTCGGGCCCAGCCAGAGGTATTTCAATCAATGGACCTTTTGGCACCCGACGCGCTGGATCGGCGCGCGGCGATGGTTCAAGTGCCGTCTCTCATCAAGGCCTACCTTCGCCTCGGTGGATTCGTGGGCGAGGGGGCATTTATCGATCATGCCTTCAACACAACCGATGTGTGTCTGATCCTTGACACAGCCCGCATGAATGAGCGTCAGCGGCGTATTTATGGTGGAGCATAACCCTGTGAGCGACCCATCGTGGCAAAGTGAAGACGCGCCTGATCCAATTGAGCTTGGTTTCTTAGGTTGGGTCCTGGTGATACTTCGCGGTCTGCCGCTGGCCCTTCTGGTTTTTGGGGGGCTGTTCGTCTTATTGGCCATACGTCTCATCGAACGACCGCTTTATGGCGTTCAACGGCCGGTGACACCGTTCATTTCTCAGTTCGTTTGTCGCAATGCATTTCGAATTCTCGGGATCAGATTTCGCACCTCTGGCGCGCTCATGCAGGAACGCGGCGCTGTGGTTGCAAACCATACGTCGTGGTTGGATATCTTTGCGCTGAATGCCCGTAAGCGCGTGTATTTCGTATCGAAAGCCGAAGTTGCAAAATGGCCCGGCATCGGCTGGCTGGCACGCGCGACGGGTACGGTCTTCATCGAACGTGATCGCAAGAAAGCCCGCGAGCAGACCCGGATTTTCGAGGAACGTCTGAAAGCCGGGCACAAGCTGTTGTTCTTTCCAGAAGGCACCTCGACCGACGGACAGCGAGTTTTACCCTTTAAAACAACACTCTTTGCCGCGTTCTTCACTGAAGAGCTGCGGGAATTCATGTATGTTCAACCGGTTTCGGTCATCTTTCACGCTCCCCAAGGTCAGCCCGATAGGTTTTATGGCTGGTGGGGCGACATGGATTTCGGACCGCATTTGCTTAAGACTTTGGGGGCACGTCGACAAGGCACCGTGGAATTGATCTACCACGCGCCAGCCAAGGTTAACGACTTTGAAAACCGCAAAGCTCTGGCAGCCCATTGCGAAGACGCGGTACGTCATGCGCATTCACTGGCGCGGCTTGAAAAATAGGGGCATTTGGCCCTTGCACTGATGCTAAACCTGCCGTATACGCGCGCCATTCAAACCCGCAGGCGGGGTTTGGGCTTTTTGAGGGAGACATCCTTATCTGGCCCGCCGGTTGGAGCATCCGCTTCTTTCACCCCCGCCGAGGCGTAAACCGGAAAAGGAAAGTAAAGCATGGCTCTTCCCGAGTTCACCATGCGTCAGCTGCTAGAAGCTGGCGTTCACTTTGGTCACCAGACACAGCGTTGGAATCCCCGCATGGGCCCGTTCATCTACGGCTCGCGCAATGGCATCCACATCATGGACCTGACTCAGACCGTTCCGATGCTGGATCAGGCTCTGCAGGCTGTTCGTGATACCGTCGCAAAAGGTGGCCGCGTTCTGTTCGTAGGCACCAAGCGTCAGGCAGCTCAGCCGATCGCAGATGCCGCTGAAAAGTCGGCTCAGTACTACATGAACCACCGCTGGCTGGGCGGCACGCTGACCAACTGGAAAACCGTTTCCCAGTCGATCAACCGTCTGAACCAGATCGACGAAGCCATGGAATCGGGTGCCGAAGGCCTGACCAAGAAAGAGCGTCTGGGCATGGAACGTGACCAGGCCAAGCTGCAGGCTTCACTGGGCGGTATCCGCGAGATGGGTGGCGTTCCGGATCTGCTGTTCGTCATCGACGTCAAGAAAGAAGCACTGGCTATCGCCGAAGCCAACAAGCTGGGTATCCCGGTTGTGGCTGTTGTCGACACCAACTGCTCGCCCGATGGTGTTGACTACATCATCCCCGGCAACGACGACGCAGCGCGCGCAATCGCTCTGTATTGCGATCTGGCCGCACGTGCCGCTCTGGACGGCATGACCGCTCAGATGGGTGCTGCTGGCGTTGACCTGGGTGCATTCGAAGAAGCTCCGGTTGAAGAAGTCGTAGCCGAAGAAGCACCCGCTGAAGAAGCCGCGCCGGAAGCCAAAGCCGAAGCGTAAGCTGCCCGTCACGTAAATGACATATGGGGCAGGGTAGACCTGCCCCAATTCCGTTTGAATTGAGGAGAGCCAAAAGATGGCAATCACAGCAGCAATGGTAAAAGAACTGCGCGACTCGACCGGCGCAGGCATGATGGACGCAAAAAAAGCGCTGACCGAAACCGGCGGCAACATGGACGAAGCCGTTGACTGGCTGCGCACCAAAGGCCTGGCCAAGGCGGCCAAGAAATCGGGCCGTACCGCAGCCGAAGGTCTGGTTGCTGTTCACGTCAACGGCGGCAACGGTGTTGCTGTCGAAGTGAACTCGGAAACCGACTTCGTTGCGAAAAACAGTGAATTCCAGGAGATGGTCGGCAAGATCACCTACGCAGCCGAGGGTGTTGATGACGTCGATGCGCTGCTGGCTGCTGATCTGGGCGGCAAGTCTGTTGCAGATACCCTGACCGACAAGATCGCCACCATTGGTGAAAACATGTCGGTCCGCCGCATGTCGAAACTGTCGGGCGATACCGTCGTGTCATACGTTCACAACGCGGCGACAACCGGCATGGGCAAAATCGGCGTTCTGGTTGCTCTGTCCGGCGGCGATGAAGCCTTCGGCAAGCAGGTTGCAATGCACATTGCGGCTGTGAACCCGGCGGCCCTGTCCGAGGCGGACATGGATCCGGAAGTTGTCGAGAAAGAGAAGCAGGTCCAGATGGACATCGCTCGCGAATCCGGCAAGCCCGAGCAGGTGATCGAAAAGATGATCGTCGGTCGCATGAAGAAATTCGTCGCCGAAGCGACCCTTCTGAACCAGGACTTCGTTGTGAATCCTGACCTGACCGTCGAAGCGGCCGCCAAAGAAGCGGGTGCGACCATCACCGGTTTTGTCCGCATGGAAGTAGGCGAAGGCATCGTGGTCGAAAAAGAAGACTTCGCTGCCGAAGTTGCAAAGGCAGCCCAAGGCTAAAATCTTTTGCAGCTTCGGTTAGAGGCTGCAACAAATACCGAGCCCGGTTGCATAGCGCAGCCGGGTTTTTTCATGTCAAAAGCCGATGAACCGATGCTTGCGAAGATTGGTGAATTGAGGGGCCCTGCATGATGGGGATGGAAGGGCCCCTCAATAATCCCGACAAAGAGACGTGGACGAATAGACGCCTCGGTGTCAGAGCGATCAGAGAGCTTTGGTATTACAAAGATCCGATCAAAACGTTCCCTGGCTAAAGCCACCACTCACGGAACAATATCAATTTGCAATTTTATCGGGAGATTCGGAAAGTCATGTATTCCTTACCCTAGGTCAATTTGATGCTAATTAGCATCAAAATAGGGTCATGCTTCCATCACAAACATCTGATTCTGCAACGCGGCCTTCAATACGGCCTGAGCAGTTGTTTCAACCGAAAGCGCCTCACGCGCGAGTCTCAGGTGTTTTTCCACCGTTGCCGAAGTCAAACCCATCAATAGCGCGATGTCCTGCGTGGTCTTTCCGTCGCCGACCCATTGCAAAGCTTCGCGCTGGCGTTTGGTCAGCGCGCGGTTCGGGGCATGATATGGCAAGGTCAGGATTTTGAGATGGGCAACATTGTTCATCAGAAGGATGTCGTCGCCGTGCTCGTTCCAGACCTCGTCCATCTCCTCCTGGCTGTGATTACGTGCCGCAATCGAAATCGCCCCTTTGGAACGCATCGATACTGAGTTGAAGCTGACCGTATAACCTACTGTAATATCACGCGACTTATTGAACTCAAAAACCCGAAGCTCTTCGTTCGACATGACCCCGCTGGACATCATGTCCTGTATCATGCTCCAACTTGCAGCGCCTTCGTTGTTCAGCGCCCATTTCAGCATGGGGGCGTGAAAATACAGGCCGGATTGAAGGAACCCTTCCAAGTAATCCGAGCAGTGATTGGTCAGGATTACAAAGTCTTCTGGATCGCCGAGCGAAGTCGCCGTTCGGTATTGCGTATACCCATACAACAGCCGGTCGAAGCCATACTTTTCCATCTGGCGGCAATGTGCATCCCAAAGCTCTTCCAGAGTTTTCGTGTAGCTCAGAAAATTCAGATACTCTTTGAGGGTCATCCTGTGTCCCTCTCAGCCAGATGCGCGGCAATCGCGTTCAGTGCAAGAACATAGCTTTGCGCGCCAAAACCACAGATCTGTCCAATCGCGACTGGTGCGATATGCGATTTGTGACGAAACGCCTCGCGCGCGTGGATGTTAGATAAATGAACTTCGACCACGGGTACTTCGGCCGAAGATATCGCATCCATCAGCGCAATCGATGTATGCGTGAATGCGCCTGCATTCAGTACTATGCCATCCTGAACGCCGCGTGCCGCGTGGATCGCATCAATCAGCGCGCCTTCGTGATTGGATTGGAGAAGGGTTATGTTTTGACCCAGCGTTTCACCATGCGCAACGCACAGGTCCTCGATCATCTGCAACGTCGTTGCGCCGTAGACCTCGGGTTGCCGTGTACCAAGCAAATTCAGGTTCGGACCATTCAGAACCAGGATATTGTGCATATTCAAACTGTCCCCATCTTCCTTTTTTCATAAACATGATTTTAAAGGTCGTCCAGCGACCTTCGCTCTTATGGGTAGAGCTTCATTGACGCATGCAGGTTGCTGGATCGGCTCAATCCCATCCTCTATTCAATTATCTTCCATCGTGACCACAACTTTACCGAGAGCCTCGCGCCGTTCGAGCCTCCCAATTGCCTCTGCCGCCTGGGTTAGCGGAAATCGTGCACTGATACGGGGTGAAATCTCTCCCGAACCATACAGGCGGAACAACTCGGCCAGGTTCTGTGCGTGCCCTTTCGGGTCGCGAAATACTGACGCGCCCCAGAACACCCCGACGATCTGACAGCCCTTGAGCAAAGTCAGGTTCAGCGGAATGCTGGGGATGCCGGCAGGAAAGCCAACAACCAGATAACGCCCGCCCCATGCCATACTTCGCAAGGCGGGCTCAGCGTAGTCTCCGCCGACCGCGTCGTAGACCACATCCACACCTTCGCCCCGGGCCAGTGCCTTTATCTCGGCGGACAGGGCCTTTTGCGCTTCGCGGTCCAAATCGCGTGGATAGATCAGCGTCTGGTCTGCACCAATATCTCTGCAAAACAATGCTTTGTCTTCAGACGAGACCGCCGCGATCACATGTGCCCCCATCGCTTTGGCTAGCTCGATCGCCGCAGACCCAACGCCACCGGCGGCCCCCAGAACAAGTACTTTTTCACCGGGCTTAAGTAGCGCACGGTCCTTGAGGGCGTGGTATGAAGTGCCGTAGGTGAAGACAAAGCTAGCCGCATCTTCAAACGGCATCACGTCGGGTATCTTGACGGCAGTCGCTGGTTTGAGCTTCAGATGCGTAGCGAACCCTCCGTGCCCTGTGAGCGCCAGAACCCGGTCACCAGGCGCGAAGTCTGTGACGCCTTCTCCGACCGAGACAACTTCTCCGGCGATTTCACCACCTGGCGCAAAGGGGCGGGGTGGTTTTATCTGATAGAGGTCCCGGATCATCAGCGTATCAGGGAAGTTCACCCCGGCGGCGCGGATACGCAATACAATTTCATCTGACTCAGGGGTTGGATCGGGCAGGGTGGTCAGTTCCAAACTCTCGGGGCCGCCTGGTGTGACGCTGAGTAATGCCTGCATGTTTTTCATTTGCCTCTTGCTTCACCTGTTTTGAAATCGTTGGATTGTCAGCACGTATTGTCAAGAAGACCTCACGCCAGAATCCCAGATCGCCTGAATGGAGTGCACATGACGCCCGAGACTTTGTTTTCGCTCAGTGGAAAGACGGCACTGGTAACGGGGGGTGCCACCGGTATCGGTCGAATGGCGGCCGAGGCGTTGGTACGTGCCGGGGCGCATGTACTGATCGCTTCTCGCAAAGGCGAGGCATGCGAGGAGGTTGCAACAGAGTTGAACGCTCTGGACGCGCCAGGCTCGGCCGAAGGGTTTGCTGGCGACATCAGCAGTGAGGCGGGTATAGATGCGCTGGTAGATGAAGTCAAAAACCGCACTCAAGCGATTGATATACTGATGAATAATGCAGGTGTGTCTTGGGGCGCGCCGATGGGGCAGTTCCCTCATTTCGCTTGGGACAAAGTCATGTCGGTTAATGTCGCAGGCGTATTTGATCTGACCCAAAAATTGCTGCCAATTCTGATGAAATCCGCAACCGACGAGGATCCTGCGCGGGTCATCAATGTAGGTTCGGTCATGGGTGAAGTTCCGATGGGTGACGGGGCCTACAGCTATTCCGCGTCCAAAGCGGCGGTTATTCACCTGTCCAAAATCATGGCTAAAGAATTGGCACCCTACAGAGTTACGGTGAATGCGCTGGCCCCGGGACCATTCGTATCGCGCATGACGGCCTTTGCTACCGAGGACGAAACCAAGCGCGCGCGGGTCGGCAAAGGTGTTCCACTGGGCCGGGTTGGCCAGGCCGAGGATATCGCTGGTTGCATGTTGTTTCTATGCGGTCGCGGAGGCAGCTATGTCACTGGCGCGGTCATCCCTGTCTCCGGCGGGATAAATGTGCAGACCGGTGGCAATATCTTTGCCGATGCCCTTTAGCCGTGGGTTCATACGCAGGCTGAATATATGACACACACTGAAAACACTTTGGATATCAAGTCCGTCGACGCTTATCTAGATACGCATCTTGTTGGGTATCATGGCCCTCTTGAAGCTACAAAATTCACCGTGGGTCAGTCGAACCCAACCTATCTGCTGCGTACGCCGGCCAAATCCTATGTTCTGAGACGCAAGCCGCCGGGCATATTGCTGAAATCCGCACATGCAGTGGATCGGGAATTTCGCGTACAAGCGGCGCTGGCTGGTAGCAAAGTGCCCGTCCCGCAAGTACATCTGCTTTGTGAAGATGACAGCGTCATAGGCTCTGCCTTTTACGTGATGGAGCATCTGAAAGGGCGCACATTTGTCGACCCTGTCATGAAAGGCGAAAACAATGCGACGCGCACGGGTGTGCTGAAAGAGATGAATCGCGTACTGGCCGAACTGCACATGGTCGATATCGATGCGGTGGGCCTTTCGGATTTCGGACCTCCAGGCAACTATTTTGAGCGGCAAATTGCCCGTTGGACCAAACAATATCGCGCCTCTGAGACCGAAAAAATCGCCGAGATGGATCAGCTGATCGCCGAGCTTGAGTGCCAGATCCCCGAGGATGATAATCAAAGAACACTGGTTCATGGGGATTACCGAGATCGACAATCTGATGTTCGAGACGCATGGCACCGCCTGCATCGGAGTGCTGGATTGGGAGCTATCGACCATCGGTCACCCATATGCGGACCTGGCGGCCGTCATCATGCAATGGCAGCTGCCTCCGGGCAAGGAGGGTCGGGGATTGGCTGGCGTAGATCGGTTAAGCCTTGGGCTACCGTCAGATCAGGACTTCATCGCCGAGTATTGCGCGCGCCGCGGCCTAACGGGGATTGAGAATTTTGGCTTCTACCTTGCTTTCAACTTCTTTCGGATGGCCGGCATTCTGCAAGGTGTCTACAAGCGGGCCTTGGATGGAAACGCATCAGACCCGGCACGCGCTAAGGCTTTCGGTGCCTATGTGCCGGTCTTCGCCCAACACGGATTATCTGCGCTGCAAAAAACGTAGGCAGTATTCTCGGCGCCCTTCAACAAATCCAGCAAAAATCGGCAGAATTCGCTGTTGCCTAGGGTCTTACGAAGGCAAGATCGGCCTGATCAAGATGGAGTTGCCTCATGGGATTTGATCCGACCGCGCAGACCCACATCCGCCAATGGATGCACAGATATGTTGAGCAGAAGAAATACGCAGGCAGCGCCCTTCTGATCCACCAGAACGGGCAAGAGGCATTCTTTCACGCATGTGGCCGCCGCTGCATTGAAACCGACCTCGCGTTCCAGCGCGATAGCCTGGTTCGGATCTATTCGATGACTAAGCCTGTGACGTCCGTTGCTTTGATGATGTTGGTGGAACAAGGGTTGTTTCATCTAGATGCCCCGGTTTCCGATTTCCTGCCAGAGTTTGCAACCATGCAAGCCTTGGTCCCGGGCGCAACGCAGTTGAACCAGACCGAGGACGCGCCAACACCCAGCTTGCATCAATTGCTGACGCACACCAGCGGGCTGAGCTACCCGTTCAATCCCGGCCTTTTGCCAATGGCCATGGATGAGCTCGATCTGATCTTTTCCCCGAAACAAGGCCCGCTGGCGGATCGGGTTAAAGTGCTGGCAGGGTTGCCGCTGGCTTTTCAGCCAGGCAGTCGCTGGGAGTACTCGGTCGGGATCGACGTGATTGGCCGCGTGATAGAAGTTGTATCAGGCAAACCGCTGGACGTGTTTCTGACAGAACACATCTTTCGACCACTTGGGATGAGTGAAACCGCGTTTTCAGTGCCTGATGGGGCAGGGGACCGATTTGCCTCGCTCTACACCCCGCTCGAAGGCGATGCCATGGCGCTGAATGCCGCAAAATCGGGTGGAGAAACATTGCGGTTGGTGGATCGGGCCGGAGAGTCCCCGTTTGAGGCGGCAACGACCTTTTCTGGCGGTGGCGGATTGATCAGTACCATCGACGATTACAGCAAGTTCGCCGAGTTGTTGCGAAACAAAGGAACCGCAAATGGCGCGCGATTGCTCGGACCGAAGACCGTAGAATTCATGTATCGTAACCACTTACCGAGCGATATCGCCTCAATGGGTCCACAAAGCTTTGCCGAGCAACCCATGGAAGGCACAGGCTTTGGCATCGGAGGCGCGGTGGTACTGAACCCGGCGCCCACCCGAGCCCCAAGCTCGGTTGGCGACTATGGCTGGGGCGGGATGGCCTCCACCTATTTCTGGATCGATCCGGTCAACGCGCTGTCGACTGTGTTTTTTACACAGCTCTCGCCATCCAGCTCTTATCCATCCCGAGCCGAGTTAAAGGCGCTTGTTCACGCGGCGCTCGTTGAATGATCGGTGTTTGAGTGATACCGGAAAAGGCCAAGACGCCGGAGAGCCCCGAATGACCGAAGCCGAACGCATATTGCTTGATCTGCTGAATATCGAACCGCTTGAGGTCGATTTGTTTCGCGGAACCGGTTCTGGTGGCGAGACACCAACGCGTATCTTCGGCGGGCAGGTGATCGCGCAAGCGCTTGCCGCAGCGTACAGGACGGTCGAGGATCGTTTATGCCATTCCTTGCACGCCTATTTCATAAGGCCCGGAGATCCGTCAATTCCGGTTATATATCAAGTGGATCGCGCGCGCGATGGAGGTTCTTTTACAACCCGCCGCGTGGTTGCGATCCAGCATGGCAAGCAAATTTTGAACATGTCGGCCTCGTTTCACAAGCAGGATGACGGATGGGAACATCAGCATCCGATTCCGGACGTTCAAGCGCCCGAGCACCATCCATCGCGTGACGAATTGCGCGAAAAATACCTGGATCGCGTTCCCGAAAAGCTGAAAGCTGAATTGCTGCGCGAGCGCCCGATCGAAGTGCGCGAAATCGATCCGCTGGATCTGTTTGCACCCGCAAAGGCAGATGACAAGAATCACGTCTGGTTTCGCATGGGCGCAGCGAACCACGCGGACACCGTCACACAACATCTTCTATTGGCCTATGCCTCGGATATGAGCTTGCTCAGTTCCGGAATGCGGCCCCATGGGCTGAGCTGGTTCACTGGTGAAATTGATGGGGCCAGTCTGGACCATACAATCTGGTTTCATGCGCCCGTGCAGTTTCAAAACTGGCATCTGTATTCGATGGAGTCGCCGTGGACAGGGCAGGGGCGCAGCTTCAATCGGGGTTCGATCTTCTCGCAGAATGGCGAATTAGTTGCATCCGTCGCGCAAGAAGGCCTGCTCAGAAGACGGAAACCGCGCTAAGAACTGCCAGCAAACCTTTGATTAAGCTTCGTCATTCCACCTAACCATCGGTCGTAGTCTTCTGTTTTTAAACGCATATAGTCAAGCACTTGTGGATGCGGAAGAATCAAGAAACGTTCATCCGCCAGCGCCTCGACACAGGCTTGGGCGACCTCATCAGGTTCAATTATTCCGTCAATCGCGGCGACCGAATCCTCATGTCCACGTATCATCTCGGACCGAACGGCCTGTGGACACAGAACTGAGACCCTGAGACCTTTGTCGCCATAGGTCATCGCGACCCATTCAGCAAAACCCACAGCCGCATGTTTGGTTACGCCATAAGGGGCTGCGCCGGGTTGATTGAGCAATCCAGCCGCTGAAGCTGTGATCATTAAGTAACCACCATCACGCGCAACCATCCTTGGGATCAGGTGCCGCGCGGTCCAGACATGAGACATAACGTTGATCTGCCAGATGCGGTCCCATTCAGCATTCGGCACTTCAAATCCACCTAGGGTGAGTATTCCCGCATTGGCAAAGAATAAATCAATCGGAGCGATCGTATCCTCGACAGTCTCAATCAGATTTCGAATATCACTTTCCTTGGACACATCACAGCTGAGTGCATCACCGCCAATTTGCGCCGCCACGGCCTGCGCGCCGGCAAGGTCGATATCGGCGCAGACTACATGCGCACCTTCTTCTGAGAACCGCTTGGCAAGACCTTTACCTATGCCATTTGCAGCGCCAGTGATGACGACGGTCTTCCCAATCAGAACCATTGCATAGCTCGTGTCTTACTTCTCAAACACAGCGTAACATATTGGCAAGCCTCGACCAATGTGTGTTCTATAGTCGTGGCTCGCTTGCTAAGTTTTTTACATAATACCGATTATACGATTAATAGATGCGATCTCAGTAAAATGCCTGTAGCCCGGTTTGCGCCCGCCCCAGGATCAATGCATGAACGTCGTGCGTGCCCTCATAGGTGTTGACTGTCTCAAGATTGATCATGTGACGCACCACCTGGAACTCAAGTGAGATACCGTTGCCGCCGTGCATGTCACGCGACATCCGCGCAATGTCCAATGCCTTGCCGCAATTGTTACGTTTGATGATCGAGATCATCTCAGGCGCAGCTTCAGCCTGATCCATCAGACGACCGACGCGCAAGCTTGCTTGCAGTCCCAAAGAGATTTCGGTCTGCATCTCTGCCAGTTTGCGTTGAAACAACTGGGTCTGCGCAAGTGGTCGATTGAACTGTTTACGATCCAAGCCGTATTGACGCGCTGCGTGCCAGCAGCATTCCGCGGCCCCCATCGCACCCCAGCTGATACCATAGCGTGCGCGGTTCAGGCAGCCGAACGGTCCCTTGAGACCCTGAACATGTGGAAGCAAAGCGCCCTCGTCCACCTCAACGCCATCCATGACAATTTCACCTGTGATCGAAGTACGCAGGCTCAGCTTGTTCTCGATCTTCGGTGCGCTAAGGCCCTTGGTGCCTTTATCCAGCACGAACCCACGAATCTTGCCGTCATGCGCATCTGACTTGGCCCAGACCACATAGACATCTGCGATCGGTGCGTTTGAAATCCACATCTTGCTGCCGGTCAGACGATACCCGCCATCAATCTTCTCGGCGCGGGTCTTCATCGCCGCCGGGTCCGAACCCGCATCCGGCTCTGTCAGGCCAAAACACCCAATCCATTCGCCACTTGCCAGTTTCGGCAGATATTTGCGACGCTGTTCTTCGCTGCCATAGGCGAAAATCGGGTACATCACCAACGAGCTTTGCACCGACATCATCGAGCGATAGCCGGAATCCACCCGTTCAACTTCCCGCGCCACAAGTCCATAAGATACGTAGCTTGCACCGATCCCACCATATTCTTCGGGGACTGTCGTGCCCAACAGGCCCATTTCACCCATTTCACGAAAGATCTCGGGATCGGTTTCTTCGTTTGCAAAAGCCTTGGTGACACGCGGCTGCAATTTCTCCTGGGCGTAAGCGCGCGCGCTGTCGGCAATCAGGCGTTCATCCTCTTCCAACTGGTCCGACAAGCGAAATGGGTCGTCCCAGTTGAAACGTCCAAGGTCAGGCGCATCTTTTGCGCGCAGGACAGGCTTTGTATCTGGAGCGTTCATTTTGCTTCTCCGAATTGAATAGGTTCGCGCAACTATAATCTGAGTAATATTCAAAAAACAGCGAGACATTTGCATTGTTTCATGATCAAAACGCATAGATGGACACCAAGCGCCCTATCCTGCCGCCTATATCCGCGCTGCGCGCGCTTGAGGCTTTGGATCGCCTTGGATCAGCCTCGGCAGTTGCGCATGAAATGGCACTGACGCAGAGCGCGGTCAGTCGGCAACTGCAGACGCTTGAAGCGCATTTGGACGCAGAATTGGTCAGCCGTGATCGCAAGCGATTGTCACTGACAAAGGCTGGACAAGACTATGTACAAGAAATTCGGCCAGCCTTGTCTCAGATCGCGCAGGCGGCGCTGAAACTGCACATTTCCCCTGTCGGTGGGACATTGAATCTGGCGATTCTGCCGACATTCGGAATGCGCTGGCTGGTACCGCGTCTGCCGGATTTCGCCCGCCGCCATCCGGATATCACAATCAACATGACCACGCGGTTGCGACCGTTTAGTTTTGCTTCGGAACCCTTTGATGCGGCTTTACATTTTGGGGAACCTGATTGGCCTGGAACTGATCGCTTACTATTAAGTGTCGAGCGGGTTTTGCCCGTCTGCGCGCCCGAGCTTTTACCCAAAGGCACTCCGACCTCACCCCGCGATCTGCTAAAACTGCCGCTGCTGCATATCCAGACAAGACCGCGCGCCTGGCAGGACTGGTTTCAACAGATGGGTGTCACGCACCCGTATCCCCTGCCCGGCACCGTCCACGACCAGTTCAACACCATCAACCAAGCCGCGCTGCACGGCCTGGGTGTTGCCTTGTTGCCAAACTATCTGGTGGAACAAGACCTTGCGACAGGTAGGCTGGTTGCAGCCTTCCCTGACGCGATAGAGACGATGGGGGCATATTATCTGGTTTGGCCGCGCGAAAAATCGGATGACGGATCATTGCGAGAGTTTCGACACTGGCTTGCTTCTCAGGCCCAGACCGAAGAAGCACTGCCACGTTAGCCGAGCGCGTACCCTGCCCCGCGCACCGTTCGCACCGGATCTTCGCCGCCATGTTGAGTCAACGCTTTGCGCAGACGACCGATATGAACATCAACAGTACGCGTGTCGACGTAGATATCGCGGCCCCATACGCGGTCAAGCAACTGCTCGCGGCTCCAGACCCGGCCGGGCTTTTCCATGAATGTGCTCAGCAACCGGAACTCGGTCGGGCCCAGTTTTAACAGCTTGTTGTCGCGGCTGACCTTGTGGGTCTCAGAGTCCAGTATGATATCGTCAAACTCCAACCGGATTCCCACGGTTGCCGGGCGCACTCGGCGCAGTTGCGTTCGCACGCGCGCCATCAATTCGACAACCGAGTAAGGCTTGACCACATAGTCATCCGCGCCTGTTTCCAGGCCGCGCACTTTGTCGACCTCTTCGGAACGTGCCGACAGCATGATGATTGGGATCGATCGGGTGTCGGGCCGCGTTTTCAGGCGGCGGCAGACCTCGATACCGCTCAGATTGGGCATCATCCAGTCCAGAACGATGATATCCGGGCGATCTTCTTCGACTAACAACAAAGCCTCGTCGCCATTAGCGGCGCGCGTAACGCGGAACCCTTCGGCGTCCAGATTGTAGGCCAGCACCTCTCGCTGTGCCAATTCATCCTCAACAACCAGCACAGTCGGTTGATCAGCGGACATGACTGAGATCTCCTAGATCGTTTGCGACGTGTTGTCGGCTTTGGGGCGCGCTTCGCTGGGTCTCTCGCCGGTGACGAGATAGACGACCTGCTCGGCAATGGCGGTGACGTGATCGCCCATGCGTTCGATATTTTTTGCGATGAAATGCAGGTGCATACACGATGAGATGTTGCGCGGATCCTCCGCCATGAAGGTCAGGAACTCGCGAAACAGGCCGTTATACATCTGGTCCACTTCCAGATCCCGTTCGATCACGTCCTGCGCCAGCTCAGCATCACGCTGGATATAGGCATCCAGCGCGTCGCGCAGCATCCGCTCGACCTCGCGCGCCATTCGGCGCAGAGCGGCGGCACTGCCGTTGATTTCGCCGGCATTCACCAGAACGGTCGTTCGCTTGGCGATGTTCTTGGAGTAATCTCCAATCCGTTCAAGGTTGGTCGCAACCTTCAGCACGGACAGCACCAGCCGCAAATCGCTGGCCGTCGGTGCACGCAAGGCAATCAGGCGCGCGGTCTCTTCATCAATCAGTTCTTCCAGTGCGTCGATAGCCTTGTCGCCTTGACGCACTTCATTTGCCAGTTCTTCGTCGCGGGTCTCCAGCGACCGGGCTGCGCCCATAATGGCGGCTTCGACCAGTCCACCCATCTTCATGATGTGTGCTTGGATGGCCTCAAGGTCGCGGTCGAACGCGGATGCAATATGTTGTTCGCTCATTGCAGTTATCCTGTGCTCAGCCAATCCGGCCGGTGATGTAACTTTCGGTTCGGGGATCTTCGGGGTTGGTGAAGATCTGCCCGGTTTCGCCGAACTCAACCAAGTTCCCCAGATGGAAAAACGCTGTCTTCTGACTGACCCGCGCGGCCTGTTGCATCGAATGGGTTACGATCACCACTGAATAGCGTGAACGCAGTTCGTCAATCAGTTCCTCGACCTGCGCGGTTGCGATTGGGTCGAGCGCCGAACAGGGTTCGTCCATCAATAGCACCTCAGGCTCGGTGGCTACGGCGCGCGCGATGCAAAGACGCTGTTGCTGACCACCAGAAAGGCCGGTACCGGGGGCATCCAGACGGTCTTTGACCTCATCCCAGATCGCACCACGACGCAGAGATTTCTCTACGATTTCATCCAGTTCTGCCTTATTCTTGGCAAGGCCGTGGATACGCGGACCGTAAGCCACGTTGTCATAGATCGATTTGGGGAACGGGTTCGGTTTTTGAAAAACCATGCCGACCTTGGCACGCAACTGTACCGGATCGACGCGCTTGTCGTAAATGTCTTCACCGTCCAGCAGGATATCACCCTGCACCCGGCAAATGTCGATTGTGTCGTTCATCCGGTTCAGACAGCGTAAGAAGGTGGATTTACCGCAGCCAGAGGGACCGATGAAAGCCGTCACAGTCTTGTCTTCGATATCGACGCTCACGTCCTTAATGGCGTGGGTCTCACCGTAGTAGACCTGAACCTGCTTGGCGTTGATCTTGATGTCTTTGGAGTCCACGGTTCTCTCCACTCGTGTCATATCGTTCATTTTAAACCCCTCCTACCAGCGGCGTTCAAAGCGGCGGCGCAGGATGATAGCGATGATATTCATGGTCAGCAGGAACATCAAAAGGATGATGATGCCGCCCCAGGCTTTCTCGTAGAAACCCACATCGGCACGCGCGGCCCATGTGTAGATCTGTGCCGGCATGGCCGAGTTCGGCTCGGTGAAGCCCGCTAAAAAGCCATCGGGATAGCCTCGGGCGACAAAGCCCACCATGCCGATCAACAGCAACGGAGCAGTTTCACCCAGCGCCTGCGCCAGACCAATGATGGTACCAGTCAGGATACCGGGCGCGGCCAACGGCAGCACGTGGTGGAAGACGGCCTGCATCTTCGAGGCCCCTACCCCCAACGCCGCGTCGCGGATAGACGGGGGAACCGCCTTTAGCGAGGCTCGGGTCGAGATGATGATCGTTGGCAACGTCATCAGGGTCAGGACCAGACCACCCACCAGCGGCGCCGATTGCGGCAGGTGCATAAATTGGATGAACACGGCCAGACCCAGGATACCGAACACGATAGACGGAACGGCGGCCAGGTTCGAAATATTCACCTCAATCAGGTCGGTAAATTTGTTCTGCGGCGCGAATTCTTCCAGATAGATCGAGGCGGCGACCCCAATGGGCAGCGATAGGCACAGCACCACCAGCATCATGAAGAACGAGCCAACAACTGAGGCACCAATACCCGCGCCACCGGGGTTATCCACGCCCGAGTCCGCACCAGTGATGAACGGCCAGTTGAATGCCTGCTTGATGATCCCTGCCTCTTTCAACGCGTCCACCAGATCCAGATCGCTGAGTTGCAGGAAGCGGCTGTCCTGCAGGGTGTCACGAGACACCCGACCCTTGAAGTAGCCATCCACACGGCTTGAAGCCGCCAGATCGAACATGATCGGCTCACCCAGCTTGCTAGGATTATCGGCATAGAAGGTTCGGATCGTACCGCCGATTTTGCCCAACAGACGCTCGATGGCATCCTGATCGAAATCCACGGTGATGCCACTTTCGGCTAGTTGTTCATTCAGTTCCGCAATGAACAGATTGGAGTAGGCCTTTGTCTTGAACATCGTGCCTTCGGCTTCATCGCGCTGCGCTTCGCTCAGCGTGAATTCTAAACTGATCACTGTGCGCTGGAAGGCCGGGATGCCCTGCGACAGGATTGAGGCAAACAGCACAATCAGAAAGAACAGTCCGGTCGCGATAGCGACGATCCCGTAGGCGCGAAAACGCTTTTCGGCAGCCGCGCGTTTTTTGGTCCGGGCATCGGATGCAGTCAGCGAGGTCGAGGTATTTTGCATGCTGGCGTCGGTCATTCGTACTGCTCCCGATACTTGCGCACGATATAAAGGGCGAAAACGTTCAGCCCCAGAGTGAGGATGAACAGCGTCATGCCAAGCGCGAAGGCGACGAGGGCCTCGGGCGAGGCGAAATCGGCGTCGCCCGTCAGCTGGCTGACGATCTTGGCGGTGACGGTGGTCATGGCCTCGAACGGGTTCAGGTCCAGACGCGCGGCGGCCCCTGCCCCCAGAACCACGATCATGGTCTCACCGATGGCGCGCGATGCTGCCAGCAGGATCGCTCCCACGATCCCGGGCAAGGCTGCGGGCAAAACGACCTGCCGGATGGTCTCGGATTGTGTGGCCCCCAGCCCGTAAGAGCCATCACGCATGGCCTGAGGCACCGCGTTGATGATGTCGTCGGAAAGCGACGAAACGAACGGGATTAGCATGATGCCCATGACAAGACCGGCGGTCATCACTGCCGTACCGGCTTTCATCCAGCCCAATCCGTCATCCCCGAACACGCTCAGCAACAGCGGGCCAACGGTCAGCAGAGCGAAAAGGCCGTAAACGATGGTCGGGATACCGGCCAGCACCTCAAGCATCGGTTTGGCGATCGAGCGCACGCGTGAAGAAGCGTACTCACTGAGATAAATCGCAGCGAAAAGACCGATTGGCACGGCCACCAACAACGCCACCAACGAGATATAGAACGTGCCCCACAGCAAAGGGATGATACCCAGATCTGATGCCCCACCACGGCCCGAGAAACTGGGCGCCCAGGTGGTACCGAAAAAGAATTCTGATGCCGGGTAAAGCTTGAAGAACTCCCACGTATTGAAAACCAGCGAAAGGACGATGCCGACCGTTGTCAGGATCGCAATCGACGCAGCCGCCAGCAGCATCACACGAATTCCCTGCTCAACCACATTGCGGGCACGATATTCAGAATGCGTCTGTAACCAACTGAACACAGCCCCGGCCAAGGCGACCAGTATCACAGCGGCGGACATTATCGCGTAACCGGTTGAATTTATCGCCCGATAGGCTTGAGCTGCATGCAAAACCGTCTGCGTGATGTCCGAGGTTACGACTTGACCCGCGTCCTTCAACTTTTGGGTCATCTCGGAAATATCCGCCCGCGCATCCTGTGCGAGCGTTTCGGTGAGATGTCCCTGCGCAACGGCACTGTCCAGACCATTTGCGGTCCGACGCACCTCGGCCATAACAAGACTGCGCGACGATCCTTCCTTGATCGCCGTTTCGGGAACCATCTCCGAGACCTGAGAGTTAACGTAGAGCGGCTGAACCAGCAGCCAGACGATCAGCAAACCTAAGGCGGGAACTATGACTTTCAGTGCGACGTTAGCGCCATAAAACGAGGGAAGAGAATGCAGATTGCGGCTGTCCCCTCCGGCACTTTGCAAGGCGCGCATTCGCCCCAAAACATATCCGACTGCCGCGATCGCAAGCACGATCAGAATGAGCCAAAGAATTGGCATGACGCCCCCATAGGTCTTGATCGGGATTAGGGAAAAATTGGGGGCGACAGAAAACGCCGCCCCCAGTCAATTCAATCGGGGTGAGGGATTAGCTGCCCGAACCCAAGGTTACTTCGTTGGCAATCGCGTCCTGCGTTTTTGCCAGTTCAGGATCGGCAACCAGACCGTAGTTGGCCAGCGGGCCCGAGGGACCAGCAATTTCTTCATGAGTGAAGAACTGGGCGTATTCTTTCAGACCGGGGATCACGCCGATATGCGCTTTCTTGACGTAGAAAAACAGCGGGCGCGAGACGGGGTATTCACCCGACGCGATGCTCTCGGTCGACGGTGCGATACCACCCATCGTAGCCACTTTCAGCTTGTCGGTGTTGTTCTCGTAGAACGCCAGACCAAACACGCCGATACCATTGGTGTTGGTGTCGATGCGGGCCAGAGTTTCGGTGTAGTCACCGTCGATATCGACCGATTTGCCGTCGGTGCGCACGTCCAGGCATGCATCTTCGGCGTCATCTTCGCTTAGGCCGCCCGCGACCATGGCTTCCATCGCGCCCGTCGCTTCACAACCTGCCAGCAGAACTTTGTCTTCGAACACTTCGCGGGTGCCGTGCTTGGTGCCCGGGATGAACATTGCGATTTCCACATCCGGCAGGTCAGCGTTGAACTCGGCCCAGCTGTTGAAGCTGTTGTCGACCAGCGCGCCATCTTTCATCACTTTCGATCCGATGGCATTGTAAATATCCGCAGGCTCAAACGCCGTGAAGGCAGGACCCGACTGCTGGCTTGCAAATACGATGCCGTCATAACCGATGCGGACTTCCATGATGTCGGTCACACCGTTTTCGGCGCATGCTTTAATCTCTTTTTCACGGATGGCACGCGATGCGTTTGCAACGTCGATCGTGTTTTCACCGACGCCTTCGCAGAAGCGTTTCAGACCGGCGGACGAGCCGCCTGATTCAACAACCGGTGTGGGGAAGTCGGTATTTTCACCGAACAGTTCTGCAACGATTGACGCATAAGGCAGAACGGTGGAAGAGCCAGCAACTTGAACGTTGTCACGCGCAGCAGCAGTGGTTGCCGAGACGGCAGCGATAGCCAGCGCAGAAGCCGACAGTTTTACAAAGGACATTTCAGTCTCCTTGAAAAGGATGGGTACTGATCATCCCCATGATGATCTGAGCGCAGCACTATGACGCCTGCGTAAGCCTTTTGTGACAGGTATGTAACGGTTTCATGACAACTCATGAATTTCTCAGAAATTCTTAACTTGACGAAGCGTCACCCCGTAAAGCCTGCGTTTGGCACGCCCTCAGCGTGGTAGAATGACCGTAAACGTCGCTCCCTGCCCCGGTTCACTTTCCACACGCAACCTGCCCCGATGGCGATTGACGATATGCTTCACGATCGCAAGCCCCAGACCGGTTCCGCCCAACTCGCGCGAGCGGTGACTGTCTGCGCGATAGAACCGTTCGGTCAACCTGGGCAGGTGTTTGGCATCAATACCGGGCCCTTGATCAATGATCTTGATCCGTACCGCAGGACCGCGCATCGCCGTATCCCGCTCAGACAGGGTTACGACCACACCGACCTTGCCACCGCTGCCCCCGTATTTGATCGCGTTTTCAACGAGATTGGTTATCACCTGACGAAGCTGATCGCTGTCTCCGACCATCTCGATCGACTCGTTTGGGGCATCCAACGAAACAACAACACTGGCATCATCCGCCAGCGGTCGCAGAGTGTTTAAGGTCGATTGAATCAGACCTGTCAGTTCCAATGGCTCTTTGGGTCTGACCCGTTCTTCACTTTCCACTCGATTCAGCGACAGCAAATCCCCCACAAGCCGGTTCATCCGATTGGCCTCATCCGCCATGATCTGAAGAAAACGGTCGCGGGCGGCGGTGTCATCGCGGGCGGGGCCTCGCAATGTTTCGATAAACCCCATCAAGGCCGTTAGCGGCGTGCGCAATTCATGGCTGACATTGGCCACAAAATCGCGCCGCATCTGACCTGCCTGTTCCAGATGCGTGATATCTTGAAATACCGCCAATACCGCCTCGGTCCCACCGACGAATCTGCACTGCACCTCAAACGTCGTATCCTGAGCACCATCATTGGAAAGATGCCGCGCTTTGCCGGGTTGCTTCGAGCGCAGGCATTGTTCGACGGCATCGATGACCTGAGGTTGGCGCAGGATCGTGGCAAAATGCCTGCCTTCGATTGCGTGCCCCAAAAGCGTCCGTGCCTCGCTATTTGCGGCGACAATACGCTCGGTCTGACCGACCAGCACGGCGGGCATAGGAATGGCAGAAACCAATTCGGCAAGCAGGGTATCCGTCATGCGCGTTTAGACCGGACGCAATGTTTGGCGAAACTTGCGCATGTTGTCCTGATAGTGCAGCGCACTCAGCGTTAGTTTCTGGGCCGCCGCCTCATCAAGCTGCCGCACAACTTTGCCCGGCGAGCCCATGACCAACGAATTATCGGGAACCTCTTTGCCTTCGGTGATCAGCGCCCCCGCCCCGATCAGACAGTTCTTTCCGATCTTCGCTCCGTTTAGAACGATAGCCCCCATACCGATCAGCGTATTGTCTCCGATCGTGCAACCATGCAGCATGACCTTGTGACCAATTGTGCAGTTCTTCCCAATGGTCAGCGGATAACCCGCATCGATGTGCATCACGCAGTTTTCCTGCACATTGCTGCCTGCGCCCACACGGATTTCTTCGTGATCGGCCCGGATGGTGCACCCGAACCAGACCGAAGCGCCTTGTTCCAGGACTACTTTGCCGATCAAGTTGGCGTCGGGGGCTACCCAGGTGTCTTCGTGAATTTGCGGCGAGTGATCGCCCAAGGCATAGATGGTCATGACAAGCCCTCGAACTCGGTCTGCAACGAGCGAATGTGGTTCTGCAGGCTGGGCTGTTGGATGCGACGCATGCGTTCTGCGCTGACGATGGTTTTCAGCTTTTCCTCGGTGGTATCCAAATCATCGTTGATCAGAACATAGTCGTAGTAGCCCCAATGGCTGATCTCATCCCAGCTTTTCAACATGCGCTTGGCGATCACGTCTTCGCTGTCCTGCCCACGCCCTTCCAGCCTGCGGCGTAGTTCACGGATCGAGGGCGGGAGGATGAAAATCGACAACGCATGCTTGCCCAGATCCGAATTTCGGATCTGCACTTCACCCTGCCAGTCCACATCGAACAACACATCACGCCCTTGCGTAATAGACTCGCGGACCGGTCCAGCAGGAGAGCCGTAGAAGTTGCCGAACACATGCGCGTGTTCCAGCATCTGCCCATCCGCCACCTGCTGTTTGAACTCGTCCTCGGATAGGAAGTAATACTCCCGGCCGTGCTCCTCACCCGGGCGCGGAGCACGGGTGGTGGCCGAGATCGAGAATTCCAAACCGACATCCCATTGCATCAAACGGCGGGCCAGAGTGGATTTACCTGCGCCCGAAGGCGAGGACAGTATGATTAATAGACCGCGGCGATCCGCCATGTGATGTTCCCGTCCTTATTCCACGTTCTGCACTTGCTCGCGCATCTGATCGATGACCGCTTTCAGCTCCAACCCAACCGCCGTCAGTTCGGCATTCTGCGATTTCGAGCAAAGCGTATTGGCCTCACGATTGAACTCCTGCATCAGGAAATCCAGCTTTCGCCCAACCGGGCCGTCTTGCGTTAAAAGGGAACGCGCCGCAGTGACATGGGCCTTCAACCGGTCAATTTCTTCGGTAATATCGGCCTTGACCGCGATCAGGGCCAGTTCTTGTGCAACGCGATCAGGGTCCGCACCTTGCGTATTGTCGAGAACGCGTGTCAGATTTTCGCGCATGTTTTGCGCCATTTCCTCGCGGCGACGCTCGGCCAGATCAGCGGCCTGATCCGTCAACTTTGCGACTTGGTCGAGTTGTCCCGCAAGAATGCCTGACAGAGCTTCACCTTCGGAACCGCGCATCTCAATAAATGAAGCAAGCAAGCCACCGAACTCAGATTTCAGGTGCTCGACAAGTTGGGCTGGATCATCCGCGTCAGCTCCGGCTTCCAACATCCCTTTCAACGCAAGAAGATCACTGGCTTTGGAGGGAGCCAACAATACGCCCCGCGCGCCTGCAAGCGCTTCGGTCTGGGCCAGTGCATCCAGCGCAGCTTCCATCGCTGGGGTATTCAACCGGACATCCGCGGCGGATTCTTCCCGTCCCATCCGAAGGGACAGCGTGATGTTCCCTCGGTTGACCTGCTTCGACAGATCGCCTCTCAGCGCGGCCTCTAGCCCTGTCAACCAATCGGGGAGCCGCAGTCGCAAATCCAGCCCCTTGCCATTGACGCTGCGCAATTCCCAAGTCCAGCTATGGGGACCAAACGCCCCCTTGCCCGAGGCGAAACCGGTCATGGATTTGATCATGCCTGCCCTTTCCGTCAAATTCACTGGTCGCACCTAATGCCATTGACCAGCAAGGGGCAAGACCTTGCTCATTCCCCAATCAATGCCAAGAGGTTAACCATTCGTTAAAGAATTGCTCCAAAATTGTATTAACCCGTGTCAATCTGACAGTCAGAAAAGCTGGCGGATCGCAGCTTTGCCCATTAGATGGCATTTTAGGAAAATCGCGAGTGATTGACGGTAGGGTGATGAAATGAAAACCTTTTTCGGGACTGGTTCCGGCTCAGAACTTGGAAAGATCATCGCAATGGACCGATTTGACAACGGGCGAAGCCTTTCTCCCATCCGTCAGGCCGAAGCCTATTGGACCGCCTTGCTGACAGGTGAAGGCGTTCCGATGCGCTCGCAGATCGATCCGCGCGGCCTGGAGAATATTCTCGAATACACATTCATACTGGAACGCATCGCGCCGGGTTTGGCCCGGTTTCGGCTGGCGGGAAGTCACCTGAACAATCTGGCGGGCATGGAAGTTCGCGGTATGCCTCTAACGGCTTTTTTCGAACCGAGCGCCCGCGATGATGTCAAATCCATTCTGGACCAAGTCCTCACCGGCCCCGCAGTTGCTGAACTGGGCTTGCTTTCGAAAGGCAAGCTCGGACGAACCAGCCTTCAGGCCCGCATGATCCTGCTGCCGCTTAAAAGCGATCTGGGCGACGTCAGCCGCATTCTTGGGGTCATGGTCAGCGACGGAACCATCGGGTCGACACCGCGTCGCTTCATCGTCTCGGATCGCCGCGTCAACACGATCTCTGATTTGCAACAGCCTCCGAGGCCTGTCCAACAGCAAGCAGAGGGGTTCGCTGAAGACCAGACCACGTTCAAAGGGGCACCGCACTTAAGGTTGGTATCATCACGTGACGACTAAATGAAAACGGCGGGCATGAGGCCCGCCGTCTTACTAATTCAGGATGTATTCGAAGTCAGCTTGCAGCGCGCTTGCTGCGGTCACGACGTAGGTTGGTCAGTTCTTCCGCAACAAGGAATGCAAGTTCCAGCGACTGCGAGGCGTTCAGGCGCGGGTCACAAGCTGTGTGATAGCGATCCGAAAGATCCTCTTCGGTCACCGCGCGCACACCTCCGGTGCATTCGGTGACATCCAGCCCTGTCATCTCGAAATGAACACCACCGGGGATCGTGCCTTCAGCCTGATGTACGCCAAAGAAATCGCGTACTTCGCGCAGCACGGAATCAAACGGCCGGGTCTTGTAGCCGGTCGCGGATTTGATCGTGTTGCCATGCATCGGATCGCAGACCCAAGTAACCTGTGCGCCCTCTTCCTTCACCGCTTTGACCAGACGCGGCAGATGCTCACCCGCTTTACCTGCACCAAAGCGCGCGATCAGAGTCAGACGCCCCTCTTCGTTTTCGGGATTCAACTTGGACATCAGAACCTTGAGGTCTTCGGCACTAGTTGTCGGGCCACATTTCAGACCAATCGGGTTCAGAACACCCCGGCAGAACTCGACATGCGCGCCGCCGGGCTGACGGGTCCGATCGCCGATCCAGATCATGTGCCCAGAACCGGCCAACCAATTGCCCGAGGTCGAATCCAGACGGGTCAACGCCTCTTCGTACTCAAGCAACAGGCTCTCGTGGCTGGTATAAAACTCCACCGATGAGAATTCGTGGGTGGTGTCGGCGGTGATGCCAGCAGCCCCCATGAAGTCAATCGAATCCTGAATGCGGTCGGCGATCTCAGAGTATTTCTGAACGTCTTGCCCGTCGGCAAAACCCAGCGTCCACGAATGCACGTGGCTCATATCCGCAAAACCACCGGTCGAGAACGCCCGCAGCAGATTCAGTGTTGCCGCCGCCTGTGTATAGGCCTGAAGCATCTTGTCGGGATTCGGAATACGTGCCTCGGGTGTAAAGGCCAGCTCATTGATGATGTCACCGCGGTAGCTGGGCAGCTCCACACCGTCCACAACCTCTGTCGGCGCACTGCGCGGTTTTGCGAACTGGCCCGCCATGCGGCCAACTTTAACCACGGGAACCTTGGCGCCGTAGGTTAGCACCATTGCCATCTGCAGCATCACCTTGAACGTGTCACGGATCGCATCCGCGCTGAACTGCTCAAAGCTTTCAGCGCAATCCCCGCCTTGCAACAGGAACGCTTCGCCACGACCCGCGGCTCCCAGATGCTGCTTCAGCCGTCGCGCTTCACCCGCAAAAACCAGCGGGGGATACTGCGAAAGCTGCGCCTCGACTTTGGCCAGCGCGGCCGCGTCGGTATAGTCTGGCATCTGAACCCGGGGCTTGTTGCGCCAGTTCGTTTTTTGCCATTCAGTCATAGCTTTTATCTCCGCTGAAGTATTTCAGGTGGCCTCTATACAAAATGCATGAATGAGAGGCCATATCCCTTTTGCGCCTCTTGACGCCATAATCAAGCTTTGAGCATGGTGACTGGCATATCCGCCACCGTGGAAATCCCGGTGCGCGCCGAATCAAGGACAGTTCGCCATGCAAGAGCAACGCCAAGTTGTCACTGTGGATCATAGCACAGGCAAGCCGCATAACTTTGTATTTGTGCTTTTGGACAAGTTTTCCCTTTTGTCATTCGCTTCGGCTTTGGACAGTCTGCGGATCGCCAATCGAATGGCCAACCGACAGCTTTATACCTGGACCTTGACGGGCGAAGGCGGTGAAACAGTGACTTGTTCAGCCGGTACTTCTTTCAATCTTGATTCTGATCTGACCGAATTGCAGCGTGACGACGTCGTCCTGATCTGCGGGGGGGTCGATGTACAAGCGGCAACCACCAAACGCATCCTGAACTGGGTACGCCGCGAAGCGCGTAAAGGGTTGAAAATCGGCGGTCTTTGCACCGCGGCCTATACGCTGGCCAAAGCCGGTTTGCTGGAAGGCAAGCGCGCAACGATCCATTGGGAAAACTCAGACAGTTTTGCCGAAGAATTCGACACAGTAGAGCTGACCAAGTCGGTGTTTTTGGTTGATGGCAACCGAATGACAACTGCTGGCGGCACATCCTCGATTGACCTGATGCTCAAGCTGATTGCCGAAGATTACGGAGAAGATCTGGCCAACGCGGTCGCTGATCAGATGATCTATTCTTCGATACGTACGGATCAGGACACGCAACGTTTGTCGACACCTACACGGATCGGCGTACGCCACCCCAAGCTCAGTCAGGTTATCCTGATGATGGAAAAGAACATAGAAGAGCCAATCTCGCCCTCTATTCTAGCCAAGGACGTAGGCATGTCGACGCGCCAGCTAGAACGTCTGTTCCGCCGCTATCTCAGCCGCTCGCCCAAGCGCTACTACATGGAACTGCGCCTGCATAAAGCGCGGAACTTGCTGATGCAGACCGATATGAGCGTCATCAATGTGGCGCTGGCTTGCGGCTTTGCCAGCCCGTCGCATTTCTCCAAATGCTACCGGGCGCATTACAACACCACGCCTTATCGCGAACGCGGTGCACAGAGCGGTCGGTTGTCTGTTTAATCCAAAGCCGCAGGGAAACCTTACAAATCTTTCGCAAAGTAGTGCAGGTGCGGCCGTAACATCGGTTGATCCAGATAGGTCGTGGTTTCGATTGGTGAGTCCAGTTCAACAAAACCAAGTTTGGGGTACAGGTCGCGCATTTCGACATTCGGTGTAAGCGTATCGGCGATGAGGCGTTTCAAACCCATATCACGCGCGGCCTGTTCCCGGGCTTCGATCAAGGCACGCCCGGCACCGGTCCCCCGTGCCTCCTCGGTCACAAAAACCCGCTTAAGTTCACCGGTTTGGTGATCAAATCGTTTCAGCATCCCACATCCAATGATGTCTCCGGCATCGTTTCGCGCCACCACAAGACATCCATTCGGGGGTAGGTAATCCTCTGTATGCGCCCAAAACTCCGCCAATGCGCTTTCGGGGGCCGCTGGTTCAATCTCAAAGCCCATATCCTGCATTCGTTGCACGATAAGCGCGTAATACTGTGCCAGGATCGTATTCAGTTCGCGCTTTGGCGGCATTGTTTCACAAAGCTCGATTACAAAATCACTCATTCAAATCTCCTGATCACCCTGAAGCCCGGAACAGATACACCGTGACCGAATGGCATAGAAGCAAACGCCCTAACTCCGTTTAATACCGTCAGAGGGGCGTCATTCGGTAAACCGCGCCTTGCCCGACGGAAATGAACCAGATCGACCCATCTGGTGCTTCGGCGATGTCGCGAACACGTTCGGTCTCGGGGCCTTCGATCTGCTCAGCCTCACGCAGAGGATCGCCCGCCAAACGTGCAATGTAGTCGAATTTCAAAGAGCCAACGAACAGATTCCCCTTCCATTCCGGCCAAAGTTTTCCGGAATAGACCATCAAGCCAGAGGGTGCGATGGAAGGATCCCAATAATGCTCGGGCTGTTCCATTCCTTGCTTCGACGTGCCTTCACCGATCTTCTGACCCGAATAATGAACGCCATACGAAATCACTGGCCAGCCATAATTGGCACCGGGTCTGATCAGATTAACCTCATCCCCGCCTTTTGCCCCGTGTTCCGAAACCCAAAGCCGGCCCTGCAGATCCAAATTGGCACCCTGCGGGTTTCTGTGACCAAACGACCAGATCTCGGGCCTTACATTGGAATCGCCAACAAAAGGGTTATCACTGGGAACTGAACCATCACGGTTGATCCGAATGACCGTACCCATGTGGTTCGTTCGATCCTGCGCAGCCGGGCGATCACCTCGGTCACCGATAGTGACGAACAACGTGCCATCATTCGCTTCAACGACGCGAGAACCAAAGTGGCGCCCGCCGGAGCCACCGGGAGAGGCCTCGAATATCACGCGCAGATTGGTTAGACGTTCTCCGTTTTCCGATAAACGAGCGACAGCGACAGCGGTGCCTGCACCGCCTCGTTGCGATTTGGAGAAAGTCAGAAAAAGCTCGCGGGTCCGATTAAAGTCACGCGCGATGGTGACATCTAGCAGACCGCCCTGCCCGTTCGCGACCACTTTTGGCAGACCCTTGATGCGCTTCGCCTCACTTCCGGCAACGTACAAAAGCTCGCCATCTCGCTCAGTGACAACAAAGCTGCCATCCGGAAGAATGCCAATCGCCCAAGGTGTATCAAGGCCTCTAACCACCTGAGTAACCTGAACCGGCCCGCCGGTTGTGTTGATGACATCGGACCAGCCTGCAATCGACCAGCACGACAGAATGAGAATCGCAAAAGTTCTGATCATATCGACCCAATCCCTAGTGGTGCACCGCAACAAACTGACCTAGCCTAACAAAACAGATAGGATTGCTGCTTTCAAAAGCACTTTTTTGTTAGGACTTTTCTTTTTCGGACAGCTTGCCTAGGGTCATGCCCAGAACGACGACGTTCAAACGATAAATAGGGAGTAACCTAATGAAAAAGCTGCTTACCGCTACTGCAGCAACCGCTCTGCTGGCGGGTACCGCTATGGCCGAGGACGTGAAGCTGGGCGTGCTGTTCGGCTTTACAGGCCCGATTGAATCGCTGGCCCCGGCCATGGGTTCGGGCGCAGAAATGGCGATGGCCGAGGTCACCGAATCCGGCAAACTGCTGGACGGCGCAAGCGTGACCGGAACCCGCGCCGATACCGGCTGTATCGACAATGGTCTGGCCACCTCGAACGGCGAACGTATGATTGCCGACGGCGTTGCCGGTATCATCGGCGGCGACTGCTCGGGCGTCACTGGCGCAATCCTGCAGAACGTCGCGATCCCGAACGGCATGGTCATGATCTCGCCGTCGGCCACATCTCCGGGTCTGTCGACCATGGAAGACAACGGCCTGTTCTTCCGCACCGCGCCGTCGGATGCGCGTGAAGGTCAGGTAATGGCAGACATCCTGAATGACCGTGGCATCAGCTCGATTGCTCTGACGTACACCAACAACGACTATGGCAAGGGACTGGCGGACGCGATCCAGTCCTCGTTCGAGGCTTCGGGCGGCGAAGTCACCATCGTTGCCGCGCACGAAGACGGCAAGGCCGACTATTCGGCCGAAGTTGGCGCGCTGGCCTCGGCCGGTGGCGATATTCTCGTGGTCGCAGGATATCTGGACCAAGGTGGTTTGGGCATCATCCAGTCGGCTCTGGACAGCGGAGCGTTTGACACGTTCGGTCTGCCGGGCGGCATGATCGGTGACTCGCTGCCGGCAAACGTTGGCCCCGACCTGAACGGCTCGTTCGGTCAGATCGCTGGCTCGGGCGGTGAAGGTGCCGAGAAGTACTTTGCCATGGCTGAAGCTGCGGGCTTTGACGGTTCGTCGCCCTACTCGCCGGAAAGCTATGACGCCGCCGCGCTGTTCATGCTGGCGATGCAGGCCGCAGGTTCGACCAACCCCGCTGAATACGGCGCGAAAATCATGGATGTCGCCAATGCTCCGGGTGAGCAAATCTTCCCCGGAGAACTGGCTAAAGGTCTGGAGCTGTTGGCTGCCGGTCAGGACATCGATTATGTCGGCGCATCGGGCGTTGAGCTGATCGGCCCTGGTGAAAGCGCAGGTTCCTATCGCGAGATCGAGGTGACCGACGGCGAAAACAAGACCGTCAACTTCCGTTGATCCAAGGTTAAAAGTCATAAAAACAAGCAGCCCGGCCCTTGTGTCCGGGCTGTTTCAATGAAAAAAGGCCGCACTCCGGTTAACGGGGATGGTAAAAACGCCGAAAACGGCGGCTAGGGGAAAAGATGATCGTCGTCGATGACGTGCACAAGCATTTCGGCGGGTTTCATGCGGTGGACGGGGCATCGCTGGAAATCCAAAAGGGCTCGATCACCGGTCTGATCGGACCGAACGGGGCCGGAAAAACCACGCTATTCAACGTGATCGCGGGCGTACTTCCACCGACCAGCGGTAAGGTACACATGGACGGTGAGGATATCACTGGCCTGCCCCCGCACGAGCTGTTTCATAAGGGCCTGCTGCGCACCTTCCAGATCGCGCATGAGTTTTCGTCGATGAGTTGCCGTGAAAACCTGATGATGGTGCCCGGCGCACAATCCGGGGAATCGCTGTGGAACACATGGTTCGGGCGTAAGCGTATCGCGGATGAGGAACGCGCACTTAGGGCGAAAGCCGATGAGGTGCTGGAGTTCCTGACAATCGAACATCTGGCCGATCACAAGGCCGGTCAGGTCTCGGGCGGTCAGAAGAAGCTGCTGGAACTTGGCCGAACCATGATGGTCGATGCCAAGATCGTGTTTTTGGACGAGGTCGGCGCTGGTGTGAACCGCACCCTGCTGATGACCATCGCCGACACGATCCTGCGCCTGAACAAGGAACGCGGCTATACCTTCGTCGTTATCGAGCACGACATGGATTTCATCGGCAAGATTTGCGACCCGGTCATCTGTATGGCCGAGGGAAAGGTGCTGGCCGAAGGCACTCTGGACGAGATCAAGGCCAATGAACACGTGATCGAAGCCTACCTAGGCACCGGCCTGAAGAACAAAGACAAGCTGGAGGCGGGCGCATGAGCGACAACCCCTACCAGGACGACAAGGGCAACAAGGACGCCTCGATCACCAATACGCATGGTGTCGGCACCATGACACCAGCGCATCGCAAAAGCGGTGAAACGCATCGGGTCGAGGGCGGTCCTTTCCTGATTGGCGACACCATGACTGGTGGCTATGGCAAAGGGCCGGACATCCTGCATGACTGCACCATCGCCGTTGATAAGGGCGAGATCGCGGTGATCGTCGGCCCCAACGGCGCGGGCAAATCCACCGCAATGAAGGCTGTGTTTGGCATGCTGGACGTACGCCAAGGGTCTGTGCGGCTGGATGGCGAAGATATCACCAATCTCAGCCCGCAAGACCGCGTGGTACGCGGCATGGGCTTTGTCCCGCAGACCTCGAACATTTTTACGTCGATGACAGTGGAAGAGAACCTTGAGATGGGTGCTTTCATCCGGCGCGACGACATCAGCCAGACGATGGAACAGGTCTATGACCTCTTCCCCATCCTGCGCGACAAGCGCAACCAGGCCGCCGGAGAGCTGTCGGGCGGCCAGCGCCAACAGGTCGCTGTGGGCCGTGCGCTGATGACCCAGCCCAAGGTGTTGATGCTGGACGAACCCACCGCCGGTGTCTCACCAATCGTGATGGATGAGCTGTTCGACCGGATCATCGAGGTCTCGCGCACCGGGTTACCGATCCTGATGGTCGAACAGAATGCCCGTCAGGCGCTGGAGATTGCGGACAAAGGGTACGTGCTGGTTCAGGGGCGAAATGCCTATACCGGTACGGGCAAGGAACTTCTTGCCGATCCCGAAGTGCGTAAGAGTTTCTTGGGGGGTGAGGATGAGGCAATTAATATGCGCCTCGCTGGCTTCCGCCCTCATGATCCTACCCCAGGCATCAGAAGCACAGGCGACCTCGTTCGTTTGTAATTTCGTTGTCGAATGCACCATCGAAGATGGATGCGAGAAGAAGAATATGGACCTGACATTTTTCATCGATGAACAAGGACAAGCTTTCATGCAAGGAAACGTAGATCTTGTCCAAGTCATGCCGTTAGTAGGTGATACTGCCCACTCATTCGTGGAACCTCTCGGAACTGGTGTAGTTCAATCGACTTCGATTTTGCAGAACGGCGCGGCAGTTCATTCTCGACATACGTCAATCGCTGGTGAGTTTGTAGTCTCCCAATGGCATGGGCAATGCTCTGCGTTTGGAGGTGACAACTAATGGACTTTCTCAACGCCCTTGTGGCGCTCTCCAACTTCGTTCTTGTTCCCGCAATCGCCTATGGCAGCCAGTTGGCGCTGGGCGCTTTGGGGGTGACGCTGATCTACGGCATCCTGCGGTTTTCTAACTTTGCCCATGGCGATACGATGGCCTTTGGCGCGATGATCGCGGTGCTGGTCACTTGGGGCCTGCAAGCCGCAGGCGTCAGTTTCGGGCCGTTGCCAACGGCTCTGCTCGCCCTGCCCTTTGCCATTCTGGGCTGTATCGTTCTGGTGCTGATCACCGACCGGTTGGTCTATCGCTTCTATCGGGAACAGAAGGCCAAACCGGTCATTCTGGTGATCGTCTCGATGGGCGTGATGTTCATCATGAACGGGCTGGTTCGTTTCATCATCGGTCCGGATGACCAAAGGTTCTCGGACGGAGCGCGTTTCATCGTCTCGGCGCGAGATTTCAAGGCGATGACTGGGCTGCGTGAAGGGCTGGCTATCAAGACCTCCCAGGGCATCACGGTGATCGTGGCGGTTGTCGCCGTGGCGCTGTTGTTCTGGTTCCTGAACAAAACGCGCACCGGCAAATCAATGCGGGCCTATTCTGACAATGAGGATCTTGCGTTGCTGTCCGGTATCAACCCCGAGCGCGTGGTGATGATCACATGGATCATCGTTGCCGCGCTGGCGACCACTGCGGGCGTGCTTTACGGCCTCGACAAAAGCTTCAAGCCATTTGTCTATTTCCAGCTTTTGCTGCCGATCTTTGCCTCGGCTATCGTGGGTGGCCTCGGAAACCCTCTGGGAGCCATCGCAGGCGGTTTCATCATCGCGTTTTCTGAGGTGACGATCACCTACGCGTGGAAGAAAGTGCTCACCTATCTGGCACCTGAAAATCTGGAGCCGTCAGGTTTGGTGCAGTTCCTGTCCACCGATTACAAATTCGCTGTCAGCTTTGCCATTTTGCTGATCGTACTTCTGTTTAAGCCAACCGGCTTGTTCAAAGGAAAAGTGATATGAGCGAGCCCGTCAAAAACACGCTGCTTTTCGTGGTCGTCGGCGCACTCATCCTGTTGACCGGATTCACCCAAAGCTGGAACGCCGCAATCCTGATCCTGAACATGGGCTTGATCTCGGCCATCATGTCGATTGGCGTCAACCTGCAATGGGGCTTTGCTGGCCTCTTCAACGTTGGTGTCATGGGCTTTGTCGCGCTGGGCGGGCTGGCGGTTGTGCTGGTCTCGACACCCCCAACCCCCGGCGCCTGGTCTGGTGGCGGGTATGGCGTCATCCTGTCGCTTTTGATGGGTGCAGCAACCGTGGTTGCAGCTGTGATGGTGGCCCAAATAATGCCAAAGGGACGCACACAAACCTTTGCAATCATCGGTATTCTGGTCGTAGGTTTTTTTGTTTACCGCGCAATTTTTGATCCCAACGTAGCTGCGATCGAAGCGATTGACCCTGCTGTCGCTGGTAATATCGGCGGTTTGAACCTTCCTGTCCTATTCGCTTGGCCTGCCGGGGGGCTTTTGGCTGCAGGTGCCGCCTGGCTGATCGGAAAAACGGCGCTGGGCCTGCGCTCGGACTATTTGGCAATTGCCACACTTGGTATCGCCGAGATCATCATCGCCGTCATGAAAAACGAGGACTGGCTGGCACGTGGGGTCAAGAACGTCTACGGCATTCCACGTCCTTCACCGGTGGTTGGCTACGAAGTTGAATTGCAGCAAGACCCAACTTTCCTTGCAAGGGCCGAGTGGTTCGGGCTGGATCCGGTTACTGCCTCGACGCTTTCCGTCAAGCTGGGCTACTCTTTGCTGTTCCTGATCGTGCTCCTAGTGCTGCTGTGGATGGCTCAGATGGCGTTGAAAAGCCCTTGGGGCCGCATGATGCGCGCCATCCGCGACAACGAAGTCGCCGCCGAGGCGATGGGCAAGGATGTCACACGCCGCCATCTACAGATCTTTGTTCTGGGCTCGGCCATCTGCGGCATCGCCGGTGCGATGATGACCACTTTGGACGGGCAGCTGACGCCGGGCACTTACAACCCGCTTCGCTTTACCTTCCTTGTCTGGGTCATGGTGATCGTCGGCGGGTCGGGCAACAATTTCGGAGCCGTACTGGGAGCGTTCCTGATCTGGTTCCTGTGGGTTCAGGTTGAACCCATGGGCCTGTGGCTGATGAACCTGATAACCTCAGGCATGCCTGACGGCAGCGCACTTAAGACGCATCTGATCGATAGCGCCGCACATATGCGCCTGTTCACCATGGGGCTGATTCTTTTGATTGTTCTCAGATTCAGTCCAAGAGGGCTGATCCCCGAGAAATAAGCAAAATTTCCTGCGAAATTCCCCTAACGCACCGTTAATCGGTGCGTTTTATTGTGCGGCGTGTCAGAACGCTCTAAATCGGTGTATCGTGATCCACCACATCGCGCTGTGCCCCATACCATGTTTGTTTGGTGCGGAGTTGTAACGATCTGACAGTTAACCAAGATGAGAGCACCGTAGTCGCAATGATTAAACCACTCAGAGTTTTCGCAATCGGAATCCCGCTGATGGCAACGCTATCAGCGTGTATTCCCTCACCTGAACAATTGGAGACCACCCCGGTCAAGGTCCAGACGCCCAAAGGTGTTGTGACCTGTCAGCTTTACCGCCAGGACCGCGTCACCTGGGACCGCGCAATCGATTTTCCGGCCACCAAAATGTCGGTGCCCGAGGCGGATAATTATTGCAGACAGGAAGGCCTGCGTCGGCTTAATCGATAACAATATGGGCGCGCGCCGCACTCCGGATTCTAGCGATTGCGGAACAAGCCGCCTAGTATGCCCCTGACGATGCGGCGGCCAGTTGTTCCTTTCAGTTCTTTGATCACGGCCTCGCTCATGGCTGTGGCGAAGGTATCCTTTTTGCGCGAAAGACGAGAAGACGATCGCCCAACGCGGTTGCCCGAATACCTTCGGGCCGAGGCATATTCGCGTTCTGCCGGGCTCTGCTGTTCCAGAACTTCGTCGGATTCCGCCTGTTCCGCCGCATTCGCAGCAGCATCCGCGCGCGCCTGCAGAATCTCAAACGCCGATTTGCGGTCGATACGCTTGCCGTATTTTGCATCCATCGGCGAAGCTTTGATCACCGACTGACGCTCAGCTTTGGTAATCGGACCAAGTTGAGAGCCCGGTGGCCGGATCAAAGTGCGCTCGACCACGCCCGGAACACCCTTCTTTTGCAACATCGAGGTCACGGCCTCGCCCACGCCCACCTCTCGGATTGCGGTCTCAGTATCGAAAGTTGGGTTTTCACGATAGGTCTCAGCAGCAAGTCGCAGATTCTTGCGGTCGCGCGCGGTGAAGGCTCGCAGCGCATGTTGGACTCGGTTGCCCAGCTGACCCAGAATATCTTCCGGGATGTCTGCCGGATTCTGCGAGATGAAATAAACTCCAACGCCCTTTGATCGGATCAGGCGCGCCACCTGCTCGACCTTGTCCACCAGCACCTTGGGGGCGTCCTCGAACAGCAAGTGCGCTTCGTCAAAGAAGAACACCAGCTTCGGTTTTTCAGGGTCCCCCACTTCGGGCAGTTCTTCAAACAATTCGCTAAGCAGCCACAACAGGAAAGTCGCGTACAGACGCGGAGAGCCCATCAGCTTGTCAGAGGCCAGAATGTTCACCATCCCCTGCCCGTTCGCATCTGTCCGCATCAGGTCGGCCAGGTCCAACGCAGGCTCGCCAAACAGATTGGTACCGCCCTGATTTTCCAGAACCAGCAAGCGGCGTTGAATAGCACCGATCGAAGATGTCGAGACATTGCCATAGCGCAGCGATAGTTGGGCACGTTTCTCGCCTATCCAGACCAGCAATGCCTGCAGGTCTTTCAGGTCAAGCAGCGGCATGCCTTCTTCGTCTGCGACCCGAAAGGCGATGTTCAGAATGCCTTCCTGCGCCTCGCTCAGCTCCATCAGTCGCGATAGTAGCAGTGGGCCCATCTCTGTCACTGTGGTTCGGACCGGATGCCCCTGCTCGCCAAACAGATCCCAGAACGTGACTGGACACGCGGCGTAAGAGAATGTGCCGAACCCGATCTTCTCGGCCCGATCCAAAAAAGCCTGGTGTAATTTGTGGGTTTCGCTTCCAGGCAGCGCCAGCCCAGACAAGTCACCTTTCACATCGGCCAGAAACACTGGAACCCCCGCCTGTGAGAAGCCTTCAGCCAGAATTTGCAGCGTAACCGTTTTGCCCGTACCGGTCGCACCAGCAATCAGGCCATGGCGGTTCGCATATTTCAGCGACAGCCCCTGTGCCACTGAATAGCCGTCGCCACCACCGCCTACGAAGATCTTGTTGTCCATTGAAAATCTGTCCCGAATTCTACCGATCTGCTGCAAGCATACAAAGTTAACCTTTCGCTGCGAGAGTAAATGTTGCTTCTCGTGGCTTGGCTGCGGGGGCAAACTTCCTCCCTGTCGACTGGCCGTGCCTTTGGGCACGGCTTTTTTTTAAATTCTACGAAAACCGAAAGACGCAAGAATAGTTTTTTAGGGTTAGGAGTTGACCAACGGGTTCCCCTTTCGTAACGTCTGCGCATAACTAAGTCGGCCAGTCCGACGGGGAGAAAATATTCAGGAAGGGAGCCGCTCCACCGGCTCCCTTTTTCGTTGCAGATCGCGGTGTTTCCCACGCATTTCGGCAAAAAACGATCAATTCCCGGTCTGGAATTCGGATTTACCCTGACACCACTGAATTGCGGTGATAGAGGAAACAAAAAACTGGATCAGTTAGATGAGGCATTCATGATCAGGAAACTTGTCCCTTTTAATGTGGCGGCCGCAGCGCTGTTATGCGGAACGGCATTTGCGCAGGAAACCACACAGCAACCTGAAGCCGGTGCTGAAGCCGAAGTTGGCAGCGATCTGGATCTGGGTGAATCCGGTCCCCGTGTTGGCGAGCAATACGTCAAAGAACAAACGGGTGAATGGAATATTTCCTGCATCAAAACCGAAGGCGAAGACGATCCCTGCGCGATGGTTCAGATCCTCAATAACCAACAGGGTGATCCGATTGCCGAAGTTTCGATCGGAAAACTGCCCGAAGGCGGTGCCGCTGTTGCTTGGGCGAATGTTGTTGTACCGCTCGAAACCCTGCTGCAGGCGCAATTGGCTATGTCGATCGATGGGGCACCGCGCAAGCTTTACAATTATCACCACTGCATTCCAGTTGGCTGCGTGGCGCAACTGGGTTTGACACAGGGTGATATCGACGCGATGAAATCAGGCCAAAAGGCAGTGCTGTCGCTGGTTCCTGCGCGCCTGCCAGATCAGGTTCTGAATATGGACATGTCTTTGTCTGGCTTCACAGCAGGCTTTGACGGACTGAACGTTTCCATAAACTAAGCCCCGCAAAAGCATCGAATAAGAAAGCCGCCGTGATAACACGGCGGCTTCTTCATATACGCTTCAACGCAAGAACGGCGTTCAGCCCACCAAAGGCGAAAGCATTGCTAAGGGCGACATTAACTTTCGCCTCACGCGCCTCGTTTGGCACCACATCCAGCGCGCATTCGGGGTCGGGCTCTTCATAGCCAATGGTCGGGGCGATCACCCCGTCGCGCAGGGCCATGATACAGGCTAATAGCTCAACTGCGCCGGTACCGCCGATCAGGTGTCCGTGCATGGACTTTGTTGACGAAATCATCAGATCGTCGGCGTGCGGACCAAACACACCAGCAACGGCTGCACATTCGGTTTTGTCATTTGCAGCCGTGCCGGTCCCATGGGCATTTATGTAACCCACATCGCTTGCATTCAGCCGTGCATCCGATAGCGCCCCGGCCATGGCCCGTGCTGCACCCTGTTTGCTCGGCATAACTATGTCGGCCGCGTCCGAGGACATGGCGAAGCCCACGACCTCGCTCAGGATATCTGCTCCGCGCGCGCGCGCGTGTTCGTATTCTTCGAACACAAAAACACCCGCACCTTCGCCTTGCACCATCCCGTTTCGGTTTGCGCTAAAGGGCCGACAGGCATCTTTTGACATGACGCGAAGCCCTTCCCATGCCTTGACGCCCCCAAAGCACAGCATCGACTCCGAGCCACCGGTCACCATTGCGGGCGCTGCCCCGCTGCGCACCATCTGAAATGCCTGCGCCATCGCATGGTTCGAAGACGCACACGCTGTTGATACTGTAAAGCTAGGGCCTTTGAGGTTGTGCTCCATTGAAACGTGGCTGGCCGCCGCGTTGTTCATCAGCTTGGGCACGACAAAAGGATGCACGCGATTTTTACCATCCTCGTAAACCGAGCGGTAGTTGTCATCCCAGGTGGAGACGCCACCACCGGCCGTTCCCAGCACCACCCCCGACCGCGCGGCTGTGTCACCCGAGAATACGATACCGGATTGATCGATCGCTTCTTTGGCGGCGGTTAACGTGAACTGCGTGAACCGATCATACAGCGTCATCTGTTGGCGGTTGAAACGGCCCTCGGCCTCAAAACCCCGGACTTGACCGCCGATCTTGATCGACAGGCGATCCACATCACGAAACTCAAGGTCGGAGATACCACAACGACCCTCGCGCATGGCTTCCAGAGTGTCGGGGACGGAATGGCCCAACGCGTTAATGGTGCCAGCACCCGTAATGACGACGCGTTTCATACCAGCGGTCAGACCTTTTCAGACACGAGTTTTTCGATACCCGCAATGATCGCTGTCACATTCGAAATGTCGAAATCGCCGGATGTGGGCTCGTTTGCGTTGAAGGGCACGGTGATATCGAACTCTTCCTCGATGGCAAAGATACTCTCAACAAGACCCAGGCTATCGATGCCCAATTCTTCGAGCGTACTGTCGGGCGTCACATCCGAAGGCTCAAGCACGGCCTGTTCGGCAATGATTGCTATGACGCGGTCGCTGATGCTCATCTCGATCCCCTGATTTTCGCCTTGGGGATGATTTAATCACTTGAAGGCTGTTTGAAAACAGCCTTTTTCAACGCCTCGACGTCGCGCGACAATCGGGGCAGACGACGTTGGGCTTTATATATCTCGGTATGGCTTTCCATTTTAATGCCCGGGTAGCCCATGATCACGCGCCCAGCAGGAACATTTGACAGAATCTTGGTGCCGCCACCGGCAATCACGCCATCACCGATGAAAATATTATCGACAACACCAGTCTGACCACCCAGTACTACGTTATTACCAATCTCGACCGAACCAGAAACGCCGGTTTGCCCACATAACAAACAATCCTGCCCGACTCGGGTGTTGTGTCCCAGGTGGACAAGATTATCCAGTTTCGATCCACTTCCGATTACAGTATTGCGTATGGTCCCGTTGTCGACAGTGCAGTTCGAGCCGACCTCGACGTCATCGCCAATCTCGACCGCACCCAGCGAATGGATGCGCAACCAGCTTTGCGCCTTTGCACCCCCCTGATCACCCAGAGTTTTCCTCGCATTTTCGGCACCCGAGACTTCTGGTGTGACATAGCTGAAACCGTCCCCGCCGATACGGGCACCCGGCTGCGCGATAAAGCGATCACCGATTTGAGCCCGCGCACCGATGCTGACCATTTCGCGCAGCAGAGCGTTTTCACCAAGCGACGCATCCATACCGATCACGCAATGCGCGCCGATAACCGAACCCGCGCCGACGCGCGCGCGCGCACCGATAACAGCAAGCGGGCCGACCGATACGTCGCCCCCGATCTCGGCGGTTTCATCAATGACAGCCGATGGATGAATTCCCGGCGCAATCCCCTGCCCGCGATCCAGCATCGCGGTGATCCCTGCCATCGCCATGCGGGGGCGTTGCACAAAAATGGCGGCCTCAAGCCCCAGTGCTTTCCAGTCCGCGCCATCCCACAAAACCGCGGCCCGTGCTGAACCGGTCTCCAAAGCTTCAGCATATTTTGGCGACATCGCCATGGCCAGATCGGTTGGCCCGGCATCTCCCGGCTCGGCTGCCCGCAAGATGGTCAGGCCAGTCTGGCCTTCTGCGACGACCCCCAGGGAATCGGCGATTTGTTGAACGGTAAACTGCATGTCGGGCGTCCTCGTGGCGGGATTTGCCTCGTGATTACCCTTGAACGTCCGGCAGGACCACCCCTGCCTTTTGCAGCGCTTCCCAGATCTTGCGATCCCGGTCATACACGTCGCGGCGATACTGCACCTCGCCTTTGGGGCCAATATAGGCCGTGCGATAAATCAGATGCACCGGAATTTTTTTATCCAGTTCAACCTTCGTTTCTTTGCCCGTGTTCAGCACGCGGTGGAAAAACGCCTTTGGATCCTCTTCCTGCTTGGCCAGCAGCTTATAGGCAAACTCGAACGGTTGCGCCAAACGGATGCATCCATGAGAGAATGCCCGAACCTCGCGTGCGAACAGAGATTTCTGAGGCGTATCATGCAGATAGATGTTGTACTTATTAGGGAACATGAACTTCACCAGCCCAAGTGCGTTGCTTTTGCTCGGGGGCTGACGCATGGAAAACGGGAAATTACGCGCAGTGAACTGGGTAAAGTCAACCGCTCCACGATTTACCTGACGGCCACGGCGGTCGGTGATCTGGATATGGCCGACAGCATTTGGATTGGCCCGTAATTGCGGCAGATATTCCTTCGTGATGATCGAGCGTGGCACATACCAACTTGGGTTGATCACCATATGCTCCATCTCATCCGAGAACTCTGGGCTGCGGCGATCATGTGTGTTTTTGCCGATCACGGCACGAGTCTCAAACGTGACCTGCCCGTCATCGACGATCTTGGCAGAAAAATCAGCCAGATTCACCAGAATATGCCGCTCACCACGGTCTTTGGGTAACCAGCGCTCCCGTTCAAGCGCAACGTAAACAGCTTTCAAGCGGTCTGAAACTGGGCGATTGATCTCGGAAATAGTGCCTTTGCCAGCTACGCCATCCGCCTCAAGACCATGAGCAGCCTGAAAGGATTGCACCGCCGCAAACAGCGCATCATCATAGTTTGGGCTGGCAGTAGGCTTCAGATAACCCATCGCGACAAGTCGATTGCGCAGCCTGATGACACTGTTCCCTGTGTCCCCAAGCTCAAGCTTGGAGACAGGAACGGTCTCGCCCCAGCCACCTTGTGTCATCAGCGCTTCCAGCGCCTTCTTCTGTTTCAACAGCGCAAGATACTGGCGCGATTGAGGCATCATATCCCTGAAATAGGTATCACCCTGGCTGGAAACGAGCAGTTCAAGATGCTCTGCGGCGCTGCGTCGTTCCACCGCCCGCACTAGGCCGGGATCAATCTGCGAAGGCGTTACAGAACCGGAATGCAAGTCTCTGGCATATTTGACAAAAACCCGAGTCAGCTCGGCCTCGAGCATGCCCAGATCACGGGTGTTGCGCGCGTCCTGCATCTTTGTCTTCAAAGTCTGGACGTCGTAACGTGCCCCAGGCAATCCATGCAGATCGGTCGTCGAAAGCGCTTCGATCAGGGCTTTGCGTCGTGCAGAATGTTCGGGCGTATCGCCAACCCAAACCGGATCAAACCCGTTTGTGCGATAAAACTCAGCAATTGCCGGGCTGTTGGACACACTTTCCGCAACGGCCAATTGAAACGCTGTGCCATCCGTCCCCGCCTGCGCGACTGAGGCCGAAGCCACAAGGAAAGCGGCGATAAAAACACTTGATCGAGCACGGGTAACAAATGACATAGGATGGCCCTGTTTCTTCAATGACTTGTCACGCCCTATAAGCGGCGTCTGAAAATAATGTTTTGCTGAGCGCCTGATGTCTATTCACAAATTCATCACCAGACCGCTTCTTTGACCCCTGGTGCGCGTTTGCATCGCCGACGCGCGAACTGCGCCAAAAGCAAGCATACTTGCATCAGTTGCGCAAAAAACTGCCGAAATTTCCCCCTTGATTTGACTGCGACCAAAGATTTCTTGGCTGTTGAATCCTACTGTGCCATAAATCCCGCATCTGGGATGGGAAAAAATTAATACGGCGCGCGTAACATCGTGTGCAGGCAGGAACAGTACGGGACGAAACAAAAAATGACCAAGAGCAGTACCTCGGGCCTGACCCGGCGTGCCCTATTGGGCGCATTCGCCGCAACCGCAGTTGTTGCAGCCCCCACATATTCCAACGCAGCAGGTTTCCTTCGCGGCGGAGGTGATATTCGCCGTATCCGCATGTATTCCGGCCGTACCGGTGAACGTATCGATATGGTCTATTGGGTTGATGGCAAATACATCAAAGACGCGGTGAAAGAGGTCAACCACTTCATGCGCGACTGGCGCAGCGATCAAGTCAAGTCCGTGGACCTGAGGACCATCGACATCATGGCTGCCACCCACAATCTTCTGGATGTCAGCGAACCCTACATGCTGCTGTCGGGTTACCGCTCGCCGCAAACCAACGCAATGCTGCGCCGCCGCTCGCGGGGTGTTGCCAAGAATTCGCTTCATATGAAGGGTCAGGCTGCTGATCTGCGACTGTCATCACGCTCGGTCTCGCAAATGGGTAAAGCAGCGATGGCCTGTCGTGCCGGTGGCGTTGGACAGTACTATCGTTCGAATTTCGTTCACATGGATTGCGGTGTCATCCGCTCGTGGCGCGGCTAATCGAGCATTTCATCTTTCGCTGTTGCACAACCCCCATCAGATAGTTCTGGCGGGGGTTTTGTTTTGCCTGGAAAAACAGGTTCGTGCACCGTCAGTTCTGCGTAATATGACGACTAGCAAGGGTGAAATGGCGCACCTGAGAGGATTCGAACCTCTGGCCTCTGCCTTCGGAGGGCAGCGCTCTATCCAGCTGAGCTACAGGTGCCTTGGCCGTTAGCTACCCTCGTTCCAATCCGGGTGCAACTGCAAATCAGCAGTACGATCAGGCAAACAGATCGTGGGCAAGCTCCAACGCATCGATCAGAGTGTCGACCTCATCAGTCGTGTTATAAAGCCCAAAGCTGGCACGACAGGTAGCAGTGACCCCCAAATGGTCCATCAGCGGCCCGGCGCAGTGGTGGCCTGCGCGCACGGCGACACCCTTTTTGTCCAGAATGGTTGAAACATCATGGGCATGCCCTGCCCCATCCAAAGTAAAGCTGAATATCGCGGCTTTGTTCGCTGTGGTGCCTTGAACCTGCAGCCAGTTCAATCCATTCAACCGTTGCATCGCATAGTCGCGCAAGCCGGCCTCATGCGATGCGATGCTCTCCATGCCAAGGTCCATCATATAGTCAAGCGCCACACCCAACCCGATGGTCTGCACGATGCCGGGGGTTCCGGCCTCGAACTTCATTGGCGGATCGTTGTAGATCACCTGATCTTTTGAAACCTCTTTGATCATGTCACCGCCACCAATAAAGGGGCGCATTTCAGCCATGCGGTCCGATTTGATAAAAATTGCGCCAGAACCGGATGGGCCGTACAGTTTATGACCCGTGATGGCATAGAAGTCACATCCGATGTCATCGACATTGACGGGCATATGAACCGCGCCCTGGCTGCCATCCACCAGAACCGGAACGCCTTTGACGTGGGCGGCTTGCGTGATTGCTTTGACATCAACCACAGAGCCCAGCACGTTCGAGCACTGGGTCACCGCAACCAGCTTTGTCTTGGGGCCAATGGCGTCGATTACCGCCTGAGGGTCAAGATGGCCGGTCGCATCGATGTCGATCCATTTCAGCACCACGCCCTGCCGTTCGCGCAGGAAGTGCCACGGCACGATGTTGGCGTGATGTTCCATCACGCTGAGGACAATCTCGTCCCCCGCCTGCAGGCGTGGCATTGCCCAACCGTAGGCGACCAAATTGATTCCCTCGGTCGTACCCGAATTCAGGACAATCTCATTCTCGTTTGATACGCCCAGAAACCGCGCAACCGTGCCACGGACGGCCTCATATTTCTCGGTCGCGAGATTTGACAGATAGTGAAGCCCTCGATGCACGTTCGAATATTCGTGCGCATAGGCCTGCGTGATCGCGTCGATCACTACCTGGGGTTTCTGCGCGGAGGCCCCGTTGTCTAGATAAGTCAGCGGCTTTCCGTTGACCTGACGTGACAGGATCGGAAAATCTGCGCGGATTTTTTGTACGTCATACATAGACAGGACTTCCCTATACAGACCCGGCGGGGATCAGCCAAAGAACAAACGGGACGGCCACAAGACCAGAGATCAGGATCACCACAAACGATTTTCCCAACGACTGAAATCGATGCGCCTCGTTGAGAAAATGCAAGGTGATGTAAAGGCTAAGACCCAGCATCGCCAGACTGGCCGGTAAGAATAGAAACGGCAGCGCTGCAACCAGCGCTAGAATGATTGCTTGCCCCGCAATTTGCAGGATTTGCAACCAGACAATCAGCGTCATGAAGTCATTGAACGTTCCCGTTCCACCCAGGACGCGGCCCACTAATAGGAACGTCACGACGCTGATCATGATTGCCGCAACGGAAACAAAAAGCGTCCTCGATAGTGGCTCAGCCAGTTGCTGAACATCCGGACTGATAAGCGGCAGGACGAAGCTGGACGCAGACTGGACCAGAGCGTTCAGGATCACCGCAAGAGAAAAGGCGAGCCATAGTACCTCCGTACCCAGCCGCAACGCGAGCAATCGTCTTGCGGCTTCGGCTGGATTGGACAGGGTCAGAACGACCAGGTTGAGCAGTGCGGTGGATTTCATTTAGCAGCCTTTTGCGATTGCTTGAGGCCCGACAACCAGAACCAGAGAAAAACCGCAACCCATAACAGCCCCACAAGTGTTTGCGCTGACCCGGGGCCGATGAAACCGGACACCAGCCCATTCAGCAACACCAAAGGCGCTGACGCGAGAAGCGCCCAGAACAAGGCTAGCCGCGCGCCATAGCTGGTGCCAACGCCCCCCATCATCCGCGCGATGAAATGGGTGAGCCAAGCAAGAAGATAAAAGCACAATGGCAGAATAAAGACCGAGCCCAACAGGGCCCCGCCCATCAGCATGTTCAGCTCTATCCCTTCCAGATGAGCCCTCCGTGCAAGGCCGGGCAACTGTGCGATAAAGCCTATTACACAGAACGCCATCACAAACGCCAATGCGCGATCCTCGCGCGGCCCCATATCAAGCAGTCGACGCACCACACGCCCCGGTCCGCGATACGTGGCCACGATATCAGTTGTGACAGGCATCAGCGGCGGCGTGCCAGCCAATCTTGCAATCGGGACACGATATCAGCTGCCAGATCCTCGTCCTCGATTTCATCAACGGCTTCAGCTAGGAAGGCCAGTGTCAACATGTCGGTTGCTTCTGCCGTTGGGACGCCACGGGAGCGCAGGTAGAACAAAGCCGTTTCATCGATGGCGCCCGAGGTCGAACCGTGCGAACACGCAACGTCATCGGCGTAAATCTCAAGCTCGGGTTTGGCGAGGAACTGACTGTCATCGTCCAGAAGCAACGACTGGCTGATCTGGTAACCATCGGTTTTCTGGGCACCTTCCTTCACCAAGATCTTGCCCTGAAAAACACCCGTCGCACCATTGCGAAGCACCTTCTTGAACACTTGGCGGCTCTCGCAATTCACCGCATCATGGGTGACAAAGACCGTGTCATCATGGAGAAAATCACCGTCTCCAACACACGCACCCGCCACGTGAGCGACCGCATCGTCACCCGTCAGTTCGACGACTTGCTCGTTTCGCGTCAAAACTCCGTTCACGGTCAGCGTGAAGGATTTATAGACGGATGCTTTACCAAGCCGCGAGAACATATGAGTCGCCGCACGACGTTGATGATCCCGGCCCTGCGCACGGATGTGATGCAGTGTACCATTGTCGGCGATATCGATCTCCATACATTTGTTGAAGCGCGAAGCTGCGGGTCCGTTTTCAAGGATCGTTACTTCGGCACCGCTTTCAACCCGAACGACATGATGCAGGATTGCATCCGACGTTTCAGATTCATGGCGATAAATCAGGTTAATCGGTTTGCTCGGCTTGCCGGATACATGAATGGCAACTCCATCTGACGCATAGGCCGTGTTCAGCGCCGCCAAGGGACGCGCCACTGGATTTTGGCCTTTTGCTTCAAGAACGCCGTATAACTCTTTGGCCCAATGGATGTCTTTGCAACAGATATCTTCCAGCCGATCGATCGTTACACCCTCCAGAGACAGATCATCAGACTCTTCCGGGCTGAATACGCCATCAATGAAAACGATCTTCAGTCGGTCGAGCGCGTGGAACAGAGCCGGTTCATCCGTTTTGAACAAAGCAGCACTGGGAGCTTCCGCAGAGACCAGAGTGTCTGGACGGGTATATTTCCAGTATTCATCTCGACGACTGGGCAAACCCATCGCGCGTACACGTGCAATTGCGGCTTCGCGCGCTTTGCGTGTGCATCCCGCATCCGGCATGGTCAGCGCTGCCAGCCGTTCCTCGGTTGCTGTCTGTTTTGCTTGGGGCAAAGCCATCAGTTCACCTCGGCCAGTATGTCGGCATAGCCGTTGTTTTCAACTTCCAGCGCCAGTTCGGGACCACCGGATTTCACGATACGACCATCCGCCATGATGTGAACCACGTCAGGTTTGATGTGATCGAGAAGCCGCTGATAGTGCGTGATAACAAGGAACCCGCGCCCCTCATCACGCAACGCGTTCACGCCCTCGGCCACCAGTTTCATCGCGTCCACGTCAAGGCCCGAGTCTGTCTCATCCAGGATGCACATCTTCGGCTCAAGCATCGCCATTTGCAGGATTTCGTTGCGCTTTTTCTCACCACCCGAAAAGCCAACATTGACCGGACGTTTCAACATTTCAGCGTCGATTTTCAGCGCCTTGGCTTTGGCACGAACCTCTTTCAAAAAATCCGTCGCCGACAGCTCTTCCTCGCCACGTGCTTTGCGCTGCGCATTCACGGCGGTGCGCAGGAAGGTCATGTTGCCCACACCGGGAATCTCGACCGGGTACTGGAACGCCAGAAACACACCTGCGGCTGCACGTTCTTCCGGTTCCATCTCAAGCAGATCCTCGCCATCAAGCGTCGCGCCGCCCTCGGTCACCTCATAGCCATCACGACCAGACAACACGTAGCTGAGCGTTGATTTGCCCGAGCCATTGGGCCCCATGATCGCATGCACCTTGCCAGGCTCGACCGTCAGGTCGACCCCTTTCAGAATTTGCTTGTCTTCTTCCTCAAGTTTGACGTGCAGGTTATTGATTTCCAGCATTTTCTGTCCTTTAGCATCTCGCAAGGGGCGCATTGCGACCCCGATAAGTTCTTATTCCAGCACCTTGCGGATCACGCGGGCGATGATCCATCCAAGCAACGCGCCTGCGCCCACTGCCCAAACCGGGTTTATGAAGTCCATGTACTTGGTATTGACGTAAGCAACCCCCAACAGGCCGCCGAGCACCGGCAACGCATAGCCAAGCACGGTCAGGACATCGTCCTTTCGGATTCGCTGTTGGGGTTTTGGTGTCATCAGCCGACTGATCCCTCAAGGCTGATTGCCACAAGCTGTTGCGCTTCCATCGCAAATTCCATCGGCAGCGCCTGCAGAACGTCCTTGCAGAACCCGTTGACGACCAAGGCCACGGCTTCTTCCTCGTCCATGCCACGCTGACGGCAATAGAACAGCTGATCGTCATCCACTTTTGATGTCGTCGCCTCGTGCTCGACCCGAGATGAGTTGTTCTTCACCTCGATATACGGAACCGTATGCGCCCCGCATTTGTCGCCAATCAGCAAGCTGTCGCACTGCGTATAGTTGCGGCTGTCCTTGGCCTTTGGATGCATCGACACCAGACCACGATAGGTATTCTGCGCCTTACCGGCGCTGATCCCTTTCGATACGATCCGCGACTTGGTGTTCTTGCCCAGATGCACCATCTTGGTGCCGGTGTCGGCTTGCTGCATGTTGTTCGTGATTGCGATCGAGTAGAACTCACCCTGGCTATCGTCGCCACGCAGGATGCAGGACGGGTATTTCCAGGTTACGGCTGAGCCGGTTTCGACCTGCGTCCACATCACCTTGGAGCGATCACCCCGACAATCGGCGCGCTTGGTCACGAAGTTGTAGATCCCGCCCTTGCCATTCTCATCTCCGGGGAACCAGTTCTGAACGGTCGAGTATTTCACCTCGGCATCTTCTTCGACGATGATCTCGACAACCGCCGCGTGCAACTGAGCGGTGTCGCGCTGGGGCGCGGTGCAGCCTTCCAGATACGAGACGTAAGAGCCCTTGTCGGCGATGATCAGCGTGCGCTCAAACTGGCCGGTATTTTCTGCATTGATGCGGAAATATGTGCTCAGTTCCATCGGGCAGCGCACGCCGGGCGGGACGTAGACGAATGAACCATCCGAGAATACAGCCGAGTTGAGCGTGGCATAGAAATTGTCCGAGACCGGTACGACCGTCCCCAGGTATTTCTTGACCAGTTCCGGATGCTCTTTGATCGCCTCGGAAATCGAGCAGAAGATAACACCGGCTTTCTTCAACTCTTCCTGAAAAGTCGTCCCGACCGAAACCGAGTCAAATACTGCATCAACCGCAACCTTACGGCCTTCTGCCGGTGCATTCTCAGCGCCCTCGACACCTGCCAGGATCATCTGTTCTTTCAAAGGGATACCCAGCTTTTCGTAAGTCGCCAGAAGTTTGGGATCGACCTCATCAAGAGATTTGGGTTTATCTTCCATCGATTTCGGACGGGCATAATAATACTGGTCCTGAAAGTCGATCGGCGGGTAGTGCACCATCGCCCATTTAGGCTCTTCCATCTGGGTCCAGCGCTCGAACGCGGCCAGACGCCATTCGGTCATCCACTCAGGTTCATCATTTTTGTCCGAGATCAGACGAACGATATCGGGATTCACGCCTTTTGGCGCATACTCCATCTCGATATCAGTTTCCCAGCCGTATTTATAAGTGCTGACCTCGCGAACCGCGTCTACGGTTTCCTGATCGACACCCTCTTTCACCTGGGTCTGGTCCAAAGCGGCCATAATTCACCCTCCGTCAGATCACGCGGCCCGCGCGCGATGCTTTTTCTCTTTTTCAAGCCACGTTTCCGCGAAACGCAGCACATCTTCTTCTGCCGTCTCTGGCCCCAGCGATACGCGGATTGCGCTGGATGCCGTCATCTCATCAAATCCCATGGCCGTCAGTACGGCGCTTGCACGAACCTTGCCACTGGAACAGGCCGAGCCCGCACTGATCGCGAAGCCTGACAAATCCATCTGCATGACCTGTGTCTCGCCCTTCCATCCCGGTGTGGCGAAGCACAGAGTGTTGGGGAGTCGCCTTTGGTCTTTCCCGACAAAAATAGTAGCTTTCGTACCAGCCTCAAGAGCGTTTTCTAGAATATTTCTAAGTTCTGCAACGTTTTCCCAAACGCCATTTGCTAAATCACGGGACGCGGCTTCAGCTGCTGCTCCGAACCCCGCGATTCCAGTGACATTTTCTGTGCCCGAGCGACGCCCCATCTCCTGCCCGCCGCCCTTGATTTGCGCAGCAAGATCGGTGCCGCGTTTCATCACCAACGCCCCGATCCCTTTTGGCCCGCCAAGTTTGTGGGCTGAAATCAGCGCCATCTCAGCCCCCAGCCAGTTGAAGGCTATCGGCAACTTACCAAAAGCCTGAGTCGCGTCAGTGACCGCAAGACCGGCAGGCAAAGACTGAACAATCCCGGTTTCCGAATTGGCCAGTTGCAGCGTGGATCGAGACGCCTCCAGAACGTCAACGTGCCCACTCTGGGCCACAGGCAAAACCTCATCAATCCAGGCCCTTACCGCGTCATGTTCAATCGTTGCGCCTTGAAGATCGCGCCCCGCCATGGCCAAAGCCGCTGCCTCAGTCGCGCCGGATGTAAACACGATGTCGGCACCATCGGCCCCAAACGCTGTTGCGATTTGAGCGCGCGCTTTCTCGACCACCGCTTTTGCGGCGCGCCCTTCGGCATGGACCGAGGACGGATTGCCCAGCAAATCCATCGCCGCGATCATTGCATCGCGGGCCTCGGGCCTCAGAGCGGCGGTTGCGTTATGGTCGAGATAAACCCGTTTCATAGATGTATCTTTTCCAAGATGGGTTTTGACGGAACACAGAAAAACGTCATCAGATCAATCGTCCACGACTGCGAACAAGCTGGGAACAGCGGGACACGGTGCAAGATCATTCCGAATTACATCCGACAGCCGCGTTTGATGCAGGAATACGTAAACATTCGCGCTCAGGCTTTCCCACAACCGATTGGTCAGTGACTGCGCCCGGCTGCCCGAAGACGCGCCCGAGGCACCTGCCCCCTTGTGCATCGCATCCACCGTCTCATCAACCGCGGCCAGTATCTCGACCACACGGATTTCCGAGGCAGGTCGCGCCAGGCGATAGCCCCCACCCGGTCCGCGTACTGAACTGACCAGATCAGCTCGGCGCAGTTTCACGAAAAGCTGCTCCAAATACGGCAGTGAAATATCCTGACGTTCGGAAATCTCGCCCAACGTGACAAGTTTGTCCGAGGACTGAAGGGCGATATCCGCCAGCGCAACCATCGCATAGCGGCCTTTGGTCGACAGCTTCATTTTGTTTCCTTCAGGCAAGAACTGCGCGAAAACATTGACGTCGCCCGAGCCAGTGCGTATCTCCCACTGACAGCGTTTTCACGCGACACAATGTAATTAGAACCGTTCTAAGGTACCTGAGGATTACCGTCAAGATAATCTCGGGGCCGACGCGTCAAAAAACAGGACCAAAGCACACATGCCCGAGGTGATTTTTCCCGGACCCGAAGGCCGCCTGGAAGGCCGCTACCACCCGCAAAAGGAAAAAGACGCACCGATCGCTATCGTGCTTCACCCGCATCCACAATTTGGCGGGACCATGAACAACAAGGTGGTCTATAACCTGCATTATGCCTTTTACAACATGGGCTTCACGGTTCTGCGTTTTAACTTTCGCGGCGTTGGTCGCAGCCAGGGCGAGTATGACCAGGGTGTAGGTGAGCTGAGCGATGCAGCATCAGCGCTGGATTACCTTCAGTCGATGAACAACAACTCCAAGCATTGCTGGGTCGCTGGGTTCTCGTTCGGTGCATGGATCGGAATGCAGCTTCTGATGCGCCGCCCCGAGATCACTGGCTTCATCAGTGTATCGCCGCCCGCAAACATGTACGACTTTTCGTTCCTGGCACCCTGCCCGTCTTCTGGCTTGATCATCAACGGATTGGCGGACCGTGTGGCACCACCTGCAGACACTGCGTCTCTGGTCGGAAAGCTGCATGAACAAAAGGGTATCACCATCACCCATAATGAGGTGGAAGGTGCCGATCACTTCTTCCAAGACCGCCACATGGACACGCTGATGACAGATGTGACGGATTACGTGAAACGCCGCCTGACAGAGAATACGCGCTGATGTCCGACACCATCACTACCCTCGCCGCCAGATTGGCCGAGGACACGATGAAGGTTATGGACGAGACGGGCGAGGATCGATTCTTTGTGGAGGTTGGAGACGTTCTCGGTGCAGCCTCGCAATCTCTGGAAGAAGCGTTCTTGACCGAAATCCGGGTTAGGCTGGCGGAACGCAAGGCGCGGCAATTCGTGGTGAAAAGACTGTCTGAACATCGATCCAAGCTGAAAGCGATCGAAAAGCAGTAAAGATTTCTTAGCGTCTGAAGAAAAGAAAAGGAGCCCGAAAGCTCCTTTTCGAGGATATCGCTCGGTGGGCGCCTAAACCGGAAAACCTGTGAACCGCTCAACACTCTGGGCTGCATCAATGTCGACGGACCCCCCGTCTGCAAGCCACCCCAACGCCACAATCAAAACCGAAACGATAATGACCGATTTTGCAAAAGTCGTCATCTTATCAAACTCATTAAAAACACACTAAAAACAATCGAGTGTTTAGCACGAATGCAAAAGCCCGAATAGTCGGGTTTACCTGACCTTTGGTAAAGTTAGGGTTTTGATCATCTGCATGTGAATCCCCTTGCCCAAATGATCGCAAATATGCTCAACCTTTCGCGATAATTCAGAGAGGCATCGCTCGTGCCAAAGACCTACCTAATCCTAATGTTGGCTGTTATCGCGGAAACCATCGGCACGACTGCGTTGCAGGCTAGCCATCAGTTTACGCGATTTTGGCCGTCGGCTCTTGTCGTGGTTGGCTATGGGTCGGCCTTTTATCTTATGGCCCTCACGTTAAAGGTCATGCCTGTGGGCATTGTCTATGCAATCTGGTCGGGCCTTGGTATTGCCCTGATCGCACTGATTGGATTTCTGGTTTTTGGCCAAAAACTCGATTGGCCCGCAGTCTTGGGTTTGGGCATGATTTTGAGCGGCATTCTGATCATCCACCTGTTTTCAGCTACAGCGGGCCACTGACCGCCGGTTAGGGCTGGTATATTTTGTCGCGCCGCGTTATGCGCGCGGCAACTTCCCGTTCAAAGGCTGACCTCTCATGGACCTGCGCAACATCGCAATCATCGCTCACGTGGACCACGGCAAGACGACCCTGGTGGATGAGCTGCTTAAACAATCCGGCGCGTTCCGGGAAAACCAGGCCGTGGCAGAACGCGCCATGGACAGCAACGACCTGGAACGCGAACGCGGCATTACCATCCTGGCCAAAGCCACCAGCGTTGAGTGGAAGGATACCCGCATCAACATCGTCGACACCCCCGGCCACGCTGATTTCGGTGGGGAAGTCGAACGTATTCTCAGCATGGTCGACGGCGTTGTACTGCTGGTCGACGCCGCCGAAGGCCCGATGCCGCAAACCAAATTCGTGACCTCAAAGGCGCTGGCTTTGGGCCTGCGCCCGATTGTCGTGCTGAACAAGGTCGACAAACCCGATGCCGAGCCTGATCGCGCTCTGGACGAATGTTTCGACCTTTTCGCCAACTTGGGCGCCGATGACGATCAGTTGGACTTCCCGGCCATGTATGCTTCGGGCCGGTCCGGCTGGGCCGATATGGAGCTTGACGGTCCGCGCAAGGACTTGACCGCCCTGTTCGATCTGATCGTTGATCACGTCCCCGCCCCCAAGCAGATCGAGAAAAAGGACGAACCGTTCAGGATGCTCGCCACCACTTTGGGCAGCGATCCATTCATCGGTCGCATTCTGACCGGTCGCGTGGAAAGTGGAACTCTGAAAGCAGGTGACAGCCTCAAGGCACTCAGCCGAGACGGCACCCAGATTGAAAGCTTCCGCGCGTCGAAAATCCTGGCATTCCGTGGATTAGCTCAACAACCCATCGACGTCGCTGAAGCAGGCGACATTGTCACGATTGCGGGTATGAGCAAAGCCACCGTGGCAGACTCCCTTGTAGCCCCGCAAGTCGAAGAGGCCCTGCCTGCCCAGCCTATCGATCCGCCAACCATCACAGTGACCTTCGGCATAAACGATTCCCCGCTGGCCGGTCGTGACGGCAAAAAGGTTCAGTCTCGGGTCATTCGTGATCGCCTGATGAAAGAAGCCGAATCGAACGTAGCCATCCGCATCAGCGACACGCCCGGCGGCGAAGCCTTCGAGGTTGCTGGTCGCGGCGAATTGCAGATGGGTGTTCTGATCGAAAACATGCGCCGTGAAGGGTTCGAGCTCAGCATCTCGCGCCCACAGGTTTTGTTCCGCGAGGAGGGCGGCCAGCGCCTTGAACCTATCGAAGAAGTCACGATCGATGTGGATGATGAATATTCTGGCGCGGTGATCGAGAAAATCACGGGTGCGCGCAAAGGTGAACTGGCTGAAATGCGCCCTGCAGGGGCAGGCAAAACCCGGATCATCGCCCACGTGCCGTCTCGTGGCCTGATCGGCTATCACGGAGAGTTCCTGACCGATACGCGCGGAACTGGTGTCTTGAACCGTGTCTTCCACGGCTGGGCGGCCCATAAAGGACAGATCCCCGGCCGACGCGCAGGTGTTCTGATCTCGATGGAAAACGGCCAGGCGGTTGCCTATGCGCTTTGGAATTTGGAAGAGCGTGGCCGCATGTTCGTTGGCCCGCAAACTGATGTCTATCAGGGCATGGTGATCGGAGAGCATTCGCGAGACAACGATCTGGAAGTGAATCCGCTGAAAGGGAAGAAGCTGACAAACGTGCGTGCCAGCGGCTCGGACGACGCAGTAAGGCTGACCCCTCATATTCAGTTCTCGCTTGAAGAGGCAATCGCTTATATCGACGACGATGAACTGGTCGAGGTTACGCCCAATGCGATCCGGCTTCGCAAACGTTATCTGGATCCGCATGAGCGTAAACGGATGTCAAAATCAGCCTGATCATTGCTGTGAACTTGTTCACGTTTTGGAAACATTGCCACATTCGTGACATTTTTGCGTCAGGCTAGAAACAACACAGAAAAAGAAGACCTGGTGCAACAGCAGGTCTTCTTTTTGTTTCTTATGGGTTAATCTTCATTTGAGTGAGCCAACTCACTGTGATCAGACAAATAGCTTGTTTGATAATAGGCGGCAGAAAGTGGGCATTGTCTCAAGAGTGATACGCCGCTCGAGTCTACGGCAGTTTAGTTAATGAGCGTTTGAGCAGTGTCCTATGCGCATTGAATCCAAACTGCTATTAATTGCTTTGCCTTAGCAATCATACACTTCATCTTCGTGAATTCGCTTAGGCAACTGATAAATGCGCCGTGAGAACGACAAAAATCTGTATCGTCGAACACTATTTGTACGTGCGAAATGATTACTGCGGGCATACTCCGTTGCATCCAGAGACGCGCAGATATTAAGTTGACTTTGGAGCGTACCATTCTTGATTGTCCTCAATTTGTGGCAGTCTTGACTGACTTGCCAACTTTGAGCACCGGCTTTGCCAACCTAAGATCAGACGATGGTCCATGGGATGAATCAGAGCGGGAATGTTCATGTTCCGGCCCGAGCCGTATTCCTTCTCCAGACAACGACCCTGGTTCCTTGACGCCGGAAAGCGAGGACAACGGAAAAAACAAAGATCCTGATGACAATCAAACCAAAGACAATAATTTACACAACTTAAAGCTGAAGGAGAAAAGGTCTAAAGACAAAAGGTAGAAAAAAATTCGAATACCAGGGTAAACACTAGTATTTTGTTAACTATTACAAAGATACGGGCGCTGCTAATAGCAGGCGCCCGTATCTTTGTTTCACGATTTTCTAGCTCTTACCGAAAACCCCGACCCAATTTCGTGGCTGCTTTGGGTCTTGCATCCTCAAGAACAGATAGCGCGTCGCTTTCCAAGGCTTGATCTGATTGGTCAAATTATCCAGGACCAGATCGCCGCCGCTCGACCGATAAACCAAAACAGCATGAGAGTTTCTGCGCGTATCCAACACTGTCGCGAGCAGTAGTTTACGAGGGTCGAAACCAGCCTGGATCAAATCTCTTTTCTTTAGAAGCGCAAAATCTTCGCAGTCACCACCGCGCGACGTTGGAAGCGCCCAAAGTTCACTGGTTTTGTATTGCGACTGATCCGTGACCTCTCGCGTGGATCGATTAACGCGGCGGTTGATCTCTTTGACAAGCTTCAATTCTTGGCTGGTAGATAAGGAACCGATACCTTTTTGCGCACATGCCCAGGAATACTTACCGCAAAGCTGACGCGCACCGGAGGGTGGTGGCGAGGCAGCGATACTCGGGATAAACGCGGCATCTTTCGCCGATGCTTCAGTCCCAAACAACAGCGAACCGTTAATCAGGATAGCCAAACCAAACAGCCCGCCAAGCTTGGCAGCGCTCTTTAAGTGGGCATCTATGGTCGTACCAAAGAATTTCATGCTGTCCCTCGAGTCCTATTAATCCCTGCAAACTGCGTGGATCAGAACCCATCTGTATACCGGACCATATCCGCAAACCGTGGTTGTCACGCAATCAAATCCGAGATTGAGCGGAAAAAACGGCGGAAATTCGTCACATTTCGTGACCATTTCCGCGCAAGAAAGTGGCGCGAAGTGCCACAATCGGACAGAGAAATATGTTCAAAATCAACAGGAAGTACGCACAACCCATTGTAATAATGTGTATAAATTCAGAGCGATCGTGAAGAGCCGCCCACGCTAAAATGCATGGCAGGACGCACGGCTCGGGGCCGGGCAGAATTTGCAAATTTCATGCGAAGGTAGATTTAGCCTGATTCTCAGTCGGTAATTTCAACGACCACCAGCTCTCGCTCGCTGGCGCCACGGGCATGATCCAATGCCTGCTGATATGCAGGAGAATTGTAGCACTCTACCGCAGCCTCTACGGTTGGGAAGCGGGCGACCACATTGCGTGGTCGCTCTTTGCCCTCTAACTGCACGTAACGTGCCGCGCGGGCGATGAATTCACCCCCATGCGCCGCAATTGCCGGCCCTGCAAGCTCGGCGTATTTTCCATAAGCATCGGCGTCTGTCACAGTGACGTGTGCGATCCAAAGTGCTGGCATCTTATCCTCCCAAAACCTGTTCAGCGGCCTTGATTGCAGCCTCTGCATTCGAGGCATCCTTGCCCCCCTGTGCCATGTCAGGCCGTCCGCCACCGCCTTTGCCGCCCAGTTCAGCGACCGCCGCCCGGACCAGATCCACCGCAGATACCGTGTCTGTCAGGTCCGAAGTGACACCCGCTGCGACAGCCGCTTTGCCGCCGGTATCAGCAATCAATAATACTGCGCCCGTACCCAGACGGCTTTTGTGCTCATCAATCAACGCAGGCAGATCCTTTCCGGAAACACCCGAGAGCGACTGCGCAAAGAACGCCACACCGTTTACATCGCGCGCTTCAGCGCCACTGCCCTGCCCCGCGCCTCCGGCCATGGCCAGATCACGGCGCAACTGCGCAACTTCGTTCTGCAGCGATTTACGCTCGTCCAGCAGAGTCTTAACACGCGCAACAACGTCATCCGGCTGGGCTTTCAACTCAAGCGCAATTGCTGAAAGGCGATGATCCTGTTTCGACAGATACTTAAACGCGTCATCACCGGTCAAAGCCTCGATCCGCCGCACGCCTGCGCTGCTGGCACTGTCGCCCAGCACGACGAAGGTTCCGATATCACCGGTCTGGCGCACATGGGTGCCGCCACACAGTTCAATCGACCATGTCTCACCATCCTGGCCTTTGCCGGTGGGTGCTTTGCCCATCGAAACCACGCGCACCTCATCCCCGTATTTCTCACCGAACAGAGCTTGAGCACCCAGTTCACGGGCGTTATCAGGTGTCATAATCCTGGTTTCCACGGTTGAGTTTTGGCGGATGAATGCGTTCACCTCTCGCTCAACTTTCTGCACTTCTTCCAGTGTCAGAGCCTTGGAATGGCTGAAATCGAACCGCAAACGATCTGATGCGTTGAGCGACCCGCGCTGCGCTACGTGGTCACCCAATGTCTCACGCAGGGCTTCATGCAGAAGGTGCGTCGCGGAGTGGTTGGCACGAATGGCCGTGCGGCGCGCGTGATCGACTTCCAGCTCAACTGCGTCACCTTTTGAGATCGCCCCATGATCAATCGTGACCTTGTGAGCATAGACTTTGCCATCAGCAAACTTTCTGGTGTCTTCAACACGGGCGATATCGTCGCGCTCATCCAGCCTGCGAATTTCACCGGTGTCGCCGACCTGGCCGCCGGCCTCGCCATAGAACGGTGTCTGGTTGACTACGACCCAGCCGGTACCACCCTTCTCGATCTTGTCGACCAATGCACCATCGACCACCAACGCAGCGACCTGCCCCTCGGCCTTTTCAGTATCGTAGCCAAGGAAATCGGTCGCACCGGCCGCATCCAGCACATCGAACCAAACCACCTGATCGGCAGATTCGCCAGATCCGGCCCACGCCGCGCGTGCCTTGGCTTTTTGTTCGGCCATCGCCACGTCAAATCCATCGGTGTCGACGGTTCGACCTTTCTCGCGCAGCGCATCCTGCGTCAGATCGAGCGGGAAACCATAGGTATCATACAGTTTGAACGCCGAGTCTCCGGGTAGTGGATCGCCTTCAGGTAAGCCCGAGACTTCCTCATCCAACAGCTTCAGACCGCGATCCAAAGTTTGCTTGAACCGAGTTTCCTCAAGCAGCAGTGTCTCTTCGATCAGTGGCTGCGCCTGACCAAGCTCTGAATATTGCGCACCCATCAATTGCACCAGCGTGGGTACCAGGCGATGCATCACCGGATCTTTGGCCCCCAACAGATGCGCATGGCGCATCGCGCGGCGCATGATACGGCGCAGAACATACCCTCGCCCATCATTTGACGGCATCACACCATCCGCGATCAGGAACGAAGTTGAACGCAAGTGGTCCGCAATCACGCGATGATGCACGTTTTGATCCCCATAAGGATCAACACCGGTCGCATCCGCGGAGGCTTCGATCAGCGTTTTGAACAGATCGGTGTCATAATTGTCGTGGCTGCCTTGCAGCAACGCACCAATGCGTTCCAATCCCATGCCGGTATCGATCGACTGCATATCGAGTTCGACCATCGAGCCGTCTTCGAACTGCTCATTCTGCATAAAAACGATGTTCCAGATTTCGATGAACCTATCGCCATCTTCCTCAGCCGAACCCGGAGGCCCACCCCAGATATGATCACCATGGTCATAGAAAATTTCGGTGCACGGGCCGCAGGGGCCGGTAGGGCCCATTTGCCAGAAATTGTCATTAGTAGCGATGCGGATGATCCGGTCTTCAGGGACACCAACCTTTTTCCAGATTTCAAATGCCTCATCATCGGTGTGATAGACAGTGGCCAACAGACGATTCTTATCGATACCAAATTCTTTGGTGATCAGTTCCCAAGCGAACGGTATCGCCTCATGCTTAAAGTAATCCCCGAATGAGAAATTCCCCAGCATTTCAAAGAACGTATGGTGGCGAGCGGTATAGCCCACATTGTCCAGATCGTTGTGTTTGCCGCCTGCACGCACGCATTTCTGTGCAGTGGTAGCACGGCTGTAGTCGCGGGTTTCGACGCCAGTAAACAGATTCTTGAACTGAACCATACCCGAGTTGACGAACATCAGTGTCGGATCATTGCGCGGAACCAGCGGGCTAGACGCAACCACTTCGTGCCCCTGCTTGGCAAAGTAGTTCAGGAAGGTAGATCGAATGTCGTTCAGCGTTGGCATAAGGCTCTCTCGGCGCGCAGTCGTTATGGTCAGCAAAGGTTTAGCCCCACCCCCGAGAGTGTCCACAGCATTGGCCCATCCGAAACGAAACAAGGCGGCCCCTAGGGGCCACCCTGTTCCAGATAGATTCAGCACTACCGGGGTGCCGGGGGATTTCTTTGGTTCCCCCTCAGGCACGCTTTAAGCTTCGAGGATGTCATCCTCTTCCGCTTCGGGTGGCATTTCAAAGTCTAACCCATGCGCGGCACGTATTTTGTCTTCGATCTCGAGCGCCGCACGGGAATTGTCACGCAGATATTGCTTGGCATTCTCACGCCCCTGCCCGATCCGCTCATCACCGTAGCTAAACCACGAACCCGACTTTTCGACCACACCGGCCTTGACGCCCAGATCCAGAAGCTCACCCATTTTGCTGATGCCTTCGCCATACATGATGTCGAATTCCACCTGCTTGAACGGCGGTGCCACCTTGTTCTTGACGACCTTGACGCGGGTCTGGTTGCCCACAACTTCGTCCCGATCCTTGATCGCACCGATACGGCGAATATCCAGACGGACCGAGCTGTAGAATTTCAACGCATTACCACCGGTAGTGGTTTCCGGGCTGCCAAACATCACACCGATCTTCATCCTGATCTGGTTGATGAAGATCACCATGCAGTTCGAGCGATTGATCGAGCCGGTCAGCTTGCGCATCGCCTGGCTCATCAGCCGGGCCTGAACACCCACGCTGCTGTCACCCATGTCGCCTTCCAACTCGGATTTCGGCGTCAGCGCCGCAACCGAGTCGACCACAACCATGTTCACGGCCCCCGACCGCACCAAGGTGTCGGTGATCTCAAGGGCCTGCTCGCCGGTGTCGGGCTGAGAGATCAGCAATTCATCCAGATCCACACCCAGCTTGCGCGCATATTGAGGGTCCAGCGCATGTTCTGCGTCGACGAACGCGCAGACTCCGCCGCGTTTTTGCTGTTCAGCGATGCAGTGCAGCGTCAGCGTGGTCTTACCCGAGCTTTCCGGGCCATAAATCTCGACGATCCGCCCCATCGGCAGGCCGCCGATCCCCAGCGCGATATCCAAGCCCAGCGACCCGGTCGAGCTCGCATCGATATCCTGCTTGGAATCTTCGCCCAACTTCATGATCGAGCCCTTGCCGAACTGCCGTTCGATCTGGGCCAATGCGCTATCGAGCGCCTTTTGCTTGTCTGCGTTTTTCTTGTCGCTCATCGTCAGAAGATCCGCCATTGTCCTGTCGCCTTCTCTTTTGTCACACCCTTGATCGGGCGGCAATCGCTGCTTTGTTCGCCTCTTGTTCCTTATGGGACCAAAAAGAGAACATTTCAACTAAAACTTATGAAAACTACTCTTCAGCAATTGTGTTAAAGAGTCGTTTACGACAATCTGAGACTTGAAAGGCATTGAAGAGAAAAGATAAATGCTTGTTTTCTATGAAAAGCGGCTTGCGCTTCTGTCTGTTCCAAAGACCGGCTCCACCGCGTATCAATCAGCTTTACGCGATAGGGCCGATATCGTTGTGTCCGGACCAACAGACCTGAAACATGCGAACATGCGTCGCTATGATCGCTTCTTCCAGACCATGTTTCGCAAGATGTTTGATGCAGAAATGGACGTCATGGCCATTGTGCGCGAACCTGTCGATTGGTTGGGAAGTTGGTATCGATATCGAACGCGCGCCGAATTGGCAGGTCATCCGCATTCCACAAAAGGTTTAAGCTTCGAGGCATTCCTTGACGCCTATATGCAAAACCCCCGCCCGGCCTACGCAGATGTGGGATGCCAAACCGATTTTTTGCGACCCCGCAGTAACGGTAAAGGTGTTGCGCATATCTTCAAATATGACAGCCAGCAAAAGATACTGGATTTCCTTCAGAATCGGCTGGAATGTAAAATCGATCTACCGCGAGAGAACGTCTCGCCCGCTTGCCCGATGGACTTCTCAAAACAAACTGAACTCCGGTTCCAATCATTGAACGCCGCAGAATACGCATTGTATCGTGCTGCCGAATAGCGTTTTCAATTCATTTGCTGAAACACCGCTTCGGTCAGCTGGGTCAACGAAAACGGCTTGGGCAGGAAGGTGGAATTTTCGATCTGAGGACCAGATTCGCCGAACGCCCCTTCAGTATAGCCTGACATGAAGACCACCCGCACGTCAGGCCGTGTTTTCATGGCCTCGCGCACCCAGGTCGGGCCGTCCATTCCGGGCATGACGACATCGGTAACAAAAACATCCACCAGCAAATTGGGGTCGTCCAACAATTGCAGCGCATCTTCGGCTGATTCAGCTTCAAGCACAGTGTAGCCTTTCAAGCGAAGCGCCCGCGTCGCGAAGGCGCGCACCGGGGCTTCGTCTTCGACCAACAAAACCATGCCTTCACCCAATCGGGAACTTTGCACCTCTGACGTATCGGGGGCCTCAGGCTCCGATTCTTGGACCCGGGAACTCACAGGCAAGAGCACGGTGAATTCCGTTCCCCGGTCCTGCACACTGTCGACAAATATGAAACCACCAGTCTGTTTTACGATCCCGTAAACAGTCGATAGCCCCAGCCCCGTCCCCTCGCCTGTGCGTTTGGTCGTATAAAATGGCTCAAACACTTTTTGCAGTTTGTCTGCAGGAATCCCGATGCCGCTATCGATGACTTTGACCGTAACATATTCTCCCGGCTGTACCGTAGCCCGATCGCGCGTGATCGATTGATCCAATGTCACTACTTCGGTCTCGATCCGAATCTCCCCACCCTCAGGCATCGCATCACGCGCATTGACGACCAGGTTCATCAAGACCTGCTCTAACTGGCGCTTGTCCGCGCAAACGGATTTGAGCACCGGATCATGACTGAGCGTCAGGCGGACCTTCTCGCCCACAAGACGGTTTAGCAAATGGATAAGGTCTGAAATTGTATCTCGCAGATCCAGCACCTCGGGCCGGAGCGTTTGTTTGCGCGAAAAGGCCAGAAGCTGGCTGACCAACGCTGCAGCACGGTTGGCGTTCTGATTGATCTGTACAAGATCGCCGTAATTCGGGTCATCTTGGTCATGGCGCAACAGCAACAGATCACAATGCCCCGAAATCGCCGTCAGCAAGTTATTGAAATCATGTGCGACCCCGCCAGCCAATTGCCCAACGGCTTGCATCTTCTGGCCTTGGACAAACTGCGCCTCCATCGTTTTCAGTTCGGTGGCATCGTTCAGAACCGCAATAAGACAAACCTGACCATCCCTGAGAATCCGTGACAGCGTAACTTGCACAAACACCTCTTTGTCCTTGCGCACCAAACGCAGGAATTCAGACCGCGGTGCTGCGCCTTGTTCGGCAGCACTCGCCAGCCAGTCCCTGATCGGATAGCCGAGCCCCTGCATCATGCTTTCGATATTCGTCCGCCCCGGTTGGATCTCACCGACCAATTCAACCGCGAGGTGGTTTGCTTCGCTAACATCTCCATCGGGAGACATGCACATGATCGCAACTGGCAAATCTGCAAATGATGTCGTGTGCTGCGGTCCTTCGGCGTGCTGCAGCGGCGTTAAAAGCAACTCACGCACAATACCGCTGTGCCTGAGCGTTGTGACAGTGAATGATGCTTCGGTTTCCCCGGTTTTAATCTGTATGATGCAACCATCAACTGCACCGCCAGCCTGAACCATCGGCTTGAGGCAGGTGGGAATCTGACCAAAAAGTTCGATTGCCGCATCATTGGCATCCAGCACCACGTCATTTCGTCCGACCGTCAGAACCGGCCGCTGCACGCTGCGCCAGATCTGGGGTGCATCTATTCTAAAACGCCAGCAAAACCGATTTTCACCCAGCTTTGAAACAGACACGGGTATTGTTTGTCCGCGCGTGACAACATCTTCTTCCCAAAAGCCCCGTTTCAGGGCATGAGACTGCAAACGCAACAGCACCGCCGACGGGTTTGCAAATACGGTACGCAGAGACTCATCTAGTCGCGTACCCGCGTTCCGAATAAGACGCGCATTGGCCTGAGCGTTTGCAACTAGCACCTCGCCCGTCGCATCCGAAATGACACAGGCATCGGTTTCTTGCTCTAGAAAACCCGTCATCGCAGCGTATGTTTGCGCTTCGATCTGATTCAATATCCAAGCACGCGCCAAGGCAAAGACCACTACTACCAGGAAGGACAAGCCAACGGCTGCGACCCCGGCACTTAACCGTGGCGGCAAGACGTCAAAGAAGGAAAGTACGCTCAATAAAATGGCGATCAATGCCAGTGAGGCATAGCGCCCACGATCAATGCCCCATCCACTTGATCGAGAGGGGGTAAATTCAGATTGAATAGACATAAACAGCCCGGATTATTAAAATTTCTGATCAATATCTGCCTGCAATGGTTAATTGCTGCTTAATGGTCAGTAACATAAACTTCTTAAGGTTGTGTTTTAAAGCTTATATTCGCGTCAAGTGTGCTGTAAAAAATCCATCGGTCCCGTGTGAAACCAGCCACGTTTTGCGGTATCCGCTCTGCCATTCGGGATTGCTGGCCAAGAATCCATCAATAATGTCGTCGTTTTCAATCGCCAGCATCGAGCAGGTCGCATAGGCAAGCACGCCTTTGGGCGCAACGAGAGGTGAAACATCTCGTAGAATGGTGGCCTGAATCTGCGCTAGTTCCTCCAAACGCTCGGGCGTTAGTGCCCATTTCCCTGCCGGCGCGCGACGCCACGATCCGCTGCCGGAACATGGCACATCTGTCAAAACCACATCGAACGGGGCCTGACCGGTGATTTGGCCTGTGGTCAGGATCGTAACATCCGCGCCCGCCCTTGCCGCGCGCGCTGGCAAGTCGCGCATACGGTTGGGATTGGCATCATGGGCAAAGACCTGAACACCCATATACGTAGCCGCTAAAGCAAGGGACTTGCCTCCGCCACCCGCACAATAGTCAAGGACACGCATGCCTGGCTGCAAATCAAGCGCGGCAACTACCGCTTGGCTCGCGGCATCCTGCAACTCAACCAGCCCATCTGTATACGGACCGCTCTGAGATATCTTGCGTGCGCCCTCGGTAACTTCCAATGCAGTATCGCAGGCCGGATGTGGATGCGCCGTGATCTCCTCGGCAGCCAGTCGTTGAATGGCTGTAGGCAGGTCAGTTTTCAGCAGGTTGACCCTCAGATGAATCGGAGCGCGCGATTGTAGCGCGGCTGCGGCAAGTTCAGCTTCGTCCTTCAACGCGGCCTGAAATTGAGGCCACAACCATTCGGGGATATCCAGACGTTCTGCGTCGCTCTGAAATGACCTGGGTTGGTCAGCTTCGGTTACCTCTGCAGGTGCATACCGCGCACCCGAAAATAATGACGTTAGGTCTGAGTCCAAGGATCGGGCGGCACCGATCATCAGGCCGCGCCCCGTCTCGGACCCACCGAGCGCCGAGAAGGATCGTTTGCACCGCAATGCATCAAACACATGATCCCGGATCGCAGCGCGATCCTTAGATCCCGCGAACCGACTGCGTCGAGCCCAGCCGGTCAACGCCTTCTCGACCGGTGCACCGGCAAGAATGTCATCGAGGATCTCGATCGAGGCCTGAACCCGAGCAGCAGGTGTCATCGCGATTTCCGTTCGTCTACACGATCAATTTCGAAAGCCCCCTGAAGGGTCTCACAAACTTACATCACGCGATAATTGGGGCTTTCCCGTGTGATCTGAACGTCATGCACATGGCTTTCCTTCAAACCTGCGCCAGTGATTTTGACAAAGTTGCAGTTCTGGCGCATCTCATCGACGGTGGCACAACCGGTATAGCCCATCGCCGCGCGCAAACCTCCAACCAGTTGGTGCACAACAGCGCTTGCGGACCCTTTGTACGGCACCTGACCTTCGATCCCTTCGGGCACCAGCTTGTCATTCGCGGCGTCCTTCTGGAAATAGCGATCCGCCGAGCCGCGCGCCATCGCACCCAGACTTCCCATGCCGCGATACGATTTGAACGAGCGGCCTTGATAGAGGATCACCTCGCCCGGGCTTTCATCCGTGCCCGCAATCATCGAACCGACCATGGCGCAGGATGCCCCTGCCGCAATCGCCTTGGCGAAATCGCCCGAGAATTTGATGCCACCATCAGCAATGACCGGAACTTCCCCCGCCGCAGCTGCACAATCCATGATGGCCGTCAACTGAGGGACGCCAACGCCCGCGACCATCCGTGTGGTACAGATCGAGCCGGGCCCGATGCCCACTTTGATCGCGTCTGCACCTGCATCGATCAGCGCTTTGGTGGCCTCGGCAGTGGCGACGTTACCGGCGATGATCTGAACCTCGTTCGACAGCGTCTTGGCACGTTTCACCGCGTCCAGAACCCCTTGCGAATGACCATGTGCGGTATCCACAACAATGATATCGACCCCGGAATCGACCAACTGCTCTGACCGCTCGAACCCAGCGTCTCCGACCGAGGTTGCAGCAGCCACACGCAGACGGCCCAACCGGTCCTTGCAGGCTGTAGGGTTCAGCACGGCCTGCTCGGTATCTTTCAGCGTCAGTAAGCCTGTCAGCTTGCCCTCGCCATCGACGACCAGCAATTTTTCGATCCGACGCGCACGCATGAGGCTTTTGGCCTCTTCCAGATCGGCGGGCTCTTGCAGCATCGCCAGATTATCAGAGGTCATCATCGCTTTGATCGGCGTGTCATCCGAGGTCGCAAAGCGCATATCTCGGTTGGTGACAATGCCGACGACACGACCGCTTTCTTCAACGACCGGGAAGCCGGTGAAGTTGTAGCGCTCTACCAAAGCCTGAGCATCTGCCAATGTTTGATCCGCGCGCAGCGTGACCGGGTTATAGACGATACCGGATTCGAACCGCTTTACCCGCCGAATTTCACGAGCCTGTTCCTCGACCGAGAGGTTTTTGTGCACCACGCCGATGCCTCCAGCCTGCGCCATGGCGATAGCCATACGCGCCTCGGTCACCGTGTCCATCGCCGAGCTTAGCAGCGGGATGTTCATCGTAATCTCACGCGTCACGCGCGTGGTGGTATCAGCGGTTGCCGGCAGCACAGAAGATGCGCCCGGAACCAGAAGAACGTCGTCGAAGGTGAGTGCCTCACGAATCTGCATTTGATAACCCCATGCAAAAGCCCGTTTGACGGTGACCCTATTGCATGGATTTCACCAGAGGGAAAGCCCCGAACCCAAGTTGTTTTCCCCTGCGGGCTTCTGCCACGCCCGAAAACGACGCAAGCAATGCAAAACGTGCCGCTGAATGCCCTTTCCCTTTGCGTTCAAACCCATATGTTCGCCGGCATACGCGCGAATACAAAGGCAGGCCATTCATGACCACCGATCCTCTTGTCGTTTTTACCCCGTCCGGCAAACGCGGACACTTTCCCGTTGGCACGCCAATCCTGACGGCAGCGCGCCAGTTGGGTGTCGATCTTGATTCAGTCTGCGGTGGACGCGGTATTTGTTCGAAATGTCAGATCACCCCCAGCTATGGCGAGTTTCCCAAGCATGGCGTGACCGTCTCGGAGGACGCGCTGAGCGAATGGAACGCGGTTGAACAGCGTTATGACGACAAGCGAGGCTTGAAACCCGGGCGCCGTTTGGGCTGTCAGGCCTCGGTTCAGGGTGACGTGGTGATCGACGTGCCTCCTGAAAGCCAGGTTCACCGTCAGGTGGTCCGCAAGGCCGCCGCCGCCCGCGCCATCACCATGGACCCTGCAACACGCCTGTATTTCGTGGTGGTGGAACAACCCGACATGCACTCGCCCACAGGCGATCTGGAACGGTTAGAACGCGCCTTGCGCGAACAATGGAAGATCGATGCGATTACCGCCGATCTGTCGCTGATGTCCAAGCTGCAGCCAGTGCTGCGCAAAGGGAAATGGGAGGTCACGGTCGCCGTCCACAAAGGCCACAAGGACAACGTAGCCCGTATCGTCGAAATTTGGCCCGGCCTGCACGAACATGGGCTTTACGGTCTGGCTATCGACCTCGGCTCGACCACCATCGCTGCGCACCTGACCGATCTGGAAACAGGTGAAGTCAAGGCTTCTTCCGGCCTGATGAACCCGCAAATTCGTTTCGGCGAAGACCTGATGAGCCGCGTGTCTTACGCCATGATGAATCCCGGTGGCGACAAGGAAATGACCCGGGCCGTGCGCGAAGCGATCAACGATCTGACCACTTCAATCGCTGATGAGGCCGGGATCGATGCCGCTTTGATCGTCGAAGCGGTGTTCGTCTGCAATCCGGTCATGCACCATCTTTTGCTGGGTCTGGACCCAGTCGAACTGGGTCAGGCGCCATTTGCGCTCGCGACGTCTGAAAGCATGTCCCTGCCTGCGCATGAGATGGACCTGACCACGATGAATCTGCGCGCGCAGGTCTACATCCTGCCGTGTATTGCGGGCCATGTGGGTGCGGACTGCGCTGCCGTTGCCCTATCCGAGGAACCCGGCAAGTCCGACGATCTGGTACTGATCGTGGATGTGGGTACCAATGCGGAAATCTTGCTGGGCAACACCCACCGCGTTCTGGCCTGTTCGTCACCCACCGGCCCCGCATTTGAGGGTGCCCAGATCAGCTCGGGCCAGAGAGCCGCGCCCGGTGCGATTGAACGAGATCGAAATCGATCCTGTCACCAAAGAACCGCGTTTCCGCGTGATCGGGTCCGAGAAATGGTCGAATGACGAAGGCTTTGATCAGGACATTGCCACCACGGGCATCACCGGTATCTGCGGCTCAGGCATTATCGAGGCCGTGGCCGAGATGCGCATTGCAGGTCTTCTGGACGAAAGCGGGCTGATCGGCTCGGCCGCGCAGACTGGCACACCGCGTTGCGTTCCCGAAGGCCGCACCAACTCCTATCTGATCCACGATGCCAGCACCGAGGGCGGTCCGCGTATCACGGTAACTCAGGGTGATATCCGTGCCATCCAGTTGGCTAAATCCGCGCTCTACGCCGGAGCGCGTCTCCTAATGGATGAGATGGAGGTTGACCGTGTGGATCGCGTGGTACTTGCCGGTGCCTTCGGCGCGCATATTTCGACCAAACACGCGATGGTGCTGGGTATGATCCCTGATGCACCGCTGGAGAAGGTCTCCAGCGCGGGTAATGCCGCTGGAACCGGTGCCCGGATCGCGCTGTGTAACATCGGATCGCGGGCCGAGATCGAACGCGTGGTGCGCGAGATCACCAAGGTCGAAACGGCAATCGAACCCAAGTTTCAAGACCATTTCGTCGCCGCCAATGCGATCCCGCACAAAACCGATCCGTTCCCTGAATTGGCGCAGGTCGTCACCCTGCCCGCTCCGTCCTTCAATACCGGCGGCGGGGATGAGGAAAAATCTGGCCGTCGACGCCGCCGGAGGTCATAGTCGCCCCATCCACAGGAGGCGAACATGACATCAGTGAACGAGGAACAGGCGGAATTCTGGGGAAACTCGGAACAAGGCACCAAATGGCTGACCTATGAGGATCAGCTTGACCACGCCTTCGCGCCCGTTCTTGATCTCGTTCTGGACCGGGCCGCCCTGTCGGCGGGTATGCAAGTGCTGGATATCGGATGCGGCACAGGCGTCAGTGCAATCGCAGCGGCGCGCGCGGTTGGGGCCGAAGGACACGTATTGGCGGCCGATATATCGCAGCCGTTTCTGGACCGCGCAGCCAAACGTGCTGAAAGCAACGGGATACAGACTATCACTTTTCAGCACGCGGATGCGCAAACCTACGCGTTTGAACCCGGACAAATGGATGCCGCAATCTCCCGGTTTGGTGTCATGTTCTTTAGCGACTCGATCGCAGCATTCCGAAACATCGCCTCGGCACTGAAACCCGGTGGGCAAATGACGTTCGCTTCCTGGGGGCCATTGGACGTCAACCCGTGGTTCAAGATACCCCATGTCGCCGCCGTTCGGCGAATGGGTCAACCGCCCCGCGTAGACCGCTATGCGCCCGGGCCGCTGGCGTTCCACGACATCGACCATGTCAAAGGTCTGATGACCCAAGCGGGGTTGTCTGAAATAACCGGCGACGCGATCACAGTGAACCTGACGGGTTTTGGCGGCGTTGAAGGCACGGCGAGGCTGGTGACACGTGTTGGTCCTGCGGGCCGTGTTGTTGCTCATTTCGAAGGGAGTGAGGCTGATACTGACGCTATTCAAGAAGCGGTCGCAAAAGAGTTCCGACAGTATAAGTCTGGTTCGGAGATCCTCATCCCGGCGATGATCAACCTCTATCAGGCCCGACGCGCAGAATGATTGGAGCGGGTAGCGGGAATCGAACCCGCGCGTTCAGCTTGGGAAGCTGACAGGCTACCATTACATCATACCCGCCGCTGGGCATTGATTAGCACTGCTCTTTACTGGGGTTCAAGGGTCAACAAACGCTGACGGATCAAAAAGGCCGGATCAAAAAATCCGGCCCAATCCATTGTTTTATTTACCTTAAGCGCGGCGACGACGACCACCGCCACGACGTCCGCGTGCACCCTCGCCTTCGGCTCCGGCCTCGGCGGGTGGTTTGTTGAACCTGATCCACTCACCGCCATGTGCGTCGTTGTTGGTCAGCAGGTTGGCGGCGCGGATGGCCTCCATCTCTTTGCCCGCACGCGGAAGGGTCGAACCCAGACCGAACATCTGTACAAAGGTTTCGTCGTCCATATCCTCGGGCAGAATGATACCGGCGGCAGCAACGGCCTCTTTCTTTTCGGCAATCTTCTTCTGCGTCACCGGCAGAGCCACCGGGTTCATGATCGCCGAAGTCATTCCAGCACCCATTGCCATCGGCAGGAAGGCGTTGTTGATACCGTGACGGTTCGGCAGGCCGAACGAGATGTTGGACGCACCGCATGTGGTGTTCACGCCCAGCTCTTCCCGCAGACGACGGACCAGAGCAAACACCTGCTGGCCAGCAGTTGCCATCGCACCAATCGGCATGACCAGTGGATCGACCACGATGTCATGAGCCGGGATGCCGTGATCGGCTGCACGCTCAACGATGGTTTTGGCGACGGCAAAACGCACATCAGGGTCTTCTGAGATTCCGGTGTCATCGTTCGAGATCGCCACAACGGGTACGTTGTATTTCTTGACCAGTGGCAGAACCAGTTCCAGACGCTCTTCTTCACCGGTGACCGAGTTCAACAGCGGACGACCTTCCGCCGCCTCAAGACCGGCTTCCAAAGCGCCCGGAACCGAGGAATCGATGCAAAGCGGTACATCAACAAGCCCCTGCACCAGCTCGACGATCTTGGTCATCAGCGGCGGCTCGGTCTCGTTCGGGTTGGGGTTCGAGTTGTAGACGACACCTGCGTTGATATCCAGGACGGTCGCGCCTGCAGCGACCTGCGCCAGAGCATCCTTTTCGACTGTCGAGAAATCGCCTGCTTCCAATTCGGCAGCCAGTTTCTTACGGCCCGTTGGGTTGATCCGCTCACCGATAACGCAGAACGGTTCGTCAAAGCCCAGAACGGCAGTTTTTGTTTTTGATTCTACGACTGTACGGGTCATGTCCGTTCCTTAGGAGTTAACCGGCTTTGCCGAAGCGCCGCCGTTGTTGATCGCCCAGTTGGCGTTGGTCTTGATCCCGCCCAGCGGGAAGAAGTGTACCTTGGTGATATTGAAATCCGGGTTGGCTGCCTTGTGATTGGCCAGTTCGGTGACCACATCGGTTGGCTCGTAAGGCAACAGCAGCTTGGACACGTCCATGGCGCGCTTCTGCAGGACTTTCAGCGATGGACCAACGCCGCAGGCGATAGCGAATTTGATCAACGTCTGCAGCTTCGCCGGGCCCGCGATACCGATATGGATCGGCAGATCAATACCCGCTTCTTTCAGACCGTTCGCCCAAGCGATGATCGGCTTGGCGTCGAACGCAAACTGAGTGGCCAGCGCCATTTCGGCGTCGGTGGTTTCCGAAAACTTCTGCTTCCAGCGCAGCGCGTCATCGACATTCTTGGTCGAGCCGTCGGGATCGATATCCTTGTTGCCTTCGGGGTGACCGGCTACGTGCAGTCGCTTGAACCCCGCCTTGTCGAACAGTCCGGTTTCCAGCAGCTGCATCGAGCTGTCGAAATCACCATGCGGTTTGGCGACCCCACCGGCCAGCAGAAGCGCCTGCTCGACACCCGCTTCACCCTGATACATGGAAATCCAGTTTTCCAGCGTTGCGGCATCCTTGATGATCCGTGCCGGGAAATGCGGCATGACAGGGTAACCTTCGGCCGCGATGCGCTTGGCAGTTTTGACCATGTCTTCGATTGGCGTGCCCTCGATATGGGCGATGTAGACACGGGTGCCTTCTGGCAGCAGCGCGCGGAAATCTTCGACCTTTTCCGCAGTGCGCGGCATCACCTCGATCGAGTAGCCCTGCAAAAAGGCTTCGACGGTCGGGTTCACAGGGCCGTTTTCGACCGCATCACGTTTCTTGAAGTTCAGCAAAGCCATAGCGGCCTCCCATAAAGATCTGGGGCTCATGCCCAACCGTCATTGGCGATCAGGGTCTTGATACGGTCCTGATCGTACTCTGTTTCCAAACGCGCGGCCTCGGCTTCGGCAATTTCGGACGGGTCGCCCTCAACTGCGAAAGGCTCGGCTTTGCGCCACTCGGCCAGATAGGCATCACTATCTTTGGCGTTCACCTTCATTGCGGCCCGGTCGATGGCTTGTTCAAACCGCTCTTCCAACTGCCGCTTAGCGCCACGACGGCCCTTGCCGACGATGACTTGGGCGGGAATATCGCGCCAATATACGATGGTGACGTCAGGCATTACCGTGATTCCTCCTAACCAGATGGACCGGTTCTAAACTTCAATGTGGGTCCAAGTCGGTCGATTTTCGACATACGGCGTATTTGCAGCGACCTTTTTGCCCACGGCTGCATACCGCAGCTTTTAATGCCTTGGTGGCCAAAACCGAACATCAAAATCCTAATGACTTTAATGAGCGTCTTGCGTGATCCAATTGCGCGACCTATGGTCGGGGTAACTCGAAAATCGGAGGGCGTTTAAGATGGCGCCCAAGCGTCCCAGAGGTGCGGGCGCGTTCCCGAAAGCGGTCGAAAGCCCCGCGCCGGCAAGACCCGATCCAGATGCGTTATATGCGGCACTGGATTTGGGGACAAATAGCTGCCGCATGTTGATCGCCCAGCCCAAGGGCAGTGGATTTCATGTGGTGGACAGCTTCTCCAAATCGGTGCAGTTGGGTGCCGGTCTGGAACGCACCGGGCGATTGTCGCGGGCGTCCATGGCACGTACCGTACAGGCGCTGCGGATTTGTCAGCAAAAACTCAAGCGTAACAAGGTCAAGCGCATGCGCTTGATCGCAACCGAGGCTTGCCGTCGCGCCAAGAATTCACGCGATTTCATCCGGCAAGTTAAACGCGAAACCGGCCTGACGCTCGACATCATCCAGCCCGAGGAAGAAGCACGTCTGGCTGTGATTTCCTGTGCACCGCTGGTGTCGACCAAGACCGAGCAATTGTTGGTCGTCGATATCGGCGGCGGCTCAACCGAATTGGTCTGGATCGACATCTCCTCTGTTCCTCGTCGGGATCGGCCTGCCGCGATTATGAGATTGCATAACGGGTTCCACACACCTGAAAGCCCTTTCCCTGCGGCCAAAGTGGTTGATTGGATCAGCGTCCCGCTGGGCGTGGCAACATTGCGTGATCAGTTCAACGACGTCGAAGACGATGCCGCGCGTTTTGCGCTAATGAGCTGGTTTTTCGAAGAAAATCTGGCCGATTTCGCACCTTACAAGGATGAACAGGCCCGCGAAGGGTTTCAGATTGTGGGCACCAGCGGAACGGTGACCACTGTCGCCGCCTCACACCTTGGCCTCAAGCGCTATGACCGGACGAAGGTGGACGGATTGCGGATGACCAGCGATCAGATTGACAAGGTGATACGAGGCTATCTAGAACTCGGCCCTCGTGGGCGCCGCCGTGATCCCCGGATCGGAGAAGATCGGCAGGCCCTGATCATGTCCGGCTCTGCCATCTTGCAGGCGCTGTTGCGCTGCTGGCCCACCGATCGCCTTTCTGTGGCGGACCGTGGGCTGCGCGAGGGTTTGCTTTATGCGCAAATGAGTGCGGACGGTGTATTGGAAGACGGACCGTTCTGATGGCGAAGACACCAACTGGCAAAAGCAACTCGGGTCGCGGGCAACGCGACCTGAAGGTGAAGGTCAAGACAGCGCGCGGGCGCAAGCTCAGCTCGACCCGCTGGCTGGAACGGCAGTTGAACGACCCCTATGTCAAACGCGCGCAGGTCGAAGGCTATCGCGGACGCGCGGCATTCAAGATACTTGAGTTGGACGACAAGTTCCGGTTTCTCGTACCCGGCGCGCGCGTGGTCGATCTGGGTTGTGCGCCCGGTGGCTGGCTGCAAGTCGCCGTGAAACGCGTCAATGCACTCGGCGAGAAAAGCGGCAAGCGCGTCGGCACCGTTCTGGGGGTTGACCTTCAAGAGGTTGAGCCCGTCGCCGGTGCCACCGCGCATGTCCTTGATTTCATGGAAGATGACGCCGATCAGAAGGTCAAGGACTGGCTGGGTGGCAAAGCGGACGTGGTCATGTCTGATATGGCGGCTGCGTCTTCGGGCCACAAACAGACTGACCACCTGCGGATCATGGCCCTGTGCGAAACGGCGGCTTATTTCGCGTTCGACGTGCTGGAAGAGGGCGGCACCTTCGTTGCCAAGGTGCTTGCTGGCGGGGCTGAGGGGGACCTTCAGAAACTGCTCAAGCAGAAATTCAACAAGGTTGCCAATGTGAAGCCTCCGGCCTCACGTTCTGATAGTTCCGAGAAGTTTGTTGTCGCCACCGGCTTCCGGGGTTAAGCGGCGTTAATCCAGATCGATCTTTCCCGGCGCTATACTCTGTTTCCGCAGAGACGCTGCAGCTATGCCTTGCAGCAATAGTGCTTCGCCATGATTGATATCGACAGGCTTGCGCGCGCGCAGCTCTTCAATACGCTGGTCAAGCGTCGTTTTACGGGCCGCCGTCAGCGGCTTTTCGAGGGTAGCGGTGCGATCCGGCATACATCACCTGTAGCAATCCGAGTGCTTATACCGGTTGGCTAACCGCAGAATGCGCCGTGAAGATGGCGCAATTCTGCCAGTTCCATGCCAGCTATCTCCCGAGTTCCTGCGCAAGTTGCATTAAGTTCGGATCATCGGGAAGCACTAACAAGGCCTCGTCCAATGTCGCCAACGCAGCCTGAACACCGCGATTGATGTGGGCAAGTTGAACCAGCATCGGCCAAGCCTCAACGCGCTGCGGGTCGAGCGTTACAACCTCGCGGAATGCACGTTCTGCAGCCGGCGCGTTTCTGAGCGTAAGCGCCCAACCACCCAGCACCAAATGGGTCTCAGGAAAGTCCAAACGATTGGAAATGCTACGTTGCCAATCCGCCATGCCCTGCTGCGCGCTTGCGCGTTGGTCTTGCGTCATGGCCTGCGCTGGGATCGATAAGAACTCTTTCGCAGCCGAGATGCGTACATTGCGCATGGGGTCGGATAACAACGGCTCTAACCGCGAAGCGCGCAACTGGGCAGGAACCTGACGCTGCAGTACCGGTCCATTGGCACGTATCAGTGGGTCCGGATCGGCCAGCAACGGTGCCAGACGCTCGGCAAGATCAGGCGTTGCAAAAGGTTGCAACAAATACAGAGCGGTTGCGCGAACGATACCTGCCTGCCCTTCATCCAGAGCGATCGCGACCAGCGTTTCAGGGTCGTCCAATTGACCACTGCCTGCTGCTGCAAATGTCGTGCCATAATGCGCCACTCTATAGGATGATTCCGGGAACCAGAGTTCAATCTGCTGCGCCGCCCAAGACTGATCTTCATCCGCATGGCAATCTGTGCAGGCATCAGTTCCGAGCCCCAGATCAGGGCGGGGAATGCGGAAGCTGTGATCGCGCCTGCCATCTACACCCATATAGACACGCTCGATCATGTGGCAGTTCTTGCATTGGGCACCCGCAGAATTTTCAGCATGTTGGTGATGCGCGGGCGTGTCATATTCGGCCAGCCGAAGGGTCGGAAAATCCGGGTTGCCAGCGGGGGAGTGGCATTGGGTACACAACCCATTACCCTCGGCTTTCACCTCAGCCCGGTGCGGATCGTGGCAATTCATACAACCCACCCCTTCTGCATACATGCGCGACTGCAGGAATGAGCCATAAACATAGACCTCGTCCAAAATCTGGCCATCTGGGTGATACAAACCCGGTCGCAGCAACGCCAGGTTATAGGCGTCGTGATACGGCTTGCCGGGAAGCGGATTACCATCTTCTAACGCCTCGCGCCGGGAATGACAGCCGGCGCATTGCTGAATTTCCGCTTCTGTCTGCCCCCTGCCCCATGTCGTAGGGAATCCGAACTCGCTCAAACCGTCTTGCAACACTTTTCCGGTCGTCCACTCCAAATGCGCAGAGCCCGGCCCGTGGCAAGCCTCGCACCCGACACCAATTTCGACCTGTGTCGAGGCATAGCGCCTTTCCTCAGAGTCGTAGTTCTTCACATAACCGGTCGCATGACACTCGGCACAGCGGGCGTTCCAGTTTTTGTACGGACCGGTCCAGTGCAGCCCATCATTCGGAGGCAGATCCTGATCCGGGTAAAGGTGGAACCAACGGCCCTTTTCGACGTCCCAAACCACATCAAAACTCTGCAATCGGCCGGGCTCGGTTTCGAAAAGATATTGCTGTAGCGGCGCGATACCGACAACGGAATGGACCGGATAGGTCGTTGTAACGCCGTCTTTTTCGGTGACTTGCGCCGTAAGAGCTCCATCTTGATCCGCAAAGGCCACGCTCATTCCATCATGCGAGAATCGTGTTCCATCGAAATCAGCCTGAACGTGGCCGTCCTCCACCTCGGTCCAGGCAAGCGCATGGTATGAGCTTTCCCAGGCTTCGGTTTCTTCCTTATGACAATCCGAGCACGCGTCTGATCCAACATAGTCCTGCGCCTGCGACTGCTGCACGGTCAACCAAAGGATCGCGGTCACCAAGATTGCGCGGAGATACATCATTGCCCCTCTTCGTTTTGCAAATCGATCAGCGCGCCGTTGTATTCAGCCCCGAGGATCAGCATGGCCGAGCACAGGTACAGGAAAATCAGCGCCGCCATCGCCCCTGCAAGCCCGGCATACGTCGCGCTATAGGTCGCAAACTTGGCGATGTAGATTGAAAAGCCCCATCCACCTGCAGCCCACAAAGCCAATGTCAGGATTACGCCCGGCAAGATCTGTAGTAGGCTGTGCCGTCGGGTGGGCAAGATCAGATGGGCCAAAAGAACGGTGCCAGCGGGGACAGCCACGGTAAAGGTCCATCGCAGACGATCCACCGACAACCAGTTGTCCACATCCACCGCCGTCTTTTCCGAAACCAAACGGGTATAGACCGGCAGAACGACTTCGACCGCCGCGATGGCCAGAATGGCAGCACCGCCGATTATGACCAGCACAAAGCACAGCAGTCGGGTCTTCCAGAACGGCCAATTGTCCGTGTCGTGATAGGCCTGCGCCATCGCCTTTCGCACAGCGGCGACTCCGTTCGAGGCAAAGTAGATCGCCAACAAGCCACCCAAAGTGATCACGCCCGAGCCCGCACCGGCCAGAACAGCACGCAGTTCTGAAACGATGGGATCGGCCACGTCTTTGGGCCAGGCGCCAAATATCAGTTCGATCAGTTCATCGGTCACATAGCCCTGTGACAAGGCCCCTGCCAACGCGACCGTGAATAGAACGAATGGAAACAGGGCCATCATCAACGACATGGCGACGTGGCTGCTCATGACGAAGCCGTTTTTGTCATTAAATCGGCGCACAGCAAGCCAGAGCGCACGCAGGAATTGACCGAACGAGGGAATCAAAACAGTTGGCATTGCGCTAGCCTAGCGTGCCTTTTCCTTTGGCAGAACCGCCAATCGGATCAGGCCACCGATTTCATGGGTATAACCTTCTGTATGGATTGCATAAACCCGCCAGCCTGTGCAGGATCAATCAAAACACATCCAGGCAGCACTCAGACCAAGGCCATCTTATGACCTCTGACCCAGAAAACAGCCCATCCCGTGCGCGTCCGCAACTGAGCGTATTGCGGGATGTAGCGATCGTGGCCACGCTAATGGTGCTTGGCCTCTATGCAGGGGCAAACTTTCTGGTGCCGTTGACCATGGCGTTACTGGTCAACGTGCTGATCCTGGCCCTTAGCGACCGGGTCATTGCAGTGACGCGGGTGCCAATCTGGTTGGCGAATGTCGCGGGAGTAACGGTTGTATTGGCCGGTTTGTTCATGATCATGTACATACTGGGCAGTCAGGCCACGCAGTTTGCACGCTCGATCAACACCTACGAAAGCCAGTTTGACGGGGCTGTTCATAGAATTACCGGGTTGGTCGGCAACGATGTCACAAGTTTTATCCGAGACAATCTGGTCAGCATCGATATGTCCTATGTCGCTCGAATATTGCTGGGCAGCGCCACATCACTGCTTAACCAGTTCTTCCTTATCAGCCTTTATGTCGCCTTTCTGATGGCCGAGCGGTTGGCCTTTCGCAAGAAAATCCAGCTTGCCGCCGGCAACCCAAGGCTGGGGGCTGACCTGGCCTTGGTTCTGGATGCGATTTCGTACAGCCTGCAGCGATATGTCGGCGTGAAGACCTTTATCAGTCTGATCACCGCCACCATTAGCTACGCCGTATTCAAAGCGCTGGGTCTGGAATATGCTGAAACCTGGGCCGTGCTGACTTTCGCCCTGAATTTCATCCCGTCAATCGGTTCGATCATCGCCGTCATCTTTCCCGCAATGATCGCTCTGGTTCAGTTTGAGACGATCGGGCCATTTCTCGTGATCGTTCTGGGGTGCGGCACACTACAGTTTCTAATCGGCAACTTTCTAGATCCGGCCATGCTAGGCCGATCGCTGAACATGTCGACCTTCCTAGTGATTTTGGCGTTGACCTTCTGGACCACGGTCTGGGGTCTGATCGGAGCGTTCCTGAGTGTGCCTTTGACCGTCTGCATCCTGATCATCTTCAGCCACATCCCCGCGCTGCGCCCTGTCGCGATCTTGATGTCTTTGGATGGAAGGCTTGGCGAGGATGATCGGTCGTCAACCGAACATTCGGCTTGAAGGTCCGTCAACTTTGACAGCTAGCGACGAGGGCGCGTCGATCTTTCAACCTCAGCCGACCATACCCGCCTTCGATCAAGTCCAATTCGATAAGCCTGTGTAATGCTCGGTGAAGCGTTGGCGCAGAGACTGCAATCATAGCCGCCAGCTCTTCCTGCGAAACCGGTATCCAACCCTCTGCATCGGATGTCACCTCATCCAGATGCAGCAGCCTCAAAACCAGCCGTTTCTCGGTGCCGGTCACCGCAAGATTGGCTACGATACGCAGGGCTTTTTGCATGTTTTCATGACTTAAGGCGTAGAAATCCCGAACAAAGTCAGGAGAATCCTGCACCAAGCGTTCTAACCGCGGGGCCGGAAAGAAAAGCGTCTCGGTTGGACGAGTCGCTACCACGCTGATCAGCCGATGCGCAGTCGCAAACAACGCGAGATCGCCGATCCAAAAGCCACGTCCCTCTTGGTGTATGACAAATTCCTGACCGTCATCTGCGGGGACGGTGATCTTAACACTACCATCCAATACAGCGTGGATCCCGTTGGCGGGATCACCCTGGACAAACAAAGCTTCGTCAGCACCGTAAGTTCGGCGCACGGCGCTGCGCATCAGAGCATCCTGAAAGGCGGGAGATCTGGTTTTGAACCAGGAACTTTCCTGCAGCGCGTCTAGATCAGTTTCAATTAATGCCATCTATATATTTAAACTTCATCATATGATAAATTTCAATCAGGCTCACTGGCCTACATTACTTACACACGAATCCCGCAATCTGGCTATTTTCGCGGGATATCCAATGCTTAACGACTGCAACTAATCCTATTCTGGACACAAGTCTCAGATAGTTCACAGGGACAAATTGTCCACAAGTTCAGGAGTAAAACATGTTAACTACAACCCGGTTCTTGGAAAGCTGGCGTATCGGACTGCGCCGTACCGCAGCAGCGTCGATTGCCGTTCTGGTCGCACTGCCCGCATGGGCGCAGGATCAAAAACCCAACATTCTGGTCATTTGGGGCGATGACATCGGCCAATCCAACATTTCGGCCTACACAATGGGCCTTATGGGATACCAGACCCCCAATATCGACAGGGTCGCCGATGAAGGCATGATCTTCACCGATTATTATGGCGAGCAATCCTGTACAGCTGGCCGCTCATCTTACATCATGGGCCAATCGGTGTTCCGGACTGGACTGTCCAAGGTTGGCTTGCCTGGCGCTAAAGAAGGGATGCAGATCGAAGACCCCACGATTGCAGGGTTGCTTAAGGATCATGGGTACGTGACCGGCCAGTTTGGCAAGAACCACCTGGGCGACAGGGATGAGCATCTACCGACAAATCACGGATTTGATGAGTTTTTTGGGAATCTCTATCACCTCAATGCAGAAGAAGAACCCGAGCATGAAGATTATCCCGGGGACGCGGTTCTGCCCGACGGGCGCACGTTCCGCGAGGCCTATGGTCCGCGCGGTGTGATCAAGTCCAGCGCAGGTGGCCCCATCGAAGACACCGGTCCACTGACACGCAAACGCATGGAAACGGTGGATCAGGAAACCCTGGAAGCTGCCGTTGAGTTCATTCGTGAGGCCAACCAGAACGGCACACCATTCTATGTATGGTGGAATGGCACACGCATGCATTTCCGCACCCATGTCGGGGAAGAAATGCGCGAAACAGCCAACGAAATCCTAGGTAGTCCGGCCGATGAGTACACGGCGGGCATGATCGAACATGACATTCAGGTCGGCCAACTGCTTGATCTGCTGGACGAACTCGGCATCGCCGACAACACGATCGTTCATTATTCCACCGATAACGGCCCGCATTACAACACATGGCCGGATGCCGCTTCGACACCGTTCTGGGGCGAAAAGAACACCAACTGGGAAGGCGGCTGGCGCGTACCATCCATGGTGCGTTGGCCCGGCAAGATCGAAGCGGGTTCGATCTCAAACGAAATCGTGCATCACATGGACTGGCTGCCCACCTATCTGGCGGTCGCTGGCGACCCCGAAATCAAGGAAAAGCTGAAAGCCGGCTATTCCTCACCTGCCATGGGTCGCGACTACAAAGTGCATCTGGATGGCTACAACATCTTGCCACTGCTGACCGGTGAGACCACTGAAAGCCCCCGCCGAGAAATCTTTTATTTCACGGATGACGGCGACCTGTCCGCTTTGCGTTTTGACGACTGGAAGCTGATCTTTTTGGAGCAAAAAGCATGGGCCACCCTGCGCGCATGGATGGAACCATTCACGGAACTGCGCGTGCCGATCATCGTGAATTTGCGCCGCGACCCTTATGAGCGTGGATACCGTACATCCAACACATACTACGACTGGATGATCGACCGGGTGTATTTCCTAGTACCGGCGCAGCAATATGTGGCGAGTTTCCTGAGTACTTTCCAAGAATTCCCACCACGTCAGAAGGCGGCCAGCTTCAGCCTTGATCAGGTGATGCAGAAATTGGCCACACCAACTTCGAACTAGAAAACAAGACAGGGGCCGCCGTAAAGCGCGGCCCCTTTTTCCAGTATCAGAGGCTATTACATGAGATTTCTCAAACTCACGGCGTTTATAGCCACCGTCCCCTTAGTGGCGTTCGCAGACCCCCTGCCCAGCTGGACCGACTCGGCATCAAAACAGCAGATCATCGACTTTGTTGACGCGGTCAGCGACCCGGCGAATGAACTCTATGTCACTCCCGTCGACCGGATTGCGGTGTTTGACAATGACGGCACGCTCTGGGCCGAACAACCGGTCTATTTTCAGTTCATATTTGCCATGGACCAACTGGCAGAGCTTGCTAAACAAGACCCATCGATCTTATCGACCCCAGCGTTGAAAGCGGCTGCTGAAGGTGATCTGAAAACCATTCTGGAAGGCGGGCACGACGCTCTGATCGAAGTGGTCAACGCATCGCATTCCGGCAGCAGCGTTGAAGTATTTCAGGCGTCGGTGGCCGATTGGCTGGACACTGCACGACATCCCGAGACCGATCTGCCCTACGACCAGATGACCTATCAGCCGATGGTCGAGCTGTTGCGCTATCTGCGGGATGAGGATTTCAAAACTTATATCGTTTCAGGCGGAGGCCTGCATTTCATGCGTGTCTTCGCCGAACAGGCCTATGGCATCCCGCCCGAACAGATTCTGGGCACCTATGGTGAGACCACGTATGACAATGTGGACGGCACGCCTGTAATCAACAAGGCCCCCGGCATCGCCTTCATCGATGATAAAGAAGGCAAACCTATCAATATCGAGCGCACCATCGGCAAGCGCCCCATATTTGCCGGGGGAAACTCGGACGGGGATTTTGCCATGCTTGAATGGACCACCGCAGGCGACGGGCCACGGCTGGGCGTTTTGATCCATCACACTGATGCGGATCGTGAATGGGCCTACGACCGCGAAAGCCCGATTGGACGGCTGGTCGATGGGTTGGACAAAGGCCCGGATATGGGATGGGTCATTGTTGATATGGCCAACGACTGGTCCCGCATCTACACTGGGGCAAACTAAGCAACCCGGATCGCTGCGCCCCGATGTGGACATTACTCGTCTCGTTTTTTCTGTTTTCACTCTATTGCGTAGCGGTCGTCTTTGCAGTTCGCGCTGCGCAGACTGCACGCACACCACAAGGAGCGGTTGGCTGGGTTGTGTTCCTGCTGTCGGCCCCGATGTTTGGCGTGCCGCTGTATCTATTCCTCGGTCACCATCGGTTCAGAGGATACCGGATCGCTCGGCAAGAAAGTGAGCGCGTCGTCGAAGGGATCAAGACCTTTGCCGATTTCTCGAAACCCGACCCTCAGACGATGCGAGTCAATCCTCGCGCGTTTGAAGCGCTTGCCCATTTGCCCGTCTCACGTGGTAATGGAGCCGAGCTGCTGATCGACGGCGAAGCTACGTTTGATGCCATTCTCGACGCCATAGATAAGGCCGAGAATTACGTTCTGATCCAGTTCTACATCGTCCGGGATGATGATCTTGGGCGAAGGGTGCGGGACCGGCTAATCGCCGCGGTCAAGCGTGGCGTACATGTTCGGTTCATGACCGACGCGGTGGGCAGCTATGGCCTGCCGTCCAGCTATTTTGAGACGCTGCGCCAGGCCGGTGTGGATGTTGCAGATCCCCGCGAACAACGCGGGCCCAATTTCCGGTTTCAACTGAACTATCGCAACCACCGAAAAACTGTGATCGTGGATGGCAATGTCGGCTTTATCGGTGGTCACAACATCGGCGTTGAATACTTGGGGCAAAGCCCTCGGTTCGGTCGCTGGCGGGACACGCATATCAAGATGACCGGCCACGTTGTACGGCAACTGCAATTGATTTTTACCGAGGATTGGCACTGGGCGCGCAACGAAGATCTGATCGACCAACTCGATTGGGCTGGAAATGAATCTGATCAGGACATGAATGCGCTGCTGGTGGCAACGGGCCCGGGCGACGAAACAGAAACCGGCGCAATGATGTTCTTTGCGGCCATCACTGAGGCGAAAGAACGGCTTTGGATCGCCTCACCATATTTTGTGCCTGACATCGACATCATGACCGCGCTGCAGCACGCCGCACTGCGCGGTGTGGATGTACGGATACTCGTGCCGGATGTCATCGACCATCGTCTGCCCTGGCTGGCCGCTTTTGCCTATTTCGACGAAATTCGAGACTGTGGCGCCCGTGTGTTTCGCTATACCGACGGCTTCATGCATCAAAAAGCGTTTGTTGTAGACGATACCTTGGCCGCCGTTGGCACCACCAATCTGGACAACCGATCTTTCCGTCTGAACTTTGAGGCGATGGCCCTGTTCTTTGATCGTCGCGCAGCAAACGCAGTGGCTGCGATGCTGGAAACTGATTTTGAAGCAAGTTACGAATTGACCCGCAATTTGCCCCAGCAACCGTTCCACATCCGTTTTGGTGCGCCGCTTGCACGGTTGTTTGCACCGATCCTCTAGTTCAGGAACCGTTCTTCAAAGACCCGCGTCATGAGGGCCACCAGGAACGCGGTCGACAGCCCAAAGGCCAGTAGGCCCGTGACCGATGCAAACGCTCCGAAGATGCGCAGCCCTTCGCCCAAGACGATGTCGCCGTAACCCAGCGTTGTGAACGTCACCAATGAGAAATAGAGGGCCGAATTCCAATCCGGCAGCACATCACCCCACACCCAGACAATCGCCCAGATCCAGACCTGAACCGTATGGGTCAGCACGATAAACACCAGCGCCACGCTGATCGGGCCTGCGGTTGCAAGGATAGTGCTGCGCGTCTCCCATTTCGCAACCAGTTTTCGGATGACCAGAACGCACCATGTCAGCAGCATGATTTCGATCAGAAAACAAATACCCAGATAGAAGCTGCCCCAAATGATTTGTTGCGACAATGTCATGTAAACGGCCTTTGTTCTGATCGCTGAAAACTGTGCAAGCATGGGGGTTTCGCGCGTTGCCGACAACCCCATGCGATGCGTAAGGCTGCGGCGAATAGAACCGATCTCGGCTCTGGACACTGGCGCGCCGCGTTGCACATTGTGACGGGACCAGATGAGAGTTTGCATGTTGCTATCAATTAATCACGTTCGAAAATCCTATCCCGGTGGGAGACCTGTCCTGACCGATGTTTCATTGACGCTGGAACAGGGACAGACCTTGGCGCTGACCGGAGAAAGTGGCAGTGGCAAAAGCACATTATTGCATCTGGTGGCGGCGCTGGATGGGTTTGATGGCGGAGAGATTACTCTGGACGGGCGCGCCATGTCGGCCCTGAATGATGCGGAACGCGCCGAATTGCGTCGCGGCACCCTGTCTCTGGTCTTTCAGCAGTTCAACCTGATCCCGTCGCTGACCGTTGCCCAGAACCTCTCGATCCATGCGCGACTTGCGGGTCGGAACGACCCGGATTGGGTTGTCCACCTGACCGAGCGCCTTGGCCTGAGCGAATTGCAAGACCGCTACCCCGAGAACCTTTCGGGCGGACAGCAGCAGCGAGTTGCCATCGGACGCGCCATGGCGATCCGACCACGATTGCTGCTAGCGGATGAGCCGACTGGCAATCTGGACGAAACAGCAAGTGCGGTGGTGCTGGACCTGATGCTTTCATTGGTTGCCGATACCGGCGCTGCGCTCCTGCTGGTCACCCACTCGAATGACATCGCCAGCCGTCTCGACCGGCGTGCCCACCTGACGGGCGGGCATATCGCATGACACGCGCTGCGGTCCTGGCGCTGGTGTCCCATTGGCGGATGCACCCATTGCAATTGATGACGCTTCTGACGGGTATCGCGCTGGCAACTTGTCTGTGGTCGGCCGTGCAAGCCATCAATGCCGAAGCGCGCGCGAGCTATGAACGCGCCAGCACCCAGCTTGCCATCGGACAATTCGACGAATTGCGCGCCTCCGGTTCCACGATCCCTCTTTCCCGCTACGCCGAGCTCAGGCGCGCAGGCTGGCAAGTGGCGGCCGTCTTAGAAGGCACGCTGCGCATCAAGGGCCGTTCCGTACGTCTGATGGGGGTGGATTTGGTGACCTACCCTGTCCTGCCCGCGATCACCCAGATCGAGCAAGGCGCGGATGCCCCCGGCCCGGCTGATATGCTGACAGCTCCGGGGCGGCTGCTGATGTCACCCGCCCTGGCCCCGCTGTTTCAATCTAGTGACGACTTCCCACCGGCGCTTTCCAGCACCGCGCTGCCACCTGATCTGGTGCTCACCGATATTGGATTGGCCGAGCGTCTTCTGAACCGTCCCGGTCAGATTTCCCGTCTGGTGATCTTGCCCAATCAGCCCCGTGGTGTCCCGTCTCTGTCAGAACTTGCGCCTGAACTTCAACGCATTAGCCCCTCGGCCCAGTTGGATACCGCGCAGCTTACCGACAGCTTTCACCTGAACCTCTCAGCTTTCGGCTTGCTGTCTTTCGCCGTCGGCCTGTTCATCGTTCACGGAACGGTCGGCCTCGCCTTCGCGCAGAGGCGTGGCACTATCCGTACATTAAGGGCGTTGGGCCTTCCCATGCGGGGCCTGATCTGGATCGTTCTGGGTGAATTGCTTCTCTTGGCCCTGATCGGTGGCCTGTTCGGGTTAACCCTGGGGTATTTTCTGGCTGGAGCCTTGTTGCCTGATGTCGCCGCCACGTTGCGCGGCCTCTACGGGGCAACAATCGACGGGCAGATGTCATTACGCCCCCAATGGGTCGCCGCAGGTCTTGCGATGGCAACAGGCGGCACGTTGGCGGCCAGTGGCCACGCTCTTTGGCGACTTTCGCGCATGCCCATCCTCGCAGGGCCGGGCTTACAAGCTTGGCGTGGCAGTAAAGCCTCGGCCCAGATTACAGGCGCATGTGGCCTAGCCTTGCTAGCAGTGGGCTTTATCGCATATTTCACAATCGGCGGACTTATCGCAGGATTTGCCTTGCTTGCCGGGATGCTGACCGGAGCGGCCTTGTTGCTGCCGCTCGCACTGTCAGGGATATTGACCTTGTGCCTGCGCCGGGCCCGCACGCCTGTTGGTCAATGGGTGCTCGCGGACATGCGGGCGCAATTGCCCGGTCTGTCACTTGCGCTGATGGCCTTGCTGCTGGCGCTCGCCGCGAATATCGGCGTCGGCACAATGGTTTCAAGCTTCCGCCTCACCTTTACTGGCTGGCTCGATCAACGGTTGACCTCCGAACTTTACGTGACCGCAGCCGACAATGCACAAGGCGCAGCCCTTATCGATTGGCTCGACCCAAGGGCGTCAGCTGTCCTACCCATTCGCAGCACCGAATTGCCGCACGAGACCGGGCCGTTGTTTCTGTACGGGATTGTTGATCACGATAGCTATCGCAACAACTGGCCACTGATCGCCAAGGGTCCTGACGTCTGGGACAACGTCCTGTATCGCGGCGCCGTACTCATCAACGAGCAACTCGCACGACGCGCGGATCTATGGCCTGGAGATACCATCTCGATCACACCCGAGCACAGCTTGCCGATTGCAGGTGTCTATTCCGACTATGGGAACCCGACAGGTCAGGCCATCGTCGCAATGCCGATGCTGGATCAGATTGCCCCGGACACGGATACACGCCGCTTTGGCATTCGCATCGCACCGGATCAAGCCTCGGAGCTGGCACAGGCGTTGCGTGACCAATTTGACCTGCCTCCATCGGCAGTTGTGCAGCAGGCCGCTATGAAAGCGCAATCGATGGCTGTTTTTGAAAAAACTTTCGTCGTCACCTCAGCGCTGAATGTGCTGACACTGGGCGTTGCGGGGTTCGCGATACTCACCAGTTTACTGACATTGTGGACCCAGCGCCTGCCTCAGGTCGCACCGGTCTGGGCGCTGGGTCTAACGCGCGCGCAACTGGCCAAGCTAGAGCTTCTGCGCAGTGTCCTGCTTGCGGTGATGACCGCTTGTCTTGCCCTTCCATTGGGCCTTGTATTGGCATGGGTGCTGCTGGCCGTGATCAACGTGCAGGCCTTCGGATGGCGCTTGCCCATGTATTTGTTCCCAACTGATTGGCTGAGCTTATTCCTGCTGACTCTGGTTGCCGCCGTGCTCGCAGCGGCCCTACCCTCATTACGATTGCTCCGCCTGCCACCTGCTGCGCTGTTGAGGGTTTTTGCCAATGAACGTTAAAGCCTTCATTCTGTTCATCCTCCTTCCAATTCCCGGTTGGGCGCAGGGTTATGCCGGGTTGGGCGGCAATGCGGATGGCTTTACGCGTCCTGAACCGGGCTACAGCTTTCAGTTTCCGCAAGATCACGGCGCCCATCCGGATTATCGGATTGAATGGTGGTATCTGACGGCAAACCTCAAAGACGCAGAGGGTCGCGACTATGGCATACAATGGACCCTGTTCCGATCGGCCCTGAAACCGTCCGAGGCTGACGGCTGGCAAAGCCCGCAGATCTGGATGGGCCATGCCGCGCTCACAACGCCAGAAACACACTATTTCGCCGAACGACTCTCTCGCGGCGGTGTCGGACAGGCTGGCGTAACGGCCCATCCGTTTGAGGCATGGATCGATGAATGGCACATGCGCGGCGATGATTTGGAAACCCTCAGCCTGACAGCAAACGGATCAGACTTTGGGTATGATCTGACTCTGAAGGCCCAAGGCCCATTGGTGTTTCACGGGGCCGAGGGGTATTCGGTGAAATCCGCCGATGGTCAGGCAAGCTACTACTATTCACAACCCTTCTACTCGGTCGAGGGCACGCTCCACCTGCCCAACGAAGATGTCGAAGTCGCCGGCCAGGGTTGGCTGGATCGCGAATGGTCTTCGCAACCCTTGGCCGAAGATCAAAGCGGCTGGGACTGGTTCTCGCTCAGCTTTGACGACGGTGACAAGCTGATGGCCTTCCGCCTACGCGGGGATCGAGGGGATTTCACGGCCGCTACGTGGATTGAGGCCGATGGGCAAACGACCCCCCTACCTGACGGCTCAGTCCTGCTAGAACCCCTTGAAACCGCCCGCGTGGCACAACGTGACGTTCCGATCAAATGGCAGGTGTCGTTGCCGGATCGCGGGATCGATGTTGAAGTCGATGCCATAACCCCGAAAGCCTGGATGGGAACCCGGTTCGAATACTGGGAAGGCCCAATCACCATCACAGGTAGCCACACAGGACGCGGATATCTTGAGATGACGGGGTATTGAAGTTGAAATTTCGTGTTCTTTCAAGCTAGCGGATGTCCCCAAACGGGGTCAGAGCTTGCTTTTCAGGGTCATGCAATACCCAGCGCCCACTTATTCAAATTCGAGACCATGTGGAAATCCAGTTCCCACTCCTGGTCATATTCAGAGGCACAAGAAACAACACGCCGAACCGTCCCACACATCATAGTGATATTCCCGAGCTGTTTGCAGGGCTTTGTTGGTATTTGATGTCGGAGCTGAAGATCAGTTTCACGACACTGAACCTCGTCGTATTATAACATACTCGACTATCCTGAGTGCGATAAACACCCGGTCAGGATTGCACATATTTTTAATCGATGGGAGGCGAGGGAATCAGAAAAATCGCTTTGTCATAACACGTTAACAAAACACGCGAGGAATACGCAGAAGACTTGCAATAGCTGTCTGGTCTGAGCGAGGCGCAAGCCGAACATTTTTCCATTTCGCTCATGCGGTTGTGCTGAAAATTGAAAAATTCGATCAAATGCACTAGTGTTCAAAACACGGCAATTTCGCCCGTTTCAACAAAATTATTTTTAACTAATCGAATTCGGGCGTTGCCTGTTACACACACTTATTTGAAAGGAATTGAAAATGGCTAATGGCGTTGAAGTGAGCCGCGAAGAGATCGAAGCCTATTTGAACTCACTCGATCTAGGGCAACCAGAACAGGTAAAAGGTATCGATTTTTGCGATGCGTGGCCTGTGGTACGAGTGGTTCTGGAGAAGATCAAAGAAAAGGCGAACGGTGCAACCAAATTTATCATCAAGTGGATCATTGAATTACTTGATGCCTACTACGAGCAAAAGTGTAGCTAACGCTCTGCCCGCTGCGTTCTAAGCAGCGGGTCCCACCCACAGGTCAATTACAAAGCCGCCATCTCGCGCGACTGGGCATCAGAACTATTAAGAATTGCTGGATGTGACTACTTCAGAGTTCCGCGATTTAGTGGGCAATGGCGCGTTGCCTCAACCAATATCGCACTGGCGGGATCGAGCGCTGGAACGCGCGTGATTAGCACCCATTCTGAATACCGAAACCGACCGTCCAGAAAATGTTATGGAAGTGTGAAATATCTGCATAAACCTAGAATTGTGAAGCCACGGCTTGTCCAGAAATGGCGATATGACTCGTGCATTCAAAGCAAACTCGTTGATGAATCAAAACAGTTCAAAGTAAATGTCCCCAAAAGAAAAAACAGCGAGCCGGCTCCCCTAACTCACTGTTTTTACTTTGGTACCCAAGGCCGGACTCGAACCGGCACGGTATCACTACCGGGGGATTTTGAATCCCCTGCGTCTACCATTCCGCCACTTGGGCCACGAACACTGGATTAGCGCCCTACCGAGAGAAGGTCCAGAGGCAAAAAACAACCACTGCCCTGAATGTTTCATCGAAGGAGGTTGACGGTCAGTCGGGTGCATGGTTTGGCTTGCCGCAGCGGTTACCAGGATACTTATTCTTCATGTTGCGATCCCTTTATGACTGGACCATTCGTCTGGCCGAACATCCTCATGCGCTCTGGGCGCTGGCTGTTGTGGCTTTTGTTGAAAGTTCGTTTTTTCCGATCCCACCCGATGTTTTGATGATTCCCATGATCCTTGCGCGTCCGTCGCGGGCCTGGCTGATCGCGACGGTCGCCTTGGTTGCCTCGGTGCTGGGTGGGATATTGGGTTATGCAATTGGGGCATTCTTTTACGAAAGCCTTGGGCAGCCTGTTCTGGAAGCCATGGGCAAAGCCCACGCAATGGAAGAATTCAATACCCGCTTCAATGATTTCGGCTTCTGGGCCGTGCTGGCGGCTGGTGTGACGCCTTTCCCATATAAGGTCATCACCATCATGTCGGGCTGGACCGGGATGCCGATTGGGACGTTCATAGCCACCTCGATCCTGGCGCGCGCCTTGCGCTTCTTTCTTGTGGCCGGGCTGCTATGGAAATTTGGGGAACCAATCCGTGACTTCATCGAAAAACGGTTGGGTTTGATGTTTACCCTATTCATAATCCTGCTGTTTGGCGGCTTTCTTGTGGTGAAATACTTATGACGCGCAAAAGACTTCTGGTTCTGGTTGCCGCATCCGGCTCGGCCGCGTTGCTACTTGGGGCTTGGGGCTTTCAGTACATCGGTGGGCTCGCGCCGTGCAAAATGTGCATCTGGCAGCGGTATCCTCATGGTGTCGCAGTGATTCTTGGTGCTCTAGCCTTTGCCTTCCCGGGCGTCCGCCCCCTGCCCCTACTAGGCGCTCTGGCCGCGGCCACAACGGCGGGAATAGGGTTTTACCATGCTGGGGTCGAGCAAGGCTGGTGGGAGGGCCCATCGACCTGCACATCTGGTGATATCGGTGGTCTGAGTGCCGAAGAGTTAATGGATCAGATCATGTCCGCCCCGCTCGTGCGTTGCGATGACATCCCGTGGGAGATGTTCGGGATTTCCATGGCGGGCTGGAATGGATTGATTTCGACGGGTCTGGTCCTGATCTGGATAGCAGCCTGGCGCGCGCGCCAGGGTTTATAGCTGATCCAGTTCGGCATCCCAGTAGAGGAAGTCGATCCAGCTTTCGTGCAGATGGTTCGGGGGGAACTTCCGACCGATATTGCGCAAAGCCTCAGCATCCGGCTGACGCGGCGGTTTATTCAGTGACATTCTGGCCTGTCGCAGGGATTTTGAGCCCTTGCGCAGATTGCACGGGCTGCACGCTGCAACGACATTCTGCCAACTTGTGACCCCGCCCGCAGCGCGCGGTACAACATGATCAAAGGTCAGGTTTTCACGGCTGCCGCAGTACTGGCATTTGAATTCGTCCCGCAAAAATAAATTAAAGCGCGTGAAGGCCACGCGCTTTCTGGGTTTTACATAGTCTTTCAGGACAACGACCGAGGGTATTCGGATCTCGGTACTGGGACTGCGGACAACCTCGTCATATTCCGCAACAATATCCACCCTGTCCAGCCAGGCAGCTTTGATCGCCTCCTGCCACGGCCATAAAGACAACGGGTAGTAGGAAAGAGGTCTGTAATCAGCGTTCAAAACCAATGCCGGATGATGCTTGAGCGCACCGGTTTCCCTGACAAATTCGGTCCTGAAGTCTCCGTCCATAACAGAATCGCTCCTCGCTCTGTACTGCCCGTTTGTGACATCAGAGCGGGGAACACCCGCCCCGGCCTTAAGTTAACTATATATCGTGTTAAATCTCTGACAAGTGCCGAGTTCACACAACATCTCGGGTATTGGTTAGGCCGAATACGTAACAGATAAGTGACACTTATCCACAGGTTGCGCAGACGTGGTCTGCAAGCTATGGCGGGGCATGTCCTGGTTCATCCGTTTCAACAAACCTTACGATGTATTGCCGCAGTTCACCGACCGCGCCAATTCTGACTCGCCCCGCAGCACGCTCTCGGAATTCATCGACCTGCCCGGTGTCTATCCTGCGGGACGCTTGGACCGGGATAGCGAGGGTTTGATGCTGCTGACTGATAATGGGCGATTGCAGGCGCAGATATCAGACCCCAAGCACAAGATGCCTAAGACATACTGGGTTCAAGTCGAAGGCATTCCCGATACAGCGGCACTAAAGGCGTTGCGGGAAGGTGTTGAACTTAAGGATGGTTTGACGCGCCTCGCCAAGGCGCGGCTGATTGACGAACCCGAATGGCTGTGGCCACGCACCCAGCCGATCCGGGTTCGCCAAACGGTGCCCGACAGTTGGGTTGAACTGACGATTAAAGAGGGCCGCAACCGTCAGGTTCGCCGGATGACAGCCGCAGTCGGGCACCCAACTCTGCGCCTGATCCGAGCCCGTGTTGGAGATTGGTCTTTGGACGGCCTTGACCCCGGTCAGTGGGAAAGCCTGCCGATTCCAGCTGTTGACGCAGCACCGTCGCGCAAGCGGGAGCGCCGCCCGCGCCGGTGACAAAAACTGCGTGATGTGATAGGCTTAGGGCATGAAGGTCACACCGGATATCCCTGCCCCGTCTGCCATCCTGGAAGCCGCGCTGTATGTCGACGATCTAGATGCGGCCGAGGATTTCTATGGTCAGATATTGGGGCTAGAGAAAATCCAGCGCGTCACCGACCGCCATGTGTTCTATCGAATCGGCGGGTCTGTCCTGTTGCTGTTCAATGCCAGCGAAACCGAGAAACCGCCAGGCAACCCCGATCTGCCGGTCCCACCGCATGGGGCGCGCGGTCCCAGCCATGTTTGCCTTGTCCTAACCCGAGATGAAATCACCGTGATGCGCAAGCATCTGTTGGACTGGAACATCCCTGTCGATGCCGAGATCGACTGGCCCAACGGAGCCCGGTCGCTCTATGTACGAGACCCTGCAGGCAACTCGGTCGAATTCTCGGAAGGAAGGCTGTGGGAGTGATCGATCAGCGAAGCGGCTGCTTCTCGCCCCCGATCACACGGTAGATTTCGCTAGAGACAACGCCGACCTCACCAAGTGCCGCCTGAAAAGCAGCCATATGAGGGGTCGCGAAATGGGCCTCAAGCGCGGCCTGATCCTGCCATTCCTCATAGACCCGAAAGCGGGTCGCCTGACCCAGGATTTGACTGAATTCATAGATCAGGCATCCGGGTTCTTTCAGAGTTTCCGCAACCATTTCCTGCGCGGCATCAATGGCTTTCTCGACCGCTGCATCTGAAACTTCGACCACTCCTGTCACGATCAGCATCATGCTCTCCTTAGATCGCCCCGCAAGTCAGAGGCTCAGCTTATCCCGCATGAAGGCCAGCGCAACACTCAAGCCATCCGGAGCAATCCCGTGGCCGGTGCCCTTCATTATATGGGCATAAACCTCTTTGAACCCGGCCGCCTGAAGTGCCTCAGCTGCTTCTGGCAACGATTGCGGCGGTACAACGTCATCAGCATCGCCATGCACCAGCAGGATTGGCATGCGACTTACGGTTTCGTCCGGCAGCAAATCAGGTTCCAGCAAACGTCCCGAGAACGCTACGATCCCCGCCACTGGGTCCTCGCGGCGCGGGGCTACATGTAAGCTCATCATCGTGCCCTGGCTGAAACCGAACAGCACTACCTGCTCTGGCAGGACATCCTCATCCACCATCAGCGCATCAAGGAACGCGTTGAAATCCTCAACTGCCATTTCCATACCCCGTCGGGCTTCCTCCTCGGATGAGCCATCAATCCACGGGATCGGGAACCACTGGAAACCGTTGGGCATACCGATGATCTGTTCAGGCGCGTCCGGAGCTACAAACAACGTATCCGGCAGATGCTCGCCCAACGGATCAGCCAGCCCCAAAAGATCGGCCCCGTTTGCACCATAACCATGCACAAACACCACGACCGAGCGTGTGTCGCCTGAAACCGGCTCTTTCCTGAGCGCGTTCAAAACCCGTGTCATCTGATCCCTTCTCTGTCTTTTGCGACCCGGTAATAGGCCCACAGCACCCGCGCCGCAACCGATCGCCATGGCGACCAGGCTTCAGCCATCTGGCGTAACTCTTTGTCTTTTGGTCGTTCTGACAATTCATAGAGGATGCGTGCAGCTTCCTGTAAGGCCAGATCGCCCGGTGCAATCACATCGGCGCGACCCAGCGAAAACATCGCATAAATCTCGGCAGTCCAGACACCGATTCCCGGTACCTCGGTCAGAATTGCGACCACTTCGTCATCTGGCGCATCACGCAACGCTTTGTAATCGATCCGCGCCTCAGCCAAGGCGCGGGCATAGCGAATTTTCTGACGGCTGAGACCCACGGCGCGCAGATCATCATCAGTGGCCCACATAATCTTGCGCGGACCGGTCAGTTTTGCGTCCTGCAGCCTCTTCCAGATTGCGTTTGCCGAGGCCACGCTGACCTGCTGACTGACAATCGCGCTGAGCAATTGGGCGAACCCGTCAGGCTTGCGCCTGAGTGGCAGGGGTCCGGTTTGCTCCATCGCATAAGCCATCCGGGGGCAGGCCTCAGCCAACCACTCGGCCCCTTCGGTAACGCAGTCCGGTGTTTCGATGATGCGTCCGACGGACATGCGCTCTCCGATAAGTGATCCTTGTCCGCACGTTAGGCGGATGTGCCGCATATGCAACCCGCTTGTGCCAAGTCTCAATCGTAGATAACCATTCGCCCATGACAATGATCGCTGCCACCCCTGACGATAGTCAGGCCAAACGCAACGTTGCCGTTTTGGTGGCAGCACAGGCAATCCTGGGTGCACAGATGCCCATGATGTTCATCGTCGGCGGGCTGGCAGGCCAATCGCTGGCCAGCAACGCTTGCCTTGCGACGCTGCCGATTTCACTGATCGTTCTGGGTTCAATGCTGGCGGCCACGCCGATTTCGGCCATCATGCAACGCTGGGGACGCCGTGCCGGGTTTCTTGTGGGATCAACCGCAGGTGCCGCAGGGGGCGTTATCGGGGCTTACGGCCTTTATCTCGGCTCGTTCCCGATCTTCCTGATCGGCAGCTTCCTGACCGGCATATACATGAGCGCACATGGCTTTTATCGCTTTGCAGCAGCAGACACCGCCTCTGATGCATTTCGGCCCAAGGCGATCTCATACGTCATGGCCGGAGGGCTTGCGGCGGCGATCATCGGCCCTCAGATCGTCAAGCTGACTTCGCAAGCGTATGTGGTCCCGTTTTTGGGCACTTATCTGGCGGTGATCGCGATCAACGTAATCGGCTCAGCCCTGTTCTTCTTTCTCGACATCCCTACTCCGCCGAAACCGACCGAAGATGAACCCAAAGGTCGCACAAGGCTGGAGTTGCTGAAAACTCCACGCATCGCAGTAGCGATCATCTGCGCAATGGTTTCCTACGCGCTGATGAACCTTGTAATGACGTCTACACCTTTGGCCGTCGTCGGGTGCGGATATACCGAAGGTGATGCCGCGGATATCGTCACCAGCCACGTACTGGCGATGTACATTCCCAGCTTCTTCACCGGCCACCTGATCGCGCGGTTTGGGGTCGAAAAGATCGTAGCTCTCGGTTTGGCAATCCTTGGCGGTGCAGGCATTGTCGCCCTGCAAGGTGTTGATCTAGGTAACTTTTTCGTCGCCCTGATCCTGCTTGGCATCGGATGGAACTTTGGCTTCATTGGCGCCACCAGCATGTTGGCAGACTCGCATGAAGTGCACGAACGCGGGCGAATGCAGGGCCTGAATGACTTGCTGGTGTTTGGCGGCGTGACTTTTGCCTCGCTTGCCTCTGGCGGATTGATGAACTGCTCGGGCGGTTCAGCGGTCGAGGGTTGGACGGCCGTAAACCTCGCCATGATCCCGCTGCTGACCCTTGCAGGTGGCGCGCTGCTGTGGCTGGTTCTGAGGCCTTCGGACCCACAAACCGTCTGACGTTACCAGCGCCCGGTCGCTGCGGTTTTCATCAGCGTAAACCGACGTCGGATTTCACCCTGAGCCAACGCACCTGCGGCCACCCGGTCCGGTCTGGCCAATGCAGTCCGCAACACCCATTCCGTCTGCCACCCCGCATAGAGCGCTGGCCGTGCTTGTGCCGAGATCTCGTTGCGGGTGGACCGCGCTTGCGCCAATCGGTCCAAAGCCTTCTGCGCCAGCGCCCGAACCCCGTCATGGGTTCCGTCCAGCAAAGGAATGCGCCCACGTGCCTCAAGCTCGGGAATTGCGCGCAGCCAATTCGCGACCCCCGCTGCATATCCGAAATCACGCAGAACAGTTTCATCCGCCGAACCCAGAGCCTGCGCCGACACCACCATTATTGTCCCAGCGCTATGGGCAATATAGGCGTCAAAATGCGCCTCATCCTCGAACGGATCACGATAGATATCCCAACGCCTTACGGCCACATATTCATCCAGATGCGCTGCCAGATGCGGAGAAATCACGCGCGACACAGGTGTGACAACCTCGTGCCGACGAACAGATGGCCCTTCGGCAATCTCTTGCAAGGCATCGCGCCACCATTGCAGCCGCATCTCGGCGATCATGCTCTCTTGCGTCACCCACGGGGCACGGGCCACCTCGACGTTCAGCGCATAAATCGGGAACAAAACTGCCCGTGCCTCAACTGGCGCGGCCATGGCAGCCATAAAGCGATCGGGATCGGCCCGATGAACCAGCGCAGCACAAGCCTTGATGTCGTCGTCGAACTCCACCTTATTCGGCGGCCGCTGGCTGCGGGGCGCAATCGCTCACCAGTTTCCACTGAATCGCATCCAGCAGCGCTTCGAACGAGGCATCAATTATGTTCGCGCTCACCCCAACCGTAGACCAGCGCCGCCCTTGCCCGTCTTCGCTGTCAATGATCACGCGCGTGACCGCCTCGGTCCCGCCCTGAGTGATGCGCACCTTGAAGTCGACCAGCCGCATATCCGACAGTATCTGCGAATACTGCCCCAAATCCTTGGCCAGAGCTTTGGCGAGCGCGTTCACCGGACCGCGATCACTACCGCTTTCGTCCAACGACTCACTGACCGACAGCTTCTTCTCACCATCCACTTTCACAACAACAACCGCCTCGGACAGGCTGACCATCTTGTTGTATTTGTTCTTCCGGCGCTCAACGGTCACCTTATAGCGCTTGACCTCAAAGAATTCGGGCAATTGCCCCAGCTCATCCCGCGCCAGCAGCTCAAAACTAGCCTGCGCGGTGTCGTAGGAATACCCCTCGGCCTCGCGCAGTTTTATCCGCTCAAGGATACGTCCCAACGCCGGATCGCCCGCTTCTACGACCAATCCCGCATCGGTCAAACGTTTGCGCAGGTTCGATTGCCCGGCCTGGTTCGACATCGGAATGATGCGCGCATTTCCAACACTTGCCGGATCGATATGCTCATAGGTTGTCGGGTCCTTGAGGATCGCGCTGGCATGCAGCCCGGCCTTATGCGCAAAAGCCGACGCGCCTACATAGGCGCTCTGCTTGCTGGGCACTCGGTTCAGGATATCATCCAGCATCCGGCTGATGCGCGTCAGCCCGGCCAGCGCCTCGGGCATCACTCCGATCTCATAGCACGAGGCATAGGGTTCTTTCAGCATCAGCGTTGGGATCAAAGCGGTCAGGTTGGCATTGCCACAGCGCTCTCCCAACCCATTCAACGTACCTTGAATTTGCCGCGCCCCCGCATCGACTGCAGCCAGCGAGCACGCCACTGCGTTCTCGGTGTCGTTATGCGTATGAATGCCCAGCCGATCCCCCGGCAGACCGGCCGCAATCACCTCGGATACGATCCGCCCGACCTCTGCCGGCAATGCTCCGCCATTGGTGTCACACAGAACCACCCACCGTGCCCCTGCATCGAGCGCAGCGCGGCAGACTTCAACCGCATATTCCGGGTTGTCCTTGTAGCCATCAAAAAAATGCTCGGCATCAAACAGAGCCTCCCGCCCCTGCGCCACGATATGCGCGACCGAGGCGCGAACGTTCTCGGTGTTTTCCTCCAGCGTGACACCAAGCGCGTGGGTCACGTGGTAATCGTGCGATTTCCCCACGAGACAAACGGCTGGTGTTCCCGCGTTCATAACAGCAGCCAGAACGTCATCATTCTCCGCAGATCGGCCCGCACGTTTGGTCATTCCAAACGCGGTCATACATGCCGAAGTCTTGGGCGCGGCATCAAAAAAGGCGCTGTCAGTCGGGTTCGCCCCGGGCCAGCCTCCTTCGATGTAATCAAGCCCCAACGAATCCAGAGCCTGCGCGATCTGTACCTTCTCTGCGGTCGAGAACTGTACGCCTTGCGTTTGTTGCCCGTCGCGCAGGGTGGTGTCATAGAGGTAAAGGCGCTCTTTGGTCATTCGACCGCCTCCAACTTCGCGGCATCAAAGCTAGCACCTGGCACCAACTCCACACCGTCCTTGCTCATCCGAACCTCCAGCCCTGCGGCGACATAGGCCGCCTTCAGGCGATCGACCTCAGAGAAATCCTTGTTCTGCATCGCAAGAGCGCGCGCAGCGGCCAGCTTTTCTGCGTGGGATGACAGATCAGCCACGGCGGTTTGCGCCCAAGCTGCCATTTCATCCGTCAACAGCCCGACCACCTTTGCACTCGCCAGCAATAAAGCAGCGTTGCCGTCAGCAGCCAAACGATGAAGTTCAGCGATGGCACCTGCCGTGTTCATGTCATCGGCAAGCGCATCGATGACCGCAGGTGCCGCGGTGGCGGCGGGCTCGATGCCCGCTGTCAACGCCCGCCACTTGCGCAATGTTGCCTCGGCTTCGCGCGCCTTCTTCTCGGTCCAGTCCATCGGCTTGCGATAATGGGTCTGCAAGAACACAAACCGGATCACTTCACCCGGCACACCCTGCTCAAGCAGATCATGAACGGTGAAGAAATTGCCCAGCGATTTGGACATTTTCTTGCCCTCGACCTGTAGCATCTCATTATGCATCCAGACACGCGCGAATTCGCCATGCGGGTGGGCACATTTGCTCTGAGCAATCTCGTTCTCGTGGTGCGGGAACATCAGATCGTTGCCGCCACCGTGAATATCAAAGCTCTCGCCCAGCAATTCATAGCTCATGGCCGAGCATTCGATATGCCACCCCGGACGCCCCCGGCCCCATGGGCTGTCCCAGCCGGGCAACTCATCGGTCGACGGCTTCCACAGCACAAAATCCATCGGGTTCTTCTTGTAAGGCGCGACCTCGACCCGCGCCCCGGCGATCATGTCATCAACCGACCGCCCCGACAGCGCACCGTAGTGTTCCTTCCAGCTGTCCACCGCGAACAACACGTGACCCTCGGCGGCATAGGCATGCCCCTTGGCCATCAGGTCTTCGATCATCGCAATCATCTGCGCGATATACTCTGTGGCGCGCGGCATCGCGTTGGGTTCCAACGCCCCTAGCGCGCCCATGTCGTGCAGATACCAGCCGATGGTTTCGTCCGAACGTTCCTGAACCAACTGTTCCAAAGACCCGTCAGCCCCAGCCTTCTTGCGCGACAATGCGGTGGCGTTGATCTTGTCATCCACGTCGGTGAAATTGCGCACATAGGTCACGTGATCAGCACCGTATACATGCCGCAACAAACGATAGAGCACGTCGAACACAACCACAGGCCGTGCGTTCCCAAGATGCGCCCGATCATAGACCGTCGGACCACAGACATACATCCGCACATTACCGGGATCGATCGGCGCGAAATCCTCTTTCGTCCGAGTCCTTGTGTTGTGCAGTTTGATCGTCGTCATCGGGTCGTGCTCCTGAAACAGCATATACGTCACGCGTTGGCGCGGGCTTAGCAACTTGTCTCAGAGATGAAAACGAAAGAAACCGGCCCGCTTGAGAAATCAGCAGGTAATGCAGCAGATAATGATGCAAGTTTTCCGGTTCATGCGCTTTGCCTAGCACGGGATTGATGCTGAGCCAAGCCTTGAGTTTCAACCTCCACAGAGGCAGTCTGCCCACCATGACCCGTGATTACGTCAATTCCGTATGCGCAGACCTGCCCGGTGCCGAACTTTCGGACCCTTGGGGTGGCGGCCACGACGCATGGAAAGTTGGCGGCAAGATGTTCGCCTGCGTCGGTTCGGTCGGGGATGGTGTATCGGTCAAGACACCCGACATTGAGACCGCGCAGATGTTGATCGACGCAGGGATTGGCACCAAGGCCCCGTATTTTCACCGCAGCTGGGTTCGCCTGCCGTGGGAAACCGCCGCCGACGAGATGCAACATCGCCTGATCACCTCATACGATATCGTCCGTGCATCGCTGACCAAGAAGATACAGGCGAGTTTGCCGCCGCGAAGCTGATTGACAAAATTGCTGTGCTTTGCCCCATTCGGCGTCATAGCCGGTCGGGAGAATCCCTTGAAACTATCGCATCGCATTACGCATCTGACCGAGGGTGGATCAGACGGCTGGGAGGTGTTCATCCGCGCGCGTCGGATGATTGCCGAAGGCCATGCCGTCACCGAGTTGACGATCGGCGAGCATGACATTCGGACCGATCAGTCAATATTGTCGGCCATGGAAAGTTCGGCCCGCAGCGGGCACACAGGATACGCGATGGTTCCGGGCACTGATCTGCTGCGTGATACTGTGGCCGCCCGTGTCCAAATGCGAACAGGTGTAGCGACCACACGCAACAATGTCATCATCACCCCCGGCGGTCAGGCCGCATTGTTTGCGGCGCACACCGCGCTTTGCGATCCGGGCGATATCGCGCTCTACCTGGATCCGTATTATGCCACCTACCCCGGCACGATCCGTGGCGTTGGAGCGGTAGCCAAACGCATAGAAACACGCGCCGAAGATTTGTTCCAACCTCGCGCTTCCGATATCGATGGCGCGGCAGGCGGGGCGGTGTCGCTGCTGATAAACTCCCCAAACAACCCAACTGGTGTGGTCTATTCCGCCGAAACACTTTCTGCCATCGCCGAGGTTTGTCAGCGCCGCGATCTGTGGCTGATTTCCGATGAAGTCTACGACACGCAGGTTTGGGAGGGTGAACACCTGTCACCGCGCGCCCTACCCGGCATGGCTGAGCGCACTCTGGTCGTGGGTTCAATGTCGAAATCTCATGCCATGACTGGCTCGCGTTGTGGGTGGATCGTTGCTCCGGAAGGCGTGATCGACCACCTGATCAACTTGGCAACACACACAACCTATGGTGTGCCCGGCTTTATACAGGATGCGGCCAACTATGCGCTGAGCGTGGGACAACCTCTCGAAGACAAGATCGCCGCGCCGTTTCGCCGCCGCCGCGCTCTGGCGATTGAAGTGCTGGCTGCGCAGCAGGTCGTCACCTTAATACCGGCGCAAGGCGCGATGTATCTGATGCTGGATATCCGGGCTACGGGTCTTAGCGGCGATGTGTTCGCAAATGCGCTGCTGGACACGCATGCCATCGCTGTGATGCCCGGTGAGAGCTTTGGTTCTGCCGCCGCAGGTCACATCCGCGTGGCCATGACAATCGATGACGAGAAATTCGTCACATCGCTACAGACCCTATGCGAATTTGCCGCTCAATTGGCAGATGGATGACAATCGACCACCGAGTTTCAGAAGCGGAATGTGGTGCGCAAGTTGAACACATTTGCGTCGAGGCTTCGACCAGACTCCGGTATATCATCGAAGTTCTGCCGCAGCGCTTCGCCACTGATTACAAACCGATCGCCAAGCGGATAGGCAACACCGATCCCGTAAACGGCAGCCGTATCACTGTCACCCGACGTACTGGCCCGCGCGGTTCCCAAGACAACATAGCCAAGGGCTGATCCAAAATCGTAGCCGCCGCGCAACTTCAATCGCGACATACTATCAAGGCTTCCTTCGGATTGTCCCAGATCAAGATTCAGGCGGTTATATTCCAACTCACCGCCAAGCACGAAATTTCCAAAATCATAGTCGTATCCGATCAGCGGGCCAAAACTGCCCCCGCTTCCGCCTGCCCCTCCGGACCCATCAACATCTGCATAACCAAAGCTGAAACCAGCGTACGCGCCTGTCCAGTCTTCTGCCACAACCTGCCCTGCACCTGTTATCAGTGCTGCGGCGAGTGCGGCCAGTAATGACTTCATGCAGACCTCCAAACATCCGTTGCCGGTTTGGGCGCATCCCCGAGGCAGCGATCTGCTGATCAGCCAACCCCAGTATTTACTTAAACCTAAGGTACAAATCCAAATAACTACGTGCAGATTAACAGATTCTTACCGCAATTGGAAAAAAACATTTAGTCACGAGGATTTGCGCCCAGTTCATTTTGACTGACGACCCAATAAAATTAGTCCAAAGTCGCAAACAGAACAGATTGTCCAGAAGTGCATTGAAACAATGGGCGCATCAGACTGAGGAAGTTGATGCATAACGAAGTTTGGAAGATTCGGCTGGTCAGCCGCACCATTGGTGCGGATCGCGGTCGTGCGGCACGAGGACGGCCAGCACTGGTCTAGGTACACTCACCCACAACGTACTTTTTTGACCGGACACACACATGAACGAACAAACCCGAAACTCATCCCGCAGCGGTGGCCGCGCCGCGCGTCGTGCCGCCCGTGCGTCAGCTCTTCCGGAACATCTTCGCCCGATTCGGCCTGGTATGGAGGGCGGAACCCTGAAGGTTCTGACCCAAGCACAGATCGAACGCATCCACGAGGCCGCTCTGACCGCACTGGAAACCATCGGCCTTGCTGATGCGCCACAAAGTGGGATCGACTATCTCGTGGCTGCGGGATGCACCTTGGGCGACGATGGCCGCATCCGCTTTCCGCGCGCATTGGTCGAGGACACAATCGCCAAGGCCAATCGCTCGATCACTCTGCACAGCCGGGACGGCAAATCGGATCTGGAGCTGTCGGGAACGCGTGTCCATTATGGCACCGCAGGCGCAGCGGTCAGCATGGTCGACGTGCATGGGCAGGAATATCGCGACTCGACCCTGCAGGACCTGCATGACGCGACTTGCATCTGTGAACAGCTTGAGAACATTCACTTTGTTCAACGCCCCATGGTGTGCCGAGATATCGCCGACAACCTTGAGATGGATCTGAACACGGTCTACGCCACCACCTCAGGCACGTTCAAACATATCGGTACGTCGTTCACGGAGCCCAGCCATGTGGCCCCCGCCATCGAGATGCTGCACATGATCGCGGGCGGAGAGGACAAGTGGCGCGAGCGGCCCTTCATGTCCAACTCCAACTGCTTCGTTGTGCCCCCGATGAAATTCGCCACCGAAAGCTGCGAGGTGATGGAAGAATGCATCAAGGCCGGAATGCCGGTTTTGTTGCTTTCTGCGGGCATGGCAGGAGCTACCGCACCCTCGACCGTTGCCGGAGCGATCACACAAGCCACCGCCGAATGTTTGGCGGGTTTGGTTTATGTAAACGCCGTAAAGCCCGGTGCACCCGCGATTTTTGGCACTTGGCCTTTTGGTCTGGACTTGCGCACCGGTGCTATGTCCATCGGATCGGGTGAACAAGCTCTGCTAACCGCTGGCTGCGCGCAAATGCACCAGTTTTACGATCTGCCCGGTGGTGCCGCAGCTGGTGCATCGGACGCGAAATTGCCCGACATGCAGGCCGGTTGGGAACAAATGTGTTCGAACGTCATGGCTGGGCTATCGGGCCTGAACATGGTGTATGAGGCCGCAGGCATGCATGCCTCGTTGCTGGGGTTCTGCCACGAGAGCCTGATCCTGAGCGATGACCTGATCGGACAGGCACAGCGCTGTGTGCGCGGAATTGAGGTGACGGACGAGACTCTGGCACTGGACCAGATGGCCGAAGTCTGCATGGGTGGTCCTGGGCATTATCTTGGCACCGATGCGACGCTAGGCCGTATGCAGGCAGATTACGTCTATCCTACCTTTGGTGACCGATCATCTCCGAAGGAATGGGTTGAGCTTGGCAAACCAGATCTGATCGAAAAGGCAGTGAAGCGGAAGGAAGAAATCCTTGCCGTGCCTTCCCCGGCTAGATTCGACCCGCTTCTGGACGCGGAAATTCGCGGCAAGTTTAACATTTACTTACCCGCGTAAGACACTGAAAAATAAGCGGCCCGGAGCTTCCGGGCCGCCAGTATTCTTGCTTGATCAGCCGTTGGACGGCGGCAGCAGGCCCGCTTGTTCAGCGATGGTGATCTCATCCTGATCTAGCGCACCGTCGCCGTTTGCGTCCATCTGCGCAAAGCCTTCGGCATCAACGTCAGGCACGACGGCCTGAACTTCATCGATCGTCAGTACTCCGTCGCCGTTGGTATCGGCGGCGCTTTGGCCGACGGCCAATGTCGGCAGGCCAAGTGCGAAGGTTGAGATAAGGGCCAGAATTTGCGGTTTCATGTTATGCCTCCTGATTGCGATTTCTTGAGTGTTTGCGTCCGGACAAGCGCCAAAAAAAGGCCATCCTGAAGGCGTGTCACCCGCTCAGATTGATATGGCCGCTTTCAAGCCAATCTCTGCGTGTTTGACTGAGTCGCATTTGCGGAGGCTTGCCGGGCGAAATGGCCAGGACAGGTTTCGGCAACTCTTGCCCGATCCAAACGGGATGATCCGGCAATGCCCTGCTCAAATCCACGACTCGGGGTTGAAAAAAGAGAGGGGGCCGAAGCCCCCTGTCAGTTTCGCCTTCCAGGCTCATTTCGTTGACCGCCCGGTGTTTTTTTGCCTGCGGCCTGGACTGCGCATGGGACGAGCGCACCCGTCCCGTGAGAGAGTGGGAGGGAGCAAATATTCCGCCCCACCCTGTTCCCGGCCGACACGGGCATGTCGGCCGAGTGAAACAAGGCATCGATGGTAAGTCTCAGCGCCTTGCTTCGTATTCGTCGGGGCCGGTTACTATGGCAGCATCCGACCCCTGCACCCCGGGTTGCCGGGGCGCTAAATTCAGCTACACCCGCTTGTCGCGCCGCAGGTGTTGCATTTCATGCAGGTGCCGTTGCGCACCAGCGTGTAGTTTCCGCATTCGCCGCATGGATCGCCCTCGTACCCTTGCATCTTGGCTTTGGTACGGGCGTCCATTCCGGTCGCAACCGCCGTCTCAGCGGGTGCTTCGAATGTCGCTGCGGTTTCCGCCATACCCGTCGCGTCAGCCTGTCCGCCATTGAAGACCATCAGGTCCTGCGGAAGACGTTTGCGCAGATAGCCGGTTGAACTGATTTGTTTCAGCACTTCCAAGGATTTGGTCGCCGCGCTTTCACTGATTTCCGATACGTTGGACAGACCATCCTCTTCGCCGCGACCCAGATCGTCGAAGGTTGCGCCTTCGGGTTTGACATGCGCCAGATCGGTGCGGTCCAGATAGGACACAGCCAGTTCGCGGAAGATGTAATCAAGGATCGACGTCGCGTTTTTGATCGAGTCGTTGCCCTGCACCATCCCGGCCGGTTCGAACTTGGTGAAGGTGAAAGCGTCGACGAACTCCTCCAGCGGCACGCCGTATTGCAGGCCAACCGACACAGCGATGGCAAAGTTGTTCATCATCGCCCGGAAGCCAGCGCCTTCCTTATGCATGTCGATGAAAATCTCGCCCAATTTGCCGTCTTCGAACTCGCCAGTCCGCAGATAGACCTTGTGGCCGCCAACGATCGCCTTTTGGGTATAGCCCTTGCGGCGATGCGGCAGTTTCTCGCGATGGCTGCGGATCATTTCCTTGACCACAACCTTCTCGATCACCTTCTCGGCCAGAACGACAGCTTTTTCTTGCGTCGAACCGCTTTCCAGAATTTCCGCCGCTTCGTCATCATCTTCGACCAGCGCCGCGGCCAGAGGCTGCGACAGTTTCGAGCCGTCGCGGTATAGCGCGTTCGCCTTCACACCCAGCGACCAACTGAGTTCGTATGCCTTTTGGCAGTCCTCGATGGTCGCGTCATTCGGCATGTTGATCGTCTTGCTGATCGCGCCTGAGATGAAGCTCTGCGCCGCCGCCATCATGGTGATGTGGCTATCAACCCCAAGGAAACGCTTGCCTTTTTTACCGCACGGGTTGGCGCAGTCGAAGATCGAATAGTGTTCTTCCTTCAGGTGCGGCGCGCCTTCTAGCGTCATGGTCCCGCAGACGTGGTCGTTCGCTGCGTCGATATCGGCTTTGGTAAAGCCCAGATGGCGCAGCAAATCGAAAGTCGGGTCATTCAGCTTGGTCGCCGGGATGCCCAGAACACCGGTGCAGAAGTCCTCGCCCAGCGTCCACTGGTTGAAGACGAACCGGATGTCGAACGCGCTTTCCAGTGCGGCATCTACTTTTGCCAACTCGTTCGGGCCAAAACCATGACCGGTCAGCGAGGTGTGGTTGATCCCCGGCGCGTTGCCGATGGTGCCATGACCAACCGCATAACCCACGATCTCTTCGATCTGAGCCGAGGAATAGCCCAGCTTTTCCAGCGCCGAAGGCACCGAGCGGTTGATGATCTTGAAGTAACCACCGCCGGCCAGCTTCTTGAACTTAACCAGCGCAAAATCCGGTTCGATCCCGGTCGTGTCGCAATCCATCACCAGACCGATGGTGCCTGTGGGCGCGATCACGGTCGCCTGCGCATTACGGTAGCCGTTCTTTTCGCCGAGGCTCAGCGCTTCATCCCAAGCGGACATCGCCAGATCGATCAGACGCTTGTCCGGGCAATTGTCGTGATCCAGCGGTACCGGCTTAACAGCCAGTTTTTCATACCCCTCGGTCACCCCTTGCGACGCACGACGGTGGTTGCGGATGACGCGCAACATGTGGTCTGCGTTGCGCTCATATCCTTTGAACGGGCCAAGCTCGCCTGCAATCTCCGCCGAGGTCGCATAAGCCACACCGGTCATGATCGCGGTCAGCGCGCCACAGATCGAACGCCCCTCATCCGAGTCGTAGCTGTAACCCATGTTCATCAGCAGACCGCCAATGTTGGCATAACCCAGACCCAGCGTACGGAAATCGTAAGAGAGTTTCGCAATTTCCTTAGACGGGAACTGCGCCATGGTCACCGAGATTTCCAGCGTCAGGGTCCACAGACGCGAGGCGTGCATATAGTCCGCCGCCTGGAACTCACCGTCCTTGAAAAAGGTCAGCAAGTTCATCGACGCCAGGTTACAGGCAGTGTCATCGAGGAACATGTATTCCGAACACGGGTTCGAACCGCGGATTTCACCGTCTTCGGGGCAAGTGTGCCATTCGTTGACAGTATCATGGAACTGGATGCCAGGATCGGCACAGGCCCATGCGGCGTGGCCGACCTTTTCCCACAAATCACGTGCTTTGACTGTACGAGCAACCTTGCCGTCGGTGCGGTTGATCAGTTCCCAATCCGCGTCTTTTTCAACTGCGGTCAGGAACGCATTGGTCACCCGGATCGAGTTGTTCGAGTTTTGGCCCGAGACCGAGCTATAAGCCTCCGAATCCCAGTCCGTATCGTAGGTCGGGAATTCAATGCTATCGTGGCCCTGCTTGGCGTAGTCCAGAACGCGCTTGATGTAAGTTTCTGGGATCGCGACCTTTTTCGCTTCGCGAACCGCATTTTTCAGGGCGTCGTTTGCGTTTGGATTATAGGCATCATCGGCAGAGCCGTCCCAAGACCGGATGGCCTCGAAAATGCCGTTCAGCATCTTCTCGTGCATCTTCGATCCGGCAACGATCGAGGCCACCTTCTGCTCTTCGATCACTTTCCATTCGATGAATTGCTCGATGTCCGGGTGATCTGCATCGACGATTACCATCTTTGCTGCTCGACGGGTTGTACCGCCTGATTTGATCGCGCCAGCGGCGCGGTCGCCGATCTTGAGAAATCCCATGAGGCCCGAAGACTTGCCGCCACCCGAAAGCGCTTCACCCTCTGCACGCAGATGGCTGAAGTTGGTTCCGGTGCCCGAGCCATACTTAAACAGGCGCGCCTCACGCACCCACAAGTCCATGATGCCGCCTTCGTTGACCAGATCATCGTCGACCGACTGGATGAAGCACGCATGCGGTTGCGGATGCTCATAAGCGGATTTCGATTTGGTTAGCTTGCCGGTTTTGTAGTCAACATAGTGGTGGCCCTGCGCCGGGCCATCGATCCCATATGCCCAGTGCAGACCGGTGTTGAACCACTGCGGCGAGTTCGGAGCTGCACGCTGGGTCGCCAGCATATAGCGCATCTCGTCAAAATAGGCGCTCGCGTCCTCTTCAGTCGAGAAATAACCGCCCTTCCAGCCCCAATAAGCCCACGCGCCGGCCAGACGATCAAAAACCTGTTTCGATGAGGTTTCGCCATCAAATTCAGCATCTTCCGCAGGAACCGATCGCCACAGGAATTCGGGAACATCCTTTTCCTTAACCTTCTTCAGCTTGGAAGGAACACCGGCCTTGCGGAAGTACTTCTGTGCGATGACATCGCTAGCCACCTGGCTCCATTTTGCAGGCACTTCGATCTCGTCCAGACGGAACACGATTGTGCCATCCGGATTGCGAATCTCGGATGTTGCGGACACAAAATCCAGATCGGCATATGCATCCTGTCCCGGTTTGGTGAATTTTCTTTCAATCTTCATGTCCGCTGCCCCAGCTTCGATCTGTCCAAATTTCAAGTCCCGGCACTAAATCTTGATGCTGCGGGGTGCCGCCCGCACTACCGACGAATTTGAGACGCAAGGGACCGGACGCTGCCTAGAACAACGCAGAACCGCGAATACGGTCTACGTCATAGTGGTTTGCTTTCCGTCCCTCGCCCGATGCCTTTTCCGGTCATTGCCTACCAGATTTAGTGGCTCGTCTTTCGGCCCATACAATCTGACGTATATTCCCATAGTTGGTCAACGGGCTTTTTCGGTCATTTTTGGAATCTTTTAGCTTGACCTGTTTTGCTGAACCGGCGGAATTTCGCCGCATCGCGATTCCTCCACAGACATGTCCCGGACGACCAGCCCATTCCGCCTTGATGTGTCAGAGTGATTTCTCGTGTTTTCCGCCACAGTTAGAGGTCATTGATCAACCGATCCCGCGTTAAGAACATGTTCAGAGAATCATCGTCACGACATCGCAGCGCGTGCCATACTTGAAATCACACGACATTTCTGGATGGGAAATCTACTCTACATGCGTTTGATTTCATTGTTAACTATTGTGGCGCTAATCGTGTCCTGCACATCACAGGAAGCACCACCTGCATCTCGCAGCGCGCAATTCGACGGTTATCCGCAGAACCTTTTCAATTCCTTCAGGACCGACTGCGCGGGGCCGGGCGACAAGTATATCAAGACCACCGCAAGCATCTTTGAATGCCGCGAGACCTTACCGCCCGAGGCAACGGCCTATTTGATTCTCAGCTTCAACGGCTATCCGCAGAACTTGCCGCAGATCGTAACGCGGCTGAGCTCGACCAAGAATCAGGCCGGGTATCGCGTGGACGCAGAATTGTACTTTCTGGTTCCGCAGAAAGATGGTTCAACTCTTAGAATACCTATTGAAAGCAAAGATTTGGACAGGGATTTTTCCAAGCTCTACACCGATTATGGCGGAACGCCAGTGTAGAGGAAAAATGGTCGGGGCGGCAGGATTCGAACCTACGACCCCCTGTACCCAAAACAGGTGCGCTACCAGACTGCGCCACGCCCCGGACCGTGCGCCTTCCTAAACGTGCCGATCTGATTTGAAAAGCCCTAACAGGGCCAAATTGCAGGACCTTGCGAAAAAACTTCGTGGCGCATCTGCGATCCAGGCCGAATGGCGTAACGCTCGGCTAGGCCAGCGTTGATTTCCAGGACTGCATAAACCGAATCGCCGCCTTCGATTGGGCTCAGATCCCCCGGAATTGCACCTTCGTGCACACGCGTCACCGTGCCCGCGCGATCAACAAAGATCATATCAAGCGGAATCAGGGTATTCTTCATCCAGAACGCAACAGGTTGCGGCGGATCAAAAACAAACAACATTCCAAATCTGTTGGGCATGCTTTCGCGAAACATCAATCCGCGCGATCGCTCTTTCGGTGTGATGGCCAGTTCAACGTCGAAGCGAACCTCTGCCAGATCATTTCGAAGCTCGACACGATCCGGACGGCATTCAGCCCGCGCGATCCCGCCAATCAAAAAACTCAGGAGCGCCAGTACGAAAGCCGTTCTCATCATTCAGAACCTAGTCGTTCAGGGCCGCTTCCCAGGCCAGAACCTGCGCGGCCATTCTTCCGCGCTTGCCATCAATGACCCGCATGGCCAGCGCTTCGCCCGGTTGCAGATCTGCCAACCCAGAACGACGTAGCACCTCGATATGCAGGAATACGTCTTCACTGCTACCGAAAACATTGGCAAAGCCAAACCCTTTGCCCTTGTCGAACCATTTGACGCGCGCAGCCTCAAGCGGAGCGCTGCCGATCACGGTTGGATCAAGCTCGGCAAAATCGGCCAACATCATGGTTTCCGCGCGAACAGGCGGGTCAACACTGATCACTTCGACCGCTTGAACACCGCGATCAGTTTTGTGGGTCATGATCTCGATGCCGGCGCCATCCGCGACCGAGCTTTGCCCGAAGTTTCGCAGCACGTTGACGTGCAACAGAATGTCCGGGCCGCCTTCGTCAGACACAACAAATCCGTATCCCTTGGCGGGATCGAACCATTTTACGTGTCCACGGACGCGGTACATGCTGTTCAGATCTTCTGGCACTGTTTTCCCATTACGATAGGCAAGTCGTTAAGGGTTTCTTGTTTATGTTTTGGCTCGCAAATTCAAGCTGAAAAAAGCTATTGTCTGCAAACAGTTGCATTTCACGCAACGCGAACGTCATGGATTTAACCTCAGCACTTGCCAGTCGGAATCGACATTTTGTCGCTTCCACTGAAACCTGTCATGCAACCTGAAGGCACCATCGGCCCAGAACTCGACTTCGACAGGTGTTACACGGTATCCCCCCCAAAATTCAGGGCGAGGCGGGTTGGTACCCAACTTTGCGGTCACTTTAGCCACTTCGGCCATCAGGGATGCACGACTTTCCAGCGGTTGCGACTGGTGTGACGCCCAAGCACCCAAGCGGCTTTTGAGCGAGCGCGAGGCGTAGTATGCGTCCGCCTGCGGCCCATCTTCCTTGGTGATTGTACCACGAACACGGATTTGTCGCCGCAAAGATTTCCAATGCATCACAAAAGCCGCTTTGTGGGCGCTGTCCAACTCCTGAGCCTTGGCGCTGTGATAGTTCGTATAGAAAACAAACGCGTCCTTCTCGATTTCCTTCAGCAGAACCATACGGGCGTTCGGCAAACCTTCCGGGTCCACGGTTGCCAAAGCAATCGCATTAGGATCATTCGGTTCGGTCTTTTCTGCCTCGGCCAGCCACCGATCCGCGATTTCAAACGGATCAGCCCCGGCGAAGATGCCATTATGCTCGTTCATTTCCATCCCCAGGAAACAATTAACATGACCCTAAGGCGAGAACCCGCTGCGGGCAAGAGCGCATGGCCTTGAAGCAGGACAATCAATGGCATAAACCAACCGAACACAATGCGACGACAGGCGGAGAACCGAAGATGTCAAATCAGTTGATGGCCGGAAAACGCGGCCTCATCATGGGACTGGCCAATGACAAATCAATCGCATGGGGTATCGCCCGCGCCTTGTCCGACGCCGGGGCCGAGCTGGCCTTTTCCTATCAGGGGGACGCCCTGAAAAAACGCGTCGATCCATTGGCGGCGCAATTGGGCAGCGAGATCGTTTTGCCCTGTGACGTCAGCGACGAAGAATCAATTAATGAACTCTTCAGCGCGCTCGAAAAGAAATGGGGTAAACTGGATTTCGTCGTCCACGCCATTGGCTTTTCTGACAAGAACGAATTGCGCGGGCGTTACGTCGACACGTCGCGCGCGAACTTTAACCTGACGATGGATGTTTCGGTCTACTCTTTCACCGCCGTTATGCAGCGCGCGGAAAAAATGATGAACGAAGGCGGCAGTGCGATCACCCTCACCTACTACGGCGCCGAACAGGTCATGCCACACTACAATGTAATGGGTGTTGCCAAAGCCGCCCTTGAGGCATCCGTAAAGTATCTGGCCGAGGATTTGGGCAAAGACGGCATTCGCGTGAATTCGATCTCGGCAGGCCCGATCAAAACGCTCGCGGCCAGCGGCATCGGCGATTTCCGTTACATCATGAAGTGGAACGAGTATAACTCGCCCCTGCGTCGGAATGTGACCATCGATGATGTTGGTAAATCGGCCCTGTATCTGCTGTCTGATCTCAGCAGCGGAGTGACAGGTGAGAATCTGCACGTGGATTCAGGCTATCACATCGTCGGAATGAAGGCCGTCGACGCGCCGGACGTTGAAAAAGGATAACAGACCATGAGCGCCAAGGACCGCCTGCCACACGAAAAAGGCTTCCACATCAGCTGGGATCAGATTCATCGCGACTCGCGCGCTCTTGCGTGGCGTCTGGATGGGCAAGGACCAGATGACGGCGCTTGGCGTGCAGTCGTAGCAATTACACGTGGCGGCATGGCCCCCGCGATGATCGTCAGCCGCGAACTGGATATCCGTACGGTCGATACTGTCAGCGTGAAATCCTATCATCATCAAGCGCAGGGCGAAGCAGAAATTCTCAAAGCGCCCAATGCTGATCTGATGGGTGATGGCATCGGTATTCTGATCATCGACGATCTGGTCGATAGCGGCAAAACGCTGGAACTGGTGCGCGAGATGTTCCCCAAAGCGCATTTCGCGACCGTATACGCCAAGCCCAAGGGCCGTCCGATGGTAGACACCTTCATTACCGAGGTCAGTCAGGACACATGGATTTTCTTCCCATGGGACATGGCGCTGCAATATGTCGAACCCTATCGGGGCACCGATTAATCAAGCGTTTTTCATAAGCGCTGAAATCACGGACTCACCATGACAATGACCCGCACTGCCGCCACCTTTGCCCCTCCGGTGATGGAGGCACGCCGTTGGCTGGACGGGGTCGAGTTCGCGGTTAACCGTCCGTTGATCAATGTCAGTCAGGCGGCTCCGGTCGATCCGCCCCCGTTAGCGCTGCGGCAAGCAATGGCCGAATTCGCGGTCGAGCAGGACAGCGCGCATCTATACGGCCCGGTTCTGGGCAACGATGACCTGCGGTCCGAGCTCGCGGCTCAGATCAGCGCACATTATGTGGCTGAGGTAACGGCGAATCAGATCGCAATCACCTCGGGTTGCAATCAGGCCTTTTCAGCCGTGATTTCGGCAATTACCGATCAGGGGGATGAGGTGATCCTTCCGACCCCTTGGTATTTCAATCACAAGATGTGGCTGGATATGGCTGGGGTAAAAACCGTTGATTTGCCCACAGACGATGATTTGCTTCCCGATCCGGAGCGCGCCCACGCCCTTATCACCGAAAAGACACGGGCGATTTCGTTGGTGACGCCGAACAATCCCGGTGGTGTCGAATACCCTGCGGACTTGGTGCGCCGCTTCTATGATCTTGCGCGGGAAACGGGGCTTCGTCTTTTGGTTGACGAAACCTATCGCGATTTCGACAGTCGATCAGGCGCGCCTCATGACCTGTTCCAGCAATCGGGTTGGGACGATACGTTTGTCCATCTCTACTCGTTCTCAAAAGCCTACCGCCTGACCGGTCACCGTGTCGGCGCGATTTCAACCAGCCCCGCCCTGTTGGCGGAGATCGAGAAATTTCTGGACACGGTCGCAATCTGCCCCGGCCAGATCGGCCAGTTTGCCGCGCTTTGGGGCATGCGGAACTTGACCCAATGGGTTGCGGGTGAACGAGATGAAATTCTCGACCGAAGAGCCGCCATTGCAGAAGGAATGCCACGCCTTGAAGACAAAGGCTGGCGTCTTTTGGGACTTGGCGCTTACTTTGCCTACCTCGAACATCCCTTTGGCATCGCTTCCGACGAATTGGCCCGACGGCTGGTACCCGAGGCAGGTATACTGCTTTTGCCGGGTACCATGTTCATGCCAGAGGGCGATTCCGCGGGAAAGCGGCAGGTTCGTGTAGCATTTGCCAACCTCGACCGCGCCGGTATCGCGCAATTGTTCGACCGATTGCAGGGCTTGTCCTTCTAAGCTTGCCCCCCGGCTGCACGCATCGTATTCAGGGCCGCAACCGACTGGGCAGACATTTGCCGACAAAACCAAGAGGGCACCATGGCCGCAGGCATGAAAAACCTATCCAAAACCTTTGTCTGGATTCTCATGGGTCTTTTGATGCTGGGCCTTGCGGGCTTTGGCGCCACCAGCCTGACCGGAACCGTGCGTACGGTTGCGCAGGTCGGTGATGAAAGCATTTCGGTCGACGCGTATTTTCGTGAGCTTCAGCGCGAGATCCGGGCCGTCGAAGCGCAAACCGGTCAGGCAATGCAGATTTCGCAGGCACATGATCTTGGCCTTGATCAACTTGCCCTTTCGCGCCTGATCGCGCTGGCCGCAATCGATAACGAGGTCGGACAGCTTGGCATTTCGATCGGTGACGAGAACCTGCAGGACGAGATTGTACAGATACCGGCGTTCCAAGGTGTAAACGGTACATTCGACCGCGAAGCCTATCGCTTTCAGCTGGAACAGGTCGGAATGACCGATTCCGAATTCGAATCGGATCTGCGCAAAGAATCTTCACGCACCATCGTTCAGGGCGCGGTCATGAGCGGTGTTGAAATGCCCCGTACGCTGACCGAGGCTTTGTCGAACTATGTGCTGGCCCGCCGCAGCTTTACCGTGGCGACCCTGTCAGCCGACCTTCTCGAAACGCCCGTGGCCCAACCCACAGACGCGCAGATTCAGACATTTTACGATGAGAATACCGATCAGTTCACGCTGCCCCGCACCAAGCAACTGACCTACGCTATTCTGTCGCCCGACATGCTGCTCGATACGATCGAAGTGGACGAAGATTCTCTGCGCCGTCTATACGACCAACGCGCTGACGAATATTTTCAACCCGAGCGCCGCTTGGTCGAGCGCCTTCCCTATCCCAGCGAAGAATCCGCAACCGAGGCGCTGGAACAACTTGAAGTTGGCGGGGCCGATTTCGAACAGTTGGTCCGCGAACGTCAGCTTGAGCTGAGCGATGTTGATCTGGGCGATGTCACCCGTGAAGATCTGGGCGATGCAGCCGACGCCGTGTTTGCCGCCGAGATCGACGATGTGGTCGGCCCGCTTCCCACGGTGTTCGGCCCTGCCCTGTTCCGGATCAATGGATCGCTGGCCGAGAACAATGTCAGTTTCGAAGACGCCGAACCCGAACTTCGTGCAGAACTCGCCGCCGACCGAGCGCGCCGTCAGATCGAAGCACAGGCCGAAGACATCAATGACCTGCTTGCAGGCGGCGCAACACTGGAAGAACTGGCCGGTGAGACCGAGATGGAACTGGGTCAGATCGACTGGACCCAGCAAAGCGACGATGGCGTTGCCGCGTATGACGGCTTCCGCTCAGTCGCTGAGGCTGTGCAAGAAGGTGATTTCCCAGAGGTCGCGTTCCTTGAAGATGGTTCGATCTTTGCGCTGCGCTTGAATGAAGTGCTGGAACCGCGCCCGGAACCTCTGGAAAGCGCCCGTGACCGTGTCGCCGAGGCATGGCTGCAGGTAGAAACTGCGAAAGCGCTGCAAAATCAGGGCAACACGGTTCTGACCCAACTGGCAACAGATGGCGACTTTACCGCCACAGGCCTGCCCTTCCGCGTCGAAAATGCGCTGACACGTACCGCATTCCTCGAGGATGTTCCCGTGGACTTCATGACTCAGGTGTTTGAAATGGACCCTGGCGAGCTGCGTGTCATTCCCGGAAACGGTAACGCCCTGATCGTGCGTCTGGATGAAGAGCTGCCTCCGGCGGAAACCGATGAGCAGCGCCAGATGCAGGATGCACTGGCTGCGCAATTGAGCCAGGCGCTGGCGCAGAACATCTTTGACATCTATGTGCGCAATGCCCAGACACGCGCACGCCCTGTGCTGGATCAGCAAGCGCTGAACGCGGTACGGGCCAGTTACTAAAAGAGACAGAACATGGCCCTGACCCCGGATTTCGAAAGTTTCGCGCGCGCTTATGATGCGGGCGAAAATCAGGTCGTCTATACCCGCCTCGCCGCTGATCTGGATACGCCGGTTTCACTGATGCTGAAACTGACAGGCGCTCAGAAAGACGCCTTCATGCTCGAGTCGGTAACCGGGGGTGAGGTACGCGGGCGCTATTCGATCATCGGAATGAAGCCCGATCTGATTTGGCGCTGTCAGGGCGAGACATCGGCCTTGAACCGATCAGCCCGCTTCGATGCCGAGGCGTTCGAGCCACAGGATGGCAACCCGATGGACAACTTACGCGCCTTGTTGGCTGAAAGCCGCATCGCGCTTCCCGATGACCTGCCGCAGGCCGCCGCTGGCCTGTTTGGCTATCTGGGCTACGACATGGTCCGGTTGGTGGAATACCTGCCGGATGTGAACCCTGACCCGTTGGGCCTGCCCGATGCGATCATGCTGCGCCCCTCGGTCATTGCTGTGTTGGACGGCGTCAAAGGCGAGGTTACCGTGGTGTCGCCCGCCTGGGTCAGCGAGGGGCAAACCGCCAAAGCCGCCTATGCGCAGGCTGCCGAGCGTGTGATGGATGCCGTGCGCGATCTGGAACGCGCCATGCCCGCCGAAACCCGCGATCTGGGCGACGCGGTCGAAGTTGGGCCTCCGGTGTCGAACTTTACCAAGTCGGGCTATATGGAGGCCGTTGAAAAGGCCAAGGAATATATCCGCGCGGGCGATATCTTTCAGGTCGTCCCGGCCCAACGCTGGACGCAGGATTTTCCACAACCGCCATTTGCCCTCTACCGCTCGCTGCGGCGCACCAACCCATCGCCATTCATGTTCTATTTCAACTTCGGCGGCTTTCAGGTCGTAGGCGCAAGCCCAGAAATTCTGGTGCGTGTCTTCGGCAATGAGGTCACGATCCGCCCTATCGCGGGTACCCGCCCGCGTGGCGCGACGCCCGAAGAAGACAAGGCCAACGAAATCGACCTGCTGGCCGACAAGAAAGAACTCGCCGAGCACCTCATGTTGCTGGACCTGGGCCGCAATGACACCGGGCGTGTTTCTAAGATTGGAACCGTGCGTCCTACCGAAGAGTTCATCATCGAGCGCTACAGCCACGTGATGCACATCGTATCAAACGTGGTCGGCGAACTGGCCGAAGACAAGGATGCACTGGACGCGTTCTTTGCCGGGATGCCTGCAGGCACGGTTTCGGGCGCGCCCAAAGTGCGCGCGATGGAGATCATCGACGAGTTGGAGCCTGAAAAGCGCGGCATCTACGGTGGCGGTGTCGGGTATTTCAGCGCAGGCGGCGACATGGATATGTGCATCGCGCTGCGGACGGCCATTGTGAAAGACCACAAACTGTATATCCAAGCTGGAGGCGGCGTTGTCTATGACAGCGACCCCGAAGCGGAATACATGGAGACCGTCCATAAATCGAACGCCATTCGCCGCGCGGCTGCGGATGCGGCGCGGTTTACAGGCAGCGGAAACAGCTAGCGGGGTGGCGGATGGTCGCTGCCGTCACCCGTCCGTCAGCGATCCGGCAACGCCCTGCTGGACTTCTTTCATCATCACGGCAGAAATTGGGGCCATCGCCACGCGGCTGCCGCGATCCTCAAGCCCCCACAGCAACAGGGCCGAGATCGTCTCGGGACGCAGACGACCCAGCATCACCACGGCACCTTCCTGTCCGGCGCGGAAGGCTGCCTGATCCAGAAAACGCCGCATGATCTTGGGGTCCTGTTTGGCACCATCGAAATCGCGGAACACTACGCTGGATGGAATGCCGTTGCGCGCTGCAAGCTTTTGCGCAGTGTTTAGACCATTGTCCTGCGTCACCAGCCCGCGCCCGGTATCTCCGGCAATCGCCGCAACCTGATCAGCCAGCTTTCGGTTGCCCTGAATGCCGCTTCCGACACCTTCCAGAATGCCAACGGTTTGAGGCAATTGATCCAACCACACTGACAACGACACCTCAGCGTCTTGAGCACTGGCGGCTTCGTGCATGTCAACCAAGGCCAATACTTCAAATCCAGCCTCGCGATGACGGGCCATTTTTTCCGCTGCATTCGGGTCAGACGGGCTGACGGCAAAACTTAGCGGGTATGGGAAATCCTGCAACGCCTCGGCCCCAAAAGCCCCTTCATCATCGATCAGAATGATCGACATCAATGGCTTGGATTCTGGGTTTTCGAAGGTGGCAGCATGTGCTTCGATGGGCTTGGCCGCCACTTCTGGAGTAATCACGGCTTGTTCGACGGGCGGGTCATCCCTCTCGGTTAGGGGCACGACACGCTTGCCGATCAACGAACCGGAACCTGTGGCTCCCTCTCCGCCAATTTGCGGCAGGGTCAATACGCGCGGCTGACGTACAGGGCGGGTATCTTCTTCACCCTCAACCGCGATTGGATTTTCATCAGGCACGGGTTCCGCTTCCTGAGCCTCTGGAGCTGCATCCGGCACATCCGCGATCTCAGGCTGCAAGGCAGCGACCTGAGGGGCCTCCTTGGGCGTTTCTTCCGCAACCTGCGGTTCCGGGGCTTCCTCGGGCGCAGGCGCTGCTGGAGCGTCCGCGAGCGCTGCCGGTTCGACTTCCTGTTGTGGCGAGGTCGGTTCGGCAAGTGGATTTGGCGGTGCCGCGGGCGCTTCGGTTTGAACGGTCACGTCAGAAGATGAGATCGCTGCGGGTGCCTCGGCTACGGTCGGTGCTCCACCCGCCTCAGGACGGGCACCGGGCTCAAGCTCGATACCTGCCAAGCCATCCAGCGAATCTGATGATAGATCGGGGGTTTCAGGGCCGGATGGTGGCAACTGAACCAGATCGGCATCGGCATTGCTTTCTTCAACTTTCGCAGCCTCCAGGGGCTGCGGAGTATCAGCCACTTCGGGCGCGGTTGCCGTCACATCTGGTTTACGTGACAAAGGAGTTGTCAGCGAAAGAACCGCGCCCAGTGCCAATACCGAGACCGCCCCGGCGATCACTCCACCGTAAAATCCGCTCATCGAAATCTCGCCTCTCGCGTTGTTTCGTGCCTCATCCACCCAGACGCCATCTTCCGCGGCGCTCACCCGCACGGTGTCAAGTTGGGTATGTCCTCTTGACGCTGCCGCACAAGCCTGAGCATGTATGTCCCGACATTATACCGCGCTCAGGGACTGCATCGCCAGCCCGAAATGCCCATAGGAAGATAAGTGCCCAAATGCTGCTGCTGATCGACAACTATGACTCGTTTACCTACAACCTCGTTCATTATCTGGGTGAGCTCGGGGCCGAGATGGTCGTGCGCCGGAATGACGCGCTGGATGTACAGGAAGCAATGGCGATGAACCCGGCTGGTATTCTGCTCAGCCCCGGCCCTTGTGATCCCGATCAGGCGGGCATCTGTCTGGCCCTGACCGAAGCCGCGGCCGAGACGCAAACACCGCTGATGGGGGTCTGTCTGGGGCATCAAACCATCGGTCAGGCATTTGGCGGCAAGGTTGTGCGCTGTCATGAGATCGTGCACGGGAAAATGGGCACGATGAAACACACCGGCAAAGGTGTATTCGCTGGCCTGCCCTCGCCCTTCGAGGCCACCCGGTATCATTCGCTTGTCGTAGAACGCGAAAACCTGCCCGATTGCCTTGAGATCACGGCCGAGCTTGAGGATGGCACGATTATGGGTCTGCAGCACAGAGAACTGCCGATCCACGGCGTCCAGTTTCACCCGGAATCCATCGCGTCCGAGCATGGTCACGCCCTGCTCAAGAACTTCCTGAACGAAATGAAAGTCCCCGCATGAGCGACGCTCTGAAACCGCTGATCGGTGCTGCGGCCGATCGACCTTTGACCCGTGCCGAGGCTGAACAGGCCTTTGGCATCCTCTTTGATGGGGCCGCCACGCCCAGCCAGATCGGCGGGTTGTTAATGGCAATGCGTACGCGCGGCGAGACGGTCGAGGAATACGCCGCCGCCGCTGCCGTAATGCGCGCGAAATGCAATGCAGTGAAAGCTCCCGCTGGCGCGATGGACATCGTTGGCACGGGGGGCGACGGCAAAGGAACACTCAATATCTCGACAGCCACGGCTTTTGTGACGGCGGGCGCCGGTGTCACCGTTGCAAAACACGGTAATCGGAATCTGAGCTCGAAATCCGGCGCAGCAGATGCTCTTGGGCAGCTAGGTATTAACGTAATGGTCGGCCCGGAAGTCGTTGAAAAAGCGCTGAAAGAGGTCGGCATCGGCTTTATGATGGCCCCAATGCACCACCCGGCGATCGCCCATGTCATGCCTTCGCGGCAAGAACTGGGTACGCGCACGATTTTCAACATTCTGGGCCCCCTGACCAACCCCGCCGGGGTGAAGCGCCAACTGACCGGTGCGTTCAGCCGCGACCTGATCCGCCCGATGGCCGAAACTTTGGGCTTGCTTGGGGCGGAACATGCCTGGTTGGTCCACGGCTCAGACGGTACGGATGAGCTTACGATCACAGGGATCAGCTGGGTCGCATCGGTTGAGGACGGCGTTGTCAAAGAGGTCGAGCTTCACCCCGAAGACGCGGGCCTTCCGGTGCATCCGTTCGAAGATATCATCGGCGGCACCCCCGAAGAGAACGCGGTTGCCTTCCGCGCCTTGCTGGATGGGGCACCTTCAGCCTACCGCGACGCGGTGTTGCTAAACTCGGCAGCGGCGCTGGTCGTTGCAGATGCGGCAAGCGATCTGCGCGAGGGCGTTGCGATGGCCACAGAAAGCATTGATAGCGGCAAGGCCCGTAAAAAGATCACCGCGCTGGCGCGCATTACACAGGAAGCCGCATGACCGAGACCGTTCTGGACAAAATCAAAGCGTATAAGCTGGAAGAGATCGCTGCGGATAAGGCGCATAAGCCTCTGGAAACACTAGAATCTGAGGCACGGAACGCACCCGAGGTACGCGGTTTTGCCGAAGCCCTGCATTCGGCTATGCGCAAGGGGTACGGATTGATCGCCGAGGTCAAAAAGGCCAGCCCGTCCAAAGGTCTGATCCGCGCTGATTTCGATCCGCCCGCGCTTGCCAGAGCTTATGAAGAGGGCGGCGCGGCTTGCCTGTCGGTTCTGACGGACACGCCTAGCTTTCAGGGTGACAAGTCCTTTCTGACCGAAGCGCGCGCGGCCTGTTCGTTGCCAGCATTGCGGAAGGACTTCATGTACGACCCCTATCAGGTGGTCGAAGCGCGTGCATTGGGTGCTGATTGCATCCTGATCATCATGGCATCGGTCAGCGATGCACAGGCCGCCGAGCTTGAGCAAACCGCGTTTGACTGGGGCATGGATGTTCTGATCGAAGTCCATGACGCCGATGAACTTGCGCGCGCATCGCAGCTGAAAAGCCCGCTGATCGGGATAAACAACCGCAATCTCAAGACGTTCGAGACGACTCTTGATACAACTCGCCATCTGTCAAAGCTGGTTCCAGCGGATCGCACGATCGTCTGCGAGAGCGGCCTGAGCACTCCGGCGGACCTCGCCGATATCGCCCGCTACGGTGCGCGCTGTTTCCTTATTGGTGAAAGCCTGATGCGTCAGGATGATGTAGCTTCGGCAACTCGAGCATTGCTCGCCAACCCGCTCATTCCCGGAGTGATGTGATGCCGCTGACCCATTTTGATGCCAAAGGTGAGGCCCACATGGTGGACGTGTCCGACAAGGCTGTCACCGACCGGGTTGCGGTTGCATCTGGATACATCAAGATGGCGAAGGAAACCTTTGATATCATTTCAGAAGGACGCGCTAAGAAAGGCGATGTTCTTGGTGTTGCCAGACTTGCGGGCATAATGGGCGCCAAGAAAACGCCTGACCTGATACCTCTGTGTCATCCGCTACCCGTGACCAAAGTCGCCATTGAACTGAGCTTAGACCCGGACCTTCCCGGCGTTCAGATTGAAGCGACTGTAAAGACTTCCGGCCAGACCGGCGTAGAGATGGAAGCGCTGACAGCAGTCTCGACAGCCGCACTGACGGTTTACGATATGGCGAAGGCCGTGGACAAATCGATGGAGATCGGCGGCATTCGTGTTCTACTGAAAGACGGCGGAAAATCAGGGCGTTACGAGGCATCATGATCTCGGTTGAAGAAGCGCGGGCTCTGCTGTTCGATCTGGTCTCACCGCTGCCCGCAGAAACGGTTGCCCTTGCCGAGGCTGCCGGTCGTATCCTGGCAGAAAACGTTGCAGCAACGCGTGATCAGCCGCCCTTTGCTGCGTCATCGATGGATGGGTACGCCGTCAAGGCGGCCGAAGTCGAACTGCATGCAATGTTCAAAGTGGTTGGCGAAGCAGCGGCCGGACGTCGCTTTGCTGGAAGCGTCGGACCCGGCCAAGCTGTGCGGATATTCACTGGTGCGCCTGTGCCGGATGGTGCAGATTTCGTCGTCATACAGGAAGATGTCGACCGACGCGGTGATCTGATCACCATAACCGACGCCCCCGGTGAAAAGGCCAATATCCGCCCTGCGGGGATCGATTTCAGCATCGGTACGCAGATCACGGCCCCACGCCAGCTCAGACCCGAAGATGTCGCATTAATGGCGGCGATGAACATCGCTTCGGTCCCTGTGAACCGCAAACCCGTGGTTGCACTAATCTCAACCGGTGACGAACTGGTGATGCCCGGAGAAACACCCGGCCCCGATCAGATCATCGCCTCAAATACCTTTGGTCTTAAGGCGTTACTGGAAAACGCTGGCGCACAAGTTCGTGTACTTCCTATCGCACAAGATACTTTAGCCTCACTAGAAACAGCTTTTGGCTTGGCGCAAGGCGCTGACCTCGTGGTGACCATCGGAGGAGCGTCGGTTGGCGAATACGACCTGGTTGCGGATGTCTCGGAAGGTCTTGGGCTGAAGCAATCGTTCTACAAGATTCGCATGCGACCGGGTAAACCTCTGATGGCCGGGCAGCTTGGGGGTGCTACAATGGTCGGTCTACCCGGAAACCCGGTCAGTGCCATGGTGTGCGGTTACCTGTTCCTCATCCCAATGGTGCGCCGCATGTTGGGGATTGAACAGGCCCTACAGCCATTCCAACGCGCCCGCCTTTCTGCCCCGCTCGGAAAAAATGGCCCGCGTGAGCATTATATGCGGGCGGTGTTGGACAACGGCGGCATCCGCGCCTGTGATGATCAAGACAGCTCGCTGCTTAGTGTTTTGGCGCAAGCCAATGCACTATTGGTACGCCAACCCCACGATCCCGCGCGCGAGGCCGGGGATGAGGTCCTTTACCTGCCGATCTAGCAAATCCGTTGACACAAAACGTGAACATGCGTAGAACAAAAGAAAACGCATGAGCGACGAGGTATGAGCAATGCTGACCAAGAAGCAATTGGATTTGCTGGAATTCATCCACAAACGCGTGCAAGCGGACGGTGTTCCGCCCAGTTTTGATGAGATGAAGGCCGCGTTGGATCTACGGTCAAAATCCGGGATTCATCGACTGATCACCGCGCTTGAAGAACGTGGCTTTATCCGCCGCCTTGCCCATCGGGCTCGTGCCATCGAAATTGTCAAGCTGCCAGAAAGCCTTGGGGGAGAGCCCACGGCAGGTTTCAAACCGCGTGTGATTGAAGGCGATCGCCCTGAAGGTCCACGCCCCGCGAACTTTGAACCCGTCACAGTTGATGCGATGGAATTGCCTGTTATGGGCCGGATTGCTGCCGGTGTACCGATCGAAGCGATCAGCCATGTTTCGCACCGCGTTGCGGTACCGGGCTCGATGGTTTCGGGCCGTGGTGAACATTATGCGCTTGAGGTTCGTGGCGACTCGATGATCGACGCCGGTATCAACGATGGCGATGTCGTGGTGATCCGCGAAACAACGGCCGCTGACAACGGTGACATCGTGGTGGCATTGGTGGAAGATCAGGAAGCCACGCTGAAACGGTTTTTCCGCCGAGGTCAGGCCATTGCGCTGGAAGCGGCGAATCCGGCCTATGAGACCCGCGTGCTGCCAGAGGACAAGGTGAAAGTTCAGGGCCGCCTGGTAGGCTTGATCCGAAGCTACTGAGGCAGCTTGGGGGACCATAGGCGGCGGCCTGAGATATCAGAACTCGCGAACAAACGCCCCTTGGATAACGCAAGACTGCCTGTCTTCCGCAGAAATTCCGTATCGTAAACGCTGCATTCACCGGTCAAAGTCAACGACACCGGGGCGACAATGATCTGATCTTTCCTGCATTCCTGAAAGGCGCTCGCAGCCCGCTTGCCAGTCAAGTGGACAAGCTCTTTGTCTCCCAGAAGAAAACGTTGAATTCCCGCTGATGCCTCTGGCCATCGCAAAGCGGCCTTTGGTTGATCTGCCCCGTCCCCGTCATTTTCCAGCCACACCGACGCGACAAATCCGCTACCTTTCGGTTTGCTCAGCGCGCGCCCGTGTTCAGTCATCACTCCGACCAGCCCGCCGGTATCGGCGATCAGCACGTCTGGGCGGCTTCCCTGACCCCACAGCGCTATCGCCAATGCTGCGGGGGCGATGCCGAGCCACCGTGCGCGCCCTTGCCACAGCATTAGCCACAGAAGAGACAGAGCCAGAGCAGGCAATACGAAATAGTCTGGGCTTACTACGTACCCGCGCGCGCGCTCCAGTCCCGCGACCCAATTGGCAACGGTAAGGATCCATCTCAGCCCAAGACCCATTACGTGCAATGCAATCGCTTCAAGCCCAAAAGGTGCAAGAAGGGCGGCGACCACCGCACTTGGAACGACCAGCGTTCCCATGACGGGCACGGAGACGAGATTTGCCAACAACCCATAGTGCGAAATAGCGTTAAAATGCGCCGCCCCGATCGGAGCTGTCGCGATCCCCGCGATCGCCGAGGATGTCAACAAGGCCAGCACAGGCCGCAGCCACTTTGGGCCTGGCATTGGGCCATAGTCCCGCAATGCGCCGAACCCTGCGACCAAGGCGGTTGTAGCAGCAAAAGACATCTGAAATCCGGGGCTCAATAGAGTTTCCGGGCGCAAGGTAAGAACAATCAGCGCAGCCATGGCCACCGCCCGCAATGAAATCGCGCGCCGGTCCAACAATACGGCCCCCAGCATAACGCAGACCATCACAAAGGCGCGCTCAGTCGCGACGTTCCCACCAGACAGAAGCAGGTAGATTGTCGACGCGAATAACGCGCAGAGCGCGGCCACCTTGCGTACGGGCATGCGAAGCGCGATGACAGGTACCATTGAGAACCCCATGCGGCACGCCACAAAAACGAAACCGGTCAACAAACCCATGTGAAGGCCCGAAATCGCCAGAAGATGAGCCAGGTTGGACGCGCGCAACGCCTCTAACGAGGCCTGCCCCATCCCGCTGCGATCACCGGTAGTTACGGCGGCGGCAAAGCCCCCGACTTCGCCCGGCAGGATCGTGCGCACCCGATCCGAGATCTCCATGCGCCAGGCCGTGATACGCACTCCGTCCAAACCATCTTGCGCCGCAGCCGACGTCAGGACCGGAACCCGAGTGTATCCAACAGCGCCGAGTTGCTGGAACCAGGCGTGGCGGCGAAAATCAAAACCTCCGGGTTCAACTGGCCCTTGCGGCGGCGAAAGATGTGCTGTGGTCATAATCCGCTGACCCGGGGACAGCGCAACTGACTCCCCGTGAATAGACAGCCGGATGCGCCGGGGTCTTTGATCAGCAGGAACGTCCCCGATCCGCACCTGATCCAATGTCACCCTCAGCGCATCCGACGCAGAGCGGTCCAGCGCTACGACCCTCCCCTCGACTGGGCCATAGTAACGCCATTGCAGGACCGGCTCCGCAACCATATGTGCCCGCGTCCCGGCCAGAGCGAACCCCATCGCGATCAGGGCCAACCCGGTGGCCAGGGGTGACCACGCGGTACCCATCCAACGGGTGGAGGCAAGTGCCAGACAGGCAAGCACCAGAACGCCGACATAGAGCTCAACCTCGGGTTCGAACCTGAGGCTGAAATACCAGCCAATCCCGACCGACATGCAAATCGGAGACCACGGAAACAGGTGTCCCCGCTGGGTCAGCAATGCGGTCTCGACCCGCGTCAGAACACGCATGGTTGCCCCCGTCCTTCGGGCTGGGTAGATAGTCGCCAAACTATGCCCGCTAAGGTTACCAAAAGGTTAATCCACACCATGTCCGATCAGGTCGTCACCCGTTTTGCCCCCTCTCCCACCGGATTTCTGCATATCGGTGGCGCCCGCACTGCGCTGTTCAACTGGCTTTATGCGCGGGGCCGCGGCGGCAAATTCCTGCTGCGGATCGAGGATACCGACCGGGAACGTTCCACGCCGGAAGCGACCGCAGCTATTTTGCAGGGCATGAACTGGCTGGGGCTGGATCATGACGGCGAAGTCGTCAGCCAATTCGAAGGCGCCGCCCGGCACGCAGAGGTCGCGCATCAGTTGCTGTCCGAAGGCAAGGCATACAAGTGCTTTTCGACGCAGGAAGAAATCGCTGCGTTCCGCGAACAGGCCCGGGCCGAAGGGAAATCGACCCTGTTCCGCAGCCCATGGCGCGAGGCCGACCCGGCCACCCATCCGGACGCCCCTTACGTGATCCGCATCAAGGCCCCGCAAGACGGTGCCACTGTGATCCGCGATCAGGTGCAGGGCGATGTCACCATTCGCAACGATCAGTTGGATGACATGATCCTGCTGCGTTCGGATGGGACTCCGGTCTATATGCTGGCCGTTGTGGTTGACGATCATGATATGGGCGTGACTCATGTGATCCGGGGCGACGATCACCTCAACAACGCCGCCCGTCAGATGATGATCTACGAGGCGATGGGTTGGGATGTACCAGTCTGGGCGCATATCCCTTTGATCCATGGACCCGATGGGAAAAAGCTCAGCAAACGTCACGGTGCGTTGGGGGCGCAAGAATATCAGGCCATGGGATATCCGGCATCCGGAATGCGCAACTATCTGGCTCGGCTGGGCTGGAGCCATGGGGATGATGAGTTCTTTACCGATGCCCAAGCTAAAGAGTGGTTCGATCTGGATGGCATCGGCAAAAGCCCGGCGCGGTTTGATGTGAAGAAGCTTGAAAACCTTTGTGGACAACATATTGCCGTCGGGGAAGATGCCGCGCTGCAGCATGAAATTCAGGGATATCTGAAGTCAGCTGGTTTGCCGCCGCTTTCCGAAACACAATCCAGTGATTTGGTCCGTGCGATGTATTGCCTCAAGGATCGCGCACGCACGTTCCCGGAACTCATTGAAAAAGCTCATTTTGTGCTTACGTCGCGACCTATCCAGCCAGATGAAAAGGCCGCAAAGGCGCTGGCATCTGTATCCGACGGTATACTGAAAGAATTGACGCCGCAGCTGCAAAATGCTAGCTGGTCCCGGAACGAACTGGAGGAGACCCTGAATTCGTTCGCAGAGGCGAATGGGGTTAAGTTCGGCAAATTGGCTGGTCCGCTGCGGGCGGCACTAGCGGGCCGGGCAGTTACACCTTCGGTATTTGACATGATGCTTGTGCTTGGGCGCGATGAAACCCTGGCGCGGCTTTCTGATGCAGCGAACCCGGCCTGATTTCACATAAGGGTAACGCTGCTCCGCTAAGAACGGACTGCGCGACGGAACGCAGTCGTTGCCTGCTTTGTCGGACAGCGATCCGGCATGCGCACGAATGAAGAAGGGACAAACATGACCGAGAGCAAAAAATCAGCCAAACTGACTGTCCACGGCGAAAGCTATGATCTGCCGGTGTTTTCTCCGACCGCTGGGCCCGATGTGATCGATATCCGCAAGCTCTATGGTCAGGCTGGCGTCTTTACTTATGATCCGGGTTTCACGTCCACCGCAAGCTGTGACAGCACCATTACATTCATCGACGGTGACAAGGGCGAGTTGCTGCATCGCGGTTATCCGATCGAACAGATCGCCTCGAAGTCGCATTTCCTCGAACTAAGCTATCTGCTGCTGTATGGCGAGCTGCCTTCGGCGAAGGATCTGGAGAACTTCGAGACCACAATCACCCGCCACACGATGCTGCACGAGCAGATGCAGTATTTCTATCGCGGATTCCGCCGGGATGCGCATCCGATGGCCATCATGGTGGGTGTTGTCGGTGCCATGTCTGCGTTCTATCACGATTCGACCGACATCGCGGACCCGCGTCAGCGTGAAGTAGCTTCGCACCGTTTGATCGCAAAAATGCCGACCATCGCGGCCTGGGCCTACAAATACCATATCGGTCAGCCCTTCGTGTATCCGCGCAACGACCTGGACTATGCGTCAAACTTCTTGCGCATGTGTTTTGCCGTTCCTGCCGAAGATTACGAGGTGAACCCGATTCTGGCACGCGCCATGGATCGTATCTTCATGCTGCAGGCGGATCACGAACAGAACGCCTCGACTTCGACGGTGCGTCTGGCATCTTCTTCGGGTGCAAACCCGTTCGCCTGTATCGCGGCCGGTATCGCCTGTCTCTGGGGTCCGGCCCATGGTGGTGCGAACCAGGCTTGCCTTGAAATGCTGGAAGAGATCGGCAGCGTGGACCGCATCCCCGAGTTTATCGAGCGCGCCAAAGACAAAGATGACCCGTTCCGTCTGATGGGCTTTGGCCACCGCGTCTACAAGAACTTCGATCCACGCGCGAAAGTGATGAAGCAATCGGCAGACGAAGTACTTGACCTGCTGGGCGTAGAAAACAATCCCAAACTACAGGTCGCGAAGGCGCTGGAAAAACAGGCTCTGGAAGATCCGTATTTCATCGAAAAGAAACTGTTCCCGAATGTCGACTTTTATTCGGGCATCGTGATGGAAGCGATGGGTTTCCCAACGTCGATGTTCACGCCAATCTTCGCGTTGTCACGCACCGTCGGCTGGGTCAGCCAGTGGAAAGAAATGATCGCCGATCCACAAAACAAGATCGGACGCCCACGTCAGCTTTATCTGGGCGCGACCAACCGCGATTACGTGGACATCGAAAACCGCTGATCCACACACAATTTCGATGTAAAGACCCCGGTTATCCGGGGTCTTTTTTTCCGTAGCGTTACCAAAATGAGACCGTTCGAAACCAAACGTAAATGACTGTTTCGATGCATCTTTCCGCACTGCCTCAGCCCACCTAATGTTGCCGCGTCCGGCGAATAGTGTTTGGTTCTCATGCGTTTATTTCTCTTGTTCATTATGTCGCTACTTGCGCAATCGGCTTCCGCTCAAAGCGTGCTGGAACGTGCTTTTGAGAAGCAGCAGCAGGAAAACGCCGCCGGGTCGCTGGCAATCTTAGGGCTAGCAGGCATCCCGGACGATTCTGCCAGCGCAATCTCGCTGCAATCAAATACAGACAATCGCGATTACGATTTCAAATCCGCCCAGCTGGGCGGCGGGTTTCGCCTTGCTGAGGGCGTGCCGATCTATCTTGAGGGGTATATAGGCTACGCGCGCTATGACCCCGTTCTGACCTTCAGCGGCACCGGAGATACCACGCGTATTCCGCTGAAATGGACCAGCCTCGCCCTGACCGGCGGTGTCGGCTATCAGTTCGACATCGGCGAGTATTGGAAAATGACCCCGATGGCCCATATCTCGGTCGGACGTACGCAATCCGACGCATCTGTCGGTGCGCAAGCCATCGCCAACCGCCTGGGGCTTGATCGAGACTTTCTCGAAAGCGGCGGCATCTGGGCTGGTGGCGCAGGCGGATCGATGACGGTCTCGTACGAAAAAGCTCTGTCCAACGATCGGGAATTCGAGGCGAGCCTGCGCTATACCCATATCGAATACTGGCCTATCGGAGACAACGAGGACTTGTTGGTTGAATCAACTGCCGCAAATGCAGTTCTGTGGTCACGCTACCGCTTTCCAACTGGAAAACGCATGTTCGGTCGCCCGGTCCGCTGGGTGGGCGATCTGTCCCTGTCCTATCTGATCGGGGATCAGTCACTTGTATTGGGCACCGACTGGCTAGCCCGCGTAGGTGGCGGGATCGAGGTTGATCTGTCCGACACATGGGTGCCTTGGGTATCAACGACACGGTTTATGGTCCGTTATTACGGCAGCGATACCGTCAACGGATTCTCGGCCGGTATTGGCATTAGTTTCTGAACCAAGGCTTCAAAACAAAGCCAGTTGATCACCGGGCTGGGGTGGAGGTGCAAACGCCGCACAGTTCAGAGGCGGCATGTCTGTCGACAGCCCGAGACGTTTGACTGCGGCCTTGAACCGTTGCGCAATCATCTCGGCATAGGTCCCTTCGCCCCGCATGCGGTGGCCCCATCGGGGATCATATTCCCTACCCCCATGCATTTCGCGCAGCCGCGCCATCACCTTCTCTGCTCTGCCTGGCTGATGTTCACTCAGCCATTCGCGCCAAAGCCCGGATACTTCACGCGGTAGCCGCAGCATGATCCAGCTCGCGGAATCTGCGCCGGCCTGCTTTCCGGCCTCCAGCAGATTTTCCAGCTCATGATCGGTTAATCCGGGCACGATTGGAGACGTCATAACGCGCACAGGCACGCCAGCCTCGGTCAGGTTGCGGATCATTCCGAGCCTGCGCTGTGGTGAAGGCGCCCGGGGTTCCATCCGCCGGGAAAGATCCCGGTCCAATGTGGTCAGCGAAATGCCAACCCGGACAAGACCATTGCTGGCCATCGGTGCCAGAATATCAAGATCACGCTCGATCAGAGTCCCCTTGGTCACAATACCGACCGGATGTTGAAAATCTCTCAGAACCTTTAGACAGCTTCTTGTTATCTTGCGGTTTTTTTCGATGGGTTGATAGGGATCGGTGTTGGTGCCCAGTGCAATCGTGGCCACCTTGTAAGAACGTGCCGAGAGTTCGCGACGCAATAGCTCAGCCGCATTGGGTCGTGCAACAAGGCGGGTTTCGAAATCCAAACCCGGAGACAGCCCCAGATACGCATGCGTTGGCCGAGCAAAGCAATACACGCATCCATGCTCGCAGCCCCGATATGGGTTTATGGATCGGTCAAAAGGTAGGTCCGGCGACTTGTTATAGGTGATCAGATTGCGCGCCATTTCTTCCCGAACTTCGGTCCGCAACGGGGGCAGTTCGTCTGGCAAATCCCAGCCATCTTCGGTCAACTCGGTTGTAAACCTCTCGAATCGACCTGCTTCGTTTGAGGTTGCTCCGCGCCCAGGGCTTTTGATGGCAGCAGTCATTTGTTCGCCTTTTGTTCCTATCACTAGATGTAATTAAAACCAGTTTCACTGGCAAGATTCATGTTTCGATTCCCAAAAATCATCAGATGCTCGAAACCGGCGACGCATTAGACTGCGGGTGAATTTACCGTGGCTAATGAAACCAATGCAGGATGATCTTGCAAAATTCGATGTCGCTGAGTGCGAATATTCGGCCTATAGGTCGGTCTCAGAACGACCTAGGTCGCAATCGTCACAGTACACCTGCGACGAAATGGCCAAAACGGAGAAAATGCCACCACGGGCCGCAGGCCCGCACAGCTCAGGGAAATACCCATGTCTGATGAAGAAGACATCGTCCTGTCCGAACTGAATGACGACGAACTCGTCGAACAGATGTTCGATGACCTTTATGACGGCCTGAAGGAAGAGATCGAAGAAGGTGTGAACATCCTGCTCGAGCGCGGATGGCAACCCTATGACATCCTAACCAAAGCGCTGGTTGGCGGCATGACAATTGTCGGCCATGACTTCCGCGACGGCATCCTGTTCGTGCCTGAGGTTCTGCTCGCGGCCAACGCCATGAAAGGCGGTATGGCGATCCTGAAGCCTCTGCTGGCTGAAACTGGTGCTCCGCGCGTTGGCAAGATGGTGATCGGCACCGTAAAGGGCGACATCCATGACATCGGCAAGAACCTTGTTGCGATGATGATGGAAGGCGCCGGGTTCGAAGTTGTCGATATCGGCATCAACAACCCGGTCGAGAACTACCTCGAAGCGCTGGAAAACGAACAGCCCGACATTCTGGGCATGTCCGCTCTGCTGACGACGACGATGCCTTATATGAAGGTCGTAATCGACACGTTGGTCGAACAAGGCCTGCGTGATGAGTACACCGTTCTGGTTGGCGGTGCTCCGCTGAACGAAGAGTTCGGCAAGGCGATCGGCGCTGACGGCTATTGCCGCGACGCAGCCGTGGCGGTGGAAATGGCAAAGGACTTTATGTCGCGCAAGCACAACCAACTAGCCGGCTAAGGCGCGAGATCATATCGTGAGACAGGCCGTCCTTTTTGGGGCGGCCTTTTTTGTCCGAACCTCGGGCACATATATTGCTAAAGACCAGCCAGAGAGATCAGATGACCGACTCACAGATCCCAGACGATGACAGCCTGACCCGTCAGGGCTATGTCGCACCGCACAGCACCGAGTCAATTCTTCTGATCGCATGCGGCGCACTGGCGCGCGAGATTTTGGACTTGAAAGAACGGAACGGCTGGGATCACATGGCCCTGACTTGCCTGCCCGCCATTTTACATGTGCACCCGGAAAAGATTACACAGGCGGTCGAGGATGCGGTTGCCAAGCATCGGGACTCCTACGATCGCATCTACGTTGTCTATGCTGATTGCGGAACCGGTGGGTTGCTACAAGCAGCGTGCGAGCGACTGGGGGTCGAGATGATCCAAGGGCCCCATTGCTATTCCTTCTTCGAGGGCAATTTGGCCTTTGCCGCGCATGGAGACGATGAAACCACCGCTTTTTATCTGACAGATTTCCTTGCGCGGCAGTTTGATGCGTTTGTCTGGAAACCGCTGGGTCTAGACCGGCATCCTGAATTGCGAGAGATGTATTTCGGCAATTACACCAAGCTCGTCTATCAAGCACAAACTGATGATCCCAACCTCACTCGCCGCGCGCAGGAGTGTGCCGAACGGATGGGGCTGGAATTCGAACGTCGGCAAACCGGCTATGGCGATTTGGAAACCACGCTTGCTGACTGGGCAGCACGCAAATCCACCTAAAAGTCAGGCGCTGGCCAATGCCACTTCGCGAATACGTTCTATCATAGCGCGTAACCCGTTCGAACGTTGGGCAGACAAATGATCCTGCAACCCCAGACGCGCGAGTTCTCCACCGGCATCAACACTGGGCACCTCGGCCACCGGCAAGCCGTTATACAGGCTACGCAGAACCGCAATCAGGCCCCGAACAATCAGGGCATCGCTGTCACCGTCAAATCGGAATTGACCGCCCTCAATGGTTGGATGCAGCCAGACCTGACTGGCGCAACCATTCACCTTGGTCGCAGGGACTTTGAATGCATCATCCAGAGGCTCCATCGCTTTGCCCTGCTCGATCACATGGCGATAGCGGTCTTCCCAGTCCTCCAGGAACTCGAAATCCTCGACTATCTCTTCGAAGGCTGGCGTTGCCATATCGGGTCCGTCCTTGCGTTACGCGTTCACAATTGTGAACTATGCTCAGCGCTACCGACTGTCCAGTCCCCAGCGTGGCTTTTCAAACGATCGAATTTGCGTTAACCCGATGCAGGTAAAGTTGCACAAAGTACTGGGTCCATGCACAAAACTCTGCCTGTTCTGATGATCTCCACAATGGCTCTGTCCGCTTGTAGCAACTGGAGCAACTCAAGCGCGAATCCATCGAACTGGTTTGGCAGCAGCACACCCAGCCCATCCGAAGTATCAGCCGATGACGCTAATGCCTTGGTTCCCGAAAATGCCGACAAAAAAGGCCTGTTCGAGCGTCCGGACGCCGAGGATAATAGCGTTCCAATCGCCGTGATCAACGAATTGCGGATCGACCCAACCTCGACGGGTGCAATCATCTATGCGGCTGGCACAGCCATTCGACAGGGTGCGTTCAACGCGCAGCTCGCGCGCGTAAGATCTGAAGAACTCAGCAAAAATGGCGTTATGGAATTCACCTTCCGCGTGGATTACCCGGACTACGCCACTGCGCAGGGCACCGAACGGTCGCGGATGGTTTCAGAGGCCGTCAATGTAAGCCGGAAAGAACTGGAAGGTATTCGTTTAGTTCGGGTCAAAGGCCAGCAGAACGCGTTGGAATCCCGTCGCCGTTAAAGCGAGACAACCTGCACGGCCTGTCCCTTGGCGGCCAAAGCAATCTTGCCTTCGCAAAGCTTCAGCGCGTCCTCGCCAAAAACCTCGAACCGCCAACCAGACATGGCGGGAACTTCTCGTTCTCCTGCAGCGATCTGATCCAATTCCGCGCTGGAGGCGATCAATTTTGCGGCAACGCCTGCGCTTTCGGTCTTTGATTTCAAAAGAACGCGCAGCAAATCTGCAAGTGCAGGGTTGACCTTCAGCTTGTCGCGGCTGTTGTCAATTTTCGGCAATCGGTCTTGCGGGCAACCTACGCCCCGTTTTACCGCCTCCAGAATGCCTTCTGCGATCGCCCCTTTGCGCGCTTCGCGCAGCAACAAGCGCGATCCGCCCAGATCAGAGGGCGTCTTGGGCTTGGTCGAGGCCATCTCGATCAACGCATCGTCTTTGAACACACGGCTTCGTGGCACATTGTTCTCTTGCGCATAGGCCTCGCGGAACTGCGCCAGCTCTCGAACCACGGCCAGAAACTTGGCAGAGTTGGTCCGCGTTTTGACCCGCCGCCACGCCTCTTCCGGGCGAATGTCATATGTCGCGGGTCGGGTCAGTATGCGAAGCTCTTCTGCGACCCAGTGATCCCGGCGCGACTTCTTAAGTTCTGCAGCCAGATGCTCATAGATTTTCCGAAGATGGGTTACATCTGCCAATGCGTATGTTTTCTGCGCTTCCGTCAGAGGGCGCCGTGACCAGTCGGTGAAGCGAGAAGTTTTATCGACCCCTTCCTTGCAAATCTTCCGGACCAGAGTCTCATAGCCAACCTGTTCACCAAAACCACAGACCATCGCAGCGACCTGAGTATCAAACAACGGAGTCGGAAAGACTCCCGCGTCGACCCAAAAAATTTCAAGATCCTGCCGCGCGGCGTGGAAAACCTTAACCACGCTTTCGTCGTTGAACAGCTGGTACAAAGGCTCCAGCGACATGCCGTCAGTCAATGGATCAACCAGAACGGCGCTGTCTTCATCTTCCGATGGCACTGCAAGCTGCACCAGACAGAGTTTCGAATAATAGGTCCGTTCGCGCAGAAATTCGGTATCTACAGTGACATAAGGATATTGTGCAGCAGCCGAGCAGAATGCGGCCAGCTCTTGCGTCGTCGTCAGGGTTTTCATGCGCGGTGCTGTTCTTGCTTTTGGTTATTGTGACTGCCCGTGCCGTCCTCGTCCCGAGCGATATGCGACCATAAGACGAATAACCTTTGCGTGTAAATCACCCCGCCGCGTTAGGGCAGAAGAACTGGGTCTTTGTTGCCCATACAATAACGGCGAAGCACGGCAGGGTAGAGTTTGTGCTCCCAGGTCAACACGCGGGCGGCGAGCTCCTCAGGCGTGTCCCCTACCCGTACACCCACGCGCGCCTGACCCAGAATCGGTCCGTCATCCAACGCGGCAGTAACTTCGTGAACGGTGCAGCCATGTTCGGCGTCGCCTGCTTCAATGGCGCGGGCATGGGTATTCAAACCCTTGTACTTAGGCAAAAGCGATGGGTGGATGTTCAGCATCCGGCCCTGGAAACGCGATACAAATTCACCCGTCAATACACGCATGAAACCGGCCAGACAGACAACATCCGGCTGGGCTGCCATAAGCGGTTTAAGCAGTTCTGCCTCAAACGCAGCGCGATCTTTGCCAAAGGGCTTGTGGTCGACGGCTGCGGTCGGAATTCCGCGCTGTGCAGCTTTCTTCAGCCCTCCGGCATTTGCATCGTTCGACAATACCAGACATGGCCGACCGGGATGATCGCCATTCATGCTGTCGACCAGCGACAGCATGTTCGATCCGCCCCCGGAGATCAGGATCGCGACGCGCTTGTGGCTCACAGCAGTTTGCCTGAATAGGCAACACCCGGCGCTGCGGTGACCGTTCCGATGCGCGCAACGGATTCGCCTGCCTCTGCAAGCAGTGTTGTAAGATCATCCGCCTGATCTGCAGCGCAGACAACAATCATGCCGATGCCGCAGTTGAAGGTCTTCAACATCTCGGATTCGGCGATCCCACCGGTCTCGGCCATCCATTTGAACACAGGCGGCAAGTCCCAAGCATTCAAATCAATCTCGGCCCCGAGCCCTTCGGGCAATACTCGTGGCAGATTTTCGGTGAGGCCTCCACCGGTTATATGGGCAATCGCGTGAACGCCGCCGGCCCGGATCGCTTGCAGCGCTGGTTTCACATAAAGCCGCGTGGGGGTCAGCAGAGCCTCACCCAATGTTCCGCCACCGAAAGGCGACTCTTCCTCCCAGCCCAGCCCGGACATTTCAACCAGTTTGCGCACCAGCGAATAGCCGTTGGAATGCACCCCGTTCGAAGCCAGCCCCAGCAGGACATCACCCTGTTCAACGCCCTCGGGCAATGCGGCCCCGCGTTCCATGGCACCAACCGAGAAACCGGCCAGATCGAAATCGCCGTCAGGGTACATACCCGGCATCTCGGCGGTTTCACCACCAATCAGGGCGCAGCCAGATTGGACACACCCCTCGGCAATTCCTTCGATAATCCGCGCGGCAGTATCGGTGTCCAGCTTACCGGTGGCAAAATAATCCAGGAAAAACAGCGGCTCAGCACCTTGGCAGATCAGATCATTGACGCACATCGCCACCAGATCGATTCCCACGCCATCGACAACGCCGGTATCGATTGCGATCCGCAGCTTGGTGCCCACACCATCGGTTGCGCCCACCAGAACCGGGTCTTGATAGCCAGCCGCTTTCAGGTCGAACAGAGCGCCAAAACCGCCTAGCCCGCTCATCACGCCCGAACGGTTGGTGCGCTTGGCCGCAGGCTTGATCCGATCGACCAGAGCGTTGCCTGCATCGATATCTACACCTGCGTCGGCATAGGTGATTCCGTTCTTGCCCGCTGTCATGGCCAATCCCTCATGAGTGCTTTGCGCGCGGGTTATTCGATTGTGGGCCATGTTGCAACGGTCAGGCTTGACGCGGCCAGTGATCGTGATACCCAAGGCGGCACGGTGGGCCTGTAGCTCAATTGGTTAGAGCAGAGCGCTCATAACGCTTTGGTTGGGGGTTCGAGTCCCTCCGGGCCTACCAAATCACCGTCCAATCACGATATCCGCGCTTAATCCGCCCAGCCTTTCGCTGCTGCCCAGTCGCAGAATACCACCATGTACGCGGGCGATATCGGCAACAATGGCAAGGCCCAAACCCACGCCGGTGCCCTGATTCTGGTTTCGCGCCGGATCAAGTCGCGTGAAGGGTTTGACGGCCTCGGTGCGTTGTTCGATCGGGATACCGGGGCCGTCATCTTCTACCCGAATGCGTAGTGACTTTGGCGTCATCGAAAGGCTGACCTCGGCGCGTGAACCATAGCGATTCGCGTTTCCAATCAGATTCTCTACTGCCCTGCGCATGGCCGATGGGCGCAGCATTGTCGTTCCACGCCCCTCGACCGAGATTAGTTCAACGTGCTGGCCCGCGCGCTGTGCATCGTCAACGATTTGGCTCAGCCAATTTTCGGGTTCAATCTCTTCGGGTGCGCTCTCTGCAGCGCCACGCGAGAAGTCCAAGAATGCATCCAGCAGCGATTGCATCTCGTCCACGTCTTGCAACAACGGTGCGGCCTCGTCCTCGGGCAACATAGCTAATCCAAGTTTCAGACGCGTCAGAGGTGTGCGCAGATCGTGGCTGACCCCCGACAACATGAGCGTGCGCTGCTCAATCTGCCGCTCGATTCGGGCGCGCATGTCAACGAAGGCATTGCCCGCAGCGCGTACCTCGATTGCACCACCGGGTGAATAAGGCACGACCCGCCCGCGACCAAAGGCCTGCGCCGCGTCCGCAAGGCGCGTGATCGGGCGCAACTGATTGCGCATGTAGAGAAACGAGATCGTTGTCATCAGAGCCGCAAAGAACACCATCGTCACAATCAGCTGATGCGGTGCAGTCGGCGACAGGCGTCGGCGATCAAACTCTAGCTCAAGCATGCCCAGATTGGTTGCCAGAAAAAGACTCACTTCCTGTCCATTTGGCAGAGCCACATACTGGGTTTCAGGCAACAAGCTGCGCATTTCCGCATCCACCTGCGGGGCAATGAAATCGTACCATCGACGCGGACTGTTTTTCGGCTCTTCATTCGGCGGCAGAAAGCGGGCGGTCATGTTCAAGACCGACAAGTCCTGCCGCGCAGCTGCCAATGCCTGCTGCTGGGTTTCCGCACCCTCCATCACGTCCAGCACCAGTGTCACCTCGCGCGCCGCCGTGCGGGTCATCTGGGCGGTCACTTCTTCAAGATGTTTTTGCAAAAAGGCAATCGCCACCACCAAAAGCACGACAATGACCGGCAGTACCAGAATGAGTGCGGCACGCGCATATAGGCTACGCGGCATATAGGGTTTGAGCCATTGGGTCGACATGCGCTAAACCTAGCGGGCTGCTCGGGCAAGAGGAAGAGGTCAGAATGCAAGCCCCCGACGATTTCAACCCTCTCCCTGGACAGGTTGCCGTGCTCACCCCGGGGCTAAGGCGCATTCTTGCGCCCAATCCCTCGCCAATGACTTATCGTGGTACGAATACCTACCTTCTGGGCGATGAGGACATTGCTGTCATCGACCCTGGGCCATTGAGTGATGCCCATTTGCAAGCCATTGTTGATGCGCTGGAACCCGGGCAGCGGATCAGCCACATATTTGTTACGCACACCCATCTGGATCACTCGCCTTTGGCCGCCCCGCTCGCATCCCGCGCCGGCGCTCCGATTCTGGCTTTTGGTGGTCCGCAAGCTGGACGCAGCGAAGTCATGACCGAGCTGGCCCAGAACGGGCTTGCCGGAGGTAGTGAGGGAATCGATGCCGATTTCCGCCCTGATATCGAGCTTGAAGACGGTGAACGCGTCGCGGCAGAAGGCTGGCAACTCGAAGTGATCCACACACCCGGCCATCTGGGCAACCATATCGCGTTGGCCTGGGGGGATGTCTGCTTTACGGCTGATCACGTCATGGGCTGGGCCAGCTCTCTGGTCTCGCCCCCGGACGGAGACCTGACGGATTTCATGGCGGCCTGTCGCCGCCTGCGTGCGCGCGAGTGGTCGGTTTTTCATCCGGGCCATGGTGCCCCTATCACGAATCCTGCCAAGCGCCTGGATTGGCTGATAGACCACCGATTGCAGCGGGAATCACAGATACTCGACGCCCTGGAAAATGGCCCAGAAACGGCCCAACAGCTTGCCCAGCGAATCTATATCGAAACCCCCGCCGCGCTGCTTCCCGCGGCCGAGCGTAATGTCTTCGCCCATCTGGTTGATCTGACCGGCAGATCCCGTGTAGCGCCCTTGGGGGATCTGTCAGTTGCGTCTCGTTTCAAGCGCATCGCGTGAATCGGAAAAAATTGACGGCCCGTGCGCTTCCCCTCTGGACGCCGAAAATACGGGTTGTTATACGCCCCTCAGTTCCGGCGTAGCTCAGCGGTAGAGCAGTTGACTGTTAATCAATTGGTCGTAGGTTCGATCCCTACCGCCGGAGCCAAATCACACCAAATTCTTCATAATTAGCTGCGTGAGCCACGGCGAAGTTTTTTCGCAGAAAAAACTCCACTACCCCACTGGACGCCGCAATTTGAGGTTGCTATACGGCGCGGACCGTTCCGGCGTAGCTCAGCGGTAGAGCAGTTGACTGTTAATCAATTGGTCGTAGGTTCGATCCCTACCGCCGGAGCCATTCTTCCCAGACTGGCACTTATACCATCAGCGCATCACTGAAATCCGAGCGCAACGTGCGTTTCAGGACCTTTCCGGTCGCGTTAAGGGGCAAGGCGTCGACGAACACGACCTTGTCGGGCACCTGCCATTTGGCGATTTTGCCGTCGAAGAATGCCAACAAATCCTGCTCGGTCGGTTCTTCGCCCTCGGCCTTCACTGCTACTAAAAGCGGGCGTTCGTCCCATTTCGGATGCGGCACGCCCACAACGGCAGCCGTCGCTAGTTGAGGGTGTGCGACCGCGATATTCTCCAACTCGACAGAGCTGATCCATTCACCCCCCGATTTGATGATGTCCTTCGATCGGTCGCGGATGGTCATGTACCCATCCGGGTCCAGTGTGGCAACGTCGCCAGTCGCGAACCAGCCATCCTGCAACAAGGCCTCATCCTGCATGTGGAAGTAGCTGTCCAGCACCCAATGGCCGCGCACCATCAGATCGCCCTGCGTTTCACCGTCATGGGGAAGATCTCTGCCATCATCATCGACGATTTTTAGTTCAACCCCAAAGGGCGGGCGGCCTTGGTTTTCGCGCAGCTTGTGCTGTGCCTCCATGGGCATGTCCAGATGTTTGGCCATCGGATAATTCGTCGTGCCCAGCGGGCTCATTTCGCTCATGCCCCAGGCGTGGACGGTATCGACGCCATAAGTTTCGCGGAACGTTTCAATCATTGAGGGCGGGCATGCCGCACCACCGATTACAGTACGATTGAGGCTTTTCAACTTGGTCCCGCATGTCGCGGCATGGGCCAGCAGACCTTGCCAAATGGTCGGTACGCCCATCGCCAGCGTGACGCCATATGTGTCGATCAGATTGACCAATGCCTCGCCATGCAATCCCGGCCCTGGCATCACCATTCGCGAACCAGACATAGCGCTGGCATAGGGCGAGCCCCAAGCGTTGACGTGGAACATTGGCACCACCGGCATCACCACATCCATGGCGGAATAGCCGATTACGTCGCGCGTGTTCGACGCGAAGCTATGCAGAACTGTAGAGCGGTGGGAATAGAGAACGCCTTTGGGGTTCCCAGTGGTACCCGAAGTATAACAGAGGCTGGAGGCAGTGTTTTCATCAAAGCTGGGCCACGCGTAGTCTGTATCACCGGTTTCAATGAGCTCGTCATAAAAAACCAACCCCGGCACCTGAGACAGCGCATCCTCGTCCCGCGCACCCATCAGCACATAGTACTGCACCTCGGTCAGATGCTCTTGCAGCGCGGCGACTAATGGCAGGAAAGTCGCATCGAAGAACAGGACCCGGTCCTGCGCGTGGTTGATGATATAGGTTAGTTGTTCGGGAAACAGACGCGGGTTGATCGTGTGGCAGACAAAGCCCGCGCCGGACACTGCATAGTAGATCTCAAGGTGGCGGCGGTTATTCCAGGCCAGCGTGCCCACGCGATCCTGCGGTTGCAGCCCCAGTTTCTCTAACGCCGAAGCCATCCGTCGGGCGTTCTGCGCGATCCCGGACCAGTTGGTCTCGGTCACGGTTCCGTCGGTCTCGACCGAGATGATCTCGGTCTGCCCGTGATAAAGTTCAGCATGTTCAATCAGCGACGAAATCAGCAAAGGCTGCGTCATCATCTGTCCCAGCATGGACATTCCTCCCATCGTCAGCGCTTGGCCGCGCCGTTATGTCTAGGCAACAACCCTGCCAAGAATTCAATTGTCTGACAATAAGAGAGTGCGGCAGGGTGCCGCGTCAACCGCGATGTCGCAATGCGTATCCAACCAGCGCCGAGGTCGAGCCATCTTTGCCTTCGGCGCTAACCTCACCGTCCACGATCGGCCCAAGTGACGTTGCCAATTCCTTGCCCAGCTCAACACCCCACTGATCGAACGAGTTGATTCCAAGCAGCACGCCTTCGACAAACACGCGGTGTTCATAAAGCGCAATGATTTGACCCAGCACAAACGGGGTAAGCTGCGGATAGATCAGCGTGGTTGACGGGCGGTCGCCCGAAAACACACGATGGCGCGCCTGCCGTTCCAACTCGTCGCCAGTCAGACCCTTTTCGGCCATGCGTGCGCGTGCAACATCCAGCGACCGACCCCGCATTAGCGCTTCGGACTGGGCCAAGCAATTAGCCAATAGAAGGCGATGATGATGGGCCAGTTCCGGCTCATGCCCGTTTGCTGCAACCATGAATTCGCAGGGAATCACATCGGTGCCCTGATGGATCAACTGATAAAAGGCGTGCTGTCCATTGGTGCCGGGTTCGCCCCAGACGACCGGTCCTGAAGGCATGGTCAGCGCGCTGCCATCCATCGTGACGGATTTGCCGTTCGATTCCATCTCAAGCTGTTGGAAATAGGCAGGCAGGCGCAGCAGACGCTGATCATATGGCAGAACTGCGCGGCTGGCATGCCCAAGCACCTGACGATGCCAGACCCCCACAAGCGCCAGCATAACTGGCAGATTTTCTGCCCATTCGGCGGATTGAAAGTGCAGATCCATCGCCTGACCGCCCCGTAGAAACGCGTCAAACGCGTTCGAGCCAACGGCGATCATTACCGGCAGTCCGACCGGCCCCCAGACCGAGTACCGCCCGCCGACCCAATCCGCGAAGCCAAACACCCGCGACTCGGGAATCCCGAAGGCCTGAGTCTTGTCAACAGCGCTGGAGACCGCTGCGAATTGCCGCGCCGGATCACCACCACCATCGACCATCCAAGCCCGCGCCGTGCGTGCATTGGTCATCGTCTCGATGGTCGTAAAGGTCTTCGAAGCGACAATCACCAGAGTCCGTGTCGGATCAAGCGGGCGCAGCGTATCCGCAATATGCGCGCCATCCACGTTTGAGACATAATGCAGCCTTGGCCCGTCGTGATAAGGTGCCAAGGCATGCGTCGCCATCACCGGCCCAAGGTCCGAGCCGCCGATGCCAATGTTGACCACATCCGTAAAGCTGCCCCCTGCCCCTTTGATCGCCCCGCCACGCACTTCTTCGGCAAAGACGCGCATTCGCTGCAAAGTGCCCAGTACGTCCGGCATTACGTCCTGACCATCGACCTCGACCGGGCCTCCGTCGAGATTGCGTAGCGCGGTATGCAATACAGCCCGGCCTTCGGTTTCGTTGATCTTTTCACCGGAGAACATCGCGGCCCGACGCTCTGCCAATTCGACTTGATCGCAAAGCTGGATCAGTGCCGCGCGGATATCTTCGTCGATTTGTGTCTTCGAATAGTCAAACAGCAGATCTCCGGTCGAAGCCGAGAAACCCTGCGCCCGGTTTGGATCGGCGTCAAACAGATCGAGTATCCGACGGCCCGTCTGTGTGGCTGCGAGTGAGTTCAATTGATCCAGCTGCATCGTGTTTACTCCGCCCAATGTACGGTCATGCCGCTGAGCACGGCCGCGATCGGAGCTTCCTCGGGTGGCAGTGACATGGCACGATCCAGGGCATTCCGTTTAGTTTCTCCGAATATGACGAGATGCTTGGACAAAGCGCCGTCCAGAACCGGACCCGTCAGCGTGATACGCGCTTCGGGCTGCACGTCGGTCCGCGCTACCGCCAGTGTCGGGGCGTTGTTGTTCAGAGCAGCAGACAAGCCCTGCATCCCCGGAAAGAGCGAGGCGGTATGCATGTCCTCACCCATACCCAGCACCAGAACCGATAGCGGCAGATGCGGGTTAATCAGGCTTTCGATCTCGGGCAAAACCGCCTCAGGCTCATGTTCCGCAACATAGAGCGGCATGTATTGTGCAATGGATGCGCGACTGGTCAGCAACCGTTCCCGGATCAACCTCTCGTTCGAACGCTCGTGATCACCCGGCACGCATCTTTCATCGGTCGGCAGTATGTGCACACGATCCCATTCCAGATCAGCAGCGCACAATCCATCAAAGATCGGCCCCGGTGTGGTTCCGCCCGGAATGGCCAACGAGACAGTATCATGATGTAGCAATGCGGCCTCAAGGTCTCCGGCCAATGCATTCGCGACATCAATCGCCAGCATGTCGCGATCGGCGTATTCTTTGATATTCATGGATTTATTCCTTGCCAGCGGCGGTGGTCTCGTTTCATCAGCAGCTCGGCGTCGCCCGGGCCGGTGCTGCCGTTTTCATATGGTTTGGGAACATCACCGCGCGCCTCCCAGCCCGCGATAATCGGATCGGTCCAGGCCCATGCGGCTTCTACTTCATCGCCGCGCATGAACAGGGTTTGGTTGCCGCGAATGACATCCATCACCAGCCGCTCATAAGCGTCGGGTGGGTCCTGGTTTTCAGGCCCAAGCGCTTCGGCAAAGCTCATGTCCAGCGGAACGTCAACCAGACGCATGCCTCCCTGCCCCGGCTCTTTAATTGTCACTTTCAAAGTGATGCCTTCATTGGGCTGCAACCGGATCGACAGGGCATTCGCATGACGCCCGGCCTCTTCGCCAAAAATCGAATGCGGAGCATCCTTGAACATCACATTGATGACCGAGGACCGCGCCACCAGCTCTTTGCCCGTGCGCAGATAGAACGGTGTGCCCGCCCAACGCCAATTGCTGATATGTGCGCGCAATGCGATGTAGCTTTCCGTCGTGGACCTTTGATTGCCGACAACTTCACGATACCCCCGGCCATCGGCACCGCCTGCAAACTGACCTCGTACGATATGGTGCGGCTCAACCGAATCCAACGCGCGTATGACCTTGAGTTTCTCATCGCGCACCGCGTCCGGATCAAATTTTGCGGGTGGTTCCATCGCGATCAGACACAAAAGCTGCATCAGATGGTTCTGCATCATGTCGCGCATGGCGCCAGCGCGCTCGTAATACTCTTCACGACCGTCAATGCCGACGGTCTCGGCCACAGTGATCTGAATGTGATCGACATACTGGCTGTTCCAAAGCGGTTCGAACAGCATGTTGCCGAACCGAACGGCCATAAGATTCTGAACGGTTTCCTTACCCAGATAATGATCGATCCGATAGATTTGCCCTTCGTCAAAATGCGCCGCCAGTGTCGCATTCAACGCGCGAGCACTTTCCAGATCGTGCCCAAAAGGCTTTTCGACGACGATACGGGTTTGCGGGGTGGCCAGATTGTGCGTCCTGATCTGTTCGGCCAGCGGGCCAAACAAACGGGGGCCTACCGAGAAATAGAAGGCCCTGACACGATCCGCATTCAGCATTTCGGCCAACTGGGCCCAACCATCTTCGGACAAAGCGTCAAGCGGGACATACTCCACGCGCTGCAGAAAACCGTTCACAGCCTCCTGATCTTTTGCCCGCTTCGGTGCGTGCTGGCGCAACGATTCGGCCACCATCTCGCGAAAGCCATCAACGCTCAGAGCGCCCCGCGCTGCGCCGATGATCCGGGTGGCCTCGGGCCACTGCCCGGCGCAGTAACGCCGAAACAGGGCCGGAACGATCTTGCGCTGCGCCAGATCGCCGGTTCCGCCGAATATGACCAGATCAAATGGGTCAACAGGTATGACACGAGAAACCATGGCTTTTCCTTACCTTGCCGCTTGGGGCATGTCCAATGTTAGCGCAACCAATCAGCAACTTTCTTCCCACATCAAAACTCTGTCAGCGAGGGGTAGATACTCTTAACTAAACCGGCACAAACGGTTAAGCCGGTTTGGCACAAGCACAGAACCGGATGCCGGAATGAAAGACAACGCCCTACAGGCTGCGAATATCGGGAAGTTTCAGAACAGTTTAGTGACAGCAGACGGGCAAACGCGCGCGTCCGTCGCGCTGACTCATCCCGAAACCCTTTGGTTCAACACCGGAACGCTGTGCAACATCGAGTGCATTAACTGCTATATCGCCAGCAGCCCAACCAACGATGCTCTGGTTTACATCACCGCCGACGAAGTCCGCGACTATCTGGATCAGATCGAACAGCGCCAATGGCCGATCCGCGAGATAGGCTTTACAGGTGGTGAGCCCTTCATGAACCCCGAGATGATCGAGATGACGCGCGTCGCGCTAGAGCGCGGGTACGAAGTTTTGATCCTGACCAATGCAATGCGGCCGATGATGCGCCGCAAAATGCGCGAGGGTTTACTGGAATTACAGCGCGACTACGCAGAAAAACTGACGCTGCGTGTCTCCGTCGACCACTACCGCCCCGATCTGCATGACGAAGAACGCGGCAAAGGCAGTTTTGCCAAAACTCTGACGGGGATGCAGTGGTTGCGGGATAACGGCTTTAGGATGGCCATTGCCGGGCGCACAGTCTGGGGGGATAGCGACGCTGAAAGCCGCGCGGGGTATGCAGCATTCTTTGCCAAGCACGGCTTTGACATCGATGCGCAAAATCCGGGCCAAACAGTTTTGTTTCCCGAGATGGACGAAACAGTTGAAGTTCCTGAAATCACAACCGCTTGCTGGGGCATCCTGGACAAAGCCCCTGATGCGGTGATGTGCGCCAACTCGCGTATGGTCGTCAAACGCAAAGGCGCCGAGCGTCCGGCGGTGCTGGCCTGTACGCTGCTGCCTTATTCGCCGGAGTTTGAATTGGGCGAAACCCTTGAAGAGGCCGAGGCCGACGTGCATCTGAACCACCCGCATTGCGCCAAATTCTGTGTATTGGGCGGCGCGAGCTGTTCGGCCTGAGGGCTAATTTACCCGAAACTCACCCACCATGTTGCGCCATTCCCCCGGCGCGATCATTTTACGGTGCGTGAACCTGACCGAGTGCAGCGGACCTTCAATCTCTTTCTGCCAGAATTCTACGAATTCGAACAGCTTCGGATGGTCCGGAGCAAGGTCGTAATCCTGCCAAATAAACGTGTTCAGTACGTGAATATAGTCGGGCATGTGGTAGAAAAATTCCGCCGTGGTCAGCCCGTACCCCTTAAGCATGAGTTCAGTTTCACTTTGCGCCATGCAGACCTCCAAATTTGTTACAAGGTCTAGTCAGAGTAACACGGAACTGCCCTAATACTTAGATAACAATATGTTACTCAGGTGTTACCGACCTAATTTGGCCGGGGAACGGTTGCTTGCTTGCACCTTATATGCCGGGTCTGATAAAGTGTATCCACAAGATATAGATCAAGAACAAGACACGGGCAGCCTACGTGAGCGATACGCCAGAAATCCCTGAAAACATGGACGAAACCCCGCCCGAGCGCCCCGTTTATGACGGCCCGACGGTATCCATCGAATCCGAAATGCGCACGTCCTATCTGGACTATGCGATGTCGGTCATTGTCAGCCGTGCGATCCCTGATCTGCGCGACGGGCTGAAACCGGTGCACCGGCGTATTCTCTACGCGATGCATGAGACCGGGAACACTCATGACAAGTCCTATCGTAAGTCGGCCCGTCCGGTTGGCGACGTGATGGGTAAGTACCACCCGCATGGTGATAGTGCGATCTATGACGCGCTGGTGCGGATGGCGCAGGATTTCTCGATGTCGCTGCCGCTGCTTGATGGTCAGGGCAACTTTGGCTCAATGGACGGCGATAACCCAGCGGCGATGCGTTACACCGAAGTAAGGATGGACAAACCCGCCGCGTCCCTGCTGGCCGATATCGAAAAAGAGACTGTCGATTTTCAGGACAACTATGACGGCAAAGACAAAGAGCCGACCGTCCTACCCGCCCGTTTCCCGAACATGCTGGTCAATGGTGCCGGTGGTATCGCCGTGGGTATGGCAACCAACATCCCACCGCATAACTTAGGCGAAGTGGTCGATGCCACGCTGGCGCTGATCGACGACCCGGATCTGACATCAGAACAACTGATCGAGTATGTGCCCGGCCCCGACTTCCCGACTGGCGGTGTGATGCTGGGCCGCTCAGGTGCGCGCAAAGCGTACCTTGAAGGCCGTGGCAGCGTTATCATCCGCGCCAAGACCCGCGTAGAAGAGCTGCGCAAGGATCGGTACGCCATCGTTGTCGACGAGATCCCCTATCAGGTGAACAAAGCCTCGATGATCGAAAAGATCGCCGAAGCCGTGCGTGAAAAACGCATCGAAGGCGTCAGCCACGTACAGGACGAATCCGACCGCAATGGTGTGCGTGTCGTGGTCGAACTGAAACGCGATGCAACGCCCGAAGTGGTGCTGAACCAGCTCTACCGCTTCTCGCCGATGCAGACCTCATTTGGTTGCAACATGCTGGCGTTGAACGGCGGTCGGCCTGAACAGCTGACCCTGCGCCGCTTCCTAACCTCGTTCATCGACTTCCGCGAAGATGTTGTTGCCCGCCGCACAGCCTATGACTTGCGCAAGGCGCGTGAGCGCAGTCACATCCTGTGTGGTCTGGCCGTGGCCGTTTCGAATGTTGACGAAGTGGTTGCCACGATCCGCTCGTCGGCAGACGCTGCTGAAGCGCGCGAGAAACTGATGACCCGCCGCTGGCCTGCATCCGAGATCGAAGGCTATCTACGCCTGATCGACGATCCGCTGTCCAAGATGAATGACGACGGCACCTATAACCTGACCGAGGTACAGGCCCGCGCCATTCTCGAACTGCGGCTGCAGCGTCTGACCCAACTGGGTGTCAAGGAAGTCACGGACGAACTGGAAGAACTGGCCGACAAGATCAAGGAATACTTGGATATTCTGTCTTCGCGTGAGCGCATCATGGGCATCATCGCCGATGAGCTACGCAGCGTGCGCGAGCAGTTCGCCGTCGACCGCCGCACCGAGATCGTTGACTGGTCCGGTGATATGGAAGACGAAGACCTGATCGAACGCGAAGATATGGTCGTGACTGTCACCTCAGGCGGCTACATCAAACGCACCCCACTGGCCGATTTCCGGGCGCAAAAGCGTGGCGGCAAAGGCCTGTCGGGTATGCAGACCAAGGAAGAGGATGTTGTCACCAATCTCTTCGTGGCGAACACGCATACGCAACTGCTGTTCTTCACCACCGAAGGCATGGTCTACAAGCTCAAGACCTGGCGTCTGCCGCAATCCAGCCGGACCGGTAAGGGCAAGGCGATCGTCAACATCCTGCCGATCCCGACCGGTGTTTCGATCGCGGCGATCATGCCCGTAGATGTGCCGGATGAAGAGTGGGAGAACCTGCAAATCGTCTTCGCCACCAGTGCAGGTGACGTCCGCCGCAATCGTCTGTCAGATTTCACGAACGTCCGCCGCAATGGCAAGATCGCGATGAAACTGCCCGAGGATGTGGAACTGGTAAACGCCCGCATCTGTTCAGAAGATGAAGACGTGATGCTGGTCACCAATTCGGGCCGTGCGATCCGATTCCGGACCACTGATGTGCGCGTTTTCAATTCGCGCGAATCTACCGGTGTGCGCGGCATCAGGCTGAGCAATGGCGACCGTGTCGTCTCGATGTCCGTAATTCGCCATTTCGAGGCCGACCCGGACGAGCGCGCCGCCTACCTCAAGATGCGCCGCGCAGTCGCGGGCATTGCGGATGACGGCGAAATGGACGAGGACGAAGCCGCGCCTGGCAGTATCACGCAGGAACGCTATGCTGAGATGTCGGCAGCCGAGAACCTGATCTTGACCATCACGTCGGGCGGCGCGGGCAAGCTGAGCTCCAGTCACGACTACCCTGTCCGCGGTCGCGGTGGCATGGGTGTGGCGGCGATGGACAAAGCCATGCGCGGTGGCGAACTGGTTGCCTCCTTCCCCGTAGAAATCGACGATCAGATCATGCTGGCTACCTCGAAAGGCCAATCGATCCGGGTGCCGGTCGAGGGCATCTCGTTCCGCTCCCGCAGCGCGGGTGGTGTGCGTGTATTCAACACCGGTAAAGGCGAAGAAGTCGTCAGTGTGGCCTGGATCGCCGACCAGGGTGACGAAGAAGCCGAGGAATAACAAAGCACTACAGAAGTGTAACAAAACGCCCGTATTGCGGGCGTTTTTGTTACTCAGTGTCACGTTCCTGCCAACGGCACGAGGGTGGGCTTGCCCCAGCAGACCCGGCACGCCTAGCATTTCGATATGTGGTCATTCGCCCATATCCGACCTGCCTACAGCCGTGCTGAGCGAATAAGTGACGGTGTTGTTCATGTGCTGGGTGTTTCTTCGGCGGTGATCGCAGCGCCTATGCTGATCATCATGACAGTCTTCTATCGGTCAGACCCGGCGGCGGTTTTGGGCGCCTCGATCTATGGAATAACTCTGGTTTTGATGCTGACGTTCTCGGTGCTCTACAACATGATCGAGCATGATGAGTGGGCAGAGTTTCTGCGCCGCCTTGATCACTCGGGTATCTATGTGAAGATCGCAGGAACTTATACGCCGTTCCTGCTGCTCTCGGCTTCACAACCTCCGGGACTTTTGCTGGGGCTGTGGTCTTCTGCGACGCTGGGCTCTGTTCTGAAGATGATCGACCCGAACCGCTTCCGCTGGTTCGGGCTGGCGCTGTATCTTCTGATGGGATGGGCCGCGGTTTGGGCCGGACAATCCATGTTGGCCGAACTTTCACCCCTTACCCTTACTTTAATGATCGCCGGAGGCCTCATCTATACCGCAGGCGTGGTATTTTACCTTCTGGACTGGCTGCCCTACCACAACACCATCTGGCACGTGTTTGTATTGGCAGGAAGCGGCCTTTTCTTCGCCGCTGTTGCCTTGCGTATCGAAATGGTACCGTCAGGGCCAGTGTAACGCCGGAGCGCCACGAACACGCCTCAAAGCCCGTACAACGCCCCGAACTTCTGCTCCAGATAAGCCAACAGCGGCTCCGGCCCTGGTTCCACCCCACTGGCGCGCTGAATGATTTCGCGGGGCGCGTACAGTCCTCCATGCTGCTGCACATGCTCTCGAAGCCAACCGGTCGCCCCGGAAGTATCGCCAGCTGCCAACTGCCCCTCAAGTCCGGGAATTGCCGCGCGCAGTGCTTGATACAGGCATCCGGCATATACATTGCCCAGTGAATAGGTCGGGAAATAGCCAAACAGGCCAACCGACCAGTGTACGTCCTGCAAGCATCCATTCGAGGGCTTGTCGACCGCATAACCAAAATCTGCTTTGAAGCGGTTGTTCCAGGCGGCTTCAAGGTCGCCGACCTGCAAGTCACCGGCCATCAGTGCGCGTTCCAAATCAAACCGCAGCATGATGTGCAGATTGTACTGCACCTCATCCGCCTCGGTCCGGATATAGCCGTTGTGGACGCGGTTGACGGTGGCATAGAACGCATCTGCATCGGCGATGCCAAAATCACCGAACGCCTCTTTCATCTGGTCAAACAGCCATCCGGTAAAGGCGCGCGAGCGGCCCAGCTGGTTTTCGTAAATCCGGCTTTGGCTTTCATGCACACCCATCGACACACCACGTCCCAGCGGGGTCAGCAGGTAATCGCGGTCGATGCCCTGCTCATAGGCGGCGTGGCCAACCTCGTGAATGGTCGAGTAAAAGCAGTTGAACGGATCGGTCTCGCTGGTGCGAGTGGTGATCCGAACGTCCAGCCCGCTGCCCGAGCTGAACGGATGCACAGCCTTGTCGACGCGGCCATTGTTCAGGTCATAGCCGAATGTCGTTGCCAGTTTCTGCGTCAGGCGCATCTGGGTCAGTTCGTCAAAGTTGCCGGTCAGCGCGACAGGTTCCGGGCGATCCAGAACGGCGGCGCGAAGAGCCACCAGACGTGGGCGCATTTCGTCAAAGATCGCAGCGATCTGAGCGCCGGTTGTGTAGGGCTCGTAATCCTCGACCATCGCGTCATAAACGTCGCCACCCTGTGCCAGCGCTTCACCTTCTTGCCGTTTCAGCGAGACAACTTCTTCCAGCACCGGCAGGAAGGCTGAGACATCTTCGTCCGCTCGCGCCTGGGCCCATGTGCCCTGCGCGGCGGATGTCACGCGTGCAATCGCCGTCGCCAGATCGGCGGGCACCTTCACCGCGCGGTCATAGGCGCGGCGTATCTCACGCAGTTGTGCCTTGCCGACCTCATCTTGCGGTGCGGCCTGCTCCAACCATTCGGCAACGCGAGAGTCAGAGCGGCGAGCATGCAATACAGCCTCGATCGCTGCCATTTCCTCGGCCCGTTGCGGCGCGGCACCGCGCGGCATCACCGTTTCCTGGTCCCAGCCGAGCCTACCGGCAATCTGGCCCAGGGCCGAGGTTTCGCGCTGAAAGGCCATCAAGTCGTTGTATGCTGTCATGGGGTCATGCTCCGCGCACAGATGTTGCGATAGGGTAAGCTGTCAGGAAGCGGGCGCGCAGGATCAGGGTCCAGACGACCACGGCCATGAACTGGTGGAAAATGGCGATCTGCCAAGGTGCCGCATAGACGACTGTGATGATGCCCACGACCACTTGCAGTGACAAAGCTGCGAACATGGCGTTGAAGGCAAAGCGGGTCTGTGGGTGCGCGCTGCTGCCACCGCGCCGCCAGACTATGATGGCGAAAATAAACAGCAGATAGCCGACGCAACGGTGGATAAACTGCACCAGACCGGGACTTTCAAAGAAGTTACGCCACATCGGTTCCAGCATGGCCGCATCGGGCGGCAGCAACTGACCGCCAATCAGGGGCCAGTCAGTGTAGGACCTCCCCGCGTCGATCCCGGCCACCAGCGCACCGATGAGGATTTGCAGGAAGGTGAAGTGCAGCAGTCCGGTCGATATCGAGAAAAGCTTAGCCTCTTTCGCGCGGCGGGCCTGCATCAGGTCACGTTCGTCACGGCCAAGTTCAAAGATGTACCAGGCAAGAAAGCCGAGGATCACGAAGGCCAAGCCAAGATGCGTTGCCAGACGATAGCTGGCAACGGCGGTCATGCCTTCACCCTGTGTGACGCCCGAGGCGACCATCCACCAGCCTACAGCACCCTGAACACCGCCAAGCAGGCCGGGGATCAGCAGCTTACCAGCCCATCCTGTCGGAATCTTGCGGGTCACAAGGAAACCGATAAATCCAACGGCCCAAACCAATCCTATCACGCGGCCCAACTGGCGATGGCCCCATTCCCACCAATAGATGGTTTTGAAATCATCCAGCTCCATCCATTGGTTCTGAATGCGCCACTGGTCAATCTGCTTGTATTTGTCGAATTCGGCTTGCCAGTCGGCGGCGTTCATCGGTGGGATCGCACCCGTAATAGGTCGCCATTCGGTGATCGATAGTCCACTGTCGGTCAGCCGCGTGAGCCCGCCCACGGCAATCATGATCACGACCAGCGCGAACAGGATCATCAGCCAAACCCGGATCGCGGCCCGCGCACCGCCACGCCCCCGGTCGATCATACCGGGTTGGACGGCCTGTTGTTTTTCGCTGTCCGAGACCTCTTCGAAGATGCTGCGCTTACCGCTCATGCTGTCCTCATGTCCTGATTTCGTCGCAAGCTATGGTTTGGCGGAAGATAGGTCCAGCCTCAGCTTTTGTCTTTCCAGCGGACCATCTGCCGCATGATCCCGTGAAGCATCTGTACATCGGCCCGTGTCATCCGCATCCGCGACCACAGATTGCGCAGGTTCACCTTCATTCCTTCGGCTTTTTCCGGCGGATAAAAGAACCCGGCCTGTTCCAGACGGTCCTCATAATGCTCGACCAACTTTTCAACCTCGATCCCGGTCGCCCAATCGCCCTTGCCCAGATCAGTTGCCTCATGCACGACATCCCCGGTCTGGCGCATCCATTCATAGGCGGTCAGCAGAACGCACTGCCCGAGGTTCAACGACGCATATTCCGGATTCACTGGCACCGAGATAATCGCATTGGCCTTGGCGATATCCTCATTCTCAAGCCCTGCCCGTTCCGGGCCAAATAGAACAGCGACCTTTTCGCCCGCCGCCACTTTCTGCGATGCAAGCTGCATTGCGCGCTCCGGGCTATAGACAGGCTTGGTCAACCCACGTTGCCGCGCTGTGGTGGCGAAGACAAAGGTGGTGTCCTCCAGCGCGCCCGCCAGATCGTCAAATAACTGCGCCTCATCCAAAAGCCGCCCGGCCCCGCTGGACATCGCCACCGCCTTGGGGTTGGGCCAGCCGTCGCGCGGTGCCACGATCCGCATCCGATCCAGCCCAAAGTTCCACATCGCCCGCGCGGCAGCACCGATGTTCTCACCCATCTGAGGGCGCACCAGAACAAAAGACGGCTGTGATGTATCGCTGGGCATGGCTAACTCCGAAAAACTCCGCTTGCTCTAATGGCCGCATGGGTCGAGGGCAAGTCGGCCCGGCGTCTTCTGTTCGCAAAAGGGTACGTAGCCGGCATAAAAGTTTGCTTCCCCCGCGCAATCCGCTAAACCGCGCGAAAGATGACAAACCCGAAGGACGCGCCATGGACACCCCCGAGCAGCCGCAGATTTACCTGATCACGCCTCCTACCATCGCGCTGAGTACATTCCCTGATCAATTGGGCCACGTATTGGACGGGTCTGAAATTGCATGTATCCGCCTCGCCTTGGCTGGAAGCGACGAAGATACCATCGCGCGCGCCGCCGATGCTTGCCGCGAAGTTGCGCATGCGCGCGATGTAGCCATCGTGATTTCCAACCATGTATTGCTGGCGCAGCGGTTGGGTCTGGACGGGGTGCATCTGGATGACGGCGCGCGGTCTGTCAGGGCAGCCCGCAAGGAGCTGGGCACGGATGCGATTGTCGGCAGTTTTTGCGGGTCTTCCAGTCATGACGGGATGACTGCTGGTGAAAGTGGCGCGGATTACGTGGCCTTTGGCCCGGTTGGTTCAGCCACGCTGGGCGATGGTACTCAGGCCGAAAAGGACCTGTTCCAATGGTGGTCCGAAATGATCGAGGTTCCCGTCGTGGCCGAGGGCGGCCTGACGTCCGATCTGATCCGAGACCTCACCCCCTGCACCGATTTCTTCGGCATCGGAGAGGAAATCTGGTCGCAAGATAACCCGTTGGAGGCGCTGAACTCTCTGATTGCCGCAATGCGCTGAGGGATGCGAGCGTTAACCCTTGCACCCGCGTCGGGGCTGCGGCATGACACAAGGCATGAACAAGAACAGCGAAATTTTGTGCATCGGCTCGGTCCTTTGGGACGTGATCGGACGCTCGGCCAGCGCCATGCGACAGGGCTCGGATGTACCCGGCCGCATTACTCGCCTGCCGGGTGGCGTCGCCATGAACATCGCCATGACGCTGGTGCGGTTCGGAATGACCCCGACTTTGCTGACCGCAATTGGCCGCGACGCTGAAGGGGATGAACTGGTCCGGTCCTGCGCGCGTTTGGGGATGGTCACCGATCACATCTATCGCTCGCAAGACCTGCCAACCGACAGATATATGGCGGTTGAAGGAGCCAACGGGCTGATCGCCGCCATTGCCGATGCGCATTCGCTTGAAGCTGCCGGAGCCAAAATCCTGCGTCCCTTGATGCATGGTCCGCTGGGCTATGAAAATACACCATTCGAAGGGCCCATCGCGCTGGACGGTAACCTCACGCTGACCTTGCTTGAAGAGATCGCCCAAAGCCCCGCCTTCGCCAAAGCCGACCTGCGCGTCGCCCCGGCCTCGCCCGGCAAGGCAGAACGGCTGCTGCCCTTCCTCAAACACGCCCGTGCAACGCTCTATGTGAATCTCGAAGAGGCCGGACTGCTTTGCCAGCGCGAGTTCACCGATTCCGAGAGCGCCGCCAAAGGCCTGCTGGACCGTGGCGCGTTGCGGGTTCTTGTGACCGATGGCGGCAACTCGGCCACCGTCGGGGATGCTGACGCCGTCTTGACCCAAACACCCCCTTCCGTTCTGGTCACCCGCGTGACCGGCGCGGGTGACACTTTCATGGCCGCCCATATCGCCGCCGAGGCGAATGGTGCCGACAGCGACGCGGCACTCAGCCGCGCGCTGCGCGCCGCTGCAACTTATGTTTCCGGAGAAACCCCACTGTGATCACCATTCATTATTCTGCAGAGGTCCGCGCCGCCAAGGATGCGGGCCAACCGATCGTGGCATTGGAAAGCACCATCATCACCCATGGCATGCCCTACCCCCAGAACATCGAGGTCGCGGCACAGGTTGAACAAGACATCCGCGATGCGGGCGCCGTTCCAGCAACGATTGCCGTTATTGACGGAGTTTTGCACGTCGGCCTCGAAGCCGACCAGCTGAGCGCATTGGGTCAGGCGCAAGGCGTCGCCAAACTGTCACGCGCTGACATGGCCGCCTGCCTCGCCACAGGCGGCACCGGGGCCACCACCGTCGCCGCAACAATGATCGCCGCACATTATGCAGGCATTGAGGTCTTCGCCACCGGAGGCATCGGTGGGGTGCATCAGGGGGCCGAAACCTCCTTCGACATCTCCGCCGACCTGCACGAGCTCGCGCAGACCCCGGTGACTGTGGTCGCGGCCGGGGCTAAAGCCATCCTCGACCTCGCCAAAACGCTTGAAGTTCTGGAAACGCTCGGCGTCCCCGTCATCGCCCACGGACAGGACGAGTTCCCGGCCTTCTGGTCCGCAAAATCACCCTTGGCAGCCCCGCTGCGCATGGATGATGCCGCTGACATAGCAAAAGCCCACGCAACACGGCGTGCGTTAGGGCTGCCGGGTGGTCAGTTGGTCGCTAACCCGATCCCGCAAGCCGACCAAATCCCGTCCGAGGAACTGGCCCCGATCATCGCCTCTGCCCAGGCAGACGCCGAGGCGCACCGCATCACCGGCAAAGGCGTCACGCCTTATCTGCTGCAGCGTATCTATGAACAGACCGAGGGCCGTTCGCTTACCGCCAACATCGCATTGGTACGCAACAACGCCCGACTGGCAGCGGCCATCGCGCGTGCGCTGATGGAATCAGCCCACTGACCCCAGCTATTGCACCAAGCGCCCGGACTGCTTACCTAATTCCGCAAACCACTCAGGACCGCAATGAACACTCCGTTTGACGAAGAACCCCACCGACGCCCCGGCCTGTTCTCCCGGCTACGCGCGTCCTTTCTGACTGGTATCGTCGTCATTGCTCCGGTGTGGCTGACCATCTGGTTGATCTGGTCTGTAGTGGGTTGGATTGACAGCGCAGTCTTGCCGCTGATCCCGCAGCGGTTCCAGCCGTCCGAATATGTCGGCATCAACCTGCGCGGCGTCGGCGTAGTCATATTCTTGCTGTTCACGATCATCGTTGGCTGGATCGCCAAAGGTATCCTGGGTCGTTCATTGATCCATTTCGCCGAAAGCGTCGTCGACCGCATGCCCGTGGTCCGTTCAGTTTATTCTGGGATTAAACAAATCTCGGAAACTGTGTTCGCCCAGACCGAACGCTCTTTCGAAAAAGCCTGCCTGATCCAGTATCCGCGCCGGGGCATCTGGGCAATCGGCTTCGTCTCGACAACGGCGCGCGGTGAAGTGAGCGATCGCGCCGAAACCGGGGGCGAGTTGCTAAGCGTGTTTGTCCCGACAACCCCAAACCCCACATCCGGGTTCCTGTTGTTTTTCCCCGCAGAGGATGTGATCCTGCTGGATATGTCCATAGAGGATGCAGCCAAACTGGTGATCTCAGCGGGTCTGGTTTACCCGAATGACAAAGACCCAACCCAGCCGCCTGAATAATCAACCAAACATTGCGGGCAAATCGACCGTGCTTCGCTGACCCAGATCGTCCTTATGCGCGCTCAGAAACTGATCCGCCGCATCGCGCCCGGACTGTTTCAGCCGGTTCAGCACAACCGGGTTTGGCACGATCTTGGTGGCCGCCGAAAGGTCGTTCATCAAAGCGTCATCAGCGATCATATGCACAAGCACCCGGCTCATCTCACCAGCCTTCAGCTTGCCTTCGGCCAGAAGCCGTTGAACGAAATTGATCGCACGCAGCTCGCGAAACAACGATGAGTTAAAGCTGATCTCATTGATCCGGTTCTGAATCTGCTGCGGCGTTTTAGGCACCTCATCGCGTTCCAGCGGGTTGATGTTCACAATCACCACATCATCTGGCAAATCCCCACCGAACAACGGATAAAGCGCCGGGTTTCCGGTATAGCCGCCATCCCAATACGCTTCGGTCCGCTCGGATTTCGGGTCATAGATCTCAACCGCCTGAAACAGGTTCGGCAAGCAGGCCGAGGCCAGAATCGCATCGGTCGAAATCTCCTCGCCTGTGAACACGCGAATCTTGCCGCTGCGCACACAGGTGGCGCAGACAAACAGCGCGGGCCCTTCGTCTGCACAAATCTCATCAAAGTTGAACCGATCCACAACCGGGGTGAGCGGATTGCGATAAAACGGCCCATAAGCGTAAGGCGATACCAGCCGCGACCATGCTTCGGCCATCGAGAACGGAACGGAGTACTCCAACGCTTGTGCAACATGAGCAGGCTCAATGCCCCGCATCCAATGGGCAATTCGCATATCGCCGACGGCACCCATGCGTTTCCAAAGCCCATCCAGACACGCCCGCGCCCCGTCGCGCCCTGCATGCACCATCCCTGATTTGAACGCTGCCCCGTTCAGCGCGCCGGCCGAAGTCCCAGTGATCGCGGCAACCTCGATATCCTCTTCATCCAGCAATCGATCCAGTACACCCCAGGTAAACGCGCCATGCGCCCCACCGCCCTGCAATGCCAGATTGATCCGTTTCATGGTTCCGCCTCTTCATCTGGCCAGAAATACCTCGGGGGTATGGGGGCAGAGCCCCCATGGTCCCTCACAATGCCGTCCATCCCCCATCCACGGATATCGTCGTTCCTGTGATCTGTGCCGCTGCATCCGAGCACAAGAAGATCGTAGTTCCGCCCAGCTGCTCGACCGTGGCAAACTCCTTCGACGGCTGCCGCTCCAGCAGGATGTTCTTCACCACATCCTCACGGCTCATATTGTACTCTTTCATCGTGTTGGGAATTTGCGCCTCAACCAATGGAGTCAGTACGTATCCCGGACAAATAGCATTGCAGGTAATCGGCTCCTGCGCAGTCTCTAGCGCCACGGTCTTGCTCATTCCGACGACACCATGCTTTGCCGCGATGTAAGCCGCCTTGTAGGGCGAGGCCGTCAGACCGTGAGCCGAGGCAATATTCACGATCCGCCCCCAACCCGCCGCGCGCATCATCGGAAGCGCTGCCGCCATCGTATGAAAGACCGAATTCATGTTGATCGCGATGATCGCATCCCATTTGTCCGACGGAAACTGATCGATCGGAGCCACATGCTGAATGCCGGCGTTGTTCACCAGAATGTCACAAGCACCTGCCTGTTCGATCAGTGCACGGCATTCATCGCCCTTGGACATATCTGCCTTGATATAGCGCGCGTTGGTTCCCGTCTCTTTGCCAATCTCGGTGGCCAGCGCATGATCTTCATCACGGTCGTTGAACGAATTCAGCACCACATCCGCCCCGGCCTTCGCCAGCTCACGCGCGATGCCCAGCCCAATCCCCGAATTCGACCCCGTGACGACGGCTGTTTTGCCCGACAGACTCATGGCACTCTCCTTATGAGTTTTTGTTTCTCAAACACAGTGCCATGCTGCACCTGCAAAGAAAACGGGGAATGATCTGATCCGCGCACCCGCACGAGTTTTGCCAAAAAAAACGCCCGCACGAAGCGGGCGTTAAGTTATTGAGGCAGGTTTCATACAGGCAAGAAACCTATCGAGCAGTAGAACCTTTATAAGCAATTCCACGCCCTCGTCCAAGCTAAAAGTTTGATAATAAGAAAAATCATGGCTACGGTGAATCCCAAACAAAATAAGGCCAGAGCAGGATTGTTTCCAAAATGAGCCCCGATTATCTCCGCCCCCTTCGTCCCGCGATTGTGGGAATCACCTGTATTTTCGCCGCCTCAATGGCGTCAGCAGAATCGGCCCATGGCATAGCTATGTATGGTGACCCGGCCCTACCACCGGATTTTGTGTCGCTACCCTACGCAAATCCTGACGCGCCCAAGGGCGGCAAGGTCGTATTTGGCAATACCGGCGGCTATAACAGTCTGAACCCGTTTGTGCAAAAAGGTACCGCGCCGTGGCAGTTGCGATTTTGGACTCATGAAAGCCTGATGGGCCGCTCCTGGGACGAACCTTTCACTCTTTACGGGTTGTTAGCCGAATCAGTTGAGACGGATTCGGACCGCACATGGGTCGAATTCACGCTGCGCGAAAATGCTGAATTCTCGGATGGATCGCCGGTCACTGTCGATGACGTGATATGGTCGTATGAGACACTGGGCACCGAAGGCCACCTGCGATATCGCGGGCTGTGGGGCAAGATTGATAGCATTGAACAGACTGGACCGCGCAACGTTCGGATCACCTTTAACGAACCGGATCGCGAACTGGCCCTGATCGCCGGAATGCGCCCGATCCTGCAAAAAGCGCAGTGGGAGGGAAAGTCGTTCGCTGACGCTCAACTACACGATATACCCATCGGTTCCGGACCATACGTAATCGATGACTATGAGGCTGGCCGCTATGTGAACCTGCGTCGCAATCCTGACTATTGGGGTGCCGATATCCCCTACCGCAAGGGCACGATGAATCTGGATGACATGCGGATTGAGTTCTACGGCGACGGCACAGTCGCGTTTGAAGCGTTCAAAGCTGGCGAGCTTTCGGCCGTTCGTGAATTCAACGCGGATAAATGGAACACGCAGTACAACTTCCCAGCGGTTCAGCGCGGTGATGTTGTGAAGACGGAAATTCCCCATCAAAAACCATCGGGCATGACCGGCTTTGTCATGAACACACGCAAGGCGCCATTCGATGACTGGCGCGTACGCGAGGCGCTGACGCTGGCCTTCAACTTCGAGTTCATCAACGACACCATTACAGGCGGGGCGCAGCCCAGGATCACCTCCTATTTCTCGGGTTCGGAATTGGGGATGCAACCCGGACCGGCCACTGGTCGTGTCGAGGAATTGCTTCAACCTTACGCCGCCGAGTTGGCACCGGGCACGCTGGATGGATATGAATTGCCTCAAAGCGATGGAACCGAACGCAACCGCCGAAATATCCGCAAAGCGCTTAAACTGCTGGAAGAGGCCGGATGGACCATTCAGGACGGCCAGCTTCGCAACGCCAGCGGTGAGCCGTTTGTGATTGATCTGGTCATCAGCCAGGGCAGCCTGAACGTGGTCCAGGATGTCGGCGTGATCGCGGAAATTTACGCCCGCGCCCTCGAACGCCTGGGTATCCAGTTGACAGTCGAGAAAGTAGATGACGCGCAATATACTTCACGCATCGATGCGCAAGATTTTGACATGACCCCGTTCCGTCGAGCGCTGTCGCTCTCGCCAGGCAACGAACAACGTCTGTATTGGGGCAGCGAAAACGCAAATGCTCCCGGGACGCGGAATGTTATGGGCCTGACCTCGCCCGCCGTGGACGGGCTGATCGACGCGATGCTGGCCTCGGAAAGCCACGAGGATTTTGTTGCGGCAACGCGCGCGCTGGATCGTGTTCTGACAGCGGGTCGCTATGTCATTCCTATCTGGAGCTTTGATGTCGGCCGTATCGCCCATGTCAAAGAGCTGAAACAACCCGACACTCTGCCAATTTATGGCGATGGGCCAGAATATATGCCACAGGTCTGGTGGTTTCAGGATTGACGAGTCCTTTCTATTTCAATATTTCATGAATTATGGAAATAGAGATTCATGACAGGCTGAACGCACTCGCACATCCCAAGCGGCTGGATCTGTTCCGGCTGTTGATGCGTCGCTATCCAGATTCCGTTGCTGCGGGTCAGATAGCTGAGGCTTTAGCGCTGAAACCCAATACTGCGTCAACCTACCTGAATGCATTGAAATCCGCCGGGCTGATCCAGCAGTCGCGCAGCGGGACATCATTGCAATATGCCGCCAACTTACCAGCGGTGCGCGGGCTGTTTGATGAGTTGCTGGGCGGTTGCTGTCAAAATCGTCCTGATTTGTGCATGCAACCCTCGGATGACCCCGTTATGGCGTCCCCTGACCGCGTCATGAATGCGCTTTTCCTCTGCACCGGAAACTCGGCCCGTTCGATCATGGCGGAAGCCATCCTAAACAATGAAGGTAACGGCTTGTTTCGCGCTTATTCGGCAGGAACGGCACCATCGGACGGACCAAATTCAATCGTTTTGGAACTCTTGAAGCAAAAAGACTACGACACGACCTCGCTCCGCTCAAAATCACTGGAAGAATTTGCCGCTGCTGATGCCCCAAAGATGGATTTTGTCTTTACCGTCTGCGACCACGCAGCGAACGAGGCCTGCCCCGCTTGGCCAGGACAACCGATAAGCGCGCATTGGGGTCTGCCCGATCCGGTCAAAGTTGAAGGAACCGACGCGCAAAAGCAGCTGGCATTCCAGCAGTCCTACGGATTGCTGCGCAACCGTATCACCACCTTTGCCAGCCTCCCGTTCGAAACGCTCGACCGCATCTCACTACAGCACAAGGTGGATGATATCGGCCGAATGGCCGAGTAGTCCTCGATCAATCCAAGGATACCCCCATGAACATACTGGTTCTATGCACCGGCAACTCGGCTCGGTCGATTCTGCTGGAGTCGCTCTTCAATCACACCGGCGAAGGGCGTGTACGCGCCTATTCAGCAGGCTCCAACCCGACCGGGAAGGTGCATCCGCAATCCTTGACGCTGCTTGGTGCCGAAGGCCATGACGTCCGCGATGCCCGCTCTAAAAGCTGGGATGAGTTTGCAGCAGAAAATGCTCCGGAAATGGACATAGTGATCACGGTTTGCGGCTCAGCCGCCGAAGAGACATGTCCCGTCTGGCCCGGCGCGCCCGTACGCGCGCATTGGGGTGTCGAGGACCCAGCCGCCGCGTCTCAGTCAGACTGGGAAACCGCCTTTAGGACCGCATATGACATTCTTGGGCGCCGCGCCGAAGCACTTCTGGAGCTGCCCATTGAAACCATGGACAGCGTTGAACTCTCGGCCCATCTCAAACGTATAGGAGCCCTGCTGTGAGCGCCCGCCAATACTTTGCCGAATTCCTCGGAACCGCCTTCCTGCTGATCGGCGTTGTCGGATCAGGCATCATGGCGCAAACCTTGTCCGACGGGAACATCGCGCTGGCGTTGCTGGCCAATGCAATTGCGACCGGCTGCATCCTTTACGCTATCATCACTACGCTCGGCCCTGTCTCGGGCGCTCACTTCAACCCTGCAGTGACATTGGCCTTTGCGCTGCGCGGTGAACATCCCTGGCGTGCGGTCACCCCTTACATGCTTGTTCAGATTGCCGGCGGTATCGCGGGGGTCTGGGCCAGCCATTACATGTTTGACCTGCCGATTCTGCAAACTTCGGAAACGATGCATCGTACCGGGGCTCATCAGTGGTTTTCGGAAATTGTCGCCACTTTGGGTTTGCTCTTTGTGATTTTCGGCGGAATTCGGCACAAGCCGGACACGGTACCAGCCCTTGTGGGCCTCTATATTACCGGCGCCTACTGGTATACGTCTTCCACAAGTTTTGCTAATCCGGCCGTTACAATCGCAAGGGGCTTTACGGATACCTTTGCGGGGATATACCCTGCGCACATTGCGATGTTCATAATTATGCAGTTAATTGCTGTATTTATCGGACACAAAATACTGAACTGGTTATTCGAACCAGCAGAATAACGGACCGGCCGCCACTCACTTTACAGCAGGTCCGTGGGCCCGTTGCGGTATCTCCGCAGCGGGTTTTTTGCATCTTATCTCCCGACTCCGGCTGCGACATTTTGTCATGTCTGCAGCAACGCACGGCGCTCCGTAGGCTGTCTTGGGGGAGAGCAATCCTGAAACACCAACTAAGGAAGGCTCGCAGATGCTAAACTGGGCTGATCTGACGCAAGACTGGGACGCGTCATATGCGCGTGCAAAACGTAGGTTTCCGAACCTGCGCGATAGGGATATGGCGCGCGTTGGCGAAGATCGCAAACAGTTCGAAGCTTACCTGGCCGAGCGTCACCACCTGACCGTAAACGAGGCGCGCGAAGAGCTTGAGGATTTCCTGTTCACCGAAGCATTGAACCGCGAAGCGGCCCAAGCCCTAAGCAAGTGACGTCACCCACAGGATCGTCGCATCCTCATCACTGACCGAAATGACGTTATGCCCCATGCTGCCGTCGTAATAAGCGCTGTCGCCGCGGCGCATTTCGACCGGCTCATAGAACTCGGTAAACAATCGCACCACTCCGGTCAGGACATACAGAAATTCCTCACCATCGTGACGCACCCAGCCGTCAAATTCTTCCATCGAGCGTGCACGTACACGGGCGCGATAGGGCAGCATCTGCTTTTTAGTCAGCGTTTCTGCCAGCAACTCATGTTCGTAGGTGGTGGTCGCATGGGCCGCCCCCCCGCCCATCTTGGTCACTGCCATTCGACCGATCACCTGATCGCGTTGTGGCGGCGTAAAAAGCTGAGGCACCGAAATCTCCAATCCGGTCGCCAGCTTTTTCAAAGCATCATAGGTCGGAGACATCTGACCATTTTCGATCTTGCTGAGTGTCGACCGGGCCAGACCCGCCTGACTCGCCGCCTGTTCCAGCGTCCAGTTGCGGGCTTTACGCAGTTCGCGCACGCGCGCGCCCAAATCGACCGGCTCCAACTCGGTGTTGACACCATTGTCGCGGGCAATTCTGACGATAGATTTATGATCATTGGTGGCCATGGGTCTTTCTATAGGGCGAGCATGCCCTGCTTGCAACGCGCCTCGCACGGGGATAGCCAGTTCTCATGTTGTCGATCTTTGATCAGGGGCCGCCTACGCCCTGCCCGCGCCCATTCAATCTTGCCGCGCATGTGCTGCGCCATGCGAAAAGTTCAGCTGAGAAGACCGCGCTTTCGGTGCTGAGATCGGATGGTGCAACAGACTGGACCTATGGCGATCTGCATTCGGCGATAATGGGCACCGGTTCAGGATTGCTGCAGAGCGGCCTTCGCGCCCAAGACATTGTTCTCATGCGATTGGGCAATACCGTCGATTTTCCGATCGCCTATCTGGGCGCAATCGCCGTGGGGCTGGTCCCCGTGCCCACCTCATCACAACTGACCGAGCAAGAGACCGCAAAGATCATCGACGATCTGAATCCCGCCGCCATTTTGCGAGATCCCCAGGTCGCCTGCGCGCCGCACCCGGATCAGATCATGCTGCCTGAACTGGCCCGGATGCGATCACTGCCACCTGCAAGTTTTGCCATGGGTGATCCCGAGCGGCTTGCCTACGTGGTCTACACTTCGGGCACTTCGGGCAAACCCCGTGCGGTTGCGCATGCACACCGCGCCATCTGGGCTCGGCAGATGATGGTCGACGGCTGGTATGGCCTGAAATCCTCGGACCGGCTGTGCCATGCGGGGGCATTCAATTGGACCTACACGCTGGGCACCGGCTTGATGGACCCTTGGGCCATTGGTGCAACGGCTCTGATCCCTGAACCCGGGACAGACATACGCGATCTGCCTGCCCTGTTGAAACAACATCATGCCACCATCTTTGCAGCCGCACCGGGGGTCTTTCGGAAGATGATGCAAAGTGACACGCAGCCCGGCCTTCCCGATCTGCGCCACGGCCTTTGCGCCGGGGAAAAGCTGTCGCGACACCTGCATGAACAATGGGTGCAGTCCACCGGCACCGAGCTTTATGAGGCTTACGGCATGTCCGAATGCTCGACCTTCATCTCATCCAGCCCAAGCCACCCGGCACGCGGCACAGCATTGGGGCAGCCGCAGCCCGGGCGTCGGATTGCCATCCTCGGGCCGGATGGTCCTGTGCCACAAGGTCAGGAAGGTACAATAGCCGTACATCGCGAAGATCCGGGCCTGATGCTAACCTATCTGAATGCCCCGGACGAGGCCGCTGCTCGGATGCAGGGGGATTGGTTCCTGACCGGTGATCAAGGCGCGATGGCCGTTGATGGGCAAATCACCTATCTGGGTCGAGATGACGACATGATGAATGCGGGCGGATATCGCGTTTCCCCGGTCGAAGTCGAAGCGGCCTTATCCACCCATCCCGAGATCACCCAGGTCGGGGCGGCTACGGTCGAGGTAAAACAGGACAGTTCGATCATCGTTGCCTTCTACACTGGCCCCGAAGAACTGGACGCGGCGGACCTGCACGCCTATGTGTCTGACAAGTTGGCGCGCTACAAACAGCCGCGTGCCTTTGTCCATCTGCCCGCCTTGCCCACCGGAGGCAACGGCAAACTTCTGCGCCGCGCCCTGCCGGCCTATTTCAAGGCGACGTCCGAATGACACACACTGTAAAGCTCGACATCATGTCCGATCCGATTTGCCCCTGGTGCTATATCGGCAAGACCCATCTGGACAAAGCGCTCGCCGAAGTGCCAGACAACCCCTTTATGATCGAGTGGCACCCCTTTCAGCTGAACCCCGATATGCCCGACGAGGGAATGGATCGGCGCGAATACCTTGAACGGAAGTTCGGCGGTAAGGAAGGAGCAGTTCGTGCATACGCGCCCGTTGTTGAACATGCCGAAAACGCAGGTTTGAATATCGATTTCGAAGGCATGAAACGCACGCCCAACACGCTGGATGCCCACCGCCTGATCCACTGGGCGGGGATTGAGGGCAAGCAGGATGCCGTGGTCGATGCACTCTTTAATGCTTACTTCGTCGAGGCGCGTGATATTGGTGATCATGAGGTGTTGGCTGATGTCGCCGACAGCGTCGGCATGGATGCAGCGGTCGTACTGAAACTGCTGCAGTCAGACGCCGACCGCGAGGATATCCGTAACCGCGACAGCCATTCACGCGAAATGGGCGTAAATTCGGTTCCCACATACATCGTTGCAAACCAGCACGCCGTTCCGGGCGCGCAACCTCCTGAATTGTGGGCAAAAGTGATCTCTGAGATCATGTCTCAGATTGAGGCTTCCCCTGCAGAATAGCACATACCTCTGTGCATTTCTGATCTAGTCCAACCCGAAACGCCGTGATAGCGCATTCGGGAAGGAGTTCCCCATGGCCGACCGCATGTCCCGGGGCGAATTCATTGCGTTGATCGCGATGATGTTCGCCACGATAGCCTTTTCGATCGATTCAATGCTGCCAGCCCTGCCCGAGATCGGCGCAGAGCTCAGCCCCTACGATCTGAACAAAGCACAGTTGATCCTGACCTCTTTTGTGCTGGGCATGGGGATCGGCACATTCTTTACCGGGCCAATTTCCGATGCGGTCGGGCGCAAGCCGGTGATTTATGGTGGTGCCGCTCTCTATATACTGGCCTGCGCTGTTGCGTGGTCGAGCTCATCGCTTGAACTGGTGCTGGCTGCGCGCATCGCGCAGGGCCTCGGGGCGGCCGGGCCGCGCGTTGTGGCTATGGCGATCATTCGCGACTTGTTTTCAGGGCGCGAGATGGCGCGCATCATCTCGATTGCGATGATGATCTTTACTCTGGTCCCCGCCGTGGCACCGCTGCTAGGCGCAGGCGTTATTGCACTGGTCGGCTGGCGCGGCATCTTTGTGTCCTTCATCATATTCGCCACGATCATCGTGATCTGGATGGCCACGCGCCTGCCTGAATCTCTGGCGCCCGAAAACCGGCGCCCCTTCCGCCTGCCCCTGATGATTGCGGCAGTGCATGAGATGTTCGCACACCCCACCGTACGCCTCTCGATCCTGGTGCAGACCCTTTGCATGGGGTTGCTGTTCACCATGCTAACGATGGTTCAGCCGGTTTTTGACGTCATCCATGATCGGGCAGACAGCTTTCCCTTCTGGTTCGCCTTCGTGGCGCTGATCTCGGGTTCGGCCAGCCTTTTGAACGCCGCCGTGGTCGTACGCGTCGGGATGCGCCGTATGGTGACCTGGGCCTTGGGCGCGCAGATTCTGATCACAAGCGCCGTCATCATCCTGAACATGACACCACTTTCACCGGGCGCATCCTTTGCTGTTTTTGTGGCGTGGCAGACCTCGATCTTCTTTATGGCCGGTGTAACCATGGGCAACCTGAACGCCATTGCGATGGAACCTATGGGTCATATCGCGGGAATGGCTGCCTCGGTCATTGGCTCGATCGCCACAATTCTGGCGGCTGCCATCGCGGCCCCTATTGGGCTGTTATTTGACGGGTCGATCACACCGCTGACGACCGGCGTGCTAACGATGTGCATCCTTGGCTTCGGCCTGATGCTACATATGGGCCGGATCGAAAACAGACTGCCCGCCTGATCTGTGCAGAGCCGCTGAAACACGCTAACCTTCCCGCAAATCGTGGGGAGGGGGCGCCATGAGCGACTATTATGATCTGGGCACGTATTCCTGTGCCGTCACCACAGCATCACCCGAAGCACAGCTTTGGTTCGATCGCGGATTGGTCTGGACGTATGGCTACAACCACGACGAAGCGGTCACGTGCTTTCAGAAAGCTGCCGAGATTGACCCGGATTGCGCCATGGCCCATTGGGGCGTCGCCTATGCAGCAGGCCCAAACTATAACCTGCCGTGGGAATTGCGGGACGATCAGGGCCGGGCCAAATCACTGGCCATCGCCTATGATGCAACACAGAAGGCGCTGTCGCTGCTCAACGGGTGCACAGCGGTTGAGCAAGCATTGATCCGCGCCCTACCCGCCCGATACCCTCAGCGTGACCCCATCGAAAACATGCACCAGTGGGACTATGACTATGCGGATGCCATGCGCGCCGCATTTGCCGAACAGCCTGATGATCTGGACCTGCGCACGATCCATGTTGAGGCGCTGATGAACCTCACCCCGTGGCAGATGTGGGACCTGAAAACGGGCCAACCGGCCGAGGGTGCCGCGACCCTTGAAGCGCAAGACGCTTTGGAGAGCGCTTTGGTCAATGACCCGGCGTCGATGTCTCATCCCGGTCTACTTCACCTATATGTGCACCTGATGGAGATGTCGCCGACGCCAGAAAAGGCGCTGCAGGCCGGAGACATCCTGCGTACACTCGTACCCGATGCCGGTCACCTGGTGCATATGCCGACCCATATCGACGTGCTGTGCGGCCACTATCACAACGTTGCCTACTGGAACGAAAAGGCTACCGAGGCCGATCTGAAATATTATGAGCGTGAAGGCGCGTTCAACATTTATACCGGCTATCGTCAGCACAACTATCACTTCACCATCTATGGCGCTCTGTTTCTCGGTCAGATGGAACCAGCCCTGCGTGCCAATCAGGGCCTGTGGGATACCACCCCCGAAGATATGCTTCGGATCGAAAGCCCGCCCATGGCGGATTATTTTGAAAGCTACATGTCCATGGGCCCGCATATCCTGATCCGCTTTGGCCGCTGGGAAGAGGCCAAGGCACTGAATTTGCCAGACGACCCTGACCTTTATCGCACTTTGACAGCAACAACACATTATGCTCGCGCCATCGCCCATGCGGCCACTGATGAGGTGGCGCAAGCCGAGGCCGAAGAGCAGTTGTTCCTTGCCGCAAAAACCTGCGTGCCCGAGACCCGCCGCCTGCACAACAATCGGGTCATCGACCTTCTGGAGATCGCAGCGGAAATGCTGCGCGGAGAAATCGAGTATCGCAAAGGCAACTACGAGATTGCCTATGCACATCTACGCCGCTCGGTCGAGTTGGATGACACGCTGCCCTATGACGAGCCATGGGGTTGGATGCAACCAACACGCCATGCGCTTGGTGCGTTGTTGTGCGAACAAGGGCATGTGAACGAGGCCGAGGCAGTCTATCGTGAAGATCTAGGCTTGGGTGGCACGCTCAGCCGCGCCTCGATCCACCCTGACAATGTCTGGAGTTTGAAGGGTTTGCATGATTGCCTGAAAGCACGCGGCGAGACAGTAGAAATCCGCCAAATCAAGCAACGCCTTGATCTTGCCTTGGCGCGCGCGGACCGCACCGTCGGCGCGTCGTGCTTCTGTGCCCAAGCCGCCATGAGGGCTGCGGAATGAAGCTATTCCTTTTGGTGGCAGGCCTGCTGCTTGCCAGTCCAGCGCTGGCACAGCGCCAGACCTTTCCACCTATCGACGAGGCAGGTCAAAATCCATCACTGGTCGCATTCCGAGCTGACTTGCTGGCGAAAATCGAGGCACGCGATACCGATGCAGTTGTCGCCGCCGCTTGTCCCGACATCTATCTCAGTCACGGCACAGCAGGTGGACCGGAAGAGTTTCGCACCAACTTGACTGTGCCTCCGGAAACGCTTGGTGAAGAATTTCAGGACGAGGCTGCGGAGCTACGTGATTTTTACTGGTCGCAATTGCAGCAAACAGTTTCCCAACCGGGATATTTTGACGATCAGGGTGAATTCTGGATGCCGCACTATTGGCGGATCATTCTTCCCGCTACAGTAGACCCTTTCACCGCCTTCTATGTTTCGGGCGAAAGCATCACACTGCGTCAGGCACCGTCTCGTGGCGCGCCCATCCTCGCGCTGATCAGTCATGAAATCGTGATCGTCCCTGACTATCAACCTGATGGGGAATACCAGAAAATCAGACTAACCGATGGGACATCGGGCTACTTACTCAGCGATTTTCTGACATCGATGGTTGGCTACCGCGCTGCGTTTGTTAAATCCGATACGGGCGACTGGCAAATCTGCACTTTTGTGACGGGGGACTAGGCTTTCGCCTTTTTCTTCACAGCCACGACCTTTTCGGCCAGATCACGGGCGATGGCAAACGCACCTTTGATCTTGTCGCTGTCCTTCTTCCAGTCGCGCCGCACAACGATCTTGTTGTCCTTGACCTTGGCCAGCCCGCGTTGGTTCTGAATGAACTCGACCAACCCCTCGGGTGAGGCGAACTTATCATTGTGGAACTGTATCGTTGCGCCCTTTGGCCCGCCGTCCAGCTTGGCGATCCCGGCGCGTTTGCACATCGCCTTGATGCGCACGACAAGCATCAGGGTATTCACCTCTTTCGGCAGGCTGCCGAAGCGGTCGATCAACTCGGCAGCGAATCCTTCCAGTTCCACTTTCGTCGACAGTGACGACAGGCGGCGGTAGAGGCCCAGACGCACGTCCAGATCGGGCACATAATCCTCGGGGATCAGAACCGGGACACCCAGATTGATCTGCGGCGCCCATTGGTCATCGGCATCCGATAGCCCCTCCATCTCGCCGGCTTTGATCTTGGCAATCGCCTCTTCCAGCATCGATTGGTAGAGTTCGTAGCCCACATCACGCATCTGGCCGGACTGTTCCTCACCCAGCAGGTTGCCCGCACCACGAATGTCGAGGTCTTGCGATGCCAGTGTGAACCCGGCCCCGAGCGTATCCAGCGAGCCCAGAACCCGCAGCCGTTTCTCAGCCGTCGCCGTCAGGCGCTGGCGCGGTTTGGTGGTCAGATAGGCATAGGCGCGGGTTTTTGAGCGCCCCACCCGCCCCCGGATCTGATAGAGCTGCGCTAGGCCAAACATATCCGCCCGATGCACGACCATCGTGTTGGCAGTCGGGATATCCAACCCGCTTTCTACGATCGTCGTGGCCAGCAGAACGTCGTATTTACCGTCGTAGAACGCGTTCATCCGGTCATCAAGCTCACCCGCAGCCATCTGCCCGTGTGCGACCACGTAGGATAATTCAGGCAACTGCTCTTTCAGGAATTCCTCGATCTCAGGCAGGTCAGAGATGCGCGGCACCACATAGAAGCTCTGCCCGCCACGATAATGCTCGCGCAGCAGCGCCTCACGGATCGTTACCGCGTCGAATTCGCTAACATAGGTGCGGATCGCAAGCCGATCGATGGGGGGCGTGCCAATGATCGACAGATCACGCACGCCTGTCAGGGACAATTGCAGAGTTCGTGGGATCGGTGTCGCTGTCAGGGTCAGGACGTGCACATCTGAACGCAGCTGTTTCAGCCGTTCCTTGTGGCCCACGCCGAAATGCTGTTCCTCGTCGATGATCAGCAGGCCTAGATTATTGAACCGTATCCCTTTCGCCAGCAACGCATGGGTGCCGATCACGATATCTACAGTGCCTCGCGCCAGCCCGTCACGGGTTTGCTGCGCCTCTTTGGCCGAGACAAAGCGCGACAGTTGCCGGACTTCAAGTGGGAAACCCCGGAAGCGATCCTTGAAGGACGCCGCGTGTTGCCGCGCGAGCAACGTGGTCGGTGCCACAATGGCAACCTGTACGCCCGACATCGCGGCGACAAAGGCTGCGCGCATGGCGACCTCGGTCTTGCCAAAGCCTACATCGCCACAGATCAGACGATCCATCGGCGCGCCGGAATGCATGTCTTCCATCACCTCGGAAATCGCGCGCAACTGATCGTCGGTCTCCTGATATGGGAAACGCGCGCTGAACTCTTCCCATGCATGCGGCGGTGGGTCCATGACAGGAGCTTTCCGCAGGGCTCGTTCGGCGGCGATGCGGATCAGCTTGTCCGCCATTTCGCGGATGCGCTCTTTCAGCTTGGCCTTCTTGGCCTGCCAAGCGCCACCACCCAAGCGATCAAGCAGACCTTCGTCATGGCCATATTTCGAAAGCAGTTCGATGTTTTCGACCGGCAGGTAGAGTTTGGACTGTTCAGCATATTCCAGCAGCAGGCATTCATGCGCGGCCCCCGCAGCCGTAACGACCTCCATCCCCTGATACCGCCCGATCCCGTGGTCAACATGCACCACCAGATCACCGGGGCTAAGCGACTGCGTTTCAGTCAGGAAGTTCTCGGCCTTGCGGCGTTTTTTGGGTTGGCGGATCAGACGGTCGCCCAGAACGTCCTGTTCCGAGATCACGGTCAGATTGGGCGCTTCAAACCCGTGTTCCAATGCCCAAACCGCAAGATGCAGGCCGCGCTTTCCAACCCGGGTCCCGTCGGTCACCGGGATTGCCTCGGCCAGGCCTTCATCTTCGATCAAGCCGGTCAGTCGTTCACGAGCGCCTTCGGAGTAAGAGGCAATGAGGACCGGCCCCTTGTCCATCTTTTCGGTGATATGCGCCGCCAGAGCGCCAAACAGGCTGATGCTTTCCTGCTGACGTTCGGGTGCAAAGTTGCGCCCGATCCGTCCGCCTGCATCAATCACGCCCGGACCACTCGCCTGCGGCAGCGGGCTGAACTGCAAAACGCGACGATCGCCCACTGCATCTTCCCATGCAGCATCGTCCATATAGAGCAGACCGGGAGGCGTCGGTTTATAAACCGTATCCATGCGCGAGCGGTTTTCCAAAGCGAGCTTTCGTGTCTCATACTGATCCGCAATCGTATCCCAGCGCGCCAGCCGAGCAGGCGTGACCTGATCGTCAAGCGAGATTGAGGCCCCTGGAAGATAGTCGAACAGCGTTTCCAGCTTTTCATGGAAAAACGGCAACCAATGCTCGATCCCCTGATGCTTGCGACCTGCGCTGACAGCTTCGTATAAGGGATCATCCGTACCCGCGGCGCCGAATTCGATGCGATAGTTCTGACGGAATCGGGTGATGGCGGCTTCGTCCAGTATGACCTCGGACACCGGGGCAAGCTCGACCACATCAAGTTTTTCAGTCGTTCGCTGCGAGACAGGATCAAACCGGCGTGCACCATCCAGAACATCCCCGAACAAGTCCAGCCGCACGGGACCGCTCTCACCGGGTGGGAAGATGTCGATGATACCGCCTCGGATAGCGTAGTCTCCGGGCTCCATCACCGTGGGGCTTTGGGTAAAGCCCATCCGCACCAGAAAGTTGCGAAGGGCATCTTCGTCTATGCGCTGATCTACGCGAGCGGTGAATGCGGCCTCTCGCAACACTGCACGCGCGGGTACCCGTTGGGTCGCGGCATTGAGCGTGGTAAGCAGCACGAACCGCTGCGGAATCTGATGCACCAAAGCAGCCAATGTTGCCACGCGGGCAGCAGAAATGTCGGCGTTGGGCGACACCCGATCATAGGGCAAGCAGTCCCATCCGGGGAATACAAATACGGGCATGTCCGGGGCAAAGAATGCCAACGCTGCCCGCATCGCCTCCATCCGTTTGTCATCGCGGGCGATATGACAGACTGGACCGCCCGAGCGCGCGATCTCATTCAGCACAAGCTGTGCATCAAACCCCTCGGGGCCGCCGCCGACTGTTACGTGGTTCGGAGCCGTCATTACCTTGCCTTTCAGGGACTACTAACCCAGGACACCAATCGAAATGTTCTGATACATTCCCCAGAACGCAGTGATCAAGATCGAGAACATACCGATGATCTGAGTAAAGGTTCGACTTCGCGTCAGCGTTTTGGAAACATTTTCTACGGTCGCTTCTTGAGTCTGTAATCGACGCGCTGCCGCAATACTGATCATCATTACAAAACACATCGGGAGCAGAAGGAGGAATACGGCCTGTGCAAATTCCACGTCGTAGAAGAAACCCAACGTCGCAAGGCCAGTCAAAACAAAACAGCAAATTGCCATCAATACCAGACCCGAGGCTTCAACGATGTACAACACTCTGTTCGAGTTGATCCGCGCGATATCCAAAAGGTCCTGTTCCGCTTGACCACCCACACGACGGGCGCGCATCACCAGATCATAGGGCACTCCCATGGTCCAATGGCTTGCAGATGACCAAAGGGCGGCCAAGCCGATCCAATACCACAGATTTGAGAAGCTCCGCATATCGATGAGTTCGAAAATCAGAAGAGTAAATGTCCAAGCGTCTGCCCTTTGTTCAACGTCCGCAGGGACCGTCATCGCAGCGATGCGTCCATTGTTACCCTTGAGACCACCGGGAATTCATGCCACCCAATGCGCAATTGTTCAAGGAGAGTGCGCCATGAAACCGACTATCGCCCCATATCCCCGGACCCGTTTCCGCCGGGCCCGCCAATCCGAGGCGATCCGGGGTCTGGTGCGCGAGAACACCTTGACCGTGAATGACTTTATCTGGCCTATTTTTGTGCGCGACGGTGAAAATATCGAAGAACCCGTCCCGTCGATGCCCGGGGTCGTGCGACGCTCGGTCGACCTGATCGCCAAAGCCGCGGTTGAAGCGCAAGCCCTTGGCATTCCTGCAATATGTATTTTCCCATACACCGATCCGAGCCTGAAAACCGAGGATTGTGCCGAGGCCTGGAACCCCGACAACCTGTCCAACCGCGCCATTCGTGCGATCAAGACCGCTGCGCCCGAAATCGCGGTGATGACGGATGTGGCCCTGGACCCCTACAACATCAACGGCCATGACGGCTATGTGGTCGATGGCGAGATTGTGAATGACCAGACTGTTGAGGCGCTGGTGAAAATGACGCTGGCGCAGGCCCAAGCCGGAGCTGACATCATCGGCCCGTCCGACATGATGGATGGCCGTATCGGCGCCATGCGCAGCGCACTTGAGTCGGCGGGTCACCACAATGTCATGATCCTGAGTTATGCCGCCAAATATGCCAGCGCTTTCTACGGCCCTTTCCGCGACGCCGTTGGGGCATCGGGCGCTCTGACCGGTGACAAGAAGACCTATCAGATGGACCCTGCCAACTCGGACGAGGCCCTCCGTCTGATCGAGCGTGATCTGACCGAGGGTGCAGATATGGTCATGATCAAACCGGGGATGCCATACTTGGATATCTGCCGACGGGTCAAAGACAGCTTCGGTGCGCCGACCTATGCCTATCAGGTGTCTGGCGAATACGCGATGATCCAAGCCGCTGCACAAAACGGTTGGATCGACGGCGAAAAGGTGATGCTGGAAAGCCTGCTGGCCTTCAAGCGCGCAGGCTGTGACGGCATCCTGACCTATTTTGCACCCGAAGCCGCGCGCATCCTGCAGGGCTAACACCTCAGATTGTCGCAATTTTTCGCCGATTTGCTGCGTGCGCAGCACAGCTTTCCCGTGACAGGCCGGTGCAATCGGCGTATTCTTGCAGACAAGATCGGGAACACCCGACATATCAGGCACATACACAGAGACAGAGAAACATGAGCAGTTCAAACTCCCCCGACTTAGCCGTCGCGGTTTTGCTTTTGGCATGGCCGGACTGACGCTGACCGCCGCTTGCGGCAACGGCGTTGGCAACTCCAACGCAGTCACACTCGACGCGCGCGTCGACGCGACGCTGAACGAGATGTACAGCAAGTATCCCAACACCGTTGAGATTGCCAACAAGGCCAACGGAATGTTGGTCATGCCACTGATTACAGATGCCGGATTTATCTTTGGTGGCGCCTATGGTCAGGGTGCACTGCGTATTCAGGGCGCGACGGTCGACTATTATTCCGCCATCTCCGGTACTGCGGGCCTGCAGATCGGCGCACAGCAATATGCGCATGTTCTGTTCTTTATGACCGAAGAGGCCTTGAACGATTTCCGCCGCTCCAGCGGTTGGACGGCCGGTGCAGATATCGGATACGTCGTCGACGCGACCGGAGAATCCTTGTCGACCGACACCACTCAGTTGCGCAAACCCGTGCTGGCCGCAGTCTTTGGACAGGCGGGTCTGAAGTTCGGCGCGACGGTCGAAGGCACCAAATATACGCGCATCATCCCCTAAGACCCAAGATACCACCCTCCCCCTCTGACGAGCCCCGCTACATCTTGTGGCGGGGCTCCGAGTTTTCGCGGTTTTCCACAAATTCCAGTGGCATTCCTCTTTCGGTCGGGCGGAGGTTCCAGTAACCTTGGCGCAAATGACCGCATAGAATTCTCGGGGGACAGATGGGCCTGGTTTTTCGCTGGCTGGTGAGACTTACGACAGGCCTGATCCTGCTGGCAATCGCTGCTGTGGGGTTGGTCTACTTTCTGGCCAGCCAATCCCTGCCTGAATACAATCAAACCCTTGAAGTTGAAGGAATAACTGCCCCTGTCGAGATCGTTCGCGACACTGCAAATGTGCCGCATATACTGGGCCAGTCCGACCCGGACGTGTTCTTTGGTCTGGGCTATGCCCATGCACAAGACAGGCTGTGGCAGATGACCATTCTGCGTCGGACCGCACAGGGCCGCTTGTCCGAAGTGTTCGGCCAGCGCACGGTAGCCATCGACAAATTACTGCGTCGTTTCGATCTTTACGGGCTCGCCCATCGCTCAGTCGAGTTTCAGGACGACTATACCAAGGCCGCGCTTCGCGCTTATTCCGCAGGGATCAACGCCCGGCTTACCGAGATCAACGAACAGGCGCTTGGACGTGGCGCCCCCGAGATGTTCCTGTTCAACGCCCCCGTTCCCCCATGGCAGCCGGGCGACAGCGTAGCGATTATCAAGCTGATGAGCCTGCAGCTTTCCGGCCATCTTGCTGATGAAGTGTTGCGCGCACGCACATCGCTGATGCTGGATAATCCCGCACGGCTGGCCGACATTCTGCCCGACGTCCCCGGCCCCGGTATTGCCGCGCTGCCCGAGTATGCTGATCTGTTTCCAGACCTTCCGCGCTATGCCCAAGGCACCCCGATGCCCGACACGCCGCTGTCGCCTTTCCCGCAGCGCGGGCTGGCAGGTGCGTCAAATGCGTGGACCGCCGCGCCGTCCCGCTCGGCCAGCGGTGGCACGTTGCTGGCAAACGATCCGCATCTGGGCCTCACCGCCCCGGGTATCTGGTATCTGGCGCGGCTGGAACTGGCCAAAGGCGGCGTTATCGGTGCAACCATTCCAGGCGTACCGGCAATCTCAGCCGGACGGAGTGAGCGCTTGGGCTGGGGCCTTACCTCATCCTATCTGGACGATCAGGACGTTCACATCGAACAACTGAACCCCGACAATCCCGAAGAATACCTTACCCCAGACGGCTACAAACGCTTTCAGACCCGCCCTTCGATTATCGAGATCAAAGACGCCGCCCCAATTACCCTGACCCTGCGCTGGACCGAGAATGGCCCGGTTCTGCCGGGCACGCATTATGATCTGGAAACCATCACACCACCGGGCCATGTCGCGTCTCTGTCGTGGAGCGCGCTAAGCCCCCGCGATACATCCATGAGCGCCTCTTTGGCACTGATGAATGCCGATTCAGTTCGAGACGCCATTGACGCGGCCGAGGACTATATTGCCCCTTCGCAAAACTTGTCACTTGTCGATAAAGACACGATCGGCATGAAACTGGTCGGCGCAATGCCCCGGCGCGATCTGAACAATCAAAGCCGAGGCCGCATTCCCACCCCCGGCTGGCTGGAACGGAACCGATGGCAGGGCCGCCTGCCCTACTCAAACAATCCTGAATTCGTGGCCCCGGTCGGCGGAGTTCTGGGTAACACCAACAACAAGATTATCGACCGGCCCTTCCCCCGCCATGTGTCGTACGAGTGGGGCGACACCCAGCGGGTCAATCGCTGGGAACGCCTGATGCAATCGCGCGAGGTACATACGCGTGACAGTTTTATCGAAGCGCAGTTGGACACGGTTAGCTTTACAGCGCGATCACTGCTGCCCCTGATCGGCGCTGATCTCTGGTTTACCGGTGAATCCGCACCCGAAGGTACGCCCGAACGGCAGCGTCAGATCGCGCTGGATCTGCTGGCCAACTGGAACGGTGAGATGAACGAGCATCTGCCGGAACCCCTGATCTACGCCGCATGGTTGCGCGCGCTGCAAATCCGCCTGATCTCGGACGAACTTGGTCCGCTGGCTGCCGAATACAAGCATGTCGAGCCGCTGTTTATCGAACGGGTGTATCGCGATATCGACGGTGCCTCGGTCTGGTGCGACGTGGTTCAGAGCGCTCCCGTTGAAAATTGCACCGACATGGCACGACTGGCCCTGGATGACGCGATCATTTGGATTTCCGAGCGCTATGGCCCCGCACTCGAATCTTTACGCTGGGGCGATGCGCATCAGGCCACCCAGGACCACCCTGCGCTGGGCCAGGTTCCGGTGCTGCGGTTTTTCGTCAACATCCGCCAATCCACCAGCGGTGGCGATAACACCCTGCTGCGCGGGCGCACGTCAGGCGAAGGACCGGACCCGTTCCAGAATGTGCATGGCGCAGGTTATCGTGGCGTCTACGATTTTGCGGACCCCGATAGTTCGGTTTTCATCACCGCAACTGGCCAGTCAGGCCATTTCCTATCTCGCTATTATGACGATCAGGCCCAACTATGGCGGCGCGGGGAATACATCCCCATGTCGCTGGATATCGGGCTTGCCCGAGCAGCGGCAGTTGGTGTGACCGTCCTGAACCCGCGCTGATCTGATCGGCAAATCCCCGCCCCTTTTTGAACCTCGCGTGGCGCACCCCTTCGTTATCGCCTAAACTCGTCTGGCCGTCGCATTGCACGAAGGGGGAAAATGCATGGGCAGCTTTCGAGACACCTTAAACAATCTCGCACGCGATTATGCCATCGCCTGGAGCTCGGGCGAACCCGACTTGGTCGCCAGTTTTTTCGCCCCCGAAGGTCAGATCAGCATTAATCGCGGTGAGCCCCTGCGCGGCCATGCCGAAATCGCCGAAATGGCCCGCGGGTTCTATGCAGAATTCCCCGATCTTGAGGTGCGTTGCGATATGATGCGTTGGGCCGGAGGGCATGCCATTTTTGTCTGGACCCTCGAAGGCCATCACGCCGAGACCGGCAACCGTGTCGTTACACGCGGCTGGGAAGAGTGGGAGCTTTCAAAGGACAACAAGGTGCTATCATCGCTTGGGTGGTTCGATGCAGAGGATTACCAGCGCCAGATAGACGGTACCTAGAACGCCGCGAAGCGGGACGCCTGCTTGTCAGTCCAGAGCACCGTGATCTCGAACCCCTCTTCGGTCTGATCTTCAGACCTGACCACATCCTGACGATAGAGCCACGCGCGTTTGTCACCATCGGCAAAGCCCAGTTTCAGGATAGTCTCATGCCGCGCGCCCTGCAGGATCGTGGCGATTTCAGACAGCAGCGGATCAACACCTTCGCCCGTTACGGCCGATATGGCAAAGATCGCCGGATCACGCTCGGCCCGGGCAAGCGCGGCTTCGCGGTCTTCCGGGCTCAGCAGATCGATCTTGTTCCAAACCTCCAACCGGGGGCGACTGTCCTCGACACCCAGAGAGTTCAGGATAGCCTCGACATCCCGTGCCTGTGCTTCGGTTTCTTCGTGGCTGATATCGCGGACATGCACGACCAGATCAGCCCCCAGAACCTCTTCCAGCGTGGCGCGGAAGGCCGCAACCAGTTCCGTGGGCAGGTTCGAGATGAAACCCACGGTATCGGACAGGATCACCTCGGGGCCATCCGGCAGCTCAACCCGTCGCATGGTTGGGTCCAACGTGGCGAACAGCATGTCTTTTGCCATCACCTCGGCCCCGGTTAGGCTGTTGAACAGCGTGGATTTCCCGGCGTTTGTATAGCCAACAAGTGCAACAATCGGGTATGGAACCTTCGCGCGCGCTGCGCGGTGTAGGGTGCGGGTCTTCACCACTTTTTGCAATTGGCGGCGCAGGCGGACCAGTTGTTCATCAATGGCACGCCGGTCGGCCTCGATCTGAGTTTCACCGGGACCACCCACAAACCCAAGGCCACCGCGCTGACGTTCCAGGTGGGTCCAGGCCCGAACCAGTCGCGTACGCTGATAGCTAAGCGCGGCCATCTCAACTTGCAGCACACCTTCACGGGTACGCGCACGGTCGCTGAATATTTCCAGAATCAAACTGGTCCGGTCGAGGATTTTGACCTTCCACGCTTTTTCCAGATTGCGCTGCTGAACCGGAGTTACTGGCCCGTCGATCAGAACCAGCTCGATCTCATTGTCTTGGAGGCGTTCGGCCAGTTCCTCGATCTTGCCGCTGCCGAACAGAAAACCAGCCTGCGCGCGCGGTAGGCGCACTATTTCGGAACCGACCAAATCCAGATCGGGCAAAGCGGCAGCTAGTGCCACCGCCTCTTCCAGCGCTGGTTCGGGGACACGGCGCTGTTCATCTGATTTGATTTCGGGATGCAGCACCCAAGCCCGGGTGCGCGCCCTCTCATGTTCCATCAAGAGGCGTCTTCGCCCTCATAAAGGTTGATCGGCTGTGACGGCATGATGGTCGAAATCGCATGCTTGTACACCAACTGCGACTGTCCGTCGCGGCGCAGCAGCACGCAGAAATTATCGAACCAGGTGATTACACCCTGCAATTTCACACCGTTGATCAGGAATATTGTGACCGGGACCTTTGCTTTCCGTACATTGTTCAGGAACGCGTCCTGCAGATTCTGTCTGTCCGAAGCCATATTTTGTTATCTCGCCATTGTTCTTGCTACGCGCTGCGGACCAACGCGCTCCCTCCGGCAGAGTATGGAGTGCCGCGCACAGATATTCCAGATGAAAAATCAGGCAGTAACACCAGGTGCCTGACGCAGGGTCAATCGCGCCACAGCGTTGGCGTAATCAGTGCCACGATCGCCAGAGTTTCCAACCGCCCGATCACCATCGCCGCGCAGACCGTCAACTTGGCCCCGCTGGAAAGATCAATCAGACGTATGGGCACATCCGTTGCCAATTCTATCAACGGCCCCGTGGTGCTGAGTGCAGCAACGCTAAGCAGCATGGCCTGTTCAAAACCTACGCCCATGACGGCCAGCAACAAATCGAACAAGGCCAACGTCAGGGCGAACATCATCAGGAAGATCCAGGCGATGAAGGCACCGTCGCTTTGAATGCGGCGGTTGCCGCCACCCTCTCCGCTGACCGAAGAAGGATAGATCAGTCGATCAATCTCGCGCTTGCCATTCAGATAGAGCGCAAAAACCCGCAACAGCTTTACCCCACCCGCAGTCGTCGCCACGCCTCCTCCGACCAGGGCTAGCCCCATCAGAATCAGGCCCGGTGTGCTCAAGCCCGACAATTGCTGCGCGTCGTTCCAGTTGGCGCTTTCAAATCCGGCCGTGGTCAGAAACGACATCGCCGTAAACATGAACCCCCAAAAAACGCCAAGTGCTTGCCGCACTTCGACAGCAATGTTCAGTTCGGCCGTTCCAGCCAAAAACCGGATGAACAGCAGCACAGCGACCGCCAGCACGATGAAGATGCCAATCCGAAATTCTGGGTCTTTGTCCAGCCGCGAATACCCTGAGGTCGCTGTATCGGTCGAAAAGGTCAGCCGCGACAGGGCAAAGAACAGGAACAGGAACAGGATCGCCTCGCCAGTGATTCCTGCGGTCGATCCTTCCAATCCACCGACGGGTGATATGCCGGAAGTCGCAATCACTGACATCGCGTGGCTCACGGCAGTAAGCCCTTGCTCACCTGCGATCAACAGCAGGATCCAGATCACAGCTGTCAAACCCGCATAGACGGGTGCCAATGTGCGCGACACGCGGATCAGATGGCCGCGTGGATCGGACTTCTCGCTCTGTGCCACGCCCGAGACGGGACGCCCCGGTTGCCCCCGGGCTGTGACTTCGAAACCGCCCAACGACAAGGGCGCCAGAATCGCGGCCGCCGAGATCCACATCAGCAATCCGCCCATCCAACCGACCAACGCGCGCCATAAGTGCAACGGCGCCGAAAGGCGTGCGGGATCGGGGAACAGATCGGCGCCGGTTGTGGTCAGCGCGCTGACCATATCGAAATAGGCGTTCAGGAAGCTGGTTGTCCCCAGCGCATCATGAAACGGAATAGCAAGAAATATCGGCAGTACGGTAAAGGCGGCCAGCAGAACCGCCAATTGGCCAAGCGTTCCCCGCCGTGGTCGTCGGTTCGACATGGCCAGAGCTATGATCGACACCGCAAAAACACCCAGCAATCCGGAATAGAAGAATGACCGTGAGGTGGCGTGATCATCCAGCGCCAGCGCATAAACTGCGGGTATCCACATTGCCAGCGACACGATACCCCAGATCATCAGCAGCAGCGGCAATCGCCGCAATACTCCGATCCGTTGCTGTCCGCGTGCTTGCAACATCAGAAGAAATCGATTGAAACCTGCATCAGACGCTCAACCTCGGGCACGTCTTTGGCCATTGCAAAGATCGCCACCACGTCTTTCTCGTCGATGCGCAGGCTGCCGGTCGGGCGCAGAACCTCGTCACCTTTGCGTACTGCGCCGACCAGAACGCCTTCTGGGAAATCGATGTCGCGCAGTTTTTGTCCAGCCATGGGCGAGGTTGATAGCACTTCGGCCTCGATTACCTCGGCCTCGGCATCTCCAATGGAATACACCTGACGCACGCGCCCGTGCCGAATGTGACGCAGGATCGAACTGACAGTGGTGGCGCGCGGGTTGATATATGCGTCAATCCCCAGCGGTCCCATCAAAGCGACCATGCTGGGGTCGTTGATCAGGGCGATGGCCAGTGGACAACCCTCTCCCTTGGCGCGTACCGCGGCCAGCATGTTGGTGCGATCGTCATCCGTGACCGCCAACATCGCGTCGGCGCGCTCAATCCCTGCTTCGCTCAGCAAAGATGAATCTAGGCCGTCGCCGTTCAGAACAATCGTACGCTCCAATGCTTCGGCAGCGATTTCGGCGCATTTGCGGTCACGCTCGATAATCTTGGCACGCACCCGGCTTTCGCGCTCTTCCAGTGTGCGGGCCACTTCCAACCCGACATTACCGCCGCCGACGATCACCACACGATCTTGCTTACGCTGAGCCTTGCCGAACACCTCCATCGTACGTTCAACGTCTTTTACGCTAGTGAAGACGTAGCATTCGTCGCCTACAAACAACTGATCCTCGGATTCCGGCGCAAACAGCGTCCCTTCACGGCGCACACCAACCACAATCGAGCTGAGCGTGGAAAACAGGTCGGTCAATTGTCGCAGCGGTGTGTTGACGATTGGGCAGTCTTCCTCGACCCGAATGCCCAGCAGTTGCGCCTTTCCATCCATGAATATCTCGGTATCGAAAGCAGAAGGTGCCGAAAGACGGCGCATCGCTGCGGCGGCAACCTCGCGCTCGGGGCTAATTACGACATCGATGGGCAGATGATCACGACGATACAGATCGGAGTGGATCGCCTCAAGATAGGATTTTGATCGCAAACGCGCGATCTTGCGCTGGATCGAAAAAACCGAATGCGCCATCTGGCAGGTGACCATATTCACCTCATCCGAATGGGTCGCGGCGATGATCATATCGGCATCCCGCGCCCCTGCCCGATCCAGCACATCCGGATAACTGGCGAAACCGGCGATCCCCTGCACGTCCAGCGTCTCGGTCGCGCGACGTACCAGATCGGGATTGTTGTCGACCACCGTCACATCGTTCAGTTCGCCCGAAAGGTGACGCGCAATCTGCCAGCCGACTTGACCGGCACCGCATATGATGACCTTCATGCTCTTGGCCTTTCTGCCTGAAATCTTTGAATGACAGATGCCCCCAAAGCGGTCAATTGAATTGTCATGCCTCCTAAGCTACGCCAAAGTAAGCATATGAAAACCATTCTGCCTGCCCTGATTTGCCTGCTGACGCTGTCCGCTTGTGGTCCGCTTTCTTTGTATTATCGCGAAGGTGAGAGCGTCTCACGGATGCAGACCGAGACCACGAACTGCCAGGTGCAGGCGCTCAAGGACGCCCCTGTCGCCAATCAGGTCCGGCAGAGCCCGCCAGTCTATTGGCCCGGGCGCACCTATTGCGATGGCCGAGGACGCTGCTATCGCAACCCCGGATGGTGGGAGCCCGGGCGGGTCTATACCGTCGACGTGAACCAGGGGCTGAGAAACAAGGTCGAGGCGCAGTGCATGGCCCAAAAGGGCTATCGCCCGGTCAGCCTTCCGCCTTGCAAACAGGGTGTCAAATCGCGGGTCACGCCCACGCGCACCACGACGCTCCCGCCGCTGAACAGCGCGTCCTGTTTCGTGAAATTTGACGACGGGTCATTTCAGATCATCACTCCGGGACAAGCCGGCTGATTTGCGACGCCGCGCCAGCAGCAGATGCGCTATGATCGCGATGCTATAGAACGCGGCGACGGCTACAAACATGCCAGCCTCATCGACGCCCAGCAATACCGCCAGCAATACCGGGGTTCCAAGCAGGTTTCCGGCATTGCCCATCTGCGCCATCGCACCATAACTCAGAGCTTGGGCTTCGGTGGTACCGTTTAGCTCTGGCACTGCGGCGAAGCTGCCGCCCTGTACAAGCCCGAGCACGGCAAACAAGGCGATACATCCGAACGTAAGGGGCGCCCCCAGAAACAATGCGATGATCGTCGCGATCCCCAGCACAAAGCCCAGATTGACGACGCTGACGCAGGACAGGACGGTCAACAGCAAGGGCACCAGCAGCCATGACAGTACAATCCCTGCCAGGGGCATAAGTGCTGCAATCGATGCACCCTGCCCTTCGGGTAAACGACCCGGCAGGATCGCTAACAGAGAAACAAATGTCAGCGTGTAAAAGAACCAGCCAATTGCCGGGGCCGAAATAAAGGGTGAGCGGTAGGTCCTGATATGCACATCAAGGAAGGCGGAGAGCCCCCACCCGGTACCCTCCGTCTGGCCCATGTCGGTTTTCAGATCGCTAAGCGCGATCAGCGCGGCGATCAGCAGCATCAGACCCCCGTGCATGGCAAAGTATGTGGGCAGTCCGAAACGATCGACGATGGGCAGCCCAACCCAAGCGTTTAATGCAAATGCAACGCCAAAGAATGTACTCCACAGCACCATGGAATTATACTGCGCCCGACCGGATGTGATCTGAGCAATCAGCGTCGGTGCCGCTACCACAATCGCTAGATGGGACAGCCCCTCGATCACCCGGCTGAGCAGCATCAGTTGAAAAACCGGCAAGCTTGCTTGCAGCAAAGATAACGCGCCGCCGAGCACAAGCCCTGATAGCAATAGACGATTTGGCCCAATACGCGCTGTGATCGCTCCGGATATCGCGCCCAAAGCAGCCCCCATTAGACTGATAATGGACAGCAACCAGCCGATCACGGCAGCGTTGTCCGGGTACAACAGCCCCACATCAGAAAATGGTACGGCAATCTTTGCAAATTGGGTTGCCGCACCGAGGCCAGCAAACCAGATCAGCATGACCTGCAAGAATGTGCGAAAAGAGTCACTCATGCAGCCGGTCTATCGCGCCTAACCTGATAGCGGAACGCATAAATTATGCGGTGACTTCGCGCCGCCCGCTGACCAGACGGACCGGAGTGCCATCACCCAGATACAACCGCTCCCACACGATTTGCCCGGCGCTGATCCTGATTTGATCATGCACAGCCTCGGAAGTCAGAAACGCTTTGGGTGAAGGCGAATGCAAATCCCACCAGCCATCTTTCTGCAGTTCTGCTTCGGCTTGTCGGATCTCATCCGTTGCAAATTGCCAAAGCGACACGCCCAGCAAGGCGCGCTGTGAGGTCTTCCAATCCCGCGCCCGGCTGCCCGAATAAGCAAGGCAGATATGGCTGGCCTCTTCGACAAGGTGCAAGCACTCTGCCGAATGAACAACCAGACGTTTCAGCGCAGAATCCTGCACCCGAACCGGCCCCAACGCTGCAAAAACGGACTGTTGAATATGCGGCGATGGCGTTTGACCCCCGTTTTCCCACCGGGAAATCGTGGTTTGGTCGACTTCAATCAGATCTGCGAGGGCGGATTGCTTAAGTCCAACCGACCGCCGCAACCGCTTCAACCGTTTACCAAAGGCGGGAAAACCGATGGAAACGGCTGCGGTCTTTGTATTCGGCGCGGCAATCACTCGGCTGGTTCGGGCTCGTCAATCTGAGCCACCCGCGCACCGGATTTGTTCGAGGTCACGACGCCCAGCGACTTGAGCTTGCGATGCAAGGCGCTGCGCTCCATGCCGACAAAACTGGCCGTGCGGCTTATGTTGCCACCAAACCGATTGATCTGGGTGAGCAAATATTCACGCTCGAACGCTTCGCGCGCCTCACGCAGCGGCAGCGTCGCCAGTGCGCCAGACAGTACCACGCGCCCGGACTCGTCGGATTTCTCTTCTTCGTTGGGCAACTCGCGGGCCTCGATCGGGCCATTGCTGTCACCAAGGATCAGCACCCGCTCGATCAGGTTCTTCAGCTGACGCACATTGCCCGGCCATGTCATCGTTTGTAGCAAAGCAATAGCCTCATCCGACAGCTCGCGCATCGGCAGACCCTGTGTATCGTTGCACATCTCGATGAAATGTTGCGCCAGAACCGGGATGTCCTCTCGCCGTTCCTCCAGCGAGGGAACCGCAATCGGCACCACATTCAGCCGGTGATACAGTTCTTCGCGGAATCGTTCGGCGGCGATCTCTTCTTCCAGATCGCGGTTGGTCGAGGAGATGACCCGCAGATCAACCCGCACCTTGTCAGTGCCACCGACACGCTGGAATTGCTGATCAACCAACACGCGAAGAATCTTGGACTGCGTCCCCAGCGGCATGTCAGCGACTTCGTCGAAGTAGACAACGCCGCCATGCGCCTCTTCAAGCAGGCCTGACTCGATTCCGCGCTCAGACGATTCTCGTCCGAACAGAACCTCTTCAACCCTCTCAGGTTCAATCCCCGCACAATTGACCGTCACAAATGGGGCATTCGCCCGGTTGGAATGGGCATGGATATAGCGCGCGGCAATTTCCTTGCCCGACCCAGCCGGCCCGCTGAGCATAACCCGGCCATTCGACTTTGTTACCTTGTCCAACTGCCCCTGCATCGCTCGGAACGACGCAGAATTGCCAATCATGTCTGAACAGCTGACCTCTTGCCGTTTCAGCGAGGCATTCTCGCGACGCAGGCGCGAGGTTTCCATCGCGCGACGGATCACAACCATCAACTGGTCAATATTAAAGGGCTTTTCGATAAAGTCGTATGCCCCCTGTTTGATCGCGGCCACCGCAATTTCGATATTACCGTGGCCCGAAATGATCACCACCGGCACATCCGGGTTGTCCCGTTTTACAGCTTTCAGGATATCGATCCCGTCCATACGGCTGTCTTTCAGCCAGATATCCAGGATTAACAATCCCGGAGGTTCAGCATTGATCGACGACATGCACTCGTCCGAGTTTGCCGCCAACCGGGTGGAATAGCCTTCGTCCTCCAGAATGTCGGACACCAATTCGCGAATATCGCGTTCGTCATCTACGATCAGAATGTCGCTCATCTTTGGCCTGCTTTCAGTTTGTTTGTTTTAATCGCCTGTTTTTCCGGCGCATTTGTCGGGCCGCCTGAGGCCCCGGGTAGACGAATGACAGCCATTGCGCCGAAATGGTCCTGTCCGTCGAATGTGGGCGCGTCTTCCAATGTCAGCGCTCCGCCATGTTCTTCGATGATCTTCTTTACGATGGGCAGGCCAAGGCCTGTGCCTTCGTCACGCGTGGTCACATAAGGTTCGAACAGCCGTGCCCTGTCCTCGGGCAGACCGATGCCATTGTCCGCAATGGTGATCTGCGTTCCTGCATCGTCAGTGGAGACTACGACTTTGATCTGAGGTTTCAGATTGTCCGGTGCGCCTTTTTCTTTCAGCGTTTCAATAGCCTCGCCCGCGTTCTTGATCAGGTTCGTCAACGCTTGGCTCAACATGGTCGAATCCACGTCCGCCAAAATGGGCTGTTCAGGTAAGTCCGCATCGATCTGAACATCGGGCTGACCCGCCTGCTGCAACAGAACCGCCTCACGCACTAGCGTCACGATATTCTCTTCGCGCCGTTCCGGTTCGGGCATGCGTGCGAATTTCGAGAACTCGTCAACAATCCGCCTCAGATCATTGGTCTGCCGCACGATCACGTCGGTCATCGATTCCAGGCTATCGCAATCGTCCTCGTCCAGCTTGCGCGAGAATTTGCGTTTGATCCGCTCGGCGCTCAGTTGGATCGGTGTCAGCGGATTCTTGATCTCATGCGCAATGCGACGGGCCACATCACCCCACGCCGCCATGCGCTGCGCGCTTACCAGATCGGTCACGTCATCAAAGGCTACAACGTAGCCTTCCAGCCTTCCATCCTCGCCACGCCGTGTCGCCATGCGTACCAGTAAGTTCTCCAACCGGCCTTTGCGGGTTACCTTGATCTCCCCCTGGACCGCCTCTTGCCCGCTGTCCTTAAGGGCTTCGAACAAAGGCAAAAATTCGGGAACAGCGATGCCGATAGCCAGGTTCTGCTCTCCACCAGACCAGCCCAGAAGACGTTCGGCGGATCGGTTCACGAAGGTCACACAGCCCTCTGAATCAACGCCAACGACACCGGATGTCACCGAGCTTAGAACTGAATCAAACAGCCGCCTTCGACGCTCGATATGGCGGGTGTTTTCCAACAGCGTGTCGCGCTGCCCCTTCAACTGACGGGTCATCTGGTTGAAGTAGCGGCCCAGCATCGCGATTTCGTCGTCGCTGGCCTCTTCGATGACCTGAACACTCAGATCACCAGCACCAACGCGCTGCGCCGCCGTTGTCAGCCGTCCAACAGGGCGAGAAAGACGTTCAGCGAACCACATGCCCAGCGACATCGCGGCCAGAATCAGGATCACCGCAAAACCAAGATACAGAAGGCCGAATTCGAACAGGACCCTGCCCCGCTCACTTTCCAGTTGGCTGTAGAACTGTGCGGTCTCTTTGGTTTCATCAAGCAGGGTCAGAAGCTGCCCATCAACCTCGCGACTGACATATAGATACCGGTCAAGATAGGCATGCAAAGGAACAAGCGCGCGGAATTCGCTGTTCTCCCAATCGGCAATGATGGCCACGCCCTGATCATTGGCCTCGATTATCTCTTCGGGGGTTGGTGCCTCGTAGTCGAACAGGTAGGACCGATCACCGCGCGACCGGATTTCGGCGCTGCCATCGATCACATAGGCCTCGCGCAAACCGCGTTGTATCTGGGCCTGACCCTGGGCCAGAACCTCTCGCAATTCGGCGTCTGAGACAAAATAATCCAACGACCGCGCGTTATCGAGGAAACGCGCCAGAACAACCGCATCCTGCGTCAGGCCCTCGCGGTGTTCCTGTTCGTAAGCTTCGGCCGCGGTCAGTGACGACCCAACCACCTGCCGCACACGGTCCGAGAACCAACCTTCAAGGCCGATATTCACCGTCAGCCCGGCGAAAATCGCCACGGTGACCGTCGGCACCAAAGCCAACAGCGTGAAAGCGCCGATCAGGCGCAGGTGAAGACGGGAGCCCGCAGATTTCGCGCGACGTGCGGCGATCAGACTGAACAATTGGCCCAACACCAGCGCAGCTACGACCAGCACGTAGACCAGATCAGCCAACAAAATCAGCCGCAGTGTCGGTGCCGCAGCGCCAAGATCAAAAGGGCCAATGACGAGATAGGTTGCAAGCGCCAGAACCGGGCCCAGCATAACCAATCCCAACGTACTGAAATTGCGCATCCTCCGGGACTTGCGCCACCGGTTGATCGATAGGATCGGCCCGTTCTGTGCCCGGGTTGCCACCGTCTGCCCTCATTCTGATGTGCCGCTTGCGCGGCTTACCGCCATATATCGTGGTCGTTCCCGGGGTAGAACCCGAATGCCACTGTTTGTGTGGCGATATTACATCAGTTTGCGACGGCGTGTCACCTGAATATCGAGGTCAGTAATCTTTTTCCGCAGCGTATTCCGGTTAATCCCCAGGAGATCAGCACATTTTGCCTGATTTCCACCAGTCGCATCCAGCGCGATTTCGATCAACGGTGCCTCGACCTCGCGTAGAATACGTTGATAGAGGCCGGGAGGCGGCAGGATGTTTCCGTGCAGATCAAAATACCGGCGCAGGTGACGACCAACCGAAGATGACAGCTTCTCACGCTCGCCATCACCCAGAACTGGTTCGGCCTCGGGCTGGCTACCCAGCACCATCTCAACTTCGGTGCGCGAGATTTCATCAGAACGGCTGGTTAGACCAAGACGCCGGATCGCATTTTCAAGCTGTCGGACATTGCCGGGCCAGGAATACCGGCGCACCAACTCAACCGCTTCGGGGCTGAGGCGACGCTGCGCGCCACTTTCCCGCTCCTCCCGCGCCAGAAAGTGATCGGTTAGCAAGGTGATATCATCAACCCGTTCGCGCAACGCAGGCACGTGGATCGTCGCACCGCAGAGACGGTAATAGAGATCTTGTCGTACGCGACCACTTTCCATTGCGTCGGTCAGATCTGATTGACTTGTGGCCATGAAACGCGGCACGTGATCGCCCGGCGTGTCCATCATGCGCACGATACGGGCCTGGATCTCATCATCAATATCGGCAATTTCATCGATCAGCAGCGTACCACCACGTACGCGCGCCATAACCCGTGCCGGGCCTTCCAAATCGCTCAGATCGGCAGCAGTCACGGTGACAAAGGGCAGTGTCCTTCGGTCAGAGAAATCGTGAATAGCGCGTGCTATCAGAGATTTACCCGTCCCACTTTCACCAGAAATCATTACAGACAGATCCGTGTTCATCACCCGAGCGACCAGACGATAAAGCGCCTGCATCACCGGGGTGCGCCCGACAAGCGGCAGTTCATCAGGTCGGTCTTCGCTGGCCATCACCGGCTCAGCCTGTACCCGCTGCTTTTGATCCAGCGCCCTCGCGGTGCGCTTCATCAGATCGGGCAAATCGAAAGGCTTTGGCAGATAATCGTAAGCTTCCGCCTCAGCCGCCTGAATGGCTGTCATGATGGTGTTCTGGGCCGAGATCACGATGACCGGCAAACCGGGACGGTCCTGCGCGATCTTTGGCAGCATCTCCAACCCGTTTCCATCCGGCATTACCACGTCCGAGATCACAACGTCGCCCTTGCCTTCGGCCACCCAGCGCATCAGCGTGGTCAGCGAAGATGTCGCGTGAACCTTGCACCCCGCCCGCGTCAGGGCCTGTGTAAGAACCGTGCGGATCGTGCGGTCGTCATCGGCAACCAGAACTGTGCCATCCATCAGATGCTCTCCTTTTCATACGCGTCGTTCGGTGCACGCCGCAGGGACAGTCGAAAACTAGTGCGACCGGGCACAGATTCAGCCGAAATCCAGCCGTCGTGGTCGGAAACGATCTTGCTGACCAGCGCCAGCCCAAGCCCGGTGCCGTTCTCCTTGCCCGACACGAAGGGGTCGAAAATATCACTGCGAATATTTTCCGGCAGGCCCGGCCCATCATCAATAATCTCGATCTGCAGAGGCAGCGAATGACCCGAACCGTCACTGCGCCGCAGTCGGAATGAATGCTCAAAATAGGTACGCAGCCGGATTGTACCGTTGCCATCAGCAGCTTCCGAAGCGTTTTTGAGCAAGTTCAGAACCACCTGCAGGAACTGATCCGGGTCCCCGTAGGCCAAGGGCAGCGAGGGGTCGTAATCCTCGATAATCGTCATATGCGCGCCAAAACCCAACAGCGCTGACCGGCGCGCGCGATCCAGTACATCGTGGATATTGACCGGTTTGAAATCGGGTTGAGACAGGTTGCCGAACTGTTCTACTTGCTCCAACAACTTCACAATGCGGCGGCTTTCCTCAACGATAAGGTCAGTGAGCTCAAGATCTTGCTGCGAAATATTCATGCTGAGCAATTGCGCCGCACCGGTGATCCCTGCCAAAGGGTTCTTGATCTCATGCGCCAGCATCTCGGCCATGCCAATCGCAGACTGCGCTGCCGATTTCACAGTGTTGCCACGGGTCATCCGACCGGCCAGTTCGCGCGGCGAGATGATCATGATCATTGAACCGGGATGCCCCATCAGCGGCGCGATTTGCAGCGCACATTGTAGCGGCGCGCGATTTCCCGACCCAACGTCCACATCGTTCACGAACAGCGGTGTACCTTGTTGACGCGCGCGCAGAAACGCCTCTTCCAACGGCGCGTCAACCGCGAGTTGATCCCAGACCGGGTGTCCAATCACTGCCTTGCGGGAGGCGTTCAGAAACCCCTCACCCGAGGAGTTGACGTCCGATATCCGATCTTCGGCATCGATAATGAACGCCGGAACCGGAAGCGAGGTCCAGATGCTCTGGTCAGAGGTCATGCTGCTGCCTCCGCCGTGCCACTAAGCGCATCTGCCAAAAGCCGTAACACCTCATCGGAGTCGCGGGATGTCAGGACAGCCCGCCGCAAGGTGGCGGGTGTTCCGGCCTCATCCATGTACCAACCGAGATGTTTGCGTGCGACACGCAGGCCCAGATCGGTACCGTAGAACTCCAGCATCGCCAGATAGTGGCCACGCACCATCTCGATCAGTTCAGTGCCCGTGGGAATGGTTGGAGAAGCAGCGCCATAGAGATCATGGCAAATCTGCGCCAGCAGCCAGGGCTTGCCCTGCGCCCCCCGACCTATCATGACGCCATCGGCCCCGGACTGATTCAGCGCGATTTGCGCGGCCTCGGTATCGACGATGTCACCGTTTGCGATGACAGGGATCGAGACGGCTTCTTTCACCGCCCGGATCGCCCGCCAATCTGCCCGGCCTTTATAGAATTGACAGCGCGTACGCCCATGGATGGTCACCATCCGGATGCCTGCGTCCTGCGCACGCCGCGCCACATCCGGCGCGTTCAGCAGATTGTCATCCCAGCCTAGCCTCGTTTTCAGCGTAACAGGCAAATCAACTGCACCCACAACGGCCTCGATTAGCGTCAGTGCATGGTCCGGAGTTTTCAACAAAGCCGAACCGGAATAGCCGTTGGTTACCTTCTTTGCTGGGCAACCCATATTGATATCGATCACGCGCGCGCCCCGGTCAGCGACTTGCCGGGCGGCCTCGGCCATCCAATGCGCCTCGCGTCCGGCCAATTGCACTGCGGTGTTTTCCACATCCGCCGACAGCTCGGCCCGTTCACGTACGCCTGGTTTGGCCTGCACCATCTCTTGGCTGGCGACCATTTCGCTGACCACCATGCCCGCGCCGAAGCGCATCACAAGGTCCCTAAAAGGCCGGTCGGTGATTCCGGCCATTGGCGCCAACAGCACCGGAGGGGTCAGATCCTTTTCAGCAAGACGCAGGGCCAATGTGCTTAATCCTTGAGCAGTTGCGCATTTGATATCGAAATTGCGGCATATGAACAATAAAACGGGAGCATTCAAGCCCGCAAAATCATCATATGCTTATTTTTTAAGCAAATTGACGCGGGTGATTGCCTCTGCATTCACCGACCCCTAAACAATGCCCCAATCAGGAGACCTTTCAGATGACCACAGCCGCCATCATCGTCGCCGCCGGGCGCGGCCAGCGCGCCGGAGGCGGAGTGCCCAAACAGTGGCGTGCCTTGGCTGGGCGGCGCGTGGCCGATTGGGCGATTGACCGCTTCGAAGGGTTGGTTGATCACGTCGTTTTGGTGCTGGCCGAAGAGGACACAGCCGTTTGGGAAGAATTCAGCGCGACAAACCTGATCCTTGCACCCGGCGGTGCAGACCGCGCCGGATCAGTGCGCAACGGGTTGCAGGCTTTGGAAGCGTACAGCGTTGAAAAGGTTTTGATACATGATGTTGCCCGACCCTGCGTCAGCGCTCGGATAATCGGCGATGTTCTGAAAGCACTCGACACGCATGCGGCAGCTGCTCCAGGCTTGGTCGTCACGGATGCGCTCTGGACAGGCGACGGTTCGATGGTGACAGGAACGCAGGATCGATCCGGCCTTTACGCTGCGCAGACACCGCAGGGATTTCATTATGTCACAATCACCGCCGCCCATTCAGCCCATCCCGGAGGTGCAGCGGATGATGTAGAAGTCGCGCGCGCTGCGGGAATCGAAGTCGCGATTATTCCGGGCGATGCGGATAACCTGAAAATCACACGGCCCGAGGATTTCGCCCGGGCCGAACGTACAATGGGTATGAATATGGATGTAAGGCTGGGCAACGGCTACGACGTGCACCGCTTTGGTGACGGAGATCACGTGATCCTCTGCGGGGTGAAGGTGCCGCACAATCGTGGGCTCCAAGGTCACTCCGATGCAGATGTGGGGATGCACGCGGTCACCGACGCGATCTATGGCGCCCTGGCGCGGGGTGATATCGGACAGCATTTTCCGCCCTCCGATCCGCAGTGGAAAGGTGCAGCGAGTGAAATTTTCCTGCGCCACGCAGTCGAATTGGCTGGGCAGTTGGGCTATGAGATCTCGAATGTCGACTGCACACTGGTCTGCGAATTTCCCAAGATCGGCCCTCATGCCGATACCATGCGTGCCGAAATGGCACGGATCATGGGCTTGCGCACCGATCAGGTCTCGGTCAAGGCCACCACATCCGAACGGCTGGGCTTTACCGGTCGCAGCGAAGGCATTGCCTCGCTCGCAACTGCCTGTCTGGTGAAGTCATGACAGCGGCTCGTCTAATCGGAACCGTCTGCGGCGTCGGTTACCTCCGCCCTGCCCCCGGCACCTGGGGATCGCTGGCTGCTTTGCCGCTGGCATGGGTTCTGCATACGCTGGGTGGCTTCCCCTTGCTGGTCATCTCAACACTCGCGGTTTTCTTCGGGGGCCTGTGGGCTACGCAAGTGATGACAGCTGGACAAGATGACCACGACCCGTCCGAAATTGTCATTGATGAAGTCGCGGGCCAGTTCATCGCGATATGGGCGATTTCCTACCCGTCTTGGGCGCATGGGATCGACATCACAGCGCTCTGGCCCGGCTGGATCGCGGGTTTTCTCTTGTTCCGCCTCTTCGACATTACCAAACCCGGTCCCATTGGCTGGGCCGACCGGCGTGGAGATCCGATGGGTGTCATGCTGGATGATGTGATCGCTGGCGTCTTTGCGGCCATCGGTGTGGTCGTCCTCGCCGGTATCTCACATGGAGTCATGGGTCAATGATCGTTGTCGACCTGCTGGATCGCGCCAAGGCGCAGGGCATGATGATCACCACTGCTGAAAGCTGTACCGGCGGTATGGTCGCCGCTGCACTGACTGACATCCCTGGCAGCTCTGCCGTGGTTGAGCGCGGCTTTGTCACCTACACCAACACCGCAAAGCAAGAGATGCTGGGCGTGCGCGCCGATACGCTTGAGACATATGGAGCAGTTTCAGAAGAAGTCGCCCGGGAAATGGCCAATGGCGCCCTGCAGAATTCGCGGGCACAGTTGGCGGTCTCGATCACCGGCATCGCGGGCCCCGGCGGGTCCGAACACAAACCCGAAGGCCGCGTATGCTTTGGCCTCGCTGCACAGGGTCAACCGACCCGAACCGAGACCGTGGAATTCGGAGCGCAGGGACGGGATAACGTACGTCGCGCTGCGCGGGACCACGCTTTGACCCTTTTGAGCGACGCTCTTGCTGATCTGGCTCGGACCTAAGAAAACCTGCACCCTTCATCGCATCAATTCGAATACTGGGCGCTGAATACAGTTACTGCGCGGCAGCCTACACATTTGTGACGGCAATGGTGGTTGCGCTTCTTACCTCGCCTCGCATACACGTCGAAACCGAGATTGAAGGCACAGTCTTGCCGATTGCGGAAAGCGAGCCTGAGAAATGAGCAGTCAAGCCCACCTTGGCTGCTCTGCCCGCAAGGGCATCAAGCGGACCTCTTGGGGGTCCGCTTTTCTTTTAGCGTGCCCTCTCGACTCTGGGCCGGGGGTCAGGCTATCAGCCTGCGACACCCTTTCAGCCCAGAGGTTTGCGCCATGATCCCCAGTTCCTTCCCCGACAGCACCGAAATCGCCCGCCTGACCGCGCGGATGCTGCTGGAGATCAAGGCCGTACACTTTAATTCCCGCGAACCTTTCACGCTGGCCAGCGGTCTACCAAGCCCGACCTATATCGATTGCCGCAAGCTGATCTCGTACCCGCGCATCCGCTCGACCCTGATGGACTTCCTGACGGTTACCGTGATGCGCGACGCGGGGTTCGAAGCGTTTGACAATATCGCCGGTGGCGAGACAGCAGGTATTCCCTTCGCTGCAATGGTGGCCGAGCGCATGTCACTGCCAATGACCTACGTGCGGAAGAAACCCAAAGGCTACGGCCGGAACGCCCGCATCGAAGGCGCGATGAGCGAGGGTGAGCGGGTACTGCTGGTTGAAGACCTGACCACCGATGGAGGCTCAAAACTGTCCTTTGTCGACGCGATCCGCGAAACCGGTGCGACCTGTGGGCATACGGCTGTGATCTTCTATTATGGTATTTTCCCCGAAACCGAGAAAACGCTGGGTGATCACGGCGTAAAATTGCACTCGCTTTGTACTTGGTGGGATGTTTTGGCGGAAGCCAAAGCGCAAAAGGCCTTTGACGAAGAGACGCTTGATGGCGTCGAGGCCTTCCTGAACGACCCGCGCGGTTGGCAGGACGCACATAAAAGCTGACGTTGCGCAAACTGTTTTCAGAATGGAAACACTGACCGCTGCGTCGATCGCTTCATCCACAAGATGTTGACGCAACCCTGCCTCATCCTTCAATATGATGGGGCAGAGAGATATGCACAGCATATCCCCAGAAAACATACAATTTGCGCCGACTCACAGGGCCGCGCTATGGCCTCTGTCCAGGGGACAAAGAGAACAGCAATGAACGAGATCAGCAGTATCGAGCAGGCCGCCGCACAGATTCAGAACCCAGAAACAATGCCGCACTCCATCGAGGCCGAGCAGCAGCTTCTGGGTGCGATTCTGACGAATAACGATCTGTATGATCGGGTCGCATCGATTATTGGGGCCGAGCATTTCTATGATCCGGTTCATGCGCGCATCTACGAAGTCGCGTCGACCCGTATCGCTAAAAATGCGCTGGCTTCACCCGTCACGCTGAAGTCTTTCATGGCCGAGGATGAGGGCCTGAAGGAACTGGGTGGTCCGGCCTATCTGGTCAAGCTTGCCGGTGCCTCAATCAGTGCCTTTGCGGTGCATGACTACGCCCAGATGATCTACGACCTCGCCATTCGGCGCGAGCTGATCCGGCTGGGCCGGGACATTTCAGACAAGGCTGCGAGGGTCGATGTCAGCAGCGAGCCCAAAGAGCAAATCGTCGAGGCCGAGCAACAACTTTATCAGTTATCCGAGCAGGGCCAGACCGAACAGGGTTTTCAATCCTTCCTCAAGGCGGTCACAGAAGCCGTCAACGTCACCAACGAGGCGTACCAACGCGGTGGCGGCATGGCGGGGATTTCCACCGGTCTGGCCGATCTCGACAAGCAATTGGGTGGCCTGCACCCGTCCGACCTGATCATTTTGGCCGGGCGTCCGTCGATGGGTAAGACATCGCTGGCAACAAACGTCGCATTTAACGTGGCCAAGGCCTACAAGCGCGGCACCAAGCCGGACGGCTCTGAAGGTGCGATCGACGGCGGTGTGGTTGGGTTCTTTTCACTCGAAATGAGCGCCGAACAGCTTGCGGGCCGGGTTCTGGCCGAGGCTTCCGAGATCTCCAGTCACAAAATCCGCCAGGGCGACATGACCGAGGCCGAGTTCCGCCGCTTCGTGGACGCCGCGAAAGAACTGGAAGCCTGCCCGCTGTTCATTGATGACACCCCCGCCCTGCCAATCTCGCAACTCGCTGCCCGTGCACGGCGGCTGAAGCGGACGCACGGGCTGGATTTGCTGGTGATCGACTACCTTCAGCTCTGCCGCGGAATGGCCGACAACCGGGTCAACGAAATCGCCGAGATTTCGATGGGCATGAAAGCCATCGCCAAGGAACTCAATATCCCGGTCATCGCACTGTCACAGCTCAGCCGACAGGTAGAAAGCCGTGACGACAAACGCCCGCAGCTGTCTGACCTGCGGGAATCGGGCTCGATCGAACAGGATGCCGACGTTGTGATGTTCGTGTTCCGCGAGGAATACTATAAGGAACGCGAAAAACCCGGCGATCACGAGCTGGAAAAGATGGAAGAATGGAAGCAGGCCATGGAGCGCCTGCATGGCAAGGCCGAGGTCATCGTCGGCAAGCAGCGCCACGGCCCCATCGGCACGGTAGAGCTGTCGTTCGAGGCTCAGTTCACCCGCTTCGGCAATCTGGTCAAACCCTGGCAACAGGATAGCCAAATCGAGGGCTATTGATCCCTTGACCAGCCCGGTCCGATGTGTACGGATCGGGCCATGCAAGCTTGTCTCAATCCCCTACCCCGGCGCGTGATTCTGGCGCGTCATTTCGGGCATCGCCGCAAACGCTTTGCGGGATAGACCGGGGGCATTTTTGCCCCTGCAATCTTCCCAATATAAGCGAGAGAGACATGACTGAGTTCACAGAGATCCCCGTTATTCGTCTGGGTGCACGCCCTGATGAGGAAATCGCGGCCGAGTTTCGTTCGGCCTACGGCACGACTGGTTTCGGCTATATCGAAGATCACGGAATAGACCCGCAGCTGATGCGCGATGTGTTCGAAGCCTCAAAACAGTTTCACGCGCTGCCGCTGGATCAAAAGCTGGCAATCGCAGTCGACCACACGCATCGCGGATACATCGCCATCAACACATCGACAGATGTGAACTCAACACTGGCCGATGTAAAAAAACCCAACCAATCCGCCAGCTTCATGATGATGCGCGAGGATGCCGGCGTTGATCCCGATATCTACCTCTCGGGTCCAAACCGATGGCCTGATCTACCGGATTTTCGCGACACCCTGGAAACCTACGTTAAGGCTATGTCGGCCCTTGGACGCAGATTGATGCATATCGCGCTGATCGCTTGCGAGGCGCAGGATTTCTCGGTCCTTTCCGCGTTTGATGAGCCTACATTCTGGCTGCGTCTGCTTCACTATCCTCCGCAAGCAAAGACCAGCCCCGATGATCTGTTCGGCTCGGCCCCGCACACTGATTTCGGATGCCTAACGCTGCTTGCTCAAGATCAGGTGGGCGGCTTGCAGGTCAAAACACCGTCAGGGCATTGGGTTGACGTTCCGTCCCGTCCCGACGCCTTTGTCGTCAATGTCGGGGATATGCTGCACCGGATGTCGAACGGCCGCCTGCTTTCGACGCCGCATCGGGTCATCAACCATTCTGGCCGTGAACGATATAGCGTTCCGTTCTTCTTTGATCCTCATGTCAGTACAATCATCGAACCCCTACCCGGGACCGGCCAACCTCAGTTTAGCCCCTTATTATTTGCGGATTTCCTGCGTTCCGAGCTGGAAGCGGCCTATGAGGCGCATAAACCCGCCAAGAATTAAGGTGCTCCCCCTTGACCTGGGCCAATCCTATGTGATGAACGGCGTTTATGAGTACCGCACATCTGACGATAAATCTGCACGCGCTCGCCCAGAACTGGCAGGCGCTTGACGCAAAGACCCAGGTTGAAACCGGCGCAGTGGTCAAAGCTGACGCTTACGGGTTAGGTGCCGGTCCGGTCGCCTCTGCGCTGGCTGAGGAAGGCGTTGCAAAATTCTTCGTCGCCGTCGCCGAGGAAGGCGTGGCCGTGCGTGAGGCTGTGGGCCCCGGCCCGCTGGTTGCGGTGTTTTCCGGACATATGGAGGGTGACACGGATCTGCTGCGCCAGCATGATCTGACGCCGTTGATCAACTCGCCCGAACAATTCAAGCGTCATCGTCAGGCCCTGCCCGATCATGGCTTTGGTATCCAGCTCGACAGCGGTATGAATCGCCTTGGGCTTGAGCCTGCGGACTGGGCCGAACTGCGGCACGAAGCTCTTGCCCTGGACCCGCTGGTCGTGATGTCGCATTTGGCCTGCGGGGATGAGCCTGAACACCCTATGAACCGCCAACAGTTGAACACGTTCAAACAGATGACCGATGGCGTCGATGCGCCTCGCTCGCTTGCGGCGACGGGTGGTACTCTGATGGGGCCGGAATTCCACTTTGACTTTTGCCGCCCAGGGATTGGCCTGTACGGCGGGATGCCCTTTGCCGGGGCCAAGCCGGTCGTCACCGTCGATATGCCGGTGATTCAAGTGCGCGACGTCGCCGTGGGCGAGACCGTCGGCTACGGCAACAGCTGGAGCGCGCGCCGCCCGTCGAAGATTGCGACCGTTGCGGCCGGTTATGCCGATGGGCTGCATCGCGCCATTGGGGGCGGCATCGATACATTCGCTGGTGATCAGCCCTGCCCGGTGGTAGGACGTATCTCGATGGACCTGATCACCGTGGATGTGACTGACTTGCCGTATAAACCTGATCGCCTGCGTATCCTGAACGGGCACCAAACCGTCGATGATCTGGCCGAAGCCGCTGGCACCATCGGCTATGAAATTCTGACCTCGCTCGGCAGTCGCTTTTCGCGGGGCTACGTGGAATGAATCCCGTTTCATTGCTGGGTGAGCTGGGGCGTTCTATCCTGACCATGCTCGCCGCGTTTGGCCGCGTCGCGCTGTTCGCGCTCGACGCGGTTTCGCACATTTTTCGACCACCGTTTTATCCGCGCGAGTTCGGCATCGCCCTGCTGAATATCGGCTGGTTGTCCCTGCCCGTGGTCGGCCTGACCGCCATCTTCACCGGCGGCGCGTTGGCGCTGCAGATCTACGCAGGCGGCGCGCGTTTCAACGCCGAAGCCGTTGTGCCCCAGATCGTCGCCATAGGCATGGTGCGAGAGCTTGGCCCGGTGCTGGTCGGCCTGATGATCGCCGCCCGCGTGACGTCTTCGATCGCCGCCGAGATTGCGACGATGAAAGTGACCGAGCAGATCGACGCTCTGGTCACATTGTCCACCCATCCGATGAAATACCTCACCGCCCCACGCGTGCTGGCCGCCTTGATCACAGTTCCAGCGCTGGTCGGGGTCGGAGATATCATCGGCATCGCAGGCGGCTACACTGTCGCGACGCAAAATCTGGGCTTCAACCCGGCAGCCTATCTGAAAAACACCGTCGATTTCCTTGAAGCGCGGGATATCGTTTCGTCACTGGTCAAAGGTGCTGCATTCGGCGTGATCGCCGCCATTATGGGTTGCTATTACGGCATGTCCTCAAGCCGCGGCGCGCAGGGCGTGGGCCGCGCCACCAAGGGCTCGGTCGAGGCTGCTGCTGTGCTGATCCTCGCCGCCAATTTCGTTCTTACAGGGGTGTTCTTCTCGCTATGATCCGAATGGAGAACGTACATAAGGCCTTTGACGACAACCACGTCTTGCAAGGCATGAACCTTGATATCCCACAGGGCACCTCGATGGTCATCATCGGTGGTTCGGGTACGGGCAAATCCGTGGCGCTGAAATGCATCCTCGGCCTGATCAAGCCCGACAGCGGCATGATCTATGTCGACGGCAAAGACGCCGCCAAAGGCGACCGCGATGCGTTTCTGGCCCGCTTTGGAATGCTGTTTCAGGGCGCGGCGCTGTTCGACTCGCTGCCCGTCTGGCAAAACGTCGCCTTCCGCCTGCTGCGCGGCTCGCTGAAACGCCCAGTCGATGAGGCGCGCGAGATCGCCATCGAGAAACTGCGCCGTGTGGGCCTGAAATCCAACGTCGCTGACCGGTTCCCGGCGGAGTTGTCAGGCGGCATGCAAAAACGCGTCGGCCTCGCCCGCGCCATCGCCGCCGAACCCGAGATCATTTTCTTCGACGAGCCCACCACCGGCCTCGACCCCATCATGTCCGGCGTCATCAACGACCTGATCCGAGAAATCGTGACCGAGATGGGCGCCACCGCGATGACAATCACCCACGACATGAGCTCCGTCCGTGCCATTGCCGACAACGTAGCCATGCTGCACGGAGGCGTGATCCAGTGGACTGGCCCGGTCAGCCAGATGGACGCCTCAGGTGATCCCTATGTGGAGCAGTTCATCAGCGGGAGTGCCGAGGGGCCGATTGAGGCGGTGCGTTAAGCTCTCTCCGCCTCACGTTCCTGCTTTAACTGATCATACGCGCGCTTAGCGTAGTCATAGCGCAATAGATATTGCCCTGCGCTTATCACAAAGTCGGGGGTTAGAATGCGTATTGCATCAAACACTTGGCGAAGATGTGTTCCGGAAACCGGGATGTAGCCGGGATCTTCACCAGAAAACCTGTTGAATAGACGGCCACCAAACCATACCGCTCTTCTTCGTGCGCGATCCGTTTCGTAAAGTCGGAAATGCAAAACACCAAAGAGCTGCTCTCGGTCAAACGGCAACCTGTCTGCTGCCGCACTCGCAGCTGAAAAGACAGCATTTAAGCCGTCAGTTCCCGCAGCAACGGTTCCTTTACTAAATGCGGATGGGCCATTTACGATCTTTATTATTGGGTCAGGCACTGCAATCTAAAGCTGATTAATTTAGGACTTACTTAAACTTACACTCAACTCAAGCGACCGCAACTCAGAACTTGCCGCAGATACCTCCACTCATTAAGTATTCAACTGCCTTATCAAAATTCTTGTTCATGATCCTCCGCCTCGCCACCCTATCCCTCCTGATCCTCTACCCCATCGCGTGGTTCGCCCCGCTGATGCGCGCCGGTCTGCTCCCGATCTTCGGCCTCAGTGAAATCAGCGTCATCACCGGGCTCCAGTCCTTGTGGAAGTCCGACATCTTCCTCGCGTTGATCGTTACCGTCTTCGCCCTCTTCGCGCCCTACGTCAAAACCATCGGCACCGCGCTGATCCAATGGAACCTGCTGGACCCGCGCGTCCAGCCCGCGCTCAACATCCTCGGCAAGCTGGCGATGGCCGATATCTTCCTCATCGCGCTCTACATCACGCTGGCCAAAGGCATCTCATACGCCACCATCGAAACCGCATGGGGTCTCTACCTGTTCACCGGCTGCATTCTGGCCTCACTTGCACTGGGCCATATTACAGAGATGACATTTGGATCACGAAAACCTCAGACCTAATTGATTGAAAACAGATTTCTGAGTATCATCTTAATATTTCGAGCAGTAAATTTTGTAGTTTTCGGGTCCGTAGCGGATCACTTCGCGTCTGTCTAACCTTCCGCTTCGGCCCGGTTTTTGTACCGGTTGAAGAAGGAGAACGACGATCATGGCCGCCCTCCACACAATAACATTGCAATTTCAGAATACCTTATTAAGGCTCACTTTTTTCCTGATCTGCGCCGCAGCATTGTTCGCGGTGACGACCACCATTTTATCCGCGATTGGCATCCTGCCCTGGCTCTCGTTGCAGGCCGGTCTCAGCAACGGTGCAACAATTGACGCAGGCATCTATATCCAGATCGGATTAACCGCCCTGATCCTGATGCTGGTCTTCTATCTGCCATCGAACGCCCGCATGATGGCGCTTGAAAACACCCATCGTAAGTTCACAATGAATATGCAGGACGTGGCCGGGGCCTATCAGGTCGCCCATGCCGCCGACCGCAGCGGCGCCTTTGCGCTGGCCTCCGAATTCGACGCGGTGAAAGAGCGCATGGCCTTCCTGCGCGATCACCCCGATTTGCAGGGGCTCGAACCGCAGGTGCTGGAACTGGCTGCTCAGATGAGCCAGATCAGCCAGGAACTGGCCGAGACCTATGGGGACACAAAGGTCGAACGCGCCCGCGCCTTCCTGCGGCAACGTCAGGAAGAGGTCGAACAATTCCAGCAGCGCATCGAGGAAGCCCAAATCATCCAGCACGAGCTGCGCCAATGGACCCGAGACATCGAGATCGAGGAATCCATCGCCAAATCGCAACTCGCGCGCCTCAGGGATGAGCTGTTCGATCTGCTTCCGGAACTGTCGGCGCAATTGCAATCCCCCACGGACGATCAAACACCAGGCAGCGTGGTTGCGATGACCCCGCCGCGTGCTGCGGAATAGGCGCGTCTAGCGCCCGCAGCGGACGATGGCCCGAAGGGCCTGAGGACGTGGCGCGCCACCGGCGGTGAGGAAAGCCCGCAAGGGCTTGAAGAACCGCCCTTCCTCGGGCACCAAGGGCGACATGGCAAAGACACAATCCTTCACCTGCTCCGCCTGCGGTGCCTCACATACACGATGGTCAGGCCGCTGCGACGGCTGCGGCGAGTGGAACACCATCGTTCAGGAAGCCCCGCTCTCGGCTGGACCAGCCAAGAAATCCCTCGGCGGCAAACGCGGCCAGTCAATCGCGCTCACCGACCTCTCGACCGAAGAAACACCCCCGCCCCGCACCCTCTGCGGTGTTGAAGAATTGGACCGTGTCCTCGGCGGCGGCCTTGTCCCTGCATCGGCGCTGCTGGTGGGCGGTGACCCCGGCATTGGCAAATCGACCCTCTTACTGCAAGCTGCAGCACGTTTTGCCCGCAAAGGTGTCAAAACCATCTACGTCTCGGGCGAGGAGGCTAGCGCACAGGTTAGGATGCGCGCGCGCCGGTTAGGTCTGGAAGAGTCGCCGGTGCAATTGGCCGCTGAAACCAACCTTCGGGACATCCTCACGACGCTAGAGGCAGAAAAACCCGGCCTCGCCATCATCGACTCGATCCAGACGATGTGGGCCGACAATGTCGACAGCGCGCCGGGCTCGGTGTCGCAGGTGCGCGCCGCAGCGCACGAGCTGACGACATTTGCAAAACGCCACGGCGTATCGATCATCATGGTTGGCCACGTCACCAAAGAAGGCCAGATCGCTGGCCCCCGTGTAGTCGAACATATGGTCGACACCGTGCTTTACTTCGAAGGCGAACGCGGGCACCAGTTCCGCATCCTGCGCGCCGTTAAGAACCGCTTTGGCCCAGCGGATGAGATCGGCGTCTTCGAAATGACCGGCAAAGGGCTGGCGCAAGTCACCAACCCTTCGGCCCTGTTCCTATCGGAACGCGGTAAGCCCAGCCCAGGTTCCGCCGTATTCGCAGGTATCGAAGGCACCCGCCCCGTGCTGGTCGAATTGCAAGCACTGGTGGCGCCGTCCCCCCATTCCCAGCCCCGCCGCACGGTTGTGGGATGGGATAGCGGGCGGCTCGCCATGATCCTTGCAGTACTCGAAGCCCGCTGCGGCATCCCCTTTGCCGGGCTCGATGTCTACCTGAACGTCGCCGGAGGGCTGAAAGTCAGCGAACCTGCTGCCGACCTCGCCGTTGCTGCTGCACTGCTCAGCGCTCGTGAAGACACCGCCCTGCCTGCCGATACGGTCGTTTTCGGAGAAATCTCGCTATCCGGGGCACTTAGACCAGCCCCGCAGACCGAAAACAGGTTGAAAGAAGCGCAAAAACTTGGTTTCACAGCGGCAATTGCTCCGGCAGGTGGCAAAACTGGCACTGTGGCAGGTCTGACACTCACCCGACCCTCTGATTTGGTGGGGTTTGTTGGCGAAACCTTCGGAGCAGGGTAAAGTCGCGCCTTGAGGGGCAGAAAACGAACAGGCGAGGGCCATGGAAGGTTTTACAATAATTGACGGGGTTGTGGCCCTGATCATCGTGCTGTCGGGCTTGCTGGCCTATTCGCGCGGTTTCATGCGCGAGGTTTTGGCCATCGCAGGCTGGGTCGCCGCGGCAGTTCTAGCATTCATCTTCGCACCGCAGGCCGTACCACTGGTCAAAGAGGTCCCGGTGGTTGGAGAATTCCTGCGTGATAGCTGCGAGCTTTCGGTCATTACCGGCTTTGCCGCCGTCTTCGCCATTGCGCTGATCGTGGTCAGCATCTTCACACCGCTCTTTTCGTCTTTGGTGCAGCGTTCCGCGCTTGGCGGGCTGGATCAGGCGCTTGGCTTCTTCTTCGGCATCGCCCGCGGCATCCTGTTGGTTGCCATCGCGTTCTTTGTCTACGACACGGTGATGACCGGCCAGTCTTATACCATGGTTGATGAAAGCCGCTCTGCCAAAGTGTTCGAACAGTTCAGCGGACAGATCGAAGAACAAAATCCCGAGGCGGCGTTGGGTTGGGTTACCGCCCAGTACGAAGAGCTGGTCGCAAGCTGCACCGCCGACAACGCCTCTGAGGGTTAATCAAACCAAATTCCAAAGATAAGCCCGGTTTCAGCCGGGCTTTTTTGCGTTTGGTTCGGAAAAATCAGATAAACCCTTCGCCACCACAAATATTGCAACGGATGGTCTTCAGGCCAAAGCATCCGTCACATCGGCTTGAGATCGGCTTGCCATACTGGTCTCGGCTCTTGATCACTTCACCGGTTCCCTTGCAGATCTCGCAGGGTGCGCGCCCTGCCCCACGACATCGGTGGCAACGCCGCTTGACAGGTTTGTCCTTCGGTGTGTTTTGCTTGTGTTGCCACATGGCGTCTGCTCCACCAGGTATTGCCGGACTGCATGCAAAAAACCTTCGCAATGATATGACAGCATAGGTCTGTACATTTGTCATCCTAAACCCGCGGCGTGTACAATTCGCACCTGCGTCAAATCGCGAATGTGATCCTTTGATGACACACGCATCGTTTGGCATTATGTGGAGGCCATACCGACATGGAATCGGAGCTGCCGACCTTGCTGTATCTGTTTTCTTATGCGCTAGCCGCTTTCGTGCTTGTGCCTCAGTCCCGTGCAAACGGACCAAAACACACCATTCAGATACCCGTCCGCACCCGATCCGACCTGAACGCCATCCTAAGCAAGTCATAGAAATTGGAGCCCGTGTATGTGTGGGATTTTGGGGATCGCAAGCCGGACACATGATGTCTTTGCGGAAATCTATGACGGCTTGCTGATGCTTCAGCACCGAGGTCAGGACGCCTCGGGGATCGTCACCTACAACGGCGAGTTCTTCCGTGAGAAGAAAGCAAATGGTCTCGTCAAAGACGTGTTCAATGCCAGTGACGCCGAAACCCTGTTGGGAAAGGTCGGCATGGGCCATGTCCGCTATCCAACCGCTGGCTCGCTCAGCGCGGCCGAGGCGCAACCATTTTTCGTGAACGCGCCTTATGGCATCTATCTGGTTCACAACGGCAACATCACCAATACCGAAGAACAACGCGAAAAGGTAACTGCCAAATACAGCCGCCACCTGCGCACAACTTCGGATTCAGAGGTCCTTCTGAACGTACTGGCCGACAAGGTCGCTGATGCGATCAAGGTCAATGGTAATGCTGATCCGATCCGCAACCTGTTTGCCGGTGTCAAAATGACGATGGAGCGGGTTCAGGGGGCGTATTCGGTGATCTGCCTCGTCGCGGGCGTCGGGATGCTGGCCTTCCGCGATCCTTACGGCATCCGACCTTTGTCTGTTGCCAAGCGTGCTGCAACTGGTGACGGCGATGATTATGCCTTTGCTTCCGAAGATGTGGCATTCGGCATCAACGGTTTTGACAAGCTGCGCGACCTAGGTCCCGGCGAGGCGATCCTTATCGACCTCGACGGCAATATGCACGAGTTCCAGGCCGTTGAAGGTAAACTGACACCCTGCATCTTCGAGTATGTCTATCTAGCCCGACCGGATTCGCTGCTGGATGGGGTGTCGGTTTACAAAACCCAGATGCGAATGGGGCAGACGCTGGCCAAGCAAATTCAGGACTCGGGACTTGAGATCGACCGGATCATCCCTGTGCCAGATAGCGCCCGCCCTGTCGCGCTTGAGGCCGCAAAGATCACAGGCATTCCCTATCGCGAGGGGCTTGTTAAGAACCGTTATGTTGGCCGCACCTTCATCATGCCAGGCCAGGAAGAACGGCAGAAATCCGTGCGTCGCAAACTGAACGCGGTGCCTTTGGAGTTTGACGGTCATAACGTACTGCTGATCGACGATTCGATCGTGCGCGGCAATACAATCAAAAAGATCGTCCAGATGTGCCGTGAGGCCGGGGCCAAAAAGGTCTATATCGCCAGCGCCTCGCCCCCGGTGAAATACCCCAATGTCTATGGCATCGATATGCCAACCCGACACGAGCTTGTCGCGAATGGCAAAGAGATCGAGGAGATTCGCGAAGAACTGGGTGCGGATGCGCTGTTCTACCAACATCTCGACGATCTGATCTGGGCTGCCAAGGAAGGCAACCCCGAGATCGAAGCTTTTGACTGTTCCTGCTTTGACGGCAACTACGTCACCGGCGTCGATGAGGAATATCTGGGCAGCCTAGAAAACAGCAGTCGGGTCAGCAAAAAGCGTGAAGATATGCAGGTGGTCGGCAGTTCGTGGAACGCGGCGAAACTGGCCTCGGGGTGATCGGGCGAATCGTTTTGTCCTGAGGCGCCGGCCAAGAGACTTGCGCTAGCGGCCATAGGTCAGAATCCGCCGACAACCTATTGCTGAACAGGCTGCATTTGCAAAGGGTTCGGTATGCGGCATTCGAACCGCTTCCAACCGAGTGCTGCCGGCCTTTTGGTCCGGCAAAGCCCGTGTTACCCGGATGCCGAAAACCACTCACAAAACGGGGTCCGGGCGCGCAGCTCGGCCACAGATCATGGCAAACGCAACGGTGAAAAGCGCCGCCACACAGGCGGGGGCGCTCAAGAAGAACGCGGTCTCGGTATTGGGCATTTTTGGGCCCAAGGCGGACCTACAAGCCCTAGTCCGCATGTCGTCGGGGCGCATTAAGAAAGTGAAACTCGGCAGTCGTGTCGGCCCGGGTAAGGTCGTCGCCATTGATGAAAATGGTGTTGTGCTGCGACAAAGCGGCCAGAACCGAAGGATCGACATCCCCGGCAGTTGATCCTGACTTGACGCCCTGCGCGTGCAGGTTCAAACCCCCCTCATGACCGATCAGACCAAAATCGCCCTTATCACCGGGGCTTCTCGCGGGTTGGGCGCGGCGCTGGCCGAAGCGCTGGCCCCCGACTATCACATCGTCGCTGTCGCTCGTACTCAGGGCGGGCTGGAAGAGCTGGATGACCGCATCCAGGCGAAGGGTGGCTCGGCCACTCTGGCCCCTATGGACATCACCGATCCCAATGCGATGGCGACCCTGTGCCGGAGCATTCACGATCGCTGGGGCAAGATCGATTTGTGGTTGCATACTGCAATCCATACCTCAGCCCTGACGCCAGTGCATTTCGTTGATCCGAAGGAATGGAACAAGGCAGTCAGCATCAATGCAAACGCCACCTCGGTTCTGATCCCGTATGTCGCGCCTTTGTTGGGCGAAACTGGCCATGCCGTGTTCTTCGATGACCCGAAGGCAGGCGAGAAGTTCTATGGCATCTACGGCGCCACCAAAGCGGCACAGATGGCGCTGGCTCGCAGTTGGGCGACCGAGACCGCACGGACGGGACCGCGCGTGTCGATTGTTGAGCCTGCACCGATGCCGACCGCCGTACGTGCGCGTTTCCATCCCGGTGAGGATCGGGATGTATTAACCAGCACTGCGGATGAGGCGGCGCGGATTATAGCACTGTTGTGAGAATGGCCCTGACGGGCCATGCCTCCGGCAGAGGTATCTCTGGCCAGATGAAGCGGGCGGACTAACCGATATGGACGCCGTTTCGCCCGGCGAGGTCGACGAAGAATTGCCAGGCGACGCGGCCCGAGCGTGCCCCCCGGGTGGCTTGCCACTCGATGGCTTCCGCGCGCAGAGTTTTTGGATCAACCTTGACGCCATGAGCGGCGCAGTAGCGATCGATCATCGCTAGATATTCGTCCTGATCGCAGGGGTGGAACCCCAGCCACAGGCCGAAACGGTCAGAGAGTGAGACCTTCTCCTCGACCGCCTCGGACGGATTAATGGCGCTGGAGCGTTCGTTTTCGATCATGTCGCGCGGCATCAGGTGGCGGCGGTTTGATGTGGCGTAGAACACAACGTTTTCCGGGCGACCTTCGATACCGCCATCCAGCACGGCCTTGAGCGATTTGTAATGCTGGTCATCGTGGCTGAACGACAAATCATCGCAAAACAGGATGAACCTGTGCGGCGCGGCACGCAGGTGGTTCAGCAAACGCGCGACCGAGCCCATATCCTCGCGCTGCAATTCGACCAGTTTCAGGTCAGGATGCTCATCCTGCAACGTACCGTGCACCGCTTTGACGAGGCTGGATTTCCCCATTCCGCGCGCGCCCCACAAGAGCGCGTTATTAGCCTTGTAACCCGCAGCAAAGCGGCGCGTGTTGTCCAGCAACGTATCGCGGGAGCGGTTGATCCCTACCAATAGATCAAGGTCGACCCGATTGACCTGTGTGACGGGTTCCAGCCGGTCAGGCTCGACATGCCAGACGAAAGCCGGGGCCGCGTTGAAATCAGGTGCCGCCAGCGGCGCGGGCGCCATGCGTTCCAACGCGTCCGCAATGCGATTCAGGGCTTGGTCGTCCATCGGCTCCTCCGGGATGTTCTGGCGGAGTTCAACCATGTTCCGATCAACACAACAAGAGCAGCAATTGAAAAAGGCGCGCCTACCTTGGGCGCGCCTTTAAAGCTATTGGAACAGGTTACTTGTTCTCTTCGTAATCCTGCATCACGTCTGCGTCGGCTTCGGCCTCTTCATCGTCGTAGTATCCATCGGCGCGCAACTGTTCTTCGCGCTTCTTCTCGACACGGGCGACCAGGAATATTGAAATTTCATAGAGCCCGTAAACTACGACAAAGAGGATGATCTGGGTGATCACGTCCGGCGGTGTGACAATCGCAGCCAACACCAGAATGCCTACCACCGCATATTTACGCACTGCCCCCAGACCTTCGGCACTGACAAGTCCGGCCTTACCCATCAGTGTCAGCAATACGGGCAATTGAAAGCACAGGCCAAAGGCAACGATGAACTTGATGGTCAGGTTGAGATATTCCTGCGCCGAACCCTGAAACACCACGCTCAAAGGTGCGGTTGCGCCTTCTGCTACAGCTTCTCCTTCCGCTCCAAATTGCTGGAAACCGAGGAAGAAGTCATAGGCCAATGGCGTGACCACATAAAAAGCGAAGCTTGCGCCCAGCAGGAACATGAAGGGAGAGGCCAGCATGAACGGCAGAAACGCGTTTTTTTCCGATTTATACAGGCCCGGCGCCACGAACCTCCACATCTGCATCCCGATATAGGGAAAGGCCAGAATGAACCCGCCCAGCAGCGAAACCTTGATCGCTACAAAGAACCCTTCCTGCGGCGAGATGAAGATCAGCCCACAATCCTGTCCACGCTCGGTCAGCACCTCACATAGCGGTTGCGTGAGGAAGTTGAACAGTGGGGTGGCCACGGTGAAACAGATGATCATACCGATCAGAAACGCCACAACGCAGTGGATCAGCCGCGTACGTAGCTCGGCCAGGTGCTCGATCAGGGGTGCCGAGCTGTCCTCGATCTCGTCGGTCTTGGTCATGTTTTGCTTTCGGTTTTCAGCGCTGCTTCGGCCTCTTCCGCCTTGGCCAGCGCATCCGCGGCTTCCTTGGCCTTGCGTTCAGCGGCAGCGCGCGCCGTTGTGGCTTGGATCTTCTTGGCTTGCTCTGCTCGCTCAGTGGCCAGCTTGCCGGTCTCGCTGTCAGGGTCGAACTTGGTTGGGTCGATGGATTTGGCCACGTCGCGCGCGGCTTCGTTGATCCCGTCCATCGCTGTACTAACCGGGTTGGTCGCCGCGTTCAGGCCCTTCTTGATCTCATTGACGCCTGCTTCGTCCGCAGCCTCGTTCATTGCAGTGCTGAATTCGCGCGCCATGCCGCGCGCCTTTCCGACGAACCGTCCGACATTGCGGAACAGCACAGGCAGGTCCTTTGGCCCCACCACGATCAACGCGACGATGCCGATGACCAGAAGCTCGGTCCAGCCCAGATCAAACATCTAGGCTCAGACCTTGTCTTTGTCAGTCTCAGGCGTGACGTCTTTGGCCAGCTCAGACGCGTCTTGTTCCAGTTCTTCCGAACCTTCCTTGATGCCTTTTTTGAACGAGGTAATGCCTTTACCCACTTCACCCATCAGCGAGCTGATCTTGCCGCGTCCAAACAGGACGAGAACCACAACAGCAATCAGCAGGATACCCGGAAGGCCAATATTGTTGAGCATGACTTGTCTCCTTCTACGTCGGCGCAGCGCGCCGTGAATATGTCTGGCCCCGTGTCTACGCCCGTACGGGCATCAGCAAAAGTGCGACAGATCAAATCCGCGCGCAAAATTGAACGGATCATGCGTTTTTTGCGGACTCGCATTTCTCAACTGACAGGTTTATGTCAGTTGATATCACCTAGAAGGACGATATCGAAACCTGGTCTACGGAGAACCACATGACCCATGTCGCAGAAATCGTCACCTTTACCCTTGCCGACGGCACAAAGCCTGAACAGTTCGTCAGGCTAAGCCAAGCCTCCGAAGCCTTCGTCCGCGCGGCTCCCGGCTTTACCCACCGCCAGCTAAGCCATGGCGAAGATGGCCGCTGGACCGACTATGTCGTCTGGACCGATATGAAATCGGCAAAGGACGCCGCTGCTGCATTCATGCAACAGGATTTTGCACCCGCTCTGATGGCGGCAATCAACCCCGACAGCGCCCAGATGCGTCACGAGACCGTGCTATGGAACATGACCGCCTAAGGGCGGCTCGGACGGCGTGTCATGCGCCGCACTGACCGCCTGTTCGACATCATACAGATCCTGCGCGATGGTAACTTGCACCGCGCGCAGGACATCGCGGACCGACTTGAGGTGTCGGTCCGTACGATCTATCGCGATATGGACACGTTGCTGGCCTCGGGCGTACCTGTAGAAGGCGAACGCGGCGTAGGTTACATGGTGCGTGAACAGATCACGCTGCCCCCGCTAAACCTGACACCCGCCGAGCTTGAGGCTCTGAACCTCGGCATGGCGATCGTTGCCGAGGCCGCCGATCCCGATCTTAAATCCGCCGCAGAATCTCTAGCCGAGAAAATCGACGCCGTCCTGCCCACGCAGGTCATTGCCGAGGCCGACAGCTGGAAATTCGCGGTCTATCCCTTCGCTGATGTCGTACGCGGAATGGCACATATGGCCCCGATCCGCGCCGCGATCAAATCGCGCCAGAAATTGCAGCTCAGCTACCGCCGCATTGACGGCGCGCTGACCGATCGCACTATCCGACCGCTACATATGGAATACTGGGGCCGTGTCTGGACACTGACTGCCTGGTGCGAACTGCGCAACGACTTCCGCGTCTTCCGCATCGACCTGATAGAAAACGTCACGCCTCTACCGGAACTCTTTACCGACGAACCGGGTAAAAGGCTCAGCGACTACGATCCCAATGCGTGATCCGTCCTTCATCTGGCCCCAAATACCTCCGCCGGAGGCATGGCCCGGAACGGGCCATTTCGGTCACTTCAGGTAAGGCTCGGGATCAACCGACTCGAACCCTTTGCGCACTTCGAAGTGCACATATGCATTGTCGCCTCCGCGCAGCGAGGCGATCTTTTGTCCCCGTCGCACCCGATCACCTTTCTTGATGGTGATATTGTCGACATTGGCATAAACAGTCAGCAAGTCATTGTTGTGTTTCACAACGATGATCGGAACCTGATCCGCATCCGCGGTGATCGCGGCGACCGTGCCTGCCTCGGCCGCACTGACCGACGCGCCTGGCGCTGCGGCGATATCTATCCCCTCATTCTTACCCTTCTTGTAGGTCCGAATGATGGTGCCGCTCACCGGGCTTGCCAGCGCCGAGCTTCCCGAATTGGTCGGGGCCTCGGCTGTGATATCCGGCGCAGGCGTTGCCGCGGCAACTTTCTCATCCGGCAATGGCTGCGTCGCGCTCGGCGGCGTAGGAGTTGGTGAGCCTTCGCCCGGTTGGGTTACCGCAGTTGCCGTGGCGGCCGGCGCTGCTGCCCGAGGTGCCGGTTGATTCTTGACCGGGATCAACAGGTACTGGTCTTCGCGCACCATAAAGTCTGGTCCCAAACCGTTCCATTCTGCCAGAGACTCCACAGGCACCTGATAGAGGCGCGAAATTGTATAGGCTGTCTCACCCCGCTTGACCTTGTGCCGGATCGGCTCAGGCCCCGTAGCAACCGGTGCCGGAGCCGCAGCAGGTTGCGCGGGCTCCAATGTCGATGTATGAACAGATCCTGTGTCCGGTGCCTCGTCAATCGCGGTTCCGGCAATGGTCGCAATATCAACATTGCTCGTCCCACCGACCGAGCGCGGCAAGGCCAGAACTTCACCGTCACGCAGGCTGTCATTTGGCTGCAATCCGTTAAACCGGGCCAATTCGGCCACCGGCATGCCGATCCGGGTGGCGACATCGCCAACTGTATCCCCACGGCGGGCTACCGCGACCTGATAGTTCGGATAGGTGATCACGCCACGCGCATCCGGCGTCGGGCGGTTGGCGGTCGCTGCAAGGGCGGCATCTGCAGTGGAGAACCCGCCGACATTGCCGCGCAGGTCATAGTCATATGGCCCTTCACACCCGGCCAGAATTGCCAGTGCGGCAACACCTGTCGCATAGCGGCGCATTGCTGATTTGGAAACTGCTCTCATTTTACTGTCCTCAACACCTGCCCCTGTTCTCCGGGGTTCTGGCGCCTCTAATATACCTTTACGCTCCGTCTTTTCCCAGCCCCTCAAGCAAGGGCACAAAACGGACCGGCAACAATTCGTCATAGTCCAGACCGGTTTCAGTGCGCGTGACCCGGATTAGGGTCTGCACCGCGTCCGACTGGCCCACGGGTAACACCATGATACCGCCGATTTTCAACTGCGCCAAGAGCGGCCCCGGAGGATCTTCGGCAGCAGCGGTCACAATGATACGGTCGAACGGGGCCTGCTCGGACAGTCCAAATGATCCATCCGACAGCATCGCGGTCACATTCGTCAGCCCCAGCTCACGGAACAGTTCTCCCGTTTCGCGCACCAGCCTCTTGTGCCGCTCAACCGTGTAGACCCGGCGCGCCAGCTTGGACAGGATCGCCGCCTGATAGCCCGAGCCGGTGCCGACCTCTAGAACCGTATCACGCGGACGCACCTGCAGCGCCTGCGTCATCAGCCCCACAACCGAAGGCTGGCTGATGGTCTGTCCACAGGCAATCGGTAGCGGAGTGTCCTCATAGGCCCGGTCCGCGAAAAGGCCTTTGACAAACTGCCCCCGGTCAACCTGCTCCATCGCCGCCAGCACACGTGCATCCGTTACCCCGCGCGAGCGCAGGGCAAACAGGAACTGCATTATGGTTTCTGCGCTTGGCCCAGTCATTCGATGACCTTTAGCGCCTCGAGCGTGTCATATGCTGTCAGATCAGCGCGCATCGGAGTGACCGAGATATACCCTTCCAGATTGACCGCCGCATCCGTGCCCGGAGCGGTCGGATTATGCTGATACCCGCCCTTAATCCAAAGGAACCGGCGACCCGAGGGCGAGCTGTGCGGCTCGACAGAGAAATGTGTATCGCGTCGGTACCCCTGCGGGGCCACGCGCGTACCCAGCACCTCATCTGCGGGAACCGGAGGGAAATTCACATTATAGAACAGACGATAGTCGCCCTGCTGCTCGGGTGTCGCATCAAGAATGCGGCGCACCAGATCGGCCCCAAATTTGGCAGCCGCCTCAAACGGATCGTCCAGCCCCAGATTGCGCGGCCCGAAATACTGAGACAAGGCAATCGCGGGCACACCTTGCAACGCCGCCTCCATCGCGCCGCCGATAGTACCCGAATACAGCGTGTTTTCAGCCGAGTTGTTGCCCCGGTTTACCCCTGACAACACCAGATCGGGCGGGGCGTCCTTCATCACGTCGTGCAAACCGGCCAAAACGCAATCCGCCGGAGACCCTTCGGCGGCATAGCGGCGCTCGCCTAGTTTGGCGACCATCATTGGGTGGGTATAGCTAATGCAATGGCCCACGCCTGACTGCTCAAAGGCAGGCGCGACGACCCAGACCTCGCCATCGGGACCGGCCAGTTCAGCCGCGATCGCTTCAAGCACAATCAGTCCCGGCGCATTGATGCCGTCATCATTGGTCAGAAGAATTCGCATGCCCGGTCCACCCCTCGTTTTGCCCTTGATAGACCCGCCTCAGCGCTGCGACAAGCAATGCACATGCGCAATCTGAGGCTTTCACGCACCACTTGGATGAAAATGCAGGATTTGAGCGTCAGGCCGGGAATACAAAACACCGGTCGCGGCGAATGGTCAGCCACATGACACGGCCCTCTTTGGGCACAAAGACGTTCGGAACCGTCGCCTTCAGGATCGAGCCATCATAGTCCATGCGAAACTCGACAAGGCTTTCATTTCCCAAAAACCGAGCACGCTCAACCACGCCTCGGGCGGCAATGCCGTCTGTCGGCGTCGGCGCAGGCCCTTTGCCATTGCGGTCGAAGTCCAGCTTGACGTGCTGGGGTCGAAACACGATTTCAACATCGGTCGCGTCCGGCACACCGGGCGCAAGAAAACGGCCAAACGGAGTATGCGCCAACGCACCATTAACTTGGGCCTTCAACACATTGATATCACTAAAAAACGAAACTGCTGCCTTGTCTGCAGGCCGGGTATAGACATTGTATGGCGCCCCCTGCTGCACAATCTTGCCGCGCCGCATCAGCGCGATTTCATCAGCCATTCGCATCGCCTCGTCCGGCTCATGCGTGACCAATAGAACAGCAGCGTCCTCTTCTTTGAGGACTGCGAGCGTTTCGTCCCGAATGCCGTCGCGCAGACGGTTATCGAGGCCCGAGAACGGCTCATCCATCAGCATGATCCGCGGACGTGGGGCCAACGCACGCGCCAGAGCAACCCGCTGCTGCTCACCCCCAGATAACTGATGCGGAAATCCATCGATGAACCGCATCAGATCGACCTTGGTCAGCAGTTCCTCGACCCGCGCGCGTTTCTGCTCTTTGCTGCCTTTCAGGCCGAACGCGACGTTATCCGCCACGCTGAGATGCGGAAACAGCGCAAAATCCTGAAACATCAGCCCAATCTCGCGCCGTTCGGGCGGTACTCGGAACACCGTGTCACAGATCAGCTTGCCATCTACATAAATCTCGCCTGAGGTCTGCATTTCGACCCCCGCGATCATCCGCAAGGTGGTCGACTTTCCGCAGCCCGAAGGCCCCAGCAGGCAAGTCACCTGCCCCGCGTGCACGGTCAACGATACATCATCCACGACCGTCCGCCCGCCAAAGCGCGCAATCAGATTGCGGATTTCCAATCGAGGAGGAGTTGTCGTCACTGTCACCGATGGACCCCATTGCCTTTCCCGATCAATTCCATCGGGCTTAGGCGGGGATAACAACCCCGCCCATCAGGCGCAAGGGATCAGCAGCACCCGGTCGAGGCAGCTTCGCCCTGTACAACAAACGGGCTATCCCCGCCGCAGCCTTCGAAAATCCCGTAATGGGTCGAGAAATCGCCGATAAACTCGAAATGTCGTGCAAAACGGGTGTCTTGCAGCATCATCCACGTGTTGCCACAGACCGGGAATACTTTGCCGGCCTCGATCGTATGGTGGTCATCCAGCACAAATTCATGCGGCGCACGCGGCACTGTGCCCTTGTAGATCACAGCCTGACCGTAATCCTCGCATGCAGGTTCCAACTCCGGCAGCTTGAACAGACGGTAGGTGGCCGAAATAAAGCTCAGCGGTGCGACCCGTTCTTCCAGAATTGGGTTCTCGATGGTCAAAGGCCGATGCGTCAACCGACGGGGATCGCTGAACCCGACCGCACGCGACATCGACAGAAAATCGTTCCAATAGAGCGCACCCGACAGGCATTCGCCATACAGGATCTCATCCTCGGCCATCGCCTTGGGCACCCGGCGATCGGCGTAGACGTCCGAGAAATACATCTCTCCGCCCTCTTTTAGCAGCCGATGCGTACCACGCAGCACAGCAGCCTTGTCGGTCGCCAGATTAATCACGCAGTTTGAGACGATGATATCGAACGATCCCGGTTCGAGGTCCAGCTCATCCAGCTTTTCGATATAGCCGTGGTGAAACTCGACATTGCTGGCCGAATGTCCGAATGCCTTCGCGTGATGGTCCTGATGCGCGCGCGCCACGTCGAGCTGCTCAGGCGTCATGTCAACGCCGACAACACGGCCCTTTTCACCGACCATCGCGGATAAAGCATACACATCGCGCCCCGCACCACAGCCCAGATCCAGGATACGCATTCCCTCCAGATCCAACGGAGCAATCAGCCCGCATCCATAGTAACGTGTCAGCACATCATCATGAATTTGCGACAGAATTTTCTTGAAGTGATCCGGCATATCATCCGGAGTACAGCAGGCATTTGTTTGCAAATCCGCGCTGCCTTGCAACACCTCACCATAGTAGTTCTGCACAGCCTCGTGCTTCATCGGGGCAATCCTTTTGTCACTGGTCTTTTGCAGCTAGTGCAGCAATCCACACCACGCAATCCACCAGCGCCCGATCTGACGAAACCGTGACAGGGCTCAAGCGAGCAGGTCGAAATCCACGCCTGCGTGCACGCGGCCGTTCACTTGAATCTCCAACCGATGCGGCCCAGGAACCAACTTGAACGTTGTTGCATTGCCCTTCAGCTTGTGCCGCTTTCTAAGTGTCAACTGTCCACCTGTAAGCGCGGCCTGTTTCAACTTGTGAACCTTGGGTGAGATCTTTCCGCCAGGCCGTTGGAAATGAACGATATAGTCGACCAAGACTGGCTGATCTTCTGCGCCGCTCAGGCGGGTTTCAAACTCCAGCGCTTCACCAATCCGGGCCGGACCGTTTACCTGAATCTCAACCGCAATATCTGCATCGGGATCGTATCCAAGCACCTTCATCGCCATGGGATGCCCAGATTTCACAAGGCCTCGTAATGCATGAGATGTCATCCAGTTCAGCTCGTCCTTGTCCTGCCGCCCTGTTTCGCCCCAGCTACGCAGACGTTCCAGCACCAGATCGGGGTCTTTCTTGGTGATATCATTCAGATGATTGGCGACCGAGCGCGTCACATAGCGCGTCCGATCCCCGTGCAACCGGTCCAATAACGGCAATGGGTCTGACATTGCCAAGCCAACGGCCTGCCCCCACGGTAAACGCGGCCGCGTGCCCTCGCTGACCAGACGACGCACGTGATAGCTGGGATGGGTGCACCAGCCCTGCATCCGCGCCATGACCAGTTCGGAGTGGTGATTGAGGTACGGGCGGATCGCCCATTCCATCGAAAATCTCTGGGTCAGCTCTTCGAATACATCCAGCGCCAAAGCGGGATGATCCAGGCCGATTGCACAAACCCAATCACCCAAGGGCGCAAAGATAAAGTCTCCGAAGTCGTCATCACTTTTGGCGGGGTCCAGCGGAGGCGGCAGCGCCCGCAGAATGACCGGTGCCACTGCCGGCAAATCGCCAGGCACCGATTCTTGCAGACACTCTGCAATCCACGCCATACGCTCTTTCAGTTCAAGCTCGGGCAAACGCGACATCACTTTCGCCGCGAATGCTTCTTCCTTGAAATCGGAATCAGCCTTGGCGAACAAGCCCGCAAGAAAGCTTACCTTTTCCGCGTTGAACAACTGATCTTTCAGAGAAAAGTTCTGTGCCATACCTACATCGTCAGATTGGTGCCACCACCGTCCAGCAAAATGTTCTGCCCGACAATGAACCCGGCGTGTTGCGAGCATAGAAACGCGCAGGTCGCCCCAAACTCTTCCCTCGTGCCATAGCGTCTCGCTGGGATGGTTGCAGCGCGTTCAGCCCGTGCCTCGGCCATCGAAATACCTTTCTGCTCTGACACCCCGCCATCCAGCGCGTTCGCGCGGTCGGTGGCGTGGATACCTGGCAGCAGATTATTGATCGTCACGCCATGTGGTGCCACCTGGCGCGATGTGCCCGCAACATAGCCGGTTAATCCAGTTCGCGCCGCATTCGACAGGCCCAGCACCGCAATCGGCGCGCGTACCGACTGCGAGGTGATATTCACCACGCGACCCCAGCCCTTATCCATCATGCCCGGCAGCAGAGCCTTCATGAAAGCTATGGGTGTCAGCATATTGGCATCCAGTGCTTTAATGAAATCATCACGCTCCCAGTCCGACCACATGCCGGGCGGAGGGCCACCCGCGTTTGTGACAAGGATATCAGTGCCCTGCGCGGCACTTATCACCTCGGTCTGACCCTCTGGTGTGGTAACATCACAAGCCACTGTCTGCACGGCAATGCCATATGATGATCGCAAACGCGTGGCTTCGGCCTCCAACGTTTCGGCTCCGCGCGCGTTCATCACAAGATCAACGCCGGCTTCGGCCAACGCCTCGGCACAGCCCAATCCCAAGCCTTTGCTGCTGGCACAAACCAGCGCACGTTTTCCGCGAATTCCCAAGTCCATTCTGGCCCTCCCTATCTTCGGCACACATCTAACATCGGCCCGGCAAAGAAGACCAGAATGGGATCTTGCGGATTAATAAAAGAACTCTTCACGCACGATCTTGCCATCGGCGACGTGATAGACACCGACCTCACGCATATCAAAGCTCTCACCGGTTTCTTTCACCTTGCCCTGCACTTCAAAGATCACGGCAAAGCGGTCGTCACCATGCGGGTACGGGCCACTGACGGACGCGCCCGATACTTCATGTGCGCCTTCCCACCATTCGTGCTTGCCAAGAATAGCTTCCAATCCGTGCGTCTCGCGCCCCATGCCCGCAAAATCCTGTCCCTCAACAGAAACAGCATCCGAGGCATAAAGCTTCTCGAGGTTTTCCTTGGCCCGGTTCTCGCGGCATCCAGCAACCAGTTCGTCTGCGATTTCTTTCAAATTCATTGGTCCACTCCATTTTTGTTCACTATATGTTCTTATTGCCACAGCCACATGATTCGAACCACCCCCTTTGTCTTGCCTCAGTCGGATTCCCCGCCTATACGCGCGCTTATGCTTGATACTTCGAACCAACCCACCCTGCCGCCCGAGATCGCTCGTCGCCGGACCTTCGCTATCATCTCGCACCCGGATGCGGGCAAGACGACGCTAACGGAAAAGTTTCTGCTGTACGGCGGCGCGATCCAGATGGCTGGACAGGTACGGGCCAAGGGTGAGGCACGGCGGACGCGGTCGGACTTTATGCAGATGGAGAAAGATCGTGGTATTTCGGTCTCAGCCTCGGCCATGTCGTTCGACTATGGGAACTTCCGGTTCAATCTGGTGGACACACCCGGCCACTCGGATTTCTCCGAAGACACCTATCGCACCCTGACGGCCGTAGACGCCGCCGTCATGGTCATTGACGGTGCGAAAGGTGTGGAAAGCCAGACGCAGAAACTGTTCGAGGTCTGCCGCCTGCGCGATCTGCCGATCCTGACCTTCTGTAACAAGATGGACCGCGAAAGCCGGGATACGTTCGAGATCATCGACGAAATTCAGGAAATGCTGGCGATCGACGTCACGCCAGCCGCGTGGCCTATCGGTGTGGGTCGCGATTTCATCGGCTGCTACGACATGCTGCGCGACCGGCTTGAGCTGATGGACCGCGCCGACCGCAACAAGGTGGCCGAAAGCATCCAAATCAATGGTCTGGATGACCCTAAGCTGGCCGAGCATGTGCCCGTTGAATTGCTCGACAAGCTGCTGGAAGAGGTTGAGATGGCGCGCGAATTGCTGCCCAAGCTCGACCCTCAGGCGGTGCTTGAGGGGCACATGACGCCGATCTGGTTTGGTTCGGCCATCAACTCGTTTGGCGTCAAGGAACTGATGGAGGGTATCGGCGCCTATGGTCCGCAGCCGCAGGTTCAGTCGGCTGAGCCCCGTCAGATCGCGCCCGATGAAAAGAAGGTCGCCGGTTTCGTGTTCAAGGTGCAGGCCAATATGGATCCCAAACACCGCGACCGGGTGGCGTTTGTCCGCATGGCCTCGGGCCATTTCAAACGCGGCATGAAGCTAACGCATGTGCGATCGAAGAAACCGATGGCAATATCGAACCCCGTGCTGTTCCTCGCCTCTGATCGTGAACTGGCCGAGGAAGCCTGGGCCGGTGATATCATCGGCATTCCCAACCACGGTCAGTTGCGCATCGGTGACACGCTGACCGAAGGTGAGGCGATCCGGGTGACCGGCATCCCCTCCTTCGCACCGGAATTGCTGCAAACGGTGCGCGCGGGTGACCCATTGAAGGCCAAGCATCTGGAAAAGGCCCTGATGCAGTTTGCCGAGGAAGGTGCCGCGAAGGTTTTCAAACCCTCAATCGGGTCAGGATTCATCGTAGGCGTCGTCGGTGCGCTGCAATTCGAGGTGCTCGCCAGCCGGATTGAGATGGAATACGGCCTGCCTGTGCGGTTTGAGGCGTCTCAGTTCACCTCGGCCCGTTGGGTCAGTGGCAACAAGGATGAGATCGACAAATTCGTCAACGCCAACAAGCAGCATATTGCCCATGATCACGATGGAGATATCGTCTATCTGACGCGGCTGCAGTGGGACATCGACCGGGTCGTCCGCGATTATCCCGAGCTGAGCCTGACCGCGACGAAGGAAATGATGACCTGACGGATTCTGCAGGCAATCCAGAAGTGACCACATGGGGGATTGTGTCAACGATCCGCGCCCCGCGTGAGGATATTTTGCGCTTTGCCGCCCACCACCTCGATATCGGCGCGGACCGGATTCACATCTTTCTGGACGAGCCGGTCCAGGGGGACATCTCAGCCCTGCGCGAGCATCCCCGGATCCGGGTGCGTACCTGCGATGCGGCATTCTGGAAGCGTCGCAGGCGTGAGAGGCCGGACAAACATCAGGTTCGCCAATCCTCGAATGCGAATTTGATCTACAACAGGACTGATCTGGACTGGGTCGCACATATCGATGTCGATGAGTTTCTGTGGCCGATGTCCCCGATCCCCGACCTGCTGCGCGACATCCCCGATGACATCCCCGCCGTCCGCGTCCGCCCGATTGAGGCGCTGGCGGGTGGCCAGGACCTCTACAAAGCGTTCATTCCCGAAGGTCAGAATCGACAAGCCCTGGTCGAAGCGCTCTATCCCAATTTCGGCACTTACGTTCTGGCCGGTTTCATGAGCCACATTCAGGGGAAGCTGTTTGTGCGTAAAGGCCTGAAAAAGCTGAGCGACCGCATACATAACCTCTATCAGAACGGTGAGTTTCTGCCGGTCAGGACCGAGCTTCCTCAGATCGATCTGTGTCATCGCCACGCCCCGGATTGGGAGCATTGGCTGGCGCATTATCGTTTCCGCCTCGAACGCGGCTCGTACCAGGCCAGCCCGGATCGCCCGCGAAAGATCGGTGCGCTAGACAGGTACGAATTGATCACCCTTCTGGAAACCGAATACGGGCTCGATGGCCTGCGGGAATTTTACGATGAAATCAGCGCTGCTGACCCGGAAGTGCTGGAACGGCTTGAGGATAACGACATGATCCGTCACCGGCCGCTTGATCTGGACCAAAAAGTCGCGAAACACTTTCCCGGAACCATCTGAATTGTTGCGGAAATCCTTGTTACCGGCAGATTTGCCACGGATTAAACCGACTTCATTTGACCATGCCCCACGTTTTTGTTATGCCCGCGCCACAGCCGAAACGCGCATGGGGCGCATGGCCATCCGGGCCCGGCATTTTCAGACGCGCGGGCCAGGTCTAGTGTCCGCTTGAACCGGACATACATGACAAAGTTTAACGAACTGAACCTGAACCCGAAGGTCCTCAAAGCAATTGAGGAAGCCGGATACGAAACTCCGACCCCGATCCAGGAAGGCGCAATTCCAGCTGCGCTGGAAGGGCGCGATGTTCTGGGGATCGCCCAAACCGGCACCGGCAAAACCGCCAGCTTCACCCTGCCGATGATCACATTGCTGGCCCGTGGGCGCGCCCGCGCACGCATGCCACGCTCGCTGGTCTTGTGCCCGACGCGGGAACTGGCAGCGCAGGTGGCCGAGAATTTCGATACCTACGCCAAGCACCTCAAGCTGACCAAAGCACTGTTGATCGGTGGCGTTTCCTTTAAGGAACAGGATGCTCTGATTGACCGCGGTGTTGACGTGCTGATTGCCACTCCGGGCCGTCTGCTGGATCATTTCGAACGCGGGAAGCTGCTTCTGACAGGCGTTCAGATCATGGTGGTGGACGAAGCTGACCGGATGCTCGACATGGGTTTCATTCCTGATATCGAGCGCATCTTCTCGCTGACGCCATTCACCCGCCAGACGCTGTTCTTCTCAGCCACCATGGCGCCCGAGATCGAACGGATCACCGATACTTTCCTGTCGGCCCCCACCCGGGTCGAAGTTGCGCGTCAGGCCACCGCTTCGGAAACCATCGAACAAGGCGTGGTGATGTTCAAAGGTGGTCGCCGGGATCGTGAGGCCAGCCAGAAACGCAAAACCCTGCGCGCATTGATCGATGCCGAGGGTGACAAATGCACCAACGCCATCATCTTCTGCAATCGCAAGACCGATGTAGATATCTGCGCCAAGTCGCTGAAGAAATACGGCTATAACGCCGCCGCGATCCATGGCGATCTGGATCAGTCGCAGCGGATGAAAACACTCGACGGATTCCGCGATGGATCACTGCGGCTGCTGGTGGCTTCGGACGTTGCTGCACGGGGTCTGGATATCCCCTCGGTCAGCCACGTGTTCAACTTCGATGTTCCCGGCCATGCCGAAGATTATGTCCACCGCATCGGCCGCACGGGCCGTGCCGGGCGCGAAGGCAAGGCAATCACGATCTGCTCGGGCCGCGATGAAAAGGCGCTGGCCGCGATCGAGAGCCTGATCCAGAAGGACATTCCGCGCATCGACAATCCGGTCAAGGCCGATGAACCCAAGCCCGAGGCGCCAAAGCCAGAGAAGAAGGCCAAAGCGTCGGACAACAAAAAGAGCGAGAGCCGCAAAGAGCGAGAGCCCAAAACCCGTGGTCGTGGACGTCGCGACGATGGCGGGCCAGCAGTTGTAGGCATGGGGGATCACCTCCCCAGCTTTATCGCCCTCAGCTTTGATGAGCGTCGCGCAGGCTAGATTGTCAGCACAAGCGCCAGTATCGACAAGCCAAGCAACGTCATCCCGGCGATCTCGCGCCGGGTGATGGTTTCACGGAAAAACAGCAGCGATGCGATCAGGCTGAGGATCAGTTCGATCTGACCCAAGGCCTTCACATAGGCTGCGTTCTGCAACGTGAAGGCGAAGAACCAGCAAAACGAACCACAGAGGCTGGTCAGGCCGACAAAAACACCGGTCCGGCGAGTCTCCCACACCGCGCGCAGCTCGGCCCTGTCTCGCCAAAGCAGCCACAGCCACATGCTGAGAAACTGAAACGTTACCACGACGGCAAGTGTCACAAGTGCCCGGAACCACGCATCGATGTCGCCCAATTGCAAAGAGGCGCCGCGATAGCTGACCGAGGAGAATGCGAATAACACGCCTGACCCCAGTCCAAGACGCGAGGCTTTGTTTGTCAGATGTTGCCACCAAGCGCCGCTGCCTCCGGGCGTTTTTGACAATAACAGGACGGCCAGCAACCCAAGCAGAATTGCCCCCAGCGCCCCGGTAGAGACCTGATCGCCGAGGACAAGGAACCCCACAATAGCGGTTTGAATCACCTCAGTTTTCTTGAACGTAATCCCTACCGCAAAGTTGCGCTGCTTGAACAATGCCACAACGCAGATCGTGGCCAATATCTGTGTGGTCCCGCCGATGACAGCAAATATCCAGAACTTCGCCGTCAGCGCTGGCAGTTCGTACCCTGTCGCGCCCAAAGCAATGAAAAGCCCCAGCAAGGCCAATGGCATGGAATAGGCGAATCGTGCAAATGTCGCCCCGGCAGCCGAAAGCTTCACGCTGCTCAGGGATTTCTGCAGCATAAACCGCACCGTCTGGAACGACGCGGCCGCGATGGTGACGGGAATCCATAAACTCATGGCTTCCCTTCTGTCGTTAAATCAAGGCTTTGGCCAGAGCGGATGCGCCACCGGATCCTTGGCGCGCCAGAAATACTCTCGGAATATCTGCCCGTACGAACGGTAGACATAAGCCTCGTTACAGGCCAAGTATCTTTCCTTGCCGGTACGATAGAGAGCAGGTAATCGGTACCACGGCGCTGATGGATTCATGTGATGAACGACGTGCAAGTTATTGTTCAAAAACAGAAATGCAAGGATGCCACGGTCTTCTACGATCACTGTGCGCGCGCGCGATTTCTCATGCGCGCGGTGTTCCAGGAATGTGCGGATCTTGACCAGTCCCAGCCCGATATATGCTGAAAGGGCGAAGGCCCAGATCGGCATTTGCGAAAGCGAGACGATCCAAAGAGTCGCGACAACGCCGGGCATATGCAGCGCCCATGCCAACAAAATCGCCCGATCTCCGCGAAGTGCACCACGCAGTTCATCTCGCAAGAACGCAACCTGCCCAATTGCAGGCCCCAGAACCATCCGCCCCAGCAGAGTGTTGTTCACTTGATACATCCGCCTCTGCCAACCGGACAGAGACGCCCAGACCTGCGGGTCGAGATAGTTGGTCTCAGGGTCATCATAGGGATCGGTTAGGTTCGCGTCACAGTGATGCGCCAGATGCAGGTCTCGAAACCGATTGTAGGGAATGAACAAAGTCAGCGGCATCGCCATCAGCGCCTCATTCAGCCACTTCTGGCGAAAGGGATGCCCGTGCAAAGCCTCATGGGTCAGCGAGGAATGCAGCGCAGCCACCAGCCCCATGAACGGGATCGCAAGCCAAAGCGATATGCCTGCCAACCAGAAAATCGCACCAATCCAGGCTAAATAGCACGCGATGATCAGGGCAAATGTCGCCCATTCAGGTGATTTGGGTGTGATCGGCTCAGCCATTGCGGCCCCACGTGATTCCGGCCCAGATACGCTCGTAAATTACATACATGGTCAGACCAATGGCTGTATTGACCAGCGCAACCATCCCTCCAAGTGCTGCTGAACCCGTGGCGATCAAACCAACCAGCGTCATCATCGCCAGCCCCATCGCATTCCACACCAGCGCCTTCACGACCGACCTGCGTCGCGTTTCCATTCCAGACCCCATTCTTATTTTTGTAACACCAGCGTTACAGACAGAGCCAAGGGTCGTGAATTCTGAATATGATTAACAATTCTCACCAAAGGCGATATTAATCACCACATGATTGATAAAATCGACAAACGGGATCGTGCCCTGCATTTTCGCCAGCGCCTGGCCCGAGCAATGCAGGATCGAGATGTCAGCCAAAGCGCCCTGGCACGCGACATCGGTGTTGACCGATCGACCGTTTCGCAGTTGCTGACCGGTGCGGGCGCGCGCCTGCCCAATGCGCATGTGGTCGGTAGCTGCGCCTCGGCGCTCGGGGTTTCCGCCGACTGGCTTCTTGGGCTTTCCAACCGACCCGAAAGCGCGGCAGAACTATTGGCCAGTTCCCTCACCCTAACCGAGGCCGCCCGGGCATTGGTTGATGAGCGCATTTTTGAATGGCATCAAGAGGCCGCCGGCTACAAGATACGCTACGTTCCGGCTACCCTGCCCGACATGCTCAAGACCCGCGCCGTGCTTGAATGGGAATACGCTCCGCATCTCGGCCGTACTGCAGATCAAGCCATTGGCGCCTCGGCAGACCGGCTGGCATGGATGCGCAGCGCCCAGTCCGATTATGAGATTGCCATGCCGTTGTACGAGCTTCACAGCTTTGCCTATGCCACCGGTTACTACGAGGGACTACCGCTTCAGGTCCGGTTGGATCAGATCGATCACCTGCTGTCGGTGTGCGAGCAGCTTTATCCACGTCTGCGCATCTATCTATTTGATGCAAAACGTCTTTACTCTGCCCCCGTCACGATATTCGGCCCACTTCTTTGCGTGTTCTATGCCGGAAGCCACTACATGGCTTTCCGAGACCGCGACCGGATTGAGGTCTTTACGCTCCATTTCGACCGGCTGGTTCGAGAGGCGGATATGACCGCGCGTGATTTCCCGGACCATCTGCAGCAATTGCGCTCAGAAATCTCTCAGACATGACCTGGGCTGAAAGCTGTAGTATAGTCACTTGGCGCGAAACTACAGACATTCCGATCTGAGATGGAGGATGACGGGAATGGACGCACTCAAAACCGCTGAATACGCACGTGCCCTTTATACGGCCCATGGCGATCGGGCCGAAGCCGAAGCTGCGCAGAAAATGCGCGAATGTGAAGCCGCCGGAAATCAGCAGGAGGCGCAGGACTGGCAAGCCGTCCGCAGCGCCATCCGCCAGATTCGGGGGCCAAATCAGGGCTGATTCACAGTTTCGGGTCAGGATTGACCGTATGGCCATCCACCGCGATTACCTGACCCGACACCAGCCTCGCTGCATCTGAAGCCAGGAATACAGCCATGTTCGCTATGTCCTGCGCCTCTACAAAGCGGCCCATGGACGTGCCCGAGGCATAGCCGTCGTAAACCTGATCCCGGGTCATGCCCTTGGCATCGGCCTCGCGCTGTAACACGCCCTCCATGCGTGGTCCTTCAACCGAACCCGGGCAGATCACATTGCAGCGGATACCGTGCGGCCCAAGCTCCATCGCCAGCGTCTTGCCCAATCCCACCATGCCCCACTTGGCCGCCGCGTACGGCGCGCGGTTGGGGTATCCGTACTGGCCTGCAGTCGATGAAGTGATCAAGATCGCCCCGCTGCGCTGCTGTTTCATCAGAGGTGCAGCGTATTTAGAGCACAAAAATGACCCCTCTAAATTGATGGAAAGGCATGACCTCCAATCCGTCAGGGAAACGTCCTCAACTGCTGCGGTGGGACCCGCTATCCCCGCATTCGCACAGAGCACATCAAGCCCGTCCCATTCGGTCTCAAGGTCAGTAAACGCAGCCGCGACAGCATCCTCATCCGACACATCAAGCTGGCTTTGCTTCCAATGCGCCGGGCAATCCGCCAACGCATCCGCATCAACATCCGCAACCCAGACCTGAGCCCCGGCAGCATCAAACGCTTCAGCCATGGCCCTGCCGACGCCAGAGGCGCCTGCGGTAATCAAGACCCGGCTGCTCATGCGGGCTTGCGGATCGCCGCGCCCGCGCCTTCGGGATAAGGCAACCCGGCCTGCGCCTCGGCAACCCGTGCCATCGCGGCCTCGATCTCGGGTGAAGGTGGGCTGGGGCGTCGGGTCTCAAGGCTGACATGCAGAAGAAAGCTTTCGCCTGTGGCCAGCAGCGTTTCACCCTCGTACATGCTGTGGAAGACATGCAGCTTCTTGCCCTGCCCTAACAGCATCTGCGTACGGCATTCGATCCGCGACCCCGCATGGGTCTCCTGCATGTAACGGATGTGATTTTCGGCAGTGAAATAGCTGCCGCCTGTCGCGATATACTCCATATCGCAGCCAATGATTTCCATGAAACGATCCGTGGCCGCTGCAAAGGCCTCCAGATATTTAGCTTCATTCATGTGGCCATTGTAGTCGGTCCAATCCAGCGGAACGGCGCGCGACAGCGTGAGGATCGGCTGGCTCAGATCCGCCTCGTCCAGCGTCGGCAGCGCTCCGGGCTTCAAGGCCGCATCATGCTGGTTCAATACCGCCCCTGCACCATAGTTCTGGGCCTTCAGCGCCCGCATCATACCAACGAGGTTATTGTCCCGGATACGCTCCAACTCGCGGATCGAGCGCTTGCCAGACTGCGCATCCGACTGATCCGCAATCATGTCGACCAACTCATCAGTGAACTCAGGCACGTCCATGAGCTTGGTCCAGGGCCATTTCAGCGCCGGGCCGAACTGAGCCATGAAATGCCGCATCCCGGCCTCTCCACCGGCCACGCGATAGGTTTCGAACAGTCCCATCTGAGCCCAACGGATACCAAAACCCATGCGGATGGATTCATCGATCTCTTCGGTCGTTGCGATGCCGTCTTTCACCAGCCAAAGCGCCTCGCGCCACACCGCCTCGAGGAACCGGTCAGCAATATGCGCGTCGATTTCCTTCTTGATGTGCAGCGGGAAGAACCCCACCGAGGCCAAAAGATCTTTGGCCCGCGCGATCAAGTCAGGTGAATTCTTGTCGGTCGGAACCAGTTCGATCAGTGGCAACAGGTAGACCGGGTTGAACGGGTGGGTCACCACGATCTGCTCGGGTCGCAAAGCGCCTTCCTGCAACTCCGAGGGCTTGAACCCGCTGGTCGAGGACCCGATGATTGCATCTGGATCACAAACCCCCTGCAAGCTCTTGTAAACCTTCAGCTTCAGATCGAGCCTTTCCGGTACGCTCTCCTGAATCCAGATCGCACCCTGAACTGCCTCACCGAGATCGTCATGAAAGCTCAGCGTCCCTTCGGGCGGCAGAGGTACATCGCTCAACCCCGGCAAAGAACGACGCGCGTTATCTAACACCTCACCGATCTTCCTCTCGGCTTCAGGGTCGGGATCGTATACCCGAACATTCCGTCCGTTCAGCAGGAACCGGGCAGCCCACCCGCCACCAATCACTCCGCCTCCGATGATTGCTGCTGTTTTTGCTTGCTGTTCTTTGCCCACGATCCGCCTCTTCATCTGGCCAAAAATATCTCGGGGGTTTGGGGGCTGGCCCCCAATCCGCGACTACTTCGCAACCGGAGCCCGCTTGGTAAGCCCCAGCTTCTCACGCACTTCCTGCGGCCCGATCACCCGCGCGCCCATGTTTTCGATGATGCTGCCTGCACGCTCGACCAACTGCCAGTTTTCGGCCAGAACACCCTTTTCCAGCCACAGGTTGTCCTCCAGCCCGACGCGCACATTACCGCCCGCCAGAACCGAGGCCGCGACATACGCCATCTCATTGCGCCCCAGCGAAAACGCGCTGAACGTCCAGTCCTCCGGCACATTGTTCACCATCGCCATAAAGGTGTTGAGATCATCCGGAGCCCCCCACGGCACCCCCATACATAGCTGGACCAGAGCGTTCGGTTCCAGAACACCCTCTTTCACCAGCTGCTTGGCGAACCACAGATGGCCGGTGTCGAAGGCCTCGATCTCGGGCTTCACACCCAGATCGGTCATCATCTGCCCCATCGCCCGCAAGGCGCCGGGCGTATTGGTCATCACATAATCGGCCTCGGCAAAGTTCATCGTGCCACAATCCAGAGTACAGATTTCAGGCAAGCACTCCGCTACATGAGCAACACGTTCAGTCGCGCCGACCAAATCTGTTCCGGCCTCTGCCAAAGGCAGCGGATTTTCGATCCCGCCGAACACGATGTCTCCGCCCATGCCCGCCGTCAGGTTCAGAACCGCGTCTACTTCGGCATCGCGAATGCGGTCCGTGACTTCACGGTACAGCGCCAGATCGCGTGAAGGCGCACCGGTCTCGGGGTCGCGCACATGGCAGTGCACCACGGCCGCACCGGCTTTCGCTGCAGCAATTGCACTATCGGCAATCTGCTTCGGCGAACGCGGCACATGTGGGCTGCGATCCTGTGTCCCGCCCGAGCCGGTGACGGCACAGGTGATAAAGACTTCGCGGTTCATTTCCAAAGGCATGGCGTTATCCCCAGCTTATACCCGGTTTTACCGTGGGTTTTCCCCAGGCTTCTCCCCGGATTCCGATTTGCGTCAACGCCAACTCTGACGCAGCCTTGAGGGAACCACTTAGCAAAATGCGAATCAGACTTGATGAAATCCGCAAAAAACATACTGCAGCCCGAACATCGCGCCCTGAAAACGGCGGTGCTGGTGCTGGACGAATGCAACACACTCAGCTTCGCGGCCGCCGTCGATCCGATGCGTGCTGCCAACCGACTGGCGGATCGGCCCGCTTTTGATTGGGACTACGTCACGGCAACCACAGAACCCGCGATGCTGACCAGCGCCCTGAATGTGCAAGGCATTCCCCTGGCCCGGTTGCAGGGCTGCGATCTGTTGATCGTAGTTGCCGGATTCCAATTGGCCCGTCACGCGACGCCCAGCCTGCTCGCCGGGCTCCGCAGGATCGCGGCCACCGGTGCAACAATCGCCGGGATCGATGGCGGCCCCTGGTTGCTGGCTGAGGCTGGATTGCTCGACGGTCACGCGGCGACGACCCATTGGGAGGATTTGGAGAACTTCGCTGCGCGCTTTCCCAATGTCGATGTGCGCCCTGACCGATTTACCGTCTCCGATACACGCCTGACCTCCGGCGGCGCCGTCCCGGCGATCGATATGATGCTCCATATTATTGCTGCACGTCATGGCGCGGGCTTTGCCGCCCGCGTGTCCGGGCTATTCCTCTACGAAGGTGCATCTCAGCCCTCAAAACCGCAAAGCCGCACCGGTGCGCCGCACCGTCACACCGCGCTCACAGCCAAAGCCAACTCATTGATGGAATCCTCACTGGACGACCCGCTGTCCCTTGCGCACATCGCCGATAGACTCGGCACTAGTACGCGCACCCTGCAGCAGCAGTTCCGCCTGCGCCTGAATACAACTCCGCAGGATCACTACCTGCAACTCAGATTGGCCGAGGCCCGCCGTCTGGTTACCGATACCGACCTGCCGCTGATGGACGTGGCGCTGGCCACCGGCTTCGCCTCGCAATCCAGCTTCGCCCGCGCGTTTCGAACCGCCCACGGCCTCACGGCTCGCGACCTCAGGCAAGACCGTACGCAACCAACCCATCACTGACACGATCCAACTTCATCTGGCATAAAATACCTCGGGGGAGTCGCCAAAGGCGACGGGGGCAGAGCCCCCATCCCTTCAATATGGCATCGGAAACGCCCGATGCGCCGCACTGATCTCGGCCATCACTTCGGACGACAGCTTCAAATCCTTACCCGCCAGAATATGTTCTAGCTGCGCTACATTTGTCGCGCCAAAGATGGTTGAGGCCATGAACGGACGGCTGCAACACCACGCCAGTGACATGTGGATCGGGTCCAGCCCATGCCGCGCGGCGACATCCAGATAAGCCGCCACTGCATCAAAAACGCGATCTGTTTTACGCCCGCCCATATTCGGCACCAGCGCCATGCGTGATCCTTCTGGAACAGCACCCCCTTGATATTTCCCAGTCAGGAAACCTGCCGCCAACGGTGAGAATGATAGTAACCCGACATCTTCCAGAAGACACAATTCAGCCAGGTCGGTATCGAATAACCGGCAGAGCAAAGAATATTCGTTCTGGATCGACGCGACCCGAGGTCCACTAACCTCATCCGACGCCCGCAACCACTGAGCGGTACCCCAAGCGCTTTCATTCGACAGACCAAAGGCGCGGATATTGCCCTTGTCCACCTGCGCCCGCAGAGCGATCAGGCTTTCGCGCATCTCGTCCATAATCTCGTCCCGGTTGTGACCCGAGGGTGCATAGTCCCAGTTCTGTCGGAACATGTAGCTGCCACGATTTGGCCAGTGGAACTGATAGAGATCTATGCAGTCAGTCTGTAGACGACGCAGTGAACCCTCTATCGCCTCAGGTATGGTCTCTTTCGAGATTGGGGCGCCATTGCGCGCATGCACGAACCCTTCACCAGAGTGTTTCGTGGCCAGCACATAGTCCCCTCGACGCGAACGATTGGCGGCATTCCAATTGCCAAGAATCTCTTCGGTCCGCCCGACCGTCTCTGCCGAGATCGGGTTCACCGGATACATCTCAGCCGCGTCGACAAAGTTGATCCCACCCGCAAGCGCCATGTCCATCTGGCGGTGCGCCTCAGTTTCCGAGGTCTGAGTACCAAAGGTCATTGTCCCAAGACATAAATCCGACACCATGATCCCGGTGCGGCCCAAAGGCTTCATATCCATTTGAAATCTCCTAAAATATATTTGTGGCCGATCAAGCCTCGGCCTTTTTCTCCCATCGTCCGGATTCCTCGGACCAATATTGTGCCGAACATCCCGCCCCGGTCAGAGCCTTCCACTGCCCGCGCGCATGTTGAACCGCCTCCGGATCATTCCCGTCGAACAGAATGCAGACACGCTCCATGGTCGAAACTTCCTCCGCCTCAACCGTTGCCCCATCGACAGCCATCACACAGGTCGCGCCATTTGCGGCCTCTTGGCCGGTCGTCAGCAGAACGGGCTGTGCCGCGTCGTGCGGGCCACCTTCGCGGCCATGCGGCAGGAACCCGTCCTCAGGTCCCAGCCACAATTTCTCATCCAGCCAGTCCATCCGCACAGGGTCGATACCCCGCACGGCAATCCGCCACCCGGCCTGCCGTGCCTTGTCGAGCAGCACAGGCAATGTGTGCTCTAACGGCTGGCGGGTCAGGTGGTAGAAATAGACGGCACCCATACGCTTACTCGAAATTGTCCTGCACGAACCGGCTTAGCGCGCGGACGCCCCAGCCCGTGGCCCCTTTCGGCGCATAAGAGGTCTCGGAAGAGACAGAGGCCACACCTGCGATATCCAAGTGAATCCATGGCGTCTCTTCCTTGACGAAACGCTGCAGGAACTGTGCTGCGGTGATCGAACCTGCGGGCCGCCCGCCCACGTTCTTCATATCCGCAATGCGCGATTTAAGTTGTTTGTCATAGCCTTCACCCAAGGGCAGCCGCCATGCGCCCTCGTCCTCGGCCTTGGCCGACTTCAAGAAGGCGTCGCAGAAGGTGTCGTTGTTTGAAAACACACCGGCATTCTCATGCCCAAGACCAATGATGACCGCGCCCGTCAGAGTGGCCAGATCGATCATGCCCACCGGCTGGAACCGATCCTGCGCGTACCACATGACGTCACACAGAACCAAACGACCCTCGGCATCGGTGTTGATGATCTCGACAGTGTCGCCTTTCATCGAAGTGACCACATCGCCCGGCCGAGAGGCATTGCCCGAGGGCATGTTTTCGACCAACCCGACCAGCCCCACGACATTGGCTTTGGCGTTGCGCTTGGCCAACGCTCGCATGGTTCCGGCAACAACTCCCGCGCCGCCCATGTCCATGGTCATGTCTTCCATGCCTCCGGCCGGCTTCAGCGAGATACCGCCGGTATCGAACACGACCCCCTTTCCGACCAAGGCCAGCGGCGCGTCATCCTTGTCGCCGCCGTCCCATTGCATCACCACAACTTTCGAGGGGCTGACCGAGCCCTGCCCGACGCTCAGCAGCGTACGCATGCCCAGTTCGGCCAGCTTGTCCTCTTCCAGAACCTCGACCTTCAGGCCCAGCGATTCCATCTCGACCAACCTGTCCGCGAACTCAGTTGTCGTCAGCACATTCGCGGGTTCATTTGTCAGATCTCGTGTCATGCGCACACCGTCTGCGACGGCATAGAGCGGCGCAAAGTCAGCTTCGGCCTCCTCTGGCTTGGAGTGACCGATGGTGATCTCACCCGCCGGGTCTGAGTCCTTGGATTTGTGGACATCGAAATCGTAGGCCCGCAGTACCATGCCCAAGGCTACCTCTTCGATACGCACGTGATTGGCGGCCATGACCAGCACGGGTTTGCCCGCTGCAGCTTTCGCCAGATTGGCCCCGGCCTTGCGTGCCTCGTCAGAGTCGGGGCGACGCGGCAACACCAGAATATCCAGCGCCTCGGCCACCATTCCGGCAGGCCAGGCCAGCGAAATAACATTACCCGATTTGACCTTGCTGAACCGCTCGCTTTCGACCAGCCGCGCAACCGCGCCTTTGGTCAGGCGATTGGCTCGACGCGCGGCGGGGCTCATCTTGCCATCGGCGGGAATGAGAATGGCCACGCGCCCTTCGGTTTGCGCTATCGCATCAAGGTCAAAGGGGGTGAATCGGACGGGCACAAGACTGCTCATATCATTCTCCTGAAAAATGCGTTGCCCAAGACCTAGCCCGCGCAGCCACCGTTGACCAGATAGCAGTTTTCCCCGCCGGGCAATTGCATTATGGTCGCGCGAAAATAACGGCAGGCTCGGGGGAGAGAACGTGACACCAATCGGCAGTTACAGGCCGTCGCGCATGATTCCATGCCCGATTGTGATTCTTGGATGCCGGGGTTTGACGGGGATGCCCAAGTGATCCTCGACCGCTATTTTGCCCGCCGCTTTATTCAAAGCTTTCTTGTAATCGGCGGTATTTTTCTGACCTTGATGATCCTGATCGATCTGATCGAACAGGTGCGGCGGTTCGATGGTGTTGACCTATCCTTTGGCCAGTTGCTGCAACTGACGTTGCTGAACACACCAGCCGCGATCAGCGAGATGTTGCCTCTGCTGATGATCCTGGCCACGATCGCGCTGTTTGTCGGCCTCGCCCGCAGCTCCGAACTGGTCGTGACCCGCGCAATCGGGCGATCCGGTATCCGAGCCCTGCTAGCGCCCGTGTTGCTTGCGCTGACCATCGGCGCACTTGCTGTGACTTTGCTGAATCCCATCGCGGCCGCGACATCGGAAGAGGTCCAACGCTTGTCCGATGGCTATCGCAACCAGGGTGGCTCAGCCCTGTCCATCAGCCGCGAGGGGTTGTGGTTGCGCCAGAGCTCAGCCAACGGTCAGTCGGTGATTCACGCAACCGGCACTGTCAACGGCGACCGGTTCGCCCTGCAGAACGTGACCATCACAACGTTCTCATCCGACGGCAAGCCGAACCAGCAAATCTCGGCCCAGCAAGCTGATCTGGAGGATGGATTCTGGACCTTGCATCAGGCCAAAATCTGGCCCATTCAGGACGACCTCAATCCCGAAGCAAATGCCACCAGCCATGAGATCCTGAACCTACCCACAACGCTGACCAGAGACCGGATTCTGGACACTCTCGGGCAAAAGGATTCGGTTTCGGTCTATGATCTGCCCCAGTTGATTCGTGATCTGGGCGAGGCGGGATTTTCAACCAAGCAATATGAGGTCTGGCTGCAAGTACAACTTGCGCGACCCCTGTTTCTGGTTTCGATGGTTCTGATCGGGGCCGCCTTCACAATGCGCCATGTCCGGTTCGGCGGCACCGGCATCGCCGTGCTGACCGCCGTATTGCTGGGGTTCGGTATCTACTTCATCCGGAATTTCGCCCAAATCCTTGGCGAAAACGGGCAATTACCTATTCTGGTCTCGGCTTGGGCCCCACCCTTTGCGGGCATTCTACTGTCTCTGGGCCTGTTGCTTCATGCGGAGGATGGCTGATGCGCTCCATCCTGTCTTTGTTGCTGTCGAGCGCACTGATCCTCTCGCTGCCAGCAGCAGTTGCCGCACAGTCCGAACCAGAAGGTGCCGCCAGCGAGGCTGACACGACTGAACAGAATCAACCCGCCCTACTGGTAGCCGATGAGATATTCATTACCCCGGATCGCAAACTGGTCGCAGAGGGGAATGTCGAGGCCTTCCAAGGCGACGTCAAACTGACAGCGCAAAGCGTCACCTATGATCGCGAAACCGGCGAGCTGACCCTGACCGGCCCAATCCGGATCGATCAGGGCGGAAACAGCACATTGCTGGCCGATTCCGCGCAGTTGGACAGCGGGATACAAAATGGCCTTTTGATGGGCGCGCGCATGGTCTTTGACCAGCAAGTGCAGATCGCCTCAGTCCAGGCCACCCGTGCGGCAGGTCGCTACACGCAATTCAGCAAGGTCGCCGCAACCTCATGTCATGTCTGCGCGAATGGCAGACCCCCGATCTGGCAAATTCGCGCCCGTAAAGTGACCCATGACCAGCTTGAACGGCAGCTCTATTTCGAAGGCGCACAGTTCCGAATACTTGATGTCCCGGTCTTCTACTTTCCCACGCTGCGCCTACCCGACCCGACACTTGAGCGGGCGACCGGCTTTCTCGTGCCGTCGATCCGCACCACTTCGCAACTGGGCACTGGCGTTCAGGTGCCGTATTTCTTCAAGATCGGAGATCACAAGGACCTGACTCTGACGCCGTATCTGTCGTCCAAGACCCGCACACTTGGGTTTCGTTACCGACAGGCATTCAAACGCGGGCGCATTCGGCTGCGGGGCTCTTATACACGCGACGACCTGCAGCCCGGTCAGGATCGGGGGTATTTCTTCGCCGATGGCCGGTTCGGTCTTGGAAATGACTACCGGCTGACATTCGATATCAAAACAACTTCGGATGACTCGTATCTGGCAGATTACGGCTTGCCCGATTTTGACCGCTTGCGTAGCGAAATTGCACTTGAGCGGATCAAGCGTGATACGGCATTCAGAACCAGCTTCATCCACTACAAGTCCCTTCGGGATAGCGAAAATCAGGATGAAATCCCATCGCGTGTCTTCGACATCAACTATCGAAAGCGATTCTTCCCCAGCACCTTAGGGGGTGAAGTTGAACTAAGCCTCGATGGTCACACCCACACGCGAACCAGTGACGAAGATATTATTGGTCGCGACGTCGCCAGGGCAACATTCGATGCGGAATGGTTGCGCAACTGGACCTTTGCGACCGGATTACGTGCAGAAGCATTGGTGGGCGCGTCAGTGGATACCTTCAATATCCGCAATGACAGCGAGTTTCCGAACAATGTAACCCGCTCGACCCCGCGTGCAGCTTTTACCCTGCGCTACCCCATGCTGCGCCGCGAGCAGTCCGGTGCAACACAAATCCTCGAGCCAATCGCGCAAATTGGTTGGACGCATGTTTCGAACAATGACATTCCCAACGATGAAAGTACCTTTCAGGAACTCGATCAGGGCAATCTTTTGTCCCTTTCGCGCTTTCCGGCCCCCGACCGCCGCGAAGACGGTGCAACAGCCGTTGTGGGCCTGAACTGGTCTCGGTACAACGCTGACGGTTGGCGGGCGCTGGCGACAATCGGACAGGTCTTCCGGTCCGATGCGGATCCGGATTTCACGCTCACATCGGGGCTGCAGGGTACCAAGTCCGACATTCTGCTTGCCGGGCAATTGAATAACGGCAAGGGGCTGACCTTGGCCGCGCGTGGGCTTTTAAACAGCGATTTCAGTTTTACCAAAGCTGAAATTCGTGCAGGCTGGTCTAATGGAGATACGGCAATCTCCGGCGGGTACATTTGGCTCGAACCTGATCCTGCTGAAGCGAATAATGATGAAATCTCGGAACTACGGGTCGGTGGCCGCTACCGCGTAGACCAAAATTGGCTAACCCTTGCCAGCGCACGCTATGATTTCAGCGAATCCGAACCACTCCGCCTTGGGTTCGGCGTGACCTACGAAAATGAGTGTGTGCAGGTAAATGTGAACGTCAACAGACGCTTTACCTCCACATCAAGTATTGAGCCTTCGACAGAATTCGGCTTTACCGTTGCCCTGACAGGGTATTCCGTCGAAGGCGATGGACAGAAGTTTAAGAGAAGATGCAGTTGATCTCAGGTTTCACAAAATCTCTCCGCTCTGGCTGCCGTAGATCGGTGCTGCGGGTGCTGGCTGCCGCGCTTGTTGCAATGGCCACACCACAGGTCCAGGCTCAAAGCCTGTTCTCGCCTGCAATCCGGGTCAATCAGGACATTGTCACCTGGTATGAACTTCAACAACGTCAGCAGTTTCTCGAACTGCTCGGCGTTCCGGGCAGTTCCGAGCGCGAAGTCCGCGAAGCCTTGATCGAGGATCGTCTGCGCAAACAGGCGATGCGCGATGCCGGCATCGAAGCCGCACCCGAAGATATCCAGACCGGGATTGATGAATTCGCCTCGCGCGGCAACCTCAGCAGCGAAGAGTTTCTGCAGCTGCTCAACGATGCGGGCGTATCAAAGGAAACCGTACGGGATTTTGTCGCCGATCAATTGTCCTGGCGCGACTTTGTCAGTACCCGCTTTCTGTCGCAGGCTCGCCCCTCGGAAGATGAGATCAACCGTGCACTGGGTCAGGGTGGCGGCGGCGGCCTACAGGTTCTGTTGTCCGAAATTATCATTCCGGTAACACCGCAGACCCTGGCGCAGGCTGAAGCCCTGGCCGATGAAATCTCACAACTTCCCGATCAAGACAGCTTTTCTTCGGCTGCTACGCAATACTCTGCCGCGGCAACACGCGAGAATGGCGGGCGACTGGATTGGCTGTCGCTCAACAACCTGCCTCCGGCCCTGCAACCCGTCATTCTGGGCTTGAAAAACGGTGAGATCACCGACCCACTGTCGCTCCCTAACGCCGTTGCTCTGTTCCAGATGCGCGGCATCCGCGAAGTTGCCGCAGGTGCCCCAACCTATTCCGAGATCGACTACGCGATCTACTACCTTCCCGGTGGCCGCAGCGCCGAAACGCTTGCAAAAGCCGAAAAGCTCAAGGAAGAGATCGACACCTGCGATGACCTCTACGGCATCGCCAAAGATCAATCGCCCGACGTGCTGGAACGCCTTACCCAAAGCCCCTCGGCAATTCCACGCGACGTAGCGCTTGAGTTGGCCAAGCTTGATCCAAATGAAGCATCGGCCACGCTGACGCGCAACAACGGGCAGACGCTGATGTTCCTGATGCTGTGCAATCGCACCCGCAACCTGGGCGAAGATACCACCCGTGTGGACGTGGCAAACGCACTGACCCAGCAACGGTTACAGGCCCTTGCAAACAGCCTGCTGGAACAGCTGAGGGCCGACGCTGTCATCATCGAACAATGATCGCCCCAATCGCGCTAAGCTGTGGTGAGCCCGCCGGGATCGGACCCGAAATCGCAGCCAAAGCTTGGGCAGCCCTGCGCGATACCTGTCCGTTCTTCTACATCGGCGACGCATCACATTTGCCCGATGGAACACCCATTACCCGGATCGCCGACCCGTCTGAGGCCACACCGGCCAGCGCCTCGGCTCTGCCGGTGCTGCATTTCGACTTTCCTGCCCCGAACACGCCCGGCCACCCCGATCCAGCAAACGCACTTTCGGTCATCGATTCTATTGAAAAGGGTGTTGAGCTGGTGAGTTCCGGCGCAGCCTCTGCACTGTGTACCGCGCCGATCCACAAAAAGGCGCTGATCGACGGTGCGGGCTTTGCCTTCCCCGGCCATACCGAATTTCTTGCTGCTTTGGCAGGCCGGTCACGCGTGGTAATGATGCTGGCCAGCGAACAGCTCCGCGTGGTTCCGGCCACCATCCACATCCCGCTCTCCCAGGTCCCAAGCGCACTCACCCCAGAAGTGCTGCAAGAAACCATCGAGATCACCGCCCAAGGCCTGCGCACCCAATTCGGTATCCAACATCCTCGCATCGCCATCGCGGGGCTGAACCCCCACGCTGGCGAAGGCGGGAAAATGGGTACGGAAGAGCTTGACTGGATCGCGCCACTGATCGCAGACCTCAATCCAGTCGATTGCACCTTGACCGGACCCCACCCGGCAGACACCATGTTCCACGCCGCGGCGCGCACGCGATATGATGCCGCGATTGCGATGTATCACGACCAGGCCCTGATCCCGATCAAGACACTGGATTTCGACCGCGGTGTGAACGTAACCTTGGGCCTGCCCTTCGTCCGGACCTCGCCGGATCACGGCACCGCTCTGGACATCGCGGGCCAAAGCAGCGCGACCGCCACCAGCCTGATCGAGGCCCTGAAACTCGCCCAACGAATGGGCCATTCCCGCTAATGCTTCATCTGGCCCCAAATACCTCCGCCGGAGGCAAAAAATCTCTGGCGCTCCCCCTCCATTCCGAACAACGCTAGAGACATGAGCGCCATCGACTCCCTCCCCCGCTGCGCGAGGTTATCGCAACTCACCAGCTTTCGGCCCGCAAGTCGCTGGGCCAGAACTTCCTGCTCGACCTCAACCTGACAGCCAAGATCGCGCGGCAGGCGGGTGATCTGACTCAATGCGATGTCCTTGAAATCGGCCCAGGCCCCGGAGGTCTGACTCGCGGGCTTCTGTCCGAAGGCGCGCGCAAGGTCGTGGCCGTGGAAAAGGACACCCGCTGCATCGCTGCCCTGAACGACATCGCCGCCGCCTATCCGAGGCAGCTTGAAGTGATCAACGGCGACGCGCTGGAAGTCGACCCGCTGGCCCATCTGACGCCTCCGATCCGCGTGGCCGCGAACCTGCCCTACAATGTCGGGACCGAGCTTCTGGTCCGCTGGCTTACCCCGCCCGAATGGCCGCCCTTCTGGCAAAGCCTGACGCTCATGTTCCAGCGTGAAGTGGCCGAGCGGATCGTGGCCCAACCCGGCAACAAGGCCTATGGCCGCCTCGCCATCCTTGCCCAATGGCGGGCCGAGGCGCGTATTGCGATGTCCCTGCCACCCGGAGCCTTCACTCCACCGCCCAAGGTCTCAAGCGCCGTGGTTCACCTGACTGCCCTGCCCGAACCCCGCTATCCCGCTGACGCCGCAACCCTGTCGCGCGTGGTTGCCACAGCCTTCAATCAGCGCCGCAAAATGCTGCGGGCCTCACTGAAAGGGGCAGCGCCAGATATCGAGGACCGCCTGATCGCAGCCGGAATCAAACCCACCGACCGGGCCGAGCAGATCCCGCTCGAAGCCTTCTGCGCGCTCGCGCGCGAAATTCGCAAACCCTGAACGAAAAAACCCCAGGCCTTTGCCCGGGGTTTTCATTCAATTCATGATCGAAAAGCCCTTATTCAGCTGCCTCGGGTGCGTCGCCCTTGTCAGCGGGTGCATCCTCAGCCGCAGGGGTGGCAGCCTTTGGCTTCCGGGTGCGCGGGCGGCGCGGCTTTTCCTTACGCTCGGTCGCTTCGGGTTGCTCGGCATCCTTGCTTTCCGGCGTCTCGACCAGCCCTGTATCGGGCGCAGCCGCCTCATTCCCGAAATCCACAACGTCCGGCTGCGGAGCCTCGGCCGGATCGGCCTGACGGGCTGCTTCGCGTTCCTGACGCTCGGCGCGTTCACGATCACGCTCGGCCTGTCGTTCGCGGTTCTGACGCTCTTGCTCTTCGCGGCGCGCTTCGATCTCGCGCTGCGCTTCGCTTAGCATGCGCAGATAGTGCTCGGCGTGTTGCTGAAAGTTCTCAGCTGCCACGCGGTCATTCGACAGCTGAGCGTCGCGCGCCAATTGGTTGTATTTGTCAATGATCTGCTGCGGTGTGCCACGCACCTTGCCTTCGGGGCCCGAGCTGTCAAAAACCCGGTTTACGACGTTTCCGCCAGAAGGACGATTGCGGTTGTTCTTGGCCCGCGAGCGGGATTTGGAAGATCTCATCTTACTTTACGTCAGCCTTATCAATTCACTGTCGATCAACCCGTATCTAACGCTGCTCAGTGGCTTGTGCCGTTACGCGCTATCGACTTTTTGGGCTTGGCGTCAGGGGTGCGCTGAAACAGCGTCAACCTCGCCGACTAATCCTGAGTAAACATGTCCTGAGCGTTCAGACAAGGGGATTCTCGAAAATGTCGCAGCTTTTTTACATCAATCGGCATTTTTCGGCCTCAGTTTCGCTTAGAAGGCGGCATTCTGGCCCCCACAACACGATCACGCCTGTCCAGATCGGGGATCACCTTTACGCCGGTCAAACCAGCGGCATCAAAAAGGGCAGAAACATAAGCGCCCTGTGTCGGGCCAATTTCAACCAGAATACGCCCGCCGGGCATCAGATAATCCGGGGCCGACGCCGCAATACGGCGATAGGCATCCAGACCGTCGCCCTCATCCGTCAGCGCCATGCGCGGCTCATGCTCGCGCACTTCAGGGGAAAGCGCGTGCATCTCGTCCGCTGAAATATAGGGCGGATTCGAAACAATCAGATCGAACTGACCTTCAATGTTTTCGAACCAGTCAGATTGCCGAATCTCGACGCGCGCCTGCACCTGATGCTGTACTGCATTGGCGCTGGCCTGCAGACAGGCAGCTTCGCTGAGGTCGGCGCCGACGCCCGAGGCACTCGCCCGCTCGGCCAGCAAGGTGATCAGGATACAGCCCGAGCCCACACCCAAATCGAGTACATGATCAAACGGCTCGCTCAGCGCCGCCTCGATCAATGCTTCTGTCTCCGGGCGCGGGTCCAGCACATCGCGACTGACCCGAAACCGCCGACCATAGAATTCACGCTCGCCCAGCAGATGCGATACCGGCACCCGAATGGCCCTTAGCGAGATCAATTGATCGTAGCGTTCCGCGATATCCACCGGCAGTTCCTCGGGCGCGATCAGCGTCACCCGACTGGCCTCGATCCGCGCCGCATGCGCCAGCAGCACCCGCGCATCCCGCGCTGGATCAGGCACACCGGCTGCGCGCAAACGTGCGGTTGCAGCGACCATGGCCTGCGCGGCTGTCAGCGCCGAAATCATTGCGCCATTTCGGCCAGAAGCCGAGCCTGATCATCTGCGGTCAGCGCGTCGATCACCTCATCCAGATCGCCCTGCATCACCTGATCCAGCTTATAAAGCGTCAGGTTGATGCGGTGATCCGTCATGCGGCCTTGCGGGAAGTTATACGTCCTGATCCGTTCCGACCGGTCACCTGAACCGACCTGACTGGCGCGATCCGCCGAGCGTTCGCTGTCGATCCGCTGCCGTTCAAGATCATAAAGGCGCGTTTTCAGCACCTGCATCGCTATCTCACGGTTTCGGTGCTGGGATTTCTCGGAACTGGTCACCACGATACCGCTGGGCAAGTGGGTAATCCGCACAGCCGAATCCGTCGTGTTCACGTGCTGCCCCCCCGCGCCCGAGCTGCGCATCGTGTCAATACGGATGTCATTGGCATCGATCTGAATGTCCACATCCTCGGCCTCAGGCAAAACCGCCACCGTCGCCGCCGAGGTATGAATGCGCCCACCGCTTTCGGTTTCGGGCACGCGCTGCACGCGATGCACGCCGGATTCGTACTTCATCCGCGCAAAGACATTGTCGCCCTTGATATGTGCCACCACCTCTTTGATCCCACCAAGATCAGACGCTTGTTCCTCGATGATCTCGAACTGCCAGCCCCGCGCTTCGGCATAGCGTTGATACATGCGCAGCAAGTCTCCGGCAAACAGCGCGGCCTCATCCCCGCCGGTGCCGGGGCGTATTTCCAGCATTGCCGGGCGCGCATCAGCCGCGTCTTTGGGCAACAGCGCCAGCTGCAAGGCATGCTCCGCCTCGGGGATACGCGCCTGCAGTTCTGGAATTTCCTCTTCGGCCAGCTCTTTCATGTCCGGGTCGGACAGCATTGCCTCGGCCTCGGCCAGATCTGAAACCAGCTGACGCCACGCCATGATCTGATCGACCACCGGCTTGAGGTCGGAATATTCCTTTGCCAAAGCTGCAATATCCCCGCCCGAGGCACCATCCGCCATGGCCGCTTCGAGGTATTGGAATCGCTGAGTTATCTGTTCAAGGCGTTCTTCGGGGATCATCCGCGCGGTGTCTATCATCCAGAGGCTTTGGTCAAGGCCCTGCCTTGTGCTAGGCTTGGGCCATGAAGCGACTGATCTTAGCCCTGACACTCATTGCGACGCCCGGAATGGCCGATGTTGTTGGTCCCGGAGGCAAAGTGCAAGACTGCTATTGCACCGACAAATCCGGCACCCGCATCGAGTTGGGAGAGATGATATGCCTGCAGGTCGACGGCCGCATGTTCATGGCCCAATGCCAGATGTCGCTGAACGTGCCCATGTGGCGCGAGGTGCAAGAGGGCTGTTTGTCGTCAGGGTTGCAGCAAAGCAAGCCATTGGGTGACCCGGTCCCGATTAACGCCGAAATCTTTCCGGCCAAATCTTAATCTGGCATAGATACGCAGCGTATCGCCGTCTTGCTGCACGGTGGTGTAGTCGGGAAACCCGAACACCTTGGTACGGGTGATATAGGTGATCATGCCCTCTTCTAGAGATCCGGCCAGCACACTGGTGCGTGGTGTTGCGCGCGCAATTTTGTCGAGACGCGCCAGCCCATCAGGACCGGTTTCGACGACCCGAACGACACCACCCTTCAGGTCTCGTTCCGCGTCTTCATGGGCCACATGCCAGCGCACAGGATCTGAAGGCGCAAGTCTGATATAGGCACCCATTGCAAGGCCCACCGCAATCAAAAGCCACAGCACCATTTTCATCTGCCCATTCATTCCCGCTATGCCCTGCTTACTCGGTCAGAGGATGGCGTCGCACCCCTATCGTGACGTCACTCCGGGCAGAATGCACAGCATCTCGAACAGTAGATTGGCTGCGGTCAGTGCCGTATTGCCCGACGGATCATAGGGTGGAGATACTTCGACCAGATCGCAGCCCACCACGTTCATGCCCGCCAGCGCATGGATCAACTGCAGCGCCTGCGGAGTGGTCAGACCTGCGATCTCGGGCGTGCCTGTTCCGGGTGCATAGGCCGGATCGAGGCTGTCGATATCGTAGGTGATATAGACCGGGTGATCGTCAACAGTTTTACGGATCAAAGAGCCGATTTCGGTCAGGTTCTGTTGCCACAGCTCCCACGCCGGGTACTGACGGAACCCCCAACCCTGTGCCTCGGTAAAGTCGCTGGCGGCGTAACCCGAGCCTCGAATGCCGATCTGAAAGGTCTTGTCAGGGACAATCAGCCCTTCCTCATAGGCGCGCCGGAAGACAGTGCCGTGGGTTTCCTTTTCACCGAACATCTCATCATTCACGTCAGCATGAGCGTCCACGTGCACCAGAGCCACAGGCCCGTGCTTGGCTGCCATCGCCCGCAGGATCGGCAAAGTGATCGAGTGATCCCCACCCATCGCCACTGGTACAACACCTTGCGCCAAAATGCCGTCATAGCTTTCCTTGATGATCTTAAGACTATCGGCGAGCGAGAAAGTGTTGATCGCCAGATCGCCGATATCTGCGATCTGCAGATGGTCGAAGGGCGCCGCGCCATTGGACATGTTATAGGGCCGGATCATCGCACTTTCACTGCGAATCTGCTTGGGTCCGAACCGTGTGCCCGACCGCCACGAAGTGCCGATATCCATCGGAACCCCCAGGATCGCCACATCCAGCCCGTCCAGCGACGACGCCTGTGGCAACCGCATAAACGTGTTCGGCCCCGAAAACCGTGCCAGATCATTGCCGCCAATCGGTTGGTTGTATTGGGTCATGTAATGTCTCCGATCCGGTGCCTCACCAAGCAGATACCGGGATTATGCCTAACCAAAGGTTAAGGCTTCACCAGCTTGTTCCACCCCAAAAGGCAAATGATCTGTGTTGCCACATGAGCCCCCGCAATCGCCGTCGCACCAGAGGTGTCATACGGCGGAGAAACCTCGACCACGTCGCCACCTTTGAGGTTGATCCCGGCAATGTCGCGCAGGATGATTTGCGCCTGAATCGAACTCAGCCCACCCCAGACCGGCGTACCAGTACCGGGCGCAAAAGCAGGATCCAGACCGTCGATGTCGAAGCTCAGGTACACGGGGCTGTCGCCCAGAATACCCCTGATCTTCTGCGCCACGGCGGCTGGGCCGGATTCGTAAACCTCGCGCGCGTCGATGATGTTGACGCCCAACGTGTCTTCGTTTGTAGTGCGAATGCCCACCTGAACCGAGCGTTTCGGATCAACCAACCCCGATTTCACTGCCTTGTAGAACATCGTCCCGTGATCCACGCGGGACATGTCGTCATCGGCCCAGGTGTCCGTATGCGCATCAAATTGCAGCAGCGACATCGGCCCATATTTCTCGGCATAAGCTTTGAGGATCGGGAAGCTGATATAATGATCCCCGCCCAGCGTGACCGAAGCGACATCGGCCTTCAGAATGGTCCGAATGTGGTCGGTCAGCGTGTCGGGAAAGGCCGGGATATTGGCGTAGTCATAGGCCATGTCGCCATAATCCACGATGGCCAGCTCACTCAGAGCATCAAAAGGCCAGCCATAAGGCGCATCCGGCGATTGCAGCGCGCTCGCCTCACGGATCGCGCGAGGGCCAAGCCGGGTTCCGGGGCGGTTTGTCACCGCCTGATCGAAAGGCACGCCGGTTACAGCAATATCCGCACCAGTCAGGTCTTTGGTATAAAGCCGCCGCAGGAATGAAGTCGCGCCGCCAAAGGTGTTTTCATAGGACAGCCCCTTAAGATCGGGGTTGGTGAATGCCTCATCCACCTGGTTCTTTGCATCTTCCAGTGCCATGTCTTTTCCCTGTCAGCCCAACGGCTGTGCCTTTTCGACGATCCGTGCGAAGAAGGACGCTCCGATCGGCGCGACGTCGTCATTGAAGTTGTATTTCGGATGGTGCAGCCCCGCGCCATCTCCTTGCCCCATGAACAGGTAAGCACCGGGTCGGGCCTGCAGCATGTAGGAAAAATCCTCTGCCCCCATCTCACGCCCAGCATCATCTTTCACGCGTTCCGCGCCGGATACATCCCGCGCCACTTCAGCCGCGAATGCCGCCTTGTCGGCGTCGTTGATAGTGGCGGGATAACCCTCCTGATAGTCCAGTTTGGCTTCAACACCGTACGAGGCCGCCTGCCCCGCCACGATCTGCGCCATTCTCTCTTTGACCATCCTTTGCACGGCCGGATCAAAGGTGCGAACGGTGCCGTTCAGATAAGCGGTATCAGGTATCACGTTATTCACTGTTCCGGTGTGTATCTGCGTCACCGACACCACCAGATCGTCCAGCGCATAGTGGTTGCGGCTGACGATAGTTTGGATCGCCTGCGCCATCCCGCAAGCTGCCATCACTGGGTCGCGCGTCTCATGCGGCATTGCCCCGTGGCCGCCCACGCCCTGAATATGGATCTCAAACGTATCTACTGCGGCCATCAGCGGCCCCGGCGTGGTTTCGAACAGCCCTTCGGGCCGACCCGGAGTGTTATGGATGCCGTAAACCTGAGAGATATTGAACCGATCCATGATGCCTTCTTCAACCATCACGCCCGCGCCGCCGCCCTCTTCCTCGGCAGGCTGAAAGATCAGCGCAACGCGGCCCGCGAAATTCCGCGTTTCGGCCAGATAGCGCGCAGCACCCAGCAGCATGGTTGTGTGCCCGTCATGACCGCAGGCATGCATCTTACCGGGGTTCTTCGAGGCGTAGTCCACGCCCGTTTCCTCGGTAATCGGCAATGCATCCATGTCAGCGCGCAGACCAATAGTCGGTCCCTCGCCCTGCCCGTTGATGATCGCGACCATGCCGGTTTTGGCGATTCCCTCATGCAGTTCATCCACCCCAAACTCGCGCAGACGCTCGGCCACAAAGGCGGCGGTCTCATAGCATTCGAACTCCAATTCGGGGATGGTGTGAAGGTGCTGGCGCCACTTGGCCATATCAGCGGCGTAATCGGCAATTCGGTTGACGACGGGCATCTGGGGTGGACTCCTGATCCTGACTGCGGGATGGATGCATCTGACACCGGAACGAAAGGGTTCGCAATGGCCGAAAATCCTCTGATCCACGACACGGACGCAGGTATCGAGCGTTTGCTGGAAATCATGCGCCGCCTACGCGACCCTCAATCCGGTTGCCCGTGGGATATCGAACAGGATTTTTCGACCATCGCGCCCTATACGATCGAAGAAGCCTATGAAGTCGCCGATGCCATCGAACGCGAGGCTTATGACGAATTGAAGGGAGAGCTGGGCGACCTGCTGTTCCAATCCGTCTTCCACGCGCAAATGGCTGAAGAGGCTGGGCATTTTACCTTTCAGGACGTGGTGCGCACCATGTCGGACAAGATGGTTACCCGTCACCCACATGTCTTCGGTGATGAGTCCCGAGACAAGTCGGCGGATCAACAGACAAAGGACTGGGAAACCATCAAAGCCGCCGAACGTGCGGGCAAAGAACAAAAAGGTGCACTAGACGGTGTCGCCGCCAACCTGCCCGCCCTGCTACGCGCACATAAGCTGCAGAAACGTGCCGCGCGCGTAGGGTTCGACTGGCCCGACGCCAGCCATGTGCTGGCCAAAATCACCGAAGAGGCCGCCGAACTGGAAGAGGCGCGCGACAGCATGGATGCCGACGCGCTTGAGGATGAATTCGGCGATCTGCTGTTTGTGATGGTCAACCTTGGCCGCCATCTGGGCATCGAACCCGAGGCTGCCCTTCGCCGCACAAACGCCAAGTTTACTCGTCGTTTTGAGAAGGTCGAAGCCCGGCTGGCCGAACGCGGAAAAACGCCCACCCAAAGTGATCTGGCCGAAATGGACGCGCTGTGGGACGAGGTGAAAATCGAGGAACACCGCGCCAACGGCAAACTCCCGCCGGTGGATGCCGCACGCGAGGCCTGAAACCGCTGGACAAGCCCCGCGACACTTGCGAGTGTCCGCCCTTCACGGCCCCGGAGACCACAATGCCCCGCAAGATCATAATCGACACCGATCCCGGACAGGACGACGCCGTCGCCATTCTTCTGGCGCTTGCCAGCCCCGAAGAGATCGAGGTTCTGGGTATTACCGCCGTCGCTGGAAACGTGCCTTTGGAGCTGACCGCCAAAAACGCCCGCATCGTGTGCGAGTTGGCAGGTCACACCGATATCCTCGTCTACGCCGGATGCGATCGCCCCCTGAAACGCCCGCTCGTCACCGCCGAGCATGTGCATGGCAAAACAGGGCTCGACGGCCCTGTTTTGCCAGATCCCGAAATGCCCCTGGCCGAGGGTCACGCGGTCGATTTTATCATCGATACCCTACGCGCACATGAGCCCGGCACGGTGACGCTCTGCCCTCTGGGGCCGCTGACGAACATCGCCACAGCGTTCCAGAAAGCGCCCGACATCATCAACCGGGTGCAGGAAATCGTGCTGATGGGTGGTGCGTATTTTGAGGTTGGAAACATCACACCAGCAGCCGAATTCAACATTTATGTCGACCCGGAAGCCGCTGATATTGTGTTTAAATCCGGCATTCACATCGTAGTCATGCCGCTGGATGTCACACATGATGCGCTTGTCACGCCCCATCGCAACGATGCATTCCGGGCATTGGACAGCAACATTGGTCATGCAGTGGCAGAGATGACCGATTTCTTCGAACGTTTCGACAAAGAAAAATACGGATCGGAGGGCGCACCGCTGCACGACCCCTGCGTCACCGCCTATCTAATCCGACCCGAGTTGTTCTCGGGCCGCCACATCAATGTTGAGATCGAAACCCAATCAGAATTGACGTTGGGCATGACAGTGGCCGACTGGTGGCGGGTCACTGATCGCGCACCAAACGCCATGTTCATGGGTGACGTGGATGCCCAAGGTTTCTTCGATCTGCTCACAGAAAGACTTGCCCGCCTATGACCGCCGCACTCCGCCTTGCCCGCCCCGACGATCTGGACCGACTGATGGCGCTGGTCGCGGCGTTTCACTCGGAATCCGGCATCGCGCAGGATGACGAGAAACGTCGCAACGCGCTGACCCCTCTACTGGATGGAATTCCCCATGGGTGCATATATCTGATCGGTCCGGGCCGCGCACCGCTGGGCTATGTCATCCTCACCTTCGGTTGGTCGGTCGAGTTTGGTGGCATGGATGCCTTTGTAGATGAGATTTACATCCGCCCCGCCGTCCGCGGACGCGGTATCGCCACCGAAGTGCTGCATGATCTCCCCAAGGCGCTGGCCGAGGCCGGTCTGACCGCCCTGCATCTTGAGGTCGACCGGACCAACGAAACCGCGCAGAAACTATATCTGCGGTCAGGTTTTAAACCGCGCGATCGCTACATGCTGATGAGCAAATCGCTTTAGCGCGATTCCCCCCGGAAGATTACCGCCGGATTTGCCATTTCCTGCACCGGATCATCCTGCGAAACCTGCATCCCTGTGATCGGATAGGTCCCAGGCTCTGAACATGCGGCCAGCATCCCCGTGCAAAGCATTGAAATTACGAGAAAGACCTTTGAAGCAGACATATCGTCCCCCTTTCTGCAATGCTTGCAGACTATCGGGAGTCACAGCGCCGCAATAGGAACAAGTTCACACATAACGACATTTATGTTTGTTTAGCTTAACGATCAGCGGCAGTTCTTATTGAACGTCTGCTCCATGGTCTTGAACTGCCGGGGCACGCGTTTGGGTTTGGGCAGCGCATTCAACTGTTCAGTTATGTTCTCACCGGTGTACCAGGACTCGAACAATAATTCTTTGATATCATCGTCCAAAACCGTGTTGGCGACGTTATAGGTGCACAGGCATTCCTCCATCGTGACCTGCCCGCTGGGATCGCCTTCCACCATTTTCTGGCACACTGCCTGAGGCGGACGATCAGCCCCTGCAAGCTGAGGCAGGATCAATAGCGCCCCAGCGCCAACGATGCGTTTGAATGTTGTCATAAATCGCCCTCTCCCATGTTGGCCTTCGATGCCCAGCTTAGACGGATCGGTAATGACTCAAAGAAAAAAATGGCCCCGGCGTTCTACCGGGGCCTGATCTGGTTTTACCAAGTACGCCAAACTCAGCGCTTCAGGATCGACGCGCCGGCGTATTCTGCGACCTCACCCAGCGATTCCTCGATGCGGATCAGCTGGTTGTATTTGGCCAACCGGTCCGACCGCGCCAACGAGCCGGTTTTGATCTGCCCGCAGTTGGTCGCCACAGCCAAATCGGCAATGGTGGCATCTTCGGTCTCGCCCGAGCGATGCGACATCACGTTGGTATACCGTGCACGGTGGGCCATATCGACGGCGCGCAGAGTTTCGGTCAGTGATCCAATCTGGTTCACCTTGACCAGCATCGAGTTGGCACAGCCACGATCGATTCCCTCGGCCAAACGCTCTGGGTTGGTTACGAACAGGTCGTCGCCGACCAGTTGTACTTCGTTGCCGATGGCATCAGTCAGCGCTTTCCAGCCATCCCAATCGTCCTCGGACATACCGTCTTCGATCGAGATAATTGGGTAATCTTTGACCAATGTCGCCAGATACTCAGCGTTTTCCTCTGAGGTCAGCGAGATGTTTTCACCCGACAGAACATATTTTCCGTCGCGGTAGTATTCGGTGGCGGCGCAGTCCAGCGCCAGATGGATCTCTTCGCCGGGTTTGTAGCCCGCTTTTTCGACCGCCTGCAGGATGAAATCCAGTGCCTCACGGGTCGAAGCGATGTTAGGGGCAAAACCACCTTCGTCCCCCACTCCGGTGGCCAGACCGGCAGCCGACAGCTCGCGCTTGAGCGTATGGAACACCTCGGACCCCATGCGCACGGCTTCGCGGATATTCGCGGCCGAGGTCGGCATGATCATGAATTCCTGAATGTCGATTGGGTTATCGGCGTGCTCACCCCCGTTGATGATGTTCATCATCGGAACCGGAAGAACGCGCGCCGAGGTACCGCCAACATAGCGGTACAGAGGCTGCGTGGTGAAATCCGCAGCCGCCTTAGCCGTCGCCAGCGAGACACCCAGGATAGCGTTCGCGCCCAGACGGCCCTTGTTCTCGGTCCCGTCGAGTTCAATCATCGCCTGATCGATGGCCACCTGCTCGGTCGCGTCAAAGCCCACCAGTTCTTCGGCGATCTCACCGTTAACGGCAGCAACCGCTTCCAGCACGCCCTTGCCCATGTAACGAGATTTGTCACCATCGCGCTTTTCCACCGCCTCGTAGGCGCCGGTCGACGCCCCTGAAGGCACAGCGGCGCGGCCCATGGTGCCGTCTTCCAGAATCACGTCCACTTCGACCGTCGGGTTGCCCCGGCTGTCCAGTATTTCGCGTGCGTGGATGTCGATGATCGTGCTCATGATACGGGTCCCAATGATGCCAACGGTTGCATGCCTCATACCAGCACGCGGCGAAAAGTAAACCGTTTCCGTTATCGCTAACACTTATATTTTTCAGCCTTTAGGGCTAACAGTTTGCTGTTTGCGCCAACAGGTCGCGGGCGCTTAGGCCAATGCCAATGCCCGCGCCAGCTGGCGTTCTCGAATGAAAGTATACAGACCTGATCCGATAATCAGACCGGCACCGGCCAACGTCATGCTGTCGGGGCGTTCGCCAAACATCAGCATCCCGGCCGTGATCGAGAACACCAACCGAGTATACCGAAATGGCGTCAGCGCTGAAGCTTCGCCAATCCGCATCGCGGTTACGATGCCGTAATAGCCCAAAACGCCGAACCCGATGGCACCCAGATAAGGCCCGATCTGCGCAGCTTGCAGCGGCACAACGGGCTGTGCTGTGAACACCATAAGGGCCGCACCAGCCAGCGCCACTCCGATATAGGCCTGCAATGCGACGACCGACGAGGCCACACGAACATCCAACCTGCGTGTGATCAGATCACGTGCCGCGATCGCAACGACCGAGACCAAAACAAACAGAGATTCCGGCTGGAATCCCTCGAAACCGGGGCGGATGATCATCAAGACGCCGACAAAGCCGATGCCGATGGCGCTCCAACGACGCCAACCGACCTGCTCGCCCAGAAACAGTGCTGCCCCCATCGTGACAAATAGAGGCATCGCCTGAAAAACCGCCGCCACAGTCGACAGATCAACAAGTGACAGCGCGGTCACGAAGCTGAGCGCACCAAAGGCTTCGGTCCCGGCACGGATCAGCGGCAAAGGTTGCCACGCGACCGGGTCGAAGATGCGTTTGCGTGTCGCCATAGACATAAGCGTAAACACAGCCCCGCAGATCAGACCCAATGCGATCATGATCTGCCCGGTCGACACACTGACCGAGAGATGCTTGATGAACATGTCCTCAAGCGCGAAGGCCGCCATCGAGCCGATGATCAGCAAAATGCCGTTTACGTTGTTCATGCGCGTTTCCATTGGAACAGGCCGCTGACAGGCGGACCTTTCCGGCAGCAAAACCGCAACCTTTGCGACGTCGCAAGAAGTATTACGACATGTTCGATGAAATCGCGTTCACCGACCGATCGATTTTCGTGATGTGTCAGTCTTTTTCTAACGGTACGCCGTACAATTCAAGGCGATGGCCTTTCAGCCTGTAGCCAAGCTTGGCCGCAATCTTTTCTTGCAGAGCTTCTATCTCAGGGTCGACAAACTCGATCACCTCGCCTGACTGCATGTCGATCAGGTGGTCGTGGTGATCGCGCTCCGCATCTTCGTACCGCGCGCGCCCGTCACCGAACTCCAGCCGCTCAAGTATCCCGGCCTCTTCGAACAACTTCACGGTACGATAGACTGTCGCGATCGAAATTCCCGCATCTTCGGCTGAAGCACGGGCATAAAGCTCTTCTACATCCGGGTGATCTTCGCTTTGCTGCAAGACCTGTGCAATGGTCCGCCGCTGGCCGGTCATGCGCAGGCCCTTGGCTTCGCAACGGGCGATAATCGTGTCGGACATGGTGACCCCCGGGACTGTTCGGTGTTCTGTCTTAATATGTCTACGCGCCCTGCGCCACAGACGATTTTGCGGTCAGGCGATGCGTCGCAGATCGGCCCAGATCGGCAAATGATCCGAGGCGATATGCGCGGGCCGCGCATCATGCACCCCGTGCAGTGCAGCCTCAAGCCCCTGCCCCACCGCGATTCTGTCCAGTGCCCCCAATGGCTGCGCGGCCGGGAAGCTTGGAACCGGAGGAAGAAACCGCATGTCCGGGGCCAAATGATCAAGAACCGGCTGGCGTGACCATTCGTTGAAATCCCCGGCCCAGACGGTGGGCATGTGTTCCAGATCAGAATCACATCGACGGATATGACTGATCTGTTGGCGTCGCGACGCCGGCAAAAGCCCAAGATGCATCCCCATCACCCGCAAAGGCCCGATCTGCGTATCAAACTCGACCCGCACGGCGCCGCGGGGCTCCAGACCCGGCAAATCATGATGACCTGCCTGACGCACCTGAATGGCGTCCCCACGCCAGATCACCGCGTTGCCATGCCAACCAAGACTACCGGCACCGCCCAGGTCCACGATCTGCCACCCGGCCTCATCCAACATGAAATGTGGCAAAGCGGCAGGACGGGGCGGCAATCGTTTGTCCGCCTCCTGCAGAACAACGATATCGGCCTGCATGCTTTCGATGACCTGCAATATCCGCTGCGGCTGCCGCCGGAAATCGAGTCCCACGCATTTCTGAATGTTGTAACTGGCAAGGCGCAGGGTTGAGCGGTAGGTCATCGGCACACTTAAACTGATTTAACCCAAGATCGCCAACTGGTCGGACAAGTGCAAGCCGAACCCAGCGCTGAATGGCAACGCGCCGCTTGCTCCGCTAACATTTGTGCAAAACGGCCTTGAGCCCGCGCAGCCTCTCGGCCACCTTCACGATCATGTTCATAAGGTTTGTCCACCCGATCAAGATAGAAGATATGGACGCGCGTCAGGGGTTCTTCTGCGCGGCCTACGACCTGCGCGACACCACCGCGCTGGATAAATACACATTCGATCGAATTGAGGCGCTATTGGCTTGGTTCCGGGAAAACCTTGAAATCCCCTATCGTTTCAACAGGACAAAATCTAAAGGCGCCTTTCAGCGCAACACCAAAGGCCTTAGCTGGTTCAAACCCGAAGCCAATGAGGTTTTGGGCAAGTCGTATGAGATGGTCGCACTGCTCAAAGAAAACGGATATCAGATCGATACTCTGCGATCAGACCGGATCGGCTACGTTGTCTATGAAGATGCGTGTCAGGTGATCGCCGAACCCTTTGCAGACACGCCCCGATAGCCTCGAAACCTGAAACTTCAAAAGTTTCAGGCTCGGTTTCTTCATAAGAAACCGTCTCTTTGTTACGTACCGCAGAATGTCGCGTGTACGACCTCGTTCTTCGCCGGAGGGCGCATCAGGTCAGCTGATTCTGGTTGATCCTCATACGGCCGTGACAGCACTTCATTCAGCCGATTGAACGGTGCGTAATCGCCCTGCACCGCAGCCTGAATCATCTGCTCCACCCGATGATTGCGTGGAATGAAGGCCGGATTGGCCGCATCCATCACGTCCGAAGGCGCATCCTCACGCGCCAAGCGTTCCTGCCACCCCTTTGCCCATTCGTCAAAAGCCGCCGGGTCGGCAAACTGGTCTCGCGCGCGGTCGCTGCCCAGCGCGCGGAACGTGTTTGAGAAATCCGCCTGATTCTGCGCCATCCGCGTCAACAGGTCCGAGATCATTTCAAGATCCCCCTCCTCTGCCCGAACCAATCCGATCTTGGCCCTGAAACGTTCCAGCCAATGTGCCTGCATCAACGCAGGCATGGCATGGACAATTTCGGTGGCCTCTTCGACAGCTGCGTCCTTGTCCTCAAACTGCTGAATTAGGGCCGTTGCCAGCTGCGCCAGATTCCAAACCGCAATCTCAGGCTGGTTCGAGTAGGCATACCGCCCCATCCGGTCGATCGAGCTATAGACTGTATTCGGGTGATAGCTGTCCATGAACGCACATGGGCCATAGTCGATCGTCTCACCGGCGATCGAGCTGTTGTCAGTATTCATGACCCCGTGAATGAAACCCACGCTCATCCATCGAGCGATCAACCCGGCCTGCGCATCCCGAACCGCGCGCAACAAACCCATAGCCCCGTCCGCCTCAGGATAGTGGCGCTGAACGGCATATTCAGTCAGCCGTTGCAGGCTCTCTATCTGCCCTCGCGCTGCAAACACCTGAAACGTGCCCACCCGCAAATGGCTCTGCGCCACACGTGTCAGTACCGCCCCGGGCATCGGACCCTCGCGCAGCACGATCTCTCCGGTTTCAACCGTTGCCAAGGCGCGCGTGGTGGGAATGCCCAGCGCATGCATCGCCTCGGAAACCACATATTCGCGCAAAACCGGCCCCAGCCAGGCACGTCCATCTCCCTGGCGCGAGAAAGGTGTCTGCCCTGAGCCCTTCAATTGAATATCCCGCCGAATCCCGTCGGTTCCGACCGTCTCACCTAACAAAACCGCGCGCCCATCTCCTAGTTGAGGGTTATAGGTGCCAAACTGATGCCCGGAATATAACTGCGCCAGCGGCTCGGCCCCTTCGGGCACAGTATTGCCCGCAAAAGCCTGCGCCATCTCTTCTACGTCGCCCGGCGCAATCCGCAACAGTCGCGCCAGATCACTGTTGAAGGCAACAAGCTTCGGTGCACGCACAGGCACAGGCCCCTGCCGCGCAAAGAAGGTGTCCGGCAGGCGAACATAGCTGTTGTCAAACGGGATCGTCAAAGTCATGCGGCAAACATATGCTCTGCATACACAATTGCCATAGCAGATCGTGCGCGTGCGTGCATAATCCCACAAACAGACCCGAGGCTTCCATGACCGCGCAAGACATCATCCAACACCTGAACCTGCAGCAGCACCCCGAAGGCGGCTGGTTCAAAGAGACCTGGCGCGCCGACAATCCCGGACGTGCCACCGGCACTTGCATCTACTTCCTACTGGCAGAGGGTGAGCGCAGCCACTGGCACAAGGTAGATGCGACCGAGATCTGGCTCTACCATTCCGGCGCTCCGCTGATCCTCTCGCTCAGCGCCTCCGATACAGGCCCTGCCAAAGACCACACCCTCACACCTGATCTGACCCAAGGCGCACCGCAGCTTATTGTACCTAAGGGCCATTGGCAGGCGGCGCGCAGCAGTGGAGACTACACGCTGGTCAGTTGCACTGTTTCACCGGGATTTGAATTTGACGGGTTTGAACTCGCGCCACCCGGCTTTGATATTCCAGGAGTGTAATTCCATGGACCACCGCGCCCTGATCGCCGCGATCCCGCCCGAGACCAAGGACAGGCTGCAACAGCGGTCAGACATGGCAGGTCTCAGACATCTAGCGATCTATTTCGGCGCTTTGACAGCAACCAGCACCGGTATCATCCTACAGGTTCCCCTCTGGCCGCTACTGCTCCTGCCGCAAGGCCTATTGCTGGTTTTCCTCTTTACGCTCAGCCACGAGTGCACCCACAAGACGCCGTTCAAAACCCCTTGGATCAACGAAGCGGTTGGGCACCTTGTCTCAATTCCTATCTGCCTGCCGTTCACATGGTTTCGCTACTTTCACCTTGCCCATCACAAATGGACAAACCACCCAACCAAAGACCCGGAACTTGGCGGCAAACCCCGCCCCGAAAACTGGCGCAGCCTTGCGATCTATCTCAGCGGTTGGCCATATTGGACAGGTATGGCCCGTGTGTTGACCGACAACGCGCGCGGCAGGATTGGCGCCGCTTACCTGCCAACCCGCCAGCACCACGCCATACGAACCGAAGCCCGAATATTGTCCACACTATATGCCCTGGCCGCACTCAGCCTGTTCTTCAGCCCCTTGTTGTTCTGGCTCTGGCTTCTGCCCGCCCTTATCGGCCAGCCTTTCCTGCGCCTATACCTGCTCGCCGAACACGGCCTCTGCCCGCCGGTGGCAAACATGCTCGAAAACTCCCGTACCACCTTTACCAATCGAATGATCCGATTTCTGGCCTGGAACATGCCCTACCACGCGGAGCACCACGCCTTTCCAAACGTGCCTTTCCACCACCTTCCAGCCTTCCACCGCTGGACCCAAGCACACCTGCAATCCACCTCGGACGGCTACACCGAATTCACCCTGGATTACGCCCGCGCCCTAAATCGCTAGATCCGCCTCTTCATCTGGCCAAAAATACCTCGGGGAGTCGCGCAGCGACCGGGGCAGAGCCCCCTACCCGCTCACCACGACACCCCTCGCCGGAGACGACACGACACCGCCCCCGACCAGCGCACTTACCCCGGTGGTACCCGGGCAAGAGGTCGGCAATCCCCGCGCCACACGCACGGCAAGGTAGGCAAAGGCCTGCGCTTCCAGCATGTCTCCGTCCAGCCCAACCGCCTCAACCGGCTCGACCGGGCAATCCAGCGACACGCGCAGCATTTCCATCAGCACTGGGTTGTGACGTCCGCCACCGGTAACCAGCATGCGCACAGGCGGCTTGGGACAATGCTCCATCCCCTGCAGCACACCCGCAGCGCTCATCCCGGTCAACGTGGCCACCGCATCCGCATCGCTCAGCTCGGTCACAAGACCAATCATTTCCGAGAAATCATTCCGGTCCAGCGATTTGGGCGGCATTCGGTTGAAATAGGGCTCGGCCAGAAACAGCTCCAGTGCGCCGGTCTCGACCGTACCCTCTCGGGCCAGCGCGCCGTCCCGATCCATCGGCAACCCCAAGCGCGCCTGCATCAGATCGTCAACCGGCGCGTTGGCAGGTCCGGTGTCGAAAGCCAGCAACGCCCCTGGCGCTTCTGGCCCGTCAAAAGACGGGTCAACATAGGTCAGGTTCCCAACACCGCCCAGATTGAGGAAACACAGCGGCTCTTCCGCCCCGATCCATTTGGCGCAGGCGAAATGAAAGAACGGGGCCAGAGGCGCACCCTCTCCGCCCAGCGCCACATCATCGCTGCGAAAATCCCAGACCACCGGCAGCCCCAAAGCCTGCGACAGACCCAACCCGTCACCCACCTGCAACGTGCCACGCCCACGCGGCTCATGTGCCAATGTCTGACCGTGGAAGCCGATCAGGTCGACCTCTTCGAACTCTGAAAGAACCTCGGCATGTGCCCGGGTCACCAATTCAGCCGAAATATCAACCTTTGGTCCATGCCAAAGCCCCAGCGCCGCGCGCAGTGTGGCACGCTCTTCTTCGGAATAAGCGCGATACCCGCTGGGACCAAAGCCGAATATCTGCTGCCCATCGGTTTCAACGACCGCAGCGTCCACACCGTCCAGCGATGTGCCCGACATGGCCCCCAACGCTCTGATCGCCCCCGATTTGCTGATGACCCTGCCCACGCCGACCTCGTATTGCGTCTCTCCACCCGTTTCGCCGGGTTCTGAGCACAACCTGCACGGTAATGCAAAGCCAAGGCAAGACACATCATGCGCGAGCGGCACTTTTCTTGGAAATGTGCCTTTTTCTTGCCCCTGCCCGCGCCTGTACCGTGCCCCGCTACAGTGTACCGAAAGGCATGAGACCGCGAATGAAGGCAACAGGGTGTTCTCAAACGCAGCGCAGTTCCGAGTGCTCATGAAAGAGCTGTACAAAGTCCATTACCACATGTTCGCAGACCGCTACAGCAGGTGCCAAGCTCTCCCAAGAATGCCCGTCGCCGGTTTCAGTGTTCCACTTGGTCTGAAGCACCTACGATCATTCCATATAGCTCAGCTTCGTCAGATTTTCATTGAAACAAAGCGACTGAATAATGGCCGGTACTTTGGGATGTTCAGTGCAATAAAAGCGCAGGCTCAAAACCCCGGATATTCGCAAATGTTGCACCAATGCTTATAGATGAGATATTAATATGCAGCAAAGCACAGACAACAAATTGAGGACGGGTGAGTAGGTTCATACCGCTTAGTAAAAAGCGGCAGTGAATTGGCCTGAACAGGGTTTATGCCAAACATATACGGTGCATTTCGGACGGACACGACTCTGACCACGAACCAGGCCCAATTCGGCGGCGTTGGAACGACATTTCAGATCTCCGCGTACAATACGATCGAAATTACTGATGGTGTTGACCCCAACACCATCGAGGGAGACGGTGTAAACAACGAATTCCCAGACGACCCCACGCAAACCTATCTGGGGAATGCAATTGCCTGGGACTACAATTACATAGTCACGGATGGCACCAATACCTACACGATTGGCGTTTTCGACTATGATTCCAGCGGCAACGGCGCGTTTGGCGGCGGAGCCGAGCAAGGATTCTTCATCGGCTTTTTGGGGGATGTCCCCCCGCTCAACACAACACTGACGATCACGGCGCTGGGTGACGGTGCCTTCGCCAGTCCAGTCGTAAATCTGCCCGTTGACGACTTTGTTCCCTGTTTCACCAGTGGCACGAATATTCGGGTAAGGGGTGGTCATAAGGCGGTCGAGGATCTGAAAGCCAGCGATGAGATCGAAGTGTTTGATCCCACAGGTGATGGGCCCGGATTTGCCACCCTGCTGCGGGTGTTTCGCCGTACGATATCTGCCCCGGAACTGGCCGCAAACCCCAAACTGCGCCCGGTTCGTATCAGCGCCGGAGCGTTAGGTCTGGGCTTGCCTCAGCGTGATCTTGTGGTGTCCCGGCAGCACCGGATGCTGGTGTCTTCAAAGATTGTCGAGCGGATGTTCAGGACTTCCGAAGTTCTGGTACCCGCCGTCAATCTGACTTCGCTGCCCGGTATTTTCATCGACCAGGATGCCCAGAGCGTCGAGTATTTTCACCTTCTTTTTGGACAGCACGAGGTAGTCTATGCCGAAGGCGCACCATCGGAAAGCCTGTTTACCGGACCGGAAGTGCTCAAGGCCATCAGTGCAGAAGCACGAATAGAAATCCTGAGCATATTCCCCGAGATAGCAGAACTGGAATTTGCCCCCAAGCCCGCCTGCCCGATCCCATCCGGGAAGCTGCAAAAGCAACTGATTGAACGCCACATCAAGAATGAAAAGCCGCTTCTGGCCAGACACACTGCACGCTAGAACCAGAGGTTATCCGGCAGGACTTGGTACGCTTCAATGACTGACGCGATATTCTGTGTTTCGTTATGCGTTGTTTCTTCGCGTTTCCCTCATAAAGCTCATCCGCAAGATTCTTTCAGTGCGGACTGCACTTGCTCGCCAATGACTGGACATTCCGCGAGACTTAGGGAATTAGAAAGCCAGTCGCATGAATGTAACTTCCGTCGTGCGACCTAGCGGGTCTGGTTTTGAAATTACTGACCTAAGACTTACACCAGCCCTTGCAGAGAGGGCCAGAACACAAGGCCTGTTGAGCGTCATGACCTACCACCCCAAATCGGATTTCATCGCCACGATGATCGAGCGCGGCTTTCTCGCCGACTGCACCGATTATCAAGGCCTTGACGACGCTCTGATTTCTGGGGTGCAGACGGCTTATATCGGCTATGACGCCACCGCACAGTCGCTGCACGTGGGTCACCTGATGAACATTATGGTGCTGCGCTGGCTGCAAAAGACTGGACACAAACCGATCACCCTGATGGGTGGCGGCACCACCAAGGTGGGCGACCCCTCGTTCCGGTCAGACGAACGGCCCCTGCTGGGCCCTGAACAGATCGACGCCAATATCGCAGGCATGAAGCAGGTGTTCTCGAAATACCTGTCTTACGATGACAGCGAGACCGGCGCGTTGATGCTGAACAATGCCGAATGGCTGGATAGCCTGAACTACCTCGATTTCCTGCGCGATATTGGGCGGCATTTCTCGGTCAACCGGATGCTCAGCTTTGAATCGGTGAAATCGCGGTTGGATCGTGAACAGTCGCTGAGCTTTCTCGAATTCAACTACATGATCCTGCAGGCTTATGACTTCCTCGAACTGAACCGCCGATATAACTGCGTTCTGCAGATGGGCGGCTCGGACCAATGGGGCAACATCGTCAACGGCATCGACCTAACCCGCCGGGTGCTGGATCACGAGATCTATGGCCTCACGACCCCCCTGCTGACCACCAGCGATGGCCGCAAGATGGGCAAATCACAGGGCGGTGCGGTTTGGTTGAACGGCGACATGCTGAGCGCCTATGAGTTCTGGCAGTTCTGGCGCAACACGACCGACGCCGATGTGGGCCGGTTCCTGAAAATCTTCACCGAGCTTCCGGTGGACGAATGCGACCGCATGGCCGCGCTGCAAGGGTCCGAGATCAACGAGGCCAAAATTCGCCTCGCCAACGAAGTCACAACTCTGCTGCACGGTGCAGAAGCCGCTGCAACCGCCGAGGCGACCGCGCGCGAGGTGTTCGAAAAGGGCGGCGTTGGCGGAGACCTCCCGACCCTGACCCTCAGCGCATCAGAGCTGGGCGACGGCATGTCCATCGTGCAGCTGATCGTCAAATCCGGCCTCGCCAAATCCGGCAAAGAAGCCAAACGCCTGATCGCCGAAAACGGCGCCAAACTGGACGATGCTCCGCTGACTGATACGGGCCTGATGATCGACGCAAGCGCACTGTCCTCGCCCATCAAACTCAGCGCGGGCAAGAAACGCCACGCGCTGGTTCAATTGGGTTGATACAATCGGACGGCCACCTGCGGGCACCAGCGATAAATGGCAGATGTTGCACGTCGAGTAACTCGAACTGCAACAACTTTGGCCTACATCCTGCGAGATTCCGCTTCGAGCCTATAATGATCCATGTCGCGATAGCCCGGGATGTCATCTCATCGCCGCAATGCCAACTTTGCAAATTGTATACAGGCAGACGATGGGCATTCGCCAATCCAAACGGTGCTGAGTCGCAATTTCTCTAAAGCTTCCTTTCTCGATGTTGAGCACAACAATCTAGGAGATGGCTTATGGAGTTATTGTTAGACCAACTTCTTCAGACAAACTCCTAAGTGTACCATCGTGACAATGCCAAGAGCGGAATATCCCCACAAACGGAAAATTGATGTTATATAGAGAAATAGGAATATTAATTCTTGAGTTGCAGATCATCGGCACCACCGCGCTATCTTGATTTAGGAGTTCCATATGCTTCGAGCTTTTGTTTGTTCTATCTCACTAGGGCTGGCATCATCGACTGTCCTTGCAGATGCTGTTCCAAGTGAAGAAGCCGCGGCAGGCTTGTTCTCAGATCAACCGTATTCTCCGTATGCCGAGCGCACTTTCCCCGAGCGACCGCTGTGGGGAGACACGCATCTTCACACCGGGCTTTCGCTGGACGCAGGTGCTTTTGGGAACACTCTGTTGCCTGATGAAGCATGGCGCTTTGCAAAAGGTGAACAGGTTACTTCTTCAACGGGTCAACCGGTAAGACTGGCCCGGCCTCTGGACTGGATGGTTCTTACGGATCACACTGACCTAATGGGATTCGCCCCTGACCTTCAGGCTGGCAAGCCAGGCGTTCTTGCCGATCCGAAAGGTTTGGAATGGTACGAAGGTTACAAGGCAGGCGGCGAAGAGGCCGGCAAAGCGGCGTTCGATATCATTACCAATTTCTCGCAAATGACCCTGCCAGAAGTCCTTCTGGACTCCTACAGCCCGGGTGCTGACGCTTTTGCTTTTACATGGGAGCAAATCGTTCTGGCTGCGGAAGAACATAACGACCCCGGCAATTTCACGGCGTTCATAGGGTTCGAGTGGACTTCCGTACCCAAGGGCTTCAACCTGCACCGGAATGTTATGCTGCGCGATGGGCCCATCAGGGCGCTTCAGATGGTGCCGCCAGTCACGCAACCGCCCTTTGGTGATACCGACCCAAGAACGCTGTATTCATGGCTAGATGACTATCAAGAAAAAACGGGTGGTCGCGCGGTAGCTTTCGCCCATAATGGCAACCTGTCGAACGGATGGATGTTCCCGACCGAAGACACCTATCACGGTGGCAAGGTCGACGAGGAATATGTGGCTGCCCGCGCAAAATGGGAACCCCATTACGAAGTCACTCAGATCAAGGGCGATGGCGAAGCGCACCCCTATCTGAGCCCCGACGACGAATTCGCGGATTACGAAAACTGGGACGTTGGCAACCTCGACATAACCGAGCTGAAAACTGATGACATGCTGGCCGGCGAGTACGCCCGAGAAGCCTTGAAGCGCGGTTTGTTGTTGGAAGATAAGTTCGGCGTGAACCCATATAAGTTTGGCATGGGTGGCGCGACGGACAGCCATACGTCTCTGGCAACTGCTGAGGAAGACAACTTCTTCGGAAAATCCGTCAGCGTTGAACCTTCGGCCACGAGAATAAAGCATCCTTTCATCGCCAACGATCTTGGCGAAATTCCTGGCGACCTCCTTGTAGCTTCCGGGTACACGGCCGTTTGGGCGACCGACAATACCCGCGCTGCGATCTTCGATGCGTTCAAGCGGCGCGAAACCTACGCGAGCACTGGACCGCGGATTGGTCTACGGTTCTTTGGCGGATGGGATTTCGATGACGCTGATGTTGAAACTCGCTTCCTTGCGGATGTGGGCTACACAAAAGGTGTTCCAATGGGTTCGGATCTGCGACCTCGCGAGGGTGAAGGTCCGCCCACATTCCTGATCGCTGCTCTGCGCGACCCGGTCGGGGCCAACCTGGATCGTGTACAGGTGATAAAGGGATGGCTCGATTCCGAAGGTGCTTTGCAGGAAAACGTCTATGACGTGGCATGGTCGGACAACCGTGTTGCCGATCAAAACGGCAAGATCCCTGCGGTTGGGAATACCGTGGATCTGGAAACCGCCAGCTGGACCAATACAATTGGAACCGCCGAACTGGTAACCGTTTGGTCTGATCCTGATTTCGATCCAAATGCGCGGGCATTCTATTACGTACGTGCGCTCGAAATCCCAACCCCACGCTGGGTGTTGTACGACAAACTGAGGTTTGGTGCGGAGCTGCCGGAAGATGCGGTACTTACGCATCAGGAGCGCGCGTATTCCTCGCCGATTTGGTACACGCCGGCAGAGTGACCTTACTTCGTGCAGATTTGGGGACCCAGATCGCAATCACTAACTCGGGACGCTCTTATGATAAGCGGCGCACCTTGAGTTGCAATTCCTTGTGTTATTCAACTGCCTGATGCCAGCATAAAACATAATGCCGTATCGCGTTTCACGCAGGAGCCTTCATGCGAATAGTGAAAGAACCTCTGTTCCATTTCTTCTTGATCGGAGCTGCCATATTCATTTGGTTCCACATAATATCACCAGATAACGACGCCGCTGCAGATCCGGAGACGATAGCGATAAGCGAAAGTGATGCCGCGCTGTTAGCTTCACAGTTCGAAGCGAGGTGGAAACGCCAGCCAAGCGGTTCTGAGCTACAAGCGTTGGTCGACGCTTCAATTCGCGAAGAAGTTTTAGTTAGGGAAGCAAGAAAGCTTGGCTTGGAACGCGGAGATAGCGTGATCAGGTCGCGGCTGAGCCAAAAGATGGATTTTCTGACCGAAGCCATCGCCGCTTCAGTTATTCCAGAAGACGAAGATCTAGAGGCTTTTCTCCAACAAAACACGGACCGCTACGCGACACCCAATAAGGTCGCGTTCACTCAAGTTTTTCTTGGTGAAGGACCAAGTGAGACCGAGATTGAAAGGGCACTGGCCGCCTTGCGTGCGGAACAGGAGACTTCCGGCTTGGAAAGCGCGACACTACTGCCTGCATCAATGCCCCTAACCGCGACACGGGTAATCGACTCGGTCTTTGGAACCGGATTTTCCAATGGTCTCTCCAATCTCGAAAAAGGTCAGTGGATGGGGCCGGTCCAATCAGGTTACGGCATCCATCTGGTGAAAGTGCTTGCCATTGAACCAAGCCGGATACCTCGCTTGCAAGAGATCCACAGTGTGGTGCTTCGTGATTGGCGTCGCGCCATGAGCGAAGATTTGGCGCAGGCGCAATACGAGGCTCTTGCCGACAATTATGAGATCACAGCACCCGATCTCACAGGTCAGGTCAAATGAACTTCATCTTCGGCTTGATGTTTGCTCTGTTGTTCACGTGGCCCACGGGATACGCCAACGCGCATGCGCTTGATCCGGGATACTTGGAAATTCGACAAATCACTACGGACACTTGGAGTGTTCATTGGCGAAAACCAGATGTTTATGGTCAACCAATGGCGATTGATGCGGTGTTACCGGATGGCTGTACACCCTCACACGGCCCTGACCCAATCTCCGATGGGCGAGCGTGGGTTTCTTCCTGGGTTGTCGAATGCCGTGCTGAGATCGCGGGCCAATCCATCGAGGTCGACGGACTGGCGGCACAAAAGAACGACGTTTTGGTCCGTGTGCATCCTCTGCACTCCGAGCCTGCCACGCTTCGTTTCACCCCGGATGCTGCCATCCAAAACATACCTTTTGAACAGACAACATGGTCTGTTTTCATAGCCTATTTTCAGTTGGGTTATGAACACATACTAGAAGGCTGGGATCACCTGCTGTTTGTCTTTGCACTGTTTGTTTTGGTCCCTGATCCGTGGAGACTGGCGGGAGCAATCACGGCATTCACCTTGGCACATTCAATAACACTGGCACTGGCAACGCTGGGATTTCTGAATGTCCCCGGCCCGCCGGTCGAGGCCGTCATTGCGCTTTCTATCGTTTTTTTGGCAATGGAAATTGTTAAGGGCGGTGACGGGCGTTTTCGACTTTCAAAACAAAAGCCCTGGATCGTTTGTTTCGGATTTGGGCTTTTGCACGGCCTTGGTTTTGCAGGCGCTTTGTCCGAGATAGGACTTCCCTCCAACGATATTCCTGCAGCCTTGTTTGCCTTCAACCTAGGCGTCGAAGCTGGTCAGTTGAGCTTTGTCGGAGCTTTGGCACTTCTTGTCGCGATCTGGCGATTGATGGCACGTCCAGTTAGCCAAAGGGCGACTGTGATTGCCGCTTATGGCATCGGGTCGGTATCGATGTACTGGCTCATAGAACGTTTAAGTGGGTTCTAAAGCGATTTACCTCGATGTCGTTGAGGTGGTAGATCGGCTCAAGGCACTAGTCGATTGCGAAGCGCGCAAATTGACCGGATGCAGGTGCAACCGCGCAGAATAGGTTGCGAAAAAAAGCCGACTTCATCGCATGCCCAACGTTAGTTTACCTAAGCGGCCATAGTTGCTCCCTGTACAAACTGCGGATCGGGTATGTCCGCATTTGGTTGCGAGTGTTCATTGAAACCAAACAAGTGAAGGGTAGCTTTGTCCGCTGAGCAGACATTGAGCAATGTCATACACGAATGTCCTGACAAAGGCATTTTCGGAATCGTTTTTGTCTGATGGTACTGAAACCCAAATGGGCGTAAGACTAACAATACTACTCTATGGGCTGACTTCGAGTGGTTATTTACACTTGTGATATTTCGGCGTCGCATTTCGCAACAGTCTTTCGCATTCCTGCATGTGGACCTCACCCTTTCCGTTCCACTCTGAACAGGAAGGAGGCACCATATGACCAGAACTGCCACAGCCACACGTACCGGAGGGCGCTCAGCCCGGCGCGCCATGCGCACCGCTCCAAACTTCGAGATGCTGCCGGGGCTGACCCGCGGCATTCCGTTATGCAAAGTGATGGACGGCGCACAGGTTGAACGCATTGATGCGGCCTCGATGGATATTCTGGAAAACGTGGGTGTCCAGTTCCGTGACCCCATCGCGCTGGAAGACTGGAAGAAGGCTGGTGCCAAGGTAGAAGGCGAGCTCGTCTATCTGGATCGTGGTCTGGTGCGCGAGTTGATCGCGACCATTCCGTCAGATTTCACCTACCACGCGCGCGATCCGAAAAAGAACGTGCGGCTGGGCGGTAAACACTCGATCTTCGTGCCGATGACCGGTGCGCCCTTCCTGCGCGATCTGGAAGATGTGCGCCGCAACCCGACGCTGGACGATCTGGCGATGTTCCACAAGCTCAGCCATATGTTGCCCGCGCTGCATTCCTCGGCCCATCACATCGTGGAGCCCTATGATCACCCGATCAGTCAGCGGCATCTGCGGATTACCTATTCGTCAATGAAGCACTCTGACAAAACCTTCATGGGCATGACCACCAGCCCCAAGAATGCCGAAGATGTCATGGAGATGTGTGCCATCCTGTTCGGCGAGGATTTCCTTGAAGATCACCCGGTCACCACTGGCAATTGCAACGGCAATTCGCCGCTGGTTTGGGATGAAACCATGCTGGGCGCGATGCGTGCCTTCTGTCGCCGAAAGCAGCCGGTGTTGTGCTCGCCCTTCGTTCTGGGCGGGGCCAATACGCCTGCCAGCGTTCCGGCGACCGTGGCGCAACTGAATGCCGAGGCGCTCAGCGCGCTGGCCTATACGCAGGTGATCCGCAAGGGCGCGCCCGCGATCTACGGGCACTACCTGTCGACCGTCTCGATGAAATCCGGCGCGCCGATGGCAGGCACGCCCGAGATCAGTCTGATGAACTTCATGATTGGACAGATGGCCCGGTATTACGAAGTGCCTTGGCGTACCTCAAACACTCTGGGCGGAGCCAAGACGTTCGACGCGCAGGCAGGCTATGAATCCGCAACCACTCTGCAGGCCGTGATCCATTCCGGCGCCAACTACATCTGGCATTCGGCGGGCTGGAACGAGGCCGGGATGCACTGCTCGACCGCCAAGTTCATCGTTGACGCAGAACAATGCGCCATGGCCTATCGCATGGCCGAGGGCCCGAAATGGGGCGATTTCGATCAGGCCGTTTCGGCAGTCGGTGATATCGGTCCGGGCGGGCATTACCTTGGGCATCCGCATACGCAGGACAATTTCCAGAGCGCATTCTTCATGCCGGATATGTTCGACAACAACTCGATCGAACAATGGCAGGCTGAGGGTTGTGTTGAAATCACCGAACGCGCCCTGAAACACGCCCACAAGCTGCTGGCCGAGTATCAGGAACCAACGCTCGATATCGCCAAGAACGAAGAGCTGCTGGATTACATCGCCCGGCGCGAGCGTGAAATACCGGCTGCGGATGAGCTGAACCAGTCCTACTAAATCCCGGGGAGGTACACGAATGAGGTTCGCTGAAAAAACCGCACTCGTCACAGGGGCGTCGGGCGGGATCGGGGCCGCCATCGTCAGCCAGCTGCGGGCCGAAGGCGCGCGTGTGGCTGTTGCTGACCGCGATGTGGGCAGCCTTGAAGCCGAGGCGCATCTGCCCGGCGATCTGCGCGATCCCGACTATTGCGACGGGCTGGCCTTGGCCGCGCATCAGGCGCTGGTTGGTCTTGATATCGTGATCAACAATGCAGGCGTGATCACCCGCGGCCCGGTGACTGAAACATCCGATGAGGATTGGGCCCTTTCCGTCGGAGTGAATGTCGAGGCCCCTTTCCGTATCTGCCGCGCTGCGATTCCAATCATGGCGGCGGCGGGTGGCGGTGCTATTGTGAACACTGCCTCGTGCTGGGGCCTTCGACCTGGCCCGGATCATGCGGTGTACTGCATGACCAAAGCGGCCATTGCCAGCCTCACCCAATGCATGGGGCACGATCACGCCAATCAGGGCATCCGCATCAACGCCGTTTGCCCGAACGAGGTGAACACACCGATGCTGCGTTCGGGCTTTGCCAAACGTGGGTTCGATCCTGATACGGCGATTGCCGAGCTTGGGAAGTCGGTGCCTTTAGGGCGTATCGCCGAACCCGAAGATATAGCCGAAGTGATCCTTTTTCTCGCCTCGGATTCGGCGCGCTACATGTGTGGTGCTCTGGTCGAAGTGAATGGGGGCAAGCCGGTACAATGAAAAGATTTGCAGGAAAAACAGCGCTCGTGACCGGTGGCCGCAGTGGCATCGGACAAGCCATCGCCCGGCGGCTGCGCGTAGAAGGGGCTAATGTCTACACTGCGCAGCGCGGTAAAGATGATGAGTTCCCCTCTATCCCGGCGGATTTTGCAAACCCGGAATGCCCGGCGCAGATCGTCAAGCAGGTCGTGGGCAGCGCGGGCCAGTTGGACGTACTGATCAACAATGCAGGCATGATGCAGGAGGCCTCCGTCAACGACATGCCGCTTGAAGATTGGCAACGCAACCTCATGGTCAACCTGACCGCCCCGTTCCTGCTGATCCAGGCTGCACTGCCACATCTGCGCAAAACCAAGGGCAGCATCGTCAATATCGGCTCGGTCGAGGGGTTGGGCAGCAACCCCGGCCATGCCGCCTACTGCGCCTCTAAGGCCGGGCTGCATGGGCTGACCCGCGCGGTTGCCGTGGACCACGGAGCAGAAGGCATTCGCTGCAATGCAGTGGCACCGGGCTGGATCGACACAGACCTCAACATCGATTTCATCGAGAGCATGAACGACCCCGGCGCATTCCGCCGGGATATCGCCCGCATTCATCCCGTTGGCCGCACCGGCGACCCGAAAGAAGTCGCCGCACTGGTCGCGTTCTTGGCAGCCAAGGAAGCGGGTTTTGTCACCGGTCAAATTTACACGATCGATGGCGGACGGATGGCAAAGCTCAGCCTGCCCTGACCAGCCTGCAAGCTATTCCGCCCCTGATCGCCACTCTTTCCAGCGCAGATACGCATTGGCCCCAACCGATGCGAAGGGCTCGGGTGGCAAACGCGGTGGCATCGGTTGCGCCAGAAAATGATCTGCAATCTGGGAGTCTTTCCCCTTCACAAGCTCTGCCACGCCCATTCCCTGCAATGTTCCTCGCGCTATACCCAATCCGTTTTGACAGCAGGCGGCATATACACCCTGCTCAATCTCACCGAATGCGGCCGAGCCATTGCGGCTAAGACACAGCATCCCAGCCCAACGGTGCTGCATCTGTACATTCGGCAAGTTGGGAAATCGCTCCTGAAACTTACGATCGTGCACCGCGCCTGCCCGATTCAAATGGCTGTCGCTGCTGTGGATTTCAGGATGAAAGCTTGAACAGGTCCGGATCAGGATGCGATCCCCATAACTGCCCGAAACCCGCCGGACCGAAGTGCCCATCGGATCCGCTGGCGTTACCGACCAGCGTGGCTGTCCGCCCAGCGTGGCGATCTGATCTGGCGTCAGCGGTTCCGTTATCGACGCGTAGAGGCAGATGTGCATCAGACGCCGCTGGTAAAACCCAAAGCTTTCCAGGTGACCATTCGTTGCCATCACGATCCGCCCCGTCGAAACCCGCGCGTGTTCGGTCTCGACCACCCAGCCACCGCCTTGTTTGCGAAACCCGGTCACGGCAGAGTTTTCATAAACATTAATCCGCCCAGCCAGATGCGTTGAGAGAGCCCGCACATAGGCTGCGGGCTGGATCATCACCGTCCCGGGCGCAAACAGACCAGATGTGTAATGCGGGCTGCCTGTCAGCGCCTGCATCTGCTGTGCATCATAAAGCTCGTGGGGCTCTCCCAATCGTGCCAAATGCACTGCGTAGTCTGCGTTGTGCCGATCACCCGCTGCGGTCGCTGCAGCGTTGATCTTGCCGCACGGGTCGAACATCTCCGGCGACAGGTCGCACTCAGCGGCTACCCGGGTCGCAAAGGAAATCGCCTGGCGATTCAGCGCGATTGTGGCCCGATCTGCGTCCAGCCCATCGCTGGCGTAATTGTCCGAGGCCAAGTCATGCGGCAGATCGATCATGAACCCCGAGTTGCGCCCGGCAGAGCCTTCCGCAAAGCGCCCAGCCTCAAGCACCACAACCTTCAGCGTCGGATCAAGCTGATGCAGCCTCAGCGCTGCGGACAGCCCGGCAAAACCACCGCCGATGATGGTCACATCTGCTGTCTGGTCTTGCTCAAGCCGAGGCAGGTCTTGCTGCAGAGGCAGGATGGCATTCCATCCTGCCACGCCGGTTTGCCGGGGCAAACGTTTGGCGGTGTAGATCGTCAATCTACCGCCTCATCTTCGTCATCGGCCAGATCAATCCAGATGGTTTTCAGCTGGGTATACTGATCATGGGCGTGAACCGAGTTGTCCCGGCCACCAAACCCGGACTGCTTGTAGCCACCAAAGGGTGTGGTGATATCCCCTTCACCAAAGCTGTTGATCGTGACGGTACCCGCCCGGATCGCCCGCGCGCCTCGGATGGCGCGTTTGGCGTTGGCTGTGAAGATCGAAGCACACAGGCCATATTCAGTGTCGTTGGCAATGCTGATCGCCTCGTCAAAGCCAGAGACTTCGATCACCGACAGAACCGGGCCAAAGATTTCCTCGCGCGCCAGCGTGGCATCGTTTCCGGGCACCTCGACCACCGTGGCTTCAACGAACCCATTCTCCGCCTTGCCACCAATCAGCACAGTCTTGGCCTGATCCAGATAGCCGCACACCTTGGAATAATGCCCCTCGCTGACAAGCGCGCCCATACGCGTTTCCGGATCCAGCGGGTCGCCGACATTCCAGTGCTTGGCATGATGCGCGATCCGTTCCAGCAGTTCTGCCTTCACGTCTTTATGCACGATCATCCGCGATGAGGCCGAGCAATTCTCGCCCATGTTCCAGAACGCACCATTGACGACATGCGCTGCCACCCGGTCCAGATTTTCCGCATCGTCCAAGACGATGGCCGGGTTCTTACCACCCATCTCAAGCACCACCTCCTTGGCATTGCTTTCAGCGGAATAGCTCAGGAACTTCTTTCCCGTCACGGTCGAGCCCGTGAAGGACACCATGTCGATATCCAAATGCCGCCCGATGGGTTCGCCCACCTCGGCGCCACCGCCGGGCACCACATTCAGCACACCGCGCGGCAACCCGGCCTCAGACGCCAGCTCCGCCACCTTTAATGCGGTCAGAGAAGTCTCGGCCGCCGGTTTCACCACCACCGAACAGCCCGCCGCCAGCGCCGGCCCGATCTTCCACGCCAGCATCAGCAAGGGGAAGTTCCACGGCAGGACCAGCCCAACCACGCCGATGGGCTCACGCACGACCATGGCGATGTGGTCATCACTGGCCGGGCTGACCTGATCATAGATCTTGTCGATCGCCTCGGCATGCCATTTCAGGCAGTGGATCGTCTCGGGAACATCAACGGTTTCGCAATCAAAGATGGTCTTGCCGCTATCGATGCTCTCCATCACCGCCAGTTCCCGCGCGTTGCGGGTAAGCAGCTTGCACAGGCGGATCAGAATGTCCTTGCGATCCGAGGGGTGCATCTTTGACCAACGCCCGTCGTCAAAGGCTTCTCGCGCCTTTTCGACCGCAAAATCCACATCCTCCGATCCGCAGGCAGCAATGCTGGTCAGCACAGCCCCGGTGGCTGGATTGATAGTGTCGAACACCTGTCCCGAGATCGAGGGGCGATAACCGCCGTCGATGAAAGCGCCCGTCGGCAGATCCAGATGCGCAGCGATGGATTCATATTCGTCTTTCGTCAGCAAGCCCATGCCTTAACCCTCCGCCACGATATCTGCGATTTTGCGTTTCAGAACGCGCGTCACCTGCTCCAGCGCGCGTTTGTCATCCTTGTTCAGCCCTTTGAGCGGAGGTCTCACCATCCCAGCATCGATCCCGTTCATGGTCACCCCATACTTGATCGTCTGGATGAATTTGCCGCCCTGCTCCAGCACCCGCATCAGCGGCATCAGCGCGCTCATGATGCGGCGGCCTTTGGCAAAGTTGCCCTCGATCACACAAGCCTGATACAGCGCCACGTGTTCGGCAGGCAGAAAGTTCGACCCGCCACAGACCCAGAACGGCGCTCCCCAGGCGAAGAACTCCAGCGCCTGATCATCCATGCCACAACCAAGTTGGATATGCGGGTAGTCCCGCGCCAGCAGATGCACCCGGTTGATATCGCCCGAACTTTCCTTGATGCCACAGAAATTCCGGCTGCGGCCTACGCGGTCCAGAAACTCTTCCCCCATCATCGTGCCGGTCCGGTGCGGATAGTTGTACAGCATCACCGGCAGGTCAGCCGCCTTGTCGATTGCCAGCGCATTCAGCGCATTCTCGCGGTCGGTGGGCACCGAATACGGCGGGCTGGCCAACAAGATCGCATCTGCGCCTAGGTCTCGCGCACCTGAGGCTAAAGCGACGGAATCCCCGGTCAGCATCGCCCCCGTTCCCACAACCAGAGGCACACGCCCCTTTAGTTGTTCATGCGTAAAGCGCGCCAGTTCCAGCCGCTCATCGACGGTCTGCGCATAGTTTTCGCCGGTGGACCCGCCCGAGATCAGCCCGTGCACACCATTCTCGATCAGGTACTCGATCACCTCGGCCAACGCGTCCCAGTTCACGCCACCATCCGCCGCGTAGGGTGTCACCACCGGCGTATAAATACCCTCAAATCTGAAGATCGGAGTCATGTGTCCCTCATGCAGAAGTCTTACCGGGGACCTGCCCCAGCGGAAAATCCAACCCCTCGGGCATCACGAACAGCTCGATCTGATCGCGTGACAGGGTCCAGTGGTCGTCGGCCAGCTGCGCAGCAGCCGCCTCATCGCCCGTCTCGATGGCGGCGATGATGGCGTCATGCTGGTCGCTCGCCTCTGAAAGGTTCTCAGCCATTCGTGCGGTCTGCGGGCGATAAAATGTCATCCCGATCCGCGCGTGATCGATCAGCAACCGGTTGAACGATGGGGATAAATAGACATTCCCCGCCATCTCTCCGGTCACCTCGTGAAACCGGGTATTGGCCAGCGTCCGCTCCTCAGCCGAGCCTGTACGCAAGGCTTGCCGAAACGTCTCTTGCGCCTCTTTCAACTGATCGATCTGATCGTGCGTCGCATTCGCCGCGGCCAGACGCAGCACCGCGCCATAGACCATCGGCGCAACCAGAAAGAAATCGCGTAGCGTGGTATGAGACATCTCTGACACCCGCGCCCCGCGATGGGTGCGCAGGTCCAGATACCCCTCACCGGCCAACTGCCGGAACACTTCGCGCAAAGGCGTGCGCGACAGGCCAAAGGCCTGCGACAGCTGCGCCTCGTCCAAATCCTCTCCGGGACGCAAACGCAGGGTCAGAACCGACATCTTCAGATGCTCAGCCAACGCCTCTTTTGGTGATTTCCCTTCGTCCCTCATCCGATCCCCTTCATCACGATCCCGCGAATCGATAGCTTGCCCTCTGGTATCGTATAAAAATACATGTTGTATACAGTTAGTTTTCGTGCAGCATGCAGAAAACTGTCAGAACGCCCTGATTCCGGTCCTATCGATGAGCCAAACACAGCACTACGCCTTCATACTGGTCGAGGAATTCTCGCATCTCGCCTTCTCCTGCGCGGTCGAGCCATTGCGGATCGCAAATTTGCTGGCCGAGGAAGATCTTTATCGATGGTCCTTCCTGTCCGAACACGCAGAGCATGCGGTCTGTTCAAACGGATCGGTCACTTTGGTGCATGGCGGATTGGGATCTATCCCAAAATGTGACCAACTGTTTGTTCTGTCAGGAATAAACATGCGCAATCACGTCTCGCGTCCGCTGCTCGCAACCCTGCGCCGAGAGCGGGCACGGGGCACCAATATCAGCGCCTTGTGTTCCGGTGCATGGCTGCTGGCCGAGGCCGGATTTTTGGATGGGATGCAGGCAGCGATCCATTGGGAATACCATGATGCTTTCATGGAGGCCTTCCCCGAGATAAACCTTGTTCGCAGCGTCTTTGTCGCCGACGAAAAACACATGACCGCCTCGGGTGGCACCGCAACCGCCGATCTGATGCTGCACCTGATCGAACGCGACCACGGTCACGATCTATCAGTCGCAGTGGCCGATCAAATGGTCTATAACGCCGTGCGCAACGCCACCGCCGATCAGCGCGTTTCGCTGCAATCGCGCAACGGGATGCGGAACGCGCATCTGGCCAAGGCAATCCACATCATGACCGACAATATCCAAAGCCCGTTGTCCCCCTCGGTCATTGCCAGCGATATCGGCATCTCAACCCGGCAACTGGAGCGCCTGTTTGGGAAATTCCTGAACACCTCGCCTAAGAAATACTTCATGGAATTGCGGCTGGACCGCGCCCGCAATCTGCTGTTGCAGACCGAATCTTCGGTGACCGAGGTCGCCTTTGCCTGCGGTTTCGAAAGCGCCGGCCATTTCTCGCGTGTGTACCGGGCTGCGTTTGGCGTCACGCCGATGCAGCAGCGCAGCAGGCTTGATTGATCAAAGCTGTGACTGGACAGGAGGCCATGGTTGGGATTATCTGAACAAGTGTTCAGATCAGGAAGGAACCCGCCATGCAACTCACAACCACAGCTGCGGTGATCACCGGCGGAGCCTCCGGCCTGGGTGAAGCCACAGCCCGTCACTTTGCCGAGAACGGCGCGCAGGTCACAATCCTTGACCGCGACGCCGAGCGTGGCCCGCAAGTCGCGGCTGAAATCGGCGGACATTTCGCACAAACCGATGTGACGGATGAGGCCTCGGTCGCTTCAGCGATTGCACATGCTATGGACAAGATGGGTCGCATCACCGCCGCAGTGAACTGCGCCGGAATCGCGATTGGAGCTAAGACTGTGGGCAAAGACGGCCCCCACCCTCTGCGGGCGTTCCAGCGTACCATCGACATCAATCTGGTCGGTTCCTTCAACGTCTCGCGTCTTGCTGCCGCAGAGATGGCAAAGAATGACCCCGAACCGGATGGCGCGCGCGGCGTGATTATCAACACCGCCTCGATCGCGGCCTTTGACGGGCAAAAAGGTCAGGCGGCCTATGCAGCCTCGAAAGGCGGCGTGGTCGGCATGACCCTACCCATGGCACGCGATCTGGCCTCGACTGGTATCCGTGTGATGGCCATCGCACCGGGCATCTTCATGACCCCGATGCTGGCCGGCCTGCCTGAAGAGGTGCAGCAACAGCTTGCGGCGGACGTCCCCAACCCTGCTCGCCTCGGCGACCCGCGCGAATACGGTCGTCTGGCCGGGTTCATCGTTGAGATGGGCTACCTGAACGGAGAGGTCATCCGCATCGACGGTGCCCTGCGGATGCGCTAAGACGGGTTTCATGACCGAGCGGCAGAAAATGGCGGCAGGCGAGTGGTATTGCTGCCTCGACCCCGAACTGGAAGTGCTTCGTATGAAAGCACGCCGCGCGGTCCATGCCCACAACACCTGCCCGCCCGATGACCGAGGGGCTATAGCTCCCGAATTGGCGGCGCTCTTTGCGGGGATCGGGCAAGATTGCTATTTTGAGGCTCCGTTCCACTGCGCTTATGGAATGAACCTGTCGCTGGGCGACCGGGTTTATCTGAATGCGGGCTGTGTCATTCTCGACACCGCGCCTGTTCGCATCGGCAGTGACTCGATGCTCGGCCCCACGGTGCAGATCTATTGCGCCCAACACGCCAAAGACCCAGCCCTGCGCGCACAGGGTCTGGAAATCGACCACCCGGTGACAATCGGCGAAAACGTCTGGATCGGCGGCGGCGCGATCATAATGCCCGGCGTCACGATCGGAGACCGCGCCATCGTCGGTGCAGGCAGCGTCGTCACGAAGGACGTCCCTGCCCGAGCAACTGTTGTTGGTAACCCCGCCCGCCCCATTTGAGCACGCGCAAACCGGTGCATAGGTTTGTACAACTCAGACAATCTAGTCGATTGAGGTTGTACAACTCGGACTCAACCGGCTTCGGCCTTCTCTTCAAGCATCAGCCACTCTTCCTCAGCCGCTGACAGTTTTTCCTGCCGTTCGACCAGGGCATCGGTTGCCTTCTGGAACTTGATCGGTTCGCGTGTGAACAGCTCAGGATCAGACATCAGTTCTTCGAGCTTGGCGATCTCGGCTTCAAGGCGCGCGATCTCTGCTGGTAGCTTCTCAAGTCGGTGTTTCTCCGAGAACGACAGCCCTGCTTTTGACTTCGCTTCTTGCTTCACTTTCGGCTTTGAAGGCCTTGCTTTTTCTTCCTTTTTCGCAACTATATCACCTCGCTGAGCGATGTAATCTGACCAACCACCAGCATAGACGGTCGCGCGCCCGTTGCCCTCCATGGCGATGGTTGTGGTTGCAACCCGATCCAAAAAATCCCTATCGTGGCTGACGAGCAGCACCGTTCCATCATAGTCGTCCAGCAATTCCTGCAGCAGATCCAGCGTTTCAACATCCAGATCGTTGGTCGGTTCGTCCAGCACCAGCAGGTTCGATGTTTTCGCCATCAGTTTCGCCAACAGCAACCGGGCTTTTTCCCCACCGGACAAGGACTTAACAGCCGCTCTTGCCTGCGCGTCATCGAACAGAAACTCTTTGAGATAGCCCACTACATGCTTGGGTTGGCCGCCCACCATCACCTGATCGGCCTTGCCCGAGACTCGCATCTCGGGATCGCCGGTCAAGCTGTCCCACAGGCTCATTTCCGGGTCCAGCTGTGCCCTCGCCTGATCGAACACGGCGATCTCAAGGTTAGTGCCCAGCACCACCGAACCCTCGTCTGGTTCAACCTGACCTAGCAGCATTTTCAGCAACGTCGTTTTGCCCACACCGTTAGGCCCAACAAAGGCCACACGGTCGCCGCGCTGAACCAGAAGATCGAAATTGCGCACGATCTGCTGAGAGTCAAATGCCTTTGAAACGCCAGTAGCCTCGATGACCTTGCGGCCTGATTTCGGACCGGATTCCAACGTCATGGCAGCCGATCCCTGACGTTTGATCTGCGCTGCACGCTCGGCGCGCAAGGCTTGTAGCGCCCGAACACGACCCTGATTGCGCTTGCGGCGGGCGCTGATACCCTCGACGGCCCATCGCGCCTCGGACTTGATCAAGCGGTTCAGCTTGTGGCGCTGCTGATCCTCCTCTTCCCAGACCTTGTCCCGCCAGTTTTCAAAGGCCGCAAAGCCCTGTTCTTGCCGCCGCACAACTCCGCGATCGATCCACAGCGTCGCACGGGTCAACGCACGCAGGAATGCGCGATCATGCGAGATCAAAACATAGGCGGCGCGGGTCGAGCCCAACTCACGCTCCAACCACGCAATCGCCTCGATATCCAGGTGGTTCGTCGGTTCGTCCAGCAACATCAAGTCAGGCGCCTCGGCCATCAGCTTGGCCAAGGCGGCGCGTCGCCTTTCCCCACCCGAAGCGGTTTCGACCGCACGCTCAGGGTCGAATTTCAGCCCTTCGCCCGCGCGTTCGACCTTATACAGCTCGCCCGGTTCCAACCCGCTTGAGGCATAGTCTCCAAGCGTCGCGAATCCCTGCATTCCGGGATCCTGCTCCATGTAACCCACTGATTTACCCGGAGGGATGACGATTTCACCCTGATCGGCCTCGACCAGCCCGGCCATCACTTTCATCAAGGTGGATTTGCCAGACCCGTTCCGCCCGACCAGCGCGACGCGATCACCGGGTTGAACCACAAGGTCCAGATCGGAAAACACCGGATCACCCCCGAACGTCAGAGAGATACCGGACATCTGCAATAAAGGAATTCTCGCCATACCCGCCAGCTAAACCGGCCAAAGCAAGGCGTCAACGCCCCAACTTCACCTTTTCCCAGATACTCAAATCACCCAGCCACCGCGCGCAGCAACCGTTTACGAGCTGGGGGAATTGCTCCGATTTCAAGGCCAGTGAACACATGCAGGGTGTTCATGTGCCTGTCCACCACCGCATGATCGCTGACCCACCCCCCATCATCAGATAGGTGCGCAACAAGGGCGGCATCCTAAGCATCGCCTGTTTTACATCGGGGCGTCGGCGCAAACGCGCCGCAAAGCGAAACACATCCGGCGCCTTGACTCGTGGCAACCAACGCCTTGGTGCCAGATGCCGGTGTTTGAGCATCGCAAAAGCGTCAAGATATTCGGCAGTTTCTGTTCCAGCGAATGACGAACAACCAAACAGCATTTCGATCCCGTTCTGATCGACATACGCCGTCATTGCGCCCCACGCGACACGCAAGATATCCGGATCATTGTAGTCCGGGTGGATACAGAACCGACCCATCTCGACCATCGGTCCGGTAAAATCGCGTAGCGCCGACAGGTCATAGAACTGTGCCGAGTAGCTGAGTCCGATTTCAAAGCCGCCCTGCATTGTCAGCATACGGAAACAGCACACCAACGCCCCACCGGCCTGCAGATCTTCGACCAGAACATGGGCGCAGCGTTCGTCAAAAGCATCACAATCCTGACCATCAGTAGCAAAGGTCAGCATCCTCAGCGTCTGCGCCGCCGCCACGTCTTGCTCGGTTTGCGCCAAGCGGGCGCGATATCGGCCCTTGTCCAACAAAACCGCCATGGTCGCATCCTCCTGCGGTTGCTGACCGGTCACATCTGTCTGGTCCTTACTACAGAATGTGTGACTGTCCTGTGACCACTGCAAGAGAATTGGTCGCTTTAGTTGTTTGCGCCAGGAATATTTGCCGGGTTGAAGTTACCGATGTTACCCAGAAGCTGACGCAGGAAGCCTTTGTCTTCCACGTTGGAATCGGTCACGCGACGATCCAGCACGATGACATAGCCGTCTTCCAGGCCGAACCGCTCGATATTGCGAACGACGCCGCGCTGATCAAAGCTGATCGCGACCAGTTCACGTGAAACGACCTCGGGTCGTTTGGGCCCATAATGACGGACGCGCGAGGCGACATAGTAATAGCCCGAATCCCGCACCACGCCCGCCGAGCTGGGCGCGCCGATGGTTTCTTCAACACTATCGCGGGTATCGACGCCGACCTTGATTTTGGCCAGATCCTCTGGCGGAGGCACGTAGCCGTGATTCTTGAAGATTGGTGAACATGCGCCCGCGACCGCCAGACAGGCCGCAAAGACAAGCGTTTTCGACGCTGGTTTCAACCTGTTCAAACCCTTCAACATGCACATCCTCTTGCCATGGCCCCTTGCGGACCCTATCCGATTACAGAAACCAAGGCTCCGGTTCAACACAGGAAAACCTCACGAATGAGCAACCAGACATCTTTACGCGTCGCAGACCTGCCGCAAAACGCTCCGACCCCGTTTGAGTTGCGCCCGACCGGCGACGCGCTGGAGGTCATAAAACAAGAGCTCGGCCTGCTTGGCCTGCGCAAGCTCAGCTTTGTCGGCGAATTGCGCGCGCAGGGCAAACGGGATTGGATGCTTTCTGGCAAGCTGGGCGCAACGGTGATCCAACCTTGTGTCGTGACGTTGGAACCAGTGACCACACGCATCGACACCCCGGTGAGTCGCGTCTTTGTGGCCGATTGGAGCGATCCGGAGGAGCCCGAGTTCGAAATCCCCGAGGATGACGAGACCGAACCGCTTGGGCCCGAGATCGATCCTGCGCTAATCATGGTTGAAGCGCTGTCGCTGGCCCTGCCCCAATATCCACGGAAGGATGGAGTCGAGCTGGGCCAGATAGACTATACCGAACCGGGCAAACAGGCCCTCACAGATGAGGATGTAAAACCCTTCGCTGGTTTGGCGGGGCTTCGGGATGCGATGAAAAAAGACGAGTGACAGGCGAGGGATTTCCTGTCATAGCAGGCCGTCAGAAAAACCGCTTGAACATGACGAGAATCGCAGTATTTTCGCGCGCTCATTGGAATTTGGGTTGGACATTGCGGGGCAAGCCCCTTAAACGCGCGTCAAACCACGAGAAAACAAAGTACGTAACCCGGCTGACAGCGAATCTGTCAGCCCATATCAGACAAAGGTTGAGACCATGGCCGTCCAACAGAACAAAGTTTCCAAGTCGCGTCGCAACAACCGCCGCGCACACGACGCTCTGGTTGCTGCAAACCCGAACGAATGCCCGAACTGCGGCGAGCTGAAGCGCCCACACCACGTTTGCGCATCTTGCGGCCACTATGACGATCGTGAAGTCGTCGCTCAGGCCGACGAAATCGACCTGGACGAAGACGCGGCCTAAGCCTGATTGGACGCAGGCCAAGGCATGACGGATCAGCCCACGCAGACCGGACGGATCATCATCTCGGTTGACGCTATGGGCGGAGATTCGGGCCCTGCCGTCGTTGTGGCGGGCATTGCAAAATCTGCGGACAAGAACCCGAAGATCGGGTTCATCCTGCACGGTCAGGAACAGGAACTACGTAAGCTGGTTGCCAAACGGCGTGTCCTTGATGGGCGCGTCGTTTTTCGTGATTGCCCGGACGTGGTCACGATGGAAGACAAACCAAGCCAGGTTGTCCGCAGCGGCAAGAGCACGTCGATGTGGTCCGCTCTGGAAGCGGTGCGTGCAGGTGAAGCGCACGGCGCGGTGTCCTGCGGCAATACGGGCGCGCTGATGGCCATGTCCATGTTGCGGCTGCGCAAGCTGCCCGGCGTGAACCGCCCTGCCATCGCGATCCTGTGGCCCTCGCGCAATCCGCATGGGTTCAACGTGATGCTGGACGTCGGCGCAGATGTGCGCGCTGATGCCAAGGACCTTTTGCAATACGCGCTGATGGGGGCTTCATACGCGCGCAACGGTATGGCGCTCAGCCGCCCTCGGATCGGGTTGCTGAATGTCGGCACCGAAGAACACAAGGGCCGCGCCGAACTGAAAGAAGCCCATGCGATGATTTCGGACTTTGCCGATCAGGCGAATTTCGAATTCGTGGGCTTTGTCGAAGGCAGCGATATCCCCGGCGACAAAGCTGACGTGATCGTGACTGACGGGTTCACCGGCAATGTCGCCATTAAAACTGGTGAAGGCACCGCGAACCTTATCGGTGATTTGCTGCGTGAGGCGTTCAAATACTCGCCTCTATCCCGGCTGGCCTCGATCCTGGCAATCACCTCGTTGAATCGTCTGAAAAAGCGGATAGACCCGCGCCGCGTCAATGGCGGCGTGTTCCTGGGACTCAACGGAACCGTGGTGAAATCCCACGGCGGAGCGGACGCAACCGGCGTTTCCGCAGCGGTTAAGCTGGCCTTCACTCTGGCTGAATCCGGTTTCGCCGAAAAATTGGCGGCACGGGTTGCATCAACAGCCGCACTTGCACAAGATGCGGCCCATTCCGTGTCTCAATCGGAATAATAACAAAAAAGGCAGTACCCCAGCATGGCAGGCCGCTCAGTTGTTGTAGGTGTCGGGCATTATTTGCCAGAGCGCGTTGTACCGAACTCTGAGTTCGAGAAAACGCTGGATACGACGGACGAATGGATTCGCACCCGGTCCGGGATCGAGCGGCGACACTTCGCGGCCGAGGACGAAACCACTTCCGATCTGGCCACCAAAGCGGCCGAAGCTGCACTGGCTGATGCCGGACTGACGGCGGATGATATCGACGCGATTGTGCTGGCAACCTCCACAGCTGATTTGACCTTTCCTTCGGCGGCAACCATGGTTCAGGCCCGGTTGGGCATGACCAAAGGTTTTGCCTTCGATGTACAGGCGGTCTGCGCTGGGTTTGTCTTTGCGCTCAGCAACGCCAACGCCCTGATCCTGTCCGGTCAGGCCAAGCGCGTACTGGTGATCGGCGCCGAGACCTTTTCACGAATCATGGACTGGACCGACCGGTCGACCTGCGTGCTGTTTGGCGATGGCGCGGGCGCACTGGTTCTGGAAAAGCAAGAGGGTCAGGGCACTTCGGATGATCGCGGTATTCTTGCGACCGACTTGAATTCGGACGGACGCTACAAAGACCTTCTCTATGTTGATGGCGGGGTTTCGACCCAATCCACCGGCCACTTGCGGATGCAGGGCAATCAGGTCTTCCGTCATGCGGTCGAAAAACTGGCCCGAACCGCAGAAGTCGCGCTGGAGCGTGCAGGTCTGTCCAGCGACGATGTTGACTGGATCGTGCCGCATCAGGCCAATATCCGCATTATTCAGGGCACCGCCAAGAAGATGGGCCTGCCGATGGATAACGTTGTGGTCACCGTTCAGGACCATGGCAACACATCGGCAGCCTCCATCCCTCTGGCCCTGTCGGTGGGCAAGCAAAACGGCCAGATCAAAACCGGCGATCTGATCGTTACAGAGGCGATTGGTGGCGGTCTGGCCTGGGGTGCGGTCGCACTGCGTTGGTGACCGGCACAATCCGGCTTACAGAGCCTCCTGCAATTCATTGATATTGACAGCGAATTTTGCATAGCCATATGCTCAGACATCAACAGGGGAAAAAGCATGGGCGACAAAACACTGACCCGAATGGATCTGAGCGAGGCCGTCTTTCGTGAGGTTGGCCTGTCACGCAATGAAAGCGCACAGCTGGTCGAAAGCGTTCTGAACCACATGTCTGACGCGCTGGTGCGTGGCGAACAGGTCAAGATTTCGTCCTTCGGCACCTTCAGCGTTCGGGACAAAACCGCCCGTATCGGTCGCAACCCTAAAACCGGTGAAGAGGTTCCGATCCAGCCGCGTCGTGTGCTGACATTCCGTCCGTCGCACCTGATGAAGGATCGCGTCGCCGCAGGGAACCGCAAGTAAGTTCAGGACATCCAGGTTATGAGTAAGTCCCCCGATGCCTTTCGCACCATAAGTGAAGTTGCGGACTGGCTCGGAGTTCAGGCTCATGTGCTGCGTTTCTGGGAAAGCCGGTTTACCCAAGTCAAACCCGTCAAACGCGCCGGTGGGCGGCGATATTATCGCCCCAATGATATGCGTCTGCTGGGCGGTATCAAGAAACTGCTACACGAGGACGGGATTACCATCAAAGGTGTTCAGCGTATCCTTCGGGAACAGGGCGTTGCGCATGTTGCATCGCTGTCACCTAGCCTGGACGAAAACGCGCCAGCACCCAGCATCGACGATACTGTGGTTCCGTTCGCTTCAGCGCCGGAACCATCCGCAAACCAGATCGACATGGATTTGGGCGAACCCGCCCATTCCCCTGCCCCGAGGGCTCCGAAACCCGTCACAACCCCCGAACCCAAACCGATACCGGCTGAGCTGGATGCAGCGCCGCTGATGGGTGGTATTGCCTCGCTGGCATGGAATCGTGACGAGTATGACAATGAGCTGTTGCACCAGATTGCACCCATCGCCAAGGACCTGCGCAGGTGGCTGAATCGCGTCGAACACCACACGGCGGGATAGCAAAAAAGGCGATGATTTCCTCTTGCCCCCGCCGGGAAAGTCTTTATGAACACCTCAACGTCGGGCTATGGCGCAGCCTGGTAGCGCGTCCGTCTGGGGGACGGAAGGTCGCAGGTTCGAGTCCTGCTAGCCCGACCAAATCACACCGACGTTTATGGCACATAGGCCAGATCCCGCTCTGGCAGCAGAGGGGATCGAGATGACAGGTGTTTGCCCAAACCAACAGCTTGAGGCGATGATTGCACGCGCTGAGATCGCCGCAAGCCCGGATATCATCCCTGCACAAGTGCAGCCGGCAAGCCTTGATCTACGTTTGGGCACAGTGGCTTACCGGGTGCGCGCGTCCTTTCTGGCGGGCGAAGGGCGTTCTGTCGCAGACCGGCTGGCCGAGTTTGAGATGCACCGCATCGACATCACTGAAGGCGCTGTTCTGGAAAAGGGCTGTGTCTATCTGGTGCCGCTGATGGAATCACTCGCCCTGCCCGATGACGTCAGTGCGGTGGCCAATGCCAAAAGCTCGACCGGGCGGCTCGACTTGCTCACGCGCACGATCACCGATGGCGGAACCGAGTTTGATCGGGTTCCCGCAGGCTACACAGGTCCGCTTTATGCCGAGATCTGCCCGCGATCGTTCTCGGTTCTGGTGCGCCCCGGAATGCGTCTGAATCAGATCCGTTTCCGCAAAGGTCAGGCGGTACTCAGCGACGCCGAGCTGACCGCGTTGCATGGTCAAACGCCGTTGGTTGATGGGCCAGCCGTCATTCAGGACGGGTTGGGGTTTTCGGTCGATCTGCAACTGCCCGATACCGATCTGGTCGGCTATCGCGCCAAGCCCCATACCGGGGTGATCGATCTGGATCGGATCGGCGAATACGACCCGCAGGAATACTGGGAAGAGGTGCATACCAAGGACGGTCGCATCATCCTCGACCCCGGCGCGTTCTACATTCTCGTCAGCCGCGAAGCGGTGCATATCCCGCCAATGTATGCTGCTGAAATGGCCCCATATCTCGCTATGGTCGGCGAGTTCCGGGTACATTACGCCGGATTCTTTGACCCGGGCTTTGGACATGCCGAAGCAGGCGGTGCCGGATCACGCGGGGTGCTGGAAGTGCGCTGCCACGAAGCGCCATTTGTGTTGGAACACGGACAAGTCGTCGGGCGCCTGGTTTATGAGAAGATGGCCGAAATGCCGACGCAACTATATGGCGCGGGTATTGCTTCGAACTATCAGGGTCAAGGACTGAAACTGTCCAAGCATTTCAAAGCTGTGGGCTGAGTTTCAGAACTTCATGAACCGACGCATCTGACGCGACACCTGCCGCATCTGCTTTGCGCTTTGATTTTGGCGCTTGGCCGCATCGCGCACCTGGCGATCCGCCTCGGGGCCATTCTCAACATCAGACTGCCCCGGTTTGCGGCCCACCTTGCTGGCCATATCAATACCCTTGTCCACACCGTGGTTCACCAGGCGACGCATCACCCGGCGCACGATCATATCGATGATCCGATTGGCATTCATTGGCTCAACTCCGTTTCCTGCACCCTATGATAGGCGGGATCTGCGGCAATAAAAGGGCTGTCCGATCACTCTTCTTCGAACAGTTCGGTTTGATCTTCGTCCTCGTCATCACCCTGCCCTTCGCCCAGCGGCACAGCACCAGGGGGTGGGCGATTCTCCAACAATCCGGCTGCGCGCAACTCCTTCAGGCCCGGCAGGTCACGGGCGTTTTCCAGCCCGAAATGATCCAGAAACTCAGGCGTTACGACGAATGTCACCGGACGGCCTGGTGTCATGCGACGGCGGCCCAGTCGGATCCACTCCATCTCAAGCAGTTGGTCAATGGTGCCGCGCGAAACGGACACGCCCCGGATTTCCTCGATCTCCGCACGAGTGCAGGGCTGGTGATAAGCCACGATCGCCAGCGTTTCGATGGCCGCCCGGCTAAGCTTGCGGGTCTCAACCGTTTCCTTCTGCATCAGGAAGCCAAGATCGGGGGCTGTGCGGATCGCCCAAGCCTCACCAACGCGCACCACACGTACCCCGCGCCCTTCGTACCGTTTCTGAAGCGATTCAACAGCTTGCGCGGCATCGCTGCCATGGGGCATCCGCGCTTCAAGATCACCAATCGTCACTGGCTCGGCGCTGGCAAACAGCACGGCCTCGACCATACGTTCCTGTTCCGCCAAGGGCGGCGCTTCGAACAGTGTGCCTGTCTCTTCGTTGGCATCAGTCACGTGTCTCAGTCCTCTTACGCAGATGGATCGGCGCAAAGGTCTCGCTTTGCTTGATCTCCATATGTCCTTCTTTCACCAGCTCCAGCGAGGCTGCGAAGGTTGCAGCCGTGGCCGAGCGTCGCCGCACCGGATCGGCATCCCAGCCTTCGGGCAGGTAGGTCTCCATATCCGTCCACGCACCGGCAAAGCCTATCAAGGGCCGCATCCGCTCAAGCGCTTGTTCCATGGTGAAAACGGCGTCGCGATCCATGACGAAGGGGCGGAACTCGTCGCGCGTGCGGATACGCGCATAGCCCTGCATCAGGTCCAGCAGTGTGGCGGAATAGGTCACGGTGCGGATACGCGTAACATCCTCACCCTGCCCGCGTTTAAAAAAATCGCGGCCCAATTGATCACGCGCCATCAACCGAGCGGCGGCATCACGCATGGCCTGCAGACGCTCCAATTGGAATGCGAGGTGCGCGGCGAGTTCCTCGCCCGATGGGCCTTCGTCATCCGGGTCCGGAGGCAATAACAGGCGTGATTTGAGGAAGGCCAGCCAGGCCGCCATCACCAAATAATCCGCCGCCAGTTCAATCCGCAACTGCCGCGCTTTTTCGACAAAGGTCAGATACTGTTGCGCCAACGCCAGAACCGAGATTTTGCGCAAGTCCACTTTTTGCGTACGCGAAAGTGTCAAAAGCACATCGAGCGGACCTTCAAACCCGTCGACGTCTACAATCAAAGCCTCGGCGGCCAGCCGATCGGCAACCGAGACCGGGTCTTCGCTGAAAAGGTTATCCTGCATATACCTGCCCGCCCATTAGGGCAGATAGTTCCGCCTCGGCGGCTTGGATGTCAAGTTCCTGTGGCGGTTGTCTCCGGACCAGCGCCCGATCTGCGCGGGCTTGTGCCGCATCCGACATGTCACCAGCGGCTTCGAGCACCTTAGCACGCTCTTCAAAGGCCCCGTTGCAGTGCAAAGCAACATCGCATCCAGCGTCCAGTGCCTGTCGGGCCAAGTCGGCGGGCGCGCCGTTCAGGGCTTTCATCGTGATATCGTCGGTCATAATCAGACCGTCGAAACCGATGCGCTCCCTAATCAACGTCATCATTCCAGCAGAAATCGTTGCGGGCCGTGGATCGATCTGGTCATAAACCAAATGCGCCGTCATCCCCATCGGCAAGTCGTTCAGCGCGCGGAATGGTGCAAAATCTGCTGCTTCCAGTGCACTTAGAGAAAGATCCACATGCGGCAACTCGTGATGACTGTCGAGCGTCGACAGACCGTGGCCGGGCATGTGCTTTACTACCGGCAACACTCCGCCATCAAAGTGTCCGTTGGCAACGGCTCGACCAATCGCGGAAACCTTTTCGGGATCGGACCCATAGCAGCGGTTCTTCAGGAACGCATGAGTACCCTCGCGGGCCAGATCGACCATCGGCGCACAATTGCTGTCGATGCCCAATCCCAGCAGTTCATGCGCGATCAGACGATAGCGCAGATACATCGCGCGCTCGGCCTGATCTCCGGCATGCGCGACATGATCCAAAGGGGGCAACCATTCACGGGCTAAAGGTGCGCGCAGACGTTGTACGCGCCCCCCTCCTGATCGACGGTGATTAGGCAATTTCGGCCAACCGCCTCGCGGAATTCCTCGCACAAGGCGCGGGTCTGATCAGCGGATTCGATGTTGCGGGCAAACAGAATGAACCCGAACGGGTTCATCTCTTTGAACAGAGCTTTCTCATCCGGCGTCAGGCGCAGCCCTTCGGCATCGGTGATAACCGCGCCAAATCTCACCGGACGGCGACCGGGATACAGTCTGCACCCTGCGCGACTAGGGCCGCGCAAAACTGGCGCGAGTCGCTCAGATCATCAAACCCCATGACACGCAGGCGATAGAAGGTTCGCCCTCCGCTTGAGGTCTTCTGGATAACACGCTGTTTTCCATCCATATATTCTCCAAATCGGCCATTCAAACGTGCCCATTCGGCCTGCGCCACATCGGCGCTTTCGTATGCCCCAAGCTGAGCCAGTCGCGTACCTTTGGTCAATGTATCGGGATCAACATCCAGACCAACAGCAGCCTTTACTGCAGCATTGATCGCAGCTTCCGTAGCGCTGTTGGACGAAATAGAACTTGGCGTAGCGCGGGCTGGACGCACATGCGGACGCAGCGACCGGCGCACACCAGGCAGTGCAGCAATCTTAGGGTCGGGCTGTTGCGCGGCGTAATCAGCCGGATCAATCGCGGGCTCTTCTTCGGGCGTGACCAGGGAAGCCAATTGCACGCCCTGCTCAGGCGTCTGTTCAGGCAGAGGTTCGGCGGCGAGCCCTTCGGCCAGAGCGTTCACGATCGCCTGATCAGTGGCGGGTTCCTCAATCACTTGCACTGCATTTGTGGCCTCAAGCGCGGTCATGGGCGTGTCTTCATCAGTCAGAGACACGGGGCGCGGTGCGAGGATCAGACGATCTGCTGGCGGTGCAGCAGTCCCGACAGCGGCAACTGCATTTACCGCTAGTCCCTGATGATCAGCAGGCGTCCCGCCGGGATTTTCGGGCTGCACGCGCATGGGTCCTTCGGCGGCGCGCACGACCGGTACCCCGCTGACGTCGCGCATGATCAGTTGGTAGCCCCAAACGCCGACTCCGGCGACCAGCGCCATAGACGCAACCGCCCCAAGCACGTTGACAATACGGCCCAGCCCAGCGCCTGCGCGCGGGGCGTCATCATAGCTATAGCTTTCATCAGGATAATCATACGCATCTTCAGGATGCGATTGATTCGAGTAATGCATCTGCTCGGGGCTATGCTGCCCCGAGTAATCGTAACGTGCCATTTCCGCCTCACCGCCCGATTGCGCCGTAAAAAGTGGCGCGCGGGTCATTTCTTGTCTGCCTCAGACCGGCGGTTCGGGCGATATTTGTTATCGCATCTCCTGCGCCGGGGTAACGCCAAGAATACCCAAGCCCGCTGAAATCACAACAGAAACAGCCCGGGCCAGTGCGATTTTCGATTGGCTTGTGGCAACATCGCCATCCTGAATGAAGCGCAACTGGGTTTCGTCATTGCCCTTGTTCCACAGCGCGTGGAAATCTCCTGCCAATTCATAGAGATAGAAGGCAACCCGGTGCGGTTCATTTGTGCGAGCGGCGATTTCAACCAGACGTGGCCATTCTGCCAGCTTCTTGGCAACGGTCAGCTCAGAGGCGTGGTCGATCTTGCCCAGATCTGCCCCAGATAGCGTAGCATCATCGGCAGAAATCCCGGCCTCAGCAGCGCGGCGCAGCACACTCATGACGCGGGCATGGGCGTATTGGACGTAGAACACCGGGTTTTCGCGGCTTTGTTCCAGCACCTTGTCGAAATCGAAATCCAGCGGTGCGTCGTTCTTGCGGGTCAGCATCACGAAACGGGTTACATCAGGCCCGACCTGATCGACTACATTGCGCAACGTGACAAAGTTCCCTGCCCGCTTGGACATCTTGAACGGCTCGCCATTCTTCCACAGCTTCACCAATTGGGTCAGCTTGATATCCAGCGGCACCTTACCATCGGAAAGGGCCGAAACGGCCGCCTTCATCCGTTTGACATAGCCGCCATGGTCCGCACCGAACACGTCGATTAGCGCGTCAAACCCACGGCTCACCTTGTCATAATGATAAGCGATATCCGGGGCGAAATAGGTCCAGCTGCCGTCCGATTTCTTGACCGGGCGGTCGACGTCATCCCCGTGTTCGGTCGACTTGAACAAGGTCTGCTCGCGCGGTTCCCAATCCTCGGGCTTCTTGCCCTTGGGCGGCTCAAGAACGCCTTCGTAGATCAGGCCCTTGTCGGTCAGCGACTGAAGCGCAGCCTCGATCCGCCCTGTGCCGTAGAGCGACTTCTCTGAGAAGAACACATCCATCTCAACACCCAACGCCTTCAGGTCGGCGCGGATCAGGTCCATCATAGCGTCGGTCGAGAACTCGCGCAGCTCTTCCAGCCATACGCTTTCAGGCTTGTCGATCAGGCTGTCGCCGTATTTCTCTTTCAGCGCCTGACCGATCGGGATCAGGTAATCGCCGGGATAGAGACCTTCGGCGATCTCGGGACTGAGCCCGTTAGCCTCGCGATACCGTTCATATGCCGACCGCGCCAGCACATCCACCTGCGCGCCGCCATCGTTGATGTAGTATTCGCGGGTCACCTCATGGCCCGAATAGGCCAGCAAGCTTGCCAGCGCATCACCGAACACAGCCCCCCGCGTGTGGCCCACATGCAGCGGGCCGGTCGGGTTGGCCGAGACATATTCTACGTTCACCTTTTGACCATGTCCCATGGTCGAACGGCCATAATCGGTGCCCTTCTCCAGCACCGCAGCCAGCACGCCCTGCCAAACCGAAGACGCAAGCCGCAGGTTTAGAAAACCCGGGCCCGCCACCTCGGCGCTGGTGATCCGGTCGTCTGCAGATAGCTTGCCTGCAAGCAAATCCGCAATGTCCCGCGGCTTCATCTTCGCCGGTTTCGCCAGTACCATCGCCGCATTGGTCGCCATATCGCCATGCGCCGCATCGCGCGGAGGCTCAACCGCCACGTTGTCAAAGCTCAGCCCCTTAGGCAGCGCGCCTTCGGACTGCATCTGCGCCAGCGCGTCCAGTACCAGGCCGCGGATCTCGGAAAACAGGTTCATTTCGGATGTCCTTTTGCTTGTCGCGGGGTTTACCACGCAAAGCGCCAAGGTCAATGGACGCCTAAATTTTGCGCTTGGATTAACCGCTATCAGGGCTAAGGTCGGGGAAAACCGTGACTGGAGCCCCTGAATGCGCCTTACCCTGCCGATCGCCTTGTTGCTGACCACCGCCTTGCCCACATGGGCCGAGATGCCCTCACCTCAAGGCCACGTATTGCTGACGCTCGGTGGCGCCATCACCGAAACCAATCTGCCCGCGCGCGCTGAGAATGACGGTGGGCTGTTGGGTTTTCTCGAAGTCACACATGACGGTGCAGCAGGCTTTGACGCTGCCATGCTGGACGGGTTGGATCAGATCGAAATAACCATCCGCTATGGCCCGCCAGAGAACCAGCGCGACTATACCTTCGCTGGTCCGCTGTTATCTGACGTGATGACGATGGCAGGTGCGAGGGGCAAATCTGCTCTGCCCATGGCTATGGATGGCTATCAGGCTGAAATTCCATGGGAAAGCATCGAGACACATCAACCCATCGTGGCCACCCACGCGGATGGCGTGCCGATGGGCATTGGTAGTTACGGCCCCACGATGATCGTTTTCCCGCCCACGGATGATGCTGAACTGGCTCAAACACAAGCCAGCCAACAGGTCTGGGCCATCGCCTATATTGCGATCGAGTGATCTCCGGTCAGCCGGGCATGGTCTTGCAGCGCAAACCTGTCGGTCATGCCCGCGATATAATCTGAGACGATGCGGGCCAGCGCGGTTTCATCTGTTGCCGCCTTGATATCGCTGTGCCAATGGCGCGGCATCTGTTTGGGATCGGACAGGTAAATCGGAAACAGTTCCTCAACCACCTTGCTGACACTGACGCGCACTTCCATCACGCTCGGTGCGCGATACATGCGCGAAAACAGGAAGGCGCGGATCTGTTTGAGCTTCGCCCAAAGATCATCCGAGAATTGAATGACCGGATAACCCAGATGGCGGATATCCTCGACCGACTGCGCCCCCGAGGCCGCTATCAACGCGCGTGAGGTGTCGATCAAATCCGAAACCATGACGCCAAATACCCGTCTGAGCGCCTCGTGCCGACGGCGATAAGGGTCAAGACCCGGATACTTGGCATCCACTTCGGCGAAACAGGCATCAATTATGGGAAGCTGCTGAATGTCTTCATCTCTGAACAATCCCGCCCGCAATCCGTCAAATAGATCGTGGTTGTTGTAGGCAATGTCGTCCGATAGCGCCGCGACCTGCGCCTCGGCGCTCGCATGGGTGTGAAGTTCGAGGTCAAAGCCCCGATTACACTCGGCCAATGCCCAAGGCAATGCACCAGTGACCGGCCCGTTGTGCTTGGCTATCCCTTCAAGACATTCCCAGGTCAGGTTGCACCCATCGAACTCGGCGTAGTGACGCTCAAGTTTGGTTACGATCCGAATGGCCTGTGCGTTGTGGTCAAAGCCACCATATGGCTCCATCAACGCATGCAGAGCATCCTCGCCCGTGTGACCAAACGGTGTATGCCCAAGGTCATGCGCCAGGGCGACCGCCTCGGTCAATTCGCCGTTCAAGCCCAAGGCCCCGGCAATCGTGCGGGCCACCTGAGCCACTTCTATGGAATGCGTCAGGCGGGTTCGATAACTGTCACCCTCATGCTCAACAAACACTTGGGTTTTGTGTTTGAGCCGCCGAAATGCGCTAGCGTGAATAATCCTGTCCCGGTCGCGCTGAAAGCATGACCGAAAACTGCTTTCCTCCTCAGGTACAAGCCGCCCCCTTGCGCGGCCTGGGTCCGAGGCAAAACCCGCTCTGTCCAAAGGTCTTGTCCTTGTCGCCTGTCGTTAGGTTCCATATATTGTACGATGCTAAGGAAATAAACCTTTGGAGACCGGCATGAATCTGCCCCCAACAGTCACAGAACGCGCCTTTGAACGCCTGGCCGAAATCGGTGCCGCAGATCAGGGCCAGGCCCTGCGTGTCGCTGTGGAGGGTGGCGGATGTTCCGGTTTTCAATACGAGATCGCCCTGGATGAGCCGAAAGAGGACGATTTGGTGCTAGAGGGCAAAGGCCAAAAGGTCATCGTCGACTCGATCTCTCTGCCGTTTCTGGAGAACGCGGTAATTGATTTCACACAGGAACTCATCGGCGCGCGCTTCGTGATTGAGAACCCCAACGCCACGTCTTCCTGCGGCTGCGGCACATCGTTCTCGATGTAGCGCCAAGTGGGGGCTTTGCCCCCACACCCCCAAGGTATTTTTAGCCAGATGAAGAGGGATCCGCTCTCTGACAGTCAAAGTCAGAGAACTTCACCTGGCGCGGTCATCGGCGCCTCCGCCTGTACCGCATACTCAGTTTTGACGAATATGGTTAAGAATCCGTTTCTTCATCTGGCCCAAAATACCTCGGAGCGCGTGGCAGAGCCTCGCTTACTTGTTCGGCAACTTGCCGTAGCGTGTATTCTGCGCGATAGGTTGCCAATGGCACCGGAGGATCACGCATGAAAATCGCCACATTCAACATCAACGGTATCAAGGCACGGGCCGAGGCGTTACCTCGCTGGTTGGATGAGGCGCAGCCCGATGTTGTGTTGCTGCAGGAAATCAAATCTATTGATGAGAATTTCCCCCGCGAGATTTTCGAGGAGCGCGGATATAACGTTGAAACCCACGGGCAAAAGAGCTTCAACGGCGTTGCAATCCTTTCGAAATTGCCGCTTGAGGATGTCTCCCGTGGGTTGCCCGGTGATGAAAGTGATGAGCAGGCGCGCTGGATCGAAGCCACTGTCATAGGAAAGAGAGCATTGCGCATCTGCGGATTGTATCTGCCAAATGGCAATCCGGTGCCGGGGCCGAAATATGACTACAAGCTTGAGTGGATGGAGCGCCTCTATGATCGTGCCCACGATTTGATGGCATCAGAGGAACCCGCATTGATGGCCGGGGATTACAATATTATACCGCAGGCCGAAGATGCCAAGCGCCCCGACGCCTGGCGCGAGGATGCGTTGTTTCGGCCCGAAAGCCGTGCAGCATTTCGCAAGATATTAAATCTGGGCTTCACCGAAGCCTTTCGCGCACGAACGCAAGGCCCCGGTCATTACTCATTCTGGGATTATCAAGCCGGCGCGTGGAACAGAAACGACGGGATTCGCATCGATCACGTTCTTCTGACGCCGCAAGCTGCAGATTTGATGCGTGATTGCAGGATCGATGCCGAAGTGAGGGGGCACGAAAAACCTTCGGACCATGTGCCGGTCTGGGTTGATCTCGACCTGTGAACACTTACGCGGTCGCGTCGTAGCTATAGATCCACTCGTAGCGCCGTGCCAAGCGTGGACCAACCGCCATTAAGGCGGCCTGTGCGGCCAGCCTCATTGGCCCACGAAGGTGGAAATTACGCGCATTTGCGCCTGCGGCGCCAACCACTTGCCTGGCACGCGGTCGTCGAGTGGCTTCATAGGTAGCCAATGCGCGGGCGACGCCTGAGTTGTCCTGGAACGCGCGTGTCAGGACCCAGGCATCTTCCAGTGCTAGGCAAGCTCCTTGGGCCATAAAAGGCAACGTCGGGTGCGCCGCATCCCCAAGCAAGGCCAATCGCCCATTCTGCCAGATTTGCGCCACGGGGCGCAGAAACAGCGCCCAAAGGTGAACCTCGTCAATCTTTGACAATATGTCACCAACCGGTCCGCCAAAATCGGCAAACCGGGTTCGCAGGTCGTCGGGATCACCCTGACGTCGCCAGCCTTCCTCTTGCCAGTCGGAACGCTCTTCTATGGCCACGATGTTCACGAGGCGTTGATCGCGCAGCGGGTAGGTTACTACGTGCCGGCCTGGCCCCATCGTCAAGGACGCGCATGGCAGTTCTTCTCGCTGGGTCCAGGGGATCGTTGCTCGCCAGGCAACCTGATGGGTGAAAACCGGGACCTCGGGGCCATTCAAGATCGGGCGGATAGTGCTGCGCCCACCGTCTGCGGCGATCGCGCATTCCGCACGCAGCCTTTCGCCGCTTTCCAGAACGATCTCGGCTTCGCTTGGGTGTTTATGAACCGTGGCGACAGGTGCATCCAGCCGAATATCCACCCCAGAGCGCAAGGCGGCTTTGTGTAACAGGTCCAGCAGATCTGCCCGGTGATAATAGTAAGTCGACCCAGCGGCAGGGACCGGGACCCGACTGATCACGCGCCCATTACGGTAATCGCGCAGAACGGTCCCACCCGAGATTTGTCCAGCTTCCGGGACCTTACCAGCAACGCCTAGCGCACGCAGTACCGCCATCCCGTTCGCACTGATTTGCAATCCAGCACCAACTTCGGTCAGTTCTGGGGCCTGCTCCAGAACCGTCACCTGAGCACCCTGACTTCGCAGTGCGAGTGCCGCCGCCATGCCCCCAATGCCGCCGCCAATGACGCAGAAATTCAGACCATTGATATTCATGGGCCTGCCATAACGCAAAAACGCCGAGGCGACAGGCCCCGGCGCAGTTGTTTTGTTGCAATTTCCCAGCGATCAATCGTCGCGGTGGACCTTTTCGCGGCGCTCGTGACGCTCTTGCGCCTCAAGCGTCATAGTCGCGATAGGGCGCGCATCCAGGCGCTTGAGCGAGATCGGATCACCGGTCTTCTCGCAATATCCATACTCCCCTTCTTCGATCCGGCGCAGGGCCGAGTCGATTTTGGCCACCAGCTTACGCTGACGATCCCGGGTGCGCAGTTCCAGCGCACGGTCGGTCTCTTCGCTTGCGCGGTCAGCGACATCGGGAATGTTTCGGGTGTTGTCCTGCAGACCTTCGATCGTATCACGGCTGCCTGCGAGTAGTTCTGTCTTCCAATCCATCAGCTTGCGGCGAAAATACTCAAGCTGGCGATCATTCATGAAAGGTTCATCTTCAGCCGGACGGTAATCTTCCGGCAGAAAAACTTCCTGCTTCATATTTGCTCCCTCGGTATGGCCTGAAACGTCGGTTGCGATTGTATTACCTGACATTCGGCACCCCCTTCTGCGGAGCGTTTATCCGACGGGGCAGAGATTGTCACTACACAAACGTATGCCTCGCCGCCGCGTCACTCCGACTGCTCTAATATTGAGACTTGTAACAACAAAACCTTGTTTTTCTGTGGTTCTCGCAAGGCGTTTTTCAGGCAGCTTCAACCCCTGCGATACCCCGCCCCGAACGAATCGCCCAAAACAGATTGGACTTACAGCCCATCCCATCCTTTCGCGACGCTGCGGCCCGGCTTGTAAATAACCTTGCCTCTCTGTAACCCGAGCAGAGCAAACCCAGCCCGCATTCCGCGGAAACCACATGAGGGGTCCCATGACCGCACGTTTTCAAGGCACCGCAGAATATGTTGCCACCGACGATCTGAACATTGCCGTGAACGCCGCCGTCACGCTGGAACGCCCGCTGCTTGTCAAGGGCGAACCCGGAACCGGCAAAACCGAGCTGGCGAAACAGGTCGCAGGCGCGCTGGGGCTGACGATGATTGAGTGGAACGTGAAATCCACAACGCGCGCGCAGCAGGGACTGTATGAATACGATGCGGTCAGCCGTCTACGTGACAGTCAGCTAGGTGATGAGCGCGTGCATGATGTCTCGAACTATATTCGCAAGGGGAAGCTATGGCAGGCATTCGATGCGGATGAAAAGGTTGTGCTACTGATCGACGAGATCGACAAGGCTGATATCGAGTTTCCGAACGACCTGCTGCAAGAACTCGATAAGATGGAGTTCCACGTCTACGAGACTGGCGAGACGATCCGTGCCAAGAACCGTCCTATCGTCATAATCACTTCGAACAACGAAAAGGAACTACCTGACGCATTCCTGCGCCGCTGCTTCTTTCACTACATCCGCTTTCCAGACGAAGCCACGATGCGCCGTATCGTCGAAGTCCATCACCCCGGCATCAAAGATGCGCTGCTGACCACCGCGCTGACCCAGTTCTACGAAATCCGCGAAACGCAAGGTTTGAAGAAAAAGCCCTCGACCTCGGAAGTGCTGGACTGGCTGAAACTGCTCTTAGCTGAGGACTTGAGCGCTGAGGACCTTAAACGCGACGGTGTGAATGCACTGCCCAAGCTGCATGGTGCGCTTCTAAAAAATGAGCAGGACGTACACCTGTTTGAACGGCTGGCCTTTATGGCGCGTAGCAAGCGGTGATCACAGCTTGTCATCGGTACGGTCGGGTGTCAGCATTACATCAACGAAAGACCCCGCGCCAATCGGGCCTCCAGAGCAGGAAATAATAAAATGACTAACGCCCTCACAATTCGCCCCTTGCGACCAGAAGACCGGGATCAATGGGCCGAAATGTGGCGTGACTACCTGGCATTTTATGAAACCGAAGTGCCGGATTCGACTTTCCAAAGCACCTTTGCGCGGCTCTTAGGTGATGATCCGAATGACTTTTCCTGTTTTGTCGCGGATTTGGATGGGCAACTGCTTGGACTGACCCATTACCTGTTTCATCGCCACGCCTGGAAGGAAGAAAGTGTCTGCTATCTGCAGGATCTCTATGCCCGCCCAGAAGCGCGAGGCACCGGAGTTGGACGCGCCCTGATTGAGGCCGTCTATGAAGAAGCGGACAGGCAGAAAGCCCCCTCAGTCTATTGGCTGACGCAGGAAAACAACCATACCGCACGCAAACTCTATGACCGCATCGGCAAGTTGTCGCCGTTCCTGAAGTATCAGCGACCATGAGGCTTTTAGGCGCAACCCTACTTCTGGCGGCGCTGTCTGCCTGCACCACGGTCGACCGGATCGAGACGCCGACCCGTACCCAGGTGATTGAAGCTTCGCTGCCGCCGTCTAAATCCTTCGGCGCTACTCGTCCTAGCCCGCCTGCCCGCTCAAACAAAAACATCGCCGCAGATTTCCTATCGCTGCATTTCGCACTTGAGAGCGGCGCAGAGTTGCCCGTTTTCACCCGGTTTGATGGACCCATCACGGTGCGTCTGACTGGGACACCGCCACCAACGATGCAGACCGACCTGAGCCGGCTACTGACCCGGTTGCAACGTGAGGCGAAGATCGACATCCGGCAGATTCCAGAGGGTCAGGCGAACATCACGATCGAGGCTGTAAGCCAGAAACAGATCCGCCGCATCCTGCCGCAGGCAGCCTGTTTCGTCGTGCCCAACTCTTCAAGTCTGGAAGAATACCGCCGTGACAGGCGCAAAAGCAAAAGCAACTGGACCGAACTGCGAAAACGTGAACGGATCGGGATATTCATCCCCTACGATGCCAGCCCACAGGAAATTCGGGACTGCCTGCATGAAGAATTGGCTCAGGCCCTTGGACCTCTGAACGACCTCTATCGCCTAACCGATTCAGTATTCAACGACGACAATTTCCACACGGTTCTGACCGGATTCGACATGTTGATCCTGCGCGCAGCCTATGCGCCTGAGTTGCAAAATGGCATGACACGCGAACAGGTGGCAGCGGTTCTGCCCGGCGTACTCAGCCGGCTGAACCCCAGAGGGGATCGGGTTGCGCCACAACAGGTTACTGAGACACCTCGGGCGTGGATTAATGCAGTTCAACGCGCTTTGGGGGCTGGCGCTGGTACGGCCAAGCGCGTTAACGCTGCGAACGAGGCAGCGCGAATTGGTCAACAGCAAGGCTGGACCGACCACCGCCGCGCCTATCCGCATTATCTGCTGGGGCGCATGGGGCAATTCGACGACCCCGAGGCGGCGCAGCAGCAATATGAAATTGCCCTGAAATACCTGAACGCCACCCCGGGAACGGAAATTCAGCGCGCTCATATCACGGCACAAACCGCAGCATTTGCTTTGGCACAGGGTCAGGGCACCGAGGCCCTGCCCGAATTGAACAAAGCAATCAGTGTTATGACGAAGGCCGAGAACGCCGCCCTTCTGGCCACCCTGCTGCTGCTCAAATCCGAGGCGCTGCGGCAGTCCGGTCAACTAGATCAGGCACGTCGCGTTCGGCTGGACAGTATCGGATGGGCACGTTACGGCTTCGGCTCGGATTTGGTGGTGCGCTCGGTCACACAAGACATCGCGCAGTCAGCCGCCACAAGCACGGGTGGATAACGTCACATGATAGTGGTTCTGGGCATGGCTATTCTGGGCGCGATTCTGGGCGCGTTGACAGCACGCAAACGTAACGGAAGCGGTGCGGATATGGCTCAATACGCTGCAGGTTACGGCATTGCCTTTGCGTTGGTCGGGCTGGTGATTTCACTGGTCATTGTTCGTCTGGTATAGAACGATGTTCCTGCCCTTCTTCGAAAACCTCCGAAACGCGGGCATTCCCGTATCTCTGCGCGAGTACCTGACGTTTCTGGAAGGGATGAAAAAGGGCTTGGCGACATACGATGTCGAGGCGTTTTACTATCTCGCCCGCGTTTCGATGGTGAAAGACGAGCGCAACATCGACAAGTTCGATCGTGCCTTTGCCGCCAGTTTCGAAGGGTTGGGTGAAATCAGTTTCGATCAAGTACTCGAGGCGGTCGATATTCCTGCCGAGTGGCTTGCAAAGATGGCCGAAAAGCACCTGTCGGATGAAGAAAAAGCCGAGATCGAGGCGCTTGGTGGCTTTGAGAAGCTGATGGAGACGCTACGCGAGCGCCTCATGGACCAACAGGGTCGCCATCAGGGCGGTAACAAGTGGATCGGCACCGCAGGCACCTCACCTTTCGGCGCCTATGGCTATAACCCTGAAGGCGTGCGCATCGGCCAGAAAGAAAGCCGCCATCAGCGTGCCGTAAAGGTCTGGGACAAGCGCGAATTCAAGAACTTAGATGACACTGTTGAACTGGGCACCCGGAACATCAAGGTTGCCTTGAAACGCCTGCGCCGCTGGGCGCGTGAAGGTGCAGCGGAAGAGCTTGATCTGGATGGAACGATCAGGGCTACGGCTGAACACGGATATCTGGATGTCAAAACCCGACCCGAACGACACAACGCCGTCAAAGTCCTTTTGTTTCTGGACGTGGGCGGATCGATGGACCCGCATATCAAGGTCGTCGAAGAACTGTTCTCAGCGGCCCGAACCGAATTCAAACATCTGGAATACTACTACTTCCACAACTGCCTCTATGAAGGCGTCTGGCGCGACAATCGCCGCCGCTGGGATCAGCAAACTCCGACGCACGAGGTCTTGCGCACATACGGGCCGGACTACAAGTGCATCTTTGTCGGCGATGCCTCAATGAGTCCTTACGAGATCGCTTATCCCGGCGGTGCAAATGAGCATTGGAACCAGGAGGCCGGCCAAGTCTGGCTGGGCCGTGCACGCGAACAGTGGACATCGAACCTTTGGATCAACCCAATCCCCGAGAAGTATTGGGAATACACCCATTCGATCGGCATGATCCGTGAGATATTCGAAGATCGCATGGTACCCATGACGCTGGCGGGTTTAGAACAAGGTATGCGGGAACTGACGCGATAGTCACCGTCGAAGTCCTTGTTGTTTCAGAAACCGGAAACAATAGGCCCATTTTTCAGAGATATTCGCGTCAAAAGCACCACCAAAGAAACAATCTCGGCAAATTTCCCTGCCTCGCTCGAATTCGTGATATACGACAAAGTGATTGAAGCTGGGGGGCTGAGATGACCATTTCAAAACTACGAAATATCCTGACATCTGTTTTGACTATTACAGCGTTCGCAATTGCATCGGGTGCGACCGCGACATTGGTACTTTCCCCTGACGCCGCTTATGCCAAGAATGATAATGGCAATGGAAAGGGCCGCGGCGGCGGCAAAGGTAATTCTGGAAAAAGCAACGACGGCAACAAAGGCAAGGGTAAGTCAGGAAAAGGCAACGACGGCAACAAAAGTGGCGAAAAGGGAAAATCCGGCAAAGCTAAGGGTTCCAAAAGCGCGGGTAAAGATGCCGGCAAGGCCAACTCCAAAACGCACCGCGTGGAAAAGGCTTTCGGGTTTAACAAGAAGCAAAAGGCAAAACACCACCGGTCAGCCAAAACCTCTGCTAAAGCTAAGGGACGGAACGGCAAGGTACAAAAGACCACACTGGCGGGCTTTGGAAGAGAGTTTAAACGCGATGTCGAGCAACTATTTGGCAAGCGTTCGCCGGTAAAAACCAAGTCAAGCGCGAACCGCGTAACGAAAACGTATCGCAAGGCGTCGGTTGCTCCTGTTGAGTATTCCCCGCGACCTGTTGCTCGCACAGATTATAAATCCAAGCACTATGACAGTAAGAAGCCCAGCAAGCGTCGCTATCGCGACCCGCTTGTTGCAGCGATCACCGATCCCGATGGCGCGGACAAGCTGCGTAACCTGAATGCGTCTAAGGCAGCAGCCCCGGCGTTCCGCAATGCTTCACCCAACAGCAATGTCGGCAAGATCGCGACCTATCAGGCGGCGGCAGAAACCTATTACGACCTGCGCGGTGACCTCTATGAGGCGCGCCGTGAACTGCGTGATCTGAACGAAGACTACGATGGCCGCAGCAGCGAAGACATCGCCGATGATATCGCCGCGCTTGATCCTGCGGACCCGAACTACGATGACAAGCTGAGTGCGCTTGAGGATGAGTTGCGCGATGCAGAAACCTATGAGGAGGCGCGCGACGATCTGCGCGCTGATCTGAGGGATCTGAAATACGAAACCCGCGACGCGTTGCAAGATGCGGAGGCTGCCTTTTATGACGCTTCGAAAGGGCGTACATTGACCAAAGCGACGCTGGGCGAGTTCCACGGCAATCTCGATCTGCCACAGCCAAACCACCGGCACAAGGACTGGGCAACGATCCAGCCGGTGCCTTACGATCCTGACGGCTACCGCTATTCGGACGATAAGAAGATCTATGATGAAACCGACTATCGACTGCGCTACGAAAAGCCATATTCCGATCGCAAGAAGGACCGCTACCGCTATTACCGCGACCCGCTTGTTGCAGCGATCACCGATCCCTATGGCTCGGACAAGCTGCGTAACCTGAATGCGTCTAAGGCAGCGGCCCCGGCGTTCCGCAATGCTTCACCCAACAGCAATGTCGGCAAAATCGCGACCTACCAGGCGGCGGCGGAAACCTATTACGACTTACGCGGTGACCTCTATGAGGCGCGCCGTGAACTGCGTGATCTGAACGAAGACTACGATGGCCGCAGCAGCGAAGACATCGCCGATGATATCGCCGCACTTGATCCTGCGGACCCGGACTATGATGACAAGCTGAGTGCGCTTGAGGATGAACTGCGCGATGCTGAAACCTACGAGGAGGCGCGCGACGCTCTGCGCGCGGATGTGAGGGACCTGAGAGTTGATGCTCTGGTCGCAGAAAAGGAAGCTGAACGCGCATTTTTTGAGGCTTCGAAGGGCGAGGTCTTAATCAAGCAGTCCCTTGCCGAGTTTCATTCGAACCTGCACCTGCCCTCGCCAGGCAGGTAAGGCTGGATTGAGCCGCATAACTGATCGGACGTGAAGGGCGAGTTACCGCTTGCCTCCTCGGGGTGGGCCGCCCATATCTAACTCATGCTTCGCTTAACACCCATCCTGCTGGCCATAGCCTATGCCGTTGTGATGTACCGGATATCCGTCTGGCGCACGCATCGTGAGTTGGATGCGAAGTCCACCGAACTGGCCGATCCTGCGCTAAAACGCATGACGGACCGGCTGGCTGCAGCCTTGGAGATTGATCGGGTCCCAGTCTACATCTACGAGATCGATCCGGTGAACGGGCTGGCCGCGCCGGATGGGCGTATTTTCATCACTCGCGGTTTTTATCGCAAATTTGGCAACGGCGAAGTATCAGCGGAAGAAATGGCAAGCGTAATCGCGCATGAATTGGGCCATGTCGCCCTTGGCCACGCCCGGCGGCGGATGATTGATTTCTCGGGTCAAAACGCCCTGCGTGCTGCGCTGATGATGCTACTGAACCGCTTCATCCCATTCATTGGAGCCTGGATTGCAAATATGCTGACTCATTTGCTGGCCTCCCGCCTGTCGCGGAGTGATGAATATGAGGCGGATGAATATGCGGCTGCGCTTTTGACAAAAGCCGGGATCGGGATTGGTCCACAGAAGTCTTTGTTCCACAAGCTTGAGGATCTGACACAGCAGCGCGCGGGCGTTGTGCCCGCTTGGTTGATGAGTCATCCAAAGACGGATGAGCGGATCGCAGCTCTGGAAGTACTTGAACAAAAGTGGGGCGTGGGAGTTTAGGATAGGAGCGAGGGGCCAGCCCCTCGCGCTCCCCGAGATATTTTTGGCCAGATGAATGGGATCCCGAATTAAGTACTCAGGGCTTTGCCAAGGCGCGGCAGGCGGGCTTTTTTCATTAAGCTGCGCAAGGTCCATTGAGCACCGGATAGCCGGTTGGCTTCAGCAAGGACCGCTTTGGAAACCTGCGTTATGCCTTCGGGGTCGGACAGCCAGAGTTCATGCAGCAGCCCGTCCGGATCGCGCCGCTCAAGCCCTTCGTCGGCCAACATATTCTTGGGAAAGTCTTTGGCATTGACGGTGACAATGACATCTGCCGAGCTTGTGACCGCCGTTGCGAGAACGTGGATGTCGGCGGCATCCGGCAACCATAGGCGCTGTTCAACACCGAGGTTGGCAGGTCGCTCGGCATTTGGCCAATGGGCCTGAACCAGCGCGATTTCGGCGCGCGCCTGCGCCTCGCCCTCGGGGCCGAGTTTGCGGGCGGCACGAGCCCATTCTTCGAGGATACGTGCAGACCAGACGGGCGTGAAATAACCAAGCCTCGCTGCGCCCAACAGCATCTCTCGCATCACCGTGGGATAGATGACGCAGGTATCAAGAACCGCCTTCACAGACGGTAAAACACGGCTTTGAGGTAGCCGCTTTCTGCCAGCTGCGGCAGTTGTGGATGGTCCGGCCCGGCAAAGCCAGTTCGGATCAGTTGGGCCTGTCGTCCTGCCCGTCCGATCCCACGGGATGAGGCATCGCGGAAGCGGCCCAGATCAGCGGCATGAGAACAGGAGCAGAGGCCAAGATACCCGCCCGGTTTGACCAGCGGAGCCGCCAGACGTGCGGTACGCTCATAGGCGCGCAGGCCTGCGTCCAATGCTTGTTTCGAAGGTGCAAAAGCCGGGGGATCACAGATGACGACGTCGAACAACGCGCCCTCTTCGCCGAGTTTGGTCAGTATATCAAAGGCGTCGCCTTGTCGGGTCTGGAAACGGGCAGAAAATCCTGAGGCTTCAGCGCCCTTCGCCGCCAGTTCGAGCGCCGCTGCCGAGCCGTCAACGGACAATGCCTGTGCTGCGCCGCCCGCCAGCATGGCCAGACCAAAGCCTCCGACGTGGCTGAATACATCCAGCACCTGCGCCTCGGGGTGAACCAACTTGGCGGCAAACGCGTGATTGGGGCGTTGGTCATAGAACAGGCCGGTTTTCTGTCCACCAGTCAGGTCAGCCATGTAGGTTGCGCCATTCATTGGCACCGGCAGAGGCTTATCGGGCGCGATGCCGCGCAAGGTCAGATTGGTGTCGTCCAACCCCTCGAGCACACGCGTGCGCCCCGAGGCGTTCTTCAGCACTGTGTCGACCCCGGTCACCTTGACTAGCGCGTCGGTCAGAGATTCAAGATGTGCCTCAGCCCAGGTTGCGTTGGGTTGGATCACGCAGGCGTCTCCGAACCGGTCGATGATCACCCCGGGAAACCCATCCGCCTCGGCATGGATCAGGCGATAGTAAGGCGCATCGAACAGTCGCTCGCGCATCTCAAGCGCGCGGCGCAGACGGGTTTCAAACCAGTCCGCATCCAACTGCGCGTTAATGTCGCGATCCAGCACCCGGCACATGATCTTCGAGACCGGATTCACTGCGACCAGAGCGATTGGCGCGCGCTTCTCGTCTTCCAGCACAGCCAAGGACCCCGGCCCGATTTTGCGGGTCCGGCGGTCGGTGACGATGTCATTGGCATAGACCCAGGGAAACCCGTGGCGCAGGCCACGCGCATTGGCCTTGGGTTTCAAACGGATACGGGGGCGGTCAGCTACGGGTGTCATGGCGCCCTCATAATCGTGAATGCACGGGGGTGAAAGCCCCGTTAACGATTGCGCTTGCGCCAGCCGCCACGACGCTTGGGGGCTTGGGCCGCCTGCAAACCCTCGGTCAGGACCTGCGTCATCGGATGATCAGCAGCCTGTTCCGAATAGACTGCGTGCAGGTTGGTCAAGGCCTGATTTTGATCAAGCTCTCCGGGCAGGCTCAACGCCCAATCCAGAAAGATGCTGCGACACTCGGGCAAGGTGATGCCTTCAATGCGATACGCCTCGCGGATCAGGCCTTTGTGGTCATTCGGATCATCACTGCGTGCCATCTTCAACCCCTCCGACAACTGCGCCAATCAACGAGGCCGCAGTGCTGTAATTGTCTTGCAACGCGGATTGCAGCTGTTCGACCTGATCGAACCCGGTCGCCCGACACAGAAAGGCCGTACCGCCTTCACCGATCTTGTCGGCCTCGATCACCTTTCCCGACAGCAGACGCGCCGCACATTGCACCGACCAGCATAAATCGTAACAACCCTTCAGGGTTTGCGCCTGCGCGACATCCAGCAGCCCGACAGCGACCGCCCCGTCCAGACCCGAATGGACATCGCGCTGGGGCAATCCGGCCAGCAATGCGCCCGTCTCTGCCATCAGTTCGATATCCATCATGCGGCCCGGCCCATTCTTTGCGTCCCAAACGCCCGCTGGCGCTTTGGTGGCGGCCAGCCTTTCGCGCATCGCGGCCACTTCTTTCAGCACCTTCTGGCGATCGCGCGTTTGCGACAGGAAATCGGCGCGGAAGCTTTCGATATCTTCGGCCAGACCGGCGTCGCCTGCGACCACATGGGCGCGGGTCAAAGCAAGGTGTTCCCACACCCAGGCCTCATTCTGCTGATAGTTGGTGAAGCTGACCCAGCTTGTAGCCACCGGCCCCTGATTGCCCGACGGGCGCAGACGCATGTCGACCTCATAAAGCCGTCCCTGCGACATTGGCGCGCTGAGCGCCGTGATCAGTGCCTGGGTGAACCGAGCATAATACGTCCGCGTCGCCAGCGGGCGAGGACCGTCGGACATATCCTGATCCTGAGGATCGTAGATGACAATCATGTCCAGATCGGATTGCGAGTTGATGCGCCCTGCCCCAAGTGACCCCATGCCCAAAACCGCGGCGCCGCGCCCGGGCACCGGTCCATGCTTTTTGGAGAACTGGTCGACAACGCAGGGCAGAACCGCCGCAATCACGGCCTGCGCCAGTTCGGCATATTGCTGCCCGGCCTGCGCCCCATCGATCAGTCCGCGCAGATGATGCACACCGATGCGAAAGTGCCATTCCTTGCACCAGCGACGTGCGAGATCGAGCTGTGTTTCATAGTCGCTTTCCTCTGCCAAGGCCTGCGTCAAGTCCGACTGCAAGGTCGCCTGCCCGGGCCAATCGCTGAAGAAACTGCCACCAATCACCGCATCAAAAACCGAGGCGTTGCCCGACAGATGGGTGGCGAGCGCATGTGACGTTCCAACGATATCGACCAGCAGATCAATCAGATGCGGGTTCGCTTCGAACAGGGAAAACAGCTGCACTCCAGCGGGTAATCCTGCCAAAAACCCATCCAGCGCCAGCAATGCTTCGTCGGGTTTCGCAGTTTTTGCCAATCGCGCCAGAAGTTCCGGCCTGAGCCGTTCGAATATCCGTGCACCCCGCTGCGAGCGAAGCGCCGGATAGGTGGGCCAGCGGGCCAGCACACCCTTGTCGAACTCGACTTCCTGTACCGGCGCGGGTGCTGCGCCCGGTCCGGGGGCAAAGAACCCTTCGGTCAGTTCATGCACTTCTGTCAGGCGGCGGGTCAGATCAGCGGTCAGTTCGGCGCTGCTGATGCCCATCAGGCACGCGACCCGTTCGATACCGTCCTCTGAATTTGGCACCTTATGGGTCTGCGCGTCGTGCACCATCTGGATGCGATGCTCGACCTCGCGGTGGGCGCAGTAGTGGTCAGTCAGCTTCTCGGCGACATCTTCGGGCACCCAGCCTTTTGAGGCCAGCGCCGCCAGACCGGGAACGGTGCCCCGTACACGAAGGTCTGGATCACGTCCGCCCGCGATCAATTGGCGGGTCTGGGTGAAGAACTCGATTTCTCGAATACCGCCCTGCCCCAGCTTCATGTCGTGACCGGGAATCGAGAGACTTCCGCCCGTTCCCTTGTTCTCGCGTATACGCAGTCGCATGTCATGAGCGTCTTGAATGGCGGCAAAATCCAGATGCCGCCGCCAAACGAACGGGCGCAATGCATCGAGAAATCTTTGACCTGCCGCGATATCCCCGGCGCAGGGGCGTGCCTTGATATAGGCCGCACGTTCCCACGTGCGCCCAAGACTTTCGTAATACCGCTCGGCCGCTTCCATCGCCAGACAGACGGGCGTGACCGCAGGGTCGGGGCGCAATCGCAGATCGGTGCGGAATACATACCCATCAGCCGTCTTGTCGCTAAGCGTGGCACAGAAATTCCGCGTGGCGCGCACCATTCCCTGACGGGCTTCATAGAAATCATCGGGATCGAAACGGGTTTCGTCGAACAGCACGATCAGATCGATATCCGAGCTGTAGTTCAGCTCATGTGCGCCCATTTTGCCCATCGCCAGAATGACCATACCAGCTGCGGTTTCGACATCATTCTCGGTCATACCCGGCAGCTTGCCGCGCCGGATCAACGCAGCAATTTCGGCCTTCGCTGCCACATCTACGGCCAAAGCGCCAAAGTCAGTCAGCGCGGCAGTTACCTTTTCCAACGGCCACGCACCTGCCAGATCGGCCAGCGCCGTCAATAAGGCCATGCGCCTCTTCGCTTGCCGCAAACCGGGTTTCAACTGATCCGACGGCAGCGCGCGCGCCGCGTCCATCACTTCCGACAATGCCTGGTCCGGTTGCTGTAACGCGTGTGGCAACCAGTTCCTTTCTTGGTCAATCAACCCTTTCAGGTAGGGGCTAGAGCCCGCAGTTCCCGCGATCAACTCCCCCTGCTCGGCAGTCAAATCGGGCAGCGCCGCGCGTGTTTCGTCACCCAGATCGGTATGAAAAGCGCGCGGCAAGCGGTTGATAACAAGAGACTGGCTCATGACCGTTCCAGTGGTGTGTCCTGGCTGAAACTGTTGATCCCGACATCGTGACGCTGCTCCCACAGGGATGAGATCAGCATCGCCTCCCATTCCTGTGCTTCGGGTCGCAGATAATCTGCCCTGTATGAGAGCAAAACCACATCTGCCGATAAGACGCGCAACCTGGTATCGCTGAGTTCATATTGCGCCATCGTAGGCGCATCGGCGAACTGGCCAACATGATCGTCGCGGTTGGCAAAACCCGTTGGATACACGCCCAGAAAATCGGGGCTCAGAAGTGCCCGGTCGGCCTGTGCATTGCCTTCAACCAGCGCAGTCCATACCTGTTTTTCCAGCGAGAGGATCTGATCGAGTGACGGTGGGCTGGTGTTTTCAATATCTTCCATTTGCCTATGACTTGTGACGGCCGAAAATCAGATGCGGCCAGCGCACATGATCGGACAGAGTTGGCTTAGCCCTGTCCGATTGAACAGCAGAAAGGGCCGAATGTCCAAATCGTTATAGCCACTGATCCACTGGCGGCAAATCGAAAGTGAACGGATTTTCTATCCCATGCCCAGCCAAATCCCACTCATCATAGTGCTCGTCTTCACGAAGCTGCAGAAACACCGCCTCAAGCTGATCGTTCAAACTCACCAACTCGTCCCAGGCGTCACCCAAATGAGCCTGAAACATCGCCAGTTGTTGGAACAAGCCATCTGGCAGGGGGCCAAATTCCACACTCCCCAGATCGCGAGCTGGGAAATACATATCCTCTTCAAACTGAAAGTAGCGCGACATTCCGTCGTTAAAGTCAATTTGGCCATCGAACGAGACCGCAGCAAATACTTCATAAAGACCGGTCTCATTCATTTCGAGCTCGAACGACACCTCGAAACTAAGCGCAAAATCAGAAATTCCGTTTTGATGAAGCTTGCCTGCGATCTCGACGACCTCGTAATAGCCGTATGACGCCAGAACCAGATCGCCATTTGCATCGAACCCATGCACATCGAACATCTCCCCCTGTTCGCTGGCTATAGACAGATGCTGAAACTGTGCTGCCTGACCAATGTGAACGCCCTCAAATCCAAAGGCGGACCGGGCCTCGTAAGAAACAGGTATGTCCGTTCCATGCATGCTTATGGTTTCAAGCGCGACTTGCTGTGTATGGTACAGCTCGGAAATGAGCGTGGCGCTTCCGCGTGTCGCGATCTCGTAGTTCACCATCGAAAGACTGAACTCAACCTCGTGAGACCCAGCGCCCTGATACGCGCTGACCGTGCTGTCGATCACCCCGTCCCAAAACCCGCGCAGTTCGATATCCGGCAGATCTTCTTTCCCTTCGAGATCATGGGGATCGAGGTTCAAAAAAGGCAAATCGACTTGATCAATCGAACTAGATACGCCGCCTTGCGAAGCTAGGCCTGGTTCGGTCGACAAGATGAAACTCTCCTCTGACCCGAACGGCCAATGAGTTGTGTTCACAACAACCATTTCAGCGACCTCCCTTGATTACTCCTCGGAAAACTATGTATGCAGCCATCGTGCAAACCCTATGGAAGGGTTTGATTATTAAGCCTTCTTAATGAAACGTTTAATCGATGGGCTGCGTCGCTCGGCCTGAAATACTGAGACGCAAATCCGCCTTACCCCGCTGATTGATCCGCCCGGTCAGACGCTGGATTCCGAAAAATGTAAATCTTTTTCACATACCCCCTTGCAACCACCTATCCCCCCTCCCATCTTGGTAATGTGAAAAGCATTTACATCCTAACTGGAGAGAGCACATGACCGCATTGTCCGACCACGCCGTTCCCCAAAATCCGGGATGGCTGCACCGAAGCGAAGCCTGGCTTGATAGCAAGGGAAAAGGCGCCTGGATCGCCGCAATGGTCCTTGGCTTTATCTTCTTCTGGCCCATCGGCCTGGCCTTTCTTGCCTATATGATCTGGAGCAAACGCATGTTCAGCAAATCCTGCAGCCGCCGTTCGTCGTGGAACAGCCACATGAGCGCCATGAAACCTTCGGGCAACAGCGCGTTTGACGCCTACAAGGCCGACACACTGGCGCGTTTGGAGCGTGAACAGAAAGACTTTGAGGCGTTCCTGCACCGCCTGCGTGAAGCCAAGGACAAGGCCGAGTTCGACGAGTTCATGGATGAACGCGCCCGCGATAATCGTGATGACGAAAACGGCGAACAACCTGCCTAATCGTGGCTTGCCCTGTCCCGCCCATCGGGACAGGGTGTTTCTGCACAATACCCGGATTACAATCTATGCCTCATCTGCCTGACCCTGACAGCCAACCCGAATTCTACCAATCCGTAGCGACCAAGCGCTTTTTTGCCTGGCTGTTCGACATCGCCTTTATCTCATTGCTCTGTACAGTTGCGATTCTGCTGACCTTTGGCATGGGCTTCTTCATATTGGCGCTGATCTACGCAGTCATCAGCTTTGTCTATCGCGTTGTTACCATCGCCAACGGCTCGGCCACACTGGGGATGCGCTTCATGGGGATAGAGTTGCGTGACGCCTTTGGCGCCCGAATGGATACGGGCAAAGCCATTGCACATACGGCAGGGTATTTCGTCAGCATGGCGATCCCGGTACTACAGATCATTTCGGTCATCATGATGATGACCAGCGCCCGCTGTCAGGGCCTGACCGATGCCTTCCTCGGCACCGTGATGATCAACCAGCGCGCCTAAAAACACCTGAGTGAAACACTTGGCTGCGCCAAAAACCGTTGCTATCATCGGTTCCGAGGAAATGCGGGACCTTCATGCGACACACGCTGCCAATTGCGCCACAATTCTATGTGACGGCACCCCAGCCCTGCCCTTACCTTGAGGGCAGGATGGAGCGCAAACTGTTCACCGCCCTACAGGGGGAAGGTGCGGATCAATTGAACAATTGCCTTTCGCAACAAGGATTTCGCCGCTCGCAGAACGTTCTGTATCGCCCGTCCTGCACCGACTGCGCCGCCTGTCTGTCTGCCCGTATCGATGTGTCAGCCTTTCAGCCAAGCAAAAGCCAAAAACGGGCCCACAAGCGCAATTCCTATTTGATCCGACGTGCAACATCGCCCTGGGCAACGGATGAACAGTTCGACCTGTTCCGTCGGTATCTGGACGCGCGCCATGCGGATGGCGGCATGGCCGATATGGATGTCTTCGAATTCGCCGCGATGATCGAGGAAACCCCGATCCGCAGCCGAGTCGTAGAATATGCCGATCCCGAAACCGGCGAACTGATCGCCGTCAGTTTGACCGATGTACTGGATGACGGGCTGAGCATGGTTTACTCATTCTACGATCCAGAGTTCCAGCAAAGCTCGCTGGGCACTTACATGATTCTCGACCATATCGAGATCGCGCGCGAGGCTGGGTTGCCCTATATTTATCTGGGCTATTGGGTGCCCGGCAGCCCCAAGATGGGGTACAAGGCCAAATTCGCGGGCTTGCAGGTCTATATGCAGGGTGAATGGCAGCGAATTAAAAATCCCGAGCAGTGTGACCATACGGCCCACCACCCCCTTTCGTCGGCCCCGATTGCCGAGCAGGTGGCCAACATCCAACTGCCTGACCGCCACCCCACCAAAGGTTAATCTATCATGCGTCAGAGCCTTCATGCGGTGACGCTGGTCGTCCCGGATTATGACGCAGCGATCGCGTTCTACACCAAAGTGCTGTGCTTTACTCTGACGCAGGATATTGATCTGGGCGATGGTAAACGCTGGGTGCGGATCACGCCTCCGGGCTCGGATGGTGCTTCGTTGTTGCTGGCCCAGGCTGTGGGCGCGGAACAGATCGCATCGGTCGGCAATCAAACCGGTGGGCGCGTTGGCTTTTTCCTCGAAACAGATGATTTTTACCGCGATCACGCGGCGATGCTGGAAGCAGGCGTTGGGTTTGAAGAGCGCCCGCGCCATGAACCCTATGGAATTGTCGCCGTCTGGCGGGATCCTTTCGGAAATCGTTGGGATTTGATCGAATTTTCAGCACCTGTATCGACAAAATAAATACTTTTTTTCATCGCTTTAAACTACCTTCCGCCATGCTGCGCCCAATTGTTAAGCAATCTTAATCGACCTTCCCCCGCCCGTGCGATTGAAAGTTGACGCAAGGTCACCAAATTAGCCGCACTTCTAAACGTCCAGCCCAAACCTGAAACCCGCAGCTCAATCAGACGCTGACCGGGCTGGCTTTATTGTCGCTACGGCAGGCCTCCCACCCTGTCGCAGAGGTTCTGAAGGAGGGGGAAAATGACATATGCCGCACGCCGACTGGTTTCGGCCACGCTGACGACCCAGATTCTGGTCGCGCTCGCCTTGGGCTCGATCTTTGGTTTGGTCTTGAACTATCTCGATATCGCTGCGCTCAACGCAACACTTGTGCAGGGTGTGCTGTCCATGTTTGGGCAAATGTTCCTTAATGCACTTCAGATGCTTGTTGTGCCGCTGGTTGTATTCTCACTGCTGTGCGGCGTTGTCGGCATTGGCGATGTCAAATTGCTGGGCCGTGTCGGAGGGCTGACCTTCGTTACCTATCTGGCCACCACCGCCTTGGCCGTGACAACTGCCTTGATCTTTGCGGGCCTCATTGGGCCGGGCACAGGATTCACGAGCCTGCATCTGGCCGGTGATAGCGTAAGCGTCGCCAACCCACAGACCACTTGGGAAATACTGGCAAACATCATTCCCAAGAACCCGATCAACGCGTTGGCCAATGGTGAGATGCTGCAGATCATCTTCTACGTAATGGTCGTTGGTATTGCAGTGCTAATGATGGGCAGCCGCGCCAAGGCCTTTGTGGAAGGCTGCGAGTTCATGAATGAACTGGCAATGAAGATCGTCAATATCGTCATGGCCTTCGCCCCCATCGGCGTCTTCAGCCTGATTGCCAAAACCTTTGCGATGGAGGGCTTTGGCCTGTTCGGACCGGTGATCGGCTATCTGACCACGATCAGCCTGACGCTGGTATTCCATCTGTGTGTCACGTTGATGGCGCTGCTGTATTTTACGACCGGGCTGAGCCCTCGGGTATTCCTGCGCAAGATGCGCTCGGCGCAGGTGTTTGCGTTTTCGACCTCAAGCTCGAACGCAACAATTCCGGCCAGCCTGCAATGCGTGACGCAGCGCGTCGGCGTTGACCGTTCCGTGGCGTCGTTCGGTATTCCCCTAGGGGCGACGATCAACATGGACGGCACCGCAATCATGCATGGTGTGGCGACGGTATTTCTGGCCAACGCCTATGGCATCGATCTGGGGTTGAGCGGTTATCTGACCGTGATTTCAATCTCGGTTCTGGCCTCAATCGGCACGGCAGGTGTGCCCGGTGTGGGGATAGTGATGCTGGCGATGGTTCTGAACCAGTTGGGTATGCCGCTGGAAGGCATCGGCATCATTCTGGCCGTCGACCGGATCCTCGATATGATGCGGACGGTAGTGAATGTCACGGGCGATGCTGTTGTCACCACCATCGTCGGGCAAAAGGTTGGCAAGCTGGATAAGGCCACGTTCGACAATCCCAATGCCGGACTTGTCGAGACCACAGACCTTGCAATCGATCATGCCACTGAAGCGGAGTTTGAAAGGCTGACACACCCACAACCGAATTCCTGAAAACAAACGGAGGCCCTAACGGGCCTCCGTTTTCGTTAGATCAAGCTGCAGATCAGTTCGGGATCAGGTCAGGGACGATAGTCACAATCGTGGGGAAGAACCACAGGATTGCAATGCCCACAACCTGAATAATCACGAACGGTATGATGCCGCGATAGATGTGGCCAGTGGTGACCTCTTTCGGCGCAACACCCCTGAGATAGAACAGCGCAAATCCGAACGGAGGCGTCAGGAACGAGGTCTGCAGGTTCACCGCCACCATGATTGTCACCCATTTCGGATCGAACGATCCGCCGTAGATCACCGGCCCAACGATCGGGATCACGATGTAGATGATCTCGAGGAAATCCAGCACAAAGCCCAGGAAGAACAACACCAGCATCACGATCAGGAAGACCGTGAATTCGTTGTCGAAGCTCTTGAGGAACTGCTGGATATAGTGCTCTCCACCAAACGAAATCACCACCAGGTTCAGCAGTTGCGATCCGATCAGGATGGTGAAGACCATCGACGTCACCTTCGCTGTCTCACGCACCACCGGTGTCAGAACCCCGCTTGAGAACAGCACCCAGCAGCCGTAGATCAAGCCGAACAGCGCATAGAGGTAGGCCGAATAGGCGATGATGAACGCGATCCAGCTTTCAACTGAAACATTGCCCTGATTGATGCGCAGATCAAAGTTCACTCCCATCACCAGTGCGATGATCACTGCGAAGGTTGACCAGATGATCACTTTGCCCGACCGGTTCTGATCCTGAAGTTTCCGATAGGCCGCTAGCATGATCGCTCCACCCGCCCCCAGTGCCGCAGCCGGCGTAGGGTTGGTGACACCGCCAAGGATCGAACCCAACACCGCGATGATCAGCACCAGCGGTGGGAAGACCACACGGATCAGATCATTGGTCGCGCAACGGGCGGCAGCTTCTTTGCACCCATGCATTGCGAGCGCAAAAGGTATGGCGAGTATCAGGAACGTAGCCCCGGACGAAGTCGTTGGCGCGATCAGCAACACGTCGACCAACAGCATCAGCAACAGGCCAATCGCTCCGACGATCAGAGGCTGCGGCGCTTGCGACGGTGCGATTCCGCGACCCAGCACCAGTGTCAGACCCAGCAGTACCACAATCACGGCGACACCGTTGCCAATTGGCGCTGCAGCGGCGATCTTGGCCTCTTGCGCAGCAGCCAGTTCCTCTTCGCTCAGACGCTGCGCTTCGGACGAACCACCTGCTTCGTCAATCGCTTCCTGCTCGGCCACGGCCTGATCCCAGGCTGATTGCCCATGCAGTTCGATCATCGAAGCCTTACACTCTTCGGACACGTTCGTGCGCAGCGAGGCGCCCTGCCCGATATCCGTAAATGCCGAGACCGAGATGTTCTGGCTGCCAATCACTCCCGCGCTTCCCAAAAGCACCGCGCCAACAATCAGAGCAACCGGAGCACCCAGCAGCCAGGTCAGCCCTTCCGAGCGCGTGATGGTTTCACCCGAGCCTCCCGACAGTTCAACTGCCGGGGCCTTTTCCGGGTTCAACAGCGCATAGCCAAAGGCATAAAGCGCATAGAGCAGCGCCAACATGATCCCAGGCAGCAACGCCGCCTGGAACAATGTACCCACCGAAACAACCGCAGGTTCGCCCAGATAGGTCAGCGCGTCGGTGCACCCGGCCTCAACCGCGCGTGTTTCCTGCGCGGTCGAATAGAGGTCACCAGCCAGTGTACCTAGCAGAACGATCACGATGGAGGGTGGAATGATCTGCCCCAACGTACCCGAGGCCGCGATCACACCTGTCGCCAATTCCGGCGAATAGTTGTTCCGCAGCATGGTCGGCAGGGCCAACAGTCCCATGGTAACAACGGTCGCGCCGACGATACCGGTCGAGGCAGCAAGGAACGCGCCCACGACCACAATCGAGACCGCAAGGCCACCGGGCAGCGGGCCAAAGACGCGCGCCATCGTGGTCAGCAGGTCGTTTGCAATTTTTGAACGCTCCAGCGTGATGCCCATCAGAACGAACATCAGCACCGCCAGCAGCGTCTCGATCGACTGCCCGGCCAGAACACGTTCGTTCATGCGGTTCACGATGAAGGAAACATTCCGGTCCAGCGCGGTTTCCCAGCCTTGTACAAAGACCGGCTCGGCGATCCTTGGCAAATCCGGGTATCGGAACACGGATATCACGTCAGGTTTGACGCCAGAATTCACCACGTCGCGGTAGGCTTGCGAGCCGGTGTCGATCGCCTGGTGGATCAACAGTCCGGCACTATCCAATGCAGCGATAATCCCGAACGAAATCACCCCGGCCCCACCGATGGCAAAGGCCACGGGGAAACCCGAAAGAATGCCTCCGAAGAGGCAGAAAAATACGATAATGAGGCCTATCTCGACGCCATCAAGTCCGAATAGCATTGTCTGGTTCTCCGTCCCTAATGCGCGCCTTCGTAGGCTTCTTCACCCTCGCCAAGGCTGTCCTTGTCGAGGTATTTTCCTTCACTTTCCGGCCCTTCCACGTATTCCAGATACGAGCGATACAGGAACGCAATCGCGTGCAGGAACACCATGGCGGCAAAGGCCACCAGCAGGATTTTGAACAGGAAGTAGGCGTTGAACCCGTTGGGACTAAACCCGATGGTTTCCACGTTCCAACGCAGCGCTCGGGACTTGGCCACAAGCCTATCCAGCGTGTCACTGGCCGAGGGTTTCGGCACGATCAGGTGCCGCCACATGAAGTACCATCCATACATCCAGGTCAGAACGGCCATGGGCATCATGAACAGAACCGCCCCGCACATATCAACGACGCGTTTGGCCTTGTGACTGATGCCCGCATAAATCAGGTCAACGCGCACATGGCCGCCCTGCACGAATGTGTAGGTGCAGCAAAGGCACACAACCATGGCGTTGTAGAGTTTAAGTTCTTCGGCGAACCAACTGATATCCATTTGAAAAGGGATACCCAGCCCAAAGGACATATCCGGCCGTGTGAACACCCGCTGCATGAATACGATAACGATCTGCTGAATTACCATCAGCAATCCCGCCCACGCAAAGAATCGACCCGTGGTGTTGGCAAAACCCTCAAGCCCGCGCACCATGCCCCACATGAAGTTCCGGTAGTAGAGCCCTATGGCCGTCAGCACGAGAAACAGCGTGAAGATCACAAAGAAGAACTCCACAGACCCGCCATAATAGACAAAGCGCATGATTGCCTCTTTGTCGGACCAGTTCAGCCAGAGTTGCGGATGCGTGATGGCGTATCCGAAATTATAGAAGGCTTCGGCAATGTTCTGAATGAACCATATCAGTCCATTCCACAGGGCGCCGAAGAACGAGATACCGTTTTCGTCCTGCATGTTGTCCCCAGGTCGTATCGGTTGCACGTTTGGTTATGACGGCATGTCCGGGCCGCTTATGTGCAACAGGAAAGGCTCCCCCGCTGACGGGGGAACCGATTGCATTGAGCGGATTGCTTAGCCGCGTACGCGGTCACGCTGCGAGGTGTAGACACCCGACGACCGGTTGTTCCATGCCGACGATGCTGCCATCGACTCCATGGCGCTGTCGTGAATGCGCTTGAACAGCTCATCACCCATGTTTTCATCCAGAACTTCTTGGCTGGCTGCGCCAAACGCGTCCCAAACGCTGTCAGGGAATTCCATGACCTTGACACCACCGGCCTGCAGACGCTGCAGCGCTGCACCGTTGTTGGCCAGGAATTGTGCCAGGTTCCACTGGTGGCACTCGGCAGCTGCGATCTCGATGATCTTCTGCTGCGCGGCAGACAGGCTGTCATAAACCTCGCGGTTGGTGGCCAGCGACAGACCCGCACCCGGCTCGTGGAAGCCCGCGGTGTAGTAGGTTTTGGTGATTTCCTGGAAGCCCGCTTTTTCGTCAGCCCAGGGACCGATCCACTCGGTTCCGTCAATCGCACCGGACGACAACGCCTGATACACTTCCGAACCCGGAATGTTCTGAACGGATGCGCCCAGTTTGCCCAGCGCCTTGCCACCCAGACCCGGCATGCGGAATTTCAGGCCGTTAAAGTCTTCGGGGCTGTTGATCTCTTTCGAGTACCAGCCACCTGCCTGCGCGCCAGTGTTACCGGCCAGGAAGGATTTCAGGCCGAAGATTTCGCCCAGCTCATCATGCAGCTCCATGCCGCCGGCATGGTAGTACCAGTTCACCAGTTCCTGCGCGGTCATGCCAAATGGAACAGTGGTGAAGAACGCATAGCCCGGGTGCTGACCCACAAAGTAGTAGTCTGCCGCGTGGTACATATCGGCCTGACCGGACGATACCGCGTCAAACACCTCAAAGGCACCAACCAGTTCACCAGCGGCTTTGATTTCAACGTTCAGGTCGCCATCCGACATTGTGGTAATGCTGTCGGCGCAACGTTGCGCGCTGTCGAACACACCTGCGAGGCCACGGCCCCACGAGGTGACCATAGTCAGCGTGCGCTTGCCTTGCGCATAGGCGGGCGCTGCCAGCGTGGTGGCTGCAGCGGCCGAGCCGCCCAGTGCTGATGTTTTCAGAAACTTACGACGATCCATATGAGTGATCCTCCCCTTCATATTCATTCCCCGGGTGATGCCGGGTCGATCGTTTCTAGTGCGCGTTAGCCTAGTTCCACACACATGAATGTGAATACCTACTACTACGTAGCCAGTCGGGTTTTTCCACATTCAAAAGCACAAATCCGGTTGATTTTACCCGCTCACGCCCAAATCACTGTGGCCGAGCACTGTGTTCTTCCAAATTTTTTGCAATTTCCCGGCAGCTTGCGTATCGATTCGAACATGGGAGGAATCCGGAACCTAATCTCGCTAACCTATGCGCAAAAACTGTCGCTGGTTGCCGCAATCCCGCTGATCGCAGCGGTTGCGGCCATTGCAATGGTGGTCGCTTATGAATCCCGCGCGACCGCCGAGAGTGAGATACAGGCCCTCGAGCGCCGCCTGATCGAAGCCAAAAAAGAAGAGCTGCGTAATTACGTGACCCAGGCGCGGAACGGGTTTGCCTATATTTACGGTCGCGCCTCCCCGGATGACGAAATCGCAAAAAACCTCGTGACCCAGATTCTGTCGGCGATGATTTACGGCAAGGACGGGTTCTTCTTTGTCTATGACTATGACGGCAACAACCTCGTCAGCCCGCGCCAGACTGAATTCATCAATCGCAACTGGGCCGATCTGACCGACAGCGATGGCACCCCGATTGTGGATGAGTTTATCACGCTCGCCCGACAGGGCGCGGGCTGGCACAGCTTTATGTGGCAAAAACCATCGACCGGTGAAGAGGCTCAGATGATCGCCTATGTTGTTGGCCTGCAGGACTGGCGCTGGGTGGTGGGCACGGGTGTGTTCATCGATGACATCGTCGCCACCGTCGCCAATGCCCGTGCTGAGGTTGAGGCGCGCGTGCAGCGCACATTCCTTTATATCGGAGGCATTGTTCTGGCCGCTGTTCTGATCGTCTTTGCCTCGGGCATGTTGCTGAACTTCCGCGAACGGCGGCTGGCTGATGCCAAGCTTAAGGAACTGACACAGCGGGTATTGGACGCTCAGGAAGAAGAGCGCGGGCGCGTCGCCCGCGAATTGCATGACGGCATCAGCCAGATTCTGGTTGGCGTACGCTATGCACTGGACAACGCCCGACGACGTCTGATCCGCGGGGATGACGAATCGGCGCAGGAACCATTGCAAACAGGTATCGACAATCTGGCCACCGCCATCACCGAGGTTCGCCGCATCAGCCGCGACCTGCGTCCTGGTGTTCTGGATGATCTTGGGCTTGGGCCAGCGCTCAAGGCTTTGACCGACGATTTCAGTGAACGCACGGGTATTGAAACCGATTTCTCAACCGTGGTGTTCCGAAACCGATTGGATCAAGACAGCAAGATTGCCCTCTACCGTATTGCGCAGGAAGCCCTGACCAATATCGAGCGCCACTCGGGAGCAACTCGTGTTACCATTGACCTGCGAGGTCATAAGAAAGGCGCCACGATGCGGATTACGGACAATGGTCGCGGGTTGCGGAACGAACCAGGCCATGTCAGCACCGGAATCGGGCTACGCAACATGCAGGAACGGATCGAACAGCTTGACGGCACTCTACGCATCCTCTCATCGCGCGGCGGGCGCAGCGGCACCGTGATTGAGGTCAGCTTGCCGCTCAGTCATATGCTGCCACCACAGGAAGACCCAACGCCAAAACGAAAGGCCGGTATCTGATGTCCGACTCAATCATCCGGGTCCTTATTGTCGACGATCACCCCATGGTCGCCGAAGGCATTCAGTCTCTGCTGGAAAGCTATGATGAGATCGAAGTTGTCGGCACACTTTGCAACGGACAAGAAGCTGTCGATCGAGCAACCCACCTGCAGCCGGACGTGATCCTGATGGATCTCAACATGCCCGGCCTGAGCGGGTTGAACGCCACCGAGATCATTTTAGAGCGCCTGCCCAAAACCCGCGTTCTGATCCTGTCGATGCATGACAGTCCCGAATACATCTCAACCGCGCTCAGCCACGGCGCCAAAGGCTATATCCTCAAGGACGTTCCCACCGAAGAGATCAAGCAAGCCATCGATGCCGTGATGCGGGGCGAGCGGTATCTTTGTACCGGGGCCAGCGGCTCGCTGGAGCCCAAGGACGGCAACACGCGCGAGGCGCTGACCGGCCGGGAACAGACAATCCTGCTGGAATTGGCGCAGGGTAAATCCAACAAAGAGGTGGCACTGGCGCTGGACATTTCGGTGCGCACAGTTGAGACGCATCGCAAGAACATCAAGCGCAAACTTGGCATCTCCTCCACCGCCGGCTTGACCCGCTATGCCCTGGAGCATGGCGTCCTGCAGGGCACCAGCCCCGGGCTATGACCGCAGCGCGAAACGCGCTGCCCGGCCCAACCGAAGGAGATGTGCCAACGGCAAATTGAAGTCGGGCGGGAGCACTACCCGCTGCCGCGTTCACTGATATCTTCACCAAAGAACACCAAAGTCCCGTCTTCATCGAGGACATGAAATTCGCGCTGCTGATACGGCTGATCGAATGGCGGGCGCACCCGCCCTTCAGGCAGCTCCTCCAACCCGGGGCGCAGGCTTTCGAACAGGCTGTCGATTCCTTTGACGTCAACATAAAACGACTGCTCATCCCCCAATGCGCGCCCATCCTGACGCGGTGGACATTCCAATAATCGGATCGCCACAGGATCACGGCGCAAGAAGGCATAATTGTCCTGCCTGAATGTGCAGGAAAACCCAAGCCGCTGAGTGTAGAACTCAATCTGCGCGTCCAAAGAAGAACAAAGGACAAATGGTGTAAGTTGTAATATCTGCATCAAAACAGCCCTCTTCCAACCTCGGGCCCGAGACTAGCACATATCAGTCAAGCAGTTGATCACCCCGCAACCCTTCACGCTCATAATGATGCGGCAGCACACGGCCATAGAGTTGACGGGTCCGCTCCACCCCACCACACATGCCTTCGGTTTCGACAAACGAAAAGATACCAACATAGCGTTTCCGTTGTCCTTCAACCGGCGCTACCCGGTGCAAGGCATAGCGCCCCTTGAAAATCTGCAGGTCGCCCGGTTGCAGTTCCAGTTGGTGTACGCCCCTCCTGCTGCCATCCAAAATCGCAGCGACGCCTTTGAAATTCTCGTCTTCACTGGTCCGCAGATTGGGTGCGTATTCGAATGCACCGCCCTCCTCGCCATTCTGGATTGCCAGCGTCACGGTGTAATTATTGGTGTCAAAATGCCACGGAAAGCCGCCTCCCTTCTCGACCACATTGATGATCACATCCGCCAACGGGTCATCATATCGGAAGAACCGATCCTCCGGCTCGTTCAAAGCCATGCGGATGAAAGGCATGAAACCTTCATACTCATAAATACGCCGCAGCGGGCTTGTGACAGGGAAGTTGTCAGCCGGAACAAAGGCGTTGGATCGGTCATAAAACCGTCGGATTGGATGACCGATCCCGTAACTGGGATCATCCTGCGTAAAATAGGCATTCGTACGATTGAACGATCGATGGGCTTTGGGAGCGACGTGATCGGCCTCAGCGATCAGTTTCCCAAGGCCATCTTCGTGCACAAAGCCGGGGAGGACCGCGCATCCATCAGCTTCCAGGTCCCGCCTCAGGTCCGCGATCAGCTGCCTGTACCCGTATGAATCAGGCCGATCGATCGGATAGCGCCCCAGATCCACAAGATCGTGCAGCATGTCTGACCTCCCGATTTAGCGCTGTTTTCACCAGCCTGCCTCAGCATCGGGCGCTGCTCTGGTCTGTTTCAGACATGGGCCTGACGCAATCAGACCACTGTTGATCACCCGATCGCCCACCAATTTGCGGCGAATTTTCGCGGATATTTCTCGACCTGCGTCATTTTGCGCAACAAAATATCAAATCCCACAAGCCCAGACTTACAATATTTTTGTATTTGCCTGTTGACGCCCCTTCCCCTCAACCATAATGTCCCTGCACGCAAAGAAGGAGCCTCTGGCGATGAAAGCGCTAGTCGTAATCGTAGGAAACACGCGCATGGGCCGGTAACGGTAAACCATAATCGAACCCATGCGCCTCCGAAAATCTCGGGGGCTTTTTTTGGCAACACGCAAGACACATGTCGCGAACGGAGCAAAGCAGATGACACGTGAGATGACCGGCGCAAAGATGGTGGTTCAGGCCCTCAAGGATCAGGGCGTGGACACGGTATTCGGATACCCCGGTGGCGCCGTCCTACCGATCTATGACGAGATCTTTCTGCAAAATGACATCCGTCACATTCTGGTACGGCATGAGCAAGGTGCGGTACATGCTGCCGAAGGCTATGCCCGCTCGACCGGCAAGCCGGGCGTTGCTTTGGTCACATCCGGTCCTGGCGCGACCAATGCCGTGACCGGCTTGACCGATGCGTTGTTGGATTCAATTCCGATCGTTGTTCTGACCGGTCAGGTTCCGACCTTCATGATTGGCTCTGACGCCTTTCAGGAAGCCGACACCGTGGGCATCACCCGCCCCTGCACCAAGCACAACTGGTTGGTGAAGGATACCGACTCGCTGGCGGCGACTATGCACGAAGCCTTCCATGTGGCCACATCGGGTCGCCCCGGCCCCGTGCTGGTCGATATTCCGAAGGACGTTCAGTTTGCCTCGGGAGAGTATACAACGCCGAAACCGTCAACTTCCCATTATCAGCCGGTATTGAAAGGCGATTTGGAAGAAATCACGGAACTCGTCGCAGCAATCGAGACCGCGAAGAAACCAGTCTTCTATACCGGTGGTGGCGTTATCAATTCTGGTCCAGCTGCCAGCCAGCTGCTGCGCGAACTGGTGGATGCAACCGGCTTTCCGATCACTTCGACTCTGATGGGGCTTGGGGCCTATCCGGCCTCGGGCGAAAACTGGATCGGCATGCTTGGGATGCATGGGCTCTACGAGGCCAACATGGCGATGCATGATTGCGATCTGATGATCAACATCGGCGCGCGATTTGATGACCGTATCACCGGCCGGATCGATGCGTTCTCGCCGAACTCAATCAAAGCCCATGTAGATATCGACCCGTCGTCGATCAACAAAGTTATCCGTGTCGACATCCCAATAGTTGGCGATGTTGCCCACGTGCTTGAGGATATTCTGAAAGTCTGGAAAGCACGCGGTCGCAAATCAGACGCTGCCAATATCAAGCAGTGGCAAGACCAGATTAACGAATGGCGCAAGGTCAACTGCCTTGCCTTCACAAACAGCGAGAAGACCATCAAGCCGCAATACGCGCTGCAACGGCTTGAAGAGCTGACGAAGAAATATGACCGCTATGTCACGACCGAGGTTGGACAGCACCAGATGTGGGCGGCGCAATACCTGGGCTTTGAAGACCCCAACCGCTGGATGACTTCGGGCGGGCTGGGCACTATGGGCTATGGTTTCCCCGCCTCGATCGGTGTGCAAATGGCACATCCCGATGCGCTGGTCATCAACGTGGCTGGTGAGGCCTCGTGGCTGATGAACATGCAGGAAATGGGCACGGCCGCGCAATACCGCCTGCCCGTGAAACAGTTCATTCTGAATAACGAGCGGCTTGGAATGGTACGACAATGGCAAGAACTGCTGCACGGCGAACGCTATTCGCATTCGTGGTCCGAGGCCCTGCCTGATTTCGTCAAACTCGCTGAAGCCTTTGGTGCCAAGGGTATCCTGTGTTCCGACCCGGCCGATCTGGACGACGCGATCATCGAGATGATCAATTACGACGGTCCGGTCATCTTCGACTGCGTGGTCGAAAAGCACGAGAATTGCTTCCCGATGATCCCATCGGGCAAGGCCCACAATGAGATGCTGCTGGGCGAAGCCGAAACGCAGGGCGTGATCGATAGCAAGGGGTCGGTTCTGGTTTAACAAAATTCGACTAACTTTATCGGGCGCAGGATGGCGCCCGGCTCTCTCAAGATCATGAAAGGGACATGAATGTCTGCCCTGCAAATCAAAAAAGGTGCAACCCGCCATTCTGCATATAACCTACGCCCAACATTCTCGGACGTGCAGGAACAACACACGATCGCGGTGCTGGTTGAAAACGAACCGGGGGTTCTGGCCCGCGTAATTGGTCTGTTCTCGGGTCGTGGCTATAATATTGAAAGTCTAACGGTTGCCGAGGTTGACCACACCGGGCATCTCAGCCGAATTACCATCGTCACCACCGGCACCCCGCAAGTGATTGAGCAGATCAAGGCGCAGCTTGGACGCATCGTGTCGGTCCGTGACGTGCATGATCTGACAGTCGAAGGTGCTTCGGTCGAGCGCGAGTTGGCGATCATAAAGGTTGTGGGTGAAGGCGACAAACGGGTCGAAGCCCTGCGACTGGCCGACATTTTCCGGGCCAATGTCGTCGATAGTACGCTGAATTCGTTCATCTTCGAGATCACCGGTGCACCGGACAAGATCGATGCCTTTGCCGATCTGATGCGCCCTCTTGGCTTGATTGAAATCGCCCGTACCGGAGTTGCAGCCCTGTTGCGCGGTGACTAAGCCCCATTTCCGCCCTGGGACTGAATTCATTCTCGGGGCGGCGGCCTGCTTGGCCATTGTGCCCTGCTAACCTCAAAAAGGCTTAATGCGTTCATCAAATATGAGCAACAGCATGAAAAAGATCATGCAAATAGGCTGAAAGCCTATTGATTTTGCTTATCATCAGACTAGCCTGTGACGCGTAGCGAGGCGCTTTGCAGCGCCCGTTGGGGTCAACTTTACGATTTCTGAATACTGCGCGGCCGCTGTGCCGCCGCAAACCTGTTTTTGCTGAAGATACAAACGGAAATCTGGGACAGAAGTGACCGACATCAATCGCAGCCCCGCAGAATTGCGCAGCATGTTCGGAGCCAACCTCAGGCAGCTCGCAAACAGTTATCGGTCGGTTTCAGAGCTTTGCCGCCAATTGGGCATCAATCGAACGCAGTTTAATCGCTATCTGTCAGGTGAAAGTTTTCCCAGGCCGGATGTGCTGGACCGGATGTGTCGATTCTTCGATATCGACGCGCGTATCCTGCTGAAACCTTTGGATGAAATAGAACCGGTCGCCGCTCATCCCGCATCAGAAATCATCGATCGATTTCTCGTCACCGGGTCAGAAAAAACTATGGCGACCGGATTTTATCACGCCGCTGAGGCCTCACCAAACCGACGCGAACCAACACTTCACCGGCTACTGTTTATGCGCCGCATTAGGCATTGCACCTTGCTGCGCAGCTATGAACCCTTGTCGCATATGCCGAAATGCTCCGCGCCCATGCGTGAGGTTCAGGGCATCGTTTCTCACATCGGCGGACAAGTCTGCGCATTGATGTCCCGGCCCGGCGCACAGGATTGCAGAATGATGGTTCTGAACCTTCCGCCTGAATCGGCACCTCAGGAATGGTCGGGTTATGTGTATCGGTTGGCCGGTGGCAGTGGATCCGATGTAAGACGGCTTACGCTGCATCACCTTGGGCATGATTTGTCCGCAGCACTGCAATCGGCCCGAAAGGCGCACAATTCATCAGGGCCTGACTTAAACGGACAGATTTAAGAGGGTGTCGGCTGAGCAGCCCCGGACGGATCGTTGTCCAAGATCAAGCGATAAAGATGCCAGCTGGCATGCCCCAGCAAAGGCAGGACGATAAACAGGCCCAGGAACCAAGGGATCATCGCCAAAAAAGTGATGATCGCGATGAAGGCCCCCCAGGCCAGCATCACACCCATGTTCGCTTTGACATAGGCAAAGCTGGTGATCATCGCGGTCACAAAATCCAGCTCACGATCCAGCAGCATAGGGATCGACAGCACGGTGATCATGTACAGAATGATTGCAAATACGGCCCCGACCAGTGTGCCCAATACCAACATGCTCAGCCCATTCGGGGTCAGGAACACCTCAAATGATGTTGAAATATTGGTCATCGTCGACAGCCCCATGAACAGGGCAAAGATCATGTGGCCCAGAAAGAACCAGAACAGAAAGATCACCACGATAATGGCGCAGATCGACGGCAGTTGCCTTCGGCTTTGCTGTATGACCACGCCGAAGATCGCACCGGGATTCAACGGCTCACCCTGTTCCAGCCGGTGCGAGACCTCATATAATCCCACGGCAGCAAACGGCCCGATCAGGGGAAAGCCGATCGCGGCCAAAACCAGCCAGAACGACGTTCCCGTCTGCAGCGTGACCCACGCCATCAGCCACCCGGCCAGCACGTAGAAGCCTGCGAACAGAAGTCCGAAAAGCGGCGCGCGGCGATAATCCTGCCAAGCTCGGCGTAACGCTTCTTTCAGCATCGCGGTATCAACGGGTTTCAGCGTCGGCACACCAAAGGGTTTGTCCATTCTTGTTTTCTCCTCCCGGGCGGTTGTTCTACATGGCGGGTCGTTTCTGAGGCCAAAGCGTTGCAGAATGATATGCCGCCCCAATCGACAAGATCCGCGCATCTGCACCACGCGGACCGAACAGCTGCATTCCCATCGGCAGCCCTTGTGCTCCAAAACCGACAGGCGCACCCAGACAGGGCAACCCCAAAAGGCTGACGGGTGTCACGACCTGCATCCAGCGATGGTAGGTATCCATCCCCTGCCCCTTGATTTCGGTTGGGTACGGCGTTTCGAGTTCGAACGGCCAGACCTGCGCTGCGGGCAACACCAAGGCGTCATAGTCTTCGAAAAGCTCCACCGCCCGCTTGTGCCAGTCAGACCGGTTCACACTGGCCCGGTGCACATCCATCGCGCTGAGCGCCAGGCCTCGCTCCAATTCCCATTGAGCGGTGTCTTTGAGTGATGATTTCTTCTTGGCCAAAGGCTCCAACCCTGCGGCCACTGACCAGGAGCGCAGAGTAATCCAACTGTCCCAGATCAGGTCCGCGTCAAACGGGGGTGCAAGCGCCTCAACTCGCGCACCGCGTTCTTCGAAAACGTGCAAAGCATCGCGGCATAGCGCGAGGATACCCTCTTCGCACGGAAACGCCCCGCCCCAATCGCCCAACCAGCCTATGCGCAGCCCTGTCAGATCAGCCGCTTGAACGGGCGACACGCTCTCGACCTCTGTGCTTAAAGGCATCCTTGAATCAGGGCCGGATATGACGTCAAGCAATAGCCCGATGTCTTCGGGGCTGCGCGCCATAGGCCCCAGTGTTGAAAGCTGATGCAGATAACTGTCCCCCACTGGCTCGGACGGAACGCGCCCCCAACTTGGCCTGAACCCGTAGACGTTGTTCCAGGCAGCCGGGTTGCGCAGGCTGCCCATCATGTCCGAGCCGTCCGCCAGCGCCAGCATTCCCGTCGCCAACGCCACTGCTGCACCGCCCGACGAACCTCCACAGGTTTTCGTGGGATCATAGGGGTTACGTGTTGCACCATAGACAGGATTGAACGTGTGCGAACCCAGTCCGAATTCCGGCGTGTTGGTCTTACCGATCAGAATTGCCCCAGCATCCCTTAGCCGGGTGGCCAGCAGATCGTCAGTTTGTGGCACATGATCTTTGAACAATGGCGAACCCTGCGTCGAAGTGATCCCTGCCACATTTACCAGATCTTTCACCGCTATCGGCAACCCGTACAGTGCGCCGCGAGGTGACGCGGCATCCGCCGCCCGCGCCTCGGCCATCAAAGCGTCTTCATCCCGCAGCGCGACAATCGCGTTTACCTCACCGTTCACCTGGGCGATCCGATCCAGCGTCGCGCGCATCAGTTCTGCAGCTGAAAGCTGTCGGCGGGACAAGGCGTCAAGAATGTCCGTCGCGGATGCTCTGGTCAAATCCATGCGGGTTGGTCCTTTGGCTGCTCGTCATCAGCCTAGCGACGTGCTCGGACCATTTAAAGCCACTGTTTAAATGTATCTTTTTAGAATTTCGCGAAGAAAAGCGACGCAAGAGCGCAGATCATCTGATCCTGAGGTCGATCCGCACATTGCTGTCGCGGCCCAGCACATTCTTCAGACCAAAGACGATCATCACCAGACTAAGCACCAGCCACAACCCGCCCCACATCATGGTGGTTCCGCCGAATTCTTCAGCCAGCATATATGCATCTGATCGCAATCCCGCGCGTCGGATCGTGTCATCGAAAATGTCAAACGGAACGTAGATCATGCTGGTCAGCCCGATGACCCGTAGAATCAGATCACACAGGTTGCGGTTCAGGAACCACGCGGTGGCCAGCATCACCGCTCCACAGCCCGCGCTGAACGCCATGGCAAACGGTTCCCGGATATACAGGAGCGCAACAATCAGCATGACTCCCCCAAAGAGACCAAGCGCAGCCTGATCGGCATTGGTGCGCAGGGCGATCATCAGCAGGCCCATCCCAAGCATCAAGGACCCAAGATATCCCGCTGACAGACTGACAAACCGATTGCCTCCTCGGCCAATAACCAGGCCACCTTGTTGTGGAGAGACCGAGAAACTTTCAACCGAACCACCGGTCAGGATAATGGCACCGGCATGCGAAAGCTCATGCAGGAACACAACCAGGATTTTCAACGGAAGCACCAGCATCGTGTTCCAGAACACAAACACCAACGCGACAATTGCGATCAATTGCCAGTGGCCCTTGATCAGGTTCATAGCCGAGGTCAGGGACTGCCGCAATTAGCCCTCGCCCTGTGCCTCGGACCGGCTTTTGCCTGAGACATTCAGGGCCAGTGTCGCCGCCATGAAACCATCCAGATCGCCATCCAGCACACCTTTGGTGTCGGATGTTTCATGATTGGTCCGCAAGTCTTTGACCATCTGATAGGGCTGCAGCACGTAAGACCGGATCTGGTTGCCCCAACCCGCATCGCCCTTGGCTTCGTGGGCGGCGTTGATCTCGGCGTTTCTGCGATCCAGCTCTTGCTGGTACAGCCGTGATTTCAGCGCTTTCATGGCAATATCGCGGTTCTGGTGCTGCGATTTCTCGGAACTGGTGACCACGATTCCGGTCGGAATATGCGTAATCCGAACCGCCGAGTCCGTCGTGTTCACGTGCTGACCACCCGCGCCCGAGGACCGGTAGGTATCAACGCGGATATCCGATGGGTTCACCTCGATCTCGATATTGTCGTCCACCACAGGATAAACCCAGACCGAACTGAACGAGGTATGCCGCTTGGCCGCCGAGTCGAACGGAGAGATACGCACCAAACGGTGCACGCCACTTTCCGATTTAAGCCAGCCATAGGCGTTGTGGCCAGTGATCTTGTAGGCGGCGGACTTGATCCCCGCCTCTTCCCCCGCTGTCTCGGATTGCAGTTCGACCGTATAGCCTTTTTTCTCGGCCCAGCGGACATACATCCGCGCCAGCATCGAGGCCCAGTCGCAGCTTTCCGTACCGCCTGCGCCCGAGTTGATCTCAAGGAAGGTATCATTGCCGTCCGCTTCGCCATCAAGCAGCGCCTCAAGCTCTTTCTTTGCGGCCTTGGTCTGCAGCTTTTTGATCGCTTCTTCGGCGTCGGTTACGACCTCTTCGTCCTCTTCCATCTCGCCCAGTTCGATCAGCTCGATATTGTCGCTGAGATCGGTCTTGATGGATTCGTAGGTCTCGATGGCATCGACCAGCAACTGCCGTTCGCGCATCAATTTCTGCGCGTTCTCGGGATTGTCCCACAGGTTCGGATCTTCAACACGCGCGTTGAATTCCTCCAACCGGTGCGGCGCTGTTTCATAGTCCATGCGCTGCGCCAGCAGCTCCAGCGACTTTTCGATTTCCGCCACAATATTCTGGGTTTCGGCGCGCATGGTCAGGTCCCAACTTGCTCAATCAGGTGTGCGTGATAGCAAGAGGTGCGAGGCACCACAAGACGACTGAGCCGGGAAACTTGGGCGGATCAGTAAAGCCCGCCGCCCTGCAGATCGCCCTGGCTGGCATTGGGGCCAACGGTGATCGTATCCCCGGTTGAGGTGGTCACCTGACGGCCCGAACTTGCCTCTTCAAACAACGGCAGGTCAGATCCCATCGCGAAGCCACCGTCATAGACGCGATCGATAAAACCATCCACGCCATCACGGAAATACTCGGCGACCACATATTCTCCACTCGCGTCTTCTGGCAGGCGCGCGCCGCTGAAACGGTCAATCTTGATGAAATGGCCACCTGGAGGCACCTCGAACGGGCCACCGCCGTATTTCTCGACTGCTTTTTCCATAAAGCTTTGGAACACAGGGCCGCACAAGGTGCCGCCGTAGGCTCCTCGGCCCATGGGGCGCGGGCGGTCATAACCGATGTAGCAACCGGCCACGATATTTGAGGTGAAACCGATGAACCACGCATCCTTGGATTCGTTCGTGGTGCCGGTCTTCCCCGCTGTGGGCACGGGCAGGTTCACAACACGCGATGCAGTGCCGCGATCAACCACGCCCTTCATCATCGACGTCAACTGGTAGGCGGTGATGGCATCCATGACCTGGCTGCGATCGGTGAGGATCGTGGGCGATTCATCAGGCTCAAGCCAGCTAGAGTTACAATCGACGCACTGGCGATCGTCATGGCGATAGATGGTCTTGCCAAACCGGTCCTGAATACGGTCGACCAACGTTGGTTCGACCCGTTCACCACCATTGGCGAACATCGCATAAGCAGCAACCATCTTATACAGCGTCGTCTCTTCTGACCCCAGCGAGTTCGCAAGGAACGCCCCCATCCGATCATAGACGCCAAACCGCTCGGCATAGCCCGCAACAACGGGCATGGTGACTTCTTGCGCCAGACGGATGGTCATCAGGTTCCGCGACTGTTCGATCCCGGTACGCAAGGGCGTTGGACCGTAAAACTTGTTCGTCGAGTTCTTGGGTCGCCACAGTCCCTGCGGTGTATTCACTTCAATCGGCGCATCCACAACGATCGTTGCGGGGCTGTATCCGCTGTCTAGCGCCGCTGCATAAACGAATGGCTTGAAGCTGGACCCGGGCTGGCGCTGCGCCTGAGTGGCGCGGTTGAATACCGTGTCCTGATACGAGAACCCACCCTGCATCGCCAGAACACGGCCCGAATTCACGTCCATCGCGACAAAGCCGCCCTGCACTTCTGGCACCTGACGGGCAGACCACTGCCCCTCTTCGCCAGCCATTACCAGAATGACATCGCCGCGTTTGAAATTGTCCTGGAAGTTGCCCTGCATCCATTTGATGTCTTCGCGCGGGACGGTGCCATCTACTGGGCCATCTTCGATCCCGACCGTCAGGGATTGGTCGGCCACGTTCAGAACAACGGCCGGATACCACTGCGTCGGCAGCACCACGTCGCGGGGGATTTCCATGATCGCCAGCGCCTCGCGCCACTGTGCTTCATCCGCCAGCTTCTCCTCGGCGATGACCTCGCCTGTGCCGCGCCACCGCCCGCGAGAGCGGTCGTATTTCTGCAGCGCCGTGCGTAGGGCTTTCGCCGCTTCGACCTGCATTTCCTCATCCACCGAGGCGCGTACGGTGAAACCGCCAGTGAAGAACTCACCCTCGCCAAAATCCTCGCTCAACTGGCGTCGGATTTCGTCGGTGAAATAGTCACGCGGCGGCAGTGCAGTGCGGAAGCTTTCAAAATCCCCGTTCTGAACCGAACGCAAAGGCATCTCGACTTCGGTCTCATAGGTGGCCTGATCGATATAGCCGTTCTGTTGCATCTCGCGCAGCACATAGTTGCGGCGGTTCAGCAAACGTTCTTTCTGCCGCACAGGATGGTAGTCCGATGGTGCCTTGGGCATCGCCGCCAGCATCGCGGCCTCATGCGGGGCCAGTTCCTGCAGAGTTTTGTTGAAATAGGTCTGCGCTGCAGCGGTCACACCATAAGAGTTCTGGCCCAGAAAGATCTCGTTCATATACAGTTCGAGGATCTGTTCCTTGTCCAAGGTATCCTCAAGCCGGGTGGCGAGGATAATTTCCTTGATCTTGCGCTCGGCCCGGCGGTCACCGGACAAAAGGAAGTTCTTCATCACCTGCTGCGTGATGGTTGACGCACCACGAACGGTTTCGCCTTTAGTGCGCACTGCCTCGACCCCGGCAGCAATGATCCCACGCGGGTCATAGCCCTGATGGGTATAGAAATTTTTGTCTTCCGCCGAGATAAACGCCTGTTTTACCAGATCGGGAATTTCCTCGGACGGCGTGAACAGGCGGCGCTCCTGCGCAAATTCGTCGATCAGCTGGCCCTCACCCGAGTAAATCCGGCTGATCGTCGGTGGTTTGTATTGTGCCAATGATTCATGACTGGGCAGGTCTCGGCCATACATCCAGAACACCGCGCCAACGACCAGCGCGGCCATAAAAATACCTAAGGTCACGAGACTGAAAATTGCCCCGAAGAACGAAAGAATGAACCGGATCACGTTACTGCCTTTTACTCGCGATGACGCCTATATAGTGTCGCCCCCGCGCAGGGTCAAAACACGAAAGGCTACAATGGCTGTTTTGCGCCGCTGCGTCATTGTCCGATCAGAGATCGCTTCACCAGATCGTCCCGACGCCAGTTCTCAAGCCCCTGCACAAGCCCATGCGCCATGGATGCGCGCCAGTTTGGATCAGAGATGTTCTTGAAATCGCGCGGGCTGGACAAAAAACCCAACTCAACCAGAACCGATGGGATATCGGCTGCCTTCAACACCGAAAACGACGAAGAACGTAGCGGACGACGATTCATCGGGCCTCCCTGCTGCGTCATTCCATCCACCAGCGAGCGCGCCAGTGCGCTACTGCGTGGCACAGTCTCTTGCCGAGCCAGATCCAGCAACACATCAGCGACCTGATCGTCTGCACCGCTGAGATCAATACCTGCGATCAAATCACTCCGGTCATGCCGTTCGGCCAGCTTTTGACTGGCAACGTCTGAAGCTTCCTCTGAAAGAGTGTACACGACCGACCCATGCGCCAGCCCTTCGGAAAGCGAATCCGCATGCAGTGAGATAAACACGTCAGCCCCGGCCTGATGTGCCAGCGAGATACGGCGTTCGAGCGAGACGAATTGATCGTCAACACGCGTCATCACCACTTCGAAACCGCCGGTACGCAGCAGCGCCTCTCGCAGCTCTCGCGCGAAGGTCAGCATCAGTGTTTTCTCATTTGTATCAGCGAATTCTGCCCCGGGATCAATGCCGCCATGCCCGGGATCCAGCATGACCCGTACCGCCCGCACACCGTCGCGCCGTGGCAGTGCCGGTGTCACTGCGGGTTCCGGCAAATCCCAGCCGGGCTGACGGGGGGCACCTGCGCTGGCTGCAAAACTGTCAAAATCAGTGCCTTTTAGGTGCAGCGATAGTTGAGCAGTGCCCGTCGCCTGATCAACCCGCAGATCAGCTGTTTCCACCGCCAGCGGAGCGCCCAGCTCCAACACCAGACGCGACCAACCGGGCACGTATGCCCCGAATTGAACACCGCTGATCCGGCTGGTTTGTAGGAAGGTCTCGCGGTTCAGGCCAGACCAGTCGACCTCTTGGAAATCCAGAACCACGCGGTATGGATCGCGCAGCGTGAACACGCGGTATGGCACGCCTTGAGTCAGCCCAAGTTCGACCCTTACGCCGGTATTACCATCATCGACGATGCCGCTCTGGTCCGGAAGGACGCGTGCGAGCGCGCTGAAGTCCTGCGCGACAGCGACACCGTTCAACGCCCAGATCAGGGCGATTGCGTAGAAAATCCTGCTCATGGCCTCAAGTTATCCCGAGATCGTTTGAGGCAGAGCCTATCGCATGACGCCGCCTTTGTGAACGCTTTAGGCCGATTGCGGGATCGCACCTCGCTTGGCCATAAAACGTTGCAGCCGATCCAGCCCTTCCTGAATGTCTTCGGTCGATCGCGCATAGGAAAATCGCAGCGTCGTGTGCCCGCGCACCGGGTCGAAATCCAGCCCCGGCGTCACGGCAACCCCGGCTTTGTCGAGAATCTCGGCTGCAAATGCCCGGCTGTCATCGGTCAAGTCTGAGACATCCGCGTAAACATAAAACGCCCCATCCGGGGGTGCGATATTGGTAAATCCGGCCTTGGGCAACCCGTCCAGCATCATCAGACGATTGCGGCGGTATACATCCAGATTGGCCTGCAATTCGTCGTCACAATCCATAGCAGCCAATGCGGCCACCTGACTGGCGTGAGGCGCGCAGATGAACATGTTCTGGGCAATCCGCTCAACCACCCGTACCTGATCTTCGGGCACAACCATCCAGCCAACGCGCCAACCGGTCATCGAGAAATATTTGGAGAATGAGTTGATCACATAGCACTCATCCGTCAGCTCCAGCGCAGTGACGGCTTTGGCCTCGTATTCCAGCCCGTGGTAAATCTCGTCACTGATGAACGATGCACCCTGCGCGTGCGCCGCATCGATCAGCGCCTGCATCGCCGCATGATCCAGCATTGTCCCAGTCGGGTTGGCAGGCGAGGCAACCATCAATCCCTGCAAATCAAGCCCCGCGAAATCGGCGGGCACCGGCTGCAGCCGGTTTTCCGGTGCTGTCGGCAAGTCTACCGGCACCAAACCCAATGCTTTCAGGATTTGCCTATATGAGGGATATCCCGGGGCACCAATCCCCACCCGATCACCGCTGTCGAACAGAGCGGTAAAGGCGAGCAAAAACCCGCCCGAAGATCCCGGTGTGATCACCACCCGTTCTGGATTGAGATCAACGTCATACCATTCGCCATACATCTGCGCGATCCGCTGACGAAGAGCGGGCAAACCCAAAGCCACCGTATACCCAAGCGGCCCTTGTTCCATGGCCTTCGCCAATGCTTCGGTTGCCCCTTTGGGTGCGCCGGTCCCCGGTTGACCTACTTCCATGTGAACGACATGCCGCCCGGCTTCTTCCGCCTTGCGCGCGGCCTCCATCACGTCCATCACGATGAAGGGATCGACCCCGGAACGGGTTGAGTTTCTCATGGCCATCTCCCATGTTGCAGCCATGGCTTTTGAACGCTTATCCCGGCTGGCGTCAATCCCGGCCGTGTTGCTGCTGGCAGTGACATGGTCGATCAGCGCCATGCAGGCCAGCGCGCAAAGCCTTATCCGCGATCCCGACATTGAACACGGGCTGCAAGAGCTCGCCTTTCCGATCCTGCGGGCCGCTGGCCTGAACACCAACCGGGTGCGCGTACTGATCGTCAATGATGGTACGTTCAATGCCTTCGTGATCGATTACAACACGATCTATATCAACTATGGCTTGATCCTGAGCGTCGATACGCCCGAGATGCTGCAAGCGGTGATCGCACACGAGGCCGCGCACATCGCCAACGGCCACCTGGCCAGACGCTCAGAGAACCTGCGCGCGGCACAACGTAACGCGCAGCTTGGGACACTTTTAGCGCTTGCAGCCGCAGCCGCAGGTGGCGGAGAAGCTGCTGCAGGAATTGCAGCGGGCACACAAGCCTCGGCGCTGCGCAGCTTTCTGGGCCATACGCGGGCCGAAGAAGCCTCGGCGGATCGAAGTGCTGCCAGCTATTTGCGTTGGGCGGGAGTATCTCCGCGCGGGATGGTCAACCTGCACCGTAAGTTCGCGGGGCAAGAGCTGTTGAACCCCGTCAATCAAGACCCCTACATGCGCTCACACCCTACCAGCCGCGAACGTTTGCGCGCGGCCGAGGCCTTTCTGAACGAATTCGGCGACAAGGCAGAGCAAAACGCAAATGCCGATTACTGGTTCGCGCGGATCAAAGGTAAGTTGTCAGCCTTTCTTCGATCCCCGACCTGGACCATGCGTCGCGCGGGCGAAGAAAAAGATCGTGACATACGCCTGATGCGCGAGGCATCGGCCCATCATCAAAATCGCGATCTCGCCCGTGCCCGCGCCGCAATCGATGGTGCGCTGGAGATTCGCCCTGACGATCCGTTTTTTTATGAATTGAAGGGCCAGATTCTATTGGAGAACCGGCGCGTGCGCGAAGCTGTGGATGCCTACGGTGCAGCCGTTGATATGGCGCCCAACAATGCCCTGATCCTCGCCGGTTACGGACGTGCTTTGCTGGCGGATGGCAAGACGAAGAAAGCCCTGCAAGTGCTTGAAAAGGCGCGCGCACGCGACTATCGCAATGCCCGGCTGATGCAGGATCTGGGTTCTGCCTATTCGCAGGTGGGCAACAACGGAATGGCGTCTGCGGTGACTGCAGAACGCTATGCGCTGCAGGGCCGACTTGATGATGCGGGCATACATGCTAAACGGGCTGTTGCACAGCTCCCCGAAGGCTCTCCGGGTTGGCAAAGGGCACAGGATGTGTTGATTGCCTCGGAGCGCGCAAAGAAGAAGAAAAAGAGGAAACGGAAATGATCCTGAGACATGCTGCACCGGCCCTATTGGGTCTTTCCCTGATCACTGGTCCTGCGCAGGCGCTGGAATTGAACGCGATGAGCGACGCCGAGAAGGCCGAGTTTGGCGCACAGGTGCGCGAATACCTTCTGGAAAACCCCGAAGTGATCCTCGAGGCGATCAACATCCTTGAGGAACGCAATGCCGTTGCCGAGGCTCAGGCTGACAAGGAGCTTGTCGCGGCCAACGCTGACGAGCTTTTTAATGACGGTTACAGCTGGGTCGGTGGCAATCCGGACGGCGATATTACTCTGGTCGAGTTCATGGACTACCGTTGCGGTTACTGTCGACGCGCCGTGCCCGAAGTGGCCACCCTGCTGGCCGAGGACGGCAATATCCGTCTTGTGATTAAGGAATTGCCGATCCTGGGCGATGCCTCTGTAGCGTCATCCCGCTTTGCCATCGCAACAAAACAGGTGGCCGGAGACGATGCCTATAAGCAGGTCCATGACGCTCTGCTGGAATTCAGCGGCGAGCCCTCCGAGGTGACCCTGCGCCGGATTTCAGATGGGCTGGGTCTGGACAGCGACGCGATCATCGCGGCAATGAACAGCGATGAGGTCACCGAAGAAATCGCAAAAACCCGCGATCTGGCGCAAAAGCTGCGGATTTCAGGCACACCGTCCTTTGTTCTGGGCACCGAAATGATGCGCGGGTACCTGCCCGCAGACCAAATGCTCCAGATCGCAAATGGTGTTCGGGCAGAACAGGGTTAAGTCATCACTGTGGGTTTCCAGCATGGATCGACGGAACCTCTTACTCACTGGAGGTGCGCTGAGTTTTATGGGCCTGTCTAAGCAAGCCCTCGCTCAGCGCACCTCAAACTTCTTTGTACCGGCGGAAGAAGCGCCCCACGAACGCACATTTATGCAATGGCCGGTCAGCCGCAAAGTTTACCGTGACCAGATCTTTCTGGATATGGTGCAACAAACCATCGCGGAAATCGCGAACGCCATTTCCGCCTTTGAACCCGTGACAATGCTTGCGGCGGCAAAGCACCATGCGGATGCGCGTCAAAAACTATCCTCATCAGTCGAGCTCTGGGATGTTCCAACCGAAGATTTGTGGTGCCGCGACGCGGGTCCAATCTTCGTGATCGACAATCGAGGCGGGATTGCGGTCACTCATATCCAGTTCAACGGCTGGGGTCGGAAACAGGTGCACAAACACGATGCGCGGATCGCTGCCAAGGTTGCCGACCATCTCGGTCTGCCCCTGCTTCCGACCGGCTTGAAAGGCGAGGCCGGCGGTGTAGAACAAGACGGTCATGGGTTGATCATGGCCCATGAAAGCTCATGGGTGAATGAGAACCGCAATCCAGACCTGTCACGCAATGAAATTGAATCTCGATTACTGGCTGCATATGGGGCCGACCGCATGGTCTGGTCCGATGGGGTCTGGGGCGAGGATATCACCGATTACCACATCGACAGTCTGGCGCGCTTCACCGGCCCTGGGCGCGTTTTGATCAACCTGCCAGACGAGCCGGATATGGATGATCCGTTTCATGTCGCGGCCCTTGATACTCATGACCGTCTCGTCGCCGAAGGATTGCAGGTTGAGGTGATCCCTGAACCCAATAGGCGCCGAGTTAACGATCCCGAATTCGTGGCGTCTTATGCGAATTACTATGTTTGTAATGGCGGCATCGTGATGGCCCAGTTCGGAGACCGCGAAACCGATGAGATTGCACAGATGGCCCTAGCTCGTCACTACCCCGGGCGCGAGAACATTGCATTGAATGTCGACGTATTGGGCGAGCTGGGCGGCGGCATTCACTGCGCAACACAGCAAATGCCTGTTGCATAGGCCTTGTTACTCAGCAGCTTCAGCTGCCGCATCCAGCTCTGCTGCCTTCTTTTCGACCTCTTCAACGATGTGATCAATCATCTGGTCGTTTGACATCTTGTGGCTGGCTTTGCCTGCCAGATAGACCATGCCCGAGCCTGCCCCGCCACCGGTGAAACCGACATCGGTCATCAGCGCCTCACCCGGACCGTTCACGACACAGCCGATGATCGACAGGCTCATGGGTGTCTTGATGTGTTCCAAGCGATGCTCCAACGCCTCAACCGTTTTGATTACGTCAAAACCCTGTCGCGCGCAGGAGGGGCATGAGATGATGTTCACGCCGCGATGGCGCAGGCCCAGAGATTTCAGGATCTCATAGCCGACCTTGACCTCTTCCACCGGATCAGCAGACAGGCTGACGCGGATCGTGTCGCCAATGCCCATCCACAGCAGATTGCCCAGACCGATGGCCGATTTGATGGTGCCGCTGACCAGCCCTCCGGCCTCGGTGATGCCCAGATGGATGGGCGCATCCGTCGCCTCGGCAATGCCCTGATAAGCCGCGGCTGACAGGAATACGTCGCTGGCCTTCACACTGATCTTGAAATTGTGAAAGTCGTTGTCTTCGAGAATACGGATATGCTCCAACCCGCTCTCGACCATCGCTTCGGGGCACGGCTCGCCGTATTTCTCAAGCAGGTGCTTTTCCAGGCTCCCTGCGTTCACCCCGATCCGGATCGAGCAATTGTGGTCTCGCGCGGCTTTGATGACCTCTTTCACCCGTTTTTCATCGCCGATATTGCCCGGATTGATCCGCAGACAGGCCGCACCGGCCTCGGCGGATTCGATTCCGCGACGGTAGTGGAAATGAATATCAGCCACGATAGGAACAGGGCTTTCGCGCACGATCTCTTTCAGCGCTTTTGACGAGGCCTCATCCGGGACCGAGACCCGCACGATATCCGCCCCCGCCTCTGCTGCCGCCTGCACCTGTGCCACGGTCGCAGCCACATCGGTGGTCAGCGTGTTGGTCATGGTCTGCACGGCAATCGGTGCGTCACCTCCGACGGGCACATTGCCAACCATGATCTGGCGGGATTTGCGGCGATAGATATTGCGCCAAGGGCGCACGTGATTGAGCGACATGAGGATCGATCCGGATCAGCCTGAATTGACCCTTAGATAGTTCGCCATCCCTTGGGGAGCAATGCCAAGATCACTCGGCGGGCGCTTCTGCCGCCTCGGTCTGCAACTCGGCCACCAGTTGCTTGAGTGCGCTGTTCTGATCGGCCTCAAGATCGGCAACTGCGAAGGTTTCTGCAACGGCATCCTTTGACAGAACAACACCTTTGGCCACCGTACCCGGCGCGCCCACAGGACCAAAGTGTTCGCCATTCATCGAGAAATAGACCGACCCCGCGGCTCCTGCTCGCAGTTGCGGGGGTTCCTCGGTGAGCGGCACTTCAAACGTGCTGCCCTGCTCAACGGTGCCCAGAGTTCCTTCGAAAATCACGCTGCCATCGGCTGCAGTGACACGCATCCAAGCAGGGTTCACGGCCACGATCTTCAGCGTCGTATCCAGCTTTTCAACCACTTGAGGCAAGGCCGGGCGTTCAACCGTATGAACTTCGGTCACTTTGATTTGCGGAGGTTCAGGCGCGCGGAACGTTCCGACATTGCGCGGATCAAGGGTGGAAATCGGCGCATCGCGCGCCACCAGCACCGGCACATCAAGTGCCTGCGGACGATACAGACGATCCAGCGCTTCAGAGCTTGGCACCTCGGCGCTGGCCAGTTCCGTTGCCTCGGGCCGGGCCTGCGCGGCATCCAGCGGGTCAAGGTCTGTAAGCACGACGGGGGCCTGCTCAACCGGGCTGACCTGCACCTGCTGAATGCGGTTCAGAACCGACCAGCCCCCATAACCGATGCCGCCAATGACGGCCAACAGCACCAGCGTCGATCCAATAGCACGCGGTTCAATCTGGCTGACTACGGATTCGCGGCCCGGAATATAAGGCGTATTGGGCGAGACAAACGGATCACGTCCCATCGGCCCGCGTGAGGGCAAACCACCTTGCGCCTTTTTGACCACCGACGCCTCGGCCGACATGCCATGCGCAACCTCGAAACCGCTTTCCTGACAGAAGGTCGCAAAAGTCTCATCGGGGTTCATGCCCAGATAGCGGGCATATGAACGCACATACCCGGCGATGAAGCCGGGTGTGTCAAAGGCATCGGGATCTGCATTTTCGATGGCGGCGATGTAGTTGGCTTTGATTCGCAGTTCACGCTGCACATCCAGAAGCGACTTGCCCATCGTTGCACGTTCGCCGCGCATGACATCGCCAAGCCGTACCTCATAGTCATCAAAACCCTTGGGTCTGACGTCCATGTCTTCTTCGGAATCGCGCTGTGATCTGCGCCCAATCATTCCTGCTGCCCCATCTTTGCCTGTCGCGTGTTACGCGCAAACGTCGAATCGCCCCTATAACGATTCGTCCGCTTCTTTTGTTAGCGTAAGCTTAACACGCAGCAAACTCGTTGCACACTTTAGCGTGAGGTTATCCAGCAAGTTCGGCGCGATTTAGCGCACAATGTGACCAAAGTTCGTCCATCGCCTGCACCAGACGGTTCATTTCGTCGGGTCCATGCACCGGAGATGGCGTAAACCGCAGACGTTCGGTGCCGCGCGGAACGGTCGGGAAATTGATTGGCTGCACATAGATACCATAGTCATCCAGCAGCATATCGCTCAACTTCTTGGTGTGGACGGGGTTACCAACGATCACCGGCACAATGTGGCTGCCGTGATCAATCAGAGGCATGCCAAGTCCTTTCAGCCTCAGCTTAAGAATGCTGGCCTGGGTCTGGTGCTGCTCGCGCAGTTCAGGCGCGCGCTTGAGATAGGCCACCGAGGCTGCCGCCCCTGCCGCAACCGCAGGTGGCAGCGAGGTAGTGAAGATAAAGCCCGGCGCATAGGACCGGATGGCGTCACACATCTTGGCACTCGCCGCGATGTAGCCGCCCATGACACCGTAGGCTTTGGCAAGCGTTCCGTTGATGATGTCAATGCGATGCGCCAACCGATCACGCTCGGTTACGCCCCCGCCGCGGGGGCCGTACATGCCAACCGCGTGAACCTCATCAATATAGGTCAAAGCACCGAATTCATCGGCCAGATCGCAAATCTCTTCAATGGGTCCGAAATCGCCATCCATCGAATAGACCGACTCAAACGCGATCAGCTTGGGGGCTGCAGGGTCATCAGCCTCAAGCAACTCACGCAGATGTGCCACGTCATTGTGGCGGAAGATGCGTTTGGCCCCCCGTTGCGGCGCACGCCTTCGATCATCGACGCATGGTTCAGTGCATCGGAATATATAATCAGGCCGGGGAACAATTTTGGCAGAGTGCTGAGTGTCGCGTCATTGGCGATATAGGCACTGGTGAATAGCAGTGCGGCTTCTTTGCCGTGCAAGTCCGCCAATTCAGCTTCCAGCCGTTTGTGATAGACTGTCGTGCCTGAAATGTTGCGCGTCCCGCCCGAGCCTGCGCCTGCGGCCTCCACCGCCTCGTGCATGGCCTCCAGAACAACAGGATTCTGACCCATGCCCAAATAATCATTGCCACACCAAACGGTGATGTTCTGCTGCGAACCATCGGGACAAGTCCGTACCGCATGCGGAAAATGACCGTTCCGGCGTTCAATATCGATAAAGGTCCGATAACGTCCTTCGTCATGCAGCCTGGCAATCGCTGTATCGAGCTGAGCAGTATAGTCCAACGGACCCTCCTTGGATGCCCGGTTATTATAGCCCCGGGCGACTTTTTTCGCCACTTCACAAGCCGGGCTGGAAGTATGGCGTCGCGTTCATCTGTCCAACTGGCCTACAGCCGAACAGCCGAACCCAACTTTGATTTGCATCAAATAACGCCAAACGCCTAAACCGACAAGCAAAGTTACGACCACAAGACGCGAGGAAACGCCGCAGGCCTTTCCCCCAGATCCAGCACAGAAACCTGCTGGACGGTACCGCCCATGCTGATAGGCTCTGTCCAATTTCAAGACCTTCCCAGGAGACCCCTATGTCGCTTGACGCTGTACTGAGCCGGATCGACGCCGATCTGACCACCTCCATCGACCGCCTGATGGAGTTTCTGCGCATTCCCTCCATCTCGACTGACCCGGCCTTCAAGGACCAAGTCGACCAGGCTGCCGATTGGCTGGTGGCGGATCTGAAAAGTATCGGTATTGCAGCCGAAAAGCGCGAAACTCCGGGACATCCCATGGTCGTTGGCCATGTCGGTGAGGACAGCGGTGGGCCGCATGTTCTGTTCTATGGGCACTATGATGTGCAACCTGTCGATCCGCTGGAGCTGTGGACACGCGATCCTTTCGATCCGGCTTTGGAAGACACTCCACACGGACAGGTGATACGCGGGCGCGGCGCTTCTGACGACAAAGGCCAACTGATGACCTTCGTCGAGGCCTGCCGCGCCTGGAAAGCAGTGCATGGCACCCTGCCCTGCCGCATCACGTTTTTCTTCGAAGGTGAGGAAGAATCCGGGTCGCCCTCACTCGTGCCATTTCTCAAAGCAAACAAATCCGAGCTTCAGGCCGATCTCGCGCTGGTCTGTGATACTTCGATGGTGTCGCGGGGGGTGCCTTCGATAGCGTCGCAATTGCGCGGCATGCTCAAGGATGAATTCACAATCATCGGTCCCCGCATCGACCTGCATTCGGGCCACTATGGCGGGCCGGGTCTGAACCCGCTGCGAGAACTGTCGCGCATCGTCGCATCCTTCTATGATGAAGAAACCGGCCGCGTCGCAGTCGAAGGTTTTTACGAAGGCGTACACGAAGTCCCGGCCGAGCAGTTGCGCCAATGGGAGAATTGCGGGTTCGATGAAGCGGAATACCTGAATTCGGTTGGCTATACCGAGCCGCACGGTGAAACAGGCTATTCCACGCTGGAACAACAATGGGCGCGACCCACGCTCGAAGTGAATGGCCTTTGGGGAGGTTACAACGGCGCGGGCTCCAAAACCGTTATCCCGTCCGAGGCACATTGCAAGATCACCTGCCGCCTGGTCGGCGACATGGACCCGGACGCGCTCCGCAAAAGGATCCGCAAACATGTCGAAGAGCGCCTGTCTACGGATGCTAAAGTGGTCTGGGACAGTGATCTCGAAGGCTCGCCTGCTTCGGTGATGAACCTTAGCCGCCCAGAATTCGAAGCGGCCCGCGGAGCACTTTCGGACGAGTGGAATCGCGAGGCCGTTTTCACCGGGATGGGCGGATCAATCCCGGTGGTTGGATATTTCAATACAGTGTTGGGGCTGGATTCGATGCTGGTTGGGTATGCCAATGACGATGATGCCATCCACTCGCCGAACGAGAAATACGACGTCAAAAGCTTCCACAAAGGCATCCGCTCGTGGGCCCGTATATTGGAAGCAATAAATAAATGACGATACTTTGCGAGGCTCTGCCTCGCGCTCCGAGGTATTTTCGGCCAGATGAAGTACGGATCCCCTGCTTCATCTGGCTATAAATATCTCGGGGAGTCGCGGCTTGCCGCGGCGGGGGACAGAGCCCCCTGTCCTTACATGTGGATCACGCGTCCATAGGCATCCAGCACGCTTTCATGCATCATTTCAGACAGCGTCGGATGCGGGAAGACGGTATTCATCAGGTCTTCTTCAGTGGTTTCCAACTGGCGACCGACCACATAGCCCTGAATAAGCTCTGTGACTTCGGCACCGATCATGTGTGCACCTAGCAGTTCCCCAGTCTTGGCATCGAAGACGGTCTTGATCAGTCCCTCGGGCTCACCAAGCGCGATGGCCTTGCCGTTGCCGATGAACGGGAAGCGTCCGACCTTGATCTCATAGCCCAGCTCTTTGGCCTTGGCTTCGCTATACCCAACCGAAGCGACCTGAGGCTGGCAATAGGTGCAGCCCGCGATGCTTTCAGGCTTCACCGGATGTGCGTGTTTGCCCGCGATCAGCTCAGCTACCATCACGCCTTCGTGGCTGGCTTTGTGTGCCAGCCAGGGCGCCCCGGCGATATCACCTATAGCGTAAAGCCCGTCTACCCCAGTGCGGCAGTATTCATCGGTGACCACGTGCGTGCGGTCGATCTTCACACCCAAGGCTTCAAGCCCGAGGTTTTCCACATTGCCGACGATGCCCACGGCCGAGATCACCGTGTCAAAATCGTGTTTCTCAACCTTGCCTTTCACCTCGATATGCGCAGTCACCTTGCCCTTGGCGCGGTCCAATTGTTTAACCATCGCCTTTTCCATGATGGTCATGCCCTGCTTGGTGAAAGCCTTCTTGGCAAATGCACTGATCTCGGCATCTTCTACAGGCAGCACTCGATCCATCACCTCGACCACGGTCGTGTCCGCGCCCAAAGTGTTATAGAAGCTGGCGAATTCGATCCCGATCGCACCCGAGCCGATGACCAGCAGTTTCTTGGGCATCCGCGGCGGTTGCAGCGCGTGTTTGTACGTCCAGACCAGATCGCCATCCGCTTCAAGGCCCGGCAGTTCGCGCGCCCGGGCACCGGTGGCCAGAACGATATTCTTCGCGGTTAGGTCTTCCGTGCCTTTGTCTGTTTTGACGCTGACCTTGCCCTTGGCGGGGATCGATGCCTCACCCATGACAACAGCGACTTTGTTCTTTTTCAGCAGATGACCTATACCGCCGGACAACTGCGCGGCAACACCGCGCGAGCGCTTCACAACCGCATCCAGATCGTAGCCGACCTTGTCTGCTTTCAAGCCAAAATCCTTGGCTCGCTCCATCAGGTGGAACACTTCCGATGACCGCAGTAGTGCCTTTGTCGGGATACAGCCCCAGTTCAGGCAGATACCACCCAGATGCTCGCGCTCGACAACAGCTGTCTTCAGGCCCAGTTGCGCCGCGCGAATAGCGGCCACATAGCCACCGGGGCCAGCCCCGATTACGATCAGATCATAAGATTGTGCAGCCATGTTTCCCTCTCGGCACAGGTCAGTTCAAAAACTAGTTTACCGTTAAACTATTTTTTACAACGCATCAACATCAGAGCCCGCGACATATGTGACGCGGGGTCAAATCAGGTATTTGGAGCTGAATTCAGCCTATACCCACGTTACCGCAAAGGCTAGAACTGACGAATATGCACTACCAGTTTTTGACCTTCCCGATTTTCGAAAGGCGTATCATGGCTAAAACGCTCAAAGATTTACTGCTCGCTCTTTTGAACGCGACATTGATATTGTTGGCTTTATGCCTGTTTCTGGGGTGGAAACTTGCGCAGTCTGTCGATCAGATCCGGGTCGGGTTTGCTGAGAACCTGCAGGTCGTGGCGCCGCTACGAGATCAGGCGCAGGGAATTCGTGGGGAACTGGCCGCGTTGCGCAGCGATCTTGCTACCCTTAGCAGTCAGGGCACGCAACTCGATGCGGTTACGCGCCAACAGTTGAATGCGGCATTGCGACGTTTGGGTGATCTGGAGGGGAAGCTGGAAGACACTCAGGCCCGATTGGCGGGCCTGGTCGAAAAACCAGAAGACTTGATCGACTATGCCATCACGACATCCGCCGACACTGTTACCGACCTCCTTCTGATCCTAAAAGGCTGTGAGCCCGCGACCTAGGTCGCGGCCTGCAACTCGCGCACAGTCGAACCATATCCGCCATTACTGACATATGCGGCTTCGTGTTCAGTGGTCGCGCGTTCCAGCGCATCGTTTCGATACGGGAAACGACCGAACTTGCGGATCACCTCACGATGAGCGCGCGCATGAAGCAGATTGCTCTCGCCGCCTTCCGGCATCCGTTCGATCATAAGGCGCACACAGCGCTCCTGATCGCACAGATTTTCCGAATGCATCATCGGCAAATAAAAGAACTGCCGCGCCGGTTCGTCGATCTTAAGATCCCAGCCTTTGTCGACCGCGCATTTCGCTGCAGCCAGTGCCGCGCGATCCGATGCAAAGGCCTGTTTGCTACCTCGGAACATGTTGCGAGGCAACTGATCCATAAGAATAATATAGGCCAGCGAACCGCTGGGATAGGTCAGCCAAAGCGAGAATTTACCCTCACACGCGGCTTCCCATGTTGAAAGAAATTTATCCCGGATCCGCGCATCCAGCGCTTCATCCTGCAGGTACCACCCCTCGGGGCCAACCTCATCTAACCAAAAACTCAATACTTCTTCAGGACCTACCATTGCCCTAGACTCCGTAATTGCCCTCCCCAGGACGTAACGTCATTAAAATCACTTTTACAGATTTGTGACAGTAACATATTGCAACACAAAAGTCACATTTCCGGCGCTCAGGCGGGTTCTTGCGTATCCTGCTCGTCCTGGGCTGCTTCAATGGCGACCTCTTGCGCAACTTCCAGGGCAACGGGCGAAGATGTCGGGTAGATCGGGGCAATCGATCCGGTTTCATCCACGGGTTTGTAAACGCGCTGGGTCATACGATAGGCCGCATAGGCGGCCATGATGAACATCAGCGCCGCGATGAACAGGAAAAAGCCTTGTGGGCCGAGCACGCCAGCCCCCATTAGCCAACCGGTGATAATTGGACCTGCGATTGCGCCCAAGCCGTTAATAAAAACCAGACCGCCCGAAGCCGCCGACATATCGTCATACTCCAAGTAGTCATTGGTATACGCGATCAACAGAGAATAGAGCGGGCTTGTCATGCCGCCGATGATAAAGGCAGCTACGAGAAGCATGGTGAAAGTGACGCCCAGTATCATGCCTATCACGGCGCCTACCCCACCAACAGCGGCCACCAGCATGATCAGCAGACGGCGGTCCATTCTGTCGGACATCCAGCCCAACGGATATTGCAGGACTACGGCGCCGATGTAAAACACCGCTACGAAGGTCGAAATCTCGACCAGACTCAATCCAACCTGAGCGCCATAAACGGCGCTCATCCCGAATTGCGCTGAAAATATCCCGCCAAGCAAGAACATGCCGACGCAGCCCAGCGGCGATGTTTCCATCAGCTGGCGCAATGTCATCGGTTTGGTGGTATCGAACGCCGGGGTCGGAGAAATGGACAGCAGAATAGGCGCAAATGAGATCGAAACCAGTATAGAAGCGATGACAAAGGTCTCATATCCTGCCGGGTCGCCGACCAGCAATAAGGCCTGGGCGCTCACCACACCTGTCATCTGCACCATCATATAAAGCGACAGCGCCTGCCCTCGGTTCTCGTTGTTTGCGGCATTGTTCAGCCAGCTTTCCGCGGTCACATACACGCCCGAAAAACAGAACCCGATAATCACGCGGCCAATCGACCATGCAATTGGATCGGTCAGCATCGGATACATGATCATGACAGCCGAGATGAACGAGGCCAGCGCCGCAAACACGCGCACGTGCCCGACGCGGCGGATCATTTCAGGTGCCAGACGCGAGCCGCCAAGGAACCCAAGGAAATAGGCCGACATCACAAAGGACATCTCTAAGGTCGAGAATCCCTCGATTTCTCCACGCACCCCCAGCAACGTGCCCTGCAGGCCATTGCCGACCATCAGCAACCCCATTCCCAGAAGAAGCGCCCAAGCGCTGGAAAGAACCTGAAGCATTCTGCCTATCCAAAATTGCCGGTGTGTTTTGTCCGCTTTGCCGTCAATGACGAAGCACGTCGCGCTTGTCTACGACATTGTAAGGGCGCAGATGGCCAAGATACGACTATGGTATCAGCAGAGACGCGTCGCCGTATGAGAAAAAGCGATACTCTTCTGCGATAGCGTGGTCATAGACCGACTTGACCCGATCCTGCCCAATCAACGCCGAAACAAGCATCAGCAATGTGGATTTCGGCAGGTGGAAATTGGTCATCAGCGCATCAGTGACGTGAAATTCAAAACCTGGGTATATGAAGATATCGGTCTCGCCTTCCCACGGCGCGATCCGCCCGCTGCGTGCCGCGCTTTCGATCAGTCGAAGGGCGGTTGTGCCCACCGGGATAACGCGCCCGCCCGCTTCTTTGGTTGCCGCAATCTCGGCAGCGGCCTGCGCGCTGACCCGTCCCCATTCGGCGTGCATCTTGTGGGTGGTCACGTCTTCCACTTTGACCGGCAGAAATGTGCCTGCCCCCACATGCAGCGTGACATGCGTGAACTCGACACCGCGCTCCGATAGCGCCTGCAAAAGCGCATCATCAAAATGCAAGGACGCGGTTGGGGCCGCTACGGCTCCGGAATTTCGCGCCCACACAGTTTGGTAGTCGGTCTTGTCCTGTTCATCCGCTGCACGTTTCGCTGCGATGTAGGGAGGCAACGGCATCGCGCCGGCCTGCTCCAACGCTTGATCGAAATCCTCTCCGGTCAGGTTGAAGCGCAGATAGGCTTGGCCATCGGCAACTCGGTCCAGGGTTGCGCTCAGATCGTCTGAGAACACGATCTCTTCGCCCGGTTTGATCTTCTTAAGCGGCTTGATCAGCGCGGCCCAACAACCATCAGATTGCGGGTCCAGCAACGTCGCCTCAATCGCGGCAGATACCGGCCCTTGCGCGCTGTCACGGTGGCGGCGACCGCTGAGGCGAGCGGGAATGACGCGGGTGTCGTTCAGCACCAGACGGTCCCCGGGCTGCAATATGTCCGGCAGATCGAACACGTGCCGGTCCTGAACAGCATCACCCTGCGCAAGCAGCAGTCGCGCGGACGAGCGCGGGCTGGCGGGACGCGTGGCAATCAGGTGTTCGGGCAGGTGGAAGTCAAAGTCGCTAAGTTTCATGGCCGCGCCATACATCGGCCCGACAGATTCGGCCACAGCTCAGATCAGCGATCCTCACCCCGTGTCTGGAAGGCGGGATTGGGTTCGCCGGATCGGTCCGGTGTGGCATTCGGGCCATCCGAGACCGTTGGCGCAGGCTCGCGCAACAGGTTGCGCAGGAACAGGGGCGCGAGTCCCGACAGCGGATTGACCGAAACCTGCGGGTCGGACAGCGGTCCGGACAGCGTGTAGTTGAAGGCAAAGATGCCTTCCCCCTTTTTGGTCAGAACGCTGCCAATAGCATTGACCAGATAGATCGGTGAAATCGCGCCGCGCAGGTTCAGCATCCCGGCTACAGTGTCGACCGTACCATCAAAGGACAGCCCCATTGATGGACCTACGGCACTACCGCTCAGCACCTTCACCTCGGTCGGAGTGATACGCATTTTGCTGTCGATGGCTGCGAAGAAAATACCTTGCCCCGCCATTTCATCCAGCAACCCCACTAGACTGATCGCGTTCAATATCGCTGCCATGGCCGGGGCGTCCGTGATCCGCGTATTTTTGATTTTCAGGTCGACGTCATAATTTCCAGGCTCTGCGATCGGATCCAGTTGCAATTGCATTGTTCCACCGCGTGCCTGCGTCAGAACCCCCGCTGATCTCAGAACCGCCCCTGCATCGTCCGAGGTTAGACCAACCGCAGATCGGGACGCGCGCGGGGTGACCTGACCGCGGATCGCTGCACCGCCATTGACTTGCGACGCAAAGCTGCCGGTCAATCCGCCAGTGGTTTGAAACGAGCCAGTCAACCCGGTCAACGCAACGGATTCAGTGACTTGTAGTCGGTCCAGCTTCACATCCAGCTTTGGCCCGGGCCCGGCAGCACCACCGCTGCTACCTCCCTCACCGATGGTGGATTTTCCCAGATCAAGCACGCCGCCCAACACACGGATATCTGGCAGCGCGGCACCACGCCCAATCAATTCCGCCGGAACTGCAAGCCAGTCGCCCAGTTCGAACGTGCTGAACCGTACCCTTTCGAACCCGCCATCCCGGAACGAGATCGCTGCAGTTGTCCGCAGACCAGCAGCGTTGATCCGAAGGGAATCGACACTTAGCTGAGCGCCCAGCGTGGCCTCGGCAGTCAGAGAGCCGCCAGTGCTGGCTGATTTGCGCCATCCAAGCTCAGGGATCGCCAGCGCGACACCAACCAGATCGGATTGTGCGGACAAGCGCGGGGGCTCACCCGCACCAAGACTCAGGCTGAAATCGGCGATCCCCTCTCCGGTCAACATGCCGCGCGGCAGTCCGGCATTGATTTGTTCCATCAAACGCGGGGAGAGTTCGATTTGACCTGTCAGTTCGCTTTGCCGCGGGGTTTCGCCTCCGATCGGCTGCCGCCAAAGCGCTTCAACCGGTACGACGCCAAACAGCCCCTCGCCCTGGATGGCCACTTGCGTCTGGTCGCCGCTCAGGTCCAATCGGTCTGCGCTGACTTCAAATCCGGGTACCAGCTTGCTGCTGTCCAAATTCGACAACTCGCCAATGAAATGGAACCTGGTATCTTCCAGCTTCAGGCCCTTGATCAGCGGCAAGGAAAGCGTTCCACTCAGACTGACCTGACCGTTGGCCAGATCCACCGGCAGATTGGCCTTGGTCAGCAGTTGCAGCGGCGGCCGGTCCAGCAATGACATGGCTGCGGTTACACTGCCGCTGGCCTTAATCCGCGCAATGGCCGGGGTGGTTTTTTTGATGCCGGTATCGGGGATGATGAACGAGGTGCCCGAGGCATCAACGGTACCTCCTTCATCCGCGATCACAATCCCCTTTTGCGCCGAGACGGTAAAGCGCCGGTTGAGCAGGCTGGCCTGCCCCTGCGCGTCTTGGATAGTTGGCAACGTCTTGGCGAACCGAATCTCGGTCTCGTCGAATTCGAAATCCGCATAGATGTCCGGCTTTTCGCCGGGCCGTAGACGCAGGGCGAAATCCAGATCGGACATTTCTCCGTGATAGAGGTTATCGGTGACCCAAAGGCGCGGTTTCGGTGCAAGTCGTTCGGGCCAGTAGTTCAACAGCTGATCAGAGCTCATCCGATCAATCTGTGCATCAATGGCTGCGACCCAGCCGTCGGTCAAACCAGCCAGAGACCCGCTGAGCCGTGCGCGATGTGCACCGTCTTCAACCGTCATTTGCCCCAGCTGTATACGGAACGGCGCAAGTTTCATCTGGAAATCAACATCGGCCCGCGTCAGATTCAGTGCTTCGGGGAACAGATTGGCCGGGTTGATCTCAATCCCGCTGAGGCGGAACTGCCCCGACATACTGTCCAACCCGCCAGCTTTGACCCCATGTAGAAAGGCCTTGCCATCTGCCTGCACCGTACCCCAGGCAGACTGGATCGAGACTTCATTGAAATCCAGCGCCTGTTGTTTCGGGTCGTAGGTAAAATACGTCCGCGCCGCGTCGAATTTGATCGGTGTTGTTTCAGGCGTGGGCTGCACGGCACCTGCACCCAGATTTAACGTGGCAAAGACCGGCCCCAGCGCGCCCTCAGTATCAATGCCACCCCTCAAAGCACCCGAGATCGGTGTGCGAAGTACCTGCATCCATGCCAGCGCCGGGCTGTGGCCTGCGATATCCTCGGCGGGAAGATCGGTGATCGAGATGCCGAACTGCGCAGCGGGACTGCCCAGCAAACTGGTATAGTTGGCCTCGATCGTGCTGACATAATCGCGACCGGCCAGCACCGAGAAACTGGTGGCCAGACGAATCTCACCCGCGCTGCGGTTGGCCTGAATACGCCCGCCGTCCAGCACCCAGGACCGGCCCAACCGCAGGTCCTGATAGTCCAGCGTAATTGCATCCAGTTCGACCGAGGTCAGGGCTGACAAAATAGGTGCCTGGAACACCTCGTCCGATGATTCAATCAGCTGCGCCAGGTTCCGGGCCTGACCGACCGGCGCACTTCCGGCACCGACGGTCAGCGACAGCGCTCCATCGACACCCCGTGTCAGTGCAATCTGCGCGCCTTGCAATATGATCCGCTTCGGGCGCACATGCCCGCGCAACAGCGGGCGCATCGACAGGCTGGCCCGCAGGTCGGACACTTCGGCAATCTGCCGTCCGTCCGCATCGCTGATACGAACATCAGTCAGTCGCAGTCGCGGACGCCAGCCTTCATGAATGATGAAACTGACATCGCCGAACCGAACTTTGACGCCACCCAATGTCTGATCAAGGCGCGCCTCGACCCGGTCGCGCAACCAATCCGGCGCGTGCATGCGCTGGCCGACAACCATAAAGCCGGTGACCAGTGCCAGAAATCCAAGGATGAAGACACCGCGCAATGTCCACAGGCCTGCGGTCCGACGCCGCGACCGACGGCGGGGTTTCTTATCCGCCTTCGTGTCATCCTGCTGTTCTTGCTGGACCAATTTGCGTCTCACGCCTTTCAACCTGTCAACGGAGCCCTATGATATGCGGCAACCGTTAATTTCTCAGCCGGAGTTTGAATATGCCCGAAGTCTCAGACATCGCACCCGACTTTACACTGCCTCGCGACGGCGGCGGCGAGGTGACCCTGTCGGAACAGCGTGGCCGCGCGGTCGTTCTGTTTTTCTATCCCCGCGATGATACGCCGGGCTGCACCAAGGAATCCATCGGTTTCTCGGAACAACTACAAGCCTTTGCGGATGCGGGTGCTAACGTTTTCGGCATCTCGCGCGATACCGTGGCGAAGCATGACAAATTTGTCGCCAAGCACGGCCTGACGACGCCGCTTTTGTCCGATGAGGGTCAGAGCGTGTGCGAAGATTATGGCGTCTGGGTCGAAAAGAACATGTACGGACGCAAATCCATGGGCATCGAACGCTCGACCTTTCTGATTGATGCGGATGGAAAAATCGTCCGCGTCTGGCGCAAGGTGAAAGTGCCGGGTCATGTGGACGAAGTGCTGGAGGCCGCACGCGCGCTCTAGCCCTCTCGACCCGCGCGGGCATCAAGGGTATGACCCGCGCGGAGTGCAGCGTAAGGGGGCAAGCGTGTCAAAAACACTGACCGAAATGGCGACCGAGGTTTTGACCACATCAGTCGGTCGCGAGAAAACCGCCCTGTCCAAACGATACGCCGCTGCCTGGTTCGCAGCCCGGCAGGGCGACGCGCCCAAGATCGAAGTGGGCACCGCAAAGCCACCGCTATACCCTGCGCGACCTGAAAAGCCCGAACTGTTGTCGCCTCGTGATGTACCGCGCCGAAGGGCGGGGTCAGAGGCCGGCCGCATCGCATTGTTGCACGCTGTCGCGCATATAGAGTTGAACGCCGTTGATCTACACTGGGACATCATCGCCCGGTTCGGGGATGTGCCGATGCCCATCGGCTTCTATGACGATTGGGTGAAATGCGCCGAAGAAGAATCGCGCCATTTTGAGATGGTCTGCGACTGCCTCGAACAGATGGGCAGCCACTATGGCGCCCTGCCCGCCCATGCAGGCATGTGGCGCGCCGCCGAGGACACCGCACAGGATCTTATGGGTCGTCTTGCCGTCGTCCCAATGGTGCTTGAGGCACGTGGGTTGGACGTGACCCCCGGAATGATCGACATTTTCCGCAAGGCCAAGGCTGACGACGCAGTCGCTGCACTGGAAGTGATTTATGCCGAGGAAGTTGGTCACGTCGCCTATGGCTCGAAATGGTTCCACTTCTTGTGCGGGCGCGAGAATGCCGACCCCAAGGATGTATTCCACGCCCTCGTCCGCCGCTACTTCCACGGCGCGCTGAAACCACCATTTAACGAAGAGAAACGGGCCGAGGCCGGACTGCCGCCAGATTTCTATTGGCCCCTGACCGAAGACCTGCCACCACCCGGAGTTGTGTCGGACTGACAGCAAATGCTCGCTATCGGCAAGTTCTCGCCGATCACGTGCGGTAATTCTCCGTTCATAGCTCTTGATTGGTTAACAAACTTGCCCGAATGCCTCGACCGCTTTATGCAATCGCGTCAAGGAGCGGCTACTCACTCACGACCGGCTCCGAGATATGGGGACAATTGAGGTAGGACGCGTGCGGACACGTCTGGCAATTAAACTACACTCACTGCTCGAGCGGCACTTTCCAGAGCGCCGTGTTTTTCTGAAATCTGACAACGACACACGGTTCATCCGACTGAGTTCTGAAACTCAGATCGCTGCAGTCGCCGGTGTGTCGGTGATGGTCGCCTGGACCGCGATTGCCACGTCAGTTCTGTTGATGGACAGCATCGGATCGGGCAATTTCCGGGAACAGGCCAAGCGCGATCAGGCTACGTATCAAGAACGTCTGAACATCTTGTCGGAAGAGCGCGATGCGCGTGCGGCCGAAGCGCTGGCTGCACATGACAGGTTCAACGCAGCTCTGGAACAGATTTCGGTCATGCAGTCCGAATTGCTGGAATCCGAGAACCGCCGGCGCGAGCTGGAGACCGGCATCGAGGTGATCCAAACCACGCTGCGTGCCACTATGAAGCAGCGCGAAGACGCGCGGACCAAACTGGCCGAACTGCAACCCAGCAATGATGCGGACGCGGCTTATGCGATGGCATCGGCAAACCCGGAACAGATGGCATTTATGACCGATGCCCTGGCCCGGACCGCGGCGCAGCGCGACCAGATCGCTGCCGATGCGCAAGGCGCGTTGGACCAGCGTGACGAGCTCGAGCTTGAAATCCGCCTGATGCAGGAGCGCAGCGACGAGATTTTCCGCCAGTTGGAAGAGGCGATGCTGATCTCAGTCGAACCTCTCGACAAGATGTTCCGCAGCGCGGGCATGCCAACAGATCGTATCCTCGACGAAGTTCGGCGCGGATATAGCGGTATGGGCGGTCCGCTGACCCCTTTATCCTTCAGCACCCGCGGTGAGGAACTGAGCCCCGACCAGATCCGCGCCAATATCCTGCTGGAACAGATGGACCAGCTGAACCTCTATCGCATCGCTGCAGAAAAGGCCCCCTTCGCCAGCCCGGTGCGCGCCGCTGTCCGTTATACCAGTGGCTACGGAACCCGCCGCGACCCCAAAACCGGCGGCCGGCGCATGCATAACGGGTCGGATTTCGCCGGTCCTCGCGGGACCGATATCTTTGCGACCGCCGATGGCGTTGTCACCCATGCGGGCTGGCAATCCGGTTTCGGAAAGCTGGTGAAAATCAAACACGCCTTCGGGATTGAGACACTTTACGCTCATAACAGCAATCTTCGCGTTAAGGTTGGCCAAAGGGTCTCGCGCGGGGACCATATTGCTGATATGGGTACCACCGGACGATCGACCGGCACGCATCTGCACTATGAGGTGCGCGTGAACGGAAAACCCATGAACCCAATGACTTACATCAAGGCTGCGAGAAATGTTTTCTAAGAGCAAAATCAACGAACCCGGGTCGAAAGAGACTGAGGCAGCAAAACCGGCCGCTCCGGCCACTCCGGCAACACCTGCACCGGCTGAAACAAAGGCCAGCACACCTCCCAAGCCCAAGCCACCGGCATCGGTGCTATCCTCGGATCTGCACATCACCGGTAACATCAAGACCTCGGGCGATATCCAGGTTGAGGGCACTGTCGAAGGCGACATCCGCGCCCATCTGCTGACCATCGGCGAGACTGCCACCATCAAGGGCGAAGTCACTGCAGATGACGTAGTGGTCAACGGCCGTATCGTGGGCCGCGTCCGCGGCCTGAAGGTCCGCCTGACCTCGACCGCCCGCGTCGAAGGCGACATCATCCACAAGACCATCGCCATCGAAAGCGGTGCGCATTTCGAAGGGTCTGTCCAGCGTCAGGACGACCCGCTGAACCCGGGCCGCAGCGGCAAATCCGGCGCCAACCCGGCGGCGGAAGTTAAGCAGTAGGCCTCTGTCGAGAAGACAAATTGACAGCGCCGCAGGATCACCTGCGGCGTTTTCTGTTTTGAGGTTGTACATATAAGTCTGGTAGTGCCTCCAATGCGGACAAAGCAGACCTTAACCTACTCCCGTTCAACGCATTCCGCGGGCGCGTTTGATGCCCATGCAAACAAAGTAATCGTGTAGCCTTGGTCAGGATCAACATAACTCATAGGGGATTGAGTTATTTCAACAGCAATGACTCGAGCTGTATCATCAATTGTTATTGCCCGAGAGAACAGCACTTCGGTTACTGAGTCGTCAGCTTTTAGAACGCCGACGCAACTTGGGCTCGGGGACAACTGAATACTACTACGGTTTTCTTCAATCCATAGGTTAAATGCAGCGCCAACTGAATATGGGTCTTCTAACCACTTCGGCTGATACTTCGATAGGTTAACCCCTTCAAAGTCTGAGATGTCGCTACGATACATCTCAAAAAGGCTGCAAAAAGTAAATTCACCTCTTTCTTTCATCTCGACTTTAGAGCGGGAAGCATTCGCACCGCCGGAGATGGATTTCCCAAAGTAAGGACTTGCACCCGACAAGGCTAATGATCCGCAAGTAGGAAGGAACTCGTCGGAAAAGGGGTCGTGTTCCCATTTGTTTTCGCCAATTACCGCTGTGCCTGAAAAAGCTATCAGAGCGGTAAACAAGCTAAACGCTGCGGTGCGAGATAGCATTAAACATGCTCCTAGGTTCTAACCAACACCTGACCTACTCGATATGACCCGCCACTTAAAGGTCGGTTTGGGCTCGGACCAGACGTTCTCAATCATCGGGACACGAGACTAAGCCTACTCCAAAGCGACAACTTCATTCAGACGCGCGTTGGCCAAAAATTCCCCTCAATCCACAGTTTCACAAAAAGCGTTTTTTGAATTAACCTTAAAGTCATTGATTTCTGGAGGGCTTTTCATGTCATCAAAACTCATGGCCGAATTCTTCGGTACATTCTGGCTGGTACTGGGTGGCTGCGGCAGCGCGGTGCTGGCTGCAGGTGTGGCCGATGTGGGTATCGGCTGGCTGGGCGTTTCGTTCGCTTTCGGCCTGACGGTGCTGACCATGGCTTATGCGGTCGGTCATATATCGGGCGGGCACTTTAACCCGGCGGTCAGTCTTGGGCTGATGATCGGAGGGCGGTTCGATGCCAAAGATCTGATCCCCTACTGGATCGCGCAGGTGATCGGAGCGATCGCCGCAGCAGCCGTGCTCTATCTGATCGTCAGCGGAGCACCGGGCTTTGAAGGCGTCGGGGGGTTTGCTTCAAACGGGTATGGCGAGGCATCACCCGAAGGCTATTCGATGATGTCGGCGTTGGTGATCGAAATCGTCATGACAGCTTTCTTCATCGTGATCATTCTCGGCGCGACGTCCAGCGGCGCGCCTGCCGGGTTCGCCCCGATAGCGATTGGATTGGGGCTGACGCTGATCCACCTGATCTCGATTCCGGTGACCAACACCTCGGTGAACCCTGCCCGGTCAACCGGCGTGGCGTTGTTTGCCGATGGTCCGGCACTGGCGCAGCTGTGGCTCTTCTGGGCGGCACCTTTGATCGGCGGTGCGATTGGCGCACTGATCTGGCGGGCGATGTCGGACGACGATTGACCCGGCCGCATCAAGAACCCCCGGCCCGCAGAAGCGCGCCGGGGTTTTCTTTTATTCGGTCACAGTGACCTTTTTCATCGCATCCGGTTGTCCGATCACTGCGCCATTAGGGCCATCGCCCCGCTTGATCGCATCGACCACGTCCATCCCGTCTGTCACCTGACCGACAACCGTGTACTGACCATTCAGGAAAGGGCCGGGCTCGAACATAATGAAGAATTGCGAGTTCGCGCTGTTTGGGTCCTGCGCCCGCGCCATACCCACGACGCCCCGGTCATAATTGAAATCCGAGAACTCGGCAGGCAGATCAGGGCGATCCGATCCACCCGTACCCGCACGACGCATGTCGCCACCAACACGGCCAAACTCAACATCGCCGGTCTGCGCCATAAAGCCGTCGATCACACGGTGAAACACAACCCCATCGTACTGACCAGCAGCGGCCAGAGCGGTGATCTGCTCCACATGCTTGGGTGCAATATCCTCGAACAGATCAACGGTGACGGTGCCATTGGCGCCCTCGCCCTCGATCTCAATCTCAAGCCCGGTTGCCAGCGCAGGGCTGGCCAGCAAGGCAAAAACTGCAGCCAGCTTATGCATCAGCAGCCACCTTAACGCTGATCATGCGGTCGGGGCTCGCTGGCGGCTCACCACGCACAATCGCGTCCACATGCTCCATCCCGTCGATGACGCGGCCATAAACGGTATACTGGCCGTTCAGGAAATGGTTGTCCTTGAAGTTGATGAAGAACTGCGAGTTTGCCGAATCCGGGTTGGCCGAGCGTGCCGCACCCAACGTGCCGCGATCATGGGGCAGTTTCGAAAACTCGGCAGGTACGTTCGGCAGCGACGATCCACCGGTGCCCGCCATACGAATGTTGAACCCGTCTTCCATGTCGCCATGCTGCACGTCGCCGGTTTGCGCCATGAACCCGTCGATCACGCGGTGAAATGCGACGTTGTCATATTCGCCACCACGCGCCAGCTCTTTCATGCGGGCCGAGTGCTGAGGGGCCACATCAGGCAGCAATTCGATGACGACATTGCCGTCTTTCAGCTCAATGATGATCGTGTTTTCGGGGTCTTTGATCTCGGCCATCTGGCCCTCCTGTCTTTGAAACTTGCGCAAATACCTATGACGCGGGCGCGCGAATTCCAAGTGACGCATTGACCTGAACGCAAAATGCAGGAAAAGAACCGCTGAAACTGGATGCAATGGGCAAGGATGAGCGCGATGGGCTGGAAATCTCTGGACGATATGGATCTTGGCGGTAAGCGGGTTCTGGTACGCGTGGATATCAACGTACCGGTCGCGGATGGCGTGGTGACCGACGACACCCGCATTCAACGGATCGTGCCAACCGTGCGCGATATCCTCGCCGCAGGCGGTAAACCCATCTTGCTGGCCCATTTCGGACGCCCCGGTGGTCAGCATGTACCCGAGCTGTCATTGAAGCAGCTTGTGCCAGCACTTGAATCCGCTTTCGGGGTTCCCGTGCGCTTTGCAGATGATTGCGTAGGCTATGAGGCTGAAACCGCAGCCTCCGCCCTGACGGAAGGTGAGGTTCTGCTGCTGGAAAACACCCGCTTCCATGCCGAGGAGACCAAGAACAGCGTCCCACTTGCCCAAGGCATGGCAAAGCTGGGCGACATCTATTGCAACGATGCCTTCTCGGCCGCGCACCGCGCCCACAGCTCGACTGAGGCGCTGGCCCGTCTGCTGCCCGCCTGTGCCGGACGCCTGATGCAGCAGGAACTGAGCGCGCTTGAAGCCGCCCTGGGCGCACCCAAGCGGCCTGTCACAGCGGTTGTCGGGGGCGCCAAAGTGTCGACCAAGCTGGACCTGCTGGGCAACCTGATCGAGAAGGTTGACTATCTGGTCATCGGTGGCGGGATGGCGAATACATTCCTACTGGCGCAGGGGATCGATGTCGGCAAATCACTGGCCGAGCACGCCATGACCGATACCGCCGCCGAAATCCTCGGCAAGGCCGAAGCCGCTGGCTGCACGATCGTCCTGCCGCGCGACATCGTCGTGGCCGAAGTGTTCGAGGCCAACGCGCCGCATCAGGTGCTGCCCGCTGATCAGTGCCCTTCTGACTCGATGATCCTAGACGCCGGTCCCGAAAGCGTATCAGCCGTGTCCGAAGTGCTGGAAAAAAGCCAGACCCTGATTTGGAACGGCCCACTGGGGGCGTTTGAGCTGACCCCGTTCGATGCCGCAACCAATGCGGCGGCGCTGAAGGCCGCAGCACTAACCCGCGATGGCAAGCTGACCTCGGTCGCGGGCGGGGGCGACACAGTGGCCGCACTGAACGCCTCGGGCGCGGCAACGGATTTCTCATATATCTCTACTGCTGGTGGTGCCTTCCTTGAATGGATGGAAGGCAAGACCTTGCCGGGTGTGGCCGCGCTGGACCCGTAAGCGCTCAAACCTCAGGTCTCAGCTTTTTCTACTCAGGGGATTCACAAGCCGAATCACCTGTGACATAGTGCGTCGAGACATCCAAAAAGGGTGCGTTTCTGAGGCAGTATTTCACACGGCGGTTAACACAGTGTCCCGTTCCAATCGGCCCGGTTTAGGGGCTTTCATTTTCTTCTCAATCGCCTTCATGCTGGGGGTGTATTTCACCTTTGCCGCCGTTCAAGGGGATTACGGTCTGTTTCGCCGAGTCGAGATTGCCGCCGAACGCGATGTTTTGTCTCGCGATCTGGCGCAGCTGAACGCCGAGATCGAGCGGATGGAGAACCTGACCCGCCGACTGTCAGACACCTATCTGGATCTCGATCTGCTGGATCAACAGGCCCGCTCAGTGCTCGGCATGATCCGCGCGGATGAGATCGTCATCCGCTGACGAAATTTTTGACTAAGAATCTCTACCTTAACGCCCGGAAGATAAGCTGTGGCAGGCCGCAACTCGCGTATCCTGCCCTCGCGTAACATTAGTACTCGCCAGAACGTGTGAAATGCTCTATGAGATAGTTTAACGCTAAACTATCTTGCCGAAAGGGGGAGATCGCCACTATGGCTGCGCGAAAAACCACAAAGAAACCAAATGTTTCTGCGGAAGAACTGACCACATATTACCGCGAGATGCTGCTGATCCGCCGATTCGAGGAAAAGGCAGGTCAACTCTACGGCATGGGTCTGATCGGGGGTTTCTGCCACCTCTACATCGGTCAGGAAGCGGTTGTTGTCGGCCTTGAGGCCGCGGCCAAAGAAGGCGACAAGCGCATCACGTCCTATCGCGATCACGGCCACATGCTGGCCTGTGGAATGGACCCGGGCGGCGTAATGGCCGAATTGACCGGTCGCGAAGGCGGGCTGTCCAAAGGCAAAGGCGGCTCGATGCACATGTTCTCGAAAGAGAAGCATTTCTATGGCGGCCATGGCATCGTTGGCGCACAGGTTCCGCTGGGTGCGGGATTGGCGTTTGCTGACAAGTATAAAGAGAACGGCGGCGTCACCTTCACGTATTTCGGTGATGGCGCGGCCAACCAGGGTCAGGTCTATGAAACCTTCAACATGGCGGCCCTGTGGGAACTGCCGGTGGTTTTCGTGATCGAAAACAACCAGTATGCCATGGGCACCGCGCAGGCACGCTCGACCTCTTCGGCCGATATTTACCACCGCGGCCAAGCCTTCGGAATACCGGGCGAAATGGTGAACGGCATGGACGTTCTGGCCGTCAAAGCCGCAGGTGAAAAAGCGGTCGCCCACTGCCGTGCGGGCAAAGGTCCCTACATCCTCGAGGTGAAAACCTACCGCTATCGTGGCCACTCGATGTCTGACCCAGCCAAGTACCGTACACGCGAAGAGGTTCAGAAGGTCCGCGAACAAAGCGATCCGATCGAACACGTGCGCGAACTGCTGCTGACCGGCAAACACGCGACCGAGGATGACCTGAAGGCGATCGACAAAGAGATCAAAGAGGTCGTCAATCAGGCCGCCGAATTCTCGAAAGAAAGCCCCGAGCCGTCGCTGGACGAGCTCTGGACTGATATCTACGCCTGAGAGGACGAATAAGACATGGCAACCGAAATTCTCATGCCCGCCCTTTCGCCCACGATGGAAGAGGGCACATTGGCCAAGTGGCTGGTCAAGGAAGGCGACACCGTATCCTCGGGCGATATCATGGCCGAGATCGAAACCGACAAAGCCACGATGGAGTTTGAAGCCGTCGATGAAGGCATCGTCGGTAAGATCCTGATCGGCGAGGGTACCGAAGGGGTCAAGGTCAACACCCCCATCGCAATCTTGGTTGAGGAAGGCGAAGACGCCTCCGCTCTGCCCGCGGCTGCGCCCGCATCCGCAGCGGTGGCCGAAGCCGCCCCTGCGGCGGTTGAGGCCCCCGCTCCTTCTGCCGCTCCCGCTGCTCCGATAGTGGATCTTTCGCCTGACTGGCCCGCGGATGCTGAAATGGCGCAACAAACCGTCCGCGAATCCTTGCGTGATGCAATGGCAGAAGAAATGCGTGGCGACGAAGACGTCTATCTGATGGGCGAAGAGGTCGCTGAATATCAGGGCGCATACAAAATTTCTCAAGGCCTGTTGGATGAATTCGGCGCCAAGCGTGTGATCGACACGCCGATCACCGAGCATGGATTCACTGGTATCGCCGTAGGCTCAGCCTTTGGCGGGTTGAAACCGATTGTCGAATTCATGACCTTCAACTTCGCGATGCAGGCGATTGACCAGATCATCAACTCTGCCGCCAAAACGCTTTATATGTCTGGCGGTCAGATGGGCTGTCCGATCGTATTCCGTGGCCCTAACGGTGCCGCTGCCCGCGTGGCCGCGCAACACTCGCAGGACTACGCCGCATGGTACATGCAGGTGCCAGGTCTCAAAGTGGTGATGCCCTATTCCGCAGCCGATGCCAAAGGTTTGCTGAAATCGGCCATCCGCGACCCGAACCCCGTGGTCTTCCTGGAAAACGAAATCCTCTACGGCCGGTCCTTCGACGTGCCGCAAGTGGATGACCTGACCATCCCGCTGGGCAAGGCCCGCATCTGGCGCGAAGGCTCGGATGTGACCATCGTCAGCTTCGGCATCGGCATGCAATATGCGCTGGAAGCCGCCGACAAGCTGGCCGAAGACGGCATTAGCGCCGAGGTGATCGACCTGCGCACTATCCGTCCGATGGATACTGGCGCGATCATCAACTCGGTGATGAAAACCAACCGTCTTGTGACCGTCGAAGAAGGCTGGCCGCAAGGTTCCGTTGGTAGCTACATCAGCTCGGTCGTCATGCAGGAAGCGTTCGATTATCTCGACGCCCCGGTCATCACCCTCACCGGCAAAGATGTTCCGATGCCATATGCGGCGAACCTCGAAAAGCTGGCGCTGATCACCACTGATGAGGTGATCGCTGCGGTGAAACAGGTGACCTACCGGTAATGGAGATCAGGGGCCGCGATCCAGCAACCGAATGCTACCGTGTCGAGATTGACATCGACAACCGCATCGTGCGGGCGCTTGTACCCGAGCGACTGGCGGCGGATATGCGGTTGATCGGCGCGCGCCCCTCACACCAGACCGCCTATGTCTGGATGGCGGAGAACAAAGACAAAATCGAGGCTGCGATTGCGACACTCGCACGCGGCACTGGGCGCCCCAAGGCGCCCTTTGACCAAATTACTCTGATTGAGGAGCGCTGAAATGCCCACCGAAATCCTGATGCCAGCCCTGTCCCCGACGATGGAGGAAGGCACACTTGCAAAATGGCTCGTCAAGGAAGGCGACACCGTCTCCTCGGGCGATCTGCTGGCCGAAATTGAAACCGACAAGGCAACAATGGAGTTCGAGGCCGTTGACGAAGGCACCGTCGGCAAGATCCTTATTCCTGAGGGAACCGAAGGCGTTAAAGTCAACACCGCCATCGCAGTCCTGCTGGAAGATGGGGAAAGCGCTGATGATATCGGTGCAACGCCAACCGCTGCTCCCGCGGCTGCGCCAGCTGCCGCAGCGGGCAACGAGGCTGCCGCGCCGGCGGCACCCGAGGCGCCCGCCCCTGCCCCAGCGGCACCGGCCAAAGCGGATGGCGGTCGTATCTTCGCATCCCCCCTTGCTCGTCGGATTGCCGCGCAAAAGGGTCTAGATCTGGCTCAAATCGCAGGTTCTGGCCCGCATGGCCGTATCGTCAAAGCCGATGTGGAAAGCGCCACAGCCGCACCTGCAGCGGCACCTGCGCCTGCTGCTGCAGCCGCCCCAACCGCCGCCGCTCCCGCAGGTCCATCGGCTGACGCCGTGGCCAAGATGTACGAAGGCCGCGAATACGAAGAGATCAAACTCGATGGCATGCGCAAGACCATCGCCGCGCGTCTGTCTGAGGCCAAACAGACCATCCCGCATTTCTACCTGCGCCGGGATATCAAGCTGGATGCGCTGCTGAAATTCCGCAGCCAGCTGAACAAGCAACTCGAAGGCCGGGGTGTGAAACTCAGCGTCAACGACTTTATCATCAAGGCCGTCGCCAACGCGCTGCAGCAGGTGCCCGAGTGCAATGCCGTCTGGGCGGGTGACCGGGTTCTGCAACTGAAACCTTCGGATGTGGCTGTTGCCGTCGCCATCGAGGGCGGTCTGTTCACTCCGGTCCTGCAAGATGCCGACACCAAATCGCTGTCGGCGCTGTCGACCGAGATGAAAGACCTCGCCGGACGCGCCCGCGAGCGCAAGCTGGCCCCGCACGAGTACCAAGGCGGTACTTTCGCGGTCTCGAACCTCGGCATGTTCGGCATCGACAATTTCGATGCCATCGTGAACCCGCCGCATGCAGGTATCCTCGCAGTTGGTACCGGCCTCAAGAAACCCATAGTGGGCGATGACGGAGAACTGACGGTCGCAACCGTCATGTCCGTCACCATGTCGGTCGATCACCGGGTCATCGACGGCGCGCTTGGCGCTCAGCTGCTGCAAGCCATCGTCGACAACCTGGAAAATCCGATGGTCATGTTGGCCTAAGCCCAGAAGATCATGCACAAAAAAGGCCGCCTCGAACCCCGAGGCGGCCTTTTTCGTCTATTCACTCCGAATTACTGGTCTTTCCCCAGCATATGATCCATCGAGATTGACGGCTGATCGCACCCGGCCTCGCCCACGATCTTGGCGGGAATGCCAGCGACCGTCGTGCACGGTGGCACTTCCTGCAGCACCACTGATCCGGCGGCGATACGGCTGCAATGGCCAACCTCGATATTGCCCAGAACCTTAGCACCCGCGCCGATCAGAACGCCGTCACCAATGGTTGGATGGCGCTGTTCTTCTTCCTTGCCGGTTCCGCCCAGCGTCACCGAATGCAGCATCGAAACATTGTCCCCAACCACAGCGGTTTCACCGATCACGATAGAATGGGCATGGTCGATCATGATGCCTTTACCGATGCGGGCAGCTGGATGGATATCAATGCCGAATATCTCGGAAGATCGCATCTGGAAGAAATACGCCAGATCATGGCGCCCCTTGTTCCAAAGCCAGTGGGCCACGCGATAAGCCTGCATCGCCTGATACCCTTTGAAATAAAGGATCGGTTGCAGCAGGCGGTGGCAGGCCGGATCGCGTTCATAAACAGCCATCAGGTCCGCGCGCGCGGCTTCAATCAACGCTTTGTCGTCAGCATAGGCCTCATCCACGATCTCACGCAGTACCATCATAGACATCTCATTCGAGCATAGCTTGGCCGAGATGCGATACGACAATGCCCTCTCAAGACTGCGGTGATGCAAGATACAGGCATGCACCAACCCACCCATCAGCGGCTCTTTCTCGACGGCTGCATGGGCTTCCGAGGTGATGCGGTCCCAAACCGGGTCCACAGGTGTCACTTGGCTGCGCGTTTCGAACATGGCTTTTCATCCTTTGCTGCGCTTAGAATAGCCATCTAGTCGTAAAATTACCAAACGCAAACCCTTGATATGCACTACAACAAAAAATGAACTCAGCCGATCTGGACCATTTTCGGAAGCTTATTCACCAGCGCCTTCGCGATCTCGCCGCGCAATCCGCCGCCGGTCAGGATGCGCAATCAGTTGTGGAGCTGGATCAACAGGCAGTGGGTCGGCTCAGCCGGATGGATGCGTTGCAAAATCAAGCAATGGCCAAGGCGCAACAGGCCCGGCGCGACACCGAAACGCATCGGCTTCGGGCCGCTCTAAACCGGATGGACGAAGACGATTTCGGCTATTGCGAAGATTGCGGCGAGGAAATAGCGCACGGAAGGCTAGAGCTGGACCTTGCCGCCTCAAAATGTGTCAGTTGCGCATCTGGCTGATTTGAAACCGGATCAGTTTGCGCAGAACCATCTCGAAACATTGGCAATATTGCAGATCGTCGAAATTTGGTTCGTCTGCCAAGGGCCGGCAGCACGCGGCTGCCATCAACGAGCCATTTCCATAAACAGGATGCAACCGCCCAGTTCTGGCGACATGTCGATCCGCCAGTTCGGCCTCAGCAATCAGGAGGGTGCTTATCCTATCGCGGTCGGTTCGCGGCGCGGCCAGCAAAGCCCGCGCCGCCGCGCTGAGATCTCCGTGCAGGACTGGCCGCACGGCTAGCCGACCGAAAGGCGCGCAAACGCCCCGGGTCCGTAGGTAGCCGAAACCTGCGCGACTGCGACATCGTAGGGTCCGGCCAGCCCGTCATCGGCTTTCATCGCGGCAGAATACTGCCAAACCGGATCACTGGTGACAGTTTCGCGCAACAAAGCACCCTCAGTGAAGACGCGGATAAGATAGGATTCGCTTTCTTCGCCCAGAGGCACATCCAATGCGCTCCAGTCATCGCCATCAATCCGGGTGCGGCGCACCCACGAGATCTTGTCCCCGGTAGCCGACGCAGACGCCCGCAAATGCGCTGGCGCATAAGGCCTCAGCCCATTGCCATCGAACGCTTCAACCAGATGCACATATGCCGGGTCCTCGTAGCCGCGCGTTGCAGGGCCGATACGGTAATGCTTGGCCACGCGGCGTTCGGTGCGCAGCAACCCGGTCTGATAAACACGTTCATCCAGTAGGACAAAGGTAGACGCTTCAGGCCATACATCCGGCATCAGGGCATCCGTACCCAGCTGACCACGCAAGCGGCCTGACAAATTGTAAACGCCAGTCTCCTGCAAGACCGCATCCGAGAACTGGAACACTTCCCAATTGCCCGGTGTTCCGTCACCGATGGCAGCCAGATTGGCACCACTCAGCAACGCCGAGCGTGGACGAGACTCCAACACGCCATCGATCAGGTTGACACGCAACGCGGCCCCTTCGTCCCAGATCCCAGCGCCTGCGCGTCGCAGGGGTGTTTCGGTGAAGCCAATCACCGCCTGCCCCGCGATCACTTGATGCAAGGTATAGTCCTCATCCTGTGCAGCCGAATAAACAGCCACGTTACCGGGCCAGGGCTCGGCCGATATCGCCAGATACGGCGCATGGGGCGCTTCGGATCCAGTGATCAGCGGCAGATCCATGAGCACCGGCAGAACTGGCACCGGAGCAATGAACGGCTTGGCTGCCGCTACATCATCCAAAACATCGGACGGGGTATAAACTCCGGGTTCAATCCGCACCGCATCCGCCAATTGCATCTCGGCCTGTTCCAGCCGGTCGATCCGATATAGCGTTCCGTCCCCGCCATCCGGCAAACGCACCACATCGCCGGCCCCGACATGCAGCAGCGAGGGCGGCAGAGCAAATCGCACAGTCTCGCGCGAGATGCGGGATTCGCTTAGCCAGCGCTCGACCGTCTGACGCCCTTCGGCGCGAGTCATCGACAAGGGCATTTCGTTGACGGCGACCGAATGGGTTCTGTCATCAGGCAAGACGGCCTCTTCCGCGACAACATCATGGTCCGCATCCGACTGGACGAATCTTAGCCGCACGCGCCCGGTCATCTCGGCCTCAGCCTCGCGGCGATGTTCCACTGGCCCGTCGATATCCGCGCTGATAGCGATCTGCTCGGGGTCAATGTCAACGGCCCGACGCCCGTCGCGGGTTCTGAACTTCAGCACCCCGTCCCGCTCGATCGCGTCGAACCCATAGCGCAGCATCAGCGGCTGCAAGGCCTGCCGAGCGTTCATTACTTCCTCAACCGCGTAACCACGTAACACGCCGTAGAGCTCGGACACATCAATCGCCGTCACCCCTGCCTCATGGCAGATTTCTGTCACGACCGAGGCCAGAGTCCGCGACCCGGATCGCCCGTTCAGCCAATGCCCACGTGCATAGTTATCGCCGTCCGACCACTGCGACCGCAGGTTCGGGAAAGTCGGGAACGGACGCGCATCCCAAGCCCAGACAAAGGCGTTCGACAGGTCAACCATCGGGCCGTCATAGATATCTGAAACCGGGTTGATCTCAGCATCACCCCAATAGCCAAGGACGGCCCGAAGGTACTGAACCATGATAAAATCGTCCCGTACCCCGTTGGAATACTGCGGCAAATTTGATTCAGACGACTTTGGGTCCAAGAATTTGTTCGGCTGGTTCGTGCCCTTGTCGATCGCCGCGCAGCCCAGTTCGGTGAACCAGATTGGCTTGGACCCCGGAACCCAACTCGTGGGTGTTTGCTGCCGCACGCCCCCGATCCGCTCATGATGTCGGTTCGCCCACCAGTTGCGCAGGTCCTTATACCGCCAGACCCACGGCTCGCCATGATCGTCATCAGTGATCGGGCTTCGGATCTGCGCTTCGGCTTCCTCCGGTGACGCATAGTACCAATCATACCCCTCGCCACCTTCGATATTACCGCGCAGATAATCCAGATCGTAGATCGACCCATTCGACACCTCAGCGTCCAGATGCGAGGCCCTGTCCCGCCAGTCGGACAGCGGCATATAGTTGTCGATGCCGACAAAATCTATGTTCTCATCGGCCCAAAGCGGGTCGAGGTGGAAATACCGGTCTCCGGTGCCGTCTTGCGGCTGATACCCGAAATACTCGGTCCAGTCTGCGGCATAGCCGATCTTAGTTTCCGGCCCCAATATCGCGCGTACTTCCGCGGCCAGAGACCGCAGCCCCGCAACTGCAGCGAAGCCAGACGCGCCGCGGATTTGCGTTAGCCCGCGCATCTCGGACCCGATGCAGAAGGACTCCACGCCGCCCGCCGCCTTGCACAGGGCCGCATAGTGCAGAATGAACCGCCGTAATCCCCATTCACTTGGGCCGCGATAGGCCACTTTGCTGCCGCTGGTCGAGAAATGTGACGCGCGCGCCGTACCAAAGAACGCCGCCACCTGCGCATCCGCATCGGAAGTTTGATCCGGCGAGCCTGGCCGTCCCGGAGCGACATCCAAAGTGATCCGCCCACGCCAGGGTAAATGAGGTTGATCCGGCGCATCGGACCACGGATCAGGCAGGCCGTTGCCCTCTGATTGCTCCATCAAAATAAACGGATAAAACATAACCCGTTTGCCCGAGTTCTTCAGGTGCCGGATCGCCTGCACTACGGCCGCATCAGCCGGTGTGCCGCCATAAACCGGACGCCCATCCTGCCATTTCACCTGCCCCGCCGCAGTTCGGGACAGACCTGAAACACTCCAGGGCATGTTTGCGCCCTCGATATTCTTGCGTTCAACCTTGGGGCGGATCTGGCATTCTCCGCAGCGCAAATCATCGCCGAACCACGACACGATCAACGAAGCCGCCTCGCAGCCCGGCAATTCCTGGCCGAGCGCCCGCGTCGAGGTCACCAGATCGGACTTGCCCGATGGTGAATTGACATTCGCCGCCCAACTGCGCCCACGGCCCTTGGTGTAATTAACCTGAGATGAAGCCAGCGCGTATTCCCCCGTACCCGGCATCAAGGCCACCCCCTTGATGATCCGAGACAGCGCGTCCTCGGCATCCGGCATCTCGTCTTGTTCCTGCCGCACCACCTCGAACGAGAATTGCGGCACTCGGTTGCCAAAGGGACCCAGCGCCAGATCTTCAATCACCACATAAGCCGTGCCGCGATAAGCGGGCACCGTGCCTGCCCCTTCGACCGCTTCAATGAGCGGGTCGGGCAATTGCTCGTGATCGCCGCGATAAATTCGCATGTTCAGCGATCTACGCTCGACCTCTTCACCATCGGCCCAGACACGCGTGATATCCGCAACCTGTCCCGCGCCCACGGCAATCGCCAGAGACACAGAATAGCTGTAGCTATGCGTGGTTGTCGTTGTCGTCACTTCAACGGGCTTGGGTTTCCCCTTGCCTCCACCGCCACCGCCTGATGTTTGCGTCGTCGTCGAGGTCGATCGGGTTTCCAGAAAGTCCGAGGCCCAGATGACCTGTCCTCCAACTCGCATCCGGCCGTAGACCGTCGCGACGGTCGCACCCTCACCGGTTTCGGTGAGACGGAAACGATCCAGACGCCCGGTCTCGACCACCTCGCTGCCGCCGCCCATTACGGATTGGCTGGCCATCAACCGGTTGTCGATCACCCGCCCCAGCGTCGCCCCGACCGCGCGGCCAATCACCGCCGTGGACAGACCCGCAACCGAGCCCCCGATCGAACCACCTATTGCCGCACCTGCAGCAGACAGAACTATTGTGGCCATCAGAAATCCTCCAGCGGGAATTCGAAACAAGCGACCACGCGGCGACGCCAAGGCTCGCTCAGCGTGTTTTCAACAACACCATGCCCGGTATAGGCGTGGATGAATCGCATCGGGTCTTGGGCGCTGACGATGCCCAGATGCTTTGCCACGGCCGCATCCCGCATCCGAAACAGCAATACATCCCCCGGGGCTAAATCATCGGGCGATTTCTCGACTAGATGGCGACGGGCTGCGGCCCACATGCGTTCCTCACCCTGCGGCTCGGACCAATCCATGCTGTAGACCGGCACCGCCTCGGGCTCATGCCCCATCACCGCGCGCCAAACGCCCCGCAGCAAGCCGAGACAATCGGCGCCTGCACCCCGAACAGAGGCCTGATGAACATAAGGTGTGCCCAGCCATCCGCGCGCTTCGTCCACGATATCTTGTTTTGTCCGCATCATCGCCTGCTTCCCCCTTTGTGTTGACTACTGCGCTTGGGTACGGCCATGACCCAATCCTCGTGCGGCAGGTCAGGGAAGCCCTGAAAATTCAGCATGTTGTTGAACTTCAGTCGGCAAGTGGTCATACGCTTGTCACACCCGGCGGTCAGCTGGACCCGGTCCCCAACCGCCAGCCCGCCGCCAATCGCCGACCACAGCGTGACATCGCGGCCATCTCTGACCTGTTCATCCAGCTTGATCGAGGCCCACAGGCCCTGCGCAGCCCCGTCCAGCACATCCAGCCTGCCGCGTTCAAACCAACCCGCCTCAGAATTCTCCGCGCCCTGCAAACGCAACGCCGCGCCGTCCAGCGCGACAATTTCAGCCTCAGCGCGATAACCCGGCGTCTCCAGGGCAAAGCGGCACGCCTTATCCCCCAACACCGCCGTACAGGGCTTCTGATAAATCCGCCCTAAAGGCCGGTTCAGCAGATCGGTCAACCCGCGCAATTCCGCATGAAACGCCCCGCCAGCGCGACGCAACTCACCAATCGAACCACGAAACTGCAGCATCCGCTGCTCAGGATCGGCCCAATTGACCAGCCAGGCCTGCACCTCGGCCCCATCAAAGCGCCCCGCCTCGATATCCTCTTCCCGGACCGAGGCATCAGACAGCGCGCCCATCGCCTCGGTATTATCGATCGACAGGCCGGTTGCCTGCTCGATCGCCGCAGCGGTCAGACCGGTGCTGGCTTTGAACACCAGCCCGTCAAAGCGCAACTCCATATCGTGATCCGTGAAACCATAGACCTGCCCGTCGCTGCGCGTGATTGCCCAGCAACGACAGGTGGTGGTCAGCCCGCTTTGCAAATGCGCCTGCAGCGCCTGTTTGTCCCCGCTCATCAGACCCGCACCTCGACCACCGGTACGTTCGGGACGTCACCGGCCTGAAAGCTGGCCACGCTGGTCTGGATCTTGTCGGTGTCGAACCGTACCGGAACGTCGAACTCAAACCCGGCTGTAATCTCGACCTGCTCAGGCGGCGGGGCCGAGAACATCACGCGTCCGGTCGCCAAATCGACCTCAAAGTCCACGCCTTCGCGTTGCGCGTCCTGATCCAGCCCCAGCGTCACGGTCCCCAGTACCGGCTTCAGGATTGGCCGCACATAGCTGAACCCGCCCGAGCTGTAGGTCTTGACCAGTTGAAACGAAACCGTCTCGCCATCTCCGCGCGCAATCACCTGATCGCCCTTGTCGACTTCAGCCGTCGCCGCGCCCGATTTGAAATCCGACCAGTCCTTCCAGCGGAATCCAAACATCTGGCCTTGCCGCGCCTCGAAGAAGGAAATCAATGTCTCGATATCGTCTAGCGACCGCATCCCCAGCCCGGCATCATAGCGCCTGCGCGAATGCGCCCAGGGCGTGTTGCGTTCTTCGAACCCGTTGGCCAGCGTCACGATATCCGTGCGCCGTTCCGGCCCACCGACCGAGCCAAAGCTCAGGCTGGCGGGAAATCTCACCTCGTGGAAATTCATCGCCTGCTCCCCTTATCTGTTGCGATTGCCGCGGCCCAATGCGCGGCTCATCTGCGCCGCGATCTGGCCTTGAGAGCGGCGGAACCCCTGCACATCCGGTGTTGAGATATTCATCACCACGTTGACCGCTCGCCCGCCGCCCTGCGTCCGCACACCCAGCTTGCCATCGGCCCCGCGCGCTAGCGGCATGATCGCCTCGGGACCCGCCTCACCCATCAACCCGGTGCCGCCTCGCATCGGGAACATGGTCGGGCTGCTAACGACCCCACCATTGGCAAACGGCATCACACGGCCCTGAGAAAAACTGCCGCCATCGGCAAAGGGCAGTATCCCTTGCACCAAGCCACCCACCCCATTGGCAAGCATCCCGCCGAAATGATCCGTCACCGGTTTGATCGCCGCCGAATACGCCGTGCGGATCATCGAGTTCTTCAGCACATCCAGCGCCCCCGACAGGTTCATCCCATCCAGCACCACGCCATCAAAAGCCTTGCGCAACCCGCCCGACATGCCACGCTCCAGCGTAGCCACATCCTTTCCGGTCTCTTCAAACGCGGCCTTGATCCGTCGCATCTGGCCATCAAATGCCGAGGCCATGGTCGCCGCATCGCCCAGCGCGTCACCCAGCGCCTCTCCCCGCTCCTGCAGGTCGTCAAAACCATCACGATCCGTCATTACGCTCTCCTTGTGTCTTGTCCGGATAGGCCGTCAGCAGCGCATCCAGCCCTGCCCGGTTCATCGCGGGCATCCCGGCGCCCTGCCCCAGCATCAGCCGCAGCTCAGCCGGGGTCAGACGCCAGAACTGATCCGGCGTCAGGCGAAGGCCGAGGAACCCGGCCCGCATCAGTACGGCCCAGTCGAACCCGCTCACTCGGGCACCATGAAGGCCCGCGCCAGCAACTCGGCTGCCGCCTTGGCCCCCGCCATCGGCCCGCCCGCAATCTCGGCATGCAGCAGATCATCGCGGGTCACCTGAGACCCGCCGCCGCGCAGCCCGGCAACAAGCAACGCCAGCACATCGCCGCTGGAATACGCGCCACCCTCGAACCGCTGCACCAGCTCGACCAGAGACCCGGCCTGCAGCTCTTGTTCCAATTCCGCCAAAGCACCCAATGTCAGCTTGAGCACCCGCTGCTCCCCATCGATTGTCAGCGCCACCTCGCCCGTCCACGGATTGGCCATCAGAGCGCCGTAAAGCTCAGCGCGCCGGCGCTTGCCATGCTCATCTCGTAGGTCGCCTCACCGTTATGCGAGCCCGCATATTCGATGCTGCTGACCTGAAACGGGCCTTCGACAATACCGAAATCGGGGATGATCACCTGAAAGCCGGGCGTCTCACCGTCAAAGAACAGCTGGCGCGCACGCTCATCTGTGCCCGCATCCTTGAACACGCCCGAGCCCGAAATAGCGGCCGATTTGACCCCGGCCCCCGACAGCAGCTCGCGCCACCCGCCCTGACTTTCCAGGCTGGTCACATCCACACTTTCCGCGTTGAAACTGATACGCGTGGCGCGCAGCCCCGCGATGGTCTCGAACAGGCCGGTGCCGTTCATATCCACTTTGACCAACAGGTCTTTTCCGTTCTGGGCAGCCATATGCTCTCTCCGTTGATTGCTTAGTCGTCTTCCACGCGGGCGCGGAATCTCAGATCGATCTGGCGGATCGCGCCGCCGGTTCCCGTGCGTCGGGCGCTAGCGCGTTCGAACCACAGCCCCACCAGATGGCCCCGGTCCAATGTCAACGCCGCGCCTTCCAGCGCGTCACACACTGCGCCCGCCAATGTCTTGGCCGCGCCAAAGCCCGCCGCTTCGGACACCACTGAGACCGTGAACCGATGCACCGCGCCTGCGCCCGTCCGGTCCGACGCGTCGCGCACCTCTTCCGGGCCAAGTGTCACGTAAGTTTGCGGCAACACTCCCGACGGCACCGCGTCATAGATCGCACCACCCGAAAGGGTGCTGACCTGCGCATCGCCCGCCAATTGTTGAAACACCGCCGCCTGCAAAGCGGCTGCAACGCCATAGCTCATGCGGCCACCTCTTCATCTGCGAAACAAGTCAGGTACTGGCCGCGTGGATCGCGCTCGGCCACTGCACGAATGACAAACCGGCGCGCCCCCTCAACAAATCGCTGATCAGGCGTGGGCCGCATGGATGATCCCTCAGGTGCGCCCCGGACTACGATCCGATAGCCAACCCGCGACACCGAGGCGCCACCGACCGCGCGTTCCGCCCCGCTACGTGCCGTCACCTCGGCCCAAAGCGCGCCCAGCGCAGCCCATGTCTCGGTATAGCCGCCCGCACCATCGGCACTACGGATCGGAGCCTCCAGCACCAGCTTGCGATTCAGTCGCGGCGCGCTCATTGCGTCACCCCCGCGCCGAAGCGCACAGTTCGATAACGCTGGATCAGACTGGTGACACCAAATGGCATGCACCCCGCGCCCAGCGCCGTCTCATCGCGGTATTCGTAGTAATGCGCCGCCAGCAGCAGCACCGCCTGCCCAAGGTCAGCGGGCAGCCCGCCCCAATCCGTGGCCATCCCGACAGTGAAGGCAATCTTCACCGAGCCGCCGGTCTGCACCCTTGGCAAACAAGCGCCAACCGGACGCAACCTAGGGCGCTGCATGTCGCGCTCCAAACGGTAAGCTTCGGCATCCACAAGCGTGTCGGTCCCCGCCGCATCCGTCAGCGTGATCGCAGCAACCGAGACCACCGGGGCCACCGGCAGCACTTCACCTGCTGGATCGCGCCAACCGTTCAGGCTCCACGAGAAATCCCGTTCGATCAGCACCTTACCGGTGCACGCCTCAATCGCCGCAATGGCCGCACGCAGAAAGCCATTCAACACCTCGTCCTGCACATTGCCCTCGGCAAACCCCGTGCCCAGCCGCAGATGCGCCTTGAACTGATCCACCGGCAGCGCCGCATCCGCGATGGCGGTTTCTTCGATCAACATCATCCATTCACTCCGCAATCTCGGACCCCTCCGGGGCCGTATCCTTGGAAAATGACGGGCACGCGCCGCCCCACGTTGCTCGGACGGAGGGGAGCAGCTAGACAACGCGGGGGATCTCACCCCGGCCCGCGCCCGCCGCCCGAGGGGCCTTGCAGCCCCCCGGATCCGCCACCGCTTAGGCGATGCCGAATTTCAGCAGTTTGATTGCAGCAAAATCGCTCACATCACCGCCCACGCGCTTGGTCGCGTAGAACAGGACATGCGGCTTGGCGCTGAACGGATCGCGCAGCACGCGCAGATCGGGACGTTCGGCTATGGTGTAGCCCGACTGGAAGTCACCGAAGGCAATCGAATAGCTGTCGGTCGCCGCATCCGGCATGTCCTCGGCAATCAGCACCGGATAGCCCATCAGACGCGCAGGCTCACCAGCGGCTAGGCCATCCGACCAAAGGAAGCGGCCATCGCTGTCCTTCAGCTTGCGGATCAGACCCGCGGTTTTCGAGTTCATCACGAAAGTGCCGTTCACCCGGTACTGCGCGCCCAGCGCATAGACCACGTCCACAATCGCATCCGCATCGACGCCACCATCAATGCCCGACGCGACATAACCCAGGCTATCCCAGCCCCAGCTGCCGTTTTCCATCGTACGATGGGTCAGGATACCCTTGGGCTTGTCCACACCATCACCATTGATGAACGCCGCCGCCTCGGCCCGTGCAAACTTGTCGGCGATGCGACCGGCCAGCCAGCCTTCGACGTCAAACGCACTGTCATCCAACAGACGCTGCGACGCTTTGGGCAGCGCGCTCAGCTCGTGCAGCGGGATCGAGATACGGTCAATCGACGGCGTACCAGTTTCCGCTGTGGCGGAGTTTTCATCAGCCCAGCCCGCACCCACATCCGTGTGGTCAATCAGAACGTCAAATGAGTTCGCCTCGACATTTACCACTGACACAATCGAACGGATCGAAGCGGTCGAATTCAGTACCGATTTGATCGCCTCAGCGGTCTGCGGATCAACCAGAAATCCGCCATCACTGTTCACCGCCGTCGACAAAGATTTCGATTCCATCTCCAGCCCGCGCAGCCCGTCATCCTCGCCCGAACGCAAATAGGCGTCAAAGGCCTTCTGATGCGGTGCGCCGTCCTCGATCGAGGCCGCAAGATGCGGACGCGCCGCGATGGTTGATTTACGATCCAGCATGGTCAGTCGCTCTTCTGTCTGTTGCAGTTGGGTTTTAACTTCAGCCTTGAGGTCCTTGAATTCATTCACGAAGCCAGCCATCGCCTGCTTCACCTCCTGAACCAGGGGCGCACCCTCTCCGGTCAAGGCCGGGGTCTCGGTCTTGCTCATCAGCACTTCCTTTTTGGGTGGGTATTGAGGCGCGCTAGGTCCGCGCCAGCTCCTGCCGGGCGTCGTTGAACACCTCGGCAATACTGCGCCAGGTGTTTTCAACGTCAGGCTCAACGCCCTTCGCCGCCACCCGCGCACTGGGCAGCATCGGGAAAGTCACCAGCGACACCTCCCATAGCTCCAGTTCGGTCAGGACCCGCTGGCCCTTGTCATTCTTCACGGCCCGTTTGGTGCGATAACCAATCGACAGGCCATCCATAGCGCCCGCCCGGATCAACTCGGCCGCCTCACGGCCCTTTTGCGTGGCCTCCAGCAGACGCCCTTTGACCCACAGGCCCTTGTCGTCCTCGCGCACCTCATCCCAGACGCCGATAGGCTGCGCCGGATCGTGCTGCCACAGCATCTTGACCCGCTGACCTGCCTTCGCCAGCCCCTCCAGCGAGCCGCGATACGCCCCGCGCTGCACCACTTCGCTGCCCTGATCGACCTGCCCAAACAGGCTGGCATACCCTTCGATCACCGCATCGTCGGTTACCGACAAGCTGTCTCCGAACTGTGCGAATTTATGTTCCAAATCCATGAACTTCTCCATGTAACCCACTGACATTATGGCGTTACCACAAGGAATGACTGAAACGCCTGCGCCAAAATCACCGCCGCCACGCCGTACACTGTCAGCCACAACCGTTTCTCCAGCCGCTCCATCATCTCTTCGATCTGATCCAACCTGCGGCACAGATGCGCATGCTGGATCTCGGCCACCCTCTCATGCGCGGCCAGACGTAGGCCCGGCGCACAGTCGAACGGAGGATACCCGTCACCCATCGCCACGCTCCGGCAGCCCCAGCAACGCGCGTTTCTCGGCATCCGTCAGGAAATCCGCCCCGTTGACCCGCGCCCATTGCGCATCGCGTTCCGCCGACAGCGCGGGCACCTGATCCAGATCCGGCTTCAGCACCAAATCCTCACCCGAGAAGCCCGCCAGCCACTCGGACATCGCCGCCGCCACCCGCGTCACCAGAGGCAATACGGTCAGGCGATAAAACGCCCGGTTGGCCTCCTGATAGTTCGAATAGGTCGCGTCGCCTTGGATCCCAAGCAACATTGGCGGGACACCGAAGGCCAGCGCGATCTCGCGGGCGGCGGCTTCCTTGGTCTTTTGAAACTCCATATCGGACGGAGAGAACCCCATCGGCTTCCAATCCAAGCCCCCTTCCAGAACCATCGGACGGCCCGCATTCCGCGCCCCGCGATAGTTCTGCTCGATCTCATCCGACAATCGCCGGAACTGATCCTCGGCCATCACCCCATGACCATCACCCTTCCACACCAGCGCCCCCGAAGGTCGCGCCGCATTGTCCAATAACGATTTTGACCACCGCGACGCGCTGTTATGCACATCAATCGCCATTGCAGCCGCCTGCATGGGCGAAAAGCCATAGTGATCGTCCTGCGGATGGAACGATTTGATATGACAGATATTTTCCGCCGCAAACCGGTGCTTCTTGCCGCCTACAGCGTAATCATACGCCTTGGGCCACCCATCCGCCCCCGGCACCACGCTCATCCGGTCCGAGCGCAACACATGCAGCTCAACCGGTAGCCCCTCGTCAGCCCGTACAGCCTCGACATAAGCATTGCCCGACAGCAGCAACTGCCCAAACAAAGCTTCCATCAATTCCGCCCGCCCCTGTGCCGCATTTGGGCGGCGCATCAGCGACAGGATCGGATGCATATCAAACCGCTGCGCCTGATCCTGCAACACCAAAGGCAACGCCGCCGCCGCCTCAGCAATCAGTTTGACCGATCGAAACCCCACCGGGTTCCCCGAAAACCCCGTCCGCGTCAGCGACACCGCATCCCGAGGGCTCCACGCCACGCGCCCGCCCGTCTGCCACGCCACCACAGGCCCCGCCGTGCTCGCCTTCGCCTCGGGCGCTGCCTCAGCCGATCCACGACGCAAGAAATCGAATACCATCTGTGCTCCTTTCTGCCGCCGCTCTGCTCGGCTTGTTGAAAGGAGTTATGACGGAAAGAAGTTTAAGCCCCGGGAATGATGCGTACGGGGGGTGGGCAACGGACAGAAATGATCATTAATCTCGTCTACTAGAGCCAATTACTTTAGCCAGCATTTCTCTCCAACGGCTCGCCTCAAACCCGCCGATGTTTCCAAACTTGAAGTACCAAACACCCGCGGCAAAACACCGATAAGCATCCTCCATTTCGGCGTCAGTACTATCATGAACTGAAACGACCAAATTTTGTGTACGAGAGCCGTCTTGCACCAACAGTTTGAAGCCTTGAACATAACAAACGTCAGTATTGGTAGGCAGATTAACTACTGCATCAACCAATTCTCTAGGAAACTGCTCGAAGGCTTTGATAGAAACTCTATCATTCTCAATAAAACCGCGTCCGGAAGCAAAGAAAAAGCTAAGTTCAGCATCCTGGGCGTTAGGCTCAGATCCTACTTTTTCTTGATTGTCCAAAATCTGAACCGCAGTGGCGATGGAGTGAATACCAGCCTGATCACCGCTGTCCTCAACCCGCAAAACGAATGTGAATTTCCCGTAAGGGCTGCCCAGAAGTTGCGCCGATGCCAAGACGGGAAATACGGCGATGCACGTCAGAAGATAGCCCAGAATCCTATTGCTACTCATTTGACTTTACTCGCATTCAGCCCAATTCCGAGGCAGGTAAACGCTGCCGACAAAGATATGCAAGTCGGGACTAACAGTAACAGAACGCAGAAGAAGTCTTATCTCGCAAAGCCCTTACCCGAGGACACCGATGCGCCCCTGCTGGTCCCACCACCAACTCATGCAGCGCCCTGACCAGCGCGTCGACCCGATCAGGCCAATCCTGTCCCTGAATCCATCATGGCCAATTGTAAGGCTTAGCGGCTTGCTGGACACTTAACCTAAATCCTTTGCAATCACCGCCAAGTTCTTGTGATTTCATGCCACGGCTGTTGCCTACGTTTCACATGCCCCCACGTGTGCTTCAAATTGAAGAGGCCACCCGATGAATGAAAACGAACCTGTGCCGTCCGGGCACTCCGATACAAACAATAACTGGACCAAGGAACCGACTGCTGCCGACAAACACGTCTATGAGGTGTTTGCCTCCAACGTAGTCGTTCTTGTGCAGCTGCTTGACGACTACAAAACCATGATGTCGCCGGATGTCCACGCAAGGCTGTTTTCTTCTCTGCTAACGTTGTCCCGGTTGCTCGGCGAATACGAGGACAGTTGGAATGAAGAGTACCCAACGTCCTGAACCTGAATTCGCCCAGCGAAAGATCAATTCTCTAGGCGAAATATGATTGTCTGTAGAGCACCCCTCAGAGTGCTCACAAACTCCGCACCCTAGGCCGCCGAAACGCCCCCGCGGGCCCCACAACCAACTCATGCAGCGCCCAGACCAGCGCGTCGACCCGGTCGGGCGAGCCCTGCCCTTCGAACCCGCGCGCGGTCATCTGGCACATCTGCTCTTCCAGCGAATCCAGTCCGGCGACATGCGCCACCCGCCCTTGCTCGTACAGCGCCGACACCGGCTCGGCCCGCGCGACCTTGCCGCGAGACGCTCGCACTGCGCGATAAGGCACCAGAGGGTCCACCTGCCGCACGACCTCTTCCACCAGTTGCCCGCCCTGATTGACCTCGGCCACCAACCGTTCGGCCCCGAACTCATCCATCGCGTCAATCGCCGCCTGCGCCCAGCCAGCCGGGCCAACGCCCTGCACCGTCCGGTCAGCCAGTACATAGGCCCGCCAGTCCTCGGGTGGCCCCTGTAGCTGAGCACCAACGACCACGATCCCGCAGGCATCCGCATCCGACCCCGCCGTCACCGCCGGGTCCAGCGCCACGACAACCCGGTCCAATGCGGGCACCTGCGCACAGCGCGCCGCCTCCAGCATCGAGCCGGTCCACAGCGCCCCTTCGGCATCCGACAGCAACACACCGTCCAACTCCTGCCGCCCCAGCCGCGTACCTGCATAACGCGCGCGCACCTCGTCCAAGAAGGACTCTGCCAGATTGGCCCGGTTCGCCTCGGTCGGCGCATGGGTCTGCACGGTCGACGGCGACGCCAGCAAATCCTTCAAAACCTTCACATTGCGCGGCGTCGTCGTCACACAGACCCGCGGCCGTTCCCCCAAACGCAGTGCAAATTGCAGCATATCCCAGGTCTCTCCAGCCTTCTTCCACTTGGCCAGCTCATCCACCCAGGCCGCATCAAACTGCGGCCCCCTCAGCCCCTCGGGATCATGCGCCGAAAACGCCTGCGCCTCAGCTCCGTTAGGCCAAACCAGCTTGCGTTCAGACGCCTTCCAAACAGGCCGCCGATCCGGCGGTGAACACTGCAATATCCCGCTATCCCCAAAGATCATCACATCGCGCACCTGATCGAATGTCTCACCGACCAGAGCCACGCGACTGGCCTCACCCTTCTCCAACGGCAAAGACCCCTCGACAACCGACCGCACCCATTCGGCCCCCGCCCGCGTCTTACCGGCCCCACGCCCGCCCATGATCACCCACGACCGCCAGTCGCCCTCGGGCGGCAACTGATGCGGCAGCGCCCAGAACTCGAACAGGAAAGGGAGGGCACACAGCCCCCCTCCCCGATCTCACTCAGAAATCTGTCCTGCACCGCAGCAGGCGCGGAGGCGAGCCAGCCTGCACCCGATCTCAGATCGTGCCCGATCAAGGTCGAGCGCATAGCCCCCTTGGGCAATTCCGGCTTGTCTGTGATGTTGTTCGACAAAGCTTGTCTCCACTTTCTGGCAACTGCGGATCAGCCCCTCTAGCTGACCCAGTTGCTTGCCTGTTCCGGCAAGGTCTGCATCCTCCCCGGCACCGATCTGTTTTCGCAGTTCTTCCGCTGCTTGGCGTAGATCGCGAATGGATCTTTCGAGCGACTGCAACAAATCAGCCGTCTGAGAAATCCGCTCTTCCGGGGTAATCAAAGTCATGTTTGCCTGTGACCTCATGCGTGAGTTTTTCCGCACGAGAGAAACGAAAAACGACCGCCGGGTCGCCCCGGGGCCGTTGCCCACCTCTTCTAGCATGACATAATTCGTACCAAGAAAAGCGCGCAAAGTCAATGCGTTACACAACGCAGATGCAACACCCGGCGTCCGATCGGTTAACGATCAGCCCCGCATGACCTCAAGAAACGCAGCGCTTACGATCAACGCCGCACCCAATGCTTCTCTCATCCCAAACGGCTCGCCCGAGAAGACCGCCGCCGAGATCAGGCCCACCACAACTTCGCTCATCAGCAGTAGACCAACGCGTGCCGGGGTCAGCTTGGTTGCGGGCCAAATCGTCAGAAAAAACATCGGCAAGGTGTACAGGACCGACAGCAACGCGACCGGGCCGATACGTATAACCATCTCGCCGACTGCCTCTGATGACGCAAAACCGCCGCTGAATGGAACGCTCAGCAGAGACAACACCAAAGCGCCTGAAACAAAGGCAAAAACCTGCCCCGGAACAGAAATACCGGACGTCCGATAAAGCCCCAGCGATCCCATCGCCCAAGTGATCCCCGATATCAGGGCCAGCCAGTCTCCAGTATTGCGCGGCCAGGGAAACCCCTGTTCTCCGCCAAGCACGATGAACATGCCACCCAGACCGCAGAGCAAGCCCAGCACGCGCGCCGGGCCAAGACGTTCACCCAGAAACACCATTCCAAGGATCGTTCCCCAGACCGGTGTCAGATAGAACAGCAGGATTGACCGGACGACATCTGTGTAAACCAGACTGATGGTAAACAAGCTGAACGCAGCACCGGTGAACATCCCGCTCAAGATCAGCCCGCGCCAGTCTTTCAAAAGCGCTTGCCGTTCGCGCATCAGGAAAGGCGTCAGTACGATCAACGCCGAGGTGTACATCACAATACCGGGCCATGGGCCATCCAGTCCTTGGTCGACAAAGTAGCGAACCGGAATCCAGTACAGCCCCCACATCATCCCGCCGATGACAAGGGCGACGCTGGCGGTCCTCAAATCCGCTCCGTGTATAGCTCTGAATGTCATGACCCGACTCATAAAACCTTCCGAACCGTATCTGGCAAACGCGCAACCCGCGCAAGCTTATGGCCGACACGGCGCTTGACAATCGCGACCGCAAGGCGCATGTGCCCCTCAAACAGCGCTACCGCGTGAGCACGTGGGCGACACCGCCCCCAACAGCGCCCGATTCACCCATAGTTCCCCATCACGCAGGGTTCTTGACGCGACAACCAGATGCTGCAGGGAACGCCTGCACGTCCTGAGGTTTCGCACAACCCCTGCCGGTCGCGGATGCGGCCCATCACGACTTGCCCGTGGGCCATTGCCTCGGGCTGTAAAGGATAGATATTTGTTCGACTTCGATATGCTTGGCCTTGCGCCCGCTCTAAATGATGCGCTCAAACGCGCCAACTTCACTCAACCGACCCCGATCCAGAACCAGGCGATCCCGCTGGCCCTGAATGGTCACGATATCCTTGGCCTCGCCCAGACCGGTACAGGTAAGACATTGGCCTTTGGCCTGCCGCTGATCGACCATCTGCTGGCCCAGCCCGGCAAGCCCAATCCCAAAACCGCCAAGGCGCTGATCCTCGCGCCCACCCGCGAGTTGGTGAACCAGATCGCGGACAGCCTGCGTAACCTGACCAAAAAGACCAAGATCCGCGTCGCGACCGTGGTTGGCGGTCAGTCGATCAACAAGCAGATCATGTTTCTGGCGCGCGGCACCGACATTCTTGTCGCCACCCCCGGTCGCCTGATCGACCTGATGGATCGCGGTGCGGTTAATCTGGGTTCAGTCAAGCACCTTGTGCTGGACGAGGCTGACCAGATGCTCGATATGGGCTTCATCCATGCCCTGCGTCGGATCGCGCCGGAACTGGGCACGCCGCGCCAAACCATGCTGTTCTCAGCCACCATGCCGAAGCAAATGGAAGAGCTCAGCCGTGCCTATTTGACCAACCCGCAGCGGGTGCAGGTCTCGCCCCCCGGCAAAGCAGCCGACAAGATCACGCAGTCGATCCACTTTGTTGAAAAGCCTGCAAAACCCGCCAAACTGCGCGAGATCCTCTCGGCTGACATGGACGCGCTGACGTTGGTCTTCTCCCGCACCAAACACGGGGCCGAAAAGCTGATGAAGGGGCTGGTCGCGGATGGGTTCAACGCTGCTTCCATCCACGGCAACAAAAGCCAGGGCCAGCGCGACCGCGCCATCAAGGCCTTCCGCGCGGGTGAGGTGAACGTCCTCGTCGCTACCGACGTCGCCGCGCGCGGCATCGATATTCCGGGCGTGGCCTATGTGATCAACTACGACCTGCCCGAGGTACCGGACAACTATGTCCACCGCATCGGCCGCACCGCTCGTGCAGGCCGCGAGGGCGAGGCCATTGCCTTCTGCTCGGCGGAAGAGGTCGACCTGCTGCGTCAGATTCAGAAGCTGATGAAGATCGAAATCCCGGTCGCCAGCGGTGAGATGCCTGAAGCAATCTCACCAAAGAAAACCCCGCGCCGCCCAAGCAATCGCCGTCGCGGCCCGAAACCTCAGCACTCTGGTGCGCCCAAACCGGGCGGTCAGAAACGCCGCCGACCGCGTCGCGCGAAAGCGGCCTGAATAAGAAACGGCCCGGTCGATTGACCGGGCCGTTGCTTTATCGGGGTCAGAGCTTCGTGTTGTACAAGTCGGACAAAGTGCCGTTTCAAACCTGTACAACACGGACGATTGAATCAGTTCCCGGAATTCCGCTCGGCCTCGATCTCACGCCACTTTGCGACGTTGCGATTGTGCTCTTGCAGGGTCTCGGCAAAGGCATGACCACCGGTTCCGTCCGCAACAAAGAAGATGAAATCCGTGTTGTCAGGTGCCACCGCAGCCTCAAGGCTCGCAAGACCCGGATTGGCAATCGGGGTGGGTGGCAGCCCTTCGATGACATAGGTGTTCCAAGGCGTCGCACGGCGCAGTTCGCTTTGCCGCAAACCGCGACCCAAAGTACCCTGCCCTTTGGTTACACCATAGATCACCGTCGGGTCTGTCTGCAGCCTCATACCTTGGTTCAGACGGTTAACGAAAACGCTGGCTACCTGGCCACGCTCTTCCGGCTGACCTGTTTCTTTTTCGATGATCGAAGCCAAAATCAGCATCTCTTCGGGGCTGTTCAGAGGTAAACCATCCTGACGCCCCTCCCACGCCGCGTTGATTCTAAGCTGCTGTTTTTCCTGCATTTCAGCAAGAATTGCATTCCGATCTTCACCGGGTCTGACCTCATAACTGTCAGGGGCCAACATCCCTTCAGCTGGCAATTCGGCTACTTCGCCGGTTAGCAAATCCATCGCCTTCAGCGACTCGACAATCTGCCAACTGGTGACGCCTTCAGCTAAGGAGATGCGATAACGCGTATCCGCCTCACCGCGTTTTTCTGCATAAACTTCCGGGGCGTCCTCTTCGCCGATCACAAAGGAAGCCACCTCATCAAAATCCAGAGTCGCCGGGTTCAGCTCACGCACGCGGGCCTGCATACGGGTCACACCAATGCGGTATTCGATCTCGGTCCCGCAAGTGCTGGCGCCGCTATGAGTTATGTCGTCGACGATTTGCTCCATCGACGCGCCTTCGCGAACCAGAAAGCTACCCGCTTTCAGCTGCTGAGATTTGTCTGTGTAATCAGCAGCTAAGCGGAAAATCAACCCGCTGCTGATCGCACCTTGATCCTCGAGGTCACGGCTGACCCGTGTCATGTTGGAGCCTGGCTTTACCTGCAGGCAGATCGCGGTTTCCAGCGGTCCTTCGGACTTGTATTGCGACTGCCCCCACAGGACGACACCGCCCATCAGGAACAGCCCAACGATCAGTATTGTCAACGCGTTCGAAGCGAGCGCTCGCCACATTTAGTTGACCTTTCCGAAGATCACACTTGCATTGGTGCCGCCGAAGCCGAACGAATTTGACAAGGCCACGTTGATCTCACGCTCGCGCTTGGCATTCGGGGCCAAATCGATCGGAGTTTCAACTGCTGGATTGTCCAGATTGATCGTCGGTGGCGCAACCTGATCGCGGATCGCAAGGATTGAGAAAATCGCCTCAATCGCGCCAGCGGCGCCCAGCAGGTGACCAGTGGCCGATTTGGTCGAAGTCATCGTCGCGTTGCTGGCGTGATCCCCCAGCAGGCGTTCTACCGCGCCCAGCTCAATCGTATCCGCCATGGTCGAGGTCCCATGCGCGTTAATGTAATCCAGATCCTTCGGCTCAAGCCCCGCACTACGCAGCGCTGCTTTCATCGAGCGTTCGGCCCCGTCGCCATCCTCGGACGGCGCGGTTATGTGATAAGCGTCACCCGACATCCCATAGCCCAGAACCTCGGCATAAATCTTGGCGCCACGCGCTTTGGCGTGTTCGTAATCCTCAAGAACTACAATGCCTGCACCTTCGCCCATGACGAAACCGTCGCGGTCGATGTCATAGGGGCGGCTCGCTTTCTTCGGATCATCGGCGTATTTGGTCGACAGCGCCTTGCAGGCGTTGAAGCCGGCGATACCGATTTCGCAAATACAGCCCTCGCCGCCGCCTGCGATCATCACGTCTGCATCCCCGGCGCGGATGATGCGGCTGGCATCACCGATCGCATGGGCACCGGTCGAGCAAGCAGTCACGACCGAGTGGTTCGGCCCTTTGAACCCATGACGGATCGAAACCTGCCCCGAGGCCAGATTGATCAGCGCGCCCGGGATAAAGAACGGAGAAACCCTGCGCGGACCTTTGTCGCGGATCAGGTTGGCCGTGTTGGCAATTGATCCCAGCCCACCGATACCGGACCCAATCAGAACGCCCGTGCGCAGGCGGTCTTCTTCGTCTTCGGGCAGCCAATTGGCATCCTTGCAAGCCATCTCGGCTGCAGCGATGGAATATAGGATGAAATCTTCAATCTTGCGCTGTTCTTTCGGCGGCATCCAATCGTCAGGATTAAACGTCCCGTTGGTGCCATCTCCGCGCGGCACTTCGCAGGCATAGGTCGTGGTGACCCCGCTTGCCTCGGCATCAAACTGCGTGATTGGTCCTGCGCCGGATTCTCCATCCAGCAGCCGTGACCATGTTTCCTCGACCCCACTGGCCAAAGGAGTGACCAATCCAAGACCGGTTACAACGACTCTGCGCATGAAGTGCCTCTTGCCTGCTTCCTGTTATGAGAACCGCTCATACCCCGGCCCGGGGTGCGGGGGCAAGAGCAACGGCATATTCTGAACCGGCATCCTTGTGCCGTAACCTGTTCAAATCCTCTGTCAATTGAGTTGAACGATGCCTGAAAGGCAAAAACCCGCCCTTCCTTCAACGGGAAAGGCGGGTCGTCTGGTACTGAAGTTTACTGGAACTCGGCGACTGGCTCGTGTGCCGATTGGGCGACCTCCAATGCTTCGGACAGATCGACGGACTTGCGGAACAGTGCCCGGCCTACGATCGCACCCGAAATATTCGAGATATAGGCGAGACGAGAGATATCGTCGCTGGTACGCACGACACCGCTGGCTATGATCGGCGTGCGTGATTTTTCGGCCAATCCTGAAATCAGACCCAGCTGCGCCTCGACGTCTTCCATATCGCTATCGATATCGGTCACCAGAATGGCTGCAAGCGGCGTATCCGCGAAAGCTTCGATGAAGGCTTCCGGGGTAAACGCACTTTGGCTGCGCCAACCTTCGGTCATCACTTGCCCTTGCCAAACATCGACCGCCAACACGATCTGATCGGGATAAAGCTTGGCCAATTCCTTAACCAACTGCGGGTCCCAGGCCGCAAGTGTGCCAATCACGATTCGGCCAGCCCCTTTGTTGATCCAATGTTCAACATGCTCGCGGGTCCGCATCCCCCCTGCCAACTGCACTGACATTTCAGAGGAGCGAATGATTTCTTCGATCAGTTCGGAATTGGTATCCCGGCCTTCGATCGCATCAAAATCCGTAAGCTGCATCCATTCCGCTCCAGCCGCAGACCAGCCGCGCGCGGTCTCGACCGGATCGACATGCCAGATCATCGCTTCATCCAGACGCCCCTTGTCCAGCGTAACGCACCGACCGTTCTGCAACTCCATCGTGGGGTAAATCATCATGATTCATATCCTCCGCTGAATCATTCCGTAATTCCACGATAGCATAGAGTCTCAATTTGCCGCTTTGTTTCACAAGATCGGCAAAGCTCGTCCATTTTGCGGCATCGCACTGCCCAATGCGTTTCACACCTGTGTAGGAGGTCCGTCACGGCGAAACAGATGAACGGGCGTGTCGCGGTATTCAGCTTCGCGCAACAGCTTGTAGCCCAGCTTTTCAGCCAATCGCTGTGAGGCTGCATGGTCCGCGTCGATCAGCGCAACCAACGGGCCCGGTATGATCCGGTCGAACCAGTCGTGCGCCGCCTGCGCGGCCTCACACCCGTATCCTTGCCCCTGCATGTCCGGGGCCAGAACCCAGCCGGCTTCGGGAAAACCATCAAAATCATCGCCCAGAGACCGGTTGCCATAGAAGAACCCGGCTTGCCCGATCAGAGTACGATTCGACTGCAGCATCACACCCCATTGACCGAACCCGGTCATCTGCCAATGTCCAGCGTTGCGCAGGAAAGAATCCCATGCCTCGCCGCGCGTTTTCGGGGTGCCTCCAATATGGCGTACAACCTCGGGGTCGCGCCAGATTTCGGCGAACCGGTTGAAATCTTCGGGGCGCATTGCACACAAGGTCAGACGCGCCGTGTTGATCATCGGGGTGGATCTTATCATGCCCTTGCCCGCTCAGAAACTTGCCTCAGGTGTCAGAGTGCGGAGCCTCAACGCCTCAAAGCAAGCGCGAAATGTGGCAGAGCATAAAAAAACGGCGCTTCCGTTGCCCGGAAGCGCCGTTTTTGTCTCAGTCAGGTCAGCTTAGGAAGCTTCGCTGATGAATTTGACCGCGTCGCCAAAGGTCTGGATGGTCTCGGCTGCGTCGTCCGGAATCTCGATGCCGAACTCTTCTTCGAACGCCATTACCAGCTCAACGGTGTCCAGGCTGTCTGCGCCCAGATCGTCGATGAACGAGGCGTTTTCGGCAACCTTGTCCTCTTCAACACCCAGGTGCTCAACAACGATCTTCTTTACGCGATCTGCGACGTCGCTCATGTCTATTCCTCATTTCAATTTCAGGGCTGTCCGCCCGGTTCTGCCCTTGCCCGTTCGGGGTGGACTTGTTTTGCCCTTTCCGGGCGGTTTGGGTCCCGGGTCCCCGGGAAATCAGAGAACCGGCCCTTGGACCGGTTCCTGCGCATATGCGCCGCCTATAGCACAGACAACGCACAAGGCAAACGCTTTCGCGCCCACCCTGAATTGCGATTACAACATGGCCATACCGCCATTCACATGCAAGGTGCTTCCGGTAACATAACCTGCTTCAGGGCTTGCCAGATACAGCACAGCGGCTGCGATTTCCTGCGGATCACCCATACGACCGGCCGGAACCTTGAGCAGCAGACCCTTCTTTTGCTCATCCGTCAGCTTCTCGGTCATCGCGGTGGTGATAAAGCCCGGCGCAACCGCATTAACGGTAATGCCACGGGTCGCAACCTCATGCGCCAGCGCCTTGGAAAAGCCGATCATGCCGGCCTTGGAGGCAGCATAGTTCGCCTGCCCTGGGTTTCCGATCGCAGCCACAACGGACGAGACATTGACGATCCGACCCCAGCGCGCCTTCATCATGCCCCTGATCACGCCTTTGCACAGCTTCATCGTTGCGGTCATGTTCACGTCGATCACGCTCTGCCATTCTTCATCCGACATGCGCATGAACAGGTTATCGCGTGTGATGCCTGCGTTGTTCACCAGAATATCAACCGAGCCCATCGCCTCAGCCGCTTGTTTCGGCAGGGCCTCGACGGCTTCGGGATCGCTCAGGTTACACGGCAAGACATGCGCACGATCGCCAAGGCTGTCGGCCAGAGCTTGCAGAGGCTCCACGCGCGTTCCGGAAAGGCCAACAGTTGCACCAGCGTCGTAAAGCGCGCGGGCGATATCGCCGCCAATACCACCCGAAGCACCGGTGACTAGCGCATTCTTACCTGTCAAATCAAACATCTATGTTTCCTCTCTGGCCGCCGAATCCGGCGGCTGTCCCTTGTTCATGCGCCGGGGTTAACGGCTTTTTGTACATCTTCAGGCGTCCCGACCGCTGTGCACGCCAATGCTCGATCGATCTTGCGGATCATTCCCGACAGAGCTTTGCCCGCGCCGATCTCCCACGCTTCGGTCACACCCTGCGCGACCATGTACTGTACGCTCTCACGCCACCGAACCGAGCCGGTGACCTGTTCCACCAGCAACTGACGGATCATATCTGGATCAGCCACAGCTTCGGCGCGAACATTCGCAACCAAAGGCACGGCAGGCGCTTTGATTTCAACCGAGGCCAAAGCCTCTGCCATTACATCTGCCGCAGGCTGCATCAGCGCACAGTGAAATGGAGCACTTACCGGCAACATAATTGCACGCTTGGCACCTTTTTCCTTGGCGATCTCGGCTGCGCGCTCAACAGCGGCTTTTGAACCAGAAACGACTACCTGGGTTGGGTCATTGTCATTGGCAGCCTGGCAAACCTCATCTTGCGCGGCCTCTTCCGCAACGGCGCGCACCGCTTCAAGATCGAGCCCCAGAATGGCGGCCATTGCGCCCTCGCCCACCGGCACTGCACTTTGCATCGCCTGCCCGCGCGTCCGCAGCAGGCGGGCAGTATCGGCAACCGTCAAGGCTCCGGCCGCAGCCAGCGCCGAGTATTCACCCAGCGAGTGACCCGCAACATAAGATGCCATTGAAATCGAAACGCCTTCGGCCTCAAGTGCGCGCATTGCGGCCATCGAGGTTGCCATCAGCGCGGGCTGTGCATTCTGAGTCAGGGTCAGCTCTGCGATATCGCCGTCCCAGATCAGATCGCTCAGTTTTTCGCCCAAGGCCTCATCGACCTCATCGAAAACGGCGCGGGCGGCTGGATATGCCTCAGCCAAGGCCTTGCCCATTCCGATGGTCTGGGCGCCCTGCCCGGGGAAAACAAACGCGCGTGTCATTGGTGCCTCTTGCGTGACGTCAGATTTCGGCGGGGTTTAAACTGACAATCGGCGCGGCACAAGCATTGCCTGCGTTCTGCATCAGGACACCTTTACTGTGCATTTCTCTGTCTTGTGTCCACACGGCATCCATTTAACTTACCCTCAATTCAGAAACTCGGAGAGCCAATCGATGCCCCTTACCAACACCCGGTCCAGCTATGGTGGTGTAACCAAAGCATTTCACTGGCTGACCGCGCTACTGATCCTGACGGCTCTGCCGCTGGGCTGGTTCGCGAACCAATTGGCCCATGCGATTTACGATCCGAGCATTCCCACGACCGAGGATGACATCGCTCGCGCCGCCCAGCTGTTTTCACTGCACAAAACCATTGGTGTTACCGTGTTCTTCGTCGCACTGGCCCGAATCCTTTGGGCTGTTACCCAGACGAAGCCGGGCTTGCTGAACGCTGAAAACAAACCCGAGGCCTTCGCCGCCGAAACTGTGCACTGGCTGCTGTACGGCTCGCTTGTACTGGCTCCGCTCAGCGGCTGGATCCACCACGCCGCCACCGACGGCTTCGCGCCGATCCTATGGCCCCTTGGTCAGAACCTACCGCTTGTTCCGAAGTCAGCTTTCCTTGCAGACATCAGCGCCAGCCTGCATTGGCTTTTCGTCTGGGCCCTGGGTGTGGCGCTCGTGCTGCACATAGCGGGCGCGCTGAAACACCATGTCGTGGACAAAGACAGTACCCTGCGCCGTATGCTGCCCGGCCAATCGGACGCGCCGGAACCCCCGGCACAGCACCATTCCATTGTTCCCGCCTTCGCCGCCTTGGCAATCTGGGGCGCGGTGCTGGTCGGAGGTTGGTCCACCGGTGTCTTTGACGACCAGTCCAAAGCATCCGAAGACACGGCCGAACTTGCGCAAGTTCAATCGGAATGGGAGGTCAATGACGGATCCCTGTCGATTACTATCTCGCAATTGGGCAGTCCCGTTAGCGGCGAGTTTGCAGACTGGACTGCAGCGATAGCGTTTGAGGATCCCGCCGAGCCGGGATTGGCCGGTTCCGTCGATGTAACGATTGCCATTGGCTCACTCAGCCTCGGCACAGTCACCGACCAAGCGATGGGTGCGGATTTCTTTGACAGTGCGCAGTTTCCTACGGCTCAATTTAAGGCCGACCTGTTCAAAACGGATGCGGGTTATGAGGCGCGAGGACCTCTGACAATCCGGGACAAATCTATCGATGTCGTCCTGCCATTTACGCTGGAACTGGCCGACGATGCAGCGACGATGTCGGGGAATCTGGAACTCAACCGAATGGATTTCGACGTTGGAAAATCGCAACCCACCGAAGATCTCGTTGGGGTTCACGGTTATCGTCGCAGTTGAATTGACGGCAGAACGCGACGACAAATGAAAAACCGCCGGGGCGCATAACCCCGGCGGTTCCTTTTTTGGGATCATGAAGGGATTAGTCGGCCTTCTGCGCCTCGATCGAAATCTTGACCTCGACCTCGTCACCCACGAACGGAGCGAATTGGCCCAGATCAAAATCGCTGCGCACCAGCGTTGTGGTGGCGTCAAATCCGGCCCATGGCTTGCCCGCCATCGGGTGCTCACCCACTTGGTTCAGCTTGGCATCCAGAACCACGGATTTGGTGACACCATTCATGGTCAGATCACCGGTGATGTTGGCTGTGTTCTCGCCAGTGACCTCAATACCAGTTGAAGTGAAGGTCACCAGATCACCTTCGGCTGCGCCAAAGAAATCTTCGGTCATGAAGTGATCTTCGCGCGGCTTCCAACCGGTGATCATCTCAACGACCGGCATCGAAACAGTCACGCTTGATGCTGCCGGGTCTTCCTGATCAAACATGATTTCGCCCTCAAAGCCCGAAAACATGCCCGTGGTGGTCGAAAAGCCAAGGTGGTTCCAACTGAAGATGACCTGGCTATGGCTGGAGTCCAAAACGTATTTTTCAGCACTGGCGAATGCTGTGGTCGCCGATACGGCCAAAGCAGCAGCAATAAGGGTGGATTTCATAACAATCTCCGCAATGGTGTTGTTGCAAACCGGGTGGGTTGCTCACCTACGAAAATGTGCCGCCCAAGGGCGGCACACAAGTTTTTTTGATTCACAACTTCTGTTCCTTTTTGAACAGAATAAAAATCAGGCGAAAATTGTTACGTTTTGGCTGAGTTGACCTTTGAGCGCTGAGCCAACATCCGCCGATTCCAGTGGTAGCTTCATCAGCAGGCTTCCGTCTACATCGTACAGTTCGACCTGGTCGTCAGCGAAACGCGCGCCACCCAGCGAGTCGTAGCTGCGGCGCAATACCGTTTGCGGCCGACCGTTTTCGTTTTTCTGCAGAATGCGAACCTCGCGGCGGATTGGGTCAAAATAGGCGTCTGGGCGCGCATCCATCACCTCGATGGTCAGCAGGCTGACGCCAACAATCAGGAACATCAGTGAAGCGACCAACTTGATAGGCCAAACCTCGGCCCCCATAACCGAACCCGGCATCAACCACATCGAAAAGGCCGACACGATCAGAAAGACACCAACGGCACGCAGAAGAAACATCCGAGCCCGCCAATTCGGCGCAAACGTAATCAGAACGGGGACGGATTTATCAAATACCGCGGCAGGCGCCGATTGTTCAAAAGTGTTTGTGTTCATGACGGCCATTGTCTTGCCCTGTCTATGTTTTCCAATCTACCGGGTCCTCCCGGCTTCATGAACAACCTCGGGGCGAAAAGCGTCAGGAATTGGGCGCACCAGTGGAAATAGGGCGACTTCACAAAGGCATATGTGGCAGGGCTTGCCCCGCCCGCTCAAACGTGTATACGGGGCCATCCTTCGCAGGAGTTATGAATCGCGCAGCCTCTCGTGGCAGGGTCGCGAAGGACCATATGGCCCCGCCTTTGAAATGCGCCTTGATATAAACAGGAGTGCACATGCCACTGTATGAGCATGTAATGATCGCGCGTCAGGATTTGTCCAACGCGCAGGCAGAAAGCCTTGTCGAACATTTCGGCACCGTTCTGGCTGACAACGGCGGCAACGTCGTCGAAAGCGAGTACTGGGGCGTCAAGACGATGGCTTACAAGATCAACAAGAACCGCAAAGGCCACTATGCCTTCCTGAAAACCGATGCCCCTTCGGGTGCGGTTCAGGAAATGGAACGCCTGATGCGCCTGCATGATGACGTGATGCGCGTTCTGACCATCAAGGTCGACGAGCATGCCGAGGGCCCTTCGGTCCAGATGCAGAAGCGCGATGAGCGCGAAGGCCGCCGCGAGCGCCGCTGATCAACGCCTGACGAAAGGACATAAACCATGGCCGCAAAACCATTTTTCCGCCGCCGCAAGGTCTGCCCGTTCTCGGGTGAGAACGCGCCGAAAATCGACTACAAAGACACTCGTCTGCTGCAGCGCTACATCTCTGAGCGTGGCAAGATCGTACCTTCGCGCATCACCGCCGTTTCGGCGAAAAAGCAGCGTGAACTGGCCCGTGCTATCAAGCGCGCCCGCTTCCTCGCCCTGCTGCCCTACGCCGTGAAGTAAGGAGAGACTGACATGCAAGTTATCCTTCTGGAACGCGTTGCGAAACTGGGTCAGATGGGCGACGTCGTTGACGTCAAGCCCGGCTACGCCCGCAACTTCCTGCTGCCCCAAGGCAAAGCGCTGAGCGCATCGAACGCCAACATCGCGTCGTTCGAAGCCCAGAAAGCGCAGCTTGAGGCACGCAACCTGGAAACTAAGAAAGAAGCTGAAGCGCTGGCTGAAAAGCTGGACGGTCAGCAGTTCATCGTGATTCTGCTCGGCATCGGATGCCGGCGCTCTGTACGGTTCGGTCACCCCGCGTGACGCCGCAGACGCTGCAACCGAAGCTGGTTTCACCGTCGACAAGAAACAGATTGCCCTGATCGCTCCGATTAAGGAACTGGGTCTGCACTCGGTCGCAGTCAACCTGCACCCCGAGGTAGAAGTCGAGATCAAGATGAACGTCGCACGTTCGGAAGAAGAAGCCGAACTGCAGGCATCGGGCAAATCGATCCAGGAACTGGCTGCTGAAGAAGAAGCCGCTGCCGAATTCGAGATCGCCGAGCTGTTCGACGACATAGGCTCTGCCGCTTCGGAAGACGAAGATCTGGTTGCCGAAGAAGCTCCGGTCGAAGAAGACGAAGCAAAAGCCTGATCTGACTGCATATCCAATATCAAAGGGCCGCGCTTTTACGCGGCCCTTTTTCTTTTTGTTACATCGCAAGCAAAATTCGGCCCGATTGTTCGCCTGGCCTTGCAGACCGGCGAGGGTTTTATATCATCGCCATTCGCAATCAGGAGTATTTTGATGACCCCCTCCTTCGTCGCCGCGTCTTAACCTTGTTGCTTATGGCACCGCTTGCAGCTTGTGGCAGTCCTGGCAGCTCGGGTTCCGGCGATACGTTCGATCCCCCCTCTACCCCAATGAAACACCCGAGCTTCGCGTTTTGATCAATAAATGGGCTGACCACTACGAGCTCCCGCGGGAGTTGGTGCACAAGCTGGCCATCCGTGAAAGTACACATCGGCCGTGGGCGGTGAACCGGCCCTATTATGGGCTTCTGCAAATCCTCCCGGCGACTGCGCGATCAATGGGTTATACTGGAAATGCCGAAGGCCTGCTGGACGCCGATACCAATCTGGAGTTTGCCGGAAAATACCTGCGAGGCGCCTGGCTTTTGTCTGATGGAGATCAACAACGTGCCATCTTTCTTTATGCCAAAGGATATTGGTCCGAAGCAAAGGCCAGGGGCATGCTCGTCGAGACGGGTCTGGTTTCTGCCACAGAATAGGCATGTTTAATTCGCATTTCGATTGTAATGCACATACATAACCTTCGAAATGCCACGGCGAATCCCATGACCTACTGCACAACTCTGACGTTAAATCTTTTAAAGGTGCGTAATTGTGTGCCCGAAAGGCACATTTACCTATAAAAGGCAGACATTTCCCACATCTTCTTGTCTTGACAAGCGAAATGTGGTGTCCTGCTTGACGTCAGGGAAGACAGTATCATTTTCCTGGCCAAGGGGATCCGCCCGCTCACTCGGGTCTAACTGGTCGTTACCGTATGGATATTGTTGATCTCAGCACTCTTCCCGAACAGGATACTCGGTATGACGAGTTCCTGCGTCAGGTCTGTGACAAGTACGAAATGGACCACGCAGCTTATGCGGGTATGAACCCTGCTGCGGGGACAATCCACGGCCACGTGACCTATGGGGACGACTGGAAAACCCACTATCAAGAGCAAGGCCTGCACCTGATCGATCCGACGCTGCACATGAGCCAGCGCAGCATCGCCCCGGTTGATTGGAGCCGTCTAGAACGCGGCAAGGATTTCCAACGCGTTTTCCGTGATGCCCATGATTTTGGTATTCCAGATCAGGGCATTACGATTCCTGTGCGCGGGCCCTACGGAGATATCGGCCTGCTCAGCGCCGTGCGTGAATGCAGCCGGGAAGAGTGGAAGAAACTGGTGCCCAACGTGATAAGTGACCTGCAATCTTTGGCCGTACACATTCATGACAACGTCATGACGTCGGATACAATCAGCCGAATGCTGTACCACCCGACCCTCTCCAGCCGCGAGTTGGAGATTTTGCAATGGGCCGCAGCAGGCAAATCACAGCAGGATATCGGCGATATTCTGTCGATTTCGCACCGTACGGTTGAGGTGCACTTGCGCTCTTCTCGCGAAAAGCTTAATGCACTGACGACTCCGCAGGCCGTCGGTCGCGCCATCGGAATCGGCTTAATCTACCCAGGATAAAGCCAAATTTTGCCAAAATTGGGCTAAAAAAGCCAATATTACGGGAAACCCCCAATAGATTCGCTGTGGAAACCGAGTAACGTCTTATCCACAGACAGATCACTCGAAGGGGGTTAACATGATTTTGGTAGTTGATGGGCTGAACAGACATCTGTTCACCGAAGTTCTTGACGATATGTTCGAACTGCGCGCTCGGGTCTTTGGCGGGCGACTTGGTTGGGACGTTAACATCGAAGATGGGAAAGAAATCGATCAATTCGATCATCTGGATCCTGCATACGTAATCGGTCTCGACGATGAGGGGAACGTCGTGGCCGCAGTACGTGCACTCCAGACCACCGGCCCGCACATGCTTTCGGATGTGTTCTCGGATATCTTATGCGGCGAAGCGCCGATGCGCAGCGCGACCATGTGGGAATCGACCCGCTTCTGTGTCGATACGCAGCGACTGACCCGAGGAAAAGAGAAGAACTCGGTTTCTTATGCGACCTGTGAGCTGATGATCGGATCTCTGGAATACTGCCGTAGTGCGGGTATCCAGGACATCATCACCGTGATTGACCCTGTTATGAACCGCGTTCTCAAACGCTCGAACTGTGCGCCTTACGACTATGTGGGCGAAACCGTTCCGATGGGCAAGGTACCGGCCATGGCGGCGTTGCTGGATTGCACAGAAGAAAGGATTTCGGGTCTTCGCGAATTCGCAGACATTCACCACGATGTCTTTATCGAAGAAGAAAAGGCGTTGGAGTTCTTCGAGGCCAAAAAGGCCGCCAAACTCAGCCCGGCAAATCGTGACCACAAGCCGCTCACCGATCTTGAGAAGTACTTTGTCGAACAGATGAGTGCGGCCAAGACGGAAGAAGAAAGGCAGGCAGTGCTGAAACTGATCGAAGCGCTGTCCGACACATTCACCCCAGAGCAGAAGACCGCTCTGTTACAGACCCCCCGTGCTTTTGCTCATGAGGCCTGACCCCCTCACCTCATAGTACAAAGCCACCCATGCGGAGCCGTCTAATTCGAGACGGCTCCGCTTTTTTTGACCCCTAAAGGGGGAAGGAAGAGGATTATTCCTCTTCCAGTGCATCAACGGCTTTTTGCAGATCGTCCTTGCTGACTTCTTTGTCCGCAACCTGAGCCAGTTCGAAGACGTAGTCGACAACCTTGTCTTCAAAGATAGGCGCACGCAGCTGCTGCTGCATTTGGGCGTTCTGCTGCACAAATTCAAAGAACTGGCGCTCCTGGCCCGGGTACTGACGCGCCTGGTTCATGATCGCTTGTGTCATTTCCGAGTCGGTCACTTCAACCTCGGCCTTCTGGCCCAGTTCGGCAAGCAGCAGGCCCAGACGCACGCGGCGTTCGGCAAGCTTGTTATGCTCGTCGGTTGGTTCGATCGGATCGTGATCGTGACCTTCAACGTCAGGATTTTCCTCGTGCCACAGCTGATGCGCGATCTGCTTGGCTTCTGCTTCTACCAGTGACGGCGGCAGGTCGAACGAGACTTTCTCGTCCAGCACGTCCAACAAAGCGCGCTTCATTACTGCACGGGACGCACCAGCATATTCGGCTTCCAGACGCTCGGCGATCTGTGCCTTCAACCCAGCCAGATCTTCGGCACCAAATTTCTTGGCCAACTCGTCGTCGACCTCAGCCGCGACCGGCTCTTTCACCTCTTTGATAGTGCAGGTGAAAACGGCGTCTTTGCCGGCCAGATGCTCAGCACCGTATTCTTCGGGGAAGGTGACGTTGACGTCTTTTTCTTCCTCGGCCTTCACACCAACCAACTGCTCTTCAAAGCCGGGGATGAAGCTGTTCGAGCCCAGAACCAGCGGGTAATCTTCAGCCGAACCGCCTTCGAACTCTTCGCCGTCAACCTTACCAACAAAGTCGAACACGATCTGGTCACCGTCTTTGGCTTTCGAACCTTTGCGACGCGCTTTGAAGTTCTGCGCGGTTTCAGCCAGGTTGTTCAGCGCTTCTTCCACGGCTGCGTCGTCCGCTTTGACAACCAGCTTCTCCAGTTCGACCGATTTCAGGTCAACTTCCGGAATCTCGGGCAGCGCTTCGTAGGACATCGCAACTTCTACGTCGTCGCCTTCTTTCCAGTCCTCGTTGGTCATCTTGACCTCGGGCTGCAATGCAGGACGTTCGCCGCTGTCCTCAAAGTGCTTGTTCATCGCACCGTCGATGGTTTCTTGCATCGCTTCGCCAAGCAGGCGCTGGCCGAACTGCTTTTTCAGCAGAGCCATCGGCACCTTGCCTTTGCGGAAACCCTTCATTTCAACCTCGGGCTGCGCTTCGGTCAGTTTCTCGTTGACCTTGTCGTCCAGCTCGGCTGCGGTCACAACGATGTTGTAGCCGCGCTTCAGACCTTCGTTCAGCGTCTCGGTAACCTGCATTTTGGTAGTCCCCATAGGATTCGGGGCGCGCAAAACGGGCGCGCCGGGCAAATTTGACGCCTTCTATTTGCACAGCCGCCTGCGCGCAAGAGGCAAAGGCCCTTTCAGGCTGGTTTTACCCCTATTACAGACGAAAAAACGCCCCGGCACAGGCCGGGGCGTTCGATCATCGAAAGCTGAGAAATCAGAACCTCCAGCGGGCTCCCAGCACCCACGCCTCATTGTTGTCGAACGAAGCGCCATCTTCGAAATCGTGATTGCGGTATTTCAGATATGCATCTGTATTGATGCTGTCGATACGCTGAACAAGAGCGATGCCCCAAGCATCAGTGCTGGAGCCGTCATTTACGAAGTCCGAACCCGAGTAATAGTCGATCCCGATACCGGTTTTACCCCAGGATACCCACTGATCCTCATAGGCAATCTTGCCGTAGAAGTAGTTCGGGTCAGACGCACCATCCGCGTCATTGTCCCGCGTACCGGCGGCTACGGTGAAGCTCAGGCCGTTTTGCAGCATAACCGAGGCCGACCCGATCGTATCCTTGCGGTCCCCCGAACCATCGTCAGCCGAACGCACCGAGTATGCAACCGCCGCTGCAAATTCAACCCCGCCGCCGAAGGTGTTGTTATAGCGAAGGCCGATATCGTAATAGTCATCGTCATCGCTGCTGGACAGAATGTTCTGACCATAGGCGATGCCGGCCTTAAAACCGCTGAACTCCGGCGTGTCATACCGAACGCGGCCACGGCGCGCACCGTCAAAGTTGCTGCTGGAATCGCCAACGGTGATGTCGCTCAGAAAACCGTCAGTACCGCGATAGAAGAACCCGCCATTTTCATCGTTGGTAAAGGAATACAGCGCGGTTCCGACGTAAGACAGATCCACTTCGGCAGCGCCATCGGCCACCATGCTGCCCTGACCGGCCGAGAATTTACCCCAGTCACCGGCAAGTGCGAAATCCGCGTGACGGATATCTTCACGCGTCCAGCCGCTGAAATCTGTGCCCAGCTGGTTCCACTCGCTCGAGCTCGGCAGACCAAGCCCGGTTTCAAAACGGAAGGTGAAATCGTTGTTGCCGAAGGGCTGCAACAGTTCCAAACCGACGCGGCTGTTTGACAGGTCATTGTCCAGAACGCGCGTTTCGGTCTCTTCACCGTCGTCAACCGAGATTAAGGCCGGGTGCAACTGACCATAAAGCAGGACATAACCGCCCGTGTTGTTTTCGTATTTCAGTTCGGCGGCGGCGGGGATTGCCGTTGTTGCGACAAGCGCCGCTGCTATCGAAGTCAGCTTAAAATTCACTGTCATGTCATTCACCATAGATGGGTCAGTTTTTTTGATATTGCCGATATGCGCACCTGGATTAACGGTTCCAATGATTGCTAAAGCTTATTAGCCCGGCATTGCATTTCTGCCACAGGCGGAGGCGGGGACCTTCAGGGAAAGCGTTTTATAATCAATATTTTGACCTAGTTCGAAAGCAGCACCCAGCTAACCTGCAAGACAATTCTTGCGCTGCGTGTTGCAGCTTGCAAACACCCGTTATGCGCACAGGTAAATCTTAAGGCGAAACATTGCCGCTTTGACCCGCGATCGGCCAATATTTGCCTATGACCCATTGATTTCAAGCCGTGCGAATACCGCTGGCACTTGTTCCGGCAGATCTTCAGCAATCAACCCCGGCCCAAATTGCCTGGCGCATTCCACATGTAACCAAGCTGCGGCCTTGGCTGCAGCCATCGGGTTGAAGCTCCGCGCCAGTAGTCCCGTTATGAACCCGGCAAGCACATCGCCCGACCCTGCTGTCGCCAGCCAGGGCGCCGCCCGGTCAAACAGCGCCGCATTGATCGCACATTGCCCATCCGGTGCAGCAATCACCGTGTCAGGGCCCTTGTATAGTACTACACAGCCAGCCTGCTTGGCCGCCTCACGCACGGCATCCACTTTGGAATAAGCCGGCCCTCTGCCCGGCTTGACCGAGAGCTTTTCGGTGATCTCCGGGAACAATCGCGCAAACTCGCCCCCGTGCGGTGTCAGAACACATCTGTCATGGAGCATGTCCAACAGCACCTCTGGCGCATCAGCAAAAGCCGTCAAAGCATCCGCGTCCAGCAACGCGGGACGCCCCGAGGCCAGCGCCGCAGGAACCAGCTCCTGCGCACGCGCCAGCCCCAAACCAGGACCGAGGCATAGTGCATTCAACCGCGCATCCATCAGGACTTCCAACAGATCATCGCCGCTCTGGACCCGCTGCAGCATCAGCGCAGTGATGTGACTGGCAACCTCCATCTGAGCCGAGGGTGGAACACCCAGCGTCACCAATCCGGCCCCGATGCGTAATGCACCACGTGCCGCCAGCCTTGCTGCGCCGGTTGCCCCCGCACCTCCGCTAATAATTAAGGCATGCCCATGCGCATATTTGTGTAAGGCAGTTGCCTTCGAAAAATCAGCATCCGGGGCGGTCACCAGTTTGACCGCACCCTGAACTCCCTCCTCCAAACCAATGTCCTTGACGACCAATCGGCCACTTCTGACCGGCCCTAGCCCCAGATAATGCCCCAGCTTTGCAGTATGAAACGATACCGTGAGCCTGGCCTGAACCGTCGCGGTCCCCGGGGCCAGCTCACGCCCACTATCGGAACACAGGCCAGACGGCATATCAACGGATACTGTCTTTTCGGCGATGGCTGGATCCGAGGCAGTCATTTCTGCCCATTTTAGAACATCACCCTCAAGCGGTCGCTGTAAGCCCGTCCCGAATAACGCATCGACATAAAGGTCAGCCCCTTGATGCGCGGCAAACACTTCGGAAAATGGGTGAACCTCCCCCAATTCGCCCCACCTGTCATGATTCACACGCGCATCTGGTGGCAGCTTCGCCGGATCACCAAGAAGAAATGCCGCCACCTCCCAGCCGCGCTCCCGCAGCAAGCGTGCAACAACAAATCCATCCCCCCCGTTATTTCCTGGCCCGCAAAGAACTACCGCACGCAGCGGATCCTCTTCATCTGACCCCAAATACCTCGGGGGTGCGGGGGCTGGCCCCCGCTGCAGCTCTGGCCATTCTTCAAATACGGCTTGAAGAACACCGCGCCCCGCCCGCTCCATCAGCTCCAGTCCGCTCACGTCACCGGACTCAATCGCGGACTTTTCGATCGTCCGCATCCGTGCCGCTGTCAGCAACTCTGCCATATTGCGCCCTCACGCGATTCAATTCTGATTACATTTTGTGCACATCGATCAAAATTTAACCCGTTGCACGATTTCGCAGCACCACAAGGCGACCATATTCGCAGTTCCATTGCCGCCTGATCTTAGACGTGATCATTGCCATCGAGACAACCATACAAGGTGAGCCGGAATGAAAAAGATCGAAGCGATCATCAAGCCGTTCAAACTGGACGAAGTGAAAGAGGCGCTGCAGGACGTGGGAGTCCAGGGCCTCAGCGTGGTCGAGGTGAAAGGCTTTGGTCGCCAGAAAGGTCACACCGAACTTTATCGCGGCGCAGAATATGTTGTCGACTTTCTACCCAAGGTAAAGGTCGAGGTCGTGCTGGATGATGATCAGGTTGACGCAGCGATCGAAGCCATCGTTAGCGCCGCAAAGACCGACAAGATCGGGGACGGAAAAATCTTTGTCTCACCTATCGAACAAGCCATTCGTATCCGCACCGGCGAAACCGGTTCGGAAGCCCTGTAACACAGCAATCTTCAAATCAGAGGAACAAATAGTATGAGCAAGGACGCAGTTCTTCAGCTGATCCGTGATGAAGACGCCGAATACGTCGACATCCGCTTTACCGACCCGCGTGGCAAACTTCAGCACGTCACCATCATGTCCGATCAGGTCGATGAGGACTTCCTGGAAGAGGGCTTTATGTTCGACGGTTCGTCCATCGCGGGCTGGAAGTCGATTGAAGCTTCCGACATGAAACTGATGCCCGACACCGACAGCGCCTATGTCGATCCGTTCTATGCGGAAAAGACCATCTGCCTGCACTGCTCGGTTGTGGAGCCTGACACTGGTGAAGCCTATGAACGTGACCCGCGAGGCACCGCTCAGAAAGCCGAAGCGTACCTGAAGGCTTCCGGTATTGGTGATGTGGCCTATATGGGTCCTGAGGCCGAATTTTTCCTCTTTGATGACGTTCGTTTCTCGAACAGTATCAACAAGGTATCCTACGAAGTTGATGCTACTGATGCATCGTGGAACACCGACACCGAATACGAGATGGGCAACATGGGCCATCGTCCGGGCGTCAAAGGTGGTTACTTCCCCGTAAACCCCGTTGACGAAGCGCAGGACCTGCGCTCGGAAATGCTGTCGACAATGAAGCGTCTGGGCATGAAGGTCGACAAGCACCACCACGAGGTTGCATCGTGTCAGCACGAACTGGGCCTGATCTTCGACAGCCTGACCAAGCAGGCCGATGAGCTGCAGAAGTACAAGTACGTGATCCACAACGTTGCACATGCCTATGGCAAATCGGCGACCTTCATGCCGAAGCCAATCGCAGGTGACAACGGCACCGGCATGCACGTGAACATGTCGATCTGGAAAGACGGCAAGCCGCTGTTCGCGGGCGACAAATACGCCGACCTGTCTGATGAGGCGCTGTACTTCATCGGCGGCATCCTGAAACACGCCAAAACGCTGAACGCCTTCACCAACCCGGCAACCAACAGCTACAAGCGTCTGATCCCAGGGTTCGAAGCCCCCGTCTTGCGCGCCTATTCGGCCCGCAACCGTTCTGGCTGCGTGCGTATTCCGTGGACCGAAAGCCCGAAAGCCAAGCGCGTCGAGGCCCGCTTCCCCGATCCGGCCGCAAACCCCTATCTGGCGTTCGCCGCGCTGCTGATGGCCGGTCTGGACGGCATCAAGAACAAGATCGATCCGGGCGAAGCCATGGACAAGAACCTGTACGATCTTCCTGCCGAAGAACTGGCCGACATCCCGACCGTCTGCGGCAGCCTGCGCGAAGCTCTGGAAGCGCTGGCATCTGATCACGACTTCCTGCTGCAAGGCGACGTGTTCACCAAAGACCAGATCGACGGCTACATCGCGCTGAAGATGGAAGAGGTAGAAACCTACGAGCACACACCTCACCCGGTTGAGTACGGCATGTACTACAGCTGCTGATTAAGAATTTTCGACGAAAATTCTCAGGGGGCGCCCATCGGGCGCCCCTTTTCTGTATCTCCGCGAGATTTGACGGATCGATGATGATCTTTCAAAATTTGAGCTCAACATCAGGCGGAGAGAGCACATGCCCGCAAGCGACAATCCCTTTTCTGAGTATTCAGGACTTGTAACCTCGGAAAAAGATCTGGAACGCACTTGCGGGCAACCCTTGCCGCAGATCATTGCAAAGGAATTGCCTGCACTTGATGAGATGTGTCGAGACTTCATCGGCATGTCCTCGTTCTGTCTGATCGCTTCGGCCAATCCCGATGGGCATCTCGATATTTCGCCTCGTGGCGATCCTGCGGGGTTTGTGCAGGTGCTCTCGAACTCGATGATTGCGATCCCGGACCGGCCTGGGAACAAGCGCGTGGATACGTTTCATAATGTGCTGAAAGATCAGCGCGTCAGCGTGATATTCTTTGTCCCCGGAAAATTGGAAACTCTGCGCCTGCGGGGATCCGCGAGAATTAGCGCAGATCCCGAACTTCTTTCAAACATGGCCGTCGGTGGACGCGTGCCCAAGCTGGCCCTGTTGATCCATGTCGAAACCGTCTTTGCGCACTGTCCCAAATGCATCATTCGATCAAACCTGTGGCAACCCGATGAATGGCCGGACTCATCCAGTCTGCCAAATATGAACGCGATGATGGTCAAACATGCCAAGATCGACAAAACCCCGGATGAATGGTTCGAATCCCTGAAAGGCACAGACGAGCTTGATCTCTATTAAAGCACTTTGCGGTAGGTCGAACTCGGCTTAGGCTGAGCGTAGTTTTTTCAGCACTCGGATTTCCTCTATGCATCGTCTTCGCCTTTACGCTGCACTCGCGTTCCTTCTGCCCTCGGTGGCACTATCCGCCCCTTGTGGGAATACCAGCAGCGGGTTTGAGGCCTGGAAAGCCGACTTTACCAAAACCGCCAAACGGGCAGGTGTGAAAAAGAAAGGTTTGCAGGCGCTCGCGCAGACGCAATATGCAACACGTACGATTGCCGCGGATCGCAATCAGAAGAGCTTTAAATACTCATTGGACAAATTCATGCAGGTGCGCGGAGCAAACACCATCGTCGCACAAGGGCGCAAGCGCAAAGCCCGCAATCCGCAATTTTACGCCGCGCTCGAGCGTCAGTATGGCGTACCGGCGGGTGTGCTGATTGCCATTCACGGCATGGAAACCGGCTTTGGAGGTTTCATGGGCGATAGTCAGGTTGTTTCCGCAATCACGACATTAGCCTATGATTGTCGCCGGTCCGAATTCTTCATCCCGCACGCTATCGGCGCCTTAAAACTGGTTGACCAAGGAACCCTTACGATGGCGACAAAAGGGGCAAAACATGGCGAGCTGGGGCATACGCAGTTTCTGCCCGGCAACGCCCTGACCTATGGTGTGGACGCCACGGGCGATGGTCGGGTCGATTTTTATAACATGACCGACGCGCTTGCCTCGACCGCGAATTTTCTACGTAAGAAAGGGTGGAAGCCCGGTCGCGGCTATCAACCCGGAGAGCCGAATTTTGCTGTCATACAGCAATGGAATGCGGCCTCGGTCTACCAGCAATCCATTGCAATCATGGCGGCGCGAATCGACAACTAGGGCAGTCATAGGCTTGACGTCAGAGCACCTGAATTCGGCCACATTGTTGCCACATAGATTTAAGGAAACCCCGATTTTCTTGGTTTCCAAAGCGTAATCAATCTTGGAATATTTCGACTTTTTTCCATTTTGGTCAAAATTTGCGCCATTTCGCCTGTTAATTTGTTGTGAAGATTATGACAGCAAAGGAACATGCTGTGACTGCAAAGCATAGTTACCACGGTGGCCTCCAGTTTGACGGGTCGGCAGATGGCGCGCTTGAGCGTCTGTGCGAGGTCGTCTCGACGACGCTGGGTGACTATGGCCATCTGGTCGAGCGCAAGACGCTTCTTAGCGCATCGGAGGCCAGTATCGTCAGCAGCCAATATCTCGTGCGTCTGACATTGGACTCGGAACCAACCCAAGTAGATCACAACCACCATGAGCGGATGGATCGAACCGCTGGTCTCAAAACTATGCCGCGTGCTGCGGTTACGCTGCCGGGAAACCGGCTGACGATCTCGATTTGTCCGGTGTCAAAACTGCTCGATGACAGTGAAATATCCGAGTTGATGCTTGTGGTGATCCTGTACCGAATGGTCGACATCTGCACGACCCGTCGTGTCGAATGGTTGTCGCCCAAAACGGTTCTGACCATCGAACAATTCATGAGTGCCTTTGATTCAATTGCGCCGCGCAACGCCCGGAACCGAAAGCAGATATTCGAAGCAGTCAGCGGCCCATTTGCGGGGCTCGATCTGCCCGATCCTGATGCGGAAAATACACAGACCAAACACGCCAAGCCGCGTCCGATCAAGCTAAGTGACGACCAACTGCTCAGTATCGCCTTCCGGACCGAGGCTGATGCTCCCCTGCCCGCCGGCAACATTCACCAGTCCGAGGACGAAACGGAACGCCCAAGCGATATTCTGCGACTGACCAGCTGGGGCATGACTGGTGCTGTGGCAAGCATATCGACACCGATTGCCATATCCCTGGCAGCAGTCAATCTGATCCGGGGTGAGGATTTCCGCCTCAACACTCAGGTTCTGGCTTTTACCACAGCGATTTTTGGCCTGAACGCTACGAATGCTTTTGCCGAGGTCGCCAGCGCGATTGGCATGTAATCAAATTACCCAAGACCCTCCTTGGAGGCCCCGCCGTCAGGCGGGGTTTTCCATTTTAAGGACCTGATCAGCGGCCATTACATAAGTGTGGATCGCGAACACCACTGCGTTTGTCTCAGGTAAACGCAAGAGAGTCTGACGTTCACTACGCAGATATCGGGCCGAATTTTCATCCCGCGGTGTGCGTCGCTGCATGAGACTACGCGGTTGGAACAATTCGGCATCATTGTACCAAAGCGCATTGAACCGCCAGAGTGGCCGGTTGGGCTGAATGCCGTCAAACAATCGTTGAACTCTGCGGGCAATATTGGCGTCGTAGGCATCAACCGGTTCATGGATCCCAATCAACGGGCGCATGAACTTTTCCGACAGCATCCAGCTTGCAGGAAAGCACAGGATCGCGCCAGTCAAAACATGCTCGTCATCGTGTTTCTGCAGAATGCAGAAATCCTCTTGCACCAAATGGCATAGCGTTTCCAACGGGCATTCCCGGTCAACCTCAACCCGTACACCGTCGGGCCGCACAACGTGATCGGAGACATTCGGATAAACTTGCTGAATGACCAGTTCCAGCAACTCCTGCGCGGGTGCCAACGCCTCGGGGCTTTGCGCCAAGACGTCCGGTTTTTGCTGCGCCAACAGCGCGGCGCGTCGTTGCATCTGGGCAGAAAACGCATCGTCGCGATGCAACCAGGCCCTGGGGTCCGCAGGCTTAATGCCAGGCAGCGGGTTTTGGGCGAGTGGATCATAGGGAATGGCTTGCTGTAGTATCACGGTCATAGTCGAGGCATAGCACCCTGCTCTGGCGCTGTCGGTCAAAAAGCGACCAGAAGACGGTCGCAAACCTAGAAGACGCAGCGCATCTGGATTTGCAGGTTGGTCAGGCAAGCAGAAAGGTCCAACCGTGAACACACCATATCGTGACACCCGTAAGATTGACCCGACCCGGGGCGCCACACTCGGGGACGGGACACCGAACGACAATGACAGGATCGAGATCGGACCGACACAGCTTGCCTTTGACGAATGGGCCGCTGCCGGGCTTAGCCTGCCCAATCTAGAACAGATGCGTAAATACCGCTGGAAACGCCTCACTCAGGCCATCGTGCAGCGCGATTGGGGCGGGATCCTGCTGTTTGACCCCCTGAATATCCGCTATGCGACTGACAGCACCAACATGCAGCTCTGGAATACCCATAACCCGTTCCGGGCCGTTTTGGTTTGCGCTGACGGGTATATGGTGATCTGGGACTACAAGAACTCTCCGTTCTTGTCGAAATTCAACCCGCTGGTGCGCGAGCAGCGCTCGGGCGCCGATCTGTTCTATTTCGACCGGGGCGACAAGATTGACGTTGCCGCAGATGTGTTCTCAAACGAGGTGCGCGCCCTGATCGAAGAACACGGCGGCGGCAACATGCGGCTGGGTGTCGACAAGATCATGCTGCACGGCCTGCGCGCGCTTGAGGCTCAGGGGTTCGAGGTGATGGAGGGCGAAGAGCTTACCGAGAAAACCCGTGCCATCAAAGGCCCAGACGAAATCCTCGCCATGCGCTGCGCCAGCCACGCCTGCGAGACCGCAGTGGCCGAAATGGAGCGCTTCGCACGTGTCAATGTCGGAGACGGGAAGACATCCGAGGATGACATTTGGGCAGTGCTACATGCTGAAAACATCCGGCGCGGTGGTGAATGGATCGAGACCCGCTTGCTTGCCTCGGGCCAGCGCACCAATCCCTGGTTTCAGGAATGCGGCCCGCGCATCACGCGGCAAAATGAAATCATCGCGTTCGATACCGACCTGATCGGGTCTTACGGCATTTGCGTCGACATCTCACGAACCTGGTGGATCGGCGATCAAAAACCGCGCCCCGACATGATCTATGCCATGCAGCACGCGCATGAGCATATCATGACCAATATGGAAATGCTGAAGCCCGGCGTCATGATCCCGGAACTAACTGCGAATGCCCATCGGCTGGATGACAAGTTTCAGGCACAGAAATACGGCTGCCTGATGCATGGAGTTGGATTGTGCGATGAATGGCCCTTGGTAGCCTATCCCGACAAGGCGGTCGAGGGATCCTATGATTATCCACTTGAACCCGGAATGGTGTTGTGCGTCGAAGCGGCAGTTGGCGAGGTTGGCGGCGATTTCTCGATCAAGCTGGAAGATCAGGTGCTGATCACCGAAGACGGCTATGAAAACCTCACGAAGTATCCGTTCGACGCACAGTTGATGGGGTCTGGCTAAGCGCTATCGCCTAGTTTGACCAGTGGGACCGTCTGACATTACCGTGCCAATCCTCAGGCGCTGTGAGAGTTGGCGTGTCCTCAGACGTATTCGTCAGCGGCCAGCTTTGTCCCAGCGCAAAACCAATTGCGCCAGTCACGAGAATTGCCAACAGAACTCCGGCGTGGAGTGTCGGGCTTAGCGGTGCAGATGTTGTATGTGCCATTTTGACCTCTGCTTTGGATAAGAAGGATGATTGCAAGTTGGGGTCCAAGTATAAATAAGTAAAATGAATGTTTATCCGAATTATCATCACATTTTTTGATTGTTCAGATACCAACCCCAACAATGCATTGATGCGACGCGCCAAGGGCTACGTGGTCCCACCCCCTCACCTTCCTGTTACGCCACTGACACAGGGGTTGAGAGAACCGCACACAGCACACAGTATTGTCGAAACCTGGACCACCAAGGATTCATCATGCCCACCGAACGCATTACTTTCGCCGGTCACGACGGCAGCCAATTGGCCGCGCGCCTTGATCTGCCGGACGGGCCGGTACTGGCAACGGCTTTGTTTGCGCATTGCTTTACCTGCTCTAAGGACATACCTGCCGCACGGCGCATTTCGGCGCGTTTGGCGGCGATGGGCATCGCCGTGCTCAGGTTTGATTTTACAGGCCTTGGCCACTCGGATGGAGAGTTTGCGAATACGACATTCACCTCAAATGTCGAAGATCTGATCGCTGCAGCGCACTACCTGTCCGGCCGCAACATGGCCCCCGCCCTGCTTATTGGCCATTCACTTGGCGGCGCTGCGGTACTGCGCGCACGCGCTGGCATACCGTCGATCAAGGCGGTCGTCACATTGGGTGCGCCTGCTGACCCGGGCCACGTATCACACCATTTCGAGGCCGCCCTGCCCGAGATTCAGGCGCAAGGCAGCGCAGAGGTTTCGCTTGGCGGTCGCCCGTTCCGCATTGGCAAAGCTTTTGTCGATGACATTTCAGAGGCCGCGCTTAGCCCTGCCGTTTCAGATTTGAAAGCAGCGCTTCTGATCCTGCACGCACCGCGCGATGACACGGTTAGCATTGATAACGCCAGCACCATCTTTCTGGCTGCGAAGCATCCGAAAAGTTTTGTCACGCTGGACGATGCCGACCATCTGATCACACGCGCCGCTGATGCGGATTACGCGGCGGATGTCATTGCGGCTTGGGTGTCGCGATACGTCAAACTGTGCCCGCCCGCCCCACCACCCGGCGCCCCGGAAGGTGTTGTTCGCGTAACCGAGGCAGACCCGGCAGGGTTCCTGCAAGACATCCAGTCCGGCCCGCGCCACCATGCGGTCGCTGACGAGCCCGCCTCGTACGGAGGAACGGACCGAGGCATGTCCCCTTATGGATTTGTGTCCTCGGGATTGGGCGCCTGTACCTCGATGACCATTCGCATGTATGCGCGGCGCAAGAAATGGCCGCTGACAGGTATCACCGTCGATGTCTGCCACGACAAGGTACACGCCCAGGACGCTGGACTGGCCAGCGATGGTAAGGTCGATCAGTTCCGCCGCAAGATACGGCTACAAGGGCCGCTGGATGCCGCGCAACGTGCTAAGCTATTGGAGATCGCAGATAAATGTCCCGTGCACCGAACCCTTGAAGGCTCGGCCCATATCACGACTGAGCTGCTGGACTGAAAACCACCTTTGTCAGCTTATGATAATGATTGAAGGGGGCTTTTGCCCCCTTTTTCTAACGGCGCCTCGGTGAGGGTCGGTGAATTGGTGGCCGTGCCGTCGGAGGACGCGCCACCGGGGGATGCGGGCGCGACGGCGGTTTGGCGATCGGTGGCTTTGGCCGCGGTGGAGGGTTCGGACGAACCGGTCGATCGGGGCGGTCGGGCCGGTCTGGGCGGTTTATGTCAACATCTACATTCACGTTACGGTCGTGGTAGTAATCATTCCACAGCATCGAGTCGTAGAACGGGTCATACCCAACGCCATACCCTACCCCGACGGACACGCCATCGCAGGCGGACAATGTAAACGTTGCAGTACCCAACCCCAGCGCCAGAACAGACCGTTTTAACAGTTTGCGAGTCATCCGAGCCTCCTTACTGCAAAGACCGGAACGACGCGAAAACGGCGTTCAAGGCATCAACATAAGACGGGTCGGCCCCGTCACGCAGGATCGCAACCCCTATCGCAACACGGTCACGCGGCAGGTCGATCACGGTGGCGGTAAAGTTTACGCCTCGCCCATCCCGATTGCCGGTGCCTCGAATAACGTGGGCTGGCCGCCCACCAATCCTTGTATTGCTGGTGCTGGTCACGGTCGGGTCTTTGACGAGGAATTTGTCGATATCCTCAAGATAGCGCACCCCGCCCTGAATGCTGGAAACCCGTGATGGTGAGACGAAGCCCATCCAGACATTATCGTCGGTCACCGGTCTGATCCCCATGACGCGCGAAACCGCACGGGCATCGCCCAGATTGGTATCCTCGATTTCACGCGGGCCACCGGTACGCAATGCCCAAAAGTCGGGAACCTCAAAGCGGAACAGCGCGCGTCCTTCATCGGTGTAAGTCACCGGTGTGTCGGCTTGTACAGGCGTTACAGCCAACCAAGTCACGGCACTTGCAGCAAGCACCAAGCTTAACAAAATACGCATATCTCAATAACCTGATCAGTTTTCTGGTCTCAGGTTGCCCATGCAGTTTGACTTTGTCCAGTATCCTGTTCTGCAGACAATAAAAAACCCGCGTCCGGAAAGCTCCGAACGCGGGTGTATCTTGCGCAAGAGCGCGCTATCAGGTGCGTGCGTCGCCCAGCAGCTTCCACAGGCCAGGGATCAGCAGAGCGGCCAGCGCCAGCTTGATCGCGTCACCCAGCAGGAACGGTGTCAGACCCCATTCCAGGATCGGCTTGTCCCAGCCATACAGCTGACCCAACCACAGCAGTCCCGGCACGTAGATCAGCACGTTGGCCAGTACCAGCGCCAGCGCCAACTTGCCGACCGAACGGTCCCAGCCGCGCGCGGCCAGTGCGCCCAGCAGAATGGTCGCCATCAGGTAACCGACCAGATAGCCGCCGGTGCCACCCATCATGTAGGTCAGGCCGTATTTTTCGGCCGAGGACCCTGCAAACACGTCAAAGCCCAGAGCACCAACCAGCAGGTAACCCAGCATCGTGATCAGGCCAAGGCGCGCGCCATAAGCGGTGCCGATGGTCAGAACGGCGAATGTGCCCATGGTGATCGGAACCGGCCACATCGGCACTTTGATTTTGGCTGCAACAGCCAGAGCAACGATACCCAGGGCAACCAGAGCCACCTGCTTGACGCGCAGCGCCGTCCCCTCACGCGGGCCAAAAGCATTGGCCAGTACGTTTGCGTTCATCTCATTTCTCCACATTCGGACTTATTTGCACATGCAGCAATGCCCGTTCCGGGCCGTTGCTGCAAGATGATTACGCTATCGCAGCGCGTATTTGGTCTCCATTTCATAGGATTTTCGCGGTCCTGATACAGTCCAGCGGACTGTCCAGCGCGGCCATCCTGAGAAATCATAGTCTGCATCATAGCTGTCTGGCGGGCAATCGTGATGATCCTCGACCCGGGTTTGGCCAAGTTTGAGTGCGTGAAAAAACCGATCATCATCAAAATGGATAGCGATCCGATCACCGGCGTCGCGCCAAAGGTATCGACGCGTTCCCGTCATTGCAGGCTGCCCCGGAACACGCAGCGTGACCGTCTCATCATAGACCAACCCTTGGGTATCTTGCCGAAGCTCAGCCTTACCCTCGGCCTGAATGATCTGGCCTGCAAGCTCGTCCCGGATGAGGCGGCTTAGGTCCCAAACCCCCTGGAAATCATAAATATTTCTGGGCAGGCTCACTTCAAATAGATTCCGTCAGTTGTATTGCCTGAATCATCCACAAACCGGATGGTTTCACCGCTTTGCTCAACATCATAACAAGCCCAGAAATCCGAAGGCGGCCAGACCGAGCAATAGCGATCATCACGAACAGCCCATCGTCCCGAACTTGGGCGACCTGAAAAGTACTGCGTTTGCATGTTGCTATCGAAGGTCTGGGTGATCCCCTCGCCATAGTCGAGCTTCTTGCCAGCAAGCGCCATCAGAATCTCATCACCCGTCAGTTGCTGAAACTCGTCGGCGGCCACAAATCCGGGCCAAAGCAATAAAATCAGGGCAAACCGTCTCATCCCAGCACTCGCGCCTTGTTCCTTGGTCAATGCGCGGCTAAACCCCGCGCCAACGCCTCATCCCAATCATAAAAAGGTGCTGCCGCCAATGATTCCCCGCTATTCACGCCCCGACATGGTCGCCATCTGGTCACCCGAGAGCAAGTTCCGCATTTGGTACGAGATCGAGGCGCACGCCTGCGACGCCATGGCCGATCTAGGCGTGATCCCGCGTGAAAACGCCGAGGCCGTGTGGAAAGCCAAGGATGTGGAGTTTGATGTCGCCCGTATCGACGAGATCGAGGCCGTCACCAAACACGACGTCATCGCCTTCTTGACCCATCTGGCCGAACATGTGGGCAGCGAGGAAGCCCGTTTCGTGCATCAGGGCATGACCTCCTCGGACGTACTGGACACTTGCTTCAATGTGCAACTGACCCGCGCCGCCGACCTGCTGATTGCAGACCTCGAAGGTCTGTTGGCTGCCCTGAAACGCCGCGCGATCGAGCACAAAGACACCGTTCGCATCGGTCGCAGCCACGGTATCCATGCCGAACCCACCACGATGGGCCTGACCTTTGCCCGCTTCTATGCCGAGATGGACCGCAACTTGTCCCGGATGCGCGATGCCCGCGCGGAAATCGCCACCGGAGCGATCAGCGGCGCGGTCGGGACGTTTGCGAATATCGACCCGCAGGTTGAAGAGCATGTCTGCGACAAGCTGGGTCTGGTGCCTGAACCGATCAGCACGCAGGTCATTCCCCGCGACCGTCACGCCGCATTCTTCGCCACACTGGGTGTTATCGCCAGCAGCATCGAAAACATCGCTATCGAAATCCGCCATATGCAGCGGACAGAGGTGTTGGAAGGTGCCGAGTTCTTCTCGATGGGACAGAAAGGTTCCTCGGCGATGCCGCACAAGAAGAACCCGGTCCTGACCGAGAACCTGACCGGTCTTGCGCGCATGGTGCGTGCGGCCGTGATCCCGGCGATGGAGAACGTGGCGCTGTGGCACGAGCGCGATATCTCGCATTCCTCGGTCGAACGCATGATCGGGCCGGATGCCACTATCACGCTGGACTTTGCACTCGCGCGATTGACCGGTGTAATCGACAAGATGCTGATCTTCCCCGAGAACATGATCGAGAACATGAACAAGTTCCCCGGTCTTGTCATGAGCCAACGAGTGCTGTTGGCGTTGACCCAAGCCGGTGTAAGCCGCGAGGATGCCTATGCCATGGTTCAGCGCAACGCACTTAAAGTCTGGGAGCATCGCACCGACTTCAAAGAGGAACTGTTGGCCGACGCTGATGTCACCGCCGCGCTGAGCCCGAAAGAAATCGAAGAGAAATTCGATCTCGGCTACCATACCAAACATGTAGAAACGATTTTCGCCCGCGTATTCGGCGAATAATTCAAACTCAAACAGTGCTAAAAACTTGGCCCGGCTTGCTCAATGCAGCCGGGCCTTGTGTCTTTGCCAGATTGGCAAAAATCGGTTAATCTGTTGGCACAGTTTCCGCGAAAGGAAAACTCGATGCTACGAACTGCTCTATGCGCAATTGCTCTTATCTGTGCGGGCACCGCCGGATTTGCCTGTAACGGTAACACCAAGCAAACCCAGTCCTGTGCTGAAGGCACAATTTGGGACAGCGAAAGCCAAAGCTGCATGAAAATCGTCAATAGCTGACATTTTTATTTCCTGCTTGTGAATAAAAGCGATCAGTCAATCGTTAGCTTTTTTGAAGATCAAGCTATGATTGTAACAAGTCTCTTTGACAACGGAGTAGGAAAATGCGTCTTGTACTAGCCTCGGCCATCGCTCTTCAGGCCTTTACTTTCGCGCCCATGGCCATTGCTGCGGGTGGTGGGGACAGCAGCCCGCCCAAGCCCACCAACACCACAAAGAAATGCCTGTTTGGCCGCGTCTATGACGAGGCAGCCGGGCGCTGCGTCAAACCCAACAAGACAAATTTCACCGAAGACCAACTGTATGATGCCTTGCGCGAGTTGGCTTACGACGGGCAGTACGAAAATGCTCAGGGCATTCTGCGTATCATGGATCAAGATGATGATCGGGTGCAGACCTATTGGGGGTTCACCTATCGCAAGATGGGTGAGCTGAAACTGGCTGACGCGTTTTACCAGAAAGCAATTGAATCCAACCCCGACAACATCCTCGCCCGCAGCTACATGGGTCAGGGATTTGTTACCCAGGGCAAGACCGAGTTGGCCATCGCACAATGGCGCGAGATCAAGGCGCGTGGTGGCGAAGGCACATGGGCTGAGACATCGCTGCGCGAAGCGATCAGAACAGGGCTGACATATAGCTACTGAGTTTCAGGGTTTCTTTACCCGACTCTCTATATTCTGCCTGCAACGCGAATGAGGCATTGCAGGCAGATGCAGGACACGAACCTAATGGTGCAGATGACGCCGGGCACGCAAACCCCGGTCGTTGAACAAGACAATGATGCGCCACGTGTTGTGCCGCGCGCCCTCAGCAACCGAGAGAAAGCGGCGGTTGTGGTTCGGCTGCTGCTGAACGAGGGGGCGGATATCCCGTTGGAAGAGCTTCCCGATTCACTGCAGGAACAACTTACCCACCAACTTGGACAGATGGGGTTGGTTGACCGGGTAACGTTGGCCGCCGTCGCACAGGAATTTGCCGATGCGCTGGATGGCGTAGGGCTTGCATTTCCCCATGGGCTAGCCGGTGCTCTGGACGCGGTGAACGGCAAGATCGCCCCAGCCACCGCCGCCCGGCTGCGCAAGGTAGCTGGCGTGAGGCAGATCGGTGACCCATGGCAGCGTTTGCGCGAAGTACCCTCAGAAGATCTGGCCGAAATGGCCAAAGCTGAAAGCACAGAAGTCGCCGCCGTTATGCTGTCGAAACTCGAAACCGCCAAGGCTGCCCAGTTGTTGGGCCACCTGCCCGGCCCCACAGCGCGACGGATAACTTATGCAGTCTCGAAAACGGCCAACGTGACGCCCGAGGCGGTTGAGCGGATCGGATGGTCCTTGGCCGCTCAGCTGGATCAACGCCCCGAGCCCGCCTTTCGGGATGGGCCGGGTGAGCGTGTGGGCGCGATCCTCAACCAGTCAGCCGCGGCGACGCGTAATGGTTTGCTGACCGCGTTGGACGAAGAAGACGCCGATTTTGCGGATACCGTCCGGCAATCGATCTTCATCTTTTCGCATGTGCCCTCGCGCATCCAACCCCGCGATGTTCCAGCGATTCTGCGCGGTGTGGATCAACCCGTTCTCATCACGGCGTTGGCCGGAGCCAATAGCGACGATGACCTCGCCACGGTCGAGTTCTTCCTAGCCAACATGTCCTCTCGCATGGCGGAAAACTTACGGGAAGAAATGGCCGAACGTGGCAAGGTCAAACAATCCGACAGTGAAGATGCGATGTCGCAGATCGTTGCAGCCATCCGCGCGCTTTTGGACGAGGGCGCGATCGCACTGGTCGAGGCGGAGGAGAATGCAGAATAGTCCGGCAAGGCGCGACCACTTGTGATCGCACGATGGGGCCTGTATGTCTCGTCGCGCAGTTCACAACGCTCAGGTGTCTCTCCCCATGCCCGTCGAAAAGTCGGAACTAAGCCGATTTGAGCTTGGAAAATACTACGTCGCCAACCTGTTTCTGACCGGCGTAATCCGCGGCATGCGCCTGCTGCCATATGAGCGCCGCATCGGAGCGATGGGCGCGATTGTGCGCTGGCTTGCCCCTATTGTCGGGTTTCGAACCCGCGTGCGCCGCAACCTGAAACTCACCTGCCCAGACCTGCCCGAGGCCGAGGTCAAACGCATCTGCCGCGCCGTGCCTGACAATGCCGGGCGCGCGATCATGGAGCATTTTTCAGCCGACGGTTTCATCGAGCGACAAAGCAAGGCCAAAGTATCGGGCTCGGGTGTCGAAGCATTTGATGCCGCCGTGGCGGAAGGGCGTCCAGTGATGATGATCACTGCGCATTTCGGGCACTATCTGGCCGCGCGGGTCGCGCTGCAGGCGCGTAGCGGTAAACCCATCGGCAGCCTCTATCGCCGCATGGCAAATCCATATTTCAACGACATGTATGTCGAGGCATTCTATCAGACCGGGTCGCCCATGTTCGAACAGGGCCGCCGAGGTATGGTCGAAATGGTCCGTTCACTGAAAAGCGGAGGCATCATTGCCATTGTATCCGACCTGCATGCGCATGGTGGTGAGGAGCTGACCTTTTTCGGCAAACCCGCCGTCACCTCGGTGCTGAACGCGGAACTTGCGATCAAATACAAGGCTGTGCTGATCCCCTGCTATGCAGTGCGCCAACCCAACGGGATCGATTTTGAGATCGTCCTACACGACCCGGTCCCGCATACTGATGCCAAAACCATGACCCAGTTCACCAATGACGACCTGGAAGCGATGGTGCGTCAGCACATGGGACAATGGTTCTGGATTCATCGGCGCTGGAAGTCCTGGAGGGGACTGGGGGTCCAGCCAAAGGATATGCCCTGATCACTTAACCCGCGCTGCGGCCACGATCGGACCATGGCCACTGCGCTGGATCAGAACAACGGCAGGCAATTCCGATGACAATGTTGCGGTGAAACTCTGCGGTGTTTGGCCATCCCAGCGACCGGCAATCTGCCAATTCTCGACCACGTTTGCATAATCCAGATCATGTCCGGCCAATTCGCCACGCCGGATCGAGGTGCGACGCATCGGCGAATACTGCACAATCCGAACATCATAGGTTTCGTCGTCTGGTAACTCGATCGGAACGACATTCATGGATACTTCGTTCGCAGTACGCGTGGCACTGACCTCGGCCTCCGGCGGCGCAGCCAGGTGTGCATCGATTAGCCGGTTCAGTTCAATTGACTTGGCCCCAACCACATCCTGCTGCCCATTCACAACCATCTGCGGCGTGTAGATCATCGTCCGCCCGCCTTCACGTGCATAGGCGCGCTGACGATCGGTGTGGTCGGGATTGGCGTATTCATCTTTCCAGCCAATGTAGTCCCAATAATCCACATGCAACGCCAGACCGATTACATCATCCCGCTTGGCCAATTCATGCATGATCCGGTCTGCTGGCGGGCAGGACGAGCACCCCTGCGAGGTGAACAGTTCGACCACCACCGGATCATCCTGCACCTGAGCCGGGGCAGCAAGAAAGAGTGAAACAAACGCGGTCGCAGCGACTGATCTGAGCATGTTTTCTCTCGATAGAGGATGATTGCCTGAAAGGTTTAAGTCGGAACCGAATAAACTGCCAATCAAGGTTTCTTGAGACCTCAGACACAAGCTTTCGACAAAATGTGTGCAATGGTATACAAAAAACCACCCAAACTGCCCGTTGCACCTTGAAACAACTGGTGTGGTAATGCAGATAACCCTTAGCGAAGCCCGTATTCCAAGTCATTTGAGAGGGAGGCCACAGATGCCCATCAAGGTCGGACAGGACACCGCCAAGACACGCCGCAGCCTGAACGTGAATGGCAAATCCATTTCCTATTATTCGATTCCAGCCGCGCAAGAAGCAGGCTTAGGCGATTTTTCGAATCTGCCTGCCGCGTTGAAAGTGGTTCTGGAAAACATGCTGCGGTTCGAAGATGACGGGTTCTCGGTTTCCGTCGATGACATCAAAGCCTTTGCCGAATGGGGTGCCAACGGTGGCAAGAACCCACGTGAGATTGCCTATCGCCCTGCCCGGGTTCTGATGCAAGACTTTACCGGAGTTCCGGCCGTGGTGGATCTGGCAGCGATGCGCGACGGCATCAAGGGCCTTGGTGGGGACGCGCAAAAGATCAACCCGCTGAACCCGGTCGATCTGGTCATCGACCACTCGGTCATGATTGATGAGTTCGGCAACCCACGCGCGTTTCAGATGAACGTGGACCGCGAATATGAGCGCAACATGGAACGCTATCAGTTCCTGAAATGGGGTCAGAACGCGTTCAACAATTTCCGCGTCGTGCCTCCCGGCACCGGTATCTGCCACCAAGTAAACCTGGAATACCTGGCGCAGACCGTCTGGACGGACACGGACCAAAGCGGCGAAGAAGTCGCTTATCCCGATACACTTGTTGGTACTGACAGCCACACCACCATGGTCAACGGCATGGCCGTTCTGGGCTGGGGCGTTGGCGGGATCGAGGCCGAGGCAGCGATGCTGGGTCAACCGATCTCGATGCTGATCCCCGAGGTTGTGGGCTTTGAACTGACCGGTTCGATGGTCGAAGGCACAACGGGAACTGACCTTGTCCTGAAAGTCGTCGAGATGCTGCGCGAGAAAGGCGTGGTTGGTAAATTCGTTGAATTCTACGGCGAAGGTCTGGACCGCTTGCCCTTGGCCGATCGCGCAACCATCGCCAACATGGCCCCCGAATACGGCGCGACCTGTGGTTTCTTCCCGATTGACGGCGAGACCTTGCGCTATATGCGCAATACTGGACGCGACGAAGACCGCATCGCATTGGTCGAGGCCTACGCCAAGGAAAACGGCTTCTGGCGCGATGCCGATTACGCGCCGATCTACACCGACACTCTGTCGCTGGATATGGGCACAATTGTTCCTGCGATCTCGGGCCCGAAACGGCCGCAGGATTATGTCGCACTAACCGACGCCAAGGCCGCATTCACCAAGGAAATGGCCGAGACCTTCAAACGCCCGATGGGCAAACAAATAGAGGTCAAAGGCGAAAACTACGGCATGGAATCGGGCAAAGTCGTGATCGCCTCGATCACCTCCTGCACCAACACGTCGAACCCGTATGTGATGATCGGCGCGGGCCTCGTTGCACGTAAAGCCGCCGCGCTGGGATTGGATCGCAAACCGTGGGTAAAGACCTCATTGGCGCCCGGCTCGCAGGTTGTGTCCGCCTACTTGGAGGCTGCGGGTCTGCAGGAAGATCTGGACAAGATCGGCTTCAACCTTGTTGGTTATGGCTGCACCACCTGCATTGGCAACTCGGGTCCGATCCAAAGGGAAATCAGCGAAGCGATTGCCGAAGGCGATCTTGTTGCCACTTCGGTGCTGTCAGGCAACCGCAACTTTGAAGGCCGCATCTCGCCCGACGTGCGCGCCAACTATCTGGCTTCACCGCCGCTGGTAGTGGTTTATGCTTTGGCTGGTACGTTGGACATCGACCTGACCTCGGAACCGATTGGACAGGATCAGGCCGGCAACGATGTCTACATGAAAGACATCTGGCCGACCCAAAGCGAAATCGCCGAATTGGTTGAGGCAACCGTGACCCGCGAGGCGTTCCAGTCGAAATATGCCGATGTCTTCAAAGGCGACGAGAAATGGCAGGAGGTCGAGGTTCCACAACAGGAAACCTATGATTGGCCACCGACGTCAACCTACATTCAAAACCCTCCCTATTTCCAAGGCATGGGGCCTGAGCCGGGCACAATCTCGAATATCGATGGTGCAAAGGTTCTGCTGATCCTGGGTGACATGATCACCACCGACCATATCTCGCCCGCCGGTTCGTTTGCGACAACGACACCTGCCGGGAAGTATCTGACCGATCGTCAGGTTCAGCCGCGCGAATTCAACTCGTATGGCTCACGCCGTGGCAACCACGAGATCATGATGCGCGGCACCTTCGCCAATATCCGCGTCAAGAACGAGATGCTGGATGGCGTCGAAGGCGGTTATACAAAAGGCCCGGATGGTGAACAAACCTCGGTCTACGAAGCATCGATGGCCTATCAGGAGCAAGGCACCCCGCTGGTCGTCATTGGCGGCGAACAGTACGGTGCAGGTTCGTCACGCGACTGGGCGGCCAAGGGCACAGCTCTGCTTGGCGTCAAGGCAGTGATCGCCGAGAGTTTTGAGCGCATCCACCGTTCAAACTTGGTGGGCATGGGCGTCATACCGTTCGAATTCACCGATGGTGATACCCGCAAGACACTGGGTCTGAAGGGTGATGAGACCGTATCGATCCACGGGTTGGATTCAGTTGAGCCCCTACAGGAAGTGCCCTGCACCATCATTTACGGAGATGGTACCGAAAAGACGATCACCCTGAAGTGCCGCATCGATACCGCGCCCGAGATCGAATACATCGAAAACGGCGGTGTGCTGCAATACGTGCTGCGCAATCTCGCAAAAGCGTCATAAATCAGCAGGTTGATATCCAACCTCAGCCCCCGGCCCTGCGCCGGGGGTTTTGTTTTCTGGCCATTTATTCAAAAATCTGAAACTGTTGGGCAAGACAGTCTTCGGAATTCCATCACCATGAAAAAGCCCAACGCCCTACTGGTTTGTTCGCTTAGCGTCATCGCCGTGATCGGGATCTGGGGCGTCGTCGATATCGAAAGCTTGGTGACTTGGGCCAATAGCATCGTGCAACAAACCTTCCACAGTCGCGGTTGGTTCGTGATGCTCGCGGCCTCAGGCATGTTGATCGGGTGTTTGGTTCTGGCCTTTTCGCCATATGGCAAAATCCGTCTGGGCCGGGATGATGAAGAGCCCGAGTTCTCGACCGCCACCTGGATCTCAATGCTGTTCTCCGCAGGAATGGGCGTTGGACTGCTGTTCTGGGCGGTCGCCGAGCCCCTGACCCATTTCAACTTCATCTCGGGCATGGCACCCGACTATGTCGCCGCGCAGCAGGCCATGCTGGCAACAAACTTCCATTGGGGCCTGCACGCATGGGCGATTTACGGTTCGACCGCGCTGACCATTGCTTATTTCAGCTTTCGGCGCGGGACAGGCATGATGGTCAGTGCACCGATCAAAAGCCTATTCCCAGGAGAACGCTGGGCCGAGCGGGTCGGGTGGCTGTCGGATTTCATGGCCATTGTTGCAATCTCTATCGGTGTTGGCGGTTCAATGGCCATGGGCGTGTTCCAGGTTGCGGACGGGATTGCGGTTCTGGGTGGCCGGGAAACGGTTGGTGCCCTTCTGATCGGCGTTGTTTTCCTGGCGATGGTCGCAGCCTACATCCCTGCTCTGTTGATCGACCTTGGCCAAGGCATGGCGCGCTTGTCAAATGCGGCAATGCTGATCGCGATCTGCCTTGTGGCCTATACAGTGGTCCTCGGCCCCACCGAGTATCTATTGAATACCGTGGTTCAAGGGTTCGGCGATTACGTCACCAATGTCATCCCTCGGGGCTTTCAGACCTTCACCTTCTTCGGCGATGACGTCACCAAATGGTTCAGCGACTGGACCCTCACCTATATGGTCTGGTGGATCGCCTGGGGACCTTTTGTTGGTGTGTTTGTTGCGCGTATCTCTCGCGGTCGCACGATCCGGGAATTCGTGATCGGAGTACTCTTTGCGCCCACACTGTTCTCGATCCTTTGGTTCGGTGCCTTCGGCGGCATCGGTCTGTTCGAGGCGCTCAACGGTGCCGGAGAACTGCTGGCCTATACGCAAACAAACATCGAGCGTGTGACCTTCGCCCTGCTCGACCGTTTGCCGCTGTCGCTGATCACAACACTCGCAACCGTAGCAGCAGCGTTTCTGTTCATCGTGACCAGCGTCGTCAGCGCGGCTTTTGTGCTGGGTACATTCTCGACCGAGGGGGATGAGAACCCACCCCGCGCGTGCGGCTGATCTGGGGTGCATTGCTGGGCTTGTTGAGTGTCGCGATGATCCTGTCGGGCTCGGTGGAATCGGTCAAAGTCCTGATATCACTCGGGGCGCTGCCCTTTGTGTTCATCTCGGTTCTCCTGATGGTCTGCCTGTTCCGAGCACTACGAGAAGAGGGGCTGAGCCATGCTGATCGGTGATCTGACGGATACGCTTATGAATCTGACCACCTTTGCATTCATCGGCGCGATGATCTGGATTTTGGTTCGTAAGTAACGGCTTGAATCCCGACCATTTTACCGATTTCCTACGATTATGGACAAAGTCGCATTGATAACCGGCGGTGCACGCGGAATTGGGCGTGCAATCGTCGAAGACCTCAGCCGTGATCACCGCGTCGCGTTTACTTGGTTGTCGAGCAAACCCACGCCCGAGCTACTGGGTGGGGATGTTCTGGCCATACGCTCTGATCTATCTGCGCCCGACCAGCCGGCTAGCGTGATTTCGCAGGTGATCGAGAGGTTTGGACGGCTGGATGTGATCGTCAACAATGCCGGCCTTGTGAAATCTACCCCCAAAGAGGAATTTCGGGCCGAGGACCACCGCGCCATTCTGGATTTGAACCTGCTGGCCCCCGCCGCATTGTTGGCTGCTGCGCTACCACATCTGAAACGCGACGCCTCAATCGTCAGTATCTCATCCATGAACGCGGTCTTGCCGCCTCGGGATGCTGTGACCTATGGGGCAAGCAAGGCCGCCCTGAATCTATGGACCCATGCCATGGCAAAGGAGCTTGGGCCAAAGGGGATACGCGTTAATGCAGTCGCGCCGGGTGCGATCAACATCCCCGAAGCGCCCCGGTCGGAGGAGTTGACCGCGCTGTTTGTCAAAGAAACCGCTTTAGGTCGCGCGGGAAAGCCCGAGGATATCGCCAAAGTCGTCAGGTTTCTGGCGTCCGATGCCGCATCCTTCATCACTGGTGAGGTTCTGGGCGTCACCGGTGGCTATCGCTTATGAGCCACCTGCGGCTTTCTCAAGCGCTGGGCGGATCGTGCTTTCGATCACCCGCTGAGTGACCGGACCAGCCCAGCGCAGGATGATCGTACCCTCACCGTCGATCACATATGTTTCGGGCACACCGTAGACGCCCCAGTCCAGCCCCATGCGGCCCTGTTCATCCCGACCGATACCTGCATAGGGATCGCCCAGTTCGGCAAGAAATCCTTCAGCGTTGTCCAGTTGATCTTTGTAGTTGATACCATAGACCGGGATACCCTCGTCAGACAGAGCCTGCAGATTGGGGTGTTCGACGCGGCATGGTGCACACCAACTGGCCCAGTAGTTGACCAGCTTGACCTCGCCATCACGCAGTGTGGCATCATCGAAGCCCGGTTTGCCCGCGAACTCGGTCAGTACAACCGGCGGTGCTGGCTGACCCTCACGCGCCGAGGGCAAGGCGTTAGGATCGTCACGGAACATGCCGATGCCCGCGAGTACAGCGAAGGCGCCGAAAATCAGCGGAGGCGCGATCATCAGGGGCGAAATCTTAGCCATTGCGTGACATCCTTTGTTCAACCTTCTCCATCTCGGCCCGTACCTTACGGCCCCGGATCACGCTGAAACCCACCAATGCGATCAGAAGTCCGATTGATACGACATAGGACCACAAGACGGTATCGGCATATTTTCCAAGATCAGGGATCATCCGCTCACCCTTTCACGCGCCATAAGCGCCTTGGTCCGGCGGGCGCGAATTTCTGTGCCCGTACGATAGAAGACCAGCGCAATGAACAGCAGTACAAAGCCGATGATGCAGAGCAGCAGTGGATAGAAGTAGATATTGCTTACCTTCTCCTCAGTATCCGTGCCTGTGATCGCCCCGGCGCGCATCACCGAAGCCCCCTGATGCAGCCCCTGATTCCAGAAGTTCACCGCATACCGGCTGAGGAACGCAAAGACAGAACCCACAAGGCAAAGGACCGAGGTCAGGTCCGCCGCTGTATCCGGATCTTCGATCGCTTCCCAAAGCGCGACATAACCTAGATAGAACAGGAACAGGATCAGGAACGATGTCAGGCGCGGGTCCCAGGCCCACCATGTCCCCCACATGGGCTGCCCCCAGATCGCTCCGGTGGCCAATGCGATCAGCGTCATCACGATGCCAATGGGCGCAGCGGCACGGGCAGCCAGCGCACTGACATGGTGGCGACGCACCAACCAGACCAGCGAAGTTGCCAGCATCATCAGCCAGCAATTGATCGCCATCAACGCGGCGGGCACATGCAAATAGATGATCTTTACGGTCGAGCCTTGTTTGTAGTCATCCGGGGTGAAGAAAAAGCCCCAGATCAATCCGACGACCAGACAAAGACCTGAGCTGATCCAGAAGAACGGAAGGACCCGTTCGCTGGTCGCGAGGAACTTACGCGGGTTGGCGTATTCCCAAAGGGCATTGGCTTTGGCTGCGATTGTCATGGGCTCTATCTAGTCCGAGTCGGCGTGGTTCTCAATTGACCTCAGTCAAGCTTTGTGGCCATCACCTAAGATTGATGCGCAGTACCGCTGCGCTGGCAAAGGGTAAAAGTGCGACCGTTGCGGCGGTAATCCCTGACAGCATTAGCAGGGGCGTTTGCGTCTCCATGCCTGTCGCACCGCGTCGGGCGACCTCGGCTCCGAAAATCAAAGTCGGCACGTAGAGCGGCAAAACCAGAAGCGACAGTAGCAGACCGCCCCGTTTTAGACCAACAGTAAGGGCCGCGCCAAAGGTGCCGATAACGCTCATCGCCGGAGTACCGAGGAGCAGTGAGATCACTAGCCACGAAAACCCGGGTACAGGCAGGTTTAGCAACACGCCTAGGAACGGCGCGGCCAGAACCAGCGGCAATCCGGTGGTTAGCCAATGGGCTAGCGCTTTGACGGTAACAACCGATTCCAACGGAAGCGGCGCGGTCGCGAGCAGATCAAGCGAGCCGTCTTCCCAATCCAGCGCCAGAAGGCGATCAAGTGACAGCAGACACGCCAAAAGCGCGCCCAGCCAAAGAACGCCCGGTGCGATGGTCGAAAGCAGCGAAGATTGCGGGCCAACCGAGAATGGCACCAGAACGGTGACGATCAGGAAGAAAGCAAGACCGAGACCAAAGCCACCCCCCGCACGGAAGGCCAATTTCAGATCACGCAGCAATAAGGCGATCACAAGAAACCTCCGTCGAAATCGTCGATGGGCTTGGGCTTGGCCTTGTTGGGGCCAACGTCCAGAACCTCTCCGTCCAAGCCAAGATCAATATGGGTCGCGATCAGGGCCGAACCACCCTGCCCCAGATGCGCGCGCACAGCATCCGCAAACATCTGCACGGCGTGACGATCCAGCGAGACCGTCGGCTCGTCCAGCATCCAGATCGGGCGGCCAGTAACCAACATACGCGCCAATCCCAGACGCCGTTTCTGCCCTGCCGAAAGGTTGCCCGCATGGCGGTCAGCCAACTCGTTCAGCTCAAACGCATCAAGGGCGTGCTGGATATCACGGGTGCCAAAGACCGACGCCCAGAAGTTGAGGTTTTCGACAACGGTCAGGGTCGGTTTTAACCCGTCGGAATGGGACGCGTATGCGATCTGGTCTTCTGCCCCGTCGATTTGCCCTGCCAGCGGCGGTTGCAGGCCCGCAAGCGTACGCAGTAATGTTGTCTTTCCGATCCCATTCGGTCCACGCAGAATCAGCGCCCTTCCTGCCTCAAGCGAGAAGCTCAGCCCTTCGAGCACGGGAACTCCGCCGCGTGCGATGGCCAGATCGGTTACCTTTAAAGTCATGAAGCCCGCTTAGCGGATTGTGCGTGTGGGCAAAAGGTCGGAATTGCCGCAGAGCGGCTGGTCGGATCGCAGTGAGGGGCCAGCCCCTCACACTCCCCGGGATATTTTTAGCCAGTGGAAGAACAGATCCTCAGACCGGGATCAGCGCAAGCGCAATGCGGCGGCCTTCGGAAAGCAGCACGTTGTAGGTGCGGCAGGCCGCCGGAGAGTTCATGATTTCGACACCCAGACCTGCCTCTTCCAATGTGGTGCGCAAGTCGGCTGGGATGTGGGTCAGTTCTTTGCCCGTACCGATGAACAGAACATCGACATGTTCGGACAAGGCCAGCAGGGTCTGGGCGTCGGAGTAACCCGCCCAAGCCGATGTACCGGTGGGGCCGGTCAGGACTGCCCCATCATGAACTTCCCCGCCTATCCGAAAGAACCCGGGGCCATAGCCATCAACCGGCTGAGCGTTTGTATATGTGATCTCGTTCAGGCGCATGTGCAGGGTTCTAGCCCCAAAGCGGCAGGCCGGACAAGGCCGCTGTTGCAATCACCAGATAGGCTGCGGCGCGGTAGAGGTTCTCGTACTCGGGTCGGAACATCCAGCCTCCCAGCCAGTTGCCCGCAAGGTTGGGAACTGCCAAAGCAAGGCCCAATCCGATGCTCGCGATCGAAAGACGCCCCATCCCACCGAGATATCCAAGGATCAGCAAATCGAAAGCAAACAGGAACAGTAGGATCGTCGCGCGGATGATCTCAACCGGTAAGGGCCGTGACATATAAAACAGGATGACAGCAGGCCCCGGTATCCCGGCTACCCCGCCCAGTAGCCCTGCAGCCCCGCCGATCGCAGCAACCATGCCACGCGATACCGCTCCCCGGTAGCGCAGACCAAAAACCAGAACGGCCAGCATCGACAATGAAATCAGGCTGACGATATAGCGAAACACTTCGGGATCGGTCCGGGTCAGCAGCCATAAGCCAACCGGTAGAAGTAGCGCGCACCCGACCAAAAGGCGCATCAGATCTGCCTTGTCAACAACCGTCCATGCGCGGCGCAGGTTCGGGATCGGGCCAAATATGTCCATGACCGTCAGCGCGATGATGGCACCGAAGGGGCCAAGATACGGGCTGGCGATGGGCAGGAAGATCAGGGCCGTCCCAAAGCCGGAGAACCCGCGCACGATGCCCCCAACAAAGGCGGCGAAAATAATAACGGCCAGACCGGTTGGGGTCTGGCCGAAATACTCAGGCATCAATGTTGGCAAACTGGTTGCCCGCCGTATTCGACGGCTTCGACCAGTCGCGCTTGACCCCCAGCCACAGCAGGATGGTCGAGGCCACGAAGACCGACGAATAGGTCCCGACGATCACGCCCCAGATCATCGCGAAGACAAAGCCTCGGATCACGTCTCCGCCCAGTACATAGAGCGAGATCAGCGCCAGCAGCGTGGTCACAGAGGTCATCACCGTCCGGCTGAGCGTTTCGTTGATCGAGATGTTCAGCACCTCTTTGAGGTCTTTCTTCTTGTACTTCCGCAGGTTTTCGCGAACCCGGTCGAAGACGACCACGGTGTCGTTCAGCGAATAGCCGACGATAGTCAGTAGAGCGGCGATGATCGCCAGGTCAAAACGGATTTGTAGTTCCGAGAAGATGCCGATGGTCAGGATCACGTCATGCACCAACGCGGCGACCGCCCCGAGTGCGAACTGCCATTCGAACCTAAGCCAGATATAGACAAGCACTGCGCCAATCGCCAAGGCGACCGCAATGACCGCGGTCTGGATCAACTCACCCGAAACCTTGGGGCCAACCGATTCTACCGAGACGAACTGGATATCCGGCGCGGCGACGGTCAGCGCTTCTTCGACGGCTGTGACGGTTGCGGCCGCCACAGCTTCGGCCCCGTCCTGTGCCTGAATGCGGATCATCGCGACGTTTTCATCCTCGCCAAAGGTGGGATCAAAAATCTCGGTGATGGTCACATCGCCAAGCTCAAGCGGCGCGATGGCGTCGCGATAGGCGCCGACGTCGATCTCTTGCGCGCTTTGGGTCCGGATCGTGGTGCCGCCGCGAAAGTCGATGCCGAAGTTCAGCCCTTGCAGCAGGAATGACGTGAATGCGATCACCATCATCAAACCCGAGATGCCCAGCCAGACCTTCCAACGGCTAAAGAAATCGAACGAGGTGTTTTGGGGTACGAGTTTCAGTCTCATGTCAAACCTCGATCGTTTTCGGACGGCGGCGTTCGAACCACATCACGATCATCAGACGCGTCACAAAGATCGCGGTGAAGACCGAGGTCAGAATACCCAGACCAAGCGTAATGGAGAAGCCGCGCACAGGACCACTGCCCATGGCAAACAGGATGGTTGCGGTAATGAATGTGGTCACGTTTGCGTCCAGAATGGCCGAAAGCGCTTTTTCGTATCCCAGTTCGATGGCACGCGCCGGACCTTTGGCAGATTTCAGTTCCTCGCGGATACGCTCGAAGATCAGCACGTTGGCGTCAACTGCCATGCCCACCGTCAGCACGATACCCGCGATCCCGGGCAAGGTCAGCGTGGCGCCGATCAGTGAGAGCAGGCCAAACAAAAGCCCCACGTTCAGGATCAGCGCAATATTGGCGAAGATGCCGAACAGGCCGTAGCTGAGAGCCATGAATACCAACACGGCGACAAAGGCCACGATTGTCGCGACTTTACCTGCGTCGATACTGTCCTGACCCAGCTCAGGGCCGATGGTGCGCTCTTCCAGGAAATCCAGACCTGCAGGCAAGGCACCTGCGCGCAGCAGAACGGCCAAATTGGTGCTTTCCTCAACCGTGAAATTGCCAGTGATGATGCCCGAGCCGCCGGGGATATGGCTTTGGATTACAGGGGCCGAGATCACCTCGTCATCCAGGACGATAGCAAAGGGTGCGCCAATGTTTTCCAGCGTGTAATCGCCGAATTTGCGCGCGCCAGAGGTGTTGAACCGGAAGCTGACCGCAGGGCGGCCGTTCTGGTCGAAGGATGGCTGCGCGTCGACCAATTCTTCACCGGTCACGACGGGTGCGGCATCCAGAGTGTAATACACACCATCTTCATCGATCGATGGCACAAGCTTCTCGCCAACTCCCGGAATTGCATCTGGGTCAGTCCCGCGTCCAACGACAGGATTGAACGTCAACTGTGCCGTCGTGCCGATAATCTCTTTGAGCTCCCCGGCGCTGCCGATGCCGGGCACCTGTATCAGGATACGATCAGCGCCCTGACGCTGGATCGTTGGTTCGCGTGTGCCAACCTCGTCGATCCGACGGCGGATGATCTCAAGGGACTGGCGCACAGTACGATCATCCGAAGCAAGCTTTTCGGCCTCGGACAGTTGGACAACGATAGTGTCCCCCTCGGCGCGAGCCTCTATATCTGTTGCCCCTGCCCCGGTCAGCGTCTGCACCTGTCGGGCCAGACCGCGCACAACCTCTAATGCGCGGGACATGCCCTCGGGTTGGCTGATGCGCACGCGAATCTCGTCAGGCGCCGAATCCTGACGACGGATCGTGCCGACCGTCGCGCGTTCATCACGCAGCGCGTCGCGGATTTCGGGCCACATCGCCTCCATCCGGGATTCGTAGACATCATCAACCTTGACCTCGGCCAGCAAATGCGCGCCGCCGCGCAAATCGAGCCCGAGATTGACCAGAGACGACGGCAGCCGATTCGGCCATTGCGCGGCCTCGGCCTGCATTTCAGGTGTATCAATGCCAAGCTCAATCGCAGCCTTGGCATCGTTAGATTGTTCGACGCGCGTATAAAACGCATTCGGCAGGGCAAGGAACAGACCGATCACACAGACCGACCAGATCAGAACCCGCTTCCAGGAATCAATTTGCAGCATTACCCTGCCTTTTCAAGGAATTGTCGCGCGAAGTTACTTCGCAGGTTCGGTCTTGTTCAGAACCTGAGCGATGGTCGATTTGACCACGCGAACCTTAACGCCCTCGGCGATCTCGACTTCGATCTCGTTGTCGCCTTCCTTGACCTTCGACACCTTGCCGATCAGCCCGCCTTGGGTGACAACCTGATCGCCCCGGCGCACGGCTTCGACCATGGCCTGATGTTCCTTCATCTTTTTCTGCTGCGGACGGATCAGCAGAAAATACATAATCGCGAAGATCAGGATCAGCGGGAGAAACTGGGCGATTGCGCCACCTTCCATGGGATATTCCTTTGTTCTGATGATGCAGAGAGCTCTCTGCAAAGTTTGCGGGAACCTATGCTTTGAAACATGGGTTTGCAAGCAAACCTGGCCCCATTTCGACCATCGGGTTCAAAGGTTTGCTGCCGGACGTTGCAGATATGTTCTAGGCAGACCCTTCCAGTCAGATATAGTCCTGTGGCAGGAGGCCTAATGATTCAATCAATCCAGACCCTTGGCGCGTTTGTTCGCCTGATGCTCGTGACAACCTGTATAGGTCTTTTGGCGTCGCCCGTATGGGCACAGAACGCCACTAGCGAAGAGCCTGCTATAGAAGACACTGAATCAGAGATTTTTCAGGCTCCGGTTATCGTTGACGGCGACACCTTGTTTCACCTGCGCGGCTCCAGCGCGCTGCCCGCTCCGGAACGGGCCGCGAGTGTACAGAACAAGATCATCGAAATCGCCGAGGCCTCAGACGCCGAGCAGGTCTCTATAACCTTCGAGGACTCAGAGTTCGGCATTCGAATCTTTGCCGATGGTGTTCAAGTTTCGATCGTGACCGATGCCGATTCCGAGCTTGAGCAGATGGACCTGAACGTTCTCAGTTTGTTGCACGGCGACGCTATTAAACAATCCATTGAAAGCTATCGCGCAAACCGCACCGAGCAGGCGCGTGTTTCGGGTGCCATCGAAGCCTTGGCATGGACAGCTGGATTCGCGCTTTTTGTCGTCGTTATCCTGTGGCTGCACCGGCGCATTCGCCGCCGTACGCTGAAACTGGTCAAGCGTTACCTCAAGGATGTCGAAACCGCGACCGCAAAAAGCGTTCAGGCCGAGGCCATCGCCGCGTTGATCCGGTATGCTCTGAATTTTGTCCTGCTGGTGATCTTTTTCCTCGGCTTCTACTACTACCTCTCCTTCGTACTACTTGCCTTTGCCGAGACGCGCTATTTCGCGCAACTCCTGCTGACCTACTTGACCGAGCCGGTCCTGCTGATCTTCAAAGGCATCCTCAGCTACATCCCAAACCTGATCATGTTGATACTGATCGCATGGATAACGCTGTATATTATCCGGGGCATGCGTGTGTTCTTTGACGCCGTCGAGGCGGGAACCTTTGACATGGGCGATTTTGAAAGCCACTGGGTGAACCCGACCTTCAACATCGCCCGTGTCGTCGTTATCCTGATCGCTCTGGTCTTTGCTGTCCCTTACATCCCCGGATCAGATTCGGCGGCTTTTCAGGGGCTGACGATTCTGGTTGGTGCCATGCTGTCGCTGGGCGCAAACTCGGTCGTGTCGAACATGCTGGCGGGGCTCTTCGTGATCTATCGCCGCTCAACTTCGATCGGGGATCGGATCCAGATCGGGGACCATATTGGCGATGTGGTGCAGATCAAGTTGATGGAGACGCACCTTAAGTCCATCAAGAACGAACTGATCTCGATCCCGAACGCCCAGTTGATGAATTCGGACGTGGTGAATTTCTCAAAAAGAACGGATGGAAGCGGTTTGCTTCTGCACACCACCGTTGGGATTGGGTATGAAGAGCCGCCCGAAAAGATCGAAGCGATGCTGATCGAGGCCGCCCATCGCACCAAGGGAATCAAGGCCAAGCCCGAACCCTTTGTATTATGGACCGCATTGGCCGATTACGCGATCAACTATCAGATCAACGGTTATACCACTCGGGGCAGTATCATCCCGAAAATCCGCTCGGACTTACATCGCAACATCGTGGCCGTGTTCAATGAGAACAACGTGCAAATCATGACACCTTCGTACATGGCTGATCCGCCCGAGCCGAAGATCCCGGCCGAAGATTGGGATGGCCATCTGGCACATGAAACGCATGACGACGCGGATAAGTCGTAACCGGTGCTACACCCTGCCATTCAGATGGTGCATAAGCGGATTCAGTGATTCACGCAGTTAAGGATCTGAACCATGCACGACATCCGCGCCATACGCGAAAACCCAGCCGCCTTCGACGCCGCCCTTGCGCGCCGCGGGGACGCGCCGGTGTCGTCAGACCTGCTGAGGCTGGACGAAAGCCGCCGCGCCAAGATTCTGGCTGCTGAGACAGCTCAGGCCGAGCAGAAAAAGGCCTCCAAAGAGGTTGGCGCTGCCAAAGGGCGCGGGGATGAAGCTGAATTCGAACGCCTGCGCGCTCTGGTCGCCGAGAAAAAGGCCGAAGTGGCGCGGATGCAGACCGAGGCCAAGGATCTGGATGCTCTGCTGGCCGACCAGCTGATCCGCATCGCGAACCTGCCCGCCGAGGATGTGCCCGAAGGCGCGGATGAGAACGACAATGTCGAAATCAACCGCTGGGGCACACCACGCGAATTGGATTTTGCACCTAAAGAGCATTTCGAAATCGATGCCGTCCAAAACGGCATGGATTTTGAGACGGCCGCCAAACTCTCTGGCTCGCGCTTTGTGCTGCTTTCGGGCGGCGTCGCGCGCATCCACCGCGCTTTGGCGCAGTTCATGCTGGACACCCATATCAACGAGAATGATCTGACCGAGGTCAACGGCCCGGTTCTGGTTCTCTCGGAAATGATGCAGGGTACTGGTCAGTTGCCGAAGTTTGGCGAGGACAGCTATCAAACCCGCGAAGGCTGGTGGTTGATTCCAACCTCCGAAGTGTCGCTGACCAACATCGTCAACGACACGATGATCGAGGAGAGTTACCTGCCTCGCCGCTATACCGCGCATTCGCTGTGCTTCCGGTCCGAGGCTGGTAGTGCCGGCAAGGACACACGCGGGATGCTGCGGCAGCACCAGTTCGAAAAGGTCGAGATGGTCTCGGTCACCCATCCGGACAAGTCGGATGATGAACAGAAACGTATGCTGCGCTGCGCCGAAGGCATTCTTGAAAAGCTGGGCATTCCCTATCGCACCGTGATCTTGTGCACCGGCGACATGGGCTTTGGTGCACGACGCACTTACGACATCGAGGCGTGGCTGCCGGGCCAAAATACTTATCGCGAGATCAGCTCGGTCTCGACATGCGGGGATTTTCAGGCGCGCCGCATGAATGCGCGCTTCCGGCCAGAGGCCGGGGGCAAGCCAGAATATGTCCATACCCTGAATGGTTCGGGCCTGGCCGTGGGGCGCTGCCTGATAGCTGTGTTGGAAAATGGTCAGAATGCGGATGGGACGGTCACCCTGCCCGAGGTTCTGGCACCCTATCTGGGCGGCAAGCTAACCCTTCAGACCAACGGCACGCTGACATAAAAAAACCGGCGCATTTAGGCGCCGGTTTCCGATCAGACAAGGCGGAGAAGTATCACTTCTTCGCCTTTTTCTTATCTTTCTTCTTTCCGGGCTTCTTGTCGGACTTCTTCTTGTCAGACTTCTTATCGTCCTTCTTTTTGGCGTCCTTTTTCTTAACGTCTTTTTTGGGCTTCTTGTTTTTCTTACCCTTCTTGGTCTTTTCCTTGACCTTTTCCTTGGCTTTGGAAAACACCGCCTCCATTTCAGACTTCTTCTTGGCCGCCTTTTCAGCCTTGGCCTTGGCTTTCGCCTTTTTCTTTGCCTTGGCCTCGGCAGCGGCCTGTTCTGCCGCCGCGCGCTCCTTTGCCGCCTTACGCTCGGCCTCGGCCTTGTTCGCAGCCGCATTGCTTTTGGCTGTCGCGCGCTGCACAGCCGATTTCCGCTCGGCAGGCTTGCGGGTGGCAGCGCGGCGCGCGGGCTCGGGCTTGGCACCGACGACTTCTTTCGCAGCCGCGATCAGCTTAGCTGCGCGGGTGGAACCGACGCGCGGGGTGCCGGACAGATCTTCCGGTTTGGCCTTGGCAATGGCTTCTGCTGTTTTGTAGCCCTTTGCATTCAATGCCTTAGCAAGCGCTGGCCCTACGCCACGCACCTCAGTAACTGCGGTCATTTCGTTTCCTTTCGTTAACTCCCCCAGATTGTAAATGCACAGCACATACGTTCCTGAGAGAGCGCCAATTCAAGAATTAGATAGGAGGTTACCCGCTTTCGGCCAGGCGATGGCCTGCAGTTCGGCTGGGAAATGGGACAAGTCTTTTGGCGTCTTCATCCCATAGTTTCAGATTCAGCGCCGCCACTGCCTCGGGAAACTTGATCCGTCGCGGTGTGTATTCTGGCGGCAGGTTATAGTGGCACGCGCGCAGCCGGTAAGATGGGATGCGCGCATTGAAATGGTGGATGTCATGCAATGTGATGCAGGCCACCGCATTATCGAACCACCAGCCGAAATCCAGCGCCGAGGACCCCTCCAACGCAGCCAGCTTTGGATCCAGCTCGGGGCGGCGATCCCAGTAGGTGTCCTCGAAATTGTGCTGCAAATACACCAGGAACACCCCAAGCATCCCGCCCAGCAGCGAAAACACCAGCCAGACCAGAATGCCGGTGGCACCGGCGATCAAATACAGCAGTCCCAAAAACACAACAATCGAGAGGTTGTGCAGCACCACGCCCATCACACCGAACCGCACGGTGTTCTTGGGCCAGCGATAGCGGATGAAGTATGTGAATAGCGCGCCAACCGGCACCAGAATGAAGGGATTCCGATACAGTCGGTAAAACAAACGCTTTTTCCAATCCGCCTCGTTCCATTCGCGCAGCGTCATGGTGTGGATTTCACCGGTCTCGCGATGCTCGAGGTTGCCGATTCCGGCGTGATGCAGATTGTGGTTCTGCTTCATCACCTCGAACGGGGCAAATGTGAAGGGCGATAACCCATGGCCAGCCCATTCGTTCTGCTCGCGCGTCTCGAACAACGAATGGTGCCCGCAATCATGCTGCAGGACATAGAGACGCACGGCAGAGAAGGCAAAAACGATCCCCGCCGGGATCATGATGTACCAGCGGTCGACATAGGTGATCGCCAATGTAAGCGATGCGAAATACACCGCGAATGTTCCGAAATAACTGAGCGCGGCAAGCTTGTTGTCCTGCACCGCGTATTGTCTTGTATATTCTCTCAGATCCATCACGCCCGCTCCCCACGGAGGTCCGACCAATCACAAATTCAAAATTAAGTGCGGAGATCCCGCAAACAAGCAGCACGTGCAAAACAAATGCACGTGCTTGAATGCTAACGCGCAGAAACGGGGCTGTCACGCCCCCTCTCTGAAAATGCTGGAAATTAGCGCAGTTACGCCCGTCCCTTGAGATGCTTGGCCAGTGCGCCTGCGTTTTTCTTGCGCCGCCCTTTGTAGGGGTTCTTATCGCCCTGTCCGCGCAACGTCAGGCGGATAGGGGTGCCCGGCATATCAAAATCCTCGCGCAGGCCGTTGACCAGATAACGCGAATAGCTGTCAGGCATCTTGTCCGGATGCGAACACATGACCACAAACCCGGGCGGGCGGGTCTTGGCCTGCGTCATATACCGCAGCTTGATCCGGCGCCCCTGCGGGGCTGGCGGCGGGTGCTGTTCCAGCATGGCGGTCAGCCAACGGTTCAGCGCAGCGGTCGGCACGCGGCGGTTCCACACGTCATGGGCACGCAATATCGCGGCGCGCAAACGTTCCAAACCGCGGCCTGTTTTAGCCGAGACTGTGATCAGCGGCGCTCCACGCAACTGCGGCAGCAAGCGTTCGAAGGATTCTTTCAGATCGCGCAGCTTTTCCTGTTTGTCTTCTTCGATGTCCCATTTGTTGACGGCGACGACCACAGCACGACCCTCACGTTCGGCCAGATCGGCAATGCGCAGGTCCTGTTGCTCGAATGGGATAGCCGCATCCAGCAACACGACGACGACCTCGGCAAACTTGACTGCGCGCAGCCCGTCGGAAACCGAGAGTTTCTCAAGCTTCTCCTGCACCTTGGCCTTCTTCCGCATCCCGGCGGTATCAAAAATCCGCATCGGGGTGCTGTCCCCATCAGGGTCGGCCCAGTCGATCCGCAAGCTGATCGCGTCGCGCGTGATCCCGGCCTCGGGGCCGGTCAGCAATCGATCCTCGCCGATGATCTTGTTGATCAGGGTGGATTTACCGGCATTCGGACGGCCAACTACAGCGACTTGCAGGGGTTTGTCAGCGGTGATCAGCGGGGCTTCGCCTTCCCCGTCTTCGTCTAGCTCGATATCGGTTTGCGGCGTCTCTTCTACGCGCGCCTTTTCAGCCGCGTCAGCCAGTGGCATCAGCTGCGCATAGAGGTCCGTCATCCCCTCGCCATGTTCGCCCGACAGACGCACCGGCTCGCCAAGGCCTAGGTTGTATGCTTCAAGCACGCCCGCATCAGCCGCGTTCCCTTCGGCCTTGTTCGCTGCCAGGATCACATGTTTGGAGCGCTTACGCAGAATCTCGGCGAACATTTCGTCCGTGGGCGTCAAGCCCACCCGCGCGTCAATCATGAACAGGCAGACATCGGCCATGTCCACTGCACGCTCGGTCAGGCGGCGCATCCGACCTTGCAAGCTGTCATCGGTTGCGTCCTCAAGACCCGCCGTGTCGATCACGGTAAAACGCAGATCGCCCAGCCGCCCTTCACCTTCGCGCAGGTCACGCGTCACGCCGGGCTGGTCGTCGACCAAAGCCAGGCGTTTGCCCACAAGGCGATTGAACAGAGTGGATTTGCCCACATTCGGGCGCCCCACGATGGCGAGGGTCAGCGACATGATATTCAACTTTCAAGACTCAAGATGCGCCCTTTAACGCATCTTTTCGTCAACGGAAAGCGTGCAGTTCGCCCTTGGTCGACACAACATACAGCGTCTGACCCGCCACAACCGGTGCCGTGGTCGCGCCACCCGGCACTTCGACCTGATGCACCAGCGCTCCGTCGACGGGATTGAAGAAGCGCAGATAGCCGTCGTTCGAAGCCACGACAAGGCGTCCACCGGCCATGATCGGGCCGTAATGGGCAAAGATCGGCCCCCGGCGGCCCGGCTTGTTCTTGACGAAGCCCGGCAGATCGATGGCCCAGACAGTCGAGCCATCGGCTGCATCCAACCGTACCAATTGACTGCGATCACTGATCAGAAAAACACTGTTCCCCGCCGGCCAGACTGTATCAACGGCGCCTTCCGGTGCGGTCCAGTTCCGCTCACCCGAATTCCCGTCGAACGAGACCGTGCGCCCCGAATGGTTGCCGATTATGACCGAACTACCCGACACCATGGGCCCGGCGGTCACATCCACGATCTGAGCTGCCGCTCGGCCCCGACGCCCGCCTGCAACGGACGCGTTCCAGCGTAGAATACCGCCCCGGCGGAATGTTGCCGCGACATCACCCGATCCAAAGGCAAAGACTGACAGGTCCGAGGCAATCACGGGAGCAGGTGCACCCAGAACGTTTCCGACGCTCGGCGTGCCTTCGATTTGCCAGATGATCCGCCCATCCTTGGCATTCACCGCCCAACCGGTTTCGTCCCCGGCCACCAGATAGAGTATGCCGCCGCTAACCAAAGGAGCACCGCTGCCAGTTGCATTCAGACGTTTCTGCCACCTTTGCGCCCCGGATTTCGCATCGAGCGCGGTCAGCCTACCGAAACCCGACGAGACATAAAGCACACCGTCGGCATAGGCGAGCCCTCCGCCTGTGGCATCCCCGTCCTTTTCATTCGGCGGGATCAGGTTTGTGCTCCAGGCGACCTGCCCTTGGGGCGTAACAGCCGAGACATTTGCCCCGGAATCGAGCGTATATATCAGGCCACCAGCAACAACAGGGTCTGCGGTGATCCGCTGTTTTCGGCTATCGCCGGACCCAATGTTAGCAGACCAAATACGTTGCGGTGTGGCACTCAGCGCTGCGTTGGTAGTGCGGAAGGCGGGTGTACCCGCGCTTTGCGACCAGTTGGCGTTGCGGCTTTGAGCCGGAATACTGATCGGTTTGGCGCCACGGGTTTCAACGGTTTCGTTGTCGATGGAGGCACGAATATCCTCACGCTCACCCGGCAGAATGACTTCGGGTTCCTGACAGGCGCTGAGAACGGTGAGCGCGGCTGCCGCAACCGGCAATCCGAAGCCTGAGAAATAACGTGATAGCATAATCTACAAACTCGCCTGTGATATTCCGTTTCGCTGCGGGTTAACCCTGCTGGTTCGCCACGGGCTCGGGTTCGCCCCCAAGCGCGACGATAAGTTGAGCCGCGCGCTGTTGCAGATCGACGCTGGCCTCGGCGTCCTGGCGCAACGCCTGCAAACGGTCCAAAGCGGCTTGCGTATTGCCCTCGGCCACATCGATCAAGGCCAATTGTTCTTCGGCGAGCAGACGCAACGGAGCACCAGGTATGGCCAGCGCTTCGAACTGTTGACGACGATCCGCCACTGGCATCGTGTCAGTTTGCAGTAGCAATGCCTTGAAACTTGCAATCGCGCGATAGATTTCGGGCAAATCCCCCTGCGTGGCGATCGCATTCAGACTGTTCACCGCATCTTGCGCCGATCCGGCCTCGGCCTGAGAGGCGGACAGCAACATGTTCAAAACCGCGTCACCGCCGACAGATGCAGCATCGATCGCCTGCAGGCTTTGTGCCCGTTCGGCCGATCCGTTTTCAGCCAGCGCTGACAGAATCGCATCACCTAGAGCCTCGGCCTGGTTGGTATCGCGTGCTTTTCGGTATTCGTTGAACGCAGCGCCCCCGACAATGGCCACGACAGCCAGCACACCAACCCAGCCCCAACGGCGCAAAAGAAGGTACATGCGATCGCGGCGCACCTCTTCGGTGACCTCTTCAATAAAACTGTCGGCGTCGCTCATCCCTGCCCCCAGGCTTAAGTGTCCGGTTTTCTAGCGCCATGTCATACCCCGGCGATAAGGCCAAGCCAAGTGCCCGAATTCATACATTTGCCACCATATGGGTGACCCTTGCGTAAAAAACTAAACCGAACTATTCAGTTCAGTATGGAAAAGACATGGCCACAGCCCCATTTTAAGGGATAGCGGCTAAAGCCGACCGCGCGAACAGATCTGGAGATTCTACCGCATGCGATTGATTTCATTCGTTAACGCCATTTTGGTTATTGTTGCGTTGTATTTTCTTGTTTTCGAGCGCGACGCGCTGTTTGCGTTTGCAGGTCGCGGAGACGAGCCATCCGAGACCGCGACCGAGGCCTCGGAATCGGTGCAATCACCGGACTCGATCGGCGTTGTTGTGCTGCGCTCAACTGCGCGCGAGATCGGCAGCGCCGTTCAATTACGGGGTCAGACCAAGGCAAACCGCCAGGTCGAGGTCCTTGCCGAAACCATTTCGACAGTCCTGTCCGAGCCCAAGCGCAAAGGAGCTTTTGTCGAAGCAGGAGATCTGCTGTGCGAGCTTGACCCCGGAACCCGGCCCGCGAGCCTGGCCGAAGCCATGGCAGCCAAGCTTGAGGCCGAAAGCCGCGTTCCCGAGGCCGAAGCGCGCCTGGAAGAAGCTCACGCCCGTTTGGCTGAAGCCGAAATCAATCTGAAAGCAGCCCGCAAGCTGTCGGAAACCGGGTTTGGATCAGAAACGCGCCGTATCTCAAGCGAAGCCGAAATGAGCACTGCCGAGGCCGGAATCAAATCCGCCGAGGCCGGTCTGGAAGCTACGCAAGCCGGGATTGAAGCCGCCACCGCAGCAGTAGCAGCCGCCCAGCGCGAGATTGATCGCCTGACCATCAGCGCACCGTTCAAGGGTCTGCTTGAAAGTGATACTGCGGAATTGGGCAGCCTGATGCAGCCCGGCTCGCTCTGCGCAACCGTCATCCAGCTCGACCCGATCAAGCTGGTGGGTTTTGTGCCTGAATCAGAAGTGAATCGGATCATTGTCGGATCGATGGCAACTGCGCAGTTGGTTACGGGGCTGCAGGTCGAGGGGCGCGTGACCTTCCTCAGCCGTTCGGCTGATGAGACCACGCGGACATTCGAGGTCGAGATCACAGTGCCAAACCCGGAACTGCTGATCCGTGACGGCCAAACCGCCAACATTCAGATCGCGGCCGAAGGGGTCAAGGCACATCTGCTGCCCCAATCCGCACTGACCTTGAACAATGAAGGTGAGCTTGGTGTTCGCACCGTGGTAGCCGACAATGTCGTTGATTTTGTTCCGATCCGCCTTCTGCGTGACACCGCTGATGGTGTATGGGTTGGTGGCCTGCCGGAAACTGCTGATATCATCGTGATCGGGCAGGAATTCGTCACACGTGGTGTGACGGTCGCGCCGACATACAGGGAAGCATCGCAATGACGGGTATCGTCAGTTGGGCCGCAAGCCGTGCCAGAATGGTGCTGGCTTTCATCGCGATTTCGCTGGTTATCGGTGGGTATGCTTATGTCGGGCTCCCAAAAGAGGGTGAACCCGACATCGATATCCCGATGCTCTTTGTGTCGGTGCAGTTTCCAGGGATTTCAGCCGAGGACAGCGAAAGCCTGCTGATCAGGCCGATGGAAACCGAGATGGCCGATCTCGACGGGTTGGACACAATGACCGCCACCGCCGCCGAGGGCTACGCAGGCATTCTGCTGGAGTTCGAGTTCGGTTGGGACAAATCCGCCACCATCGCGGATGTTCGCGATGCCATGAACACCGCGCAAGCTGATTTCCCTGATGGGGCTGAGCAATACACGATTACCGAGGTCAACTTCTCCGAGTTTCCCATCGTCATTGTTAACCTGACCGGCCCGGTACCAGAGCGTACAATGGCGCGCGTTGCCAAAGATCTGCAGGACGAACTTGAGGCGTTGGACGCAGTGCTGGAAGCTGGCATTGCCGGAAACCGCGATGAAATGCTTGAGGTCGTGATCGACCCGCTGCGGCTTGAGGCCTACAACGTCACGGCCGCCGAACTGATCAACGTTGTGCAAAACAACAACCAACTGATCGCTGCAGGTGAGGTCGAGACCGAACAGGGCACGTTCTCGGTCAAGATCCCGTCGTCATTTAAGACTGCTCAGGACGTCTATGGCCTGCCCGTAAAGGTCAACGGAGACCGTGTGGTCACCTTAGGCGAACTGGCCGAAATCAACTATACGTTTGAAGACCGCGCGGGCACGGCCCGGTTCAACGGCGAACCCACCGTCGCGCTGCAGGTCGTCAAGCGCAAGGGCTTCAATCTGATCGACACCGTTGCGCTGATCAAAGCCACTGTCGCCGAAGAACAAATCAAGTGGCCAGCCGAACTGCAGGCCGCTGTTGATGTGGGCACCTCAAACGACCAAAGCCGCATCGTCGATTCAATGGTGCGCCAGCTTGAAGGATCGGTTCTGACCGCCGTCGCGCTCGTGATGATCGTGGTGCTGGCTTCGTTGGGAACACGCGCCGCGTTGTTGGTGGGTTTTGCCATTCCAACCTCGTTTCTGTTGTGCTTCGCCTTCCTCGCGATGATCGGGGTCACCATCTCGAATATGGTGATGTTTGGCCTGATCCTTGCCGTGGGCATGCTGGTCGATGGCGCCATCGTTGTTGTGGAATATGCCGACAAGCGCATTAAAGAAGGCGTTGGTCCGATGCACGCCTATGTCGAGGCGGCGCAACGGATGTTCTGGCCGATTGTTTCGTCGACGGCCACTACACTGTGTGCATTTCTTCCGATGTTGTTCTGGCCCGGTATTCCCGGCGAGTTCATGAAGATGCTGCCCATCACGCTGATCTTCGTTCTGTCGGCCTCGCTGATCGTGGCACTGATCTACCTGCCGGTCGTGGGCGGTGTCTCGGGCCGTATGAGCCGCAGTTTCGAGCGCAGCTCGAACTGGCTGCGAGCCCGCACGCCTTGGTGGCTGCGAGTGCTTCTGGTGCCGCCTTCACTATATATGATCTTCCTCGGCGCGATGCAGGTTTTGAACCCCAACTATCTGCTGCCCGGCGGTTCACTTGCTGGCGTGCTGCTGTTTCTGTTCGGCGCCTTCGCTGGGTCGGTCACGCTGAGTGCTGCCAAGATCGAACGCGCCCCGGATGAACATGTTCATACCGCTAAAGAGCACACGCCCTTCGGTTATGTGATCAAGTTCCTGGTCGGCAATCCGGTCATGCCGGTGGTGTCCATCGCAGTCGTCTTTGCGGCGGTGTTTTGGGTCGCATTCATCATATTCCCGCAAAACTCTCGCGGCGTTGAATTCTTCGTGGAAAGCGAACCGGAACAGGCCACGGCCTATGTCCGGGCGCGCGGCAACCTGTCTCTGGCTGAAAAGGACGAAATGGTTCTTGAGGCCGAGCGCGTGATCAGCGAACACCCGGCGGTGATCAACGTATTTGCCTTTGCGGGCGAAGGCGGGCTCAATCAGAACAATGGCGGTGCAGAAGCCCCCGCCGACACAATTGGTCGCGTCCAGTTCGAACTCATTCCTTGGGAAGATCGCCCAATCAGCTCTGAACAGATTACCGGTTGGTTCTGGGGACCGATTGCAGGTCTACTTGGCTTTGCAAAGGAAGAAGTCGCGACGGAATATGACGGCAATTTTGTTCTGGACGAACTAACCGCAGAGCTGGCAACCCTTCCTGGCTTTATCGTTGATCTTCAGGCGCTGGAACAAGGTCCCGCTTCCGCCAAGCCCGTTCATCTGCGCATAAAAGGCGATAGCTGGGAGGATCTGACGGCCGCGACCGTCACAGCACGAGAAGCCTTTGACACCACACCCGGCTTGATCAAGATCGAGGACACCCTGCCCCTGCCCGGCATCGACTGGCAGATCGACGTGGACGTGGCCAAGGCGGGTCGATTCGGCGCGGACGTCGCAACCGTTGGCGCGATGGTACAGCTTGTGACGCGTGGCATCTTGCTGGGTGAAATGCGACCGGATTCAACCGATGAAGAGGTAGAAATCCGCGTCCGCCTACCTGATCAGGATCGCGTCCTGTCAACGCTGGATACGCTGAAAGTTCGCACACCGGACGGGTTGGTCCCCCTGTCGAACTTCGTCACCCGCAAACCCGTGGCTAAGCTCGCCGAGATCAATCGCGCGGATCAACAGCGCTACTATGACGTTAAAGCGGATGTCGAGCCTGGGCTGAGCAAGATCGTGACCACCGGTCCTGACGGTGCAGAGCTGCGTTTGGCAACCGTGCGCGCGATTGGTGAAGGTGCCACACCAACTGGCAGCACGATTACCAGCGCGGACGGGGCAGAGTTCGAACTCGTTCAACTAACGGGTGCCGAGAACGTGGGTGAAGTGCGGTCCGCCATCGAAAGCGGTGACGCTCGGTTTGCCCTGATAAATCCGAACGAACGGATTGCCGTGCTGACCGAGTGGCTGGAAACCGATCCTTTTGGTCGCACCATCACTTGGGAATGGACCGGCGATCAGGAGGATCAGGCTGAAAGCCAGGCGTTCCTGTCCAGCGCATTCCTGGCAGCACTGGGTCTGATGTTCGTGATCCTGCTGGCGCAGTTCAACTCGTTCTACAACTCGGTGCTGGTGCTGCTGGCCGTGGTTCTGTCTACGACCGGCGTGTTGCTGGGCATGATGGTAATGCAACAACCGTTCTCGATCATCATGACCGGGACCGGGATCGTGGCGTTGGCCGGTATCGTGGTGAACAACAACATTGTTCTGATCGACACCTATCAGGAATATAGCGGCTACATGTCTCGCATTGATGCCATCGTCCGCACGGCTGAGGCGCGTATCCGCCCGGTTTTGCTGACTACGCTGACAACAATGGCGGGTCTGACCCCGATGATGTTCGGCCTGTCGCTGGATTTCATCGGCGGAGGGTATTCGATCGACAGCCCCACGGCACTGTGGTGGAAACAGTTGGCCACGGCGGTGGTCTTTGGCTTGGGTACAGCCACGGTGTTGACACTGATCGTGACGCCGTCATTCCTGGCGCTGCGAGTGTGGGTCACAACCTACGCGGTATGGCTGGGTAAGGCGCTGGCACGCGCCACGGCGGGTCGATCCAGCCAAATCGCGCAGGACATGGCAATCGGCCAAAGCGCGCGAGATGTGCAAGCAGCCGAAATGATCTGGACCGATGAACAGGACAAAGCTGTCCCTGATCAGAGCGCTCAGGACGACCGCCCCGATCATCCCCCGACAACACCGCTGAAGGCGGCGGAATAAAAAAAGGCGAGCCTTCGGGCTCGCCTTTTCAATTCTGGCAGACGCGTTACTCGACGAACGCGTATTCGCCCAGATCACACAGGTTCATACCATAGTCTTCAATCGATTCTCCGTCGCTGAAAACACCGCGGATGTCATAGACACACGTGGTCAGCCCGTCCGCGATGAGGACGCCCACTTCGTAATCCGCGCCCAAATATCCACCCTCAAGAAGGTTGCCTTCCCAGCTGCCGGATGAGGCCGGAGACACGTTGAACTCGACCAGATCATAGCTGGTTTCATTGATAATCAAGAATTCCAGATCCTCGGCTGCCGCCGAAGTCGCCATCAACAGTGTTGCAGTCAACGCTGCTGCTGCTCGCATTTTCATGAAGTTTCTTCCTTGTCTGTGTTTCGGCCCGCACAGTGTCGCGGCGGCGGGTCCGCGTCAAACGGAAAACCGTATCGCAGCGGCCGATTTTTATCGAACCGATCCACGCAATCATCAGTTGTAAGGACCGTTGGGCTCACGCCGCTTCACTGTCGGCCTGTTGACGGTTCCACAGCTGGGCATATCGCCCTTCGCGGCGGAGCAGCTCATCATGCGTGCCCTGCTCAATGATCTCACCACGTTCCAGCACGACGATCCGGTCGGCCTCGGCAATGGTGCTAAGGCGGTGTGCGATGGTGATCACCGTCCGCCCCTCACCCGCTCGGGCCAAAGCATCTTTGATGTCCTGCTCGGTATCCGTATCCAAGGCTGACGTCGCTTCGTCCAACAACAGGATCGGCGGGTTTTTTAGCAAGGTTCGGGCGATGCCGACGCGTTGCTTTTCACCGCCTGATAGTTTCAGGCCGCGTTCGCCGACCTTGGTATCGTACCCTTCTGGCAGGCTGACGATGAAATCATGAATCTGCGCGGATTTGGCGGCGGTCTCTACATCCTGCTGGGTCGCGCCTTCACGCCCATAAGCGATATTGTATCGGATCGTGTCATTGAACAGGACCGTATCCTGCGGAACGACACCGATCGAGGCATGCAGGCTTGACTGGCTAACATCGCGCACATCCTGCCCGTCGATTTTCAGCGACCCGCCGGTGACATCGTAAAACCTAAATAGCAGCCGCCCGATTGTGGACTTCCCAGACCCGGTGGCGCCGACAATCGCAACGGTCTGACCGGCTGGTACGGTCAAAGAAACGCCCTTGAGGATTTCGCGATCAGGCTCGTACCCAAAGCGGACATCTTCAAGCGTGACCTCCCCACCATTTACCTTCAGGTTCGGGGCGCAGGGTTTATCCATCACTTCCGCTGGCTGCTCCAACAGATCAAACATCTGCCCCATATCCACCAGTGACTGACGAATTTCGCGGTACACCGTGCCAAGAAAATTCAGCGGTACGGTTATCTGGATCATGTAAGCATTAACCATCACGAAATCGCCGACGGTCAGCGCCCCCTTCTGCACGCCCATTGCAGCCAGAACCATCACGCCAATCAGGCCACATGTGATCAGGAACGACTGACCAAAATTCAGGAATGCCAGCGAATAGGCCGTCTTCAGCGCGGCCTTCGCGTAACCTTTCATCGAAACATCATACCGTTCGGCTTCGCGGGTTTCGGCATTGAAATACTTGACTGTTTCGAAGTTCAGCAGGCTGTCGATGGCGCGCTGGTTGGCCTCGGTATCCTGATCGTTCATCTCGCGCCGCAGCTTCACGCGCCACTCGGTCACCGCAAAGGTGAACCATATGTAAAGCGCAATCGTCACCGCAACGACGACCAGATACCAGACGTCGAATAACCATAGCAGGATGATCGACACCAGAAGCAATTCCAGGATCAGCGGCCCGATTGAAAACAGCAGAAACCGCAACAGAAACTCTACGCCTTTCACGCCCCGCTCGATTATCCGGCTGAGACCACCCGTGCGCCGGGTCACGTGATAGCGCATCGAGAGCTGGTGAATGTGCTGGAACGTCTCAAGCGCCAGCGCTCGCAGCGCGCGTTGCCCAACCGGTGCAAAGAACGCATCCCGCAATTGCTGGAAGCCAACAGTCATCATGCGGGCCACACCATAGGCAACGGTCAATCCGATCGCACCCAACGCAAGCGGCGGTACACCTTCGCCCGCCAAACCATCCACGGCACCTTTGTACAGGATGGGAGTATACACAGCGATCAGCTTGGCCAGCACCAGCATCGCCATCGCCAAAATGACACGCCGTTTCACCCATGGCTCGTCCTCGGGCCAAAGATAGGGCGAAACCTTGCGGATGGTTCGCCAGCCCGAACGATGCTCGTCCGTGTCGGTTTTGATCGCGGATGGTTGTCTCATCACGTACCTTAACTGCGGTCAGAGAATTGCCCTGGCCCGGGTTGGGCCAGTGGTCATGTTTATTCAGGAATGGTGAAAATCTGCCCTGGATAGATCAGGTCAGGATCACGGATCGAATCTTTGTTAGCCTCGAATAGTTTGACATACAGCACACCGTCACCAAACCGGTCGCGCGAGATCGCCCAAAGCGTATCACCCTTTTGAACCGTGACCGAGCGGATCGCCGGAGCGTCGGTTGAGGCCTCACCCGGATTGGTGGTTTCGGTCGCGCGCAGGACCTCAACAGGTTCGCGTTTGAACGGCGTCTCAAGCCTGCTGACCACAGTGCCATCAGGGGCAACCTCATCCACTCTCAGAGTGTAGACTCCGGGGTCAATGCCCTCGACCTCGCCGCGCCATTGCCCGTCAGTCGCTGGTGCAATGTCGGCCACAAGCTGGTTGTCCAGATACAAGCGTACGGCCGATCCATCCTGCGCCCGCCCGGTCAATTCCACATCACCCGCGTCTGAATAGCCAATCGTGTCCAGGGCTATCTGCTCTGGCGGCGTATCCTGAACAGTGGGTGCTTGCAAAAGTTCAACCCCTTCTTCGCCCGAGCGCAGGATCGCAACCTGCTGGTCAGGCGCGTCGCCTGATTCCGGCTGAGTTTCAGTCGCGGGCGCGGTCTCATTCACAGGTGGCGTTGCGGCACCTGCAACTTCTGGTTCATTCTCTTCGGTTTCAGCTTGGTTAGCTGCTTGCTGATCGGTTGTTTCCGTATCCGTCGTCTGCGCCTCGGCAACCTCTTCGACCGGCTCATCGGCAGCGGGCTCCGACACGGCCGGTGGGGCCGGTTCGGGCAGCGCCGCGATCAGATAATCATCTGAACGGCTGGTGTCTTCGCCTTTCCGGGTCTCAAGAACAAGCCCGCGAGCGTCGTCTGCAAACGGGATCGATACAAACTCGGCGAACTGGCCGCTGTCATCGACGGTGAAGCTGTGAACAGTCTCACCGTCCAGCAGAACACTGACCTCGGACCCCGGTTCGGCATTGCCGGATAGTACCGCATTTCCATCGGACTCAACGAATATCTGATCCAGAACCGGCGCGGCCACAACCGGAACATCCGCATCTTCGCTATCCGGAGTTTGATCGGAAATCTCGGGCGGTGTGTCTTCAGCAACAGATTCGCCGGCTTCCGCCGCCTGGCTTTCGGGCTGCGCCTCCGCTGGCTGGGTTTCCGGCTCGGCGACCTCCGCAATCGGCTCGGATGTTTCGGTTGCTTCCTGCTCAGCCTGCTGTTCCGGCTCGCCGAACAGACCGGACAGGTACAACCCGCCCGCAACGAGCACCACAACGATCCCGGCAACCAGCCCCCATATGAAGGTACCAGAACCTCCGCTTCCCGATTTGGCGTTCATTCTTTTCCTTTCACTCCGCCCGGGAAATGCCCAGTTTGGCGCGCATTTCATGGAGCGGTTGAGCCAACCTATCAATCCCGCTATCAGGGGTCAAAACCCCTAACACAAGAGCAGAGAGCCCTACCTATGTCCCAGAAATCCGTCTGTGTGTATTGCGGGTCACGCAATGGTGTGAATCCTGCCTACTCCGCCGCTGCCCACAGCTTTGGAACCTTGTTGGCCAACGAAGGCTGGCGGCTGGTCTACGGGGCCGGAGATGTGGGTCTTATGGGCGAGGTCGCGCGTGCAGCGCAATCGTCCGGCGGCGATACATTTGGGGTGATCCCGGTGCACTTGCTTCAGCGCGAGGTCGGCAAGACCGACCTTACCCGCTTCATCGTGACCGAGACGATGCACGAGCGTAAAAAAGTGATGATCATGAACGCGGATGCCGTAGTTGTCCTGCCCGGCGGCCCCGGATCATTGGATGAACTTTTCGAAGCACTGACATGGCGGCAACTGGGGCTTCATGACAAACCCATTCTGGTGATGAATGTTGACGGGTACTGGGACACGCTGCACACGCTGCTGAATCAACTGATCGGTCAGGGGTTTGCAGATGGTTCTCTGGCAGAATTCATCACCTGGGTCGACACACCGGATGCGACCATGTCCGCGCTTCGCAAATTACTGAACTAAAAAACTGGCAATCGGGCGGCGCAAGCCGCCCGAGTCTCAGTATTCGTTTAGGCAGGTTTTGCCAATCGGGTCTTCAGTATCCGTTCGACCTTGTGCAAAGGGTGGTTTGTGAGTGTTTTGTCAACCTCGGCCACCACCTTTGCCAGCACTTCACTGTGCAGCCGACGGCGCAACAGGCCCAGAACATGCGGACTGGCAACCAATACCAATCGTTTATAGGCCCCTTTCAGCCCCTTGCGATTCAGAAGGTTCGCCACATCCTGAACGAACAGAGATTTTGCGTGGGACTTCCATGTCTCCTCTTCAACTGCAGATTTCTGGTTCGGTCCCGTATCGGGTCGCCGCCCTGCCCTGTCACTTGGCTTTGTCGGTGCTGCGTCCTGTTCTTCGACCGACACGACGACCAAGTTGGGGTCCTGTGCGTCCGTGATATTCTCCATCACCAGCGCTTTTTCCCCATCGGCGATGATAACCCATGTTCCCTGTTCAAGTGCAGCCATTCGTGATCTCCTGTATCGCTTTGGTTGGCCTTCGCCTGTCCCTCAGACACACTTGTCCGGCTATGCGGCGTTGGTGTTTCGCGCGCATTCTGGTCGGTATTTGGTTGATTGGCGGTTCTCTCCCTCCGCTTACTTTACGTAGGTGCTGGAAGGCGGCACACAATGGGTGCGATCACGAAAGTTGACGTACCGGCAGGTTTTCACCGGCCACTCATCGTTTCCTAAGAAAAAGGCCCGCCAGCATCACCGCCAGCGGGCCATTCGCTAAGTTCTACCAAGCGGGGATCACATCCGCGAGGCGACGTTTTCCCAGTTCACCAGATTGTCGAGGAAATTCGACAGGTAAGCCGGACGCTTGTTGCGGAAGTCGATGTAATAGGAATGCTCCCACACGTCACAGCCCAGCAGTGCGGTCTGACCAAAGCACAGCGGGTTCACTCCGTTCTCGGTCTTGGTTACGGCCAACGAGCCGTCTGCATTCTTGACCAGCCAAGCCCAGCCCGAACCAAACTGACCAGCACCGGCAGCGCTGAACTGTGATTTGAATTCGTCAACCGAACCAAAGCTCTCGGTCAGAGCCTTCTCCAGCTCACCGGGCATCGCGTTGCCACCGGGGCCCATCATCTCCCAGAACTGGTTGTGGTTCCACAGCTGGCTGATGTTGTTGAAGATACCGTTCTGCGCGACGGCATTTGCGTCGTACGTGCCAACGATGATCTCTTCCAGTGACTTGCCGTCCCACTCGGTGCCGGTGATCAGCTTGTTGCCGTTGTCGACATAGGCCTTGTGGTGCAGGTCATGGTGATATTCCAGCGTTTCCGCGGACATACCCTTGGCTGCCAGCGCGTCATGTGCATAAGGAAGATCAGGAAGTTCAAAAGCCATCTCGGCCCCCTGTTGAAAATGAATGTTGCGGTTCCAAAGGTTAAATGCTTTGACAGCCGCCGCAGGTCAAGGGCCGCAACACAAAAACCCGGAGGTCCGCGATGCTGACACAGGCGCGCAAAATGTTCTATCGCGCCCGCGGATACTATGCGGGCAACTTGAACGGTGAACCCTTTCGCCTGGACCCCTATCACTCGAAATTCTGGCGCAAGGCATCAGCCGGGGAGTGGGAACCCGAGACATTTTCGGTGCTGGACCACTATCTGTCGCCCGAAAAGGACTATCTTGATATCGGTGCATGGATCGGCCCCACGGTCCTCTATGCCGCGCGCCGCGCTCGCCATGTGTGGTGTTTTGAGCCTGACCCAGTGGCTTACCGCCATTTGGTCTGGAACCTAGAGCTGAACGACATCCGAAACGTATCAGCCTTCAGCATCGCCTTGTCAGATGGGTTTGGAGTGACACGAATGGCTTCAGCGCACGGAGAGGCAGGCGATTCAACGTCATCATTGCTCCACGAAGGAAGCCATGGCACCGACGCACTTACCATCGGTTGGGATCAATTTTCTGAATCCGTCGACCTGACTGATGTCTCTTTGGTCAAAATGGATATCGAAGGCGCTGAATTTTCGGTCCTGCCTTCTCTGCTGCCTTGGTTAGAAAAAGATAATCCTGCGCTGTTTCTCTCAACGCACGCACCTTATCTGAGCGCAGACAACCGCAGCGCGGCCATGAAAAAACTATCAGAAGACCTGGCTTTCTATCGCCAATGCCACGACCCACACACAGGCGAAACCGGCAAGTCAGCCCTCACGGGCCAGCGTGCACTCACTCAGTTCCCGACATTCCTGTTCAGCACGACCCCCTGAGACCCGAACCAGAGATCCGGCCTTCATCTAAACAGAAATACCCTGGGAGTGAGGCCGCAGGCCGAGGGGGCAAAGCCCCCACACCCACATATCATCAGGCGATCGGGACTTAATAAACCCCGACCTCGCTGCCGGGCTGCGCCGCAACCTTCAGCAATTTGAACGCATAATCCGCCGCAGAGCGGAAGCAGACGATGCGGAAAGTCTCAGCGTCGTCCATCCAGAAGGCACCTGCCACCTGCGCCAAACGCGAACGGCGGATCTGGCCGGGTTGGAATGCCTCGGCCGACAGCTCAACCGGAGCCAGCTTGCCCAATACCTCGCGTGCGTTCGCGCCCGAAACGCGGAATACGGCCCGCGCGTCGGAGACGTTGACCGCCAGCGCGTGCGTACCACTTAGCGCGTTGGTCATCGCGGCCAGTTTGGCCTCGACCTCGGCATAAGGCACAAGCACCAGCAATTCGTCGGTGGACATCCAGCAAACACCGGTGTCGCCATTCACAAACGCTTCACGCTGACCGGGCACTTTCTGCCCGGTGGCGTCTTTGACAGCCTTAGCCAGTACCTTATCCGACAGATCACCGCGCAGTGTGATCATGCCCTGCAGGCCACATTCCTCGATCTTGGCGATGCCATCATATGAGGCGTGGTTCAGTGCGCTGATGGGTTCAGACATTCTGCTTCTCCCCGTCCTTGTCATAGAAGATCGGGTCCACGATCTTGGCCTTGTAGGTTTTGCCGTCAGTGCCCGGGAACTCGACCACTTCGCCCATTCGGTCGGGGCCGTGTTTGATCAGGCCCATGGCAATGCCTTTGCCCAGATTGGCCGAGTAGTAGGTCGAAGTAACGCGCCCGATCATGTTGCGCTGACCGTTCGCATTCACGCCCTCGCCCACCGCATAGGCACCGTCCGGCAGAACCGATCCATCCACAGTCTCAAGACCAACCAGTTTCCAGCGCTCAGGATCGGCCATATGGGTCCGCGAATGGGCGCGTTTTCCGAGGTAATCCTCTTTCTTTTTGGACAGCGCCCAGTGCAGCCCCAGATCCTGCGGGATCACGGTGCCGTCGGTCTCATCGCCGATCATGATAAAGCCTTTCTCGGCACGCAGAATATGCAGACATTCGGTGCCGTATGGCATCACTCCGAACTCCTGCCCTGCCTCGATCAGAGCGTCCCAGAACGCCTGACCTTGGCTTGCAGGGACCGCGATCTCATAGGACAGCTCACCCGAGAACGAGATACGGTAGGCCCGCGCGTCGAACGCGCCGATCTTGCCATCGCGCCATTCCATGAAGGGCAGCGCCTCTTTCGACAGATCCATGCCGCCCAGCTTCTCAAGTACCTTGCGGGCGTTCGGACCTACCACGGCGACCTGCGCATATTGCTCGGTGACGTTCGCGACGTAGACTTTCCAGTCCCACCACTCGGTCTGCAGCCATTCTTCCATGTGGCCATGGATACGCTCGGCCCCGCCGGTGGTGGTGTGGCACAGCCACGTGTCCTCATCGATGCGGGCAACAACGCCGTCGTCGATCAGGAAGCCATTCTCGGAACACATCAGGCCATAGCGGCATTTGCCGACCTTCAGCGTGGACATCATGTTGGTGTACATCATGTCCAGGAACTTGCCTGCGTCGGGGCCTTTGACGATCAGCTTGCCGAGGGTCGAAGCGTCCAACAGCCCGAGGTTTTCGCGGGTGTTTTTAACCTCGCGATTCACCGCATCATGCACGGATTCTCCGGGTCGCACATAGGCATAGGTTCGACGCCAATGGCCGACCGGCTCCCAATCGGCCCCGTTCTTATCGTGCCAGTTATGCATCGGCGTTTGACGGATCGGCTGGAACACCTCACCACGCGCTTCACCACCAATCGAAGCCATCGAGATTGGAGTATATGGCGGGCGGAAGGTGGTGGTACCGACCTTCGGGATCTCTGAATCCAGCGCATCAGCAAGGATTGCCAGACCGTTGATATTACTCAACTTACCCTGATCCGTTGCCATGCCCAGCGTGGTGTAACGCTTGGTGTGCTCGACACTTTCATAGCCCTCGCGCGCAGCCAGTTGCACGTCCGAGACCTTGACGTCGTTCTGGAAGTCCAGCCACGATTTCATGCGCAGATCAATCTCGGCATTAGAAGGCATGAGCCAGACAGCGGCCATTGGGGCCTCGGCCGTAGTCTCACCAACTGGCGCTTTGGTGCGCTTCGCGGAGAACCCGGCCGCCTTCGCTGCCGCTTTGCCGGCAGTATCTGCATCCTTCAGGACATCCCCCAGGGCCAGCGGGCCGTTCGAAGCCCCTGCCGCCAGAACAAAACCTTCACCGTCGGCCCCCAGCGGAGGACGCGAAGGATCGGGGCGGAAATGCGCGTTCGCCTCGTCCCAGATCAGCTTACCGCCGCAATGCGACCACATATGCACGACCGGAGACCAGCCACCTGACATGGCAATCGCATCGCATTCGACCTCTTCCCGGGCGCCTCCGATCCCCTCTTGATTGCAGATCGCAACTTTCTTGACCCGCTTGCCGCCTTTGACCTTTGCGATCGCCTTGCCCGGATCGACGCGGATACCCAGCTGACGCGCCTCTTCGGCCAGAGGTCCGGCGGTGTCGCGCGCATCAACCACGCGCAGGACATCGACACCGGCCTGCTTCAAGGTAATTGCAGTCCGGTAGGCGTCATCATTGTTGGTGGCGACGATTACACGCTCGCCCGGCGTCACGCCCCAGTTGACCACATAGTCGCGCATGGCAGAGGCCAGCATGACGCCAGGCACATCATTGCCTGCGAATGACAGCGGACGCTCGATGGCACCGGTCGCGGTCACGACCTGCTTCGCACGAATGCGCCACAGGCGGTGACGCGGCCCCTGAACACCTGGTTTGTGGTCTGTCAGACGCTCATAACCCAGTACATAACCATGGTCATAGACCCCCGCACCCATGCAGCGGTTGCGCATGGTGACGTTGCCCATTGTTTCGAGATCGGAAACCAATTGTTCCACGAACTTATCCACAGGCTCGCCATTGATGGTTCCGCCATCAACCGGAGCGCGACCACCCCAGTGCGCAGTCTGCTCGATCAGCATCACCTTGGCACCGGTTTGGGCTGCCACCTTGGCGGCCTGCAAACCCGCGACACCACCGCCAATCACCAAGACATCGGTGAAGGCGTAAAAGTGCTCGTATGTGTCCGCGTCACGGTTGTCCTTGTCGGGCGCTTTGCCCAAACCCGCCGACTGGCGAATAAACGGCTCGTAAACATGTTTCCAGAACGGTTTCGGATGGATGAACATCTTGTAATAGAAACCGGCGGGCAGAAACCGCGACAGATGCGTATTGATCGCACCGATGTCGAACTCGAGGTTCGGCCAGTGGTTCTGTGATGCGGATGTCAGACCATTGAACAGCTCTGTCGTGGTGGCGCGCTGGTTCGGCTCGAACCGGTTGCCCTCACCCAGACCGACCAGAGCGTTTGGCTCTTCCGCGCCACTCGCGACCACGCCGCGCGGGCGGTGATACTTGAACGACCTGCCCATCATCATCTGATCATTTGCCAGCAAGGCAGACGCGAGCGTATCGCCCTCGTAGCCCTGCATCGAGGTGCCGTTGAAGGTGAAGTTGACCTTTTTCGACCGATCAATCAAACGGCCATGTTTTGCGAGACGGGTGCTCATGATGCGGACCTTTCGCAGGCAGTATTTTGGATGGCTGTACAGATCATTTGTACTCTCTCCACGTCCAGCCGGGACGCTTGGCGGTGATGGCGTCCTTGATCTCTTGGGGCGGCTCGGTTGTCTGCGCCGAATAGGTGCCAAAGACCTCAAGCGTGTTCGTACAGCGCGCGGCGTGGAACCACTTGCCGCACCCATTGGCATGGCGCCAGCGTTCGAAATGAACGCCTTTGGGGTTTTCGCGCATGAACAGGTAGTCGTGGAACTCATCATCTGACGAGCCCGGGCCATAACGCTTCAAATGCGCCTCGCCACCTGCAGCCAGTTCAGTTTCTTCGGCTTCGACGCCGCAATAGGGGCATTTCAAGATCAGCATGTGATCATCCTCTTGGCAGCAGGCGAGACGTATCTGCCTACAAATTCTGCGTGACGGGCGTGCGAGATTTTTCGACGAAAAATCTTCATCAGTGCGCCACCCCAGCCGCGACGCTTTCGTCGATGAAGCGGCCTTCTTTGAAACGATCCAGCGAGAAGGCTTCGGTCAGTGGTGAATGCCCCGTGGCCATCAGCTGTGCCATGCCCCAGCCCGATCCCGGAATGGCTTTGAAGCCGCCGGTGCCCCAGCCCGCGTTGATAAAGCAGCCATTAAGCGGTGTTTTCGACAGGATGGGTGAACGGTCGCCGGTCATATCCACAATACCGCCCCACTGGCGCAGCATTTTCAGGCGCGAGATCATCGGGAAAGTTTCGACCAATGCGCGTACCGTTTCCTCGATATGATGGAAGCTGCCGCGCTGGGTATAGTTGTTGAATCCGTCCGTGCCACCACCAATCACCATCTCGCCCTTATCGGACTGAGACATGTAGCCGTGTACGGTGTTCGCCATCACAACGACATCCATGCAGGGTTTGATCGGCTCAGAAACCAGCGCCTGCAGCGCGACGGCCTCAAGCGGCAGACGGAAGCCCGCCATCTCAGCCAACTGGCCGGAATGCCCCGCAACCACGATCCCCAGCTTGTCACAATCGATGGCCCCTTTTGTGGTATCGACCCCGACAACACGACCGTTTTCGGACCGGACGCCGGTGACTTCGCATTTCTGGATGATGTCCATACCCATGGCCGAGCATGCACGGGCATAGCCCCATGCCACCGCATCATGGCGCGCGGTCCCACCACGTTCCTGCCAAAGCCCGCCCAGAACCGGATAGCGCGGACCTTCCAGATTAATGATCGGCACCAGTTCTTTCACACGCTCGGGCCCAATCCATTCGGTCTGAACACCCTGCAGCGCATTCGCATGCGCAGTACGCTGATAGCCGCGAATCTCGTGCTGGGTCTGCGCCAGCATGATTACGCCACGCGGACTGAACATGATGTTATAGTTCAGTTCCTGGCTTAGATCTTCGTAGAGACCGCGAGCCTTTTCGTAAATCGCCGCTGACGGGTCCTGCAGATAGTTCGATCGGATGATGGTCGTGTTCCGACCGGTGTTGCCACCGCCCAACCAGCCTTTTTCTATTACGGCAACGTTCTGGATGCCGTAGTTCTTGCCAAGATAGTAGGCTGTTGCCAGGCCGTGACCGCCGGCCCCGACGATAATGACGTCATAGCGCTTCTTAGGCTCCGGCGAACGCCATGCGCGCTCCCATCCGGTGTGATAGCGCAGCGCTTCGCGCGCTACAGCAAAGGCTGAGTAGTGTTTCATGTGCGAATCCGTCCGGTCTTCGATGATTGGGCGCAGGTATGCCGTGCCCGTACATTTTAACCCTGCCGCGCAACGCCGCAATAATGCACTATTGCGACATGAGCGCCCTTCGCGGCTATTTGTCCCTTTTTTCCATGCGCCGACAGGTCTAAGTCAGGGCAACCATTTTGGAGGGACCATGCCGTTCTGGGTTCTCATCTTCTTGATCGCGCTGCTGATCGCGATTTTCCTGGGTTACACGATGCTGCGCGGTCGTCGCGGCACCGGCCCGACAGCTGCTTATGATCTGCGAGTCTATCGTGAACAGCTAGCAGGCGTTGACAAAGACTTGGCGCGCGGCGTGATCGCGAAAGCTGATGCCGAGCGTGTACGCACGGAAATCTCGCGCCGTATCCTGGCCGCAGACGCGCAGATGCGCAATGAAGACAAAGGCACCGGGCCATCACGCTTGGTTACCATAATTGCGTTCCTCGCCATGGCCGCCGTTCTGGTTGGTGGCGGGTTGGCGATGTATCGCCAGTTGGGTGCTGCCGGTTTCCCTGACATGCCCCTTTCAGTTCGTCTGGAAATGGCAGAAGACCTGCGCGAAAATCGACCCAGCCAGGCTGAGGCCGAGGACATTGCCACACCGCTCCAGACGCCTCCGCTGGACGAAAGCTATGCAACTTTGCTGAACCGGCTGCGCGAAACTGTGGCCGAACGCCCCGATGATCTGCAAGGCCATACCCTGCTGGCACAACATGAAACCAATGCGGGGAACTTCAAAGCAGGGTATGAGGCACAAACCCGTGTGATCGAACTGTCGGGTGACAATGCCTCGGCTCAGGCCTATTCGGATCAGGCCGAGATGATGATTCTGGCCGCTGGCGGCTACGTCTCACCGGAAGCGGAAGCCGCCTTGCGACAGGCGCTTGAGCGCAATCAGCGCTTGGGTCCTGCCCGGTATTATTGGGGGCAGATGCTGGCACAGACCGGGCGGCCTGATATGGCTTATCGCGTTTGGGTCGAAACCCTGAATGACGCCCCGGCCGGCGCGCCATGGGCGAATGCCATCCGGTCACAGATCGATGAATTGGCATTCCGCGCAGGCGTGTTCAACACACCCGACTTTTCTGCTGCATCCGGCCCCAGCCAAGACGATGTAAATGCCGCTGCCGAGATGTCGCCAGAAGAACGACAAGAAATGATCCGCGGTATGGTCGATGGCCTTTCGGACCGCCTTGCGGCCGAGGGCGGGACACCCGAGGAGTGGGCACGCCTGATTGCCGCCTTGGGCGTGCTGGGCGAAGGCCAACGCGCCATCAAAATCAGGAACGAAGCCAAGGAAGTATTTGCGGGTAACGCTGAAGCGTTGGAGATGATCGACGCTGCCGCGCTGCAGGCCGGAATCGCTCAATGATCCACGACGCGTTCGAAGACTTCGCAGCATCCCTGCCCCCAATGTCAGCCCTGATGGGGCTGGATCTGGGAGAAAAGACCATCGGCGTTTCCGTCTCGGACCGGATGCGCGGCGTGGCCACCCCGCTTGAGACGGTACGACGCAAGAAATTCACACTGGATTCCGCGCGTTTGATCGAGATTGTGACCGAGCGTGAGATCGGCGGCATTATCCTCGGACTGCCGCGCAACATGGATGGCAGCGAAGGGCCGCGCTGCCAGTCAACCCGCGCCTTCGCACGAAACATGACCCGTTTGACCGATCTGCCCATCGGTTTCTGGGACGAACGACTAAGCACCGTTGCGGCAGAAAAAGCACTGCTTGAGGCGGATACGACACGAAAACGTCGCGGACAGGTTATTGATCACGTCGCAGCAGGTTATATTCTGCAAGGCGCGCTGGACAGACTGCGCTTTCTTTGACGGATCGGAAAACGCCCATGACGAATATGGTTTGGAAACGGGACGAGGTCGAAAGCCCTTGCATCCAAATCTGCGTCGTTCACCCGACCGAACGTATCTGCACCGGCTGCTACCGCACCATTGACGAGATCACGCGCTGGTCAAAGATGGACAGCACCGAACGGGCCGAAATCATGCAGGATCTGCCGGAACGCAAACCCCGTCTGGCAAAGCGCCGTGGTGGCCGTGCCGGCCGGCTGCAAGGGTCCTGATCAGCAAGCCTAGTATTTTGGCGTCCGCGTAGGCTTAAGATCACTCAGAGATTCGTGATCCCGCAACTCAGAACCGAACAGTTCAACCAGCTCGTTCTGGGTTGTCGTCTTTGCAGGTCGCGGGCGCAACTCAGCTTCCACCTCGTGGCTTTCAGCCTGTTCGGGAGTGTCCTTCGAAAGAATGCGCTTTAGTACTGAGCGAAAAATCATTGCTCTTCCAATATGTAATAAACGACGCGCCACTGCGGGACCGTTCCGAACACCGAGGGGGAAGAGTCCGGAAGCTGTGTTTGAGTGAGTGGTGGCCCACAGCGACGCGAAACAGCTTGTTGCCTCTCCCTCTAAATCCGGGACAGGTAAGGACTTTTTAAGTTATTTGACCAACCAGTCAATAATAGCGCTAACTTAAAGTTGCATTCCGTAACGTCAACGCAAAAAAGAACAATGCCTATGATTACAAGGCATTGTTTCTGAACCATTTTTAGAGCATTTAGCCAGTCGCAAGCCAGGTTTTTGCATTCTCGTATTCCTCAGCCGGGAAATACTGGGTCCGCGTTCCCAGAACATGGCTGGCCATGCGTTGCGCCATTTTTTGCCATGTCTTGTCACCGACAATCGCTGCACGATCCAGCATCCCAATATGACCAGCCGCCAGTCTGAAATGGGCTGCCATTGCAGTCAGACCCTGCCAACCATCGAACTCGCGCAGATCGATCAACAGGCGAAACCCGTCACGTTCGCGCAACAGCGCATCAAGATCGGTTTGAGCCTGACCGTATTCCTGCGAATCCAGTTTGCCCATCAGGCTGATCTGCACGCAAGGTCCGCCCAGATCCGTCACGTGGATCGCCCCGAGAGATTCGCGCATCCAGCGACGCGCTTCCTCCACCCCATCCATTCCAAAAACGTGCACCGGGCAAGGCAGGATCGGGGCAGCCAGGCGGACGCTTGTTTGCACCCATCCCTGGTCCGCCACAACGCCAATCCGGTCGAATCCGCGCCAATGGCTGAGCCCCAACTTGGTATCAGACCATGCGGCACCCAGATCATATCCCTTGAACTCGGACCCAACGATCGCCAGCAGACGTATGGCGTCGTGCTCTTCCAATGCGGCCTCAATAGCGGGAACAAGCGTGCTCGCGTAATCTGCGCTAGTGACCTCGCCCGAAAGCTCGACCTCAATAAGGGCACCATCTGCATTCGTGTGAACCGTAATCATCGAACCAACTCTCCAAAGCCAAACAATGGCAGGAGGTTACGGGGATTCGAGCCATTGCGCTACACCACCAGGCAACTGAGGGCGGAAATAGGCGATCATCCGTCCATCCGGTCCAGCGCTGGCATTCGGACCCCATGGTGCAACACCATGCAGACAGTGGCGGTGCAACAGATAGGCTTCGCCTGGGCGTGCTGGTAGTTCGAGGCGCGGACAGGTCTCGAATACTTCGCGGCGTGCAGCCTGATAGACATCTGTGATATCGGCCTCGCCCAATTCATGCCGCGGCACCTTCTTCATCGCGGCCCGAAAAGCATCGCCGAGGATTTTGTGGCTTCCCTCCCACAGCACCATTGGTGCTGCGTCCACACTGGCCTCGGTAAGTGGGATACCCAATATCCAGGCATGAGGTTCATCCACCCGCCGTCGTCGATCAGGGCCAGTTGGCTTCAGCCCGTCCATATGCGCCGCATCTCGCCGCGCACGATACCGCGCCGCAGCCTCGCTTTCGCCACGCCGGGGTTGAGGGTAGCCCGGATATATTACCGACACCTGCCCTTTGTGCAGATCAATCGATCCAAACTGCTGGTGTGCCAGTTCGATGGCCGCGCCCGCCAGTGCAGGCGAACCCGCGACCCTGCCCTGCGCATCATTGTCCAGTGCATCAACGCCAATGAACCACGTGCCATCGCAATCGTGCCAAGCTGCATGAGCCGGATCGCTGACGGACGCACGCGCAGTGGGAAGAGCGTGCGCCACCCAATCCGCCAACGCTCCATCATAAGGAAACTTTACCCAACCTAGCTTGTAAAACGACGCTACCACCCCAACGCCTTTCTCAGCATATTCAGAGCAACCAGGGTAAGGAATACCGCGAAGACCCGCCTGAGCGGCTTCGGATCCATCGCATGCGCCAGCTTAACGCCCCACGGGGCGGTGATCATAGTCATCGCAACGACGATTCCGAAAGCCACCAGATTGACCGCGCCAATGGTCAGCGGCGGGCGATGCTCCGGAGCGATGTTGAGAAATAAAAAACCCAGCACCGACGGTACAGCGATGATCACGCCAAAGCCCGCTGCGGTCGCAACCGCCCGGTGGATCGGAGTGTTATAAAGGCTCATGAGCGGAACACCGAAACTGCCCCCGCCAATTCCCATCAGTACCGACAGAAACCCGACCGAAGGCGAAAGCACAGCGCGGCGCAATCCCTTGGGCATTGCATCCCCCAACCGCCACTCGGATTTACCCAATCCAAAATAGATGCCGATAACCATGCCAAGCATGCCGAACAGTGCCTGCAAAAACTCTGTCCTCAGAGCTGAAGCCACCAGAACACCGATCACCGCACCCACCGCTATGCCTGGCCCCCAGCCGCGCAGGATGCCCCAATCCACCGCGCCTTTCTTGTTATGGCTAAGAACCGATCGGATCGACGTTACAATGATCGTCGCCAGCGAAGTTGCGAGGCATAGCTGCATCAGCTGAGGCCCGCCATATCCAAGTGTCTGAAACGCATAGAAAAACGCGGGCACCAGAACGATTCCACCACCAACGCCCAAAAGCCCAGCCAACACCCCGGCCAAAGCGCCGATCACAAGCAAAAGGCCCAGCATCTGGGCCAGCAACATCGTCTCGGGCATCATTCCCCCATAGCGGCTCGAAGCCGTCTTAGCCTACCTGTTCCACCTGCGATAGCGCAGCGACAGGGTCCAGAGCCTGCAGGATCACTTCTGGGCCGGCATTCTCGCGCACAGCACCTTCGGAGAGCATCCGCCGCCATCCCCGCGCACCGGGACGCCCCGCGAACAGGCCCAGCATGTGCCGCGTGATCTGGTGCAATCGACCACCGTCGACAAGATGCGCCTCGACATAGGGCAGCATATTTTGCACCACTTCAATGGGATCCGCGACACTGCCCGTTCCAAAGATCAACGGGTCCGCAGCCGCCAGAATATCTGTCGGTTGGTGATAGGCGGCACGACCGATCATGACACCATCAAGCCCAGCCTCCAGATGCTGTTGCGCCTGAGCAAGCGACGTAATGCCACCATTGATCGAGATGTGCATGTCCGAAAAATCAGCCTTCATCCGGTGCACAAGACCATAGTCCAACGGTGGAATATCCCTGTTTTCCTTCGGGCTTAACCCCTGCAACCAAGCTTTGCGCGCATGGATCGTGACACGTTGGCATCCGGCCTCGCGAATTTGGTCGAGGAAAGCAGGTAGCACTTCTGAAGGTTCCTGTTCGTCAACACCGATACGGCATTTCACCGTGACTTCGACCTTCACTGCCTCGCGCATCGCCGCAACGCATTCCGCGACCTTTTCGGGTGCGCGCATCAATATCGCACCAAATGTCCCTGATTGCACCCGGTCAGACGGACACCCACAGTTCAAGTTGATCTCGTCATATCCGGCTTCAGCGCCCAGCATGGCCGCCTGCGCCAATTCCTGCGGGTCAGAACCCCCTAGCTGCAACGCAACCGGGTGCTCCTGAGGATTAAAGTCCAGCAGATGCAGCGCGCCGCCGCGCACCAAAGCAGGCGCTGTGACCATTTCAGTATAAAGCAAGGTCTCAGAACTCAGCAAACGATGCAGAAACCGGCAATTCTTGTCGGTCCAATCCATCATCGGCGCGACAGACAGTCTCGCACTTCTACGGATGTCTACAGGTTTCTTATCCGGCATATCTTGCTCATGTCATCGGAACGCAGCTTTCGCCAAGTACCGGGTATACAGAAAGACCTGCAACCGGCAAACCGTTCTTGGGTTTTGGGAGATGGTACCGCCTCCCTGGCTTGAACAGGGGACCTCTGGATCCACAATCCAGCGCTCTAACCAACTGAGCTAAGGCGGCACTTGTGAGGGGCGATTTAGCGAAGGCGTACGGGGATTGCAAGGGGATTAAAGCTGAATTCGCCAGCTTTGTTCGACCAGATCGACACCGAAGGAATGCACCGGCTTGCTGTCGACAAGCTCCCACCCAAACGCACGATACAGCCCGCAAGCGGCGGCGTGACTCTCATGGGTCCACAGCACCATCTGGCGATATCCTGCGTCGCGGGCGAAACCCATGCAGGCAGTCAGTAGCCGCTTGCCCAGCCCCTGTCCACGAGCCTCGGGCAGCAGCAGAAACAACCGCAGCTTGGCGGTTTGATCATCCAGCCTGACACAGAAAATACTACCCAAACGATCCCCGTCGCACTCGGCGATCCAGCCTTGTTCGCAAGTTGGATCGTGATCCGCGATGAATTCCGTCAGAATGCGGGCAACCAGCGGGCCGAAACTGTCATCAAACCCTTCGTCGCGGGAATAAAGCACTCCATGCTGTTCAACCAGCCACGGCGCATCCTCGGCGCGGAAAGGTCTGAGCGTTGCCGTCTCCATGCCCTATCTGAACCCATAGTCGGCTTGATTCTCAACCCATCGCGCGTTAGCACCAAAGCGCATTTCCCGGAGGCGAACATGAGCATCAATACCGAACGCGATATCGAAGCGAACCTGCAGATCGGCCCCACCGATCATGGTATGGTGCGGCTGTTCATTGAAGGTGCCGGTATTGAGATTCCAATGGATTTCGACCCCGAAGAGGCCGAAGAAATCGCCGAGGAAATCCGCGCCGCAGCCCAAGCCGCGCGCGCCATCAAAAGCTAAACCCTGGGGTCGCGCAAAGCCTGCAACCGACGTGCAGAATCCATCGCGAATTTCTGAACCATCTTTTTGCGCCGCGCCGGGGCTAGCTTGCTTTCTGGCCCCATACGGATGATTTCGGCATCATAGGCATCAGCGATGATCAAGCCTGTTTCCGCAGGCAGAAGCTCGGTCGGGAAATCCGTATCAACCGCCCAAAAGAATCGGTCACACCAGTCAAGATAGCCCTGCCATTTGGAATCCGACTGATAATCGGCGCGGCTGGATTTACACTCGACCACCCAAATCTCACCCTTTGGGCCCAACCCCATCACATCGACCCGCAGCCCTCGGGTAGGGACAAATTCTTCAATCGAAACATAGCCGTGGGTCAACAAGTGACGCGAAACACCACGGGCCAGCTTCTGTCCAGGCTGCATAATTAGTGTCATTCCGAGAATGTGAACAATTCATGAACAAAAATCAAGCAGCTTGACATAGTACCATTTGGTATCGCAATAATATGAAACCAAATGGTATCTAATAAGAGGTGCCCGATGAATACACAGACCCAAAACGCATTTCGCGCCCTGGCGGACCCGACCCGCCGCGACATCGTTCAGATGCTAGCAGCGCAGGATATGACGATCGCTCAACTAACCGAACGTTTCGACATGACCCGCGCGGCCGTCAAAAAGCATCTGACCGTTTTGTCCGACGGAGGATTGATCACCGTCGAAGCTCGTGGACGCGAACGCATCAATCGCCTTGAACCCAAAGGAATGGCTCCGGTTCTGGACTGGCTCAGCTACTTCGACCGGTTCTGGGATGATCGCCTCGCAAATCTGAAGAAAGCTATCGAAGGGAATAAGAAATGACAGACGCAGTTTTGCAGAAAACAATCTTTCTCCGCGCCACACCGGAAGTCGTTTGGGACTATTTGACTGATCCCGACCGGTTGGCCGAGTGGTTTCACAAACCCGAACGTCCCCTTGCTGCTGGACAAAAGCTTGAGATGTTCGGGACGACCAGTGGCGACCTTCTGATTTGGGGTGAAGTGCGTGAAGCGAGACGTCCAGAGTATCTTGAATATACATTCACCATAAAACCGATGGGCGGCGCCGAAAGTGTGGTCAAGTGGACGCTGGAACCCGTCGCCGGCGGTACACGCCTTGGACTGCTGCACGAGGGCTTACCTCAAGGGGCTGACGCCTTTGACCTGATCCTTTCGCTGGATGACGGATGGGATGAACATTTCGGCAAGATGCGCACCGCATTGCACGAAACTGTTGATGCTTAACCCCTTGTGCGAACCTGCTTCAGGCCCTACTTAGGCCCGTGGCGGGTTCTGCCCTTCTTGTGACAGGTAGCATTCTGGTGGCCTTAAGCAATTCCGAGGGGGCTGGCTCTGTTCAGGTCCTGGCCTGATTACCTGGCGCCCACCTGTACATACAGGTCCTCGGGAATCAAACCGCACGGTTGACTGGTGGTCCCGCCACATATTTACCTAATAAATCAGCGCCCTGCGCGCACTTCCTGTTTGATCGGCGCAGGCTTCAAACCATGAGCAATCGGTGTTCCACCACGTGGTTTGTTCGGCTTCTCAGCCATGCTCATGATCGCATAGGCGAACTGCACACCCGCAAAGACGATCCCGTTCATGAACCAGATCATGGCCAACGCGATCAGACCAATTTCCGAACTGGTGATCAGATGCCGTAGATTGGCCACGTTGAGCGCCAGCAGCACCCCGACAAAGACGGCCGAGATCACAAAGCCCCAGATGACTTGCGTAATGTAGAGACGGACCAGTTTGGGCATGGCGAACCTCCTTGCGCTGTGATGGTGAGTCTAGCGCATGCAGGGTCGCGGTAAAGGCGTCAGAACGCCTCGGGCTGGGCCTCGCGCGCCATGTGATCCAGCACAGCGTTCACGAATTTGGGCTCTTTGCCTTCGGGGAAGAACGCACGTGCGACATCGACGAATTCGGTGATCACGACCTTTGGCGGCGTGTCGCTCTGGGTCAACTCAGCCCCGGCCGCGCGAAACACAGCGCGTAGGGTCGGATCGATGCGCGCAATGGGCCATTTGGCGACCAATGCACGATCGGTCATCTGGTCGATGGTGGCCTGATAGTTCACGGCGTCATCCACCAACTTACGGAAGACACTGATATCGCCATCCAGCATCTCATCCCCCTCGTAGACCGCGCCAAACCGATGATCCAGAAACTCATTCACAACCTGTTCAGTCGTCTGGCCCGACTGCTCCATCTGGAACAGTGCCTGCACGGCATAAAGCCGGGCGGCGGATTTCATAAGGCGTTTCTGGTTGGCCGGTTTCGGCGCGTCTGTCTGGGTCATGCTGTCGTGGGTCCGTTGCTGTCGCCCGCCACAAGGATGGACTCGGACGGTGGCTTGAAGCCCACGCCCTTTTTGGAAGAGCCCCACTTACGGCTGAGCGCGATCAGATGCAAGGCCGCAGCCGCCGCTCCACCGCCTTTATTCATCTTTTCGGGGTTTGCACGTACCTCGGCCTGTTCGTCGTTTTCGACAGTCAGGATGCCGTTGCCGATCAGCAGGCCCTGCAGGCCCATCAACTGGATTGCACGGCTAGAGTCGTTGCAGACGGTTTCATAATGCGTCGTCTCGCCCCGAATGACACAGCCCAACGCGACATAGCCGTCGTAGTTGCACTGACGGTCGGCCATGGCGATTGTGGTCGGGATTTCCAGCGCACCGGGCACTTCGACCACGTCGCAGGTTCCGCCTGCGGCCTCGATCTCAGCCTTGGCACCAGCGACCATGTTGTCAGCGATGGCACGGTAGAACGGAGCCACCACCAGCAGCAGTTTCACCGGCTTGTCGAAGCTGGGAGTCGGCAGAATGCCATGTTTGTCTTTTTCAGCCATTATCAGTCTTCCTTGAGGATCGAGCGGGTGCCGACGATTGACAGTCCAAACGCGTCGAGCCCCAGATACACGGTTTCAGGCGAGTCTGTCAGCAACACCAGTTCCTGAATACCCATCTTGGACAGGATCTGCGCACCCAGACCGGTTTGCTTGATCGTGCGCGGGCCTTCGTCGTCTGCGGCATACAGCGAATTTCGCGGCTGACGGAAAAGGCAAACGACGCCGCGCCCCTCTTCGGCGATCTTTTCCATCGCGCGGGGCAGCTCTCGTGACGATTTCGGGCCAAGACCCAGAATATCGGGCGCTTCATGCAGGGCGTGGGTCCTGGTCAGGACCGGCTCGGGCGTTGTGATGTCGCCCTTGATCATGACAACGTGTTCGATACCGTGGGTCTGGTCGGTGAAAATCCGCATCTCCCATTCGCCACCGTATTCGGAATTCACTGTCTCGCGCGAAGTTTCAACCACCAGATTGTCGTTACGCGAGCGATAGGCGATCAGATCACTGATCGTGCCGATCTTCATGTCATGCTCTTTGGCGAAGGCGACCAGATCAGGCAGGCGCGCCATTGTGCCATCGGGCTTCATGATCTCGCAGATCACGCCCGAGGGGTTCAGCCCGGCCAGACGCGAGATATCAACGGCGGCCTCGGTGTGCCCCGCCCGCACCAGTACCCCGCCCCTTTTTGCGCGCAGCGGGAAGATATGGCCAGGTGTCGCGATATGCGCCATTGTGTTCTGCTCATTGATTGCCGTCGCCACAGTCAGCGCGCGATCAGCGGCCGATATTCCCGTCGAAACTCCCTCGCGGGCTTCTATCGACACGGTGAAGGCTGTCTCATGACGCGACGAGTTGTTCACCGCCATCATCGGCAGGCCCAGGCTATCGATCCGTTCCGCTGTCATCGGCAGGCAGATCAACCCGCGCCCATGGGTCGCCATGAAATTGATCGCCTCTGCGTCAGCGAACTCAGCCGCGATCACCAGATCACCCTCATTCTCGCGGTCCTCATGATCCACAAGAATGTACATCCGGCCCTTACGGGCCTCGTCGATGATTTCTTCGATCGGACTGATCGCCTCGCGCAATTGGGCCTCTACCGGTCCGGGGGTCTCAAAACTCATAGGGCAGCCTTTCGCACAACGGGTTTGAATGGCGGGATAGACCAGAGTGGACGCAAAGACCAGCCTGTAAGCACTGCGAGATAGATTGATATGCCCAGCGCTATAGGGCCAGCGATGAAATCTGGTGCCAACTCAGTTTACCAATCCTATGCGCCAGTTTTGACTTAGGCCTTTTCCGCGCATTGTCGCCAATAGCTGAACCTTTAGGCCGGTTGCGTGAACTTTGTCCACAAATTGCCCCAATTGGGCCCTTGGATCGCCTGATATCCTGGGCACCAGTCATTGTATAATGTCCTAGCTAGACGAGAATTTGAGCCCAGTGTCTAAGACCGCTGATCTGCCCGCTGCAAATTTCGTGCGTGTAAGCGCCCTTCGGCGAAACAGGCTGCTGCTATCACTCATTGCACTGCAGATGGTCTATGCCATTGCCGTTAGCATCTATGTAGGACGGTCATATTGGGATTTTTCGACCTCTTCCCTGATTGTCATCTCAGTTCGTCTGCTTGGTTTCATGTTCGCAAATTTCGTTCTTTGGCGACTTGGCGTTGCCATGTTCGTCGTGCGACCCAAAAAGCCAATTCAATGGATGTTGCAAGATCTGCGATCCAAGATGGCAGATGTTGAAAAAGCGACCGATGCGGTTATCTGCTATCTCAGCATCGTCGCTCTTATCCTGACCTATACCTTCCTGAAGAACGAAATACATGCTGTGAATCCCACACTCTGGGATGTGCAATTCGTGCAATGGGACCGGTTTCTGCACGGCGACGTCGATCCGTGGACCTTGCTATGGCCCATTTTGGGATCCCCGATCGTAACCACTGCGATAAATGGCGCCTATCACATCTGGTTTCCCATGATTTACATCGCGGTTTGCGTCGCCTGTCTGGACCGCAGTGACCCGAACCGCAGCACCGTTTTTCTGGTAGCGTTTGCACTGTGCTGGTTTGTAGGCGGCAATGTGATTGCAACCATCTTTGCCTCGGTTGGTCCCGTTTACTACGAACCCTTCAATCTTGGCTCTGACTTCGTTCCGCAGATGGAGTTGTTACGCAAATCACACGAAATCAGCCCGGTCTGGGCGCTGAATGTGCATGAAATGCTGTTGGATGGTTATCGGAATAATGGGCTAGCAGGCGGAATCTCGGCGATGCCCAGCATGCATGTTGCCTCTACTGTGCTGCTGGCGTTCTACGGCTTCACCTATTCGCGTTGGCTCGGCTGGGCGCTGTCGGTGTTTGCCTTCATCATCTTACTAGGCTCGGTTCACCTCGCCTGGCACTACGCCATCGACGGGTATGTCTCAATCCTGCTGGCTTCATGCTTCTGGTGGCTGTCCAAGAGGCTGACGGCCAAATTTGGACCTTCCACCTGAAGGTCAGGACATCTCGGCCAGTCGCGCGACGTATCGGGCCAGAGTATCGATCTCAAGGTTCACGCGATCACCGACCGAGACGTCACCCCATGTGGTGACCTCTTTGGTGTGAGGGATGAAGTTGATACCAAAGTCACACCCGTCCACATCATTAACCGTCAGCGATGTGCCGTTCAGCGCGACGGACCCTTTCGGAGCGATAAACCGTGCCAGATTGGCAGGCGCCCGCAATGTCACCCGCGTGCTATCACCCTCGTCTATCACAGAGACCACCTCTGCCACGCCATCCACGTGGCCCGAGACGATGTGCCCTCCCAATTCATCCCCAACTTTCAAGGCACGTTCCAGATTGACGCGCTTGCCCACCTGCCAACTGTCCAGATTGGTTTTCGAAACCGTCTCAGCGCTGATCTGCACATCATACCAATCATCGCCCAACGCGATGACGGTTAGGCAGACGCCATCACTTGCGATTGAAGCGCCAATATCAATGCCCGCCGTTTCATAGCTTGTCTTGATCCGTGCCCGCAGGTCGCCCTGCTGGTCCAGTTCGGTAACGGTGCCAATATCGGTGACGATCCCTGTGAACATATCATTAACCCTCTGAACCTAGCTTCAATAGCCGAGGTAAAGGCACGCAGCTCTACCGGCAAGCCCTGCCTTGCCGTGAAAACGACAAAGAGGCATAATTTTATACAAACGCACCACAAGGCCACTAGACGAGCAGATTGCATGGCACCCTTGACCGCTTGCCCCGACCAGCGTGTGTTCCTGTTTCTACAGGGACCGCATGGTCCGTTCTTTAACGCGCTTGGTCGGATGCTGCGGGCTGCGGGTGCTCAGGTCTGGCGGGTCGGCTTCAACGCGGGCGATCAGGCCTTCTGGGGCGACAAATCCAGTTATATTCCGTATCGCGGTGCGCCCGACGACTGGCCGGAAACCTTCAGCGATTTGCTCGCCCACCATGGTGTGACCGATATCGTGCTCTATGGCGACACCCGGCCCGTGCATGCACGCGCAGTTGAGATTGCCAAAGCACGCGGGACCACTGTTCATGTGTTTGAAGAAGGCTACCTGCGCCCCTGGTGGGTGACTTACGAACGAAGTGGCTCGAACGGAAATTCGCGTCTAATGAAACTGGACGTGGCACAGATGCAAACGGCGCTTGCACAATCCGAAGGTCACGCGCCTCCACCTCCGTCTCACTGGGGGGATATGCGCCAGCACATATTTTATGGGGCGCTCTATCACTGGTTTGTGCTGTTTCTGAACCGCAGATACCGGAATTTCCGACCCCATCGAGAGCTGCCGGTCTCGAAAGAGTTTCGTCTATACTTCAAACGCCTGACACTGATGCCCATTCACAGGCTACAGCGGGGCTGGGCCACAGCACAGGTCAGGTGGAGCGGTTTTCCATACCATCTTGTGTTGCTTCAATTGGGCCATGACAGTTCGGTGCAGTACCACTCGGATTTTTCCTGTATGTCCGAGTTTCTCGAACAAGTGATCGCCGGATTCGCCAAAGGCGCCCCTGCGCATCACCACCTTGTCATCAAGGAACATCCGCTTGAGAACCACCGTGAACCGCTGCGGCTGCGGGCGCGCCAGCTTGCAGCACAGCACGGCATCACAAACCGAATTCACTATGTGCCCGGTGGTAAGCTGGCCAGGTTGCTAGACGATGCAAAATCCGCCGTGACGGTGAATTCCACGGCAGGCCAGCAGGTTCTGTGGCGTGGCATACCTTTGCGGATTTTTGGGCAGTCGGTTTATGACAAGCCCGAATTCGTATCTCGGCAATCGATTGAGGCATTCTTTGCCCAGCCAGATGCCCCGGGCGGCAAGGCCTATCGGGCTTATCGCCAATTTCTTCTGGAAACCTGCCAAGTCCCCGGGGGGTTCTATTCTCGCCGAGGGCGTCGTCAATTGCTGCGGCGAGCGGCTGATATGATGCTATCGGCTCAGGACCCCTATCAAGGGTTGCTCTCCGATAAAGAGGCCACAACGCCACAGTTGCGCGTTGTTGAATGATCGCGGGCAACCTGCTGCTGGATGTTTCGAAGCGATGCGGGTAACCTTCCCAAAACAAAGACGATTGAGGTAAATCGGCAGTGCAGCGCTTTCCTACCCGATGGATCCGGGGGTTTCCCTTGTGGCGACCCTTGGCCTGCTGGCAGCATGCCAGCTTCCCAAATCCGGACCGAACAAAAACGAAATTCTAGCCGGGTCGGTCGAAAACGGGGGTAACGCCTTTGTAGTTGAGGTCGACGACCGTGTTGCGCGGGCCACATCGGTGATTCCGCAATACGGGTTTTCGAAATCTTTCCGCAGCGCGCAAAGCGTCGCATCCGATACCGTACGCCCCGGCGATATTCTGAGTCTCAGCATCTGGGAAAATGTCGAGGATGGGTTGCTAAGTTCCGCAGCCGGTGGCGCAACCGTTCTGGATCAGGTGCAGGTCGACAGCGAAGGTTACATATTTGTCCCTTATGCCGGGCGGCTGCGTGCGGCGGGCAATACGCCCGAGCAGCTCCGCACGTTGATTTCCTCGAAGCTGGAAGAACAGACTCCGGATCCGCAAGTCCAAGTGTCGCGCACTCCGGGCGATGGGTCGACCGTTTCTCTGACCGGAACTATCGGCGCGCCGGGAATCTATCCGATTGAGCGACCAACTGGCTCGTTATCGACCATGCTCGCGCAAGCAGGCGGGGTGGCAGTTGCATCCGATATCGCATTGGTCACTGTGATCAGGGGCAAGCAAAGTGGAACCATCTGGTACGACGATCTGTTCCGCAACCCGGAAACCGATATCGCCCTGCGCGGCGGCGATCGCATTCTGGTCGAACAGGACAGTCGCTCATACATCGCGCTGGGTTCGACCGGCGGACAATCCCGCGTGGCCTTTGAAAGTCAGGACCTATCCGCCCTTGAGGCGCTGGCTCAGGTCGGAGGCTTACAGCCGCTATCCTCAGACCCGACAGGTATTTTTGTTCTGCGTGAGGAACGGCAGGATGTGGCGCGCAATGTCATGGGACGTCCCGAGCTACAGGGTGATCAGCGCATGATCTATTTGCTGAACCTGACCGCGCCCAATGGCCTGTTCATCGCCCGCGATTTCGTGATCCGAGACGATGACACGATATACGTCACCGAGGCCCCATATGCACAGTGGAGCAAATCTGTCTCGCTGATTGCTGGAGGTCTGACGCCATTTGCGAATGTGGCGACGCTTACGGGTAACTGATGAATGCTCTCTGAATCGGAGAACACGGCCGGGGGCGAACGCTCCCGGCTTTTTGTTTACAACGGTGGGTTCCTGACACAGTCGCGGCTGCGTCGTATATTATCTCTGGCCGGGTATGACATCCGGCTTGGTCTGCCACAGCCAGACGATCTGGTCGGGGTCTGGGGCAACAGCCCGACAGCCCATCGGGGAATGGGTATCGCGCAGAAACGCGATGTGCCCGTCCTGAGGGTCGAAGACGCGTTCCTGCGGTCTCTGCACCCTGGACGAAGCGGTGAGGCACCCATGGGTCTGTTGTTGGATCGATCGGGTCTGCATTTTGATCCGAGTGTGCCTTCGGATCTGGAAACTCTGTTAGCCACGCATCCGCTGGACGACACCGCCCTGCTGGATCGCGCGCGAGGCGCAATCGCGCGCATCCGAGAGCTGCATCTGAGCAAATACTCGGCCTTTGACCTTGATCTGACGCCTCCCGATCCTGGCTACGTTCTAGTGATCGACCAGACGCAGGGAGATGCTGCCGTCACCGCAAGCAACGGCGACTATGCACGGTTCCGCGAGATGCTGGTCATCGCGCAAGAGGAAAACCCCGGCGCACGCATCCTCATCAAAAGCCACCCCGAAACCACGGCAGGCCACCGCAAGGGATACTTTTCCGATCAGGATCTGAGTGACAGAATATCGATCCTCGACAGCCCCATAAGTCCATGGTCGCTGCTTGAAGGGGCCATCGGGGTTTACACGCTGTCCTCGCAGATGGGATTTGAGGCGATATTGGCCGGGCACAAACCTCGCGTGTTCGGGCAACCATTCTACGCTGGGTGGGGGCTGACGCAGGATGATGCCCCCCTGCTCCGTCGCCAACGGAATCTTACGCGGGCGCAGCTTTTTGCCGCTGCGATGATCCTGTACCCGCGCTGGTATGATCCCTACAATGATCGTTTGTGCGAATTGGAATGCGTGCTCGATACGCTTGAGGCGCAAACCCGAGCCTGGCGGCAGGACCACAAAGGCTGGATCGCCTCCGGGATGCGGGTATGGAAACGCCGCCACCTGCAACGCATTTTCGGCCAGCACCATAAGGTTCGTTTCGTGGCCGAGCAGTCAGAGAATATCAAACAACCCCATATGGTTTGGGCCAGCCGGGCCGGTGAGACGCTGAATGCAACCCGAATCGAGGATGGCTTTTTACGATCCCGCGGGTTGGGCGCGGAGCTGGTGCCGCCGCTATCGCTGGTGACCGATGATATCGGCATCTACTACGATCCTACGCATCCCAGCCGCCTGGAGGAATGGATCACCAAACGCGAAACTTTGCGCCCTGATCAGAGGCTCCGCGCCGAACGGCTGACAGCCCGATTGCTGGCCGAAGGACTAAGCAAGTACAACATCGGCCACCCTGCCCCGGACCTGCCGACTGGCCACCGGATTTTGGTGCCGGGTCAGGTTGAAGATGACGCCTCAATCCGGCTGGGAACGAGCAACATCCGCACCAATCTCGATCTGCTGCGCGCAGCGCGCGAGGCCAATCCCGACTCTGTGTTGATCTACAAACCGCATCCGGATGTTGAGGCTGGGTTGCGCGATGGCAAGATCGAAACCGATCTGGCCGATTTCATTGTAGAAGGCACCGATCCTGCCACCCTGCTTGGACAGGTGGATGAGGTCTGGACTATGACCTCTCTGCTGGGGTTCGAGGCTTTGCTGCGTGGCGTCCGGGTCACCACTCTCGGTGCGCCGTTCTATGCCGGTTGGGGGCTGACGAGTGATCTGGGGGCGGTGCCTGCGCGACGTGGCGCGCGGCCTTCGTTGATGGGATTGGTGCACGCAACGCTGATCGACTACCCGCGCTATCTCGATCCGGTGACAGGACAGAACTGCCCCGTCGAAATCGCGGTCGAACGGCTTGCGCAGGGTACGCCATCCCCTACCGGACCCGTAAATCGCATCTTGTCCAAATTTCAGGGCGCACTGGCGACGCATGCGCATTGGTGGCGCTGAAGGCTAGTGCGTCACGCGCGCCCAGCGATGTAGGATATCGCCGCCAACGACCTGTGTTTCGATCAGATCAAATCGGGGGGCAGTATCCAGAGTATCAAGCCTCAGTGCCCCGATCGCGGACAGACCTTCGGCCCCGATGGTCAGCCCCGCTGTAAAACCGACCAACTCATCGACCAGATCGCCCTTTAGCAAAGATGCAGCCAATGCTGATCCGCCTTCGCAAAAGACACGCGTCAATCCGGCCTGCCCAAGCTGCTGCAACAGATCAGCCGCATCCACGTGATGACCATCCAGCGCACAAGGGATCAGACGGGCACCCAACCCCTCCCATGCGCGCGCACGCTCGGGGTCTGGGTGGGGGCCGTGACAGAGCCAGACAGGGATATCGGACGCGGTTCGCGCAAGTTGCCCCATCAAGGGCAGATCTAGATGGCGCGAGACCACCACGCGCACCGGCTGATGCTGCACGCCCAGATCACGAACCGTCAGCGACGGGTCATCGGCGCGCGCTGTCCCTGCCCCAACCATCACCGCATCGTGGCGCGCACGCATCGCATGCACCGCGCGGCGAGCATTTGGACCTGTGATCCACTGACTGTGCCCGGTTTCCGTGGCAATCCGTCCATCAAAGCTGCTGGCCATTTTCAAAGTCACAAACGGGCGGCCTTGCTCGGTTTTTAGAAAAAACCCTGCGTGATCGCGGGCCGCCTGTTCCGCCAGAACGCCGGTGGTGACCTCAATCCCGGCCTCGCGCAACATGGCAAACCCTTGCCCAGCGACCCGAGGATCGCTGTCTTCGATCGCCGAAACCACACGGGTAACACCGGCCGCAATCAGCGCTTCGGCACAGGGCGGCGTCTTTCCGTAGTGTGAACAGGGTTCAAGCGAGACATAAGCGGTGGCACCTCGCGCGGCCTTACCCGCCTGCGTCAGAGCCATAGGTTCTGCATGCGGACGACCCCCGGGCTGCGTCCAGCCGCGACCAACGATGCGTCCATCGCGCACGACGACACACCCGACGGACGGATTCGGCCAGCAGGTGCCTTGGCCGCGCCGCCCCAATGATAGGGCCAGCGCCATATATCGCTTATCTGTATCGCTCACTCATCCGTCGAAGGTTGCGGCGGGCGCAACTCGTGGACAAACTCCTCGAAATCATCGGCCGCCTGGAAATTCTTGTACACACTCGCAAAGCGAACATATGCGACCGTATCAATCCGGGCCAGCGCTTCCATTACAATTTCACCGATTTTGTTCGAAGGGATATCGGTTTCCCCCATGCTTTCAAGACGGCGCACGATACCGGAGATCATCTGATCAATCCGATCGGGATCAATGGGCCGCTTCTGCATCGAAATACGGATCGAGCGTTCCAGCTTGTCGCGGTCGAAGTCTTCGCGCTTACCGTTGGTTTTGATGACGACCAGATCACGCAGTTGCACGCGTTCATAGGTGGTGAACCGTCCGCCGCAGGCCGGGCAGAACCGCCGTCTGCGGATCGCGACATGATCCTCTGCCGGGCGTGAATCTTTGACCTGAGTATCGATATTTCCGCAAAACGGGCAGCGCATCCGCCGTCTCCTCGTCCCTAGCTGGCCACTTTTTGTAAGCGCTGCGGCTTACTTATCCACAACTATAGGACAGCCTCTAGGGTTTGGGTAGTCGGAATTTTCCACCCCAATATAAAGCGTCACCCAAAATGCGCAGCGACCTTTCTTTCATGCGGCGCGTTGCGGTGTTCAAACAGATATATCCCCTGCCATGTGCCCAGCGCAGGTACCCCATCTGACACCGGTATCGACAGCGATACAGGCATCATCGCGGCCTTGATATGGGCTGGCATGTCGTCCGGCCCCTCATAGGTGTGGCGCAGATAAGCCATCGACGGATGATCCGATTGCGGCACCAGCCGTTCAAAGAATGCGCGCAGATCAGTCTGCACCTCGGGGTCGGCGTTTTCCTGAATAAGCAGCGAACAAGAAGTGTGGCGAACAAAGAGCGTCAGCAAACCGTCCGAAACCGGCCTCAGCCAACTGCGCACAGGGGCGGTAATCTCATAGAGCCCCACGCCCTGTGTCTGGATCGAGAATTCTGTCTGCATCGCAGGTCAATTGATAAACGGACGGACGCCGCACCGTGCATTTGCGCCCTGTACCGACATGCTGTCACCCGGCTGGAACCCGGCTGTGACCGAAAAGCTGCCTTTCTGCGGGACATTGGCGGGTTGTTTCAGTGTGAACTGTACCGCCGTCCGGCGTCCCGTTGTCACGCTGGGGCCGTAGCCGCGCAGAACGTAGATTTGTTGCTGCCACCCAGCACCCAATTTCCGGCGGGCAAAATCAGCAGCGGCGCACCAATATCCATCAGTATCCTGACGTGTCCTTGGAATGACCTCGAAGTCTGTGCCGCTCATCGGTTCTGTTCGATAACCGTTCGGCGCTGCATCGACAACGCCCGCAGAGCTGGTCATAAGCAGTGCTGCAAATGCGCAAAGTATTGTCTGTTTCATCGTGACCATCTTCCTGTTTCCATGTGAAATATAGACTAGTGCGTCGCCATCGTCAGCAAAGCGAACTAACGATCATGTCAGCTTGACCCACGTGGTTCGTGAACAGGCTCTAACCATCCCTGATAGCGGATCAGGTGTCCCAATCCCGGTGCTGTCGCCGAAATGTCAAAGCGAAACCTCAATTGTACGTCCTCAGCCTCGGTCGATCCGGAACGTGGCAAAAGAAACCCCGGACACGGAATGCCAAACAAAGCGAGGCGGCGGATCTCAATGGTCAGCCCCTTATCAGTTCTCACCGGCTGCAACCATATTGTCAGCCCGCCGATCTGTTCCCGCACCATGCCACACAGCGGATCAAAAGTGATCCGTGAACGCGTTTTGTGGCCTGCGAAATCCCGTTCCCATTGCCAATATGCGCCGGGCTTTCGGATCGTAAGGGTGACCGGCAAATCTTCGCCCGCAGGTGGAAATCGCCCGATGCGAAGTGCCAGAGCGACCAAAACGCCTCGGCCACGCTGAATGCTGCATCGACCAGAGTAGCGACCTTCCCCACTGTGCAAATCCCTGACCAATCCAGGCACAGCTTCATCTATACCCAGCGCCTGCAGGAATGGATCACGATCAGAATCCATCTTGGGCAAACCGCGATCGGAGAGAAGGATCAGGAACTAGGCACTCATCCCGCCGCCCAAATAGCGCATATCTGTTACGGGCAATCATCCGGTACAGCGGGTTCTTCAGAAACCTCGGCAGGTATCGACACAAGGACAATACCCGCCACGGAACATATAATGCATGCATCGCAGCGGCAAATGCGTCGAGATTTTGGTGCACCTTTCCTTTGACGATCACCAAATTGGTTTCAAATTCGTCTGTCGGCAGGTTCAGGAGAGTATAAAGCTGCTGCCCAAGCGGTGACTGCGCAGTTGCAAATAGAAATTTCTGATCTCGATCATGGCGCAACATGAAGTGAAAAAACCCTGAACACAGCACGCATTCACCGTCGAAGACGATCAAATCTGTATCGATGGAAAGATCATCAGCCACGAGAGATCAAGAAATAACAAAAGGTTCCCCGTGATGCTGTCACTTCGAATGCGCCGCAGCAATGCGACATGACTGACCAGAAGAATGAGAGGGGCGTGCCGGGGAACCCGTTGAAACGGCTTGGTGGACCGCTCGCTCAGGCTCTGACCTTTTCCCCAAAAGGCGCTGACCCGACAACACCGGTCATGTAGCTATTGGCCAAGGCTACGGACATGGCCATTTCTGCCATATCTTTGCGAGTTGCGGTCAATTCCTGGGTATCAGCACCGAGGCTGGCGCATTGCCACGGTTTGCCGCTAGGGTAACGGTATTACAGTAACGCGTTTTTTGGGCTGGGTGATGGACGTCGACATTTCACGCATTCAATTGCTGACACGGACCCTTGAGGATCACGCAAGCGCGACCGTGGTGGAACAAGTCCTGAGTGACTGCGCATTGACCCGCAGCGATATTGAACCGCCTGCCAAAAGGTACAGCGCCCACAAAGAAGCGCTGTTTGTCCGACACGCCTGCGATGCACTTGGCGATATCACCTTTGGGGCACGGGCGGGTCTGGAATTCAGTTCTTCTTCCAGCATTACGGCCTATATCAGCAAGTACTCTCGTGATCTGAAGCAGGTGATCGAGAATACGGCGCGGTTTCATGGCATTATCGACCCGGCCCTGGCCTTCAATCTGCGCCTTTCAGGTAACGCTGCCTCGCTTGAGGCCGATTGGAAAGACCCGAGCTTTTCCCGCTATCATCGGCGGACCGAGTTCCTGCTGTTTGGCGCGATCGCCCGGATGCGGGCGTTGACTCAGTTGAATCTGAATCCGATTGAGATACGGTTTCAGCACACAGTTGGGCAACACCAAGCCACCTACCAGAAAATCGGAGGTTTCCCAGTTACCTTCGGGGCCGAACGCTTGGAAATCATCCTGTCGCTGCCCTCGCTGGAAACACCGATCCCAACTTACGACCCTAGCCTGCGCGCGCATTTGGTTGAATTTGGCGAACGCCTGCTGGCCGAAAGACAGTCGCCAAGACAGAAAACCCGAGCACAGATCGAAGGGTTGATCACAGATGCGATGCCGGGGGGAATCGTACAGGTGGACGACGCCGCCACCCAGCTCGGCCTAAGCCCTCGAACATTGGCTCGCCGCCTAGCTGATGAAGGCACCTCATATCGTGAGATTGTTGAAGATTTACGATGTGACCTGGCGCAGACCTTTATCAAGAACGGTATGCATCTGTCCGAAATCTCGTATTCGCTCGGTTATTCCGATCAGGCTGCGTTTTCCACCGCCTTCAAACGTTGGACGGGCCAGGCCCCGACTGCTTTTCGCAAACGTGTCTCTCATCCGCTTTCATGAAGCTACAACGTGGCCGGGGGTCATCAGCCCAATCACCTCGCCCCGGCCTGTCCATGAGTGGACAGCGGCGATATAAAGATGGCATCGCCGGACTCCTTGCGAATTCCCGCCAATTTGATTTGAAGTTCAGTCATTGTGAGCGGGCGAAAGAAAAAAGCGCCTCGGGATGAGGCGCCTTTCGATTTACTGATCTAGGAAGGACCGCAATTTACGCGACCTACTCGGGTGTTTCAGCTTACGCAGCGCCTTCGCCTCGATCTGGCGGATACGTTCGCGCGTCACGCTGAACTGCTGACCGACCTCTTCCAGCGTGTGGTCGGTGTTCATGCCGATGCCAAAGCGCATCCGCAGAACCCGCTCTTCACGCGGGGTGAGAGAGGCCAGAACCCGTGTGGTGGTTTCCTTGAGGTTTTCCTGAATGGCGCTGTCCAGCGGCAGCACGGCATTCTTATCCTCGATGAAATCACCAAGCTGGCTGTCTTCCTCGTCGCCGATGGGCGTCTCGAGGCTGATCGGCTCTTTGGCGATTTTCATCACCTTGCGCACCTTCTCAAGCGGCATTTGCAGCTTTTCGGCCAATTCTTCCGGTGTTGGCTCGCGGCCGATTTCGTGCAGCATCTGACGACCTGTCCGGACCAGCTTGTTGATCGTTTCGATCATATGCACCGGGATACGGATCGTGCGCGCCTGATCCGCGATCGAACGCGTGATCGCCTGACGGATCCACCAGGTCGCATAGGTCGAGAACTTATAGCCCCGGCGGTATTCGAACTTGTCCACCGCCTTCATCAGGCCGATGTTACCTTCCTGAATAAGATCAAGGAATTGCAGGCCGCGGTTCGTGTACTTTTTGGCGATTGAGATCACCAGACGCAGGTTGGCCTCGACCATTTCCTTCTTGGCCTGACGCGCCTCTTTTTCACCTTTCTGAACCTGCTGCACGATGCGGCGGAATTCAGGGATGTCCAGGCCGACATATTGCCCGACTTGGGCCATGTCGTTGCGCAGTTCCTCGACCTTCTCGGTTGAGCGTTCGATGAACATCTGCCAACCCCGGCCCGGCTTCTCAGCCATTTCAGCCAACCAGTTCGGATCCAGCTCGCGCCCACGATACGCATCGATGAACTCGCGACGGTTGATGCGAGCCTGGTCAGCCAGTTTCACCATCGAGCTGTCCAGTGACATAATCCGGCGATTGATGCCATAGAGCTGGTCGATCAGAGCTTCGATCCGGTTGTTGTGCAGGTGAAGACCATTCACCAGTTCAACAATCTCAGCGCGCAGCTTCTGATAGGTTTCTTCGTCCTTCGCGCTGAAAGTACCATCCTCATTCAGCGTCGCAGAAATCCGGCTGTCCTGCATTTCGGACAGCATTGCGAAGTCGGTCGAGATGCGTTCCAGCGTGGTCAGCACCTGATCCTTCAGCGCTGCTTCCATCGCGGCCAGGGACATGTTGGCCTGATCGTCGTCATCATCGTCATCATCATTGGCAATCGGGTTGCCGTCAGCGTCAAGCTCCGGCCCCTCATCCTTGGCAGGCTTGGCCGCCTGCACCGATGAGGTATCGACAACCGGCTCTTCAACCTCGCCGTCTTCATCCATCTGGTTGCCGAAAGTGGTTTCCAGATCGATGACGTCCCGCAGCAGAATGTCTTCGGACAAAAGTTCATCATGCCAGATGGTGATCGCTTGGAAGGTCAGCGGGCTTTCGCACAGACCAGCGATCATGGTGTTCCGACCGGCTTCGATCCGCTTGGCGATGGCAATCTCGCCCTCGCGGCTCAGCAGTTCGACCGAGCCCATCTCGCGCAGATACATGCGTACGGGGTCATCGGTGCGATCCAGCTTTTCGGTTGCAGCACCAGCCAGCGCGACCTCGCGCGGACCTTCGGTCGTGACCAGTTCGGTCGAGCCTTTGTTTTCTTCTTCTTCGGCTTCTTCATCTTCGATAATGTTGATGCCCATCTCGGACAGCATCGACATAACATCTTCGATCTGTTCCGAGCTGACCTGATCAGGCGGCAGAACCTGATTGAGCTGGTCGTAGGTGATGTAACCTTTCTCGCGAGCCTCGGCGATCATCTTCTTGACCTGGGCCTGGCTCATGTCCAGCGAGATTTCCTGTTCCTGCTCGTCGGATTTGCGGTCTTCGTTCGTATCCTTGGCGGCCATTCAATGCTCCTGCAGGGATGGGTGATTCGTTTGAACCGAATCATTAGCGCGTAGAAGTGATTCGGCCACCCGTTTACCCGTTTTTCTTTTCCAGTGCCTTACGAAAACACCACTTCATCGGTGTTTCCGTTCGAATTTGATGCCAGACGTGATGGCCTCAAACGCGTCTTTCTCGTCGCGGTTGATTCGCGCACCATTGTCGGCGATGTCGAAAACGGCCCTGTCTTCGTTCTGGCTGCGGCTTGTACGGTTGCGCTCTTCAGCGGCTTGCGCCAGCCGATATGTCAGCGCCTCATCGGCCAGATCAGACAATTCCTCTGCCGCTTCGGCAATCTCAGCATCCAACCCCCGGAGCGCTTTGATCTTTGCGAGTTCCTCGGCCAGCGTCATCTCGGCCTTTTCAACGTCGCCCGGTTTGTACACACAGGGGATCACTGCGACATGGCGAAGGGCCAGCAGGTTTTCAAGGGGTTCCGGCCCCAAAGTTTGCATGATGTGGTCTTGCAGGTTATCGGGATCGTCAATCGCATGACGCAGGATTGCCCCCCGCAAGGCCGCATGATCAGGGTCGTGGCAATCCATTTCTTCCAGCTGAGCTTCGAATTGCACAACAACCTGCGGATTCAGAATGGCAATGGCGAGAATCGCCGCTTCGCGCAGTTGAATATCCGCATTCTCAGCTGAGGCCAGAAACGACGCCCGCGCGCCGGGCGTAGCAGGCTGTGCCTGCGGCTGCCATTTTCCGCGCGGTTGCCACGGACGATTTTGCGATTGTCGCTGTGGGCGAAACAATTGCCATCGCAGGTCCTTAATTTCCTGCCCGTAATGCGATCGGATCGAGGGGTCGCGGATCAGCTTGATCTTCTCTCGCAGGGATTTATCCAGCGCCGCTTTGCGTTCGGGGCTGTCAAAGACCTTGCCTTCCGTCTCGCGTTGCCAGAGCAGTTTGACCATCGGGATTGCAGCATCCAGCACACCCTGCACCGCCCCCGAACCTTCGACGCGCAGCAAATCGTCAGGATCCTTGCCTTCGGGCATCAAGGCAAAACGCAAGGATTTGCCTGCTTCCAGCAACGGCAGCGCCAAATCGACCGCTCGCATCGCCGCACGCAGCCCTGCCGTATCGCCATCCAGAGCGATAATCGGCTCGTCTGAGATGCGCCAAAGTAGTTGCAACTGATGCTCGGTGATCGCTGTTCCCAAAGGCGCAACCGACGCGCCAAACCCGGCCTCAGCCAAAGCGATCACGTCCATATAGCCCTCGGCCACAACCAAAGGCTGCCCCTTGCCTGCCGCCTGTCGTGCGGGGCCATGGTTGTAGAGGCTGCGGCCTTTGTCGAACAGATCGGTCTCGGGCGAGTTCAGGTATTTGGCGTTGTCATTGGGATCCATCGCCCGGCCACCAAACGCAATGCACCGCCCGCGCGGGTCGCGGATCGGGTACATGATGCGGTTGCGGAATGTATCATAGGGTTTCTTACCCTTGTTCGACGGCTTGGCCAGCCCGGCCCCAAGGATCAGGTCCTCGGAGACATTCTTACCGGTTAGATGATCCAACAGAGCCTGCCAGCCCTCGGGTGCGAAACCGATTTCCCAACGGTCCAGCGCCTTCGCGTCAAGACCGCGACGTGTCAAATAATCACGTGCCGCCGCCCCTGCCCCAGTCTTGAGTTGCAAACGAAAGAACTGCACAGCCTGTTCCATCACCTCGGCCAGCTGTGAACGGCGGTCCTGCTTTTCCTGCGCCTTGGGATCACGCGCGGGCATCGGCATCCCGGCCTCGCGCGCCAGAATTTCCACGGCTTCTATGAAAGAGACATTCTCGGTCTCTTTCACAAAACTGATCGCGTCCCCTTTGGCGTGGCAGCCAAAGCAATAATAGAATCCCTTTTGGTCATCGACGTGGAACGAGGCGGTCTTTTCGTGATGAAAGGGGCAAGGCGCCCACATATCGCCCTTGCCCTGATTGGATTTGCGCTGGTCCCACATGACCTTACGCCCAACAACCTGAGACAGGCTGAGGCGCGTGCGCAGTTCATCCAGAAATCCGGGGCGCAAAGACATGGGTTAAACCTGCCAGAAATGAAAACGCGCGCCAAGGGCATGGCGCGCGGTTGTCCACAGAGAAATGATCTGACTGTGGATTATTGTTGTAAACACAACTCCAGCCACGCAGCTCCGAGATCCTTCTTACGCACGTCGCGCATCTTTTGCTCATATACCCAAGGCGTGATCAGTGGAACAGCGGCATTGTAGTTCTCGGGCCAGGTAGGACCACTGTCGGCCACCGCCTGCGCCACATCGCGTTCCTTGACCCGGTCAAGTCGCGCTTTCTGTATCGCTGCAACAACGTCGGCCTGATACTTGCAGCTCTGTTCCTTGGTTTCCTGTGCAACCACTGGCGTGGCCAGCACGGCCGCAACGATGGCGATACGCAACATGGGGATCTCCGAAGATTCGTTTCTTTCAGCGCAGCTTACCCGCGCGCGGCGGTGCCTTCCATCGCCCTTTTCAAATCGTGAACCAATGTCTCAGCCATGGAACGGAAGACCATGATCTGAAACGCGTTCTCACCAACGCGCGTGATCAGAAGCGGTCATGTGGAACAGCAGGGTACGGGCGGTATGGCCGCGCTTGAAATGCACCTTACGCAGATCAACTGGCACCACACGCGCCAACACGTCCTCGACGTCGGCGCCCTCTAACCGGACCACAGTCCAGGCATCTGACTGGTCCACAATGGCTGCATTCTCGACCAGCGCCACATTTGGTAGAGGCCCGACCAGCATCGCATGCGCCGGGCCGAACCAGATTGCCCGTGCGCCCGCTTTGCCCGTCGCGCGGTTAGCCGACGGATAAGCCATCCCATGCGCTGCTTTCAAAGCTTCGGATAGCGTCTTTTGCTTACCCATGAGGGGAGAGATCGAATGGATCGCCCCCGCATTCTCTTCGCTGAGCGTTACAGAGCCGAAGGTCAAAGGCAGCAACCCGTCGCAGGGTGTTTTGGCGGTCAGATTATCCACGGACGCGCCCTCCTTCGGGGTCAAAGAAAACCGGGTTCACCACTTCACACAGGGTTGTCACGCCGCGCAGATGATCGACCATTTTCACGATTTCTCCATACCTCTCAGGCCCGTCCGCCAGGAAGCCCAAGCCCAACATCGTTTCCAGCGTCGGGGAATAACACACGGAGGTCAGATAGCCCTGATCATTGGTGCGCACCGGCTCGGCCTCTTCCCGATACAGATGCGCGCCCGCCAGCAATTCCTTGCTTTCGCCAATGGGTTTGAGCCCGACCAACCGCTCGCGCCCCGGCTCTTCAAGCCCCGGACGTTGCGACATGGTTTTGCCGATGCAATCCTTCTTCTGCGACACCATTCGGCCCATGCCGATATCATAGGCAGTTGTCCGTCCGTGGATCTCGGAATGCGTAATAAAGCCCTTTTCGATCCGAAGAACGTTCAGTGCCTCCATCCCATAAAGACCACCGCCCAGCGCTTCAGCCCGCTCGGTCAAAATATCAAACAGGCTCGAGCCATAGCGCGCAGGCACAGCGATTTCATATGCATGCTCGCCCGAGAACGAGATCCGGAACAAACGCCCCTGCACACCCAACACCGAGATCGATCCGCAAGCCATGAAGGGCCAGCTTTCTTCATCAAGAGGTGTGTCCAGCAGATCGTTCAACAATTCACGCGATTTTGGTCCGGCCACGGCAAACTGTGCCCACTGTTCAGTGACCGAGATGAACGAGACATCCAGATCAGGGCGCAGGCCCTGATGAACGAACTCCAGATGCTTCATTACATCGCCAGCACCTGCCGTGGTGGTGGTCATCAAGTAATGCATCTCTCCCAGCCGCGCGGTGGTGCCATCATCCATGACGAATCCATCCTCACGCAACATCAGGCCATATCGCGTTCGGCCAACTTTGAGGGTCGAGAACATGTTCGTATAAACGAAGTCCAGAAACGCCCCCGCATCCGGCCCCTGTATGTCAATCTTGCCAAGCGTCGAGACATCGCACACCCCGACGGCCTGACGCACCATGTTGACCTCACGGTCACAGGATTGCCGCCACGTGGTTTCTCCACCCTTTGGGAAATAGCTGGGGCGATACCACAACCCGGCCTCAACCAACGGAGCTTTCCGCGCTACGGTCGCTTTGTGCGAAGTGATAAAGCGTTGCGGCTTGAAACCCTTGCCTTCAGCCCCAGCACCCAGCGCGGCAATGGCGATAGGAGAATACGGAGGGCGGAACGTCGTGGTTCCGGTTTCGGGTATCGCGCGTCCGGTGACGTCCGCTAGAATGGCCAACGCCGCCACGTTCGAATTCTTGCCCTGATCCGTCGCCATACCTTGCGTCGTATAGCGCTTCATGTGCTCGACTGACCGGAAGTTCTCAGTCGCGGCCTGTTTGACGTCTTTCACTGTAACATCGTTCTGGAAATCCAGCCACGCGCGCCCTTTGCCGGGAACGGCCCAAAGCTGCGTGATCTCGTATGGCGTATCCTCGGCCTGCGGTGGCACAGTCTTCGAGGCCTTGTAGCCAAGATCGCCGAGCACGCCTTTGGCTGCCTCAATCCCTTCACGAAGGCAGGCTGTAGTTGAGAAAGATCCATTGCACGCACCCGCTGTCACCATGCCCGGCACGGCCCCCGGCGTTGGCACAAAGGCCTCGATCTCACGCTTCCAGATCGGGCGGCTATTCATGTGACACGTTAGATGAACCGAAGGATTCCAGCCCCCTGTCATGGCAAGGCAATCCGTGTGTATCCGTTCTTCTCCACTGGCGCGGCGCACTGTAATCGCCTCCAGCCCCTTACGGCCCGAACTGTTACAAACTTGCGCCCCGCGTAGAACCTCGTAATCGTCAGACAAGGGCGCGTCATGGCGGCTATCGATCACAGCCGCCACATGGACACCAGCATCCAACAAATCACGAGCAGTGCGATGGATATCGTCAGTATTTCCGAAGATCGTCACATTGCGGCCCGGGCTGACACCCCATCGGTTTAGATACGCCCGCACCGCGCCAGCGGTCATGATCCCCGGGCGATCATTGTTGCGGAATGCGACCGGGCGCTCCAGCGCGCCTGCCGCCAGAACTGACCGCTTGGCCACGATCCGCCAATAGGTTTCCAACGGCGCCCCGTTGGGGCGGTGATCCGTATGGTGAAAAACGCGTTCCAACGCCGCAAAGGTACCTTGGTCATAGGCACCTGCGATAGTGGTCCGGGTCATGATGCGGACATTGTCCATCGCGGCTAACTCGGCCAGCACTTCGTCAACCCAAACGGGACCCGGTTTTCCGTCGACCTCATAGGTCTCGGCCAGCAGACGCCCACCCACGCGACTGTTTTCGTCGGCCAGAATGACGTCCGCGCCGGCACGACCAGCGACCAGTGCGGCCATCAGCCCCGCAGGCCCTGCCCCGATAATCAGCAGATCGCAAAAGGCATAAGCGCTTTCGTACTTGTCGGCATTGTCTTCGCCCGACAGTGCTCCCAATCCGGCGGCACGTCGAATGATCGGCTCGTATAGCTTTTCCCAGAAGCTTTTCGGCCACATGAAGGTTTTGTAGTAAAAACCCGCGCCCAAAAACGGGGAAGCCAGATCGTTGATCCCCATCAAATCGAAACTCAGGCTGGGCCAGCGATTCTGGCTGCGCGCTTCAAGTCCCGGATAGATCTCTTGCATCGTGGCGCGAATATTTGGTTCTTGTCCTGCGCCTGCCCCCACGGTAATCAGCGCATTCGGCTCTTCGCTGCCTGCGCTCAGCACACCCCTAGGTCGGTGGTACTTGAACGAACGCCCCATCAGTCGTACGCCATTCGCCAAAAGCGCTGAGGTCAGGGTGTCGCCCGCATAGCCGCTATAGCTGGCACCATCGAAAACAAACGGAATCGACTGCGTACGATCGATAAGACCCTTTCCATCGATCCTCATGCCCGCTCCTCCGATGCCGGCTGCGCGTCGATCATCTCATGCGTTACCGTGTTTCGTGTGACCACGATCCATGCACCGCACCCGCCTTCGTGATACCAAAGCTCTCGTGTCGGCCCTGCCGGGTTTTCCCGTTGGTAGACAAAATCATCCCAAGCCGCCTCACCGGCATCCGGGGCCGGTCGGTCCAGATCCACTGCCGCCCCGCGATAGTAGAATTCGCGCCGATCCCGCTCGCCGCAATATGGACAGGTGATCCTCATAGCCGCGCGCCCTTCTTGATCTTTTCAATAATACCCAAATCCAACATCGCGCCCCTCAATGCAGATTGTGCTGAGAGCCCTTGCCCTCTTCATCGATAATCCCGCGCCCGGTGCGGAAACGATCCAGTCGGAAGCCGGTGGCATTCTCGTGATACCGATCCGTCGCAATCAGATGCGCAAACACATTCCCCGAACCCGGAACCGCCTTGAACCCGCCATAGTTCCAGCCGGCATTCAGATAGAGCCCGTCGATATCCGTCCGGTCGATGATCGGAGAGCCATCGGGCGACATATCCATGATCCCGCCCCAGGATCGCAGCACCCGCGCCTTGCCGATCATCGGCATCAGCGCCATCCCGGCCTCCATCACGCTTTCGACGGTGGGCAAGTTACCTCGCGCCGCATAGGAGGCGTAAAAATCCAGATCACCGCCAAAAACCAGCCCGCCCTTATCTGACTGGCTGATATAGAAATGCCCCATGCCAAACGTCACCACATGATCGATGCAGGGCTTCAGACCTTCGGTCACGAAGGCCTGCAAGACATGGCTTTCAATCGGCAGCCTCATTCCAGCCATCGCCGCCACCTGACCTGAACGCCCGGCAGCAACCATCGCCACCTTCTTGGCCCGGATCGGCCCGCGCGAGGTCTGAACACCGCGAACCACGCCATTCTCGATATCAATACCGGTCACTTCGCAGTTCTGGATCAGATCCACGCCGCGCTGGTCCGCTCCGCGCGCATAGCCCCAGGCCACTGCATCGTGTCGCGCTGTACCTCCGCGCGGGTGGTAGAGACCGCCATACAGAGGGAACCTAAGGTCATCGAAATTCAGATAGGGCACCATCCGCCTCAATTCATCGCGATTGAGCAGGATAGCATCGTCACCCTGACTGATCATCATGTTGCCCCGGCGCGCAGCGGCATCACGCTGCCCGTCCGAATGGAACAGGTTGATGATCCCGCGTTGCGAATGCATGACATTGTAGTTCAGATCCTGCTCAAGACCTTCCCACAGCTTCAATGAGTGCGAGTAGAACTCGGAATTGCCCTGCAAAAAGTAATTCGCGCGCACAATGGTGGTGTTGCGCCCGACATTGCCCCCACCGATATAGCCCTTTTCCAGAACAGCGATATTGGTCAGACCATGTTCCTTGGCCAGATAATAGGCCGTGCTCAACCCATGACCTCCGCCGCCGATAATGACGATGTCATATTCGGATTTCGGTTCAGGCTCGCGCCAGTGCGGCGTCCAGCCTTTGTTGCCGGTCAGGCCCTCTTTCAGGACACGTAAGCCGGAGAAACGCATTCAGAACTCCCTACAGGTGTGTCGGCATCAAACCAACTTCACCCAGCAGTAACAACGCCGGAATCCGGTTCCACTCCTGTTTTCGACGAAAACTTGTCGCTGGGCGACCAATCCACACACTCTGACGACTTCGACCTAAATGAAAAATGGCCAACCCGATGGTTGGCCACTCAAGAATCTTCTGTTGTCTGTGCGCTCAGAGGCCCTTGGCGCGATAGCTTTTTGAGACGCGGTCGATCGCAACGATATAGGCCGCCGTGCGCAGATCGTCGACATCTGCGCGATCATGCCAGACTTCGCTCATCGACTGATAGGCAATGCGCATCGTGTCATCGAGACCAGAACGCACCAGCTCCAACTCGCCAGCGCCCTTTAGGTACTTGGCCTTGAAATCCGGAGACATCGACCAAGCGTCACCCAGATACCGATCCAACCGTTCCAGTTCGCTGACGATCAACTCATGCCGAGCTTCTTCCTGACGCCGCTGCATCCGGCCAAAACGGATGTGGCTGAGGTTTTTGACCCATTCAAAATAGGACACGGTCACACCACCGGCGTTTGCATACATGTCAGGAATGATCACCGTGCCTTTCTTGCGCATGATCTCATCAGCACCCGCCGTGACAGGCCCGTTGGCGGCCTCGATGATCAGTGGTGCCTTAATACGTTCGGCGTTGGATAGGTTTATTACCCCCTCCAGCGCCGCCGGAATCAGGATGTCACACTCGGCTTCAAGTACCGCGCCGCCCTCGGCGGAATGCGTGGCGTCGGGATAGTCCTTCACGCCGCCATGCTTGACGATCCACTGCCGCACGGCTTCTACGTCGATGCCATCGGGATTGTACAGTGCGCCATCCCATTCGATGATGCCGACCACACGCGACCCGTCTTCCTCGCTGAGGAACTTGGCTGCGTGATAGCCCACGTTACCCAATCCCTGCACGACGACGCGCTTTCCGTCCAGCGTGCCTGACAAGTTCGCCTTCTTGACGTCTTCCGGGTTTCGGAAGAATTCGCGCAACGCGTATTGGATGCCGCGCCCGGTTGCTTCGACCCTGCCCGCGATGCCCCCCGCGTTCAGCGGTTTACCTGTCACACAGGCTCGCGCGTTGATATCGGTCGTATTCATCCGCGCATATTGGTCAGCCATCCACGCCATTTCGCGCTCGCCTGTTCCCATATCGGGCGCAGGGACGTTCTGAGATGGGTTGATCAGATCGCGCTTTGCCAGCTCATAGGCAAAACGACGCGTGATCTGTTCCATCTCATGTTCTTCATACTGGCGAGGATCAATGCAAAGGCCCCCTTTCGAGCCACCAAAGGGCGCTTCGACCAGTGCACACTTGTAAGTCATGAGCGCAGCCAGCGCTTCGACCTCATCCTGGTTCACCGCCAAGGCATAGCGAATGCCACCCTTTACCGGCTCCATATGTTCCGAATGAACCGAACGATATCCGGTAAAGGTGTGGATCTGCCCCCGCAGACGCACCCCGAACCGAACGGTGTAGGTGGCATTACAAACCCGTATCTTCTCTTCTAGCCCGGGCGGCAAATCCATCAGAGACGCCGCTCTGTTGAACATCAAATCAACACTCTCACGAAAGCTGGGTTCTTTAATGCCGGTCATAAAATCCTCCGTGCCGGTAGACGAGATACGTCATGACTTTTTGTCGCACTGCTTGCTAAATACCGCAATCAGTAACTGCACGTATTTTCATCAGTTTGTGAACTTTACTTTTTAGCTCCATTGGTGAGTCGGGCGTTAACGAAAGCCGCGCGATTGTCCAAAGTAGCGAAACAAAACCGTCAATAACACCGGGAATAAAGCTGAATCTCTTTAAAAACGAGCAACATAGTGTCCACTGCGCCCAAATCTCGCCACGATCCGTGGATAAATTATCAAAGTTGCGAAGTGCTGGCATCAGTGTGCCTGATCGACCGAGGAACCAATTATGCGCAAGTTTGATTTGAAAGCTCAATTCAACCGTCTCTGCCACGAAAACAGATGCTCGCGGCACTTGCGTCACTTTGTTTCTTCGACAGAAGGCACGATGACAATACTCGCAATGTTCCTAGTCATGATGGTTTTTACCGTGGCCGGGTTTGCCGTCGACGTCATGCGGTATGATCGCGAAAGGGTTAGGCTACAATACGCACTGGACCGCGCGGTCCTTGCCGCAGCTGACCTGGACCAAGAGCTTTGCCCACGTGTCGTAGTGAATGATTACATCCGCAAAGAAGGCTTCGATACGGATATCATCAAAGATATCAAGGTCGAGCCTGAGACATGTACTACGAACGACGACGGAACGGTGTCTCAGGTTGCCGAACTTGAAGGAAAACGGAAAGTCGAAGCCAGCGCCGATATGAGTATCGAAACACATTTCATGAAATGGAGTGGTGTCGACTCTATTGATACAACCGCCACCAGCATCGCCGAAGAATCGATTGGTAATGTCGAAATCTCTTTGGTCTTGGACGTGTCGGGTTCGATGCGTGGTACGAAGCTTACCAACCTCAAAAGTGCCGCTGAGGACTTTATTGATGAAATGATCCTGAAGTCGGAAGACGGCAGATTGTCAATCTCAATCGTGCCCTACTCGGAACAGGTCTCGGTGCCCGACTATCTAATGGATGCGATTAACACGATCGGAGCTAACGAAAGAGCCAATTGCATCGACTTCCAGCCTTCGGATTTCACAACGACCGACTTCAACTACTACGACATCGTGGATGACGGCGGCAACATCATCAGACCTGGGGACTATGTCCCACAGACTCTTCATTTCAAGGATAATGGTTCTAGCGACAAAAGGTTCAGCGATACGCTGGTAAGCAGCAATACCTGTCGCCTTGAATCCGACACCGACCGTCGAGAGATGACCGTAATCCAGAACGACCCGGACATTTTGAAGGGTCAGATCCAGAACCTTGTGGCAAGCGGCTGGACTTCAATCGACGTAGGTCTGAAGTGGGGTCTGACCTTGCTTGATGACAGTGTTCAACCGCTTATCGCTCAGATTGCAGACAGTTCTGAAATTCCGAACTCATTTGCGATCCGACCGGCTCCGAACAAGACCTCTGACACTCTTAAGGTTCTAGTGTTGATGACGGATGGTGAAAACACTTATCAACACAAAGTGAATCCGCCTTACAATGACGGCCTCTCGGACATCTATTGGAATGAAGATGCCGAAGTGTATTCTATCTACGATGAAGAGTATGACCGCTGGGCTTGGCCTAATGTCGCCACAACTGTACGGGACAGTTCGTACAGGCGCTGGACCCGCGACAAATACCAAGATCATGCCTATGGCGATGAGACTTATATACGCTACCGCTGTACGGATTACTACAACGGCACCTGCTATTCGATGGACAGATCGCAAACACGCGAAGACTCCGAAGGGCTTTCAACAGATTCCGATCCGGTAGAACTGGAATGGCCTGACGTCTGGGCGCACACGGAAAAGTATGCAATTCGGAATATGTTGCGTCACGCTTATGGCTGGGATCGCGGCGACGAATTTGCATCAGACTCTACAACCGAAATTGGTCCATCGACCAAAAATCCAAACGTTGTGGATCTTTGCAATAAAGCCGAAGAAGAAAAGGTCATCATTTTCTCCATCGCCTTTGAAGCCCCGTCCGGCGTTAAGCAAATGTTGAAAGACTGCGCGGTCAAAGATGCGCGGTACTATGAGGCGACTGGTACACAAATCGAGCGGGTTTTTGACTCGATCAGCACCTCCATTCAGAATCTGAGGCTGACCCAATGATTACGACACTGCGGAAGCGGCTGCGTAGATTTTACAATAATGAGGATGGAAACTCGACTATCGAGTTTATGTTCTGGTTTCCTTTCTTCCTCTATGTCGCTTATTCCGGCATGGATCTGGGACTGCAATCCTTTCATCACGCCGATCTTGAACGGTCTCTGGACATAACAGTCCGAGAGGTTAGGCTCAATCGCTTGCCAGAGGGTGAAACTGAATGGGATCATGAGCTTCTCAAAGAAATGATCTGTGACGAGGCAATGATCACAAATTGCTTGGAAGACTTGGCGCTTGAGATGACTCCTATTGATCCACGCGTCGGCAATCCCCTGGACAACCCTTCTTATTTGAACCCTTATTGTGTCGACACGCCAGCGACTGTCAGGCCACCCGAGAATGTCCTTTTTGAATCGGGCACTTCAAACGAGCTGATGATCATCCGCGCTTGTCTTGAAGTCTCACCTGTCTGGGGTTTCACGATGATTGGCGGCCTTGCGAAACAGGACCCCGACGGTCAATGGGAATTGCATGCGACGACAGTGTTCGTACATGAACCATTCGGTGGGTCATCAAGCTCCCCAGACGAAGATTCGTCTGAAACTGTGGATGTAGCCGATGCCTCGAACTAAAAAATCAATTCAGGACTTTGCCAACGCGTTGCTCGTTCGCTTTCTGAAACGAGAAGAAGGTTCGATTACAGTCGAGGCGGTCCTGATCGTACCGCTGGTGTTTTGGTCGATTTTCGCGTCTTACACCTATTATGACAGCTATCGTCAAAGCGCCCGTAACATCAAAGGGGCGTATGCAATAGCTGACATTATTTCTCGCGAAGACAGCGACATGAATGTGAAATACGTTGACACCTTGTACAACCTTCTAGAGTCGATGGTCTATACGAGATCTCCGGTGTCTATGCGCGCTTCTTACATTGAGTATGATGCTGATGCCGATGCCCACAACGTAGTTTGGTCTTGTACACGGGGTGAGAAGTACATTCAGTTGACAAACACGGAGATCGTAAAGATCAAGCACCGAATTCCGGTCATGCCTGACAACGGATCCATGATTATCGTCGAAACCAATAATACTTACAGAGCTCCATTCCGGTTTGCGCTCGATTTTGCTGACTTTGAGATGGACAACTTTGTGTTTACGCACCCGCGTGTTTTTGACCAGGTCGTCAATACCCCTTGCACGGTGAGCTAATCCCTTTCCGCTAGAATCCCCGACAGCATTTCCGACATGTATTTGGTCTCGGCGGCGGCTGTCATGCCGCCTATGCCAATCCTTCGTCCGACACGCCACCAAAGACCGGGCGCCCACTGGTTTGAGCTTCGTGCATGAGTGATTACCAAGAAGCCATTTGATGGCTTAAATGCGAACACGCCCCGGTCTACGCCTTCGACATCCTCGATATTGCAGATCACCTGCCCCGAGCCTGTGCGCAATTGGGATTGGGTCAGCTCGATCCTGTCTTCGGTCGCGTACCACATGCGACGGGCTAACCAGAACGCGGCTGCCCCGGAAACCAGTAAGAAGACCTGCCAGCCAAACTCAGGCGGCGATGCCAACGCGACGTAAATGACCAACGCCCCGACCGTGACCAGCATCCCTACCCCAGTCCAGCGCCGCGGTGCCGAGGCCGCGACCGTAGCCAGCACTTCTTCTTGCATATTGTTCTCCTGATTGTCCGCCCGCTTTAACCGCTTTGATACGCAAAGGACAGCACCGCGTCACCTGTCTGAGCATCTTCGCACAGCTTCAGTGTTCCTGCGCAAATTGACTGCCTCAGGCCGACGCATAAGTTCCGGTCAAAGGATCAGGAGGCGTTTATGTCACTCAGACCAACTTTGGAATTCCGCAAGGCGGTCCCGACAATGGAAGGCGCGGGCGTCAAATTGCACCGGGCGTTTGGGTTTCAGGACCCGTCGGAACTGGACCCGTTTCTGCTGTTCGATGATTTCCGGAATGACAACCCATTGGACTATATGGCCGGTTTTCCGTGGCATCCGCATCGGGGCATCGAAACGATCACTTATGTCCTGTCCGGTACAGTCGAACACAGCGACTCGCTGGGCAATAGCGGCACGCTGGGTGCCGGAGATGTCCAGTGGATGACCGCCGGGTCAGGTATCCTGCATCAGGAAATGCCCAAGGGGTCGGCCAGCGGTCAGATGCATGGGTTCCAGCTGTGGGGCAATCTGCCATCAGATCAGAAAATGGCCGCCCCGCGCTATCAGGACGTTCAAAGCACTGATATTCCAGAAATCATCGATGATGATGGGACAAAGGTCCGTGTGATTGTCGGCACATTCTGGGGACGCACGGGCCCAGTGGACGGTATCGCTGCCGATCCGCAATACCTGGATATCAGCATACCGGCAGGGGTGAAAAAAACCATTCCGATCGACACATACCGCCGGGCCTTCGCCTATATCTTTGAAGGCAGTGCTGCCTTTGCTGATGCGTCTCAGCCAACCGGTATTCTTTTGGAAAAAGAAGTTGCCGGGCAAGAGGTCAACATCCGCGACATGTCAGGAGACAGGACGTTGGTTCGGTTCGGGACCGGAGACGAAATCACGGTTCAGGCCGGGCCCGAGGGTGTGCGGTTTCTTTTGATCTCGGGCGCTCCGATCGATGAACCCGTGGCGTGGCATGGCCCGATCGTGATGAACACTCAGGCGGAATTGCAGCAAGCGTTTCGGGAGTTGCGGAACGGCACTTTCATCCGACCTGCCCACTAAGGGCGGGTCAGGCGGTGACCGCTTTGCGGACCATGTCCCAATACACCTGCTCGACCTCATCCAGCGACAGGCGGCCACCGCTGCGATACCAAGTGATCACACCATTCAGCATGGCAATCACCGCTAATGTGGCGATCTTGGTATCGGTGACCGAAAATTGACCCGATTGCTGCCCGTTACGAAGAATATGCTCTAACGAGTCTTCGTAACGGCGGCGCAGGGCCTCGATTTCGGCAAAGTTTTCGGGGTTCAGATTGCGCAGCTCCATATAAGCGATGAACACCTCGTCGGGGCGCTGCAAGTGAAAACGAATGTGGAACCCGACAAACTGGCGCAGCGCGTCTTGTGGATCCTTGAACCGGTCAAGTTTGTCATAGGCGGCCATCAGATCCTGCATGTGATCGCGCATCAGCCGAAACAGCAGGCTCTGCTTGTCAGGGGTGTAATTGTAGAGCGCCCCGGCCTGCACCCCGACCTCGCCTGCGATCTGCCGCATTGAAACCGCAGCATAGCCATGACGGGCAAACAGCCCCAGTGCCGCCTCGCGAATGCGGGGGCCGGTGATATCGGAATGAGAGCCTTGAGTACGCGCCATGCGTTGATCGTATATGAACAGACGTTCAGATAGAACCCCGCTTGAACCATTCCGACAAAACGTGCATCACGGGATACACGCTGCGACCCGAAGGACTGCGATGAAGCTTTTGCTGCCCATTCTCTTTGTGCTGGCCACCGCCGGCTGCGCAAATATCCCTGAGTTGGAAGGCAGCGAAACCGCCGCATTGCGCAAGGCACCCTACCCCAAGCTTATTGCTTTAGATCCCGCCCTCGGTCCTCCGACCGATCCAATCAGCGAAGCGGAAGAGGTAGAAGAAGACCTGACAGCACGCAGCGAAGCGTTGGCGGAAAAGGCCGAAGCGCTGCAGAATGCCGAGATTAACTAGGAATTCGGTCACGTCACTAGCTTCAAAAGATTAGACGGATTGCACCCCTGCCTCGAACCCGCTAAGGCAGCCCGCAAAGGACACTTCGCCATTGCGGGCGGTATTGCGAGCAGAAAGGACCCAAGGGAATGACACAGGCGCTGAGGCTTGGAATTGCCGGATTGGGAACCGTTGGCGTGGGTGTGGTCAAAATTGTGCGTCGTCATGCCGATTTGTTGCACGCCCGCACCGGGCGTCGCATCGAGATCACCGCAGTTTCGGCCCGTGATGCCAGCAAGGACCGTGGCGTAAACCTCTCGGATTATGCATGGGAAACCGATCCCGTTGCATTGGCCAAACGCGAAGACATCGATGTTTTTGTCGAACTGATGGGCGGCGAGAACGGCCCCGCGAAAGCTTCGGTCGAGGCGGCGCTGACCAGTGGCAAGGATGTCGTCACCGCAAACAAGGCGCTGCTGGCGATTCACGGGCAGGAATTGGCGGAATTGGCCGAAGCCGCAGGGCGTGTAATTCGCTTCGAAGCGGCTGTCGCGGGTGGTATCCCGGTAATCAAATCTCTGACCGAAGGACTGGCGGGTAACGAGATCACGCGTGTCATGGGCGTCATGAACGGTACCTGCAACTATATTCTGACCCGGATGCAATCGCAGGAGTTGGGCTATAACGCCCTGTTCCAGGAATGCGCGCAGCTTGGCTATCTTGAAGCTGATCCCAATCTGGATGTTGGCGGCATCGACGCGGCGCACAAACTGGCGCTGCTGTCTTCGATTGCCTTTGGCACCAAGCCGAATTTCGATGGGATCGAGATCGAGGGCATTCAGCATATTAGCCTCGATGACATCCATCAGGCCCACGACATGGGGTATCGCATCAAGCTGTTGGGTGTAGCACAGCGAACGGCGCGCGGACTGGAACAGCGGATGCAACCCTGTCTAGTGCCGAGCAATTCTCCGCTAGGTCAGTTGGAAGGCGGAACAAACATGGTTGTGCTGGATGGGGACGCAGTTGAACAAATCGTTCTGCGCGGCCCCGGTGCCGGTGAAGGTCCCACTGCCAGCGCGGTGATGGGCGACGTATGCGATCTGGCGCGAGGCTTGCATATACCGACATTTGGCCGCCCCGCGACGACCCTGCAAGACGCAGCCTCCGCCGTTACTGGCTTACCTGCACCCTACTATCTGCGGCTCGGTCTTCTGGACAAGCCCGGCGCTCTGGCAAAGGTCGCGGCGATTCTGGGCGATGCTGGCGTCTCGATCGACCGGATGCGGCAGTATGGGCACACAGAAAGCACAGCGCCTGTGCTGATCGTGACCCACAAAACCACGCGGGCGACGCTGGACCATGCACTGGATGGCCTGCGCGCCACCGATGTGGTGGCCGGAGAACCCGTCGCCCTGCGTATCGAACAAGTCTGACCCCTTGCGGCCTATGCTGCGCGCAGGCTATGCCGGATAAAACGCCTTAGCTGACCAAAGGATATGCGAAGATGAACGCTGCCAAGATCGATTTCAACGACCGCCTGCTGTCTCTGGGCCTTGCACGGGTGGCAGAACAGGCCGCGCTGGCGTCCGCCTCTCTGGTTGGCCGGGGTGATGAGAAAGCTGCCGATCAGGCTGCCGTCAACGCTATGCGTGAACAACTGAACCTTCTGGACATTGAGGGTGTCGTTGTCATTGGTGAGGGCGAGCGTGATGAAGCGCCGATGCTCTATATCGGCGAAGAGGTTGGCACTGGTAACGGCCCGGGCGTAGACATTGCGCTGGACCCGCTTGAAGGCACAACCCTGACCGCCAAGGATATGCCTAACGCGCTGACTGTCATTGCCATGGGCCCGCGCGGCTCAATGCTACACGCTCCGGACGTATACATGGACAAACTGGCCATTGGTCCGGGCTTTCCCGAAGGTGTCGTAAGCTTGGACATGAGCCCGCGCGAGCGAGTTGAAGCGCTGGCCAAGGCCAAAGGCTGTGAGCCCGCGGATATTACCGTATGCATATTGGAGCGTCCTCGCCACGAAGCGATGATCGCAGAGGTGCGCGATACCGGCGCCTCGATCCGCCTGATCACCGATGGCGATGTCGCGGGTGTGATGCATTGCGCCGAAAGCGAAGTGACCGGCATCGACATGTATATGGGTCAAGGTGGTGCGCCCGAGGGTGTGCTTGCCGCAGCCGCGCTGAAATGCATGGGCGGTCAGATCTTTGGCCGCCTGTTGTTCCGTAATGACGACGAACGTGGCCGGGCGGCCAAGGCGGGCATCACAGATCTGGACCGTGTTTATGCGCGCGACGAGATGGTAACGGCGGATGTCATCTTTGCTGCTACTGGGGTCACCGGAGGTTCACTGCTGCCGCGCATCAAGCGGGAACCGGGTTGGGTTGAAACAACGACGCTGCTCATGCGATCAAAAACGGGCTCGGTGCGGCGGATGTCCTACCGCACGCCGATGTGGCCACACAATGAAGCATAGCGGCTTGCGCCAGCGCCTTCAGCAAGAGTATTCATAAAAGACCAAGAGGCCGGATCCGCAGGGGTCCGGCCTTAGTGCATGAGGTGAGATGTGGCATTTCTGGGCGTAGAGCAATCTCTGACGGGGCGACGCTGGATCGGACCGGGGATTGAGGTCGAGCGGTCAGCAGAAATGATGGCGCAGCAGACAGATCTGCCTCGCGCCGTCTGTCAGGTTTTGGCACGGCGTGGTGTTCCGGTGATGGAGGCCGCCGGTTTCCTGGAACCCAAGTTGAAGGAACTGCTGCCCGACCCACGATCGATGAAAGATATGGAAGTCGCTGCGGCCCGGTTTCTACAGGCTGTGAGCAAGCGCCAAAAGATCGCAGTGTTTGCTGACTATGATGTGGACGGGGGCAGTTCGGCTGCGTTGTTGTTGGTGTGGCTGCGCCAGATGGGGCTTGCCGCGACGCTTTATGTGCCTGACCGGATTGATGAAGGCTATGGGCCAAATGTGCCTGCAATGCAGGCGCTTGCGGCTAGCCATGACCTGATAATCTGCGTGGATTGCGGAACGCTGAGCCACGAACCTATCGCGGCGGCGAAGGGTGCGGATGTGATCGTTTTGGATCACCATTTGGGTGCAGAAACCCTGCCGGATTGCGTCGCGGTGGTGAACCCGAACCGACAGGACGAAAGCGGCGATCTGGGCTATCTCTGCGCTGCTGCGGTGGTGTTCCTGATGCTGGTCGAGGCGGGTCGTCAGTTGCGTGAGGCCGGGGCCAAGGGGCCGAATCTGATGGCAATGCTCGATCTGGTGGCGCTGGCCACGGTGGCGGACGTTGCGCCGTTGATCGACGCCAACCGGGCGCTGGTTCGACAGGGCCTGAAAGTGATGACCCAAAGGCAAAGGCCTGGTTTGGTCGCGTTGTCAGACGTGGCGCGCATGGATACCGCGCCCAATAGCTATCATCTGGGGTTTCTGCTGGGGCCGCGCGTCAATGCAGGCGGTCGCATTGGTCAAGCTGATCTTGGCGCGCGGCTGCTGAGCACGGACTCGATCACTGAGGCCGAAGCCTTATCCGAGCGGCTGGATGCCCTGAATTCGGAACGGCGCGAGATCGAAAACGCGGTCCGCGCGGCGGCTTTGGCGCAAGCCGAGGACCGTGGGTTGGATGCGCCGCTGGTCTGGGCCGCAGGCGACGGTTGGCATCCCGGCGTGGTAGGTATCGTTGCTTCGCGGCTGAAAGAGTCGGCAAACCGGCCCGCTATCGTGATCGGGTTCGACGGGGATGAGGGCAAAGGTTCAGGCAGGTCGATCTCGGGCGTTGATCTGGGCGCGTCGATCCAGCGACTGGCTGCCGAAGGGCTGCTGGTCAAGGGTGGTGGCCACAAGATGGCGGCCGGTCTCACGGTGATGCGTGATCAGTTGGAGCCTGCAATGTCGCGCCTGTCCGAGCTTCTGGCCAAGCAGGGTGCAGGCCAAGGCGGTCCCGCCGACTTGAAACTGGACGGGGCGCTGATGCCCGGGGCCGCGACAGTCGATCTGATCGAACAGGTAGAGAAAGCGGGTCCTTTCGGGGCCGGTGCCCCTGCCCCGCGCTATGCTCTGCCTGATCTGCAAGTGCGCTTTGCTAAACGCGTGGGCGAAACACATTTGAAGCTGTCACTTTCGGATGGAATGTCTGGCGGACTGGATGCCATCGCCTTTGGCGCGTTCGACGGCCCGTTGGGGGATCGCCTGTCTAATCACGGCGGTGCGCGGTTCCATTTCGCGGGTCGGCTTGAGGTGAATACCTGGGGCGGACGACAGAGCGTGCAGCTGCGGCTGGAAGACGCGGCAGAAGCTGTCTGACAACCGTTTCAACGCCGCTCAGGAACGGCCAAAAAAGTTTCACAGCCTTGCGTTTTTCGTCTTGCGGGGGGGAAGGTAAACCGTAAAAGGCCCTCCACAAGCCAGCGTGGCCCGTTCGTCTATCGGTTAGGACGCCAGGTTTTCAACCTGGAAAGAGGGGTTCGATTCCCCTACGGGCTACCACTTGTGCTTGTCTGGTCTAAATGGCCCGTTCGTCTATCGGTTAGGACGCCAGGTTTTCAACCTGGAAAGAGGGGTTCGATTCCCCTACGGGCTACCATTTTCTTCAATGCTAAAATCGTTCCCGGCGACGTATTCTTACAGCATCGTGTTTAGCACGAAATCTGCGCGCCCCGTTTTGAAGACGCGAAATGCGGTTGAAGGCACGCCTGTCAATGGCTGCCCCGGACCGAGTTCACCAGCATTTGGTATTTGCCATTCCATCACCAAGCCTGCACAGTTTTGGCCAACAACAGATATGATTTGGATTCCCAATGGATTACCTCAAAGAACGCAAAGACTTCGCGATCGCGATCTGCAAGGAAGCTGGCACAATCGCCTTCAGATATTTCTCCGACCGGGGCGGTTTGATCGTCGATCAAAAAGGCGCACAGGATTGGGTCAGCGAGGCAGACCGGAATGTCGAAACCTTCATCCGCCAGAGGATCGCCGAGGCTTGGCCCAACGATGGCATATTTGGCGAAGAGCATGGTGAAACACAAGGTTCAAGCGGATTTGACTGGGTGATCGATCCAATCGATGGCACCACGAATTTCGTCAATGGCATTCCGGCCTGGACCATCGTTCTGGCGGGCGTCGCTGAGGAAAATACCGAGATCGGTGTAATCCATGACCCAAATATCAATGAGACCTTCGTAGCCTCGCGCGGAGGCGGGGCAACACTGAATGATGCGCCAATGAGGGTCGCTTCGGGTGTTGCGCTGCATCAAGGAACGGTGGCAGTGGGTTATTCGAACCGGGTGGATAACCGTAACATTGTTCCAATCGTCGCGAACCTGATCGAGCGTGGGGCCATGTTTCACAGAAACGCCAGTGGCGCGCTGTCACTGGCCTATGTCGCAGCGGGCCGGCTGCTTGGCTATGTCGAAGAACATATGAACGCCTGGGATTGTCTGGCTGGTCAATTGATGATTGCGGAAGCAGGCGGCGTGGTCGAAGATCAGGACGCAGGCGCAATGATCCGCAACGGCGGTCGGGTGATCGCTGGTACTCCGGATGTGTTTGATACTTTGCGTGAAATCTCTGAGAACGCATGGCAGGCCTGACAATCTAGTCGATTGAGCGCCATCCGCTCAGCGGTTTGAGGTCCGTTAGATCGGCTTGCCAATAATGGCCTTGCCCGGGCTGATCATACCTCCGATCAATGGGGTGGCCCGACAAGGAGCACCACAGAAGGGTCCCGACGGCCCCATGGGTAACGATGGCGAGGTCACTGCCATCATGCGTTTCGATAATTGAAGTTACTGCTTGGTTTATCCGCCGCTGGGCGGCAACGGCAGTTTCCCAGCCGCGAAAACTGGTGTTGGGGTGGGCAAAAAATGCGTCAGCGGCAGCTTCGAACCGGTCACGCGGCAGAAAACCGGTGGCGCTTCGATCATTCTCGCCAAGTGCGGCATCTTGTTTTATCCGCAGGCCTCGGGGCGCGGCCAGGATGTCGGCCGTCTCGCGGGCCTTTTGCTCGGTGCTGGCCCATAGGTGGGTAACCTCTGCAAAAATTCCGCTGGTTGCGAAGGCCGCAGCGCGGCGGCGGCCTACCGCGCTAAGCCCCCAGTCCTGAATGGGGATGTTCGGGTCAATGATGACCTCGGGGTGCGTGATGATTAGAAGACAGGGCATCTATTCGGGCAAAAGCACCGGACCTTTCTCGGCGAAGGCCATCTGTACTTCTGTACCCGGCTCTAGCGGCGCATCGACATCGTCATGGACTGCAAAGACCTGTCCGAACGCACCGGTCAGAGTGTACTCCATTCGGACACCCACATAGGTGGCTTTGGAGACGGTCGCTGCAACCCCTTGCGCGGCTCCGATCACAAGTCGAGAAGGCCGGATGGCGACGGTCGCAGGCCCTTCGGTCAAGCCACGGGATGCCAAGGTATGGCGGTAGCCTTCGATCTCGATGGTGGCCATGTCGCCGTCGACCGAGATGATCTGGCAGGCAAGCAGATTGGCCTCACCAATAAAATCCGCAACGAAGCGATCATTTGGGGCGTCATAAAGCTGGCGAGGCGTGCCAATCTGGGCAATCGCGGCATTCCGCATCACGACGATTTCGTCGGACACCGCCAGAGCCTCTTCCTGATCGTGTGTCACGTAGACGACGGTCAGGCCAAGGTCTTGCTGAATGGCCCGGATGTCCTCGCGCACCTGGCGGCGTAATTTCGCGTCGAGGTTCGAAAGCGGTTCATCAAACAACAGCACCTGTGGTTCCAACACTAAAGCCCGCGCTACAGCGACGCGCTGCTGTTGGCCACCAGACAGTTCTGACGGGAGACGGCCGTCAAAACCTTTCAGGCCAACCAACTCTAAACCGTCCAACGCGCGGCGGCGGGCCTCGTCTTTAGTAAAGCCCGAGAACGTGAGGCCATACATCACGTTCTCAAGCACGCTCATATGAGGAAACAGCGCGTAGGACTGGAACACCATGGATACGTCGCGGTCCGTCGCGGGCAGTTTGGTCACATCGCGATCCCCGATGGTGATCTTTCCTGAGGTGGCCATTTCGAGCCCTGCGATCATCCTCAGCGTCGTCGTCTTGCCGCAGCCTGACGGGCCCAACAGCGTGACCAGTTTTCCTGCATCGACATTCAGGTCAATATTGTCGACGGCAACGACATCCTTGCCAAACATCTTTGTGACGGACTCGAACCGAACCGGCGCGGCTTTGGACTGCAGGCTCATGTCAAACTCTCCTAAACATTGGTCCGCGACTGCGTCATTCGTCGCCCGATCTTGGTCCGACCCACGATCAGCTGCATCAGGGCAACCACTGACAGCATCACAAAGATCAGTGTGGTGGAATAGGCGATGGCGAGACCATAGTCGTTATTCTCGACCCGCCCGATGATATAGCTGGTCGCCATGTCATATTCCGCGCTGACCAGAAAGATCACGGCCGAAATCGCCGTCATGGCCCGCACGAAGCTGTACACAAGCGCCGCAAGAATTGCCGGGCGCAGTAGTGGTAGGATGATCCGCCGGAAAGTCTGCCACGAATTTGCCCCGAGGGTCAGAGATGACTCGTCAAGACTGCGATCCAGTTGCGACATGCTGGCGATGCCGGCTCGGACACCGACCGGCATATTGCGGAAGATGAAACTGACAACAAGGATGACACCCGTGCCCGTGATCTCGATCGGTGGCACGTTGAAGGCGAGAATGTAGCTGACACCGATCACGGTACCGGGGATGGCAAAGGACAGCATGGTGCCGAACTCAAAAGCGTCTTTGCCTGCGAAACTCTGCCGGGTTAGTAGATAGGCCGTCACGAGCCCAACTGCAGCCGTAAGCGGCGCGGCGATTGCGGCGATTGTTATGGTGGTCCAGAAACTGTCCCATGCGGCCCCTGTCCAGCGAATTCCTTCCGACTCGAACCGAACCGAGAAGGCAGTGACGTAGTGCTTGAACGTCAGGGAATTATTGACTCCCCACAGTTCAACCACGCTGCCGTAGACGATCATGGCGTAGACGACGATGGTAAACACGGCCCAGCCAAGGGCGACGGTTAGCACCGGGATGGAAAGGCCGGTTGGCATCAATGGATGTACGCCAGCGTCACCTTTGCCCGTGACTGTGGTGTAGCTTTTCTTACCCAGCCAGGCTCGCTGCGCGTAGAAGGCTGAAAGCGTGAAGAACAGAAGCACCATGGCCAGAACCGCAGCGCGGCCTTGATCGTACTGGGCGCCCACGATGGCAAAGAATATCTCGGTCGATAGCACGTCAAAATTGCCACCCAGCACAAGTGGGTTGCCGAAATCGGCCATGCTTTCGATGAAGCCCAAAAGGAAAGCATTGGCGAGGCCCGGGCGCATCAGCGGCAGGGACACGGTTTTGAACGTCTGCCATCTATTCGCGCGCAATGTCTGGGCCGCTTCTTCCATCGAGGGAGACACCCCTTCAACGACGCCAATCAGCACAAGGAAGGCGATGGGTGTAAATGCCAACGTCTGCGCAATCAGAACACCCGGCATGCCATACAGCCAGCGAGTGGGTTGGGTGCCGAATAATTCGGCAAAGAACTGCGTTACTGAACCCGACAATCCAAACAGCAGGATCAGCGCTAGGCCGATCACGAACGGTGGCGTGATAATCGGCAGAACCGTCAGTGCGCGCAACGCACGCTTGTACCGAAAGCCCGAGCGGGTCACGACAAGCGCAAAGCACAAGCCGAGCGCAGTGGTGATGAAGCCGACGAGGATGGCCAGAAACAGTGAGTTCCATGCCGCCCCGCATCGCGCACCCCAGAAACAACCCAACCCCCATAGCCGGTCGTCAAAGAATTTCGAGAAGAACACTGCGATGGAGTACGCGCCTTCTTCCGTCACAAAGGCAGCGAACAGCATCTTGGCGATGGGAAAGAATACAAAAGCGGTAACGATGGTGATCACACCGCCGATGGCGCTGACGACGAAGACGTCTCCGTTAATCGCCCCGCGCGCAGCAACACCTTGGGTCAGCAGGAACAGAAAACTCGACGCGCAGATCATCGCGCCATAACCCATGCCGAACTGCCGGTCCCCGAGTTCTCCAAACACCGACTCCAACCAATCGAAATTGTAGCCTCGGATTCCGATGCTAAAGCCTTGTGCGATTAGCCAGCCGAAGCCCAGCGCCCCTGACAGGATCAGAATGCGCGCATAAAGCGGATCTGATTTGGCGCGCCTCAATACCAAAAGCGGCAGCAGAAGAGCGATAAGAAGCGGCGCAAGCCACAGCTTTTCACCCTGCCCAATTAGAAAGGCAGCAGGCGCATAATCTTCGTCGAAAGGGTAGCCGTCCAGCAGCCACTCGAACGACCACAGGCCACCGTCAACCATGTACCACGGCAGCAGGCAGAATCCGACCCACCCGGCGATGACCCAGAAGATCAGAACCGGATGGGTCGTTTTTGTCGTGTCGTCAGTCATTTACTGCGGCAGTACCGAAACCTCTTCGTCCCATTTCTGCAGCAAGCGCTTGCGCTCATCCGACGAGCCGTATTTCTTGAAGTCATAGTCGATCAGCTTGATCTGGCTCATGTCAGGCGCGCTTTCCGAAGTTTCAGCACCTTTGTTTGACGGCACTTGGAAGGCATTTACCTGAAGGGCGAGGTTCTGCGCCTCGGGCGACAATGCCCAGTCATAGAACTTCTTGGCCTCATCTTCGTTGCGCGCGCCTTCGATGATCGACATCGAACCGATTTCGTAACCAGTACCTTCACATGGCGCGACGACTTTGATCGGGAAACCCGATACCGCCTGCTTTACTGCGTCATGCATGAAAACGATACCAATTGTATTCTCGCCTCGACCAGCAGCCTTGATCGGTGCCGAGCCCGATTTGGTGTATTGGTTGATGTTCGAATGTAGCCCCTTCATGAACTCAAATCCTTCGTCCTCGCCGAAGATTTGCACCATCGAGGCCAGAGTCGTGTAGGCCGTACCTGATGAGTTCGGGTTCGCCATCTGAACGTGCCCCTTGTACTCGGGCTTCAGAAGGTCCTTCCAGCAAGCAGGTTCGGGAAGGTTGTTCGCGGCGACAAGATCGGCATTGTAGCCGTAACCAAGCGCACCTGAATAGATGCCGATGGTCTTGTTACCAGCGCTTTCCGCCTGAGAAATCGCCCAATCATGAAGCTGGTCACGCATCGGCGACATGTATTCCATCGTCAAGCCCTCTTCTGCGGCCTGCAGATGCGGATCACCCGTTCCGCCCCACCAGACATCACCCTTGGGGTTGGAGCTTTCTGCACGGATCTGAGCAAATGTCTCACCTGAGGATTTACGGGTCATATTGACGTCAATGCCAGTCGCATCTTCGAAACTGCGCGCCATAAGCTGGCACCAATCCTCTTGCGCAGAACAATAAAGTGTCAACTTGTCAGCCTGTGCCGCTGACATCGATGCGGCAAGGGCAATAAGCGATCCCAACGTTGTGGATGTAAATTTCTTCATTGATTTCTCTCCCTTTAAGTTCACTGCGTCCGGATTTCCCGGCTCTTATATGCCCTTCCTCATGCGGCCTTTCGCAATTTTTCGATAACAGCCAACGTCTCTTGATTATCTGACAGGCTCTTTAACAAACGCGCCAGTTCTTTCTCTTCGACAAGCTTTGCGGCCTTGGCAGGTGAGAACCAGTGGCGCTTGCGTTCGTCGCGTTCCTTCCAACGGCGTTTGAGCCGTTCCACAATCAACGGATAAAGCGTTACGCGGCAAGGCACGCTGCTTTTACCCTCGTATCGCTTGTCATAGTGAAAGCACCCGATCGATTTCTTGGAGATAAAGCCAACCGCTCCGGCCTCTTCCAAAGCTTCGATTTCAGCGGCATGCCAAGGCTTCTTACCATCCATCATCCAACCTTTGGGGATGACCCACCGCCCCCGGTCACGCGAAGTGACCATGAGAACCCGCAGCTTGTCGGACTTGTCCCATCGCACTGGAAGCGCACCGATCTGATCTGTGAATTCGGTCTTGCTCATGCGCGCGCTCTTGGCTCTGGCACTACGCAAAGGGCAATGGCAACACATACGTGCTGTTGAACAAGGTGGCTACATCCAGAACGCCGGTGCACTTCGATTGCTACGCCTCGAAATAGAAACAGTTCTTTGAAGTCTCACAATGAATCGTGGGCTTTGCAACAGAAATTGTTGCAAAACGACTGAAACGCCACAAAAGTGAGATTGAAACCGAGTCGGATTGCCAGATGCCCAAAGCGGAAACGCGCGATAAGAAAACCAACAAGGGCCAGAGTCGGTTCAAGAAATCCGACCGCCGCCGTGAGATATTGTTGGAGTTGAAGCTTCGCCCGCACGTCCGGATCAGCGAATTGGCGCAGCGTTTCAATGTTTCGGCGGAAACGGTGCGCAGGGATTTTGATGCCCTGGCCGATGATGGGCTGATCTCGCGGGCGCATGGCGGTGCCTCTGCCCCGATACAAGGACGTTATCCAAGTCTGGATGAGCGCACCCACGCCCGCCTTGATGAGCGTGAAAAGATCGGCAAATGCGCAGCTGACCTGATTCAGGAAGGCGAGACGGTGATGATCGATTCCGGCTCAACCACGATCGAGATGGCCCGTATGTTGGCGTATCGGGGCATTCACTGCACGGCAATTACGAATTCGATACCGGTGGCCATGACCCTTGGTCACGCACCCGTTGAAGTCATTTTATGCCCAGGCGAATATCTGACCGCCGAGTCCGCCACGATCGGGACAGATACACTGGATTTCCTGTCTCGTTTCAACGTCGATCGCTGCATGATTGGCGCGTCCGGCCTGTCAGAAGAAGGGCCGTCAGAAACCGTGCGCGGTTTCGCAACCGTCAAACGGATGATGCTGGCACGCGCCGCGACGCGACATCTTCTGATCGGGTCCGAGAAATTCGACCGCAAAGGTTTGACCCGTGTGGGCGACCTTGACGGGCTGAATTCAATCGTAACTGATACCAAACCAACAGGGGATTTGCTTGGCGCGATCAACGACGCCGGGGTGAAGATTCTTGTCGCTGAGCAGTCCTTGCAAAGAACGACAAACCGTGGACAGAAAAGCCACGCATGACTGGGAGGAAGAAATGAAATTTGATATCAAACTACTGATCGGAGCTTCCGCAATCGCGCTCTTGTCACTGTCGGGCACGGCTTCGGCGCAAGACTGCCCGCGCGGTGATCTGGATGCGCGGTTCTGCGATGCCGATGGCGATCTGATCGCGGATATCCCCGCTGATCCTGCCGATCAGATTGATCCTGATACTCTGATCTTTGCCTACACCCCGGTTGAAGACCCTGCCGTATACAAAACTGCTTGGTCGGACTTTCTTGATCATCTGAAAGCGGAAACTGGCAAAGACGTTGTTTTCTTTCCAGTTCAGAACAACGCGGCCCAGATTGAGGCCATGCGTTCGGGGCGTCTGCATATTGCGGGCTTCAATACCGGTTCAAACCCGTTGGCCGTGAACTGTGCTGGTTTCCGACCCTTCACGATCATGGCGTCGAAAGACGGAAACTTCGGATACGAGATGGAGATCATCACCTATCCCGGTTCAGGCATCGAAAAGGTTGAGGATATCAAGGGCAAGCAATTGGCCTTTACTTCTCCTACTTCGAACTCGGGCTTCAAAGCGCCGTCAGCGATCCTGAAAAGCGACTTTGATCTGCTACCCGAACGCGATTTTGAGCCGGTTTATTCGGGCAAACACGACAACTCGATCTTGGGTGTCGCCAATAAGGACTATCTGGCTGCCTCGATCGCTAATTCGGTCAAATCGCGGATGATCTCGCGCGATGTGATCAACGAAGACGACGTCATCACGATCTACAAGTCGCAGACCTTCCCGACGACAGGCTTTGGAACCGTGTACAACCTGACGCCGGAACTGCAGGAGAAGATCCGCAATGCCTTCTTCAGCTTCGACTGGGAGGGAACGACGCTTGAGGCTGAGTTCTCGAAATCGAATGAAGGTCAGTTCCTTGAGATGACCTATCAGGAGTTCTGGGACGTCATCCGCAAGATCGACGCGGCCAACGGCGTTTCCTACGCCTGCCAGTAATCGATACTACATCCAACGGGCCCTGCGGGGCCCGTTACCACCCGAACCGGGGGCGTAAATGCTGCGGCTTCAAAAGCTTACAAAAACTTATAAAACCGGCGATCAGGCCCTGAAGGCGATCGATCTAGATGTGCCAAAGGGCCAGGTTCTGGCGCTGATCGGGCCTTCTGGTGCTGGCAAATCCACCATGATCCGCTGCATTAACCGTTTGGTTGAACCCACGAGTGGCGAGGTTCTGCTGGACGACGTGGACCTGGTCAAACTCGGCTCGGGAGCGCTGCGGAAAGCACGTCGTGAAATGGGGATGATCTTTCAGGAATACGCACTGGTTGAACGCCTGACCGTCATGGAAAATGTACTGTCGGGACGGCTGGGATATGTTGGGTTTTGGCGGAGCTTCCTGCGACGTTACCCCCAGTCTGACGTGGATGAAGCATTCCGCCTGCTGGATCGCGTGGGTCTGTTGCATATGGCCGACAAACGAGCGGACGAACTGTCAGGTGGTCAGCGTCAGCGGGTTGGAATATGCCGGGCGCTAATCCAAAATCCCAAGCTTCTGCTGGTCGATGAACCAACCGCCTCACTGGACCCAAAAACCAGCCGTCAGATCATGCGCTTGATTACCGAGCTGTGTCAGGAACGCGGATTAGCCGCGATAATCAACATTCATGACGTGGCCCTTGCGCAAATGTTCGTACCGCGCGTCGTTGGCCTACGCTTTGGTGAAATCGTATTTGACGGCCTCCCCTCTGGGCTTACGCCTGACAAGTTGACCGAAATCTATGGCGAAGAAGACTGGGAAGCGACCATAGAGAAAGTTGAAGACGACGAAGAGATCGAGGCCGCGGAATGAGCCATCCCGAACTTGATGACCTGCTGGGCAAAGGCTGGCGGAAACCGGCCTTCGTCAAAAACGCCTTACTGCGCTGGACCTTGATCGTTGGATTCGTCGCCTATCTGATTGCGGCATTTATGACCATCGAGGTGGATTGGGGCCGGGTTTATGAAGGCTTGGATCGCGGTTGGGCTTTTGTCCTTGCTTTCACAAGCCCGGATTTCATATCGCGCTGGAGCGATATCTGGAGCGGTCTTCTTGAGAGCATCGTGATGACGGTTGCAGCGTCGGTGGTGGGCATCCTGATATCGATCCCGATCGGACTGGGCGCTGCACGCAATATTGCGCCTCTCCCGGTCTATGTGATCTGCCGAGGCATTGTTGCGATCAGCCGCGCCCTGCAAGAGATCATCGTCGCCATTCTTCTGGTTGCCATCTTTGGGTTCGGACCTTTGGCCGGCTTCCTGACACTGTCCTTCGCCACTATCGGTTTCCTGTCCAAGCTCTTGGCCGAAGACATCGAGGCCATGGACAAAGTGCAGGCCGAGGCGATCAAAGCCTCGGGCGCGCGATGGATGCAATGGATCAACTACGGCGTGCAGCCACAGGTCATGCCGCGACTGGTCGGGCTGTCGATTTACAGGATCGATATCAACTTTCGCGAAAGTGCAATTCTTGGGCTTGTGGGGGCCGGCGGCATTGGGGCCACGCTGAATACGGCGTTTGACCGTTATGAGTATGACACTGCGGCAGCCATTCTGATCCTGATCATCGGGATCGTCATGGCGCTCGAATACCTCTCGGGTATCATCCGCGCGAGGGTCCAGTAATGCCAGTGCTTGAACATGAAGGTACGCAAATCTGGCGCAGACGCACGACCGGTCAAAGCCTTTTGCGTTGGTTTTGCTGGCTGTTGGGTGTGGCGGTCTTTGTCTACTGCTGGCAGATCATCTCGGCCTCGACGACATGGTTCTTTGTGTGGGACGCACCCCGGATCGCGAACGATATCTGGACCCGCGCGACACCACCAAAGTGGGATTACATCACGCAGTTAGGCCGCCCGATCTGGGACACGCTGAACATCGCCACACTTGGTACGATCATTGCGCTGTTCCTTGCCGTACCGGTCGCCTTTCTGGCCGCCCGCAACACCACGCCGTCGGCCGTGTTCATCCGCCCCATCGCGTTACTGATCATCGTCTCAACCCGCTCGATCAACTCGTTGATCTGGGCGCTTTTGTTAATCGCAATCATTGGTCCCGGAGTGTTCGCAGGTGTTATCGCCATTGCCATTCGTTCGATCGGCTTCTGCGCCAAGCTTCTCTATGAAGCCATCGAGGAAATTGATCACACCCAAGTCGAAGCCATCACCGCCACCGGCGCATCCCGCTGGCAGGTCATGGCCTATGGAATCGTCCCGCAAATATTGCCCGCCTTTGCCGGGATCGCCGTATTCCGCTGGGACATCAATATTCGCGAGTCTACGGTTCTTGGCCTTGTGGGCGCAGGCGGCATCGGGCTGCAATTGTCGGCGTCGCTGAACGTTCTCGCATGGCCGCAGGTCAGCCTTATCCTGATCGTCATTCTGATTGCCGTCATGATCAGCGAATGGGTGTCTGCCAAAGTACGAGGGGCAATTATTTGAGCCGCTTCACGACCCAAGAGGCTTTCGACGCCTACGAGGCCGTTCGGCATCGACTTCCGGCTGCTGAACCAGCTGTTCAATCCTATCAGCATGCGAACACTTTGATGGATATTGCTGAAGGCTTCGATGTATTCCTTCTGGATGCGTTCGGTGTCCTCAATATCGGCGAGACTGCAATTCCCGGTACAGCCGCGCGGATTGATCAGCTTAGAGCCATGGGTAAACGCCTTCTGGTCGTCTCGAATGCAGCTGGTCACCCTCATGCGGCGCTCGTCGAGAAATACGCCCGGCTGGGATATGATTTTGCGTCAGAGGATATCATCACAAGCCGCGCAACACTGCTGGCAGAGCTGGGCGGTCAACGCGCGCTGCATTGGGGTTTGATGGCAACACCCAGCACCGGCCTTCGCGATCTGGAAGATTTGAACCTGACTTATCTCGATGACGATCCCGAGCCCTATGACTCGGTTGAGGGGTTTCTGATGATCGGCTCAGCCGTCTGGTCCGAGGCACGTCAGGCTCATTTGGAAGCAGCCCTGCTAAAACGCCCGCGTCCGGTATTGGTTGGAAATCCGGACATAGTCGCACCACGCGAGCACGGGTTTTCAGACGAACCCGGTCTGTTCGCGCACCGTCTTGCCGATCGAACCAGCGTTGTACCCGAATTCTTCGGCAAACCATTTGAGAATATTTTTGACCTAGCTTTCAAGCGACTTGGCCGGGTCGATAAAACTCGCGTGCTTATGGTTGGTGACAGCTTGCATACCGACATATTGGGGGCCCATGCTGCCGGAATCGCCTCGGCCCTGATTTCGGGGTACGGTTTTTTCGCAGGGCATGACGTCGATGACGCAATCACACAGGCGCAGATCATGCCGAATTTCGTTGTGAACCGACCATAATCTGATCACGCCTGCTTAGTTCCGCTTCAAATCCAAGCGCCCGCCGGTGCTTTTCAATACTCACCATGTGATCAATTTGCGAAGGCATCACAGGTCGTTGTTGGCTCATCGCTTCCTAAATACTGAACCCTGCGCCCTTCATCGAAGGTTGGACTGCCCAACGCACATGCGATCTCTAAGCTCAACCTGTCCCAAACCCGAACATCACCGGCTTCGCTGGTTGTCGCAAAAGAATGTCCGTCAGGTGCCAGCGCGATACGCCAGGTCGGGCCTGCATGGATCTTTTCGACAGGCATGAGCCGACGGTGCGTCGCGGTATCCCACCAATGCAGTTCCCCAGATCGGTCGATTGCCACCAAGGTTGCCTCATCCGCCAAAAAGGCAACATCTGTCGCCCCACCCTTATGGCCACCATAAGCGGCAAGCTCTTCGCCGGTTTCAACATCCCACACCTTGACCACCTCATCGCTGGAAGCAGTTGCAGCCTGTGCGCCATCACGACTGAAAGCAACACTCCAAAGCGTGTTGTCATCAGCTTCAATCACTCTGATCAACTGACCGTCGCCAATCGACCAAATATAGACCTTACCATCCACCGAGGCCGCTGCCAGCATGCCGCCATCTTCAGAGACGGCGACACGATTTGCCTGAATGTCAGCTGGCGCAAAGCTCTTGACCAAATCAGCGTCTGAGATATCGATTTGCAGCACTCCATCTCCTGTCGCCACAAAGACCTCGGGACCTGACCCCGGCATGATCGACCAGACGGGAGCCTGCCCCAGATCGAGTTGATTTTTCAGCCGCATGGCAGCCGTGTCCCAGATTTTCAAGCCGCCTTCGCGATCACCAGTCACCATGGTTTTGCCATCCAGCGAGAAAGAGATCGCCCACACCTGGCTTTCATGCCCCTTCAGCTGCATGGGTTTCATGGAAGCCCCCATCTTCCAGACCCAGATATTCCCCTCACTGTCACCGATGGCTATAGACTTTGCATCCGGCGTATAAGCGATGCCCAGCGCCTTTGCCCCGTTCTGCAAAACAAGCGTGTCTTTGCCGCCGGGGTCGATCCCAATCCGCCAGAGACGTACCTGCTGATCCCGGCCCAAAGTCGCCAGCAACGGGGCATTTTGGGCGACTTCAAGGTCCACAACCCTCTGACTGTGCGCTTGCACCACGTCGCCAACACTTTCCATGTTTGAATTTTCCAATCGCAGCGTTCCGTCTGCCCCTGCCCCTACCAGCAGATTGTCCGGCGCGGTAAATGCTGCTGCTACGATATCGGTACTATCTGAAAAACGATCAACAATTGGAGAACCATCCGGAAAACCAATCGTCGTGACCTTCCCATTCGTATGGGATACCGCGAATGTTCTCCCGTCGCGGCTGAAGGACAGGTGATCGGGGTCAGGCCCCAGCGGACCGCCCGGTATCGGCGGAAATGCAGGCGTAGCCTTTGCGTCGACCCAGCCGAATATGCCACCATCGACATTTCCGGCTACAAGTCCTTCTGAAACGGGCGAAAACGCGACCTTTTTGAAGCCCAGCGGCATTTTCGCCAATGGCTCTCCAATTTGCATTCCATTGGAAACGTTCCAGAGGCGAACGGTCCCGTCACCGGTCGCCGACGCGACACGCTTGCCGGTGGAATCAAAGGCCACGCCAAATGCGACGTCATTGCCAGAGAACAGTGTCGTGATCGGGCCGTATCTGGCCGAACCAACATTCCAAAGGCGGACATCCCCATCCGTTGCCGCTGAAACCAGCAACTCACCATCGGGAGAGAATGCAACATCCCTTATCCCACCGGAGTGCCCCACCAGTTCAGCAATAACCGCTCCGCCGGATTCAGCCCTATGAACCACGATGCGCCCATCACGCAATCCAACCGCAACACGCGTACCGGATGCATCAATAGCCATCGTCTGCGCGTCACCAACCGTAAACGGGCTGCCCATTGGGACAAGCCCAACCTCACCCAGATTTTGCCGAGCCATCAGCATCGCCGCCCTCGCTTCTGATGTCGAACCAGCAGTTTCGGCTCGGACAATCGCTTCGGCGCTGAGTGACAGGGCAAGCAAGGGATCTGTATCCGATAACCCGTTCGCCGCAGCGCCTAGCGCCCTTGCGAACCTTTCATTGGCTTCAGCTGTTGCGGCAACGGCCATCTGTCTGTTGCTTTCGGCAAGGTTGGACGCGCGGATAGCCAAGAAAGACGAAACCGTTGCGCCAATGGCCAGCAAGGCGAGGGCAGCAACGGCAACTTGATTGATACGCCGACGCCGACGCCGGCGCATCTTGGATGCTGCCTGCGCTTGGTCACGCGCGTCTCGTGCAGCGCCCAGAAATTCCCGCTCTAACGCACCGAGGATATTCTGGTTCTTCACCGACCATTCTTCAGCCGACAACAACCTTGTGCCGCGATAAAGTAAATCGGGCTCGCGATTTTCAACATCCCACTCTGCAGCGTCATGCTGAATACGCTGACGCATGCGCAGATCATCGCGGCTTTCTTCGATCCATGAATTAAGTCGCGGCCATGTACGCAGCAGCGCCTCATGCGCAATCTGAACATTTTTGTCATCCAGCGTCAGCAACCGCGCATCTGTCAAAGCTTCAACGACCCGCCGCGTTGTGTCCGGGTCCGAGTCGCGCTCGATCTCATCGATCGGCAACAACCGCCGTGTGTCCGGAGTCCCCTCGCCGGGCGTAACCAGACGCAAGAATAGCCGCCGGGTTGCCTCTTGCTGAACTTTGTCAAAAACGTCTGTAAAAAGTGTCTCTGCTGTCTGGCTGATTGCCCCTGTGACACCACCGGACTGACGGTAGCCGTCCAGAGACATGACCGCACCTTTACGTCGGCTCCATGTTTCATACAGAGAATGCGCCACCAGCGGGAGCGAACCCGCTTCGCGCCCGGCCTCATCAACGATCGCATCAATAAGGGACCTGTCCATGTGCAAACCAGCTGCATGTGCCGGTTCGCTGATTGCGCGGCGCAGCTCGGGCCGTGTCATCGGCCCGACCAAAAACTGGTTTTCCGAGATTCGATCCGCAAGCCACGGTATCTCTGCACAGGATGCATAAAAGTCCGCACGGATTGTCAGCACGATACGAACACGGCTATCTGCGGGGTCTGTCATAGCTGACAAAGCTTCGATGAACTTGCTTCTGCGTTCCTGTTTGACCAGCGTGAACAATTCTTCGAACTGATCAATGCAGATCAACAACTCTCCTTCATTCGCGGTGGCCAAACGGCGCGCCGCACTCGGATAGGCGATGAAGTCGTTGAGCGAGACCTGAGCCGTAAGGTGAGAATTGTCGCCGATGAGTTGAAAGTACAAATCGGTCATTGGATCGCGCCCGGGGGTAAAAACACAAACGCGCCAGTTTTCGCTACCGGATATCGCGTTGGCAGCGATCGCTGGCAGCAGCCCTGCTCGCAGAACGGATGATTTACCACTGCCGGATGAGCCACCCAGAACCAATATCCGGCTCTGTTGAAGCCGGGTCACAAGTTCCTCAACAAGATCCTCGCGACCAAAGAAATAGTCGGAATCCTCTGGCTGGAACGCGGCGAGCCCTTTGTAGGGGCATTCCACCCTACTTTCCGATATCTGCGTCACCGCTTCGGATGCGGCCTCTCGCCGGTCACGATCCAACGCATCATTCATTGCACTGCGCCAGGACACCATATCCAGAAAACGCGCCTGCGGGTCCATTGCCATCCCGTGCTCAATGCAATCGCGCCACATTTCCGGCAGGCTGGAAAGATACTCGGTAACGCGATGGAATGGCGGCGGCGCCTTTCCCGTCAGGACATGCCACATCAGCGCGCTGGCCGAATAGATGTCGGTCATCGGCGTCACGGGTTGCCCGTGCTCAGCTTGTTCTGGCGCTTGATAGAGCGGTGTCCCAGCCATCATGGTCGCGCCGGTCACACCGATCGCTAAATCCTTTGCAATACCGAGATCCGCCAGAAAAACCCTCTCGTCTAGGCCGACCAAAGCATCAGAAACCGTCGTGCTGTTATCGTCTTTGGACCGCTTCACTCGTTGCAGAAGGACATTTGCGGGTTTGACGTCCCGATGCACGACATTCGCGTCGTGAACCGCAGACAAGCCATCTGCCATTGCATCAATCAGTATTTCCACACCTTCGCGTTTGGCCAAAGCAGCGGGGCTTAGACGCTTTAGTCGGTCGGCCAATGTGCCGCGATCCGCGTAGTCCATGACAAAATAGGGCCGCCCGTCCTCCAAACGCCCCACGTCATGCACGGAGACAACGCGCGGAGATCGAATGCGCCGCAACAGACGGGCTTCTTCGAGAAAATGGGTGATGACTTTGTCATTGGTCGCAAGGTTGGCGTGCAGAATCTTGAGGGTCACCGGAACCTCCAACTCGTCATCCCGCGCAAGGACAACCGCCGCGAACCCACCGCTCGCGATTTCACGGTCAACAGCGTAACGGCCGATGAACGCGGGAAAAGTCATGATATTCTTGGCGCTTCAGAGGTGCTCTTGCACATCCACGCAATGATACTTGGTCGCATCCAATATGTTGTGGTCCCTATCGGCAGCAGTAACGCACAGTGTCGTCCCTCCCTCTCGCGCCGATGTCGAGGCCGCCTCCTTCGTCACATAGCTTGGGTAATCATCGTGCCGATGCCACCTGCCCTGAACGGCATTGAATTCGCTTTGGGCATTTCTGCCGACTTGCTCAACGGAATAGCTTTCGCCCCACCATGTATGGAAATGGTTCTTCGATACGTCCGGAGTGAAATTCGCATCGTAGTTCACAAGCAGTTCGTCGCCCTCTTTGGCGACCGATACAATCTGCACCTCACACCCATCCACAGGGCAGGCATTGGGCATCGCTGACTGGGCAGTTGCATCAGCACCAAACAAGAGTGTAGCTGCACCCAGGATCAGAGCGCCCTGACGAAGCTGGTTTCCTGAAGTATTCAATGACATCATTTCCTCCCAATCTTGGTTGAAATACGCAATTGGCGCCGATTCTAGCACAATCGCGAGTTTCTTTCTGAGACTTTCACCACAGAAGCCAGAATTCAGGCGTGCCACGTCGTTTATCGGCGGACGACCTCAAACTCTAATGGGCGCGCATCAGAGTGCAAAATTGATAGTGCAGGCGATATCAGCCCGCTATCGGCCAGCATTATGTTCTCGCGCTTAAGCTGGATTTCACGCGCATTCTCGAATTGTACATAAGTTCCCGACGAACTGCGATCCGCCAGCATCAGCTTCCCGCCTTTCATGCTGAGTACCGCATGCAGTCGCGAAACCCACGGCTCAGGCAGGATGACATCGCATTGACTGGATCTGCCGATCGTTAGCTCCCCGCCTTCCCGACACCGCCAGGTATGATCGTCGTGATAAAGAATGAGCGCAAAGCTTTCATTCTGTTGCATGCCCTCAGATCTGCTGGCCGTCTGCGTCGGCAGATGCATCACGGTGCTTAACCCGTCCGTTGAGGCCACGATTGAATAGGCTTTGACCGGGTCACTCACACCTTTCAGGCGAAGCGATCCGATTGGGGTGAGCATCTGGAGACTTTCGGGGCTTAGATCCTTGGCGACGCTTTCGCTGACACAAGCTTCACCCGGATTGGCCGCGGCCGCCAAACGTGCGGTCAGATTTACTGTTTCGCCAAATATCCCATTATCGCCAATAACAACAGGACCTTGATGAACACCCGCGTGGACCGACAGTAATGTTCCGGGCGGTTTCTGAATCATCTCTACAACCGCGTTTACGGCGGCCTCGGGTTCCTTGAAATAGGACAAGACGTCATCGCCTTTCTGCCCCACAGGAACTCCGCCAAACCCAAGTAGAACCTCACGCAATCGATCGATTTCAAACTGAATCAACTGCTGCGCCTGATCGTCCCCCATTTCTTCGTAGAACGGGGTGCTGTCAGAAATGTCAGCAATTATGGTTGTGACGAGCTTGGTTTCCACGGTGCTACTCGCAATGTGTTTGTCTGGAACGGCAAACCCTATTTGGGATCATAGACATAACCTATACCCCGCACGGTTCTGATGATTTCCGGCTTTTCCGGGTTGGTTTCAAGCTTCCGGCGCAGTCTGGATATTCTGATATCAATGCTGCGATCGAACGGATCCCAGGACCGGTCATGCGCTTGTTCTAGCAACTGATCACGGTTCAAAACACGCCCTTTGTTTTCAGCAAACACCTTGAGCAGACTATACTCCATCGCCGTTAGCGGGACCTCGGATCCATCCGGCGCAAGAAGTTTGGCTGCCTCTTTATCCAGCGTGTAGTCGCCAAAAAGGGCCAAATTGCCTTCGGGGGCATCTGCAGGCAGACTTTCGTTGATGGCCCCTCGGCGCAATAGGGCCTTGATCCGCGCTTCCAGTTCCCGAAGATCAACCGGCTTTCCAAGATAGTCATCTGCCCCCATCTCAAGCCCGATGATCCGGTCCACTACATCGCCTGCTGCAGTCAACATGATCACGGGCGTCGTGTTTTCAGGACGAAGCGATCTGAGGATCGAAAGACCGTCTTCCTTTGGCATATTGATATCCATGATCATGACATCAACAGCACGAGAGGAGATGACAGACCGGAGCTCTTCTCCGCCAGCGGCTGCAGAAACCTCGTACCCGCGTTTGCTCAGATATTCCTGAAGCATCTCGCGCACGTCGATCTCGTCATCGCAAACCAGGATATGGGTTTTCTGGTCATTCATCCGTTTGATCCTTCTGATCGGCGAGCAGCTTTCCGACAAGTATTCTCAGTTCCGAAGGCGAGACGGGTTTTTCCAGATAGGGCAGACCGGATTCCTTCAGCAGTCCCAATGAGCTTTCACCCATGGTGTCCCCGGTGATGTATGCTGTCCGGGTCAGCATTTTCGGAAAACGCGCCACCAGCGCCTCATAAATCTTGCGTCCGTCAACACCGGGCATGTTCATATCACTTAGGAATACATCGTAGTTGGCGGACTGCAGTTGCCTGAGCGCCTCTTCCCCTGAGGTAACGAAATCAACGTGAAAGCCGTCCTTCCGCAATATCTCGGCATTGATCTCACCCACTTCGACCTCATCATCCACGACCAATGCACGGTGCTTGGCAAAATTCGCGGCGGGTTCGGGTTTTTCTTCAGCCACATCATTTTGCATCTTTGCGACGGGCAGAGTTATCCGGAAGCAGGTGCCGGACACTGCGGCCTGATCAAGCCTGATCTGACCGCCATGGGACAGAATGATCCGGTGACAGAAAGCAAGCCCAATCCCGGTGCCGTCACCCACTTCTTTTGTGGTGAAGAACGGCTCGAAGATACGTGCGCGTATGGCTTTAGGGATACCGGGGCCATTGTCCTGAACCGTGATCTCAACCATTCCGGTGTCAGGCTTGACCTCGGCAGACAGCATGATGTGGTCGCCGATGCCGGATGCGGTCATGGCCTGCTCGGCATTGATGATAAGATTCAAGACGACTTGCGTAAGCTGGTCCGCATCCCCGGCAACTGCAGGCAGGTCTGCTGGCACACTTTGCTCAATGCGAATTTCGCCTGATGAGCTACCGTACCCGGCGACATCCGCAGCTGTTTCGATCAGGCTGGGAACATCAACCTGCTCGATCTTGCTGGGCTGCTGACGCGCCATCGCCAGAAAGGTCTTTACAATCTTCGCGCAGCGTTCTGCAGCATTGCCGATTTTTTTAATCCTGACACCGAGATCGGGGTCAGAAATTTCTTCCTTCAACATCAACGAATGACCCACAACAACCGACAATGGATTGTTAAGCTCATGCGCCACACCGGCGAGTAGTTCGCCAAGCGCAGACATCTTTTCGTTCTGGAACAGCAGCTCTCGTTGCTTTTCAAGCTCAGCCTCAATGGCCAATTCATCGGTCAGATCGCGGGTATTGGAAACGATTACTTCTTCACCGTTGAACTCGATCAGCCGTGAAGAATCCGCCCCCCAGAACTTTCGTCCGCTTGCATCGACGAACTCCATACGTCGATCCTTAAGCGCCCCCGCTTGCCGGAGGTCTTTCAGGTACCGTTGGCGCTCATTCGGGTCCGCATAGTAGGATTTCGAACTTTCTGCTTCACCAAACAGCGCCTTTATCTCGGGCGTAGCAAACAGCACCTCTCCGGTGTCGGCATGCGTCATGTTGATGGCTGCTGGATAAGCCTCCATGACCTGACGGATCAGGGCATCAGCCTCTTTCTGGACGGTTAGATCGATCACGCTGGTCACGATGACTTCTTCGCCTTTGTAATCGATCAATTGAGACGAAATCGACGCAGGGAAGGTTTTGCCAGCCGCATTAATCAAGTCGAGCTTGTAGTCATCGACACGACCATCGGCCAAAAGCTGGGTTACAAAATCCGCGCGCTCTTCCGGCTTTTGATAATGTTGTTTTGCGGATTTGGAAGGTCCGAACATCTGCAGCGCAGCAGGCGTGCGATACAGTATCTGACCATCACCAATCCGCGCCATAGTTACGATTGCCGAACTGGCATCCAGCACCTTTCGGATCAATAGATCGCCGTCGCGCTCTTCGACCTCGGCTTGTTTGCGTTCGGTGATATCCTCACGCGTGACGACAAATCCGCCGAACTTGGTGGGATGAACAGAAACCAGATAGGTGCGCCCATCCGTTTCCGTCAGCTCAAAGTCTTGGATGAACTCGACCCCGTTGGCCAACCGGTCCGAAACCCACTGCTGTTCATTGCCGATGGCGTCCGCATATATCCCGCGGCGTGCCGTCTCGCGCATCAGGATTTCCCAGTCCAGTCCGGGTTGCAGCAGGTCGGCGACCCCCTTGTTCATCTCGGCATATCGTTGGTTGAATAGGACAAGGCGGCGATCATCATCATAGAGGGCGAACCCTTCTTTGAGAGATTCGATCGCATCACGAAGAAGGTCCCTCGCCTTCTCGATTTCTTCAAATTCGTTCGCCATGCCCATCGTCATCCTGAATTTTTAGGATACCATTGTTTCAATGCCATTTCAAAATCAGCATCGCGTGTTTCAATTGTTTCAATAGGTGCCAACTCAGCCAAGTACCGGCCGATAAACCTGTTTGTTTTTGAGCCGGATAGCAAGTTGTGTGACCTGCTTCACAGAGCAACAACTGAAACACTTGGCACCGCTTCCAGACATCACAATGAAACATAGAAAGGTCAGTTATTGCCCATCTTAAGTGCGATTGGGTAAGAACGATGACTATTTCTTTTAGAACTACTGAAATGATTAACGCACCTATTTTTGCGTTGCATTCTTCGGCGTCCAATAGTGGGCAATGGAACCAACTGGCGGCGGATCTGGAAGGTCGCTTTAGTGTTCACGCTGTTGATCTTCCCGGGTACGGTCGTAGCCCGTTGACTGGAGATAACTCTCAAAACGGTGCGGCGTTTTCTGCCATACCGGTAATCCGCGAAATCGAAGCGCTGGGACGCCCCGTTCATCTTGTTGGTCATTCCAACGGCGGAGGTATTGCCATCAAGATCGCGTTGATGCGTCCTGATCTTGTCAAAAGCCTGACGGTATATGAGCCTGCAGCCTTTCATTTTCTGAAGGCTGGCAATGAGGTCAGCAAGAAACTGTTCGGGCAAATCCAGCTTCTCGCGGGTGTGGTGAGCGCCGCAGCAGCGGATGGCGATGCCGCTGCTGGTATGCATCACTTTTTGGATTTCTGGAACGAGAAGGGGTTTTGGAACTCGCTGCCCGCGCAGGCCCAGGACCGGTTCATTGGGATGATCCCATCAGTCATGTCGGATTTTGCAATAGGTTTTGCTGAAACCTGGCAACTGAAGGACCTGTCCAAGCTTGAGATACCGACGTTGGTAATGACTGGTTTGGAGTCACCTGAGATTGCGCAGCACGTCTCGGTCGAGATCGCGAAGGCTTTGCCCAATGCGCGGATCGCGTTGCTGCCCGAGCTGGGTCATATGGCGCCGGTCTTCCAGCCCGAATGGATCAACTCAAGGATTTTCGAACACGTGGCCAATGTGGAGCGGCCCGTTGAAACTGTCAGCTGGCCAGAACGTCAAGCTGCCTGACCGGGGCCGCATTTAGCAATGCGGCCTTCATCAAACCACTGCTACATCAAAAGGAGCAATATCATGGGCATTCAAACATCGATCAACGCCACCACAGACTTTGCGGCAATCAAAGCAAAGCAAAACGTCGCCTGGGGCTCCGGCGACTACAGCAAAGTGGGTGTCACCCTTCAAATTACGGGTGAAGAACTGGCTGAAAGCATGGATCTGATGCCTGGTTCCAAGGTACTGGATGTCGCCGCCGGGAATGGTAATGCCACCTTGGCCTTCGCCCGGCGCTTTTGTGATGTTACATCGACCGACTATGTAGAAGCCCTGCTGGACGCTAGTAGCCAGCGCGCCAAAGCGGAAGGTCTGTTCGTGACCTACAAGGTTGCCGACGCCGAAAACCTGCCTTTCGATGATCAATCCTGCGACGCGGTGGTTTCGACGTTCGGCGTGATGTTTACACCGAACCAACAACAATCAGCAGCAGAGCTGCAACGGGTCGTCAAACGCGGCGGCAAGATTGGTCTGGCCAACTGGACGCCGGACAGCTTCATCGGCCTTCTGTTCAAAACGATCGGTAAACATGTGCCTCCGCCTGCTGGCGTAAGCTCTCCGGCTTTGTGGGGCAGCCGGGACTGGATTGAAGAATCCTTCGGATCGCACAGCACCATCGTTTCGTTCCGACGCAAGAACTTCATGTTCCGCTACCGTTCAGCCGAACACTTCCTAGAGTATTTTCGGACTTTCTATGGTCCGATGCAAAAGGCCTTCGATGCACTGGACGCACCGGGACAAGAGGCGCTGCAGCGCGATATCATGGCCCTGATCGAGAAGTTCGATATCTCAGGCAATGACACACTTTGCATCTCATCCGAGTACGCTGAAATTGTCATGCAGCGTGGCTGAGATCGTGAATCACTGGCTCATCGTTCTTTGACCCAACCGTCAAAGAACGATGAAGATTACCCGGTGTAGTCGATCCACCATTTTCTTGGTATTAGTTTGTTTAAGGGGGATTTTGTTATGGCCGAGCGCACACTTTATGAAAAATACGGTGGGTTTTCACAGATCAGCAAGATCGTGTTCTCGTTCTATGACATCCTGCTGGACAATGACGAGGTTGGACCCTTCTTCGACAACGTGGATATGAGCCGCATGGTCGACCATCAGACCAAGTTCATAGCATCGCTCCTTGGCGGTCCGGCCTCCTACACCGACAATCAACTGCGCCAGTTACACTCTCATCTCGCAATTACCGATGACCATTTCGACGAATTGGAGGTCGTGCTCCGTGACGCTTTGCAAAGACACGGCGTGGATGCCGAGGACATCGATATCGTGGTCGCGGAATTCAGTAAACGTCGTCCCTTGATTGTTGGATAAATCATGACCATCGAAGCCATCAATGAACAGCTCCTTCGCGCGATTGGTGTGGGCGTTGCCCTACTGGACCGTCAATCGCTGAAGTTTGGGTTCCGCAATGATACGTTTGACGAGTGGTTCAGTGCCGATGGCCCTTCAGACCAATTGCAGCAGCTCTTTCCTGATCTGGATATCGACACAGTGCAAACAAGCCTGTCCGGCACCGGGCGACATACATCAGAAATCACCTTCAAAAAGAAACGCCGCACACTGGTGATCGCACTCGATTTCACGGTCGCGCATGACGATGTGCTGGTTCTGGTATGTCAGAACATCACCCGCATCAAAGAGCTGGAGTCCATGATCGACTCCTATTCGATGATGGTGGAACGGAACACCCGCGAGTTGAAGCGGGAAAAGGAGCAGGTTGAAAAACTGCTGCTAAATCTGATGCCCCGGTCGGTCTACGAAGAGTACAAGACTTTCGGCGTGGTTACGCCACAACTCTATGATCCCGTCTCCGTCCTGATGCTCGATTTCGTGGGGTTCACGGATATGGTCGCCTCGCAGGACCCAAGCGTCACCGTCACTGAGCTGAACGATATTTACAGCGCGTTTGATCGCATAGGTGAGCAATTCGGTTGCGAACGGATCAAGACAATCGGAGACGCATATATCACCGTCGCTGGTCTGCCCGATCCGACTCCGGATCACGCCAAGGCAATCGCAAACACAGCCATTCGTTTCGTACGCTATTTGACCCGCCGAAACCTTAGCCATCCGCATCAGTGGCGGTGCAGAATTGGACTGGCCACGGGATCGGTCGTCGGGTCGGTCGTTGGCATCCAGAAGTATGTGTACGATATCTTTGGTCCGGCTGTGAATCTGGCCTCCAGACTTCAGGAATTCTCTGACCCGATGCAGATTTCAGTCCAGGACGAAGTCGCGCAGGTCCTCAAAGATCAGTTTGACCTTGAGAATGTCGGCGCGCGAACAATCCGTGGGTTTGGAGAGCAAGACATCTGGCGCTTGTCCGACGATAGCTAAGCGTCAATGCCCGCTGTAATCCTTTGTTCGCACTAAATGGTGACTGATCACTGCAGTGAATACAGTAGGCTGTTTACCCAGTCCCAAAACCACTGATCTTGATCCCGAAATAAGCGGCTACTCGTTTGGGCGTTTGGTGACAACGGTTTCCAGCACCTCGCCTTCGTGATCAACAACCCGCCAGAGGCAATGTCTCTTGCCATTCACCTCCACAAAATCTCGTCGGCGTGCCACTTCCATATCGAGAGTGCGCGCAGTTGTTGCATCCGCATTCTTCGGATCTCAGAGGCAAACATCGGACCGAACCTGTCCCAACAGTAGCAGTCGGTTTCTTGACTCAGGTCGATGCCTCGCTCGTGCAACAGATCTACGGCATTCCGAAGCGAGAGCGGGAATCGGATGTACAGCATCACGGTCAAGCGGATGATCTCAGAACCGGTTGTTATAGTATTTGAAAGATGCAGGTCTGGTCATGGGCAAAAGCTACGCAACACCCCTACCCCGCCCAAGCAAAGCTCTTCTGACAAGATTCTTTTGACAGTTCCCCAATTGCAGTTTTCCTTGGTCACACAAACCTGTTCACATAATTCTCCAGAATCTCCTGACGCCCAGATTGTGGTTTCGGGTTGGTATTTTCCTGCAGAACCCGGGCAGAAATCTCTTCCAGACTGCTACCCAACATAGAAACTGCTTTCGGCGTGTTCCAACCGGAATACCGTTCCGTCAGCGCGTCCTCCAAGCCACCGTCTTCAATCATAGCAGCCGCAGCTTTCAAGCCTCGTGCACAAATGTCCATTCCGCCGACATGGGCTGCAACAAGATCTTTTGCATCAAGCGATTGCCGACGAATTTTGGCGTCAAAATTTGTGCCCCCAGTTGTAAAGCCACCAGCTTTCAGGATGTAGTAATATGCCAAAGCAACCTCTGGCGTGTTATTCGGGAACTGGTCCGTATCCCACCCGGATTGGTAATCGTTTCGGTTCATGTCGATCGAGCCAAGCATCCCTTCGGCAGCGGCAACCGCAATTTCATGCTCGAAACTGTGTCCGGCCAGGATCGCATGCCCCTGCTCCAGGTTCAACTTGACCTCGTCCTCCAACCCGTACTTCCTGAGAAATCCAATACAAGTCGCGGCGTCGTAGTCGTATTGGTGTTTGGACGGCTCCTGAGGCTTGGGCTCCACGAGAATAGTTCCTTTGAACCCAATCTTGTGTTTGTATTCAACGACCATGTTCAAAAAACGGCCCATGTGGTCCAATTCGGATTTCAAATCCGTGTTCAATAGGGTTTCATAGCCTTCTCGGCCACCCCATAGAACGTAGTTTTCTCCGCCGAGCTTATGGGTCGCATCCATGCAGGATTTCACTGTCGCAGCTGCAAACGCAAAAACGTCGGGATCAGGATTGGTACTGGCACCAGACATCCAGCGACGATGGCTGAACATATTGGCCGTGCCCCAAAGCAGCTTGGTGCCAGACACCTGCATCTTTTCACCGATATAATCGGTGATATCTTCCAATGTGCGCAGGTTATCGGCAAAATTTCCCTGTTCGGGCCGGATGTCAGCGTCGTGCCAGCAAAAGAATGGCTGCCCCAAAAGCTCAAACAATTCGAACGCAATATCTGCCTTCTGACGGGCCCGGTCCATATCGTCCTGAGGATACCATGGGCGTTCGAACGTAGGTCCACCAAAGGGGTCTCCGCCCTCCCACGCGAATGAATGCCACCAGGCCACAGCAAACCGCAGATGGTCCTCCATACGCTTGCCCATAATGATTTCATCCGGGTCGTAGTGACGAAAGGCCAACGGGTTCTTGCTGTCCACGCCTTCAAACTGGACCTTCTCGATCCCTTCAAAAAATCCACTTGGCATTTCTGCCCCCTACTCTGCTTTTTGTGCTGGCTGCTTGCCGAGAATGATCATCGACAATAGATCGTCATCAGTTACATCTGCGATATCGACCGTCCCAACCAGTTTTCCGTTCTTCATGACCGATGCGCGGTCGCACAGTTCCATGACGGCATGCACGTCGTGATCGATCAGAAATATCCCGATGCCTTGCGCCTTTAGCTGGTGGATCAGATCCGCCACCATCTGAGTTTCATGTGGCCCAAGCGCTGCTGTGGGTTCATCCATGATCAGGATACGGGCGTTGAAATAGACCGCGCGCGCGATGGCCACCGATTGCCTTTGACCGCCGGATAATGCGGAAACGGGATCATTGAACTTTTGAAAGTTCGGATTGAGCTGCGCCATGATCTTTCGGCACTCGGCCTCCATGGCTGCGTCGTTGACCAAGCCAAAAGGCGTCGTCATCTCGCGCCCCAGGAACAGGTTTGATGTCGCGTCCAGATTGTCGGCCAAGGCGAGCGTCTGATATATCGTTTCGATATTGTTCGCCCGGGCGTCACGGGGATTGCCAATCTCGACCGGCTTGCCATCGATCAGAATCTCGCCGTGGTCCATCTGATAGGCGCCGGACAATACCTTGATCAACGTGGACTTTCCGGCCCCGTTGTGGCCAAGCAGGCCAACGACTTCACCCGGATAGAGATCGACCGACACATGGTCGACGGCCTTGATCCCACCGAAGGAAATCGAAATATCGCGCATCTCGACCAATGGCGGCGCGCCTGAACCGCGCCCAGTGCCAGAAGGTTTTTTCTGCGTATCCTGAGCTTGCATCACTTTGCCCCCAGTCGCTTGCGGTAAACGATGTCGATATAGACGGCCAACACGAGGACGCTGCCGACGACGATGTTCTGAAACGGCGCGTCAACGCCAACCATTGCCATGCCCGATTGCAGCGCCTGCATGATCAATGCACCCAGGATCGCGCCATAGATAGTGCCGATGCCGCCTGACAATGCGGTTCCTCCGATCACTGCAGCTGCTATGACCCGAAGTTCGTCGAGCGTACCAATGTCGTTCGAATGGTTCGCCAAGCGAGCCGAGGCGACCACCGCGGACACCGCGCACAAGAAACCCATCAAAGCGAAGATTTTCACGGTCAGCAGCCGAGTGTTGATACCCGAAAGCTCTGCCGCATCCGGGTTGCCGCCAGTGGCAAAGATGTACCGACCAAACCGGGTTTTTCGCGCCACAATTGTCAGCGTGACAGCCACGATGATTAGGATGAGTACAGAAATCGGTATGCCGTATCCTACAACTAGCCCCTCTGGCATTGTCTCTCCGCGTGCTTCGAACATACGTTGCAGTCGGCGCGTCGGTATGGCGTAGCTGTTTACGATGTAAACGTACCCAAGGATGGCGATTGCGATTATCCCGGCCAGAGTGGCTTCGGCCCAGACAGGTTTGACGGGGAATCCATGTGCCGCCTTTGCGCGACGACTGCTCCACAAAGCCCAGATCGCGATTGCGGTAGCAAACAAGCCGAACAGCCAGCTTGTCGTCGTTCCCAATGTCCCGTTGGTCCCGCCAAACATCAAGAATGTACTATCCAGAGGACCAATCGTCTGACCGCTGGTCAAATACCAAGCCACGTTTCGCCAAACCAGAAATCCACCAAGCGTGACGATGAAGGCTGGTATCGTCAGGTATCCGACCATCCAGCCATGAAACGCACCAATCAGCGTGCCGACAAACAGCCCAACAACAATGGTGATCGCCCAGGTTGCTGGATTGTTCAAACCCATCCCAAGTACTTGCGGCAAAAGCTCAGTTTGCGTCATTGCCATCACAGCCGAGGTAGTTGCCAGCAGCGCTCCTACCGACAAGTCGATGTGTCGCGTGACGATAATGAACACCATCCCACATGCCATAATGGCGACCGAAACTGTCTGGATGGACAGGTTGAATAGATTGCGCGGCGTCAGGAACCTTCCATCTGTGAAGATGTTGAACCCGATGCACAGGATGACAAACGCGCCGATCATTCCCAAAAGCCGCATATCCAGTTCCAGTTGCTGGAACAGGCTGGGTTTCGCTTTTTCAGGTACCGGCTGAGACGAAGTTTCGGTCATTTCCGATCTTTCACATTCAGCAATAGTCCCCGGCCCAGACGGGGCCAGGGACTTTGAAGTTTAGTTGCAGGGAGCAGGTCCGTTTTCAACGCCCTGACACAGATCTTCCAATGGGATCCATCCAGCGTCCACAACAACGGATAGGTTGTCCTTGGTGATCGGAACGGGTGCGAGGAAGACCGAGTTCATCTCGGTGCCACCCGGTGATGTCCAACTAACTGCACCTTCGACATCAGCAGGGCTTGTCCCTCCGCTCAGTGCGACTGCGATTTCGCCAGCGGCCTTTCCGAGTTCACGAGCGTCCTTCCATACCGAAACGGTTTGAGTGCCCAGCGCAACGCGGTTCAACGCTGCGTGGTCGCCATCCTGACCTGACACCGGAATGCCTTCCATACCCTGTGCTGTTAGGGCCGCAACAACACCGCCTGCAGTACCGTCATTCGACGCAACGACTGCATCCACGTTGTTCTCGTTCGCGGTCAGGATTTGTTCCATGTTCCGCTGCGCGTTCGCGGGCAACCAACCATCTGTGTAGGCTTCACCAACAATTACAATGTCACCGCTGTCGACGGCTGCTCCGATGATCTCTTGCTGACCCCCGCGCAGGAAATCTGCGTTCGGATCAGTAGGAGAGCCTTTGATCATCACGTAGTTGCCTTTTGGCATGGCCTCAAAGACAGCCCGAGCCTGCATTCTGCCGACTTCCACGTTGTCGAAGGTCAGATAAAATGCTCGGTCGTCCTCGATCAGACGGTCATAGGCAATGACCGGGATGCCTTCGTCAGCGGCAGCCTGAACCGCCGGTCCAATCGCCTGCGCGTCCTGCGCGAGAATAATGAGTGCATCCACGCCTTGCGCAATCAGGCTTTCGATATCCGAAAGCTGTTTGGCCGAAGACGATTGCGCATCGGCCGAGATATACTCGGCACCGCCGGCTTCTAGCGCCGATTTGATCGCGGCTTCGTCTGTCTTCCAGCGCTCTTCCTGAAAGTTGGACCAGCTTACGCCGACTACCGGCTCTGCGAACGCAGTCGAGGCCAGCAGCGTGGCTACAGCTGAAAAGCTGAGAATTTTTTTCATGATTTCCTCCCATAAGCAGAGCCATCTCAACTCGATTCGCGGCTCTTACAGTTTTAAATAACACATTTATTTCAGTCGGTAAAATATTTAGTCTATAAGACACACCAAAATTCAAATAGATTGAACCAAAGGTAAGATTCGCGAGGGCAAGATGCTGAAAAGCAAAGCGTCTGTAGTTTCTTTGGACCAACGAAACGCGACCCGCCTGCGGGTGTTGGAACAGATCAGAAGCAATGGATCCGTATCGCGGATTGATATCGCATCCGCCTTGGAGACCAGTCCTGCCACGATCACTTCAGCGACGGCTGATCTGATCTCGGCAGGGCTGATCAAGGAAACCGAAGGCGAAGCTCAGTCAAAGTCTGGAAAAAGAGGGCGGCCCAGAGTTTTGCTGCAATTGGATGGCCAATCCATTCTTGTTGCGGGCCTGAAGATTGCTCGTCAGGTGATCTCGGTCATATTGGTGGATTTTGAAGGCAACGAGGTGACGTCGCACAACGTCCCGCTTGAAGACGCCCGAATGTCGCCGACGAACCTTATATCGACTATTCGCGAAGCCCTTGAAGTTACGTGCCAACGGGTCGGTCTTTCAATCGGACACTTGGCTGGCGTTTCAATCGGATTGGCCGGGCAGATTGATGCGGCAAGGAACTTTGTCCACTGGTCATCCTCGGTAACTGAAAGAAACATTGACTTCAGCCCTTTACTTGCGAAAGAACTCCCCTGCCCTGCATTCGTGGAAAACGACGCGAACCTTGTCGCAAAGGCTGAACAGCTTTCTGGGCTAGGCAACGGGTTGAAGAATTTCCTTGTCGTCACGATCGAACATGGTGTTGGGCTTGGCATCGTTCTGGACGGCCGACTTTATCGCGGGGAAAGAGGGTGCGGGGCCGAATTTGGGCATACTAAGGTGCAACTCGATGGCGCATTATGCCAATGTGGACAACGGGGGTGTCTGGAAGCCTATGTGGGGGACTACGCCCTGATCCGGGAAATGACTGTCACAGGTCACGCCGATAATATGCAAACGGTCTCGGATATCCACGCTCGTGCCAATTCCGGTGATGATAGAGCCGCCTCGGTTCTAGCGCGTGCAGGACAGATGTTCGGGCTTGGGGTATCCAATCTGATTAATCTGTTCGATCCCCAGTGCATTATTGTATCGGGCGCGCAAATGAGTTTTGAACACCTTTGCTCAGCCGAAGTTATGACGCGCATTCGAAATGGTGTTGTGAATGTCGACGCACCCTTGCCTGAAATCAAAGTGCATCACTGGGGTGATCTGATGTGGGCCAAAGGTGCGGCCGCCTATGGGATCGAACAAGTCTCGATCCTGAAGGTGAAGGAGCTTGCGGCGAATGCGTCCTGAACTTGCGGCATTACTCTTTCTTGCCACGGCTGCCGAAGCGGGCACTCAACCGCAATTCAAAGTAATAGATGTACCTGCACATATCTACGACGGCGGTTGGGAGCATTTTGTGGGTGGTGGCGTAGCAGTTTTCGACTGTGACGGCGACACGTTTCCCGAATTGTTCGTCGCGGGCGGATCCAATCGATCTCAGCTGTTCAAAAACACCTCTCAGGGCGAGATTTCTTTTCGGATTGAAACGCCGGATCCACTGTTCTTGACGGGAGTAACCGGTGCTTACCCATTAGACATTAACGGCGATGGCTTGACTGACCTGGCCATTTTGCGCGTTGGCGAAGATGTGCTGCTTCAAGGGCAGTCGGATTGTCAGTTTCGTCCCTTCGATAACATCGAGTTCCAATCCGAAGATCACTGGACCACAGGGTTTTCAGCCACTTGGGAAGAAGGCCAGTCTATGCCGACTCTGGCGTTTGGAACTTACGTGGATCGCTTCGATCCAGAAGGTCCGTTTGAATCCTGCGGGCCAACCCTACTCTATCGCCCGAACGGGAACAGTTATGGCCAACCCCAGCATCTGAAACCGGGATATTGCTCGCTTTCCATTTTGTTTTCAGACTGGGCGCGAACCGGACGTGCTGACCTCCGTATCAGCAACGACCGCCACTATTATGTTCGTGGCGGGCAAGAGCAACTATGGGCCATGGAGCCAGAGCCCCGATTGTATTCGCCCGAAGACGGATGGCTGCCCTATTCGATCTGGGGCATGGGAATTGCCTCTCGCGATCTGACCGGAGACGGCTTTCCTGAGGTTTACTTGACTTCGATGGGTGACCAAAAACTCCAAATTTTTGACCCCGATACCGGCGGCCCGACGTGGCGCGATGCAACTTATGAAAAAGGCACGACTGCCCACAGGCCGCATGTCGGCAATGACGGAAGGCCGTCGACCGGTTGGCACGCGCAGTTTGGAGACGTCAACAATGACGGCAGAGACGACATCTTCGTCGCCAAAGGCAATGTCGAGCAAATGCCCGATGCAGCACTGAACGACCCGAACAACCTTTTGGTTCAGGATTCGGAAGGTCAGTTTATCGAAGCTTCGGCAGAGGCTGGTGTTGCGTCGATAGCGAAGTCTCGCGGCGCAGCGCTTGCGGATCTGAACAACGATGGGCGGCTCGATCTGGTGGTCGTAAACCGTGGATCAAAACTTGAGGTCAACCAGAATATGTCAGCAGGTGACAATTGGCTGTTGGTAGAAGTTACTCAGGACAAATTCAATTGGGCAGCGGTAGGCGGATTTGTCGAGGTTCGAACCAGGCGGGGATTACAGACCCGCGAAATTACCATTGGCGGCGGACATGTAGGAGGCACGGCCGGCTATCATCATTTCGGCTTGGGGGCCGAGACCCAAGTACAGTTACGAGTTATATGGCCGGACGGAGAAGTCGGTGCGTGGCAGGAGGTCGTGCCGAACCAGATCGTTGAAATGCACAGGTGACTATTGATCTACCGGCAGACCGCTTGGAACAAAGGCAGGAACGCCCAACCTCTGAGCAGGGTCTTCAAGGCTTGCCAGAAAGCTCAATAACGCGTCGATCTCATTATCCGTTAGAACAACCTTCGGTAAACCGTTGCTTTTGGCTATGGCATCTAGATGTTGCTGATCCAGCAGCGGAGTTTCGTCTTCAGAACCCGGAAAATCTGGCAAATAAGCCATTTCAGTAGTGTAGCTTCGCAAAGAAGAAACCGAATCCAGATGGTGGCGTACGATATCCTCCAGCCGTGCAAATGCTCCATTGTGCCCGTAAGGAGCGGTTAGCGTCACATTGCGGAGCGATGGCGTACGAAAGGCAAACGCGTCCTCGGAGTTACCCGTGACGCGAAGACGACCATCATCTCTGACATGGTTCTCAAATCGAGCGGCCTTTCCGGGCCCGATTTGCGGAAGAGCGATCGAATGAAACTTGTGATCTGTTTGGAACCATCCCACGTGGCATGCGCTACACCCCGCCTCTCCATAAAACAGGTTCATGCCAAGTTCGGCGTCTTCGGATAGTGTGCCCTCACCTCGCATCGCGCGATCAAAAGGACTGTTATCTGCGCGCCATTCGAACGCGATGAAATCTGCGATCACATTTGCTATGGCCGTGAAAGATATCTCACCACCCGGCGTAATGGCTTCAAACCGCTGCTTGTATTCTGGGATAGCGGCAACACGTGCTGCAATCAGATCCCACGCGCCGCCTTGCTGTGTCAAAAGCCCGAGTCGAACTGCCTTGCTGACGTCATTTTCCGAGTAATGACCAGCCATTTCGTCTGGTGAAAGAACCGGGAACATCGCCTGCGCCGCTAATGCCGATTGGAAACCGGACCGCATATGTGTCCCCAAAGGTGTTCTAATCCCGTTGGGTTGTGATGGATCGGCCTCAAGGCGCCCATCATGAAAAAACGTCGTAAACTCTGTCGCACCAAGATTCCAAAGCGCCGGTGAATTACGGGGGATGCGTTGCTCCGGCGTATTCTGGGGATCCAGCCTGCGTTCAGCAGCCAGGCCAATCCCGCCTTCCCCGATTCCTAACGAAAGGCCGTCCGAAGTGCCAAACCTCGGGTGATGGCATGTCGCGCAACTGATGTTCTTGTTGCCGGACAAAATCGGGTCGTAGAATAGCAACTGTCCTAGTTCAACGCGGTCGAAATCAGGTTCTAGGAAAGTTGGAGGTGGCCCAAGCTCCTGAGCATTGGCGCCATTGCCGGCAATCAAAAAGCCAATGGTGGAAATGACTAACCTAGCTCTCATTGCCATCTTCCGAAATCTCGAGCGTGAGCACCTGCCTGTACGGTTTCTCGTAGGTGCATATGATCGAAGGAAACGAGGGTATGTTGGGCGCATTCGGATATCCGGAGGGTTCGATGCACAAACCAGCCGAACCGCTTAGCGGCTTCGCCAATTGGGCACCCGAATAGACCTGTACTCCGGGTTGGTCAGAATATGCAGTCAGAGAAAGACCAGACGGTGCGGTGAACTTCGCGATCGGACCAGTTGGATCGCGATTCAGGTCAAAGCAGAAATAGTGGTCTATGGCCTTTGGAACATGCCCGATCGATCTGGGCGCAGAGAAATCAAGTTCGCCGTTCTTGGTCGAACACACCGCACCGGACGGAACTCCTTGTTCGTCTAGTTCCAAGTAGCGGACAGAGGCCAGTTCCAGCTTGTGTGCGTCGACACCTTTTGAGCTGCCCAACGAATAATAGTTATGCTGCGTTAGGCTGATCGGCGTAGGACGGTCAGGATAACCTTTTAATATATAGGTCAACCGTGGGTACCGCAGCGTGACGCTGACCTCGAACCGGACATTCGCAGGAAAACCGCTTTCCCCGTCGTGTGAAAGGTAGTGCAATACCACTTCGTTCGGTGCGGTCTGTCTAAGGTTCCAGAATTGTTTGGAAAGCCCCTCAGCCCCGCCATGCAGACTATTCTTACCCTCATTGGCGCTAAGCCCAAAACGTGTGCCTGCCAACTCGAACCGCGCGCCGCCGATCCGGTTCGCAACACGACCTACAACTGCGCCCACATAACTTGTATCGAGTAAGTACTTGATTGGATTATCAAACCCCAAAATAAGCGGTATATCCTTGAACCACCAACTTTGAGTGATTGCCCCGTAGTTCAGCACCGATGCCCGCATATCGCCATCGATCAGCATAACCGTCTCGACCCGAGAAGAATATTCCATTGCAGGCGTCATCCTGCCGCCAAGGGCGCCAGCGCCATGTAATACTGTCGATATCGCCCATATTCCTTTTCATAGTGTTCGGCCAGATCGTTACGTGGATCGATAACTTCCTGAATTTTGGGCGGTGTCATGATGTCCCCAAGGTTTGCGTTGTTGGCCGCGCAGATAGCGAGGCGCGCTGCGCCCATCGCCGCTCCGAAATCACTGCCTTTTGGCAAGCCCAACGGCACTTGCAATACGGTCGCCATTGTTTCCAACCAGAACCTGGATCGTGCACCTCCTCCAACAGCCATCAAGTTGGTCGGTACGGTTCCTGTGCTTTTTAAGGCTTCAAGACAGTCCCGCATCGCAAAGGCGACGCCTTCCATCACAGATTGTGTCAGTTCAGCGGGGCCCGACGCGACATCTACGCCTAAGAAAGCTGCTCGGATACGGCTGTTGTTATGCGGCGTTCGCTCGCCTGAAAGGTACGGTAGGAACGCGATCGAGGAGGGTCCGGTTATACTGTCGGGTACCATCGACGCCAGTTTTTCCACAGATTGACTTAGATTGCGAGACAACCAATTCATACTGTTTGTTGCCGAGAGTATGACCCCCATTTGTATCCACATTTCGGGAACAGCGTGGCAAAAGCAATGTACTGCAGTTTCAGGTGCCGGAGCATATGCATCCCGAGCAACAAGAAGAACTCCGGACGTTCCCAAAGATACAAAACCCGCGCCGTCCCGAATGCTCCCGATGCCACACGCGGCGGCCGCATTGTCACCTGCGCCACCTGCCACAACGACAGGATTGGAAAGCCCCCACGCCCGCCGCAGCTCAGTTTTCAACTCACCAGCCGGTTCGTTCCCTTCGACAAGACGCGGCATCTGCGAGGCATGCATGTGACCCAAACCCAAAGCCGTTTCCGACCACTGACGATTGTCTACGTCCAACCATGATGTGCCGGCACTGTCTGACATGTCCGATATGTACTCACCCGTCAGCCAAAACCGCAGATAGTCTTTAGGCAATAGAACCTTGGCTGTTTTTGAGAACACCTCGGGCTCGTGCGATCGCACCCATTCCAGTTTCGGGGCCGTGAAGCCAGGAAAAACGATGTTTCCTGATATGGTGCGCATCTGTGGAATCTGGTCGAGTGTACTTGCCTCGTCCGCCGAGCGTGTATCATTCCATAGAATGCAGGGCCTAAGAACCCTTCCACTGGCATCCAATAAAGTGGCACCATGCATGTGTCCGCTCAGACCAATGCCGCGAAGTTTTGCGAATGCCGGTTCGTTGTCCGCACGGAGATTCGCGACGACTTCTAAGCAAGCGCTAATCCAATCTGACGGATTCTGCTCGGACCAGCCGGGTTTTGGCGTCGATGTAGAAATGCCAGCTTCTGCGTCGCTGACGACGAGACCGGATTCATCGATCAGAATGCCTCTGAGTCCCGACGTTCCCAAATCCAATCCAAGATACATTCGGCGCCATCCTTTGAGTTTTATTTTAGTTGATAAAATTAATCATGGAAGACGCAGTGTCAAGGCGACTGTCGCGCTACTCCAACTTTACCCAAGCCGCATTTCTTGCAGAACTTTGCACGCAAGCTGCAACGAACCTGACACCATTCAATCCATCCTGAACAGTGGGATAGATCACCGATGGATCAGCTGAATTGCCACTTCGAAACGCTGTTATGGCGTCCGCAGCTTCACTATAGACATTTGCAAAACCTTCCAGATACCCTTCCGGATGGCCCGGAGGCACCCTGCTCAGACGGTTGGCGGCGTCCCCGGCTCCGGCCCCATTGCGGGTGATCAGTCGTTTCGGCTCACCATAGGGCGTAAACCAAAGATAGTTTGGATCTTCCTGCGCCCACTCGATCCCACCTTTTTCACCATAGACACGCAATCGCAGTGCGTTTTCGTTGCCGGGGGCAACTTGGGACGACCACAGCATCCCGCGCGCGCCACCGTCGAACCGCAGCAGGACATGTGCGTTATCGTCGACCCTGCGCCCCGGCACAAAGGCCTGCAAGTCAGCCGCAAGGCTTTCCGCCTTCAAGCCTGTCACAAAGCAGGCGATATTGTAGGCGTGGGTTCCGATGTCACCCGTCGATCCCCCTGCTCCGGAACGCTCAGGATCGGTTCGCCATTCGGCTTGCTTAAAGTCTTGCTGCTCGGTCAACCAGTCCTGCGGATATTCAACCTGAACCACGCGGATATTGCCAATCTCTCCGTTGGCGACCATCTCACGCGCCTGCCTGACCATTGGATAACCGGTGTAGTTATGGGTTAGAATGAACAGCGCGCCTGAACTCTCCGCCGCCTTCACGAGCTTCTTGGCATCCGCAAGGGTCGAAGTGAGGGGCTTGTCGCAAATCACGTGAATACCGCGCTTCAAGAACTCTCGCGCTGCGGCGTAATGAACGTGATTAGGCGTGACGATCGAGACTGCTTCGATCCCCGATTTCAAACGCGCTTCTCTGATCGCCATCTGCTTAAAGTCGTCATAGACCCGTTCGAGCCCCAACGCTTCTCCGCTTTCTCGAGATTTTTCTGGCGTTGAAGACAAGGCACCTGCGACCAACTCGAACTTGTCATCCAAGCGCGCCGCAATTCGATGCACACCTCCTATGAAAGCATCAGTGCCGCCACCAACCATGCCAAGGCGAATGCGGCCTGATTTTACTTCACTGCGTCCAGTTACCATCAGTCTATCCCCAGCATTTTTCGATTGGCCGCCATATCGCTGCCGCCATCCGCAAAGTCGTCGAATGCTTTCTCTGTGACACGGATAATGTGGTCAGAAACGAATTGCGCACCTTCGCGCGCTCCGTCTTCTGGGTGTTTCAAGCAGCACTCCCACTCGACCACGGCCCAGCCGTCAAAATCGTTTGCAGCCATCTTCGAAAAAACGGCCCCAAAGTCGACCTGACCATCACCAAGCGAGCGGAAACGCCCTGCCCGGTTAACCCAGCTTTGATAACCAGAATAGACGCCCTGCCGACCGGTCGGGTTGAACTCGGCGTCTTTGACATGGAACATCCGGATTCGGTCTTTGTAGATGTCGATATTATCAAGGTAGTCGAGACACTGCAGAACGTAATGCGACGGGTCGTACAGCATACAAGCCCGAGCATGATTGCCCGCCCGTTCGAGGAACATCTCATAGGTCACGCCATCATGCAGATCCTCGCCTGGATGGATTTCATAACAAACATCGACTCCGCAGTCTTCTGCGTGATCCAGGATCGGGACCCAACGGCTGGCAAGCTCATCAAATGCTGTTTCGACAAGGCCAGCAGGACGTTGCGGCCAAGGGTAAACATAAGGCCATGCGAGCGCGCCAGAGAATGTCGCGTGCGCTGATATCCCTAAATTTTTGGAAGCTGACAGCGCCTTCTTAACCTGATCAACGGCCCACTCCTGCCGGGCTTTTGGGTTTCCCCTGACGCTTTCGGCAGCAAAGCCGTCGAATGCTGCGTCGTATGCGGGATGCACGGCAACAAGTTGGCCCTGAAGATGCGTGGACAACTCCGTCACTTCCACGCCGTTCTCTTTGGCCTTGCCCTTGAATTCATCGCAGTAATCCGTGCTTGAGGCAGCGGTTTCAAGATCAAACAACCGGCCGTCCCAACTGGGCACCTGAACGCCTCTGTACCCACAATCCGCCGCCCATTTGGTAATGGTGTCCCACGAGTTGAAAGGCGCTTCATCTCCGGCGAACTGTGCCAGAAACAACGCCGGGCCTTTAATCGTTTCCATAATGTCTCCTCCCCAAAAACCGATGCCTCTATGGCGGTAAATTTTCCTTCAGATAGATATCGATGCGAATACGTTCTTGTGCCTTGTTGAACGGAACCTTGTCTGATGTTGCGCGCAACAGACGGACCGCGGATCGGACCAAGTGACCTGAATCCTGCGAGATTAACGCATCAAATGTACCACGGCTCAGTGCGTCACGGCTGAGCGGCGTGAGTTCATGGGCTATGATCACCAGATCTTTGCTGATTTTGCTGTCGGACAGAAACTGGATCAAACCGGCGTTGCCAGCAGCGGAAGAATAGATACCGACAAGATCTGGATAGGTCTCAAAAATCTCGGGCATCATCTTGTAGATCAGCTCAGGGTCATCGCGACCTTCGACCGACGCCACAACTTCGAGATGCGGAAAATCTTCGGCAATCACCAGATCGAAACCCTGCCGTCGTTCCAAATGATCCCGTGCCAAGCGCGAGCCTGTCAAGACCAACAACTTTCCCTTGCGATGCACAAAGCGCCCCATCAACTGTGCCGCAGTCCGACCAGCCGACACGTTGTCAACTCCGACGAAGTGGTCGCGCTCCGAGCTGGGCAGGTCAGACACCAACGCGACGACTGGAACGCCTTTGTCCCGGACCCGTTTCACTGCATCACGTACCGACGGTGTTTCCGGACCGAAGACAGCGACGCCATCGACTTCCCGAATGTCCAAGGCGTCTAGGATTTCGACAATTTCCTGGGGATCAAATGGAGCGACACGTTGGATTTTCATACGCGTCCGCTCGATGAACTGATCGCGCGACTGGTCTACGATTTGCTTGCTGAGCGCTTCGACAAACTCGTTGTCGCTATCGGGCAGCACAAACAAGAAGTTATAGACACGCTTTCTCGCAAGGTTGGCTGCAGCGGTGTCGCGGACATAGCCAAGCTCATTAATTGCCTGTTGAACCTTTTGTACAGTCACTGCACGAACGCCCGGCCGTCTGTTCAGGACACGATCAACGGTTGCCAGACTGACACCCGCAACACGCGCAATGTCATTCACAGTTGGTTTGTTCACCAATTCTAGTTTGTGTTTTTGCTCTTTCACGTGTCGTTCAGCCTTTAATCTCCCGCGCCAACCCCTCGAACAGCAAGGCGACGGCTTCAGCGCCAGGGTCGTTGTTTCCCATCAGGTTTTCCTCGGGAACATAAGCGGCCCGACCGGCCTTGGCACGGTGAATATTTGCAGTGCTGTCCGCGCCTTCGCGCGCTGCATGTGCAGCTTGGACCAATCCCAAAGGCAGAGCGTCCAAAGCGGGTGCCAACGCGTCGATCATTGTCCTGTCGCCGACCTTCGCGCCCCCAACCTGGCTGACGCGGTTCAAACCTTCCACCAAAGACTTCGGGATCGATGCGCCACTGGCGCAGGCGTCTCCTGCTGCATTGAAAAAGATGGCAAGAATGACCCCTGAAGAACCACCCATTGTTTGGCTGAGTTCGTTGCCCAAAGCCGGAAAAAGTTGCGTCAGATCCGCAAGTGGCATTCGGTCCAGACTACCCTGCAGAGCCCTGGCCGCAGTTGCCAATGTGCTGCCGGTATCTCCATCGCCGGACTTGGCATCTAACTCATTCAGGTCCTTCTCAGCATTTATCATCAATTCGGACAATCGCGTGATCGTTTCCTTCGTCGCGGGATTGTTGGATGGAATAGGATCAATCGGTGTCAAGCCATCAGGCAAAGGCGCGACTTGAATTGGATCAATAGAATTGACGCCTGGCCATGCCACGAGAGCTACCGGAGCTTCAAGCGCCGACAGTTCGCCTTCGCTCACGGGCAAGACAGAAACAGAGAATCCGTGCATGTCCAGAGATGTCATCATTGGCGAAGGACCGATAATGTGACGCGCCATCCCTGTTTCGGATAACGCTTGCGTCAACACGGACATTTCCAGTGGGGTTGTAGACCCGAGGTTGTTAACCAACGCAACACATTCCCCCGAGCTAATCCGTTGTTTTAACTTTCCTACGACGGTGGACATAGCCGTGACCGCGTTGGCAAAATCCACCTGCTCAACACCCGGTTCGCCATGGATTCCCAAGCCCAACTCGGCTTTGCCCGGTGCAATCCTGTCCTCTTTCGGAGATCCCGGAACGGTGCAGGTATCGAGGCTCATCCCGATACTGACCACTTTACCGATGACGCTTTTTGCAGCCTTGGTCACTGTGTCCAGGTCAGCGCCATCTTCCGCAAGCGCGCCTGCAATTTTGTGTACGAACAAGGTCCCGGCCACACCACGCGGCTGCGGCAGATCCGGCAAGGCGATGTCATCATCGACTACCACCATCTCAACCTTGCGCCCCAAGGCGCGGGCGCGTTCCGCCGCAAGCCCAAAGTTCAACCGATCACCAGTGTAATTTTTCACAATTAGCAAACACCCCGCCTCACCGGTCACGGCCAGAATGCCCGCAAGAACCGCCTCAACCGAAGGCGATGCAAACACCTCTCCACACACAGCCGCAGTCAGCATGCCAACCCCGACAAACCCAGCATGAGCAGGTTCGTGACCAGACCCGCCACCAGACACCAATGCCACCTTGGATTTGTCCCAATCCGAACGGTAAACCACCTTGATATGCGGGTAGCCGTCCAATCGGGTCAATGCGCCGCCAGAAGCGGCCAAAAGACCGTCAATCGCCTCTGTTACAAGGGTTTCTTTGGTGTTGAGGAACTGGGCCATGCTTTTGCTCCTTAATTCACGCGCGCGCCGGACGCGTCAAAATACAACGGGTTGTGTGGGCGGATTTTTATAAGTTTTCCAGATGGATAATCCTGATGTACATCAATCAAGGTCACAACCGGGTGACCGTTCAGGTCCAGGTGTAGCCGCGTTTGATCCCCCAGATGCTCTGCGCGTATTACCCGCGCTTCGCTGCCTTCTCCTTCGATGATGTTTTCCGGGCGAAGACCTATCTGCGGACCTTTGTGATTACCTCCGAACAGCTCGGAAGGCAGAATGTTGATCCGTGGCAGTCCCAACCGGCTGGCGACATAAACGCTACCGGGGTTTTCATAGATGTCCCGGGGTGTTCCGTACTGAACCAGCCTGCCGTTCTCCAAAACGCCGATATGCGTCGCCATTGTCATGGCTTCGACTTGATCATGGGTCACGTATAGCAAGGTCGATCCCAGATCCGCCTGAATTCTTTTTAATTCGACCCGCAAATCCGCCCGAAGCTTGGCGTCCAAAGAGCTGAGGGGTTCATCCATCAGAAATATCTGGGGGTCTCGCACCAGCGCTCGTCCAATTGAAACGCGCTGCATTTCACCGCCAGACAGTTCAGTCGCTTTGTTGTTCAACTTGTGCGGAATCTGGAGGATGTCCGCAACTTCGTTAACCTTCCTCTTGATCTCATCCTCTGGCGTCTTCAGGATCGGCGACCTCAGAGGAAAAGACAGGTTCTCCCGCACTGTCATATGCGGGTACAGTGAGTATTGCTGGAAAACCATGGCCACATCGCGCTGGGCTGGCGTTTCTATTCCAACATCCCGTCCAGCAATGCGAACGGTTCCAGAATCCAGTTTCTCAAGTCCGGATATCAATCTCAGCGTCGTTGTCTTTCCCGCGCCCGTTGGACCCAATAGCACCACAAAGGCGCCGTTGGGGATCGTCATTGAGATATCCTCCACCGCCTTTAGATCGCCGAATGACTTCGAGATATTCTCTAAAACGACTTCAGCCATTACTTAGTACCTCGTCGTTCAGAGCGGACTTCAACGCGCGTCCGGTGGCCTTTTCAAACAGTGTTACTGCGGGTGAGCGGAACTCTAACCCCACCGTCTCGCCGGGATTTACGACTTCGCGCGCATCAATCCGGGCTTTCAGCTCTCCGTTCGGGCTTTGCAGCGTCACGATCTGGGTGGTTCCCAAATATTCTGTCGCCAGAACCTTGGCTCTGTAGGCGCTCGCATCCGATAGAAAAACATGCTCAGGGCGAACCCCAAAAACTAAGTCACCTTCCGCCCCCTCCATCAGTTTGGGCACGGCTTCGTCATGGCCATTTAGTCGAACCATTTCCGAGTCAGGCGCGACCTTTCCTTGAAACGGCAGGAAGTTCATGGAAGGGGACCCGATAAAATCTGCAACGAACATTGTGGCTGGTTTGTCGTAGATTTCCTGAGGTGTGCCGAATTGCTCAATCACAGCGTTGTTCATCACTACGATCTTGTCGCCCATTTGCATGGCTTCCAACTGGTCGTGTGTCACGTAAACAGTGGTTGCGCCCATACGGTCATGAAGCGCGCGTAACTCTTCGGCCATGTGTTCTCGAAACTCGGCATCTAAGGCACCCAACGGTTCGTCCATCATGAATGCCTTGGGTTCGCGAACGATCGCGCGGCCCAGCGCCACGCGCTGCCGGTCGCCACCCGACAGTCCACCTACCGGGCTATCGAGGATGTCGTTGATCCCCAGAATTCCCGCGACTTCTTCTACTTTGGCTTTTACAGCAGCACGCGGCATGCCCTGCGATATCAGGGGGTAGCTGATATTTTTGCGCACGTTCATGTGGGGATACAGCGCAAACATCTGGAACACGAATGCAATGTCTCGCTCTGATGGGGGTCGCTGGCTGATTTCTTCGCCGTCGAGATAGATCTCACCCGATGTTGGAAGCTCCAAGCCTGCGATCATCCTCAGCGTCGTTGTTTTGCCGCAGCCCGATGGACCAAGCAGCATGAAGAATTCACCATCTTCAATCGTGAACGAGCTTTCCCGCACAGCGGTGAAATCGCCGAACATCTTCTTTACGTTTTTGACAACGATCTGGGCCATTTCTACTCCGGAAAATGGCTGACGATGATGAACATGACAGTTCCGATCAGCGTAACGATGAAGGAATAAGTGAACGCCCAAAGGACGAACGGTTGCATCAGCATAAATACGCCGACCGCGATGAGGATGGTCGCGACCATCTCCCATGGGCCTCGGCGAAAACGCATTAATCCTGATAGAAACTCGCTCATTTGCGCACCGCTCCGAATGTGATCCCGCGCAGCAGGTGTTTGCGCATCAGGATGGTGAAAATCATGACCGGAATCAGGAAGATCGTGGCACCAGCCGCAACTGCAGGCCAATCCAGCCCACCGATCCCGATGATGGTTGGAATAAAGGGCGGCGCGGTCTGCGCATTCGCGGATGTCAGCAACACGGCAAACGCATACTCGTTCCATGCAAAGATAAGGCAGAAGATCGCTGTCGAAGCGATACCCGTCGCAGCCTGTGGCAGTACAACTTTGTAAAACGCCTGAAACCGGGTGTAGCCGTCTATTAGTGCCGCTTCCTCGTACTCTCGCGGGATTTCGTCGATGAACCCTTTCAGCAGCCAAACAGCCAACGAGATGTTCACACCCGTATAGAGAAGGATCATCCCCATATGCGTGTCGCTTAGACCGAGGTTTCTGAACATCAGGAAGATTGGGATCGCAACGGCAACCGGGGGCATCATTCTCGTACTGAGGATGAAGAACAGAAGGTCATCCTTGAGCGGCACCTTGAAACGGCTGAATGCATAAGCAGCCAAGGTGCCAAGGAAGATGCTTAGGAACGTCGATCCAAACCCGATGATCACCGAATTCATAAAACGCTCGCCAAACTTGGATGGCCCGACAATAACCATGTCATATTGCCGGACGATCTCATCGGCCCAGTTCTGTGGCGGGTTGGCTTCCAGGAACTCCTGCGTCTGCCGTGTGCGAGTGGTGAAGAGATTGACATAGCCTTCAAGTGTTGGGTCAAAGACAACCTTGGGCGGATAGCTGATCGCGTCGGCTGGAGACTTGAAGCCAGTTAGCAAAATCCAAACCAGCGGGATCATCGTGATCAGCGCATAGGTGATAACCAGAAACCCGGCGATCCACTTTGAACGGTTCGAAGGTTCGGTGACGGAAAAACTGCTCATCTCTGTTTCACCTTGTTCAGGGCTTTGACGTAGATCGACGCAAGGCCGAACACGGTGACGAAAAGGATGATCGCATAGGCCGAGGCATAACCCGTGCGCCATTTCTCAAAGGCTTCGCGCTTCAAATTGATGGAGGTCAGCTCCGTAACAGACCCTGGCCCGCCGCCCGTCAGTTGCACCACCAGATCGAACATCTTGAAGTTCTCGATCCCTCTAAACAGCACCGCCAACATGAGGAATGGCAGGACCATCGGGATGGTAATCGTAAAGAACTGGCGCAGCTTGCTGGCCCTGTCGATCTCAGCTGCCTCGTAGATGTAATCGGGAATACTGCGCAGCCCGGCCAGACAGATGAGCATCACGAAGGGGGTCCACATCCAGGTGTCGACAATCACGATGGACCAGGGCGCCAGCGTTACGGACCCGAGCATCTCAAAGCTCGACGGGTCTTTGCCGGTAAACCACGATACGATGTAGTTAAACAGGCCGATCTGAGGCTGATAGAGAAACTTCCAGAAGTTTCCGACAACGGCCGGGGACAGCATCATCGGCAGCACGATGATCGTGGTCCAAAGATCATTGCCCTTGAATTTCTTGTTGATCAACCACGCCAGAGTAAATCCGATCAGGACTTGAAAAAAAATCGTCCAGAACAGGAAATGTGCGGTGGCCTGCATGTTCAGCCATGTGTCCGAGTCTGTCAGGATGCGCTCGTAATTCCTGAACCCGACATCTTTGACCTCGCGCCCGATCCGGTTGGCCTTGTAGTTGGTAAAGCTCAGTTGGATGGTCCAGATCAAAGGGAAGATATTGATCGCCAGCAGTAGAAATATCGTTGGGGAGATGAATATCCAGGCGATCGCGCGGTCGGATAACCCCCGAATTTTTCGCGCAACTCGCTCGGGCGTTGCCTGCGCAACGCGATCTACGGTCCTGTCAGACATCTCTTTGCCAGTTCTTGTTGGTTTAGGACTCACGGGTGAAGGTAGAGCGGGTTTGCACCCGCTCCTGCCTGTGTCCGGACTAAAGCTTGCCTTCGTCTTCGAAGACTTCCGTCCAATCTTCGATCAGAAGATCAAGCGCTTCTTGAGCTGTGCCTTGGTCGGCAACCACGTAGTCGTGGATGCGCTTCTGCATTGCCAGCAGCAGTTCCGCGTAGGCAGGCTCTTGCCAGAAATCCTGCACCCCGGCCATTGCTTCCAGGAAGTCACCGGCGAACGGTTGGCTGTCTACGAAACCAGGATCTTCCAGCACTGAATTATGTGCTGAGTAGCCGCCTAGTTCCCACCATTTGGCCTGAACTTCTGGCTGCGCGAACCACTTAATGTACTCAAGCGCGGCGTCCTGTTTGTCAGAGTAGCTGACAACAGAGATACCTTGTCCGCCCAGTGTCGAGCCTGCCTGATTTTGTGGTGGGTTCACGAAGAAGTCGATCTTGTCACCACCGGTATTGGGATCGGCATAGAGACCCGGGAAGAACGCGAACCAGTTCATAGCCATGGCGACCTGACCGGACTTAAAGGCGTCCAAGCTCTCTCCCATGTAGGAGTTTGTGTATCCTGGGGGTGTCGCTGTTTTGTAGAATTCTTTGTAAAACTCTAGCGCTTCGACTGCTTCGGGCGAGTTTACGGCACCCTCCATATCGTAGGATCCTGGTGTGTTTTCATATTTGAAGCCCCACGGATAGAGCGCTCCGGTCACACCCATGGTGATCCCTTCGGAACCGCGCTCAGTAAAGATCGCCGCACCGTAGACCGTCTTTCCATCGATCTCACGACCCTGGAAAAACTGCGCGATTTGCAGCAATTCTTTCTGAGACTGAGGTTCACGCAAATCTTGCCCTGTTGCTTCCTTGTACGCAGCTTGGATGTCCGGATTCTCGAACCAGTCCTTGCGATAGAACCAGCCGTTTGCATCCCCCATTGCGGGCAATGCGTAGTAGTTCGGAGTACCTTTAGGCCATGTCGAATAGGCGTAAACCGTTGCCGGCGCGAAATCGTCCATGCTGATGCTCTCGGCATCGAAGAAATCATTCAGTTTTACATAATGGCCGTTTTCAGCGCCCCCGCCGATCCACTGACTATCTCCGATCAACAGGTCACAGAGCTTACCCCCAGAGTTCAGCTCATTCAGCATCCGGTCCGCAAAATTTGGCCACGGCACAAACTCGAAGTTCATAGTATGGCCGGACTCAGCTTCGAATTCTTTTGAAAGCTCAACTAGAGCGTTGGCCGGGTCCCATGCTGCCCAACACAGTGTCAGGTCTTCGGCATATGCCCTTGTAGAAAGAGTAGTAGCGGCAAGGACTATTGCGCTGGCCGAGGCCAGTTTTGAGTAAGTCATCCATTCCTCCCTTTTTTTGCGCCGTCATTCGAGGATGTGCGAATCGCGGCATGTCTATAAGGCTATTTGAGGTACGCACCTCAAGTCCAGAAAATTTTGAGGTTCGTACCTCAAAATCATCGCCAACACATCAACGTATCCCAGTAATAATATGCTTTTACTATATATTTCTTCTTCTCGATCACTCAGGTTCATCAAGCGCAAAGGAAGAAGGAATTCGAAATCAAACGCGCTGTTTCTTCAAATCAAGGCACCGACGGTATTGCATTTCCAACCCGAGCTTATCCATGATTATGCCGAAGCCCAATTCTTGCCGTTCAACCAAGATTCCAATGTAGGATCGCTAGGAGGGCGCTAGCTAGCCTCACCACACGGATATCTCGACAAGCCAGGACCCCAATTATGAGTAAACTCACCATTGTCCGGATGAACCGCTACCCAATCAAAGGTTTGAGCCCGGAACCACTAAGCACCATAAACCTGCGAGCGGGTGAAGGCATTCCTGGTGACCGCCTTTTCGGCTTTGCCCGCTTTAACTCCGGTTTCGACCCTCGAGATCCAAAACCATTGAGAAAAGACCGCTTTGTTGTACTTTTGAACGAAGCAAGACTGGCTGGACTGCAAACTAAATTCGACGCTCAAACTCAATTGCTGGAAATTAAGCACGGAAGGAAAACCCTCCACTTCGATATGAGTGAGCCAAACGGGCAATTGGACGCGGCGAGTTTCCTCAATAACACACTCGACTTAAGAGACCCCGAACCGCCAGTGTTTGTCTCTTCCCATCCGCATCGATTCACAGACGTTTCGGTCGTGTCGCCAAAAATGATGAACGCAATTTCCGTTCTCAACCTAGCGTCTGTTGATGCACTTAGTAGAGAGCTCAATGTGGAAATACACCCGGCAAGGTTTCGTGCGAATATTGAATTGGACGGACCACCTCCATTTTCCGAGTTGGACTCTGTCGGCTCAATCTTGGCCTTTGGCGATGTGAAGCTAAAGATAATTTCGCGAACAAAAAGATGTGCCGCTACCGAAGTTAACCCACAAACAGCCGAACGAGACCTGAAAATCCCGTTCCTCATTCGAAAACACTTGGGCCACATGGATATGGGCGTGTACGCAGAGGTGCAGGAGAAGGGAACCCTAAACGTGGGCCAACATGGAAAGATAACGCAGTAGAACAAATATGAACCAATCTCAGCTAGGCTCTGGACCCATTGATTTGGATGCAGGTGCTGTCAGACGAATTTTAACCAGTCTCTATTTGACTCAAAATCGTGAACCTATCCGGAACAAAGTTGACGCCACTCGTCAAGAGCGGCGGTTCGCGTCAGCTTGAAGGAGTCTCGGCTGGTGAGGGATCTTTCCTGGTTAAAGTGGTTGTATACGGAGGAATGGTCGGAAGCGAACTTCTGTAAACTTCGCATTCGCCTTAAACGTTGGGTCGCGCGTTCGCGTCGTCGAAACGGCAGGTGCGAATTCTCAACACGGTTGTTGAGCCACCTTCCCGTCTGTTGTTTTCGAGCGCGCCCAATTCTCTGAGCGCTGCTTTGTAGGATGCAAAACGGTCGGTCACAATCTCATCGGCACAACCATGGCGCTTCATCATTTCCTGAGGAATTTCAATGCCGCCTGCCTGTTTCGACGTTTGGTAACGATTATTTCCAGCACTTCGCCCTCATGATCGACGGCCCGCCAAAGATAATGTATCTCGCCATTGACCTTCACAAAAACCTCATCCACATGCCACTTCCATTTCGAGAATGCGCGCAGTTGTTGCACCCGCTTACTTCGGATCTCAGAGGCAATCATCGGACCGAACCTGTTCCACCCATATCGGACAGTTTCATGGCTCACGTCGATGCCTCGCTCGTGCAGCAGAACTTCGACATTCCGAAGTGAAGGCGAGAAGCGGATGTATAACATCACCGCAAGGCGGATGATCTCGGGGCTGGTTTTGAAATACTTGTAAGAGGCAGGATTAGTCATGGGCACAAGCTACGCAACACCCCTGCCCGCTCACCCCAAGTTCTTATGACAAGACCCTTTTGAATGTTCATTGGTTTTCGCGATTCAGGTCTGCTTCCGGGTCGATGTAGCAATGGTTCTTGGCATGCCAAGGGCGTCACTTCACTCCGGCGAAGAGTATTTGTTTCTTGCGGTCTGCATCCCTTTGACACAAAACGAAATCGTTCTCATGCAAAAAGCCCTGAGGGGAGGACGCAAGTAAAAAATGCCCAAAATCATCTCGCCCTGCGACTAGCGCAACCAAAGTTTTCACGCCATTCTGCTGTTTCATTGAAGGCTTTATGAAACGCAACGCCGCACCAATGCGTCTATCGTCTGTGTTATTGGGCCCGGATGCGTGAAAGAGATGCCCGTGATGCATGGATGCCTGCCCCGCACACAATTCGGCAGCAACTGCATCTTTTTCGTTCACATCGACTGCGATTTCCTGCCCACGTGATAACAGATTGTTTTCGCTGAAAGTGTCCACGTGAGGCACGATACGGCTTTTGTGGCTGCCAGGAACAAACTTCATACACCCGCTTTGCTCAGACGCTTCTGAAATCGCAACCCAACAGGTAACCTCTTCAGCATCATCCAATCCCCAATAGGTCAAGTCTTGGTGCCACGAGACTATCTTCGATGATCGCGCTTCTTTTACGAAAAGTGCACCGCTCCAAACCATGAGGTCCGGCCCTAACACCGTTGAAGCAGCCTCAATCAGCTTCGGATGGCGAAGTAGTGCATCGAATGATGGTATCAGCCTGTCCGGATAAGAATATAGAAGCTTGAGTTTATCTGGGTCGTCTCTGAGAATGCGCTCAGCTTTCTCAAAATCATCGCGCAGCGTTTGGACCTCAGAAGCTGTCAGGATATCCAGCGGAGCTACGAAACCATCTCTTTCATAAGTCTTTGCAATATCACGCGTTCGTTTATCCATTGTCATTATCCGGAAAAGTTAACTGCACCTTCATTGATTGGGTTCGATCGGACGCGACCTCGAAAGCAGTGATGGCCTCGCCAACCTCGAAGGAATGCGTCACCAACTGGTCGACGTTTATTAGTCCGCTTCGCATCATCTCGACCGCGACTGAGAACTCGGAATGGAAACGGAAAGACCCGCGAAGCACTATCTCTTTTGCAGTCAACGCCTGCATCGGCACAGTCATATCTCCGCCCAGACCAAGCTGAACCAATGTTCCACCCGGTCGCAAGCATGCGACGCCAGAAGCCAGAGCCGATTGAGCCCCGGAACACTCCAGTTGTACATCAACCTGACCCTTGTCGTTTTCAAACTGCTCCAGTTTTTGTGGATCGGTGTAGGTGTTGATGACATCGTCTGCCCCGCATCCACGCGCCAGAGCGAGGGTCTGGTCCGAGATATCCGTCGCCACTATTCTGGCCGCCCCAGAACGACGCGCCGCCAAGATCGTGAGGCAGCCGATTGGACCGCATCCCGTGATAAGAACCGTTTTACCTAAGAGGCTCCCAGCTTGTTTAATCGCGTGCAAACAGACCGCCAAAGGTTCGGCCATAGCGGCCTGCGCAGGACTTAACCCATCTGCTGGAACGCATTGACTGGCTTTCGCTACGAGTTTGCTTTGAAAAGCGCCTTGGATATGCGGGAACGGCATCGCGCTGCCATAGAACTTCATATCAAGACAGTGGTTTTGCTGCCCGTTCAGACAATAACTGCAGGATTGGCAAGGTCGGGATGGAGAAACTGCAACCAGCTGACCTAGGTGTAGCCCCTGCACACTTGACCCAACTCTCACTAATTCCCCGGCGACTTCGTGTCCAAGCACCATCGGTTGACGCAACTTGATCGCGCCGAAACCACCGTGGTTATAATAATGCAGGTCAGAGCCGCAAATCCCGCCCGCGCGCATGGCAATCAAGACTTCGTCTGGCCCCACGTCGTGAACATCCCGGTTTTCCAACCTCAAATCTTTTGCGGCATGGATAACAACAGCAACACTGGCCGAGGACATTGCACGGACTCCCTATACAGATTGCCAAAAGATACGGATAGTCGGTGCTGACAACCAAGGGATTTTTGCATGACGCTTGAAATGTTTAGCCTAGAGGGAACACGCGCGCTCGTAACAGGCTCTAGCCAAGGCATCGGATTTGCATTGGCTCGTGGTTTGGCTGCCGCCGGTGCGCAGGTCGTTTTGAACGGGCGCGATGCCACTAAACTAGCGGCAGCAGCATCCGAGCTGAGCGAAACAGGTGCCTCGGTACGCGAACTTTCGTTCGATGCAACCGATCATGAAGGTGTCCGATCTGCTGTGGACGACTTTGAAGAAAAAGTCGGCCCAATAGACATCCTGATAAACAACGCCGGAATGCAACACAGGACGGAGTTACAGGATTTCCCCGCTGATGCCTTCGAGCGCCTGCTACAGACAAATGTAGCGTCCGTCTTTCACGTCGGTCAGGCTGTGGCACGGCACATGATTGAAAGAAAGTCTGGTAAGATCATTAACATTGCGTCGGTTCAATCCGCATTAGCAAGACCGGGTATTGCGCCTTACACGGCGACAAAAGGCGCCGTGACCAATCTTACAAAAGGAATGGCAACTGATTGGGCTAAGTATGGTCTAAACTGCAATGCCATTGCACCTGGATATTTCGATACACCTTTGAACGCCGCCTTGGTTGCCGACCCAGAGTTTAGCTCATGGCTTGAGAAACGTACCCCGGCCGGTCGCTGGGGCAATGTAGAAGAACTTGTCGGCGCCGCCATTTTCCTTGCCTCCCCTGCATCCAGTTTCGTCAATGGTCATACTCTCTATGTCGATGGTGGAATAACGGCGTCACTTTGATCTGCAGCTTCCAATCGTCTGCTAAGTAAGACTGACTTAGATATCGTTCATAGCGCCGACGCCAAGGCAATTACCACAACAACCATTAATGAAGCGGCCATCGCAATATTGATCCTTTGATGCGATCTCTCGCTTAAATCAAGGCTACCCAGCTTTGCGCCAGCACCCAGCCAGATCATGTGCACTGGCACCCAAATCATATTGAATACTACGATTTTTATGACGACCTCCCAAACGGGCGCATCGGGCAAAAAGGCAAACCCTGAAAACAATGCTGTGCCGACCACGTAAGCCTTGGGATTAATGAACTGAAGTGTCAGACCGTTCGCAAAACCAAGCGGCGAAACCGCAGGGGAAAATCCGACCTTTGAGCCGGCGCTGGCAATACGCCAGGCGAGAAATACCAAATACCCGACAGAGGCGACTAGCAACAAAGTTCTAAGCACCGGTACAGCCAAAGCAACCGCAGCGACTCCCGAGACAACTAACATCATGTTGATGAACCCGCCCAGCATCAGACCAGCCACAAAGGCGAGTCCAGCTCGAAAACCAAATGCTGATCCAATACCCGCGGTTGTTAGAACACCCGGGCCCGGCGTAATCAGCAGAAAGAAAACCGCGACAGCAAACTCAAACACTTTTCAGATTGGCCTATTACAGATCTCTGCATTCCGGCACAGCTGTGATCACCGATCCGTCCTTATGGTGTTGCAGCAGATTGTCGACAGTCAGGTCACCCATTGCTGCACGCGTCTCAAAAGTCGCGCTACCAGCGTGAGGGAGCAGAACGACATTGGACAACTCGCGCAATGCTTTTGGAACGCGCGGTTCGTCCTCGAAGACATCAAGCCCTGCCCACCCGAGCTCACCGTTTTGCAATGCACTAATTAAGGCAGTTTCGTCGACAACTGAACCTCGACTAACGTTTATCAGAGTGCCGCCTGCCCCCAACGCGCGCAACACCTCAGCGTTGACCAGCTTATTAGTCGACGGGCCGCCGGGCGTGATGCATATGAGGACGTCCACATGCTCTGCCATTTCAACCAAATTGTCGAAATATCGGTACGGGACATCCTTTGGATTGCGGGTGTGATATGAGATTTCGGGTGCCCACGGCTCCAACTTATCAACAATCGCCTGACCAATGCGACCAAGACCAAGAATGCCTATTTTTTGATTGTCCGCTGATCGCGTCAAAGGGGCATTACCTTCAACTTCCCATCGCCCGGACCGGACGTAATCATCGTCACGTATGAGCTCTCGATAACATGACAGCAACAGCAGAACGGCGGTGGTTGCGACTTCTTTGTTCAACACATTGGGCGTGTGCGTCACAACAATCCCACGCTCAGCCGCAGCATTAGCGTCGACGGCGTCGTAGCCGACTCCATAGACGCTGATCATCTTCAGATTACTGAGTGAAATCATTAGGTCATGCGGAACGCCATCATGCCCGTTCGTTACGATATGCGTAATACCTTCCGCGTTGAAATCGTCCAATTGTTGAATATTGAACACTGAGGACAGGCGTTCTCGCATCCGTTCAGTGATCCCTCCGATTTGCAACAATTCAGTCATCTTGGCCGACCTTTTGCCGCTGAACACCAAGCCCATCGATACGAAGCTCCATGACGTCGCCCTTTTTCAGATAAACTGGTTCCGGTTTGATCCCCATTCCAACACCGGGCGGTGTTCCGGTTGAAATGACGTCACCGGGGTGCAGTGTAAAAAGTTGGCTTAGATGCTCAATGATCTCGGCAACGGAAAAGATCATCGTGGCGGTATTCCCGGTTTGCATGCGCTGACCGTTTACATCCAGTGACATACCAAGATTCTGGGGATCCGGCACCTCATCCCGGGTCACTAACCACGGGCCGGTAGGGCCAAATGTGTCGCAGGATTTTCCTTTGGTCCATTGACCTGTCAGTTGCGTTTGAAAATGCCTTTCCGACACGTCGTTTACAATGCAATAGCCCGCAACATATTCGAGTGCGTCGGCCTTGGAAACATATTTGGCTGTCTTACCAATGACGACCCCCAGTTCGCATTCCCAGTCGGTATGTGTAGACCCCCGCGGCATAACAACATCGTCATAAGCACCAATGACAGCCGAGTTCGCCTTGAAAAAAAGTATCGGATGCTCGGGAATATCTGCGCCGGTTTCTGCAGCATGGTCCGAGTAGTTCAAACCGATGCAAAGAAATTTGCCGATGTCACCGACACACGGAGCGATACGAGGGTCACCCTCTACAATTGGCAGGTTGTTCGGATCCAATGACCGCAGGTTATCAAGCGTTCCGTCATCCAACATATCCCCCGTGATATCATTGATATGAGCGGACAGATCCCGCAATTGACCCTCAGAGTCGACCAGGGCTGGCTTTTCCGAGCCCTTGGCTCCGTAGCGAACAAGTTTCATTTCTGTTCCTTTTAGTGGTTATCGCGTGGCATGAAGCCTCGCGCGATATCGCGGTAGTTTTCTGCACCCTTGAGCGTCATCCCGCGATCCAACCGATCTACTTTTTCGCGGAATAATTCCTGCCAGGGGGATTGGTTGGGCGGGGTTGAATAACCACCCTTTGCCTCCAGATCGCGGGCGCGTTCATGCAGCTCTTCAAGCGAAACCAGCATATCCGCTGTGCCTTTTCCAAGATCGATGCGCAGTCGGTCGCCATTTCGCACCAAGGCCAACCCACCACCCTCTGCAGCTTCGGGTGAGGCATTCAGGATAGACGGACTTCCTGATGTACCGGATTGCCGTCCATCACCGATGCAAGGAAGGGCTTCAATGCCCTGTTTCAACAAATATGCGGGCGGCCGCATATTCACGACCTCTGCAGCACCAGGGTATCCTTTTGGTCCCGCTCCGCGCATAATCAGAATACAGTTTGCGTCGATGTTTTCTGCAGGATCATCGATCCGATGGTGAAAGTCCTCAGGCCCATCAAACACAACCGCCCTGCCCTCAAATGCATCAGGATCATCCGGGTTCGACAGGTAGGTCTCTCGAAATGCCTTTGAGATCACAGATGTTTTCATAATCGCACTCTCGAACAGGTTGCCCGAGAGATTGATGAACCCCGCCTGTTGCTTAACCGGGCTACTGACAGGCTTGATTACGTCGCTATTCTGAGACCGGCGCGTCGAGCAGTTATCGCCCATCGTCTTACCGTTCACCGTTATCGCATCGGGATGCGGCAGCAATCCAGCATCAAGAAGCTCTCCGACAACGGCGGGTACACCTCCGGCCTGTTGGTAATCTTCGCCCAGATACTCACCCGCAGGCTGCATGTTAACCAACAGTGGAACGTCGTGGCCAAGTTTCTGCCAGTCATCGTTGGTCAACGGAACACCAAGATGCCGGGCGATTGCATTCAGGTGGATCGGCGCGTTCGTCGATCCGCCAATCGCAGAGTTGATAACAATCGCATTCTCAAAAGCCTGACGTGTCATCACATCGCTCGGGCGTAGATCCTCCCAGACCATGTCCACAATGCGTTTACCCGTTTCATAACTGATTTGACCGCGCTCTCTGTACGGGGCTGGTATGGCGGCTGATCCGGGCAATTGCATACCCAAGGCCTCAGCAAGCGAATTCATGGTCGTTGCTGTTCCCATCGTATTGCAATAACCCACCGAAGGTGCTGCGGCGGCTGCGATTTCCATGAACTCATCGGTGTCGATTTCGTCAGCCGCAAGGTCTTCGCGCGCTTTCCAAATAACCGTTCCCGATCCGGCGCGCTCACCTTTCCACCAGCCGTTGAGCATGGGACCGACCGACAGGGCGATCGCTGGGATGTTGACGGTCGCAGCGGCCATAAGAAGCGCGGGCGTGGTCTTGTCGCAACCAATGTTCAGAACAACGCCGTCAATCGGATACCCGAATAGACTCTCAACCAAGGACAGATAAGCCAGATTGCGGTCGAGTGACGCCGTTGGCCGTTTACCTGTCTCTTGTATCGGGTGGACCGGTATTTCGATGCACGTTCCCCCGGCGGCGATGATTCCATCGCGAACACGTTTGGACAATTCGATATGATGCCGATTACAGGGGCTCAAATCACTGCCGGTCTGAGCAATGCCAATGATCGGTTTGCCTGATTGCAGTTCCTCACGGGTCAATCCGTAATTCAGGTATCTTTCCAGATACAATGCAGTCATCTCAAGGTTCTCAGAATTCATGAACCACTTGCGAGATCGCAAATCGTTTTTTGATACTTTTGTCATTGGCCTGACCAACCCCCGTCAATTATGTGCGTGTGTCCTGTGGTGAATGCACTTTCATCGCTCGCCAGATAGACGACCAATGCAGCAATCTCTTCTGCTTTCGCTACACGCCCCATAGGCTGTCGCGCCACAAATTGTGCAAGGGCCTCTTCTCTGCTGCCCAATTGCTCTCCCAACGCATCTACGCGGTCACGCCAACTGGGACTGTCGACTGTTCCCGGACAAATGCAATTGCACCGGATTCCTTTTGTTATGAAGTCCACGGCCACCGATTTCGTCAGCCCGACAACAGCGGCTTTTGTCGTTCCATATACAAAACGATTTGGCGCACCGATTATGGAACCCAGCGCGGAAGACATATTGATTATCGAGCCTCCTCCGCGCTCTAGCATTCCCGGCAATACAGCCTTTGTCGTGCGCACCATTGAGCGCACATTAAGGTCCATGGCAAAATCCCACTCTTCATCGGTTGCATCCAGAATAGTTCCGTGATGCACGAACCCTGCGCAGTTGAACAAAACGTCCGGCTTCGCTCGCGCGACCCCATGATGAATGCTGTCATTATTCGTCACATCCATCTCGAAAATTTCGAGATTTTCGAGATTCTGACCGCGAATCAAATTTAGTTTTTTGGGGCTAATATCTGTCGCATAGACTTTTGCACCCTCTCTTGCCATTGCAATTGCGCTTGCAAGTCCGATCCCCTGTGCGGCGGCTGTGACCAGGACGCTTTTTCCCTTAAGTCTTTCTGACATATAAATATTCCGACCTCAAAAGTGGCGACTGGACAAGTGTTACGTCGTCCCACAGATCAACCGAGAAGCAAAGAAACCTTGGCGGATTTGCAACGACTTCTGGCATGTGGGCCCAGAGCCGTTAGCGTATGACAGAGATTTTGGTTTGGCCATAACCATGCGTGGCGCACCTTCGGAAGGACAGTAGATGATGAGCAAGCAGTTCAAAGTGGCTCTGTTGGGAACCGGCCTGATGGGAGCTCCTATGGCGCGGAATATTTTGCGCGCCGAGTTTCCGCTCACTGTATGGAACCGCAGCTTGAAAAAGGCAAAACCGTTGACAGCAGAAGGCGCGACATTGGTGGAAACTGCCCCGCTGGCGGTTTCGGGTGCAGACGTAATAATAACCATGCTCTCGGATGGATACGCGACCGGCGCGCTACTTGCTGACGAGGCTTTCCGCGAGCAACTCAAACCGGGGATGATCTGGATTGATATGTCGAGCGCCAAACCCGAACACGCAAGAGAGCAATCCGCGCAGCTTTCCTCGATGGGGGTGCTGCATCTGGACGCCCCGGTTTCCGGTGGCACCAAAGGTGCCGAAGCTGGCACCCTTGCGATCATGGTCGGTGGCGATCAGGACGTTATGGAGCGCGTGCGACCGGTTCTGACAGCAATGGGCCGGCCTGTACATGTTGGCCCAAGTGGTTCTGGTCAATTGTGCAAATTGGCCAATCAAACAATTGTCGCTGTAACAATATCGGCAGTCGCCGAGGCGACTCTACTGGCTCAGCAAGGTGGTGCGGACCCCACCGCGTTGAGGGCCGCACTGAAGGGGGGCTTTGCGGATAGTATTATCTTGCAACAACATGGCGAACGCATGTCTGATGGAAATTTTGCACCCGGAGGTTTGTCTAAGTTTCAACTAAAGGATTTGGACAACACGCTGGAGGAAGCACGAAGCCTTGGCGTTGAGCTACCTAGCACCCGATCTGTGCGCGACCGTTTCGAATATCTGATAGACGAAATGGATGGGGCCGAACTGGATCATTCAGCTTTGTATCTAGAACTCAAAAAACGGAACGGAATGCTGTGACGCGGATCCTGATTATAGGCGGCGGAGGAATGCTGGGCCAGAAACTGGCCCATCGCGTGTCGACCCAAGAAACCTTTGGAGCCGATGCCCAAGTCTCACTGTTCGATCTCTCGTTCCCGCCCGACAGTGCGGCAGGTAATCAAATTGTGGGGAACTTGACTGCGTCAGGCATAGCTAAGTCTTTTGCTACGCAGCGGCCAGACGTCATTTTTCATCTTGCAGCTATCGTTTCAGGCCAAGCTGAAACAGACTTTGCGTTGGGTTGGGATGTAAACCTTATGGCAACGTGGGCACTGCTGAACGCACTTAAGGATGAACACGAGGCATCAGGAAACGAGTACACACCTCGTCTGGTTTTTGCCTCGTCCATAGCAGTTTTTGGGTCACCATTCCCCGAAAAGATAAGCGATGAGTTCCTCTCGGCACCTTTGACAAGTTACGGAGCGCAGAAAGCGGCGGCTGAATTGATGATCACGGATTTCAGCAGGAAAGGATATATCGACGGTATTTCCTTGCGCTTGCCCACTTTGTGTGTGCGCCCGGGCAAAGCCAACGCTGCCGCTTCGTCCTTCTTTTCAGGTATAATCCGAGAGCCATTGAATGGGGATGAGGCTGTCTTGCCAGTTGCCGAAACTGTTCGTCACTGGCACGCCAGCCCCCGCGCCGCTGCGACTTTTTTGACCCACGCAGCAACAATGGACACGCAGCTTTTGAATGACAGACGCGCATTGAACATGCCTGGCGTAAGTTGCACCGTCGCCGAACAAATCGAAGCTCTGCGCAACGTGGCAGGTCAAGAAGCGGTTGGCCTAATCAGGCGAGAACCCGACGAGGCAATCGAACGAATAGTCAAGAATTGGCCGCGCGACTTTCAAACAGATCGCGCTCTGGAGTTGGGGTTCGAAGCGGAATCAAGCTTCGACGATATAATTCAGGTGTATTTGGAAGACGATTTTCGGCTTTAGTCGCCCATCGTCTTTCCAGTTAGATGGCGTTCCAGATGGTCGTGAATTTTCTCTCGTGTTAACTGCTCATCCCCTGACAATGCTGCTTCAAGTATATCGGCATGGTGTCTTATGTTCTGAGAAATGAATTCAAAGTTCCGGTCTGCCACCATCAACTGCTGTCTGAATTGCGCATAAACTCGGCTATGCATTTGTTTTAAGGTTTCCGAGCCACAGGCAGAAATAAGTGTTTGGTGAAATTCCTTTTCCGAGGCAAACCATATCTCGATAAGGCCGCTCGGGTCGTCTGTGGCGTGAATGCGTTTTTCGATATGGCTGAGTTTGTGATGTGCGGCCGTCAATCTTGCTTCCCAATCCACCCCGCCCTTACGGATCGACATTGCGGTGCCTTCGGCCTCCAACAGAACACGGACATGCGTCAATTCGATAAGCTTCTGCGGCGAACGCATTGGCACGCGGAAACCTTTTTGTTCCTGAAAGTCCACCAAACCAACAGCGGCCAAACGAAAAAGGACTTCACGAACGGCGCTCGCAGAACAGCCATACACTTTACGAAGTTCTTCAGCCCGCACCTTCGCTCCATGCTCGAATCCATTAGAGATCAGGCGCATCTTAAGATCTTGATAAATATCTATTTCGTCGTTCATTCCAGTATGCACCTTCAAGTTTTGTCCAAGTAGCGTCCTAACCTTATTTTCGAATTATCGCAAGAATCTCGAAATTTTTAGAAATTTCAATTTTTTCTTGTTGCATTCGATTCGTCGGCTTAACGTTTACCTGCGCGACAGCAAAGGAGGCGGCAAGATCTTCCACACCGCGCACGCTCAACGTCTGGGAGGACAATATGAAAATAGTCAAGACAGCGGCCCTGGCGGCCGTAGCCACGACAATGGCAGCCGGTTTCGCGATGGCTGAAACAACGAAGCTTAGAATTCAAACCCATTTTTCACCCGAAACTCTGTCAGGCCAAATGGCTGCAAAATTCGTTGAAGACATTCAGGAAATGTCGAACGGCGAAATCGAAGTTGAAATGTTCTATTCCTCTTCGGTGGTCAAATCAGTTGAAACCTTCGATGCCGCAGCTACAGGAATTCTGGATTGCGACATGACGGGCGGCGGCTATCAGACCGGTAAAAACCCGGCCTTCCAGTTTGCGGGCGACCTGCTCGGCGGATATCAGAACCCATATCAGCAAATGGCTTGGCTTCTTCATGGCGGCGGAAGAGAAGCTGTAAATGATCTATACAACGGCTACGACATGGAATTCATCGGATGGTGGATTCCCGGGCCAGAGTCGCTGTCTTCGACCAAGCCGATTGCAAAAGTGGAAGACTTCAAAGATTGGAAGTTCCGCTCGCCTCCAGGCCTTGCTACCAAGGTGTTCGCGGAACTTGGTGCTTCTCCGATCGTGATGGACTTCAACGAAATCTTCACGGCTTTGGAAACCGGTATCATTGATGGTGCGGATGCTGCGAACCTGACGAACAATGTGGGCCTCGGTCTGTACGAGATCGCAGGCCACACAAACTATCCCGGTTTCCACTCGATGCCTGCAGATCACCTAGCTTGTCGCAAAGACGTCTGGGAAGCGATGCCCGCGCATCACAAGAAGATCATGGAAGTCGCAATGGATAGCCTGGCATTGCACAATGCCACAATCAATGAAGTGCAGAACGCTCAGACTGCAAAAGACCTGAAGGCAAAAGGCGTTCAGTTGTACGAATGGTCGCCTGAAGACCTGGCAGCGTATCGCGCGGCCGTTCAGGTCGGTTGGACGGAGTTCGCAACGACACCTGAAGCACAGGCGCTTTTGGAAAGCCACATCAACTTCCTGCGTGACCTGGGCGCAATGCAGTAATCAGGCTTCGATCGAACTACGACACACGGAAAGGCCGCACTTGCGGCCTCTCCGGATCGGCGCCGGGATCCAGAACTTCATGAAAATCACCAGAATAATAAGTCATGTACTGCAGTACGACATGCCGGAAGTTCTGGGCTACTCGCAACAGTATTATGACAAGCGTACAACCCATCTGGTCGAGATTCAGACAGATGAAGGGGTAACCGGTTGGGGGGAGTGCTTTGGTCCCGGAAACGTAGCCATTGCGAACAAATCCATCGTGGAAAAGGTAATCCAACCAATGGTCCTTGGCATGGACCCTTTGGACAAAGACGTGATCTGGCACAAGGTGTACAATCTTTTGCGAGACCATGGCCAAAGCGGAATGCCAATACAGGCTTTGTCTGGGGTGGACATCGCACTTTGGGACATCTCCGGCAAAATCTCTGGCCTCCCCCTCCATAAGCTTGTCGGCGGGGCTCATCGCGCAAGCGTTCCTTGCTACGGCTACGGCATGATGCTCCGGGATGAACCGATTTCTAGTCTTGCAAGCCGTTTTGAGGATGAAGCCGCAAAGATCAAGTCAATGGGATTTACCGCCACCAAAATGAAAACGGGCTTTGGCCCGAAGCCTGATGTGAAACTGTGCGAAGCAGTAAGACGCGGAGTTGGTGACGACTTTCCTTTTATGGTCGATGCAAACCATGCCTATACGACTTCAGACGCGTTCTTTGTCGGTCGGGCGCTGGAAGAACTGGACGCATATTGGTTCGAAGAACCGGTCGCGCCAGAAGACATTGACGGATACCGCGAACTGCGCACTTCGCTTAAAGTAAACATCTCGGGCGGAGAGGCGGTATTCAATCGCTGGGCATGGCGCAATCTTCTTGAAAACCGTGGCATCGATATCGCGCAGCCAGAGGTTTGTGCTTTGGGCGGTGTTTCAGAGTATCTCAGGGTACTGTCTCTATGCCACGCACATTTCACTCCGGTCGTAAATCACGTCTGGGGTAGCGCCATCGCCGTCGCAACTAATCTGCATTTACTAGCGGCCATGCCCGCAATTCCAGGCGGCTTGCATCCATGGGAGCCGATGCTGGAGTTCGACACAACGGACAACAAGTTTCGGGACGATCTGCTGACCGAACCGCTGGAAATTCAAAATCAGGTCAAGGCCAACAACGGCCGAGTCATGATCCCGACTGGCCCCGGATTGGGTGTCGAGCCGGACCGAGACTTTATCGATCATTACAGGATCGAAGGATAGGGACGAGGGTTACGCGATGCACAAGAACTCAGGCGGACTAATTGAATGGCTCATACCGTTGGCCTTCGTCGCAACAGCCAGCTGGCTTGTTTGGCATCTTCCCGCATTCCTATTGGACTGGCTGCCTTACACCTCTGAATCCCTCAAAAGTCAGGTAACTGAAATATATCTGCGCAGCGACGTTACGCCCGAATTGTCTGGCGTATTCGGGGGGTATGTCGACATCATCGACATGGCCGCGCTCGTCCTCCTACCGTTTCTTGCAGTGATTGGTACCAAGACCGTGCGCCCGGCGACGATGGAGTTCGAAGGCTCGACGGTAATGGACCGTTTCGCCCTGTTCATAGGTCGAGTGACGATGATGATGATCGCAATCATGACTGTCGTCATGCTCTACGAAGTCTTCATGCGCTACATACTGGAGAAGCCGACCGAGTGGGCGAACGAAATGACACTCTGGTTCGCCAGTTTTGTGTTCTTGATGTCTGGCTACTACGCCATGCAGCAACGCAGTCACATTCGAATATTCCTGATGTACGACGCAGTTCCACGTTGGCTTCAGCGCGTTTTTGATACGGTTTCGACTATACTGATCGTGCTATTTGCCTTCTTTCTTGTCTACGGCAGCTACAAACAGGTGTTCGTCAATAAGCTCTACAAATGGGAGCTTTATGGCTCTGCCTTCAATCCTCCGATCCCGGCGACGTTGCAGCCGATGGTGCTGATCGTGATTACGCTCGTCGCAATGCAAGCAATTTTGAACTTGGTCGCGGATTGGAACAAAGAACCGGAAATCCACACAGATGAACCGGACGAAGACGAAATTGAAATGATCAAACGGGCGGTGGGACAAGACTGATGGACATTGGAACAATCTCACTCATCCTGATGGTCGCCCTGATTGTGCTTCTGGCGATCGGGATGCCCTTGGGTCTGGCCTCGGCTTCGCTTGCGGTTCTGGTTCTTGTGCTCAAGTTCGAACCGACACTGCTTTTAAACCCGTTTTCATTCGGCGACGGGATTCTCACCGGTCGGCCAGGGACTGGGCCGCTCTATATCCTGGCGCAGAAGATATACGGGCTCTTAACGGACTACGTGCTCATATCCGTGCCATTGTTTATCTTCATGGCGTCGCTGCTAGAGCGGTCCGGGATCGCGCGCGACATGTATTCGTCGCTGAATGTCTGGCTGTCCAGAACACGCGGCGGCATCGCGATCGTGACTTCGATCATGGCGGTGATCATGGCAGCCATGTCCGGCATCATCGGCGGTGAGGTTGTCCTGCTGGGCCTTATCGCTCTGCCCCAGATGCTGCGCCTGGGCTACGATCAGAATCTCGCGATCGGCGTCATCTGCGCCTCTGGGTCGCTGGGCACCATGATCCCTCCTTCGATCGTTCTGATCATCTACGGGCTGATCACCGAAACCTCGATCAAGTCACTGTTCACCGCGTCTTTCATTCCCGGCTTCATGCTGGCCTCGATGATCATCCTGTACATCATCATCCGCACGCGGTTGAATCCTCATCACGCTCCGCTGCCGGAACCGGACCCGAACGACCCCGAACCAGCCGAGAAACGCAAACTGTTTGGTGCCTTCATGAGCATCGTCGTCGCCGGATTTTCCACCGTTCTGTTTATCCGAGCCGCGTTTTTCGAGCTGTCAGGCTCCAACGCTGCCAGCCAGGGCGAACCAGCGCGATTGGGGACAGCTGACTACCTGCCCTGGTTTGCCGGCATCACGATCGTCGCCGTTCTGCTGATTTTCTTCGTCTTTGGCAGACAACGCTCAAAAATCGGTTGGGAAATGGGCAAGGGTCTCGTCGCGCCGCTGGTTGTAATCGGCGTCGTGCTCGGCTCGATCTATGGCGGGATCACAGGCATCACTGAGGCTGCAGGCATGGGCGCCTTCGCCGTCCTGATCATCGCCATCCTACGGGGCGAAGGGTCGTTCGAGCTGGTTTGGGACAGCTTGATGCGGACACTAAAATCCACAGGCACCATCATCTGGGTTACGATCGGGGCCGCCGCGCTGGCGGGTGCCTACACCATTGCTGGAGGGCCCCAATATGTGGCCGACCTGATCGTCGGCCAGGAGCTGCCAACCATGTTGGTCATTCTGGTAATGATGCTGATCTTGCTGTTCATGGGCGCATTCATGGATTGGGTCGGCATCGTACTGTTGATCATTCCGGTCTTTCTGCCGATCGTCCTGCGCCTTCCCATCGAGGAAATCGGAGTCTTTGGCCAGTTGGAGCCGAGTCATGTCGCCATCTGGTTCGGCGTCGTGTTCTGTATGAACATGCAGGTCAGCTTCCTCTCGCCCCCTTTCGGCCCGGCCGCGTTCTACCTGAAGTCAGTGGCCCCGCCGCATATCAGCCTAACGGATATCTTCCGCGGCTTCCTGCCATTCATCGGGATCCAGTTGCTGGCGCTTTCCGTTCTTCTGATTTGGCCGGGCATCATCGCGCTGCTGTTGTGAGGTTGCACCCATGCTGACACAAGATCAGATTGGCAAGTTCCAGACCGATGGATACCTCGTGGTTGAGGATGTAATTCCCGGCGATGTCCTGGGTCGGGTGCAAGCGGAATACTCGGATGTCCTGAACCGGCTCTATGACTGTTGGTACGGAAAAGGGCTGGTCAAGAACGAGCCGTCCGGAATGACCTTCTGGGACAAACTTCTGTCCGCCTATCAGGCCGGATGCGACTATTTCCAGCCGCTGGACATCTCGCTGCCCGGCGATCGGATCATGGCGGACACACCGTTCCATATTGGGCCCGCAGTGTTCGACTTGCTGACGGCCCGTCCCATGCTTGACATCGTCGAGCAGCTGATCGGGCCAGAGTTGGTGAGCAATCCAATCCAGCACGTTCGGCTGAAGCCACCTGCCCTGAAGCTGTCCAAGGACGAGGTGCGCGCGCACATCACCGCAACGGACTGGCATCAGGACCGAGCGGTTGCGCTGGAGGATGCTGATCAGACCGACATGGTCACGGTTTGGATTGCCGTCAACGATGCAACGGTTGAAAACGGCTGCCTGCAAGTGCTGCCAATGGCACAAGACCAATCTATCCTGCCACATTGTGCCCGGACGCAGACAGGCATTGCCGACGGGTTCATTGATGAAGGCCGCGCCGTGCCCCTTCCTGTCAAGGCCGGCGGGATCATCCTGTTTCACCCTTTGACGCCACACGCTTCGCTGATCAATAAAACGGACCGGTTCCGCTGGTCGTTCGACATCCGCTTTAGCGCGGCAGGTCAGCCGACCGGTCGAGATCATTTCCCCAGCTTCATCGCGAGGTCCAGATCGCGCCCCGAAACCGAGCTGCGAGATTGGCGCGTCTGCAAGTCCAATTGGGAGGCGGCGCGAGCAAGACTGTCCGGCAAGCCGCATATAGATATTCACCGGTGGACATCGGACTCACCGTTCTGCGCCTAGCTGCTGCCGCCAGGAAAGCTGATTATGACTTTTGTACGTTTAGATCGAACGGATAGCGTGGTGGTTGCAACTCGGCACCTGGAGGCCGGCAGTATGGTCGAGGATGTCACGACCAATGCGCGCATCCTTTCGGGGCACAAGGTCGCCACGCGGAATCTTGCACTCGGCGATCCGGTCAGAAAGTACGCCCAGATCATCGGCTACGCCACCCAACCGATCGAACCCGGCGACCATGTGCACACCCACAATGTCGAGTTCCGCAACACCAGCGTGAACTACGAGTTTGCGACGGATCACAGACCCACGAAACCCGCCAACTCGGTCGATACGTTTATGGGCTACCACCGGGATAGCGGTCGGGTCGGCACGCGCAACTACATCGCGGTTCTGACCACCGTGAACTGTTCGGCAACTGCGGCCCGCATGATCGCCAATCACTTCACGCCGGACAAGCTGGCCGAGTTTCCGAACGTCGACGGCGTGGTGGCCTTTGTCCACGGAACGGGCTGCGGAATGGCCGATTCCGGCGACGGTTTTGAAGCCCTTCAACGGGTCATGTGGGGGTTTGCAAAACACCCCAACCACGCTGCCGTTCTGATGGTCGGTCTAGGCTGCGAGATGAACCAGATCGACTGGCTGCTGGACGCGTATGGGCTGAAGCAAAGTCCCACCTTCCAGACGATGAACATCCAGAACGTCGCCGGATTGCGTCGGACCGTGGAAATGGGCATCAACAAGATCAAAAAGATGCTTCCCATTGCCAATGAGGCGAGGCGCAGCGAAGCCCCGGCGTCCGAACTGATGGTTGCGCTGCAATGCGGTGGCTCGGACGCTTGGTCCGGCGTGACCGCGAACCCGGCGCTCGGACATGCCTGCGACCTGTTGGTTGCGCAAGGCGGCACAGGTGTCCTTGCGGAAACACCCGAAATTTACGGAGCCGAACACCTTTTGACCCGCCGCGCCCTTAGTCGCACAACTGGGGAAAAACTGATCGGACTGATCGATTGGTGGCAGGACTATACCGCTCGCAATCACGGTTCGATGGACAACAACCCAAGCCCCGGCAACAAGCAAGGGGGTCTGACGACCATCCTAGAGAAGTCGCTGGGGGCAGCGGCGAAGGGCGGCACCACCCCTTTGACCGGTGTATTCAAATACGCCGAACCCATCACCGCCAAAGGCTTCACCTTCATGGACAGCCCCGGATATGACCCGGCCTCGGTGACCGGGCAGATCGCGGCTGGGTGCAACCTTGTGTGCTTCACCACGGGACGCGGCTCTGCATTTGGGTCCAAACCGGCACCCACGCTGAAAATCGCTACCAACTCTGAATTGGCAGCACGCATGCCCGAAGACATGGACGTGGATGCGGGCGACATTCTGACCAAAGGCGCCAGCGTCGAAGAAAAAGGACAGGAAATATACCGACGGCTGCTCCAAGTCGCCTCTGGCGCGCGGACCAAGTCCGAGGCGCAGGGCTTGGGTGACTACGAATTTGTTCCCTGGCAAATCGGAGCGGTGATGTGAAACGGATCCTTGTAGCCGGCGGCGGATTGATCGGTATCCGCCACGTCCGCGCCGTGATTGAGCATCCCGGCTGCATGTTGGTCGGGTTGGCCGATCCAGATGGCTCGATCCAGATCGACGCGCCGCGTTTTGCCAGTATGGACGAGGTGCAGGACCCGGTAGATGGCGTCATTATCGCGACGCCAACCCGACTGCATGCCGAACATGGCATTCTGGCCGCATCCCGCGGTTGGCACATGCTGATCGAAAAGCCGGTTGCAGCATCGGTCGATGACGCCCTGCGCCTGAAGACGGCCGTTCGCCAGGCCAATGTCCGCAGTCTTGTAGGCCACCATCGGCGGTATCATACAATCTTGCAACACCTGAAGGAGGTGATCGCGCAAGGTACGATCGGACAAGTCATCAATGTCTCGTTGCTGTGGGCCATGCGTAAACCCGACAGCTATTTTGAACAGAACTGGCGGACTTCCGATGGCAGCCCAGTCATGATCAATCTGGTGCATGATATCGATGTCCTGCGCTTTGTGATCGGAGAAATCTCGGATGTCGTCGCCCTGCCCGGAGCGCCCATCCGCGGATCGGATAGGATAGAAAGCGGGGCTGTCGCGATCGCATTCGAAAACGGCGCGACGGGCACTATCAGCTTTGCCGATACCGCACCCAGCCCCTGGGGGTTTGAGGCCGGAACCGGCGAAAACCCGAACATCGGCACGACCCATCAGGACATGATCTGGATCACGGGAACCAGTGGCGCTGTGAGTTTTCCTTCCATGACCCTGTGGCGCGGACAGGATTGGGGCACTGCGGCCCAAAAAGACCAACTTACACGACCGGAACAACAACGCGCACCGCTGGAGGTGCAGCTGGATCACTTCCTTGACGTGATCGATGGCGCTCCTCCACTGATTGACGTCGAGGATGCAGCCCGAACGCTCGAGGTCACATCACGGATTGAACAGGGGCTAAAGGCGCGAACGACTCGAGCGCGGGCGCCGGCCTGATGGACATGCGGCCCGGCCAAATGCCGGACCACCCAAAAACCAATGATTATCCACCGGGCAATATGAGCATAAAAAAAGCAAAGCCGCCCGCAACAAACACAAGAATAAAAACCAGACACATTCACGGAAAGGGAAACCAATGAGCAAACCATCAATCGGGTTTATCGGCTTGGGATTAATGGGCGGAGCCATGGTGAGCCGACTGTTGGACCAAGGATATTCGGTCGCTGTATTGGGAAACCGCGACCGCACGTACCTGGACGCCGCGATTGACCGAGGCGCCCGCGAGATGCGAAACGCCCAAGAACTGGCTCAGGCCAGCGACATCGTGATGCTGTGCATGGGCACCTCCGAACAGGTCAAGAGCCGAATGCACGGTGCAGATGGAGTGATTGCGGGATTGAAGTCCGGCGCGATTGTCATCGACTTTGGCACCTCGCTTCCTGGCAGCACACGCGCCTTGGCCGAGGAGGTTGCCGCAGCCGACGGAAGCTATCTTGATGCACCGCTTGGCCGGACACCTTCACACGCGCTAGAAGGCAAGCTCAACATTATGACGTCTGGCGACAAGGCTGCCTTTGACAAGGCCGAGCCGACACTGAAAGATTTGGGCGAAAACGTTTTTTACCTTGGCCCCGTTGGGTCCGGGCACACGATCAAGCTGATCAACAACTTCTTCGGAATGACCGTTGCGAACGCGATGGCCGAAGCCTTTGCCATGGCTGACATCACCGGTGTTGACCGCAAGCAGCTGTATGATGTGATGGCCGCAGGGCCGCTGCATTCCGGAATGATGGATTTCGTCAAAGCCTATGGCGTTGAGAGCGACCCAAATCAGCTGGCCTTTGCCATCAAGAACGCGGCAAAAGACCTCGGGTATTATGACCGAATGGCGCGCGAGGCGGGCGTTACCAGCGTGATGTCGCAGGGCGCGCTTTCGGCGCTGAATGACGCCCGCGACCACGGTCAGGCGGATGACATGGTAAGCCAGATGGTTGACTACTACGTTAAGCGTTTCAACACTTGATCGATGGCCGTCTCCGCCAACCCCACCGCTGACCTGCCGCGCCTTGGCATTGTGCTGATGTTGATGGCGTGGCTGTTCTTTTCGTTGGTTGACCTTGGGGCCAAGTGGTTGGCGTTGGCCGGAGTGCCGGCATTTCAGTTGGCGTTCATGCGCTATGCGGGGCACTTCGTGATCTCAGTGGGCGTGATCGCCAAGGGCGGGATAGAGGCCGGTCGGTTCAAGACTGACCATCCATGGCAGGTGATAAGCCGGGCCTTGCTGCTGATCTCGGCGACCGTTTTCAATTTTTATGCCCTACGGTTTTTGCCACTGACCGTTGTGTCGGCAATCATGTTCTCAAGCCCGGTCATCGTGTGCTTTCTGTCCGTCTTTGTATTGAAAGAAAGCGTGGGCCCATGGCGTTGGGCGGCTATCATCCTGGGCTTTCTGGGGGTGTTGGTTGTCGTACGGCCGTTTGGTTCGGCCTTTCATCCGACCATGCTGCTGATCGTATATAATGCCACCGCTTTGGCCATGTACTCGATCATGACGCGCAGGCTGTCCGGGGTCGTTGCCGTGGACACTATGCAATTCTACCTCGGGCTTACTGGTACGGTGGTCCTGTTGCCGTTCGCCATCTGGTTTTGGGTCCAGCCAGAAAACACGTGGAGCCTGATTGTACTGATCGGCCTTGGTGTGTTTGGCTGGTGCGGGCATCAGCTGCTGACGAACGCGCATCGGTTTGGAACGGCGAACCAGTTGATGCCATTCACCTATTCGTTCCTAATCTACGTGGCAATCTGGGGTTATCTGTTCTTTGACACAGTACCGGACGCATTCACGTTGGCGGGGGCTGCGCTGATCATGGCTGCCGGTCTCATCATCTGGAAAAGAGAAAAGAAATGACGCGAATTGCCTGCATCGGCGAAGCAATGATCGAATTGTCCATGCTGGAAACCGGCGCAAAGGTGGGCGTCGCGGGGGATACGCTGAACACGGCCATCTACATGCACCGTGCCGCGCCTGACCTGCAGGTGGAGTATGTGACATGTCTAGGCGACGACCCGTTCTCAAGGCGTATCGTGGACTTCATCGCCAGTCATGGCATCGGAACATCAGGCATCCGTATCATTCCGGACGCCTCTCCGGGACTATACGCGATCACGACATCTGCGGACGGTGAACGTAGCTTTACCTATTGGCGCAGCGAGGCAGCCGCCCGTCAGCTTTTTGCCGATCACGACTTCAGCCCGCTGAACGGTTACGACGTGCTGTACTTGTCAGGGATTTCCGTGGCCATTCTTCCGCATGCAGTCAGGCTTGCGCTTCTGGACTGGCTCGAAGGCTCTTCCGTCCGGTTGGTATATGACAGCAACTTTCGTCCGCGTCTTTGGGACAGCGTCCAACACGCTCGGCAGATTAACCAACGGCTTTGGCAACGTGCAGACATTGCCCTGCCGTCCATTGACGACGAGATGGCATTGTTCGGTGAAAGGGCGGACCAGGTGGCTGCACGCTTTGCCGATCATCACGGTGTCGGTGCGTTGAAACGCGGAGAGAATGGCCCTTTGTCCATCGGTCAGAACACTGACCAAACCTATGAACCTGCCAAAAACGTGCTGGATACGACAGCGGCGGGCGACAGTTTCAACGGTGGGTACCTCGCGGCCTTGCTGATGGGGAAATCACAGGCCGACGCCCTGATGGCTGGACACAATTTGGCTTCCACCGTTGTTCAATTCCGCGGCGCGATCATTCCCGGATAAGTGGCGCGAGATCCTCAGCGCCAACGAGACCCAAAAGCGGCGCTACCGGGTCCGGCTGCTTGACGGCCTTGGCAATTTCCGACGCGCAAGGATCGTTCAGCGCCCTGCCCTTTGCGATCTCGGACATGCAATAGGAGATCCAGGCCCGCATCCCTGCAATCACCGCCTGAGAGCCGGTCTCACGGAGTGTGGGAACAAACCGATACGGCAGCTTCTGGCTGCCATCCATCGCGATTTGGTCCAGACGATGCGCCAGCTCGGGGTTTTCAAAGCGGCGCAACAAAGCCTCGGCATAATCCGGAACCTGTGCTTGCAGTGCAGCGGGCAGCGTTGCGCCCGCATCCTTCATCAACTCAGAAACCAGCGGGCGCAAAACCGGGTCTCGAACCGCTTCGTGGACGTAGGTCATGCCCCGCTCCAACCCGGCATAAGCCAACAGGGAATGGGCACCGTTCAACATGCGCAGCTTTCGCATCTCGTGCGGGGCTACGTCATCGACCAGTTGCACTCCCGGCCAATCCGGGTGCGGACCGGAGAAACTGTCTTCGATCACCCACTCCGAGAACGCCTCGGTCGGAACAGCCATAGGATCGCCGCTGATTGCGCGAACGGCGTCCGTGGTAGCCGGGGTGATCCGGTCGACCATCGCGTTGGGAAAGCGAACGGAGTCCCAATTCACGTCCAGACCGGCTGCTTCCGCAAAATCGGCGACTGCCGTTTCGAGCGTCTTGCCGTTTTCCATGCGATTGTCACAACTTAGTACCGTTACTGGCTTGCGCCGTTCCGCAAGGCCATAAGCTAAAAACCCGATCAGTGTCGCAGGCCCTTGCCCTGCCAGATCGGCGGCAATCGCCGGATCCTGAAGGTTCAGCTTGCCCGCGGCGTCCAAGTGATAACCTTTCTCGGTAACGGTTGCCGAAATGATCTCGGCATCCGCCATCACATCGAATATCTCTGCGCGATCCTTGGGCGCGACCAGAACTTCCCGCAGAGCTTTGATGCGCTTGACGCCCTGCCCCTGTACGCACAAATCGTACTCGAAACCCTGTCGGGCCAATCCATCCCGAACCGAGGATGAACGCAGGCTGACGCCGACAACGTCCCATTCGCCCGCTTGATCGGTGTAATCCAGCAAATGCGCCCGGGCAAAGTTTCCAAGGCCGAAATGAAGAATTGTACCCATTTACCTTTGCAACCCGTAAACTTGTTTCGCCAGATCGACCGCCAGCAATCGCGCCAGATGCTCGGCACTGTCCCGATCGAAATAGCCGCGCGCAACCTGCTCGGCCAGATGAATCGCCACACCCCTTCGCCACAGGTCGTGACGTGCAGGAATGGACAGGAAAGCCCGCGTGTCGTCATTGAATCCGGCCAGATTGTAATATCCGGCCGTTTCAACGACCTGATCGAAATACCGCGCAATCCCGGCTGGGCTGTCGTGGAACCACCAAGGCGGCCCGATCCTAAGGCACGGCCAATGTCCCGCCATCGGGGCCAATTCACGGGCATAGGTGCTTTCGTCCAATGTGAAAAGTATGATGCGCAGTTCCGCCGAGTTGCCGACCCGGTTCAACAGCGCCTCAAGGCCCGTGACCCAATCCATCGCGATTGGAATGTCGGCCCCCTTGTCCCGTCCGAAGTCCCGCAGTACCGCGTGGTTCGTGTTGCGCTTGCTGCCAGCATGTATCTGCATTGTCAGACCATCATCGACAGACATCTGCGCCATTTCGATCAGCATATGCCCATAGAACCGGCGAGCATCCTGTTCGATACCTTCCCGCCGTCTCAGCCGCTGGTACAGCGCATCCGGGTCGTCCAGCCACTCGGTCTGTACGCGCTCGATACCGTGGTCGGTGGCAGTACATCCCAGCTGGATGAAGTAAGCTCGCCGCATTCGCAGCGCGTTGAGGTAGCCATCATAGCTGCCCAGATCGCAGTCTGTCAGCTCGGCCAGCTTGTTCAGGTTCTGTTCGAACTCCGGGTCCGCCCCATCCAAAACCCCGTCTGGGCGGAACGTCGGAACAACCCGCCCGCCCCAACCACTTGTACGAATCTCCCGATGCTCCGCGAGGCAGTCGAGAGCAGAATCCGTGGTGGCCAGAACCTCGATCCCAAACCTGTCGAACAAAGCCCTCGGACGAAATTCGGGTCGCGCCAGCTTTATTGAGATCTCATCATAAATCAGGTCTGCCGTGCGCGAGGACAACTCCTCAGACACGCCCAGCGTTTCGTGCAGCACGTAGTTCATCCAAATTCGGGATGGCGTTCCCAGAAACAAAGGCCAGTGCTCGGCAAAGGTGCGAAAAACGGCGCGAGGATCCTTCTTTCGCCCCTCTTCTCCAACGCCGAGTTCCGACAAGGGAACGCCCTGCGAATAGAGCATACGGAACACGTAGTGGTCGGGAACCACCAGCAGCTCTGCCGGGTTGGGAAACGGCGCATCGGTTGCAAACCACCCCGGATCGCAGTGACCATGCGGAGAAACGATCGGCAGGTCCTTGATGCCCAGGTACAAGTCTTCTGCCATGCCATTCAAATTACCAGTCAATTCTGCCTCCGATACTGCTGCCCGCAATTGTTAACACAGTTTTTAATGGTTGCATCTTTCCCGTTCGAAACCGCAGACTAACCGGGTGATCTGGGGGAATGAATGAATATTGCGCTGATTGGTTTGGGGATGGTTTCGGGCACGCATGTCGCTGCAATTCGGGCATCGGATCGAGGCCTCAATCTTGCCGGCGTCCTCGGGCGAAACCCTGAAAAAGCAGCTGAGTTCGCGCAGCGAAACGACACCCGCGCATTCAGCTCGGTCGTGGAAATCGCAAACGACCCAAACGTCGACTTTGCGATCATCGCAACCCCGCCCGATCAGCGCGCAGAGTCGGTGCGGGTTCTTTCGACCGCTTCGAAACCTATACTGATGGAAAAGCCCATCGAGAGGACGTTGGGCGCCGCAACAGCCATCGTCGAGCAGTGCGAGGTCTCTGGTGTGCCGCTGGGCATCGTCTTTCAGCACCGCGCCCGCGCCGCCTCGCGTGCGCTGAAATCGGCCATTGAACAGGGTGAGCTGGGAGCGATCGCCACGGTGGAGATCCGTGTCCCTTGGTGGCGCGATCAGAGCTACTATGACGAGCCCGGTCGCGGCACTTATGCGCGCGACGGAGGCGGTGTCATGATCTCGCAGGCAATCCACACGCTTGACCTTGCGATGTGGCTGCTGGGGCCGATCTCGGACATTCAAGCCATGATGAGAAAAACTCCGTTACACGATCTCGAGGCCGAGGATTGGGCAGGTGCAGTCTTTGAAACTGATAGCGGCGCAATGGGTACTTTGATGGCGACTACTGCCGAATTTCCGGGGGCTGCAGAGTCCATCACCATCCAGGGCACGCGCGCCAAAGCGCATCTGGAGTCAGGAGTCCTGACCTTGACTACATTCGATGGTCGGAAATCCAAGGTTGGCGAAACGTCCGCCACAGGCGGAGGGGCCGATCCCATGGCGTTCACCCATGCGTGGCACCAGGCGGTCATCGAGGATTTCGCCAAGGCCGTTGCCGGTGGAACGCAGCCGATGGCCACCGGACGCAGTGCCCTTTTGACCCACGCCGTCATAGATGCGATGCAGATCGCCGATCGGACCGGCCAGAAAACACGAGTTGCCTCATGAGCCTGACCTGCGTCGCCCTTGGTCTGGACCACCGCCATATCTATGGCATGACGAAAAACATGCGCAAAATCGGCGTGGACTGCGTTGGCTATTGGACACAAGGCGATCCGGAAACGCTGGCGGGCTACGTTAGAAGGTTTCCCGATATTCCGCGGCTGGCCCGACCTGAAGACGCCCTAACCAGTGGGGCGGATCTGGCGCTGATTTCGGCAATACCGGCAGATAGGGCCGCGTTGACGATCCGCGCCATGCAAAACGGCATGGATGTCATGAGCGACAAGCCGGGCTGCACGACGTTCGAGCAACTCGACCAGATCAAGCGAGCGGTCGCCGACACCGGTCGAATCTGGTCGGTGAATTTTTCCGAACGATTTGAAACGCCCGTCAGCACCCGGGCGACCGAGTTGGTCGAGTCCGGTGCCATCGGGCGCGTGATCCAGACGGTTGGGCTTGGCCCGCACCGATTGAACCGGGCAACCCGGCCGGATTGGTTTTTTCAGCGTGACCGCTATGGCGGCATTCTGACCGACATCGCCTCGCATCAAATCGAACAGTTCTTGCATTACACAGGTTCGAAAACCGCAGAAATCACGAACGCTTACGTGGCGAACTACGCAAACCCCAACGATCCCGGATTGCAGGATTTCGGAGAGCTCAATCTGCGCAGCGAGAATGGCACTGGGTACATCCGAGTTGACTGGTTCACGCCGGATGCCTTGCCAAACTGGGGGGATGGTCGTCTGACGATCCTCGGAACCGAAGGATATATCGAGTTGCGGAAATACGTCGATGTGGGTGGGGCCTCAGGGACAGACCATCTGATCCTCGTCAATGGTGAAACCTGCCAAAAGATCGACGCAGCCGACGCCGGCCTTCCCTACTTCGCGCGCCTGGCCGATGACATCCGCAACCGGACCGAAACCGCGATGACACAGACCCACTGCTTTACGGTCATGGAACTGGCACTGCACGCGCAGGAAATGGCGGAACGCAGATGATCAACGTTGCGATCCTTGGCGCAGGTATCGGTGCGCAACATCTGGACGCTCTGGGACGGCTTGACCGCACCTTTCGCGTAGCCGCCGTGGTCGACCAGAATACGGACCGGATCGAACAGATACGGCAGAACTCGGATTTTCGAGCACTAACCAACGTTCAGGACGCTCTTGATGATCCGGCGATTGATGTCATCGACATCTGCCTGCCGCCCCATCTGCATGTACCGACCACCCTTGCAGCACTGGCCGCAGGAAAACACGTTGTCTGCGAAAAGCCTCTTGCGACCTCGATGCAAGATGTGGATCGGATCACGGCAGCCACACGCAGCGCAGGCAAGCAGGTGTTTCCGGTGTTTCAATACCGGTGGGGCCCGTCACTTGCCCAATTGCGCCACTTGCAATGCGCAGGCCTGACCGGAGCGGTCCAAACTGCCGCGCTTGAGACCCATTGGTCCCGAGGGGCAGACTATTACGCGGTGCCGTGGCGGGGAACATGGGCTGGTGAACGTGGCGGCGCAGTGCTGGGCCATGCCATCCACAACCATGATCTGCTGACTCATATCGCAGGTGATATCGCCTGGGTGTCTGCGATGGCCACAACGCGGGTAAACCCGATCGAGACCGAAGACTGCGCCGCGATCTGCTTTGGCATGACTTCCGGAGCTTTGTGCACAAGCAATATCACCTTGGGCGCCGCCACGGACGAAACCCGCCTGCGGCTCGTCTTTGAAAAGGTGACCGCCACCTCTGGCACCGAACCCTATGCCCCGGGTCAAACGCCCTGGACATTCGTCGCGCGGGACCCTGTGAATCAAGCCGCTATCGACGAGGCCCTTGCAGCCGCCACTGACGAGCCAATAGGTTTCGAAGGGTTCTTTACCGAAGTCGGCAGGGCGCTGCGGTCCGAGGCAAATTCGGCCGTTACACTGCAGGACGGTGTTGCGTCCATCGGCCTTGTGACGGCGATTTATCACGCGGCGCGCACGGGTCAGCGCGTTGCTCTTCCCATCAGGCCCGATCACCCGCTGTATGAAGGATGGCTGCCATGAAACAATGCTGGCGTTGGTTCGGACCCGATGATCCGATCGCCCTGGCCGCTCTCCATCAAGTCGGGGTTCAGGGCATCGTCACCGCGCTGCATCACATCCCGCCGGGACAGCCCTGGGACGAACCAAGCATCGCCGATCGGCAGGCAGTTCTGGCTACTGCCGGGTACAGTTGGGACGTTGTCGAAAGCCTGCCCGTCTCCGAGGCGATCAAAACACAGTCCGCAGACATGGCTGAACATCTGCAGGCGTATAAGTCCAGCCTCAGGGCCCTGTCCGCCCGTGGCATCAAAGTCGTTTGCTACAACTTCATGCCAATCCTGGATTGGACGCGCACCGCCCTTCGCGCCCCGCAGCCGCACGGCGGAACGGCCATGCTGTTCGACCTGACCGATTTTGCTGTTTTCGACATACATATTCTCAAGCGACCGGGCGCGTCCGAAGACTATTCCAGCGACGTCCAGCAAACGGCCAAGGATCGCTTCTTGCGCATGTCGGATAAATCCATGGCCCAGTTGCAGCATAATGTCACTGCAGGGTTGCCCGGCGCCAACGATCAGTGGAGCGTGCAGGACGTGCGCGCTTTGTTGCAGACCTATGCTCATATAGATCGTGACCGGCTTCGCGCAAACCTGATCGACTTCCTGTCAGAGGTCGCCCCAGTCGCCCAAGAACTGGAACTACGCTTGTGCTGTCATCCGGATGATCCGCCGTTCTCGTTGCTTGGTCTGCCGCGGATCATGTCCAGCACCGATGACTACGGCGTCGTTTTGGATGCGGTTGATTTGTTGGCGAACGGCGCAACGTTGTGTACCGGATCGCTGGGAGTTTCCCCCGAATTTGATGGGCCGGACTTCGTGCGCAGGCATGGCGACCGAATTCACTTTGTCCATCTGCGGAATACCCAACGCATCGCCGGGTCAGACAGCCAGAAGCCGGACTTCTTTGAGGCCTCGCATCTGGAGGGCGACACCGACATGGTCGGCACAATTCGCGAACTGATGAACGAACAGCGCCGCCGCAAATCCCAAGGGCGTCGCGACTGGCAAATTCCGATGCGGCCCGACCACGGACAAGAACTGCTGAGCGATCTGGGCGGACACAGTACTCCCGGCTATCCGTTGATCGGGCGTATGCGCGGGCTTGCGGAACTGCGCGGCATCATGGCGGCGTTCTCGTAACGCGTCGGATCAGGCGGTTTCTTTTCGCCCGCAACACTTCTATGCTTGCCTGAGCGCCGCATTCTTCGTTTAATTGCTATACGTAAACGGGCAGCGGGGTGTCTTCCGGACTCGCCCGACGTCTGTACAAGACGCGTGAAACTCCCGCGAAAACCGATGCGATTGGGCATCATTTTTCGAAACGTCTGCCATACGGCAATGGCGAAATATCGGGAGGAGTCTAAATGAAAACTGCAGGCGTAATAGGTCTTGGCGACATGGGCAGCGGCCTTGCCAAGAACCTGATCAAGAATGGCTTTGAAACATCAGGTTTCGACCTGAGCGAGACGCGCATGACGGCATTTGCTGACATGGGCGGCCAGCCCAAGGACAGCGTGGGACAGGTCGGTCGACACGCCGCCAGTGTGTTTGTCATGGTAATGAACGGAGATCAGGCCCGCGATGTCATTCTGGGTGAAAACGGGCTGGTTGCGAACATGGCCAAAGGCGGAACGGTCATCCTGTCGGCGACCATTACCCCGGCCGAAGCCCGCGCCATCGGGCAGGATATGGAAGGCTCGGGGATTAACTTAATCGACACGCCGGTCTCAGGTGGGTTTCCCGGCGCGCAGAACGGCACATTGACGATGATGGCTGCCGGTGCTGCGGATGTGCTGGACCGAAATGCCGAAGTCATGCAGGCAGTGTCTGCAACAATTCATCGAGTCGGAGAAAACGCTGGCGACGGGCAAACCGTGAAAGCCTGCCTGCAATCCCTGATCGGATCGATCTTTTCCGCCACATTCGAGGCTGCAGCCCTGGCGGCCAAAGCCGGTGTCAGCGGTCAGGCATTACTTGATGTGTTCTCCTCATCCAGCGCGGGGTGCGGCGTCGTGAATTCCGCCCTTGAAAACATCATTGATCGCAAGTTCGAGGCCACCGGCAGCCATATCGCAACCATGCACAAGGACCTGACGATCTCGCTAGCACTGGCCGGTGCGTTGGGCGTTCCAATGCACACAGCATCATCAGCTATGCAGATCTTTCACGCAGGAAAAACCAAATACCCGAATGGTGACAACTGGGTGTGTACTCGCGTCATCGAAGAAATCGTTGACGCAGAATTGCATCGCTGAGGGGTCCGGACATGAAATTGGGTGTAATTTGCGACGGCATTTCCCGCGATCTGCGGCATGCCGTGGACGTGATGGACGAGTTCGGCCTGGACTATGCAGAGCTTCAATTCGTTGGCGATGCGGAGGTCGGGGATCATTCCCCGCAGCAAATTGCCGAGATCGACGCGCTTTTGCGCGACCGGGGCAAGCCTGTGTCATGTCTGTCGCGCCATATCTTTGCGGGGATGACAGCTGCCAATAGGCCCGGCGACGACCTCCACACTCGGCATATGGACGCCTTGAAACGCGTAATCGACATGGCGCATGTTGTTGGGTCTCCGCTGGTTCGGATCATGACCCAACGAAAAGAGCAGATACTGTGGGGAAAAAACGGCGCCGAGAAGTGGAACGTAGCGCATGGGGTATGGGACTCGATGCCGCCGCTGATCGCGCCGGCGGTTGAACTGGCAAGAGCTGAGGGCGTGACGCTTGTCGTGGAAACCGGAAACGGCACGCTGGTCAATTCCAACTATACAGCCCGCAAGCTGATTGACGAGTTGGACGCAAAAGACTCTTTGAAAGTGCTGTGGGACCCCGGAAACAACTGCTGGTGCCATGAACTGGCATATCCGGACGGTTATGAAGAACTGCGCGGCGGCTATCTGGGTCACATTCACATCAAGGACGTAAAGGTCGACACGCCGCGGGCAACGCTGGAAGTGCGCCGCATGGGGGAAGGTCAGCTTGCGCCTTTGTTCCAACCCATCGCGGACGCGCTTAGATCCGACGGCTATGATGGCGTCATTTCTTTCGAAAGCGTTTATCACCCCGGCAACGGGAATTTCGAAGATGGTTTTCGTCTGTGTGTGGACCAGTTCAAAAGCCTGTTTGCATAAAAATATAGTCAATATGCGTTCAAAATCAAAAGCTTGACCCCCATTGCTGAATGCCAAGTGAGATGTAGAAAGCTGGGCGCGCTCGCGTGAAATCAAGGAAAGGGCCTGCTGGATGAAGCAAGAGTTTTTTGACCTGTCCATTGAAACGCCGGGCAAATCCCTCATAGACATCAGCGGGATCGTGCAGCGTGCGGTGTCCGAACACGAATTTGTCTCGGGCCTGTTGACCCTTTGGTGCGTCCACACCGGTGCCGCGCTATTGGTGCAGGCCAATGCCGATCCCGATGTGCTCAAGGATATCGAGACGTTCTTCGAGAAACTCGTACCCAAGTCACCAGGCAAGTATCACCACCGCCCGACCGAGGACGACAACGCTCCATCGCATCTGCGGGCGCTGTTGACGAAAACTCAGGTATCGATCCCGGTCGAACAGGGGCAGCTTCCGCTGGGTCGCGTACAAAGCCTGTACCTGTTCGAACATCGGGAAGCACCCAAGGCACGCCGATTGAAGGTGCACTACATCGGGACGTGATGCCTTGGATCACATGGAGCGTTGGCAGTGCTAACGCCCCATCCAGCCCCCGTCGACTACAAGGATTTCACCGTTGACGAAGTCCGACGCAGCAGAGGCCAGAAAGACCACCGGTCCGGCAAAATCAACAGGCGTACCCCAACGGCCTTGGGGTGTTCGTTCCAGGATCGACTTCGACCGGACCGGATCATCCCGCAGGGCTTGGGTGTTGTCGGTCGCGATGTAGCCAGGCGCGATCGCATTCACGTTTACGCCCTGCCCGGCCCATTCGTTGGCCAAGGCTTTGGTCAGCTGTCCAATCCCGCCTTTCGAGGCCGCATAGCCCGGAACGGTGATGCCACCCTGAAATGTCAGCAGCGATGCAGTGAAGATGATCTTCCCCGAGCCGCGCGCCAGCATGTCCTTGCCGATCTCGCGTGACAGAACGAACTGCGAGGACAGGTTCACCTCCATCACTTCGTCCCACCAGTCGTCCGGGTGTTCGGCGGCGGGTTTGCGTTTGATCGTGCCGGCATTGTTGATAAGTATATCAGGGGCTTGTCCGTCGGCCCTCAACTGATCAATGAACCCATGCAGCGCGGCGCGATCCGAGAAGTCACATTGGTAGGCCCGGAAATTGCGTCCCATCGCCGTCACGGCTTTTTCGACATCCGAGCCAGACAGCTCGAGCGAGGCGGACACTCCGATGATATTGGCTCCGGCCGATGCCAATGCTTCGGCCATACCGCGCCCGATACCGCGTTTGCACCCGGTCACAAGGGCCGTCTTTCCCGTCAGGTCGAAACTTTGCAAAACACTCATGAACGCGGTCCTACTTCGATCAGGCTTTTCATTGCGGTTGGGCTGCGATCCAGTGCTTCGAACGCGGCCTGGATGTCTGCCAGAGGGCTGACGTCCGTGATCACAACATCCGCGTCCACTCCGCCCGAGGCGACAACTGCAATGGCTTTCTCGTAATCCTCTGGCTCATAGACCCGAGCACCGATCAGTCGCAGCTCTCGCCAGAAGAACTGGAACAGGTCGATCTGGGGCTTTTGAGCATGGATCGCGACCATTACGATCCGGGCCCGAGTCGCGGCAACGGCGGTCATTGCATCGACACCGGGCTGCGTTCCTGACACCTCGAAAACCACATCTGCCCCTTTGTCGCCCGTGCGCGCGTTGATTGTGGAAACCAGATCGGTTTCGATTGGGTCGATCGTGTCAAAGCCAAGTTTTTCAGCAATCGCAAGACGGTTCGGATTCACTTCGGAAATCACGACATTTCCACCCGCGTCCCGCGCAACCATGGCAACCAGGATGCCAATCGGGCCGCCGCCGATAACGACAACGTCCTCTCCAGGTTGCAGGTCAGACAGCCGCACATCGTGGCAGGCAACGGCAACCGGCTCGATCAGCGCCGCGTGATCCATGCGCAAGTCATCCGGCAGAACGTGCAACGTGTGGGCCGGAACAGTCCAGATCTCTTGCATCGCGCCATCGGTGTCGAGGCCGAGAAACTTGAGATTCTGACAGATATGCTGATGCCCCCGCTTGCAAGCTGGGCATTCTCCGCAGTGATCAAGCGGTCGGACAACGACCTTCTGGCCGGGTTCGACCGTATCGACGCCCTCGCCCACCGCTTCGACCACACCTGACATCTCATGCCCAATAACCCGGTTCAGGCCGACGCGGGCATCCATGTTGCCGTGGTAGACGTGCATATCCGTCCCACAAATCCCACAATAGGCAACACGAATGGCAGCCTCGCCGGGACCCGGATCTGTCGCTTGGGCTTGCTCTACTGCAAAGCTCTTATCGCCCCTGTAGTATGCGGCAGTGATCGTCTGGGTCGTCATCTATGCATCTCCTTGTGTTCCGCATTCAATTTGTCCCAGTCGAATTCCACTCCGGTTCCCGGGGTATCCGGGGCCACGGCCAGACAGTCTTCGACAACTAGTGGACGGGTCGTGTACTGGTCTATCGGGAATGAGTGTACTTCTAGCCAGCCTGCGTTGGGTTGCGCAGAAACAAGGCTGACGTGCAGCTCCTGCATCCCATGACTGCAAACCGGAATGCCGTGCTGTGCGCTTAGCGCGGCCACGCGCAGCCAGCCGGTGATTCCACCGCAGTTTGAGGCATCGGGCTGGATAAAACTCAGTTTCGCGTCATCAAAGGCGTATTCAAATTCGTGTATGGTGTGCAGGTTTTCACCCATGGCAAGGGGAACGCCCGTCGCTTCGACAATTCGGCCATAACCTTTGTAGTCGTCTGGAATTGTCGGTTCCTCGAACCACAGGATATCGCAGTCGGCGAACCCTCTGGCAGCGACGATGGCCTGTTCGACACTCATAGAGTAATTCGCATCGACCATGAAGAACCGGTCCGGCCCCAGCATCTCGCGCACCGCCCGGGCACGTGCAAGATCGTCGGCCAGGTCTGGTTGACCGACCTTGATCTTGACTGCGTTGAACCCACGCGCAAGGTACCCTTCGGTCTGACGCAGCAGTTTCTCCAACGAGAAATTCAGGTCGATCCCGCCGGCATAGGCCTTGCACCTTTTCGACGCTCCACCGGCCATCTGCCACAAAGGCGCATTCTGCGTTCTGCCGCGAATATCCCACAGTGCAATATCTACGGCCGAGATGGCAAACGAGGCGATCCCGCCCCGTGCGACGTAGTGCACGTGCCACTGCATGGTATCGTACAGGCTTTCGATCTGTTCGGCGTCTTGTCCAACAAGGAACGGTGCCAGGTCATGCTGGATCATCGCCAAGATGGCATGGCCACCCTTGCCCCCGGTATAGGTATACCCGACCCCCTCGACCCCATCCGAGGTTTGAATGGTGACAGTGATCAATTGAAAAAACGTGTGATCCCCATGTTTGGCATCGACTAGGACTTCGGCGAGCGGAACGTTGAACAGCCGCGCTGATACACTTTCTATGCGATTCATTAACCTAAGACCTTCTGCTGCCTGGCAATAACCCGAGACTGTAGAAGGATGACCGCAAATAGAAAGCCTCCACGTATGACCATTTGCCAATAGGCACTGAAACTGATGGTGCCCTGACCGTTTTCAAAGTTTAGAACGTTGAAGACCAGCCCCAGCAACAGCGCTCCGGCGACCGTCGCAGGGATCGATCCCATCCCACCCGTCAATAAAGTTCCGCCCACCACGACGGACGCGATGGCCGATAATTCCCATCCGATGCCTTCAAGGGGTTGCCCAGCTCCAAAACCCGAGGCCAGAAAGACTCCGGCCAGCCCCGCACAGCCACCCGACAGCAGGTAGACGAAAGCCTTGGCGCGATTGACCTTCAGACCCATGAGGTTCGAGGCATCCTCGCTGCCACCGATCGCCAAGACGGTCCGCCCGATGGTTGTTCTTTCCAGCACCAGCCAAAGTGCCAGAGTCAGTCCGGCCACGATGACGATCGCCCATGGAAACAGGCCAAACGCCTGCCCCATGCCAAGCTTGGTGAAGTTCGACCCCCAATCGACCGAAATTGTCTGGGCGCCCGAAATCACCAATGCGCCGCCTTTTGCGGCCAGCATGGTGGCCAGCGTGGCGATGAAGGGCGGGATCCGAAGGATGATTATGCAAAAGGCGTTGATCGCCCCGAAACCAACCCCGGCAAGAACGGCCCCCGGCAACGCAACCTGAATCCCATACGGGCTGAGATAGGCCGCAACAACCGAGGTAAAGGCCGCCACTGATCCGACCGACAGATCAATCCCGCCGGTCATGATCACAAAACACATGCCCAGCGCAATCGCGATGAACATCGCGTTGTAATTCAGGAAAGACGAGAAATTGTAGGCGCTGCCAAAGTTGTCATAGCGCATCAGCCCGAACAGAATCAAAGCCAGCAGTGCGATCCACACCGTCACCGAGGCCGAATTACGTCGAAGGTATTTTCGCAGGTCAAAAGCCGTTTCATCCAACATCGATTAAGCCCTCCGAAACTGCTGGACCCAAACGGCCAGAATAATGATGACGGCTTTGGCGATCAGTGCAACTTCGTCCTCTACCCCGTTGGCCAACAATGTATATTTGACCAACTGGATGATGACGGCACCCAGTATGGCACCAAAGATCGGCGCTCGCCCGCCTTGCAAAAGAGCCCCGCCAACAACCGCGGCCGCGATGGCATCAAGCTCCATCAGATTGCCGTTGCGCGCGGCGTCCGAGGCCGAGTTGATTGCAACCACGATCAAACCGGCTAGGCCCGCAAGCACCGCGCAGATGACATAGGCCCCGATCTTGACCCGTCGGACGGGACCACCCGACAGATAGGCCGCGCGTTCATTGCCCCCTATGGCCAGCAGGTAACGGCCCCATGTGGTTCTGCTGATCACCCAAAACAGCACACAGGCAATGGCCAGCGCCAGCCAGCCCTGGAACGGCAAACCAAGCACTTTACCAGTTCCAAGATAACTGAATGAAGGGTTTGAAAACGTCTGCAGGTTCCCGTTCGTCAAAACCTGGGCAATACCGCGACCAGAGATAAACAGAATGAGCGTCGCAACGATGGGCTGCACGTTCAACACGGCAACCATCACGCCGTTGAATACCCCGCATAGCCCCGCAATGAACAGCGGCAGGACAATGGCCAAAGTGACGCCTAGCATCGGATTAGCGGCGCCCAGATCCGACAGAAAGATCAGCGGAGCAAGCGCCCCCGCCAGCGCCATGACCGCCCCAACCGACAGATCGATCCCACCCGTGGCGATTACCAGCGTCATCCCCATGGCCACGATGGCGATCGTAGCGACCTGGCTGATATTTACGAACAGGGTTTGCAGTTGCAGGAAATTAGGTGTGAAAAACGCGTTGAATACTAATAGGGCGACCAACGCGGCGATGCCGCCGTGAAAGCGGAAGGGCATTGATGCGACCCGTTGCGGCAACTTCATTGCGCGGTCCATGAACCAGTTCCTTCTTCATGATGCGCAAGCGCGCGCACCAGTATGTTCTCGGTGACCCCGGGGTTGGTCAGTTCCTTGACCGAGCGTCCCTCGTGCATGACAACGATGCGGTCAGCGCCTTCCACCAGTTCTTCGAATTCCGAACTAATGAGGACGACACCAAACCCCTTCTCGACATAAGACCGAATGAACGATTGGATCTCTCGCTTGGCGCCAACATCCACGCCTCGGGTCGGCTCGTCGAGTATCAGGATGTCGGGCTGCGTCGCCAGCCAACGGGCAAGCAACACCTTTTGCTGGTTGCCGCCGGACAATTCGCGAATGGGCTGGTCCATATGCGCCGCCTTGATGCCCAGATCGTCGATAAAGGCCTGAACGATCTCGCGCTCGCGGGCAAAGTCGATTTGACCACGGCTGGCCAGTTTCGGCAGCAGGGCCAGCGTCATGTTCTCGCGCACGGACATGTCTGGAATGATCCCTTCGGCCTTGCGATCTTCGGTCAGAAAGCCGACGCCGTTTGCGATCGCGTCACCCGGTCCGGACGGTTGACCGACCGTGCCATGCAACTCGATTGCGCCGCTGCGTTTCCCGTCCACTCCGAACAAAGCGCGCGCCGCCTCGGTCCGGCCAGAGCCCAGCAATCCGCCCAACCCGACGATTTCCCCTCGGTGGAGCGTGAGGTCGAAATGCGTCAGCCGCGGGCCTGTTGAAACAGAGTCCGCCCGCAAAACGATATCGCCTTTCTTGGCCTTAGCACCTGCGAAGTCCGTCAAACCGTCTGCCGCGATCTCATCCTTGTTGCGGCCCAGCATGTCCGCGATCATTTCCAGTTTGGTCGTGTCCTGGACGTTACGCGTGCTGACGGTGCGCCCATCTCGCATCGTTGTGACTCGATCGCATATTTGGAACAGCTCATCGAGGAAATGCGAAACATAAAGAACAGACACGCCCTGTTTCTTCAACTCGCGCACAACACCGAACAGCACCTCGACTTCGCTGGCATCCAGCGACGACGTAGGTTCATCCATGATGACAAGTTTCGCATCCAGCGATACAGCCCGCGCAATTGCAACCAACTGCTGGATCGCTGTCGAGAAATTTCCTAACGGCTCGGTCACGTCGATATCTATGCCAAAGCGCGTAAGCACCTCGCGTGCGCGCCTGTTGCCCTCGCGCCAGTCGACCAGAAAGCCGAGACGTTTGGGCTCGTACCCCATGATGATGTTCTCGGTCACTGACCGCAGCGGTACCAGGTTGAGCTCTTGATAGATGGTGGCAATTCCGGATTCCTGCGCTTCGCGCGGAGTGGAAATGCGGCTTGGCACACCCGCCAGATGAACGTCGCCGGCATCCCGATCGTAAACTCCGGTCAGAACCTTGATCATCGTCGATTTGCCCGCACCGTTCTGGCCGATCAGCGCATGAACCTCGCCGGGCGCGATTTCCAGGTTGGCCTGGCTAAGTGCCGGCACGCCGGCAAAGGACTTTTCAATTCCCGACATCGAGACGAGCGCATTCATGAGATGTCTTCCTCCGATTGCTTGCAGGCGGCGCCGACCACAGGCCAGCACCACCCACCAGGGAGAATCAATAGGCTTCGTCGATGTGATCGGCCGCATTGTCCTTGGTAAAGATGCGATCTTCGACTTTCACCCATTCCGGGATCGCCTCGCCAGCTGCGTATTTTTTCATGACTTCACAAGCCAGAGGGCCGAAGAAGGGTGAGCTTTCCACCGTCACCCCCATCTTGCCATCTATAATAGCCTGAAGTGCATCGCGTGTCCCGTCGATCGAAACGATGGTCACGTCCTCGCCGGGCTTGCGGCCGGCCAGTTCCAGAGCCTGGATCGCACCGATCGCCATCTCGTCATTGTGGGCGTAGACCACGTTCACATCGGGGTGCGCCTGCAGCAGGGTTTCCATCACCTGACGACCCAGGTCGCGCGCAAAGTCACCGGTCTGAGAAGCCACGATCTCAAAGCGGTCATCCGCTGCAATCGCGTCGTCGAAACCTTTTTTGCGGTCATTTGCAGGTGAAGAACCAGTCGTGCCTTCCAACTGGACGATGACGCCATTGTCGCCGTCGAAATTCTCCATCAGCCACTGTGCGGCCCGGTTGCCCTGATCAATAAAATCCGACCCAAGGAACGCCACAAAATGCTCGCCCGGCTTGGCAACGGCCGGATCAACCGAGCGGTCCACCAAAAAGGTCGGGATTCCCGCTGCACGGGCCTTCATAACGGCTGGGATCAACGGCTTTTCTTCCCGCGGGGGCAGGAACAGAACGTCGATGCCTTGGGCGATCATGCTGTCCACATCCGCAACCTGCTTGGCCGCAGATCCGGCCGCATCCGTCGCGATCAGATCCCAGCCACAGGCCTCGGCTGTGTCATGGAAAGATTTCGTTTCGGCAATGCGCCACGGGTTGTTCGATTCCATCTGCGCAAAGCCGACCTTGTAGCGATCCTTCTGCTCAAGCGGTGGCAGATCCTGCGCGATCACCGTGGTGCCCAACAGCGCACCCGCGACAACCGTCGAGATCAAAAGAGTTCTGCGTTTCATGGTTATTCCTCCTCCATTGGTGCGGTCGCCTCCGTTTTGACCGCGAGTTCTCAGGTCATGCCCAATTCATGTAAGTCGTCTGTTTCCTCAGATAGCCATCGAAGCCATACGCGCCGTCTTCGCCCCCAACCCCGGACAAACCCCAACCGGTGTGAAATCCCTGTACGGCCTCACCATTGGAGCGGTTCAGGTACAATTCGCCGAACTTCAAACGGCTCGGGGCCTCCATCAATCGCCGGTGCGATCCCGTAAAGAGATAGGCAGACAGCCCGAATGATGTGTCATTCGCAAATTCTATCGCCTGATCAAAATCTTCGACTCGCATGGCTGTCGCCACAGGGCCAAAGACCTCCTCTTGCATCGCGGCATTGCCGTTGTCGGAGACCTCGAGAACCGTCGGGGACATCCAGTGTCCTTTGCGGTGCGTGCTGTCCAACAGGGGCCCGCCTTCCAGATGAACCGTGGCACCTTCCGTGATGCTGCGCTTAATGATTTCGTCGACCTTGGACACCTCGGCCTTGCTTACTTTGGGACCCAGATCGCAGTCCTCCATCGGATCCCCGATCGACAAAGCGCGGGTCGCAGACACGAATTTTTCAAGAAACTGATCCGCAATGCTGCGATGTAGATACATACGCTCGTTGCAGGTGCAAATCTGGCCGCAATTGGCAAACCGGGCGGCAATGGCGGCCGAAACAGCAGCGTCAATATCCGCATCCTCCATCACGATGAACGGAGCCTTACCGCCAAGCTCGAGCCGGACAACCTTGATCCGGTCGGCCGCGGCGCGAAAAATCTCTTTACCGGCTCGTGTGCTGCCGGTCATTGTGATCAGTGAGGTATCGGGGTGTTCGACCAACCGCTGCCCTACCACCGGCCCCTTGCCTGTCAGAACATTCAGAACACCGGGCGGAAACCCGACCTTTTCGGCAAGCTCGGCGATCGCGAGACCGGACAGCGGCGTGATTTCGTGCCCCAACAGAACAACAGTGTTGCCCGCGACCAGCGCAGGCCCGACTTTCCTGGCGGCCAATGCCAACGGATAGTTCCAGGCCGTCAACGCAACAACAACGCCATAAGGATGACGCCGTATCTGGATTTCCTCGGACTTGTTGTCCGATGCCACTATGTCACCCGAAATCCTCCGGGCCTCTTCAGCCGCATGGCAAAGAAAGGTAACAGCAGCATCAACTTCACTCCGGGCCTGCGTGATCGGCTTGCCCTGCTCGACCGTGATCAAAGCTGCCAGACGCCCGGCGTCAATCCGAATGGCTTCGGCCAACCGCTGAACCAGTCGCGCCCGCTCGATCGCCGGGCGCGAGGACCACGAGCCAAAAGCACGATGGGCCGCCTCGACAGCCGCATCCGCATGAGCGGCACCGCCATCTGGAACTTGCGCAAAGATCTCTTCATTTGCAGGGTTCTCGACACCAACCGTGTCCGCGTCAGAGTCGGTAAAGCGGCCATCGATGAACATCGAATGCCGAACCACCTGACCCAACTCCCCCACCACAGACCGCAATTTCGCCTCCCGCGTTTGCTCGGTCAGACCACATTGGCGACCGCACTGCCGATCAAAACACTAATAATATTATTTCGTCAACACTAATATTAATTACTATTCACTAATATTAGTTGCGTGTCCTCCGCATAGTCGATAAAAAGGAAGCGAACAAAAAGGTTGAGCGATGAACGATCAAGCGAACAAGACCGGGCAGCACAGGGGCGTGGGACGAGTCGCGGGCCGGCAGCGCATAACGATGCATGATATTGCACGCGTCGCCGGGTGCTCACAGACGACAGTATCGCTGGTTCTAAACAAGAACGATTCCGTCAAAATCTCCGAGGACACAAAGCAAAGAGTCCTGGATGCCGCCAACACGCTTGGATACGCCATGCCCTCTCAACTCAGGAAACCCCAGGACAGCGCGCCTCGACCCTCGGCGTTAGACGGCACCATCGCTTTTGTCGTGGACGATCTGGCGTCGAGCCCCGAAATGGTAAACGCGTTTAATGGCGTGAAACAGGCCGTTCGGGACACGGGAAATCTTGTATTGCTGGCAGAAACCCAAAACGACCCCGAGGTCGAACCCAGAACGCTTAGGTATTTCCTCGACCAACAGGTTGCGGGCATCATTTACGCAACCGTTTTCACCCGGCGGGTGGTCGTTCCGGAAATACTCAGGCAGACCGCAACCCCGGTTCTGCTGCTGAACTGCTTTTGCGACGACCTCTCTTTTCCTGCGGTGATCCCCGGCGAAGTCGCTGCTGGACATACGGCGACCAACGCCCTGATCAAGGCGGGGCACAAACGAATTGCCACCATCACCGGCGAGCCGTTCATGGAATGCGCCGCAGGGCGAACGACCGGGTACAGAAACGCCCTTGCTTCCGCCGACATCCCATTTGACGAGGATTTGGTCATCGAGGGCAACTGGCTGCCCAGCGCAGGCTATGCTGGCACGCGCGAATTGATGGACCTGCCCTCTCCGCCAACCGCCATTTTCTGTCAGAATGACCGAATGGCAATCGGCTGCTATGAGGCGCTCAAGGAACTTGGCCTATCCATCCCCGAAGACATCTCGGTCATCGGATTTGACGATGACGAAACCGCGCGACACCTGTCGCCCCCCTGACCTCGATGATCCTTCCAACTAGGGCGATGGGACGCTGGGTCATCGAACAGTTGTTCCACGGTCCGACGGATGGTCAGCGACACCCTCTCGTGAAGCTTGAATGCGAACTGGTGGAGCGCGACTCGATCAGCGAACCCAAACGCCGGGCCTGAAGGCGAACTCATGACGGAAACCTTCGATCATATCGTCATCGGCGGCGGCTCTGCCGGCGCAGCCGCTGCAGCGAGACTGGTCAACCAGGGCAAGTGCAGGGTTCTGGTGCTGGAGGCCGGGCATTCGCACCGCCATCCGTTGCTGGACATGCCGCCGGGTATCTTCAAGATGATCAACGGGTCCAAGTTCATGACCTACCACCAGACCGAACCGCAGGACCACCTGGACGGTCGCGTGCATGACATTCCGCAGGCCAACGTGCTGGGTGGCGGGTCGTCTGTGAATGCCCAGGTCTATATGCGCGGCCGCCCTTCTGATTATGACGCGTGGGACGACCTGCTACGACAGACCAACGACGGGGTCGGCTGGGGATGGGATGATGTGCTGCCCTACTTCCGTAGAATGGAAGACAATAACAGGCTTCACAATGACCTGCATGGCAGCAACGGTCCGGTGCAGGTCTCGGATCCGGGGCATATCGACGACATGTCACGTTGGTTCGTTCAGTCGGTCCAGGCCCTTGGCGAACCATTCAACACGGATTTCAACGGCGCAACGCAGCGCGGTGTCGGGTTCTATCAGTTCACCAATCGCGCCGGTAAGCGCAGTTCGTCGGCCTATGCTTTTCTCGCCCCTCTCGAGACGAACCCGAACTTGACCATCCAGCTTGGCGCAACGGTCAACAAAGTCATCATCGAAAACGATAAGGCCGTCGGCGTGCAGTATCGAGACAAACGCGGAGCCCGCACGGTCCGGTGCGATGGTGAAGTTGTCGTTGCGGCGGGCGCTCTGGTGACGCCAAAAATCCTAATGCTATCAGGCATCGGACCTGATGCACATCTTGCCGATCACGGTATTCCCGTGATCTGCCCATTGCCTGGGGTTGGCCAGAACCTGATCGACCATCCCGAAGTTCCAATTACCGCCTTTGCCAACGGTCCCTACGGATACTTCAAACAAGGTGAGGGCTGGCGGATGCTTCGCAACGGCATCCAGTTCAAACTGTTCGGCAGCGGACCGGTGACTTCCGCCGGAGTCGAAGCCGGCGCGTTTGTCAATCCGTCGATTCCTGATGGAGAACCAACCATTCAAGCTTTTTGCGTGCCAATTGTTTATCTGGATCGCGACGCACTGGACGAGGTGCAGGATGATTTTGGCCTGACCGTTACGACTGTCGTGGTCAAACCGAAATCACGCGGAGAGGTCCGGCTTCGCTCGGCCGATCCTCACACCATGCCAGTGGTCTCGCCCAACCTTCTGAAGCATGAAGACGACATGCAAGAGATGATCTGGGGGCAGCGGTTCTTTCGCCGGGCATTCACTTCGGGCCCGCTTGCTCAAAGGGTTCGCGAAATCGTCATTCCCACAGCGGACGACGACCAGACGCTACGAGCACATTGCAAGCGATTCGTAAAAACCAACTATCACCCGGCGGGCACTGCCAAAATGGGCCGGGACGGCGACGGAATGGCCGTGCTGGACGCCAGGATGCGCGTGCGCGGAATCGAGAGCTTGCGGGTGTGCGACATGTCAGCCGTGCCCGACATCAACGCCGGCAACACAAACGCACCTGCCATGATGCTGGGCGAACGATGCGCCGACCTGATCCTCGGCATCGGATCAGCCCGCGAGATACGCAGTTCCTAACCTGTGCGGCGTCGCCCATCATTGATCCGATTTCTAACGCAGAATATGGCGTCGCCCTGCCCGACCCACCGAAAATAGACTACCCTGCCTCAATGCGCAGAACGTGGCCAAAGGTCATGGCGCGGACGGAAAACGCCTTACAGAAAATCGTCCCGCCTGGGCGTGAAGCAGTCGATCAACTCTCCGGCAGCCAGGCAAACACAACCATGGCTTACACCGGACGGAATGATCAGGCTGTCACCGGGTTCCAACGCTCGCTCCTGATCTCCGATGACAAAGTTGAACCGCCCGGACCGCACAAATGTCGACTGCACATGCGGATGGTCGTGCAACACGCCTTCGGCACCTTCTTCAAACCGGAATGAAACCATCATGAGGTCTTCATTATCAGCCAAAACCTGGCGCGTGACACCTGAGGCAGGTGATACAATCGGATAGCTCTTGGTCATAATGCGAGGTCCTTAGTCAGTTGGCGGCGTTCAATTTATTCGAAATACTCGGCATGTTTCGAGTGAACCTCCTCGATGGTCTTGTCGATGCGGCCCAGATGGCGGCGTATCATCTCGGTCGCAGTCGCCTCGTCGCGGTCTGCTAGCGCTATTGCCAGCTCAACATGATCCCGAACCAGAATGTCGGCCTCGCTCTCGCGCCCAAGGCTTAGAACGCAAAGGCGGTCGATCTTTCTTTTGCATTCCTGAATCGTGTTGAAGGCCAGCGGGTTGCCGCTCAACTCACAAATCAGCCGGTGAAAGTCATAGTCGAGCTGATGGAACTTCTCGGCTTCGTTCCTTGAAACGACGTCTTTCTGCTGCTTGAGATTGTCCTCCAGCAGCTTCGAATATTCGGGCTTCCAGTTCCGACATGCAGCGCGCACCACTTCCAACTCGACCGAGAGGCGAACAAAGCGTGCATGACCGATGCGTTCCATGGAAAAACTACGTACCCGCGTGGCTTTCTGTGGCCGGATCAGCAGCAAATCCTGCGCCTCAAGCCTGTTGAAAGCATCGCGGACCGGCTGCCTCGACACTTCGAACTTTTTTGCAATATCTGCTTCGGACAGTTTTGTTCCCGGCAGAATTTCCAGTGAAACGATCGCCTCGTACAAACTCTCATATACGATGTCAGTGGTGGTGCGCCGCTCGATTTTATCCGTAATACTTTGCATTTCCTGCCTTTTTCTGCGCGTGACCAACACCGGCGGCATTCTGGGCCACTAGGCCCCTCCCTCCGATATTCCTCAATGTATCTCCAACCAATCCTATTGGCACGCGCCGTGCGATGCTTTTTGAGGATCCCAAACAAAATTGTTGACAATACTAGTATCCTAGTCGACTACAATAGGCAACACTGCTGAATGCTCGTTAAGGCTCAAAGACCAAAACGGGCGCACTGACTGGATGACCGGGGACCCAAAGGGACAGGAAAATGACCGAATTGAACGCTGAACAGATTGGCCCTTACTTGGAACTGGCAGGGAAGGTTGCGATCGTAACCGGCGGCGGACGGGACATTGGCCGCGCCTGCGTCATGAAACTGGCCAAGGCTGGAGCGTCGATCGCGATCAACTATCACAGCTCATCTTCGGGTGCGGAATCGGCGGTTCAGGAAATAACGGCTGCCGGAGGTAAGGCGATTGCCATACAGGGCGACATGACCTCCGGTGCGGATGTGGAAAGGCTGATCTCGGAGACTATCGCGACATTCGGACCTCGGATCGACATTCTTGCCCACGTGACCGGCGGATTGCTGGCCCGGAAGACCCTGTCTGAGATGGATATGGAACATTGGTGCCATGTCATGGACCTGAACACCACTTCTTTTGCTCGCACTGTTCAGGCCGTGTTGCCGCATATGAAAAAAGGCGGCGCGATCGTCGGGTTTGCGAGTCAGGCGGGGCGTGACGGGGGTGGCCCAGGCGCGGTCGCCTATGCGGCCTCGAAGGGTGCGGTCATGACGATGACGCGTGGATTGGCCAAAGAACTGGGGCCGGACATCCGGGTAAATTCGGTTTGCCCGGGCATGATCGACACCGATTTTCACAATGTCTTCACAAAAAGCGAAGTGCGGACCAACGTGGCCGGCGCCACGCCGCTTAAACGCGAAGGCACATCTGAGGATGTCGCCAATCTGGTCGCCTATCTGGCCTCAGACGCCGCTGCTTTCATTACGGGCGCGAACATCGACATCAACGGAGGCCTGCTCTTTTCATAACCGGCCTTCGCCGGGCATCGAGTCAACTGTCTGTTTTCTAGGGAGGAAAATATGAATATCAAACTGACTAAAACGCTGATGAGCGCCGCGACCGTGGTCGCAATTACCGGGAGCGCATCCTTCGCAGAGGATTGGCGCGGGTGGAATATCCACGTGGATGGTTACCCAAACACCATCGCGATGGACAAATTCGCAGAACTCATTACGGAAAAAACTGGCGGTGAAATCAGCCTTCAAATGTTCCATGGGGGCACGCTGGGCAGTCAGCCCGACGCGGTTGAACAGGTCCGCGCAGGCGCATTGGAAGTCGGCAACTTTAACCTGGGCCCAATTGGCCCGATTGTCGCCGAGGCCAATGTTGTATCGTTGCCCTTTATATTCAAAGACGTCCCGCACATGTTCCGCGTCTTGGACAGTGAGGGTGGCGAGGCAATTGCGGCGGGTATGGCAGCCAAAGGCTTGACACCTCTTGCGTGGTATGACGCTGGCGCTCGCTCCTTCTACAACGGAACAAAGGCAATCAACGCACCTGCCGATGTTGAGGGAATGAAAGTTCGGGTCATGAACAACGACCTGTTTACAGGCATGATTTCTGAGCTTGGTGGCAACCCATCGCCAATGGCGTTTGCCGAAGTTTATCAGGCCCTGAAAACCGGTGTCGTCGATGGTGCCGAAAACAACTGGCCATCGTACGAGTCAACTGGCCACTTCGAAGTTGCAGGTTTCTATTCGCTGTCTCAGCACCTGATCATACCCGAATGTATCTGCATTAATACCGACACGTTCAACGCACTTTCACCTGAGATGCAGGCCGCGGTTCGAGAGGCAGCTCAGGAATCTGCAGAACTTCAGCGGCAATTGTGGGCCGAGCGCGAAGCAGCCAGCCGTACAGCCGTCGAAGAAGCTGGTGTGGTCGTGAATGAAGTGGCAGACAAAGCCCCGTTCCAAGCGGCTATGGGCCCGGTTTACGAAGCCTACTTTGCTACGAACCCCGATTTACGCCCGCTTGTCGAGACTATCCAGGCGACGGACTGATTTAGCTACATTGGGTCTGATATTGTCCGGTCCCGCACATGCGGGTCCGGACGCCTGATCAAGAGTTGTGAGCCAATGAGTTATACTTCCCTGCCCCCGACATCTGTGCGCAAGATGATCCAGATCCTGGATTGGATCGCCGACGTGTGCCGGGTTTTGACCGGTGTCGCACTGGTTGTCATCACGGTCATATTCGGATGGCTAGTATTTGGTCGCTATGTTCTGAATGCGACGCCGACCTGGGTCGAGCAAGTCGCCTTGCTTCTCGTCATGACAATTGCGTTTCTCGGTGCGGCAGTAGGTGTACACGATAACACGCACTTGTCCGTGTCTCTCGTGCGTTCTGCGGTTCCTCCACGTGTGAGGACCATTTTGGTTATCTGCACAGACGTGCTTATGGCTGGGTTCGGCGCCTTGATGCTGTGGTTCGGAGCCCGACTTACGATCTTTAAGTGGGGATCGCTAATCCCATTGATTCAAGTCCCCGAAGGCTTGCGTTCATTGCCTCTCACAATTGGCGGAGGACTCATATTACTCTTTTCCGTTGGTCATCTAATCCGCCTCTATGTCGGTTTTGACGAGCGCAATGACAGCATCGAATAGAGGCGAATGATGGGAATACTTCTGTTGCTTGGCGTGTTCGCCCTCTGCGTTCTGATCGGAACGCCTGTAGCATTCGCGCTTGGAATAGCGGCCATTTCGGCATTTTGGTTCGAAGGCTTACCCTTGATGATCGGATTTCAGCGGATCGTCTCCGGGATCAATGTATTCTCGTTGATGGCGATCCCGTTCTTCATTTTTGCAGGTGAACTGATGTTCCACGGCGGGATAGCCATGCGTCTCGTCAGGTTTGCTTCAGCCGCTGTCGGGGCCGTGCGCGGCGGCTTGGGAATTGTGAACGTGTTTTCTTCGATGCTTTTTGGGGGGATTTCAGGGTCGGCCATCGCAGACATTTCCGCACTGGGGTCTATCTTGGTTCCTGTGATGAAAGAGAAAGGTTACGATGCAGATTACGCCGTAAACGTGACCGTCACGTCCTCGATTGCCGGTATAATTATTCCACCCAGTCACAATATGATCATTTTCGCGATCGCAGCCGGGGGTGGAATATCGATCTCGAAGCTGTTTCTTGCAGGCGTTGTTCCAGGAGTTTTAATGTGCCTTTGCCTTGCTGTGGCGGCGTACCTTGTAGCGGTGCGCAGAGGTTATCAAGCTGAGACTTTCCCGGGTTGGCCAGCGCTCGTAGTGAGCTTCTTCAGTGCAATTCCAGGACTTTTGACGGCTGTGATTATCGTCGGCGGTGTGTTGTCGGGTATTTTCACCGTTACGGAGTCCGGAGCTTTTGGGGCCATTTACGCATTCGTGGTCACACTGATCGTCTACAGAAGCATAACGTGGGAAAACTTTTGTATTGCCGTCGCTTCTGCTGTGCGCACGACGGCGATGGTAATGATATTAATCGCATGCGCTGGTGCGTTTGCCTACATGCTGACCTTTTACAGAGTTCCGGACAGAACCGTAGATCTGCTTACTGGGTTGACAGAAAATCCGATACTCATCCTGCTGATGGTAAATGCGGTTTTGTTGTTGCTTGGAATGATTATGGATATGGCAGCGCTAATTCTGATCTGCACACCCATTTTTCTACCCGTTGCCAACAGCCTTGGGATTGATCCGCTGCAATTCGGGATGATCTTGCTCGTGAATTTGGGATTAGGATTGTGCACACCACCGGTCGGATCCTGCCTGTTTGTCGGTTGCGCCGTGGGTAAATTGCCAATGGAGAAAGCCGTGCGAACAATATGGCCCTTCTACTTGGCAATTCTCTTCGCATTAATGCTTATCACTTTTGTACCCGCGATTTCACTAACACTGCCAAGCTTGGTTGGGTGAATAAAGTACATTCAAGTTTAAAGGCAGACACTTGAAGCTAAGCTTGTGTTCGAGTTTCGCTCTTAATGAAAAAGGAAGCTGACATGTCGCAAAAACCCAAAGTGAATGCTCCCGTCGAGCACATCAGTGTTTTTGATGTCTGCGGTGGCGAAATAGAGATTGGTCGGCCCAAAGATCGATGGACGATGCTTTTCGTCTATCGCGGGCGTCACTGTCCCAGATGCAAGCGATTTCTCAACAAATTGAACGCCATGCTGGCTGATTGGAGCAGCGTCATGGATGTAGTGGTCGTTTCTGCTGACTCTAAAGAAAAGGCTTTGGCCGACAAGGAAGAGTTCGGTTGGACATTTAACTTGGGCTTTGGATTGACCGAAACGCAGATGCGATCACTTGGACTCTACGTGTCGGACCCTCTTTCGGAGGCTGAGACAACCACATTGTTTGCAGAGCCCGGCGCATTCGGAATTCGGCCAGATGGCAGTTTGATGTTGGTCGACATTTCGAATGGCCCTGCTGCGCGCCCGGATCTTGAAGAATTGCTAGACGGAATGAAGTTCAATATCGAAAACAACCGCCCGACTCGGGGAACAGTTTTATAACTGCAATTACCTACTTTGATGCAGGACTGTTCCCAGAAAGCTCTCCGGACGCCACCCGATCGCATCCAACCCCTCCTGCATTTTTGAACTGTTAACCACAAGTGGTGGGCGAAGTACTGTCAACAAAATTTGAACCAGTCTCAGCTTATCCAATAAAGTCGCCCTTTTGGTCATGGGCAAAAGGGACTGATGCTACCGCCTGGTCTGAGCTTCAATGCTGTAATTGACCGGGCGTTGGAGCAATCAAATTCCGGGACCATGCCGCGAAGCTATTGGGATTGGGGGATATGGTCGAGCCAAACCAAAAAGGACTCTTCCCTTATACTCCCGGCACAAACCTTCTCTATGGACTGAATGAAGCCATCGACATGTTGCACGAGGAAGGGCTGGAGAACGTATTCGCTCGGCATTCGCGCCACGGAGCCGCGACTCGGGCTGCCGTGCAAGCATGGGGTCTCGAGGTGCTGTGTGCTCGCCAAGGTCAGGGATCGGGCGTCCTGACCGTTGTCAAAGTCCCGGAAGGGCACTCTGCGGACGCCTTCCGCGCGACGGCGCTGGAGCACTATGACATCTCACTTGGAAATGGCCTGTCTAAAGTGGCCGACAAGGTTTTCCGCATAGGTCACCTGGGCGATTTCAACGACCTGATGTTGATGGCCACCCTCTCAGGCGTATAAATGGGGCTCGCCAAGAGTGGCGTGCCGCGCAATAAAGGCGGTACTCAGGCTGCATTGGAATATCTCAAGGCCGCATAGCGCTGGACAACGTCCCTAAAAACGCCACAAGGTCCGTGATCTCCTGTTTCGTCAAATTCAGTTCAGAAAGTATCGCCTCGCCATCGGCGTGAAGCCTTTCCGTATCGATTTCGCTGTAGTGCCGGACCACGGCGTCCAGATCATCCATGCTGCCGTCATGCATGTAGGGGGCGGTTTCGCCCAAACCTCGCAGGCTGGGCGTCCGAAAGATTCCAAAATCAGAATGGCTCCTGCGTACATTTCGCACGGCCCAGGCACCTTTCTTTTCCGGATCGTCGTTCCAGTCGCCGTCCAATGTGTAGGGGCTGGAGAGTAAAATGTTCAATCCTCCGAACCGACCTTGGTCAACCTCGGTTTCATTCAGAAAATATGGCACACCTGCGTCATGGAACTCGTTGTTGGAAAACCTCGGACCGTTGTGGCAAAATACGCATTTTCCGCGCCCTAAAAAGAGCTGAAGACCTCGCTGAGCTGCTTCGGGGTATTCCTTAGCCGCAGCAATATCTCGGCGCTCCAAAGCATCGCGAAAATCGTCAAATATCGTCCGGTCGGTGGCTAAGGTCTCTAAGTAAGCAGAAAGAGCTTTTGCAGTATTCACCAGAAAAAGTTCAGGGCTTTGATCCTGGAGGTGACCAAATATGGCTTCAAAATCATCAATGTAGGTACTTTCAGAGATAGCTATCATTAGGCTTTCGGCACTATGCGCCATCTCTTGTTCTTCGATGATCGGATGCAGGCTGGCTGCCCAAAGATTATCGCTTTTGCCGCCCCAACCATACCAGCGCAGCCCGGCAAGGTTTCGCAGTGATGGTGTGTTTCGATTTAACAAATCACGACCGAGTGCCCGCGCCTCCGGCGTCGTAAATGCCTGTTCAGGATCATGACAACTTGCACAGGAAAATGCACCATCGACCGACAACACCGGATCGTTGAATAAAGCCTGTCCGAGCTTGATTGCCGTGGCGTCTTTGGAAAATCTATTGCTTGGATCCGGCTGGAAGGATGGTGGCCACGGCCCAAAGGACAACGTTTGTTCAATTTCGTCTTCGGTCAACAAGACATCTGCACGTACTGCCCCGGTCAGAAAAATTAGCGCAGCTGTCATCCACAGCTTCATTTCAGCGCAATTTCTGACGTGTAGAAAACCGATTGGCCACTGACGTCGACATCGATTTGCAGCTCCCACAAACCCGGCATGTGAAACAACATATCATCAATTCGGAACACTCCGCCGTCCAATGCGGTAACCTTGGGAGTATAGTTCATACCATGTTGATGAGCGGGCATGATTGCATCCACACGCATTTGGCCCACAGCAGTTTCACTACAAACTGAAACCAACACCGAAAACGGTTGGGCCAACGGAATTTCGTCGACCGTCAGATAAACCTTGGGTGCGTTTTGAACTTCCGAATTCATGCGTTGCCCCGTCGCTTCACAAGCAACCGCCGCGCTGGACCATATAAGAAACCAAGCAGCGCAGTGGGTCATTCTGATGCCAGCAAACGTTCTGCGTTAGCATAGGCAATGTTGTCTGCGATCTGGTCCGGCAGCAAATCCAACCATTCACGCGAAAAATCGGCATGAGGGCCTACGTAGTACCAACGTTCAGGTGCGAACGTATCCGTACCGACCATGAACCTATCGGGATGGGCTTGGAACGCAGCCCTCCAATCCGGGTCGACACGGCCCCGCGAAACCATGTCCGAACGAAATGCCAGATCGGCCCATAGCCCGGGATAGATATCTAGCGCATCGACCACACTGGCTGGATCGTCAAACCCAGAATGGGCCCACAATACCCGAGCTTCCGGCCATGTTTCGAAGATCAAGTCAACGGCCTCGCGATCACCATGGTGGTGCAGGATTAGGTTCCGCTCTTTCGCCAGTGCAATCATACGCTGGATGACCGGCGTCTTGATGTCATCTCCGTAAGCGTGAAACTCGCCGATGGCCTCGTAGTTGTTTTTTGCCAGGTTTGTTTCCAGATACTCGATTACAGTTTCATCGTGCATCCAGGTGTTGATCTCACCGCGACGACGATAAGGGCGAAGCGCCGGAACAACGATGTCCGGTGCCACGGCCAACAATAGCTGAGTGCCATTGTCATCCGAGCTGGAAATCAGCGCTTTACGCACGCCTGCATCTCGAAGGATTTTGGCCACCTGTTCAGGCGGAACCAGTTTGACGGCATCGTGGCTGTAGTGAATATGTGCGTCAAAGATCGGTCGCTGTTCTGCGACGGCGGTACTGCAAAATAACGCTGCACTAAAAATGGAGATATGTTTCAGCACCTCAAGCCTCCTCAATATCATTCAGACCCTGGCAAGCGTCACGTCGAAATTCACGTGCAAGAAAGGTTCGGCAATCTTACCAGAAAGCTCCATGCCATCGGGAAATTCTGATGCAGGTCGTTCAACATATGTCATTACCAGATCGTCCCGAACGCCAAAGACAGTATCCTGATCTAAATAGGGATCATTGTCCGGAAAAATCTCCGTCACGAGTGAGCGATACCCGGGGGCTTTGACGATAAAGTGCAAGTGTGAGGGCCTCCATGGATGGCGACCACAAGCGCGCAGAATATCACCGACTGGCCCGTCAGACGGCACGGTGTATTCAACTGGCTTAACTGTGGTGAACGCATATCTGCCATCATCGCCAACTGACATCAGCCCGTGGAAAGAATAGGTGTCCTGTTCTTCATCCTGACTGGCGTAGAGGCCGTTGGGTGCCGTTTGCCAGATATCCAGTTCTGCCCCGGCAATAGGGTTACCTTCGGTATCGCGGATCACGCCCTCTGCAAGTAGAACCGGCCCGCCGTAGTGACGCTTCATATCGCCACCGATTGGCAGCGGGGGGGCGCCCGAGACGTGAAATGGACCTAAAACGGACGAACTGGTCGCATCGGCACTGGAATGCAGCATATCAACCAATGACGACAGGCCCAACACGTCCGAGGCCAGCACGAATTCATGCCTATCCTCGGTTTCCACCGCAGCGCAGCCTTCCAGAAACGCAATCCCGGCCCGCCACTCGTCATGCGTCAGGTTGGTTTCCCGCGCAAAGTCGTGGAGGTGTTTGACCAGGGAGCCCATGATTTCACGCATCCGTGGATCAGTATCTTTGGAAAGGTACCCCATGAAGACGTCGGTGATATTGTCTTTGGTGACAGAGCGCATCTTGTCCTCCTTAAATCAGGGCAAGGCTGAGGATCGGGAACTCGATCAGAATGAACAGAACGATCAGCATCACGAACGCAAAGGGAAGCGCGCCCATGAACACGTCCTTAAGTGATATGCGGTCATCGTTAATCGTGGATTTGATAACGAAGCAGGATATACCCAAAGGTGGTGTCAAAAGACCGATTTCAGCCCCGACCACGGTGATAATGCCAAACCAGATCAGCGACATATCAAGCGCTTCGGCCATGGGCAGGAACAGCGGTACCACAATCAGAATGATCGATGCGGTGTCGAGCAATGTTCCCAGAAACAGCATCAACAGAACATAGAGCAGCATGATCGACCAGAAAGATGCGGAATTCCCCGCAAGCAGATCCTGTAGTTGATTGGGCAGCCCGGCCAGCCCCAGCATGCGGCTGTAGATTGAAGCGGCCGTGATCAGGAACAGGATCGCGGCTGTGATGTGACCGGTTTCCAGCAACGCGTCCCAGAATGCGCGTGGAGACATCGACTTACGGGCAACCGCGATGATTAGCGCAACGAGAGCTCCGGCGGCCCCTGCTTCTACGGCAGTCAACCAACCTGTGTAGATACCACCAAGGACGATGGTAATGATGAACAGTGTCGGCAGTGTTTTGGAGGCTATCTCGCGCCCTGACATCCACTCGGTGTCTTCGACAACGCGGCCACCGACGAATGCTGGGGTGAAACGACCCATAACCCAAATCGCGCCTACATAAGCGATCGCCAGCATGATCCCCGGAATAACGCCCGCAAGGAACATGTCCCCCACAGATTGCTCGGCGACAAAGGAATAGATGATCAGCATCGCAGAGGGCGGGATTATCATCCCCAAAACCGAAGACCCGGCGACCACGCCAACAGCAAAGCGTGGGTTATAAGCCTGCGCCATCATCTGCGGGACCGAGACCTTGGTGAACACGGATGCGGAGGCTATTGACGACCCAGTCACTGCGGCAAAGACGGCGTTGGCTCCAACGGTTGCCATACCGATACCGCCTTTGACCTTGCGAAATCGCATGGTCATGACTTCGTAGATGTCCCTGCCCAACCCGGCTTTTGAGACAATGAGCCCCATGAAAGTAAACAATGGGATTGTTGCAAAGCTGTATTCCATCGCGCTGTCGCCGACCGCCACTTTCAGCAGGTTGAGCGCAAGCGTGAAATTGTCCCGCATTAGCCAGATCGACACGAACGAGACCACGCCCAATGCGATGGGAATGTAAACGCCTGCGTAAATCAGAAAGACGATGGCTATGACCGAGATCAGGCCAATCTCAATCGGCGTCATTCTGTGGCCTCGTCATGTTCAGGTGCACGAATTAGATGCGGGCGGTCCTGCGCCGTGACAACCTTGAGAAGGAAGATCACGCAGGCAAGCGCAGTACCGCACGCGATGACCAGTTTGACCGGCCACCATGGCAGAGTGAAAAGACCCGGAACTCCGAAGTAGTCCTGCGTCTCCCACATATGCAGGAACTCGGGAAAGGTTACATAAGCAATCAGACCCATGAAGATTGCGGAGATGGCATTGATAATGCGCCTCAGGTTGGCCGTTAGCCCAGGACGGCGGTGGTGTAGCAGGTTCAGAAACCCGTCCGAGCGCGTCAGCCGATCCACTCTGACTACGTCGGCCAGCTGCAAAAAAACGATCATCACGACCGAAAACTGCACCATTTCATAGGTGCCACGCAGAGGTGCCGAAAACAGACCGCGCGCAATGACGTCGACATTCAGAATGACCACCAACGCAAGGACGACAAGCGTACCCAATGCGTTGGCGGCGATAGCAAGCGAATTGGCGACCCGCGACAAGCCAGCAACTGCGGTCTTCAGCATGAAAGGCCCCTTTCGTGGATCGCCAGACTGTTACTCGGCCGTCCAGTCACGCACTCCGGTAAAACCGGCGTCCTGCAGCTTGCCGAGATAAGCGGCCAGTATCGCGTCGCCTTGTTCACCGTTCTCATTCAGCGTGGCTGCCCATTCCTGTGCTACATTTGGCATTGCGTTGGCCCAGGCCGCTCGGTCTTCGTCCGAAACTTCGACAATCGTCCCGCCGGCTTCGGTGTATGCGTCCCTTGAGGCCGCAGCCCGGTCCATAGCGATGCCAGCCACATGATCACGGTAGTCAATTGCGACGGCCTGCAGAACGCCTTTGACTTCATCCGGCAACTTTGCCCAATAATCAGAATTCACCGTGATCGTCTTGGAGTTCACGGCACCCAAGTCAGCTTTGAGCATGTAGGGAGCCACTTCGGCGATCTTGAAGGTCTTGGCGGCTTCAGGCCACAGCATCGCACAATCAACAAGGCCGGTTTGCAGCATATTGTAGAAATCGGTCAGGCCACCGCGAACCCCCGCTGCATCTTTGATACCTTCGAGATATCGGAGGTTCAGTCCCGCACCTGCCACTTTTCGGCCTTCCAGATCAGAAACAGCCGAGACCGGCTCTGTACAAAAAACCTGATAAGTATCGAGCACTACACCGGTCGCCAGATAGACTTGGTTCTGCGCAGCGAACTCATTTTGCATCGCTGGGTATTCGCGCGCGATCTCATCCACGGCTTTGGCTACCGCGCGAGAGTCCGATGACACGAAGGGGGTCGACCCCGATATCCCCTGACTGGGCAACTTGGACGAATGGAAGATAGTTGTGACAATGCCGATGTCGCCAAGGCCAAGCTGGATTCCTTCCAGCACGCCCTTCGGCTTTACGATCGAACCGCCATAGTTCTCTTGCCAGTTCATCTTGTAGTTGCCGGAGTCGGCCAGCCGCTTGTCCACTTCTGGAATGAAGAAGTTGGTGAATTCTTTCACCCACAAGGCCCGATCGGGATAGCCATCAATCACGACGGCGGAAATGGTCTCTTCTGCTGCAAGAGGTAACGCCATGGTGCCTGCCAGAGCAAATCCCATTAGGCTGCGTTTAGTCCAGTTTTTCATTTCTCTCCTCCCAGAAAGTCGGGTCCTGTCGATTTTTATTGGTTGGTTTTGACCCAGTTGACGGTCAGGTCCGTGCCTGCCGCTTGAAACAGTTTTGCGATGGCGCAATACTTGGCTGTCTCCTCGCCCACGCGTGTCAGATCCTCCTGACTGGCGGGCGTATCGCACTTCACAGTGAGTTCGATTTCGGGAAACGGAACATCGATCTCCTCTTCCATCAGGACACCGCGCCGATCCAGCCTGCATTTCGCGTCGATTTTCACGGTGCCAAGATCAATTCCCAAACGGTGCGCATTCTTGTGCCCGATGACATTCGTGCAGGCGATCAAAGCAGCCATTGCGGCTTCAGTCGGAGACGGGCCAAGATTTGTTCCGCCTCGTTCGACAGGCTCGTCGATAATCATGTCCAGATCGCGAATTGGTATCTCAGTCCGCGCGTGTGTCGGGCATTGAGCTGTCGTACGGTAGGTCACGACAGGTTTGACTTTCATCGCCACGGGGTAACCTCCTCATGCATAAGAGCAAACCTTTTCGAATGAGAAGCGAGGCAGCTTGTGAAACAATCCTGTTTCGTCTGCGTAGCCCAGATTGCAAAGAAAGTTCGACTTGAGCGTTGTGCCCGCGAAGAATTCCTCGTCGACGATCTTGTTTGAAAAGCCAGACATGGCGCCGACGTCCAACCCAACCGCACGCGCGGCGATCATGAAGTAAGCGCCCTGAAGCGTTCCATTGCGAAACGCTGTATCGGCTACATATTCGGGATTGTTTTCGAAAAGTGGCCGTCGATCTTCGTGCGGGAAAAGAAAAGGTAATTCCTTCCAGAAGTTCATGTCATAAGCAATGATCGCGGTGACCGGCGCATCCATCATCTTTGGCAAGTTCTTCGGCTTTAACGACTTAGCTAAGCGCTGTTTAGCTTCCGCACTTTTCACGAAAACGAAGCGGGCGGGCAGCGTGTTCATGCTGGTCGCGCCGTTGATCGTGATGTCGTAGATCTCTTCAAGCAATTCGTTAGAAACAGCCTTGTCGGTCCAGGCGTAATGAGATCTGGATTCGCGGAGGATCAGGGCAATTGCGTCGTCTGAAAGACGTGGAATGCGCTCGCGCAGATCGCGATGATCTTGCTGCGCCTTTGCGCGAAGTGCCTCCAGCTCTGCCCCGGTTGGTGCGCTCATGCTGCGGCCACCTTAGTCTCGGCGTCCTTTTCGTCGATGACGGGGCTGGCGCATATGCCGATGCCCTCAATTTCGACCTCGACGGTTTCACCCGGCTTCAACCAACGTGGATTGGGCTTTTTGGCGTGACCAACACCCGGCGGCGTACCCAACGCAATCAGATCACCGGGTTCGAGAGTGGTATATTCCGAGATCGTGGCGATGACTTGAGGGACTCCCCAGATCATGTTTGCGGTGTTCGAGCTTTGCAGGATTTCGTCCCCCACTCGGCTTTCGATTTTCAGACCTGATGCCCCTTCGGGCAACTCATCCGGCGTTACGGTGAAAGGGCCGATCGCGCCTGTGTCATCGAAGTTTTTGCCGGGCGTCCATTGAACGGTTTTACGCTGATAATCCCGCAGCGACCCGTCGTTAAACACGGTGTAGCCAAAGACATAATCCAGTGCGTCCTCTTCCGAGATATGACGGCCGCGTTTTCCAACGATCAGCATAAGCTCGGCTTCGTAGTCGAGTTTCTCGGAACAGGTAGGCCGCACCATAGGTTGCCCTGCCGCCATGATCGAATTCTTCCCACGCATAAACAGCGTCGGATACTCCGGGAATTCATACCCGCCTTCCTTGATGTGGTCCGTGTAGTTCAACCCCATGCAAATGATCGTTCCGGGAGCGGCAACGGGCAATGCCGGAGTGATGGAAGACACGGGCACACTGTCTGCCGCGTCAATTTTGGGGGCAAGTGAGTCGGCCAGTTCAGGCTTGGCTATCAAACCCATCAAATCCGAACCGATTGCAGGATGCAAAGCCGTTAGATTCACTGCATTTTCGCCGTTTACAGCAAAAACCGCTGTGCCATCCAAAGTCTCTCCCACCAGGTATTTCATTTTCACCATCCATGTCAGTTCACTTGATTTTTGCCGACTATTTTGCAATATGTCAAATAATATCGATATTTTTGGAGGCAGCAAATGGTTGCTTGGGCAGACTACAAATCAGAAGCAAAAAGCCGCGGTGCTCTTGCTTTGGAGCTTTACGTCGCGCTGAGCACGCCAGCCAAATCGCCCGAAGATGTAAAGGCGTCACTGCCAGATCACTTGGCGTATCAGACGCAGCTGGAACGTTTGGGGCAGCTGGCTTTTGCAGGCCCCATGTCGGATGAAACTGGCGAGCATATGCAGGGGATGGGACTGATCATCTATCGCGCCGACAGCCTTGAAGCCGCCCGGAAGCTGGCCGAAGACGATCCTATACACAAAAGTGGCGCACGTAGTTTTGTACTTCGGCGCTGGATGATCAACGAAGGCTCGCTGAACCTTTCGGTTGGCCTATCGACTGGAACGAGTGCCCTCAGTTAAGAGCACTCAAGAGTATTTGCCGCGAAATAGGAACAGTCGGATATGGACGCCATGCTTGATACTGAGGGCAAAGAGACATCAGCCACTCATGGAGCGTATCGAAGGCTACGCGAAATGATCCTGACCGGAGAATTACCTCCGGGCCAAAAACTCAAGATCGAGCAACTTCGCGGGCTTTTGGACACTGGCGCTAGTCCGGTTCGCGAAGCGCTTAGCCTTTTGACTTCGGACATGTTGGTCGAGCGGATTGATCAGCGCGGATTCCGGGCAGCGCCAGTCAGCAAGTGTAACTTCGAAGAAATACTCCTGTTGCGATGCAACCTCGAGGAAACAGCGCTGCGCGCTTCCATCGTCAATGCAGACGGAGCTTGGGAGGACAGGCTAGTCTTGCGTCATCACCATATGAAAAAGGCCAGTCAAAAAGGTGCGCCTGACTTCGAAGACGCCCACAAAGCGTTTCATATGGCCTTGTTGGAAAATGCAAAACTGCCGTTGCTGCTACGGTATTGCTCGCAGCTTTATGACCTCAACATTCGCTACCGTTATCTGGCAGCGGGAGGGTCGAGTTACAAAAAGCGCGATATCGCTGCCGAACACCAGCAAATCCTAGATGCCGCACTCGATCACGACGCAGACAGCGCGACCCAGCACTTGCTCAACCACTACCGCCGAACGGGTGAGTACCTGAGCAGTCAGATGGAGTCCTGAAATGCAGCGGAACTGGTTTCTGGGCGATCTGTTAAATCAGTTGTTCGACCGTCCCGGCAAAAGGCGCGGCAATGACGACAATCGATCTATTGTAGAGCTTTGTGAGGCCTTGTTGTCTGCAGAAGGCGAAGTATCGGGCTTTACCCTCGCTTCCACGATCCTTGATCGCTACCAGACTTTAAACGATTCCGAGAAATTTCAATTTTTTGCCTATTTGAATGATCAACTTGAGCTGGACGCGGATCAGCTTGCCGAAACGGCAAGTCTCTACGCCAAGGAGCGAAGTGCCGATTTATATCAAAAGCTTAGTGAAGTCGCGGAACCCAAACGGCAAGAGTTTTTGCGCCGATTAAACCAACCATCAGGTGCGACTCAAGAACTCGTAGCAATGCGCGTTGACCTGTTGCGCTTTCTCAGATCCAACCCCGAGTTCAAGCGAACAGATATTGATTTCGTCCATTTGCTGCGAAGCTGGTTCAATCGGGGGTTTCTTGTCCTCAAACAAATCAGTTGGGATACCCCTGCCCGCGTTCTAGACAAGATCGTTGCCTACGAGGCGGTTCATCAGATCAACGATCTGGACGATCTGCGACGCAGGCTCTACCCGCCTGATCGTCGTTGCTTTGCGTTCTTCCATCCTTCGATGCCAGATGAACCTCTGATTTTTGTCGAAGTTGCTCTGACGGCTGAAGTTCCAGACGCTATTGATGCGCTTTTGTCCGAAGGTCGAGAACCGATCCAAGCTGAACAGGCAAAGGTCGCGGCGTTCTATTCCATTTCAAATTGCCAAAAGGGTTTAATGGGTATCAGCTTTGGGAATCTGTTGATCAAACAGGTTGTGACCGAGCTGTCGAGAGAGCTCCAGGGGATTGATACTTTTGTGACCTTATCACCAATACCGGGGCTTAATCGTTGGTTGGCGGGCGAGACAGAACACCCTGAGCACGGCTATGCCGCCGAGGCCGTGCTTGCGGCAACAACATCGCCACAAGATTTGCGCGCGATGGCCGCGCGATATTTGATGTTCGCCAAGCGTGAAGATGGGATGCCGCTTGATCCCGTGGCCCGCTTTCACCTCGGCAATGGTGCCGAGTTGCACGAACTGCACGCCGAAGCCGATTTGTCGCCGAACGGACGATCACAATCCGGCGGTGCGATGGTCAACTATCTTTACGATTTGAACAAGACAGAACGTCATCACGAAGAATTCGCAACACATGCGACAATCGAAGCCTCGCGTTCAGTTCGCGCGGCCTCAACCGCCGCGATTGCGGCCAAGCCAAGGGAACATACAGAGTGACCAATACCCTCTACGATAGTTTGTTTGCCCAACATGAGGGTAACGAGGCTCCGTTCCTGCAGCTCGATGATGGCCAAGTGGTGTCCTATGACTCGTTTTTGAAGCGCGCGGCGCAGATCGCACGTGTTTTGCAAAGCAACGGAGTTTCACCTGGCGATCGCATCGTTGTGCAAGCGCCAAAGCTCGCCGATACGATTGCGCTCTACGCGGCGGCGGTTCAGGCAGGTGCTGTTTACCTGCCGCTGAATACGGCTTACACGTTGGCAGAGTTGGACTATTTCATTTCTGATGCCCAACCAGCGATGATCGTTTGCGACAGCAAAGACGAACTTGAAATCGGAAAACGGGCGGCTCGGTCTGGGGCAAAGCTGCGGACACTCGGCGGCGTTTCCGCTAGCCTGAGCAGCGAGGCCGACGCACAACCTTGTGTATTCGAGACCTTGGATCGCGCTCCGGACGATCTTGCCGCATTGCTTTATACATCAGGCACCACAGGCCGTTCCAAAGGCGCAATGCTGAGCCATCAAAACCTGTTGTCCAACGCCCAAGTTCTTGTTGATCTGTGGGGCATCACAAACGACGATCGCTTGATTCACGCGCTGCCGATCTTTCACACGCACGGGCTTTTCGTGGCAATGAATACGTCACTACTCGCCGGTTCCAGAGTTCGACTGATGGAAAAGTTCGACCTCGGCGCCATCCTGGATGAGTTGCCTCAGTCGACCCTTTTGATGGGGGTCCCCACTTTTTATACCAGACTATTGGCAGACGACCGGTTCACCGAAGAAATCACCGGGAACATGCGCCTGTTCGTTTCCGGCTCCGCCCCCCTGCTCGCCGAAACCCATCAAGCATTCGAAACGCGCACTAGCCACCAGATCCTTGAGCGCTACGGAATGACCGAGACGAACATGAACAGCTCTAATCCTTATAGTGGCGAACGACGTGCGGGAACTGTTGGTATGGCGTTGCCTGGCATCGAAGTGATCGTGACAAACCCGGATACCGGGGAACCGCTGCCTCAGGGCGAGGTTGGAATGATCGAAGTACGCGGCCCCAACGTGTTCAAAGGTTATTGGCAGATGCCCGACAAAACCGCTGAAGAGTTGCGGGACAATGGATTCTTCATCACCGGCGATCTGGGTCAATATAGTAAGGATAGCTACCTGTCGATTGTAGGTCGGTCAAAAGACCTGATCATCACCGGCGGTTACAACGTCTACCCAAAAGAAATTGAAGATGTCCTGAACGACATTGATGGTATTTTGGAATCGGCGGTGTTCGGCACTCCCGACAACGATTTCGGCGAAGCAATCATCGCCGCACTGGTGGCTGAGCCCGGCGCACAACCGGACATGGAACAGATAGCGAGGACCGTCGAAGACAGGCTGTCACGCTTCAAACATCCACGCCGCTACGAGCTCGTCTCGGAACTGCCGCGCAATACAATGGGAAAAGTTCAAAAAAATGTGCTGCGCGAACGGCACGCGCAAAAGGAGCCATTGGAAGTGTCTCAAAAGACGTACCGCGAACCTCAATCAAAAAAGGACTCCTTAATCGGATAGTACCCCACCCTTCGGACGACCAAACTCAACAGGAGATTTACTATGACCCGCATGACGGCCAGAGATTTCGACCAGGAGCTTTTGGACCTGTACGACTTTTACGCGCACGGCAAAATCACCAAGCGCCAATTCCTGGATCGTGCTGGCAAATTTGCAGTTGGCGGCTTATCCGCCGTCGCGTTGCTCAACATGCTTAGCCCAAACTATGCCCTTGCTCAGCAGGTATCCTTCAACGATCCCGATATCCAAGCGGACTATATTACTTACCCTTCACCTAATGGAACCGGCGATGTCCGGGGCTATCTGGTTCGGCCTGCGGGCGTGGAAGATCCCCTACCCGCAGTTCTGGTGATTCACGAAAACCGCGGCTTGAATCCCTACATCGAGGACGTGGCGCGCAGATTGGCGAAAGCTGGATTTATGGCGCTGGCCCCCGACGGGTTGACCTCGGTCGGTGGATACCCGGGCAACGACACCGATGGGCGCGAACTGCAAAAGACAGTGGACCGAGTCGAGTTGATGAACGATTTCTTCAACGGGTTCGAATACCTGATGAATCGGGAAGATTGCACAGGCAAGGTCGGCGCGGTAGGCTTTTGCTATGGCGGCGGCGTCGTCAGTGCAATAGCCGTGGCCTACCCCGAACTTGCTGCAGGTGTGCCGTTCTATGGTCGTCAGCCAGCAGCAGAGGATGTGGCCAAAATTCAGGCACCGTTATTGATCCAGATGGGAGAGCTTGATGAACGTATCAACGCAGGCTGGCCAGATTTTGAGTCCGCTCTGCAGGCCAATGAAAAAGTATACGAGGCCTATATCTACGAAAATGCCAATCACGGCTTTCACAACGACAGCACGCCACGCTATGACGAGGAGATGGCGAACCTAGCCTGGGACCGAACAATTGATTGGTTCAACACATATCTGAAGTAGTACGAACCCCGCGCAGCCAACGTCGCCAGCCAGCGACACGCAGGCTGGACGCTGCTGCCCGTGCCATACAACGATAATGGTGTGGGTACTGCCAGACAAACTCGGACCAGTTTCAGCAAGGTCAGAAGAGCGGCGCTTTGTCCGGCACTAAGATCACAGGGTCGGGCGGGGTCTTGCTTGCGCTCCACGGGCCTTGCAAAGTCTGGTTGCGAATATCCGCTATGGGCCTTTAGTTCGAACCCCATTTTCAGCTTTGCTTGTGATCTCTCCGAATGATTTTGACCTTGCTAGCGTGAAGAACCCCTTTTTCCAGATGGTTAAGAACCGGTCATTTTGTCGCTTTCGACATCACGAAACTGTTGCACCAGGTAATCCACGAATGCTCGGGTTTTCGGGGCTAGATTGCGCCTGTCAGCAAACATCACCACGATATCAGTGCTCGGTGGTGCGTATTCCGGCATAACATGGACGAGTTCGCCGGACTGAAACTTGCAGTTCGCGATGTAAAAGGGTAGCCGCGCTATCCCTATACCAGCCAGTACCGCTCGAAAAACGACATCGGTGCTGTTTCCCTCAAAACTGCCCGTTGCTTCAAATTTTTCGCCGACCTTTGGTTCGATACTGTTCCAAGCGTTCCGTTGGCTTCTTCCAGCAACTCTCAGGCAATTGTGTTCAGCCAACTCGGCAAAACTCGTCGGGGTTCCTGAACGCTCAAGGTATTCAGGTGAGGCGCATAGCACCCTGCGACTCTGCATAATGCGTCTGATGACCATATCTGGGTTCTTGCGTTGTTCAGCAAAGCAGATCGCCGCATCGAACCCTTCGCTCCGAAGATCAATCTCTCGGTCGGTCAAATCCAAGGACACATTAACTTCAGGGTTCTCTTCCATGAATTTCGGCAGAGCAGGGATCAGCTGTGCCTTACCAAAGGCAACCGTGGATGCGATTCTGAGCACTCCGCGTGGGATACCATCAAAGTTATGGATCATCGCCTCGGCTTCTTTGAATTTGTCAGCCATCGCTTTGCATTTTTCGTAGAACGCTTGGCCTTCCAACGTCGGGGAGATACCTGTTCTGGTGCGATTCAGTAGGCGGTAGTGCACCTGATCTTCAAGCAATCCGATCTGCTTGCTTACAGCCGAGGGGGTCTGCCCCATTGATCGTGCAGCCGCAGATATGCTTCCCTGCTCGACAACTGTCGTAAAGATTAGCATTTGCGCAGAAATATCCATGTCATGACCCTTGCTGTTCCAATCTGACATGGGGCCTATGCCAAATTGCCAAATTGTGAGCGCTACCAAACACACGTATCTCTGCATTGCAGCATAAATACTGCATTGCAGCAACGGACGAGGCAATATCATGGCAATTACTCGATCAAACAGCGGGCTGGATGTCATTTTCGAAGCTGGCCGCACGTTCTTTCATCAAAAAATAGACACGATGCGAAAGGCACAGGCCAATCGCAGGGTTTACCGCGCGACGTATTATGAGCTCTCGGTGCTATCTGACCGCGACTTAACAGATCTGGGTATTCCGCGCAGTAGCATCAAAAAACTTGCTATGGAGGCTGCATATGGCTGCTAACACCCAAACGGCTGGTACAGATCGTGGTCACGCCATCGCCCTATCAATCAGCTTCCTGGCGAGGATCGGAGCCACGGCAAATGCGGCCTTTAAGGCGCTTCAAACGGCCCGGATGCTCTCCACACTTTCGAATATGAACGACCATCAGCTCGCTCAGATCGGAATCTCGCGATCCGATATCCCGGAATATGCCGCGAAATTGATGGCTGATTAATAGAGCGGAGGCCCTCAGGGCATAAGCTCACACGAAATTTGCTGGTTCTCGCTCCTCCCAGAGTTAGCCAGCATAAGCGGCGGCGAAAAAGCCAACAGGGAGCGCCAACGCAAAGGGCCAGCATTTTCACCTCCTCCCGAAAATGCTGGCCCAAACCACCCTGCCAAGCAGGAGCCGCGAAAGATGAGAGGCAGGAGAACATCACGAGATCCGCTCGTCCGTCATCTCCGTTTTGGCGACAAAATTTACATTTGTGACCAATACATAAATTAGCTGTCCAGATGCGATGGGCTCGGTTTTGCGGAGCTGTAAACGGAAGTGGCAGCTTGAACTCCGCATAGAACGTTCCGGGTTAAGACAAAATCGCATATGGGCCGTGTTTTGCAGGCAAGTAAGGGGCCTTGCGGAGCTACGCGGTGTCTTTCATACATAAATGTGGAAGATCTAGGCAGCGACCGCTGTTAAAGCTGAACGACCGAGCCCCTGGGATTTGCAGTGCTTTGTTTAGAGATATGTTCGCAATGGCGGAAAAAAGAGGTTTCAGCACTACCCGGATAAGGTTAACTGCGGCGGCCAAACAGTCCCGCAGGTCGCCCGGAACATCATCTGCGTCAACTTGAAACTTGAGTGCGGGGGTTGCGGTTGATCCCCCAACCCGATGACGCGTGATCGAAATCAAAACGTGTGCTCATGCTATAACTGGGCATGGGCTATTTGCATCGCGATCTGCTCGTTGCTTGAGAGCCGAACCCGGGACAAAACGGTCAAGATTGAAATGAGTGCGGAAGCGAGCAAACTTAACCCTTTCTAGCCGACTTGACACTTCGGGTCCTTCATCTCTAAATTTACTACAAGTTTCCGCGCGACATGTTGAAAATTGGTGTGAGGCAAGAATTGAAACGCAAAATCCGAAACATGGAAGAATTTGCGGCCATCAGCGGGATCTCCCGACCTACCGTTTCAAAATACTTCAACGATCCAGAAAGCGTGCGTGTTTCCACAAGAGACAAGATCGAAGCAGCACTGGAAGAGTATGAGTATCATCCGAATGTATTCGCGATGAACCAAAACCGGCGCACGACCAAGAACATTGGAGTTGTAGTCCCCAATCTGGCTGACCCATTCTTTTCCGAGATCGGCAGACGCGTAGAGCTTGCGTGCATAGAGGCCGGCTACAGCCCGATTTTACTTAGTTCACACGGCAATCCTGAAATGGAGCGAGACAACCTTAATTCACTCAAATCCCTGAAACCTGCTGGCGTCTTATTGGCACCTTTTGGCAGGCTGTCAGACAAAGACGCCGTTAAAGCATTTGATGCCGAGATTCCAGTCGTCTTGTTTGATGCCAACATGCAAAATGTAGGACGAGCATTTGTTGGCACCGATCACTTTCAGAGCGTCAATTTGATGGTCGAGTACCTTTGCCGCAGCGGTGAACCTCCCTGTTTTTTCGAAATGAAAAAACCGCTCAACCCCAACGCCAATAAGCATAGGCAAGCCTATATCGAAAGTATGGAGCGGCACGGTCAGACACCGAATATATTTCAAGTGAACGGAGAAGGCTGGGACTTCGAAGAAATTGGGAAAGTCCAGGGTGGCCGGCTCTTGTCTGAGGGGGCATTCAAGACCAACACGATCCTATGTAGCAATGATCGCTTTGCCATCGGTCTTTTGTCAGCGGCTTATGGCCTTGGCTTTAAAGTTGGTCATGGTCCGGAATGCAATCTCCGGATTGCAGGCCACGACGATCACCCGTTTTCAAGGTTCACATGCCCCCTCTGACAACGATCGCACAGGATTATGAAGGTATCGCGAATTGGTCGGTGTCCACATTGTTTGCATTGTTTGAAAAGGGAGAAGTCCCGCCGGAAAGACAGGAAAAACTGTTCGAGGGCCGTCTGATCATGCGGGAGTCGGCATAAGAAACCACTAATCTCGCAATCAGCCTAAAATTTACGCGCGTAAATTTATAATTGACTTCGCGTTGTGATTTTGACTAAGGTCGAAGTCATCATCCAACGAGGAGGAGAATTAGGATGTCATTCAAACAAGCTCTATATGCGGCGACGGCAATGACACTCGTCACTGCAAGTGGCGCACTAGCAGAGAATCTTGTCATCGCCACCGTGAACAATGGCGACATGATTCGCATGCAGGGGTTGACTCAGGACTTCACTGATAAGACTGGCCACACGGTCGAGTGGGTCACATTGGAAGAAAACGTATTGCGCCAGCGTGTCACCACGGACATCGCCGCCAAGGGTGGTTCTTTCGACATCATGACCATCGGCATGTACGAGACTCCGATCTGGGGTGCCAATGGATGGCTGGTCTCGCTTGACGACCTTTCAGCTGAGTATGACGCTGATGATATCCTGCCAGCCATGCGAGCCGGTCTGAGCCACGATGGTACCCTATATGCAGCGCCATTTTATGGCGAGAGTTCGATGATCATGTACCGCACCGACCTGATGGAGAAGGCCGGTCTGGAAATGCCTGAGGCACCAACCTGGCAATTCATTCGCGAAGCTGCCGCAGCAATGACCGACCGTGACAATGACATCAATGGTATCTGCCTGCGCGGAAAGGCGGGCTGGGGTGAAGGTGGTGCGTTTATCACCGTAACCGGCAACTCCTTCGGTGCGCGCTGGTTTGACGAAGACTGGAATGCCCAGTTCGATCAGCCAGAGTGGAAAGAGGCGCTGACCTTCTTTGTCGACATGATGCAGGAATCCGGGCCGAACGGCTACGCGACCAACGGATTCAATGAAAACCTGAACCTGTTCCAGCAAGGCAAGTGTGGCATGTGGATTGACGCCACCGTTGCAGCTTCGTTTGTGACCAATCCTGATGACTCAACCGTCGCCGACAAGGTTGGCTTCGCGCTAGCACCGAATAGTGAAGGTGTCGATCGGAAAGCAAACTGGCTCTGGGCATGGGCGCTGGCAGTTCCGGCCGGAACGCAAAAGGAAGCTGCAGCAAAAGAGTTCATCGAATGGGCGACGTCAAAAGACTATATTGAACTTGTTGCCGAAAACGAAGGTTGGGCGAACGTGCCTCCGGGTGCGCGTACATCGCTATACGAAAATCCCAACTATCAGGCGGTTCCCTTCGCTCAGAAGACGCTGGATTCAATCCTAGCGGCAGACCCGACAAACCCGACGGTTAAGCCGGTACCATATGTTGGTGTCCAGTTCGTGGCTATCCCGGAATTTGCGGGCATCGCGACGGAAGTGAGCCAGGAATTCTCGGCTGTCTATGCAGGTCAGCAGACCGTCGATGAGGCGCTTGCCAAAGCTCAGGCGCTGACAAACGACGCTATGGAAGCTGCTGGCTACCGCTAAGCGCTGCGTCTGTCTCGGGGAGCACTCTTCTCCCAAGTGTTTCCCGAGACGCCATCAATTCTCAAAAACTTTGCACTGTTTAAGATAGCCTTATGGCAATCAACAGAGGAGGTATGCCCGATGGCTACTAAACACTCCCGATCAGCGGCGCGGCTTATGATGGCTCCAGCGGTCATCTTGCTCCTCGGCTGGATGCTCGTTCCATTGATCATGACTCTCATTTTTTCATTCAAACAATACCTTCCACTGCGTGGTGGAGACCTAGGGTGGGTCGGTTTCGACAACTACGTCCGCTTTGTCAGCTCCAGTGCGTTCTGGCCGTCGGTGGTGGCTACCCTGACCATCGTCGGTGGGGTTCTTTTGATCACCGTGATCATCGGCGTCTTGCTGGCGATCCTGCTGAACCAGCCAATGTGGGGGCAAGGTGTCGTCCGCATTCTGGTCATCGCACCATTCTTTGTTATGCCGACAGTTTCAGCGTTGGTTTGGAAGAACATGTTCATGGACCCGGTGAACGGTCTGTTCGCCCACCTGTGGCGCTTTTTCGGGGCCGAGCCAATCGCTTGGCTGTCTGAGGCCTCGTTGCCTTCCATCGTCATGATCGTTTCTTGGCAATGGTTGCCTTTCGCTACGCTGATCCTGTTGACTGCTATCCAATCTCTGGACGGAGAACAGTTGGAAGCTGCGGAAATGGACGGTGCACCGCCGCTGAAGCGGTTCGGTTACATCACTCTGCCGCATCTCAGCCGTGCGATTACGATCGTGGTTCTAATCCAGACGATCTTCTTGCTGGCAATCTTTGCAGAAATTTTTGTCACAACCGGAGGTGCGTTTGGCACCCGCACCCTTACCTATCTGATTTTCCAGCGTGTTCTTGAAAGTCAGAATGTCGGCCTCGGTTCTGCCGGTGGTGTCTATGCAATCATTCTCGCCAATATCGTTGCGATCTTCCTGATGCGCATCGTCGGCAAGAACCTGGACGCGTGAGGAGGACAAAATGGCCCGCGCAGTAACTCAACAACGTAAGATCATCAACACAGCCGCCGCCTGGGGTGTTGGACTGCTGATCTTTTTCCCGATCCTCTGGACTGTCCTGACCAGCTTCAAAACCGAAGCCACCGCAATCGCAGACCCTCCGGTGTTCCTGGCATTTGACTGGACGCTTGAAAACTACTCAGCTGTCATGGAGCGGTCGAACTATGCCCGGTTCCTCTGGAACTCGATCATCATCGCGGGGGGTTCGACAATATTGGGTATCATCGTGGCGGTCCCCGCGGCCTGGTCGATGGCATTCGTTCCTTCCAATCGCACCAAGGACATTCTCCTCTGGATGCTGTCCACTAAAATGCTACCGGCGGTTGGTGTTCTGTACCCCATCTACCTGATCTGCATCAAACTTGGCATCCTCGACAGCCGAGGTGCGCTGGTCATCATCCTCATGTTGATGAACCTGCCGATCATTGTTTGGATGCTGTACACATACTTTAAGGAAATCCCTGGTGAGATCCTTGAAGCGGCCCGAATGGACGGTGCGACGCTGAAAGAAGAAATCCTTCACGTTCTCACGCCAATGGCAATTCCCGGCATAGCTTCTACCTTGCTGCTGAACTTCATTCTGGCCTGGAACGAGGCGTTTTGGACACTAAACCTGACGGCAGCCAATGCGGCTCCGCTGACGGCCTTCATTGCTAGCTACTCCAGCCCCGAAGGCCTGTTCTTTGCCAAACTAAGTGCAGCATCAACCATGGCCATTGCGCCAATCCTCATTCTTGGCTGGTTCAGCCAGAAACAACTTGTCAGCGGCCTGACCTTCGGCGCCGTCAAATAAGGAACTTGACCAATGGGACAAATCAAACTCAACCAAGTGACCAAAAGCTTCGGAGACGTTCAGGTTATTCCGCCTCTGGACCTCACGATTGGAGACGGCGAGTTCACGGTTTTTGTTGGACCTTCCGGTTGCGGTAAATCCACACTGCTGCGCCTGATCGCGGGGCTCGAAGACATCACTACGGGTCATATCGAAATCGATGGCTCGGATGCGACGGATGTGCCTCCTGCCAAGCGCGGTTTGGCAATGGTTTTCCAGTCTTACGCCCTGTATCCGCATATGTCGGTGCGCAAAAACATAGCGTTCCCGATGAAAATGGCAGGGATCGATGAAGATGAACAAAACCGCCGGATTGAGGGTGCCGCAAAGGCGCTAAACCTCACCGATTATCTGGATCGGCGTCCGGGACAATTGTCAGGTGGTCAGCGTCAGCGCGTTGCAATCGGCCGGGCCATTGTTCGGGAACCGGCTGCATTCTTGTTCGACGAACCGCTTTCCAACCTCGACGCGGCCCTGCGAGTCGGAATGCGGCTTGAAATCAGTGAACTTCACGAACGGCTCAAGACGACAATGATCTACGTAACCCACGACCAGGTTGAAGCCATGACCATGGCGGACAAGATCGTCGTTTTGCGGGCTGGCGTGATCGAACAGGTGGGGTCACCGCTTGAGCTCTATCACAGTCCACGCAACGAATTTGTCGCGGGGTTTATAGGGTCTCCGAAGATGAACCTGATCAAAGGCGCTGAGGCCGAGAAAAACGGGGCAACCACAATCGGCATTCGTCCTGAACACACAGATGTCAGCATGACTGATGGAATGTGGAAAGGCGTCGTCGGCGTGGCCGAACACTTGGGGTCAGACACTTTCATTCACGTCCATGACACAGGTCTTGCTGACATGGTGACTGTGCGGATTACCGGTGACATTCAGGCAAAGCATGGCGACACGATCTACCTGACCCCGCAAATGGACAAGCTGCATAAGTTCGACGCTCAGGGCCTGAGGATCGAATAATGCAACTGGCTGGAAAAACAGCCCTGATTACAGGCGCCGCCCGAGGGATCGGGCGGGCATTTGCGGAGGCCTACGTCAACGCAGGCGCTCGGGTTGCCTTCGCCGACATAAATATAGATGGCGCCCGCCAAGGCGCTGCTGCACTTGGCGAAAATGCGATTGCTGTGGCTATGGACGTGACCGACCAGACCAGCATCGACAACGCAGTGACAACGACGTCTGCAGAATTCGGTCACATCGACATTCTGGTCAACAACGCGGCACTTTTCACAGCCGCCCCGATTGTTGAAATCGAACGCGCTGACTATCAGCGCGCTTTTGACATCAATGTAGCGGGCACGCTCTTCACGATGCAGGCCGTCGCCCGACACATGATCGAGCGCGGGAAAGGTGGCAAGATCATCAACATGGCGAGCCAAGCCGGAAGGCGCGGTGAGCCGTTGGTTGCGGTCTATTGCGCTACCAAGGCGGCGGTCATCAGCCTGACTCAGTCGGCGGGACTGAACCTGATCAGGCACGGAATAAACGTGAACGCAATTTCTCCGGGTGTCGTCGATGGCGAGCACTGGGACGGCGTGGACGCGTTCTTTGCGAAGTACGAAGACAAGGCACCCGGACAAAAGAAACAGGAAGTTGATGCCGCCGTACCCTACGGACGCATGGGTACACCCGACGATTTGACCGGAATGGCTGTTTTTTTGGCAAGTGATGCGGCGAACTACATCGTCGCACAAACTTACAACGTGGATGGTGGGCAATGGATGAGCTGATCTCCCTTTCGAATGCGACACTCGATCAATTGACTGTCGAACGCCCAAGGTATGACCGTGCCGCATTGAAACCTGGCATTGTTCATGTAGGGGTCGGCAATTTTCACCGTGCGCATCAGGCTTGGTACCTGCATCGTTTGATGCAGCAAGGCAAAGCCAAAGATTGGGCAATCATCGGTGCTGGCGTACGCCCTTATGATGCGATTATGCGCGATAAATTGCTCGCCCAGAATTGCCTTACAACCTTGATCGAACTCGACCCGGAAAAAATCTCTGCCGAGGTCATAGGATCCATGATCGACTACTTGCCTATTGAAGATGACAATGGGGCGCTAGTTCGCATGATGTCGAATCCTACGATTCGCGTCGTAACTATGACGGTCACAGAAAGTGGGTACTACATCGATCCAGTCACCAAGGAGTTTGACTCCAACCACCCCGACGTTCTTCATGACGCTAAAAACCCGCTGAAACCCCGCACCGTATTTGGAGCCATGGTGGCTGCGCTTGGTCAGCGACGTGATGCAGGGCATATGCCTTTCACTGGGCTCAGCTGCGATAACCTGCAAGGTAACGGTGACGTCCTTCGGCAAACTGTCATTTCGTTGGCTCGAATGACCAACCCTGAACTTGCCGATTGGATCGACGCCAATGCGTCCTTTCCAAATTCGATGGTAGACTGCATCGCCCCCGCGACCGGTCCAAGCGAACTGGCACTCGCCATAGACTTTGGCATTGATGACGCCGCGGTCGTCACGCACGAAGCCTATCGTCAGTGGGTGATAGAAGACAGTTTCTGCGCAGGGCGCCCCGACTTGGACAATGTTGGCGCAATTTTCACTGACGATGTTCATGCGTTTGAAACTATGAAAATTCGCGTCCTCAATGCTGGGCATCAAGTTCTCGCAAATGCCGGAGAGATCCTGGGGCTTCAGACGATTTCCGAATGCATGAAGCACAGGCAGCTTTCGCAGTTTTTTGGCAAAGTTCAAAGAACCGAAATAGCACCAACAGTTGCACCCGTATCCGGAAAAAGCCCGGAAGAGTATATAAGCCTAATTGAAAGTAGGTTCTCAAATCCACGAATTGTGGACACAACCCGACGAGTGGCTTTCGACGGCTCGGCGCGCCATACGGGATTCGTTATGCCGATCATTCGAGACCAGCTAAAGGCAAGTCGCTCTATTGTCGGCCTAGCCCTCGTCGAAGCTCTTTGGGCCCGCATGTGTGCAGGCAAGCGCGAAGATGGTAGTGTGATCGAGGCTAACGATCCCGTTTGGGGCAAACTGTCTGAGGCCGCGCTTGCCGCGAAATCAAATCCGGTCGCATGGCTCGAACAATCCTGGATTTATGGCGATTTACAGAACGCTAAGGAGTTCTCAGATGCGTTCTCTGAGTGGCTCAACCTTATTTGGAAGGATGGATGTGAAGCAGCCCTTATTGAGTACGTTGAAGAAGTGTGAGTCGGACCAGTCATTTTGTGGCGAATACTTTTGTTACAAGACAAAAGTCGATCGGGTAGCACTGTCAGCCGCTTGAGTTACAGATGTGTCTGAGCTGATATGAATTAGCTCATGCAAAGCACACATGCTTCAACCGCGAAGCCCAAAGTCGGGAGAATAACGTGAAACCAGAGCAATTGAGAATGGCCCGTCACGTGCTTGGGCTCTCTATGAAAGAATTTGCGGATTTGACGCGCGTTTCTCATATGACAGTGCATCGATTTGAAGCTGGAAAAAAAGGCGTAAACCACGCAATGATTGAAGCAATGCGCACCACGCTGGAGGATGAAGGCGTTCAATTTCTAAAACATGGCAGCACGTCTGACGGTATAGGCGTCGCCATCAAATCCAATTCAGCGTAAACGGGGCAGCCACTCTAACATGAAACCAGAAATCCTCAGACATCTCACTTACTCACTCGGTAAAGATGCCGAGCACGCGTCGATCTATGACTGGCGTATGGCGGTTTCGCTTACACTTCGCGATCGCATCGTTGACCCCTGGTTTGAAAGCACGCGCGAGACGTATCAGTCTGGTGCGAAACGCGTTTATTACCTATCGATGGAGTTTTTGATCGGCAGGCTGGTCGAAGACATGACTGCAAACCTAGGACTTACAGAAAAGGTCAGGCAGGCCCTTGAGGATCTTGGTCAGGATATTTCCGTCGTTTTTAACGACGAACCTGATGCCGCTTTGGGTAATGGCGGCCTTGGTCGGTTGGCGGCCTGTTTCATGGATTCCCTCGCCACCCTTGGAATACCTGCCTACGGCTATGGTATTCGCTATGAACATGGGTTGTTCGAGCAGAGCTTTGTCGATGGGCGGCAGGTTGAAAAAGCAGAAACCTGGCTGAACCAGCGATTTGCATGGGAATTCGTGCGTCCCGAGGCCTGCTATCGTATCTCATTTGGTGGCTATGTTAGCCATCATGACGGTCAAGCTGAATGGCATCCCGCTGACACCGTTCAGGCGCAGGCTTTTGACACGCCAGTGGTTGGATGGAAAGGCGCGTGGGGCAATACTCTGAGGCTTTGGTCGGCCCGGCCAGAGAATGAGTTCGATCTGGAGAGCTTTAATCGGGGCGATTATCTGGCGGCCAGCCGGTCCGAGGCTCTGGCACGTACGATTTCGCGCGTTCTGTATCCGGACGATACGACCGATGCAGGCAAGGAACTGCGACTTAAGCAAGAATATTTCTTTACCGCCGCATCGATCATGGACTTGCTGCGCCGGTTCCTGAGCGATCATGGCGACATTCGCGAATTGCCGAATGCGGTAGCCATTCAGCTTAACGATACGCATCCGGCGATTGCGGGACCCGAACTGGTACGCCTTTTGGTTGATGAGCATGTTTTGCCTCTGGACGAGGCGATTTCTCTCGCCCGCCGGTGCCTTGGATATACCAACCACACGCTGTTGCCAGAAGCACTGGAACGCTGGCACGAAGGGTTGCTAGGCCGCGTCCTTCCGCGACATTTGGAGATCATTCGGGCCATTGATGAGCAACAGCAGCAGGAGTTTCCCGGCAGCCCGCGCGTCCTGAAACACGGCGAAGTCCATATGGGCGAGCTGGCCTTTATCATGGCGCATAAAGTCAACGGCGTCTCAGCGTTGCATACTGATCTGGTAAAGGAAACAGTCTTTGCCGATCTGAACCGCATTCATCCGGCACGTATCATCAATCAAACCAATGGCATCACACCCCGCCGCTGGTTACACACCTGCAACCCTGTTCTGAGCGATCTGATCACTCGCGAAATCGGTGATGGTTGGGTTGCGGATTTGGAGCAGCTAAAACAGCTCAAGCACCGCGCCGGAGATCGCGGCTTCCTCAGCGACTTCAGCGCCGCAAAACGACACAACAAGGAAAAGTTGTCGAACTGGGTCGCTGCCAAATGTGGTGTCTCGGTTGATCCTGACGCGATCTTCGACGTCCAGATCAAGCGCATTCACGAATACAAGCGCCAGCTTATGAATATTCTGGAAACTGTCGCCCTGTGGAACGAGATGCGGGACAATCCAAGAGTCGAATGGACACCTCGGGTAAAGTTTTTGGAGGCAAAGCTGCGCCGGGTTACCACGTTGCCAAGCAAATTGTGCGGCTGATCAACGATGTGGCAAAAGTCATCAACACCGATCCTGTCACGGGTAATCTTCTGAAGGTTGTTTATCCCGCCAACTACAACGTTACGATGGCTGAAAACCTGATCCCTGCCGCAGATTTGTCCGAGCAGATTTCGACCGCAGGGAAAGAAGCCTCAGGCACCGGAAACATGAAATTTGCACTAAACGGCGCGTTGACGATCGGCACGCTGGACGGCGCGAATGTCGAAATCCGCGAACATGTGGGGTCGGACAATTTTTTCCTGTTCGGCTTGACAGCACAAGAGGTCATGGAGCGTCGCAGGGTGCATGACTATGCGCGCGCCGCAATTGCAGACAGCCCACGGTTGGAGCGTGTATTGGGGCAGATTTTTGAGGGGCTGTTTTCGCCTGAGGAAGCGGGGCGCTATCACTCTCTGATCGGAACGCTATACGATCACGACTACTTTCTGGTCACCTGCGATTTCGACAGTTATTTCGATTCTCAGCGCCGCACCGACATTGCATATCGCAACAGTCAGAATTGGGCCGCGATGGCGCTGCAGAATACGGCCAGCATGGGATGGTTTTCGTCAGACCGTACAATCAGAGGATATGCCCGCGACATCTGGCAGGCGGATAGTGTTCTGATCAAACCCCTGGGCAAGTCGGCATGAGGAGCGACCTGATCCAAGCCGAGGATAGGGCTGCCATCGCTCAGGGCGAGCATGGTGACCCGTTCTCGGTCCTTGGGCTGCATGAAGTCGATGGACGGTTGGTGATCCGGTGCTTTCACCCCGAAGCGGACACGGTCGAGGTTGTGGATCAGAAAACCGGGCGGAAGCTCTGCGCGCTGTCGCGAGTCGACGCGGAAAGCGGTGTTTTTGTTGGTGCCGTCCCGCATAGGAAAAAACGGTTCCCTTACCTGCTACGCCTAACACACCACAGCGATAGCTGGACAGAACAAGACCCATACGCGTTTGGCCCTGTTCTTGGCGAAATTGATGAATATCTCTTGGCAGAGGGTACACACGGTCAGTTGTGGCGCGCGCTTGGGGCGCATGTGACGTCGCACGAAGGCAGCATTGGCGTGCATTTCGCAGTCTGGGCACCAAACGCGAGGCGGGTGTCGGTTATCGGTGACTTCAACGGCTGGGATGGACGGCGAAACGTGATGCGGCGACGTGGTGCAACCGGCGTTCACGAGATTTTCATGCCTGGATTGGGCGACGGTACAGCATACAAGTTCGAAATCGTGGGGTCCGACGGACATCTGATGCCGGAAAAGGCCGACCCAGTCGGGTTTGGGTCTGAATTACCGCCCAAAACGGCCTCGGTCGTGCGCGATCTCGGGAAATTCGACTGGTCGGATGCTGATTGGATGGCTAATCGTGGTCAACACCAACGCGTGGATAAACCGATTTCCATCTACGAGGTACATCTGGAAAGTTGGCGGCGCGTTCCTGAGGCTGGCAACCGGTCGCTGGACTATCAGGAACTTGCAACCGATCTTGTGGTTTATGCCAGCGACATGGGCTTCACCCATATCGAACTCACACCGATCTCGGAATATCCGTTCGGTGGGTCTTGGGGGTATCAGCCTGTCGGGCTGTTTGCGCCTACGGCGCGATTTGGAACACCTAATGATTTTCGGGCGCTGGTGGATGCTTGCCATCAGGCCGACATGGGCTTGATCATCGACTGGGTGCCAGGCCACTTCCCCTCCGATCCGCACGGGCTGGGTCGGTTCGATGGGTCTGCTTTGTACGAACATCTCGACCCGAAGGAAGGATATCACCCAGACTGGAACACGCTGGTCTACAACTACGGCCGGGCCGAAGTATCCAGCTATCTGATCGCGAACGCAAAATTTTGGATGGAAGAATACCATATCGATGGGCTTCGCGTCGATGCGGTGGCCTCGATGCTGTATCGCGATTATTCGCGGAAAGAGGGCGAATGGGTGCCAAACATCCATGGTGGGCGTGAAAACCTGGAGGCCATCGGCTTCTTGAGACAGATGAACGAAGCAGTTTATGCAGCGCATCCCGACGCGATGACAATTGCCGAAGAATCCACAGCATTCCCGGGTGTCTGCGCCAGGACATCGGAGGGCGGGCTGGGCTTTGGTTTCAAATGGAACATGGGGTGGATGAACGACACCTTGCGGTACATGGCCGAAAATCCTGTGAACCGGAAGTACCACCACGACAAAATGACATTCGGGTTGCACTATGCGTTTTCCGAGAACTTTGTGCTGCCCCTCAGTCATGATGAAGTCGTTCATGGCAAAGGGTCTTTGCTGGACAGAATGCCCGGTGATGATTGGCAGCGCTTAGCCAATCTGCGGGCCTACTACGGCTTCATGTGGGGGCATCCTGGCAAGAAGCTGTTGTTCATGGGGGGCGAGTTTGCGCAGGTTGCCGAATGGAACCACGAACAAAGTTTGGACTGGCACCTGTTGGAGCACCCCAGCCACGCAGGTGTCCAACGGTTGGTGCGCGATCTCAATATGCTCTATCGTGAGACGCCCGCTCTTTACCAACAAGACACGCGTGCGGAAGGGTTCCGTTGGATCGACGGCGGCAACGCCAGCGACTCGGTGTTCTCTTGGGTTCGCTATGGCACCGATGACGGCCCGCCGGTGTTGGTGGTCGCCAATTTCACCCCTGTAACCCGGACGGAATTCCGCGTTGGTGTGCCGGTCGCGGGCTATTGGGCAGAACGATTGAACACAGATTCCACATATTACGGCGGCAGCAATCAGGGCAACGGAGACGGGCTGAATTCCGAGCCAGTCGCAGCGCATGGCTGTGACCAGTCTGTTGTGATGACCGTTCCGCCACTTGCCACCGTTTTCTTTGAATTGAGGCACGAATAGACCGGAACCAATAGTGGGAGGACACCCGTTGAAACAAGATCGTCGCAGATTGGCCAACCAGACCATGGCCTATGTTCTTGCGGGTGGCAGGGGGAGCCGTCTGAAGGAAATGACCGATGTCCGCGCGAAACCAGCGGTCTATTTCGGCGGCAAAACGCGGATCGTAGACTTTGCTTTGTCCAACGCGGTGAACTCGGGTATCCGGCGGATCGGCGTTGCGACCCAATACAAGGCTCACAGCCTGATCCGGCACCTGCAACGGGGTTGGAGCTTTTTCCGGGCAGAGCGTAACGAGTCTCTGGACATCCTGCCCGCATCTCAACAGCTGGATGAGGATAACTGGTACAAAGGCACCGCAGATGCCGTTACCCAGAATATAAACATCTTGCGCGGCTATGGACCGAAATACATTTTGGTGCTGGCTGGCGATCATATTTACAAGCAGGATTACTCGCTGATGATTGAGCAGCATGTTCAATCCGGCGCGAAGGTGACGGTGGGCTGTATTGAGGTGCCGCGCGAAGAAGCCAAAGGCTTTGGTGTCATGGATGTCGACGAGACGGACAAAGTACTAAGCTTTGTTGAAAAGCCTGCGGATCCGCCCCCGATGCCCGGTCAGGCGGACATGTCACTGGCCAGCATGGGTATTTACGTGTTCGAGGCAGAATATCTCTATGACATCCTTGAAGCAGACGCGAATTCGGAGACATCCAGCCATGACTTTGGCAAGGACATCATCCCGACTATCGTAGCCGAAGGCGGCGCAATGGCGCACCCCTTCAGCCGGTCTTGTGTCATGTCTGGGCTTGAGGACAAACCCTATTGGCGCGATGTAGGCACGATTGACGCCTATTGGCAGGCCAATATCGACCTGACCGATTTCAAACCGGGTCTGGATATCTACGCCACAGACTGGCCTATCTGGACCTATTCCGAACTGACGCCGCCGGCGAAGTTCATTCACAACGAGGAAGGGCGCCGCGGCCAGGCTGTTTCGTCGATGGTGTCAGGCGGCTGTATTATCTCAGGCTCGTCACTGTATCAGTGCTTGCTGTTCACCGGGGTAAAAACACACTCCTTTTCGCAACTGGAAGGCGCTGTCGCCCTGCCATATTGCGAGGTCGGGCGTCGGGCTTACCTGAAGAACGTTGTGATTGATAGGGGTGTCAAAATTCCACCCGGTCTGATTGTTGGAGAAGACCCAAAACTTGACGCCAAACGGTTCAGACGCACAGAAGGCGGTGTCTGCCTTATTACCCAAGCGATGATCGACCAACTGGACATGTGATATGAAAGTACTGATGGCCGCCTCAGAATGCGCGCCGTTCATTAAGACTGGAGGACTGGCGGATGTGGTCGGCGCGCTGCCTGCTGCGCTGTCCGGTCATGGCATCGACTGTCGCATTCTGTTGCCGGCCTATCCGTCGTTGCAGCCTTTGCTCAGCGACGGGCGGCAGGTTGCCAAGTTCAGTGATCTGCCTGGCGGCTATGGACAGCTTGTTCTGGTCTCTGTCCAAGGTATTGACCTGCTTCTATTGGATGCTCCGCAATTGTTTGATCGTCCCGGCTTGCCTTACACGGATCCCGATGGCGCGGATTGGGCGGACAATCATCTGCGCTTTGGCGCGCTGGCACAGGCGTCGGCGCGGGTGGGTCTTGACGGTGTCGACGGTTGGCAGCCGGACATCATCCACGCACATGACTGGCAGGCCGCTCTGACCCCTGTTTATCTCAAACAATCCGGTCAAGACGCGCCCAAATCGGTTTTGACCATTCACAACATTGCCTTTCAGGGCCGGTTCGGCCCGCATGCCCTGTCAGATTTAGGACTGCGCGGTGACTGGTTTCATCCCGAAGCGCTGGAATTTCACGGTGATCTTGCGTTTCTGAAGGGTGGGTTGATGTTTGCAGACCGGATCACGACGGTCAGCCCTACCTATGCCCGGGAAATCCTCACGCCGCAGTATGGAATGGGTTTGGACGGCGTTCTACAGTCCAGAACAGCGATACTTAGCGGTATTCTGAATGGCATAGACACCGGCACATGGGACCCCTTGAGCGATCCAGCACTGGCCCGAGGTTACAATGCACGAAGCCTGGGGCGAAAGGCTGACAGCCGCGCAAGTATCGCAGACCGTGTTGGACTTGATCCCGATTCCAGGGGTCCGCTGTTCTGTGTCATCAGTCGGTTGACTGAGCAGAAAGGTCTGGATGTGCTGATTGACACCGTTCCGCACATCGTCGAACGCGGCGGCCAACTGGCTGTTTTGGGCTCTGGCGAAACTGCACTCGAACAGGCTTTTGTGGACGCCGGCCAGCGCTTTGCCGGTTCAGTAGGGGCCGTGATCGGATATGACGAGGCCTTTGCCCATCTGCTACAAGGCGGATCTGACGCCATTCTGATCCCGTCGCGGTTTGAACCTTGCGGTTTGACCCAGCTTTATGGGCTGCGATACGGTACTTTGCCCATCGTCGCGCGTACCGGGGGATTGGCTGACACGGTGATTGACGCAAATGTCGCAGCACTGAACGCCGAATGTGCAACCGGATTTGTGTTTGATAATGTTACGAAAACCGGCGTTGAGGCTGTGCTTGATCGTGTTTTTGGCTGCTTTGACGACAAGAAGACGTGGCAGATGATGCAACGCGCGGCGATGCGCCAAGCTGTTGGATGGGATCGGTCGGCGCGGGAGTATGCCGAATTGTACAAGAGTTTGTCTGTATGAAGGATGTTGGACCTACACAACTGATAATTCGACAAGGCAACCCGTCGCGGCTCGGTGCTCATTTCGACGGTGAAGGCGTGAATTTTGCCCTGTTCTCCGAGCACGCATTGCGCGTCAATCTGTGTCTTTTCGCAGAGGATGGCCGAACCGAGCTCACCCGACTGGCTTTGCCCGAACGCAATGGAGCCATCTGGCATGGTTACGTGCCGGGCCTGAAACCCGGAGCACTTTATGGCTACCGCGTGGAAGGCCCTTTTGCACCCGAGCGGGGTCACAGGTTCAACGCCAACAAGCTGCTTTTGGACCCTTATACGCGCGAACTGCACGGAACCGTCACCCATGATCCGGCAATCCTGGGTTACCTGCCCAATTCTCCCTACGGTGATCTGTCCTTCAGTGAAGTCGACAGCGCGCCTTTTGTGCCCAAATCCGTCGTCTCTAGTCCTGACAGTTTCACCTCGGACGCGATGACGCTGGGACGGCGTTGGAACGGCACGTTCATTTATGAGACGCATGTCAGAGGGGTGACCATGTTGCACCCTGACATTCCTGACCATGTGAAGGGCACCTATGAAGGGATGTCGTCACAGCCGGTTCTGGATCATCTGATGCGATTGGGTGTGACGGCTGTTGAAATCCTGCCTATCCACGCCTTCACCTCTGAAGGTGCGCTGCGCGCGCGATCCATGCGGAACTATTGGGGGTACAATACTCTGGGCTTCTTTGCGCCCGAACCGCGCTATTTCGGGCCATCCGGCGTGTTCGGGTTTCGCGCCATGGTCGAGCGGTTTCATGCCGCCGGTATCGAGGTCATACTGGATGTGGTCTACAACCACTCCGCCGAAAGTGACCATCTCGGCCCGACGCTTAGTTTTCGCGGGATCGACAACGCGTCTTATTACCTGCTGCTGGATGGCCAACCGCGCTACTATGTGAACGACACCGGCACCGGAAATACACTTCAGGTAAAGCACCCGTTTGTGCTTCGGATGGTGATGGACAGCCTGCGGTTCTGGGTGCAGAGCATGGGGGTCGACGGTTTCCGCTTTGACTTGGCAACGACTCTGGCGCGCGAGGCGCATGGGTTTGAAGCAAGCGGCGGGTTCCTGGATGCCTTGCGCCAGGACCCTGTACTAGCAGGTGCAAAACTGATTGCAGAGCCTTGGGATGTCGGTCCGGGAGGCTATCAACTGGGACGGTTCCCGCCCGAGTTTTCGGAATGGAATGACCGTTACCGAGACACGGTGCGCAAGTTCTGGCGCGGCGACAGCCATTCGGCGCAGGACATGGGCTCGGCCTTATTGGGGTCAGCGGAATTATTCGATACCAAGGGTCGTCAGGCCTGGTCTTCAGTAAACTTCGTGGCCTCTCACGACGGCTTCACGTTGGCAGATACGACCCGGTACCTTCAGCGCCATAATGCAGCCAATGGTGAAGACAATCGCGATGGCCATCACAGCAACTACAGCGACAATTTCGGCATGGAGGGAGCCTGCGACGATCCCGAAGTGAAAGCCGCGCGCCTCCAAAGGATGCGAAATTTCCTGGCCACTGTCTTCTTGTCACAAGGCACCCCTATGCTGTTGGCCGGTGACGAGGGCGGCAATTCTCAGAATGGCAACAACAACGCGTATTGCCAGGACAACCCAGTAAGTTGGATCGACTGGACCACACTTGACAGCGATTTGATCGCGTTTACCGCGGCACTGTCGCGTTTCCGTTGCAATCATCCCGTACTCAATCAAAATCGATTCCTGCATGGTGCCCAACGGACAGACGGATATCCGGATGTCGAGTGGCGTGCCATGGACGGATCGCCACTGAACTGGCGCGATCCGGGACTGTCCAGCCTTTGTCTGATCCTGCGCGGTTGCGCCGAATGCGTGGCGGGCGACACTATCTTCGATGTGGTGATGCTGGCCTTCAACCGGGAAAATGAGGCGCTGGAGTTGCGGTTGCCGTCCGGCGGAGACAGAGTCTGGCAGCGAGAAATTGACACGTCGGTTTCTCATCAGTCGGCCAGCAAGATCACGTCTTCAACGACGATCATTCCGGCACACTCGGTAGCCGCCTTTGTCTTAAAAGAACGGTCAGTGGAATGATGGGCAGCGACGACAGACTGCGTCAACTAGCGCAGGATTGCGGCATCCATCTGGGGTACAACGCCTGGGATGGAACGCGTTTATCATCGGATCCACCGACCCTGAAGGCTCTGCTCCGCGCGATGGACATAGACGCAGATACGGACAGCGCCGTTTCCGAGGCCTTACGGGCGGGTCAGGCCGAACAGGCAGCACGAGCGTTACCTATTGAACAGGTCATTCTGGCCGACCTGCCGTTTGAATTGGCACTGTCTCAGCCCAGCGAATGGCATGTGCTGGATAACAAAGGACACGAGGTTCAGGCGGGGCGCGGGGAAACAAGCCTAACGCTTCAACCTCTGCCTGTTGGATATTTTACGTTGGTTGTGCATAGCCCTGGTCGCTGCGAAGAAGTGTTTCTGTTGAGCCGACCGATACATGCGCCGACAATCGCAGACCTGACAGGACGCACGAAGGGATGGGGTGTATCGGGCGCAGTGTACTCGTTGCGGTCCCGATCAAACGGCGGGTTGGGAAACTACGACGACCTGGGCCATGCGATGTCTGTCATGGGGCAATCGGGTGCGATGTATTTTGGCGTTAATCCGGTCCATGCGCTGGGATGGGCGGTAGGTGACACCAAAAGCCCTTATTCGCCTAGTCACCGCGGGTTTCTGAATATCGATCACATTGCAACAGGCACCCGGCTTGCATCTGTTTCGGACCGGGCGTTGATCGATTACCCGGCTTTTCGCATAAAACACCGCCTCGCATTGGACGCGGAGTTTCAGCGATTTCAGCAAAGCGCTGCAGCGACGGAGCACAAAGAATTTCAGGCTTTTTGCCGCGCCGAAGGTCTGGAACTGGCCCGGTTCGCCACGTTTGAAAGCATCAGCGAAATGCATGGCGGCAACTTTCGCAATTGGCCTATCCATTTAAGCCAACCTGAAAGAACAAAACCGACGCCCCGGAACGAATTCCATGCGTGGCTGCAATGGAGGGCCTATACTCAGCTCGAGGTCGCGCAAGCGACCGCAATTCGGTCCGGGATGGCTTTAGGTCTTTTCTTGGACCTTGCGGTTGGAGCGCGTCCCGACGGTGCCGAAGTTTGGATGCACCAGGATCTGATTGCACGCGGCGTCTCAATCGGGGCACCGCCAGATCAGCTCAGTCCTGCTGGGCAATCCTGGACATTAGCGGCCTACGCACCAAATAAGTTGTCGAAAAACCGCTACGAACCCGTGCGGACACTGCTGAGAAAACTGATGTCCCAGGCTGGGATTGTCCGGATTGACCATGTTCTTGGCCTGATGCGCAGCTTCTGGGTACCTGAGGATGGAAGCCCGGGTGGGTATATCTCGCAACCGTTCGACGTGTTGCTTGCGGTGGTGGCCATAGAGGCCTGGTGCAATCACTGCTGCGTTGTGGGCGAGGATCTGGGATTGGTGCCCGCCGGGTTCCGCGAGCGCCTGAATGAGTCCGGCCTCTACAGTTACGCGGTTTGGCAATTTGAAGGGACACGAGATGGCGCATTGAGGTCGGCGCAGGATTTGCGCCCTTTCAGTATGGCTTGTTTCAGTACACATGATACGCCGACGATCCAAGGCTTCTGGCGCGGGCGCGATATCGAATGGTGGCGCACCATCGGTTGGCTGTCCCGGGACAGGGCGATGGCATTGCACGCCGCGCGGGCCGTCCAGCGGAATTCACTGCGCCGTCATTGCGCCATCCCGCCGGAAGCAAGTTTGGAAGATATCCGCGGCGCGGTGCATTCAGAGCTGGGAAAGAGCCCGGCGGAACTGGTGACGGTGCAACTGGACGACTTGTTGGGCAGCGAGCAGGCCCAGAACCTACCCGGAACAATTGACGAGCACCCCAATTGGAGGCGTCCGGCACGCGTGTCTGTAGAGGAACTAGCTGCCGTTCAAAGTCTGAAAGACGTACGTAATTCGATGGAACCGGCGCGGGTAGTCCCCGCCACCGTTCAACAGAAGGAAACTGATCCATGCCTTTCGTAGTGTTTCCCTGCACCCCCTTTGCGGGTCAGAAACCCGGCACCTCGGGACTGCGCAAAAAGACGCGGGTGTTTATGGAACCCGGATATCTGGAGAGCTATGTGCAGTCGATTTTCAATGCCATTGGCGGCGCGCAAGGCAAGACTTTTGTCATCGGTGGCGACGGCAGGTTTTTTAACGCCGAGACCATCCAGATCATCTTGCGCATGGCCGCAGCCAATGGCGCTGTTCGTGCGATTGTCGGACAGAATGGCCTGTTGTCAACGCCTGCCGCGTCCAATCTGATCCGCAAGCACGGGGCCGATGGCGGCTTTATTCTGTCCGCCAGTCACAACCCCGGCGGCATCGACGCCGATTTCGGGCTGAAATTCAACGGTGCCAATGGCGGCCCGGCCTCCGAGAGCCTGACGGAAGAATTCTTTGCCCAGTCACGGAGCATGACCGAGTATCGCTCGCTTGAGTCCGGGGACATCGATCTGGGAGGGGTCGGCGTTTCAAGGCTCGAAGATATGGGCGTGGAGATCGTCGATCCGGTGGCCGATTACACAGAACTGATGCGTGATATTTTCGATTTCGGCCGGATCAGAGATTTGCTGTCCGGCGGGTTCACCCTTCGTTTTGACGCAATGCATGCGGTCACGGGACCCTATGCGACCGCCATACTTGAAGATGAACTGGGTGCCCCAAAGGGATCAGTCCTGAACGCTGTGCCATCGGTCGATTTTGGCAAAGGGCATCCCGACCCAAACCCGATCTGGGCCAAACCGCTTGTCGATCTGGTCCTATCTCCTGGTGGTCCGGACTTTGCTGCCGCGTCAGATGGGGATGGGGATCGCAACATGATCTTAGGGAAAGGGATCTATGTCACCCCGTCCGACAGTCTCGCCGTGCTGGCCGCCAACGCCCACCTCGTCCCGGGCTACGGCAAGGGGCTCGCCGGGATCGCTAGATCGATGCCCACCAGCGCAGCGGTCGATCGTGTTGCCGAAAAGTTGGGACTAGATTGTTATGAAACGCCAACAGGTTGGAAGTTTTTCGGCAACTTGCTCGACGCGGGCTGCATCACGCTGTGCGGAGAGGAAAGTGCCGGTACTGGCTCGGATCACGTGCGCGAGAAGGACGGATTGTGGGCCGTTCTACTGTGGCTGAACATTCTTGCCGAACGTCGGGTCTCGGTCCGCGAAATCATGGAAGATCACTGGCGGACTTATGGCCGCAACTATTATTCGCGGCATGACTACGAGGCCGTTGACAACGCCAAAGCCGAGAAAATGATCGCCGATTTGACTGATCGGTTACCTGAACTTCCTGGCAGCAGCACCGGCAATCTTGTTGTCGCGACTGCGGACAATTTTTCCTACGAAGACCCGGTCGATGGTTCGATAAGCAAGAACCAAGGAGTGCGCATTACTTTCGAGAATGGCTGTCGAGGCGTGATCCGCCTTTCGGGTACAGGAACGGACGGTGCCACAGTTCGTATCTATTTGGAGCAGTTCACACCCGTTGGAGGAGATATGCATATGGATACCCAGTCAGCATTGCAAGAAATCACAGAAGCAATGGCTCGAATAACTAAAATCCCCGAAATCTGCGACCGCCAGACGCCAGACGTCATAACATAACAGCTACAAGGGTGCTGCCAGACTAAGTCCAACCAGTCTTAGTTCGACGCCAAATCCGCAAATTTACGTGGAACAATGCTGACGCCACTCAGCCAGAGCGGCGGAACAGGTCTGCTTGAAGATTACTCGGCTGCTAAATGATCTTTCCTGATTGAAGTAGTTGTAGACGGAAGAAAGGATGGAGGCGAATTTCTGTAAACTTCGCATAAGCTTGAATCGCTGCATGGCGCGTTCGCGTCGTCGGAAAGGAAGGTGTGAATTCTCGACGCGGTTGTTATTCCACCTGCCCGTCATCTGCTTTTCCGTCGCATCGATATCTCTGGGCGCGGCTCGGCATGACGCGAAACGATCCGTTATAATTTCATCCACTACACCGTGTCTCTTCATCAATTTCTTGAGGAATCTCAGTGCTGCAACTTTGTTTCGGCGTTTGGTAACAACGGCTTCCAACACCTCGCCTTTGTGATCCACGGTACTCCAAAGGTAATGCCGCCTTCCATTGATTTTCACAAAGACCTCATCTGAATGCCATATAAATTTCGAGAATGCTCGCAATTACTGAACACGCTTTCTTCGGATCACTGACGCGAAAATTGGACCAAAACGGTTCCACCAATATCGGACAGTCTCGTGACTCACGTTGATCCCGCGTTCGTGCAGAAGGTCTTCAACATTCCGAAGCGAAAGCGGAAAACGGATTTAAAGCATCACCATAAAGCGGATGATCTCGGAGCTGGTTTTGAAGTACTTGAAGAAGGCAGGTTTGGCCATGGCCAAAAGCTACGCAACCGTCCCGCCCCGCTCAAGCAAAGCTCTTCCGACAAGACTCTTCTCATCTGTGAACGATGGTAGCTCAAAGCCAGCCTACATAACTGAGCTTTGCAGATCCCGAGTTGTGCAACAATACAGCCCTTAGCGAAGGCTATACCAGATTTCCATTCGGGCTGGCGACATAAGCTGTTTAAGCGAATAATTTGCTGTGACCAAGGCCTTAAACGGGCGTTTGTTTCAATTTTGGAACGCCGCCTAAATGGGCTCGCACTTAGTATTAGGGCCAAGAACTGGCGAAGCACTCAATTCAAAACATCGGCGATTGCCCCAATTAGATTCAGCACTTCATGCGTTTCACGGTTTATTTCGTAAACGTAGTCTCCGGCTCGCACGTAATATCCATTGCGCCGTAATCCCCAACGGCCGGGATCATCGATCCGGACATACCCATCATAGATGTAATCCCCACGTCGATACTTCTTGGCCTGTCCAGGCGGTACGCACGGGATCGCCTTTTTCGCCAAACCCGGCGGACAATGTCCGGATTTGGATTTCACATGAATCGGTGCGGTAGCATCGGTTCCGCTGACGCGCCCTGTGTTATGGCTCCACAAGCTGTGATTTGCGTTTGCAAATGACGTGCCTTGCACGGTCAGTGCCACTGCCAGAACTCCAACTGTTTTTTTCATTCCCAGCGCCTTCTTCAGCTTCTAAGCCTAGATATGATCTTGAATGGGCCTTGGCGAGTTCATAAGCGAAGAGTCGCTTTCCGATGCAGCCGTTTGCTCACGATCTGAATCCATGTGCTGCGATTGTCATCGAATAACCCAGCCAAAGCACCAAGAACGGGTATTCTTCGTCCATCTGGTCGCCCGCCTATTCGTTTGTCTTTATTTCGCGAACAACATTAACCGAACGTGAACAATGTATTCTCAGAGTGTTCAAACAGTCTCAGGCATAGTGATTGTGTTGGATCAATCGGAATGTTGTTCCGTTTGATCGCTGACGAGGGGAAACGCATGATCAAGCCTGCCTTTGTGACTGAAAAGTCCAGCACAACAGCTGTGATGCAAACCTCCGGCAAGATTGCCGAAGAGCGTTTGTCAATCACGACCAAGTCGAGCAGTGGTCGCTTCCCTCCTATCGAAAGTGCATTAACACAGATCGTCAAAAACAAGCGACTTTCCGAGGCACATAACAACGTCTGAAGGCAGTTCAGCAGACCCCCACACAATTCCCGATATCTGTCCAAAATATTGGAATTGAAAACTGAACCCCGCTCCAACTTGGAGCGGGGTTTCTTTTTCCGCGTGGTCGATGTGAGGGATGCGAGGCTTGTAGCCTTCGTTTTTATGGCTCGGCCTCATATTATGCGGGCCAACCATTTCTCGCCTTTGCGAAGCGTATGGCTGGCCCGGCATTCAGTACTTCCGTGAGTGGTTGGTACTGCGTGTATCGTGAGGCGAATAAGCTGTTGCCTGTTCTTACAGGCCCAGGAGCGACTTTACCTCTTGCTCAACGGCATCCGTGACGGGTTTGTTGGCTGCAGCTTCCAAGGCTTTCCGCTCGGTCAACCGCCGCTCTTCAACCAGATCAGCCAGTTCCCGCACTTCCTCAGTCGCTTCTTCGTATTCGACAGCGGTCTGTCTTTCATCGTTCAGGTCCTGGGCTTCTTCGACCGAACTCTCTAGATCTGCGCGCGCTTGATCAAGTTGTTCCTCAATCTCAGGATCAGCTCCACCTGCATCCTCCAGCGCTTGTTCAAGTTCTTCGACTCTCTCTTGGTTCTCCTGCACATCATCCAACGCAGTTCGCAGGTCTTCCTCGATTTCGGATATAGTCCGCTCTGGCGGCTCCAGTCTGGCAAGCTCTTCCAATTGCTCCGCAAGTTCCTCACGCAACGGTTCGCCAGCCAAAACGGTATCGCGATAGTAGGCAATTCGACCGACGCGAGAGGTGGGCGCTGCGTTCGCCAGTGCAGTTGCGCTGGCGTTAGCCGCGTTCAGCGCACCCAACTCGGACGGATGGGCACCAAGAAGTGCTGCCATCCTGTTGCCTTTGGTCCGGACGGCCGGACGTATGGATTCTTCAACGATCACGGATTTTGAAGGCTTCTTGTACGTCCGTGGCTTTTGCTTGCCGCCACCTGTTGTTGACCCTTTCCTGGAGGTGGTAACCGTTCTCGATTTACCTTTTCCGCTGAAGATGTCCTTCAACGAGATACGACCGCCATTGCCGAATACAGACCGCGAAGCTTTGGACTTCGAGTTGCCGTTGTTGGATTTTCCTGCAGTCCGGCCAGCTTGACCTTTGTCAACACTCTTCTTTCCGCCTTTGTTCCCGGCAGAGCTATGGTCGCCGCGGTCTCCTTTTCCAGAGTTGCCCTTACCGCCGCTGTTACCCTTTCCACCGCCGTTGCCGTTGTCACCGCCTTTACCATTTCCTCCACCGTTGCCTTTTCCTTCTTTTGCAAAGGCAACATCAGGCGCGGCGACGGTGGCTATGATGGCGGTTGAACCCAGCAACGCAATTGCCAGGGTCGATGCTTTGAGCAGTCCCAAACTGGTGGTTTTCATATCGACCTCCTCGGTGGAAATCAGCGGGTAGCAGTTTTCTGAAACAACTCGCTGTGTTCTATCGTCTCGATTCGCGCCCGAATCTCATATGATTGTTCCCATTTAACTTGAGAGCGCTTGAACGCAGAGCTAACTGCTTGTTCATCATCGGTTCATGTCGAACGGCGTAATCTTACGCCAGGAAATATTGAGAGCTTTTATGCGTGCGTACGTTTTCTTGTTGGTTGCAAACGTGCTTGTTGCTTTACCCAGTGGGGAAGCGGGTGCCGAAACACGTGAGCTCAAGCAAGGTGAACTGCGCAAGGCGACTCTGACAGGTGACACGATCCGGCTGAAGCGGGTCATCAATGGTGTTGAGAAAGCTTTCGGTGGCACACCTGTCGATGCGCGCGCCTTTCAGGCGGACCAGATTTACTATCGTATTCTCGTTAAGAAGCCCGATGGAAAAATCGTTAGCGTCATTGTGAATGCTCAAACCGGTGCCGTTGTTTCCAACCGAACCAGCGTGGCCCGCCAAATTTCAAAAGCTGCGCGGTCTGGGTCTGCAAATGCCGACAAGAACAGCAACCGCAGCACCAGTAACAACCGTGGTGCCTCTGCAAGCCGCGGCAGCAGCGGCGAGAATGGCAACAGAGGCGGCGGAAACGGGGGCGGCAATGGCGGAGGCAACGGTGGCGGAAACGGCAATGGCGGCGGAAATGGTAATTCCGGGGGAAATGGTAACGGCAATGGCAATTCCGATGGGAATGGCAACGGTAATGGCAATTCCGGTGGGAACGGCAAAGGCAAGGGTAAAAAATAGGGCTTAATTCAAAGCCATTGTGATTGTAGTTTTTGAATATGAGAGTACTTCTGGCCGAAGATGAGCCGCAGTTGTGCGAGCAGATCAAAAAGCTTCTGAGTGCAGAAGGCCGCGTAGTGGACGTGGCCAACAATGGTACGGATGCGCTTCACTTGGGGGCGACCGAACCATACGACATGATCATCCTAGACATTGGATTGCCCGAGCGCGATGGCATCTCCGTCCTGCGCGAATGGCGTGGCGCAGGGATCAAGACGCCGGTGTTGATCCTAACAGCCCGCGATGGTTGGAGTGAACGCGTAGATGGCCTTGACGCAGGCGCGGATGATTACATGACCAAGCCGTTTCACATGCCAGAACTGGCCGCACGTGTCCGCGCGATCCTGCGCCGACAGAGCGGTCAATTGAATCCTGTGATCGAAATGGGGGACGTCTCTTTGGATACACGAAACGGACGGGTCAGCGTAGGTGGAATTCCCGTTGATCTGACCGCGCAGGAAATAGCTGTCCTGACATACCTTGCGCATAATCTCGGGCGCATGGTGTCGCGTACTGAGCTGTCCGAACATATCTACGAATATGATGGTGACAGGGATTCGAACACCATTGCCGTTTTCATAACCCGGCTGCGTAAGAAACTCGGCCCTGACCTAATAACAACGGTCAGAGGACGCGGCTATATGATCGATACCGCCTGATGTTATCGCTGCGCCAACGCGCGTTGCTTGGCGGCCTCGCCACAGGTGCGCTTTCTGTCGGCGTTGGAACTTTGGTTGTTTTTTCCTACATCAATGCGCGCGTTCTTGAGCAGTTCGACGAGACGCTGCGCAATAGACATACGCAGCTGGTTGTCGGGTTGAGCGCGACGACGGACAGCCCCGAGGCCTTACGTGATCTCATGTTCGACCCGGCCTATGGAACGCCGTTTTCAGGCAGATACTGGCAGGTGACCGATGCAAACGGGGTTACATTCACATCGGCCTCACTCTTTGACGAAACTATTTCTGAACCTGCGCGTGTGAGTGATGAGACCCTCGTTTGGAACACCACAGGTCCGGACAGCGAGGCCGTTCGCAGCGCTTATCAGAAAATCACCTTCGAAGACGGAACAGAATGGAGCGTGACGGTCGCCGAAAGCAGGCTTGAACTGATCAGCGAACGTCGCGCCGCGCAGAACAACTTGCTTCCAGTATTTGGGCTGGTCGGTCTGATTGGAGTTGCGGGTTCGCTGCTGTTGATGTCAGCAATTGTCGGTCCTCTCAGGAAATTACGCGCAGATGTGGCGCATCGTTGGGACAAGGGGGATGATCTTAGGCCGAAAGACTATCCGGAAGAGGTTTCGCCACTTGTCGAAGACCTCAATCAACTTCTGCACAGAAATCGCGAGATTGTGGCCGGCTCGCGGCGGCAAGCGGCGGACCTGGCGCATGCGCTGAAAACACCGACAGCAATCCTCAGAAATGAACTGAAAAGCTTGTCGGAAACCGGAGCTGATACCACTCAGGCAGAAGAGGCATTGGGTCGGATCGATGCCCAGCTTGGCCGCTCTCTCGCACGTATGCGTGCGACCAATACTGGAGAATTGACACATTCAAAAACCGATCTTTCGAACTCGGTCGGGAGATTGTCCAGACTATTTTCGGTCATGGCAGAGCGCGAGGGGAAATCACTTACTCCAGATCACGACGCCGGTCTCTGGGTGCGAATGGACACTCAGGACGTAGAAGAAGTGATTGGTAACCTTCTCGACAACGCTCTCAAATGGTGCCAAACAACAGTTCAGATCACCGCAAAGCGTGTTGAAGAGGGCATTCAGATCTGCATTGAGGATGACGGGCCTGGTATTCCTGAAATTGCACGTGAAGGAGTGCTTCGTTCGGGAGGTCGTTTAGACACTTCTGTCAGTGGCACCGGTTTGGGTTTGGCAATAGCCGTTGATCTGCTGAATGCATATGGATGCAAACTGACACTAGATACATCCCAAAAACTCGGCGGCTTGGCTTGCCAAATTCTGATTTCAAAATAAACACAATTGCACATAGGCACACATCAGCCGTTGAGTTCAGTCAATCGAATTGCAATTTTTTTCAGATTATGGGTTCGAACAGTCTTTGGCTTTGACCGTGCTGGGAATAGCGGCAGCATGAACCGCGACCGCGGCATGGCAGCTCGATGTAGCGTAACCGCTTTGAGCTGCAGCCTTCACTTTGCAAAGTCCGCTTTCTGCGCAATGCGGCCATTATTCCACGACGCAGCATTCGCTACAAAGGGCTCACAGCGGTCATTCGACAAGTTCAGATGAACGACCGCAGTGCGGACGAAGCCACCGCTGGCCGTAGTACTGCGCCTTTGTTCCGCACGAACGACCGCCTAGCGGACAAAGCTAACCGCATTTGAGATAACTTTTGCCCGTCTCAATCCATGATCTTCTTACAGATCCAGTGCTGGAATGATCCCACATTGTTGCTGTCAGACGAATTTTAGCCAGTCTCAGTTTGCCGCGGAAACCGTGAACCTATCCAGAACAAAGTTCGCGCCACTCGGCGAGAGCGGCGGTGCGCGACAGCTTGAAGGTGTCTCGGCAGGCTAGAGATCTTTCCTGATTGAAGTGGTTGTAAACGGAGGAATAGACGGAGGCGAATTTCTGTAACCTTCGCATGCGCCTGAACCGTTGGTTGGCGCGTCCTCTTGGTCGGAACGGGAGGTGCGAGTTCTCGACGCGGTTGTTGAGCCATCTACCCGTCGGTTGTTTTTCGAGCGCGACCAGCTCTCTGACCGCGACTTTGTATCCGGTGAAGCGATCCGTGACGACGGCTTCCGCATGGCCGTGTCGATTCATCAATTTCTTTAGAAATTTCAATGCTGCAGCTTTGTTTCGACGTTTGGTGACAACGGCTTCTAGCACCTCACCTTCTTCATCGATAGCCCACCAAAGATAATGCCGCTTGCCATTCACCTTCACAATAACCTCGTCCAACTACCACTTCCATTTGGAGTATGCTCTCAATTGCTAAACACGCTTCCGCTTTATCTCAGCAGCAAATATCGGGCCAAACCTGTTCCATCAATATCGGAGGGTTTCGTGGCTCACGTCGATCCCTCGCTCGTGCAGCAGAACTTCGACATTCCGAAACGAAAGCGGGAAGCGGATGTACAGCATCACCGCAAGGCGGATGATCTCGGGACTGGATTTAAACTGTTTGAAGGAGGCAGGTCTGGTCATCTGCAAAAGCTACGCAACCGCCCTGCCCGCCTCAAGCCAAGTTCTTCTGACAAGACGTAAAAAAGGCTTGTAATAATATCTACCTATTGATAGGTAGTTTTCATGAAGCACAAACCCCGACGGAGGTACTCAGATGAAGATATATGATGTCGAAGGGTTCCCGAACCCTGCCCGTGTTCGTATTGCGCTGGCTGAAAAAGGCGCGTCAGACAAAGTTGAATTCATCCCTGTGGATGTGATGGGCGGCGAACATCGTACGCCTGAGTTCAAAGCCAAAAACCCCGATGCCGCAGTGCCTTGTTTGGAACTGGAAGATGGATCGCACATCGCTCAATGCAACGCGATCACTGAATATATCGACGCAACCTTCGATGGCCCATCATTGACCGGCGTGACTGCGCAAGAGCGCGCCCGAATCTCGATGATGAATCTGCGCGCGGAAAACGGTCTCTTGAATGCAGTCGGCACCTACTTCCACCATGCCACACCTGGCCTCGGCCCGGACCTGGAAACCTATCAATGCGTCGAATGGGGCAACAAACAGAAAGAGGTTGCCGGAAACACAATGGCCTATCTGGATGCGGTATTGGCCGAAAACGAATACTTGGCCGGAGACACATTCTCTGTGGCCGATATCACCGCCTTTGCAGGATTGGCGTTCGCCGATTTTGCCAAAGTTGAAATTCCTGAAACCCTGACCAACCTGCAAGCTTGGCGTGCTAAGATGGCGGCCCGTCCATCTATCGCCGGCTAAGCGAGAACTGCCATTTAAGTTGAAAGGACCCCTCCCATGGAACTCAACTCGGACTTCTCTTCGCGTGTCGTTGTTCACTCTGATCAGCTTGAGTGGCAGGCCTCGCCCATGAAGGGTGTGGACCGGCGCATGCTGGACCGAATTGGTGGCGAAGTCGCCCGCGCCACCACCATTGTGCGCTATGCACCAGGCAGCAAATTCTCGGCCCACACCCATACGGGTGGTGAAGAGTTCATAGTTTTGGACGGCGTCTTTCAGGATGAGCATGGCGATTTTCCCGAAGGCACTTATGTGCGCAATCCCCCAACGACCGAGCATACGCCCGGCTCAGAACCCGGCTGCACGATCTTCGTCAAACTCTGGCAGTTTGACATGGATGATCGCAATCAGTTCCGCAAAACCATGGCCGACGAACTGGCCGCACCCGTGAACGGGGTCGCCACTGCGACCCTGCACAAGGATGACCGCGAGGTTGTCACTTACAGCCATGTTGATGCAGGCACCGAGATTACTTCGAATGCGCAGGGTGGTATCGAGCTGTTAATGATTGGCGGATCGCTGACCTCAGGCGGTGACGTTCTGAAAAAGAACGACTGGCTACGCCTGCCTGAGGGTGAAGCGCTGTCGGCTATGGCTGGCCCAGACGGGGCGAAGGTCTGGATGAAGACTGGCCACCTGCCCTTTGCACAGCCACCGGTGGTTTAATTCATGAGTAGAAAGAAACCTCTGGCGATTGTCGCCGGTGCGGGGGCTGGCCTTGGCCAGTCCCTTCTCGCGCGGTTTCAGGCAAGTGGCATGACGGCCATTGGTCTTGGACGGACGCAGCCGCAGGAAACGATCGCGCCGTTTCATCAGGTCGATCTGTCCGATCCGAGTGCGGTTGCGCCAGTGATTTCTGAATTGATCGCTACGCATGGCCCGCCGAAGATCGTGGTGCACAATACGGCTGAGCTGGTGATCGCGCCATTCCCCGAAACCGCATTGGAAGACTATCAGAGAACGTGGACATCAATGGTGCAATCTTTGGTCCTGCTGGGGCAATGTGTTCTGCAACCGATGGTGCGCGGCGGTGGTGGCGCGCTGATCGTTTCGGGGGCCACAGCGTCGCTGCGCGGCGGCCCACGGTTTTCCGCTTTTGCGTCGGCTAAGTTCGCCCTGCGCGGGCTGACACAATCGCTGGCACGTGAATATCAACCGGATGGCGTACATATCTCGCACGTCGTTCTGGACGGGATCATCGATACACCCCGCTCGCGGGATTTGCACTCGCTGGATCCGTCGAAGATGATGAAACCGGACGAGATTGCCGAGGCCTACTGGCAGTTAGCCCATCAACCGCAATCCACCTGGACCCATGAGCTGGACCTGCGCCCGGCATCTGAGGGGTTCTGAGCGATGCAGACGCAAACTCTGATCATTGGCGCAGGCCTTTCTGGCCTCTGCCTTGCGCGACAGCTACAGGCACGAAACCATGACTACCTGCTGGTCGAAGCGCGGGGTCGTCCGGGCGGACGTATCTTGACGGAAAGGCTGGAGGGTGGGTACTTCGACATGGGTCCCGCCTGGTTCTGGCCGGGGCAGCCGCGTATTGCAGCGTTAATAAAGCGGCTCGGACAGGAGTGGTTCGAGCAATATTCAACAGGCGCTCTCTGCTTTGAAAACGAGATCGGCCAGGTCGAGCGCGATCGCGGGTTTGCCTCGATGCAAGGGTCTTATCGCTTGAAAGGTGGTCTGGGCGCCCTCACTGATGCGCTTGCCGCTGAGATACCGCCGAAGCGGCTCATCTTATCCGCGCCTATCGTCGGGTTAGAGAAGTCTGCGTCTGGGATCACCGCGACCGCTCAAACTGGGCAGGTCATCCATGCTCAGGAAGTCGTACTGGCCCTCCCTCCTCGCGTGGCGAGCAAGATCGCGTTCTCACCTGCTTTACCAGATGAAGCTTTAGCGGCAATGACTGGGATCGCGACTTGGATGGCCGGCCAGGCCAAAGTCATCGCTGTCTATGATACCCCGTTCTGGCGCACGGCCGGGCTGTCCGGTGACGCGATGAGCCGCAGGGGGCCGATGGTGGAAATACACGACGCCTCCCCTGCCGAGGGCGGACCTTACGCGTTGTTCGGCTTTATCGGCTTACCCCCGCGCACCCGCAGTAACGAAGAACGGCTGCGGCAGTTGCTCAAAGAGCAACTGTCCCGGCTGTTCGGCGCCGAAGCTGCGGAGCCAAAGACACTCTTTGTCAAAGATTGGGCCTTTGACCCGTTCACCTCTATCGAAGCGGATCAACAGCCGTTATACGCTCATCCGCAATACGGGCTGCCCCATGCGATGACCCGTCTGTGGGATGGCCGACTAATCTTTGGCGGGACCGAAGTTGCACCACAGTTCGGGGGCTATATCGAAGGCGCCCTGGAGACTGCGGAAAACGCGCTGGCCCTGATCATGACGGAAAAGGTTTGAGCACGTATGACGAGTGATACCAAGACTGCCCTTCTGGATGTTGCCGAACACGCTGCGCGCGCGAGGGGGTTTGACGGGTTCAGCTATGCCGATCTGGCAGAGGCGGTGGGTATTCGCAAGGCGTCAATCCACTATCATTTCCCGACCAAAGCAGCGCTGTCGGCGGCACTCATGGATCGCTATCATGAAACCCTGCAGGCAGAGTGCAACCGCATCCGGGTAGAACACAAAACCGGGGCCGAGCAATTGCTGGCCCTGATCGACCTCTACCGGGATGCACTCAATGACGGGAAAACCTTGTGCCTCTGCGTGTCGCTTATCAGCAGCCGTGAAAGCCTTTCGGATGACGTGATCCAAAAGATCAAAAAATTCCGCGCCATGATGGTTACCCAAATCGAAGAGATCCTGAAGCTTGGCCAAGAGGACAAGTCAATCACCGGTATCACCGATCCGATCTCGGAGTCCCGTGCGATACTGGCCCTTTTGGAAGGCGCGCATCTGACCGCGCGCGCAGAAGAGAATGTGAATACCTTCGATGAGGCTTTGGGCGTTTTAAAGTCCCGCTGTTGACCTTCGCCCCGACACATCGGATCGTTGCCGCAAGCAATTCATTTGATATTCGGAGCTTCCATTATGCCCAAAGTCATTCTGATCACCGGCACGTCAACCGGCCTTGGTGTTCAAATCGCCGTACAAGCAGCCCAAGCGGGCCATACTGTCTACGCTACTATGCGAAACCTCGCCAAGCGTGGCATCTTGGATGCGGCCGCCTCTGACGCTGGTGTCAATTTCAACGTGCTTGAGCTGGACGTGCAGAACAGCGCCAGCGTAAACGCCGCAGTCGATCAGATCATCGCGAACGAGGGGCGGATCGATAAGCTGATCAACAATGCGGGTGCCGGATTTGTTCGTACAACCGAACAAGCCAGCGAAGAAGAGGTCGCCTGGGTCATGGATGTGAATTTCATGGGTGTCGTGCGCTGCACAAAAGCGGTGATGCCACACATGCGCGCAGCACGCTCGGGCCACGTCATCACAATCTCATCCGTAGGCGGCCTAGTGGGTCAGCCGTTCAACGAGATCTACTGCGCCGCAAAGTTCGCCGTTGAGGGATACACTGAGGCTCTGGCCAGCTATGTCACGTCCAATTTCGGTATCCATTTCTCGACAGTTGAACCGGGCGGTATTCAATCCGAGTTTGCGACCAATGTGCTTAAACATGTCGAGGCCACGGGCGGGATGCTTGAGGATGAGTATCTACCTATTCTCCAGAAGTATATCGGTGGCGCTCAGGCGCGAATGGATGGCAGCGATATCTATCAAACTTCGGAACAAGTGGCATCAGTTGTCATGGGCGTGATTGAAGCCTCTGACCCGCCGATCCGCGTTCGCACTTCAAACTGGGGTGAGGCGTTTACTCGCCTGAAAACCGAAGCAGACCCGGATGGAAAAAAGCAACAAGCAGCCGTGATTGAGCAGTTCCTAAGCTGAGAGCTATTTGTGCGATGCTGGCCGGAAAGTGGCAGTCATGCTTCGGTTGCCGCAGGTTTCCATGCTACACCACCGGCGACGACCGCTCTTTGAGATGACGCGAAACACCAACACGTATTTAGCATGTACTCATTTCCTGATCCGTTTCAGATCTGTCTTTGTAAGCAGAGTCGCAAAGCTTTGCGCGACCAGCGCAATGGCCGTGTTTTTTATGCAAGGCTCTGGGTCTGAATGTCATCATGACGACACCAGAAGAACATGACAAAGAAACTGCTGTCGTTCAGGGGCTCACGCACCTCATAGCCAAAGTACTGCTGAGAATGGGACCGCTGCCGACGCGCATGACAACGAAGAGCTTCGACTTGTTGTCTGAGGCGATTTCCTTGGTTCAGAACGATGCGCCAGAAGTATTCGAAGCGACTGAGAAGGCCAATCCCTACGCCGAGACCGTGCGACGACAGTATTTCGATTTGGCCGCGAGTCTGAGTGTGGAGCTGGAAGCAGCATTGATTACACCGCCGACAATAAAAGCGGACATTGATGCAGCAGCTTCCTAGGTCGGCTTCGTCAGCGAGGCTGCCTTTCGTATTCGTTTTACAGAACGGCCATCGCTCAACCAGAGATCGCTTGACATAAAACCGCTTCAGCAATGTTCGCGGTTTATTATGGCGCTGCAATTCGAGCGATGGTTGCAAAAATCAGTCAAACTGGAAACTCTGCTGGTTTCAGCGCCAAGCTTTATCGCAACTAACTTCATGGAGTCGCCTGGCGCTCTTTTTCTGGCCAGAATTCATCCACCACGACATATGCGATAATTACAAAGAAAGCGGCGCTGGCGACTTGCAATACACGAGTGATGCTCTTGACGTCAGCCTCGTCTGAAAACGGCGCAACCGAGCCGCCATATACAATCAGAGCTGTTGTAATCGCGGAACCGGCGGCGGCGGCGAGAGGGAATTCTGACTTTCCAAGTGCTCCGAGTGTTAGGCAAAAGAAAAAACACAGCAGAATGGGGGTTAGAATGACCGGAGCTATTACGTTTATTTCATAGCATATGATGGATACTGCAGCCCCAAGTAGATTTGCCGTCAGCATAGCTTTTGCAACTGTTTTGCCTGCAGCAGGCATTGCCGCAAGTTGCTGGCTCAGCAGGGCGACAAAAAACAGAACCAACAAAGCAGAAGCGCCGGAAATAAAGAACGCCATAGCAAAGGGCACTGTGACAAGAGACATCCTGACTATTCGGCGATGTGAGTCGAAGTCCGGCGATGCTGCAGCTTTCTTTTGAGGTGCCGTTTGAGGTGCAGCGGGTATCAACACGAACATCAGCGTCGATACGAAGCCAGCAAATAGCAGGTTCAACGGGATCCAATACACGAGCACCAGAGCCAGATCCTGTGATTGCAGCACCAAATTCGGAATCATCAACGCCCCCATGAGAGCAATGACACCCGGCAATACTCCGGCACCGGAAACTGACCAAATGAAAGACAGGATTATTCCAATGGCCACCAGAATGAGAAACACAAGAGGATAAGGTGAGAAGACTGACGACAAAAGGAACGAAATGAACATCAATCCAATCGAGAAGACAAACAGCTTACCAAATGCTGCCAAAGGTAGTGCCGCAGGTGCTTGAAGGAAAAGGGCAGTAAACACCGCCCCAACAACGGCAAGGGGCCACCCAAGAAATAGGCCCAATGCAAAGACACCCGTAACACCCAGCGCAAGCCGGGTGACAGAGCTCTGATCCTCAGTACGCATAGGAGAAGATTGAAACTACGCGGATGTAGGCGCGGCCTACGAGGTTCAGCAACGAGTTGTCGCTTAGATACATGATCACATCGGCCTGCCCGTTCAGTTGAAAGCGAAGATCGTCTTCGGCACTTCCAGCTTCATAGCCGGGTAAAACAATCCTGACCGGAAACCTTTCAGGCTCCCGCAAAAATCCCTTGGTGCTTGGCGGGCTCGCCAATTGCCCCGGCTCATCACCGCCACTCAAAGAAACAGCAGCACTAAAGCTCTCAATGACGCCCGGAACAATCTTACCTGGATGCATATCCAACACCACATCAACCGGAGACCCTATTGAAGCTCTTCCCAGATTGTTCTCGGTAAAATACGCCTCTATCCAGACGTCGGTTGCATCCAGAAACGTCAAAAGATCCTGACCGGATCGCGCATACGTTCCGGGGGCAATCAGCAGATTAGAAATGACACCTGTCGCCGGAGCACGCAGTTCGGTCCATTCAAGGTTCAGTTCCGCATCCGCCAAGGCCGCCAATGCGCGCTGGATTTTCGGGTTTTCAATCCCATCGTCACCAAGCCTTTGCTTCGCTTTTTCCAAATCAGCTTTTGCGTTCTCAAAGTTTGCCTCAGATTCTGCCAGTTGTCCTCGTGCATCATCGGCCTTTGAGACGGCAATCAACCCTTTCTTTTCGAGCGCAAATACACGTTCCGTCTGAATGCGCATCGTATCCAGATCGCTCTGCGCCCTTGCGAGTTTGGCTTGTGCCGCACTTACCTCTGCCGAAGACGCACCCACCTCTTGGGTTGCCGCTTCAAGATCAGCTTCCGCCTTGGAACGCTCGATTTCGTAGGGTCTGGAATCTATTCGAACCAGAACATCACCTGCCGAAACGACTTGGCCGTTTTCAACCAAAACTTCCGTTACCGTTCCGGTCACCTGAGGCACGATTTGGGTGGCCACCGCTTTTACTCTGGCGTTCCCGGTAAATGGCGTTTTTCGATCAGCGACCAGATACCAGACAAGAAAAATCAGAATTATAGCCAGGGTTGTCCATATCGTTTTCCTCATTTCGCCGCACCTTCAACAGTGCCCTCGGCTTCAGGTGAGGTATCAATCCAAACCTTGAACAGCTCATAGAAGACAGCAAAGAGAACCGGCCCCATAAAAACGCCGATCAAACCGTATGCCATCATACCTCCCAGAACACCGATGAGGATGACCAGCATGGGAGTCTCAAGGCCTTTTGAGATGAACACGGGTCTTAGGAAACTGTCCATTATCATGACTGGAACGGCCAGTATGGTGAAGATCAAAGCAGTTCCGCCAGACATGGAGCTCCATGCGTAGATAATTACCGGTATAAGAACCAATCCGGGCCCGATTTGGATAATTGAGAGTATGAGGCAGACAAATGCCAGTGTGGCGGCCGAAGAAATCCCAAACAAAGCCAGCAGTATCCAAACGAAAACAGCCTGAATGGCTGCTACGCCAATCACGCCTTTTGTAACGTTCCGGATCGTTGCGCCTGCCAGTGTCACGAATTCACCGCCGCGTGGTGCAAAGACACGGTTGGCAAAGCGCTGAAGACCCTGGACCAAATTTGGCCCCGGGCTGAACAATGCTCCCATAATCAATACGGACAGAGCTAAGCCAAGAAGCCCGATACCAATGCCCAACACCTTTCCGAAGAGCGATTTGGTGATCTCAAGGATTTGCGCGCCGTATTTTGCAAGCGCGCCGTCAAGATTGCGCTCAAACATTCCCCAGACATCGGAGATTTTATTTCCAACCAACGGCAATTCCTTGAGGCCCTCGGGCGCAGGGGGGATTTTCAATTCACCCTTGTCTGCTTGTTCCGCGAATTCAGACCCTAGTTCTGCAGCACCAGACACCGCAGTTGCGACTGGCCCCAGGGTCAGAACAAGGCCCAACAGAACGATAATTGTTGTGGCAAGCTTCTTACGTCCTCCCAGCTTGGATTGCAGCCAATCAAATGCCGGGTAGAGCGCGACGCAGAGTATCGTTGCCCAGATAACCACACTTGCAAGCGGAGCCACCATGACCAGGGCGCTGTAGAGGAATAATCCGAGAAAGAGCAATCGTATCGCGAGGTCGACAATCTTCGCGTCCTGGGTCTTTTCCATTCCATCCCTCCACTATCTGTTTTCCAAACAATACACTCAAAAAACGTAATATGTATATTTTTTGAGTTTTCGGCGATCATCTATCAGTTTGAAGGTACGAGTGAATCCGAGGCACGGCTTCAGATGCGCGGTCGCACTGATACCTGCGCATGAACTCAAATTGCCTTAATTTGGGATAATCTATTTGTCCGTTTTTTCGTCGTCTTGGGACAAGATTGTATCTGCCACTGTGGTCGCCGCAGTCACGAAAACACCCAAGCCTACAATGATATATACCATTGTGAAGATTTTCCCCGCCGCAGTTTCAGGTGAGAAGTCACCGAACCCTACGGTCGAAATTGTCACTACGGAAAAGTAGATCGAGTCTAGCCAACTCCAACCTTCGACAAAGTGGTAGAAGACTGAGGCCCATAAAATCATTCCGACTGTGAAGGCAAGAAGGCCTTTCACTCTACCGTCCTTGAAAGCGACGCCTATCCCACGTGTTATTCTAGTTAGCGAATTCATTGTGTCCCCGTCGTTTGAAGAATTCATATATAACAGTAATTAGATGGATGTGGGAAATTGAAGTATTTTAACCGCCGCTAATTTGGTTGATGCGTCGAGCCGCTGTAGTCAAAGCTAATGCAACTTGCCCGTTTATGGATTGTTAAACGCGCTTCAAGCCAGCTGTTTTGAAACTGGGTCAGCAGCACATCTTAAATTCTGACCTTTAACCATTTCTTAGCCGTCCGACCGATTCCGCAAGCGCAGTCGGCTAAATGGTCAAGGTCATTTAGGGTTCAGCAAAATAAGAAGCCACATATTCCATTAACATGATGCTTTAATGGTCTAGTCTGCCCAAGAAAGGAATCAGAACCTTAGGAGAAAAGCGTGCGGTTCATCACAAAAGGTGTAATGGTTTGTTGCGCTGTCGCGTTCGTCGGCGTTGTTGCGGCTTGGCTTTTCCTGTCATCTGCGTTGTTTTCTTCTGTCAGAACCACTTTTGTTGAAAACCTGATCTCAACGAAACTTGGTCAGGACGTGTTAATAGAAGATGAAGTGCGTCTAGGCCTTGGTCGGCAACTGCAGGTATCCGCAGCGGGATTGGTACTACCCGGCGCGATCAAGACCAAAGCGAATCTGGCGGCAATCGACAAACTTGAGTTCAATATTTCTGCCCGCGACCTTTGGAACAGCAAATTGTCGCTGAGTGAGCTTTCTATCTCGGGTGTTCACCTCAACTTGATCACGGACAAAGACGGTGTCGGAAACTGGCAGTCCGCTTCCCAAACGGGCGCTAAAGCCGGGGATCCGGCCAAACCTGCAAACCTGTCTGTGGCTGGAATTCTAACGGACCAAAAAATTGACCTGACCGATGTTGCCGTTCTTTACCAGAACGATCTAAACGGGCTTGTGCTGGATCTGCAGCTTCCTGAGCTGTTTTTAAAGCGTGATACGGAAACCGACGTTGCGACCGCGGTTGGGGCTGGTTCACTAAATGGAGAGAAGTTTGATCTGAACGCGAGCATTCCCGCGGACGACCCGTTTCAGGTCGCAGTGAACTTCGAACAGATTGCGATTGCCGCCGAAGAAGTCCCTGAAGAGAACGGGCTACAAGTGAATACGACCATAGAGGTTGCCGAACTTGGTCAGCTTCTTGATATCCTGAAACTCAATCGCGTTCTGGAGGGTTCAGGAAGCATTGGTGCAACATTCAAATCAGTCGACGGCGTAGCCCGGATTGATGACCTGGCTGTATTGACTGAATTGGATGGTGGGCAAAGCCTTTCGCTGACGGGACAAATCGGAGAGTTGGGAAACCCAGAAGACGTATCCCTGACAACCCGCATTCGGTTGTACCCTGAAGATGCTGAACCCGCCCCAGCCGCGTCGCGGTATGATCTAAAACTAATAGCAGTTGACATGGTTATCGATAGCGTACCCGGGCAGGTCCCGCAGCGGCAAATGGTCATTGAAACCAACGGGTTCACATTGGATACCTCTGGTGAAGGCCCCCCCCGATTAAGTTTTCCGAGCTTTCCAGAACACCCGAAGGCGCCTTGAGTGTTGGAAACATCAATTTGAGAATTGGGAACCCTGCTGATCCATTTATCATTTTGGACGGTTCGGTCGAAGACGCGTTGCAATTACAAGGCATATCGGCCGACGGGTTAATGGATATACCCGCAAGCAGCTTGATCTCACCAGAGCTTCTGGGACCGGATGATCAACTTGGTCGATTTTCTGGTAACTTTCATTTGAACGGCGACATCAATCAGCTTTCGCTGACAAATTTGGATGGCCAGACAAGCGAAACGGAACTTTGGAACCTTGAGGTGCATGGCTCTGTCAAAAATGTGCTCAAATTCGAGAACCTGGACTTGGCAATTCAAGTAGAAGTCCCCTCCGGAGCGGACCTGTTAGAAGCCCTATCGCTTGAACGGGTGGAAACTGGACAGGCTATCTTTGAAATTGGCCTTGCCAGCGAAGGAACCGATTGGGATGCGAATGCCAAAGTCAAGGTTGCCGACTCTGTCCTGCAAATTATGGCCGATCTTGATGATGCAACGAGTGATCCTGTACTGCAGGGTTCCATAGAGAGTGACTTGATAAAGATAGATCAGATCCGAACCATCGTTCAGGCCGCTGCACAATTGAGGAAAATTGGCGGTCCAGAGCCCGACGAGGAAGACGTCATTGAGGAATCCGGCGACACTAGTCCTCTAAGAGACGTAACACTTAAACCTATTGGGCGTTCAATTCTCTTGTCCGGTATGGATATGGATGTCGACGTTGATCTTCGGCACATAGAGGGCGCCAAAGGCATCAGCAGTTTGCAGAGTGAACTGACGCTCAACGAAAATGAACTCAAGGCCGGACCTTTGAATTTTGAATACGGAGGTGCTCATTTCGATGTCAGCGGACAAATGGATCTATCGAACGACGCGCATCTGCTCACGCTGACCGGCACAGCAGGCGGCTGGCAGCTGGATGAAATTCTTCACAACCTGAACTTCAAAAAGGGCGCAAGCGGTACCATCTATGCAGATTTTTCGGTGACCGGCGGAACCGATTCACCTAAGCATTTTGCCAACAGCATGAACGGCAATGCCACGGTCTCAATGCGTGACGGCTCGATCGAGACCCAGCTTTTGGATCTGGCAGGGCTAGGGATACTACCTTGGGTGTTTACCAAAGAGAAACAAAAGATTGCTCCGATCGTATGTTTGCGTGCACCGATTAGTATTTCCAATGGAAGTATTTCGACGAAACAAACCACATTGGAAACAGATCATGTCCAAGTTGTCGTCTTTGGCGGTGTTAATGTGGCGGGGAAGGTTTTGGACCTAAATCTGCAGCCCCGCAAGATTGGCGAACCGCTTTCGAAGAGTCCCTGGCCCGTGACCTTGAAGGGCCCACTAGCAAAGCCGAAGATCAAGGTCAAAGACGGTCCCAAGCGACTGAAACGATCGGATGGTGCGGACAAAATGCCGGCAAAAAGAAAACTTTGCGTTCCGGATATTCTACAACTGCAGTAGTGGCGAAGGCAGTCGATATAAGAACACAAATAAAGTTCAAAAGGAATGACATCGCTTTCTGGATGCGATCTTTGCTTTGGGTTTTCTCTCGAAATATTCCACACTTTAGGCGAATGGAAACTCTCTTAGAGTTCAGCCGACATGATGGAAGGACTTTGAGACGCAAATGGAAAAACGTGTGCACTATTGAAATGGCAGCTAAAGTAAAATCAATAGTGCTGTCAGACTAATTCGAACCAATCTCAGTTTGCCGCGAAAACCGCAAACCTATCCGGAACAAAGTTGACGCCACTCGCTAAGAGCGTCGGTGAAGATCAGCTTGAAGGTGTCTCGGCTGGCTAGTGATCTTTCCTGGTTGAAGTGGTTGTAGACTGAGGAATAGACGGAGGCGAAATTCTGTAAACTTCGCATGCGCCTGAAACGCAGCATCGCGCGTTCGCGTCGTCGAAACGGCAGGTGCGAATTCTCGACGCGGTTGTTGAGCCACCTGCCCGTCTGTTATTTTTCGAGCGCGCCCATTTCTCTGAGCGCAGCCTTGTAGGAAGCGAAGCGATCTGTGACGATCTCTTCGGCGCAACCGTGCCGCTTCAAAAATTTCTTGAGGAATTTCAGTGCTGCAGCTTTGTTTCGGCGTTTGGTAACAACTGCTTCCAGCACTTCACCTTCGTGATCAACGGCCCGCCAAAGGTAGTGTCTCTTGCCATTCACCTTCACGAAAACCTCATACACGTGCCACTTCCATTTGGAGAACACGCGCAGTTGCTGAACACGCTTTTTTCGGATCTCAACAGCAAACACCGGCCCGAACCTGTTCCACCAATATCTGACGGTCTCGTGGCTCACGTCGATGCCTCGCTCGTGCAACAGATCTTCGACATTCCGAAGCGAGAGCGGGAAACGGATGTACAACATCACCGCAAGGCGGATGATCTCTGGACTGGTTTTGAAGTATTTGAAAGCGGCCGGTTTGATCATCTTGAAACGCTACGCAACCACCCTGCCCCGCTCAAGCAAAGTTCTTCTGACAAGACCCGCAGAGGTTCAAGAGGCGATTTCCGAAGTGCTACAGGGGAAGTCTTACTTTCCGGTCGACACCACTATCGGTGTGCTCAAAGCTACCGCGCCTGAACTCGCTGCTTCAGCCAAGAAGATACTGAACTTTATGTTCCAGGTACTGCTAGGGTTAATTCCGGCAGCAGGCCTTATTGCCGCGGTTACCGGTTTTCTGTTGCGAGAATACTGGGGGCAGATTGGCGTTCGCGTGGTGGATATCGGCGCGGATGCGAGCACCCGTGTAGCAGAGCTTGTTCTGACGTTTCTTGTGCCTTTGGGGTTTCTGGGTCCACTTCACTTTGTAGAAAACTGGCGCGGGGCATTGAAGTCATGGGCAAACGGCCGCCCCAGACTTCGGATGCTAGGCAAGAAAATCAAACCCGTAAGAATTGGGAAAACTACGCTTGGAGTTATCATTGCCAACGAGCGAGTCCAATGGGTTGCCGTCGCGGCGATCGTTCTGGCAATCACTGTTCCACTAGACTTTTCTGGCGGCAGAATTCTTACGATCATCTTGGGCGCAGTCGTCGCGCTGGTAATGCTCGCAAACCTGTTTTTATTGGAAGATTACCTTCCCGAATTGTTGCGCCCATCTAAGCAAAACATCGGGAAAGCGCTGGTTATAGATGGAATGCTGTTCTTGGTCCTGTTGCTCGTATTGAGCGCTGAAGTCTTCCTGTTGGGACCAGATCTTCGCCAGGACGGGCTGCACGGGTTTCTTGCCCCAAAAGTCCTCGACCTTTCTGCACTGCCTATAATGGTGACCGACATAAACGAAAATTTCGGACCGCTGGAAGCGCTTTATCTAGGTGGAAATGCAGATCTGTACGTGCTGTTTGACCCTTGTGACAAGGTTGTGCGAATGATCACCGTTGGTTCATCCAGGGTCGAGCACATCCCCCAGGTTCAATGCTAGCCTAAGGCAAATGACGGCATTGTGCGCAAACAAACCGTTTTTGGGTCAGCCCAGCGAACGGCTAACTGACCGACAAAGCCATAAGCGAATTGATGATACAAAGCGTGAAAGCCCCTGCGGGATTGTGGGGGCTTTTGTCTGGCCAGTTTGCAACCACCTCAGAACCCAGTACTGCTTTTCGGACCAGAGCGGAATTCAAATGACTTTATCGGCATGATCCATGCGCATTTGAAGCAATTTTTTGACGAACCAGACCCTTCCAACACTTTTAGAACAAGGCGCCACGTAACAATGGCCTGTATTGCCTTTGGTTATTCTTTGTCTTTCGTGGTTTGCCTCAAAACCAAGCGCGTGGAGGTGCGAGCATGTTGTGCCGGCGTAACTCCATCCTGCAGCCATAGCAATACAGTGTCCGCCACTTGTTCGCCAAACTCAGAGACGCCGCAGTGTACCGTCGACAGTGCTGGCCAGCATTCCGAGGCTTCCTTGATGTCGTCGAAACCAACGATCTGAAACTCCGTGCCAATCTTAACCTGAGTTTCATGGCAGGCATTAATCATCCCGAAAGCAACAAGGTCATTAAAGCAAACTGCCGCGTCGCACTCCGGATGCTCCTTGAAAAGGCTGATCGTTGCTTCATGCCCAAATGACCGACTGGATTTCCCTGTCTTCACAATAGGCTGCAAGCCATTGCGCTTCATTGCACCAATGTAGCCAGACAGTCTTTCCTGAGTGACTTCAGCGCCATCCAGGCCTCCGATAAAGGCGATGTTCCTCGCGCCTGTGTCGATCAGGTACTGCGTCGCCGCGCGCCCACCCTCTGAATAGTCGGGGGCGATAAAGGGAAATCTGGCCGTTTCGCTGTCAACTTGCCGCAAGACCTGCATCAAAGGGATGCCGGCTCGCTCGACCGCGGACAAGGTGTTCGAGACATCGCCATAAGCAGGCGATAGGATCAAGGCGGAAACCCCATGCTCCAGCATCGCGCCCACCACCTGGTCCTGAAGCTCGGGGTCTTCGTTTGTATTGGCCACAACGACTGCATAGCCTCGCGACCCCAGTGCCATCTGCAAGGAAGTCGCAAACTCAGTGAAAAATGGGTTGGTCAGGTCGTTGATTACCAAACCAATAAGCGCCGTTCCCGTGGATCGCAGATTTGCCGCCGACCGGTTGTAGACATACCCAATTTCTTTCATCGCAGCATGAACCAGCTTGCGCGTATCCTGCTTCACCTGCGGACTACCCTGCAGCACTAGGCTTACAGTCGATTTGGAAACACCCGCCGAGTTGGCGACATCTATGATCGTGGGTCTGCGCATTCAGGCTATTGTTCAACTCCATGCAGGCTGAGAAGCGTGGTCATCCGTGCTTTAGCCAGTTCCGGGTCCGAGAGCAAACCGGCCTGATCCGCAAGTTTGAAGACTTGCGCGAAGTGGCAGATATCGCGGCTGGATTGGAACCCGCCCGGCATGATGAAATGAGACTGCGACCCGTTTAGCCACGCCAGATATGCGATCCCTCCTTTGTAGAACCGGGTCGGAGCCTTGAATATCTCTCGGCTGAGGGGAACGGTCGGAGCGAACAACGCGTTGTAGAGATCCATGTTTCCCATCGCCAGCGCTTCAAGCGCCTGACTGGCGGCGGGGGCAATAGCGGCAAAAATTCCAAGTAGTGCATGGGAAAAATGTGTGCCATCCCCGGCAATTAGGTCCGCATAGTTAAAGTCATCGCCGGTGTACAGACGCACGCCTTCAGGCAGCCGCGCCCGGAAGGCTTCTTCGTGCGCTTGATCCAACAGAGAAATTTTGATCCCGTCCACTTTGGCCGGATTCTCATTGATCAAAGACAGGACGAAATTGCTGGCGGTGTCTACGTCCGAACTACCCCAATAGCCAGTCAGAGCGGGGTCGAACATGTCGCCCAGCCAATGCAGGATCACCGGCTGAGCCGCGCCATCGATCAACGCGCGATAGACGTCATGATAGGTATCGGGGCCAGCGTTGATCGCCGGGAAAGCGCGCGAGGCCATCAGGATCAATTGGCCACCGGCAGCCTCAATCGCTTCGGCCTGATGTTCGTAAGCCGACAGGATTTCGCCAGCGGTGTTCAATGCGCTCAGCGGCAGGTGGTCTGTCCCTGCCCCACAGGCCACGCGGGGTGACATTGGGTGCGCCTTTGCTGCCGCCATGGTGCGCTGAATCAGCTCCAACGCAGTCGCCCAATCGACGCCCATCCCCCGCTGAGCAGTGTCCATCGCCTCGGCCAGACCCAGCCCCTGATCCCAGAGCCCTTGTCGGAAACGCAACGTTGCGTCCCAATCCACCGCCGGACGGCCATCCCAGGGGTCGCGTTCCGTCAGCGGGTCCGAGACCACATGCGCCGCTGCAAACGCTGTGCGCGTCAGAGGCACCTGCGGCTTGCGCGGTACTAACGGCGTTCCGGTCAGCGCATAGGGTTCCAGCTGCCCCTCAGGGTTTGGCAAAATCAATTTCACTGTCTCAAACCTCCAAATCCAGAACCAGAATGCCGTCGATGCCACCCACGGCGTTCTCGACCAGTTGCGCGCCCAGCGCTTTGTGCGTTTCGTTGTTCTGATAGGTCTCCAGCACGCCCCAATCGTTGAAGTCGATCACGAACCCATGCATGTATCCGCGTTCGATCTGCTCGGGGCTCTCACTGCGGCCCCCGGTAAACCCGCTGGCCCCGGGAAGGGCCTTGGACACGTCCTCGAGACCTTTGTAGATGGCTCCGATTGTCTCCTCGGTCACGTCGGCGCGGAATTTGGTCAGTACGATATGGCGGATCATTTTTAGAAACCCTGATCTTGTTTGATCATGTCGGAAGCTTTTTCTCCGATCATGATTGTAGGTGCATTGGTGTTCGATGAATTGACCGTCGGCATAATCGACGCATCCGCGACGCGAAGCCCTTCGACCCCATTGAACAGCAGGCGCGGGTCCAGAACGGCTTCGGCATCGCTGCCCATACGACAGGTACCAGCGCAGTGGTGCGATGTTTTGGAGTGTACACAGATAAAATCGAAATAATCCTGCTCGGTCCGCACGTCCGGGCCCGGCAAACGTTCTGCCAAGATGTACGGCTTCAGCGCATCCTGAGCGAGGATCTTCTGCACCAGCTTCAGACCCCGAATGGACATCTCGCGATCGTAGGGATCCGCCAGATAGTTGGGATCTATAAGCGGCATCATCGCGGGGTCAGAGCTTTGCAACCGGACGGTTCCGCGTGATCTGGGTCTCAGAAAACAGGCGTTCAGTGTAACCCCACCGTTGGGCATCGCCTCGACCCCTGCCTCAATGCCGGTACCAAGCCCCAGATGCATCTGAAGATCCGGCGAACGCGCATCCGGGTCTACGTACCAGAACCCACCCGTTTCGAACAGGCTGGACGCGACCGGTCCCTTGCGGGTGAAAAGGTATTGCAGGCCTGCAAAAGCTGAAAGGTGCAGCTTAGCGAAACGGTCGTAGGTGTGCGGGCCGGTCACTTCGCAGATGGAATATAAATCCAGATGGTCCTGCAAATTCGCGCCCACCTGCGGCTGATGAAAAACCGCGTCGATGCCAAGGCTGTCCAAATGATCCGCCGGGCCAATTCCCGACAGTTGCAACAAGCGCGGCGAACCGATGGCACCTGAGGACAGAATGACCTCTTTCGCGGCGGAGATCTTGTCCCCGTTCATCATCTCGACACCAGTCGCCCTGCCCTTGTCCACCAAAATGCGGCGGACCTGTGCGCCAGTGCGCACGGTCAGGTTCGGGCGGCTGCGGTTCGGCGCGATAAACGCCATCGCAGCAGAGGATCGTCGCGCATTGCGCTGGGTCAGCTGATAATACCCCGCTCCATCTTGTTTGGTCCCATTCACATCGCGTGTTTCAGGAATCCCCACTTCCCCAGCGGCCTTGATATAGGCATCGCAGATTGGCAAAGGGGCTGAGGGCATGGACACGCCCAGCGGTCCGCCCTTGCCGTGAAATTCGTCGTCGTAGGTGTCGTTGTCTTCGGACTTTTTGAAATAGGGCAGCACGTCGGCATAGCTCCACCCCTCGCAGCCCATTTGCCTCCAGTCATCGTAATCCTGAGCTGCACCCCGCGCGTAGATTTGCGCGTTGATCGCAGACCCTCCGCCGATCACCTTGGCCTGGGTGTAGTTGAAGACCTTGTTCTGCATGTGCTTTTGCGGAACCGTGGACCAGCCCCAACTGCCGATACCCTTGGTCATCTTCGCAAACCCGGCTGGTAGGTGAAAGAATGGGTGACGATCGGTGGCGCCGGCCTCTAGCAACAGCACATTCGCCGATGGTTCTTCGGAAAGACGCGCAGCGATCACCGAGCCTGCCGAGCCTCCCCCAACGACAATGAAATCATATCCTTCAGACATTCTTGTGTGCCCTGACTTACAGACGTGAAATCGACAAGCCGCCATCCACCGGGATGGCGGCACCGTTCGCAAAGTGCATGTGCCCTTGAACCAGTGGGACGACAACTGACCCAATATCCTCGGGCTCACCCCAGCGTGCCGCGGGAACAAGACCGCCCTCGATACGGTCGGTATACTTGTCGCGCACGCCCGCCGTCATCTCGGTCGCGATGATTCCCGGTCGCAGCTCAAAGACACCGATGCCTTCGGGGGCCAAGCGTACTGCGAACAACTGAGCCATCATCGCTGCGGCCGCCTTGGACACGCAGTAATCGGCGCGTTCGATCGATACCATTGTCGCGCTGACAGAGGTGACAAAGGTGATCGAACGATAGGTATCTTGCGTCTGCTCCAACATGCGCCGGGCCACCTCTTGCGCCAGAAAAAACGCGCCACGCAGGTTGATGCTCTGCACGAAATCCCAATTCTCGGGCTTCAGGTCCAGCATGTCACCACGCACTGGCGCCCCTACGCCTGCGTTGTTTATAAACGCGGTGATCGGGCCCAAATCGGCTTCGATCTGATCCAGTAGCGCCGGAACGTGATCAATGTCGGACACGTCGTGCTGCACATAAATTGCGCTTGGGCCAAGCTCTGCCAAAGTCGCCTCAACGACCGGTTTGTAGGGCGCCGAGCGAGAGGCTATTGCGACCTTGTACCCTGCGGCGATCAAGGCGCGCGCCACCCCGAGTCCAATGCCCTGTTGTCCTCCGGTCACCAATGCTGTTCCGGTCATGCGGCAAACTCCGTTTCAATAATGTGACGACCTGCCCGGAGTGCGAGTGCGGCTATAGTAAGAGCCGGATTCACTGCCGCAGATGTCGGAAGAACTGACGCGTCGGCGATGAACAGGTTCTTATGGTCGTGGCTGCGGCAGAACGTGTCGACGACACTGCTTGCCGGGTCATTACCCATCCGCGCTGTGCCGCATTGATGCGACGGAGTGCGCCGATCAAATGGTCGCGACAGTACCACAGGAAACCCCGCCTGCTTCAGATGCGCCTTTAGCCGCGCAACCAAGGCCTCGTGCGCCGCCCAATTCGAGCGTTTCCAGTCCAGCGTGATTTGGTCTCCTTCGACCGTCACCCGGCTGTCTGGGTTCGGCAGGTCTTCGGACATGGCATAGAAATCAAAGCTGCGATTGGCGATTAGCGCTGCAATTGGCCTCGGCAGGCTGGTTTGCGACGAAAGGATCGGCCCGGTGATCTTTCCCAGCATCTGAATATTGCCCAATGGCAAACCACCCTGCCCGCCGCTGTTGTAATAGTCGTTAAACATCAACGTTTTCTGATAGACCGCCCTATTTCGACGCAGCGGATGAAGGGCCAGCACCGCCGAACAATTGTGGTTCATAAAGTTCCGTCCGACCTGATCGGACCGATTGGCAAGACCGGTTGGACAATTGTCGTTCGCGGACTGCAGCAACAGTGCCGAGGACTGTACCGCACCTGCTGCAAGCACGATGACCTGCGCATGCAGGGTACCGTGACCATCAACTTCGACACTTGTGACACGACCAACGGCATCAGCCTTCAATTTTCGGACACGCGCGTCAGTTAAAAGCTCGACATTCCTATGCTTCAATGCCTCGGCGAGGGCACAGGTTTCGGCGTCCATTTTGCCGCCGCATGTATTGGGAAACGCATCCCAAGTTGTTTGCCCAGCCCGCAACCAGGTTTCAATATCCACGCCCAACGGCACTGAGGATGGCGTCAGGCCTGCGTGGCTTAGCCGGTTCCTCAGGTCTGCAATATCAACCTCATCCGGCACAGGTGGGTGCGGGTAACCCCTACTGTGCGGCGGTTCGGTGGGGTCCTCTTTGGTGGTCCCACGTGCGTCGTAAAGCTGTTCCGCGGTGGTGTAATCCGCCTCAAGCTCTTCATAGGGCATGGGCCAGCCGCGCGAGTAACCACCCATATGCTGACGCGGCTCAAAATCCTCTTTCCGATAGCGTATCAAAGCTGCGCCGTAGAACTTAGAATTTCCACCAACGCAGTAGTAGTTTCCGGGGTTAAAAGGTTTGCCTGCTCCATCTAGCCATGTTTCATCGGGGCGAAAGTGCCCATTGGCAAAGATCGCTTTTGGGTCTCGATCCTGCGGTGAGGGCTGCAACCGCTTTCCTCGTTCAAGGATCAGAATGCGACGACCGGACGGAGCCAACGCCGCAGCCAGCGTTGCCCCCCCGATACCCGTCCCAATGATTATGACGTCAGCTCGATTCATGGAAGAATCCGCATCTCGCTTTCGGGATCAAAAGCCACGGCCTTTTCCATGTTCACTGCAAAGTTGAAATCCTGACCCGGTGCCACTTCGGCATCCGAACGCATACGCGCGATCACATCTCGTCCACCCAATTGCATCGAGACGAAGGTGTCCGATCCAGCGGGCTCCGTCACCACGATACGGTTGGCCATCTGCGCGATGTTCGACGACTTTCGATCCGCGCCATCCATATCGGTGATAGTCTCTGGGCGGATTCCCAACAAGATCTCGCGCCCATCCCATGCGGCCAAGTTGTCCTGGCTGAACGGAAGTTGCGCCATAGATCCGTCGTGAACGGCGACCTCTGCATGAGGGTGGCCATTCAAAACCGTAACCTTGGCCGGTACCACGTTCATCGCAGGCGAGCCCATGAATGTTGCAACGAAGATATTCGCAGGCGTGTCATAGATTTCCTGCGGCGTACCCAGCTGTTGGACATAACCGCCGTTCATCACGGCGATCCGGCTTGAAAGCGTCATCGCCTCGATCTGGTCATGCGTCACATAGACGATGGTGGTCCCGAGATTTTGATGCAGCTTCTTGATCTCGGTTCGCATGTCGACGCGAAGCTTGGCATCGAGGTTCGAGAGCGGTTCATCGAACAGAAAGACATCAGGGTTCCGTACTAACGCGCGACCCATTGCAACCCGCTGGCGCTGACCACCCGACAACTGACCGGGCTTACGATCCAGCAACTGCTCGATCTGTAAGAGCTTGGCAACTTCTTGCATCGCTTTGTCGCGTTCAGGCTTGGGCACACCATGCATCTCAAGACCGAAAGTGATGTTCTGCCCGACCGTCATATTGGGATACAAAGCATAGCTTTGGAAAACCATGGCAATGTTGCGGCTGGACGGGTGCACCCCGTTCATCACCTGATCCTTGATGCGGATTTCGCCGCTGGTGATCTCTTCCAGCCCCGCGATCATGTTCAGCAGAGTGGATTTGCCACAGCCCGAGGGGCCAACCAGAACCAGGAACTCTCCTTCCTGCACCGAGATGTCGACTTTGTGCAGAACCTCGACCGCCCCGTAGGATTTGGTCGCGTTGTCTATGTCTAGAAAACCCATGAGGTCTTATCCTTTCACCGAACCCGCCATCAGGCCGCGGACGAAGTATCGACCGGCCACGATGTAGACGAGCAGAGTTGGCATGGCCGCCAGAATGGCGCCTGCAAAATGAACGTTGTATTCCTTCACACCGGTTGATGACTGCACCAGATTGTTCAGTGCCACCGTCATCGGTTGGCTGTTGGCATCGGCAAAGGACGCGCCGAACAGAAAGTCATTCCAGATGTTGGTGAACTGCCAGATGATCGAAACCACGGCGATCGGCCCGGAACTGGGCAGAAGAATGCGCCAGAAAATCTGGAAGAACCCGGCGCCATCAATCTGCGCCGCGCGGATCAGCTCGGTCGGGAACACAGCGTAGTAGTTGCGGAAGTACAGCGTGGTAAAGCCAATCCCGTAGACAACGTGGACAAGTGCAAGACCCCAGGTGGTGCCTGCCAGCCCGATTATGCCCAACATCCGTGCCATCGGGATAAGAACAATCTGGAACGGGATGAAGCAGGCGAACAGCATCAGACCGAATAAGATGGTGTCGTACTTGAAGCGCCATTTGGTCAGCACATAGCCGTTCAACGCCCCAAGAATGGTCGAGACGATCACCGCCGGAACCACCATCTTGATCGAGTTCCAGAAGTAGGGCTTCAGCCCTGTCGGATCGACGCCGATCTGCGCCGAAGACCACGCCTTGAGCCACGGCTCAATCGTGAATACCTGCGGCAGGTTCATCATGCCGCCGCCGGTGATCTCTTCCAATGGCTTCACCGAGTTCACCAGCATGACATAAAGCGGCAGCAGGTAGAACAGACCGAACAGAAGCAGCACCAGATATATCAACGTGCGCGTAACGCGGCCCGTTCGGATTGCGGTATCCTGAGTAGCTTGAGACATCAGCGTTTCTCCCGCAATTCGGCGTAAAGATACGGGATCATGATCGCGGCAATGGTCATCAGCATGATCGTGGCCGAGGCCGCACCGATCCCCATCTGGTTTCGCGTGAACGTGTAAGAATACATGAAGGTCGCGGGTAGTTCTGTGGCGCGACCGGGGCCACCCCCGGTCAGGGCGATGACAAGGTCAAAGGTCTTGATCGCCAGATGGCTGAGGATCACGAAGGCCGACAAGAAGGCTGGTCGTAGTTGCGGGATAATGATCCGGCGATAGAGGTTCCAGTTCGACGCGCCGTCCATCTGCGCAGCCCGCAGAATTTCATTGTCGATCCCACGCAGGCCAGCCAGAAACATTGCCATCACGAAGCCGCTCGTCTGCCAGACGGCTGCTAGAACAACTGTGTAGATGGCGTAGTCGCGATTCTTAATCCAGTCGAATTCAAAACTGGTCCAACCCCATGTGTGCATCACGTTTTCCAAGCCGATGCCGGGATCCAGAAACCATTTCCACGCGGTGCCGGTGACGATGAAGCTCAGCGCCATCGGGTACAGGTAGATCGGGCGCAGCAGCCCCTCACCGCGGATTTTTTGGTCGAGAAAAATTGCAAGACCCAGCCCAAAGCATGTGCAGATCACGATATACAGGCTGGCGTAGATGCCCATATTGATCAGTGATGTTTCCCAATGGCTCAGCCGCCACAGCTTGTCGTAGTTTTCCCACCCGACCCAACCAAAGGTCGGCAGAATGCGGCTGTCAGTAAAGGACAGGTAGACCGAAAACAGAATGAAACCGTAGACAAAGACCGTCATCATCGCGATCGATGGAGACAGGACTAGCTTGGGAATCCAGTTCTGAAGGCGTGTCTTGAAATCCGCGTCGGCTGAACCAGCCATGGCGCGCCCTCCTCGTTCGAGTAGTTGTAGGTCGGAGCGATTGCGCCCACTTGGTGACAGGGCGGCCAACCTGCCGCCCCATCGGGAGGATCACGTTAAGATCACTTGGCGATCGAAACTGCGTCGACCAGTTCGACTACAGCTGTCTCGCTGTCATACTCACCGTTGAAATGGGCTGTGACGACGTCATAAACCGCGTTCTTCACCGATGCCGGCGCGGCATGGCCGTGCGCCATCGAGCCAAACAAGTTACCCGACGAAGCCGCTGCTGCCAGATCCTTCATGCCCTGTTGGCCACAAGCATCCAGATCACTACCGTCCACGTCAGTACGAGCCGGGACAGAGCCCTTCACCTTGTTGAAGGCAATCTGGAAGGATGGCGACAGGATCGCGCTGGCCAGAGCGGCCTGTTCAGCCGATACCGAACCGCCCTGATCGAACATCATGAACTGGTCAGCATTGAAGGTGACCTGATCCTGAGTACCCGGGAAGCGGAAGCACAGGAAATCCTCACCCGGCACTTTGCCCGCGTTCAGGAACTCGCCCTTGGCCCAATCCCCCATCATCTGGAAACCGGCTTCACCGTTGATGACCATCGCTGTCGCCAGGTTCCAGTCTCGGCCCGAGAAATTCTCATCCACGTTGTCGCGAATGAATGCCATACGGTCGAACGCTTCTTTCATGGCGTCGCCGCCAAGTGTTTCCTCGTCCAGGTCAACGAAGGCTGCTTTGTAGCCATCGGGTCCAAGTGTCGACATCGCCACCGCATCGAAAATGGTCGCATCCTGCCAGGCTTGACCACCATGCGCGATCGGAGTGACTCCGGCGGCTTTCAATGCCTCAACCGCTGCGACGAATTCGTCCCAGTTGGCGGGCTGTGCAAGGCCGTTAGCGTCCAGCACCGCTTTGTTGGCCCAGACCCAGTTAGTGGAGTGCACATTGACTGGTGCCGAGACCCACTTGCCGTCATGCTTGGCAAAGGCTTTCAGAGCATCTGGAACGACATCATCCCAACCTTCCTTGGCGGCCACTTCGTTCAGATCGGCCAGCGCACCCTGATTGGCCCAATCGATAATGTCAAAGCCCAGGGCCTGAACGGCTGTTGGTGCGTTGCCAGCAGTGACGCGCGCCCGCAGAACGGTCATCGCCTGCTCACCACCACCGCCCGCTACTGGCATGTCGGTCCAGCCGATTCCTTGCCCGGACAGGTCGTCCTTGAGAACATTCAACGCTGCGGCCTCACCACCTGAAGTCCACCAGTGCAAAACTTCCACGTCTTCAGCATGCGCAAGGCTGGTCGTGCACAATAGACCGGCTACAAACAGCGATTTTGTCTTCATAAATTTACGCATTCTTGTTTCCTCCCTTAATGCGTTCTTCTTATACGGGACCAATCCGGTGCCCGGCTTTAGTCTTGCGGAACCCATGGCGCTCGGTTGTTGCCGATGCGCATGACCACTGATTTCACTTCGAAGAATTCCTCGAACCCGTAACGTCCGATTTCCCGCCCCTGCCCGGATTGCTTGAACCCACCGAATGCAACCTCGGGGAACCCGTCCATCCAGGTGTTGGTCCAGACCGTTCCCGTTTCTGCACGACGGGCGAATTCGAGGCAGGTGTGAACGTTTTCGCTCCAGACCCCTGCCGACAGACCGTAAGCGCTATCATTGGTTAGCGCGATTGCTTCGTCCAGTGTTTTGAACGTCAAAACAGACAGAACTGGTCCGAATACCTCATCCCGGGCTATTGGCATGTCGGGCGAGACATCAGAAATCACCGTCGGCTGGTAGAACTGAGCGCCCAAGCCTTCGACCTCCAGCGGCTCACCACCCAGATCAATAGTTGCACCCGAAGCCTGCGCCTGCTTGACGTACGCGTCGATTTTTGAGTTGTGCTCGGACGTTACGATAGCACCAACCTGCGTCGTCTGGTCCAGAGGATCGCCGAATTTGACTTTGCGCGACAGGGCAACGACACGCTCACGGAAATCGTCGGCTATGTCTTCGTGCACAATGATGCGACTGCTTGAATTGCAGCACTGGCCAACATTGAAATAGACACCAAACACAACCGCATCAGCGGCTGTATTTAGATCGGCGTCGGGAAAGATGACCTGAGGGTTCTTGCCCCCAAGCTCAAGCGCGACTTTCTTGAGTGTATCCGATGCTACTGCGCTGATCGTCTTGCCCACAGCCGTTGAGCCCGTAAAGCTGATCATGTCCACGCTGTCATGGCTCGACATCACACTGCCAACGGGAACTCCGTAGCCCAGAACGATATTGCATACACCGGCGGGCAATCCAGCTTCGACCAGCAACTCGCCCAGCATCAAGGTTGTCGACGGTGTCATCTCAGACGGCTTCACAACAACGGTGCAACCAGCCGCCAACGCGAAGGGCAGCTTCTGACTGAGAATCCAGAAGGGGAAGTTCCACGGCGTAATGATGGACACGACACCGATGGGTTCCTTCAGCACGACACCCATCATGTCTGCGCCAAGAGTGTTGTGGCTGTCGCCGTGTGTGCTGCGTGCCAATGAGGCCGCATAGCGCCAAAGGTCTGCTGCACCGCCGACCTCGCCCTTGGATTGGCTGATCGGCTTACCGCTTTCCAGCGTTTCGATCAGTGCGATCCGGTCGACATTCTGCTCAATCAGGTCGGCAACCTTCAGCAAAACGGTGGCCCGTTCTTTGCCTGATGCCCGGCTCCAATCACCGTTGTCGAACACCTTGCGCGCCGCCTGGATCGCGGCCTCGGCTTCAGCCTCGCCACCCAAGGCCGAACGGCTGACGATGTGCCCGTGCGAGGGCGAGCGCCGTTCGAACGTCTCACCAGACGCGCTATTCTGCCACCTGCCATCGATGAGATGCCGACCTTCGAACAACGGCGGCAACTCGAACGGGATGGCAGGGTTGATGGTGATATCTTTCATATTGTCAAAGGCCCGAAAATGTGGGGTTACGTTTTTCCATGAATGCGGCAACGCCTTCTTCGCGGTCCGCTGAGGCGGCAATCGCTGCGCTACCAAGGGTTTCGACCACGGCATGAGTGTCTTCACCGACCGCTGCATGGATCATGTTTTTTGAGATTTCGGTGGCGCGAGGCGAAAGGTCGCTAAGTTCGGCGGTGATCTCAAGCGCGCGCGCCAGAACGTCGTCAGTCACCTCGGTCGCATAGCCCAAGGCCACGGCGCGGTCAGCACCAATACGGCGCCCAAAGAGTGCCATCTCTTTCACCGCAGCCTCGGGAAGCAGCCGGGTCAACCGCTGCGTCCCCGACCAGCCCGGCACGATCCCAACCCGAGCTTCAGGTAAAGCCAGCGTTGCACGCGGAGTTATCAAGCGCAGATCGCAGCAACTGGCCAACTCCAGACCGCCGCCGAAGGCGTGACCGTTGATCGCAGCGATAGTCGGTTTGCCGATCCGTGCCAACCGATCAAAGATTCTGTGTCCGTCTCGGACCCAGTGACGCGCAAACTCGGCGGGGCTCAGACCACCCCATGCTTCAATATCGGCTCCGCAACAGAACGCTTTTTCTCCTGCGCCAGTCAGAACAAGCGCACGAATGGACGCGTCACGCTCGACCTCTCGCAAGCGAGCCTCCAACGCATCCAGCATGTCTACGGTCAGAGCATTGAGCTTGGGCACGTTGTCCAATGTAAGTACGGCTGTCGGACCCTCGATATGAAACCCAAGTTTGCTCACAGGGTCATCCCCATCGGGCCTAAAGCGAACAGAGATTTGGGCATCTGAACCGCATTTTCCGCGACTTTGACGCGACCACCCGATGCTTCGACAATATCGCGCTGCGCCTCGATGCCGGGCATGATTTCCGTAGCAACCAGACCCTGATCCGTAAGGCGAATGACGCAGCGCTCCGTCACATACAGAACGTCCTGACCGGTTTCCCGGGCACGGCGACCTGAAAATGTGACGTGTTCAACCTGATCCACCATCTTGGTGAACTTGCCCGGGGCATTCACCCGGATACCGTCCTCTGCGAGGTCGATCTTAGCGCCGGCTTCGAACCAGCCCGAGAATACGATCTTTCTGGCGCGTGCCGTGATGTCGACGAACCCACCACATCCTGCGGTCAGGTAGGGCTTCTTACCCAGTTTGGAGACGTTCACATTGCCTTCGACATCAACCTCGAGGAACGAGAGGAACGACATATCGAAGCCGCCGCCCTGGAAATAAATGAACTGCTGTGGGGACGGCACGAAAGCATGTGCGTTGGACGCGCAGCCAAAGGCAAATCCGGTCAATGGGACGCCTCCAACGGCCCCTTGCTCAATCGCCCATGTCACAGCCTGAGGATGCCCCTCTTCCAACAAAACACGCGGGACCATAGCGCTGATTCCAAAGCCCAAGTTGGCGCTCATGCCGCTGCGGAGTTCTTGGGCGGCGCGACGCGCGATGACCTTTTCGACGCCATGCTCGGCCAGTGAAAAGCTGTCCCAAGGGCGCATGATCTGGCCAGAAATCGCAGGATCATAAGACGTTTCAGTCGTTTGCATCTGCTCCGGGTCTTCAACGATCAGGTCGACCAGATGCCCCGGCACGCGCACTTCATGGGGGCGCAGGCTTCCGGCGGCAGTCACACGTTGAACCTGTGCGATCACGATCCCACCGTGGTTGCGGACGCAGATCGCTTGCTCTAGCCCGCCCAAATAAGCGCCTTCATGCTCATAGGTCAGGTTTCCGAACTCATCCGCTGTGGTAGCGCGCAAAATACATACGTTCGGGTTGATGTTTGGGAAGTGCAGCCAGGTCTGACCGTCGAACTCTCTCCGGTTCACGATGGGCGTTGCCGCGCCACGCGCATTCATCGCGCACCCTTCGCGGACAGGGTCCACGAAGGTTTCAAGCCCGACTTGCGTCAGAACACCAGGCCGATGCGCTGCGGCCTCGCGATGCATGTCGAACAGAATTCCCGACGGCACGTTATATGCGGCGACCCGATCCTCGACGATCATTTTCCAGATTTCCGGCATCTCAAGGCTGGAAGGGCCCGACGGGTAAGATCCGGCAAGAACGCGGCTTAGCAATCCATCCTGCGCCAGATAATCCATGCCCTTCACGCCATACATATCACCGGCGGCTATAGGGTGCAGCGTTGTAATGTTGCGCGGATGCCCCTCTGTGCGAAACCGTTCTCCAAGTGCCTTCAGCACGAGGTTAGGGCACCCGAGCGCAGAGGACGACGACACGGTGACAACCGCATTGTCTGGGATACGAGAAACGGCCTCGGAAACGGAAACAAGCTTGGTCATCAGAAACCGCCATAATCTATGTTGATACGTTCACCCGACGCTGCGGCCTCACGAACGCTCAGCGCGATTGACAGCGATTTCACTCCGTCAGGTCCGTCGGCAGCAGGACGGCCTTGTCCCGCCGCTGCGGAGACAAATTCCGAAACGCCTTGAACATAGAGAGAGTGGTCCGAAAACGGAATCTCTTCGCTTCCGGCTTCAGTCACCAGTTTTATTGCCCCAACAGGGCGCTGCGTCATGACGCCATCCGCAAAAATCGAGCCCTTGGTCCCGTGCACTTGCAGGCCCGACCCGGCAAAGGGGTGCGTAAAGCTTTCGTGCGTCGTGACCATCGCCCCCGATGGCATCGTCCACACGGACATGCACGAGTCTTCGACCCCCTGCCCCATCCCAGAGCTGGCCATTTGCGCGACGACGGAAATCGGGTCCTCATTGAGCAGGAACCGCGTGACATCCGCATCATGAACGACGATGTCGGGGATCACGCCGCCGCCGGCATCTGCTGAGTTAATGCGCCACCCCTGTAGGTTCCCGGGCAAATGTACCGCGTGATGTATACGCAGCGAAAGAACGTCGCCGACGCGCCCGTCTGCAATGAGGTCACGAATGGCACGATGGCTGCCAGAGCATCGCAGGTGGTGGTTTGTACCAAAAGTCACGCCAGCCGCTTCGGCTGCGCGCACCATTTCGACCGCTTCCGCCTGGGTCATCCCAAGCGGCTTTTCACATAGAACATGCTTGCCAGCCGAAATGGCTGCAATTGCCTGACCGTGGTGTTTCTCATTGGTCGAGGAGACGTAGACAGCCTGAACGTTCTGGTCAGTCAGGGCAGCGCCCAAGTCTGTGGTTGCGTTGGGAATTCCGTGTTCCCTCGCCCAGCTTTTAACCCGCTCAGGAGAATTGCTGACGACCCAGGTCACGTCGTTACCTGTCTGCTGGCGCACTGCAACCAACATGTATTGCGAAGCTATTGTGCTCGCTCCGACAAATGCCCAATTCATCCATTTTCTCCAAAATTGGAAGGTTCCAAAATCTTTAATGGAACGTTCCAATTTTTACAAGAGAATTTCCTTAGCGTGCCCTAAGTATAAGAAATAAAGCAGTAAATTAGACATCAACCGCTGTGTTGAATAGGGGCGTCGGGAATCGACAGATGTTAAAGTGTCGTCACGCCCAAACTGAGTCGCTGAGGTCCGCTTTGCGCCACTTGCCTCACTGCGTCAAGGCAACCCCTTCAACCGTCACCCGGTGCATAAGGCGTCGAAAACCGTGGTAGTCGTTGATTGCCTTGTGCCACGTGGCTCGGTTATCCCAAATGGCGATATCCCCTGTCTGCCAACGGAGGCGGCATTGGAATTCGGGCTGCTTACAATGATCATAGAGCATCCCAAGCACAGCTGCAAACTCATCTGAGCTCAACCCCTTGATTTCGGTGGTAAACACAGGATTGACGAACAGCCCTCGCCTGCCGCTCAGCGGATGCGTGATTACAACGGGGTGCAAAGCGTCTTGCGTGGCAGCTTCGGCATTACCCAGCCTGCCGCTTTTAGCGGCCTCCGAATCCACGATGCCGGCGCCAAAGACATGGCGAGAGGAATGCACCGCCCATAGGCCATCCAGAAAACCACGCATCGTGGGCGACAAAGCCTCATAGGCAGCAGCCATCGACACAAACAGCGTGTCGCCCCCGTGCGGCGGGACTTCCAAGGCGTGCAGAATTGAGCCCATGGCGGGTTCCTGATCATAGGAGTGGTCTGTATGCCAGCCCTCTCCCACAGCCTCTTTCTGATCCTCCTCTTTCAAAACCGTGGCAATCTCGGGATGGCCGTCGACCGGTTTGAAAAAGCGGTTCACGTTGATCGGGCCGAACCTTCGCGCAAAGGACAGATGCTCTTGCGGGCTAACGCTTTGGGCCCTCAGAACGATTACGGAATACTCTGCAAAGGCCGAATTGATCGCATCGAATTGATCTTCGCGCCGGATGTCCGCCCCGACGATTTCCGCGCCCAATCCACCGGTGAGAGGTTTTACTTCCATGCGCCTTCCTCCCTGCTTCTCTCAGTCTAAAGAACGAGGAATATCACTTCAACGCTATCGGCGCTACTTCATACAATTCCAATGGAAGATCGTCCGGATCACTGAAAAAGGTAAACCGACGTCCGGTGTGTTCATCGACACGGATGTCCTCGACGGAAACACCCTTCTGTTCCAGACTGTCTTTCAACGTCTCGATGTCATCTACAACAAACGCAAGATGCCGCAGACCCAGCGCTTCGGGGCGGGACGCGCGTTTGGGCGGGTTGGGAAAGGAAAACAACTCGATCTGAGAACCATCCGGCAACGCCAAATCCAGCTTCCAGGATTGCCGCTCTGCCCTGAAGTTTTCCGCAATTATCTTCAACCCAAGCGTTTCTGAATAAAACGCCTTGGACCGTTCATAATCCGAACAAATGACTGCAGCATGGTGGATTGCTTTCAGACCGCCCACAGACTCGTTCCCTTTTAAAATCAAATGGTTCGGTCCAGCTCTTGAGGCAATTCTTCGCTCCACTTTCGAAGCTCATTAAGAAAACCAAGCGCTGTCTGGCCAAAATCGGTCACCGAGTATTGCACGGAAACAGGGGATGTATCCATTACCTGCCGATGCACCAGGCCCCGTTCCTCAAGTTGACGCAACCGTTCGGTGATCATCTTCTTGCTGGCCCCTCCGATCATACGCGACAGGTCGTTGAAGCGCACCGGGCCATCCTTAAGGTGCCACAAGATCGATCCGGTCCATTTTCCGCCAATGATCCGCATACCGCGTTCGATTGCACACGGCTCCAGACAGGCCTCCGAGACCCGTCGACGCCCCTTTGCATCCTCGTCAATCCGCGCTCGCATTACCGCCCTTTCACCCAGGCAACTAGGTTACTAAAAGTATACTAGTTGATTTCTTACACCCGCACAATCAAATGCTCTCTGAACCCGCCCAGAGTCAAGGGTTCAAAATTTGCACTTATTGGATATAGACATGAGCAAAATCCTGATCGTGAACGGCACCCAGCCCTACGAATTCGCCCCCGGACAATTGAACGCCAGCCTGACCGAACACGCGCGTAACACGTTGGCCGCAATGGGCCACGAAGTGCGCGTGACCACCGTTGCCGATGGCTATGACGCCAATGCTGAGGTCGAGGCGCACCTTTGGGCCGACACAGTCATCATGCAGTTCCCGGTGAACTGGATGGGAGTTCCATGGGTTTTCAAGAAATACATGGATGAGGTGTACACCGCCGGTATGGATGGGCGGCTAAGTACCGGTGATGGTCGGACGGCTGACGCGCCGAAGGCCAATTATGGGATGGGAGGCGCGCTGAACGACAAGACGTACATGCTTTCGGTGACGTTCAACGCGCCAAAAGAGGCGTTCGACGCCGTGACCGAACCGTTCTTTGCCGGTGACAGCGTTGATGACCTTTTGCGCCCGATACACCTGACCGCAAAGTTCCTCAACTTGAAGCCATTGCCGACGTTTGCGGCATTTGACGTAATGAAGAACCCGGAAATCGAAACTGATTTCGCCCGATTTAAGTTGCATCTTAAGACAGCATTTACAGAGGTTGAACATGTCCCAGCCTGATATTCATCTCTACACCTCGGGTACGATGAACGGTTACAAGCCGGTCATCTTCTTGGAAGAGGCAGGTGTCCCCTATGACCTGTCTCACATCAACTTTTCCGAGCAGGAACAAAAAGCGCCGGATTATCTGGCGCTGAACCCAAACGGAAAAATCCCAAAAATCGAAGACCGCTCGGATGGGCGAGCGATCTTCGAATCCGGTGCGACACTGTGGCACCTGACTGAAAAATAATGGAAATTCCTATCACCGGACCCGGTCAAACGGTCCGAGGTCATGCAGTGGATGTTCTTTCACGTCGGCCATATCGGCCCGATGATGGGACATGTGTCTTCCACCTATCACCTGACGGTGGGAACAAGAGAAGAGTCATGACCAAGACCAGCGATGTCGCCGATCTCGCCGCCATGGGTCGATCGGATCTGGTCACGATTTGGCAACAACTGTTTGATTAAGCCGCCCCCACCATGCTCAGCCAACCCTTCCTGCGCCGCTTCATTGCCTTTGAGATGCAGTCCCGCAATCGTGGCGGGCTGTCGCGGCAGGTGAAAGCCACGCTGGAAAAAAGGTTCTGAGAAGAGACCCCGACCTACCTGCCCTGCCCTTAAACCCGGCGGGCGCCTACAGCGCGAGTGGAATGGCACGACCCATGTAGTGGACGTTACAGATGACGGCTTCACTTGGAGCGGTCGGTCCTATCGCTCGCTCTCGGCCATCGCCCGAGAGATTACCGGCGCGCATTGGTCAGGGCCGCGTTTCTTCGGGCTCACCGGAAAGATCGCCAAATGAGCCTTCGCCATAAAATCCGATCCGCCATCTACAGGTGCTAGTCCTCAGAAGATGATCTGGACCAGGACTTCAATTCACTGGACGCGCAATATGAGGCCTGCGTGGCTTATGTCTCCAGCCAGCGACACGAAAGTTGGACCCGATTGCCAGGGCGCTACGATGATGGCGGGCTGTCCGGAGGCAAACTCGAGCGCCCCGCCCTTCAAGTCTTCTTGAAGAGATAGATGTAGGGCGCATCGACATGGTTGTGGTCTACAAGATCGACCGGCTGACCCGGTCGCTTGCCGACTTCTCTAAGCTGGGCGAACGGCTTGAACGGACGAGCTGTTCTTTTGTGTCCGTCACACAAGCATTCAACACCTCATCTTCCATGGGGCAACGGGCACTCAATGTGCTGTTGTCCTTCACTCAGTTTGAACGGGAAGTCACCGCCGAACGTATTCGCGACAAAATCGCGGCGTCGAAGAAAAAGGGGCTCTGGATGGGTGGCAACCTACCACTTGGCTATGATCGCAACCCGATCCAAAAACAAGAACGCGGGTGGTGAATGAAGACGAGGCAATAACCGTCCGGCGACTCTTCAGTCTTTACGACGAGCCGGGTTGCCTGCGCAAAGTAGTGGAACGGGCAACGGCAGAAGGGCTGCGGTCAAAACGGGTTGTTCGGACAGATGGCAGCGTGAAGGGGAGTTGTCCACTGTCACGTGGCCAGATCTATTACCTGCAGCGCAACCCGGTTTATCTCGGAAAAATCCGCCACAAGGGTAAGATCTGGGACGGACAACACCCGGTGATCATCGACCAAAGCGTTTAAGAACGGATGCAGGAAAAAATGCGCAAAGCGTCGCAGCGATCCCGTGCAGACCCTGCGCCCGATACGCGCCAACGTACCACTGACTCCGGCTCCTGACTCAACGGTCTGCTGCAGGACGAAACTGGTGATCGCTTGACGCCAACCCACACCACGCGCAAAGGTCGACGGTTGCGCTATTACGTCTCCAATCGGTTGATCTCGGGTGGCAAGGATATCTCGGGCTGGCGACTGCCCGGCCGTGCGCTGGAACACGCTGTCATGGATGTCATCGTCAGACATCTGAAAGACGCCACCGCCGCGCACCAGGTGCTGGCGCAACCGGAGGCCGGGTCAGCGGAGGCAGTGCAGACTTCAATCACGGTTTTAGTAACCCGACTCCAACGCCAAGCCGGTCAGGCCGGTGCAGATATTCTGGCCAGCAGCAGAATTGTAAGAGGACAGATCGACCTCGAGTTGAACCTTAGAACTCTGGCGCGCACATTTGGCATTGTTGCGGACCATCTGCACCCGGATCTCACACACATCAGCACATCCTTCGATCTGCGCCGCCGCGGCGTTGAGGTCAAGGTCATCGCCGGAGATATGGCACCCCAACCCGATCCCCGCCTCCGGTCCATGTTGATCCGCGCCCATGGCTGGACCCGTGATCTGAAAGCCGGAGTTCAACTGATGGAAATTGCGCGGCGCGAAAGCTTCTCAGGCGCCTTTGTCCGTACCCGCGCTCAGCTCGCATTTCTCTCTCCGAAGATTCAAGTCGCGATTCTCGACGGCACTCAGCCGCCCGGACTCACACTCAAGCGTCTGTTCAGCGTGACCCACCCACTAGACTGGTCTGAACAGGAACGCCTGTTCGGCTTCTGACATCTCCAAGTCCTTCGTCCCTGTTACAGGGTTTGCCCTCCCTGATCCGTAGGCACAATTCCCTGTTCCCACGAGAAAATTCCCTGTTCCACCTTTTAGGGAATTTGCAACATAAACCTCTGGAAAACATGCAGTTCCGATAGGAGAAATGACGGAACTCAGACCTGTTTCACGAAAATTCCCTGTAAATTGCCGGGTATCAGGGAAATCCCGCCCAAAGCGACCCCGCCAAAATGCGCCACAGAGACTGCGGCCGGAATTGCGCTCTGAGTGTGTGATCTGCTCCGTCTCTGATTGAAAGCGCATGCGCCAACTCGCGGGAATTGCGGCACAATTCCGGGTCAGAAAACACAACTGAAGTGAGACAGGTATGAGTGGCGGTGCTGTCAGACGAATTCGAACTAGTCTCAGTTTGCCGCGAAAACCGCGAACCTATCCGGAACAAAGTTGACGCCACTCGCTAAGAGCGGCGGTGCGTGTCTGCTTGAAGGAGTCTCGGCTGGCTAGCGATCTTTCCTGGTTGAAGTGGTTGTACACGGAGGAATGGACGGAGGCGAATTTCTGTAGACTTCGCATGCGCTTGAAACGCTGCATCGCGCGTTCGCGTCGTCGAAACGGCAGGTGCGAATTCTCGACGCGGTTGTTTAGTCACCTGCCCGTCTGTTGTTTTTCGAGAGCACCCAAATCTCTAAGGGCAGCCTTGTAGGAAGCGAAGCGATCTGTGACGATCTCTTCGGCGCAGACGTGCCGCTTCATCAATTTCTTGAGAAATTTCAGTGCTGCAGCTTTGTTACGGCGCTTCGTTACAACTGCTTCCAGCACCTCGCCTTCGTCATCCACAGCGCGCCAAAGATAATGCCGTTTGCCATTCACTTTCACGAATACTTCGTCTACGTGCCACTTCCATTTTGAAAAGGCTCGGAGTTGCTGAACCCGTTTTCTTCGGATCTCTGATGCAAACATCGGGCCAAACCTGTTCCACCAATAGCGGACAGTTTCATGGCTCACGTCGATGCCTCGCTCGTGCAGCAGATCTTCGACATTCCGAAGCGAGAGCGGGAACCGGATATACAGCATCACCGCAAGGCGGATGATCTCAGGGCTGGTTTTGAAGTACTTGAATGAGGCAGATTTGGTCATGGGCAAAAGCTAGGAAAGCCCCCTGCCCGCCTCAAGGCAAGTTCTTCTGGCAAGACCGTATCAGTTATCCGCCTCAAGCAATGCTCTCGTTGCAAGGCCGACAAAGAGTCTAGTAAAGACCTGCGACTTTTGCCCTCAGTTTGATCAGTGATGCGACGATGTCGATTATGGGCGTTGAGGTCCTTGTAAGTTGCCCCAGTTCTTGCACCGACGAGACCAAGGCATCAATTTCCATCGGTCGGCGTAACTCCAAATCCTGCCACATAGAGGTTTTGTGCGCACCAACCGCCGCTCCGCCGTCGAGGCGTTTTTCAACATCTATCGGGAACTTAACCCCAAGTTTTTCACCGACTTCCTGAGCCTCGAGCATCATTCCGCGTGCCACGGAGCGTGTGCCTTCGTCGACACACAAGACATCAAGTGTTGAGTGGGTAAGAGCGGAAATCGGGTTGAACGACAAGTTACCCCACAGTTTCAACCAAATTTCATCCCGGATTCTTGGTCTGACGGGCGCACGCAGTCCGGCGGCGGATAGCGCAGCCGAAAGCTTGGCAGCACGGTCTGATTTAGCACCATCGGGCTCGCCCAACGAAAAACGATTGCCTTCGATATGCTTGATTGATCCAGGAGCAATGACCTCGGCGGCAGGATAAACAACACATCCGAGGACGCGATCTGGTCCAAAACCGTCCCACTGCACATTTCCCGGATCGACTGAAGCCAACCTCGTTCCCTCGTAAGGACCGCCTAGTTTGTGGAAGTACCACCAGGGCACCCCGTTCACTCCACTAACTACGGTTGTCTCGTCTGCAATCAACGGCTGCATTGAGTCTACCACTGCTGGGACGGAATGCGCTTTCAGTGTGATGAAGACATAGTCTTGTGGGCCGAGATCGGCAGCATTGTCTGAAGCGCGTATTGGAACGCTGACTGGATCCTGCCCTTCTTCAAGAAGGGTCAGTCCTTTTTCCTGCATTGCTGCCAAGTGGGGGCCACGCGCGACGACACTGACTTCTGTATCAGTCTGTGCAAGTTTCGCGGCAACGTAACCTCCGATAGCTCCGGCACCAAAGATACAAACTTTCATGTGTCTATGCCTTCGCCAGTCCTAATTTAGCAGCTAGTCCGATCCTTTGTATCTTGCCAGTCGCGCCTTTTGGAATTTCTTCAAGAACAACCACCGAAGTCGGCACCTTGAATTTTGCGAGCCGCGCGCCGACAAAAGCCCTGACCTCCTGACCTTGGATCGTCGCTCCTTCTGAAAGCACCACAGCTGCCGCTATGTCTTCACCCAGTTTTTCGTGGGGAACGGCAAAACAAACTGCCTGAGCGACTTCTGGGTGGCTTAAGAGTACAGCGTCAACCTCAAGTGGACTGATTTTCTCTCCACCGCGATTGATAAGCTCCTTAAGACGACCGGTCAGTCGCAGATAATTCTCTTCGTCGAATGAACCCTGGTCGCCAGTGCGAAACCAAGTTTTTCCGTCCACTTCAAAAAAATTGTCGGCATTTGCCTGCGGGTTGCTTTCGTACCCCGGCGTCACGTTCGGACCGCTGATAACGATTTCTCCGACGTCCCGTGAAGAGATCAGAGTATTTTCGTTCTCGTCTGCAATTCTGACTTCGGGGCCTGCTGCTATTCCAACAGATCCGGGTTTTTGCGTTTGGGGAGCAAGCGGGTTGCAACACATTTGATGTGTCGCCTCAGTCATGCCGTAGGCTTCGATGACGGGCGCATTAAATGTTGCCACCAACTCTTCCATTACCGGGCCCGGCAACGAAGCAGAAGAAGATCGAAGAAAGCGCAACCGCGATTGCTCAATGATCGTTTGGTTTCGTGCAGCTCGGGCAAGTATAGCTTGATGCATTGTCGGAACTGCGGTGTACCACGTCGGATTAACTTCAGCGACCTGCGAGAAAAAACTAAGAGCGTTGAACCCAGGGGCGCAGCTAATTTGAGATCCAGCACCTAAAGACGCGGCAACAGCCGCAATCAACCCGTGGATATGAAACAGCGGCATAATACTGAGACAGCGATCGTCGATTGTCAGTTTCAAAGACGCAGCCACATTTCGCGCGGATGCGTAGATATTAGCCTGCGTCAGAGGAACGATTTTGGGACGCGACGTAGTTCCTGACGTGTGCAGTATCAGGGCGACATCATCTTCACCCGGTGCGGATGTGTCCGCCGTGCCAATTGGGTCACAGGACAATATGGAGAACTGTCCAGCCGAATGTAAGCTTTCGTGAGAGGCCCTCAAGATTGCGATGCCAAGATCCCCAGCAGCTATTACGGCAGGTCCATCGTCGTTTTCGTTTACAAGAAGGGCCTTGGCCTTCAGATCCTTGAGGTAGAAAACGTATTCTTCGTAAGTGTACGCCGGGTTCAAAGGTGCCGTCGTCGCCACTTGGGCAACGGACATAAAGGCCGTTGCCATTTCGGGGCCATTGGGCAACACAATTGCCACTCGGTCGCCACGACCTACTCCGATCTGATGGAGATCTTTTTTGACCTTTGCGCAAAGCTCTCGCAGCCCCAGGTAGTTCAACCAAGATCGACCTGGGGCACCGATAGCATTCGCAGTGCCCGAATGGGGTGCGATCAATTCGGCGACTAAGTGGGGCATCTGGGATCCCTTTACAAAGGCATTGGCCTATTTTGCGAAGAGTGTTTGGTGTGGTTGCTACGTTACCTTGACAGTTAGGCTACCCAATTTGTCGACCGACAGCACCAATACATCGCCGCGGTTTACTGGACCAACTCCAGAGGGCGTGCCAGACAGGATAACGTCGCCGGCGGCAAGTTCGAAGTAATCGCTCAGATAAGAGATCATTTCAGGGACTTTCCAGATCATCTGATTCAAATCACCTTCCTGCCGAATTTCTCCGTTCACCGATAGGCGAATTGCGCCTTCGTCGAGTGGCCCAACATCTTCTGCTTTGTGCACCGGTCCGCATGGAGCTGAGCGCTCAAATGCCTTCCCAATTTCCCAAGGACGACCCATTTTCTTCATTTCGCCCTGTAGATCTCGACGGGTCATATCCAGTGAAAGCCCGTAGCCGTAGACATGATCTAGAGCATCTTCGACAGAAATATTCGTGCCGCCGGATTTAAGCGCCACATACATTTCAGCTTCATGATGTACGTCCGAGCTGTGAGCCGGATATGGAAATTCTCCAGATGGGTCGAAGTTGTCAGGGTTCTTTTGGAAGAAAAATGGGGGTTCACGATTTGGATCGTGGCCCATTTCTATGGCGTGCGCCGCGTAGTTTCGACCAATGCAATAAACCCGACGTACCGGGAACATACCTTCGCCTTCTACCGGTATTTCGTGAACCTTCACCGCGGGAATTACATGATCGTGCATCGCTTTACTCCTGAACATTTCATTGCCAAAGATCGGTTTGCCAATCTATGGCGTTGTTCCGATCGATGCTGTGCCACGCTCGCAAAGACGTAGCTCTTGTCTCAGTCATCGCCAATGTGACCGGCGATTTGCAAGAGGTTCAGCCGCAGCTTAGCCCAACCATTTCCCAAATTGGTCGGGCGCTGGTTTAGCGGCAGGTCTCAAGACTAGCTGGCAACACGCGGGAGTAAACGGATCTCAGATGAGCCAACATGGCCTGCGCCGCCTCTTCTCCGTCTCCACTCGATATCGCCGACAGGATCAAGTCATGCTCTCGAAAACTGGAATAATCATCGGGGGGTTTGTAGGTTTTACGGGGTTGTCCCCACACAATAGACCTTCGGACAGAATTTAGAGTCTCGAAGAAATACAGGAAAAGCTGATTACGCGTTGCCCGGGCTATCGCGTGATGCAAATTATTGTCCCATGCTTCATATGTGCGCCAGTCTTCTGCGGCTCGGCACCTCTCAACGCAGAGCCTCATTTGCTCGCGATCTGAACGCGTAGAATGAAGCGCAGCAAGACGGCTAAGCTGCGGTTCGATGGTAAACCGAACACCTACAACCTGTTCAGGCTTGATCTGTGCACCCAAATAGGTGACGTCCGTTAAGTTGAGAACCGGTCGGGCACCAACGAACGTGCCCCGACCCACATGCCGCCAGATAAGCCCCTGCGCCTCTAGTTCGGCCAATACGCGCCTCAGCTGATTTCGGGTTGTGCCTAGCCATTGGCACAGTTCCCTTTCAGGCGGAAGCCTATCGTTGTGCCGGTATCCCGCATTGTCGATCAGGTCCCGGACACGTTGCGAAAGTTCTGTAGGCTCACTCACATTGCCACCCAATTTGCTGATTGGTTGATTGATTGAAACGCCAAGTCGGCAAAAACTCAAGGGCAAGTGACAACCAAATCTGAGTCGCCTGCCAAGATCGGTGACCTAAGTTGGCGCCATTATGTAGTAGGAGAGCCAAGTGCGTTTAGCGACTGTTTCAGTAGATAGCCACGCCGTTTGCGTCGCATTGCTTCCCAATCGAAGCAGGTTGGATGTATCGCGTGCTATTGAGATGCTCATGCCGGATACGGCTCTTGATGTAAGCACGATGCAGCTGATTATCGAAGGCGGTCCGACCGCGCTGGAGGCGTTGAGTGCCGTTGTTGCCGCGGGTGAGGCAGGCGAACTCAAGGACCTGCTCGTCCCCGAAGACGCGCCTCTTCTGTCGCCCATTCCCACGCCACGCAAGAACGTTTTCTGCGTGGGGCGAAACTACGCTGAGCACATCGCAGAAGGCGAGCGGGCGCAAAAAGAGAAAATCGGCATCACCGAGCATCCGGTTTTCTTTACCAAGCCGCCGACCTCGGTCGTTGCGCCAGACGCTGACATCCTACTCTTTCCCTCGGTGTCGCAGTCCATCGACTACGAAGTCGAGTTGGCAGTCGTGATAGGGAAGCGCGGGCGCAACATCACCAAGGCAGATGCGTTTAATCATGTCTTTGGGTATTCTATTCTGAACGACATAACCGCCCGAGACATACAGCGCCGCCATGGCGGCCAGTACTTCAAAGGCAAAGGGTTGGATGGATCTTGCCCAATCGGTCCCTACATCGTGACCGCCGATGCCATCAGCGATCCGCAAGCTCTTTCGATCGGACTGACAGTTAACGGTGAGCAGCGCCAAAACGGGATGACGTCGGACATGATATTCGACATTCCAACGTTGATCGCATCCTTGTCAGAAGGCCTGACACTAGAACCGGGAGACATCATTGCGACAGGTACGCCATCAGGCGTCGGATACGCAATGGAACCGCCGCAGTTTTTGAAAAACGGGGACGTCGTAGTTTGCGAGGTTTCCGAAATCGGCACGCTAAGGAACAAAGTGCGTGCCGTGTAATGGCTCCTACGCAGCAATAGCTGTGAGGCGTCAACATTCAAGGGAGGAAGACTACAATGATGAACAGAAGGACTTTCACAGCGTCCCTGCTTACTGCTGTTCCGGTAGCAGGAGCAATAGGAACAATGGGTTTTGCGCAAGACTTGCGTGAAATCACCTTCGTGCAACCCAGCCCTTCGGCAATCAACTCATTTCCTGTGTTTGTCGCCATTGGAGAAGGATACTTCGCAGATGAAGGATTGAACGTGACCGTCGAGGCTATCAACGGCTCAGGCGCCGTGCTTCAGGCATTGTCTGCAGGACAAGCACACTTCGGTCGCCCCGGCCCCGGCCCGCTGATTGCTGCGCGCTCGCGCGATGTGGATGCGGTTCACATCTACAACGTTGCGGCGCGGAGCAACTTCGGCATTGCAGTGCCCGAAGACTCTGACATCCAAAACGTTGAAGAGTTGCGGGGCAAAGTTATCGGGACAGGTACAGCTGATGGCGCAGAAGTGGGCTTTGCGCGTAATGTGATGACCGGCGCAGGAATGAAAGAAGGTGAAGATTATACCTTCCTGACTGTCGGCGACGGTGGCCCTGCGACCGCGGCTTTTCTGAATGGCGAAATCGACGCGTATTCCGCCTCCACCGCTGACACGGCAATTCTGAACCAACGCGGAATGGCGGTGCGTGACATTACGCCTGCGGAATTCGGGCGTTTCTTCGGTAACGGCATCGCCACAATGGCCGACACAATCGCCAACGACCGCGAATTGGTCGAGGCCTGGAGCCGCGCTTTCGCTCGTGGTCATGCCTTTGCGCTGGATGATGCCAACCGCGAAGCTGTGTTGAAGCACCTGGCGGACGGCAATCCGCAGGAAGGCGAGGACAAGGAGTTCCAGTCAGCGCTGTTCGATGCCGTACGTTCGAAAACCATAGCAGCGGATCCAAGCAACGGTTTGGGATGGTACCCCGCCGAAGTTTGGCAGGAATGGCAAGACGCACTTGTTGCAGGTGGCGAAATTCCGGGACCGCTTGATGACTTGAGCGCTGCCTGGACCAATGAATTTGCCGCCATCGGCAACGAGGCCGCCAGCAAATGAACGCTGCAGCCGCAAAAGAGTTTTCCGGCGCGCCCTTGGGCACGCCGGTCTACGAATTGACCCATTTAAGCAAGACCTATGCACGCAACCTTGTTGTTGCGCTTGAGGACATTAATCTGACGCTACGGAAAGGAAGCTTCACTTCTGTAATTGGGTCCAGCGGGTGCGGGAAATCCACTCTGCTCAAGATCATGGCGGGTCTGATCCCTCCCACCAAAGGGCGTGTGATCCTACAGGGCCTGCCAGTCACCGGTCCCCGTCGAGACATTGGTATGATGTTTCAACAGGCGACACTATTTCCCTGGAAAACAGCGGTGGAAAACATCGTGTTGCCAATCGAGATCCGCGACGGAAAGGCAGCCGCCAAGCAAGCAATGGGCAAGGCTCACGAACTATTGGACATCGTGGGCTTGAAGGGATTCGAAGACGTATACCCGAACGAATTGTCGGGCGGCATGGCTCAGCGCGCCTCAATCTGCCGTATGCTGATCACAGAACCAGCTGTACTTTTGTTAGACGAACCATTCAGCGCGCTGGACGAGCTGTCACGCGACATGATGAATATGGAACTGCAGCGGATTTGCCATGAACAGGATGCGACGGCTTTTCTTGTTACGCACTCTATTCAGGAAGCCGTTATTTTGTCCGACGAAATCGTCGTGTTGAAACCACGCCCGGGCAGGATTGCCGAAATTGTGAAGGTCGATCTGCCACGCCCACGCACGTTGGATATGATGACCACACCCAAGTTTGGCGCTATTGTAGACTACATTCGCGGCCTCCTGGATAAGGGAGAAGAAATGTGAGCGACGTTCATAACTACTCACCTGCCCTAAAAGACGCCGACACCGCAGAAGACACGGTATGGGAACAAAAAGTTCACTTTATCGACTCGGTCCCACGCTGGCTGGCGATGACCTTTGTCTTCGTGGTTTTCGTCGGCACTTGGCAAATTGTTACGAGCCTTAAGCTGGTTTCCCCAATCATTCTGCCTACACCGTTGGAAACCCTGAAAGATATGATCTTCGTGGGACAAAATCTATTGACTGGCGGCTACATGCTTGGGGCGCTGTGGATCACAATCAAAGAAGTTATCTATGGTTTTGCACTGGCAATCGCGATCGGATTTTCGCTGGGCGTATTGGTGGGGGAAACGGCATTTGGTGAAAAGGCAGTGATGCCTTACCTGGTGGCGATAGATACCATGCCAAAAGTGGCATTTGCCCCACTCTTTGTAGCGTGGTTGGGCTTTGGTATTGAATCAAAGGTGGCACTTGCTGCCTTTATCGCGACATTTCCAATCGTGGTCGGTACTGCGGCTGGGCTTCACGCCGCCGATGAAAACGCGCGTATGCTTTTCAAGACGATGGGCGCAAGTCGGATGCAGACATTGTTCAAGATGAAACTGCCGACTGGCCTGCCGCAGATTTTTACCGGCCTCAAGATCGGAGCAGTCGGCGTTATGGCCGGTGCGATCACAGGAGAATTCCTAGGCGGTGGCAAGGGATTTGGCGAACTTATTCGGGTTGCCGCCTCGCAGCTCAACACGCCGCGCGTCTTCTCGTTAATCCTGTATCTCAGCCTTGTCGGTCTGGTCGTATTTGCGTCGGTGGTTTGGACACAGCGTAAATTGGTGTTCTGGCACAAGGAACAGGTGGGAAGAGATGACTTCTGAGCCTTTGAAAATTGACTGCCACACCCTGCGTGAATTTGTGGCGGCCGCACTCGAAACTCGAGGTGTGCCAAAATCAGATGCGGACAAGGTGGCCTCGACGATGGTTGAGGCCGACATTTATGGCTATGGCACGCACGGTGTTTTTCGCCTGCGACAGTACCTAGCCCGGCTGGCGGGAGGTGGCTCCAATCCTACGCCAAAAGTCACAGTAGTACATGAGACCGCTGCAACCGCTTTGATCGACGGAGATGACGGCCTCGGCCATCTGGCTATGTCGGCGGCTCGGGATCTTGCAATTGAAAAGGCAAAAGAGGCCGGCATCGGATGGGTTGGTGTTCGGCGCGGCAATCATGCTGGACCACTGGCACTTTATGTACGTCCACAAGCCGAGGCAGGGCTGCTTGGTATGGCCGCGGCAGTGGGCAGCGCGAACCACGTCCCGCCCTATGGCGGTAGTGACTTGCTTCTTGGTACCAATCCCATTGCTTTTTCCGCCCCCGCCGATGGTCCCGACCCGTTTGTGTTTGATATGGCGACGACCGTAGCCGCGATGGGTAAGATCAAAACCCTGCTGCAGCAAGGCAAGCCTATGCCCGAAGGCTGGATGGTTGGGCGTGATGGAAACCCATTGACGGACCCCGCCCTAAAGTCAGAAGGGTTTCTTTTGCCAATCGGCGGTCCGAAAGGGTTCGGTCTTTCCGTAGCTATCGGGTTGATAGCCGGGGTCTTAAACGGTGCGGCCTTCGGCTCTGATGTGATCAATTTCACCTCGGACACAACTTCATCCACAAATACCGGCCAGTTCGTTATGGCGCTCAATCCGGCAGCCTTTGGGATGGGCAATGACTTTGCTTCTAACGCAGCTCGCGTCTTCTCTGAAATGCGCGCATCCCCCCCTGCCCGGTCATGACCCGGTGCGCTTGCCCGGAGACGGCAAAACGGCTGCCGCAGAAGCCCGCCGCAAAGAAGGTGTGAGGCTGAACCCCGTTCTTTGTCGAGACCTCAACAAACTTGCTGAGGACTGTGGGCTATCCCCTCTGTTTCCTAGTCTCAGCACCGACTAGCAGCACATCCGTGGGAAGCTGGTAGGCGCTTTTGACAAGAGTTTAGAGAGGTGCCTCGTCCTCTGCCTCCAGCGCTTTCACAAGTGCAGAAAGTTTATTCATCATGTGGAGCTTCATGGATTTTCCAAGCCCGTCAGCATTACGGGCCCTGAGTAACTCCATCATGGCTTCATGTTCGTCAATGGCCTGCGCCCAGCGCTCGTCCGACAAGTTGGCCATAAAACGTGCGCGGCGGACCCGTGCGGCTAACAGCTTGTGGTGGCTCGCAAGAATATCGTTTCGCGCGCCACGTATCAGTGCCTGATGAATGTCCTGATTGGCCTTAAAATATGCCTGTCGGTCATGTGAATTATAGGCTTTCAGCATATCGGCATGGCGACGTTCGATTAGTTCAATTTCAGCGGAATCCATGTGCTGACATGCCAACTCTCCCGCCAGTTGCTCAAGCGTCGCAAGCACTGGAAACGTATTCTCCAATTCCTCTCGCGTGACACTTGCGACGCGGGCCCCCCGGTTGGCTTGAAGTACCACAAAGCCTTCTGACGCAAGCACCTTTAAAGCTTCTCGCAAGGGTGTCCGTGAGACCCCCAACGAGTCGCAAAGCTGTTTCTCGGGCACTTTTTCACCCGGCTTTAAAACATCTTCGACAACCAGGTTACGTAGCCTTTCGACCAGTTCTTCGTGAAGGGTCGGGCGATTAATGCTGTCCGTCAGGTTCATTTCCATTTCCTAAACATCAAGAACCAGATCCAAGAGGCGTGCGACGTGCATAGCTTGATGCTGCGTACCTTCGGCGATTTGATGGCGGCAAGATGTCCCGTCTGCCACGATAACTGCATCTACGGGCGCGACTTCCAACGCCGGGAACAAGTCGAGTTGTGCCATCTTTATCGAAACATCGATAGTGTCGGGCGAATATCCAAATGCCCCTGCCATGCCACAACAACTGCTTTCAATCATGTGAACTTGTGCCCCTGGAATACGCTTCAAAAGGTCAAGCATCGGTGTGACGGCATCGTGTGCTTTCTGGTGGCAATGCCCATGCAAATAAATCGGGCGATCCAACGGCTTCAGGGGCAAGTCCGGCTGATCGGCCAGAAATTCCTCAAAGGTACACGTTGCGTTCGACAACATCTCCGTTTCCGGCCCCGGGCAAAGCGCTAAAAATTCATCCCGGAAAGTGAGGATAGAGGAAGGTTCGAGCCCGACCACTGGAACACCTTTTGCAACCGCCTCTCGTGTCGCGTCAATCACGCGTTGTGCCTCCTGTCGCGCTTCGTCCACGCACCCCATAGCCAAGAGAGTACGTCCGCAATCCAAAGCCCTGTCAGATCGATCGTCTCGCGCCACGGCCACCCGAAATCCTGTTGCCCGCAAAACCCGGACGGCAGCGCGCAAATTTTCCGGTTCGAAATACCGGTTGAACACATCGGCAAACAGCAACACCTGCGGATCATTGTCCTGAGCTTCGACATCACGGAACGGAGCAGAAGACCACACTGGCAGATCGCGTCGCGCTGAAATACCAGTCGGTCCCTCCAATAGCTTACGCGAGAGTCCAATTTTGTTTCGTAAATTCACAAACCACGCGACTTTCGCGGCTTTTGGCGCATATCGGGGCAGGTAAGCTATCAATTTGTCTGCCAACGTCAGCCCATCTTTTTTACGCTTTGCTGACAATACTTCGATTTTCATTCGCGCCATGTCGACGCCAGTCGGACATTCCCGAGCGCAAGCTTTGCATGACACACAGTACTTCATTGTGTCCAACATGGCATCAGACGACAAACCGCCCGGCATCTGCCCGCTGATGGCAAACCGCAACGAATTTGCCCGCCCACGTGTAGCGTCTCGCTCGTCTCGGGTCGCTCGGAAAGAAGGGCACATAACGCCGCCCTTGAGCTTGCGACATGCACCATTATTGTTGCACATCTCGACGGCGCCTTGAAACCCTCCTCCGGCACCCGGCCAAGCAGACCAGTCCAGCGTCGTTTCGAATTCAGGAACCGAATAGTCCTGACCGTAGCGGAACAGTCGGCGGTTATCCATGGCGGGCGCGTTCACGATCTTGCCAGGATTCATTACCCCATTAGGATCAAACCGTTTCTTAATCTGTTCAAACGCAGAAACGATACGCTTACCGAACATCTTTTCATGAAATTCTGATCGTACGATCCCGTCACCATGTTCACCTGAATGAGATCCTTTATACTTTTTGACCAGATCAAATGTTTCTTCGGCGATCGCCCTCATTGTCCGGACGTCTTTGTCTTGCCGCATGTTCAGCACAGGGCGCACGTGCAAACACCCCACCGAGGCATGCGCGTACCATGTTCCCCTTGTGCCATGCCGGGCAAATATTTCGGTTAGGCCAGCGGTGTAATCGGCGAGGTCGGGCAAAGGGACGGCGCAATCTTCGACAAAAGAGATCGGTTTGCCTGCCTCTTTCATCGACATCATGACATTCAACCCGGATTTTCGGTACTCGGCGATAGCATTCTGCAAAGATTTGTCCGTAACAGAGACAACGCCGCCCCACCGATGTTCCGCACCGCTGAAAGCAAAACCGAGATCTCCCATCAGTTGCGAAAGTTCGACCAGTTTTGCAGCATTGGCTTCGGCGCTGCCCTCGGCAAACTCCACCAGCAGCAGGGCTTCGGGATTGCCTTCAACAAATGCATTAATCGTTTCGCTAAACATTGGGATTTCTCGCCCCAATGCAATCATGGTGTCGTCGATCAACTCTACCGCCTGCGGGTTGAGTGTAACGATGTGCTGGGTGGCCTCCATTGCAGCACGAAATGTCTGGAAATGGCACACGCCGGTAACTTTCGCTCCCGGCAGATGAGCGAGGCTTAGTTCCAGTTCTGTGAAATAGGCCAATGTGCCTTCTGACCCCACCAATAAATGGGACATGTTGATGTCGTTACCTACAAGGGCGTCGATATTGTACCCGCCCACGCGGCGCTGGACTTTAGGAAAACGAGCGTTTATTTCGGCAGCCTCGCGACGCCCAAGAGCGCGCATATCACCAACAAGATCCGCATAATCGCCTGATGCGGCCGTATCAGCGCTGAACCGCGCTTCCGTACCGTCAACCGTGATTGCGTTTATCGCACGGACGTTGTCTCGCATGATCCCGTATCGGAGAGACTTTCCGCCTGAAGAATTGTTTGCCGCCATCCCCCCAAGAGTGCAACGGGACGCTGTTGAAGGATCCACGGGAAACCACAGGCCATGCTGCTTCAACGCTTGGTTCAATTGATCCAGAACAACACCGGGCTGAACGCACGCAATACGCTTCTCAACATCTACGTCTAGAATACGATTCAAGTGTTTTGTGTTGTCCAGTACAACACCTTGATTGACCGTTTGCCCGCATTGCGAGGTGCCGCCGCCGCGAGGCAGAACCGAACTTCCTTCGTCCCGCGCAATGGACATTACAGCTTGGACATCTTCAGTGGACCGAGGGATCACCACAGCGTCCGGTGTCATCTGATAAATTGAGGCATCTGTCGAGTATCGAGCAAGCGATGCCGGATCTGACATCACCTCTCCCCGTACATCAGACAACAGTCGGCGGTACAACGATCCATTCTCCACCATCAGGTTCGCCTTCCCTTCCCTTCAAGTCTTATAAAACGCTTCACTTCACCGTTGACTGAATAATGAATTCATAATTAACTTTTGCAATAAGTAATAGCGCCTCTCTTTTGGCACCAGCGTAAGGATGAGTTCAAATGCGTCAGGCGGGCAGACATTTTTTGCAGATTCCAGGGCCGAGTGCTGTGCCAGAGCGCATCCTGAAAGCCATAAGCACGCAGACCATTGATCATCGAGGACCGGATTTTGCTGAAGTGGGGAACAAGGCCCTAAATGGCATAAAGACGATTTTCAGGACAAAACAGAACGTCTTTATCTATCCTTCATCCGGCACCGGCGCATGGGAAGCCGCACTTGTGAACACGGTTTCGCCTGGCGAAAAAGTTCTGATGTTCGAAACAGGGCATTTCGCCTTCATGTGGTGCAACTTGGCTGGAAAACTAGGGCTGCGACCAGAGCTGATTGAAGGAGATTGGCGTGGCGGCGCGGACCCCAATCAGATTGAAGACCGTCTACGTGCAGACGAGCAGCACGGCATCAAGGCGGTTTGCGTCGTCCACAACGAAACGTCAACCGGGTCAGTCACACCAATTGAGGAAGTGCGGAGGGCCATAGACGCAGCCAAGCACCCTGCACTTCTAATCGTGGACTCCATCTCCGGCCTTGCGTCGATTGATTTTCGGTTCGATGACTGGGGGGTCGATGTGTGTGTCTCCGGCTCGCAAAAGGGATTGATGTTACCGCCTGGTTTGAGCTTCAACGCCGTGAGCGATCGGGCTCTGAAACACTCACAATCCGTGACCACGCCGCGAAGTTACTGGGATTGGCAAGATATGGTCGGACCAAATCAGAAGGGGTTCTTTCCTTACACCCCCGGCACCAATCTTCTCTATGGATTAAATGAGGCCATCGACATGTTGCACGAGGAAGGGTTGGACAACGTTTTTGCCCGTCATGCCCGACACGGAGCCGCGACACGGGCTGCCGTGCGCGCCTGGGGTCTTGAGGTTTTGTGCACACATCAAGGTCAGGAATCGGGCGTCTTGACTGCGGTTAAGGTCCCAGAGGGTCACTCCGCCGATGCGTTTCGTGCTGCGGCGCTTGAGCACTATGACATCTCACTAGGAAATGGTCTGTCCAAGGTAGCCGACAAGGTATTCCGCATTGGTCATTTGGGCGACTTCAACGACCTAATGTTGATGGCCACCCTTTCTGGCGTAGAGATGGGGCTAGCCAAGAGCGGTATGCCACATAACGGAGGCGGCACTCAGGCTGCCTTGGAGCATCTCAAGGCTGCGTGACGTTGGACAGGGCTTTTAAAAAACCAAATAAAATCAAAATCTTCAGATCGAATACTACGTACCCTTCAGACTGCCAAACTCATTAGGAGATTGACCATGACTCGCATGACGGCAAAAGACTTCGACCAGGAACTACTGGACCTGTACGATTTTTACGCGCACGGCAAAATCACTAAGCGTCAGTTTCTGGATCGCGCAGGTAAGTTCGCGGTTGGCGGTTTATCTGCGGTCGCGTTGCTGAACATGCTCAGCCCGAACTATGCATTGGCCGAGCAGGTATCATTCAACGATCCCGATATCCATGCAGACCACATCACCTATCCCTCACCAAATGGAACCGGCGACGTACGGGGCTACCTTGTCCGGCCTGCTGGTGTGGATGAGCCGCTGCCAGCAGTGCTGGTGATCCACGAAAACCGCGGCCTTAATCCCTACATCGAAGATGTGGCGCGACGCTTGGCGAAAGCAGGCTTTATGGCTCTGGCTCCAGACGGTCTGACGTCGGTTGGCGGATACCCAGGCAACGATGCTGATGGGCGCGAGTTGCAAAAGACGGTCGATCGGGTCGAGCTGATGAATGATTTCTTCAATGGCTTTGAATACCTATTGAATCGAGAAGACTGCACCGGGAAGGTTGGCGCTGTGGGTTTCTGCTATGGCGGTGGTGTGGTCAGCGCAATTGCGGTGGCCTACCCGGAACTAGCGGCAGGCGTGCCGTTCTATGGCCGCCAGCCAGCAGCCGAAGATGTAGCCAAAATTCAGGCACCACTGCTGATTCAGATGGGGGAGCTTGATGAACGAATCAATGCAGGTTGGCCAGATTTTGAAGCTGCTCTTCAATCCAACGAAAAAGTCTACGAGGCCTACATCTACGAAAATGCTAACCACGGCTTTCATAACGACAGCACGCCACGATACGATGAATCGATGGCAAAATTAGCCTGGGACCGCACCATTGATTGGTTCAACACCTATCTGAGGTAATTGGTGCAAGCTACGAAGTCAGCCATGCGTTGATATCGCTTCCTGGCAATCCACGGTTCATCTTGGCCAAGCCCTCAGAGGCCCTAGAAATTTGACTTTCGCAGTCAGCGTGTCCGCGACCAGGTCTTGGCCTACTACCCCAACCATTGGGTGTTTTTTAGAGTCGAAACGATTGGAAAATATTGTCGAAGCGGATTTAGGTGAAGCGATCCATCGTTAGGTGTTCAGCTCATCTGTGGGTTAAGCGCACTATCACTTTAATGCCGCTGATAGCAGCCATTAATCATGTGTCCGGATAATGGCTCCTCTTAGGTTGAATTCATCAATTCTGCATCCTCCAACCGCTAATAGATTTTTGATCGAGGGGCCCAGTCAGTTTTCTTTCAATCTCTGCCGGGTTTTTAGACAGTCACAACAGATGGATTTGGATAAACTTGGACAACTGCGACCGTTTCTATACGTAGTTAGCCGTTCCTTTGGTCTTAATCAGAATCCCGAAACCGCCGCGCGAGATAATCAACGAACGCGCGGGTTTTTGGTGCCAGATTCCGCCTTTCGGCAAACATTACGACAATATCTGTGCTGGGTGGTGCATACTCAGGCATGACGTGGACAAGTTCGCCGGAGCTAAATTTAATGTTTGCCATATAGCAGGGCAGCCGTGCGATCCCGATGCCAGCCAGTACCGCTCGAAAAACGACATCGGTGCTGTTTCCCTCAAAACTGCCCGTTGCTTCAAATTTTTCGCCGACCTTTGGTTCGATACTGTTCCAAGCGTTCCGTTGGCTTCTTCCAGCAACTCTCAGGCAATTGTGTTCAGCCAACTCGGCAAAACTCGTCGGGGTTCCTGAACGCTCAAGGTATTCAGGTGAGGCGCATAGCACCCTGCGACTCTGCATAATGCGTCTGATGACCATATCTGGGTTCTTGCGTTGTTCAGCAAAGCAGATCGCCGCATCGAACCCTTCGCTCCGAAGATCAATCTCTCGGTCGGTCAAATCCAAGGACACATTAACTTCAGGGTTCTCTTCCATGAATTTCGGCAGAGCAGGGATCAGCTGTGCCTTACCAAAGGCAACCGTGGATGCGATTCTGAGCACTCCGCGTGGGATACCATCAAAGTTATGGATCATCGCCTCGGCTTCTTTGAATTTGTCAGCCATCGCTTTGCATTTTTCGTAGAACGCTTGGCCTTCCAACGTCGGGGAGATACCTGTTCTGGTGCGATTCAGTAGGCGGTAGTGCACCTGATCTTCAAGCAATCCGATCTGCTTGCTTACAGCCGAGGGGGTCTGCCCCATTGATCGTGCAGCCGCAGATATGCTTCCCTGCTCGACAACTGTCGTAAAGATTAGCATTTGCGCAGAAATATCCATGTCATGACCCTTGCTGTTCCAATCTGACATGGGGCCTATGCCAAATTGCCAAATTGTGAGCGCTACCAAACACACGTATCTCTGCATTGCAGCATAAATACTGCATTGCAGCAACGGACGAGGCAATATCATGGCAATTACTCGATCAAACAGCGGGCTGGATGTCATTTTCGAAGCTGGCCGCACGTTCTTTCATCAAAAAATAGACACGATGCGAAAGGCACAGGCCAATCGCAGGGTTTACCGCGCGACGTATTATGAGCTCTCGGTGCTATCTGACCGCGACTTAACAGATCTGGGTATTCCGCGCAGTAGCATCAAAAAACTTGCTATGGAGGCTGCATATGGCTGCTAACACCCAAACGGCTGGTACAGATCGTGGTCACGCCATCGCCCTATCAATCAGCTTCCTGGCGAGGATCGGAGCCACGGCAAATGCGGCCTTTAAGGCGCTTCAAACGGCCCGGATGCTCTCCACACTTTCGAATATGAACGACCATCAGCTCGCTCAGATCGGAATCTCGCGATCCGATATCCCGGAATATGCCGCGAAATTGATGGCTGACGAATAGAAAAGTAGACCCTCAGGATAGAAGATTGCACGAAATTTGCTGGTCCTCGCTCCTCCCAGAGTAAGCCAGCAAAAGCGGCGGCGAAAAAGCCAACAGGGAGCGCCAACGCACGGGCCAGCACTTTCAACTCCTCCCGAAAGTGCTGGCTCGATACCTTGAGCTGAATTTGCAAGACCAGAGCTAGAACGATTTACAGGTGAAAAACCGCAATCCGCACTACAGACCGCAGGACAACAGGCTTTGCCTCGCCTTCACCGAACACCTATTCTATCGGGATTAAATCGCGGAATAACCCAGCCTTGAAAGAGCACCGGCCACAGCCGGTTCTGTTGGATCCATTCTTCCTTCACATGCCCATTTTTTGATGCAGATTTCAGTGTCCTTTGGTCTTTCAAACTCGCCGTCTTTAGCCAAAATCACCACAGCGGCTTCACACGCGGAAAGTCCCATGGCCTCACACACGCCCATCGCGTAAAGCTGGTCATCTCTTTCCTGAACTGCTGAAGAAACTTTCATGGCAGAAAGCGCAATATCTACGCTGACTGCATACACCATAGTATTCCAACGCCTTTTCCAACTCAGAACCATGTAACACAATGAATTTAATGCGCTTTCATTTGGCGATTATTAATTGATCATTACGTCTTCTTAAGCCTCTTAGTTGGCCGAGTTTTTTAGCAGCATTTGTGTTGAGGCGGACTTGGCAAACAAATTCGTTGCATCTTTGTTAGGCAGCTTTGTCCGCGTTGCAGTCATTCACCACAACTTGCTTGAACGTCTACTTTCGCGGAAGCTGCAAAGGATGTGGAGCGATTAAATCGCGGTGCGCATCCCAAACGCGATGATCCGCATTCGATCCATGAACAAAGACGACCGGCTCTCCCTCGCCGTCTTGGGCGTAGGAGAGCCTGACTGCATTTATCGCAACTCTGTGTTCCATTAATCTGGCGAAGTACTCTTGCTGCATTTGTTTTGAGAGAAATTGCGCCAGACCCGAAGGCACTTGGAGCAATAATTCAGCTGTGTTCAGCCAAGAAAGCCAAGGCGTCCCTCTCAAAACGTGGCCATTCCGGGTCGTTTTCCGGGATGGTATGGTTGGAGCTTTCGTAGGCGATGAACCTCGCGTTGGGTAATCCCTTTGCAAACAACCGTCCTTGTTCGACCGGCTGCATCCTGTCACTGGTCCCATGACAAACAAGGCACGGCACCTCGACCTTGGACAATATCGGTGAGATATCGATGTTATCAATCACGCCGCGATACCGCCCCATGTTTTCGGGTGAAATCATCTTGCGCATATCTTCGGCATATTGCCGCCGTTCTTCTTGGCTCGCGCCCGGCACGATGATTTGCGCCATTAAATCACGCAGAGACGGATAATCATCATCCCACCCGGCAGTCATCATTTGCTTAATTGCGTTGGCGCGTTCCACATCTTTTTGTGACGTTCTTTTTGCCCGACCAATGGGGAACCCACCTATCATTACGATTGCAGACACGCGGTCAGGTCGGCGCGCTGCGAAGGCGGCTGCCACTGCGGACCCTTGCGATATCGCAAGGATCGGTGCGCGCTTGATACCCGCCGCGTCGAAAACGGTTTCCAAGTCATCAACGAACCGTTCGAACGTGCAAATTTCTGCATCCCAGTCAGATAGACCGTTGAGCCTGGCATCAAAACGGACCAAACGATGTCGTTGAGCGATAGAAGTGTAAATTGGAGCTTTCGCCGGATTGCGCCAGTCAAGTTCCAAGTGTCCAATCCAACTTGGCGCCTTTACAACCGGAGAACCGTCCCCAACTGAGCTCCAGGCCAGACTAATGTTGTCGTCAGTTCTGCAATAACGAATTTCCTGTGTTTTCGCGAAGTTAGCGCGCGATTTGGACACATGTTCATCGGTGAAGTTGAACGACAGCACTTCGATCGGCTGTTCAATGCCTTTGAACGTATGTAGTCCTTCCCGGCGCAATCGTTTGGCATAATCCGCTCCGGCAAGATCACAAAGTACCTTTGAGGCCAGAATGCCCCCGGGTACGGCTGCCGATTGGAGCCGCGCAGCGATGTTGACGCCGTCTCCGAAGATATCGTCGCCATCGACGATGACGTCGCCGACATGCAAACCCGCTCTAAGCTGGATACGTTCCGGAACCAAATAGGGATGGTCTGGCTCTCTTAGCTCGATTTGGATCGCAATTGCCGCTTCTAGGGCGTTTCCGGCCGACGGAAATTCAATCAATGCTCCGTCGCCCAACAGTTTGACCACCCGGCCAGACTTTTGCTCAACGATCGGCGTTACCAAATCGCGGTACAAGGTGTTCAGTGTTTTGAGAAGTAGCTTGGAGCCGCCCTGCATCATCCGACTGAAGCCGACGACATCGAGAGACACGATTGCAGCAAGACGGCGTTGACTCATGGCTACTTCCCGCAAGTTGGCTCGAAAACACTACCACGTTCTTAGTTTGTTAGAACCGGCAACTTGCCTAATACCTGAAAACTTGCAGTGGAATGATCGGTAACTAAGATCTCGAATTGACCAAAGACCGTGGAAGCGATCATTCAAAAGGTATGCCTACCCGTTTTTTTTAGGGAATGGCGGGTTTGTCCGCATTGGAAACGTTCAAGCAAGTTGCAGCGAACACCCGAGTTACGGGACAAACCCGTCATTCGGTACAACGCACCTATTGACCGTAGCACCACCTCAACCGGACATTCGTCTCAAACGTAAGCTCACTGTTGCACCCTAGGCCATTCGTTCGGGCCCCTGCGCCGCATGGCTCCATTGCCGGGGCGACTGGCCGTACATCCGTTTGAACTCCCGGCTGAACTGAGACGCGCTTTGATAGCCTACGTCCCATGCCGCTTCCGACACGGTCTTTCCTTCGGCAATCTTCATGGCGGCGTTGTTCAGCCGCATAGATTTCACGAACTGTATTGGAGACATTGTCGTGGCTTCTTTGAAACGCCGATGGAAGACCGCCCGGCTCATGCCGACGTGGTCGGCCATATCGTCGATGGTGACCTGTTCATTCAAGTGGTTTGAGACGTAGTCGATGGTGCGCGCGATTTCGTTGCCGACGCCAAAGGCTCGTCTTGCGGAGGCCCCGGCCTCGCCCATGAGCACCGCGTAACACAACTCGCGCATTCGCCCCTGCCCGAGCACCTCCAGATCAACCGGATTGTCGAGCAGATCGAGAAGCCGCAGCAGTGCCTGCGTGAAACCACTATCCCAGGACGCCAATGCCAAAGCCGATGGCGCGCCATCCCGCAATTGTTTGTTGCCACCAGCGGCGGCCTCGATTTCCATGGTGAGCTCGCGCATCATCCGTGGCTCCAGCGTAATCACCACGCCGAGCAGAGGATCGTCCTTGGACGCCAATGGCGTGCCCGCCTCCACCGGTAAAGTCATGGGGCACAGCAGGTATTTGTCGCTGCCATAGACGTGGTGCTCACCCTCCAGAACAGCTTCCTTGCTGCCACTGAGAATAGCCACCACCGTGGGCTCGTAGACAGCAGGCACGCAGGGCATGGCCTCGGTCACCCGGAAAAGCTGGACGCCTTTCAACGCGGTATCGACGAGGCCTGCCTTTGGCAGACGTCGCTCGATAAGGTCTTTGATCTGGTCTTTGTTCATGCACTCTAGCTGGCAGAGGACTTTCATCTTTGCAATGGGGCTGAGACGATTGGGCAAGTAATGGAGAGTATATCGCCTGTTTTCGCGCCCAGTCAGGTTCTATCTGTGCATTCAAGCAACAACACCTTAAACCGCCAGCTTGGGCTGGCAGGAGACAGAAAATGGCAGATACGACATTCGGACCCAAAGGCTGGACACCCGAGCGCCTCGGCGACCAGTCAGGCAAGACCTACATCATCACTGGCGCCAACGCTGGCGCAGGCTTTCAAGCCGCGCGCATTCTTCTGAAGAAGAACGCCAAGGTGGTGATGCTGAACCGCTCGGCCGAGAAATCCGAGGCGGCAATCGCGGACCTGAGACAGGAATTCGACGCGAAAGCCGACGTGAGCTTCGTCCGCACGGAACTATCGGTTTTGGACAGTGTGCGCGAGGCTGCCGAAGAAGTTCTGAAGACGGTGCCTCGGATCGACGCGCTTATCAACAACGCGGCCATCGCGCAGGTGCCGACGCGCAAGCTGACCGTCGACGGGTTCGAAAGCCAGCTTGGCACCAACCATTACGGACATTTTCTGCTCAATGGTCTGCTCTTTGACCGCATCGCAGAAAGCAAAGGCCGGATCGTGGTCGTCGCCAGCCTCGGCTACAACATGGGTCTCAAGACCATCAAGTTCGACGACATGAACTGGGATGAGGGCTACGGAGCGAACACCGCCTATTCGCAGAGCAAGCTGGCGCAGATGATGTTTGCTTACGAGCTGCAGGACCGGCTGGCCGCTGCAGGGCGCAGAGAAGTCGAGGTCTTCGTCTGTCATCCCGGCTCATCAGCCACATCGCTCATAACCACCAGCGGCAGCCGCACGATGCGGTTCATCTGGTGGCTGATGACCAAGACGCCGATGGTACAGACTGCGGAACAGGGCTCATACCCAGAGGTCATGTGCGCGACAGAAGAGGCCCTCACCGAGCAAAGGGCGCTCTACGGCCCGACGGGCCGAATGGAAGCGGTCGGCCCGGTCGGCAAGGGCACACTGAACGCTCACGCCTATGACAAAGCTGTCACGACACGGCTTTGGGAGGAGTCTGAAAAAGCTGTTGGGTTCGAGTGGAAACTCTGACCACTTGATTGAAGTCAGCTTCCAGCGCACCAGTTCAGAGAGCGGACATTGGTTCGCTGTGCAGCATATGGGAGGTTTGGGCTCAGAACAGCCGTTCGCTGCGTTCTGTATGGATGACCGTTTTGCGGACAGTAAGGATTTTGAGTGTGGCAAAATGTAAAAAGACTCTACTGCGGGGATTCAGTTTTCTTGGTTTCAAATTTATGAGGTTTCGCTAACTTCGCGTGGAGTGGCGTTAATCTATGTTCACCAACTATACCAGTCACCTATTGCGGTAACCCTGCTTTTAACCAACCTTCACGCCAATTGTTCGCACAAGATGGAACAGTGAATATTGGTAATTGAGTCTGCGCCGAGGTTACGGTCAGCCCTGGGCGCAACGCCTGAAGATCTGCAACCGCTTCGCGAGCCGCATCACCATCGGTGAGGTGGCCCAGAGCAGCGATCAGCATGAGATGACTCATTACGAAGTTTGAACGCACAGATAAGGCATTTCGGCAAGCCTTAACGGATTCTTCATAGCGCCCAAGATGGAATAGTGCACTTGCTTGAGCGAGATAGGCAGCATGGCGCAATGGATCGTGCGGGCTGAAGTCCACAGATTGAGTTGCGTGGCTGAGTGCCTCCTCGGGGCGATTCAGCAGAAACAGGTTGATGGACGCCAGCATGTGAACCGTTGCGGCGTTTGGGTTCTGCTCGAGAGCTTGTTTAAACGCAACACGCGCGCGTGGTAAATCCCGCGCCAGCATTGAGATTGAATGCGCAGCATACGCCAGTGCGATCCCGTCTGCACGATCGCTAAGTAGCACCCGTTCGGCTGCTTTTACGGCCTCCTTCGGCCCTTCGCCAATAGGCTCAAGCCCTTGGACCATGCGTTGAATATGCAACCAAGCCAACAAACCTGATGCGGACGCATATTCCGGGTCGCGACCCAGTGCGAGAGTCGTCAGCCGTATGGCCTCTCGATTGTCTTCATCCGTCAATAGATGGAAGTGCGATTGCGCTCGCAGGTAAAGTTCATAGGCTTCCAAATTATCCGTGGGTTTCGCGCGCGCGCGGTTTGTTTCGGCGTGCCGTAGCGATGGCTCAATCGCTGTAACGACTTCCAGCGTGACTTTGTCTTGAAGGTCGAAAATATCATCAAGTACGCCGTCAAAGCGTTCTGCCCAGAGATGACTGCCGTTTTCCGCATCAATCAACTGCCCAGTAATGCGGACGCGTTGACCTGCTCGTCTGACCGAGCCCTCGAGAACATAGCGCACTCCAAGTATGCGACCAACTTCGCGAATATCCGTGCTTTTGCCTTTAAAAGAGAAGGACGAATTTCGGGCCACGACCATCAACCAGCGGAAACGAGACAACTCTGTGATGATGTCTTCTGTGATTCCGTCCGCAAAGAATTCCTGTTCGGGATCATCAGACATATTGTCGAATGGAAGCACTGCAATCCCAGGTCTAGCATCCGTTTTTTGCGATAGGTTGGCTGAAGTGCCTTTAGGCCAGCACCAAACACCAATGCGGCGCGTGATGTTTTTGAGTTCCGTCTGCTCACCGCCGTCGAACTTGGATGCGTCGCCTCGGTCAAGACTGTTGTGAGATGTATCCGACAACAATACCTGATCTGGCTCGGCCATTGATTCGAGACGAGCGGCGATATTTATTCCATCACCAAAAATGTCGTCGCCTTCGGTGACAACCTCGCCGGTATGAATGCCAATTCGAAGCTTGATACTGTCTGGTTTCTGAGCAGACTGTATTGCAATAGCGCAATCTGCAGCGTCTGATGTGGACTTAAACTCGGCGATCCAACCATCGCCCAAGCTTTTGATCATTGTCCCGCCATGGGCTTTCAGAAGCAATTGGAGCGTATCTTCACGAAATGATCGGAGCGCACTAATCGTACCTTCCCGGTCATAATCCATCAGTGCTGAGTAGCCGACAATGTCCGCCGCAAGCACCGTCGTAAGACGTCTGTCCATTCGTTCCCCCTGTTTTAAGGAACTTAACGCGACACTCGACTTCTGTCAGCCCGACAAGGTCGCCTTTTAACGTCACCTTTTGGGCTCAGCGCAGACATTCGCTGCAGTAAGCCCTAACGGCAGCTTCGCGCTTCATCGCAGACGTTCGAGGTCGAAGATTTGATATACAACCCCAGGTCGCTGGAAAGCGCCCTCGCGTGGTGTCAGAACCGCATGCGATCTTCCCTTCTTGGTCGTTCGGGTCGATAGTTGCCTTGGCGGCGGCCTGTGTAAGGATCTGTATCGAGATATGTCCCTTGGCTTCGACGCATGTATTCAGCGAACTGGGTCAGAGCATCCACCTGATCATCTTTGAGAGCGTCGGGAAACGCCAGCAGTTCCCTGCGGAACTCATCAAACCAGGGCTTGTCGGTGGGGATGACTAACTTGCCAGATTTAATCCAGTCGGTCTGTGGGATGAAGCGGTCCAGCTTGCTAGTGACAACGTTGACGGGCATGTAGACACCTGCTGCAGTGCGCTTCAATTCATCCAGAAGGTGGATACCCATCGCCGAGGACTCGATCAGCACCCGGTCCACACGCCACTGTTTGCGCAATCGAAGAACAGCGTTCCGCACCTGCGTATAGTTCGTTCGAGCACGAAAGACGTCGAGTAGATACCATCTCTCTTCATACGCATGCCAACCAAAGGTCAGCCCCACTGTAAAGTCAGAACGCGGACCATCCTTCGCCGCTGTATCCCAGCTCTGGACCCGCCGGACGAACACGCTTTCGTCCGGCAAGGTTTCCACCAGATGCAAATCGGACATTGAGAGAAATTCGTTTTCTCCATCCGTGGGGTTCTGTTGATACTGTGCCTGGAAGGCAAAATTGCCTATGTCGGCCTTGATCCGATCAAGAACCTCCTGCGGTTCCCGCTCTGGGTTCAACAAGTCTCCTGGCCGACGCTTCAGCACCCGGTTGTTGTAGAGCGGGATCTCTTCCGGGATCTCCGCGATAGACGGCAGGCACAAATGGTTAAATGTGTCCTTTTCCAAGAGGTAGGCGGAAAAGTCATCCGGGTGCAGACGCTGCTGGATCGAGACAATGCGATCGGTGCGCTTGTCGTTAAGCCGCGAGAACAGGGTCTGGTCGAAGAAGTCACGCAACTCCTGCCGGTACGTATCGTGACGCATTTCAGAGGGTTTACCCAGATCGTCGATGATAATGAGGTTTGCACCGAAGCCGGTGATACCACCGCCAAGAGAGACAGATTTGCGCCCGCCTCCTTTAGTGGTTTTCATATGTTCGAACCGGTTGTGTTTGGGATCGACCTTCATCTTTGGAAACAAGCGCTGGTAGAATGGGCTGGTCACCAGCCGTCGAAACTGTTCGGCATGTTCGCGCGCCAGATCTTTGCCGTAACTGACAACAACCACTTTCTTTGTCGGATCGCGTCCAAGCTCAAAGGCCGGCAGCAAAACAGATCCACAGATCGATTTCAGATGGCGAGGGGCAATCGAGATCATCAACCGTTGGCACTCACCGGAGGCCACGCGCTGAAGGGCATAACACATAGCCTCCAGGTAAGGGGCCCGGGCAAGCCTCTCACCCGGACACAAGATACCAAAACAGCCTGCAAGGAATGCGTAGAGGTTTTCACGCATCGCAGCCTCTGCCAGCCTTTTGCGATCATCAGAATTCAGGGCATTCATCGTCGATGCCTCCCTGGATGCTTGCAAAAAGCTGATCCGGATCGCTGCCAAACATATCTGCCAGCACTTCCAGGGCGGCCAGGTCTGAACCGGGGTCGGCCGCAGTTGCACCTTCGCCACCCGCCAACTCTGCGGCGCGCGCCTCCTGAACCGCGGGCAACAGTTTCAGAACCCGGTCAATCGAACGCATCTCGCCTTTAACTGCCCCATTCACCAGCTGGCGCAGGATTGCTTCCAGCATCGTGACCTCGCGGCGTGACCCGTTTTCGGTGATCGGGATTTTCCGAAAGAAGACCTCCTCAAGCATCGACCCGACATTCTTCGAGGCTTTCGGCCGCCCTTTCGGATTGCCGGATCGGCCTTTCTTGAATTGGGTCGCTTTGGGCGGTTTGCCGTAGCCTACCTCATAGTCTTTAGCGTCGTCAGACATCACCCACCTCCTGTTCTGAAGTGGTGTCGTTGGCCGCGGAACGCGCATCGAATGTGTGGCCTGTCACCGAATGCACGGCGCTCTCACCGGTCATCTTCTGCCAACGGCGGATGGCGACATCGACATAGGCCGGATCGAGCTCAATCAAGCGCGCCTGGCGTCCTGTTTTCTCTGACGCCAGCAAGGTCGCGCCAGAACCGCCAAAAGTATCCAGCACAACATCACCGCGGTGGCTCACATCCATGATGGCATCTGCAACCAGGGCTGTCGGCTTCACCGTGGGATGATCAGCGAGATCCGCTTCACGCCCTGCCCCAAAGCTGTTCACTCCGGCATAATCCCAGACATTGGTGCGGTTGCGCCCGTGTTTGCCCAGCTCGACATTGTTGATATGCGCAGCACCGGGCTTCTTAAAGATTGCGACCAACTCGTGCTTGGAGCGGTAAAGGCTGCCCATGCCTCCGTTTGTCTTGTTCCAGACGCAGAGATTGATGAGGTCCAATCCACCTGCCTTGCCCGCCGCAATCAACTCTTCAATGTGACGCCAGTCCATGCAGATCATCGCGAGGCCACCGTCCGGCAAGCAGTCAAACAGCCGTTTGTTCACGTCCGAGAGAATGCTGCGGAACTCACTGTCCGACATTTCTCCTGACGCCATGGCAAACTCGCGATGATCGCCACCGGTGCCACAGCGTACATGCCCATTGACCGGCACGTTATAAGGCGGATCGGTGAAGACCATCTGCGGGCTCTCGCCTTCCAGCAAGGTGTCGTAGCTCTGGGCTTGCAGGGCATCCCCGCAGAAGATGCGGTGATCTCCGAGAACCCAGAGGTCGCCCGGCTCCGTGACTACGGGTGCCGCAGGGTCCGGCGTCTCAACAGTTTCTGCTTCAGTCTCCGTGGCCTCGCCCGCACTATCGATGATGATGTCGATTTCCGGTGTTTCGAACCCGGTGATGTCCAGATCAAAGTCCAGCTCGCCATCAAGGCTGAGGTCCATCAGCTCGGCAAATTCGATCTGCAACGCCGCTTCGTTCCAGTCCGACAATTCCGCCAGCTTATTGTCCGCAATGCGCAGAGCGCGCACTTCCGCTTCTGACAAGTGATCCGCGACAACAGTCGGCACGGACATCAACCCCAGGGCCTTAGCGGCCTCATAGCGGCCATGACCCGCGATGATGGTACCTTCAGCATCCACGAGGATCGGAGTGACAAAGCCAAACTGGGCCACCGATGCCTTCAATTTGTCGACATTCTTGGCCGCGTGCACGCGGTTGTTGTTGGCGTAGGGCTTGATCTGGCTGATCTGGGATTGGATAACTTTTTCGGCCATCCAGATAGGCGTATTGGACGCCTGAACGTCGCTGTGTGTGTTTTTGTCAGGCATAACCGCCTCCTTTTGCGTGACGCCGCGCGGACGTCGAGATGGAGGGATCGCGTTGGAAAAACGGAGAGAGCACAAATCGCAACTCCCCGGACCAATCGATCCGAGACGTTGCTCCTTTGAATGCTCTCTGCGGAAACCTGTGTTTCCAATGAGTGCTGCCTGCGGGAGCAGTTTCCCGCCCTGATAGTCCGGGCGATTAGGTCGAATGTAGGTGCCATCAATACGAGACGCAACCCCCAAACTAAAAGTAACCAATTAAGATTGTTGACGAATAATCGGGGGTACGGCAACGTCGCACTTCAAAACACACGCCTCCAGTAGTCGTTTCAGAAAGAGCTGGACTGTTGCCGTAAACCACGCATCACTGAACCTACGCCCGAGCCATTCGGGCGCTCCTCGGTACCGGGGTTCGGCATCTCGCTGACCCAAGATCAGAGGAGACAGTTCATGTCCAAACGGAAGCAAACCAAAATTGACAAGGTTCAAGCTTTGTTGCGTCGCCCGAGCGGCGCCAGCCTTGAGGCGCTCTGCAAAGCAACGAGGTGGCAGCCTCATTCGGTCCGAGCGGCTCTAAGCGGCCTGCGGAAAAAAGGCGTCACAATTGAAAGGCGGACATCCGACAAACCAGATGGTTCATCCACCTATCACCTGACGGTGGGAACAGGAGAAGAGTCATGACCAAGACTAGCGATGTTGCCGATCTGGCCGTCATGGGACGATCGGATCTGGTCACGCTTTGGCAGCAACTGTTTGATCAACCCGCCCCCGCCATGCTCAGCCAAACCTTTCTGCGCCGCTTTATCGCCTTTGAGACGCAGTCCCGCCGTCATGGCGGGCTACCCCGGCAAATCAAAGCCACGCTAGAAAAGGGCTCTGGGAAGAAACCCCGGCCTACATGCCCCGCCCTAAAACCCGGTGGGCGCTTGCTGCGTGAGTGGAATGGCGTGACACATGTAGTCGACGCCACAGAGGACGGTTTCACTTGGAACGGTCGGTCCTATCGCTCGCTCTCCGCCATCGCCAGGGAGATTACCGGCGCGCATTGGTCAGGGCCGCGTTTCTTTGGGCTCACCGGCAAGGCGGCCAAATGAGCCCGCGCCGTAAAATCCGATGCGCCATCTACACGCGCAAGTCCTCAGAAGATGGTCTGGACCAGGACTTCAATTCACTAGATGCGCAACATGAAGCCTGCGCGGCCTATGTCGCCAGCCAGCGACATGAAGGCTGGACCCTACTGCCCGGGCGCTACGATGACGGTGGCCTGTCGGGCGGCACCCTAGAGCGTCCCGCCCTTCAGCGCCTTCTTGAAGAGATCGATGCCGGGCGTATTGACATGGTGGTGGTTTACAAGATTGACCGGCTGACCCGGTCGCTTGCCGACTTCTCGAAGCTGGTCGAACGGCTGGAACAGGCGAACTGTTCCTTTGTCTCGGTTACACAGGCCTTCAACACCTCTTCGTCCATGGGCCGGTTGACCCTGAACGTGCTGTTGTCCTTCGCTCAGTTTGAACGGGAGGTCACCGCCGAACGTATTCGTGACAAGATTGCAGCGTCTAAGAAAAAGGGGCTTTGGATGGGTGGCAACCTGCCTCTCGGCTATGACCGCCACCCCGATCCAAAAGCAAGAACGCTGGTGATAAATGAACAGGAGGCCAGAACGGTCCGGCATCTCTTTAATTTGTATGACGAACTGGGGTGCCTGCGCAAAGTAGAAGAGCGGGCAACAGCAGAAGACCTGAGGTCAAAACGGGTTGTTCGGGCGGATGGCAGCGTGAAACGGGATTGTCTGCTGTCACGCGGTCAGATCTATTATCTGCTGCGAAACCCGGTTTATCTCGGAAAAATTCGCCACAAGGATAAGATCTGGGGCGGACAACATCCAGCGATCATCGACCAGGACATCTGGGACCGGGTGCAAGAGAAGATGCGGCAGGCCTCTAATCGTACCCGGGCACGCGGCGGCTCCGATACGCGTCAACACTCCAATGACCCCGGCGCCTGGCTCACCGGTCTGCTGCAGGACGAAACTGGTGATCGGTTGACGCCAACCCACACCACGCGCGCAGGCCGACGGTTGCGCTACTACATCTCCAATCGACTGATCTCGGGCGGCAAGGATACCTCCGGCTGGCGACTGCCCGGCCCTGCGCTGGAGCACGCAGTCATTGATGTCATCGTTAGACATCTGCAAGACGCCGCCGCCGCGCATCACGTGCTGGCGCAGCCGGAGGCCGGGTTAGCGGAGGCGGTTCAGACTTCAGTTGCGGATTTAGTAACCCGGCTTCAACGCCAAGGCGGTCAGGTCGGCGCTGCTCTTCTGACCAAAGGCAAAATTGCACGAGGACAGATCGACCTCGAATTGAGCCCCAAAACTCTGGCAAGCGCATTTGGCATGGCTGCGGACCATCTGCACCCGGATCTCATACACATCACCGCATCTTTCGATCTGCGCCGCCGCGGCGTCGAGGCCAAGGTTATCGCCGGAGACATGGCACCCCAACCTGATCCCCACCTCCGGTCCATGCTGATCCGCGCCCATGGCTGGGCGCGCGATCTAAAAGCCGGAGTTCAACTGATGGAGATCGCACGCCGCGAAAGCGTCCCCGGCGCCTTCCTCCGCACCCGCGCCCAGCTCGCCTTTCTCTCCCCGACGATTCAGGCCGCGATTCTCGACGGCACCCAGCCGCCCGAACTCACACTCAAGCGTCTGGTCAGCGTGACCCACCCACTTGATTGGTCCGAACAGGAACGCCAGTTCGGCTTTTGATAGCTTCAGATCCTGCGTCCCTGATACGGGGTTCGCCCTCCCTGATCCGTCGGAACAATTCCCTGTTCCCACGAGAAAACTCCCTGTTCCATGATTTAGGGAATTTGCAGCCTAAGCTATTGGAAAAAATAGAGTTGTGACATCTGAAATGTCGGGTTCCAGACTTGGTTTGCAGAAATTCCCTGTAAATTGCCGGGTATCAGGGAAATCCAGCCCAAAGCGACCCCGCCAAAATGCGGCACTGAGACTGCGGCCGGAATTGTCCTCTGAATGTACAGTCCGCTCCGTCTCTGATCGAAAGCGCATGCGCCAACGCACGGGAATTGCGGCACAACTCCGGGTCAGAAAATACAACTGAAGTGAGACAGGTATGAGTGGCGGGGAGACAGGGATTCGAACCCTGGGAACGCTCTCACGTTCAACGGTTTTCAAGACCGCCGCATTCGACCACTCTGCCACCTCCCCGCGTGAGGCTGGGTCTATGACGAGTTGAGCGCGGTGGCAAGCCATAAAGCGGGAAATCTTGCCGAAGCGAATGTAGCAGTCTTTCCATGGCCCGATGCCCGCGCTATGATCTGCGGGAAAGACCGCACAAGACTGGCAACAAGAACCAGCAATGACGCGGTGGGGCGCGGCCGGAATGGCCTTGTCAGGCAAGGGATTGAGAAAATGGAGCGAGCTACGGGCACACGCTTTGGGCCACAACGGCTGGCAATTTTGGTCGTGACCATGGCAGCATTGGCTGGATGCGAAGAAGGGCTACTTACAACAGAGGACCCGCCTGAGGATACGGCCGCCGAAGATGCGGACAACACGAACCGGTTCGAACTGTTCCCCGAGGCTGCCGCGACCAATCAGCGCGATGTTGAAGCCCCCGAGGTTTTTCAGGTCACCGAAGCAGGGTTGTGGGACGGGCGGCCATCGTTGGGTGGTATCTGGGTGGCGCACCCTGATGTGACTCAACCCGAGCGGGTGCTGATCAAGAATACAGCCAACAACAAATCGGTAACGGGTGCCCTGTTCCGCCGTGAGCGGAATTTGCCGGGACCCGCGCTGCAGGTCTCGTCATCCGCTGCCGAGCAATTGGGAATGCTGGCTGGTGCTCCAACCAGGGTGCAGGTTGTCGCATTGCGACGTGAGGCTATCGAAGAACCCCCTGCACCTGTCGCCGCGGAACCTGTCGAAGAGACAGATAGTGCGGAGAGTTCGGAAACAACCGACACCGCAGAAGCGTCAGAAACGGGCGCTGCTGAAAAGCCTCAAAAGCGGAAATGGTGGCAGAAAAAGCCAAGCACCGAAGCAGCGACCGGAGCTGCGGTCGTTGCCGGGGCTGCCGTTGTTGCATCGTCGGATGAAGATGCGCCCAGTGCAGAAGCCCCGACCAATGCAGAAGCTCTGACCAGTGAATTGGCCGCGAATGAGGCCCCAGCCCCAGAGAAACCGGCCAAACGCAAATGGTGGCAGAAAAAGCCAAGCGACGAGACTGCAGTCGCAGCAGCTGGCGCAGCAACCGCAGCGGCTGCCGAGACCGAATCCCCTTCGTCAGAAACACAGACGGCAGCATTGTCGGATCCCGAACTGACGGCACCGGCTGAAAAACCGGCCAAGCGCAAGTGGTGGCAAAAGAAAGACCCTATCGCAATCACCGAAACGCCTCTGGACCCGATTGCCGGAGCAGCAGCGGCCATCGAGGCCTCTGAACCAACGGCGGCGGCACCAGCGACGGCGAGTGCTGCGACGACAAGTGGGTTGGCAAAACCTTTTGTTCAGGCGGGCACATTCAGCGTAGAATCCAACGCCAAGAGCGCGGCGGACAAGATCCGGCGCAATGGCATGGCTGCCGAAGTCATGGAACTGAAAAGCGAGGACAAGTCGGTCTGGCGCGTTTTGGTTGGACCCGTTGCAACCCGCGCGGAACGCCGGGCGATGTTGAACGATGTGAAAGACCTTGGGTTTACCGATGCTTTCACGGCGAAGAACTGATCAAACAGGAGGCCCATGATGCTTTCCGCTTTGCGATCCACCACACTGGCCCTCGGGTTGGCGCTGTTGGCACTGCCCGCCCATGCCTTCGACACCACCGCGCGTGCGGCTTATGTGATGGACCAGAAAACCGGCACTGTGCTGTTGTCTAAAGACGCCGATCAGCCTCTGCCTCCAGCGTCCATGTCGAAACTCATGACGCTTTATGTGGCGTTTGAGGCCTTGCGCGATGGCCGTTTGACGCTGGACGAAACTTTGCCCGTCTCGGAACATGCAATGAGCTATGGCGGCTCGACCATGTTCCTGAACACGCAGGATCGTGTCCGGGTCGAGGATCTTTTGCGCGGGATCATCGTGCTTTCGGGCAATGACGCCTGTGTCGTGATCGCCGAAGCGCTCAGCCCCGACGGAAGCGAAGCCGGATTCGCCCGTTTCATGACTCAGCGGGCGCAGCAGATGGGCATGAACAACTCGAACTTTGCCAATTCCAACGGCTGGCCTGCTGCTGGGCACATGATGTCAGTGCACGATCTGGCAGTTCTGGCCGACCGGCTGATCACCGATTTCCCCGAGTACTATCCCCTGTTTGCCGAAGAAGAGTTCGAATTCGATGGCCGCGCGCCCTCGAACGCGCGGAACCGCAATCCGCTGCTGAAGCTGGATATCGGGGCCGATGGCCTCAAGACTGGCCATACCCAAGAGGCAGGATATGGTTTGGTCGGTTCTGCCAAACAAGGCGACCGACGGGTTGTCTTTGTTCTTTCAGGGCTCGACAGCACTGCCAAGCGCGCAGAGGAGGCTGAGGCCGTGGTTAACTGGTCGTTTCGAAATTTTGTCGAGAGGACAGTTGCCAAATCAGAAGAACCGGTAGCCCAGGCCAAGCTTTGGATGGGGGCGGAAAAGACTGTGGGATTGGTGCCCGAGGGTGATCTGACCTTGCTGTTCCCCGTTTTGGGCGACAAGGAGATCAAGGCCGAGGTTGTCTATGACGGCCCCATCAACGCACCGGTCAGCAAAGGCCAGCAATTGGCCGAGCTTGTGATCCAACCCGAGGGATTGCCCGAAATCCGCCGCCCGCTGGTTGCGGAAAAGGATGTTCCCTTGGGCGGGTTTGTCGTGCGTATGTTGACCGTGGGTGGCATCGTTCTGAAAGAAGTGATCAACACCCCGCTGGAGCAAATGTGACAGCGCGCGGAACGTTTCTGACCTTCGAAGGCATTGACGGATCAGGCAAGTCCACGCAGGCGCGCCTGCTGGCCGAGCACTTGCGGCATCAAGGCCGCGACGTCGTTCTGACGCGCGAGCCCGGCGGATCGGACGGGGCAGAAGAAATTCGCAGCCTTGTGCTGCAGGGTGATCCGGACCGCTGGTCGGCCGAGACCGAGATCCTGCTGTTCACCGCTGCCCGGCGCGATCATCTTGAGCGCACGATTGAACCCGCGTTGGCAGAGGGCAAGGTTGTGATCTGCGATCGCTTTGCCGACAGTACCCGGATGTATCAAGGTCTGTCGCGCGGCGATCTGCGGGGTTTGGTGGATCAGTTGCACAGCTTGATGATCCGGCGAGAGCCAGATATGACCTTGCTGATCGATATGGACCCGGAAACCGGTCTGTTGCGCGCCAAAGGTCGTCAGGGCACCGAAGAACGATTCGAAGATTTCGGTTTGGATCTTCAACAACAGATGCGGGCAGGTTTTCTGGGTCTGGCCCAAGAATTCTCTGACCGTTTCCACGTGGTCGACGGCAATCGGGACATGGACAGCGTTGCGCGGGATGTGACAGATATTGTCATGGCGTCCCTGCAATTGAGCTGACATGAGCGACGATATCCAAACACCGGATCAGGCCCCTGGTGCCCCGCATCCGCGCGAAACTCTCAAGCTGTTCGGACAGGATGCGGCCCAAGAGGCGTTTTTAACCGCGTATAACTCGGACCGGCTGCACCACGGCTGGTTGCTAACGGGGCCGCGCGGCGTGGGCAAGGCTACCCTTGCCTGGCGCATTGCACAGTTTTTGTTGGCCACACCTCCGGCAGATGAAGGCGGGTTGTTTGGTGCCCCTCCTGCGCCTGAGACGTTGGACATCGACCCGGGCCACCCTGTCGCACACCGTATCCAGGCGGGGGCCGAGCCCGGCCTTGCCGCAATCACCCGGTCCGTCAACGATCAGGGACGGTTGCGCAACGAAATTGTTGTCGATGACATCCGCAAACTGGGCAAGTTCTTCGGCCTGTCCTCTGCCGATGGTGGTCGCCGGGTTGTTATCGTCGATTCAGCGGATGAAATGAATGTCAGCGCCGCCAATGCGCTGCTGAAAATGCTCGAAGAACCCCCAGCGCGCACGACGCTGCTGCTGGTTTCACACCAACCTTCGCGCCTGCTGCCGACCATCCGTTCGCGTTGCCGCACGCTGCGGCTTTCACCCCTTGGCGCAGATGACATGCAGGCCGCGCTAGCGCAGACCGGCACAGAAATCCCTAGTCGGGCCGAGCATCTGGCAGCCCTCGCCGCCGGTTCAGTGGGTGATGCCGTCCGCTTGATCAATCTCGGCGGGCTAGAGCTTTATGCCGAGCTGATTGCAATTCTGGGCTCCCTTCCCCGGCTCGACCGCCAGCGCGCCCTGAAACTGGCAGAAGCGGCAGCTCAGCGGGGGGCTGCCGAACGGTTTGATCTGCTGCTTTCACTGATCGACGTTGCGCTCTCGCGTTTGGCGCTGACAGGTGCAAAAGGTGCCGCCTCCATACCCGAGGCCGCCCCGAATGAGGCTGAAACTCTGTCGCGCCTCTCTAACTCGCAGCACAAGGCCCGCCAATGGGCGGAGGTCGCCGCGCTCATCACGGCGCGCGCGCGGCATGGGCAGGCGGTGAACCTTGACCCTGCCTCGCTTGTCCTAGATACGGTGTTCAAGATACAGGAAACCGCCGGTCACAGCTGATGAGCCTCACCCCCGAAATTACCGACAGCCACTGCCATCTGGATTTCCCTGATTTCGACGGTCAGTTGGATGAAATCGTAGCACGCGCTGCCGAGGCTGGCGTGACCCGCATGGTGACCATCTGCACCCGGCTGCGCAACGAACCCGCTGTGCGCGCCATCGCCGAGGCTCACGCCCCAGTCTTCTACGCTGCAGGCACCCACCCGATGAGCGCCGCTGATGAGCCGATGGCCACGGTCGATGAGCTGGTCGCATTGGCTAAGCATCCCAAGTTCGTGGGCATTGGGGAAAGCGGGCTTGATTATCACTACACGGCCGAGTCGGCAGATGTTCAGAAACAATCGCTGCGCATCCATATCGAGGCCGCCCAGCGCACTGGCCTGCCATTGATCATCCACGCGCGCGCTGCTGATGACGACATGGCCCGCATTCTGACCGAAGAGCATCGTAATACGCCCTATTCCTGTGTCATGCATTGCTTTTCTTCGTCGGCAGAACTGGCCCGGGCCGCGCTTGATCTGGGCTTTTACCTGTCCATGTCCGGCATCGCGGCCTTCCCAAGAAGCCAGGAACTGCGCGATATCTTCGCTTCGGCACCTGTTGACCGAATTCTGGTCGAAACCGATGCGCCCTATCTTGCCCCCCACCTCATCGTGGCAAACGGAATGAGCCCGCCTATACGGCACACACCGCCCGTAAAGGGGCTGAGGTCTTCGGATTGGATTACGCCGATTTCGCCGCACAAACGCAGGCCAATTTTGACCGGCTCTTCACCAAAGCCGCCACATACAAGGCGGCTGCATGAGCGAGCTGCGCCTGACAATCCTGGGCTGCGGGTCATCCGGTGGCGTCCCCCGTCTCGGGGGGCATTGGGGCGATTGTGATCCGGAAAACCCGAAAAACCAGCGTCGGCGATGCTCGTTACTGGTCGAACGGGACGGGCCGGATGGCACTACTTCGGTTCTGATCGACACCTCACCGGATATGCGTAGCCAATTGCTGGACACCGGGACTGGGCGATTGGATGGTGTCGTCTATACGCATTCCCACGCGGACCACATGAATGGGATCGACGATCTGCGGATGATCGTTTTCAATATGAAAACCCGCGTCCCCGTCTGGGCCGATGGTGACACGCAGAACGATCTGCTCAGCCGGTTTGGCTATGCCTTCGTTCAGCCCGAGGGATCGCCCTATCCGCCCATACTCGACCTCAAGACAATCAATGGGCCGTTCGAAATTCCCGGCCCAGGCGGCAAGATCCCGCTTCGGCCATTTCGCGTGAACCACGGATCGATTGATGCGCTTGGCTTCAGAATGGGAAACATCGTCTATCTGCCTGATGTAGCAGAGCTTTATGATGAGAGCATGACTGAACTGGCAGAATCTGGACTGCATGATTATTGATGCTCTGCGTCGTTCCCCGCATCCGACACATGCCCATCTGGAAAAGACGCTGGAGTGGATCGACCAATTGAAACCAAAACGCGCCGTTTTGACCAACATGCATATCGATCTGGATTATGCGACGGTCGATGCGGAAACACCGGATCATATAACGCCTGCCTATGATGGCATGGTGATCCGGCACGCCCTGTAAGGCATGCTGCTGCACGCGCTTACGATACCCCGTATGGCGCCGCCATGTTACAAAGCCTGATTGATGTCATCCTGCCGGTGTTTCTGGTCATCGGTGCCGGATACACGGCGACGAGGTTCGGCTATTTTCGCGAAACCCATATCGATGGGTTAATGAGTTTCACGCAGAACTTTGCCATTCCCTGCCTACTGTTTCTCGCCATTGCCAATCTCGATCTCGGCACCAGCTTCGATCCTCGGCTTTTGGTCAGTTTCTATTCAGCAGCTGGTCTGTGTTTTGTCGCTGGTATGATCGGTGCGCGCCTGATCTTCGGACGAGCGTGGGAGGATTCGGTTGCTATTGGATTTTGCTGTCTGTTTTCAAACTCGGTCCTCTTGGGGTTGCCTATTACCGAGCGCGCCTATGGGGTCGAAAATCTAGTTGGCAACTTCACAATCATCGCGTTCCACTCACCCTTTTGCTATTGCCTCGGCATCACGGTGATGGAGGTGCTTCGAAACCGCGGCAACGGCGGAGTGCGGATGTTGAAATCCGTGCTGTCGGCCATGTTCAAGAATGCACTCATTCTTGGGATCTCGTTGGGGTTTGTCGTAAACCTCACTGGACTGGCCATACCCGGAGTTGTGGACGAAGCCTTGAACCTGATCACCCGCGCGGCCTTGCCCGGTGCCCTGTTCGCGCTGGGGGGCGTGCTGGTTAAGTACCGACCCGAGGGCGATCTTCGTACCATTATTTTCGTCTGCTGTATCTCATTGATGCTGCACCCGAGCCTGGTTTGGTTCTTCGGGTCATCTCTGGCGTTGCCGCAAGATCTGTTCCGCTCGGGCGTTCTTACCGCAGCGATGGCGCCGGGGATCAATAGCTACATCTTCGCGAACATGTACGGACATGCCAAACGTGTGGCCGCGTCGTCAGTTCTGATCGGAACAACCGCGTCAATATTGACGGTCTGGTTGTGGCTGACCCTCTTGGGATGACGAAATTGCCAACACCGCATTGACTCTGCCCACCAGCAATACATCTATCGCAGAACCTATCCGGAGCCCTGCATGACACACGCCGTTATCGTCGCCCATGGCCAACCCTCGGACCCTGCACCTGCAGAATCTGCGCTAGCAGCCTTTGCGCGAGAGGTAGATGAGTTATGTCAACGGGTTTCGGTATCGTCGGCCACATTGGCAGCCCCGCAGGCGTTGGAAAATTGCCTTGATGGATTGACCAGCGACACGGTTATCTACCCCTTATTCATGGCGCGCGGCTGGTTTGTCACCAGCGCTCTGCCAAAGCGGATTGGCCAGCGTTCTGTCACGATTCTGGACCCCATGGGTATCGATCCCGAACTGCCTGCCCTGATTACAGCGGCCATACATCAGGAACTGACGCACAGGGTTTGGAGCGCGGCGGACACAGATCTTGTGATCGCTGCACATGGCTCGGGCCGCAGCGCCAATCCGGCCATTGTCGCAAAGGGTTTCGCCGAGAAACTGGGTCGGCTTACCGCGTTCAATAGCATTCACACCGGGTTCGTTGAACAACCCCCATCAATTGCGGATGCCGCCGCCGAGTGCGGAAGCAAAGCGCTGTGCTTGCCGTTCTTTGCCTGCACCGGAGGCCATGTCTTGGAAGATGTGCCCGAGGAGCTGGCCCGTGCCAGTTTTGCTGGCCACATTATGCCGGTGATTTCAGAGCTGCCTCAGGTCAAACGGCACATCGCGGCGGTTCTGGACGCTCGCTAGCGCACCCTCCCGCGCTCAACCGGATTGCCGCGCATCCGATAGCTTGCAATAAAACCGGTGGCAGGATCGCCCGCTTCGTTTCGCGGCGTATAGGGCCAGATCGGCGGCATGCAGAATATCCTCGGCCTTGGGCACCTCAAATTGTGTTGAGAGTGCTGTGCCAATGCTCGCCGATATCCGGCAGGTTGCCTCATCAAACTGCATAGGCTTGCACAGGCGTGAAATCAGGCGCCCTGCAATACCATCAAGCTTTGTACGGTCTGTCATGCCCTTGAAGATCAAGACAAACTCATCACCCCCGACGCGGGCAACCGTGTCATCGCTGCGTGTGACGTCCAGCATGATCTTTGCGGCTTGCTGCAGAACATAGTCCCCTGCAGCATGCCCCAATCGATCATTGACCGATTTGAAGAAATCCAGATCCAGATGCATCATTGCAAAACTCGATTTCGACGAAATCAAATGCCCCAGAATATGATCCATCGCACGTCGATTTTTCAGCCCGGTCAACGTGTCCGTGTAGGCTTGTTCTTCTGCCGCCAGCATCGCACCTTGCAGACGCAAGTTCAGTGAGCGTGACGCTTCCATCGCGGCAGAATTTGCCTCGACCAGATACAACAATTCTATGGCCAGATCAGTGCCCGGGAAATCGGTGCTGGTCAGAGAATAGTCGCGTACCGCATCCAGTATCGAAATTCCAAACGACAGGTTGATGACCGCCCCGCTTCCGCCAGGAAACGGCGCAATCAGACCTTTGAACGCAGTCTGCGGCCGGTCTTGAAACCTGAGGTGTAGCTTTCGGTCCGGCACCATCATCAGCGCAGCTACTGTCGTGATTGAGCGAGGGCGCACCAGTTCAAAGACATCCAGAAAGCTTCGGCCGACCATAGGCCGATCCGGACGTAGCTTCTGCAGAGTTGGTCCAACCTGCCCGATCCGCCCCATGTCATCTACAAGGACGAACATCGGACATAAGGTGTCCAGCAACTGTCCAAGATCTGCGGTCTTGATCATGATTTACGTGCCCCAAGATCAAAGTGACGCCCTTCGGCAAACGCGCTTTCGATCAATGTGATTGAAATCAACTCAGCCCCGTTTTGGCACCCTTCATTGGACAGGATCACCAACGCCCCATAGTCATCCGCCATGGCTCGTAGTACACCTGTCATGACGCTGGAATACCCCGGCAAATCAGGAGTGCAATGCAGGTGATATTCCCCGGGCGAGTGTTCCTGCAATTCCAAATCCGGCAATCTCAGATCGGACACAGCAAGGCGGACGCGATCCGACAGATCATCAAGCGAATGCAGAAACTCCAAATAGGTGACCCCGCCAAAACGCAATAACCTGCGTAGATCTTCCATGTTCGAGTGTGAGACCAGATAAGTGCCCAAATCCTCAAGAAATTCGGATTTTGGGCGGTTCAAGTCAGCGCACAAAGCGTCGAGCACTCGGGTCGATATCTCCGCGTCATAGATCAACATCGCCTCGAACTCGTCAAATCCCAGCCCGGTCGTATGAGTCGCGCGCAACCAGCATTGACGCCCGTAGGTGGCGCAGACAAAGGATTGGATCGCCCTGTTGATCAGCCCGTGCATGAGTCGCCTCAGATTGAAAGACACTCTCAAGTGATCGCAGAAAGCTTAACAAACACCCAAAATCCGATACGGGATTATGAGAATCCGATCTAATCCCAAACTGAAGTGCGGATTGGGCAGCGATCAGAAATCGGTCGGCGCACCGCCTTCGGCCTTGCGGCGCTCAACAAACTCGGCCAGCTCCTCGCGGATCGCCTCATCCATCTTCGGGGCTTCGAAATTGTTCACGATCTCCTTGAACATCCGATGGGCACGTTCCGCAGTCCAGATACCACCAGCTGCTTCCCAGGCTTCGAAGTTTTTCCAATCACTCAGGAACGGCTGATAAAATGCGGTGGTATAACGATCTTGCGTATGTTGGATGCCAAAGAAATGCCCGTCGTTTCCAACAGACCGGATCGCTTCAAGGGCGATGTCATCCGGGCCCGTCGCTGTCAGTTCCGGCTGCATATACCTCTGAATCTGCTGCAGGATTTCGCAATCCATGATGAATTTCTCGGGGCTTGCGATAAGGCCTCCTTCAAGCCAGCCTGCCGCATGATATACCATGTTGGTGCCTGACTGCACCGCCGCCCAAAGGGAATTCGAGGTTTCCCAAACCGACTGCCCATCGGGCACATTTGCCGCGCAAACGCCCGAGGACCGCATAGGCAAGCCATAATACCGTGCCATCTGCCCAGTCATCTGGGTCGAGCGCATGTATTCCGGTGTCCCGAATGCAGGCGCACCGGATTTCATATCGACATTCGAAGTAAAGGTCCCGATCACGCATGGAATACCCGGGCGAACATACTGAAACAACGCAATCGCGCACAGCGCTTCGGCAAGCGATTGTGCCACTGCGCCAGCCATCGTCACAGGGGCCATCGCCCCGGCCAGAGTGAAAGGCGTCACGACAATTGCCTGCCCACGCCGCGCAAGCCGCAGGCAGCCATCGATCATTGGATGGTCGTGTTTCAACGGTGAGGTCGAGTTGATGTTAGTGTACATCCGCGGCGTGGCCTCGAATTCCTCGTGGCTCAGGCCACCCGCGATACGCACCATCTCCATCACGTCTTCGACGCGCTCTTTCCCCAGCGAATAGGCATGCATTGCCTTGTCGGTCAGGGTCAGCTTGTCATAAAGCACATCAAGGTGCCTTATGCTGGCGTGGATATCGACCGGCTCAACCGGATATCCACCTGCAAAGTGGATACAGTTGAAGTATTGCGTCAGCTTCAGCAGGTCCTGACACATCCGCCGGGTGCCGGGCACTTTTTTTCCAATTTCCATGTCCCAATAATTTGGTGGGGATGAAACATTGCCGAACAGAATGGTCCTGCCACCAATCTCGATCTGATGCTCCGGGTTGCGCGGCGTGATGGTAAATTTGCTGGGCGCCTTGCCCACCATTTCCATCACGAAATCCCGGTCCATACGGACGTTGTCGCCGGAAATTGTACAGCCCGCCTTGCGCAGGATCCCGATGGCTTCTTGATTGTAGAACTCGATGCCGATCTCTTCGAGAATCCGCATGGCACCTTCGTGAACCGCTTCGATCCCCTCGGGTCCCAACGGCTCGATTGGCTTGTCGATGTTTGTGGGCGGGTTCCAGGGCATCTGCTCGATCACCGCCGCGCCGCGCCTCGCGGCTGCGCCCGCGCGTCCACCACCGCGACGTTTGCGTGTCTTGCTCTCAGCCATCACCATCCTCCGCGCTTTCACTCCTATGAAAGCCCCGAAGATTCAGTATCGCCGTTCTGTCTGCGACAAGAGTTGTCGGTTTTATTATCCAACCCGGCGATTTGGAACCGAGGTTATTCGGTTTTCGACAACCAGCCGGGAATGTGCCCGATGTTGGGCAAGACGACATCCGCCAGCGGTTCGAGTGTTTTGGCCGTCGCCATGCCGGTCAGAACCCCGATGGTGACCATCCCTGCGGCGCGTCCCGCCTCTAGATCGTGAAGACTGTCACCAACCATCGCAACACGAGATGGCGCGACCTCGACATGCTGAGCAAAGGCCAATAGCTGCCCCGGACCTGGCTTGTAACCATGTCCGCTGTCATATCCGGCTACAAAATCAAAATGGTCCCGCACACCAACGGACTGCAGGTGCTGCAGGGCCGGCATTTCAGCATCGTTCGTCGCAACGCCCAGTTTCAGCCCGGCGCGCCGCAGCTCGGCAAGGAATGGTGCCAAGGGAACGGCTTGGATCTGCTCTGCGTTCGCTGACGCCCGGTTGAGTGTTTCGATCAGGTGCCCCAGAGATACCTCAGGCAAATGCGGTGTCAGGGCTGCAGCAACTTCATCGACCGTTCCGGCGATGACTACGCTATTCGGGTCGTAGCTCTCTTGTTCAAAATCAAATCCGATGGCCTTCCCCAACTCGGTCGCGCGCTGCACATCTCCATCAGAGAGCTGCAGCATCGCGTTACGCCCGAACGCACCCCAAGTGGCTGCAAAATCAAAAAGAGTACCGTCCTTGTCGAACACGAGGGCGTCGATTGCCATGAAACAAATTTCCTTTGGGTTAGGTCCAGTGCATATCCGAAATTCCGGACAACGCGGCGCGGGCTTGACCCGGCTCTTCGTAGGGCACGGAATTGGCGTCACAAAAAGCGATCACCCATGAATCGTCAAGCAGCAGAAAGTCCAACACAGACCCAAGAAATTCAGCCTCACCCGCACGGTCGCGCAAATCTTGTTCCGAGGCACCTGTCGCCCCCAGGAAAACGGGCAGCAACTCATCATTTCCCACCAGCCAGCCCAGCACATTCAGGGCCAGAGTTTCAGCGGAATTGGCGGAGATCGGCATAAACTGGCCTCGGACACTGTGTTGGAAAGGGTTTGTTAACCAGACTCATAAACACTTTAGCAACGCATGCAATCAAACGGTGAATGGCTATGTCTGTACAAGGCACCATACTCGTCCTCGACGGTGTTTCGACCAATCGCATAATGCTCAAGGTTCAGTTGACGGCCGCCTGGTACCATGTCGTGCAGGGTGAGAAAGTGGCCGGGCTTGGTGCATTACTGCGGCGGACACGGCCTGATCTGGTTCTTACTGCGCAAACTCTGCCCGACGGAACCGCTGCGGATGTTAAGAAAGTGATGACGGCAGATCCTGCCCTGATCGATGTGCCGATTGTGGCGATTGCACCGCAGAACGACAAAGCAGCGCGTTTGAAGGCACTGTCGGACGGGCTGGATGATGTGCTTGGCTATCCGTTCAAGGATACACTTCTATTGGCCCGCGTGCGCAGCTTGTTACGTACGCGCGCCGAACGGCAGGAATTAAACATCGAAGGTTCGGCCCAAACCATTGGCTTTGGCGAGGCGCCACAGGTGCTGATCGCCCCGCCATCGACGGCAGAGATCGCGATCCTGACGCAAACAGTTCGAACCAGCGCGTTGTGGAGTAATGCTCTGACCCATCAAACCCGGCATCGTGTGACCGGCCATACTCTGCCTGATCTCAAAGGCATCCTGTCCGGAACGATCCCGGACGCGATTGTTGTTGAGCTTGCACCGAATAGCTCGGGGCGGAACCTACTGGCAGATCTTCGGTCGCGCGGTGCGACACGAAATACGGTGCTGATCGGTGTGTTGCCGGATGATAATCCCGCACTTGCGGCCGAGGCGCTGGACCGAGGCGCTGATGCGGTCTGCATGGGCGGGTTTCAGACAGATGAGATATGCTTGCGGCTTGAAACTCTGATCGCCCGCAAGACCCGAGACGACAGATTGCGAGCGACATTGCGCAGGGATTTGGCCGAATCCCTGATCGATCCGCTGACCGGACTGTTCAATCGCCGCTATGCGATGCGCGCGCTGGACCAGATCGCGCTTCAGGCCCCAGAAACGGAACACGGATTCGCTGTGATGCTGGCCGATCTGGACCACTTCAAGGCAATCAATGACCGATACGGTCACGCCGCAGGGGATTTAGTCCTGACCGAAACCGCGAAAAGGCTGCGAGTCGTGATAGGAAAAACCGGTTTTGTCGCGCGTATCGGCGGCGAAGAGTTCATGATCGGGCTACCGAATACCTCAACCGACCAAGCGCTGAAGCAAGCGAAACAGATTTGTGAAACAATTTGCGAAAAACCTTTTCAGCTGCCGGATCGTCCAGCCCCAGTACCCGTAACGATCAGCGTGGGGGTGAAATTATGTACCCCGCCCGAACTCTCTCATCCAGGCGAAACAGACCCGGTTGGTCGATTGATCAGCTCGGCGGACAAAGCACTTTATGCCGCCAAAAAAGCGGGCCGCAACCAGGTACAGATTCGGCAAAGCGCAGCGTGACTAGTCAGTCCCGTTTTTTGTGTTTGCGCGGGCCGCGTTTAACTACGTCCTCCAGCCGGTCCGCGTAAGCGGCACGTTGGTCATCATTCATGGCCGAGATCTGGGCCAGCCATTGCTGATGAAGCGCAGTCTGCAGATCAGCAGTTGCCTTCGACTGCTGTGCCAAAAGACTCGCAACCGCTGCGGGATCGAAAGGCACGGCCCTAAGCACTTGACTAAGAGCAGTAAAATCCTGCTTGCGCCGATGTGATCCTTTTCCGCGCAGGTCCGACAACTCACCTCTCAGAGCCTTTCGATCCGACTTTGGCAGCGCATAATACAGCGCCGGGCCAAATCCCGGAGGCGCATCGGCATGAGCGCTTCCTTTGAAGCGCAATGCCGCACCCAAAATGACTCCGACAATCAGCAGATTCAAAGCAAGAGAGACAACCAGCAATATCGGCATCCATTTGCGTTTGGGTGCGGGATGATCGCTCATTCTGCGTCCTCCAGATAGTTTTCGTCTAAATTCAGATCGGCCATCAGATAGGTCGTCTCTTGTGAGATGAAATAATCAACAGGGTCCGGCAAGAAGGCCGGAGCGGAGAACCCGATCCAGACGCCAGCTGCGCTTGCGGCCACAAGACCGCTCAACCCTTGCCACCCCCCGATAACGCCTATCTTTTGCCGCCATGTCCGCCGCTGCGGTCTTGCAGTCCGGGCCAGACGTATGGCTTCGGCATCCGTTTCGATGCGAACCGCAAGATCGTCAGGAAACGTATCCCGCGCCGCACGCGCCCGTGCAAACAGATGGTCGAGTTCGTTATCTTGATCAGCCATGTTCGTACCCCAGTTCATCCCGACGCCCCGCCAGTATCGCGGTCAGAGATCGTTTGCCACGCGCGGTCAGGCTTTCAACCGCCTCGACCGAAATATCCATGATCCCCGCGATTTCGGGATTGGACAATTCTTCGATGTGCCGCAGAACCACAGCCTGCCGCTGCCGGTCCGGCAAATGCTCCAATGCAGCCTGCAACGCGTCCTTGCGGGCACTCTCCTGCATCTGGTCGACCACACTGGCAGTCTCATCTTCGGGTTCGGCCACATTGTCCAACGCTTGAGGCCGCTTTTTCCGGCGCAAGTCCACACATAGATTCAGTGTTACGCGATAGAGCCAGGTCGATAACTGCGCCTGCCCCGGCACCCAGTTAGGTGCCATCTTCCAAAGGCGCATCATCGCTTCTTGCGTCACGTCCTCTGCTTCTGCTGGGTTTCCCAGCATTCGCAAAGCCACGGAATAACTTCGCGGCCCCAACCGCCCGGTCAGCAGGCGGGCCGCCGTAGCATCGCCATCAGAAAACCGGCCCAGCAACTCTTCGTCGCTGGGCTCGGGCATGGCAGGTGTTCCGCCATGCTCGATGTCGGGATAAGAGGTCAGATCCTCCATCCCGTATCAGTTGTTGTCGGTGTCCGACTTCTGATGCCGCTTGTGTTTCCGGCCCATTTTATCTTTTGCATCCGCGTATTCCTGTTCTGAGATCGAACCGTTGCCGTCGGCATCGATGCGCTCGAACATCTTGGAGGCGCGGCGCGGTTTCGGCAATTCATCTTCGCTAAGGAAACCATCCGCATTTGCGTCGTGCTTTTCGAACATCTTGGTAACACGCTCGTTGGCATTGGTCTGCGCCGCAGCCTGCATTTCTTCGACGCTCAGTTGGCCGTCGCCATCCGTATCGGCAGCGGTGAACTTCTGGTTGCGATGTGTCTCGATCTCGGCCTGAGTCACCTGCCCGTCCCCGTCGGCATCCAGTTCCTGAAATGTCGCACGCGGGCCCTTGGCCAAAGCGGAAGTGCCGGTCACAGTAACTGCAGCTACGACGATTGCCGAAATGAAGCTTTTGGTTTTCATTACATAGTTCCCTGAATTTGGCGGCCATTTGCCGCTGTTGATACCTATTCAAACGCGGCTTGGGCGGGTTTCCGTCGCTTCCGGCACAACTTTTTTTGCTTTATTTGAAACGCCAATAGAAAATGATACGCTAAGCAGCAGCGCCACAAAGCGACGCACCCCCTTTTCCGTTGGGTTTGATCCTGCCTATATGCCTCCAGGAAAGATGCGCGAGATACATATGATTGACCAAACTATTGACAGTTCGCTCGAAGAAGACCGCCCAACAAAACCCGCATTGATCCGAGGGTTCCGGTGCAAATGCCCGAATTGCGGTGAGGGTGCGCTGTTGCACAGCTATCTCAAGGTGAATGACACCTGTTCGGAATGCGGGCAGGAATTGTTCCATCATCGCGCTGATGACGGCCCGGCCTACCTGACGATCCTGCTGGTGGGGCACCTTCTGGCACCCGCCCTTCATGTCTCTTACGTGCAGTGGCGTCCCGATCCATGGACCATGGCGATTGCATTCTCGATCGGATGCGTCGCGCTGTCCCTGTTCCTTCTGCCCCGTCTCAAAGGGGCCGTGGTCGCCTATCAATGGGCGCGGCGGATGCACGGGTTTGGCAAGGCCGGATGACGGCGGATAAAACCGCAATCCGGGATGCTGCTACCGTAATCGTATTGCGTGATCGGTTCACAGACCCGTCGATCCTGATGGGCCAACGCGGTGCCAAGGCTGCGTTCATGCCGAACAAATTCGTGTTCCCGGGCGGCGCGGTTGATGCTTCCGATGCGGGCATCCCGCTTAGCGCGCCATTGCCCGATCTATGCACCGATCGCCTGTCACAACAATCAGCGCCAAACTTGCAGACCTCTCTGGCTGTCGCGGCGATCCGAGAGTTGTGGGAAGAAACCGGGCTTGTTCTGGGGCAACGAGGGGATTGGCAAGGCGCGATCCCGGCCGATTGGCAAAGCTTTGCGGCGATGGGCTACCTGCCGTCTGCAGAAGCACTGCAATTTGTCTTTCGCGCAGTCACACCGCCGGGGCGACCCCGCCGGTTCGACGCCAGGTTCTTTCTGGTCGATGCGGACGCGATTCAGGGGGATCTTGACGACTTCACCCATGCCTCGGACGAGCTATCGCATTTGCAATGGGTCAAGATCAGCCAAGCGCGAGAGTTCGACCTGCCCTTCATCACCGAAGTTGTTCTGGCCGAAGTCGCTGCCCGTGCAGAGGACCCGAACCCGCCTGAAACCGTTCCCTTCTTTCTCAACAACGAAGAGGCCAGCCTTTTCCTGCAGCTTCGGGGCTATCCGATGCCCTATGCAGATTAACGCATTCGGCTAACAACCACTGTTACCTCGGGTTTCTTGCCGATCTCGGCCTGCGCGGTCTGACGTGCGATCCGGCGCAACCCTTCTTCCAGTTTGTCGTCATCACGCAGCGTCTTTGCGCCCGCACGCATCAGGAACTGGTTCAGGTCCTCTTCCAGCACCTCAATCAGCCCCGCGCGGGATGATCCCATTTCGGGCAGGCCCATCGTATCGCACCACGGCTCACCCAGCGGTTCGTCTTCTTCGTCCAATATCACGGTGATGGTGATATGGCCGTTCAGCGCCATGCGAATCCGGTCGCGCACCACGCCGTCCAAGGCGCCGATTTTGACTGTACCATCCAGATAGGTCCGGCCAGTCTCGATATAATCCGCCACTTTGGGCGCATTCCCAGTCAGATCCAGCATAGTGCCGTTAACAGCGAGAATCCCAGTACGTCCGCCCGTTTCGGCCAGTTTGGCATGCTCACGCAAGTGGCGGTGTTCGCCATGCATCGGGATGACCATCTGCGGATCGATCAGAGCGTGAACCTTCTCAAGATCAGGCCGGTTGGCGTGACCCGAGACGTGATACAGACCAGAGCTGTCATCGACCACATCCACGCCCTTCTCACTGAGCTGGTTCATGATGCGGATCACGCCACGTTCATTGCCGGGAATAGTCTTGGACGAGAACAGAAACAGATCGCCCTCTTTCGCTTCTAGTCCGCGATACTTACCGCGCGCCAGTTGGGCGCTGGCTGCGCGGCGTTCGCCTTGGCTGCCAGTCACAATCAACATCAGGTTCGCGCGTGGCACGTCGACGGCCTCTTCGGCGCTGATAACCTTTGGAAAATCGGTCAGGATGCCGGTCTCGGTCGCCGCCTCAATCATACGCCGCATCGCACGACCCAGCAGAACGACCGAACGGCCGGCTTTCTGTCCCGCCTCTGCCAGCGTTTTCACGCGTGCCACGTTCGAGGCAAACGTGGTTGCGATGACCATGCCGCGGGCCTCTTGAATCAGACGGGTGATCTCGGGGCCGACTTCGGATTCCGAACGCCCGGGATGGCTTGAGAACACATTGGTACTGTCACAGACCAACGCTTTGACACCGGGCTTTGCCACCTCGGCCCACAGATCGGGATCGAATGGTTCGCCCACGACCGGGTTGGAATCGAGCTTGAAATCCCCCGTATGCACCACGCGCCCGGCAGGAGAGTCGATAACGAGCCCTGCACTTTCAGGGATGGAATGCGAAACCGGCAGGAAACCAACGGTAAACGGGCCAGCCTTGATCTGTTCGGGCCATGGAGACGCAGTTTGCACCGCCTCGGTCGGGTGGCCGCGTTCTTCCATCTTGCGACGCGCGATATTGGCGGTAAAAGCGCGCGCGTAGACCGGCGCGCCCAAAGCCTCATAACAGTGGGCCACCGCCCCGACATGATCTTCGTGCGCGTGAGTGACAAAAACTGCTTCCAGCTGGTCGGCACGCTCTTTCAGCCAGGTGATGTCTGCAAAGATCAGATCCACGCCGGGCGAGGTGTCCATGTCCGGGAAGGCAACGCCAAGATCCACAAGGATCAACCGCTCTTGCCCCGGCTTACCGTAACCATAGACATAGGCATTCATGCCGATTTCGCCTGCACCGCCCAGCGGCAGATAGATCAGTCGTTTACTGCTCATGTTGAGCCATTTTCCTTGTTATAGCGATGAATCACGGTCAACCCGTGCATCGTCAGATCATCCTCGATAGCGTCAAAACCCACGTCAGCCTGGTCAAACAGAGGCGCCAGCCCCCCGGTACCGACGACTTTCATCGCCATTCCGTATTCAGCTTTCACGCGCGAGATCAGCCCTTCGATGAGGCCGGAATATCCCCAATACACGCCGGACTGGATACAGCCAACCGTGTTTGTTCCAATCACTTTTTCGGGCCTCGTGATGTCGATATGCGGCAACGCCGCGGCACCCTGATGCAGTGCCTCAAGACTCAGGTTCACGCCAGGGGCGATGATACCACCGACGTAGGCGCCGTCGGCTGCTACTACGTCGAAATTCGTAGCCGTCCCAAAGTCAACCACAACCACATTGCCGCCATGGCGGTCGAACGCCGCCGCCGCGTTGGCCAACCGGTCCGGACCGGGCACGGTGCCTTCGTCCACGCGCGGATTGACCGGCAGCAGGCAATCTGGCTTGCCAACAACAATCGGCCGGCATCCAAAAAAGCGATCAGCAAAGACCCGCAGGTTGAACACCACGCGTGGCACGGTTGAGGCGATGATCACATCCGAGATATCAGCTTCGATACCGTAGTGTTTCACCAAGGTTGAATACCAAGTGAAATATGCGTCCGCTGTGCGGGCATGATGAGTTGAGGTGCGCAGGGTGCACAGAAACTTTTCGCCATCCCAGATCGAGAAAACGGTGTTGGTATTGCCGCAATCAATCGCCAGAAGCATCCCGCGCCCCTTTCAGAAGTACACATCCGCAGCCGGAATGCTGACCCGGCCCTTGGCGGTGTTTAGGACAAGGCTGCCACCCACGTCTACCGTTTCGAAGGTTCCAACCGTTTCGGACGTGGCTGTACGAGCGGTTATGACTTCGCCCAACCGCGCTGCTCGGGATAGCCAGGCGGTGCGGATCGGTTCGAACCCGTAGGTCATGAACTGGGTCTCATAATGCGCATAAGCTACCGCCAGTTCGGTCAGAAAATCCTCGGGGGTGGTGAGCGCGCCGGTTTCCGAGAGCAGAGAAACCGGTCGCACCGCTCCGGCTTCGACGCGATCAGTGCCCGGTGCCTCGGACAGGTTCACCCCAACCCCTATCGCCAGATGTGACACCCCCCGGCCCTGCCCCGTGCTTTCTAGCAGGATACCCGCTAGTTTTCCGCCGTTGAGCAGCACGTCATTGGGCCATTTCAGTGCCAAACCTACTGCGCGCCCTGTTACCGCCACACAGGCATCATACAGGGCGAGCGCTGCGACAAAACTTCGAAGCGCCGCCTGTTCCGGATCACCCGGCGGGCGCATCAGCAAAGTCGCTGCCAGATTACCTTTGGGGTTGGCCCAGGCTCGCCCGCGCCGACCACGCGCGGCGGTCTGATGATGTGCCATGATCCAGACCGGACCGGTCGCTGTTGGCGCAAGCCGCACCGCCTCATTCAGAGTACTGTCGACTTCTTTCAGTATATGCAGGCCATATCCCTGCGGCCATTCGCTCATGTCAAAAAGGCCCGGTCGCGCGAGACCGAGCCTCGGTTGTTCGAAACGCGGCAGTATCAGTTGACAAGCGTCGCCGCAGCAGCTGCAGCTGCCCCTTCCACACCGAACTGATAAAATACGCCAATCAACATCAGAGCCGCAGAGCCCATCAGCGCTGCCCACAAAACCGGGGTCGAGCGGATCTCGATCGGGTCTTCATTCTCCGCCCCGAAATACATGTAGAACACGATCCGCAGATAGTAGAACGCACCAATGACCGAGGCGATGGCCGAGACGATCACCAGCCCGAACAGGTCGGCATCGATACCCGCTTGCCAGACGCCGAACTTGGCGAAGAAGCCCAGCATCGGTGGCACGCCCGCCAGACTGAACATCAAGATCAGGACCGCCAGAGCTTTGCCCGGATCGCGCTTCGAGAACTGACGTAGCGCATCAATATCAGTGACCGGTTTGCCATCACGCTCCATCATCAGGATGAATGCGAAGGTTCCGATATTCATCGTCACATAGATGGCCAGATACATCAGCATTGCCTTGATGCCCATCTCGGTCCCGGCGGCCAGTCCGATCAGAGCATATCCCATATGGGCAATCGACGAAAACGCCATCAGCCGCTTGATGTCACGCTGCCCAATGGCCGCAACCGCGCCCAGCAGCATCGACAGGACCGAAAGCAGCACGATCACTTGCTGCCAATCCTTGATCACGCCTCCGAAGGCATCATGCATCAGGCGCGCGAACAGGGCCATCGCAGCCACTTTCGGAGCGGTGGCGAAGAACGCGGTAATCGGGGTCGGAGACCCTTCATACACATCCGGCGTCCACATGTGGAACGGCACGGCCGAGACCTTGAAGGCCAGACCCGAGATCATGAACACCAGGCCAAACAGGAGGCCAATCGAGACATCTCCATGATGCACCGTTTGGATGATGCCCGAAAACAGCGTGGTGCCAGTGAAGCCGTAAACCAGCGACGCACCATAGAGCAGCAAGCCAGAACTCAACGCGCCCAGCACGAAGTATTTCAGACCGGCTTCGGTGGATTTGGCACTGTCGCGCCGCAAGGCGGCGACGACGTAAAGTGACAGCGACTGCAGCTCAAGCCCCATATAAAGCGACATCAGATCGCCTGCGCTAACCATCATCATCATGCCTACAGCCGCAAGTGCGACCAGCAGAGGATATTCAAAGCGCAGCAGATCGCGGCGCGCCATATATTCCTGGCTCATCAGCAATACCGCAGCGGCAGACAGCAGAATCGCAACCTTTGCAAATCGAGCAAAGCCGTCATCCACAAACATGCCGTTGAAGGCCACGTTAGTACCTTCGCCATTCATCGCAATCCAGATTGCCAACACCGCCATCAGACCTGAAGTGGCCCAGACCAGCATGGGAGCCAGAGCATCCTTGGTGGTGTAGACAGCCCCGATCAGCGCCGCCATCGCATAAATTGCCAGAACAATTTCCGGCAGGATGATTGTCAGATCAGCCTGGATCATGTCTCCAAAGCCCCCTTAATGCGAAGCGGCTGTCTGGGTTGCGGCTTCAGCCGCGGCCAGAGCCGTGTCATAGTTCGAGATTAGCGCTGCGGTGGATTGCCCGATCACATCGGTCACCAGCGAGGGATAAACCCCAAGCAGAATGGTCATCACGATCAGCGGCGCGAAGATCAGCCGCTCGCGCGAGCTCATGTCTGTGATGGCCTTGAGGCTTTCCTTGATCAGATCTCCAAAGACTACCCGGCGATAGAGCCATAGCGCATAGCCCGCCGAGAAGATCACACCGGTTGCAGCCACAGCCGTCACCCAGGTGTTGACCTGGAATGCGCCCATCAGGGTCAGGAATTCCCCGATGAAGCCCGATGTACCAGGCAAGCCGACATTGGCCATGGTGAACAGCATGAAGACCAGAGCGTAAGCCGGCATCCGGATGACCAAACCGCCATACGCCTCGATATCGCGGGTGTGCATCCGGTCATAGATCACGCCAACACACAGGAAGAGCGCTGCGGAAATGAACCCATGACTGAGCATCTGGAAGATCGCGCCATCAATGCCCTGCTGGTTCGCTGCAAAGATACCCATGGTCACAAAGCCCATATGCGCGACCGAGGAATAGGCGATCAGCTTCTTCATATCCTCCTGCACCAGCGCGACCAGAGAGGTGTAGACAACAGCAATCGCCGACATCCACAGCACCACATCGGTCATCACCGCAGACCCCACCGGGAACATCGGCAGGCTGAAGCGCAGGAAGCCATAGCCGCCCATCTTCAACAGGATCGCCGCCAGCACGACCGAACCTGCCGTCGGCGCCTGAACGTGCGCATCCGGCAGCCAGGTATGCACCGGCCACATCGGCATCTTCACCGCGAACGACGCGAAGAAGGCCAGGAACATCAGCGTCTGCATGCCGCCGACGACATAGATGCCCAGTACGCTGAACCCTTCGGACGAGAACTGATGGCTCATCAGCGCCTCGATATCCGTGGTGCCCGCATCCGCATACATCGCAACCATCGCCACCAGCATCAGCACCGAGCCGAGGAAGGTGTATAGGAAAAACTTGAAGCTGGCATAGATGCGGTCCTTGCCACCCCAGATACCGATGATCAGGAACATCGGGATCAGGCCCGCCTCGAAGAACAGGTAAAACAGCACGAGATCCAGCGCCATGAACACGCCCAGCATCAGCGTTTCCAGCAGCAGGAATGCGATCATGTATTCCTTGACCCGGTCCGTGACCTGCCAGCTGGCCAGAATGGTCAGCGGCATGATGAAGGTGGTCAGCAGCACGAAAAGAACGCTGATACCATCGACACCCATCTTGTACTTCAAGCCCAGCAGCCACTCGCCCTCTTCCACCATCTGGAAGCCGGTGTTGGACGGATCAAAGCCGGTATAGATGCCGATTGAGACCAGAAAGGTCACGGTTGTGGCCACCAGCGCAACCCATTTGGCGTTGCGCTGCGCGGCTACGTCCTCGCCATGCAGAAACAGGGCCAGAATGCCTGCTGCGATGGCGGGGATGAAGGTGACAATAGATAGGATATTGTCCATTAGTTTGCGCCTCCGCCGATCGACATCCAGGTGACAAGAGCGGCGATGCCCAAAACCATCCAGAAGGCGTAAGTAAAGATGTAACCCGTCTGAGCTTTGCCTGCGAGGCGGGTAAAGAAGGGCACGACGCCCATCGAAACCCCGTTCAGGAAGCCATCAATCGTGTTGCCGTCACCGCGTTTCCACAGGAACCGACCCAGCGCAATGGTAGGTTTGACAAAGATCGCGTCGTAGATCTCGTCAAAGTACCACTTATTCTTGAGAAACAGGTACAGCGGCCGCTGGTTCGCCGCCAGACGAGCGGGCAGCGACGTGTTCACGATGTAGAACCAATAGGCGACGACAAAACCCAGCAGCATAGCAACAAAAGGCGATACTTTGACCCATTTCGGAGCCTCATGCGCATCGTTCAGGACATTGTTGTCAGGTGCCATATACAGCGCGCCTTCGCCTGGCTCACCGCCAAAGCTGGCATGCTTTTTGTCCGCCTTGTAGCCACCCTCGCCTTTATCAGCCTTCGCGTCGCCTTGGTCGTCATCTGCCTTGGCCTCACCATGAGATGCGTCTGCGGCAACTTCGCCATGACCGCCAGTTTCTTCCGCCAGCGGAATACCGTAGAACTTGGCCACTTTATCGGTGTAGCCGAAGAACTGGTTGTACCACAGCATCCCCGAGAACACCGCGCCCAGAGACAGTACCCCCAGCGGGACCAGCATGACCATCGGACTTTCATGCGCGTGCTCATGCGTATGCTTGTCGCCACGCGGCTCGCCATAGAAGGTCAGGAATATCAGACGCCAGCTGTAGAATGAGGTGAACACCGCTGCGATCACCAACATCCAGAAGGCATAACCTGTGCCACCTACAAAGGCGCTTTCGATGATGGCATCCTTCGACAGGAAGCCGGCGAAGCCAAACGTGGTCAGCGGGATGCCAACACCGGTAATGGCCAGCGTGCCGATCATCATCGCCCAGAACGTATAGGGGATTTTCTTCCGCAGACCGCCGTACTCGGTCATCTCTTGCTCATGATGCATCGCATGGATCACTGAACCAGCACCAAGGAACAGCAGCGCCTTGAAGAACGCGTGCGTCAGCAGATGGAACATCGCGGCTGAGTACATGCCAACGCCGGCGGCGACAAACATGTAACCCAATTGCGAACAGGTCGAATACGCAATGACCCGCTTGATATCGGTCTGCACTAAGCCCACGGTTGCTGCGAAAAACGCAGTCGAAGCGCCAAGGAAGGCTATGAACCCGGTGGCCCCCGGTGCGAACTCCATCAGCGGCGACATACGGCAGACCAGGAACACACCTGCGGTAACCATGGTCGCAGCGTGGATCAGCGCGGACACAGGGGTCGGACCTTCCATCGCATCCGGCAGCCAGGTGTGTAGTATCAACTGCGCCGATTTACCCATCGCGCCGATGAACAGCAGAACACAGATCACCTCGATCGCGGTCCACTCACCCCAGAGGAAGCTCAGTTTTTCCTCCGCCAATGCCGGGGCCGATGCGAATATGTCTGAGAAATTGATGCTGTCGGTCAGGAAGAACAGCGCGAAGATCCCAAGCGCAAAGCCGAAATCGCCCACTCGGTTCACGATGAACGCTTTCATCGCCGCTGCATTGGCGCTGGGCTTGCGATAATAAAACCCGATCAGCAGGTACGAGGCGACACCCACGCCTTCCCAGCCAAAGAACATCTGAACCAGATTGTCCGCCGTCACCAGCATCAGCATGGCGAAGGTGAAGAACGACAGATAGGCAAAGAAACGCGGCTTATAGCTTTCGCCTTCACGCCATTGCGGGTCGTGATCCATGTAGCCGAATGAATACAAGTGAACCAGCGCCGAAACGGTCGTCACCACGATCAGCATGATCGCCGTCAGACGGTCCAGACGAATGGCCCAGCTTGTCGACAGCGAACCACTTTCGATCCAGCGCATGATCTCGATCTGCTGGGTGTGGCCGTCAAATGAGAGGAAGACGATCCAGCTGAGCAGGCAGGCCAGAAACAGCAGGCCCGTTGCGGTCCACATGGCGGCTTTCTCACCAATGAAGCGCCAGCCAAAACCGCAGATCAACGCACCCACGAGCGGGGCAAAGAGGATGGTGGTTTCCATATTCTCTTACCCCTTCATCATATTGACGTCTTCAACCGCGATGGTGCCACGGTTGCGGAAGAAGCAGACCAGAATGGCAAGACCAATCGCCGCCTCAGCCGCCGCAACTGTCAACACGAACAGCGTAAAGACCTGCCCGACCAGATCGCCGAGGAAACTAGAGAACGCCACGAGGTTGATATTCACCGCCAGCAGCATCAACTCGATGCTCATCAGCAGGATGATGACGTTCTTGCGGTTCAGGAAGAGACCGAAAATGCCGATGACGAACAGCGTCGCCGCGACCGTAAGATAGTGTTCAAGTCCGATCATCGTCTCAAAGTCCCTGCCCCGGTTTCACGTCCTTCAACTCCATCGCTTTGGCCGGGTCGCGCATCATCTGGCCGATGATGTCCTGACGCTTGATGTCCTGACGGTGGCGCAGTGTCAGCACAATGGCACCGATCATGGCCACCAGCAGGATCAGGCCCGCCAGTTGGAACAGAAGGAAGTATTGATCGTATAGAATGACGCCGAGCGCCTCAGTGTTGTGGCGGTCGCTCGGTACCGGCTGCGCCAGATTGGCGGCGGCACCCTGCGCGCTGTCCCATGCTCCGATGGCCATGACGAACTGCATCAGGATCACCAATCCGATCAACAGCGCCAGCGGCATGTAGCGCGCCATCTCGGCCTTCAGCTCGGCAAAGTCCACATCCAGCATCATCACCACGAAGAGGAACAGAACCGCAACCGCGCCGACATAAACGATAATCAGCAGCATCGCCACGAACTCGGCCCCCAGCAGCACGAACAGGCCCGCAGAGGACAGAAAGGACAGGATCAGCCACAGCACCGAATGCACCGGCTGGCGGCTGATCACCGTGAACAGCCCGCCGGTGATGGCGCTGATGGCAAACAGATAGAAGGCAAAGACGGTCATTGATCCTCATCCTCGTTATCACCCATGACCTCTTGCGCCAGATCCAGCGCACGGGTCATGGCCGGGATGCCGGCAAAGACCGACATCTGACCGATCGTTTCCACGATCTCTTGTTTCTTGGCGCCAGCTTCCAGCGCGTGGCGCACGGTCTGACGCACCGCCGAGTCCGCCTGAGCGCCCTGACAGGTCAGCCCAGCCAGCGTCAGCAGCAGGCGCGTTTTGGCGTCCAGCCCGTCCTTGTTGACGGTATTGCCGAACATCATCTCCATGACCTCTTTCGGCATGGTCGGCCACAACGCCTCAAACCCTTTGGGCGAGAAATTTTCCATCGCCGGGTTCATCGCCTTGGCCATGTCCTGAGCTTGCTTCATCATCAGCTCGAACGGATTTGTCGGACTGTCACTCATCTGTACGGCGCGTCCATTTCCAAATTGCGAGCGATTTCGGCTTCCCAGCGTTCGCCATTATCCAGCAGTTTCTGCTTGTCGTAGAACAACTCTTCCCGGGTTTCGGTGGCGAATTCGAAATTCGGGCCCTCGACGATGGCATCAACCGGACATGCCTCCTGGCAGAAACCGCAATAGATGCATTTGGTCATGTCGATGTCATAGCGCGTGGTGCGGCGGCTTCCGTCTTCGCGCGGCTCGGCATCGATGGTGATGGCTTGTGCAGGACAGATCGCTTCGCACAGTTTGCAGGCGATGCAGCGTTCCTCACCGTTCGGATAACGGCGCAGGGCATGTTCACCCCGGAACCGCGGGGACAAGGGCCCCTTTTCATGCGGGTAGTTCACGGTGGCTTTTGGGGCGAAGAAGTATTTCAAGCCCAATTTCATTCCGACCCAGAAGTCCTGCAGCAGGAAATACTTGGCGGCGCGGGTGTAGTCGATTTGAGTCATATCAGCCTCCTACGCTCCAACGGGCAAACGCGCCCCAGAACCAGTCGAATTTCGCCGCGAAGGCCACGAAGACGACCCAGACGAGGCTGAACGGCAAGAACACTTTCCAACCCAGGCGCATCAACTGGTCATAGCGGTAGCGGGGTGTGATCGCCTTGACCATCGCGAAGATGAAGAAGAAGAACGCCATCTTGGCAACCATCCACAATACGCCGTCAGGCAGGCCTGGGATCGGGGACAGCCAGCCGCCAAAGAACAGCAGTGTGGTCAGAGCACACATCAGGAAGATGGCGATGTATTCACCAGCCATGAAAAGCAGGAAAGGCGTGGCCGAGTATTCGACCTGATAGCCTGCAACCAGTTCCGATTCCGCCTCGGGCAGATCGAAGGGTGGACGGTTGGTTTCAGCCAATGCCGAGATGAAAAACAGGAACACCATCGGGAAATGCGGCAGCCAGTACCAGCTGAAGAATCCGAACGAGCCATCCTGTGCGCGGACGATATCACCAAAGTTCATCGAACCGGTCGAGATGATGATGCCGATGATGATCAGACCGATGGATACCTCGTATGAAATCATCTGCGCGGCAGAGCGCAGCGACCCAAGGAATGGATACTTTGAGTTCGACGCCCAACCACCCATAATCACGCCATAAACCTCAAGCGATGAGACTGCGAAGACATAGAGGATGGCGACGTTGATGTCCGACAGGACCCAGCCATCGTTGAACGGGATCACCGCCCAGGCGATCATCGCGAGGACAAAACTGGTCAATGGTGCGAGGATAAACACCGTACGGTCGGCACCTGCGGGAATGACGACCTCTTTCACCACATATTTCAGTGCGTCCGCCACCGATTGCAGCAGGCCGTATACGCCGACAACGTTGGGGCCGCGACGCATCTGGACGGCGGCCCAGATCTTGCGGTCGCCGTAAACGAGGAACAACAGCGAGATCATCACGAACGCAACAACAGCAAGCACTTGCGCCAGAATGATGATGGCTATTCCGCCTGGGGTGTTAAAGAAGTCAGCCATTGGTCCTCACACCGTGGGTATTTTGGTTTCCGCGTGCGATGCAAAGGCCAGATGCCTGCGCAATCTGCGGCTGGGTCGGCGCGTTGGTGTAAACAGCATCTGCCGTCTGTACGCCACCCTTAATCTTCAATTTCACACGCAAATCCGGCGCGGCTATCTGCCACCCGGGCACCGCGTACGTCTGCGATATGAAACGTTTCTGGTTCATTCAGCCGCAATCTTCTCAGTCTTGCGGGTCTGCGCCTGTGCCGATAGTTCGGCCATCAATTGCGAGGCGCGGGCAATCGGGTTGGTCAGGTAGAAATCCTTGATTGCATTGCGGAAGCTGGCTTCTCCCAATTTTCCGGCTTGTAGCGCCGCTGCTTCATTCTCAATCACCTCATCAATGCGCGCCAGATGCGGAACAGATTCGAGCAAGGAGGTGCGCAACTGAGCCAATGTATCGTAGGGCAGAGTAGCCCCCAGCTCGGCAGACAACGCCCTTAGGATTGCCCAGTTTTCCTTGGCCTCTCCCGGTGCAAAGCCTGCGCGCATGGCGAGTTGAGGACGCCCTTCGGTGTTCACGAACAGACCGTTTTCTTCTGTGTAAGCCGCCCCCGGCAGGATCACATCTGCGCGGTGCGCGCCACGATCGCCGTGACTGCCCTGATAGATCACAAAAGCACCCTCGCCGATCTCGACTTCGTCAGCACCGAGGTTATAGATCACATCGGCCGCGTTGACCGCCTCCATGCCACTTTCGTTGGTCGCATCCACATCCATCGCACCTACGCGCGATGCCGCGGTGTGCAGAACGATCAGCCCACTTTCGGTATTGCTTGCAATGGCTTGCGCGGCGGCCAGAACGGCAGAGCCATCGGCCTCCTGTAGCGCGCCCTGCCCGACGATGACAAGAGAGCGCTTGCTCTTGATCTCATCATCACCACCCATATCAACGATGGTCTGCAGCGCGGCACGGTCGCTGCCTACATGGTGATACTCATAGGTCAGATCGACGGCAGGCCCGACCAAGGCCACCTCGGCGCCGTGTGCCCAGGCCTTGCGGATACGAGCATTCAAAACCGGAGCCTCGTCACGCGGGTTGGTCCCGATCAACAGGATACGTTCAGCTGCATCAATATCTTCGATTGCCGCGGTCCCGGCATAGGCTGCTCGGTTACCCGCAGGCAGTTTGGCGCCGTCGGTGCGGCACTCAACGATACCGCCTTGCCCTTCGATCATCTGTTTCAGCGCATAGATGGCCTCAACCGAAGCCAGATCACCTACGATCCCAGCCGGTTTCTCGGCCCCCTTAAGAACCTCAGCAGCTTTGTTCAGTGCTTCTGGCCATGTGGCAGGACGCAGCTTGCCGTTTTCGCGCACATAAGGCCTGTCCAGTCGCTGACGCCGTAAGCCGTCCCAGACAAAGCGGGTCTTGTCGCTGATCCATTCCTCGTTCACACCGTCATGGTTGCGCGGCAGAAAGCGCATCACTTCACGCCCTTTGGTATCTACACGGATGCTTGAGCCCAAAGCGTCCATCACGTCGATACTCTCGGTTTTGGTCAGTTCCCAAGGGCGAGCGGTGAATGCATATGGCTTCGAGGTCAACGCCCCTACCGGGCACAGATCGATGATGTTGCCCTGCAGGTTCGAATCCAGCGTCTGGTTCAGGTACGAGGTGATCTCGGCATCTTCGCCGCGTCCGGTCTGACCCATCTGGGTGATCCCGGCGACCTCTGTGGTGAAGCGCACGCAACGAGTACAACTGATGCAGCGAGTCATCGCGGTGCCAACCAGCGGACCAAGGTCCAGATCATCCACGGCACGCTTGGCTTCTTTGAAGCGCGTCCCTGACAGACCATAGGCCATGGCCTGATCCTGCAGGTCACACTCACCGCCCTGATCGCAGATCGGGCAATCCAGCGGGTGGTTGATCAGCAGAAACTCCATCACCCCTTCGCGGGCCTTCTTGACCATGGGCGAGTTCGTCTTGACCACCGGTGCCTGCCCTTCCGGACCCGGACGCAGATCGCGCACCTGCATCGCGCAGGAGGCCGCCGGTTTCGGCGGGCCGCCCACGACCTCGACCAGACACATCCGGCAGTTCCCGGCAATCGACAGACGCTCGTGATAGCAAAAGCGCGGCACCTCGACCCCGGCCTGCTCGCAGGCCTGGATCAGTGTCATCGCGCCATCGACTTCGATTTCCTGCCCGTCGATATTGACTTTGCGGAGGTCAGACATCGCTAGTTCGCCCTCAAATACACGCCGATGGCGCTGTTTCTTTCAATCTCTTTCCGCCCCAACGTGCAGAAAGAATTGGGATTTTCATAAGACACGCCGTTTTGGGTCAGATATGCCTCACCCTTGGCACGCATCCTGTCTTTCTCGGCATCCGAGTCCACATAGGCGCGGATTTCCTTGTCCGAATATCCCAGTTTGTTCGCCTTGGACCGCAGATCCCACATCACCCCAATCGCCTTAAGTCGACGCCCGCTGATCGACGGACAGTACTCCGAAATCTCATTTGCGATCGCGATGTAGTAGAGTTCGTTGTCGATCTCTTTGACATCCCTCAAGGGTGGTTTGGCTTCGGCCATTACAGGCATCGAAATCGCGCAAATCGCGGCCAGAAGTCGTACAACAGTCATGACATTTCCTTTCGTCTTGGGATTCCCAAGACGGCGGTCAGCCGGGCTGCTATGCAATAACAGCCCATGGGTTTTGCCGTGATATGCGGTACGGTGGCTCATGGTCGCTGACAGCTTCCGGCATATGTCAGCTTATCGTTTTCGATCCGTAGATTTTGCGGCTCGGTCTCCGGCCCAACCTTCCATACAATTCTGGACGATCCAAAATTCTGAATGCAGAATTTTGTCGCCTCATAGCGGCCCGCTTCGCGTGCGCCTTCCAATGACTGCGAAACGCCATTCACAGTCACAGTGAAATCGGTAGGCGTCGTCTTCTTATCCACGTGTTTAGCGTTGGCGTTGAAGAAAATGCCGTCAAACGCCACGCGGGTCGCCCTCGATTTCGCTGTACCGCAGGCAGATACAAGTAAGCTTCCCACCAATACCATTGTCATTACAAATACGCGCTTCGCCATCATGACCACTCCTGTTTCGTGGCTGGCGCTTGTGGCATCCGCTGATGCGCAGGAGAAAGCGTATGAATCAACATCCCGTTCACTCCGCCGCGACCTGTACGCAACGATTGTCGCGCCACTTGCTGGCCTGTTTCAATTCTGCCCACCCAAAGGCATGCTCGCCGGGTCCTTCCGAGCGCAGCTTTTCCAGACGATCCAGCGCTTCGGCCAAACTGGGGAGGTGCCCTTCCCGCACCCACCACATGACAAAATGTTGTTCGCCAAGGATTTCGAACCACTCTTGCCGACGCTCGTAGAACTGTTTGTGGATAGTCCCCCAAACAAATTTCTCAAGGCTGGCGACGTCTTCCCAAACCGTCAGGTTCGCGACGAATTGCGGATCATCCCCGATGCTGTTTTCGGTGTTGCCTGTTCCCGGTTCTCCGGACCCTTCCATCATCCAGACAAAGCCGGACATCCGCTTGCCAAGCCCGTTGACGCGATCCAGGTTGGCCATGAATTCAGCCACGCGCGGATCGTCTGTTGGCGCCAACAAACGGCCGACATTCAACTCGGCCAGATGATATCCTTCGGGCTGGATCAAAACGCGGCCACCAACGCAATAAAGCCAAGAATGAACATGCAGGCCCATCCAACCACATAAGCAACAGACCGGACCCCGCTATGCGGCTTGCCGATCCCGCGCAGGTGAATCACCAACATAACAAGCCTCGCCAGCAGCGCTATTGAGGCCAGCAGGTTCACCCAGAACGGGCTGGCCCCCAACAGGATCGCCGCGACTGTAACAGTCAAAAAGGCAGGCAGAGTTTCAGTGCCGTTCAGATAAGCGCGGTTCAAACGATAGGCCCTGTCCGAATAATCCTGATCCGGAGTGGCCCCCGGTGCCAGCCCCTTGCCCGCTTTTGCAAGCGCCGAGAACGGCGACATGAACAGAACGATCAGGGTAAAGATCACCAAAGCGGCGATCGCGTGGGAATATTCGGCATAGACTTCCATCGATTTTACTCCGCTGCCATCGCACCCATGCGGCCCGATTTCTGGGCCTTGATGCGGTCCTCTATTTCTTCTCGGAAATTGCGGATCAGACCTTGGATCGGCCAAGCGGCTGCATCGCCAAGGGCGCAGATTGTGTGGCCTTCAACCTGTTTGGTGACGTCAAACAGCATGTCGATCTCTTCCAGTTCGGCTTCACCGCGTACAAGACGGTCCATCACGCGCATCATCCAACCAGTGCCTTCACGACATGGCGTACACTGGCCGCAACTTTCGTGCTTGTAGAACTTCGACAACCGCCAGATTGCCTTGATGATGTCGGTGGACCTGTCCATCACGATGACCGCTGCCGTGCCCAGACCCGAACCCAGTTCTCCGCGCAGATAGTCAAAATCCATGATCGCGTCGCGCATGTTCTCACCGCGCACGCATGGCACCGAAGACCCGCCGGGTATTACCGCCAGCAGATTGTCCCAGCCGCCACGAATGCCGCCGCAATGGGTTTCAATCAGCTCTTCGAAGGAGATCGACATCGCCTCTTCGACGACACAGGGGTTGTTCACATGGCCCGAGATCGCAAACAGCTTGGTGCCCGCGTTGTTCTGACGGCCAAAGCCTGCGAACCAGTCGGCACCGCGCCGCAGAATCGTGGGCACAACGGCAATCGATTCCACATTGTTCACCGTGGTCGGGCAGCCATAAAGACCCGCTCCCGCCGGAAACGGAGGCTTCATGCGCGGCATACCCTTCTTGCCCTCAAGGCTTTCGATCAGAGCAGTTTCCTCGCCGCAGATATAAGCCCCAGCGCCGTGATGCAGGAACAGGTCGAAATCCCAGCCGGAACCAGCAGCATTCTTCCCGAGCAGACCCGCGTCATAGGCTTCGTCAATCGCGGCCTGCAGAGCCTCACGCTCGCGGATGTATTCGCCGCGCAGGTAGATGTAGCAAGTATGCGCGTTCATTGCGAAAGACGCGATCAGGCACCCCTCGATCAGCGTGTGCGGATCATGACGCATAATCTCGCGGTCTTTGCACGTCCCGGGTTCGGATTCATCCGCGTTCACCACCAGATAAGCCGGGCGACCATCGCTTTCCTTGGGCATGAAAGACCATTTCAGACCGGTCGGGAAACCCGCACCACCACGGCCGCGCAGACCTGAGTCTTTCATTGTCTGGATGATCCAGTCGCGGCCTTTCTCGATCAGGCCAGCGGTGCCGTCCCAATGCCCGCGGGCCTGCGCGCCTTTCAACGTGCGCTCATGCATCCCGTAGATGTTGGTAAAGATCCTGTCCTGATCCTTCAGCATCGCGTGTTACCTTTGGCTGTCCTGACGCATGCGCCAGAGTTGAAATATGTTGACGCCCGCATAGATGAATCCTGCCAAAGCGGCAAAATCAAACAGCAGCGCATAACGCCCCGGCAATCCGATTGCAGGGCCAATGAACAAGGTCATTCCAAGCCAAATCACCATCGTCACCGCAATGACGATGCCGATATGTCGGCCCTTGCGGGCTATGGCCAGTTCCTTGTCCGTATCCATCTTGTCCTGATGCCCTAGGCGGGCACTCGTTTAATCTTCGTAAGTGCCGTCTTCTTTGGCACGTTTGGCAAACTCGGTTTCTTCACCTGCAGCCAGTTTCGCGGCTTGTTCGATCCACCCGTCCCGCTCGATCCGGCCTTTGAATTTCAGCCGTGCATCGACCCAGGCCACCTGCTCAGGCGTCCATGCAGCGATCTGGTCATAATGATAAAAGCCCAGCCCGTTCAGGGTTTCTTCCAGCTTCGGACCAACGCCCTTGAGCATCTTGAGATCATCCGGCTTGCCACCCCGCGCTTCTTTCAGCGTTTCCGGCTGATCCTCTTTCGCTGCTTTCGCTTCTGCGGCCTGTTTCACAGCAGGTTTCGCGGGGGTCGGCGCTTTGGGTGGCTTCGGCGCGGCTTTGGTCGCTGCTGCTTTGCCATCCTTGCCCAGCCACGGGGTCAGGATCGGAACCTCGGTCCCGTCGATGCGCTTGACGGTATCACCCAGATCGCTCGCTAGCTGGACGCTGGCGTTATACTGCGTTCTGCCGCTGTCATATTCTGTCAGGCTTGTCAGCCCTTTGAGGGGTTCCGCCGCATAGCGCCCGTTCTGAGGACCCGGAGTCGGCACTTTGCCCGCCACCAGATCGTCGAGAATCTTGCCAAAGCTCTCGGTCGTCAGATCTTCGTAGTAATCCTTACCGATCTGCGCCATCGGGGCATTGGTGCAAGATCCGAGGCATTCCACCTCTTCCCAGCTCAGCTTGCCATCAGCAGACAGTTCATGCGGCTTTGCAGCGATCTTTTCCCTGCAAACCGCAATCAGATCTTCGGCCCCGCAGATCATACAGGAGGTCGTGCCGCAGACCTGAATATGCGCAACCGAACCAACCGGCTGCAGTTGGAACATGAAGTAGAACGAGGCAACCTCAAGAACGCGGATATAGGCCATACCAAGCATGTCGGCGACGGATTCGATCGCCGGACGGCTCAGCCATCCCTCCTGCTCCTGCGCGCGCCACAGCAGCGGGATGACCGCACTGGCCTGACGCCCCTCGGGATATTTGGTTATTTGCGCTTCGGCCCATTGCTGGTTAGCAGCGGTGAAGGCGAAGCTTTCGGGTTGTTCGGCGTGAAGACGGCGGAGCATTAGCGGTCAATTTCTCCAAATACGACGTCCATGGTGCCGATAATCGCGGCGACGTCGGCCAGTTGGTGGCCTCCGGCGACGTGGTCCATGGCTTGCAAGTGCAGGAACCCCGGCGCGCGGAGTTTGGCGCGGTAGGGCTTGTTGGTGCCGTCGGCGACCAGATATACGCCGAACTCGCCCTTGGGAGCTTCGACGGCGGCGTAGACTTCGCCCGCGGGGACGTGGAAGCCTTCGGTATAAAGCTTGAAGTGATGGATCAGGCTTTCCATCGAGGTCTTCATGTCCGACCGTTTCGGCGGGGTGATCTTTCCGCGCGCCAGAACGTCTCCGGGACAGTCGCGGATTTTGGCGATGGCCTGACGGATGATCAGCAGCGACTGGCGCATCTCTTCCATGCGCACCAGATAGCGGTCATAGCAATCGCCGTTCTTTCCGACGGGAATCTGGAACTCGAACTCGTCATAGCATTCATAGGGCTGCGCGCGGCGCAGGTCCCATGCCAGCCCCGATCCGCGCACCATTACGCCCGAGAAGCCGTATTTCTGAATGTCATCCTCGGTCACGACACCAATATCGGCGTTGCGCTGTTTGAAGATGCGGTTTTCGGTCAGCAGACCGTCGATGTCGTCCAGAACGGCGGGGAACTCGTGGCTCCACGCCTCGATATCATCCAGCAATTCCGGCGGCAGGTCCTGATGGACGCCACCGGGGCGGAAATAGGCAGCGTGCAGGCGGGCACCACAGGCACGCTCGTAGAACACCATCAGCTTTTCACGCTCTTCAAATCCCCACAGAGGCGGGGTCAGCGCGCCAACGTCCATGGCCTGAGTAGTCACGTTCAGCAGGTGGTTAAGAATACGACCGATCTCGGAATACAAAACGCGGATCAAAGAGCCGCGACGCGGTACTTCAACACCGGTCAGTTTTTCGATGGCCAGACACCAGGCATGTTCCTGGTTCATCGGTGCCACGTAATCAAGACGGTCGAAATACGGCAGATTCTGCAGATACGTCCGACTTTCCATCAGCTTTTCGGTACCACGGTGCAATAGGCCGATATGCGGGTCGCAACGTTCGACGATCTCGCCGTCCAGCTCAAGTACAAGTCGCAGAACTCCGTGCGCCGCAGGGTGTTGCGGGCCGAAGTTAATGTTGAAGTTGCGGATCTTCTGTTCTCCGCTCAGCGCGTCCGTGCTGCCGTCATCGTATCTTGAGCCGTCCATCAACGCCCTCGTTTCTTCTTCGCTTCGGCCCGTACCCGGACTTTTTCCGCCTCAGCTGCCTTGGCAGCGGCCCCAGCCAGCAGAACCCCAAGCGCCCCCAACGCAATCAGTTCCCCCAGACCCATCAGCGGCGCTCCATCTCTTGCAGTTTCATGGCCATGATCCAAATCAGGATCAGCGTTCCAATCGGGATGACGCAGGCTACGACCCAGTATTTCTCGATCCCGAAATGCGGTAGCAGCTTCAGCATCGGGATAATCGTGGCAACCGTGACGGCAATCCAGATCAGGAACTCCATGACTTACGACTCCTGTTTTTCATCCCCCGGAAGAATGTAGTTCGCACCTTCCCACGGGGACATGAAATCAAATTGACGGTATTCCTGAACCAATGAGACCGGTTCGTAGACCACGCGCTTTTGCGCTTCGTCATAGCGGACTTCAGTATAGCCAGTGGTCGGGAAATCCTTGCGCAGCGGATAGCCGCGGAAACCATAATCCGTAAGGATGCGTCGCAAGTCTGGATGACCTGAGAACAGGATGCCGAACATGTCGAACACCTCGCGCTCGAACCAATTGGCAGAGGGGTGCACGTCCACGATTGAAGGCACCATGTCATCTTCTCGGATCGAGACTCGCAAGCGAATGCGCTGGTTCTGATACATTGACAGGAAGTGGTAGACCACATCGAACCGCTTGGCCCGTTCGGGGTAGTCGACGCCGGTGATGTCAACCAGGGTCGAGAACTGGCAGGTCCGGTCACTTTTGAGAAACTCAATGAATTCCACCAGATTCGAAGGAGCCACATCGACGTTCAGCTCGCCATGGGTCACATCCCAGGCCAGAACGCAATCTGCACGTTTCAGCTCCAACTGAGCGCCGAGTTCTTTGAGTGCTTCGCTCATCTACCTCTCCCTCAGCGTACGATGGTGCCGGTTCGGCGGATTTTGCGTTGCAGCTGCATCAGTCCATACAACAACGCCTCAGCGGTTGGAGGGCAGCCGGGCACGTAGATGTCCACCGGAACAACCCGATCACAGCCACGAACGACCGAATAGGAATAGTGATAGTACCCACCGCCATTCGCGCAGGAGCCCATCGAGATCACATAGCGCGGCTCGGGCATCTGGTCATAAACCTTGCGCAGCGCCGGGGCCATCTTGTTGGTCAGCGTTCCAGCGACGATCATCACATCAGACTGGCGCGGAGACGCACGAGGCGCGATGCCGAACCGTTCCGCGTCATACCGTGGCATCGACGTGTGCATCATCTCTACCGCGCAGCAGGCCAGACCAAAGGTCATCCAGTGCAAGCTACCGGTCCGCGCCCAGTTGATGATGTCTTCGGTCGAGGTCAGCAGAAACCCCTTGTCCTGCAGTTCTGCGTTCAGGGCCTGGGTGGCGACTTCCTTGTCGACGCCGGCGGTGTTTGCGCCCGTCATCACTCCCATTCCAGGGCCCCTTTCTTCCATTCATAGGCAAAGCCGATGGTCAGCACCGCCAGGAACACCATCATCGACCAGAACCCAACATCGCTGATGTCTTTGAAGCCAACGGCCCAGGGGAACAGGAAGGCGATTTCCAGATCAAAGATGATGAAGAGAATCGCGACCAGATAGAATCGGACGTCGAATTTCATCCGCGCATCGTCGAATGCGTTGAAGCCACATTCATAGGCGCTGACCTTTTCGGGGTCGGGATTGCGGACAGCCAGGACCACAGCAGCCAGAATCAGTACGATTCCAAGGCCTACGGCAACGGCCAGAAACACCAGAATCGGGAGGTACTCCCGCAGCAGGTCTTCCACGTATAGCTCCTTTCCTGCGCAAGTCCCGAAAGGGTGCGCCGTCAATTGGCGATTTGACTGGACATTCTCTATCCCTGTGGGGTCAGAGGGTCAACCGAACAGAAACGCGCAGGTCGGCATTGTTACAATCATCCAGCGGGCGATTGCGGAGAACACTTCTGGAACAAAGTGATCGGCTAAACCTAACTAATCCATGCAGGTTTTCGTTTGTCGAAAAAGGCGCCGATTCCCTCTTGCGCCTCATCAGTTTCCCAACGCGCGACAAGCTGTCGAATGGTGTGGTCAATCACCGCGTCATCAATTCGCGGCCCAAGTGACTGGATCAGCTGCTTGGCCGAAGACACCGCACCGGGTGCACAGGACAGATAGGGAAGCACCTCAGCTTCGACCGCCTCGGCCAACGCCACAGCGGGCACCTCGCGGGTCAACAGGCCCAGTTCGACCGCTTCCGCCGCTTCGAACAGGCGGGCAGACATAAAGACGCGCCGCGACCGTGCTTCGCCCATTCGGGCAATGACATAGGGTCCAATCGTCGCCGGGATCAGGCCAAGCCGCGTCTCGGTCAGACCCATCTTCAGGCTTTCCACACCGATCGCCACATCGCAGACCGAGGCCATCCCGACACCTCCACCAAACGCGTTTCCCTGCAACGCGCCGATCAAGGGTTTGGGCAGCGTATTTAAGGCATTCAGCATCTCAGCCAGCTTGCGCGCTTCGGCAAAACGCGTCTCGGGATCGGCAGCCATCTGCGCCTGCATCCAACCCAGATCTCCCCCGGCGCAAAAGCTCTTGCCCGAGGCGGCCAGAACCACCACCCGCACCGCATCATCATTTGCCAATTGCCCAGCGGCCTGGGTTAGCTCTGCAATCATCTGCGCCGACAGTGCGTTGTGCTTCTCGGGTCGATCCAGCGTCAGAGTGGCCACGCCACGCGCGTCTGTGTTCAGCGTAATGGTCTCGAACATGTCTTATTCCGCCCGCATTGCCCGCGCCATGCGCGCCGCCTGTTCCAGAACCGGCACATCCAGACCGGTCTCATATCCCAACCGTTCCAGATGTGCGGCCACAGCTTCGGTTGCGACATTACCGGCCGCACCCGGCGCATAAGGGCAACCACCCAGCCCGCCCACGGCGGTATCAAATACCCGCACACCCAAGGCAAGCGAAGCGTCTATGTTGTCGATTGCCCGCCTGTTGGTGTCATGAAAATGACCTGCAAGCCGGGTAACCGGCACTCGTTCGCGCACCGCCAGCAGCATATGAGCAATCTTGTCCGGCGTCCCCTGCCCAATCGTGTCCCCCAGCGAAATCTCATAGCAGCCATGGGCAAACAGCGCGTCCGCCACCTCGGCCACCTTCTCGGGTGGGGTCGGGCCGTCATAGGGACAGTCGGTCACGCACGAGACATAGCCCCGGACGGGCAGATCAATATGTCGTGCCGCTTCGAGAATGGGCACAAACCGTTCGATGGATTCGGCAATCGTCGCGTTTATGTTCGCTTTCGAGAATCCCTCGGACGCCGAAGCAAACACCGCGATCTCATCTGCCTTGGCTGCCAACGCGTCCTCATACCCGCGCATATTCGGCGTCAGCGCAGCGTACCGCACGCCTTCGGTCCGTGTGATTCCAGCCATAACTTCACCGCTGCCCGCCATTTGCGGGACCCATTTCGGTGAGACAAAACTGGCAACTTCGATCCGGTTGAAACCGGCCCGGCTGAGGCAATCGACCAAGGCGACCTTCTCGGCCACCGGGATCTCGCGCTGTTCGTTCTGCAGGCCGTCGCGTGGCCCGACCTCGAATATTTCGACCCGTTCTTTCATCAGCGCATCCCTTCCCGGTTTCTTATCGTTTCAATTGCGGATGGCCCGACTTTGCCACTCAATCCACGGGCCGAACAGATCAATCCTCGGCCAACCGAACCAACGCCGCACCTGCCTCGACCTGTGCCCCCGCTTCGGCCAGCACTTCTGCAACCACGCCATCGCGGGCGGCTAATAGAGAATGCTCCATCTTCATGGCTTCCAGAATGGCCAGCCGGTCGCCCTCTTTCACCTCCTGCCCCGCCGAGGCGAAGACGGCCTTGACCAGCCCGGGCATCGGCGCCTCGATCACGTTGGTGTCACCTGCAGCACTGGCATCGCGGTCCAGAGGGTCAATGACCTCAAATACCTGCCCATAGTCGTCGAATACAGTGACCTGTGACCCGGCCATGACAACATTGGGCATGGGTGTCCCATCGATGGTCCAGCCAGCGCCACGCCGCCGCGCAACAAGCTGCGCACCTTCGATCTCCCAAATCTGCCGATCCGGGCCTTCGACCTGGACATCCAGATCAACAACCTCTCCGTCCCGCAGTAACTGCACAGCGCGATGTAACGGTGCCCATAGCGTAAAGCCCGTTTCAGAGACCGTCTCGGCCAGACCCAACGCCGTCATCGCCGCAGCCACCGCCGAAGCGTTGCTTACGCCAGCTTCCTGCACCAGATCATCAAGATCCCGCCCGATCAGCCCGGTATCCACGTCGCCCGACGCAAACCCGCTGTGCCGCGTCAGAGCACCAAGGAAGGCGAGATTTGTGACAGTCCCGGCGACCTCGGTCTGGCGCAAGGTCCGGTGGAGATTTTCCAAAGCGACCGCGCGTGTCGGGCCATGCACCACGACCTTGGCGATCATAGGGTCGTACCATGGGCTGATCGTATCCCCGGCGCGCACGCCACTGTCGGCACGGCAGCCTTCCGGGAACTGTAGATGAGTCAGCGTACCCGTCGCAGGCAGAAAGCCTTTGGGCACATCTTCGGCATAAAGCCTCGCCTCAAAGGAATGCCCGCGGATCGACAAATCGCCCTGCCGCTTCGGCAGGCTTTCACCCGCTGCTACGCGCAACTGCCATTCGACCAGATCAACGCCGGTAATGGCCTCGGTCACCGGGTGCTCGACTTGCAGGCGCGTGTTCATCTCCATGAACCAGAACCGATCCGGGCGCAGCCCGTCCGAGGCATCGACGATGAACTCAACCGTCCCTGCACCTTTGTAGCCAATCGCCTCAGCCGCACGCACGCCCGCCTGCCCCATCGCCTCACGCATCTCGGCAGTCATTCCAGGGGCTGGGGCCTCTTCGATCACTTTCTGATGTCGCCGCTGCAACGAGCAGTCGCGTTCAAACAGATGCACCGCATGGGTGCCATCGCCGAACACCTGCACCTCGATATGGCGGGGCTTGGCGACGAATTTCTCGACAAGTACAGCATCGTTACCGAACGCCGTCTTTGCCTCACCGCGCGCGCTGTCCAATGCAGCCGAGAACTCCTCGGGCGCCTCGACCAGCCGCATCCCCTTGCCACCACCACCTGCAACGGCCTTGATCAAAACGGGGTACCCGATGGTATCTGCCGCGCCAGCCAGATGTTCGGGGTCCTGATTGTTGCCATGATAGCCGGGGACGACGGGAACTCCTGCGTCCTCCATCAATACCTTGGCTGCATCCTTAAGGCCCATCTTGCGGATCGCGTCCGCCGATGGCCCGATGAAGGTCAGACCTGCAGCCTCGACTGCATCCACAAAATCCGGGTTTTCGGACAAGAAGCCATAACCAGGATGGATCGCCTGCGCTCCTGTATCCAGCGCCGCCTGAATGATCACATCACCCTTCAGATAGCTTTCGGCTGGGGCCGCGCCACCAATATGCGCCGCTTCATCCGCCATTTGTGCATGCTTGGCCGATGCATCAGCATCCGAATACACAGCCACACAAGATACGCCCATCTTCTGAGCAGTTTCCATGACCCGGCAGGCGATCTCGCCGCGGTTGGCAATCAGGATTTTGTTAAACATAGCTTACCCCTTAACCGCCAGATCTTCGACAAGACGGAAGCGTTCGCACAGCAATTCCATCTCGGGATCGAACCCGCCATTGCGTTCGAAATACCGGCGATGATCCTCGCGCCATCCCTCAAGCGTTTCATTCTCACCCTCGGCCAACGCAAAGTCTTCGGTCACATCGCAATATCGGCAGGTCGAGACCTCGACCGTTTCGATCACCAAAGCGGGGCGATCATCCCATTCCAGCGCAATATCCTGACGCCCAACGACCGGAATATCTGCACTGCCTTCGGGGTAGTCTCGCAAAGCACCACATGTCGCCGTTTTTCGGCCTAATCTTACCAACGCCAGCAGCTCGGCGCTTAGCGATGCGCTGTCTCCAAACTTGAAGGTCTGCGCGCCCGGGTAGCGGGCCAGTACTTCATTCAATGAAACGCTCATCTTACATCCTGAACACGCCGAAACGTGTCTCCTCAATCGGGGCGTTCAGCGCGGCGCTCAGCGATAGGGCCAGCACGTCGCGGCTTTTGCGCGGGTCGATGATGCCGTCATCCCAGAGCCGGGCCGAAGCGTAAAGCGGGTGGGATTGTTCTTCGAACATGCCCAGCGTCGGGCGCTTGAATTCAGCTTCTTCCTCAGCCGACCATGTGCCGCCCTGTCGTTCGATCCCGTCGCGTTTGACAGTCGCTAGGACACCTGCAGCTTGCTCGCCCCCCATCACTGAGATACGCGAATTCGGCCAAGTCCACAGGAACCGAGGCTGATAGGCGCGTCCTGCCATGCCGTAGTTTCCAGCTCCGAAGGACCCTCCGACAAGCATTGTGATCTTTGGAACGCTCGTCGTCGCCACCGCCGTCACCATCTTGGCCCCGTGCCGCGCGATGCCTTCGTTTTCGTATTTGCGGCCGACCATGAAGCCGGTGATGTTCTGCAGGAAGACCAGCGGGGTTTTGCGCTGCGAGCACAGTTCGACAAAATGCGCACCCTTCTGCGCGGCCTCAGAAAACAACACACCGTTGTTGGCAATGATCCCGACCGGGCAACCTTTGACATGGGCAAAACCGGTCACCAGCGTCTCACCAAATCGCGGTTTGAACTCGTCGAACCGAGAGCCATCGACCAGCCGCGCAATCACCTCGCGTATATCATAGGGCGTCCGCAGATCGGCCGGAACTACGCCCAAAATTTCCTCGGGATCATAGGCAGGCTCTTCCGGTGTTTCGAACTGTAGGCCAGGCTTCAGCCCGGAACCCCCCAACGACCCGACGGCCCGCCGAGCCAAGGCCAACGCATGCGCATCATCCTCGGCCAGATAATCCGCCACACCGGACAGGCGCGTATGCACATCGCCGCCACCCAGATCTTCGGCTGTCACAACCTCCCCCGTCGCAGCCTTGACCAAAGGCGGTCCGGCCAAAAAGATCGTCCCCTGCTCTTTCACGATGATCGTCACGTCGGACATCGCCGGAACGTAAGCCCCGCCCGCCGTACACGACCCCATTACAACGGCGATCTGAGCAATCCCCTTCGCGCTCATCCGCGCCTGATTATAGAAGATGCGGCCAAAGTGATCGCGGTCAGGGAAAACCTCATCCTGATTGGGCAGGTTCGCACCGCCACTGTCGACCAGATAGATGCAGGGCAGATGATTTTCCTCGGCAATCTCCTGCGCGCGGAGGTGTTTCTTGACCGTCATCGGATAATAGGTGCCGCCCTTTACTGTGGCGTCATTGCACACCACCATGACCTCGCGCCCTTGCACCCGGCCAATCCCGGCGATCACCCCAGCACAGGGCGCGGCATCCCCATACATCCCATGCGCCGCCGTCGCGCCGATTTCCAAGAACGGAGAACCCGGATCGAGCAGGTTCGCCACCCGACGACGCGGCAGCATCTTGCCCCGCGATTCATGCCGCGTCCGCGATTTTTCACCGCCACCCATGCGGGCCGCTTCGGCGGCATCCGCAATATGTGCCAGCGCATCCAGATGTGCGGCTCGGTTCGCCTTAAACCCCTCAGAGGTTGGTATGGCTTTGGATTTTATTTTCATTCCATCTTCCCCAAGTCGCGCAATTCCACAGCGCGTTCAGCGGTTTCGGTCAGCAGGCAATTTGCGGCAACAATCGAGCGTATCGTTCCATCAGACCATATGCCGTAGGCCAGAGCACATTCAGCATCCCGAAACCCGATCCATGCGCGTTGAGCATCTCGCAACTGGTCCGAAAGTTCGGGACTTTGTTCAGCCAGTTCTGCTCGACGCTGTTTATACTGTTCGTTTAGAAATGAATCCCAAATTTGGGTTTCGGCTTGAATACACTCGGTGATGCCAAGGGTTGTTTCATTTCCCGGTATAGTTTGGCAGGCATTGGCAGCTGTACCGAGACATGATGACAAGCTATCGCCATGCTGCGTCTGAGAAAAACATTGTTGAATATACGACTGGTCTACCCAAGCGCCCTGAGCGGAAACAAGCGATGGTACTAGCATCGCAGCAAATGCAATTCGCATCATGTAATTGCCTCCCCTGCAGCCCGCGCCTTCAATTCCTTCCGGATCACCTTTCCCGTCACCGTCATCGGCAACTCTTCCAGAAAGGACACCTCACGCGGATAGGAATACTGCGCCAAACGGTCCTTAACCCAATTCTGCAACTCAGCGCCCGACGCCTCAGCCCCCGGCTTCAATACCACATAGGCCTTCACGATCTCGGTCCGCAGCTCATCGGGCTTGCCGACCACGCCCACCGTTGCCACTGAAGGATGGGTCAGCAGGCAATCCTCGATCTCAGCCGGGCCAATCCGGTATCCTGCCGAGGTAATCACGTCATCATCACGACCGACAAAGCGCAGATAATCGCCCTCCCACACGCCACGGTCACCGGTGATCAGCCAATCACCTCGGAATTTCTCAGCCGTTGCTTGCGGATTATTCCAGTATTCCAGCAGCATTGAGGCCGAACCGCGCCGGATGGCGACGTCACCTTCCTCCGTCGTCGGTTGGCCATGATCGTCAATTACCGCCACCTCATGACCCGGCACCGGTTTACCGATACAGCCGGGGCGAACGGAGAAGTCCTCGGCGCAGGAGGATACGACCATGTTACACTCGGTCTGGCCATAAAACTCGTTGATCGTCAGACCAAACGCCTGCTGGCCCCAAGCCAACATCTCCGCGCCCAAAGGCTCGCCCCCAGACGCCACCGACCGCAATCCCGGTATCGACTGATCCGCAGCTTTGAGCATCCGTAAAGCCGTCGGTGGAAAGAAGACGTTCCGCACCCCCGCCCGCGCGATCACATCGGCGCAGGCCTGTGGGGTGAATTTGTCCAACCGCGTGGCGACCACCGGAACGCCCAGCGCAAGCCCGGGCATCAGAACGTCGAACAAACCGCCGATCCACGCCCAGTCTGCTGGCGTCCACAGGCAATCCCCATCGCGCAAGTGATTGTGGCTGATCGAGACGCCCGGCAGGTGGCCCGTCAGCACGCGATGGCCGTGCAGCGCACCCTTGGGGCTGCCAGTAGTGCCGGACGTGTAGATTAGGACTGCCGGATCCTCGGGGCCGGTATCAGCAAAGGGCACCGGTTCCCCTTCCTGCCTAATCTCATCAACCAAAAGCGGTTGGGCCAATTCACCCAGTAACGCAGACCCTTCCGCATCGGTCAAAACGATCCGCGCACCTGCATCTCTGACACGCGACGCCAGCGCATCGTGCTTGAACAGCTTGAACAGCGGCACCGAAATCGCGCCGATCTTCCAGATCGCCAGATGCGCGGCGGCACACCACGGCGACTGGCTGAGCAAGACGCCAACCCGGTCTCCTGGCTGGACCCGAGCTATCAACGCGCGAGCGATGCCATCAACCATAAGCTCCAGTTCGCCAAATGTTACCACGCTCGGATCGCCCCGGGTCAGATCCAGCAAAGCAACCCGATCGGATTGTTGCGACAGGCATTGCTGCGCCATGTTCAGCCGATAAGGCATCGCCCAGCTTTGGTCGCCGCGCAAACCCGGTATGCGCTCAGCGGGATGCATGCTGATTTTCCCTTATTTCATTAGCGGTTGCAGCTAGCCTCCCCGCTTCAGCAATTTCCGGAGTTTGATGCAGATCAGAGCATTTCTGCGCCGCGGCATCCAAAACATCGGCATCAACGCAAGCAAAGGCACGAATATGACAAAGAAACTCGCCGCTTTGACCCTTTCTACCGCACTTGTCGCTCTGGCTGCCCCAGCCTTCGCCCAATCCCAAGGCGATTGGACAGTCGGTGTTGGTGTCGGCTATCTGGACCCCAAATCCGACAATGGGACTCTGGCCGGGTTCGACGCCGAAATCGACTCGGACACCCGTCCGATTTTCACCGTCGAATACTTCGTTCAGGACAATCTCGGGATCGAGCTCTTGGCCTCGACCCCCTACAAGCATGACGTCACTCTCGGTGGCAGCGTTGACGCGGGCAGCGTCAAGCATCTTCCGCCTACTCTGTCGCTGAACTATCACTTCCCGACCAATAGCGCGTGGAAGCCCTATGTCGGCGCCGGTCTGAACTACACCATCTTCTTCGAGGAAGACTCGCCTTTGGGCGATCTCGATCTGGACAACTCCTTCGGCGTTTCTCTGCAGGCCGGTCTGGATTACATGGTCACGGAAAAAGGCGCGGTGCGTCTGAACGTGCGCTGGTTCGACATCGACTCGGACGTCAAACTTGACGGCAACGACATCGGCACCGCCGAAATCGACCCGTTCCTGATTGGCCTGTCCTACGTTCATCGTTTCTGATCCAATCGCAAAAAGCCCCGTGGTTCAATGAACTGCGGGGTTTTCCATCACAACATCTCGTTCATCATTTCGCGCCCAATCAGCATGCGGCGGATTTCGCTGGTGCCCGCGCCGATCTCCATCAGCTTTGCATCTCGGAAAATCCGGCTGACTGGCGAATCCGACAGGAATCCGGCACCACCCAACGCCTGAACGGCTTGATGCGCCTGCACCATCGCCTGTTCCGAGGCATATAGGCAGCACGCTGCAGCATCCTGACGGGTTACATCCCCGCGGTCGCATGCCTTGGCAACTTCGTAGACATAGGCCCGCGCCGAATTCATGGCTGTGTACATATCCGCGATCTTGCCTTGCATGAGCTGGAAGCTCCCGATCGGTTTTCCGAACTGCTTACGCTCGGCCAGATAGGGCATCACTTCATCCAAGCAGGCGGCCATGATCCCGGTTCCAATACCCGCAAGAACCACACGCTCATAGTCCAGACCGGACATCAGAACGGCTACACCCCGCCCTTCTTCGCCCAGAACATTCTCGAACGGCACTTCAACATCTTCAAAGATCAACTCAGCGGTGTTCGAGCCGCGCATGCCAAGCTTGTCGAAATGAGGCGAAGTCGAAAACCCGGTCATCTCTTTCTCGATCAGAAAAGCCGTGATCCCCTTTGACCCGGCGTCCGGATCGGTCTTGGCATAGACGACCAGAGTGTCTGCATCCGGCCCGTTGGTGATCCAATATTTGTTGCCATTCAGCCGATAGTGATCGTTTCGCTTTTCTGCACGTAGCTTCATGGAAACCACATCCGACCCAGCCGAGGGCTCGGACATAGCCAACGCCCCGACGTGTTCACCCGAAATCAGACCGGGCAGATATTTTTTCTTCTGCTCTTCTGTTCCGTTCAACTTGATCTGGTTCACGCACAAGTTCGAATGCGCCCCGTAGGACAAAGATACCGAGGCCGAGGCGCGCGCCACTTCCTCAACTGCCACCGTATGCGCCAGATAGGACATACCGGCCCCGCCATATTCTTCAGGGACTGTAACGCCCAACAAACCAAGCTCACCCATCTCTTTCCACAGCTCATTCGGAAAGGCATTGGACGCGTCGATCTCGGCCGCCATCGGCTTGACCCGTTCCTGAGCCCAGCGGTGCACCATCTCACGCAGGGCGTTCACGTCCTCGCCCAGATCGAATTGCATTGTGGCCATAAACATGCAGGGCTCCTCCGATTGCATTAATGAACAAGCGTTCAATAATCAGATAGCAGCGTTTCCTCCTCGGGTCAATGACGACACGCAGGCCAACGCAAAACGCCGCCCGGCAAGGGGCGGCGTTTTCAGATAAATCGAGCGTGCGCTGAGAGCGCACTCCGCTGGACTATGACTGATAGACAGCGCTGACTTCAGCCCGGATAATGCGCGCAATTTGGGCACAATCCTCTAGCGAGAAGGTCAGCGGAACGCGCATATCCATGATCCCGGCCAATATCCGATCACTGACCGGCATCGGGGCGCTGTCGGCATAACGCCAACTGTCATAGCGTGATGTAAATCCCGACGGTTCAGCCCCCCGAACCACTTCAGTTCAACCCCGCGCGCGGCGCAGCGCTGGATTACCTCGGCAATGCGCTCGGGTGTCCAGTCCAGCAACAGGAATTGTATCGATGAACCGACATAGGTCTCAGCATCAGGCCGCTCCACCATCGTCAAACCCGGCGTTTCACGCAGGCCATGCTCAATCACAACATAGCGTTCATTCCAACGCTGTACCTGCCGATCAAGATCACGCAACTGCGGACGTAAGATCGCTGCACGCAAATTATCCATCCGACCCGAGACATTGGGGGTTGTGAATTTGATCTGCTCGAACACCTCCGGCCCGGGCGCGGCCAGATGGCGTTCATACAGCATATATGAGCCAGAGAGCATCGTTGCCTTGGCCGCCAGCTTCGGATCATCCGTGATCAGCAACCCGCCCTCGCCCGAATTGACATGTTTATAGGTCTGGCACGAGTAACATCCGATGGCCCCCTGCCGCCCAGACAGCTGCCCGCGCCAGGCGGCACCCATGGTATGGGCGCAATCTTCGATCACGATCACACCCGCCGTATCACACGTCTGCATCATGCGATCCATATCGCATAGATGCCCTCGCATGTGGCTCAGCATCAACACCTTCGCCTGATCCAGCTTGGCCTCAAGATCATCCAGATCGATGGTCAGGGCTTCGGTCACACCAACAAAGACCGGCTTTGCCCCAACCGACGCGATCGCCCCGGGCACCGGGGCCAGAGTGAACGCGTTGGTCAAAACCGGATCGCCCGGCTTAACCCCCACCGCCCGCAGAGCTGTGGCCAGAGCGTAGCCACCCGACGAGACCGCCAGACAGTATTTCGCTCCCATCTGGGCGGCGAATTCCTGCTCCAACAAAGCCGTCTCGCTCAACTCGCCAGGGGCAACATTGTAGCGGTGCAAACGACCATGGCGCAAAACGGCCAAGGCAGCCTCGATCGCCTCTTCGGGAATGGGTTCTTGCTGGGTGAAATTACCTGTGAATGTCTCAGTCATGAATCCGTTTTTATGCTGAGTGTTAAGCGGGTCAAGGGATCAGGCCGCCGCTCCGATCAAATCGGAGACCAGTTTCGGTAAATCATCAAAATGATGCAACAACGCCTCGGGCTCCAGCGCAGCCATCTCATCGCCCGACGGGCCGAATGTCACCAGTACCGACGGCACTCCCGCAGCCCGCGCCGTATTTCGGTCGGTATCTGAGTCGCCGATCAATACGCAGTGGTCAGGGTGCCCTCCGGCGCGACGCGCTGCTTCGCGTAACGGTTCAGGGTCGGGTTTCCGCACCGGTAATGTGTCTGCACCGATCAGTGAAGCAAAGTGATCACGGACACCCATCCGGGTCAGCAGCAAATCAGCCAGGCCTTCGGGCTTGTTGGTGCAAATCCCCACGCCATAACCTGCATCTTTCAGTGCTTCGACGGCTTCAAGCGCACCGGGATAGAAATAGGTATGCGTATCGATCGCCTGCCCATAGACGTCCAAAAAGACCGGATAATAGGCTTCAACAACGTCCGCGTCATAGGCGCCGACCCGCTTCAATCCATGGGACAACATCAAGCGTGCACCGCGTACCGATACCGCCGCATCAAGCTCGGGCGACAGAACATCCCCATGACCCATCTCGCGAAAACAATGGTTTGCAGCGGCCAGCAAATCACCAGATGTATCCACCAAAGTTCCATCCAGATCAAAGATTACCGTTCGCATGCTCACCTCCTGAACCGGCGGGTTTCCGCCATGTCGTGTTGCAAACGGCAATCTTCTTTGATGGCTGAACCGCTTGCGCCTTTGCCCACAGCGGATAAAACGGGCGGCGACAAAACAAAAGAGAAAACGATTTCATGAGCACTGCCCTTGTCATTCTTGCCGCAGGAAAAGGCACAAGGATGAACTCTGATATTCCCAAAGTCCTGCATCCGATCGCTCAGGCCCCAATGCTGGTTCACGCCATGCGAGCCGGTGCTGTCCTGTCGCCCGATCGCACGGTGATTGTTACCGGCCACGGCGCGGAAGCTGTCGCGCGCGTGGCTGAAGCCGAAGATGAAAACACCAGCATTGCGGTGCAGGAAGAACAGCTTGGCACTGCCCACGCGGTTGCGCAGGCGCTTGCAGCGCTGGAGGGCTTTCAGGGGGATGTGGTCGTCCTCTATGGTGATACCCCGTTTCTACAGCCCGACACCCTGCAGCGGATGATCGAAGCGCGCGCAAAAAACGATCTGGTCATTCTTGGATTCGAAGCTGCAGACCCCGCCCGTTATGGCCGCCTTGTGATGAACGGGGACGCCTTGGAGCGGATCGTCGAATTCAAGGATGCCACAGATGAAGAACGCACTATAACCTTCTGTAACTCAGGACTTTTGGCATGCGATTCCGAAACCTTGTTCTCACTGATCGATGCCGTTGGCAATGACAACGCCTCGGGTGAATACTATCTGACTGACGTAGTCGAGATCGCCCGCAGCCAAGGGCTGACCGTAACTGCAGTTGCCTGCGACGAAGCTCAGACGCTGGGCATCAATTCGCGCGCTGATCTGGCGGCGGCGGATGCGGTGTTTCAGGTGCAAGCACGGTCCGCATTGCTGGATCTGGGGGTCACTCTGATGGCCCCTGAAACGGTTTATCTGGCCGCAGATACCGTCATTGGCCGCGACACTGTCATTGAACCCAATGTGGTTTTCGGCCCCGGAGTGACCGTGGAAAGCGGCGCAACGATCCGGGCGTTTTCACATCTCGAAGGCTGCCATGTCAGCCGAGGTTCGGTGGTCGGACCCTATGCCCGGCTGCGTCCGGGTACAGAGCTGGCTGAAAACGCCAAAATTGGCAACTTTGTCGAGATCAAGAACGCCGAAATCGCCGAAGGCGCAAAGGTGAATCACCTTAGCTATATCGGCGACGCTTCGGTCGGGGCGGCGACCAATATCGGCGCGGGAACTATCACATGTAACTATGATGGCGTGATGAAGCATAAAACAACCATCGGGGAAAACGTGTTCATTGGATCGAACACGATGCTGGTGGCCCCGGTCACTCTGGGTGATGGCGCGATGACCGCCACGGGGACCGTAGTGACCAAGGATATTGAGCCAGACGCATTGGCCGTAGCGCGTTCCAAGCAGGAAAACAAACCCGGCTATGCGCGTAAATTGTTTGAAATGTTGAAGGCGAAGAAGGCTCGCCGCGACAAAGGAGCCTGAGTTATGTGTGGAATTGTTGGTGTTCTGGGCAGTCACGAAGCTGCCCCTATCCTGGTCGAAGCACTGAAGCGGCTTGAGTATCGCGGTTATGACAGCGCCGGTATTGCGACCGTGAACGATGGCGCTTTGGGCCGCCGACGGGCCGTCGGCAAGTTGGTGAACCTAAGCGACCTTCTTGTTCATAACCCCCTTCCAGGTAAATCCGGTATCGGTCACACACGCTGGGCCACCCATGGTGCCCCATCAGTTAACAATGCGCATCCGCACAAGGCCGGGCCTGTCGCCGTAGTGCACAACGGCATCGTCGAAAACTATCGTGAACTGCGGGCCGAACTGGCCGAGAATGGGGTCGGTTTCGTGACGGATACCGACACTGAAACCGTTGCCCTGATGACGGAACGCTACATGTCCGAAGGGCTGTCTCCGGTCGACGCCGCGTTTAAAACCATTGATCGACTCAAAGGTGCATTTGCGCTCGCCTTTCTGTTCGACGGTCAAGAAGACCTGATTGTCGCAGCGCGCAAGGGCTCGCCCCTTGCAATTGGTCACGGCGATGGTGAGATGTTTGTTGGGTCTGATGCGATCGCGCTGGCCCCCCTGACGGATCGCATCACCTATCTTGAGGAAGGCGATCGGGCGGTTCTGACCCGCACTTCGCTTGAGATTCGAACCGAATCGGGAGAGCTTGCCAACCGCGAAATTCGGCAAGTTCAAATCGATCAGACCCGTGCCGACAAAGGTGGCCACAAGCACTACATGGCCAAGGAAATTGCCGAGCAGCCTGTTGTGGTGGCCGAAGCCATCCGCTCGTATCTTCCGACCGGAGGCGATCAGGTTGTATTGCCCGGTTACGGTCTGGATTTCACCAAGCTGGACCGTCTGACCATGGTGGCCTGCGGCACGGCATTCTATGCTTGCCTGACGGCAAAATACTGGTTCGAACAGCTGGCCAAGATGCCGGTTGAAGTCGATATCGCCAGCGAGTTCCGCTATCGCGAACCTCCGGTCTCGGACCGGACGTTGGCGCTGTTTGTAAGCCAATCGGGCGAAACCGCCGACACGCTTGCTGCCCTGCGCTATTGCGAGGGCAAGGCGGACAAGATTGTCTCGGTCGTGAATGTCGCGGAAAGCTCGATTGCGCGCGAAAGCGATGTGGCGTTGCCGATCCATGCGGGTGTTGAGATCGGTGTTGCCTCGACCAAGGCGTTCACCTGCCAGCTTAGCGTGTTGCTCATGCTTGCCCTTAAGGCCGCTGCAGATCGAGGCACGCTTAGCGATGAAGAGATCGCCGATCACGCGGCCGCCCTTCGCGGTTTGCCGACTGTTCTGAATGCTGCGCTGGATCAGAACGACGCTATTCGCCAATCCGCCCAACGCCTGTCCGAAGCGCGCGACGTGCTGTTCCTGGGCCGTGGCCTCATGTACCCGCTGGCGATGGAAGGCGCGCTGAAACTCAAGGAAATCAGCTATATCCACGCCGAAGGCTATGCCTCGGGTGAGTTGAAGCACGGCCCCATCGCCTTGATCGACAAGCATATGCCGGTTGTTGTCATGGCACCGCGCGACGCAGTTTTCGACAAGACAGTTTCGAACATGCAGGAGGTGATGGCGCGCAAGGGCAAGGTTATCCTCGTCTCCGACGATGATGGAATCGCTGAGGCAGAAGATGGAGTTTGGAGTACGATCCGTATGCCACATGTGCACACCAGCCTTGCCCCGATTCTCTATTCGGTGCCCGCGCAATTGCTAGCCTACCACACGGCGGTGGCCAAAGGCACAGATGTTGATCAGCCCCGTAATCTGGCAAAATCCGTCACGGTTGAGTGATCGGGCATGCAAGCCTATCTGGATCAGATCAAAGCCCATGCCGATCCCGAACGCGCAGAACAGGTGGCGGCCTACCATAAGGTAGACCGCACCTATCTGGGCGTTCCGAACCCGGTTTTGAATGATCTGACCAAGGCTTGGCGGCGCGAACTTGAAGTCATCGACCGCATCGCTGTCGCCGATGGCTTATGGCAGACCAACATTCATGAAGCGCGGGTCGCGGCAGCAAAGCTGCTGACCCAAGCCCGTATCCGACCGGATGACGCGATGTGGGACCTGCTGCAAAGCTGGCTACCGGATTTTGACGCCTGGGCAGTGGCCGATCATGCCTGTATGGCGATGCAAAAGCGCCTGTCGGCTGATCCAACCCGGCTGGATCAGGTCGAACGCTGGACCACGTCGGGCCACATGTGGACCAAACGCGCCGCGCTGGTCGCCACCCTGCCCTGGACCAAACAGAATCATCCCAAAACGGAAGACCTGGCATGCCGCGACCGTATACTCGGCTGGGCTGCCACGTATGTCTCCGATCGGGAATGGTTTATCCAGAAGGCCATCGCATGGTGGCTGCGCGAATTGTCAAAGCATGATCCAGAGCGCGTAGTCGCGTTTCTGGAAACGCACGGCGCAAACATGAAACCCTTTGCCCTCAAAGAGGCTGGGAAATACCTGCGCGCTCAGTCGGAATAGACTTCCAGTTCCACCAACTCGTCATATGGCACCAACAGCGCGCGCATGGCTTCAAGCGACAGCCGTCCGCCACCGCCTTCGGGGCCTGGTGCGGGAACAAGCGTGACATAGGCCTGCGCACCCGTGCGCGGCACAACCACGCGGCCGTTGATTTCAGTTTGTACCAGAGGCGTCTGCAACCAGCGCCCCGGTGTGTTGGGATCGCCCAGCCCGGCAACGGTCGTTTTGGCGCCAGACCACCCTGCGGCAGCCACAGGTTCAGGAGTTACCTCCGTCGCCTCTGCTGTAACGGGTTCAGCCGCCGTCTCGTTGGATGAACTTCCGAACACCCGATCCGTCGTGGACCGAACGGAATCGCAACCGGCAACGAAGCTAAAAGCTAAAACCAAAGCATATTTCATAACACAAAACCTAGAGCGCTGCGCCTAACTGTACCAGTCCAAAACGCAGATGGCACTTGCCGCGAACATGCCTCCGCTTTACCTATGAGCCATGACAGCTCCGCTTATAGACCCGTTTGCCCGCGCCATCACCTATCTTCGCGTCTCCGTTACGGATCGCTGCGATTTCCGCTGCGTCTACTGCATGTCCGAAGATATGAAGTTTCTTCCCAAGAAAGACCTTCTGACTCTGGAAGAGTTGGATCGTATGTGCACGACATTCGTCAATTTGGGCGTCGAGAAATTGCGCATCACCGGGGGCGAACCACTGGTTAGGCGAAACATCATGTCATTCTTCAACAGCATGACCCGACATCTGGACAGCGGCGCCCTGAAGGAGTTGACGCTGACAACCAACGGATCACAATTGCACCGATTTGCGGATGATCTTTACGCAGCGGGCGTGCGGCGCGTGAATGTCTCGCTCGATACGCTGGATGAAGACAAATTTGCCAAGGTCACCCGATGGGGCCGCCTGAAACAGGTGCTGAACGGCATTGACGCAGCACAAAAGGCTGGCCTGCGGATCAAGATCAACGCTGTCGCTCTGAAAGGGTTCAACGAGCCCGAGCTACCCAAGATCACCGAATGGTGTGCCGAACGCGATATGGACCTGACCTGGATCGAAGTCATGCCCATGGGCGATATAGGCAACGAAGACCGGCTGGATCAGTATTGGTCGCTCAAAGACGTCCGCAAGGAATATCAGAACCACTATACGGTCACTGATCTGGCCGAACGGACGGGTGGTCCGGCGCGGTATGTCAGGCTTGAGGAGACCGGTCAAAAGATCGGTTTCATAACGCCACTCAGCCATAACTTCTGCGAAAGCTGCAACCGCGTGCGCCTGACCTGCACTGGTGAGATCTACATGTGCCTTGGCCAGGAAGATATGGCTGATCTGCGCGCACCCTTGCGCGATCATCCCGATACCGAGAAACCGTTGGAAGACGCGATCCGCGCAGCCATCAATCTCAAGCCCAAGGGCCATGATTTCGACTATTCCCGGCAAGCCGTCGACGGTCAGATGAGCCGCCACATGAGTCATACGGGCGGCTGAGATGCCCGATAGATCCGCGCAGCCGACGCTGCTGTACAAACTGTACTGCGGTCTCATATCTATTGCCGAACCCCTGATTTGGCGGAAAGTACGCAACAAACTGCACGCTGCGGGTGTTCCCGAAAGCCGCCAGCAAGAACGGCTTGGCCATGCCAGTTTGCCGCGCCCAGATGGGCAGCTGATCTGGTTTCACGCGGCCAGTGTGGGTGAAAGCCTATCGGTTCTAAGCCTGATCAACCGTCTGGGGCAGCGCCTGCCGAATGCTGAGTTTCTCATCACCTCAGGCACCCCGACCTCGGCGACGTTGATTGCCAAGCGCTTGCCTGCCCGGACGCGCCACCAGTATCCGCCATTGGACAGCGCCGCTCCGGTGCGCGAGTTTCTGGACCACTGGAAACCCGATGCAGGCATCTTTGTAGAAAGTGAAATCTGGCCCCGCCTGATCGTAGAGGCCGCCAATCGCGGCACGCCACTGGCGCTCTTGAATGCCCGGCTATCTGACAAATCAGTGGACAGTTGGAACAAGCGCCCGAACACTGCGCGCTTCATTCTGGATCATTTCAAGGTATTCCTAACGCAAAACTCCAAAACAGCCGATAACCTGATCACCATGGGCGCTGATGCTGAGCGCGTCCAACCCGGCACCAACCTCAAGGCCATGTCTGACCCGCTGCCCGTAAATCAGGATGTCCTGACCAAAACCCAAGCGCAGATAGATGGTCGCCCGCTGTGGATTGCCAGTTCGACCCATACAGGGGAAGAAGAAACGGTTCTGGCAGCCCACAAAGCGTTGCTGCAGCGATGGCCCGACCTGCTATTGCTGCTGATCCCTCGCCATCCGGAGCGTGGAGACGACGTTGCTAAATTGGTGAGTGATGCTGGTCTTTCGCATGCACGACGCAGCGCTGACCAACAGATAACATCAGACCTACAGGTCTATGTCGCGGATACATTGGGTGAAACCGGAACCTGGTACGCCCTCTGCCCCATCGTTTTCCTAGGGGGATCGCTGAAAGAGATCGGCGGCCATAACCCGTTCGAACCGGTTCAGGCGGGGGCTGCGGTGATCACCGGTCCCGGCTATTTCAATTTTGCCGAGACATTTGAGCCGCTCATCAAAACAGGCGGCGCCGTCCGGATCAACTCGGCCAATGCATTGTCAGATGCTGTCACCCTCTGGCTGTCGGACAAAGCCGAACTGCACACCGCTCGAATGGCAGCCGATGCCTGCGTGAAAACACAGAGTTCGGCGTTGGATGCGGTGATCGAAACGCTCTGCTCCCGCCTGTCTCTCGGCTGACAAAACACACCGATCCCTCTTCACCTGGCTAAAAATACCTCGGAGGTGTGGGGGCAGAGCCCCCACCCTTCCCATCAAGCAGCAGGCATCCGCTGCTCAACAATCTCGGCCCACCAACTACACCCGGCAGGAATGGCCTCGTCGTTGAAATTATACTCGGGATGATGAACCATGGCCGTATCTCCATTGCCCACCAGAATATAAGCCCCCGGACGCTCTTCGAGCATAAAGGCAAAATCCTCACCCCCCATGACAAGGGGCGCTTCGTCACAGCTGCCCGAGACCGATTTCGCCACCTCGGCCGCGAAATCGGTCTGCTCGTCACTGTTCACCATCACCGGATAGCCACGAATATAGGTCACATCCGCCGTGCCACCAAAGGTCGCTGCAACTCCTGCGCAAATCTCGTTGATCCGTTTCTCGGCAAGATCGCGCAACTCTTTGCTCATGGTGCGTACGGTGCCTTTGATCTGCACCGTCTGCGGGATCACGTTAAACGCCTTCGAGGAAGTCTCGAACGACGTCACCGATACCACCACCTGATCAATCGGATCAGCATTACGCGAGGCAATCGTCTGCAGCGCCAGAACCGCCTGCGCCGTCATAACGGTTGTATCCACGGTCTCCTGCGGTTTCGCGGCGTGGCCACCGCGTCCTTCAAAGGTGATGTCGAACTGATCGGTCGCGGCAAAGAACGAACCCGGACGGATCGAGAAGCTGCCGACCGGACGGCCCGGCCAGTTGTGCATGCCGTAGACTTCCTGAATGTTCCAGCGCGCCATCATGCCGTCTTCGCACATTTCGCGACCACCGCCGCCACCTTCTTCAGCGGGCTGGAAGATGACCACTACAGTACCGTCAAAATTACGCGTTTCCGAAAGGTATTTCGCCGCCCCGAGCAGCATCGCCGTATGTCCATCATGGCCACAAGCATGCATCGCCCCATCGGTTTTCGAGGCGTAATCCAACCCCGTCGCCTCGTGAATCGGCAGCGCATCCATATCAGCACGCAGACCGATGACTTTGCCACTCGAGTCTGATTTGCCCTTGATCACACCGACAACCCCGGTGCGACCGATCCCGGTAACGACCTCGTCGCAGCCGAACTCTTTCAGTTTGTCCGCGACCAAAGCACTGGTGCGGTGGGTTTCAAACAGAATCTCGGGGTTTTCATGAATATCCCGTCGCCATTCGGTGATTTCGGCCTGCAATTCGGCAAAGCGGTTCTTAACTGGCATGTCTTCTCTCTCCTAATTCAAGCCGCCGGCATCCGGCGCTCGACCATTTCGGCAAACCATGAGCATCCCATCGGGATGATCTCATCGTTAAAATTGTATTCAGGGTGGTGCAGCCCGGCGCTGTCGCCATTGCCCAGCACGATGAACGCTCCGGGGCGTTCTTCCAGCATGAACGAGAAATCTTCGCCGCCCATCACCATGGGCGCTTCATCACAGCTGCCACCTACGGAAATGGCGGCCTCAGCGGCAAATTCCGTCTGTTCTTCGGCGTTGATCGTCACCGGAACTCCACGCGTGTATGAGACTTTGACAGTGCCACCGAAGGTTTCAGCAATACCCTCAGCCACCTCGCTTAGCCGCGTCTCGATCAGGTCGCGCATTTCGTTCGAATGCGTTCGTACAGTACCGCGCACCTGCGCCGATTGAGGGATCACATTGAACGCTTTGGATGAGGTCTCGACCGAAGTCACAGACAGAACCGCCTGTAAAATAGGGTCCGCGTTACGCGACACGATGGTCTGAAGTGCCACGATCAGTTGCGACAACATCACTGTAGTATCAATTGTTTCATGCGGTTTCGCTGCGTGGCCGCCTCGACCTTCCAGATGAATGTCGAACTCATCCGCAGCCGCCAGCAGCGGGCCAGACCGGATCGCGAACTGCCCCGTCGGCACACCTGGCACATTGTGCATGGCATAGACTTCCTGAATGCCGAACCGATCCATCAGACCGTCTTTGCACATCGCTTCGGCCCCATTGCCGCCTTCTTCCGCTGGTTGGAAAATCACAATGGCCGTGCCGTCGAAATTCCGCGTCTCAGACAAGTATTTCGCCGCGCCCAACACCATCGCCGTATGGCCATCATGGCCACAGGCATGCATGGCGCTATCGGTTTTCGAGGCATAATCAAGGCCCGTCTGCTCCTGCACCGGCAGCGCGTCCATATCGGCACGCAGGCCGATCACACGGCCCTGCGTGTCGGTCTTGCCCTTGATGACGCCAACAACACCGGTGCGGCCAATGCCCGTCACAACCTCATCGCAACCGAACTCTTTCAGCTTTTCAGCCACCAAGGCGCTGGTGCGGTGGGTGTCATAAAGGATCTCAGGATGTTGATGAATATCCCGCCGCCAACCGGTGATTTCTTCGTGCATTTCGGCAAGTCGGTTCTTGATTGGCATCTGATCCTCCCAAATCAGGCGACGGGTAATCGTCGTTCCACCAGCTCGGCAAACCAGCTGCAACCGGCGGGAATGGCGTCGTCGTCGAAGTTGTATTCCGGGTGATGGCACATGGCCGTGTCCCCGTTTCCGATAAAGATGTAGGCTCCGGGCCGTTCTTCAAGCATGTAAGCAAAATCTTCTGACGGCATGATTGGATCGGTGCTGTCATTGACCTTGCCTGCCACGGCCTGCGCGGCCTCAGCAGCATAGATGGTTTCATCGTCCGAATTCACCGTCACCGGATAGCCCGGCGTCCACGTCATTTCGGCAGACGCGTCGAAGGCCGAGGCCGTGTCTTCCGCGATCCGGCGCACGCGATCTTCGGCGATCTTTCGGTATTCAGGATCAAGCGTGCGAACAGTTCCCCGCAACCGCACCGTATGGGCAATCACATTCGAGGCCACACTATCGGTTTCAAAGGTCCCGACGGTCAGCACCACCCTTTTGATAGGATCCACGGTACGCGACACCACTGATTGCAAAGCTACAACAATGTGCGACGCAATCAGCGTTGTATCTAGCGCCTCATGCGGGGCGGCAGCATGACCGCCTTTACCCGTTACAACAATTTCGAATTCATCCGAAGAAGCCAGCAATGCGCCTGGTCGAATGGCAAACTCACCAACCGGCATCCCAGGCATGTTGTGCATGCCGTAGACTTCCTGAATACCCCAGCGCTCCATCAGCCCGTCCTGACACATGGCCAGACCACCTGCCCCGCCTTCTTCGGCAGGCTGGAAAATCAACACAACGGTACCGTCAAAATTCCTCGTCTCTGCCAGATACTGCGCCGCGCCCAACAGCATCGAGGTATGACCGTCATGACCACAGGCATGCATCTTACCAGAAACCGTCGAAGCATAGTCCAGCCCCGTCGCCTCTTCTATGGGCAGCGCGTCCATGTCGGCACGCAGCCCGATAACACGGCCTAGCGTATCCTGACGTCCCTTGATGACGGCAACCACGCCAGTCTTGCCGATGCCGGGCGTGATGTCATCCACACCGAACTCCTTCAGTCGGTCGACCACAAACCCTGCCGTTTCCTCAACATCATACATCAGCTCGGGATGCATATGCAGGTGACGACGCCATTTGGTGATCTCGCCATGCATTTCGGCGAGCCGGTTCTTGACGGGCATCTTTAACCTCTCCTTTGAGATGTTATTCGCAGAGCCTCTTTACCAGACGCTCCATAAATTTTTGACCTGCGTTGAATTGAGAAATCGTAATGAACTCATTCGGCTGATGGGCCTGCGCGATATCACCGGGGCCGCAGATAACAGCGGAATAACCGGCTTCCTGAAACTGCCCCGCCTCAGTGCCATAGCTTACCACATGTGTCGCATTGTCACCGGTGAGCGCGCGCACCAGCGTCTCGGCCTCGCCATCTTCTTCAGGCACAAGACCGGGGATCGAGAAATGCTCGGATAGCTCGATCCGGGCTTCCGGATGTACCGCTTGCATTTGGGCCTCGACTTCTCGAACCTTATCAAAATAGGCTTTCTGCCAGACCGCCTTTTCATCATCCGGAACGGTGCGAAAATCCATCATGAACCGGCAATCCTTGGCGGTGATGTTATGCGCGGTCCCGCCTTCGATCATACCAACATGGCAGGTAGTCCAAGGCGGATCGAACACTGACGCAATGTCTGAAGGTTGCGCCGCCATATTCTCGGCGTTCCGATCATTGGCCCAATTGATCAGCGGCGCGGCCTCCATGATCGCATTAACGCCCGTATGCATGATTGAGCTATGCACCTCGAACCCCACCACATGCGTGTCAAAACCAAACCCGCCCTTATGGCCGGTGACGGCCTGCATCATCGACGGCTCGCCCACAATCACGGCTGAGCCCTTGGGCAAAACCTCCTGCATCCGGGCGATCATCGGCGGCGCGCCGGTGCAGCCCACCTCTTCATCAAAGCTCAACGCCAGTTGTAGGGGGCGTTTGGTGTCGGCGTGATGCGCCTCAACCAAAGCCCAGATCGCCAGCGCGTCAAAGCCCTTCATGTCACAGGTGCCACGCCCGAAATACTTGTCATCCTTCTCGGTCACGACAAATGGATCGGTGTCCCAGGGCTGGCCATCGATGGGAACAACATCTGTGTGACCTGACAGGACAATCGCGCCCTCTTCCCACGGGCCGACATGCGCGAACAGAGCCGCCTTGTGCGGCTGATCCGGATCAGGCCAACGATGCGGTTCGATCCCATGGCCTTGCAGATACGCCTCGACCCAATCCACCAGAGGTAAATTCGTATCGCGACTGACAGTCGGGAATGAGATCAGCTTTGTCATGATCTCCAGCGGAGACAGGCGCTCAGCCATGAGGGTCAATATCCGCTGTCAGTGGTCAACACAAAATGGCCCGGTTCAACCTCGTTGTATTGCGAGGGTTCGGGCGCGTATCCAATCGGATGAATGGGCGACGGGATCGGTTTGAAGTTCAAGTCTTTTTCCGACTTGCGCTTGTTCGGATCGGCTATCGGAACCGCCTTCATCAGTGCCTGCGTATAAGGGTGCTGTGGGTTCTCAAACACCCGAGCACGCGGGCCCAGTTCGACAATGCGGCCCAGATACATCACACCGACATGGTGACTGACCCTCTCGACCACCGCCATGTCATGGCTGATGAACAGATAGCTTAGGCCAAGTTCCGATTGCAGCTCCATCATCAGATTCAGCACCTGCGCCTGAACCGAGACGTCCAGCGCCGAAACAGCCTCATCCGCGATGATTAGCTTGGGATTCAGCGCCAGTGCTCGCGCAATCGCAATCCGTTGCCGCTGACCACCCGACATCTCATGCGGGAAGCGGCGCATGAAGCTGCGCGGCAGTTGCACCTTGTCGAACAGTTGCGCCACGCGGTCCTGCAGTTCTGACCCCGACGCAACCCCATAGTTCCGCATCGGTTCGGCGACCTGATCAACCAATTGCATCTGCGGGTTCAGCGAGGCGAACGGATCCTGAAAGATCATCTGCATGTCCAGCCGCGCTTTGCGCAGGCCGGCCTGGTCCAGCTTCATGATGTCGACACCGTCCAGATCAACCTCACCCGCCATCGGCTCCACCAATCGCAGGATCGAGCGCCCTGCCGACGACTTGCCACACCCAGATTCGCCCACGAGGCTGAGAGTCTGCCCCCGGTTCAGCGTGAACGAGACATCTTCGACTGCATGCACGTTCGAGATGGTCCGGCGCAGCAATCCGCCTTTCACCGCAAATCGCGTGGTCAGGTTCTTGACCGTCAGCAACACTTCGTTCGTGCCCGGGATCGGAGCGATCTTCTGGCCTTCCTCACCCAGCAGTTTCATTGGCTCGGGCGCGGCTTTACCCTGCATCTCGCCCAATTTCGGAACCGCCGCCAGCAACGCCTTGGTGTAATCGTGCTGCGGGTTTTCGAAGATTTCTTTGACGGTGCCTTCCTCGACCTTATTGCCGCGGAACATAACCACCACGCGGTCCGCCATCTGCGCGACCACAGCCATGTCATGGGTGATAAACATTACTGCCGTTCCGGTCTCGCGCTTGAGGCGGTCCATCAGCGCCAGAATCTCGGCCTGGATGGTCACATCCAGCGCGGTGGTGGGCTCGTCCGCAATCAGCAGGCGAGGCTCACACGCCATGGCCATGGCGATCACCACACGCTGGCGCATGCCACCGGACAGTTCATGCGGATATTGCTTTAAACGTCGCTCGGGCTCGGGGATGCGCACCTGACGCAATAGTTCCAGCGCGCGCTCTTCGGCCTGCGCTTTGTTCATGTCCTTGTGGATTCGCAATCCTTCGGTGAGCTGCCGTCCGACGGTGAAAACCGGGTTCAAGGCCGTCATCGGCTCCTGAAAGATCATTCCGATCTCATTTCCGCGAATCTGCTTCATCAGATCTTGATCGGCGTGGGACAGATCCATTTCCTCGCCGCCGCGGCGATCAAAAAGCAGTTGTCCGCCAGCAATTTCACCGCCGCCGAACTCGACCAAGCGCATCAGCGATAGAGATGAGACTGATTTGCCCGACCCCGATTCGCCCACGATACAGACGGTTTCGCCTGGGTTAACCTCGAACGAGACGTCCTCGACGCCCACCACCGGGCCATCTTTAGTTTGAAATTCGACCCGCAGTTTTTTGATCTGGGCAATTGGCTGATCCAGCACGCGCGCTCTCCCCTTGGCGGCTTTTCGGATTGGGTGCCAAACGCTAAGGCGGGCAGATGTGAAAAGTCAAACCGATAGGTCAAATTTCGCAAGGCAAGGCTTGCAATTTTCCAAAACTCTGTTTCGATACGCCGCGTAACCGTTCTGGGGAGAGGTCTGAATACACGAAGGCGATACAGTCGTTTCCGTTTGATTCCAAATCCTTATCCCTTTTGACGGCCACGCCTAACCCGCGGGCATCGCGGAGATAATCGAGACACGTATGTGTCCAACATGGAGTGTATGATGAAAATCAAAACCCTTTTGCTTGGTGCGATTGCAAGCACGGCAATGGCCCCGATGGCCATGGCCGAGCGTGGATCGGACGGCAATGTCAGCATCATTTACTGGCAAGCCCCATCGATCCTGAACCCGTTCCTTTCGGGTGGCACCAAGGATGTGGAATCCGCGTCGCTAGTGATTGAGCCGCTCGCCCGGTACAATCAAGATGGCGAAATGGTTCCGTTCCTGGCATCCGAAATTCCGACAGTTGCAAATGGTGGCGTCAGCGAAGACCTGACCTCGATCACTTGGAAAATCGCGCCGGGAATCACCTGGTCAGACGGCACACCTTTCACCTCCGCTGATGTAGTGTTCACTGCAAACTATTGCATGGACCCAGAAGGCGGTTGTGCGCAGGTGACCAAATTTGAAGGTGTCACCAATGTCGAAGCTGTCGATGATCTGACCGTCAAAGTCACATTCGATGCGCCGACCCCGTTCCCTTACGGCCCGTTCGTGGGTGGTGAGAGCCCGATCATCCAGGCAGCACAGTTCGCGGATTGCATGGGAGCCAAAGCGCCCGAATGCACCGAGCAGAACTTTAACCCGATCGGCACAGGCCCATTTGTTGTCACCGAATTCAAGCCGAATGACGTGATCACTTTCAAGGCCAATGATAACTACCGTGACCCGGCAAAGCCTGCGTTCGCAACGGTAACATTCAAAGGCGGTGGCGATGCAACTGCTGCTGGTCGTGCGGTCATGGAAACCGGCGAATTTGACTATGCCTGGAACTTGCAGCTAGCGCCTGAAGTGATCGCGCAGATGCAGGAAGGCGGCAAAGGTACTCCGGTCGCAGGCTTCGGCCCGCTGGTGGAACGCATCATGCTGAACCAGACCAACCCGTCACCAGATCTGCCGGAGGGCGAGCGTTCGACTGCGACGCATCCGCACCCGTTCCTGCAGGACCCTGCTGTTTACAAGGCCATGTCGCTGGCCATCGACCGGCCGCTGCTGGTTGAAATCGGCTACGGTCAGGCCGGTAAGGTTACCTGCAACTGGGTACCTGCGCCTGCCGCGGTGAATTCCGACACATTCAGCTGCGATACTCAGGATATCGAAGGTGCCAAGAAGCTTCTGGATGACGCGGGTATCGTAGATTCCGATGGCGATGGCATCCGTGAAAAAGACGGTGTACCGCTGAAGATTGTCTACCAGACCTCTACCAACGCAGTTCGCCAGGACTTCCAGGCGCTGATCAAAGAATGGTGGAGCCAAATCGGTATCGAAACTGAGCTGCGCAACATCAATGCTTCGGTCTTCTTTGGTGGTGATCCGGGTTCGCCTGACACCTTCCAGAAGTTCTATGCCGACGTTGAAATGTATGCCAACACCTTCAACGGCACTGACCCGCAGTCCTATCTGGGCAACGGCCTGTGCGACAAGGCACCCAAGCCTGAAAGCCAGTGGCAGGGCGAGAACATCAGCCGTTTCTGCAACGAAGAGTTCGACAAGCTGCATGGCAAACTGGCCGAAACCGCAGGTGCGGATGAGCGCGCGCAGATCGCGCGTCAGCTGAACGACATCATGGTTGAAAATGGCGGAATGATCCCGCTGGTGCACCGTGGTCGTCTGTCGGCACACGCCAACACGCTGGGTGGCGTTGTCCTGAACGTTTGGGACAGCGAGCTGTGGAACATTGCGGACTGGTACCGCAAGACCGGTTCCTAAGCGTTAATCTTGCAAAACCGCGCCCCGACCCATATCGGGGCGCGGTCATTTGCAGACCACTCCAACAAGAAGACGCATATAAAGGCGCCTCTTAATGCTCAACTTTACCATCAGACGACTGGTGCTGGCCGTTCCCACGCTACTGTTCATCAGCCTCGTCATCTTCCTGCTCCTCGAACTCGCACCAGGCGATCCGATGGCGCAGGTTCCACTTACCGTCCCCCCCGAAGTCAAAGAGAAGATGCGCGAGGCACTGGGCCTCGGTCAGCCGATGCATATCCGGTTCTGGAAATGGATCGTGCAGTTCTTCTGGATCGAACCGCAGGTTCTGGTCGACTCGATCTTTGGTACAACCTTCTCCGAAGGTGACCTGCGCGTGATTTCGTGGCAGACCCGCTCACCCGTCATGGACATCGTCGTTCAGCGCATCCCGCAGACCCTGTGGGTTGTCGGCACCGCTTATGTGGTCGCCATCCTGATCGCCCTGCCCATCGGCATCTATTCGGCCTATCGCCAGTATTCCTGGTTCGACCAAATGGGCACATTCGTGTCGATGGTCGGCTTCTCGGTACCGCCGTTCTTCTCGGGCGTATTGGTGATCGTGATCTTCTCAGTCCAGCTTGGGTGGTTCCCGTCGATCTATGACACTACCCATGTGGTCAATAGCTGGGACAGCTTTGTTGTACAGCTGAAACAGATGATCATGCCGGTCATGGTTCTGGCTCTGCAGATCACCGCGCAGCTCAGCCGATTCATGCGCGCCTCGATGCTGGACAACCTTAATCAGGATTATGTCCGCACTGCCCGCGCCAAGGGCCTCAGCGAATACACGGTCGTCATGGTCCACGTCCTGCGCAACTCGATGATCCCTGTGGTCACCGTTATCGCGCTGGGTATTCCGGCCATCTTCGGCGGAGCGATCATTACCGAGCAGGTGTTCAAAGTGAACGGCATCGGCCAGTTGCTGATCGGGGCTATTCAGGCCAATGACTTGCCGATGGTCCAAACCCTGACCTTCATATTTGCCGTGCTGATCGTCCTGTTCAATCTGATCGCCGACGTTCTCTATGGCATTCTGGACCCGAGGATTCGTTATGACTGATCATGATCGTACCGATACACTGGTCCCGGACGAAGGGCTTGCGCCCGCCTCGACAGCGCTGCCAACCACCGATGTGATGGAAGAACTGGCCACCCCACCACGGAGCCAATGGCGCGATGTCTGGGACCAGTTCAAGACCCACAAAGGCGCGATGATCGGAGCGATTCTGTTCATCTTCATCGTCGCAGGCGTCTATCTGGGACCATACTTATGGAGCATCGACCCCACTCAGATCGACATCCGTTCGCGCAATCAGGGCCCCAGTTGGGCGCATCCCTTCGGCACCGACCAGTTGGGCCGCGATATCCTAGCTCGCATGATGTCAGGCGGTCAGACATCGGTGTCAGTCGGCATCACCGCGATGCTGTTGGCGCTGTTTCTGGGCTCGTTCATCGGTGTTCTGGCCGGGTTTTTCAAACGGCTGGATGGCCCGCTGATGCGCCTGACGGATCTGTTCTTGGCCTTGCCGTTGCTACCGCTGCTGCTGGTCATGATGCTGCTCTTCCGCGAGCCGCTATCTGCTGCCTTCGGGTTAGAGCGTGGAATCTTCATCCTGATCGTCTGCGCCATCGGCATCACCTCATGGATGCCCACAGCGCGGATCGTGCGCGGCGATGTGCTGGCGATCAAAGAGCGTGAGTTCGTTCTGGCCGCCCGGTCCATCGGCACCAGCAATGGCCAGATCATCACCCGGCACATCCTGCCGAATGTTCTGTCTCCGATCATGGTGTCGGCCACGCTGGGGATTGCAACTGCGATCATCACCGAAAGCGCGCTTTCCTTCCTCGGCCTCGGATTTCCGCCGGACTTCCCGACATGGGGTCGGCTGCTCTTCGATGGCGTCGACTATCTGCAGCAATACCCCGAGCGCGTGTTCTGGCCCGGACTGGCGATCTCACTAACCGTCCTCAGTGTAAATTATCTGGGTGACGGCCTGCGCGATGCGCTGGATCCACGTATTCGCGGACGATAAGCGAACTTAGTCGGCGCGCTTCAGCGCGCCGGCCAATACGATGATAAGAACGGCCAGCGGTAAAAGAACTGCAAAGGCAAATCTCAGCGTCATCAACTCGGCCAGAAATCCGATCAGAGGCGGCCCGATCAACAACCCTCCGTATCCCAATGTCGCGACGCTTGCGATCGCCTGTCCGGGCGGGACATGCGGGTCGTTGGCCGCACGGCTAAAGGCCAGAGGCATGATTACCGCATAGCCCACTCCCATCAGAGCAAAACCTGCCAAAGCCAATCCTGCCCCTCCCGCCGATACCACGCCAAACACGCCCAGCGCGGCGCAAACGCCGCCAAATCGTGCTGTTGCAACAGGCCCGAAACGCGCGATCACCACCCCGCCCGCAAGCCGGAACGCAACCATCGTGACCGAGAAGACCGCATAGCCTAACGCCGCGATACTCTCAGCCGCACCGGTGACATCGCGCAGGAAGATCGCACTCCAATCCGCAACAGCCCCTTCGCCCAAAGCGCCGCACAGCGCTGTGAAACCCACAAGGATCAGGGCACCCGATGGCAAGGCGAACACCGATCCAGGTTTCGAAGCCGATCGTTTCGAAGTCCAGCGTACCCAAGACAAAACAAGCGCAAGCGCGACGACAACGCCACCTGCTAGCAGAAAATGTTGCAACACCGACAGCCCCATCTGCACGGCACCGTATCCGCTGAGCGCCCCCAGCCCGGCTCCAAGGCTCCACATCGCGTGAAAGGACGACATGACCGGCTTGTCATAGGCCTGTTCGACCTCTGCCGCCCAGGCGTTCATCGCAACATCCATCGAGCCATGGAAGGCTCCGAATACAAACAGAAACGCCGCAAGCGACCAGAACCCGCCGGCGAGAGCCAAAAGGATCAGGGAAAAGGTGTAGAGAACCGCGATCACCCGCGTGATCGCCACCGCCCCAAACTTGTCCGTCAAACGGCCCGTGATCGGAAACGAACAAACGGCCCCTGCTGCCATGAACAGCAAACCAAGCCCTAGCGCCTCGTGCGTCAGATCCAGCCTGTCCCGAACCGCAGGTATGCGCGATGCCCAGATGCCGAACAGCGCACCGTTCAGGATAAACATGGCGGCCACAGCCCGCCACGCCGCAACAATACCGATCACAGGGAATCCTCATAAAATCTGCCAAACGCCACCCGTTCTACAGATCATTCGTCGCCCGGCATAGACCGCTTATTCAATTCGCTTCCGGATCTGGCGCACCCCGAACCAAACGGCAAGGATGACAGGCACGGTCACAATTGCCGTCAGCATCCCTTTGCTAATCCCGGCCTGCGTCAGTGGGTAGAGCAAGTAGCTGACCAGAGACACCGCATAGTAGCTGATCGCCACCACAGATAATCCCTCGACTGTGTGCTGCAATCTAAGGGCCAGATCAGCACGCCGGTCCATGCTTTCCAGCAGAGCCTGATTTTGAGCGCTGCGTTCGACATCGACACGGGTACGCAACAGGTCGCCGGCGCGAATAGCCCTGTCGGACAAGGCCTGCAAACGTCGCTCGGTTGATTTCACCGTCCGCATCGCGGGGTCATAACGACGCATCATGAAATCGGCAAAACTCTGACGTCCATTGAATCTTTGTTCACGCAACACTTCGATGCGCTGATTGACAATCGCCTCATAGGCGCCCGTTGCGCCGAACCGAAAAGAACACCGTGCCGAAAGTGTCTCAAGCTCGATCGAGGTAGACAGAAGATCCGGCAACAATTCGTCTGGGTGCGCTGTTTCGTCGGACATCTGCCCCATCAGGCGGGTCAATTGACCATCCAGTTCGCCGATGCGCGGCATCAATTGCTTGACCCTCGCAAATCCCAGCATCGACATTGCCTTGTAGGTTTCAATCTCGCACAGCCGCTGAACGATCCGCCCGGTCCGACGCCGCCCGGTGCCTTTCTTGACAAACATCGCAAGGCGCATATGCCCCGCCGGATCAATTCGGAAATCACAAGCGCAGATCGCGGCATCATCCAGCACCCGCGCCACTGCTAGGCTTTCCGGCTCGAACCACTGAGCCAACGAAGCCTTTGCCGCCTCATCCCCCTCGTACTCGACGACGCGAATTAAGGCCGATGTCACGCGCTGCCCCGGGCTCGCCATCAACCAGTCTGGAGGAAACACCTCAAAGTCTGCCGGATTGAATGCACGTTCACTGACGTTCGGAGTGATCGCGGTATAGGTCACAAACTCGGTGTGTTGTTCCCATTTCAGCCAATGACGCCCGATCTGACCCGCGTAGTGAGTGGCTTCTGGCTGAGGGTGCTGCGCGCCGTGGCGATCCAGCAGATTGATCAGGTGGGCCATATCCTCGCCACGATCGCGCGTAACCGCTTCTTTGGGCTTCTTGATCGCCAGAAACACAACCGTGCTGGGCAAGGGTGCAACCGGAAATGGGCGTGCATGCAGTTCATTGGCCAGCGTATAGCGAAGCGGATGATTGTCTATGGGCGTCATGTAAGGCTCCGGTGTATCACCGGCACTATAAGGCAGACCGACACAACATCAATTGTTTATTTATTTCAATTACTTACAAGGATACAATGGTATACAATCCCGCTATCTTATTGATTCGGCTCCCATAGCTCGATGGGATTGCCTTCAGGATCGTGGATGCGGGCGAATTTCCCGACCTCGCTGTCCCACTTCGGGTTCGTCTCGACGGTGATTCCGGCGTTCTGTAGTTGGTCGATCAACGCGCTCAGGTCATCAACACGAAAATTGATCATCCATTGCTGCTCGGAGCGGCCGAAATACTCGGTGTCCTGCGCAAAGGGTGCGAACACCGTATATCCTTCCCGCTGCTTCCAGGGCACAGGATCGTAGTGATTGACCCCCAAATGCTTCTCATACCAAGCACTCAACGCCTGCGGATCACGGGCCCGAAAGAATATCCCGCCAATTCCATTTACCTTCTGCATGGTCTGCCTCCTACTATCCCGAGCACTCGCCAAGTTTAACACAGCCCGCTTGCTTCATATGGCTAAAAAATCTTGAGGGGGTTGGAGGCAAGCCCCCATCTCATCGCAAAAGAAAAGGGCGCCCTCAGGCGCCCTTTGCAATCAGATTGTCCCTTCTGATCAATCGATCATGGGCAACAGCTTGTCGAGCGAAGCCTTGGCGTCGCCATAGAACATGCGGGTGTTCTCCTTGAAGAACAGCGGGTTCTCGATGCCCGAATAGCCGGTGCCCTGACCACGCTTGGATACAAACACCTGCTTGGCTTTCCAGCATTCCAACACCGGCATCCCGGCGATGGGGCTGTTCGGGTCTTCCTGCGCCGCAGGGTTCACGATATCGTTCGAGCCAATCACGATGGCCACATCCGTATCCGGGAAGTCGTCGTTGATCTCGTCCATCTCCAGAACAATGTCATACGGCACCTTCGCCTCGGCCAGCAGCACGTTCATGTGGCCCGGCAGACGACCGGCAACGGGGTGGATCGCAAAGCGCACGTTCTTGCCCTTGGCGCGCAGCTTGCGAACCAGCTCGGACACCGATTGCTGCGCCTGCGCCACGGCCATGCCATAGCCGGGGATGATGACGATACTATCTGCATCATTCAGCGCCGCCGCGACACCATCTGCCTCGATGGCGATCTGTTCACCCTCAACAGCCATCTGTTCGCCCTGCGGGCCACCAAAGCCGCCCAGAATTACGCTGACAAAGTGACGGTTCATCGCCTTACACATGATGTAGGACAGGATCGCACCAGACGAGCCCACCAATGCACCAACCACGATCAGCAGGTCGTTGCCTAGCGAGAAGCCGATGGCCGCAGCCGCCCAACCCGAATAGCTGTTCAGCATCGACACAACCACCGGCATGTCGGCCCCGCCGATGCCCATGATCAGGTGATAGCCGATGAACAGCGCTGCCAGCGTCATCAGGAACAGCGGGAAGAAACCGCCCGAATTGGTGTACCAGATCAGGCAGATGAACGACAAAGCAGCCGCACCCGCGTTCAGAGCATGACCGCCCGGAAGCTTGGTCGCCGCCGAGGTCACCTTGCCCGCCAACTTGCCATAAGCCACGACCGATCCAGTAAAGGTGATCGCACCGATGAAGATACCGAGGAACAGCTCAACATGCAGGATCGCCAGTTCGGCCGCGGTCTTCTTCGCGATCAGCTTGGCGAACGCCCCCAGATCGGACAGGTCCGCCTGAGACGCGCTGTCAGCAATCGCCATGACTTGCGCCACATTGCCGATCTCGAAATGGGCATTGAATCCCACGAACACAGCCGCGAGACCCACCAGCGAATGCATCGCGGCCACAAGCTGCGGCATCTCGGTCATCTGCACGCGTTGCGCCACGTACTGACCGATCAGACCGCCGCCCGCGATCAGCAGCAACGACAGCAGCCACAGGCCTGAACCCGGACCAACCAGCGTGGCAAAAACCGCCAGCGCCATACCAACAATGCCATACCAGACCGCCCGCTTGGCGCTTTCCTGGTTCGACAATCCACCCAGAGACAGGATGAAAAGGACAGCCGCAACGACATAGGCGGCAGTAGTGAAGCCAAATTCCATGTGCCCGGCCTCCTTAAGATTTCTGGAACATGGCGAGCATGCGCCGGGTTACGAGGAAGCCGCCGAAGATGTTGATTCCGGCCATGAAGACGCTAAGCGCTGCCAGCAGAATGACAAGGAAAGATCCCGATCCGATCTGCATTAAGGCCCCAACGATAATGATCGACGAGATCGCGTTGGTGATCGCCATCAGTGGTGTGTGCAGGCTGTGGCTCACATTCCAGATCACCTGGAAGCCCACAAAGATCGCCAGCACAAAGACGATGAAATGCTGCATGAAGCTGGCCGGAGCGATCAACCCCACCAGCAACATCAACGCACCGCCGACGCCCAGCAACGTGAACTGTTGCTTGGTCTGCGCTTTGAAGGCCGCGATTTCCTGCGCCCTTTTCTCTTCCGGTGTCAGTTCCTTGACCTCGGCCTTAGGCTGTGCCGCAATCGCCTGCACCTTGGGCGGCGGTGGCGGGAAGGTGATCTCGCCCTCATGGGTCACGGTCGCGCCACGGATCACGTCATCTTCCATGTCGTGATTGACCTTGCCGTCCTTCTCGGGTGTCAGGTCAGCCATCATGTGACGGATATTGGTCGCGTAAAGAGACGATGACTGCGCCGCCATCCGGCTGGGGAAGTCGGTATAGCCGATGATGGTCACGCCATTGTCGGTCACGATCTTCTCATCCGGCACCGTCAATTTACAGTTGCCGCCCTTTTCCGCTGCAAGGTCAACGATGACCGAACCCGGCTTCATGCTTTCGACCATATCTTTGGTCCAAAGCTCAGGTGCCTCACGGTTGGGGATCAGCGCCGTGGTGATGACGATGTCCATCTCGGGTGCCAGTTCCCGGAACTTGGCAAGCTGGGCGTTGCGGAATTCCTCCGACTGGACCGATGCGTAGCCACCAGTCGATGCACCGTCCTGCTGTTCTTCCTCAAAATCCAGATAGACGAACTCAGCCCCCATGGATTCGACCTGCTCGGCCACTTCGGGGCGCACGTCGAACGCATAGGTGATCGCACCCAGCGAGGTTGAGGTCCCAATCGCGGCCAGACCAGCCACACCAGCACCAACGATCAGCACCTTGGCAGGCGGCACCTTACCGGCCGCCGTCACCTGACCGGTGAAGAAACGGCCAAAGTTGTTGCCTGCCTCGATCACAGCACGGTACCCGGCGATATTGGCCATCGAAGACAGCGCGTCCATCTTCTGCGCGCGCGAGATTCGCGGGACCATCTCCATCGCGATCACGGTCGCGCCCTTGGATTTGGCGGCCTCCATCCCATCTTCATTCCCAGCCGGGTTAAAGAAGGAAATCAGGGTCTTATCCTTGGTCAGACGCTTCAGTTCGGTGGCATCGGGCTGACGCACCTTGGCAATAATATCCGCCGCCTTCCAAAGCGAGGCGGCGGTCTTCATGACCTCAACGCCTGCGGCTTCATAAGCGGCGTCCGAAAACCCCGCAGCAGCGCCTGCACCCTTTTCGATCAGGCACTCATAGCCCAGTTTCTGCAACTGCACAGCCGAGTCCGGAGTCATCGCGACCCGGTTCTCGCCCTTGTACGTTTCCTTTGGCGTCCCAATTTTCACCAGTCGGTTCCCCCTAATTTTTGATTCAGGCCAGGTGGGTGTTCAGCATAGAATGACAAGCAGACATGTATCCTGCGCAAGATTATTTCGCAAGCGCAGCAATTATGACGCTGTGTCATGATGACCACACCCTTATATCCAGCGCCGGGTCTTGCGTTCATACCGGGCGAAATCGGCGCGGAATGTGCGGCGCAGACGGTCTTCCTCGGGTATGATAAAGCGGCGTTCCAGCACCCAGACAAAAACCGGGATCAGCACCAGCGACAACACCGCGTCAAAACGCAGGATCAGCCCGGTCAGGATCAACACATCACCCACATAGATTGGATTGCGGCTGCGCTTGTAAATCCCAGTCTGCACCATGGTCGAGGGTGTTTCGTGCGGAAAGACCGTGGTTTTGTGCCGGCGGAACTCGATCACCGCCATCACGGCCAGAATGATACCGCCACCGATCAGTATGCCGCTGAGCAGATCTATCGCCGCCCCATCCAGAGACAACCCCAGCGGCAACACGCGGGCCTGGACCCAGGCGAGCAAGGCAAAGCCCACAAGCCAAACAGGTGGTATGTCGATCAGGCGCATGGCTGTCCCTTCACGCGGCGACACATGGTGGCAGATGTCGCTTCTGATCGCTCTCCTATCGTTTTCTGACCGCATTGGCAAAAGCGCAGGGTGTCGCATCGACCCAGGGCGCTGGACAACCCGCACCAATAGACAGACACAACGGGATCAGATAGCCAGTTACAACCTGACTGTTTCAGAAAGACAAAGCCTCGCCATGACCGATTTCGCCAAAACCAAATCCATGTTTCACCTGCCCGAGGGCGTTCTTTATCTCGACGGTAACTCTCTGGGCCCGTTGCCGAAATCAGCCGGTGACCGTGTCGGAAGCATGATGAAGGACGAATGGGGTCAGTTGCTGATCACCGGCTGGAACAAAGCCGGGTGGATGGGTATGCCGACCGGCCTGGGGGATCGGATCGGACGGCTGATCGGGGCAGAGCCCGGCAGCGTCGTGGTGGGCGACACTCTGTCGATCAAGGTTTATCAGGCGGTCGCCTCAGCGCTGGAACTGAACCCGACCCGCAAGCTGGTCCTGTCGGACAACGGCAACTTCCCGTCGGATCTTTACATGGCAGATGGGCTGTTGCGATCACTGGGGACGGATTACGAACTGCGCGTGGTCGATCCCGAAAACGTCGCTGCACATATCACCGAAGAGGTCGCCGTTCTGATGCTGACCGAGGTCGATTATCGTTCCGGCCGTATGCATGACATGAAGGCTTTGACCGAACTGGCCCACGCGAACGGTGTCGTGACCGTCTGGGACCTTGCCCATTCTGCGGGGGCAATCCCGGTCGATCTGTCCGGTTGCAACGCGGATTTCGCTGTTGGCTGCACTTATAAGTACCTCAATGGCGGTCCCGGTGCGCCAGCGTTCGTCTATGTCGCTCCGCGTCTGTCGGATCGCGTGCGCCCGGCGCTTTCGGGCTGGTTGGGGCATGAAGCCCCCTTTGCCTTCGATCTCGACTATCGCCCCGGCGCGGGAATCGAGAGGATGCGGGTCGGAACCCCTCCGGTCATTCAGATGGCAGCGCTGTCGGCAGCGATGGATATCTGGGACATGGCTGAAATGGCCGATGTGCGCGCCAAGTCAATCGAATTGACCGAATTGTTCATTACCCGGGTTGAGGCTACCTGCCCGGGATTGACACTCGCAAGCCCCCGCGATCCAGCCCAGCGCGGAAGTCAAGTATCGTTTCATTTTGATGAAGGATACGCTGCCATGCAGGCTTTGATCGCGCGTGGCGTGATCGGCGATTTCCGAGCGCCCGATATCATGCGGTTTGGCTTCACACCGCTATATGTCGATGAAGGGGATGTAGAACAGGCCGCCCAAATTCTGGCCGATATCATAACCAACAAGCTGTGGGACAAGCCGGAATACAAGATCCGTCAGCGCGTCACCTGACCTCAAGCGCCGCGCCCAAAAGCGTGGCCAATTGCGAGATACCCTGCTCAAACTCTTCAGCGCTGGAGGCTGTCATCTTGACACCCTTCAGCGATGTGGTGATTGTCTTTGCGGCCTCATCCGGGCCGACGGGCAAATGCGCACGACCCGCCGCATCCTCACGCCGCAACCAATCCGCGTAAAGACGGGTCAGTTTGGCCTCACCCTCTTGAACGATGTCTGTCGACATGGATTTGGTCGCGTCCAACATTTCAAGCCCATGGGGTGATGCCAAGATTTCAGCCATCCCACTGGATTGCACCTCGATCGCCCGCGCGAGAATCTCAGGCAAAGGACCTTCGTTGGCCAAGGCCTCGGTGACCAGGGTGACCTTCTCGCCATAATAGAACTGCGTCAGTTCGCGAACGATGGCCTCTTTATTCTTGAAATGAAGATAGACCGCAGGCCGGGACATCCCTGCCCCTTTGGCAATGTCATCCATCGAAGTTTTCTTAAACCCATAGGTCGCAAAGGCCTGAAATGCCGATTTCAGAATGGCCGCTGTCTTGGAATCTTCACTTACACTCGTCATGCGAGAACCTCTGACACTTCTTGTACATTTTGTCAATTGACAAGCTGACACTTTTCATTAATTATGTCAGAAACCAGCCAAAGCTAAGAGAGGTGCGCCATGACGACGGCCCTTAAGATCAACGGAAAGACCCATCAGGTTGATCTGCCTGATGATGTGCCCTTGTTATGGGTTCTGCGTGATGAGGTCGGACTAACCGGTACCAAATTCGGCTGTGGTGTGGCTGCCTGCGGCGCCTGCACCGTTCATATTGATGGTGAGGCCGTGCGGTCCTGCCAGGTAGCGCTCTCGGATGTTTGGGGTGATGTCACCACGATCGAGGGGCTTGGCACGCCTGACGCCATGGCAACGATCCAGAAGGCCTGGGTTGACCACCAAGTGGCCCAATGTGGTTACTGCCAGTCGGGCCAGATCATGCAGGCCGCATCGCTACTGGCTGAAAACCCGGCCCCAACGGACGAAGACATCGACGATGCGATGCAAGGCAACCTTTGCCGCTGTGGCACCTATCCTCGCATCCGCGCGGCCATCCACGATGCCGCTGCCAAGTTGAAGGAGGCTTGAGCCATGGGACGTATCGGTAAAATCGTTCGCCGCACATTCCTGATCGGATCTGCCGCCATCGTAGGTGGAGTGGCCTTCGGTGCCTACTACGTCACGCGTCCAGCTGCGAACCCGCTGAAACCGCGTGACGGGGAAACCGCGCTTAGCCCCTTTGTTCTGATCGACCAGCAGGGCGTGACCCTGTTCGCCCCCCGCGCTGAAATGGGTCAGGGCGTTATGACCACCTGGGCAGCACTGATCGCCGAGGAGCTGGATGTTGAGCTGGACGAAATCCGTGTGCTGCACGGACCTGCTGCTGCCGCCTATTACAACCATGCTCTTATGGGGGAAAGCCTGCCAGGCAAGGGCTATGACATCTCGGATTTCCAGCACAATCTGGGTGAGGCACTGGGTGTTCTGGGCAAAACGTTAAGCCTGCAGGTTACCGGCGGCTCAACCTCGATGAAAGACGGGTTCGAACGGATGCGGATGGCTGGCGCTACTGCGCGCGAAACCTTGAAGCAGGCTGCCGCGGACCAACTGGGGGTCGATCGCGATCAACTCATGACCGAAAATGGTGCTGTGGTTGCCCCGGATGGCACGCGCATTCCCTATAGCGAACTGGCCGAGGCCGCAGGCCAGATCGAACCGCCCGAGGTTTCCCTGCGTGATCCGTCCGAATGGCGTTTGCTCGGCAAATCCCTGCCCCGCGTCGACATTCCGGACAAATCCACCGGCACCGCCACCTTTGGCATCGACGTGCGCCCCGAGGGCCTGAAATTCGCCTCGGTCCGCATGAACCCCAAGCTGGGCGGGGCAATGAACGGCTTTGACGCCAGTGCTGCAGAAGCCATGCCCGGCGTTGAAAAGATCGTCGATCTGGGCACGGGCGTCGCGGTGATTGCCAACAACACTTGGCTTGCCATGCAGGCGGTCGAGGCGATTGACGTGGATTGGGGCGATGCCCCCTATCCGCCCGATACTGATGCGGTATTCGCGCAAATTGCCAAGGCGTTTGATGACGCCCCGAACTCGACCATGCGCGATGAAGGCGATGTCGAAACGCTTCCTGAAGGTGCCACCGAGATTACGGCAGAATATACCGTGCCCTATCTGGCCCACGCCACAATGGAACCGATGAACGCCACGGCGCTCTATACCAGTAACAAGCTGGACCTGTGGTGCGGCAATCAGGCCCCGACCCTGATCCAGATCCGCGCAGCCAACACCGCCGGTCTAGATACCGAAGCGGTTGAGATTCACACCACCTATCTGGGCGGCGGTTTCGGCCGCCGGGGCGAGTTGGATTTCGGCGAGATCGCCACAAAGGTCGCCATGGCCATTCCAGGCACCCCTGTGCAAACGACGTGGAGCCGCGAAGAGGATATGCGTCACGATTTCTACCGCCCCTGCGCGATGGCGCGCATGCGAGGGGCAGTGAAGGATGGCAAGGCAATTCTGATCGACGGCAAGGTCGCCTCGCAATCGCCGACCCATCAGGCGGTTGAACGTGTTACGGGTTTCTCAGGCGGTGGCCCCGACAAGGTTCTGGTCGAGGGATTTTTTAACCAGCCCTACGCGGTGCCCAACTATCGCATGAGCGGTCATGTCGCCGATCTGGCCGTACCGGTGGGCTTCTGGCGCTCGGTCGGCAACAGCCATAATGCCTTCTTCCACGAGACCTTCCTGGATGAAATGGCCAATGCCGCCGAGCGCGACCCACTGGAGTTCCGGCTGGAGCTGGCAAGGTCCGAGTTCGCCCCGGCTGCGGGGTGCCTGGAGGCCGTGAAAGAGATGTCAGGCTGGACCGGCAAAACCCCCGATGGTGTCGGACGTGGCGTGGCAATGGCCTACAGCTTTGGCACTCCGGTCGCACAGGTGATCGAAGTGGTTGACGATGACGGCACCATCCGCATCAACAAGGCCTGGATCGCCTGCGATGTCGGCTTGGCTTTGGATCCGGCGACGGTCGAGGCGCAGATGATCGGCGGCATGATCTACGGATTGTCTGCCGCCGCTCAAGAAGAAATCACCTTTGCCGATGGCGAGGTCGAACAGTATAATTTCCCGGATTATGATGCGTTAAGGATGCAAAGCACACCGATCACGGAAGTCCGGATACTCGAGACCAACAAACATCTGGGCGGTGTCGGTGAACCGGGGACACCGCCGTCGATGCCCGCTTTGGGCAACGCGCTGTTCGACCTGACCGGCCAACGCGCGCGCAGCTTGCCGCTGAACAAGCAGTTCGACTTGCTCGTATGATCAATTTGCGCCGACCCGGCTATGGGTCGGCGCTCGCTCTTTCTGATGGCCTTAGAAGTTGACAGAGAGAAAGATTGCAGCTTCCGTCGCTTCAAAATCACTTTCGAACATGTCGAGATATCCGATTGAAGCCTCCAGAAACACCGTCTTGCTTGTGCGTCCTCTCACACCCAAACGGGTTGACCAAACAACATCATTGTCAGTGTTTGCAACTGTTCCACCCCTAAGTTCTCGCGTTCAAACCAATAGGTCGCGCTGAGCGATGCATAAGGTGAGATGACGGAGCTGCCATTGAAGAACGGACGACTTACTTCGACCTCGGGCGTTAGGGCACTGTATTTTGCTTCTTGGATTTCACCAATAAACTCGGCTGGATTTCCCAGATACGTCCCGGTGAGATCGTAATCCTCGGCACTGTAATTATAGTAATCAAACGAGATCGACGGACGAATTAGGTAAGCTCCAGCCTCATATTGTCCGATTGCCTCGAGATTCGCGCGCCAACGGGTGCGATCAAAATCACCGCTCAGCTCCAGCACATCCACATCCGTGGAGAAGCGACCGACCGTGGCGAGACCGTTTAGAACCCACCTCTCAGACATCCGCCAGGCGAAATAGGGTCCGATCGCGAATCCCGAAGTATCCTGAGAAAACTGCCCCTGAAAGCCGTCCAGCTGGGTGTTTTCGTATTCAAGCTGCAAACCAAGCACGAGGTTTTCTTGGACAAGACGGTCGATTCCAATTTCGAAAAAGCTGTCGTTCACATCCAGTTCGCTGTTTCCACGGGTGTCTTCAATGTCTGTGTAGGTGAAATTGGTCCATACATTCCAAACAGATTCTGGCCCAAACTCGCGCCCCTCCGTCAGCGGAGGGCCGACAACCGGATCGCACAAGGCAGGGTCAAGCTTACCCGTCGCATCCGCCACGCAGGCTTGATCATCGCCCGAAGGTCGCCCACTTACGTAGAGCGGATTAACGGGTCGACCTGTCTCGCCTATGTTGCCAATTCCACCGCCCGACCCTCCGGAACCGCCACCAGAGCCACCACCAGAACCGCCACCAGAACCGCCACCAGAGCCACCACCGGATCCGCCACCAGAGCCACCACCGGATCCGCCCGAGCCGCCGCCACCGCCGAAGCCACCACCGGAACCGCCGCCTCCAAAGCCGCCCCCGCCTCCGAATCCGCCACCTGATCCACCCGAGCCGCCGCCACCGCCGAAGCCACCACCGGAACCGCCGCCGGATCCACCCGAGCCGCCTCCGTTTCCTCCCCCGCCGCCACCATTGCCACCACCCCAACCCGGCAGCGTCCAATCTCTTTTTTGGTTTTGCGTATCGATCAGACAGTCGCGCCCATTTGGTGCCCCTCCGCGTTTGAACAGACGATGAACGCCCCCTGATCCATTAGATACGAAGGGAGACAAGCTTAGATGAACTCCGGGCCGAGATCGGCTCCAGGTATCAACGGTCGTGTTGCCCTGTGCAGCTTCCAGACGAAAAGCACCGCTTTCCGTCTGCGATAACCACAATGAGGATGAAGAGTCAGGTGTTCGCCCGATGTAAAGCAGGTCTCCGGCCGAGCTGCATTGTTGCGCATGCCCAGCAGTTCCCAGGACCGCCAAAAAAAGTGCCGCAGGAACGAATTCTCTTAAACCGCGAGGGTACTTTCCTGAAAAGCTGTGCATGAACTGCTCCGAACCCAGTCAGATTTGAATATGGCCAAGGGTATCTCGGCGCAAATTCGCGGTTCAGGGAAGATATCCAATTATCTTTTTATTCGAATGTTGCCGGCAAACCTTAGAACGATCCATCGACAGATTAGCGTGACTAAGCAGACTGCCGGATCGCCCCGACCGTTTTCGCGTTTTTCCAATCGTATACGGCGCGACCAAATTCCTTGAACAATGGCCGCGAAACCGGGTCATTCGCCGCGTCCCATTCAGGGTGCCATTGGACCGAAAGGGTAAAGCCTGGGGCATCCTCGACATAGATCGCCTCAGGCGTGCCATCAGGCGCGTGGCCATCGATCACCACATTCTCGCCCAGCGTCTTGATCCCTTGTCCGTGTAACGTATTGGTCATAACTTCGGCCGCGCCCAGCAGGCGGTGGAACACACCACCTTCGGTTAGCGACACGACATGGCGCAGAGCAAACTTCTCCTCCAAAGTGCCGTCGGGTGGCATCCGGTGGTTCTGACGCCCCGGGAGGTCACGAATCTCAGGGTAGAGCGTACCACCCAAGGCGACGTTTACTTCTTGAAACCCGCGACAAATCCCAAAGAACGGCTGACCCCGCTCAGCACAAGCCCGGATTAAAGGCAGCGTGATTGCATCCCGCGCGCGGTCAAACTCACCATGCGCCTCGGTCGCGGGCTCGCCATATTCTTCGGGGTGAACGTTCGGACGGCCGCCGGTCAGCAGGAAGCCGTCGCAAACCTCGAGCAACTCATCAACCGCTACATAACGCGGGTCGGCGGGGATCAGTAGCGGCAGACAGTCAGACACGTTCGAGACCGCCTCGGAATTCATCGTTCCGCCCGCATGGGTCGGATACTGATCATTCATCAGATAAGAGTTGCCGATTATTCCAACGACGGGGCGCGCCATTCCAAGTCCCTTGTATCGCTCATTTCCTGCAAAACCTATCGGCAGGTTTGGCCGCGCGCAACGGCACAGACCCTGCATGGTAGCGCAAGCGCGTGTTCAGCGACGCACATCCCCGATGAAGTTCGGCGTAGGGGTCAGATCTCGCCCGTCAACCCAGCGGCTTCGATACCTGCCAACGCGGCCGCTGCGTCATTATCCGAAGTGTCGCCGGTTACACCCACGGCACCGATCACCGCGCCCTTGCGGTCACGCAGCAGCACACCGCCAGGAACCGGAACAACCTGACCGCCATAAACCCCGTTCACGGCCGCCATGAAATAGGCCTGCCCTTCGGCCCGCTGCATCTGCGCGGTCCCCGCCATACCCAGCATTACCGATCCGTAAGCCTTGCCATGTGCGATTGCAAAACGCCCCGGCGCGGCGCCATCTTCGCGTTCGAACGAGATCACGTGGCCTCCGGCGTCCAGGACAACAACCGAGAGCGGTTTCAGCTCCATCTCGCGCCCTTTTTCCAGAGCTTTACGAATGATGGTCCGCGCTTTGCGCAATGAAATGTTCATGCCCGATCCTTTTCATCTGGCCAAAAATACCTTCGGGGGAGCACGAGGGGGCAGACAGCCCCCTCGTTCCTGCCCTTGCCCCTAGCTCAAACTTGCCTTCAGTTCCAGGCGACGGGCGTGCAGCACAGGCTCGGTATAACCCGAGGGCTGCACCCGCCCCCGGAACACCAGATCACAAGCCGCCTGAAACGCCACCCCGTCAAAACCCGGTGCCATGGGCCTGTAGGCCGGGTCTCCTTCGTTCTGACGGTCCACTACCGCGGCCATTTTCTGCATCGCCGCCATCACCTGTTCCTGACTGACCACATCGTGATGCAACCAGTTGGCCAGCGCCTGCGAAGAAATCCGACAGGTCGCGCGGTCCTCCATCAGTCCTATGTCGTTGATATCCGGAACTTTCGAGCAGCCAACACCCTGATCAATCCAGCGCACAACATAACCCAAGATTCCTTGTGCGTTGTTCTCGATCTCACGGGTGATCTCACCAGCGCTGAGATTACGCCCGCCCAGCAGAGGTATGGTCAGCAGATCATTCAACGTACCCCGAGCCCCGCCAGCGGCCAATTCATCCTGGCGCGCCAACACATCGATCTTGTGATAGTGGGTTGCATGAAGCGTTGCCGCAGTAGGTGACGGCACCCAGGCGCAGGTTGCACCGGATTGCGGGTGGCCGATCTTGGTCGCCAGCATGTCCGCCATCCGATCGGGCATGGCCCACATACCCTTGCCAATTTGCGCTCTGCCTTTCAGGCCGCAGACCAGTCCGATATCCACATTGCGATCCTCGTAAGACGCAATCCATGGCGTATCCTTGATATCGCCCTTCGGCAGCATCGGGCCTGCTTCCATAGAAGTATGAATCTCATCCCCCGTCCGATCCAGGAATCCGGTATTGATAAAGGCCACGCGCGATTTTGCGGCCCGGATGCATTCCTTGAGGTTGGCCGATGTGCGCCGCTCTTCATCCATAATGCCCAGCTTCACCGTATTGCGCGGCAGGCCCAGGATATCCTCGACCATGTCGAAAATCTCGACCGAAAACGCCACCTCCTCGGGCCCGTGCATCTTGGGTTTGACCACATAGACCGAACCCTTGACCGAGTTCCCGCCCTCGCGCTTCAGGTCATGCATGGCGATCAGCGTTGTGCAGAGCGCGTCCATCAAACCTTCACCAATCTCGCGCCCTTCGGCATCCAGCACTGCGGGGTTCGTCATTAGATGGCCCACATTTCGCACCAGCATCAGCGACCGACCTTTCAGAGTGGCTGGCGTGCCATTCGGAGCCATGTAGGCCAAATCCCCAGCAAGCTTGCGCGTGAAGGTTGTGCCGCCTTTCGTAACCTCTTCGGTCAGGTTTCCGTCCATCAAGCCAAGCCAGTTTCCATATGCCAACACTTTGTCGGTCGCGTCGACACAAGCAACAGAATCCTCGCAATCCATGATGGTCGAAAGCGCGGATTCCAAACGGACATCAGAAATACCTGCAGGATCGGTGGCGCCAATTGTGCTATGCGCATCAATCCTGACTTGAATGTGCAACCCGTTGTTGCTTAGCAATACAAACTCCGGTGCTTCAGCTGCGCCAGCGTAGCCTGCGAACTGAGACGGGTCGGCGAGCTTCGGCATCAGCGCACCGTCCTTAACGCTTAACCCGGAGACCTCCGCCCAGGACCCTTCGGATAGCGGCACAGCCTCATCCAGGAACGCCTTCGCCCAGGCGATGACCCGCGCACCGCGCCCGGCGTCATAAGCCTTGCCTGTCGGCAGATCGCCTAACGCATCTGTTCCATAAAGCGCATCATATAAACTGCCCCAGCGCGCATTTGCGGCATTCAACGCAAAGCGCGCGTTGGTGATCGGCACAACCAATTGCGGTCCGGGGATTAGCGCGATTTCAGGGTCGACACTGGCTGTCTCGATCTCGAAATCGTCGCCTTCCTCTACCAGATACCCAATCTCACGCAGAAAAGACTGATATTCAGCCGCGTCAATGGGCAACCCCCGCCGCGCTGCGTGCCAGCCATCGATCCGGCCCTGAATGTCAGCCCGCTTGTCCAGCAGCGCCCGGTTTTTCGGCCCAAGCTCATTGGCCAAGCGCGACAAACCCGCCCAGAAATCAATTGCCGAAACTTCCGTGCCCGGCAGCGCCTTCTGTTCGATGAAATCCACCAGAACCGGGTCAATCTGCAGCCCGTTGCGGGTCTCTCTGCTGCTCATATTCCGAATCCCCTACGATTGTGTGCCATTGTATGCGCTCCTCAATTAGGGCGTTCGTTTCCGATAGGCAACTTCTGTCCCGACATGAGGGGCATTTGACCCAGCGCGAACCGTCTCAAATGAACAGCGGCAATGGCACATCGGTTGCAGCGTCCGCGCGAAGCCCATAACGTCGCGCCAGATTCCCAGTCGATGAGGCCCCCGATGCGCGACGCCGCCCCCACAACGATTTATCTTAAAGACTACACTCCGTTCGGGTTTCTAGTGGACAGCGTGCATCTGACCTTCGATCTGGCCGCACACGCCACTCGCGTCACTTCCCGCATCGCCTTCCGCTCGAACCCCGAAGCGACCGACCGCACGTTTTTTCTGCATGGCGAAGAGCTAAAGCTGATCCGTGCCGCAATTGATGGCGACGTGATCACGCCTGAGGTGACCACCGAAGGCCTCACCGCAACGGTTCCAGACGCGCCTTTCGTGTGGGAGGCCGTGGTCGAGATCGATCCCGGCAACAACACCGCGCTTGAGGGGCTGTATATGTCGAACGGCATGTATTGCACCCAATGCGAAGCCGAAGGGTTTCGCAAGATCACCTATTATCCCGACCGCCCCGATGTGATGTCTACCTTCACGGTGCGCATCAATGGCGACCTTCCCGTGCTGCTATCGAACGGCAACCCTTCGGGCAAAGGCGAGGGCTGGGCTGAATGGGTCGATCCATGGCCCAAACCCGCCTATCTGTTCGCGCTGGTCGCCGGAGAGCTGATCGCCCATCCCGGCCAGTTCACCACCAAATCCGGTCGCGACGTCGAACTAAATCTCTGGGTCCGCCCCGGCGATGAAGGCAAATGCGCCTTTGGCATGGAAGCCCTTAAAAAGTCGATGAAATGGGATGAGGACGTCTATGGCCGTGAATACGATCTGGACGTGTTCAACATCGTGGCCGTGGACGATTTCAACATGGGCGCAATGGAGAACAAGGGGCTGAACATCTTCAACTCCTCCGCCGTTCTTGCCAGCCCTGAAACCTCGACCGACATGAATTTCGAACGGATCGAAGCGATCATCGCACATGAGTACTTCCACAACTGGACCGGCAACCGCATCACTTGCCGTGACTGGTTCCAGCTGTGCCTGAAAGAGGGCCTGACTGTGTTCCGCGACGCGCAGTTCACTTCGGATATGCGCTCGGCCCCTGTAAAACGTATCCACGATGCCATCGACCTGCGCGCGCGGCAATTCCCCGAAGATAACGGGCCACTCTCGCACCCGGTCCGCCCCGAAAGCTTTCAGGAAATCAACAACTTCTACACCTCAACCGTCTATGAAAAAGGCGCCGAGGTGATCGGGATGCTGAAACGGCTGGTCGGGGATGAGGCCTACAGCAAAGCACTGGACTTGTATTTCGATCGCCATGATGGGCAGGCCTGCACGATCGAGGATTGGCTGAAAGTATTCGAAGACACCACAGGCCGCGATCTGAGCCAGTTCAAACGTTGGTACAGCCAGTCCGGCACCCCCCGTGTCTCAGTCGCGGAAGATTGGGCCGATGGCACCTATACCCTGACGCTGCGCCAACGGACCGAGCCGACGCCGGGACAAGAGGACAAGCAACCTCAGGTCATCCCTATCGCTATGGGTCTGCTTGGTTCAAACGGGGACGAGATACGTGCGACCGAAGTGCTGGAACTGACCGAAGCCGAGCAGAGTTTTACCTTTACCGGTCTCGCGGCCAAACCTGTGCCCTCGATCCTGCGTGATTTCTCGGCCCCTGTGATCCTTGAACATGAGATCAGCAATGCCGAACGCGCCTTCCTTCTGGCTCATGACACCGACCCGTTCAACCGCTGGCAGGCAGGGCGGTCGCTAGCCGAGGACACCCTGCTGCGCATGATAACCGATGAGGCAACGCCTGATACCGACTACCTTGACGGCTTGCTGGCAGTGCTACGGAATGAGGCACTGGACCCGGCCTACCGGGCACTGATGCTGGGTCTGCCGACGCAATCGGAACTGGCCGCAACACTATTTGACAAGGGCATCACCCCCGACCCGATGGCGATCTGGCGAGCGGTGGAGACTTTGCGTCAAGCCACGGCGCAACACGTTCAAGACCTGCTCCCCCGTCTGAACAGTGAAACGCTGGTGGACGCGCCTTATCAGCCGGACGCTGATCAATCAGGCAAACGCGCCTTGGGCAGCGCGGCGCTTGCGCTGACCTCGAGACTGGATGGAGGTGCCAAGGCCGCAGAGCAATATGCACGTGCTGACAACATGACCCTGCAGTTGGCCGCGTTGTCTTGTCTGCTACGCGCGGGCAAAGGCGAACGTGAGCTGGCCGCCTTCTATGATCAATGGCAGCATGACCGGCTGGTCATGGATAAGTGGTTCGCCATGCAGGTCTTGATGACCGGACCGGAAAAATCGGTTGAGACCGCGCACAAGTTGACCGAGCATGCTGATTTCAATTGGAAAAACCCAAATCGTTTCCGCGCCTTGATGGGATCCCTAGCAGGCAACCACGCAGGCTTCCACCAAGCGAACGGAGCAGGTTACGCGCTGCTGGCAGACTGGTTGATCCGACTTGATCCAGTAAACCCGCAGACCACCGCCAGGATGTGCAGCGTGTTCCAAACTTGGAAACGCTATGACGCCGACCGTCAGGCCTTAATACTTGCACAACTGAATCGCATTGCCGACACGCCGAACCTGTCCCGGGACACGACCGAAATGGTCACGCGCATCTTGGGCGCATGACCGCGTTTACGTTCACTCGACAGAACCGAAATCAGCGAACGGTTCTGATCCTGATCGGCGTTTACGCGATGTTGATCGCTTTGATGATCCTGCTGAACGCGGTCTGGTGGCTGATGGCGCTTCTGGCCCTGACTACCCTGCCCGCGCTGTGGGATGTCATCAAGGACACCAGCGCAGGTATGGAGCTGACCGATGAAACCCTGTGTTGGCACACCGGCCAACGTCAGGGACAACTCAAGCTGTCCGAGGTGGATCGATTCCGGTTTGACACGCGGTGGGATTTCTCGGTGCGCGTCTCAGCGGTTCTGAAATCCGACAAACGCGTGCGTTTACCCGATGAATCACTGCCGCCACACAAGCAATTCGAAATGGTCCTGAATCAGGCGGGATTCGCGGTCGAACGACATCATTTTAGAGTTTTCTGAAACGATTCATGGAGTCTGGGCCACATTGGCACCTGAATCGCGGGTTCTCCGCGACGTAGTCTTGATTTGAGCAGATTTTTTGGCAAACTGGACGTGTTACAAGTTTGTTCCAGTTCGAGTTTTGCCATGTTTTGGTCTTTGAAGGCTTTTGCCGCACGTATTGTCGGTTCTTCTGATCCCACCCCTACACCTCTGCCTGCGTCCGTCGCCGATGCTACTGCATGGCTTGTCGCGTCGGGGCAGTTGAACATCCCAATCGCAGAATCAGATGAAAATGATGCGATCGGGCATCAGGTGATCGAACGTGGCCGCCATCTGGCGCGGCAGGATATGTGGGCAGAACTGTCGCTGGAGATGCGCGCTGCAGATGAGGGGCGCAAGGCTACCCCTTGCGGGCAGCCGATCTCCGAGCTGTTGGCATTTGGGGCCCGGTCCGATGTGGTTTTGGCGGCCGAGCACGCGCTGTCGGACGGCAAAGCACTGTCAGACTATGATCTGCTGGGCGGGATCTCGGAATTGGAAGGCGAGATTCAGAACCATCCCGATGATCCGATGATCACGCTTGTGGTTGCCTTGGCCCATATCGATTTGGCGTGGGCCTGGCGCGGGACGGCGCACCCGGACACGCTGCCGGCGCTGCACCAATCCCGTTGTGCCGCGCATTTCGACCGGGCTGCTGCGCTGCTTCCGAAATGCCGCGCTGCGCTGCCCGACAGTCCGGCGATTGCTGCAGCGGATTGCGCCTTGCTGGCAGGACACATTGATCCGCGCACCCGCGTTGCTGATAAATACGAGGCCCTGATCACGCTGGATCCCCAGAACCATCGCCACATGCGTGCGATGGGCAGCCACCTGCTGCCGCGCTGGTTCGGCAGCTATGAACAGCTTGAGGTGCAAGCCTTGCGAAACGCCGCACGGACCCAGAAAAATTGGGGTGCGGGTGGGTATACCTGGGTGCAATTCGACGCCATCGCGCTGGATGACGAGGCCTGCGCGCGGGTGGATGTCGAATACTTCATTGAAGGTTTGCGCGATATCGTTGCACGTCGTCCGGATCAGCAGACAATCAACCTGCTGGCGGCCTATTGCTCTGTCACACTGCAGAACAGAATGGGCCAGAACCCGCGCGCCGATATCGCCCGCAAACAGATTTGCGAGGCCGCAAACTGGCTGATCCGCGATCACATGACCGAACTGCATCCGCTGATCTGGGCCCATGCGGCTAACGGGTTCAATAACAGCCTTCGCGTCAACTCGGCCGAGCGTTTTGCCGCCCGTGGCCGCCGCGATGCGCTGAAGGCAATCGCCAATCTGTTGCGGGATGAGTTGCGCAGTGGGCAGAGTGTGACCTTTACACCGTCAGGGCTGCAGTTCTCGGGGAACTAAAGCGCCATTGCCCCTTGCCCCTTTGGCGCGCCGGGCCTAATACGCAGGCTTAGACTTCTGCGGAAATGAGGCGCGCCATGCTCGACCTGACATACGAAATGCCCAAACCCAAAACCATTGCCGGGGCCAAGCACGATTGGGAACTGGTGATCGGGATGGAGGTGCACGCTCAGGTCTCATCCAATGCCAAGCTGTTCTCGGGTGCATCAACCCAATTCGGGGCCGAGCCGAATTCGAACGTGGCCTTCGTGGACGCCGCGATGCCAGGCATGCTGCCGGTGATCAACGAGTATTGTGTTGAACAGGCTGTGCGCACCGGGCTGGGTTTGAAAGCAGATATCAACTTGAAATCGGCGTTTGACCGCAAGAACTATTTCTACCCCGACCTGCCGCAGGGCTACCAAATTTCCCAGCTTTATCAGCCTATTGTGGGTGAAGGCGAAGTGCTGGTCGAAATGGGTGATGGAACCGCGCGTATGGTACGGATCGAGCGTATCCACATGGAGCAGGACGCGGGCAAATCGATCCACGACATGGACCCGCATATGTCCTTTGTGGACCTGAACCGGACCGGTGTCTGCCTGATGGAAATCGTTTCGCGCCCCGATATTCGCGGGCCGGAAGAGGCGGCGGCCTACATCGCCAAGCTGCGCCAGATCATGCGTTACCTAGGCACCTGCGACGGCAACATGCAGAACGGCAACCTGCGGGCGGACGTAAACGTCTCGATCTGTTTGCCGGGTGCTTACGAGAAGTATCAGGAAACACAGGACTTTTCGCATCTGGGCACGCGCTGCGAAATCAAGAACATGAACTCGATGCGGTTCATCCAGCAGGCGATTGAGGTCGAAGCCCGCCGTCAGATCGCAATCGTCGAAGCGGGTGGCGAGATTGATCAGGAAACCCGTCTGTATGACCCGGACAAGGGTGAGACACGCTCGATGAGGTCTAAAGAAGAGGCGCATGACTATCGCTACTTCCCTGACCCCGATCTGTTGCCGCTGGAGATCGAACAAGCGTGGGTCGACGACATCGCTGCCAAGCTGCCGGAACTACCTGACGACAAAAAAACTCGTTTTATCAGTGAGTTCGGCCTGACCGACTATGACGCATCGGTGCTGACCGCCGAGGTGGAATCAGCGGCTTATTTCGAAGAGGTCGCCAAGGGGCGCAGCGGCAAGCTGGCCGCGAACTGGGTCATCAACGAACTGTTTGGTCGCCTGAAAAAAGAAGACCACGACATCACCGAGTCTCCGGTGTCTCCGGCTCAGTTGGCGGGTATCATTGATCTGATTTCGTCGGATGCCATCTCGGGCAAGATTGCCAAGGATCTGTTCGAAATCGTCTATACCGAAGGCGGTGACCCGGCGCAGATCGTTGAAGACCGCGGCATGAAACAGGTGACAGATACCGGCGCGATCGAGGCCGCTTTGGACGAGATCATCTCGGCCAATCCGGCGCAGGTTGAGAAGGCCAAGGTGAACCCGAAACTGGCCGGATGGTTCGTCGGTCAGGTGATGAAGGCTACCGGCGGCAAGGCCAACCCGAAGGCCGTTAACGAACTGGTCAGCAAAAAGCTGGGTTCGTAAATCTTCCGAGTTGTACAAACCCCGGACAGGGGTTTGTTCGACCTGTACATAACGAAAACTTAATTTCAGAGCGCTCAAATCGGGCAAGCCATCGGCTTGACTCCCTGCCCGAATGCGCATTCTCATCTCGCCAAGTCTGAGAGGTGAGCATTAATGAAAAATCGTTTCGATCAGGAACTGGAAACCCGGCTGGTGCGCTATGCCGCCATCGACAGCCAGAGCGATGAGACCTCGCCATCGACCCCCAGCACCGAAATCCAGTTCGACATGCTGAACCTGCTGAAGCAAGAGCTTACCGAAATCGGTGCGCAGGATGTTGAGATGACTGGTGACAGCGTCGTGGTGGCAACCATCCCAGGTACGGCCGAAGGACCGACCATCGGGTTTCTGGCGCATGTCGACACCGCGCCTCAGTTCAATGCAACCGGCGTGAAGCCTCGGGTGATCAAAGGGTATAATGGCGGCGAGATTACTTTCCCTGATGATCCCGAGCTAGTGCTGTCGCCTGAAGAGCACCCTTATCTGGCCGAAAAGATCGGGCATGATTTGATCACTGCGTCGGGAACAACTCTGCTGGGGGCCGATGACAAAGCGGGCGTTTCGATCCTGATGACGATGGCGCGACACCTGCTTGAGAACAAGGACGTGCCGCACGGTCCGATTCGCATCGCCTTTACCCCGGATGAAGAGATCGGGCGCGGTGTTACCGAACAGCTGCCCAAAGATCTGGGCGCGGATTTCGCCTATACGCTGGACGGGCAGGAACTGGGTGAAATCGAATACGAAAGCTTCTCGGCCGACCGAGCGGTGATTAAGATCACCGGCGTTTCGATCCACCCGGGACTGGCCAAAGACAAAATGGTAAACGCGGCGCATCTGGCTGCAAAGATCGTGCAGACCTTACCTCAGGCAACGATGACGCCCGAGGTGACGGATGGGCGCCAGGGGTTCATCCATGTCACCGATATGAACGGCGGCTCGTCCGAGATGGAGATAAAACTGATCCTGCGCGATTTCGAGATGGATGCGCTGGAAGCCCAGCGCGAGATTGTCCGACAAGTCTGCGCCGCCGTACAGGCCACCGAGCCGCGTGCGACCATCACCTGCGACATCTCCCATCAGTATCGCAACATGCGCTATTGGCTCGAAAAGGACATGACGCCGGTTGATCTGGCCCGCGAGGCCTGCCGTGAACAAGGGATCGAGCCGGTCTCGGTGCCGATCCGGGGTGGCACCGACGGCTCGCGCCTGACCGAATTTGGCACACCGACACCTAATATCTTCACGGGCATGCAGTGTATTCACGGACCGCTAGAGTGGATTTCGGTGCAGGACATGGCAGTCGCTACAGAAACCTGCCTGTCGCTGGTCAGCAAATCAGCGCGAGGCTAAAGCAACAGTGCGGGCCGAAATTCGCCAATGCGTGATCTTGGCTTTCACCCGCCTGTCAAAATGTTAATTTGCCCCGACACGGCAATCAGGACCAGTTGATGCAGCGCTACGAATACAAAGTTGTCCCCGCTCCGCAAAAGGGCACCAAGGCGAAGGGCGTGAAAACGCCCGAGGGCCGGTTTGCCACCTCGATCGAGCAACTGCTGAACCAGATGGGACAGGATGGCTGGGAGTATCAGCGCGCCGAATTGCTGCCCAGCGAAGAACGTTCGGGGCTGACCGGGTCAACCACCAACTGGCGCAACGTGTTGGTTTTCCGCCGGGCTCTGGCGTTGGAAAAACCTGAACAGCCCGAACTCGTCGAAGAGGACACCGCCCCAACCGCGCGCGCAGTCCCGGGACCCGAAGAGGTTCTGGCCAAAACTCCTGCCGCCCCTGCCCCAATCTCGGAAGAGCCCGAAGACCCGCCCTTGTCTTTGAAACCTTCGGACGAAGTGGCGGATGACGAAGTGCGCCCCGAGCAAGCACGCCCAGCCGAGCCGTGATTGGATAACAATCAATCGAAGGATACCGCGTGAAGGGGCAAGGCCCTTATACCCTGCCCCATAACGGTTATGCTTTCTCAGTTCCGACCCGCGAACCCCATCGGCGAGAAACGACGCAGTAATGGGATTGCTGCTGAGCCAGTTGACCTTGAATTTGGCACATCCAGGAAGCTAGGCGCGCAACCGCCAGACAGGGCAACTAAATGACCTGCGAAACCAATATTTGCGGAGCCAAAAACGAGCTTGGGGTAAGAGGGTTTATTGCAAGGTTGTCAATTGCAAGCTGATTGCCCTGCATACATCCCAGCGCCTGCACCTGCTGCAGTCGCGAGTGTCTTGCCTGTACCGCCACCGAACCGATTTCCAACCACTCCCCCAAGGGCAGCGCCACCAAGGATTCCCGCAGCGCAGCGGGCGTCTTGCTGTACCTGCGCCTGAGTTGGCGTCGTCGGAGCCCCGCAAGCAGCCAAGAGCAGTGAGGTCGCAAGCGCACAGGTTGTCAGTGCTTTGTTCATCTCGATTGCCTCTCAAATACCAAATAGTTATCTGAGTAAGTGGCTCTGGCGCGTCTAGCGTACAAGAGATCAGCGTCTGTTTGATTCGAGATTAATCAAAACTTAATAAAGAAGACTAAGGGTCGAGCGCTTAATACGATATTTGCTGGTTTCCGATGGTTGCGGGTGCCGGGTTCCTGGTAAACCCCGACATTGGACGGCCGCGTTTTTATTGTAGAAAACGGGCGATGAGCGCGGAGCATCACAGTAAGATTTGACGCACAATAAAGCGCGACTACTGAATCTTCTGTTCCCCTATATTTGCCCCCAAGACCACATAGGTCGCGAGCCAGATCGAGCAAATATACATAGATATCTGAAGAGATGGTGCCCCCACACGGACTCGAACCGCGGACCTACTGATTACAAATCAGTTGCTCTACCAGCTGAGCTATAGGGGCACTGGGTGTCGATTAATATCTCGGAACAGGGACTGCAAGCCCGAAATTTCGGGTCATCTTAACTTTGTGCTGGTTTGCCTTAGGATAACAGTAATATCAGGCCTCATCCGAATTTGACTGCACCGGGGACAGGTTGTAACCCAGGCGTCGATCCCGACCGAGGTAAGGACAATTCCGATATGCAGATGGTCATCCAAGCCGGAGCGCACTTTACCGACCATGATCACCTGCTCAATCTACTGCAGGCGAATGCGGATCTGGTTGCGGGAAATCATACTGCCTTCTGGGGGCTTCGTCCGTTCAGAAAGATCTTTCGACCTGCGCTGAAACCCTCTACCGACCGGCCATCACATCAGGATACACTGGCGCGATTTCATAAACTGTTCCCCAACGGGCAGCAGGTTGACCGGGCGATCTTGTCGAGCGCGCTTTACCTGGGGGAACGGCCTTCCATCATCATGGATGGGCAATTCTACGCGAATGCCGGTCAAAGGTTGGCCTATCTGGATAATCTGTTCAACGACTCGACGGTTGAGCTATTCGTCGGGCTACGTAATCCCGGCAGCTTTATTCCCAAGGTGCTGATGCTGCTATCGGCGCCTGAGCGCGAGCATATCATTGCCACCACCGATCTGAGTTGCCTGAGTTGGCTCGCCATGATCGAAGACATTCGCGACCTAGCGCCAGATGTCAAAATCACCTTGTGGAGCAACGAGGATTCGCCGCTGATCTGCGGCGACATCGCACGCGCACTTGTAGGGCTACCCGAGGACACGCCGCTGGAACAGGAATACGCGCTGCTGTCCTCACTTGTCTCAGACATGGGCAAACAGGAGATTCAGAGCTTGTTAGAGCATCAAGCGGCCCCCAATGATCCCGTGCTCAGGGGCAGGCTGGCGCAGGTGTTTCAGCAGCATGCGCTGACGGATGAAATCGAAGAAGAGGTGGAGCTGCCTGGCTGGAACGAAGATATCGTTACCGCCTTTACCGAGCTTTATGAGCAGGATCTGGCACGGCTGCAGACCATGCCAGATATCCGTTTTCTGAACCCGTAAGCGGCTGGTGCTACATGCCCAGCGCTTCCTTGTACATTTCCAGTACCGCCTCTTCCTCGGCGATGTCGTCCTTGTCGCGCTTGCGAAGAGCGACGACCTTGCGCATGACCTTGGTGTCGTAGCCGCGGGCCTTGGCCTCGGCCATGACTTCTTTCTGCTGGTCAGCGATGTCTTTCTTTTCGGCCTCAAGACGCTCGAACCGTTCGACGAACTGGCGCAGCTCGCCTGCGGTCACTCGGTAGTTGGCTGCGGCCTGATCTTCGGTGATGTCTTCCATCTGCGTCTCTCCCAAGGGCTGAAAATAAGGTGCCGGATACATCGGCACCGACCCGACCGCAAGCGTGCATTCTGCACGGCGGGCTTGTCTGACCTGCGCCGATCCGATAAGCGCGGTCACGGATTCAAAGGGTGAGCGTAAACAACCATGTTCGACATTATCGTCTGGGGCGGGGCCGCCCTGTCTGTGGCCGGGCTGGTCGGTCTGGTCTGGTGCATCCTGCAAGTGATGAAAGCGCGCAAAGCCAACCTGACGGATGACGAGTTGCGCGCTGCAGTTCAGGGTGTTCTGCCCTGGAATCTGGCGTCGCTTTTCCTGTCGGTACTTGGGCTGATGATGGTTATCCTGGGCATTTCGCTGGGATAACCAGATCGATCAGATCGGCATATTGTCGAACCGCGCTTCAAGCACGTCTTCGCATAGCGCAGCATCCAGCCGACGCAAGCGCGATGGGATATGAACCCCCTGCGCGCGCATTTTATCCAGAACCATGCTGACATGTGGCTGAAGCTCTAGCCGGGTCTCAAGACACGCACCATTCAGCTTTTGTTCAAGCCGTTCCGCTTCGGTAAAAAGATCCTGAGCAGTCATTTCCTTCCTCCCATATGGTGCCAATGTGCCTGATATAGGTAACGAGTTTAAGACGAGCACGAGACCGGAACAAAACATCGCGAATTCTTGCCTAGTCAGGCAAAAAACCGTCAATATGTCCGTGGTCGCCTAAAGCATACGCTCAAATTGCGGAGATTGCTTTGACAGACATCAACTCGTGATTAGGGGCTTTAAACATATTCCACTATTGTTATATGTATACAAGCTGAACGGAGGAACCCATGACGCCCAGTGTGAAAGCTTTTTTCGACCCGCAGACCTTCACCGTCTCTTACGTTGTGCAGGAACCTCAGGGGCAGGCCTGCGCCATCATCGACAGTGTATTGGATTTCGATCACGCCTCGGGGCGGACCGACACCAGCTCGGCCGACCAGATTGTCGACTATGTGACGGCACAGGGACTGAAGGTGGAATGGATTCTGGAAAGCCATGTCCATGCCGACCACCTGTCAGCAGCCCCTTACCTACAGGAAAAGCTGGGTGGTCAGATCGGGATTGGCGAGAATATCGTGGTCGTTCAGGACACGTTCGGCAAGGTCTTCAACGAAGGCACCGAGTTTCAGCGTGATGGCAGCCAGTTCGATGCACTGTTTGCCGAAGGGTCCAGCTTTCACATCGGCCAGATGCGCGGGGACGTTTTGCACACGCCAGGCCATACGCCAGCCTGCATGACCTACGTGATCGGCGATGCGGCGTTTGTGGGCGATACGCTGTTCATGCCGGATTTCGGAACTGCCCGATGCGATTTTCCCGGCGGGTCATCGGCGGACCTGTATGCCTCGATCCAGAAAATCCTGTCTCTGCCTGACGAGACGCGGATTTTTGTAGGCCATGATTACAAAGCGCCTGGTCGCGATGAATACGCGTGGGAGACCACGGTTGGCGAACAGAAGGCGCTGAACGTTCATATCGGTCAGGGCCGCAGCGTCGAAGAATTTGTCGAGATGCGCGATGCGCGGGATGCAACCCTTGCGATGCCGCGCCTGATTTTGCCCTCGCTGCAGGTCAATATGCGGGCCGGTCAGATGCCACCAGCGGATGAGCAGGGCGACGTTTTCATGAAAATCCCAGTCAATAAGCTTTGATACGAGGGCAGATGAGACAATGAATATCGAATGGATTTCGGGTCTGGCTGGTGGTCTGCTGATCGGGCTAGGTGCCAGCGTTTATCTGCTGTTTAATGGGCGGATCATGGGGGCGAGCGGCATATTGGGCGGGCTGCTGGAACGCAGCGACCGGAGCGTATTGACGGAACGCCTGGCTTTCGTCGCTGGCTTGATCGGGATGCCCTTTTTGCTGCGCCCATTGATTACGCCGCAGGCCGAGACCCATTTGACCCCGGATCTGGCGATCGTGATCCTTGCTGGGCTGCTGGTGGGGGCTGGAACACGGATCGCCAATGGCTGCACGTCGGGTCACGGCGTTTGTGGGATTTCTCGCTTCTCGTTGCGCGGGATCGTCGCAACGGTGTTCTACATTCTTGCAGGTGGCCTGACGGTTGCGCTGTTTCGCCATGCTTTGGGGGTGATCTAATGCGCGCAGTGTTTGCTTTTCTCGCCGGATCGCTGTTCGGCATCGGGCTTTTGATCTCAGGCATGACCGACACCACCAAGGTGCAGGGGTGGCTGGATGTGTTCGGCAATTGGGACCCGACGCTCGCCTTTGTCATGGGCGGGGCGATCCTGCCGATGCTGGTGGCGTGGCGATTGACACGGAACAGGAGCCCTGTAGTGGGCGGACAGTTCCCCGCCCCGCCCCGTGTTGAACTGGATCGCCGTCTGATCGTCGGGTCGGTCCTGTTCGGCGTCGGTTGGGGATTGGCGGGTTTGTGCCCGGGCCCGGCGATGGCCTCGCTTGGATATGGGGGCGTTGGCGGGATTGTGTTCCTGATTGCGATGATCGCGGGCATGTTTGCGGCACCAAAGCTGGGTGCGCAACTGGACAGGATCGCCGACGCAGCCTAAGCAATTGCCATGGAGATTCGACCGATAACCCCCCGCTACGCCGTCTCACCTCAGATCTCGGTGGAGGACGTGCCAGCCATTGCCGAGGCCGGTTTCGTCAAGGTGATCTGCAACCGTCCCAATACCGAAGTTCCGCCGGATCAGCAGTCAGACGCCATCGGTCAAGCCGTTCGCGAGGCCGGGATGGAATATGAGGTTCTGGAGTTGACACACCAGACGATGACACCGGAAAACGTGGCGCTGCAACGCGATCTGGCCGAAAGCTGCAGCGGGCCGGTTCTGGCCTATTGCGCCTCTGGCACACGATGCTCGGTGATCTGGGCGCTGGGACAGTGCGATCGGCTAAGCACGGATGAAATCCTCGATGCGACCGGAAAAGCGGGCTATGCGCTCGACGGGTTACGCCCGGCATTGGAACAGCTGCGAGGGCGCGGATAAGCCTCTTAATCGCGGCCATTGCCTTCGGGCGCTGGCAGACCGGCGAGGTGCGAGATTTCCGTGACACGCTGTTCGGAACTGGCAGGCAACAAGTCGTCGGGTTCCAGGAGGGAATCCTCGGTCGTCAGATCATGCGCTACAATATCGTCATCAAGCGGGGACGACATCTCGTCATCCGGGGCCGAGGGCGTCAAGCTTGATTTGCTGGCCAGAAATCCGGCGCAGTCCTTGGCGGGCAACGCAGTAGGAGGGCCTTGTTCGTTGATCCGTACCGCACGCATTCCGCTGCACTGACCCAGACGTCCGATGGCGGTTCGGGCACGATCGATTGACAGAACTTCAACCCGATCCACCAGCGCGCCCTGCAGCGGCAGGACATCCCCGACGGACAATTCCGAAAGCGCTGTCAACGGCAAAGACAGGCGGCAGATCACGGTGTTCAGCTCAGCCCGAATTACCCCGGATGCCTGATCCAGATTCACCCCCGATTGGGTGATATCCGCAACCTGTTCCTGATCCGAGAGCGGGCGCTCGGGCAGCAGGATACAGACCTCGCCCTGACGCGGACCACCGGCAAGTTCGACCGTCAGATCAAACATGCGATAGACCTCATCCACCAGCGCCAGGTTCAGTGCGCGCCGACCTTCGGCGCGTGAGGTGAACTCATACCCGGACAGGCTGGCCATGTCTGCCGGGGACTCAACCAGTTTCAGAGCCCGGCTCAGCATATCCTCGATCAGAGGGGCGACCATGGCAGCGTCGGTGTCGGTAAACGCACGCTCGGGTGGTGGGTCAGAGGTGACCATGGCAATCGTTTGCTGCTGGACGATGGCAGAGACGCAACCCGGGTCCAGACAGGCCGCAGCCAGGCCGCCCTGATCCGAGGTAAACAGCAGCATCAACCACCCCTCATTCAGCCGGTCGGCTATATCTTCCTGCGCACGTACGGCCTGCTTTGCCCCGATGACCGACAGCGCCAGCCCCATGCTTTCGCCGGAGGCGCGTGCCAACCCCAGCCGCAAGGCGCGCAGGACCGAGCGGGGCGTGTCGGCACCGCATTGCCCCGCTGAAAGCTTTCGTGCCAGTGCTGATGTGGTCATGGCCCCGTTCCGCCGTTTGTCGATGCGATGACAATTTGTCTAACCCGGCGGAGGTTACGAATGTCTTTATGACGCCCTCATTGCGCGGCCTGACGAAAGGCCAGCGGAAGGCTGACGCGGAAGGCCGCCCCTCCCTGCCCCGGCAGATAGGCAACTTCGCCGCCCAGGCGCTGCATAATCTCTCGGCAGATCGCCAGCCCCAACCCTGCCCCGCCTGCCTTGTCCGAGCCGACGCGGGCAAATTTCTCGAATACCATCGATTGCGCCTCGGCCGGGATACCACCGCCGTTGTCGATGAAATCGATTACCACCTGCCCGCCGACATCATGGGCCGAGATGGTCAGCACCGGTTCAATGGCGTCGCAATATTTCTGGGCGTTGGAAATCAGGTTGATGAACACCTGCCCCAGCCGGTCGAGATCCGTGTGCAACGGGATACGTTCACTTGCGCGCACCCGCCGTACGCCAATCTTTCGATCACTGCCCGCCAGCGCGCTTGAAACGGCGCGGTCCAGAACTTCGCTTAGGGTGGCTTCGCCCATGTTCAGGCTAACCTGGCCGCTTTCCAGCACGCTAAGGTCGAGCAGATCATCCAGTAGCCGAGTCAGACGCAGCGATTCATCATGTATGATCGCAGCATAGCGGATTTGTTCCTCGGCGCTGAGGCCATCGGTGTCGCGCATAATTTCGGAAAACGCCCGAATCGAGGTCATGGGCGTGCGCAATTCGTGGCTGACCTGGCTAAGAAACGCGTCTTTCTGTTTCGAGACTTGCGTAAGCTTGGCATTCGCCTCGCGCAATTGACGCGCTGTGCGGCTGAGCTCAGTCGATTTCGCCTCAAGCTGGCTGGAATATTCCAACATCTGCGCGGACTCGTCGGCAACGGCCAACAGGTCTTCGACAGACACAGACGCCCCGCCAACGATCTGACCGATCATCGCATGGGCGGTTGCGGCCCCGACCGAGCCGCTGAGTTCGCGTTCCAGCCGTTCCAGAAACTGCGGCGTAGGCTCGGGCAGTCGTCCGGGGCGACCATTCTGGCGCTCGGCTTCGGCTTGAAAGAACTCTTGCGCGGGAATAGTGCCCAGAATCCGCTGGGTCATGATCATCAGGTCTTCGCTTTGCGCAACCGAACCGGTCCAGCCACGGGCTGAAACTGAATGGTCAAATACATTTACGAATTGCGCACCCTGAAGGCGTTCCAGCGGGCTGGGGAAGCTGAGCATCGAGGCGACACAGAATGCGATTGTATTCAGCGACAGCGACCACATGACCGTATGCACCATCGGGTCGATCCCTTCGATCCCGAACAACGCCTGCGGGCGGAGCCAACCCCAGCCGAAGGGTCCGTTTTCAATCACCGATGCCGGGACAATGCCGCCACCCATGCCAGGCAGCAGCAGTGTGTAAATCCAGAGAAAGAACCCGACGCTGAGCCCGACCAACGCCCCAGTTCGGGTCGCGCCGCGCCAAAACAGGCCGCCCACCAGTGCGGGCAGAATCTGGGAAATCCCGGCAAAGGCCACCAGCCCGATCGAGGTCAGGGCAGCCCCGCCCCCCGAAAGCTGGAAGTAGAAATAGCCCAACGCCATGATCGCCGCGATCGAGACGCGCCGCGCCATCAGCACGACTGTTCGCACATCACCAGAGACCGACGCGGTGCCTTCCTGCGTATTCAGCCAGATCGGCATGACCACATGGTTCGAGACCATGGTTGACAGCGCCATCGCGGTAACGATCACCATTGATGTGGCCGAGGAAAACCCGCCGATGAACGACAGCATCGCCAACCAGTCATTGCCCTGCGACAGCGGCACGGTCAGCACAAACAGGTCGGGGTTCGAGCCTTCGGGCATCAGGTCCAACCCAACGACGGCGATGGGCACGACAAACAAGCTCATCAGCAGCAGGTAGAGCGGAAAGGCCCAGGCGGCGGTGCGCAGGTGGCTTTCATCGTCATTCTCGACCACCATGACCTGAAACATCCGCGGCAAGCAGACAAAGGCCGCCGCCGAAAGGAAAATGAAAGTGGTCCAGCGCCCGGCATCCACATGCCATTGGCCAATTTCCGAGGCATCGATCTGATCCATCATCGGCCCCAAGCCGCCAGCGACGCCCCAGACAACAAAGATGCCAACGGCCAGAAGGGCGAAGAGTTTCACTACGGATTCCAACGCAATAGCGGTAACAACACCGTGGTGGCGCTCATTGGCATCCAGATTGCGCGTCCCGAAGAGGATCGCAAAGACGGCCAAGCCCGCCGCGACCCAGAACACACTGGAGCCTTCGCGATAGAGACCTGAGGGATCGGCCTCGGCAAAGATCGAAAAGGACAGCGTGATCGACTGCAATTGCAGCGCGATATAAGGCGTGCCGCCCAACACCGCCAGAATGGTCACGCACACCGCCAGTGTGTTGGACTTGCCGTATCGTGACGAGATCAGGTCAGCGATCGACGTCACGCGCTGGCTGCGTCCGATGCGTACGAGTTTGCGCAGGCCCCACCACCAGCTGATCATCACCAGTGTAGGACCCAGATAGATGGTTACGAATTCAAGCCCAGAACGCGCGGCGTTGCCAACCGCGCCATAAAACGTCCATGCAGTGCAATAGATCGACAGTGACAGGGTGTAGATCAGCGGGGAACGCAACCATTTCCCGCCGCCACGCGCAGCCAGCCGGTCCGCTGCGAAGGCGACGCCGAACAGAAGAACCACATAGCCCAGACAGACCAGAATCAGGACATTCAGGGTTGCCATGTCTCGGCCTCGGGCTCGGCAGTCTCGCGCGCGGTCATGCGTTTGGCGACGAAGCCGAAGATCACGCTGATCAGGATCAGAACACCCCAGCACGCAAAGATGTAGAACATGGCCGTCGATAGCGACAGAGCCTCGGCGCCTGCGCTATCATCCGGCCATAGAAGCGGCAGCGCGAGCATTGCGGCACCTAGGAACGGCAGCAGCCGCGCTGCATCCGCCAGCCTGCGCCGACGATAGCTTTGCCGTTCCAGAAACAGGGACGGACGAACTGGCGAGGGCCGATCTTTGCCGTCGCCCGCGGAGCTCATAACTGAGACGCCTGCGCATGCAGGTCGCGCACCGCTGTCAGGACTTCGGTGTTCGAAAACGGCTTGGTCATGAATCGGCTGACCCCTGCCTGCTCGGCCATTTCACGATCGCGGGATTGCCCGCGCGCGGTCAGCATCAAAACCGGCAACGCCTTCATATCATCATGTTCGCGCAGATCACGCAGCACATCCATCCCGCTTTTTCCCGGCAACATCACATCCAGAATCACCAGATTGGGCCGCGCGGACAGAATCACCTGCACCGCATCCGTTCCCTCGGCATGGGTTTCAACCTGCCACCCCTCGCGTGTCAGCAGAAACCGGATCGCCTCGGTGATGTTGGGCTCATCCTCGATCAACAGAACCTTGCGGCTCATATTTGCATATCCTCCCCATGACGGATTGCACGTCCGGCCACCCGTCCAGCCCAGATTAAGCGCTGCGTCACGAAACTGTCAAAACCCTTCGCTCAGGATCGATGGCTCGCGCCGCGCGCTGCATTCGCGTTTCGGGCATATCCGACAACTGGCTCCGGCTTGCGCCGCGTTTTCCGCAGGCTGCACCGTGTCTTCGACCGGCAGCACCAGCATGACCGATCGGTAGACCGGCTCGGCTCCAAATTCCTTAGCTGGCTGAGGGGTTGCGATTGCAAAACACTCAAACTCGGCAGCGGTTCGACCAAGCTGAACGACCCGTTTCCGGATCGGGACCAAGGGCCGATTCAAGGCGGTGAACAAGGGCCAGAGCGGACAGGCCTCGCCATGGCGCGGCAGAGCAAACCCCGGCGCGGGTTTAAAAAACAGAACGCTGCCGGAGGCGTCGCAAATCACCAAGCCAGCCGGACGCGCCAGCGTGCCTTCAGGCAGAAAGGCCAACCGTCGCAACACCGTAGCAAGATCCACTGAAAACACCGTCGCCAACGCCAGCGGATCGGGGTTTGCTGCATCCAGCGCGGCACACACCTGATCCAGCGGCATAGCGCGCGCGTCGGCGGCATAAAGGTCCAGCAACCCCGAGGCCACAGTGTTGGCCGCAGCGGAATCGAGCCCATCCAGCGGCACTTCGGTCAATTGCCCACCGTCTTCGAGTTCCGGGAAATGATATCCTTGCTCGGCAAAAAACGCCTCGACCGCGTCCAGTGGGATACCGCGCAGATCGCGCTGCCCGTCACTGTCATCCAGATAGGTCACCAGCGCTTTGGAGCTTTCGGCCAGTCGCTCGGCATCCTGATGCAGGTTGCGATGGAAACGGTCGCGCCATTCCGGTTCGATCTCTCCCGGTTCAGCCAAGATTGCAGCTGTTGAGCGGATGGCGGCGGCGGTCGACAGCACCTCGTGCATTGAGGCTGCCAGATGCGGGTCATGGGTCAGTCGGTCAGAAAGAACTTCGACAGTGCGCTCCAGCGACACTACGCGGCGATGCATCTGCGCCAGAACACCCGACCAACCGGGAAAGCGGCCGGCGAATTCTTCCAGCCCGTCCACCTCGGCCTTTTGGCCGACTGCATCCGCCGCGGCCTCGCGCAGAGCGGCGATGAGCGTCTCTTCGATCCCTTGAGTCAGCAGCGACGGCTCGACGGACAAAGCCGCCGCGATATCGACAAGCAGTTTGCCCCCAATGCGGCGGCGGTTGTGCTCGATCAGGTTCAGATACGATGCCGAAATCCCCACCTGCCGCGCCAGTTCCGCCTGTCGCAGCCCAGAGATTTGCCGTCTTTCGCGTATCCGGCTGCCGGTCAGCGTGTCGCGCATGGCGTTTATGTCCTTGGCTACTGCGGCTGCATTTTCAGATTAACTAAGTAATTATTATCTGTTGCCGACTAATTTTCAAAGAAGATTTACAACTTTGACAACGGCCAGAGAAAGAAACCCACCCTTTCCTGCCACCCACCCTTCTCTTTCGACGCAATACCCGTCACCATAAGAACATGAGCGATCCCGCCTTTGAATACGCCCCCATCGGCCTTGTTGAGCTTGAGAACCGGATCATCCGACGGTGCAATCTGCAATTTGCGCGGACCTTTGGCGGGGATGAGGTTGACTATCGCAACATGCCCCTGCTGCATCTTTATCCTTCGGTCGCCGATTGGGAACGGATCGGCGCGCGTAGTCTGCAGGTGATGCGCGATACAGGCTATTACACAGACGAACGGGTGATGCGGCGACGCGACGGTGACCTGTTCTGGTGCCGCGCGCGGGGGCGTTCGCTGACGCCAGACGATCCGTTCCGGCACGGGATATGGAGCTTTTCGGACATCTCGGAAGAGCGCCCCTTGGTGCAATTGACAACCCGCGAACGCGAAGTGGCCATCCTGTCATGCCGGGGTTTATCCGCGAAGGAAATTGGCGTTGAACTTGGGCTAAGTTACCGCACGATCGAGGCCTATCGCGCCCGCCTTTTGGAAAAATACGGAGCCCGCAAGCTACCAGAACTGGTCGCAAAATTGTCTGGAACGCCGCTGTAATCGCGACAGCCCTCGTAATTCGCGCAAAAACCCCCATTTGGCAGGCTTAGACGGCGCTTTTCATGGCCGTCTGCATGGCTTATAACCCTGCGTAATCAAACCAAGCCCGCAGCAAACAGACGGGCATAGGGGAACCTTCGAGGACACTCATGACAGATACCAAACACGAAGCGGATGTCGCGTTTATCAAGGCACTGGCCGAACTGCTGCGCGAGAATGACCTGACCGAATTGCAGGTCAAGCGCGAATATGGCGAGGAAGACAGCCTGAATGTCCGTGTCAGCCGCATGTCGCAGACCGTGGCCGCTCCGGTTCAGGTTGCGGTTCCTGCGGCTGCACCGGTTGCCGCACCTGCTGCCGCCCCGGCCGCTGCCGAAGCGCCCGCTGCCGTGGATGATCCCGCCAGCCATCCAGGCGCTGTGACCTCGCCCATGGTGGGTACGGTTTACATGCAACCGGAACCGGGCGCGCCTGCGTTTATCTCGGTCGGTGCATCGGTCTCGGAAGGTGACACGCTATTGATTGTCGAAGCCATGAAGACAATGAACCACATCCACGCACCCAAGTCGGGCACCATCAAACGCATTCTGGTCGGCGATGGTGATGCTGTGGAATTCGGCACGCCTCTGGTCATCGTTGAGTAAGGCGGGCCCATGTTCGACAAAATCCTGATTGCCAACCGAGGCGAGATCGCCCTGCGTGTGATCCGTGCTGCGCGCGAGATGGGGATCAAGACGGTTGCCGTGCACTCCACCGCCGACAGCGATGCGATGCATGTGCGCATGGCGGACGAATCGGTCTGCATCGGCCCCCCGCCCAGCCCGCAAAGCTATCTGTCCGTGCCCGCGATCATCTCGGCCTGTGAAATCACCGGCGCGCAGGCGATCCATCCCGGCTATGGCTTCCTGTCCGAGAATGCCGAGTTCGTGCAGATCGTCGAAGATCACGGCATTACCTTCATCGGACCCACCGCCGAACATATTCGTGTCATGGGTGACAAGATCACCGCCAAGGACACGATGAAGGAACTGGGTGTACCTTGCGTTCCCGGTTCGGACGGCGGTGTGCCAACGCTGGCCGACGCCAAGCGCATCGGCGAGGAATTCGGCTATCCCGTGATCATCAAGGCCACCGCCGGCGGCGGCGGTCGCGGCATGAAAGTCGCGCAAAGTGCCGATGAAATGGAAAGCGCCTTCATGACCGCACGCGCCGAGGGCAAGGCCGCCTTTGGCAATGACGAGGTTTATATCGAGAAATATCTGACCACCCCGCGCCATATCGAGATTCAGGTCTTCGGCGATGGCAAGGGAAAGGCAGTGCATTTGGGCGAACGCGACTGTTCGCTGCAGCGTCGTCACCAGAAAGTGTTTGAAGAAGCACCCGGCCCAAGCATCACCCCGGAAGAACGTGCGAAGATCGGTAAGATCTGCGCCGACGCGGTCGCCAAGATCAACTATATCGGCGCGGGCACCATCGAGTTCCTCTATGAAAATGGCGAGTTCTACTTCATCGAAATGAACACGCGTCTACAAGTGGAACACCCCGTGACCGAAGGCATCTTCGGCGTCGATCTGGTGCGCGAACAAATCCGCGTCGCCGCTGGTGAGGACATGTCGTTCGGTCAGGACGATCTCGAGATCAATGGCCACGCCATCGAGGTTCGCATCAACGCGGAAAAACTGCCGAACTTCTCGCCCTGCCCGGGCAAGATTACGGCCTATCACGCGCCAGGTGGTCTGGGCGTGCGGATGGATTCCGCGCTCTATGACGGCTATTCGATCCCGCCATATTACGACTCGTTGATCGCCAAACTGATCGTTCAGGGCCGTGACCGGGCTGAAGCTTTGGCCCGTCTGGAACGTGCTTTGGGCGAGTTGATCGTCGACGGTATCGACACCACCGTGCCGCTGTTCCACGCGCTGCTGCAGGAACCTGACCTGCACAGCGGCGAGTACAACATCCACTGGCTGGAGCACTGGCTTGCGGAGAACATGGCCTAATCTGACCAAAGGGCCGAAGGACAAACCCCCTTCGGCCCCGAGGCACCCGGCATGAGCCTTTCCCCTGAACTTCTGCTCCATGGCTATTCCATCGGCATTTTTCCGATGGCTGAGCATCGCGACGACCCCGAGTTGTTCTGGGTCGACCCGAAGTTTCGCGGCGTGTTCCCACTGGATGGGTTCCACATCTCCCGCAGCCTAGCGCGGCGTATCCGGACCTGTGGGTTTTCGGTAAGCATCAATCGCGATTTTGCGGGCGTCGTGGATGGCTGCGCCGACCGATCGGATACCTGGATCAATCCCGAACTGCGCCATCTGTATCAGGAACTACACCGGACCGGCCGCGCGCATTCCCTCGAAGTCTGGGACGGCGCTTCACTGATTGGCGGCGTTTACGGTGTAGTCCTCGGCGCGGCCTTTTTTGGCGAAAGCATGTTCTCGCGTCGCACGGACGCATCGAAGATTGCACTTGCCTATCTGGTGGATCGACTGCGCCAAACCGGGTTCACGCTGTTCGATACGCAGTTTCTGACGGCGCATCTGGCCTCGTTGGGCGCGATCGAGATCCCGCGTGCGGATTATCATAGCGAATTGAAACAAGCGCTTGACCTGAAAGCAGATTTCACCGCTGATCTGCAACAGACCCCTCAGGGTGTGATACAACGGATCACCCAGACATCGTAGCGGGCGTGATCCAACGCGTTCAGCGCGGGTGAGGTCGCAATCATCCAGCCATCAAACAGCTGCTGCGCCTTGCCCTGCTCCCAGATAGTCAAATAGGCAAAGGCGTCACCTGTCGGGTTTTCGGCTGGATAGCGACAATCACCCAGCGCGACATCCAGACCAAAGACCGACGTGGTCTCGCCGTTCTGCATTTCGATGTCCACCGTCTGCCCGCTGACCTTGTCCAACCCACGCAACATTGCGCCAGGGCCGGATTCGACCTTTTGCTGCGCAGCAGCTCCGGTTGCGGTGACTATCAGAGCCACCAGTGCAGGGCGGATCATTCGCTTCCGTCCCCGGCCACGAATTTGACCAGCAACGAGATCAGGCTGACCGCGCCTTGCGTATCGGTAATCTCATCACCCGCCTCAAAATAGAACGGGGAACCGCCCGGCATAACCTCAACAAAGTTGCCACCCAGCAAGCCTTCGGAAGAAATCACAGCGGCGCTATCGTCTGGAATAAGAATACCATCTGCCACGGAAAATCGGGTATCTGCGCGGTACGTATCAGAGTTTAGCGTAACGCCAGTCACTGTCCCGATCTTGACCCCGGCAAGGCGTACATCCGTGCCAACGCCCACACCTTCGAGCGAGCGGAAAGACGCGCCCAGCTCGTATCCTGCGCCGGATTGAGACAAGCCTGTGGATTGGCTGGCGTAGACACCGAACGCAATGGCGCAGGCCAGCACGGCACCGCCGACGATAACTTCGGTCTTCGTATGAGTAGACATCTGGCCTCGCTTATTCCGGGCTCCACGCCTCGTAATCGCTACGTTCAACCGGATCGGCACGACGCAGAGAACCGGCAGGTGCATAGGCCAGCGCGGTGCCGGTCAGATTCTCCTGATGCGGTTTTTCCCAGGACTTGTGCGCCAGAGGTTTATCGGTTGGCGGTTCATCCCATGTGCGGTGCAGCCAGCCATGCCAATCGGGATCGATCCGGCTGGCCTCGGCTTCGCCATTGAAAATCACCCAGCGCTTGCTGTCGTCGGCATTGCGATAGAACACGTTGCCCTCGTCGTCCTCACCGACCTTGATCCCCTTGCGCGCAGTGTAGAACTGCGTGTTCAGGGTGGCCCCGTTCCACCAGGTCACGGCCCGCAAAAGACTGTTCAGGATTCCCATCGGCTGCCTCCGGCATTTCTGTCCCAGAAGATATGGACCAAAGGCACGCTAAGGTCCAGTACTGCCAGCGCTACCTGCGTCATTCCGGCAGGATAGCGGTGACTTCAATTTCAATCCGGTATTTCGGATCGATCAATCCGCATTCGATCATCGTCGCTGCAGGAGGGTTCGCACCAAAGGTTTCGGCCAGAATGGGCCAGCAAGGTTCAAATTCGGTTCGATCCGGCAGCATATAAGTGATGCGCACGACATCAGAGAATGAAGCACCCGCCTCGGCCAGCGCGTTTTCGATGATAGACAGCGCCGAGCGGCATTGCTCCACGACCGTTTCACCTTGCCCAACAGTTCCCGCAACATGAACCCAACCACCCGCGACAACCGCGCGGCAATAGCCAACCTTGGCTTCAAACTCACCACCCGAAGAGATACGTCTTACTGTCATCGTGTCCTCAAACGAAAACGGCGCGGACATTGCCGCGCCGTGTGTGCATTAATCTATGCGGTTCAACCCGCCGAAGCCGATTCCGCCGCGTCTGCGTAGATGATCAAAGGCTGAGAGTCCGACGTCACAGCCTCTTCGTTGACCACAACTTCGGTCACGTTCTTCATGCCCGGCAGTTCGAACATTGTATCCAGCAGGATGTCTTCCAGGATAGAACGCAGACCACGTGCACCGGTTTTACGCTCGATCGCTTTCTTGGCGATCGCCTTCAGCGCATCATCGGTAAAGGCCAGTTCCGCATCTTCCAACTCAAACAACCGCTGGTATTGCTTGACCAGAGCGTTCTTCGGGCTGGTCAGGATGGTGACCAAAGCGTCTTCGTCCAGATCTTCCAGCGTCGCCAGAACCGGCAGTCGGCCGACGAATTCGGGGATCAGGCCAAATTTCAGCAGGTCTTCAGGTTCCAGATCCTTGAAGATCTCGCCCACGCCGCGCTCGTCATTGTCACGCACGTCAGCACCAAAGCCCATGGCCGAGCCTTTGCCACGCTGTGCAATGATCTTGTCTAGTCCGGCGAATGCGCCACCACAGATGAACAGGATGTTGGTGGTATCCACCTGCAGGAATTCCTGCTGCGGATGTTTGCGCCCACCCTGCGGAGGAACGCTGGCCACGGTGCCTTCCATCAGTTTCAGCAGGGCCTGCTGAACGCCCTCGCCCGATACATCGCGGGTGATCGAAGGGTTTTCAGACTTGCGGGTGATCTTGTCGACCTCGTCAATATAGACGATGCCGCGCTGTGCGCGTTCGACATTGTATTCGCTGGCCTGCAGCAGTTTGAGGATGATGTTTTCAACATCTTCACCCACATAACCGGCTTCGGTAAGCGTGGTCGCGTCCGCCATCGTAAACGGCACGTCAAGAATCCGCGCCAGCGTTTGCGCCAGCAGGGTTTTGCCGCAGCCGGTGGGGCCAATCAGCAAGATGTTGGATTTTGCCAGTTCTATATCGCTGCCCGCTTTCTGGGCATGATTGAGACGCTTATAGTGGTTATGTACCGCAACCGACAGCACCCGCTTGGCGGTGGCCTGACCGATCACATAGTCATCCAGCACTTCGCAGATATCCTTGGGTGTTGGCACACCGTCCGAGGATTTCAGACCGCTGGCCTTGGTTTCCTCGCGAATGATATCCATGCACAGCTCGACACACTCATCGCAGATGAACACGGTCGGGCCTGCGATCAGCTTACGCACCTCATGCTGGCTTTTGCCGCAAAAGCTGCAATAGAGCGTGTTCTTGCCGTCACCGCCTGAATTCGTCGCCATGCTTTACCCCTCGGGCTCCGTCTCAGCGGCCCCTCTCAAGGGCCGCGCTTGCCGTATATGCCTGCAGCTTAGGCCAGCGTTCTGGCAGCTACAATCTCAAAATCATCCCTCACGCCGGACGCGCGCGGATTTGAACCTAGGCCTCGTCACCATCCATCTTGGCGCGGTTCTCGACGATCTCGTCGATATGGCCCCAATCCTTGGCCTCTTCCGGGCTCATGAAATTGTCACGATCCAGCGCCTTTTCAACCGCCTTTTTGGTCTGCCCGGTATGGCGCACATAGATGTCATACAGGCGATCTTTCAGCTTTTGCGTCTCGGCCGCGTGGATCATGATGTCGCTCGCCTGGCCCTGATAACCGCCGCTGGGCTGGTGCACCATGATCCGGCTGTTAGGCAGCGAAAAGCGCATTCCCTTCTCGCCCCCGGCCAGCAGAACCGAACCCATCGACGCCGCCTGACCGATCACCAATGTGGAACATTTCGGCTTGATATACTGCATTGTGTCGTAAATCGACAAACCACTGGTGACCACGCCACCGGGAGAGTTGATGTAGATCGAGATTTCCTTGTTCGGGTTTTCCGCCTCAAGATGCAGCAACTGTGCCACCACCAGATGGCTCATCCCGTCGTGGATCGGGCCGTTGATGAAAATGATCCGCTCTTTCAGAAGGCGCGAAAAGATGTCGTACGCGCGCTCACCCCGGCTGGTCTGTTCGACGACCATAGGGACGAGTGTGTTCATGTATGTGTCAACTGGATCGAACATTCGGAACCTGCCTGTTTTGCGATGGATCGGGACATTACCCGAAGAGTAGTTACCCGAGTCTTAGTGCCGCCACAGGGGGGCTGCAAGGGGGGCCGAACGTTCCCACGAATTCCGTCTACCTGCACGACCCGAATGCACACGCCGCTACAGGTCGGTTGACGGATTGCGCGGAAACGTGCTGGTTACATCACGCTATTTTGATCCATGCATATGGAAATACATGCCTGGAAATTGTACCAAGAGTTCTCGCTGCGGATGCGGCGCCGGTCAGGCGTCGGGATTCGGCGGCACTAACGAGGGAATACGATCATGGCTTTTCCGCAAATGACCGAGGATATGTCACCCGGCGACCTTGACCGGATGGTTGAAAACGCAACGCGCGCGTCGAACTTTCTGAAAGCCATAAGCCACGAAGGGCGTTTGATGATCCTGTGTCACCTCGTCTCGGGCGAGAAATCCGTTACTGAACTGGAACAATTGCTATCGGCCCGCCAAGCCGCCGTTTCTCAGCAACTGTCGCGGCTCAGACTTGAGGGGCTGGTTGTTCCTCGTCGCGAAGGCAAGGCGATATATTACCGGCTGGCAGATGATCGACCAGCCCGAATACTGGAAGTGGTGTACGAACTGTTTTGCGCTCAGGATGCGACCTGAGCCTAGTTTTTAGCCCTTCGAAATCGGCCATGCAAAACCTGTAGCTATGGCCCGGGAAAGCTGCTAGTCAATTCGAAACAAGCACTTATGGAGCAACCTATGATCCGCGCAATTCTGATTGGCCTGGCCCTGTTCACCTTGACCGCCTGTGAAACCGCAAAGGGCGCTGGCAAAGATATCGAAAACGCCGGAGATGCCATCCAGAACGCGGCCGAGGACGTGCAGGAAAACATCTGATCGTGACGGGATGTTGCGTTCAGGCAACGCTTACCCGCAATATGTAGTTGCCACACCAATCCAACCCGAGTAGTGTGCCGGTACAGGTGCATAGACGCGGCATTGCATTTCTGACACTTTGACGGGGTTCTTTTGCGCAAGCGAAAGAACCCCGTTCTGGTCCGGAGGGTGGTGCGTGGTAGCCTGTATGAACCTTGGGTTCTCAAAAAGGAAAAGGCGTCAGGTGCTCAGACGCGGTCTTTGCATGCATCCTTGCGGACACTCCTGACGCCTTGCCGGTCCGTTCCGCCCGAGGGGCTTCCCGGTCCAGTTGCCTCGGCCCCCGAAGGGACTTTGGCCACTGCCACACGCGCTATGTCGCGTCGCAGTCCGCGCGGACCTTCTGAGAGGCTGAGCATTTAACCCGAACCGAAGCCCAGACCACTTGCTCCACCACCGGTAAGCCATTGCAACTAAAAACAAATCCTAAAATCCGCCTTCGTTGCTGTGGCCCCCTTGGCCCTTGCGTCCCGCCCCTGTTCCGAAGATCAGAAGCAGTAACCAGACTGTTACATCAGCGTCATGATCCGGCAAGAAAATAGCACTGCAGCATAAAAATTAGACGGGGATAAGCTGTTGATATCCGCCGGGAGAGCCATGTGGATAACCCGAGAATTCGCGTCATCGCGCGGGCTTGGGGATGGAAAAAGTCAAATATGGATCGCCGGCCAGAATTCGCTTGGTTTCTGCACCTGCGAAGGTCCCGCGCGCTGAATTAGGGGGTATTGTCCGAGTTGTACAACACTCAAGCCCCCAATCTTTCGAATCGTACAACCGGAGATTCGCCCATGCGCCTGACCATTTCTCAAGCCCGCGCCCGTTTGGGCGAACTGGCCACCTTGTCGCAAGACCCCCGACAAGTGATCGTGCTGACTCGTTATGGCAAACCGATCGCCGCACTGGTGTCGATGAACGAGGCGCAGCGGATCTGGGAGTTACTGGATGATGACACCATCGGACGCAAACACCCACTCAGCGGGCTGCGCGGGTGGTGGTCGAAGGGGCGTGGTATTCCGGGGATGGAACCTGGGCCGGACGGTTCTTACCTCACCGCGCGCGACGCCGCGCTGAAGGTCCGCGAGATCCAGATGACCCGTGCCGAGGAACGCCGCATTCTCAAGCGCGGGGGTCTGGACCCTGTCGCGGGCGGCGAGATCGCCGCCCGGCCCGTCGCCTCCCTGTGGAGACTGTTGTTTATGAGAAGCGCTCCGACCTGACCGGGGTACCTACTACTCCTGCCGCAGTCACAAATCTCAGCGGCATTAACCCCCTTTAACATCCGATCGGGCCGGAAACGCTTCAGTTCACCTGACGTTCCAGAACTGTGCTGTAGGTCGTTCCGTTCCGCAGGCTACGGAAATCGGCAAAGATCTTGCCGTCCTCGTACCGCGCATCGATCAACGCATTGGCGCCAATCACCAGCGGGGATGTTTCAACGATGCCGATCGCGCCAGACCCATCGAGGCTGATGGTTCCGGTGGCTTCGTATTCGTTCCATTCAGTATCACCCTCGCGGCGCCACTTGCTGGGGCCCCAGAAGACATTGTCTTCCTGCATCTGGACGTCGAGCATCCATTCGGCCTGATTAAAGCGGGGCTGATCGCCCTTGTAATAATGGCTGGGCTGGACGGTTGTATAAGACCCGACCCATGTGCCGCGCAGGTCCGGCGTGGTGTCGGCCAGTGCTGCGGTTCCGAGGGCGAGGGACGTGGCCAGAGCGGCGGCTCCGGCGGTCATGTATCTGGTCATGGGGATCTCCTCCTGAAAGCGACCCTTTGGAGTTCAAAAGCGAACATCCTTGCTGTGGGATACAGATTGGGCGGAGGTGTGCCGGTTACAACTTACCTAAGGGAAACTTCATAAAGCGGTAATGTTTGCGTCAGGCCCAGGCCAGCGCAGTGCCGAGGATGACCAGACCGATACCTGCCGCCTCGCGATACGAGAAGTTCTCGCCGAACAGAAAGAATGAGGCGATGGCGATCAGAACAACCTCGGCCCCAAGAATGCCGGTATAGATGATGCCCAGCCGTTCCTCGCGCAGGGCGGCGAGTTCGAGCGTGGCCCCGGCCAGCAGGGTTGCGACGATCAGCAGGCTGAGGCCGATACCGGGGATTTTCCACCAGAACTTCATCGCGATCATGGCCACGGAATAGAGACCCGCCGATCCTAGGGCGATGATGGGGATCATGGATGTGGACATCTGCGCCTCCTGCCGAGGGTTCCGTTGGGTCAATTGTAGCAGGAGGATGGGGTTGGGGCTGTGAGGTGGGTCACAGTGTGAGTGATGGGTTAGAAACCCATCCTACGTAGGGTGGGTTTTCAACCCACCAATCCATCCCCGTAGGGCGGGCTTCAGCCCGCCATCAAACCCATCCGGCCATAGGCGTTGGGTTTTGGTCGGGCGAATGGCGGGCTTAAGCCCGCCGTACAGTTGTTCAACAGTTGATCCGCAGAACTGAGGGCAGCGCTGGCCCGAGGGGGTGAGGCCCGTCTTGGAAACGATCCCGTGGACCGTTTCAGGGCCGAACGGGCGGAGCCCCGGGGCGCAATCGCGCCGCCCCATGGGGGCGGGTCGGCGCGGCCCGGCGGTGCCGCCGGGCGGGTGGGTTGGTTCATGCACCACCTCAAATGGAGCAATCAGTTGAACCAAGTTACATTAATTCCTATTTAGTTGTGTCTGATTGGCGATTTTTTGCTAGCACTTAGTCAAATTCGATTGATATTGTCGCATCGAGGCAGAAAAACTGATTTGAGCGATTAATTTATGGATGTAACCGAGCTTCTTAGGGAGATTCGTGAAACTGCAACGGTCTTTGGCTTAACGAAATGGGAACTCTACGGGCTGATCTTACTAGGATTCATTGCCTTGCGGTTACCCACGATCCTAAACCATAGACGAGAGATGGCCAAAATTCGGTCAGAATTCAAACTTAACAGTAAGACGCTAGCAGCGAAGATCGAGGCAGAGAAAGAGAAGCGAGAACGTCGAGCGAGAAAGGGGGCTTAGAAAATGATTACTTCAATTGTTAGCTGGATGGCATTTGGTGCCGCGATTGTGCTCTCGTTCGGATTGCTCATGCTATATTCACGCGCACGTGCTCTTTCGAATAGGATTCTAGCAGTGTCTTCGAAAGAGTTTTTTGAAGCCAGCGAAAGCCTGATGACTTCGAGCGACGAGCTTCCGGACATAATGCTCGAGTTCTTAGAAACCATGAATGCCTCTGCTTCTGATGATAGCGGACATCGTTCCTTGTTGATTGCTGTGACTGCTCGAGCGAATGGTAGGTCTGTTGCAACCAACATGAAGGCAGATATTGATCGCAGCTTGTACAGCATGCGCCCAGAGCTTCAGGACTTGTTCAACAAAGCCGTGATATCTTGGCTGAACTACCTGACCCACCAAAATCTGCTCACAATGATTCGTATCTTGATTCAAGTGTTAAAACTAAGATCGACGGGCTTGGATCACGCAAAGGCGGAGAAAACGGCAGGAATGAACCTCCTCCGGAGCCTTAACGCTGGCGCGTGCTAAGAATTTTTATGGTGTGAGTTAACTTCTCTACCATCTCAGCCATGAGAAGGCTAAGGTTACACGAGGGTTGGACGGGCAAAGCCATCCTTTCTTTATCAAATACAACCCTGTGGGCACGCAGTTGGCTGCGCCAACCGCTTTCGCCCACCCGCCGTAAAAATGGTCAGCTTTTAGCTGTCCATTTTTAAGGCGCTAATAAACGCCTCCTGCGGGATATCCACTTTCCCGAACTGGCGCATCTTCTTTTTACCCGCCTTCTGCTTGTCCAGCAGTTTGCGTTTCCGCGTGGCGTCGCCTCCGTAGCATTTGGCGGTCACGTCCTTGCGCAGCGCCGAGAGGGTCTCGCGCGCGATGACCTTGCCTCCGATGGCGGCCTGGATCGGGATTTTGAACATGTGGCGCGGGATCAGGTCCTTGAGCTTTTCGCACATGGCACGGCCCCGCATCTCGGCCCGGTCGCGGTGAACCATGGTCGATAGCGCGTCAACGGGTTCGTCATTCACTAGCACCGACATCTTGACCAGATTATCCTCGGTATAGCCGGTCATCTGGTAGTCGAACGAGGCATAGCCCTTGGTCACCGATTTCAGGCGGTCGTAGAAGTCAAAGACGACCTCGTTCAGCGGCAGGTCATAGACGACCATGGCGCGGGTGCCCGCATATGTCAGGTCCAGCTGGATGCCACGGCGGTCCTGGCAGAGTTTCAGCACGTCGCCGAGGTATTCGTCGGGCACCAGAATGGTCGCCTTGATGCGCGGTTCCTCGATATGGTCGACCTTGGAAGGATCAGGCATGTCGGCGGGGTTGTGTAGCTCGATCATCTCGCCGTCTTTCATGTAGACGTGATAGATCACAGACGGCGCGGTGGTGATGAGCTCGATATCATATTCGCGTTCGATCCGGTCGCGGATGACCTCAAGGTGCAGAAGGCCGAGGAAGCCGCAGCGGAAGCCAAAGCCAAGTGCTGCCGAGGTTTCCATTTCAAAGCTGAAGCTGGCGTCGTTCAGGGCCAATTTGTCGATCGCATCGCGCAGGTCTTCGAATTCGGAGCTGTCGACGGGGAAGAGGCCACAGAACACCACCGGCTGCGCGGGTTTGAATCCTGTCAGAGCCTCTTCGGTGCCGTTGCGGTCATTGGTGATGGTGTCGCCGACGCGGGTGTCGCGGACCTGTTTGATTGAGGCGGTGAGAAAGCCGATCTCACCGGGGCCAAGCGAGTCGACCATCTCCATCTCGGGCCGGAAGACACCAACGCGGTCGACATGGTGCAGGGTGTTGTTCGACATGAACTTCACCCGCATCCCCTTTTTCAGCGTGCCGTCCATGATGCGGACCAGAACGATGACGCCGAGATAGGCGTCGTACCAGGAATCCACCAGCATCGCCTTGAGCGGCGCGTCCAAGTTGCCTTGCGGCGCGGGCAGCTGCTGCACAATGGCCTCAAGTGTTTCGTGGATGCCCTGCCCCGTCTTGGCACTGACCTGAATGGCGTCGGTCGCGTCGATGCCGATCACATCCTCGATCTGTTCGGCCACGCGGTCACAATCGGACGCGGGCAGGTCGATCTTGTTGAGCACCGGCACGATCTCATGATCGGCGTCGATGGCCTGATAGACATTCGCCAGCGTCTGAGCCTCAACCCCTTGGGTCGAGTCCACGACCAGCAGTGAGCCCTCGACCGCGCGCATGGACCGGCTGACCTCATAGGCAAAGTCCACGTGGCCGGGGGTGTCGATCAGGTTCAGCACGTATGCTTCGCCGTTGTCGGCGGTATAGTCGATGCGAACCGTGTTGGCCTTGATGGTGATGCCACGCTCGCGCTCGATATCCATGCTGTCGAGCAGCTGTTCCTTCATGTCGCGATCCTTAACCGTTCCGGTCTCTTGGATGAGCCGGTCAGCAAGGGTGGATTTGCCATGGTCGATATGCGCGACGATGGAGAAATTGCGGATATGAGCGAGGTCTGTCATGGGTTGGGGATATGCGTCGGAAATGGGCTGTGGTCAAGGTGGGACGAAGCCCCAGCGAAACCCTTTGATTGCGAGGCCTCTGACCGTTCAGAGCAACCTGTTTTTGACCAACTCCTCGTTCATCCAATGCGTATCACTTTGCACGTGACCCTCGCGCACGTATTTCGCGAGGTGAGTGGGCATGTCTTCTTCGTTAAACGCTGCAGTTGTGCGAACGACAAAACCCTCCTGAGTATCCAGATCCAGGCCCGCGATCACATCTGCCACAACCTTAACAGAGAACCGTCCGCGATAGAGTTCGGGAACGGCAGTAATCCCCAGCTCGAGAAATCGTGAAAGCGTCGCGTCCCACGATTGCACGCGCTTTGCCTTGATCCAGGCGAAGCCCAGGAAATAAGTCGGCAACGCCGAGTACGCTATCGAGTGGCGAGCAAACAGATATTCACCGACTATGCGCTCATCTTCGTCAAGCTGTGGCGAAATTCCGGTAGCGAAGGCCTTCATCCAATCTCGGGACGGGTGGTAACGCGCGTCAATACTGCGGGGGTGGCAGCCCTGACTATGAATCGTTGTATTCTCACCGTCCAGTTTTTCGGTGAAGACGACCTCATCAGCCGAAGCCAGTTTATCAACGCTGGACATGATCTTATCATCGCTGGTCGCCCCGGGAGACTCCGGCAGATGGAAGTGCGCCCGTATTTCTTAAGCATAGTGGTCTCATGAAAGAGATTTAAACAATGTCTGGCCAGAAAACGCGACATCCCAGCCGCGTGCAATCACTTTTTCGAACCACCCAATTGATCCCGAATCCACTTTGATTCATACTCCGCCGCAGACCGAGAGGGGCATAAGACCCGTCCGGGCAGGCAAAAAACGAGGCTCGAGTATGAAACAGTTCCTCTTAATCGCATTTTGTGCGGCATCGCTGACGTCGGTGGCCCACACAGTGGACGCGGCGCAGATCAAGCGGGCGTGTCTGGCATCAGACCGTGAAGCGGCGACGCGGGCGCGGTGCCGGTGTATTCAGCGCGTGGCGGATCAGGCGCTGACGCGTAGTGATCAGAAGACCGTCGCCAAGTGGTTCACCAACCCGCATCAGGCGCAGGAGTTGAAGATGTCGCAGACCGCGCGCGATGATGCGCTGTGGGATCGGTATCAGAACTTTGGCCAGATGGCGCAAGCGATCTGCAACTGAGCCCTGTCAATCCTTGACCTGATGCCCGCTGCGCCTCAGAAATGGCGCAGCGAAAGGTATGTGCGATGGTGATGAAAGGGCTGACCCTGCGGGGCCTTGAAGTGTTCGAGGCGCTGGCGCGGACCGGATCGGTGGCGCAGGCGGCCGAGATCACGGGGCTCAGCCAGCCCTCGGTTTCCCAGCAGTTGCGCAATCTGGAAAAGGCTTTGGGCACCGATCTGGTGGATCACGGGCGGCGACCGATGCGACTGACGCAGGCCGGCCGCAGTTTCCTGGCGCGGGCCGAGGCAGTGCTGGCCGAGTTGCAGATGGCGCAAGGCGAACTGGCGGTGATGGATCTGGGGCATCTGACCACCCTGTCCATCGGCTTGATCGACGATTTCGACAACGACCTGACGCCGCGATTGGCGACGTTGCTGGCCGACAGTCTGACCCGGTCGAAATTCAAGCTGATCACGCTGCCCAGTCTGGACCTGTTTGCCGAGCTGGAAGCGCAGCGCCTGCACATGGCGGTCTCGGCCCATTCTGGCGAGGTGCTGGAGGGCGTGGTCGAATATCCGCTGGTGCAGGATCCGTTCATTCTGGTCGCGCCTAAGGGCGTTGCGCAACCAGTGCAGGATCTGCCCTTTCTGCGCTATGCCCGCGAGCAGTTGATCAGCCGTCAGATCGAAAGCCATCTGGCCCGGCAGCAGCTGGAATTCGAGGAACGGTTCGAAATCGGCTCACACCTCGCGCTGATGGCGATGGTTGCGCGCGGCCTCGGCTGGGCGATTACCACGCCGCTGGGCTATATGCGCGCCGCCCGCTTCCACGACGGGATGGAGGCGCACCCTGCCCCGTTCGGTGAGTTCGCACGCACCATTTCCTTGTTTACACGGACCGACTGGTCCGATCAGGTACCGCAGGAAGTGGCCGACATGATCCGACGTCTGATGCGCAGCCAGATCGTTGATCCAGCGATTGCGCAATTGCCGTGGTTAGGTGGTCAGTTGAAGGTGGTGGGGTGAACCGGAAAGTGAGCATCCAGGCTCTTTTATTTGAGCCATGCGTGATCCGTCCTGCAAACCAAAAGACGTTTGATGAGCGTTAGTATGTCCGGAATAAAGGCTGTTCTTACCTGCTGAATTCAGCTTCTACTAACGCCTCGTAGGCGTTCAGTTCAGCCTCTTTGACAACGTCGCGATCAGCCAGCACTTCCAGAGCCATAAGTGCGACATCGGGGCTTTGAAACACTGCGTCCGCCAGGATCGCAAGATGTTTCAAGCTTTCTGTCGGTATGTCCTCAAGTGCGAAGAACCTTTTCAGGAACACGGCGTCGCCATCAATGGCCTGATTGCGCATAGCGCGCATCTTCAGGCGGGACGAGGCACGGGTCTTGACCGCCATAGACTTTAGAAAAAGAAACTTGTGGAAATGAAATCCCTGCGCAGACAACTCGCTCATTTGTGAGTCAAGCAGTGGCTGACCCTTGTAAAGCGGAACCATGGCGATTTCGGATATCACAGCAACCGCATTCTTGAGTTTTTCGCGCGCATTCCTGAATACGTCCAATTCTCCGCCCTGCACGTCAATCTTCAGCAGATCGAACTCTGGCAGCTCTTTCAGGTCGTCCAGCCGATGGGTGGTTATTGGTACAACTTCTTCGACCCGCATTTGCCTGGGCCACCTTCCCATAACTCTGATGAAGTCGGGGTTGGGCTCGAATAGCGAAGTGAAGCCACTTCCCTTGCAAACATGAAGGCGCTCACTTCCTCCTCTGCCGATCGCATAAGGAAGATAGGTTTCATTTTCTCCTCCCTCTTCAGAGAGCCGTGCAAATGCATCTTGCTGTGGTTCGAAACCCCAGACATCGCATATGCGGTTCTTCAGGAGGGTTGAATATGGGGTAGCGCCAAGAGGATTGGCACCCACATCCACCACCCGCGTCAGTCTTTCCGGTGACAGAACTTCGTGCAGGAACAGTGCGCGCTCGTCATTCATTTTTTGTCACTAACCTTTGGGGTATTCAGCTGGTTAATCGTGCCTGTGATCATATGTCTAACTCAGTTGGATTAACGGGCGGCAGTCGCTCTTGGAGCTTGGAGATTTATGTGTGCTGATGACAGCCTCATGCGTGCATCAGGAATTTGTATCATTCCATCAAATGACCATTGGGGATCGGATTACTATTCCATGCACTTAATGCGACTATCTGCATAGGCACAAGGGTTTGCGCTAAGAGGGCAGATGGTTTGACCCCTGTCGCTGATTGCGATGCAGCCTGCGGAGGCCGAATAAACGTTGGTTTTGGGCTCAAACATGCTGTCGCTCTGGATTGATTGAATACGCAAGGCAAAACTACCACTGAGCCCGTACATGCGCATCCAGCCCCGCCACGGCCTCTTCGATCAGGTCCAGAGCGCCGTCGAAATCCCCGGTGTAGTACGGGTCAGGCACATGGTCGGCACCGGTATGGGGGGCGAAATCGGTCAACAGGCGGACCGGGGTGTCGTTGCCGTCCGGGCGCAAATCTTCGATGTTCGCGATGTTTTCTGCGTCCATTCCGATGATCAGGTCGAAGTGGTTAAAATCCTCGGCCACGAACTGGCGCGCGCGTAGGTCGCTGAGGTCGATATCACGCGCGCGGGCGGCCTTTTGCATTGGGCCGTAGGGCGGGTCTCCGATATGCCAGCCCGAGGTTCCGGCGCTGTCGGTCTGGTGATGCGGGGCGCGGGCGCGAAAAGCGCCCTCGGCGGCGGGGGATCGGCAGATATTGCCCAGGCAGACGAAAAGGATACGGTGTGTCATAAGAGTGGTTTAGCGCGTGGGGCGGATATGGAAAAGATCGTCATTCTGACCGGGGCCGGGATTTCCGCCGAAAGCGGGTTGGGCACGTTCCGCGATGAGGGGGGCCTGTGGGCGCAGCACCGGATCGAGGATGTGGCCACGCCCGAGGGCTTTGCCCGCAATCCGTCGCTGGTGCATCAGTTTTACAATGCCCGCCGAGTACAGGCCGCCAAGGCACAGCCCAACGCGGCGCATCAGGCGCTGGCCCGGTTGCAGCAGGGCTGGCCTGGAGAGGTGATCCTTGTCACCCAGAATGTCGACAGCCTGCACGAGGCAGGAGGGGCCGCGCATGTGATCCATATGCATGGCACCTTGGCTGGGGCTTTGTGTGCGGCGTGCGGATATCGTTGGGCTTCGCCACCCGAAATGGATGTGGGTGAGCCCTGCCCGTCCTGTCACCAGCCCTCGGCCCGGCCCGACGTCGTATGGTTCGGCGAGATGCCATATTTCATGGATGAGATCTACGACCATCTGATGGAAGCATCGCTGTTCGCCTCGATCGGCACCTCGGGGCAGGTTTATCCGGCGGCAGGGTTTGTACAAGAGGCGCGGGCCGTGGGCGCGTGGACGATCGAATTGAACCTTGAGCCATCCGCCGGAATTTTTGATGAAACCCGGCTGGGGCCAGCCTCAGAGGCAGTACCGCGCTGGGTCGATGAGCTGTTGGCGCGAGGCAGCACGCGATAGGGGCAGACAGCGGCGCGTCTTCCCGTCTATGGTGCAGAAAACGCAAACCCGAGTGAGTGACATGACCGATCTACCGCCCAAAGACGGAGAAATCCTTGACGACAGCAGTATCGACGCGCGCGATACGTTAAGTATCAATCTGGCCAGCCTGTGGTGGACCTTTCTGCTGCGTGGAATTCTCGCGGGTCTGATCGGGATTGCAGCGCTGTTCTGGCCGACCAGCAGCATCTCATTATTGCTGCGATTGGTAGGGGCGCTGCTGATTCTGGATGGCGCTTTGACTTGGCTGGGTTTTGGGCGGCGTGGGCTGATCGGAGGCGTTGGGATCGGTGCCGCGCTGATCGGTTTGGTGTTGCTGATCTGGCCACAGGGCGTGGCCTGGCTGGCCTTCACCCTCATGGGGGCGATGGCGCTGTTCGTTGCGATCGGCTCGTTCATGGCGCTGCCGCAAATGCATCCACAAGACCCCGAGCGCGCAACGGTGCGTAATTCAGGTATCTTCGCACTCATCGTCGGGCTGGTGCTGATCTTCTGGCCCGGCAGCGGCATGGTGGCGTTGGGTTGGGCAATTGCCTTCTTCGCGCTGACCTCGGCGGTGGTGATGTTCTTTCTGGCGGCACGGTTCAAAAAAGCGGGCGATCGATTGGGGATGAAAACCGTCAACAGATGACGCAACAGGCCGGGCATTGCCCGGCCTGACGTATGGATGATGGCTGTACCACAGCCTGAAGACAGGCGTTAGTTCGAATGGCCGCCTTTGTCCTGGCGCTCAAGATCGACCGGGATCTCGACCGCGATCTCTCCGGCGTTTTCGAAGATCAGTGTGACGGGAACGCTCCCTCCCTGTTCGAAGGGCGCTGTCAGGCCCATGAACATGACGTGATCACCGCCGCGTTTCAGCATGTGGGTTTCGCCCGCCGGGATGGCGAAGCCTTCCTTCACATGCACCATCTTGGCGACACCGTTTTCGTCAACCTTATGAGTGTGCAGCTCCACTCGGGCAGCCGCATCCGAGGTCACGCCGATCAGGCGGTCATCGGTATCGCCTTGATTCTGGATCATCATGAAGGCGGCACCCGCCTTCGCGGTTTTGCCCGAAGACCGTGCATAAGGGTCTTCGACCGAGATGGTATCGGCAGCCAGCGCCGCACCGGTCAGCGAAAAGGTAGTCAGGACTGCAAGCAGGCTGGATTTGAGGGTCATTATGCCTCTCCTTGGTAACTGTCTGATAGAGTTTGGAAACTGGAATCAGGCAGAAACCGGCGGGGCACGAGCTGGGTGTCGCGGCAGCGGCGCGGCAATCAGATGCTGGGAAAGGAGCGACGGCGCGGGGAGCGCGCGCGGCGGGGCCGGAGGTACGGCAACCGAGGCTTCATGGATCGCGCCCAGCAGGTTGAGCGCATAGTCAGGGCAGTATTGCGGTGCGCGGGTCGGTTGGCCGTCTTCGTCCATATAGACGACGACCGGCCCGCTGCCGGTGCACAAAACCATCTGCCCGACCGCGCGCTCCATACCCCGCGACACGGCCAGTCCCTGCCCGGTGAGGATCACCATCAGGGACAGCGCATAAGGCAGAAATGTGCGGAAAAAGCCTGTCATGTCAGCTTGGTATATACGCCGCCCGCTGAACCGGCTTCAAGCGCAAAGCAGTGGCTGAGACAGTATGGCCTAGCTCAGCTTTTCGGCGGCCTGAACGCCTCGGCATTCATCCCCGTATGCAGTCGGTTTACCCGGCGCTGCATCCGGGTGCAGCGGATCACGGCTTTTGCAATTGATCGTGGCAGTAAAAACAGAAAATTCTTTGCTTTGAGTGACATGGTAACCCCCTCAACATGAATATGCATAAACATATGCGATATTCAGCAGGCGTTCTGTGAACAACGTCACGAAGCGGGGCGTTTTATTACCATTTCAGAGACAATCATTCACACAGGGGCAGCGAATGCAAAAAGAAAAGCCCCACACCGCAGGGTGCAGGGCTGAATTCTTGCGTGAGAAAGCGCTTAGGCCGAGGCTTGTGCCTTGGCGATTTCTTTCTTCACTTTCAGGGCGTTCGCCGACAGCTCGTCATCCTTGGCTTTGGCCAGGAACGCGTCCAGACCACCGCGGTGGTCGACCGAGCGCAGGGCAGCTGCCGAGATGCGCAGCTTGACGCCACGACCCAGAGTTTCCGACTGCAGGGTAACGTCGTTCAGGTTGGGCAGAAAACGGCGACGAGTTCTGTTTTTGGCGTGGCTGACATTGTTGCCAGTCATCGGGCCTTTTCCGGTCAGTTCGCAACGGCGCGACATGGTTTCTTCCTTTGTTTCTGGAGGCCGGGTACAAGACCCGCGGCCAAATCACAAGGGGCGCAACCCGAAGTCGCGCCCGAAAACTGGTTGGATGCGTTTAGTGGGAATCGCGCGAAGGGTCAAGACGGCTGCGGCGAAATCTTTGCACCCGAGTTGAATTCATTTGAGGTCAAGATCGGGGACATCCGCAACAGCGGCTTGTTATTCTTCAAATGCCGCGTGATCAACTGCGCTTGCAGCCGCCCGCCGGGGATCATGCGGGCCGGGTCGGCGCGGTAGTCAAGGTCTGTAAGTTCGGGAAAAATCTCGAATATCTCGCGACGCGACGCGGCGCTCAGCATTTTCAGCGCTTCGGGGCCGGTATAGAGGCTTTCGGTTGGCGCATCCTCGGCAAAGATCACCTGATGGCGGTCGAACAGCAGGTGGTAATACTCGACGCTTTCCACGCTTTCATCAACGTAGATATCCGGCATTGCGGTGAGTTTGATGGCCGGAATCAGAACCTCGGTCGTGCCGAACATGCGTTGGGCGATCTTTGAGTGCACCAGCATCCGATGCTGGCGCGAGACCAGCAGATCGCGATGCGGCAACCCCTCGCCCAATGCCCCTGCAAGGATACGCACAGGCCAGAGTCTGGGGTTGGCTTCAAGCTGGAAGCGATCAAATTCGCGCCGCCCGATCCAACGGATCGGGTGTAGGCCCTGCCCAAGTGTGTGGACCAGATCACCGGTGCGCAACGACTGGATCAGGGATCGCCCATCCTGTGTCGTGATCAATGTATCGCGCGTGAAACAGGGCATACCCGACCCGTTCTCGAACGCTGAATACGTGACGGTGATGCCTGAAGGCAGGGTAAATGTGCCGCTCGAGACTGAATAACCAACCCCGTCTTCGACCGTAATCACCCCGAAAGTATCGTCCGTGATAACAGTGCCCTCAGGGAGGTTCAGCGTGTCGGTTCCGCTGCCGCCGCGAATGTCACCCGACACCGTGGTGCTAGTGAAATTCAGCGTGTCATTACCGGCACCAAGCCGGATATCGCCGACGGTTGACCCCCTGATATCAACCGTATCCGCATCGGACCCGCTAGCGATGCGCCCGCCAACCGTGCTGTTGGTGACAATGATCGTGTCGGTGCCTGCATTGCCCAGGACATTGTTGGCAATGGTGCTATTGGTGATGGTGATATCGTCATCGCCGCCACGGCCACGGATACCGGTCACCGGAGGCGTCGCCGGGTTTCCGTTCAGAGTACCGTTGTCATTTGTGACATCGATATCGTCGTCGCCGTTGGTACCATTGATATTGGGCATTCTGACGTGTCCCGTTCCTCGGAGAATCCAGGCACGATCCGAGCTGACCAAGCCCTTTCTCAACCCGGTTCAAACGCAGTGACTTACACTCAAACACAACAATATATGTAGCTTTAATACACGATTAGCGGTCAGCGCACCAGCCGCGCACGCATCATACCGCCAGAGTGTTACGCGTCGGACAGCCCGGAGAGGATTTGTTCGGCCGCCGCCGATGGGCTGAGGTGGCCCGCACTGACCTGAGCGCCAAGATCGCTCATCCGACTGCGCATCTGTGGCGTTTCGAGACGCGCAAGCAATGCGTGGCGTACCTCTTGCTCGAACCAGTATTGTGCCTGTGTGGCGCGGTTCAATACCCAATGCCCGGCTTCGCGCCGCCAGGTTGTCAGGGCCTGCATCTCGTCCCAGGCCTGTTCCAGCCCATGCTCTTCAACCGCTGAAACGGTCATGGCCTTGGGAAACCCTTCGGGGTCCTGCGGGCGTTTGCGCAGCAGACGCAGCGCGCCCGCGTAATCGGCGCAGGTGCGGGTTGCAGTCGCTTTCAGGTCGCCATCGGCCTTGTTGATCAGGATCATGTCGGCCATCTCCATGATGCCGCGCTTGACGCCCTGCAACTCATCTCCGCCCGCCGGGGCCAGCAGCAGCAGGAACAGGTCAGACATCTCGGCCACAACGGTTTCCGATTGGCCCACACCCACGGTTTCAATCAGCACGACGTCAAAACCAGCCGCCTCACAAAGTGCAATCGCTTCGCGTGTGCGGCGCGCCACGCCACCAAGATGGCTCTGGCTGGGGGACGGGCGGATAAAGGCGTCTTTCTCGCGGCTCAGTCTTTCCATGCGGGTCTTATCGCCCAGGATCGAGCCCCCGAACGGGCCGAGCTGGGGTCAACTGCAAGAACCGCAACACGCAGCCCCTGCCCCGTCAGCATCATGCCGAAGCTTTCGATAAAGGTCGATTTGCCCACACCCGGCGTGCCCGACAGGCCGATCCGCAACGCCTGGCGCCCGGCGCCGCTCAATTGATCCAGCAGCGCGGTTGCCTGCGCTCGATGATCTTCACGCCCGCTTTCGACCAGTGTGATCGCACGGGCCAATGCCCTGCGCTCTCCGTTCAAGATCCTGTCGCCAAGCTCGGCAATGTTCATCGGTAAGTCCCCGGCTGGAATTTGCCCTAGATGAGGGGGGATGACCCGGTTTGTCCAGCCCCAACCGGAGCCGAGTTTGGCGACGCTGGACCTTGGCCGAGGCTTTGGCGATAAGGCGATATGACCCGGTTGCCCATTGATGACGCCATTCCCGATCTTCTGAACGCCTTGCGAACGCATGGGCGCGCGGTGCTGCAGGCGCCGCCGGGTGCGGGCAAGACAACCCGCGTGCCGCTTGAGATGCTGCAGGCCGGTCTGTGCGAGGGCCGGATCGTCATGCTGGAACCCCGGCGGCTGGCCGCCCGCGCCGCCGCCGAACGCATGGCTGAGACGCTGGGTGAGCCCGTGGGCCAGACCGTGGGCTATCGTGTCCGTGGAGACGTGAAAGTTTCAAAGGCGACGCACATCGAGGTTGTGACCGAAGGTATCCTGACACGGATGCTGCAATCCGAACCTGACCTGCCCGGCGTAGGTGCTGTGATATTCGATGAATTCCACGAACGGTCCCTGAACGCCGATCTTGGGCTTGCACTGTGCCTTGAGGTGACTGGAGCGTTGCGCGATGACCTGATCTTGCTGGCGATGTCCGCGACGCTGGATGCTGAACCGGTGGGCCAGCTGATGAACGCGCCTCTGGTGACATCCGAAGGGCGCAGCTATCCGGTCGAGACCCGCTGGTTGGACCGGCCTTTGGCGCCGCAGGCGCGGCGACTGGACGCGCTGATCGATCTGGTGGTGCGAGCCGAACGGGAAACCAAAGGGGGCATGCTGGTGTTCCTGCCCGGTGAAGGTGAAATTCGGCGGGCCGAGGCGGCTTTGGCCAGCCGTCTACCCGACACCTGTTCAGTGCGGCCTTTGTTCGGAGCACTGCCCTTTGCCGCCCAGCGCGCGGCGATTGCGCCGGTTAAGCAAGGTCGCAAGGTGGTTCTGGCGACGTCGATTGCCGAAACCTCGCTGACTATTCCCGATATCCGCGTGGTGGTCGATATGGGGCAAGCCCGGCGGGCACGGTTCGATCCCGGATCAGGCATGTCGCAGCTGGTGACCGAGCGGGTGACGCGGGCCGAAGCGACGCAGCGCGCAGGCCGTGCGGGGCGTGTGGCCGAAGGTGTCTGCTATCGGTTGTGGTCCAAGGGCGAAGAAGGTGCACTAGCCGCCTACCCGCCTGCCGAGATCGAGGCAGCCGATCTGACCGGGCTGGCGTTAGAATTGTCGCTCTGGGGCGCAGAACCGGGTGATCTTGCGTTTCCGACCGCGCCGCCCGAAGGCACGCTGGCTGAGGCGCGCGCGTTGCTGGCGATGCTGGGTGCCCTGGATGGCAAAGATAGGATCACCGAACATGGGCGGGCGCTGGCGGCGCTGCCGCTGCATCCTCGGCTGGGGCACATGCTGCTGCACGCGGGACCTGAGGCCGCGACACTGGCGGCGCTGATGGCGGAACGCGATCCGCTGCGGGGCGCGCCGGTCGATCTGTCTTTGAGGCTTGAGGTGCTGCGAGACGTGCGCGCGTTTCAGCGCAATCGGGTCTGGCAGGTCAACATGGGCGCGCTGGATCGGATCAAGGGCGAAGCAAAACGGTTGCGCGCGCAATCTAAGGATGCGGGCGGTCTGAGCCCGGCAGCGATGGCGGCGCTGGCCTATCCCGATCGCATCGGACAGCGACGCAAGGGAGATGTCCCGCGTTATGTCCTGTCGGGTGGCAAAGGCGTCGTGCTGGAAGCCGGTGATACGCTGGCAGGTGCGCCATATCTCGTGGTGACGGATACGGATGGGAACCCGCGTGAGGCGCGTGTGCGCATGGCAGCGCAGATTTCCGAGGGGGAAATTCGCGATCTATTCGGCGATCAGATCGCGTGGGTCGACAGCTGCGACTGGTCGAAACGCGAACGCCGTGTCGTGGCGCGCAGGCAAGAGCGGTTCGGAGCGATCACGCTGGACGACCGCATCTGGAAAGATGTCCCCGAGGATGCATTGGCGCAGGCGATGTTGGACGGGGTGCGCGATCTGGGTGTGCGGCTGAACGGGGCCGCAGCGCGATTGGCCGCTCGGGTCGAGTTGATCCGCGCGGAAGGCGCTGATTTGCCGGACTTCTCGGAAACCGGGCTGATGGATACGCTGGAAGACTGGCTGCTGCCGATGCTCTCGGGCGTGCGCAATGCCGATGACTGGAAGCGGTTCGACCTGCTGCCCGCGCTGCGCGCCCGGCTGGACTGGGACCAGATGCAGGAACTGGATCGGCGGGCGCCGGGCTCGTTTGTGACTCCGTTGGGCCGCAAGCTGCCAATTGACTATGGCGGTGCGGTGCCCGAAATCTCGGTTCGGCTACAAGAGGTATTTGGCGTTACGCAACATCCGGTGGTTGGGGGCGAGCCTTTGAAGATCACGCTGCTGTCACCGGCCCAGCGACCGATCCAGATCACCCGTGATCTGCCCGGATTCTGGGCCGGGTCTTATGCGGATGTGCGCAAGGACATGCGGGCGCAGTACCCAAAACATCCCTGGCCCGAAGATCCAACTCAGGCGGATCCAACGCTGCGCGCGAAGCGGCGCAAAGGCTAAGTTGATCAGGTGGGCGTTGATAAGCCTCATTGGCGGAAACGGCGGAAAGCGCACAAATTGCTGCAAAAATACACGAAACACTGAAAGTTCAGGCCATATTTTGCGGTTATCCGAGGGCGGTATTGTTAACTCAGCAATACATGATTATGTAACTTCTTCGAATTACAAAAAGAATACGCCCGAGCAGGCCTGACATGACGACATGGATACGCAACATCTGGGAAGAGGTCGCGCGACCGCTGATCCAGCGCCCAAGCCGGGTGCAGGTTGCTGCGTTGTGTACCCGCAAGGCAGGTCCCGGTGACGACGTTTTGTTAATCACCAGTCGGGGCACCGGACGCTGGATTATCCCCAAAGGCTGGCCCATTGATGGGCTCAACGGGCCGGAAACCGCATTGCGGGAAGCCTGGGAAGAGGCTGGGGTGCGTGCAACGGAGGTGCAGAAAGATCCCGTTGGTCATTACTCATACGACAAAAGGTTGGATGACGGCACGGCGTTGCCGGTTATCACCAGCGTTTATCGGATCGAGGTGACCGGACTGGCGGATGTATTCCCCGAGTCCGATCAGCGTAAGCGCTGCTGGGTGTCCCCGAAGGTGGCCGCCGAACGCGTGCAAGAGCCGGAATTGCGCGACTTGCTACTGCAATTGTAACAATATTGTAAAAAACTGATGACAAAGGTTGCCGCGCCCATTGGAACCGTTTAGCGGCGGGCATCATTCAAAACAGCCGTTGTGAACCGATGTCAGACCACCCCACTAAAGCCCGTTGGCACGCACTGGACCGTGACCTACAGCGTATCTCGCGCGTTGAGCACGCCAATGCCCAAGTATCGCGTCCTCTGTTGGCCCCCGGAATTGCACTGGCCTTTATCGCGCTGGCAGGTTTGGCTGCAGCGCTTCTGTTCGGACGGGCCGATGGTGGTGTGATCGTTGTCGCAGCTGCGGCATTCGGCGCTTACATGGCGATCAATATCGGTGCCAACGACGTGGCCAACAATATGGGCCCGGCAGTGGGGGCCAATGCTCTGACCATGGGCGGAGCCATCCTAATTGCCGCCATCGCAGAAAGCGCCGGCGCGTTGCTGGCAGGGGGGGATGTGGTTTCGACCATCTCTAAGGGCATCATCGATCCGATGTCGGTGCAGAACAGCAATGTGTTCATCTGGGCGATGATGGCGGCCCTGATATCGTCGGCACTGTGGGTCAATCTGGCTACCTGGGTCGGGGCACCGGTTTCGACCACGCATTCGGTGGTCGGCGGCGTGATGGGTGCCGGCATTGCAGCAGCGGGCCTGAGCGCGGTGAGTTGGGGCACGATGAGCGCGATTGCCGCCAGCTGGGTGATCTCACCCGTTTTGGGCGGGATGATTGCAGCCGCCTTTCTGGCATTGATCAAACACAAGATCCAGTATCAGGACGACAAGATCGCGGCAGCGCGGCGCTGGGTGCCCGTTCTGGTTGCCGTGATGGCAGGGGCGTTTGCCACCTACTTGTCGGTCAAAGGCCTGAAGCGGATCGTCAAAATTGATCTTCAATTTGCCCTTTTGATCGGTCTGACCTTTGGCGGCCTGGTCTGGGCTGCGACGGTACCGTGGGTCAAGCGCAAGTCTGAAGGGTTGGAGAACCGGACCCGGTCGTTGAAGACATTGTTTGGCCTGCCTCTGGTGATTTCGGCCACATTTCTGAGCTTTGCGCATGGGGCCAATGATGTGGCCAATGCGGTCGGTCCATTGGCGGCGATCGTGCATGCGGCCGAGTTCGGAGATTTTGCCACGAAAGTCTCGATCCCGACATGGGTCATGGTGATCGGCGCGTTTGGCATCTCGTTCGGCCTATTCCTGTTCGGTCCCAAGCTGATCCGTATGGTCGGCAGCCAGATCACCAAGCTGAACCCGATGCGGGCGTTCTGTGTCGCGCTATCGGCGGCGATCACGGTCATCGTCGCCAGTTGGCTGGGTCTGCCGGTCAGTTCGACTCATATCGCGGTTGGGGCCGTCTTTGGTGTTGGCTTCTATCGGGAGTGGCATGCAGAACGGCGGTGGAAATACTCGAACCGCCAGCGACCGGCAGAGCTGCGACTGGCGCGCGAGGAACGGCGGCGGCGCAAGCTGGTGCGGCGGTCGCATTTCATGACCATCGTGGCGGCCTGGGTGATCACGGTACCGGCAGCGGCAGTGATGTCGGCGCTAATTTTCTGGGTTTTGACTGCGTTCGCTTGATCGGATTTTGCGAGGCTCTGCCTCGCGCTCCGAGGTATTTTAGGCCAGATGAAGAGACGGATCAGGTTATGATCTGGTCGACTGTGAGCGGCGTGTCCGGTGATTGGTGGATGAGTTGAGAGACTCGGCTATTGATCGGGGTTGGGATCGCGTACTGTTGGCCGAGTTTGATGATTTCGCCCTGTAGACTGTCGATTTCGGTCGGGCGACCCGCCGTCAGATCATAAGCCATCGAGGTGCGCGCATTTGGATCGATGGTCAGCATTTTTGCCGCAATTCGTGTAAAAATTGGCGTTGGCAGACGTAGAATGTGCGGTGTCATCCATGCGGGTAGTGGCGTTGTGGAGGTGGCCTCGATCTCGGCGACTTTCAAAACACGCTGCGCCTCGGCCATTTGATCAGCCATCAGGCGACGCCAGTTTCGGTCGAGCAGTTGGTTTTGCAAGGTCTGGCCGGACAATGCGTTCAATGCATTGTTGAGGTTGATCACCAGCTTACCCCATTGCACTGCCTCGATCTGGTCGCTTTCGCTGACGGGTAGATCTGGGGCGCTTAGGCGTTCAGCCAGAGACCGGGAGCCACGCTCGATGACGATCTCGCCCGATGTGGCGCGGTGATAGGTTGCCGGGCCCGTCGGCACCACGTTGAACGGCACCATTCCAGCCCGAACGTCGCGTCCGGGAAGAGCGGTGCGCAGGGTGCGGGCGCTCTCGAGCCCATTCTGCCAAGACAGAACCGGGGCCGTTTCCGTGGCGTGTGCGGCGATCAGCGCTGCCATCTCAGCGGTCGCGCCGGTTTTTACCGTGACGATGACCAACTCGGCATCCCCGAGACAGGCAGGGTCTTCGCTGAGCGTGAGTTGTGCGGCGGCGACGTGACGATGCAGGTTCGAGAAATCTGTCACCGTCAGCCCCTGTCCCCGAATGGCGTTCAGCACCCGCGCGCGACCCAGCAGCGTCACGCTGTGTCCCGCTGCGGCCAGCAATGCACCGCAAAAGCAGCCAATGCTGCCTGCACCGGCGATGACGATATTCATGGCTTACCTCCGCTGTGCCTCCAAGGATCGCCGGGATCGTTCAACGGAGCCAGCGTGACGTGAGGTCAGACGCGGGCGCGTCTGGGTCGGGTGCGTTCGAGGTCTTCCGAGATCGGAATGAACTCCTGATCATCACCGGGCGGCAGGTGGAAGGCGCCGTTCGCCCAGTCGGCAGTTTTCCATTCGCGTGTGGCGGTTTCGATTTTCTCCTTCGAGGAGGAGACGAAGTTCCACCAGATGTAGCGATCTTCGTTCAGGGTTGCGCCGCCCAGCAACAACAGCCGCGCACCCAGTGGTCCGGCCTTCACGGACAGGTGATCGCCGGGGCGGAAGACCATCATGCGACCCGCCTCGAAGCTGTCGCCTGCGATCTCGACCGAGCCTGTGGTGACATAGACACCGCGATCCTCGTGATTGTCGGGCAGCGGGAAGGAGGCACCCGGTTCGAGCTGGACGTCGAGATAAAAGGTCTCGGACAGCATGGTGACCGGGCTGGTTTCGCCATAGGCGGAACCAAGGATCAGGCGGGCGCTGACGCCTGCATCCTGAATATGAGGCAACGCGCCCTGTTTGTGGTGTTCGAAATCGGGGGCCATATCTTCGTGCGTTTCGGGTAAGGCGATCCAAGTCTGGATGCCAAACAGGCTGTGTTTCTTGCCGCGTGTTTGGTCACTGGTACGTTCGGAATGGGTCACACCACGCCCAGCGACCATCCAGTTGACCTCGCCGGGATAGATCATCTGATGCGTGCCGAGACTGTCGCGGTGTTCAAACTCGCCCTGATATAAATAGGTCACGGTACCAAGTCCGATATGGGGATGCGGCCGTACGTCAATACCGCCTTCGGTGATGAATTCGGCCGGACCCATTTGGTCGAAGAAGATGAAGGGGCCGACCAGTTGCCGTTTGACCGAGGGTAGCGCGCGGCGCACCTCGAACCCGCCCAGATCACGGGTACGGGGGATGATCAGGCTGTCTAGCGCCGGGTTCTCGGACCGGCAGTCGGGGGTATGGGTCGGATTCCAGCTCATTCTCGCTCTCCCTTGGGTCAGGATCTGGCTTGGGCTTCAATATGTTTGATAATGTGGAATATAGTATGATTTATTATCTGGCATAGCGCATGAGTGCACATATACAGTGCACGATGGGCGGAAACGGCGGCAACGCTCACGTGACGGTGATGAAATGACCCGATCTTCAGACCAGCTTAACTCGGCTTTCGCAACAAACGTGCTAGATTGAGTGTCAGGCCAGACACCATGCCCGTTATCGAAAGGAGCCCTCTCGATGTCGCACGTTCTTCTTACCCGCCGCAGCGCGTTGGTTACGGCGGGCTGTTTTGCAGCGCTAGGCACGGCCGGGCTGACCACGCCCGCGCGGGCGCAGGGCGTTGCACCGACCCCGTCCATGCGGGGCGGATCGAACAACTATCGCCCCGGCGCCCCTATTGTGCAGCGCATCGGCGGCGGAGGTTTCTGGATGACCGGCACCGTGCGCCGCGCAGGCGACGGAGCCCCCTTGCCCGGACAGCGTATCCAGATCTGGGCGCATACGACCGAAGGGCACGAGCGCGACCAGCGCAGCCATGGGGCGACGCTGACGGATGCGAACGGTGAATTTCGGCTTGAGATGCCACAAATCGTGCCCGCCTTTGGCCAACCGCACGGGCATCTCGCCTATGACAGCGGCGAATTCGAGACGGTTTTCCTACGCCCGGTGATGTCGAGCGCGAAGGATAAAACGCTTGCCGCGCATTTCGTCTTGCAGCCTGCCTGATACGTGTTGAGGCGCATACTGATCTGGGCAGCGTTGATTGTCGCCCTTCTGGTGCCGGTTATCGCGGCAGCATTCAGCCCCTATCTGGCGTGGCGCGAGCCGATCTACATCCTTGCCGGGTTTGCGGGCATCGTCGGGATGTGCCTTCTGCTGATGCAACCCTTGCTGGCCGGACGCTGGTTGCCTGGGCTTTCACCTGTGCGCAGCCGCTTATGGCACAGGCGGTGCGGTCTGGCCCTTGTCGCAGCGATCGTAATCCATGTGGGCGGTTTGTGGATCACGAGCCCGCCGGATGTCGTGGACGCGCTTCTATTCGTATCAGCCACACCCTTTTCCGTCTGGGGTGTGATCGCGATGTGGACGGGTTTTGCTGCAGCAACGATGGGTGTTTTGCGGCTACGCCTGAACCTGCGATTTCGGCTCTGGCGTCTGGGGCACACAGGACTGGCGCTGGTAACCATTCTGGGCAGTGTCGTACACGCCCTGCTGATCGAGGGCACAATGGAGATCATGACCAAGATCGCATTGTGTGTGCTGGTAGTTCTGGCGTGCGTCGCTACGCTCGCCAGATTACGGGTCTGGGATGTGACCCGACGCGTTTAGTCATCCCATACGCATGCCGGGGCCGCGTCAGGCTGATAGGCGTTTGGCATAGGTCGCGCGATCTATTTCAACATCCCGCACGGTGATGCTGCCGACCGTGGGCGCAGACGCAGCCAGAACATTCAGAATGATCGCGTTCAACTCGGCGCGCGTTGCCTCATCTCGGCCTTGCAACAACAAGAGCGTGGCATGAATGAAGGTCTGCGGTTCGGTCCCGATGCGGAAATACGGAAACGAGGTGGCACGGATTTTGAGTGTTGGGGCATCGAATTCTTCATGCGCGGCGAGCACGGAATAGAGCTGCTCACAGATGGCTTGAAAATCATGAGTTTTTTCGAGCCCGGCAGAGAATTCCAGAGTGATGTGTGGCATTGGTTGCTCCGAGATTTAAGAGAGCCATCTATGGCTCTCCCAGATTGCTGTCGGCCTCAGACGCCCAGACACCAGCGCATCACGGCTTTTTGCGCATGCAGGCGGTTTTCGGCCTCGTCAAAGATCACCGAGTTCGGGCCGTCCATGACCTCGGATGTGGCCTCTTCTTCGCGGTGCGCAGGCAGGCAGTGCATGAACAACGCGTCTGGCTTGGCATGCGACATCAGCTCGGCGTTGACCTGATAGGGGCGCAGCATGTTGTGGCGGCGCTCCTTCGCGGATTGAGAATCGTGCATTGAGACCCAGGTGTCGGCGACCACGAGGTCGGCCCCTTCAACAGCTTTGTGCGGGTCCCGTTCGATCACGATTTTCGAGCCCTTCTGGCGTGCAAGCCCCATGAATTCTTCTTCCGGGTCCAGCTGCGCCGGGCCGGTGAATGTCAGGTCGAAACCGAATTGACCGGCGGCATGCAGAAATGAAGCGCAGACATTGTTGCCATCGCCGGTCCAAACGACCTTTTTTCCTGCGATGGGGCCGCGATGCTCTTCATAGGTCAGCACATCGGCCATGATTTGGCAGGGATGTGTACGATCGGTCAGACCATTGATGACGGGAACGTCCGAGTATTCGGACATCTCGGTCAGGATGGTTTCATCAAAGGTTCGGATCATGATCATGTCGACATAGCGCGACAGGACCCGTGCAGTGTCGGCGATGGTCTCGCCATGGCCCAGCTGCATGTCCTTGCCGGACAGCACCATGGTCTGCCCGCCCATTTGGCGCACGCCAACATCGAAGGACACGCGGGTCCGCGTTGATGGCTTTTCAAAGATCAGCGCAACCATGCGGCCTGCCAGAGGCTGCTCGTCGTCGGGGGCGGCTTTGGGACGCCCAAGGCGCGCCTGTTTCATCGCGCTGGCCTGATCGATCATGTTCCGCAGATCACCTGCGTCAGTTTTGTGGATATCAAGGAAGTGGTTCATTTTAATTCACTTTTCAATCAGGCGAGTTCAGGCCGAAGCCATTGCGTTTTCGACTTGTGCCGCAGTTTTCTCGAGGCGGATCAGGGCTTGTGCGATGTCATCCTCGGTGAGGGTCAGCGGCGGCAGCAGGCGGATCACGTTATCTGCGGCGGGGACCGTTATGACCTCGTTGTCATAGCCAGCGTTGACCACGTCGATATTGGCGGGTTTGCATTTCAGGCCAAGCATCAAACCTGAGCCGCGCACCTCCTCGAATACTTCGGGGTGGTCCGCGATCAGGCCTTCGAGCTTCTGACGCAGCAGGCCTGCCTTGCGATTCACACCTTCGAGGAAGGCCGGAGTAGCGACCTGATCAATCACCGCGCAGCCAACGGCACAGCCCAAGGGGTTGCCGCCATAGGTCGAGCCGTGGGTGCCTGCCGTCATGCCGCTGGCGGCCTCTTCGGTGGCCAGAACCGCACCCAGAGGAAAACCGCCGCCGATGCCTTTGGCGACCATCATGATATCCGGCGTGATGCCGGCCCATTCATGGGCAAAGAGTTTGCCGGTCCGCCCAACGCCGCATTGGACTTCATCGAGGATCAGCAAAAGGCCGTTATCATCGCAAATCTGGCGCAGGGCTTTCAGCTCTGCATCCGGAACGGAGCGGATGCCGCCTTCGCCCTGCACCGGTTCGATCAGGATGGCTGCCGTGGTGTCGGTGATAGCGTTGGTGACGCCGTCGAGGTCTCCGAATGTCAGATGCACAAAGCCGGGAAGCAGCGGTCCAAAGCCTTTGGTCATCTTCTCGGACCCGGCGGCGGCGATACCCGCCGATGACCGGCCATGGAATGAGCCGTCGAAGGTGATGATCTCGACCTTCTCGGGCTGACCTTTGTCATAGAAATACTTGCGGGCCATTTTGACGGCCAATTCGCAGGATTCAGTGCCCGAATTGGTGAAGAACACCGTATCGGCAAAGGTGTGTTCCACCAGCTTGTCCGCCAGTGCCTGCTGTTGTGGAATGTTATAGAGGTTTGAAACATGCCAAAGCGCATGCGCCTGTTCCGTCAGGGCCGCCACAAGCGCCGGATGCGCATGACCCAGCGCGTTTACCGCGATGCCCGCGCCCAGATCCAGAAAACGTCGGCCATCCGCCTCGGTCAGCCAGGCGCCTTCGCCCTTCACGAATGTCAGGGGCGCGCGGTTATAGGTCGGCAGAACGGACGGGATCATCGGATCATCCTTTTCGAATAGCTTGAGCCCTGTGAGTGATACACTGGGGCCATGGTCGTCAACTGATTTGGCGGGGTTTGCGCGGATTTGGACAGCGCAAATGGATCAAACGGGCCGATTATGCGGTCAGGCGTCGGCGTCGGAGGCGCAGGATATGTGCGGTATTGATCATGTGAGGCCGTATAGCGGGGTGCACCGGGTCTGAAAACCCCGTTTTTGCGATCGGGGCAAAAATCATTCTGAGACCGGGATTTACCGCTTGTCATTTACCCGACGCTGGCGCACGGCTGAACCATGACACCGATACGTCAGAATCCTGCCCTTGCGGCCCTGCTGATCCTTGCGGCCAGCGCCCTTCTCGCAGGGACCACATTGCTGGCGAAAGCACTGGGGACGGATGTGCTTGGCCCTGCCCTGCATCCGATGCAGATCAGCCATGGACGGTTTCTGTTTGCCTTTCTGGTAATCGTGACAGCCGTCGGCATCATGCGCCCCCGCCTGAGCCGCCCGCATTGGGGTCTGCATATCGGACGGACGAGCTTCGGCTGGCTGGGGATCACGCTGATGTTTGCATCCGTTGCTTTCATACCGATTGCGGATGCAACGGCGATCTCGTTCCTGAACCCGGTCTTTGCCATGATGTTGGCGATCCCGCTGCTGAAAGAAGGTGTCGGCCCGTGGCGCTGGTTGGCCGCCATCGTGGCCTTGATCGGTGCCTTGGTTCTGTTGCGTCCAACGCCCGCTAGCTTTCAACCCGCTGCATTACTGGCCCTGACCGCAGCAGTGATAATTGGGATGGAACTGATCTTTATCAAAAAGCTCTCGGGCCGAGAAATACCGATCCAGATTCTGCTGATCAACAATGCGATGGGTCTGACCATTGCGACAGTCGCGGTAAGTTTCGTTTTCCAGATGCCGACGCCTCAGCAATGGGCGGCGCTGGCCTCGATTGGTGTGCTAATGGCCTGTGCGCAGGCTTGTTTCGTCAACGGAATGGCGCGGGCGGATGCCTCTTTTGTGGCTCCGATCAGCTACGCTACGCTGATCTTCGCTGCCTTCTACGATTTCGCGGTATTCAAGGTGATACCGGATGGGATCAGCCTGATCGGCTCGGCCATCATCCTGACCGGAGGTCTGATTCTGGTCTGGCGCGAGGCGATACACCGTCAGGCCTTGAGCCGGTAGCCGGTACGCAACATCTGCCAGGTCAATCCTCCAACCAACAATGTCGCGCTGGCGCAGATCGCCATGCCCAACCAAGGAGAGCTGTCGGACACGCCGATCATCCCATAGCGCAACCCGTCAATCAGATAGAAGACCGGGTTCGCATGGCTTAGCCGATTGAGCACTGGCGGTAGCGCCTGCACAGAATAGAAAGTGCCGGACAAGAAAGCCAAAGGCGTGACGATGAAATTGGTGATCGCCGCCATCTGGTCGAACTTGTTGGCAAAAATCCCGGCAAATAGCCCAAGCGCGCCCATGAACGCGCCGCCTAAAACCACGAATATCAGTGCGATCATCGGGTTCTGCGGCACGATGCCCAGAACCAACGCCAGAGCGATTGCGACAACAAGGGCGATCAGGATACCGCGGGCGATGCCTCCGGCCAGATAACCCAATAGGATTTCTAGCGGCGATAGCGGCGGCATCAGCGTATCGACGATATTGCCCTGAACCTTGGCGATCACCATCGATGACGATGTATTGGCAAAGGCGTTCTGAATCACGGTCATCATCATGATGCCCGGTGCCAGAAAGGTCAGAAACGGCACCCCCATCACATCCGGTCGGCTGGGACCAATAGCAATGTTGAAGATCAGCAGGAACAGGCCTGCCGTCACCAGCGGTGCCAGCAGGGTCTGCGTCCACACGGCCAGAAAGCGCAGGGTTTCGCGCTGCGCCAGTGTATAGAGGCCCATCCAATTCACCGCGCCAAAGCGGCGTGCGTCGTGATCCATGAGATTATGCATGCTCTGCCCCATACCTGATTCGAAGACCGCTTGTAACTCGGGCCGCAGTGTTTAGAATAGGGCGCTGAGATGATTTCCCAAGGCGGCCCGAATCCGGGGCCGCTTTCCGCTTTTGAAAGGCAAATGATGTCCTGGACTGACGAGCGTGTAGAGCTGCTGAAAAAGATGTGGGGCGAGGGCCAGTCGGCCAGCCAGATCGCCAAGGAACTGGGCGGCGTGACCCGCAATGCGGTGATCGGCAAGGTTCACCGTCTGGGCCTGTCGAACCGCGCCACCGGTGCAAGCCCGGCAAAGGCCGAGCCTAAGGAAAAACCGGCCCCAGCGCCCAAGGCCGAGGCCAAACCGAAACCGACACCCAAGACCGAACCGGCCCGTCCAGTGCCAGCCCCCGAGGCCAAACCGGTCACCCCGGCCCGTCGCCAGATCATACCCGCCGGCCAGCCGCTGCCTCCGCAGCCGTCGGCCAACGAAATCAGCCCCGAGGCGCTGGCCAAAGTCAACGAGATCGAGAAGAAGGCCAAAAAGCTGACGCTGATGGAACTGACCGAGAAAACCTGCAAATGGCCCGTCGGCGACCCCGCGACCGAGGATTTCTGGTTCTGCGGCCTGCCGGTTGAGGCAGGCAAGCCGTACTGCGAGGCACATGTGGGCGTGGCGTTCCAGCCGATGAGTTCGCGCAGAGATCGGCGGCGGTAATTCTTAGAAATGACAGCGGGGGTTGGCCTTGATTGGCCTGCGCGCGATCGACATTAGTCTTCGGAACGGGTGCTTTCCGTATAGTCGGATAGCAATGATCGGGCGTGTTGAGCGTGGCGCGACACCAGCTGTTTCTGACGCGCGTTGTCCGGCACCAGATAACTGGTATCCGAGAGGCTCCCGGTCGAAATGCCCGAAAACAATACAGTAAGTTCCTCGACCATTGCAGGAGGGAGTGAATTCAACGCTTCCTGTCCTATCAGCAAGCTCTCGGTCGGGGCACCCTCGGCGATAATCACTTCGTGCGTCGCCAGGACCAGATGGAAATACGTGACGCTGTCTACGGTTTCATCGACATAAACCCCCGGCAGATCGGTCAGCCTTATCGCGGCGACCAGAACCTCAGAACGACCGAACATGCGTTTCACAATCGCCGAGGACACCAGCATGCGATGCTGACGCGAGACAAGCAGATCACGTCGGGGCAGGCCTTGTCCAAGTGCGCCCGCGCAAATTCGCACTGGATAGAGTTTCGGATTGCGGCGCAACTCGCGCGCAGTGAGTGAACGGCGCATGATCTGCAGCAAAGGCTGATTGCCACCCCGCGCCAGCAAAAGCAGCTGGCCAGGCTTCAGATCTTCTACTGGCACCGGACCCAAATCAGTGGATACGAGTGTGCCCGCAGTCAGACAGGGGATGCTGCCCGGGGTGGGATCGGTATTGACTGTATATGTGCCGCCATTGTCGGTCGAAATCAGGGAATCGCCAGCGCCGGCCTGCCCGATGACTGTCGATTGCATACCGTTGGCCGGGCCAGTGTTCGCAGTGATCGGGCCGGGACTTGGAGGATCGCTGAAAGAATTAAACTGATAAACCGTTGTCCCTTCGGAAAGCGAGATACCATTGGTTTTACCCAATCCGTTAAATGTCCCGGAACTTGTCGTGTCGATGACATAGATATCGCGACCGGCAACCGTTGTCGGCGTGATACCGGCCAGAGTATTGGTGGTTCGGATCGAGCCATTGCTCAAATAGATCGTCACGACCAACCCCGAGACATCCGTACCAGCGTCAACCGCGACCTCGATAAAATCCAGGGTCGGGCCACCTAAGTATTTGAGCTCAGAAAAGTATGGATCCGGCATAAATCACATGTCTTTCGATGATGCTAAGACGTCCACCCGGCACTGACGGGACAGAAATGCTGTGGCTGCTGTTGATACATCTTTCGTAGGAAGGCAAGCTGTTGCTTCTGTCACTGCGCCGGATGCGAAGGCAGATTTGGCATCGGCACCCATCGGGGCAATTCCTCGGGCGAAACCGAGACATGCAGCTTCTCTGACCGGTCACGCCCTACTTTGCGATGCTTGCGCAGCAGGAAAATCTTACCCCAGCCACGCCAGGTGCCCACGGATTGCGCATGCGGATCGCTAGGGAAACGGTCGCGCCAGCCCTCGGGCAATGGCAGGCCGTGCAGCTCGGCCTTGTCCAGCATCCAGATCAGGGAGATGTTGCTGAGGGGGCGGGCCTCTTCGAACCCGTTCAACTGGCCGCCAACATCGCCGTGGGTGCCGCGGAACCAAACCTGCTCGATATGGCCTTTGAAGTCAGGCGTGCATTTCCACAGCACCGGCTCGAACACTTCGCGGGTCTCGTCCAGCGCCATGGCGTGATAGCCGTGGCGGGTGGCAGGGCCAAGCTGGTGGTTGTGGAAGGCATGGCGTTCCTCGGCCCAGCGCCAGAGCAGCGGAAGGCGCAGGCCCAGCGCCTTGACCGTGTCCCAGACGCCGACCATCTCGATGGCGACATCCTCGTGACAGAACTCCCGACGAAAGACCGCCGCCGCTTCGCCATTGGCGTTACATTCATAGTGTCGATAGGCCTGTTTGATATTGCGGACAGTGGCGTGTTCGGCCTTGAGCAACCCGATAGCATCGATCACGCCCGCAAGGCTGCGGACCCCGTATGCGCCGCGTGAATAGCCGATGAAAAAGATCTTATCACCGGGTTTGTAACGCGAAGCCAAATAACCATAGGCCCGCCGAATCTGACGGTTGATACCCCGCCCCATCATCACGTCCATAGTCGATTTCCAGCTTTCCCACTGCACGCCGGATTCGTAGAAAACCGAAACCTGGCTGCCCATCTCGCAGCACAGGCGCAGGGTCTGGCCCGCGTGGGTTTCCCGCCCTGCTTCCAGAGTCGACATGGTGCCGTCAAGAATGATGACATGGCTGACAGGTTCGCGGTGGCGCGTTTCGGCCGAGTGCTCGGACCGCAGAGGCCGTCCGAGCCATCCCAGTACCTTTCTACTCAGCCGCGACAGAACCATGCGTCAACAATTCCCAAACTTTGTGAGGTGTGAAAGGCATATCCGCCTGCCGCACCCCGTGATCCCAGAGCGCATCCTGTACCGCGTTCGCCACTGCGGCCAGTGCGCCCACGGTGCCTGCCTCGCCACAGCCTTTCATCCCCATCGGGTTGGCGGTTGACGGAACCGGCGCCGAGGTAAACTCTATCATGGGTATCTCAGCAGCGCGGGGCAAGGCGTAGTCCATGAACGAAGCCGTGAGCAGTTGCCCCTCGGCATCATGAACAACATGCTCGGTCAGTGCTTGACCGATACCCTGAACCACGCCGCCATGCACCTGCCCCTCGGCCAGCATCGGGTTGATAAGATTGCCGAAATCATCCACCACCGTGTAGCGGTCGACCCATGTTTCACCAGTGAAAGAATCGATAACGACTTCGGCAACATGTGCACCATTGGGATAGCTGCGTGCATCTAGCGTGGCGCGGGCTTCGTGATGCAACAGATCCGTGCGTCCGTCCGCGCGCGCCATCTCGGCCGCCTCGGTCAGCGTGGGGGTCAGGTTGGACCCCGGCGCGCGGAAGGTTTCATGGTCGAAGGTCACATCGCTTTCCTCGACCCCCATCTTATCCGCAAGATAGGGCGTGAATGCGGCGATCATCGTATCAACTGTGACCAGCGTAGCATTGCTTTGGGTCGTGACCGAGCGTGACCCGCCGGTTCCGCCCCCTTGCGCCAGCTTGTCCGTGTCGCCTTGCACCACATTGATGAGATGCGCGGGAATCCCCGTCTGATCTGACAGGAACTGGGCATAGACCGTCTCATGCCCCTGCCCGTTGGACTGAGTGCCGACATAGAGGTTCACCGTTCCGTCCTCGCAAAACTCAACCTTCGCGCCTTCGGAAGGGTCGCCCAGAATACTTTCGATATAGTAACAAAGCCCCTGCCCACGGATCAGGCCGTTTTCCGCATCCGCGGACTTGCGAGCCGTAAAACCTGCGGTCTGTTCAGCGGCGCGGCTGAGGACCATGTCGAATTTACCCACGTCGTAGGTTTCACCGGTTGCGGTTTTGTAGGGGAAAGCCTCGGGTCGGATGAAATTTTTGCGCCGCAGTTCCCACGGGTCGACGCCCAACTCACGCGCAGCGCGGTCCATAACGCGCTCCAGCACATAGATCGCCTCGGGCCGACCGGCCCCGCGGTATGCGTCGACCTGCGTGGTGTTGGTGAAGAAACCTTCGACCCGCAAGTAGGTGGTTTGCACATCGTAGACCCCCATCAGTACCCGGCTGAACAAGCTGGTCTGGATCGCCTGCGCGAAATGGCTGTTATAAGCGCCAAGGTTGATCTTGCTGTGAACCCGATAGGCGGTGATCTTGTGATCGGCATCAAATGCAAGTTCCGCCAGTGAGGTCAGGTCGCGGCCATGGTGATCCGACAGCATTGCCTCTGACCTGTCCGACATCCAGTGGACGGGCTGGCCAAGTTTCATCGCGGCGACGGCAACCGAGAAGTATTCGGGATAAGGCATCGCCTTCATACCGAATCCACCGCCTACATCCGGCGTGGTAACGCGGATCGCCTCCGGATTTAGCTTCAGCTTCTGTGCCAGCTGCGCCTTCATCCCCCAGACGCCCTGCCCGCCATAGGAGAAATGCAGACGGCCATCCGACCAATCGGCCTGACAGCCGCGCGGTTCGATCGAACTCACAATGACCCGATTGTCATGAACGCTCAGCGCAACGCTATGCGCTGCTGCCTGAAAGGCCGCATTGGTCGCCTCTTCATCACCCAATCCCCAGTCAAAGGCGCGGTTGTCGGGGGCCTGCGGATGCAGTGGTTCCCCACCCGCAGCGACATCCATCTTGACCGGCAGGTCCTCGGTTTCCATCCAGATCAGCTCGGCCGCATCGCGGGCTTGCAGCAATGTGTCGGCAATGATCACTGCAACAGGCTCGCCTACGAAACGCACGCGGTCCTTGGCCAGCATATAGCGCTCGGAGGCGGCGCCTTGACTGCCGTCGCGGTTGGCAACCGTGGTGGCGTTCATCACCGTATCGATCCCGGCAGCAGTCAGGTCTTCCAGCGTCATGACCAAACGCACGCCCTCCGCAGCGAGTGCATCTTCAAGGTCCAGAGACGTAGTTTTGGCGTGCGCCACCGGGCTGCGAAAGAATGCTGCGAACAGCGCATTCTCGGGCACAAAATCGTCCATGTATTGCCCCTGCCCGGTCAGAAACCGCTGGTCCTCGGTCCGTTTGATGGGCTGGCTTTTGCCGAATTTTTCCATGGGAAGATCCTCTGGCTGCCTGAATGCGCGACCCTAGCGTGAAGCAGGACCTTGTCCAGTGGCTGAGAAAATTAACTCCGCACGGTCTGAAAGCGACATTCCTGTCTGGAAACAGCGTTGCGCGCCGATCTGGGCCGCGCCTAGGCTGAACCTAAATTCAGTCGAGTGGAGGTTTCCATGCCCAAAGAAATCAAGCTGACGAATGGCCGATTGGACAGCCAAAGTGCCGAGGCCTATTGGGATGATGGGTTTATATTTCCGATCCCCGTGTTCTCTGCCGCAGAAGCCGCCGGGTACCGTGCCGAGTTGGAAGATGTCGAGGCCAGCTGGCGCGAGGCTGACCTGCCGCTACCCCTGAACATGTACAAACGCATCAACGCGCATGTGGTGATGCCATTCGCCACTCGCATCGCGTTGGACCCGCGCGTTTTGGACGTTGTCGAAGGTGTTTTGGGCCCAGACCTGCTGTTGTGGTCGGCTGAGCTGTTCATCAAGGAACCGCGCACGACGCAAGTGGTGGGCATGCATCAGGACCTGACCTATTGGGGCATGGGTGAAACCTCGGACCAGTTGACCGCCTGGATCGCCCTATCCCCTGCGACGGTTGAGAGTGGCTGCATGGATTTCGTGAAGGCCAGCCACAAGAACCCGATCCTGCCGCATAATGATACGTTTTCCGACAACAACCTTCTGTCGCGTGGGCAAGAGGTAGCAGTCGATGTCGCGGAGGAAGACAAAACCCATATCGAGTTGCAGCCCGGCCAGATGTCGCTGCACCATGGGCTGACCATTCACGGGTCAGGGCCGAACGTATCTGATGATCGTCGAATTGGCCTGGCTATCCGTTATCTCAACCCCAATGCGCAGCAAAAAGTGGCGGATCGCGACTATGCCATTCTGGCGCGGGGCGAGGACCGGGTGGGGAATTTCATCCATATCCCTGAGCCGACCGAGCTGTTTGCTCCTGAGGCGCTGGACCTGCACGCGCGCATCCGCAGCGATCAGGCCAAGGCGATGGGGCAAGGGGCCAGCGAAAAGCTGGATCTTTATGCGCCCGCCCCATCAAATCCCGGCTGATCATTGCAGGACCGCCGCGCAGGGCCTTCCCCTTCCTGCGTCCATTCGCTATTGCAGGCGCTGACCCGATATTGTTGACGCAGGACGCATCCCATGGCGATGGAAAAGACATTCAACGCGGCCGAGGCCGAGGCCCGCATCTATCAGGCCTGGGAAGCGGCCGGAGCCTTCAAGGCAGGCGCGAACAAATCGCGCGACGAGAGTTTTACCATCATGATCCCGCCACCGAACGTGACGGGTGCGCTGCATGTGGGCCACGCGTTCAACAACACACTGCAGGATATTCTGACCCGCTGGCACCGGATGCGCGGGTTCGACACGCTATGGCAGCCCGGTCAGGACCACGCTGGTATCGCCACGCAGATGCAGGTGGAAAAGATGTTGGCCAACACCCAGCAGCCGGGACGTCGTGAGCTGGGACGTGAAGCGTTTCTGGACAAGGTCTGGGAATGGAAGGGCGAATACGGCGGCACGATCATTGAGCAGCTCAAGCGTTTGGGCTCCAGCTGCGACTGGTCGCGTAATGCCTTCACCATGGCAGGTGCGCCGCGCGACCCGCGTACAGGTCATGAGAACTCGCCGAACTTCCACGACGCGGTCATCAAGGTTTTTGTCGACATGTACGAAAAGGGTCTGATCTATCGCGGCAAGCGGCTGGTTAACTGGGACCCGCATTTCGAGACCGCGATTTCGGACCTTGAGGTCGAGAATATCGAAGTTGCGGGCCATATGTGGCACTTTAAGTACCCGCTGGCGGGCGGTGAGACCTATACTTACGTCGAGAAAGATGAGGACGGGAATATCGTGCTGGAGGAAGAGCGCGACTATATCTCGATCGCCACGACTCGCCCCGAAACCATGCTCGGCGACGGCGCAGTTGCGGTTCACCCATCGGATGAGCGCTATGCGCCCATCGTCGGAAAACTTTGCGAAATCCCGGTAGGCCCGAAAGAGCATCGCCGTCAGATCCCGATCATCACCGATGATTACCCTGATCCAGATTTCGGCTCGGGCGCGGTGAAAATCACCGGTGCGCATGACTTCAACGACAATATGGTCGCCAAGCGCGGCGGCATTCCAATGTATCGCCTGATGGACACCAAAGGCGCAATGCGCGCCGATGGTGCGCCTTATGCCGAAGAGGCGGACAAGGCGCAGGAATACGCGCGCGGGCGTGAGTTCACCGAGAACGAGATCGACGCGATCAACCTGATCCCTGATCATCTGCGCGGCCTCGACCGGTTCGAGGCACGTGCGAAGGTGGTTGAGGAGATCACTGCAGACGGTCTGGCTGTCATGACTCGCGCCGATGATCCACGTCTGGGTTCGACCGCTTTAAAGCCGGAACACGAAGGCGCGGACAAGCTGGTGCCGCTGGTCGAAAGCAAACCGATCATGCAGCCCTTCGGCGACCGCTCGAAAGTCGTCATCGAGCCGATGTTCACCGACCAATGGTTCGTCGACGCCGCCAAGGTCGTCAGCCCTGCGCTGGACGCGGTCAAGGACGGCACTGTCAAGATCATCCCCGAGTCGGGCGAGAAGACCTATTACCACTGGCTGGAAAACATCGAGCCCTGGTGCATCTCACGCCAGCTGTGGTGGGGGCATCAGATACCGGTTTGGTATGGCCTCGATCTCTCGGCTGAGAATTTCAAGGACGACGAAAACGACGGCGACCTTGATTTGGTCGAATTGGGTCGTTTGCTGAACGAAGGCGGCATGCTGCATCGTGGCAATGTCATGGAATGCGCGGCAAGCCTTGAGGCAGTTACAGAGAAATTCCTCGACGACAATGCCAACATACCCAGCCCGCTGAGCCACGCGACTGTCATCGAAGTTGCCGATAAGCAGGAAGCGATCCATCAGTTCGCCGAAAGCCTTGCTCAATACGCAGTCGAACAAGACCCGACCAAGCTGGTCTACCCGGTCTGGCGCGACCCCGACGTGCTCGACACATGGTTCTCTTCCGGCCTCTGGCCTATCGGCACGCTGGGCTGGCCCGAAAAGACCGAAGAGTTAGAGCGCTATTTCCCAACCGATGTGTTGATCACCGGCTTTGACATCCTGTTCTTCTGGGTCGCGCGGATGATGATGATGCAACTGGCGGTGGTGAACGAAATCCCGTTCCACACCGTGTATCTGCACCAGCTCGTCCGCGACGAGAAGGGCAAGAAGATGTCCAAAACCACCGGCAACGTGATCGACCCGTTGGAGATCGTGGACGAATTCGGTGCTGACGCGCTGCGCTTTACCAATGCCTCGATGGCGGCTATTGGCGGGGTACTGAAACTGTCGCGCGAGCGCATCACAGGTTACCGTAACTTCGGCACCAAACTGTGGAACGCCGTCCGCTTTGCCGAGATGAATGAGGTCTTCACCGACGCTGTCCCGCAACTGGACGTGGCTGACCTGAAACCCAAAGCCGCCGTGAACCGCTGGATCATCGGTGAAACCGCCCGTGTGCGGGAAGAGGTCGACGTGGCGCTGGAAAGCTATCGTTTCAACGACGCGGCCAACGGGCTCTACGCCTTTGTCTGGGGCAAGGTCTGCGACTGGTACGTGGAACTCTCTAAACCCTTGCTGCAAGGCGATGACGCCGAGGCACAGGCCGAGACCCGCGCCACCATGCGCTGGGTTCTGGACCAGTGCATGGTCATGCTGCACCCGATCATGCCTTTCATCACCGAAGAGCTGTGGGGCCTGACCGGCACGCGGCCCAAGATGGTCGTGCATGCAGACTGGCCAACCTATACGGCGGCTAACCTGATCGACGCGGATGCGGATCGAGAAATGAACTGGGTGATCTCGGTGATCGAAAACACCCGCTCGGCCCGTGCACAGATGCGGGTTCCTGCTGGCCTCTACGTGCCGATGCTGGTGACTGAGATTGACGCGCACGGCCAAGCTGCATGGGACCGCAACGAAGCGCTGATCAAACGTCTGGCGCGGATCGACAGCCTGACCAAGGCGGATGAACTGCCCAAGGGCACGATCTCGATTGCTGCCCCCGGTGCCTCCTTTGGCCTGCCACTGGCGGACATCATCGACATTGGTGCGGAAAAGGAGCGGCTGGAAAAAGCCAAAGGCAAGTTGGCCAAGGAACTCGGCGGTCTGCGCGGGCGCCTGAACAACCCGAAATTCGTGGCATCGGCCCCGGAAGAGGTTGTTGCGGAAGCCAAAGCTAACCTTGCCGCCCGCGAAGAAGAAGAAGCCAAGCTAAACGAAGCTCTCGCCCGTTTGGCTGAAATCGCCTGATCTTTTTCCTGCTGCTGATATATAGAAAACGAACCTCACCACCCAACCGGCGGTGAGGTTTTTCTTTACCCTCAGAGCTTTCCCCTTGTTCACGCCACGCCCCGCTTGTTAGCACTTCGGCGACACAACCTGGCGAGGCACTGACGATGCGATCTTTCCCTCCGATGCAGACAGTCTCAACCGGGTTGGTTGTGGCCATTGTCGGATTCTTCAGCTCGTTTCCCATCGTATTGCAGGGGTTGGGCGCGATGGGAGCTTCATCGCAGGAAGCCGCCTCGGGTCTGATGAGTGCGGCGATTGCCATGGGGCTTGCAGCCATCGTCCTCAGCCTGCGGTACAAAATGCCGATCAGCGTTGCGTGGTCGACCCCGGGGGCCGCTCTGTTAGCTGTCTCGGCCACCCCGGTCGAGGGATTTTCAGGCGCGATTGGTGCGTTCCTGTGCGCCGGAGCATTAACGGTTCTGGCAGGGCTGTGGAAGCCGCTGGGACGATTGGCAGCAGCAATTCCCACAACACTGGCGCAAGCAATGCTGGCAGGTGTGCTATTGCCACTATGCCTTGTGCCCTTCCAGGCGGCGGTCGAGATTCCATGGCAGGCGTTGCCGGTGATCCTGACGTGGTTTGTCGCGGGCCGTTTCAATCGGTTGATCGCGGTTCCGGCAGCTGTGGTCGCGGCGGCTATCATTGTGTCGCTGAACGCAGGAGATGCCCAATTGATGCCGGATCGTTTGATCGCGGCTCCGATCTGGACCATGCCATCATTCTCGGTCGCGTCGGCCATCGGGATCGGCGTACCGCTGTTTATCGTCACGATGGCGACACAGAATATCCCCGGCGTCGCGGTGATGCGCAGCTTTGGCTTTGATCCTGTTCCCGGCCGGTTGTTTTCATCCGTCGGTGGCGCAAGCGTGCTTTCGGCCCCTTTCGGGGCGCCCGCAACCTGCCTGGCCGCAATCACCGCAGCGATGTGTTCCAACGAGGAAAGCCACCCCGATCCGGCGCAGCGTTATTGGTCGGCAATCATGGGTGGCGTGTTCTACTGCCTCTTCGGTATCTTTGCCGTGGCGATCACCAGTTTTGCCGCCCATGCCGACCCGCTGCTTATGGGCACTCTGGCAGGTGTGGCCCTGATCGGGGTCCTGGCCAATGCCATGCATGCCGCGCTGGACGTCCCTGTCGAGCGCGAAGCGGCTATTTTGACACTGGCCATCACAGCCTCTGGCATAACGGTTTTTGGGTTGGGCGCGGCAGTCTGGGGGCTGTTGGCTGGGGGTATCGCATATCTGGCAACAAACCGAGTGCGCTGAGCCCTTTCATCAGAACCCCTCAGGCGGTAAAATAAGTGCATGTTCGGATCGCTTGGAAAACTGATTGAACGCCAGATCAAAAAGGCGCAGGCCGAAGGCCAACTGCAGGGTCTTGAAGGCGAAGGTGCCCCGTTGCCCGACCGCTCGGGCGAGGCACAAGGCGATCCCGTCATTGCTGCGGGTCATCGGATAATGGCGCAGGCCGGAGTTCTGCCCGAGGAGTTCGACATCAAGAAACAGCTCGACGCCGCCCGCAAGGAGTTTGCAGCACTGACTGACAATCAGGACCGCAGGGCAGCAATGAAAAAGATTGCTGATCTTGAGATGCGATACAACATGGCCCGCGATGCACGGCGCGCATTCATGCGGTGATCATTTGAACTCGGGCTTTCGGCCCTGCATCTGTGCCATGACAACTTCCATTTGATCCGACTTACCGATCAGGTCGACCTGTTCGGTAGACTCGGCCAACAGCACATCAGCACGGTCACGGGTTTCGGCCACATCAATCAACCGTTTGGCGGCGCGGATGGCGGACGGGCTTTTACCCGCGATGTCCTCGGCCAGCGCCAGCGCTTCGGTCAGGGGATCATCCGACAGTTTGGTAACAAGCCCCCAATCTGCCGCCTGTGGCGCTCCGATAGGGCGGGCGGTATAGGTCAGCAGGCGCAGCACGTCCGAGCGCACGAGCTCTGGCAGCAAAACCATGCCGCCCATGTCGGGGATAATGCCCCATTTCATCTCCATCACTGCCAGCTTGGCTTCGGGATGCGCGATGCGGATGTCAGCACCCAGCGCAATCTGTAGCCCACCGCCATAGGCGACGCCTTGAATAGCGCAGATCACCGGCACCGGGACGCGCCGCCAGATCAAGGCAAGTTCCTGCATTTCGTTGGCATCTTCGTGGCTGCGGGTCATCAGCCATTCGCTTGGGTCTGTGTGCGCCATGCTGGCAAAGCTGGCCATATCGAGCCCAGCGCAAAAGCTTTTGCCTTCCCCCGATAGCACCACCGCGCGGATGTCGGCTGCGGCGACCTCTTGACCGGCCGAAAGGATCGCCTTGATCATCGCATCGTCCAGCGCGTTCATCTTGTCGCCACGGGTCAGCGTGACACGTGCGATGTGGTCTTTGTATTCGATGGATACGCGGGACATGGGACCTCCGGGGCGTGATTTGCTGTATAAACATGCCAGCAAGACGCCAGCAGCGCCACAGCGACGTCAGGGCAAACCGCACATCCGAAGCCTACTTTGAACTTCTGGCAAGGCTTGCCCCGCCTGATCGGTTGCGCTTATCTGCGGCCATGACTGGTCCTCGTTATACCCCGCTTGCCCTCACGCTGCCCGCGACCGTGCCTTTTGTCGGCCCCGAAACGCAGGAGCGCCAACGTGGCGCGCCCTTCGTGGCCCGGATCGGTGCGAATGAAAGCGTGTTTGGCCCGTCCCCGCGCGCCATCGATGCAATGCAACGGGCCGCAGGCGAGATATGGATGTATGGCGATCCCGAGAATTACGAACTACGCCATGCGCTGGCGGTACATCATGGGGTTGCGCCTGAAAACATCGTGGTTGGCGAAGGCATTGACGGGTTGCTGGGCTATCTGGTGCGCCTGCTGGTTGGTCACGGCGATGCAGTTGTGACTTCGGATGGAGCTTATCCGACTTTCAATTACCACGTGGCCGGGTTTGGTGGGGTATTGCACAAGGTCCCCTACCACGACGATCACGAGGACCCGACGGCACTGTTCGCCAAAGCGGCGGAGGTAGACGCCAAGTTGGTCTATCTGGCCAACCCGGACAACCCGATGGGAACATGGCATTCAGGTGAGGATATCGTGTCCGCTCTGGAGGCTTTGCCAGAGGGCTGTTTGGTGGTTCTTGACGAGGCATATGTCGAATGCGCGCCCGAGGGGACCGCTGCACCTGTCGCTGCTGATGATTCACGTGTGATCCGGATGCGAACGTTTTCCAAGGTTTATGGCATGGCCGGGGCGCGGGTAGGCTACGCCATCGGCTCGCCCGAGTTGATTGCGAGCTTCAACAAAGTGCGCAACCATTTCGGCATGAACCGAGCCGCGCAGGCAGGGGCATTGGCCGCGCTAAAAGATGAAGATTGGCTGACGCATGTGCAGCAAAGGATTGCCGGGTCCCGGAACCGCATCGAAGAGATTTCACGGTCGAATGGTCTGCTGCCTTTGCCGTCTGCGACAAACTTTGTGGCGATTGATTGTGGGCGTGATGGGGTGTTTGCCAAGGCCGTGTTGGTCACGCTCGTTGAACAAGGCGTGTTCGTGCGGATGCCATTTGCCGCGCCCCAGAACCGGTGCATTCGGGTCAGCTGCGGAGGTGAGGCGGAAATGGCGGCGTTTGAAGCTGCTCTGCCCACGGCCTTGGCAAAAGCCCGAGCCTCGTAAAGGGGGCTGTCTGCCCCCTATCGCGCCCAAGCGCGATTTCCCCCGAAGGTATTTACGGCCAGATGAAGAGGCGGATCGGGCTTATCCGGCCAGCGTCGCGGCGGCGGCTTCGAGCGCACCCTGACCACGGGGGATATCGAGCGCAGCCATAGCGGTTTCGACGCCACCCAGCATGGCCATGACCATTTGAGCGTTTACGTGCCCCATGTGGCCAAGGCGGAAGCAGCCGTCCCAATCCTCCATTCCCAGACCGATGCCCAGCGTCAGACCCAGTTGGGTTTCGGTATAGCTGCGCAGCGGCGTGCCGCGCCCCTCTGCCAACCTCAGAGCAGTGACGGCGTGGCTGCGATGGGCGGGGTCGGTGACGTTGAAATGCAGCGCGCCACCTTGCGCCCAGATTTCGCAGGCGGCCCAGATGGCCGTTGCCAGGTGTTCATGGCGGGCCCAGACCTGTTCGATCCCTTCGCCATGGATCAGGTCGAGCGCCGCGCGCAGGCCATACAGGTGGTGGGTTGGCGCGGTGCCGTTGAAATACTGATAGAACAGATCGGGATTGGCGCGCGGCTGCCAGTCCCAATAATGCGAGACGCGGGGCATTGTGGCGCGCTTGGCTTGCGCCTTGTCGTTGAAGAAGACAAAGCCGGTGCCCGCCGGGGTCATAAGCCCCTTTTGGCAAGCCGTGACAGTGACGTCGACACCCCAGGCATCCATCTCGAACCGGTCGCAGCCCATCGACGCGATGCAGTCAGCCATCAGCAAGGCTGGGTGGTCAAGGTCGTCGAGCAACGCTCGCAGGGCCGGGATATCGTTGCGGATCGATGTGGACGTATCGACGTGGACTGCAAGGACCGCTTTGATCTTGTGGCTGGTATCGTTACGCAGGGCCTCGGCGATGCGGTCAAGATCCCAGGGCGTGGACATTCCGAAATCGATCAGGTCAACCTTGGCGCCGATTCCTTCGGCCATCTCGGCCCAACCGTGGGTGAATCGGCCAGAGGCCGGGGCAAGCACGGTTTCACCGGGTGCAATGACGTTGGAAAGCGCAGCCTCCCATGTACCGTGGCCGTTGGCGATATAGATGGCGACGTTGTGCTGGGTTCCGGCAACGCGTTTCAAGTCTCGGGTGAGCGCGGGCATCATCTCGATCAATTCGCCGTCATAGATATTGGGCGACGGACGGTGCATCGCCTGCAGCACCGTATCGGGCATGACCGAAGGGCCGGGGATGGCCAGATACTCGCGCCCATGCGCGAGGGAGGTTTGGTTTGTCATGAGGGCAACCTGTTTGAATTGAGGCCTACCCTAGCGTCTTGCCCTGCGGCGTCAATCCAGCAGACTGGCGGCCTCGCGGGCAAGTGTTTCGATCCCGGACCAATCACCGTTTTGAACCATCTGCTTGGGCGCGACCCAGCTGCCGCCGGCGCAGACAACATTCGGCAGCGACAGGTAATCGAGGGCATTTGACGGCGATACGCCACCAGTTGGGCAGAAGGTGATCTGCGGTAGCGGTGCGCCGATGGCTTTTAGGGCGGGAGCCCCTCCTGAGGCCTCGGCGGGAAAGAATTTCAGCATGTCATAGCCCTTTTCCAGCAGAGCCATGGCTTCGCTTGCAGTAGCCGCACCGGGGAGAAGGGGCAGTCCTTCGGCTTCGCAGGCGGCGATCAGGGCATCGGTCGCACCGGGGGAGACGCCAAACTGAGCGCCAGCCTCTTTGGCAGCGCGGACATCTTCGGGTGTGACCAGTGTACCCGCCCCGACAACACCGCCGGGGACGTTGGCCATGGCGCGGATCGCGTCGAGCGCGGCGGGAGTGCGCAAGGTGACTTCAAGCGCCGGGAGGCCACCGGCGACCAAAGCTTCGGCCAACGGGCGCGCATGGGCCGCGTCGTCGACGACCAGGACTGGAACAATCGGGGCCAGCGCGCAGATCTCGCGGGTGCGTTGGGTTTTAGACATTGGGTTACACTCCGAAAATGCTGGCGCCGGTGTCGGCTGAGCCGACATTCTGACGGAAGGCGCCGAAGAGGTCACGGCCAACGCCGTGTTGGTTTGCCGTAAGGTCCGCGGTGGCCGGATTGCGGTCGAGAACACCGGGGGTCAGGATTTCCAACTCGCCCTTGACCGCATCAACGCGCAACAGGTCACCGTCTTGCAGATAGGCGATCGGTCCACCATCCAGCGCCTCGGGGCAGACATGGATGGCGGCGGGCACTTTGCCGGATGCGCCCGACATACGGCCATCGGTGACCAGAGCCACCTTCTGCCCCCTGCCCTGCAGGATCGACAGGATCGGCGTCAGCGAATGAAGTTCAGGCATACCGTTGGCTTTTGGCCCTTGGAAGCGAACAACAACGATGACGTCATCGGTGAATTCTCCGGCTTTGAAAGCGGCTTTAACGGCGTTCTGGTCGTGGAATACACGCACGGGCGCTTCGACCACTTGGTGTTCAGGTGCTACAGCCGACACCTTCATGACCCCTGTGCCCAGATTGCCCGTCAAGCGAGAAAGCCCGCCCGTGGGTTGGAACGGGTCTTTGGCCGGGCGAACGATCTTTTCGTTCAGACTGTGGCCCGCGCCCTCTTCCCAGACCAACTCGCCGTTTTTCAGCTTGGGTTCTTTGGTGTAGTTGTGCAGGCCCTGCCCCGCGACAGTCAGCGTATCGGGGTGCAGCAAGCCATCTTCCAGCAGCGTGCCGATGGCAAAGCCCAGGCCACCCGCAGCGTGGAAGTGGTTCACGTCTGCCAGACCGTTGGGATAGACGCGCGCGACCAAAGGCACGACAGCGGAGATGTCGGAAAAATCCTCCCAGTCCAGCACGATACCACCGGCACGCGCCATGGCGATCAGGTGGATCAGTAGGTTGGTGGAACCGCCGGTGGCCATCAGGCCGACGATGCCATTGACGAAAGCGCGCTCATCAAGGATCTGGCAGACCGGTGTGTAGTGATTGCCCAGCGCGCTGAGAGACAGGGCGCGGCGCGCGCCTTCCTCGGTCAGGGCATCGCGCAGGGGGGTGTTGGGGTTGATGAAGCTGGACCCTGGCAGGTGCAGGCCCATGAATTCCATCAGCATCTGGTTGGTGTTGGCAGTTCCGTAGAAGGTGCAGGTGCCGGGGCCGTGATATGCGGCCATTTCGGCCTTCATCAGCTCTTCGCGGCCCACCTCTCCGGCGGCGAATTTCTGGCGGACCTTGGCCTTTTCGTCATTCGGCAGGCCACTGGTCATCGGACCTGCAGGCAGGAAGACGGCAGGAAGATGCCCAAAGGCTTGCGCGCCGATGATTAGGCCGGGCACGATCTTGTCACAGACGCCCAGGAAAACGGCGGCGTCATAAGTGTTGTGGCTTAGCGCCACTCCGGTCGCCAACGCGATCACATCGCGCGAGAACAGTGAGAGCTCCATCCCCGCCTCGCCTTGCGTGACGCCGTCGCACATGGCTGGCACGCCGCCTGCAACCTGCGCTGTGCCGCCTGCTGCTCGGATCGCATCGCGGATCAGGGCCGGGTAGCGTTCGAAAGGCTGATGGGCCGAGAGCATATCGTTATAGGCGGTGACGATCCCCAGATTGCCAGCCGTGCCGGTGGCCATGGAGTCCTGATCTTCGCCCGCCCCGGCATAGGCGTGGGCCTGCCCGCTGCAGGACAGGTGCGCGCGCGCAGGGCCCTTGGATTTGGCCTGCTCCATTCGTTCAAGATGCGGGCCACGCAGATCGGCGCTACGGTCGATGATGCGTTTGGTGACGTCGGATATAACTGTGTTGACCATGATTACCCTCCGATCTGACGCCAGCGGCGCCCATCGCGATGCATCAGCATCAATGCTTCTTCGGGCCCCGAACTGCCCTGATCGTATTTCGCGGGCTTATCGCCACGCTCTTCCCAGCCGTGAATGATGGGATCGACCCAGGCCCATGCGGCCTCGGCCTCATCGCCACGCATGAACAAAGTCTGGTCGCCGCGGATGACATCCATGATCAGGCGTTCATAGGCATCCGGGGATTGGCCGTCGTCGCCCAGCGCATCAGCGAAACTCATGTCGAGTGCAACGTCGGACAGGCGGAACCCGCCCTGCCCCGGTTCCTTGATGGTGGTGCGTAGCGTGATGCCTTCGTCCGGTTGCAGGCGGATCACCAGCACGTTGCCATGCAATGGTCCGACATTCGGAAAAATCGTATGCGGCGGATCGCGAAAGAACACTGCAATCTCGGATTCACGTGCACGCAGGCGCTTGCCGGTCCGCAGATAAAACGGGACACCGGCCCAGCGCCAGTTGCCGATATGCGCCTTCAGCGCAATGAAGCTTTCGGTACGGCTGGCGGGGTTGCCGACGTGATCCAGATAGCCATCGCCCCCTTTTTCGGTGCGGTACTGACCACGAGCGATATCCTTGGGTTCCACCGGCTCCAGCGCTTCGATCACTTTGACTTTCTCATCGCGCACCGCGTTGGGTGAGAATTTCGAAGGCGGTTCCATCGCTGTCAGGCACAGCAATTGAACCAGATGGTTCTGGATCATGTCCCGCATCGCGCCGGACTGATCATAATAAGCACCGCGCCCTTCGACGCCCACGGTTTCGGCCACGGTGATCTGGACGTTATCAACATGAGTGGCGTTCCAGAGCGGTTCGAAAAGCGAGTTGGCAAAGCGCAGCGCCATCAGGTTCTGCACGGTTTCCTTGCCCAGATAATGATCGATCCGGTAAATCTGATGTTCTTCAAAACAGGCCCGTAGCCCTTCGTTCAACGCTTTGGCTGATGCCAGATCGTGACCAAAGGGTTTCTCGACCACGATACGACTGTCAGGTGTGGACAGGCCGTGCTCGTTCAGACGTTGGGCGATGCCCGAGAAAAGGCTTGGGCCTACTGACAGATAGAAGGCGCGTACCACATCCGGTCGCAGCGTTTTCGCTAGGTCAGACCAACCCGCATCGCCAAGCGCATCTACCGGAACATACTCGACGCGGGACAGAAAGCGATCAAGCGTATCCTTATTGAAACCCGGCGCAAACTCTTGCATCGACGCACGCAGCTGTTCACGAAACCCATCGCTGTCCATGTCGGATCGGGCGGTTCCAATGATGCGCGCATCCTCAGGCATCTGGCCAACTTCGAAGCGATGATAGAGGCCCGGCAGGATTTTACGCTGCGCCAGATCGCCCGTCGCGCCGAACAACACAAGGTCGAACGGATCTACCGGAATTACGCGTGAGACCATTGCAAGGCTCCTTTCGAATTCCCCGCCAGCATAAGCGAGGTTTCAGCCCGGGATTAAAACGCATGTGCGTCATTAGCTATGTTATCGCTAACATTCATCGGCTGAATAGAAAACCTGAGCGCAAAAATCAAGCGCGGATTTGCAGCTGGCATCGCGGAAGATCAGTCAGGACTGCGTCCGCAGCCAGTCCATCACCGCCGGACGCACGGATTGTTCCCCACGATGGCGGGCATCGGCGATAATTTTACGCACATCCTGAAGGTTCGACCGCAACAACAGGCTTTTGACCGGCCCGATTGAGGCGGGGCGCATCGAAAGGGTACGGATGCCCATGGCCGCGAGACACAGCGCCTCGACCGGGCGACCGGCATCTTCGCCACAGAAGCTCAGCGGTGTGTCCGAGATCGAGCATCTCTCAACGATACGTTCAATGAAACTCAGAAAGCTGACATTCAGCGTATCGTAGCGACGGCGAACCAGTTCATTTTCGCGGTCGGCGGCGAAGAAAAACTGTTTCAGGTCGTTCCCACCGATCGAGATAAAGCCGACTTCGTCAAAGAACTTCTGCGGCGCAAAGGCAAGTGAAGGCGTTTCCAGCATCGCCCCCACTTCGAGCGATTCAGGCAGAACATGGCCCAGACGCCGTTCACGCTCGATCGTTTTCTTGACCTCCCAGCGCGCCTCACGGAATTCGTCAGCCTGCGCGACAAACGGGAACATGATCGTCAGGGGGCGGCCATCGGCGGCGCGGATCAGCGCCTGCAACTGCATCCGCATCACGCCACGCTTGTCCAGACCCACGCGGATCGCCCGCCAGCCCAGCGCCGGGTTCGGCTCTTCCACATGTTTCATATAAGGCAGAACCTTATCTGACCCGATATCGAGCGTGCGGAACACCACGCGCTTTTCTCCCGCAGCATCCAGGACACGTTTGTATTGCGTCACCAGCTCGGATCGCTTGGGCATCTGATTGCGGATCAGAAACTGCAGTTCGGTGCGGAACAGGCCCACGCCCTCGGCACCAGAATTGCTAAGTGAGGGCAGATCGGCCATCAGACCCGCATTCATCACCATGTTGATTCGCGCACCATCCTGAGTAACGGTGGGCGTTTCACGGATCGAGGCGTAGCGCTCCTGCGCTTTGGCCTCCATCGCGATTTTGTCACGGAACGCACTAACGACGGTGTCTTCGGGGCGCAGATGAACGACACCGCTATCGCCATCAACCAGAATGTGATCGCCGTTCAGGGCTTCGGTGGTGATGCGGCCTACATGCACCACCAGTGGGATCGCCAACGCGCGCGCCACGATAGTGGCATGGCTTCCGACCGAGCCTTCTTCCAACACGATCCCTTTGAGAGAACGGCCATATTCCAGCAGATCACCGGGGCCGATATTTCGCGCAATTAGGATCGGATCGGGCGGCAGGTCAGCCCCATTTCCGTTACCCTGTCCAGTCAAAATTCGCAGCAACCGATTGCTGAGGTCGTCCAGATCGGCCAACCGTTCACGTAAATACGGATCGGTAACCTGCCCCATGCGAGCCCGCGCCTGAGATTGCTCTTTCTCGACCGCCGCCTCTGCGCTGAGACCAAGAGCGATGTCCTCCTCCATCCGGCGCATCCAACCCTTGGAGTTGGCGAACATCCGGTAGGCTTCCAAAACCTGCAACTGCTCTTTGTCGCCGCCCTGAGAAATCTCAAGCATCTTGTCGACGCCGACGCGTAGTTCTTCAACGGCCTCGGTCAGCCGCTCACGCTCACGATGCGGGTCTTCGGCAATGGGATTGGTGACAACAACACGAGGTTCATGCAGCCAGACATGGCCTTCAGCAGATCCTTCCTGCGCCGGGCCACCGGTAAGTTGCACCGATTGCTGGTGCAGCGGTGACAAGGCCGCGCCTTCGCCGACGAACGCGCCCAGTTCGGCCATTTCGGCCAGAACCATCGCGACAACTTCCAGCGCATAAACCTCGTCCGCTGAAAACTCGCGCGCGTCCCGGGACTGAACCACCAGCACGCCCAGTTTCTGACCCAGACGCTGTACCGGCACACCAAGAAAGGACGAATACCGTTCCTCGCCAGTTTCCGGCATGTACCGAAAGCCCTTGGCCGAGGGCGCGTCCGCCGTATTCACCACCTTGCCAGACTTGGCGACGCGACCGACCAGCCCTTCGCCCATACGCATCCGCGTCTTGTGCACCGCTTCTGGGGACAGACCTTCGGTGGCGCACAGTTCAAGCGTATCCTCATCCCGAAACAGGTAGATCGAGCAAACTTCACGACCGGTACTGTCGGCGATCAGGTGCGTGATCCGGTCAAGACGTTCCTGACCGGCGGCTTCGCTCGCCATTTCTTCGCGCAGCCGTCCCAGCAACTTGCGAGATTCTGTTTCCGTGCCTTCCGCCATGGCCCACCCACGTTACGGTTTCAGACAGGACACTTGGCTGAAAGCTCAGGCCGCCTTGTCCAGTTCAAAGGCATCATGCAGTGCCTGAACCGCAAGTTCCATGTATTTCCTGTCGATCAGGACGGAAATTTTAATCTCGGAGGTTGTAATGACCTTGATGTTAATCCCCTCATCCGAGAGAATCTTGAACATCTTGGCCGCAACACCGGATTGCGAGCGCATACCGATCCCGACAACTGAGACCTTGCAAACATCCTCATCCGCAACCAGTTCGGCGTAGTTCAGCTCACCCTGATCCTTGATCGCCAGCAATGCCTTTTCGGCGCGGGAAACCTGATTGGTCGGACAGGAGAAGGTCATGTCGGTGCGCCCTTCGTCCGAGATATTCTGGACGATCATGTCCACGTTCACGCCCTCGTCGCTGAGCGCGGTAAAGATGATCGAGGCGATGCCGGGACGGTCCGCCACCGAAACGACGGTCATCTTGGCTTCGTCGCGGGAATAGGCCACACCGGCCACAACATTGGATTCCATGATATCCTCCTCGTCGCAGACCAGTGTACCGGCCTCGTCGGCTTGTTCCTCAAAGCTTGAAAGAACGCGCAGTTTCACCTTGTAGCGCATCGCCAGCTCGACCGAGCGGGTTTGAAGCACTTTGGCCCCCAGCGAGGCCAGTTCGAGCATTTCCTCGAACGAGATTTTGTCCAGCTTGCGCGCCTTTTCACAGATGCGCGGGTCGGTCGTATAGACACCGTCCACATCCGTATAGATGTCGCAGCGCTCGGCTTCGAAAGCGGCAGCAAAAGCCACGGCGGTGGTGTCCGAACCGCCCCGACCCAGCGTGGTGATACGACCTTCGGGGCTGATGCCCTGGAAGCCCGCGACCACCGCAACGCGCATCCCTTCGCCGAATTTCTGGTTGATATTCTCGGGCGGGATTTCTTCGATCCGGGCCGCTGAATGGGCACCGTTGGTGATCAGCGGCACCTGCCAACCCTGCCAGCTGCGCGCCGGGATGTCCATTTCCTGCAGGGTCAGCGCCATCAGGCCAGCTGTAACGTTTTCACCAGAGGAGACAACGGCATCATATTCGCGCGCGTCATAGAGCGGAGAGATTTCATCGACCCAGCCCACCAGCTCGTTGGTCTTGCCGGACATCGCCGAAACGATGACGATGACGTCATAGCCTTTGGCTACCTCGACACCAACCCGTTTGGCAGCACGGCGGATCCGGTCCAGATTGGCGACCGATGTGCCGCCGAATTTCATCACGAGTACGGGCATGGGGGCTAGTGTCTCCGCGCCTTGAATTTCTGATCCCGTGCCTCTTATGCGAGGGGGGCGCAAGGGCAAGTGGGCAAAGTCTGCACCGCAGTGCTTTACTTTGGTCGTGCGTGGTGTCAGCGTTCGGTCAAAGTCTTATTCCACGAGGATTTCAATGTTCCGCTTTGCCCTTGCCCTAAGCCTGGTTTCGACTGCCGCAAATGCCCAAGTGGCCACCCTATCGGGTACGGATGGCGAGAACTCATTAGGCACCGTTCCATGCGCTGCATTGGCAGGTGATACACTGGCCAGTTGTCCGGCCGAATTGCGGAAGCGCGAAGATGGAACGGCGACGTTGGCGGTTCAGTTGAACACTGGCGAGGTTCGGCGGATTTACTTCACCAAAGGCGTGCCGGATTCCAGCAGTTCGACATCGAAACTGACCTATGAGACACGCGGTGATATCATGGTGATCTTCATTGATCCCGGTGAAGTCTACGAAATCCCCAAGGCGGCCCTGAACTCTCAGTAAGGGTGCGCCCGACCATCCCAGGTTTCAAAACAACCGGTAGTATCGAGCGAGAGAGCCGCAAATCGCTCGATCAAGCCGTTTGCCGCCTGATCGACCGTGATCTCTGCCGCAGCTCCGCCCATGTCCGTCTGCACCCAGCCCGGATGGTAGATTCCCACCGCAATGCCATCCGCCTGTAGGTCAGTCGCCAGGTTGCGGCCCAAATTCAGCGCCGCCGCCTTTGACGCACGGTAGATATAGCTGCCACCCGGCGCGCGCGTATGTGACGCCATCTGAGACGAAACGATGGCGATCCGGCCCCGCGCGGTTCGCAGGTTCGGCAACAAGGACTGGATGGTAAGAAACACGCCTGTCACGTTGGCGGCGAAGCTTTGCGCCCACATCTCGGCGGGATAGCCACTAATGTCGTGTCCTTTGTCCAGATAAACGCCCGCATTGCAGATCAGCAGGTCAATCTGGCGGCCTCGCAGTTGCTCGGCCATCGCAGCGTGCTGTTCTGGGTCCGTGACATCCAGCACGATATCTGCGCTACCGTCCCGGGCAGTTCCGGTCACTTCATGACCTTCTGCACGATACTGATCCGCAATGGTTTTCCCGATCCCTCGGTTCGCGCCCGTAACAACGATGTGCATGGGTCAGTTGGTTTTGCGGCTAGGAACAAACGGCAACGGTGCGACCGGCACGCCGTCTTCAATCAGCGATTGCGCCTCTTCGGGCTTGGCCTCACCATAGATCGCGCGCTCGGGCGCATCCCCCAGATGGATTTTGCGGGCTTCTTTGGCGAAATCCTTGCCCACATAGTCCGAGTTTTCCTCGACCTTTCGACGCAGTTCGCTGAGGACCTCAGCGATCTCGGACGAAGGTGTTGCCATGCTGATCTCATCCGCAGAAGGCTGCGCTGGTGCAACCTCGGTCACCGCCTTGCGCGCAGGCCGGACACGCGGTGTCATCACCGCCTTTTCCACCTTGTCGCAGCCGCATACCGCGCAGGTTACCAACCCGGCCGCTGACAGTTTGTCAAAGGCGGCTGCGGATTGAAACCAACTGTCAAAGCTGTGGTCATTGCTGCATTTCAATGCGTATTGAATCATATCACATCCAAAATCCGGTTGGCGAATAGATACCGACCAACATGGCAATATCAAGTCTTGATCTTGTCGCGCTACTGCCGGTGCAGCCCGAATCCACCCAAAAGCGCGGCGAGATCAGGCGACGCCACTTTCGATGACGCCTTTTTGGGCGAAACCCATTTGCGCCTGCGCTCACCCGCTTCGGGAAACTGCGCCTCGGATCGCTGCACATGCAGCGGAAACACATCAACCAGACACAGCGCCGATGGCTTGCCAGGCCGGTTCTTGATATAGGCAAACCGACCAAGGCTTTCGCTTCCGCACTGCCCCAAAACACCAGCCTCTTCCCAGGCCTCGCGGGCGGCTGTTTCAGACGGGGTCAGCCCGTTGATCAACCACCCCTTCGGGATGATCCAGCGCCGCGCCCTGCGCGTTGTGATCAACAAAATCTCTGGCAGGCCATCATTGGTCCGATAGCAAAGCGCAGCGGATTGAGCATAAACAGGCAGCGCCCCGGAAAGGGAGAGGTTTTCTGCCGAAAGCCCGGCAATCGCACCACTACTGCGCCCGTCAAACACGGTTCATATCCACTGCTCGCTCCGCTTATGTTGCGGTTTATAAAGTGATATTTATCATATCCGGCAGAGTCTGCCAAGCTTTACGGGAAAGCCCCCTTGTTCAGAGCCATCCGCCCCGACAAACGCCGCACCAGCTCGTCATGAGGGATGTCGGCATCAATCGCCAATCGACGCAGCCCAAAATGCACATGCGCGATCTGCTGGTAGTAGCGGGTATAGACAAAATTTGTACCGCCCCCAGCAAGCGCCCCAAGCAACGGTACAGACTGCGCCGCCAGCTTCTGGCCCAGCACTACGGACAGGCGCGGCGCCACCATCGCAATGAGGCGTTGCATAGTCGGTCCGGTCAGGGTCATGCGCATTGAGAAAAAGCCCAGATCAGCCCCGTCATCCTCGGCCAAAGGACCTGCGGCTGACAACACTCGGATCGAGTCGAATTTCACGTTCTCGGCGGTCGGATCAAATCCTTCCCGCATCGCTGCGCCTTGGATCGCGCGCAGCATCATGGCGGTTGTCGCGGGCAGCTCGACAAGTGCTGTGGACACTCCACCCAGACCTCCGGCTGCGCCCATGGCAGTGGTCAAGGCTGTGTTGACCCATGGTTTCTGGTCAGGCACGGCACGCCGAGAGCCTTCGGCCGCATGCATGGCAAGCCAAAGCGCCTGTTCGGTTGCTTCGGTCAGACCTTCTCGCACCGGCTTAGGTAACTGATCCAATATGGATTCCGCCGAACCACCAAGCTTGTTCAGCAGATTCACTCCTGCGCCACCTGCCGCACCGTACAGCTGCGCAAGCCGATCAAGCTCGGCCTCGGGATCGAGTTTTTCGACAAGAACCACGTCCTGCATCTGTGCCCTCCTGTCCTGAAAACATCGGGACTTTGCAGCGGGTTTTCAATGGGTCAACGGGTCCAGCGACTAACAAGCCCCTGAATTTCGGACCAAACTCCGGGGGTCAATTCCAAACCCAGTATGCGATCAGGGTTGGTGGGCGGGGGCATTTCGACACCCGTCAGCGGCGTGAACCCGAACCGGGCATAATAGGGCGCATCGCCCACAAGCATGACGCGATCCCACCCTTTGGCGCGCCCGGCCTCTACCCCCTGATGGATCAGATATCCGCCCAACCCTTCGCCTTGATGGGTCGGGTGGACCGCCACTGGACCTAGCAGCAGCGCGTCATGTTCACCCACATGCACGGGCCAAAACCGGATTGCACCAGCCAGAATGCCCTGCCCATCGCGCGCGACCTGCGACAGGCCAGCGACAGGCGGCACGTCATCACGCAGACGATAAGACGACAACGCCTCGCGCCCCGGAGCAAAGCACAGGTCATAGAGCGCTTCGACCTCCCACCAGTCTTCCGGCTCTTCCGGCCTGATCTTGAATTGCTGCACGCGCGCCCTCTTATCCTTGCTGGAAATCGCCCTAGCACTTCGATAGGCCTTGGGCAAACGCTTGGAGTCCATATGTTCTATCGCCCCGAAGACGGCCACGGCCTGCCGCACAACCCCTTCAACGCCATCATAACCCCACGCCCGATCGGCTGGATTTCGACGCGCGATGCTGACGGGATCAACAACCTGGCCCCGTATTCCTTCTTCAATGGTGTCGCTTATACACCGCCTCAGGTGATGTTCGCCTCAACCGGCTCCAAACACGATCAGGATGGCGGCAAGGACAGCATCGCCAACATCGAGGCCACGAAGGTATTCTGCGTCAACGTGGTGGCCCATGCGCATCGCGACGCAATGAATGCCAGCTCAGAGGGTTTGGAAAAGCACGTCGACGAGTTCGCTCATGCTGGGCTAACACCAGTTGAATGCGAAACCATAAATTGCTCTCTGGTCGAGGGAGCGCCCGCAGCGCTGGAATGCAAACTTACCCAGATCGTAACTCTGCCGGGTGAGTCCAATCGGGTGGTGTTCGGAGAGGTCACTGGTGTGCACCTGCACGATGACCACATCCGTGACGGCAAATTTGACGTGACCTCATTCAACCCGCTCGCGCGGTTGGGTTATCGGGACTATTCTGTGGTGACAGAATTGTTCAGCCTTTCACGCCCGGATGACTAATGCCACTGCCTGATCCTACACGCAGATATCCGATTGTTCTGCCCGACGGCTCTAGCCACAACGGAACAGTGTTTCTGTCTCAGGCCATCGATCATCCCCGCTTTGAGGCCGGAGCTTACACTTATGCTTCGGATTTCGATGCGCCGAAGGACTGGGCGCAGCGGCTTGCACCGTATCTGTTTCCCTTTTCAGAAGAAAAGCTGATGCTGGGCAAGTTCTGCCAAATCGCTCATGGAGTAAGGTTTATCACTGCCTCCGCAAATCACGCGACCGATGGCTTGACCTGCTTTCCATTTCCAATCTTCGATCCGGATCGCATGTCAGGCTACCAGCCTGATACACGTGATACCGTTATCGGGCACGATGTCTGGATCGGTTACGGAGCTTTGATTTTACCCGGAGCGCAGATCGGAAATGGCGCGATTGTTGGCGCAGGCTCGGTCGTGCGGGGTCAGGTTCCACTCTATGCAGTCGTTACCGGAAATCCGGCAAAAGTCCGGCGCTATCGTTTTGATCGCGATGTGATTGAAAGGCTGCAAGACTTGCGATGGTGGGATTGGCCCGCAGAAACAATCACTCGGGCCGAAGATGCCTTGCTTTCAGGCAATATCGATGCGTTGGAGCGCATTGCTTCTGAGATATAAGGCGGCCAATCCGGCCGCCCTTTCGCGTATTCAGTGCCCGCCCAGAATACCGGTGCGGACCGAATAATCCACAGCCAGTTCGTAATCCGGGTCATCATCGCTGTCGACCATCAGATGGCCGGCCTTGTTCAGCAGTGTATGACAGTCACGGCTCAGGTGCCGCAGCATGACGCGTTTGCCAGCCGCTTCGTATTTGGCGGCGATGTTTTCGATAGCCTGCAGCGCGGATTGGTCCACCACACGGCTGGCTGCAAAGTCGATGATGACGGTCTCGGGGTCGTTCGTTACGTCGAACAGCTCCACGAAGCCCTCGGACGAGCCAAAGAACAGCGGGCCCTGAATTTCATAGACCTTCGCCCCTTCTTCCGTTTCCGAGTCGCGCGTAACCGCGTGGATGCGTTTGGCGTTATTCCATGCATAAGCCAGGGCAGAGACAATCACACCGACCACAACAGCCACCGCAAGGTCTTCCATCACGGTGACGACTGTCACCAGTACGATCACGAACGCATCCATCAAAGGCACCTTGCGCATGATCTTCAGCGAATTCCAGGCGAAGGTTCCGATCACCACCATGAACATCACACCGACAAGTGCGGCCAGTGGAATCTGCTCGATCAGAGGCGAACCCACCAGGATAAAGAGCAACAGAAATAGCGCTGCAGCGATACCTGCGATACGCGTGCGCCCGCCTGACTTCACGTTGATCATCGACTGACCGATCATCGCACAACCGCCCATACCACCAAAGAAACCGGTGACTACGTTCGCTGTGCCTTGCGCGATACATTCCTGCGAGGCACCACCGCGCTTGCCGGTGATCTCACCCACAAGGTTCAGCGTCAGCAGGGATTCAATCAGACCGATTGCGGCAAGGATCAGGGCATAGGGCAGGATGATTTCAAAGGTCTCCCAGTTCAGCGGCACCATAGGTATATGGAAGCTGGGCAGGCCGCCTTCGATCGAAGCCAGATCACCGACACGCGGGACGTCCAGCCCAATGCCAATGACCAAAGCAGCGACAACAAAAATCCCGGCCAGAGGCGCTGGGATGACGCGGGTGATGCGGGGCATGATCCAGATCACAGCCATGGTCAGAGCAACCAGACCCAGCATTGTGTAGAGCTGTAGGCCTGAGAGCCACTCGCCACCGCCCATGCCGTGGCCGGTATTTTCCATGGTTCCGGGCACTTTGAATTGCCCCAGCTGCGCCAGAAAGATCACAATCGCCAGGCCGTTCACAAAGCCCAGCATCACCGGGTGCGGCACAAGACGGATGAACCGGCCCCAATGCATCGCTCCTGCGATAATCTGCATAATCCCCATCAGCACCACTGCAGCGAACAGGTATTCGACCCCGTGCTGCGCAACCAATGCGACCATGACAACCGCAAGCGCCCCGGTTGCGCCCGAGATCATGCCGGGGCGACCACCGATCAACGCAGTGATCAGACCAACCAGGAATGCGGCATAAAGCCCGACCAGAGGGTGCACCCCGGCGACAAAGGCAAAGGCCACGGCTTCGGGGACCAGCGCCAAGGCGACGGTGAGACCGGACAGCAACTCGATCCGCAGGCGCGAGACAGTCAGCCCCTCATCCGGAACCCAGCGCAGATCGGGTTTGGCTATACGATTGGCAAAGCTTGCCAGCATGGCTCGGGGCATGGATCGGTCCTGTTGGTCGGTTTTGTTCGCGCGAAAGGGGCCTTCTAGCGGTCAAACCGGTCTTGAGATACCGCGCCAGGCGGGACCCTGATATGCGCCCTGCGCATAGCTTGACCCAAGCACACACAAACCGTTGAACCCACTTGTCAAATGAAGCTGTGGCCCGCAGAACTCACACAGCAGGAATTTTCAATGGAGAGCACTCGTGACCCAAACAATAATCGCCGTCATTGGAGGATCGGGCATTTATGACATCGATGGTCTGGAGAATGCCGAGTGGGTCACAGTAGAAACGCCATGGGGCGATCCGTCGGATCAGATCCTGACCGGGTCGCTGGATGGGGTCGAAATGGCCTTCTTGCCGCGTCACGGTCGCGGACATGTGCACTCGCCGACCGAGGTGCCCTATCGCGCCAATATCGACGCGTTGAAACGGCTTGGCGTAACGGATGTAATCTCAGTCTCGGCCTGCGGGTCGTTCCGCGAACATATGGCGCCGGGTGATTTCGTGATCGTGGATCAGTTCATCGATCGAACATTTGCCCGTGAAAAGAGCTTTTTCGGGACTGGCTGCGTCGCCCATGTCAGTGTTGCGCATCCGACCTGCCCGCGCCTGTCGGACGCTTGTGAGACTGCTGGCAAGACGGCTGGTATCACCATCCACCGAGGTGGAACCTATCTGGCGATGGAAGGACCGCAATTCTCGTCATTGGCGGAATCCAAATTATATCGCGAACAATGGGGGTGCGACGTGATCGGCATGACCAACATGCCCGAAGCGAAACTCGCCCGCGAGGCCGAGCTTTGTTATGCCTCAATTGCCATGGTCACCGACTATGACAGCTGGCACCCTGATCACGGTGAAGTCGACGTGGCCGCCATCATCGCCACGCTGACCGGTAATGCGGAAAAAGGCCGGGCATTGGTCAAAGGTCTACCCACTCTGCTGGGGACCGACCGTGCGCCCTGCCCGCATGGCTGCGACCGGGCGCTGGAGTATGCCATCCTGACCGCGCCTGAAAAGCGCGATCCGGAATTGTTGGCCAAGCTGGATGCTGTGGCTGGGCGGGTGTTATGAACTCAGTTCTGAGACAGGTTCTTTTGCACCTCGTCCCATAGGCCATGCGACCACAAATCGTTGTGGGTACCGTCGGGGATCACGTAAATCTGCGCGGTATCGGACATCTCGGCCAGAGCTTTTCCGTGATGCAGTGGAATAGTTTCATCCTCGATGCCGTGAAAAATCAACGTCGGCACCGAGATCTGTTCGATAAGATCACGTGTGGCGAACTGATCCCTCATCAAGGCTGAGACCGGCAGGAAAGGATAGCGTTCCGCCGCGACATCAACGGTTGCAGTGAACGGGGCCTCAAGCACCAGAAGTTCTGCATCGGGACGCTCGGCTGCCACAGCGGCAGCAATGCCGGTGCCGAGGCTCTGACCGTGCAGCACCACAGCTTCGCCCTGACCCGCCAGCCTGTCATAGAGCTGAACTCCATCAGAGATCAGCGCCAGTTCCGAGGGCTCGCCTTCGCTGCCCGGAAAGCCGCGATAGCTGGGGGCAAGCAGCCCGTAGCCCGAGTTGAGGATTTCGCGCAGCCGTTCAGCACGGTCCCCCAGATTGCCGCTTTGGCCGTGGAAGAATAGGACGGTCGGTGCATCCGGGATTGCAGCGGGTGCAGCCCAGACCGTCAGGGCAGTACCATCAGCCATTGTCAGCGACAGCGCATCAACATCCGACAACCCCACCGAAGCCGGATCCGGTAACGTACCTTCGGGTTTGTACAGCAGAGATTGCTGGTTGAAAAACATGTATCCGAGGACGCCCGCATACAAGATCGCCCCGGCCAACAGCAGTCCTACCAAGATGCTTTTGAGGCGCTCGACACCGGATCTGGCGCGGCCAGTATCGGCCTCAGCGTGTTGGGTTTGAACCATGGCTCCCTCCTTTGGGTCGCATTGCGAGAGTGGGGTACATTGGAGGCGTTTCAAGATGCATAAGCCAAGCTTCATCCAATCTTAAACCTGTTGCGGCAATCCCAGATCGCATTGCACGCCTGAATTCCCTGCCCCATGTCCTCGGTATTTAGGCGACCCCGGCTTCGCAAATCCGAACGCCAACCCGTTGGAGCCGGTGTTTCACCACGAGAATGTGCCCGCAAAGCCTTGACCAATACGTCGTGCCAAGGCTTGGTGTGGGAAACACTCTAATAGGATACTCCATGTCCATTGAAATCTGGCTGGCCTTTGTGGCCGCTTCGACTGCGCTGCTGCTGATCCCAGGCCCGACCGTGTTGCTGGTGCTTAGCTATGCGCTGTCGAAAGGACGCAGTGTGGCGGTTGCCTCGGCCACTGGGGTCGCATTGGGGGATTTGGTGGCGATGACCGCGTCGCTGCTGGGGCTGGGGGCGCTGGTGCTGGCCTCTGCCACACTGTTTACCGTGCTGAAATGGGTTGGGGCAGCCTATCTGGTCTGGCTGGGTGTAAAACTCCTGCGCAGCGCACCGTCGGGCGGGCTGCAAGCAATTGAAACCGAACGTGACGTGACCGCCCGCAGTGTTTTTGGCCATGCCGCTGCAGTCACCGCGCTGAACCCGAAATCCATTGCCTTCTTCATCGCTTTCGTACCGCAATTCTTGCGTCCAGCCGAGCCTTTGGGTCCGCAATTCGCGATCCTGATCGCAACATTTGTGGGTCTCGCGGGGTTGAACGCGCTGGCCTACGCGCTGCTGGCGGACAAGCTGCGCCGGATGATCGGACGCGCGAATGTCATCACGACCATGACCCGGTTCGGAGGGTTGACCCTGATCGGAATGGGCATCGCCACAGCGGTTCTGCGCCGCCCGGCGTGATTTCAGTTTTCAGCGTTTTCCTTCATGAACCCCCGGATAAACCGGCGAATTTCGCGGGCGGCGGAGGTGTCCAGATCCCTGCACAACTCGACGAATGCATCGCGCTCATCCTTGTCGAGACGCAAAATCAACTGACTGTTTTTCTTGGTAGATTTCTTTCCATCTTTCTTGGTCACACGTCCAGTCCCCGTCCTGCCCTTGATTCTAAGCGCGATGCATTGTATATACATAGAATATAAAATGTAGATATCGCGCACATAACAGCAAAAGTGAGATTAAAGCAATGAACCTTCATGTCGCGCAAGCCATTCTTCTTCGGGATCAACGCAACTGGCGCAAGCCGCACCTGTCCTGGCTTCCGAACGCGCTGTATCGCTACTACGGCCTGCCTAACGCCATGCGCGGCCGCAGCAAGTAGCCGCAGGGGCCAGAGTTCTCTTGCATGACCGCACCTTATGGGCGAAATACCCCGCGCGTGTTTGATGCCAAAGGGGTGGCCCATGTCCAGAAACAAAACGGTCAAGGATTACATTCGGACCATCGTCGATTTCCCGCATGAAGGGATCATGTTCCGCGATGTCACCACCCTGTTTGCCGACCCGCGTGGGTTCCGCATGGCAATCGACCAGATGTTGCACCCTTACGCCGGTGAGCGAATCGACAAAGTTGTGGGCCTTGAGGCGCGCGGCTTTATTCTGGGCGGTGCGATTGCCCACCAGCTGAGCGTTGGATTCGTGCCGATCCGCAAAAAGGGCAAACTGCCCGGCACCACGATCAGCCAGGACTACAAGCTGGAATATGGCGAGGCGATCGTCGAAATTCACGATGACGCCATCCAGCCGGGTGAGAAGATCCTGGTCGTTGATGATCTTCTGGCTACCGGAGGCACCGCCGCCGCGGGGATCAAGCTGATCGAACGGCTGGGCGGCGAGATCATCTCATGCGCGTTCATCATCGATCTGCCCGAATTGGGTGGTCGCAAAGCGCTGGAAGATTTGGGCATGGACGTGCACGTTCTGTGCGAGTTCGAAGGGCTCTGATCTCCACAAACTTCACAAACTCGTGACTGGAAATCGCGTGCGCCGCAGGCTTAGCGCGATTGGGGTCACATTCAAGAAACAGTTGCCTCTGGATTCTGTGATCTTGTCGCGACCTGACTGCGTACCCCGAATGATGCCACCTAAGGCATTCTCAACAAGGGAAATCATGTCATGTTGCGCAAATTCGCTGTTGCTGGAGTTGCCAGTTTTCTGTTGACCACCTCTGCTTTGGCAGATGGGCACGCCAAGGATATCGTCGATACTGCGGTGGGCGCGGGCAGTTTTGAAACGCTCGTCGCTGCCGTTCAGGCCGCCGAACTGGTTGAAACGCTGAAAGGCGAAGGGCCGTTCACCGTTTTCGCCCCAACGGATGAGGCTTTTGCAGCGCTGCCCGAGGGCACGGTCGAAAATCTTCTGAAGCCCGAAAACAAGGACCAGTTGGTCGCAGTGCTGACCTATCACGTTGTCCCGGGCAAAGTGATGTCGGGTGATCTGTCCGATGACATGACCGCCGCCACCGTGCAGGGCGGAGATATCACCATCGATCTCGACAATGGCGTCATGGTGAATGATGCCAACGTTGTGCAAGCCGATATCGAAGCCGAGAACGGCGTGATCCATGTGATCGACAAGGTCATTCTGCCCGCGTCGTAAAGAACCGCAGCGCCCCGGTATACGTCCGGGGCGCGTCTATTAGGCCAGAACCGCCCCGGGGTTCATAATCCCCTGAGGATCAAGCGCTGCTTTGATCGCCCTCATGGCCTGCAACTTGACCGGATCGCCATAGCGTTCCAGATCATCTGTCTTGAGCCGACCGACACCGTGTTCGGCGCTGACCGATCCACCAAATTCATGAACCAGATCATGTACCGCGCGTTTGACCGCGCCCCGCTGTGCGACAAACTCCGCCTTGTCCTGCCCGGCAGGTGGAAATACGTTGTAGTGCAGATTACCGTCGCCCAGATGGCCAAAGCAGTTTACGCGAAACGGCCCCTGCCCGGCCACCACATCCGCACCGCGCCGAATGAACTCTGGAATGCGGGAAATCGGGACCGAGATATCATGGCTGGAAACTGATCCGATCAGCCGGTTGGCCTCGGGGATGCGCTCGCGCACGGCCCAGAGTTCGGACCGCTGTGCTTCGCTCTGCGCGATGACCGCATCGCGGACCAGATCGCGCTCATCAGCGGCGACATAAATCGCCTCAAGCATGTCCGAAGGGTCTTGGCCGACCGACAAGCCCAGCTCGATCAACACACTCCATTCCGGTGTTGCCGCAAAGGGTTGCCGCACGTCGGGCAAAACCTCGGTCAGGAATTCGAGGCCCTGCCCATGGATCAACTCAAACGTACTGACCGCTTCTCCCACTTGATCCCGCGCCACTGACAACAGATCAATGGCAGCCTCGGGTGAGGAGACCTGAAACATTGCGGTTCCAACGCCCCTGGGTCGCGGGAACAGCTTCAACGCTGCCGCGGTGATGATGCCAAGTGTCCCTTCGGACCCGATCATCAGGTTGCGCAAATCATAACCGGTGTTGTCCTTACGCAACCGGCTAAGCCCGTGCCAGATCTCACCACTGGGCAATACCACTTCAAGCCCCAGGCACAGATCGCGTGCATTGCCATAGCGCAGCACATTCACGCCACCCGCATTGGTGGCCAGATTGCCGCCAATCCGGCAAGAACCCTGCGCAGCCAGCGACAGGGGAAATAGACGGTCCGCGTCTTCAGCGGCGGTCTGAACGTCGGCCAGGATGGCACCGGCCTCGGCCACAAGTATGTTCTCGGTGGGGTAAGTCGCGCGTATCGCCGTCATCCGTTCCAGGGAAACGATCAAAGGGACAGGACCATCCGGAACAACCTGCCCTCCTACCAGACCGGTGCCGCCGCCATAAGGGACAACAGGCACCCGAGCGTCTGCGGCCAATTGCACCAGAGCCGACACATCTTCCACAGTGCGTGGCAAGGCAAGCAAACCGGGCTGCCCGACAAACCGCTGACGCGGCTCTTCAAGGTAACGATCTGCAATCGGGCGCAAAACGTCAGCACCCAATCGGGCTCTGATTGCTTCGGCAAGGCGGCTGTCTGCAGAGTTCAGTTTCATGGCTCTTCCCTGCCAAAGGCCACAGGCCGCGACAAGCCCTATTCCAGCTCTATCAAGTACTGAGGCTCCAGCACCACAACCGTCGGCCTGTCGGGCAGAGTGCGCAACGAGACGACAATCTCGGACACCCCATCCCGTTCAACCGGGAATTCATCCCGAATATCCACCAGAAACCGCTCAAGCGAAAAGTCCGAGAACCAATGCATCGGAATTATGACCGAGCTTTTGAGGCGTTTCAGAACCTGAACCATCTCGGGCAAGGGCATCGTGGTGCCTCCGTCCACCGCCGCCATGACCACATCCAGCCGACCCAGTGCAGCGAATTGTTCATCCGACGGAATGTGATGCAGATGCCCCAGATGGCCGATGCACAACCCTTCGACCTCGAACACAAAGATCGAGTTTCCGCGATCTTCAATACCGCCAGAGGCCGAACGGATATCGGTCGACACATTGCGAATCAGCATCTCACCCAGATCAAGATGGTGCTCGATGCCTTCGCCGAACTCGCCCCAGCCCGGCAAGACATACGGGATGGCCGGATCGGGATGGGCAGTCCAGTGGGTGCTGTGCGCATGGTTCATTGTGACCACGTCAGGAATTAGCGCAGCGCCGCCGATAAAACCGGTGAAATCGGTCACCGCGTTCAGCCCGCCCTGTGTCTGGATCAGAAACGATGCATGCGCGACATAGCTGATACGAACCGAAAACTCGGGCACGGGATCCTGCCACGCCGCTTTGTGAAGATATTCAATCCCCGGTGCCGCATCTGCGATGGCGATACAGTGACTAGGCCGCCGCTCCTGCGCCACAGCCCCGCCTGCAATCATCATCAGTCCCGCAACAAACCGCCACATAGGGCAAGTGTAGCGCAATGGGCCAACAAGTCATGCCCTTGTTGATCTGGCCACGGATATCTCCAGGACAGGAGGCTTGCCATGCCTGGCGGCAGAGCCCTCTAGCCTGCCTCAGTCTTGCCCCGACGATCGGACCTTAGGCTGGCATACAGAACATGTGTTCGCCAGCGCCCATTGATCTGCAGATAAGACTGCGCCACGCCTTCGTATTTGAAGCCTGAGCTTTCCAGCAGACCACGAGAGGCCTTGTTCTCAGGCAAACACGCGGCCTCGATCCGGCTTAAATCCAGACGGGTGAAGGCGTGATGAACAACGGCGCCAATTGCTTCGCGCATGAACCCCTGACGCGCAAAGGCTTGCCCGGTCCAATAACCCAAGGTGCCAGCCTGCGCCGGACCACGGCGAACATTGTCCAACGTGATCGCCCCCAGCAGAATATTGTCTGTGCGACGAAACAGGAACAGAGGTATCGCCGTTCCACTCGCGACTGAGCGCTGGGCCCAATAGACCCGGTTGGTAAACGACTTTCGGCTCAGATGGTCCTTGGCCCAAACCGGCTCCCACGGCACCAGATAGTCCTTTGAAGCACGCCGCAAGGCGGTCCAGTCGTTGAAGTCGGAATGCATGGGCGGGCGCAGCGTCAAGCGCTCGGTTTCGAGTTTCAGCTTGCGTCTGCCTAACAGCATCACGCCGCGCGCCTCTCCTGTAAGTCAGCCAGTGACGGTGCACCCGAGACCGGGCCATAAAGCGCCAGCGCTGCAGGGGCTTTGACTGCCATGTCTTCGGCAAAAGCACGCACGTCCTCGGTGCTGACCGCATCGATCTTGGCCACGGTGTCCTCAAGCGAGGGCACACGTCCCCAGATCTGCACCAGCCGCGCCAGACGTTCGGCCCGGTTCGACGGGCTTTCCAGCCCCATCAGCATCCCGGCCTTCATCTGGGCCCGCGCGCGGGCAACCTCTTCTGCGCTCATGTCTTCGGCAGCGCGCTTCATCTCGTCGATGGTAATCGTCGCCAATTCGCCCACCTGATCGGCCGAGGTGCCTGCGTAAATCGTTGTCGTACCGGTATCCGCATAAGCACCGGTCTGAGCAAAGATCGTATAACAAAGCCCGCGAGTTTCGCGCACTTCCTGAAACAGGCGCGAGGACATGCCGCCACCCAGAGCGGTCGAGTAAATCTGGGCCGTATAGATCGCATCATCGCGATAGCCCGGGCTTTCCAGCGCCAGCGCGAAATGCGCCTGCTCCAGCTCTTTCTCCTGCCGCGCCTCGCCGCCGGTGAACCGGCCAGCCTCGGGGACAAGGCCCTTGCTCGGCTGCAGATGCCCGAACATCTCTTCGGCCATTTTCATCAACTGATCATGATCCACCGCACCCGCAGCGGACAGGATCATTTGTTCCGGCCCGTAATGCTCGGCTACAAATCCTGACAGGTCCTCGCGCGAGAACGCGCTGACCCGCTCGGTCGGCCCCAGAATGGTCCGGCCCAAGGGCTGGTCGTGATAGCTCTGCTCTTGCAGCCAATCAAAGATCACATCGTCGGGCGTATCATAGGCCTGACCGATCTCTTGCAGGATCACGCCACGCTCGACCTCAATCTCGCGCGGATCAAAAACCGGGTTCAGAACGATGTCGCCGATCACGTCCATCGCCAGCGCCACGTCGTCCTTCAGAACGCGTGCGTAATAGGCCGTCACCTCGCGTGAGGTATAGGCGTTGATGTACCCGCCCACATCCTCGATCGCTTCGGCGATTTGCAGCGCAGAACGCCGCTGGGTTCCCTTGAACGCCATATGCTCAAGGAAATGCGCGATACCGTTCTGCTCGATCCGCTCGTGCCGACCACCGGCGGTTACCCAGATGCCGATGGCCGCAGATTGCAGCCCCGGCATATGTTCACTGACGACACGAAATCCGTTCTTCAGTTGGTCCTGTCTGACTGTCACTCAGCAATATGCCTTCTGATATGATCCTCAAGGGCACCCAGATCGTTCGCAACGCGGGTCACCCGTTCCGGACGTTCATACAGATCAGACATGCGGGATGGAAGAGGCGGATGTTCGCCGCTTGCCTTCTCGACCGCCGCCGGGAACTTGGCGGGATGCGCGGTTGCGAGCGTGATCATGGGCACATCGGCAGCGCGGTGGTCTTCAGCCACTTTGATCCCAACGGCGGTGTGCGGACAAACCAACTCGGCGCTGTGGACCATCGTGCGCCTGATCGTCTCAAGCGTCTCGTCCTCAGAAACGCGGCCCGAGTCAAAGCTTTCTCGCAGAGCCTCCATCGCGCCTTGGCTGACATTGAAGCCTCCGCTCTTGAGTTCATCCATCAACTGAGCGACTGCGCCGCCATCTTCGCCATAGGCGTAGTACAGTGCGCGCTCAAAGTTCGAGCTAACCTGAATATCCATCGAAGGGCTGATTGAGGGGATCGTATCGCCCTTGAAATACCCCTCGCCGGAGAGACAGCGATGCAGAATATCGTTCTGGTTGGTCGCCACCACCAGACGATCGATGGGCAGCCCCATGCGTTTGGCCAGATAGCCTGCGAAGATATCGCCGAAATTCCCTGTCGGCACGGTGAAGCTGACCTTGCGATGTGGCGCGCCGAGGCTGACGGCGGCGGAGAAATAGTAAACGATCTGTGCCAACACGCGGGCGAAGTTGATCGAATTGACGCCTGCAAGTTTCACACCGTCGCGGAAATCAAAGTCGTTGAACATGTCTTTGAGCGCGGCCTGACAGTCATCGAAATCGCCGTCTACCGCCAAAGCGTGCACATTACTGTCTGCAGGCGTAGTCATCTGACGGCGCTGCACTTCGGACACACGGCCATGTGGGAACAGGATGAACACATCGACCGCATCCAGTCCACGGAACGCTTCGATTGCGGCTGAACCGGTGTCACCGCTCGTCGCGCCGACAATGGTCACGCGATCTTCGCGCCGTTTGAGCGCGACCTGGAACAGCTGGCCGATTAGCTGCATGGCAAAATCTTTGAAAGCCAGTGTGGGTCCGTGAAACAGCTCCAGCAGAAAATGGTTCTCGTTCAGCTGCTTCAACGGCGCGCGGGCGTCATGGCCGAAGCCCTCATAAGCGCGCGCTATGATATCTTTGAACTCATCATCGGAGAACGAGCCACTCACATAGGGCCACATCACGCGGAATGCGATTTCTTCGTAGGACAAGCCAGCCAACGCAGCAATTTCGTCCTGCGACATCACCGGAATTTCAGCGGGCAAGTACAGACCACCATCACGGGCCAGTCCGGTCAGCATCGCCTCTTCAAAGGTCAGTTCGGGCGCCTGCCCGCGGGTCGAGATGTATTTCATGTCGCGTCACTTTCGGAATTGGCACGGCTGCGCCACAGGAAGTATCCGGTCATTGCGGCCCAGACCAGAGCAAGACCAAACCAGATGATTGCATATTGCAAATGATCGTTGGGGATGCCCGCCGTATCCACCGGCATTGGCGTTACATTCGGATCGGTTTCCGAGCGAGCAATCAGCAACACAGGCTCAGCCCCCAACGCGGCGGCCAGATTGGGCACATCACGGGCGAACCAGATGTTGCCGTCAATATCTGCGTCAGGCGTGTAGCCATCGACTTCATCGGGCCAGTGCAGGTTGCCGGTGATTTCCATCGGACCAGTCAGGCGATCAGCCTGCTTGGCTGTGGTCGGCACAAAGCCGCGATCCACCAGAATAGTTCGGCCGTCGGTGGTAAAGGACTGGATGATCCGATACCCCGGCCCCACCTGCTTGACCGAAACCAAAACGTGGATCTCGCCCGGTTCGATCTCGCCTGTCACCGTCACCGGCAGGTATTTGTCCGCATCTTCGGACACCTGCAATGGCATGTCGACAGGATCGGCAGCGATGCGGCTTTCGATCTCGGCCAGCACCTCCTGTTTCCAGGTCAGCCGCTGCAGTTGCCAAATGCCCAGCGACAGCAGCAGGCCCAGACCGGCAAAGCCGAAGATCAGCAGAAACAGAATGCGACGCATGGTGGGATCAGACCTTATTGCGGGAACCGGCGCCTTGTTAAGGGGCACGTGAACCGAAGTGCAACCATGTAATTGTATGGGGCGCAATCTTGCGCCCCTGATTGAGAAAAAGCCGCCCCGTGCGTGGGGCGGCTTTTGCAATTGGATCACCTGCGTGGCGTTACATCAGCGGTGCCTGACCCCAGATATAGACGGCGAAAAACAGGAACAGCCAGACGACGTCAACGAAATGCCAGTACCAAGCGGCAGCCTCGAAACCGACGTGTTTCTCGGGCGTAAAGTCCCCCTTAAGGGCGCGGATCAGACAGACCGATAGGAAGATGGTGCCGATAATCACATGCGCGCCGTGGAAACCGGTTGCCATGAAGAAGTTCGAATAGAACTGATCGCCACCGAACTTCCAGCCTTCATGGGCCAGCAGCTCATAATACTCATAGCCTTGCAGGAGGGTGAACGCTACGCCCAGTGCGATGCCGATGGACAACCCCTGTACCAGTGCCTTGCGGTCGTTATTGTGTACAAGAGCATGGTGGGCCCAAGTAATTGCGCAGCCCGACAGCAACAGGACCAAAGTGTTGATCAGAGGCAGGTGGAACGGATCAACGGCGTGGATATCCGGCTGGATGTATTCAGTACCGGCATAGTCGTACATCGGATACATGCGATGTTTGAAGAACGACCAGAACCAGGCGAAGAAGAACATCACCTCGGACATCACGAACAGGATAAAGCCATAGCGCAGGCCGATACGCACGACCGGCGTATGATCGCCCTGACGGCTTTCGACCACGACTTCGGACCACCATGCAAACATGGTATAAAGAACCCCGACCAGCCCCATCCAGAAGATCCACGGGGTAATCCCGTGCATCCAAAGAACGGCCCCGAACAGCATCACAAATCCGCTTACCGCGCCGATCAGTGGCCAGATTGACGGGTTCAGAATGTGGTAATCATGGTCTTTTGCGTGTGCCATCAGCGTCCCTCACCTACAGGCGTTAGTTCTTGTTTGTCTCAGCCTGCACGTCAAGGGCGGCATAGCCCTCGGGCAGATCAATCTCATAGAATGTATACGACAGCGTGATCGTATGCACATATTTTGCTTCGGGATCTTCGATCAGTTCGGGATCGACGAAGAACGTAACGGGCATCTCGACTCGCTCACCCGGCTCCAACACCTGTTCATCGAAGCAGAAACAGGCGATTTTCTGAAAATACCCCCCGGCGGAATAGGGCGCCACGTTGTAGGACGCCTGCCCTGCGACGGGCTTGTCGGTTGGGTTGTACGCTTCGTAGAACGCCAGACCTGTCTCACCGATACGTATTTTCATCTCGCGTTCGACGGGCTTGAATTCCCACGGCATACCCTTGGCCTTGGAGGCATCAAATCGGACCGTCACCACTTGGTCGAGAATGTCATCAGGGGCTTTCTCGGCAACCCCCGTGGTCCCTCCATACCCCGTGACCCGGCAGAACCAATTATAAAACGGCACCGCTGCCCATGCCAAACCGCCCATAAGGACGACGACGCCGACCAGTTGCGCGACCGTTTTCTGTGGCCCCGTCAACTTCATCAGTTCTGCACCTGCTGCGTCGCCAGACTAAAATCTGTGTTCGAGACCTTGACGACTGTCAGGCCGAAGATGATCACGATGAACGCGGCCAGTGTCAGGCCGACGCCCAGATTGCGGCTGAACCGTCTTTGGTGAAGTTCGTGAGTTTTGCGCAGGCTCATGACCAGCCTCCTAATCCGTAAGGTTTCAACAGGGCCTCGACGAGAATCGCGCCGAAATGCAGAAACAAGTACAGCAGCGACAGTTTGAAAAAACTGCGTTCGACCTTGAAGTTATCGGCCTCCGAATCGTCTTCGTTTCGACGAGAAATCTGCCAGGCCCCCCGCAGAAACAAGCCATTCAGAACCAGCGCAACAACTAGATAAATCGGGCCTCCGATATCCGAGAACGCAGTCCCCACCGCCAGCAACGCCAGCAACACGGTATAAACCAGAATATGCCAGCGCGTCGCGCGTCGACCATGGGTGACGGTCAACATCGGCACCCCGGCATCGTCATAGTCCGAGCGCATGAACAAGGCCAACGCCCAGAAATGCGGAGGTGTCCACATGAATGTCAGGGCAAACATCAACCACGGTTCGAGCGTCATCGAGCCAGTGGCCGCGACCCATCCGATGACCGGCGGGAACGCCCCCGCGGCACCACCAATGACGATGTTCTGCGGAGTCGAGCGTTTCAGCCACATCGTGTAGACGACGACATAGAAGAAAATTGTGAAGGCCAGAAACGCCCCTGCAAACCAGTTGGTTGCCAAACCCAGCATAATCACGGACAGGCCAGACAGAGCCAGACCCAGCGCCAATGCCTCGCCTTCTTCGACTTTGCCAGAGGGGATTGGACGGCCTTTGGTGCGCTTCATCACGCGGTCGATATCCGCGTCCCACCACATGTTCAGCGCGCCGGATGCACCGCCACCAATAGCGATGAACAGGATGGCGCAGAAGCCAACAAACGGATGTATCGGAACCGGAGCCGCAAGCAGTCCGACCAAAGCCGTGAATACGACCAGCGACATCACGCGCGGCTTCAGCAGGGCGAAATAATCGCCAAAGCTGGCCTCGTCCGCGCGGGTCTGCGCAGAGACGGTGCTGGCATTGAAGCTTGCGTCGCTCATATCCGGTCCTTTTCGGGGCAAAAGCTGCGCGATTTCCGCGCAGCCCGCATGTGTTTACCTAGGCCGCAAAGGGCTTAGTTCGAGGCCACTTGGTAGGAAGCAGGCTGACCTGCATACTCTTCAAGCGCGCCCTGCAGCCACTGTTCATATGCCTCTTCGCTGACCACTTTGACAGTGATTGGCATATAGGCATGGTCTTTACCGCACAGCTCAGAGCACTGTCCGAAATAGACGCCTTCCTTGTCCGCTTCGAACCACAGTTCGGCCAGACGACCAGGAACGCCGTCCTGCTTCACGCCGAACGAAGGAATGGTCCAGGAATGGATCACGTCCGATGCGGTAACCTGCATCACGACAATCTTGCCAACCGGAACAACGACGGCGGTATCGGTGGCGAGAAGCCATTCGTCTTCGCCATAACCTGCATCGGCCAGCTTCGCCCGCATCGCATCGTCCAGAACAAACGGTGTTACGTCGGCATCCGCCGGGCGCGCGCCCTCGTCGAGGGTGGCCGGGTGGCCCAGGAGATAGCTATCGAAGGCAAAGTCATGATCGACATATTCGTAGGTCCAGTACCACTGGTTCCCCACGACTTTGATGGTGATGTCGCCTTCGGGAATCTCTTGTTGCTTGAAAAGAACCGGCAGCGAGAAAGCCCCGATGAAGACCAGAATCAGGATCGGGCCCAAAGTCCAGGCAATCTCAACCGGAGTGTAATGCGAGAACCGAGCCGGGTTCGGGTTTACGCGCTGGTTGTAGCGTACGATGCAGTAAACCAGCAGACCCGCAACAAACACACAGATCGCGGTGATGATCACCAGAATCATGTTGTCCAGCGACTGAATCCCTTCGGCAAGGCTGGTGGCAGCAGGCTGGAACCCCATGCCGCCGTCAACCGGCTTGCCAATAATCTCAAGCTCCTGAGCCATGGCGGGAAGGCTGGAGAGGGCCGTAGCAAGCCCGGAAAGCATCAAAGCATTCTTCATTTTCTGTCCTGATCGTTTGATCTTTGCGTCTCTCGCGAAAAGGTGTGAATCGGTCGCACCTCTCCCGTTGTCTTTGGCCGCGTTAAAAACCATATTCCGTCGGGTAGATAAAGCAAAATGCTTGCGTCAAACAGACGCTATTTTTGATCTGGATCAAACCCGAAAGGTCACAACCGATGACTCAGGCCCCGTTTCGCCCGTTTGAAAGCGTCCTTCCGAAGGATGAAGCGCTTGCTGTGCTAAAGGCTGCAACTGATGGCGCCGAGGATGGGGAACTGTTCGTAGAACGGCGCAAATCCGAATCTTTGGTGTTTGATGACGGCCGATTGCGCACGGCCTCTTACGACGCTTCCGAGGGATTCGGTCTTCGCGCGGTGCAGGGTGAAGTGGCTGGATACGCGCATTCAACGGATGTTTCGATTCCCTCTCTGAAGCGTGCAGCCGAAACCGCGCGGTTGGCGGTCGGCGATGGTGGTGGGACGCTGGCCGGGCCACCACGTGCCACCAATACCAGGTTATATACCGATGAAGACCCGATCGAATCCGCCGCCTTCCCGGTCAAAATCGAGACACTGCGCGAGATAGACGCTTTTACCCGTGGTCTGGATTCCCGGGTTGTGCAAGTCAGCGCCACGATTGCCGCTGCAGTGCAGGAGGTCGAGATTCTTCGCCCCGATGGTGTGCAGGTGCGCGATATACGCCCGATGACCCGCCTGAACATCTCGGTTATCGTAGAACAGAACGGCAGACGCGAAAGCGGTTCTGCCGGAGGTGGCGGTCGCGTTGGGCTGGATGGCTTGATCGATCCCTCAGACTGGCAAGATAAGGCGCGTGAGGCTCTGCGGATCGCGATGGTCAATCTGGATGCCGTCCCTGCCCCTGCCGGCGTGATGGAAGTCGCGTTGGGCCCCGGTTGGCCCGGTATTCTGTTGCACGAGGCCATCGGCCACGGGCTTGAAGGTGATTTCAACCGCAAGGGCAGTTCCGCTTTTGCCGGGCTGATGGGGCAGCAGATCGCCTCGAAAGGTGTAACAGTCGTGGATGATGGGACGATTGCAGACCGACGCGGTTCGATATCAGTGGATGACGAGGGCACACCCAGTTCGCGTACAGTTCTGATCGAGGATGGAATCCTCACCGGATATATGCAGGACCGCCAGAACGCACGCCTGATGGGCGTTGCTCCAACCGGGAACGGCCGGCGTCAAAGCTATGCCCATAAACCGATGCCGCGCATGACCAACACAATCATGTTGGGTGGCGATGCCGATCCGGCCTCGTTGGTGGCAGATATCAAAGACGGCATCTGGGCTGTGGGCTTCGGCGGTGGCCAGGTCGACATTACCAACGGCAAGTTCGTGTTCTCCTGCACCGAGGCATATCGTGTCGAGAACGGCAAGATCGGCGCTCCGGTCAAAGGCGCGACGCTGATTGGCGACGGCCCCTCGGCGCTAAAACGCATTCGGGGACTGGGCAATGACATGGCGCTGGATCCCGGCATGGGCACATGTGGCAAGGATGGGCAATGGGTGCCAGTCGGTGTCGGCCAACCTACCGTTTTGATGGATGGGCTGACTGTGGGCGGCTCTGCCACCTGAGTCAGCTCAAAAGAAGAATCAAGGCGCGAAGGGTTAACACACTACCCTTCGCGTCAAATCAAAAACTCATCCATGGACTATGTGTGCCAAGAAAATTCGCACGAATTTTCTCTTTTTCTTTCAATGAGATAATCATCTCTCCGAGGGATGGGTTCGAAAAATACCGATCTAATTTTCTAAGATTCACAGGCTGTTAACCCGCTGCACCGTAAACCAGTTTTGCAATCAGGCGGAGCATCGGATGACCGAAGAGCAGCTTTCTTCCAATCACCCCCCACTCCCACCCACCACGGAAGAGGACCGGTTTTCCTGGCTCCGTCTGTTGCGCTCACGCAAAGTAGGGCCGGCAACATTCCGGCGCTTATTGCGCGAACATGGCTCGGCGCAGAACGCGCTGGCCGCGTTGCCGGAAATGGCGCGCGCTGCCGGGATCGAGGATTATGAAATCTGCCCGTCCGGCGTAATTGAGGCGGAGCTCAAGGCCGCAAAGGTCGCCAAAGCGCGGCTTTTGTGCCTTGGGGCCGCCGATTACCCTTACGCGTTATGTGACCTTTCGGATGCGCCCCCGATGCTTTGGGCAATCGGCGATCCGTCGATCTTGAAACGCCGGGCAATTGCCATGGTCGGGGCACGGAACTGTTCTTCGCTGGGCGCGCGCATGGCGCGGGCGTTGGCGACGGATCTGGGTAAGCAAGACTATGTCGTGGTCTCGGGGCTTGCCCGCGGCATTGACACCTCGGCGCACCTCGCCACGTTGGCGACCGGTACTGTGGCAGTGTTAGCAGGTGGGGTAGATGTGATTTATCCGGCCGAAAATGCCGATCTTGCGCGAGATATCGCAGAAACCGGTCTTCGCCTGTCTGAACAACCGATGGGCACAACACCTCAGGCACGACATTTTCCGCGCCGCAATCGCATTATCTCGGGTCTGGCGCAGGCAGTGGTCGTTGTCGAGGCCGCAGCGAAATCCGGCAGCTTGATCACCGCGCGGGACGCCCTGGACCAAGGGCGCGAGGTTCTGGCCGTGCCCGGCCATCCCTTTGACGCCCGCGCCGCAGGATGCAATCTGCTGATCCGAGACGGGGCTATACTCGTCCGCAATGCAGAAGACGTGATTGATGCTTTGCCCAAGCAACAGCTACAATCCTCCGCCCAACAAATCCTACCCCTTGGACCCGAGGCAGACACAGCCGGAATCACGCCCCAAGCCTTGCACGAGGCGATTCTGACTCGACTTGGCCCATCTCCGATCGCGGAAGACCAGTTGATCCGGGACATCGCTGCATCTGCGGGCGAAGTCGGCCCTGTGTTGGTCGATCTGGAGCTTGAGGGCAAGATTCAGCGGCAACCAGGCGGCCTGCTGTCACTTTGCGCCTAAGCTATCGAACGGATTCGACACCGGATTCCGCGAGCGGTGCGGCCAGAACCGGCTTGAATTCAGAGTATTTTTAGTAGTGAAAACGAACGCATTGACAATTCGATCTTGCCCCACACATTTTGCACGGTCATACAAAGCGCAAAATCCGTCGAGCGAGGATTCCTCTTAAATGCCCGTAGTTGTTGTAGAATCTCCGGCCAAAGCAAAAACGATCAATAAGTATCTTGGCCCCGACTACACCGTTTTGGCCTCATATGGCCATGTGCGGGACCTGCCGCCGAAGGATGGGTCGGTCGATCCCGAGCATGAATTTTCAATGAAATGGGAGGTCGGCAATGACAGCCGTAAGCATGTCAAGGCGATCGCCGACGCTCTGAAAGAAGACAACGCACTGATCCTCGCGACCGACCCTGATCGAGAAGGCGAGGCAATCAGCTGGCACCTCCAAGAAGCGCTGACCAAGCGGCGTTCGATCAAGAAGGACACGCCAGTCAGCCGTGTGACGTTCAACGCGATCACCAAGGACGCCGTGACCGAGGCGATGCAGAACCCGCGTGAGGTCGATATGCCGCTGGTCGAGGCCTATCTGGCCCGCCGCGCGCTGGACTATCTGGTAGGGTTCAACCTGTCACCCGTTCTGTGGCGCAAGTTGCCGGGTGCCCGTTCAGCGGGGCGCGTGCAATCGGTCTGCCTGCGCCTCATCGTTGAACGCGAGATGGAGATCGAAGCCTTCAAGCCGGTCGAATACTGGTCGGTCAAAGCTGTGTTCGAGACGCCTCGGGGCCAGACCTACGAGGCGCGTCTAGTCACGCTGGCAGGCAAGAAACTGGACAAGCACGATCTAGCGAATGCAACGCAAGCCGAACTGGCGGTTCAGGCGATCACCAGCCGTGATCTGAGCGTGACATCGGTCGAGGCCAAGCCTGCCGCGCGCAACCCCTCTGCCCCGTTCATGACGTCGACCTTGCAGCAAGAAGCCAGCCGCAAGTTCGGCATGGGTGCACGCCATGCGATGCAGGTGGCCCAGCGGCTGTATGAGGCCGGATACATTACCTACATGCGAACCGACGGTATCGACATGGCCCCCGAGGCCGTGGCGGCAGCGCGCGATGCAATCGCCGACCGTTATGGTGCGGAATACGTGCCAGACAGCCCGCGCATGTACAAAAACAAGGCCAAGAACGCTCAGGAAGCACACGAGTGTATTCGCCCGACAGATATGTCGCGCGATGCCAAGGCGCTGAAGGTGACCGATGAGGATCAGCGCAAGCTTTATGATCTGATCTGGAAACGCACCATTGCCTGTCAGATGGCTGCCGCACGGCTTGAACGCACGACTGTTGAGATTACCAGCACGGACGGTCAGGTTGGCCTGCGCGCCACTGGTCAGGTGGTGCTGTTCGATGGCTTCATGCGCGTTTACGAAGAAGGCCGCGATGACGTGGTCGACGATGACGACAAGCGCTTGCCACAGATCATGCAGGGCGATCCCGCACGTTTTGCCAAGACCTCGCTGCGTGATCAGTTTGCCAAGGCCACCGCCGACCCGGAAAAGGCCGCCATTCTGGCCGAGAACGAATCCGTTCTGGCGCTGCAGCACCACACCCAACCGCCGCCGCGCTATACAGAGGCCACGCTGGTCAAACGGATGGAAGAGCTGGGGATCGGGCGTCCGTCGACCTATGCCTCGATTGTCACCACGATTCAGGATCGTGAATATGTACGTAAAGACAAGAATCGGCTGATCCCCGAAGAAAAGGGCCGGATCGTCACCATCTTCCTGCTGAATTTCTTTCGCCAGTATGTGGGCTACGAGTTCACCGCCAATCTGGAAGAAGAGCTTGACGACGTCAGCGCAGGTGAACGTGACTACAAGGATCTGCTCGGCAAGTTCTGGCGCGATTTCTCTGCCGCGATTGGTGAGACATCGGAGCTGCGTATCTCGGAAGTGCTGGACAAGCTGGACGAAGCGCTGGCACCGCAGCTGTATCCGCCGCGTGAAGATGGCTCGGACCCGCGCATTTGCCCGAAATGCGGTGTTGGCCAGTTACATCTGAAAACTTCGCGCACCGGCGGGTTTGTCGGTTGTGGCAACTATCCTGAGTGCACTTATACCCGTCCGATCGCTGGTGAGGGCGCGGAAGGTGACGAGCGTTTGCTGGGCGAAGATGGGGGCGATGAGATCTGGCTGAAATCCGGTCGATTTGGGCCATATGTCCAGCGTGGAGAGCCCACGCCTGAGAACAAGAAGCCTCCTCGTGCGTCCCTGCCCCGTGGCTGGAGCAAAGACGACATGGATCTGGAGAAAGCTCTGACGCTTCTGTCCTTGCCCCGTCAGATCGGCGAGCACCCCGAAGGCGGCATCATCAGTTCGAACTTTGGTCGCTTTGGACCTTATCTAATGCATCAGTTGGCCGACGAGGCAAAGCCTGTCTACGCCAACCTCAAAGACCCGAACGATGTGTTTGAGATCGGCATGAACCGCGCCGTCGAACTGTTGGCCGAAAAACGCGCCAATCCAGGTCGCGGACGTCGGGCGGCCGCGAAGCCGCTGAAAGAGCTGGGCGACCATCCCGATGGCGGCGCGATGCAGGTACTGGACGGGCGCTATGGGCCATACGTGAAATGGGAAAAGGTCAACGCGACGATCCCGAAGGACATCAAACCAGAAGATGTCACGCAGGAAATGGCCATTGAACTGGTCAATGAGCGCGCCGCCAAGAAGGGCACCAAGAAAAAGGCAGCACCCAAGAAGAAAGCCGCTGCCAAGAAGACCACCAAGAAAGCAAGTTAGGTAGAAATACCACCTGCCCCTTGGATTCGTTGACTTCCCCGTGACGTGGCGGCACAAATCGGCCCAACACCATGTCATTGGGGGAGTTTTCCATGAAGAAAATCTATGACAATGCCGATGAGGCGCTCGATGGGGTGATATCGGACGGCATGCTGATCGCTGCGGGCGGCTTTGGGCTGTGCGGTATCCCGGAAATGCTGCTTGAAGCAATCAAGGCCTCAGGCGCGAAGGATCTGACATTTGCCTCGAATAACGCAGGTGTGGATGATTTTGGCATCGGCATCCTGCTGCAAACCAAGCAGGTAAAAAAGATGATCAGCTCTTACGTTGGGGAAAACGCCGAATTCATGCGCCAGTATCTGAGTGGAGAACTGGAGCTGGAATTCAATCCACAAGGCACACTGGCCGAGCGGATGCGGGCCGGTGGCGCTGGCATCCCCGGGTTTTACACCAAGACGGGCGTAGGAACGGTGATCGCGGAAGGCAAAGAGCACAAGGACTTCAACGGCGAGACCTATATCATGGAGGAAGGCATCTTCGCCGACCTCGCGATCGTAAAGGCGTGGAAAGCCGATGACACCGGGAACCTCGTGTTCCGCAAGACCGCCCGCAACTTCAACGTGCCCGCTGCAACCTGCGGCAAGATTTGTGTGGCTGAGGTTGAAGAAATCGTCCCGCGCGGTTCACTTGACCCGGATTCGATACACCTGCCCGGCATCTATGTGCATCGCATTATCCAAGGCAGCCACGAAAAGCGCATCGAACAGCGCACCACCCGCAAGAAGGAGGAAGCATAATGCCCTGGGATCGCAATCAGATGGCCGCACGTGCGGCAGAAGAGCTGGAAGACGGCATGTATGTGAACCTCGGCATCGGTATTCCGACGCTGGTGGCGAACTATGTAGGGGACAAGGACATCACCCTACAGTCCGAAAACGGTATGCTGGGCATGGGGCCTTTCCCGTTTGAGGGCGAGGAAGACGCTGACCTGATCAACGCAGGCAAGCAGACGATTACCGAACTGTCCCGCACCTCTTACTTCGATAGCGCGACCTCGTTCGCCATGATCCGAGGCGGTAAGATCGCTGCTGCGATTTTGGGTGCGATGGAAGTGGACGAGAAAGGAGACCTGGCCAACTGGATGATCCCCGGCAAGCTGGTCAAAGGTATGGGCGGTGCGATGGATCTGGTCGCTGGCGTTGGTCGCGTGATTGTAGTGATGGATCACACCAACAAGCATGGTGATTCAAAAGTGCTGAAGGAATGCACGCTGCCTCTGACTGGCCAGGGCGTTGTGGATCGCATCATCACCAATCTGGGTGTTCTGGATGTCGTCGAAGGCGGCCTGAAGATCGTCGAACTGGCCGATGGCGTCAGCGAGCACGAGATGCGAGGAGCGACTCAGGCAACAATCGTAGATTGACCTCAGGCCAATGAAACATAAGGCCCGCTGCGACGCGGGCCTTTTTTAGTTCGAAGTCTGAAAAATGCAGGGGTCCGAAACGAACTGAGGTGTTGTTGTACAAAGAGCACTCGCGACCTGAAACGCGGCCAGAACCTTGGGCACATAGTCTCTGGTCTCGGCATAAGGTGGCACACCACTATGCTTGCGCACGGCCCCTTCGCCGGCATTGTAGCCTGCCAATACGAGAATCGGGTCATTGTCGAACTCGTTCATAAGCCAATGCAGGTATTTGACCCCACCTTCGATATTCTGTTCAGGTTTCAGGCTGTCCTCTACCCCAAAACGTTCGGCGGTAGCTGGCATCAATTGCATCAAGCCCTGCGCCCCGGCAGAACTGACAGCCTGTGTGCGGCCCGCAGATTCTACCGAGATAACGGCCAGGACAAGTGCGGGTGAGACATTGGTCCCTACGGTCGAACGTAGAATATCCACCCCTCGCTTTTCTGCGATGTCTTGCAAGGTCTGCAGACGCGGCGCCGCGACACCCGTGGCAGTAAGCGCTTGAACGGCCTCTCTCAGCCTACCTGCGCTGGCCTGCGCCAGATCGGGGGATACCCGGCTCCAGAATGCTTTATAAGAGCCAACTGGCTTGGTCGCCCCCGCAATCTTCTGAGGAACCGATGGGGGCGGCTTTGCGATAGCGGCAATCTCAGGCACTTCCAGCTTGGCGCCAGTGCTGGGGGCTGATGGTGATGCTGCATGTTGTTCGGGCGTGATTTGAATCGTCACACGCGGACGTGTCCCCGGTTTAGGGGCCTTTATGCGCTTATAGACGCCGCGCGGCTCGGTTTCGGTTGCAGTGACAGGAATTGCACCCGCCATCAGAAACACCGCTGCACCGGCGCATATTACTGCGTCCCGGAAATACATTTGCCTGCCTCGATTTCTTATCTTTTGAAGCATTTTGAACATCATAACGGCCCGCAACACCAGAAAAACCAAGCGAATTGGGGCAATTTCGCCTCAATTGCCGCCATTTTGCATCGCCCACACAATTGAAGTGCAAAAAATATTCTATTTTTCTTATTTACTTTCAGTCTGTTACCAAATTCACCAACGAAAAATTAGGCTTTTAGCAAAAAAATATTGGTTTGGCCCAATTCCTGCCACGCACAGAGGTCAAACATATATGCATACCGAGACGATCGGGAGCGGACTGAGAGAGAAAGCTCTGAAAGACGCCGAGGTTAATTACTTTTTGATCCTTTAGGAGGGACGTAACATGATCAAGTTCATCAAGAACTTCCGCAAAGACGAAGACGGCGCCGTAACTGTAGACTGGGTCGTTCTGACCGCAGCCGTTGTTGGCCTGGCAGCCGTTGCTTACAACCAGATCTACAACGGCGCCAGCAACTTGGCGGGCGACATTGATACTGCTCTGTCCGGCGTTACTGTGACCACTCCGGACCCAGACGGCAACTAATCCAGTCTTGGTATAGAGTAACAAATGGGGGCCATGTCTTTATTCAAAGGCGTGGCCCCTATTATTTTCAATGAAATCGCTTTGGCGTGAACCAATGTTGTACAAAATTAAGAGATACAAAGCCGATGAAACCGGCGCGATTACAGTGGACTGGGTCGTTCTGACTGCTGCTGTCATTGGTCTTGCGACATTAATGTACAGTATCCTTAGTCAATCTCTTTCAACTTCAGGGCAGCCAATCAGAAATGTCGAAGTTGAAGAGATGGATTTCAATTGAAGTATCGCGCTGGCACGTTATCCAACCACCATTATCGTGCACATATACATATTTTTGCAAAATAATCGTGTGATTGTCCGCTTTTTCGACACAATTGAATAATATCTTGGACCCTGAAACGATGTGACTTCCAGAGTCGCGGTCTACGGAAAATAATGAGGGACAAATGCGAGCTGTTTTTGGACTTGTTCTTATCATCGGGGTCGCTTTGGCCGGTGGTGCTGTCTATATGGCACGCGAGTACATTACGGACAATCAGGCCAAACTCGCGAACGAACGCAAGTTGCGCGAAGAGGCGCTTGCCAATGCGCAGGCGGGCATTGTCCCGACAGTAGGCGTTTTGGTTTCGAATCGCTCCTTCAAATACGGCGAACGTTTGAACCAGGAAGATATCCGCGTCGTTCAGTGGCCAGAGGATGCGATTCCCGAGGGTGCCTTTGTGGACATGACAACCCTATTCCCGGAAATCAAAAACAATGAACGATTCGTTCTCCGCGCGATGGAGAAAGACGAAGCGATTATGGAAGTCAAAGTCACCAATCCAGGCGAGACTGCTGGCCTCAGGTCACAATTGCCCAAGGGAATGCGCGCATTTGCGATAAGCGTTGATGTGGCATCTGGCGTATCGGGCTTTTTGCGCCCAGGCGATACGGTGGACGTGTATTGGACCGGCTCATTACGTGGCACCAGCGATTCTGGCCGCGGTGAGATTACTCGTTTGGTACTGACGAACATCGAATTGGTCGCTGTTGATCAGTCGGCGGGTCTGGATGTGACCGGCACAACCATTGCTCGCACGGTCACAGTTGCAGCGACGCCACAACAGATCGCCGCTTTGGCACAGGCTCAGAACACGGGTCGCATGTCGCTGGCACTGGTTGGCGCTCAAGATGACAAGGTGGCAGAGGTGGTTGAAGTCGATCAGCAGTCTTTGCTTGGCATTGAAGAGAGGGCCCCGGCCCCCGTCGCGGCTCCGGAGAAGGTCTGCACAATCCGCACCCGTCGTGGCGGCGAGACGGTAGAGACCCCAATTCCCTGCACAAACTAACTAATTTTCAGACCTTTACGAGACAAAGACCGCGCATTTTGCGCGGTCTCTTTCTTTGTGTTGTTGCGCATAATCCACATAAGGAACTTTCCAGAAACCATTGATTATTGCAATAAATCTGGTTCTGTCGCAGGGTTTCATAGCATAGGGCATAAGACCCAAAAAAAATCGAGTGGTGATCGGAGAGGCAGGTCACATGACAATACGTTCCTGGATCAGCGCAACCCTGCTGGGGTTGTCGCTAGTTGTGAGCCCAATCGGCGATGCCGCTTGGGCCCAAAATCTTCGCGTGGTTAAAAAGGGTACGGCGGAAACGCTGGATGTCCCCGTAAATCGCGCAATCGTGGTGGAAAGCGAACAACCGTTCGCAGACATCAGCATTGCCAATGCAGGCATAGCGGATATTTCGACCCTGTCGGACCGCACTATCTATGTTCTCGGTCGGGCACCGGGTACAACCACCCTGACAATGTTCGACGGCGCGGGTAATCTGATTACCAACGTGCGTGTGCGTGTTTCCCCTGATGTTTCGGAATTCAAAGAACGCTTGCGTCAGATTCTTCCCAGTGAGCGAGATCGAGGTTCGGACCGCCAATGATGGGATCGTCTTGTCGGGAACAGTTTCCAGCAGTGCCAAACTGGCGCGTGCGCTTGAGTTGGCAGAACGGTATGCCCCTGAACGTGTATCGAACCTGATGAATGTCGGTGGCGTGCAGCAGGTCATGCTGAAAGTGCGCTTTGCGGAAATGAACCGCTCTGTAGCCAAAAACTTGTCGGCATCCTTGGGCTTTGGCGGTGGCGACACCACTGCGGGCTTCAATACCTTGAATAACCAGGGCGCACTGAACAACGCACTGGCGAACAACATCCCGTTTGTTCAGACAAATTCCGGTGCCATTCTATTCGGTTTCGGCGCGGGTTCGACGCAGGTTCGACTGCTTTTGGAAGCCCTTGAAACCAAGGGTTTGGTTCGCAGCTTGGCAGAACCGAATCTTTCTGCACTGTCTGGCCAAGAAGCGGAGTTCCTTGCCGGTGGCGAGGTGCCAATCCCAGTACCCCAAGGCGACGGTGTCGTTGCGATCGAGTATCGTCAGTTTGGCGTACAGCTCCTGTTTGTTCCGCGCGTCGTCGATGGCAACCTGATCAACCTGGAACTGGGTGCATCAGTATCGAGCATCGACCAGAGTGCGAACTTCACGATCAACGGCGACAATGTTCCCAGCTTCATCACGCGTCAAACACGGACAACCATCGAGTTGCGCGACGGTGAGAGCTTTGCCATTGCAGGCCTAATCCAGGATGATTTCACGGATCTGAACAGCCAGGTTCCCTGGCTTGGCGATGTGCCCGTATTGGGCGCGTTGTTCAGGAGCGCTCAGTATCAGCGTGAGCAGAGCGAATTGATCATCATCATTACCGCGCATCTGGTGTCGCCCACTCGTGGCGAGGCGCTTGCCCTGCCGACCGATCGCGTGAAACCGCCCAGCGAGTTCGATCTGTTCGTAAACGGCAAGATCTCTCGGACAGAACGCGCCGGAAATGGTGCAGCCTCTGAAGTTGCCAATCAGGATTTTGGCACCTCTTACGGCTACGTGCTGGACTGATAGAGAGGATAGAACCAATGGAAAAGTGGATCATCACACTGGGTCTTTCGGTTGCTGTCGCCGGTTGTACACGCGAGGCCGGGTACGAAATCGATCAGGGCACGTTTGGTAACGCTACACTGAACAACATTCAGGTCATGAATGGTGAGTTGACGTATGGCCAAATCCTCGCGCGGCGTTTCGCTGCCGAGGTGCCAACACAGATCAACTTTGCCTTCGATAGCGCGCAATTGGACGCTTCGGCGCAACGAATCCTGTTGCAGCAGGCGGCCTGGATCAAACAGTTCCCCGAGGCGCGGTTCCGTGTCTATGGGCACACGGATGCTGTTGGCTCTGACGCATATAACAAGCGATTGGGCCAGCGCCGCGCCAATGCAGCTGTTGCATTCCTGACACGACAGGGCATTTCGCGTTCACGGTTGGAAGCCGTTGTTTCCTTTGGAAAATCCAGACCATTGGTTGCCACCCAAGACCGGGATCGACGCAATAGGCGGACGGTGACCGAGGTATCCGGCTTCTTTGACCGGCATCCAAATATTCTCGATGGAAAGTATGCGGACGTGATCTATCGCGAATACATCTCAAGCGCGATCCCGCAGAGCTACATCCAAAGGCAAGAAGACGCCAGCGGCGGCGAATAATAAACAGGAGATGGGCGACATTGTCGCCCATTTCCCTACAATTGGTTCTTTTGCGCCCAATTCTCGCCCAACTTCCAAGCCACTTTGTGAACAATTGGGTGACCTGCGGCCAAAATCGACCGCATCGGGCGACAGCATACCAGAACTGAATCTTCTCGCGTTCAAATGGTTTGCTCAGCCCTCTCGATGAGGATTGTGTTAATGACAAGCGCGACGCCGCAAGACGATAATAACGCCATTTTGGCCTGCACGATCAGCCGTGATGTCCAGAACTTCGACCTTTTGATCGAGGATATGGAAGCTGCGCTGGGCGAACGCTGGGGTGATCTTGGATTTGCCGAAGCGCTTGCGTTCTTTAGCCAACCCGAAGCCAAGACGCTTCAATTTGTAGCGCTGGCGCTGGACGGCGATGACGAAGACAACCTGACACTGATGGGTGAGATCATCACTCAGGCCAAGGAAAAAGGCATTAAGGTTGTCTTGATCGCCGAGGATGTCACCCCTGCCGCATTGCATCAGCTGCTACGCAGAGGTGCGGACGAGTTTGTCCCCTACCCGCTTCCCGAAAATGAACTTCAGGAAGCCATCGATCGTATGCAACAACCCGATCCGGTTGTGGCACCACAAGCAGCGCCTATTGCGACGAACGGCTCCTCGAAAGAAGGGGCGCTTTTTGTCGTGCAGGGTCTAGCAGGTGGAGTTGGTTCTACAACCATGGCGGTCAATCTGGCATGGGAACTTGCAACGGTTTCAGCCAAAGAAGCCCCGAAAGTGTGCCTGATCGATCTAGATCTGCAATACGGCACAGTTTCGACCTATTTGGATCTGCCTCGTCATGAAGCCGTGTTCGAAATGCTCTCAGACACGGATTCGATGGACGAAGACTCTTTCGGACAAGCGCTCCAGACGTTTGAAGAGAAGCTGCAAGTTCTAACGGCACCATCTGACATGGTGCCGCTGGACATCATCACGCCTGAGGACATTCAGCGTGTGATCGACACCGCACGCGCGAATTTTGATTATGTCGTCATAGACATGCCAAAAACACTTGTTCACTGGTCAGAAACGGTTCTGCAGGCCGCCCATGTCTATTTTGCCTTGCTCGAGCTGGATATGCGCTCGGCCCAGAACGCATTGCGTCTGAAACGGGCACTGCAGGCCGAAGAATTACCCTTCAACAAACTGCGGTTTGCTATGAACCGGGCTCCTAAATTTACCGATCTCAACGGTAAAAGCCGGGTTAAACGTATGGGTGAAAGTCTGGGTATTTCCATTGATCTGCTTTTGCCCGATGGCGGCAAACCCGTCATGCAAAGCGGCGACCACGGTTTACCGCTGGCAAATTCAGCGGCCAAGAACCCGCTGCGCCGGGAAATCGCCAAATTGGCTCAATCGCTTCATAGCCTTGGCAGTAGTGACGCCGAAGCCGCATAACTCAAAGGGGAGCTGCCGTGTTTTCAAGATACAAAAAACAGCCTTCGGCGCAGCCGGTTGAAACCCAGGCGTCGAAAGTCGAGGCCCCGGCAGCAGCAGCTGCGGCACCAGCTGCCAACGCAATTGCGCGCAAGCCGGTCAAGAAAAAGGCGGCAGAAGTTGTTGGAAACGACAAGGAACGCAAGCGCAAGGAACGGCTGGGCGAAATCAAGCTTGAGCTGCACCGCGAGCTTCTTGAAAACCTGAACCTCGCAGCCCTTGAAAAAGCTGAAGAATCAGAACTGCGGACAGAAATCAGCGCGATTGCCAGCGAAGTTCTGGAAGCCCGCAACATCGTTCTGAACCGTGAAGACCGCAGCCAGCTAAACAAAGAGCTTTATGACGAGGTCACCGGTCTCGGGCCGCTGGAAGCGCTGCTACAAGACGACTCGGTCAACGATATTCTGGTCAACGGCCCCCAGCAGATTTTTGTCGAACGGGCCGGTAAGCTTGAGATCAGCGACATCACGTTCAAAGACGAAAAGCACCTGATGCGGATCATCGACAAGATCGTTTCTGCCGTTGGTCGCCGTGTCGATGAATCCAACCCGTATGTTGACGCCCGCTTGGCTGATGGCTCACGTTTCAATGCGATGGTGCCGCCGATCGCGGTGGATGGTTCGCTTGTTTCCATTCGTAAGTTTAAGAAAGACAAGCTCGGCATCGACGATCTGGTCAATTTCGGTGCGTTTACCGAAGAAATGGCAGCCTATCTGCAAGCCGCCGTGTCGACTCGTCTGAATATCATTGTTTCGGGCGGTACCGGTTCCGGTAAAACGACAACGCTGAACGCGCTGTCGAGCTTTATCGACGACGCCGAGCGCATTCTGACCATTGAGGATACCGCGGAACTTCAGCTGCAGCAGACCCATGTGGGTCGGATGGAAAGCCGTCCGCCCAACGTTGAAGGCAAAGGCGAGGTCAGTCCACGCGATTGTTTGAAAAACGCCCTGCGGATGCGCCCCGACCGCATCATCGTGGGCGAGACCCGTGGCGCCGAAGTGATCGATATGCTGCAGGCCATGAATACCGGCCACGACGGATCAATGACCACGATCCACGCGAACTCGGCCCGTGACGGTATCTCGCGTCTTGAAAACATGATCGCCATGGCGGGGATCGAAATGCCGATCAAAGCGGTCCGCAGCCAGATCTCGTCGGCTGTGAATCTGATCGTTCAGGCCAGCCGTCTGCAGGATGGTTCGCGCCGGATGACATCAATCACCGAAATTACCGGCATGGAAGGTGACGTCATCTCGATGCAGGAAATATTTAAATTTCAACGTGTTGGCCTGACCCCCGACAACAAGATCATCGGTCATTTCACCGCCACAGGTGTGCGCAGCCACTATTCCGAGCGCTTCCGTCTGTGGGGCTTCGATCTGCCCGCCTCGATCTACGATCCAACCACGATGTAGGAGAACCAAGATATGCAACTGCCTGTCGAGGCGCTCATCTACATCGTGATTTTCGTCGGGGTTTTTGCCCTGGTCGAAGGTATCTATCTCGTCGCATTCGGAAAATCGATCAGCCTGAACAGCCGCGTCAATCGCAGGCTGGACATGATCGATAAGGGCGTCGGGCGCGAGCAAGTACTGGAGCAGCTGCGCAAGGAAATGCAGCAGCACATGAAATCGCAGAGCATACCGCTCTACTCGCTATTGGCAGACAAGGCGCAGAAGGCGGCGATCGCCTTCTCTCCTCGGCAGTTGATTGTGATCATGGCACTGGTTTCAGGGCTGGCTTTTGTAGGTTTGAGCGTAGGAACAGCGACCGAACCGACGCTTCGGGCGGCTCTATCGGTCGCGATCGGGGTCGGAGCGGTGTACGCTTGGGTCAATAACAAAGCCAATAAACGTATGGCCTTGATTGAAGAACAATTGCCCGACGCGGTGGAACTGATGGTTCGGTCACTTCGCGTCGGAAACCCATTTGTTTCCTCGATCCAAATCGTTGCTAACGAGGTCGAGGACCCCCTTGCGACAGAGTTCGGTGTTATCTCGGATGAATCCGCTTATGGCCGGGATGTCGGTGAAGCACTCAAGGATATGGCAGAGCGGCTGGATATGCAGGATTTACGGTTTTTGGCCGTCGCCGTTTCGATCCAGCAACAATCGGGGGGTAACCTTGCCGATATTTTGGCCGGATTGGCCAAGGTGATCCGCGCACGTTTCCGACTGTTCCGCCGGGTGAACGCTATCACCGCCGAAGCCAAATGGTCGGGCAAATTCCTGTCGGGTTTCCCGGTCGCCTGTCTTCTGTTCATCATGGTTAAGGACCCGAACTACTACGACGCCGTAATCGACGATCCGCTTTTCATTCCGGCATGTTTCTTTGTCGGTATCACGCTGACCCTGAACCTGATCGTCATGCGTATCCTGACCGACATTAAGGTTTAAGAGGCCCAAAGATGGAATTTTTGAACCAGATCAATGAGCTGTTGAAGCAGAACTTGGGTGAATTCGGTCCGCTGATTGTCGTGGGCGTTTTGGGATTGTTCATGATCCTGGTCACAATCCCGCTGATGCTGAACCAGCCGGAAGACCCACTAAAGAAGTTGCAGCGGTCAAATTCACCGCCCAAAAACAATAAAAAAGAGAAGAAAGAACGGCTCAGAACCGCCAGCCGAAACGAGCAGCTTGAAAAATTTGCCAATTTCCTCGAACCAAAGAATGAGGAAGAGTATACCGCTGTTCAGCTCAAGCTACGGCAAGCCGGCTACCAGTCCAAGGACGCGGTTCGTTTCTATCACTTCGCTCAGTTCGCATTGGGCATAATCGGAATACTGATCGGCGTCTCACTGGTTACCGTGTTTGCCGGCGATCAGGAATTTGACTCAACACAAATCCTCATACGCGTACTCGGACCTGGTACTGCGGGATACTTCGTGCCTAGATACTGGATCACGCGGCGCGTAGAGGAACGCAAAGAAGCGATCGTAAAAGGTTTTCCTGATACGCTCGATCTGATGTTGGTATGCGTCGAGGCCGGGCAGTCCCTGGATCAGGCCATTGTAAGGGTCGCGTCCGAGATGAAAGCATCTTACCCAGACATCGCGCTTGAGTTCGAGGTTGTCGCCTACGAAATGAAAGCGGGTAAAGAAAAAGACACCGTTTTGCGCGACTTCGCGACGCGATGCGGCGTTCAGGACGTCAGTGCGTTCGTCACCGTGATGATCCAATCAGCGACATTCGGGACATCCATTGCCGAAGCGTTGCGGGTTTATGCCGATGAAATGCGTGACAAACGCGTGATGCGCGCCGAAGAGGCAGCGAATAAGTTGCCAACCAAAATGACCCTTGCGACAATGATGTTGACCGTCCCTCCTCTGCTGGTCATCCTTGTTGGACCTTCGGCAAAAGGTATTATGGAGTTTGGAAACCGATAACGCCTTCCCGCTTCTTCGCTGGGTTGCCAAATCAGGTTGTTGGCACCTTCGTATGACAATTCAGGCCGCCATGGTTTTCACCATGGTGGCCTCTTGCACTGAAACAGGCGCGACAGACGATCCGTTTGCCCCTGGCGTCGACCCAGATGGGCCTGCGGTAGATGAGGTGACCGTCGGAAACCGATTGATGGCGGCGGGCGAATATGAGCTTGCACTTGAATCCTTCACTCGTGCCGCGTTGCAACAGGGTATGACCCCGCAAATCCTGACTTCGCTTGGGACAGCTAATTTGGGATTGCGCCGGATTGGCCAAGCTGAACCGCTATTGCGTCGTGCTGTCGAGGACGATCCCGAGTGGCCTGTGGCATGGAACAACCTGGGTGTTTTCTTGGTGGAAACGGGCGAATATGCCGAAGCCGCGCAGATGTTCCGCAGAGCCTATGCGCTGGACAATGGCGAAAGTGACGCAATCCGCGACAATCTGCGGTTAGCACTCGCAAAAATGGAAAATCCTGTTAATAATACCCCACAAGAACAAGAATTTGAACTGGAGCAGCGCGGCAACGGGCAATTTGTTCTGCGTAAAATCCAGTAATAGAGGCAGAGCAGTAAAGGACGCACAAAAATGCGCCAACCCTTCTTGATTCCGACGATGCTGGCGTGCGGGCTGGTTTTGGCCGCCTGCGCAAAGGAAACCGAAGAGGAAAAGGTTGAACGTACTTTTCAGGAAGTGAACGTCATCGACGAGACCAACCTGAATGACGTGATGCTGAATGCGGCCGATCCCAATGAGGCGGTGACCTATTTCCAAAGTGCGGCCGCCAAGAACCCCGACCGCATCGACCTGCAACGAGGACTAGCGATCACGCTGACCCGTGCCAAGCGCAGCACTGAAGCTTCCGCCGCGTGGAAACGTGTGCTGAGCATGAAAGGGGCCAACAACGCCGACCGTGTCGAATACGCTGATGCTCAGATTCGCAGCGGCAATTGGGATGGCGCAAAGGCGACATTGGACAAGATCCCCCCTACATATGAAACCTTTAAACGGTATCGGCTTGAAGCGCTGGTGGCAGATGCCAAAAAAGACTGGAATCGCGCCGACCATTACTACGAAACCGCGGTGGGCCTGACGACCCGCCCTGCCGGAGTCATGAACAACTGGGGCTATTCCAAACTAACGCGCGGGCAATATGCGGAAGCCGAGCGGCTGTTTACCGACGCCATTAGGCAGGACAATTCTATGTTCACCGCCAAGAACAACCTTGTTCTGGCGCGCAGCGCGCAAGGCAACTACAGCGTCCCTGTTGTCCCAATGACGCAGACCGAACGGGCGAAACTGTTGAACACCATGGCCATTTCAGCCGTGAAACAGGGGAATATCAACCTGGCCAAGAACCTCTATCGCGAGGCGATTTCCACCCACCCGCAGCATTATGACGAGGCGGTCCGCTCGCTTCGGGCCCTTGAGGACGCCTGATCCATGATCATACCAGCGGCAGCGGCGGCGTGGTTTCTACCTTTGTTCTGCCGATCTGTTTCTACGTTGCCTTTACGGATATGCGTGAGATGCGGATCAAGAACCACGCGGTCATCGCGCTGGCGGTTGTTTATCTCATCGTCGGGCTTATCGCATTGCCACCGTGGTCCGGTCCGTGGATCCCCGGCAACATCGGGCCGTTAAGCCTGTCTCTGCCTGTCTACGGATGGCAGCTGCTTCACATGGTTTTCGTTCTTGTTATCGGCATCGTGCTAAATGCAGCTGGTGTGATGGGGGCCGGAGACGCGAAGTTCTGCGCCGCTGCCGCAGCGTTTGTCTGGGTCGGTGACCTGATGTGGGTCATGGTGATTCTGACGGCAACTCTGCTGGGAGCGTTCTTTGCCCACCGGTTGGCGAAATACACCCGGCTGCGCCAGATCGCGCCACATTGGGAAAGCTGGGATCGCGGCAAACAGTTCCCCATGGGTCTGACGCTGGCTGGCAGCCTCGTTGTTTATTTGATTTTGGGCATAATCCACGGATCGTGAACAATCATCAGCGCGCCTTGCCCGCGCCTTTGTCCTGCCACAAATCCGCGCCAAATTCTTCCAAAGCGGCCCCGCAAGGGCCTTTGGCGTGATTTTTGGATGGACGAGCCCCGCTCATGAATATGCAGACCTCCTCTGTGATTGCCCCCCCGCCCCTAAAGGCCTGGGAGAAATGCAACTTCCGCTGGTGATGATGCGGGACATTCTGTTGAAGACCGTCTTTCGCAAGAACGTGGATACGGTCAGCGAAATTGCGGGTGCCATCTGTCTGCCCGGGTCCGTGACACAGGAACTAGTTGATATCGCACGCGAGCAGAAACTGCTTGAAGCGACCGGGACTCTGAACGCCAACTCCGGCAATGAAATGGGCTATCAGCTGACCGATGCGGGCAAAGCGCGGGCGTTGGACGCGTTGAGCCAGTCTGAATATTTCGGTGCGATGCCGGTGCCGCTCGATGTTTACCGCGAGCAGGTCAAGCGCCAGTCGATCCGCAACATTCAAGTCACCCGCGACCAGCTAACCGGCGCGATGGGCCATCTTGTTCTGCCCGACAGCCTGCTGGATCATCTGGGCCCGGCGGTCAGCGCCGGCCGCTCAATTCTGATGTATGGCCCTCCGGGCAATGGTAAATCCTCGATCTCGAACGGCATTCGCGATGCTTTGGGGGACAACGTCTATGTTCCGCGCGCTATCGAATATGCCGGTCAGGTGATTACGGTCTACGACCCGATCGTGCACACCGCGATCGAGCAAGAAGAGGACGATCCCAACAGTCTGCGCCGCCGCAAGCGGTTCGACACTCGCTATGTTCAATGCGAACGCCCCACCGTTGTGACTGGTGGTGAACTGTCACTGAGCATGCTGGATTTGGTCTACAACCCCACCGCGCGTACCTATCAGGCGCCTTTGCAGCTGAAATCCACCGGCGGCATCTTCATCGTGGACGACCTTGGACGTCAGGCAGAGCCCCCTCAGGCCCTGATCAACCGCTGGATTGTTCCGCTTGAAGAAAGCAAGGATATCCTTGGCCTGCAATCGGGTGAGAAGTTCGAAGTACCATTCGACACGCTGGTTATTTTTTCGACCAACTTCCACCCGAATGAGATTTTCGACCAAGCGGCCCTGCGCCGGATTTTCTTCAAGATCAAAATCGACGGCCCGAACCAAGAGAACTTCCTGAAGATCTTTGCCATGGTCGCCCGCAAGCGCGGTATGCCACTAGACGAGGCGGCGCTAGTGCATTTGCTGAAGGTCAAATACCCGACCATCAACAACATCTACGCCAACTATCAGCCGATCTTCCTGATCGACCAGATGATCTCAATCTGCGAGTTTGAGGGTATCCCTTATCAGATGAGTCCTGACCTGATCGACCGAGCCTGGGCCAACATGTTCGTTAAGGAAGAAAAGATCATTCACTGATCCCCTTGTCCTGGTTTCCATGGCCTGAGGGCTGCGCTAGGTTTGCCGGATGGTGCAGATTCCCCCGGCAATCCAAAACTGGTTTTCGAACAAAGGCTGGTCGATTCATCCACATCAGCAAGACATGTTTGAGCGGGCGAATGATCCCGCGACCCTACTTATCGCTCCAACTGGTGGCGGCAAAACCATGGCCGGGTTTCTGCCTTCCTTGGCCGAGTTGGCGCTGGGGCAGCATGACGGATTGCACACGCTTTATGTGTCTCCTCTCAAGGCGCTGGCAGCGGATATCAGGCGCAATCTGCGCGTTCCCGTCGAGGAAATCGGCCTACCAATTCGGATCGAAGATCGCACCGGCGACACATCGGCCACGCAGAAGAAACGCCAGCGCGCCGATCCTCCACATATCCTTCTGACCACGCCCGAGAGTCTGGCGTTACTTACTTCATACGAAGATGCTCCGCGCATGTTTGCTGGGGTCCAGCGCATTGTTGTCGACGAAATACATGCACTGGCAGAAAGCAAACGGGGGGATCAATTGATGCTGGCGCTGGCACGATTGCAGACACTCTGCCCCGATCTGCGCCGCGTAGGCTTGTCCGCCACGGTTGAAGACCCCGAAGGCATCGCACGATTTCTAGCCCGCAATCCCGATCCTTGCCGAATTATTCAGGCTGATCCCGGCCCTGACCCCGATATCTCGATGCTGCAAACACAAGAGATGCCGCCATGGTCGGGCGGTGGCGCAGCCTATTCCATCCCCGCTGTGATGGAGCAGATCAAAAAGCACAAGACGACACTTATCTTTCACAATACTCGGGCGCAGGCCGAGATTTTCTTTCACAACCTCTGGCTCGCCAACGACGACGCTCTGCCCATTGGCATTCATCACGGCAGCCTGGATCGGCAACAACGCGAACGGGTCGAGGCCGCGATGGTCAGGGGTGATCTGAGGGCAATTGTCTGCACCGGCAGCCTCGATCTGGGGATCGACTGGGGCGATGTGGATCTGGTGATCCAGATCGGCGCGCCGAAGAACGTCAAGCGGCTGGTGCAGCGGATCGGGCGCGCAAATCACCGCTACAATGCCCCTTCCAAAGCTATTCTCGTCCCAGCCAACCGGTTCGAAGTGGTCGAATGTGTTGCTGCACTGGAAGCTGTGCAAGAACATGATCTGGATGGCGACCCCCGCGGGCCAGGACCCAGGGACGTTTTGTGCCAGCATATTCTGATCGCCGCCGCTGCGGGACCGTTTGATGCAGATGCACTCTACGCCGAAATGACGGCTGCCGGGCCTTATGCGCAGATCACCCGTGCTGAATTCGATGCCTGTTTGGAATTCTGCGCCACCGGTGGATATGCCCTGCGAGCCTATGATCGGTGGCAGAGGCTTCAGCAGCACCCGGATGGAGCGTGGCAATTGCGCGACCCGAGGGCGGCACAGCGTATCCGCATGAACCTTGGCACGATTCAGGACACCGACACGCTGAAGGTTCGGCTTAAGCGCAATCGCGGGGGCAAGCCTCTGGGTGAGGTAGAGGAGGGATTCGCGGCCTCGCTAACCCCTGGTGATACCTTTCTGATCGGTGGTCAGATCGTCCGCTATGAGGGTCTGCGAGAGATGGTGGTCGAGGTCAGCCGCCGCGCTGACCGCAAGCCCAAGATCGCGACCTTTTCGGGTACCAAGTTCGCCACGTCCACCCAGCTGAGCGACCGAATCCTACGGATGTTCGCACAGCCGGATTGGCCTCAGTTGCCAGGCCACACTGCCGAATGGCTGGGTCTTCAGCGCGAGATATCACGCCTGCCGCAAAGTGACCGCCTGTTGATTGAAAGCTTCCCTGACAGGGGGCGCGAGCATCTATGCGTCTACGGATTTGCCGGCCGCAATGCGCAACAGACGCTGGGCTTGCTGTTGACCAAACGCATGGAGGAAACCGGCCTTGCGCCGCTGGGATTTGTAGCCACTGACTATGCCACCTTAATCTGGGGGCTGGATGCGGTGACCGATCCGCGCCCACTATTTCAGTTGGACGCGCTACGAGAAGGATTGGAGACTTGGCTGGCGGGTAACGCCGTGATGAAGCGTACCTTTCGTGCTTCGGCCACAATCGCGGGCCTCATTGAACGCAACACTGGTGGGCAGCGCAAGAGTGGTCGGCAGGCGACATTTTCGTCAGATATCCTCTATGACACCTTGCTGAAATACGATCCTGACCATCTGCTGATGCAAATCACCCGCGAAGAGGCCATGCGCGGGTTGGTCGATTTCGGACGGATCGAAGCCATGGTCGCCCGGATCGGAGACCGGATTGACCTGCTGCGGCTAGACCGCGTCTCACCCCTGGCGGCGCCTCTGTTCCTCGAAGTTGGCAAAGTCCCCGTCAAGGGTGAAGCCGAGGAACGCCTGCTTGCGGAAGAAAGTGCCCGGTTACTGCAGGCCGCCGGATTGCAACCGGCATAAACCACTTGCGCAATCCGCAAAATCGTATGAAGAACGGATCATGAACAAGATCGCGTTTTCATTTTCTGGCCAAGACTTGACTGCGCTTGGGTCGGGCGCACTATGGTGGCCGGAACAGGGCCTGCTCTGTGTTTCCGATCTGCATTTAGGCAAATCCGAACGGATCGCCCGCAGGGGCGGCCCGACATTGCCGCCGTATGACAGCCGCGAAACATTGACCCGATTGGCAAGTGATCTTGCCAGTACCGGTGCCACGACGGTCATCTGTTTGGGGGACAGCTTTGACGATCTCGATGCCTCGGGCGCGTTGGCTGCCGAGGATAGGCAACAGATCACAGCAATGCAGGCTGGGCGGCGTTGGATCTGGATTGAAGGGAACCATGACCCCGGCCCGGTAGAAATGGGCGGCACACATCTGTCCGAGTGGGCTTGCCACGATCTGATTTTTCGCCATATCGCCCAGCAAAACAGTGCAGGTGAAATCTCGGGCCACTACCACCCCAAAGTTAACCTGAATGCCCGAGGGCGCTCGATCACCCGACCGGCTTTTTTGTTGGATCAATCACGTCTGATCCTTCCAGCTTATGGCGCTTACACTGGGGGGTTGCGCAGTTCAGCAGAGGCTCTGAGCGGCATCATGGCACCGGATGCGCGGGCAATTCTGACCGGTGCGCAGCCTCAACTCATCCCGATGCCCAGATAGGTTCTAGAGCAACCCGTCGTCCACGAGCTGTTGCTTGTATTTCCTGCTGACAGGAACCTGATCGCCGTTGCTTAGGTGCAAAAAGGATTTTCCCTTTTCTTTTTCGACCCCAACAATCGCCGAATCCACGACCCAGTGTGAACGGTGCGTACAATGGCCTTGTACCGGCTCCATCTCGGCAATCGCGTCGGTAAAGCGCGAGCGGATTTTAAACGTACCATCGGACGTGACCACGTCGACATAGTGATCGCGCACGGTTAACCGATAAACCTGCCCCTTGAAAGTGGCGGGCAAACGATTGAAAAGACGTGGTCTGGGTTCGAATACCGGTGCTGCGGTTTCTTCCCGCTGACGCACCAGCAAAAGTCCGGTGGCGAAGAGAAGACCATAAGGGGCGACTTTCAATATGCCCGGTGCCATCAATCCATTTAGCGTGAACAGAATCCAGGTCAGAAACCACAGTGATGGTGCAAACAATGTCAGGATCAACAGGACGAAGGCAAAATCACGGACCAGCAATCCGGATCGATTTAGCCGTTCGCGTACCAGCTTTCCAGCCGACCAAGTCGCTGCAAGCGCGAGCAGCATAACACCTGTCCAGAACACCATCCGCTGACTGAATGGCAGTGTCATATCCCGAAAGGGGGCAAAGGAATACGCCAATAAAGGAATAAAAACGAGGCCCGCCACTACCCGTTGAAGGCTTATTAACGAGAAGATCGGACTCAGCTTCATCATACCAGGTAACGCACCTCGCCAAAGGTAAAACCATGAAACACGAACAGACAGGATTATAACCCCTTAAACGGCTGGAATAGAAGGATTATCACCGACCGACGCTAGGTCAAGTCAAGATGTAGTTATATAAATATCCTAATCTAATGAAAAAGGCCGGAGAGCTTTTCGCTCTCCGGCCAATTCAATCATGGACGTTGCGCCCGGATTGAACACCGAGGCTGCTATTAAGCAGTCAGACCTTCAGGTTCAGGCAAGCCGTTTGCGCGGCAAGCCGCGGTGAGCGTGTTCGCAAGGAGGCAGGCGATCGTCATAGGGCCAACTCCGCCGGGAACAGGGGTAATCGCACCAGCGCGTTCTGCCGCAGTGGCGTAGTCAACGTCGCCAACCAGCTTGTTCTTGCCGTCGCGTTCGATCCGGTTGATGCCGACATCGATCACGGTTGCGCCTTCCTTGATCCAGTCACCCGGAACCATCTCGGGGCGACCAACTGCGGCGACCACAATATCAGCACGATGCACAACATCGGGAAGATCTTTGGTGCGGCTATGCGCGATGGTCACGGTGCAACTGTCGCCCAGAAGCAACTGCGCCATCGGCTTGCCCACGATGTTCGACCGACCGATCACTACAGCATCCATGCCGGACAAAGAGCCGTGGTGATCGCGCAACATCATCAGACATCCCAGCGGAGTGCACGGCACCATTGACTTCTGACCTGTTCCCAACAGGCCCACATTCGAGATGTGGAACCCGTCCACGTCCTTTGCCGGATCGATCGAGTTGATCACCAGATCTTCGTTCAGATGCTTGGGCAGCGGCAGTTGCACCAGAATGCCGTGCACCGCAGGGTCATTGTTCAGTTTGTCAATCAGCGCCAGCAGGTCCGCCTCGGACGTGTCCACATCCAGCTTGTGCTCGTACGAGTTCATGCCGACCTCGACGGTCATCTTGCCCTTAGAACGGACATAGACCTGGCTGGCCGGGTCTTCGCCCACCAGAACCACCGCCAGACCGGGGGTGATGCCGTTCTCTTCTTTCAGCTTTGCAACCTGGTCAGCCACCTGCGCGCGCACTTTGGCGGCAAAGGCCTTTCCGTCGATAACCTGCGCTACCATTCTTTGATCCCTTCTTTCACAAAACGGATCGGGCGCACTAGGCGCCCGTTTCTTCAGTCTGGGCCGAGCACGCGTTCTTCGCGGGCAATCGACCAATCAATCAGTATACGCCAGAGCTTTTCGGCAAGATCGGGGTCCATACCCAACTCATCCGAGCTCTTGCGGACGCGCTGCACCACATCTTCGACACGTTCCGGGATGCGGGCTGGCAGGCCCTCGCCGGGTTTCAGTTGCGACGCGCGGTCGATATAGGTTGCGCGCGTTACCAGCAATCCAATCAATTGGCGGTCCAGCTTGTCGATCTGAGGCCGCAATTCCTGCATCGAATGACAGTCTTGCGGAGGTATCAGAGTGGGCATTTTGGTCTCCTGCGGCCCGGGGATATCCCCGGACCACGAGATGTCTTATTTGAGCGCTTAGAACAAGCCCTCGATCTCACCTGCGTCGTTAAGGCAGATGGTTTCGGCGGCCGGTTTGCGCGGCAGACCGGGCATGGTCATGATCTCACCGCAGACAACGACGATGAAACCGGCACCAGCGGAAAGGCGAACCTCACGCACCGGAACCGAGTGTCCGGTAGGCGCGCCGCGCAGGGTTGGGTCGGTCGAGAACGAATACTGGGTTTTCGCCATGCAGACCGGCAGATTGCCATAGCCTGCTTCTTCCCATTCGCGCAGCTGGTTGCGGATCTTGTTGTCGGCCAGAACTTCGTCGGCGCGATAAATACGCTTGGCGATGGTTTCGATCTTCTCGAACAGCGACATGTCGTCAGGGTAGATCGGTGAGAAGTTCGCGGCGCCGTTTTCGACGATTTCGACAACTTTTTCCGCCAAAGGCGCAGAGCCATCCGAACCCAGCTCCCAGTGACGCGACAGGATCGCCTCAACACCATGCTCGCCGCAGTAGTCCTTGACCGCCTGAACTTCGTCATCGGTGTCGGTGACGAAGTGGTTGATCGCGACGACAACCGGAACACCGAAGGATTTGACGTTTTCGATGTGGCGACCCAGGTTGGCGCAACCTGATTTCACAGCGTCGACGTTTTCCGCACCCAAGTCAGCCTTGGCCACGCCGCCATTCATTTTCATCGCGCGCACGGTGGCAACCAGTACCACTGCCGATGGAGCAATACCCGCCTTGCGGCACTTAATGTTCATGAACTTCTCGGCACCGAGGTCAGCACCAAAGCCCGCTTCGGTGACAACATAGTCGGCCACTTTCAGAGCGGTTTTGGTTGCGATAACCGAGTTACAGCCGTGCGCGATGTTTGCAAACGGGCCGCCGTGGACGAAAGCCGGGTTGTTTTCCAGCGTCTGCACCAGGTTCGGCTGCATCGCGTCTTTCAACAGAACGGTCATTGCACCTTCTGCCTTGATATCGCGGCAGTAAACCGGGGTCTTGTCGCGGCGGTAAGCAACAATGATGTCGCCCAGACGCTTCTCCAGATCTTTCAAGTCGTTTGCCAAGCAGAGGATCGCCATGACTTCGGACGCCACGGTGATGTCAAAGCCTGCTTCACGCGGGAAACCATTCGACACGCCGCCCAGAGACGCCGTGATCTGACGCAGAGCACGGTCATTCATGTCGACGACGCGGCGCCATGCAACGCGGCGTGTGTCGATTTCCTGCTCGTTACCCCAATAGATATGGTTGTCGATCATCGCCGACAGCAGCGAGTGGGCCGAGGTGATGGCGTGGAAGTCACCTGTGAAGTGCAGGTTCATTTCTTCCATCGGAACAACCTGCGCGTAACCGCCACCTGCGGCGCCGCCCTTCATGCCGAAGTTCGGGCCAAGCGAAGCTTCGCGGATACAGATCATCGCGTTCTTGCCGATGCGGTTCAAGCCGTCGCCCAGACCTACGGTGGTGGTGGTCTTGCCTTCACCTGCGGGGGTTGGGTTGATCGCGGTCACCAGGATCAGCTTGCCGTCTTCGCGGTCCTGTACCGAGTTGATGAAGTCCTGGCTGACTTTGGCCTTGTCATGGCCGTAAGGCAGCAGATCATCGCTGGAGATACCCAGCTTCGCGCCGATTTCCTGAATCGGCTTTTTGTTCGCCTCGCGGGCAATCTCAATGTCGGATTTGTAGCTCATTGGGCAGGGTCCCTGATTGAATTCCGTGCAAAACCGACGCACGGGCGTCGGCGCTGCGCAACATATACTGATGTACACAACACTGATGGCTAAGGATTCCGACATTTTCATGCCGCGAAACGGCGTTGCGAGAAATCGTAATGCGCAAATCGGAAACGGATTGAACCTATGGGTTCCAAAGGGGCTGATCCGGCACAAACAATTGCATCTTGTCGCCGCGTTTCAGAGCTCCCGGGCGTTCGACCCAAGCCGTTATCCCGCGTCGCCCTTTGGCCGCAGGTTTGAATGCAGCCCCGTAACCAGTGTGATCTGCCTCGATCTCGCGGCCCGGAAGAACGCAGGGGGCGTTTTCCATGTCCACAGTGATCGTCAACCCGCTCTCGGCCTTCAACCGCGAAGATGGAGGGATATGAGAGAAATCGGGAATGCCCTTCAGGACAATCGAAGCCCCAAGGTAAGACGGATCAAGCGTTGCCAACTCCATCTCAGCCGCAATATCACCCAATTCCTCTGCCGACAGCACTGACAGTTGCCGCACATTCCGGATCTCGGTGCCCTTTGGATAGAGATTCGCTACTCGAACACAGGACGCCCTATTGAGCCCCTGATGCCGTTCCCCCTGAACGCCATCAAAATTCAGGTCCAAATCGTTGACAGGCTTGGCCCGCAAAGACTGGCCTGCTGGAACATGGCCCAGCCATACCACCTCGGCTGAATATTCAGTTTCACATAAGAACGGCATGAGATGCCCCCATTCATCTGCAGGTTTGTAGGCATAATGCCCGGCAACGCCCTGATGAAAAGAGAAAACCCGGAGGCTGGCTCCGGGTTTTGCAATTATGCGGTGGGTTCTGGTTCCATCCCGCCATCTGGCGGCGATTTCTTGGACTTGGTCTTCGGGATGGCAGTTACGCTGGGGGCGTTACCCTCATCGGGGCTGTCACCCTCATCATCGCTTTCGGTGGGCGGTTCGCCATTCATGACGCGCTTGATCTCATCGCCGGTCAGGGTCTCATACTCAAGCAGGCCTTGCGCCAGTCGCTCCCATTCCTCGTTCTTGTCGGTCAGGATCTTGTGCGCGCGTTCATAGCCTTGCTGGATCAGGCGCTTTACCTCTTCTTCAATCAGCTCTTTGGTATGAGCCGATACCGAGAACCCGGCGGTGTTGCCCTGATAGCCTTCATGCGCCTCGGCATAGTCGATGTTGCCGACCTTGTCGGACATGCCCCAGCGCATCACCATGGCGCGGGCCAACTGGCTGGCCTGCATGATATCGCCCGCAGGGCCGTTCGACACGTGATCTTCGCCGTATTTAATCACCTCGGCGGCCTTGCCTGCCATAGTCATGGCCAGCTTCTGCTCACACTCATCGCGGTGATAGTTCAGACGATCCATTTCGGGCAGTGACACAACCATACCCAGCGCACCACCGCGCGGAATGATGGTCGCCTTATAGACCGGATCGCACAGCGGCAGTTCCAGACCCACAACGGCATGGCCGGCCTCGTGATAGGCGGTTTTTTCCTTCTGGTCCTGCGTCAGCACCATCGAACGGCGCTCGGCCCCCATCATCACCTTGTCTTTGGCGTTCTCAAAGTCCTCCATGGTGACAAAGCGACGACCGACGCGGGCGGCCATCAACGCGGCCTCGTTCACGAGGTTCGCCAGATCAGCACCCGAAAAGCCCGGCGTGCCGCGCGCGATAATGCGCAGGTCGACATCGGGGCCCAGAGGCGTCTTGCGCGCGTGCACGCCCAGAATCTTTTCGCGGCCTTTGATGTCGGGGTTGCCAACAGTCACGTTGCGGTCAAACCGGCCCGGACGCAGCAGCGCAGGGTCCAGAACGTCCTTCCGGTTGGTGGCCGCCAGAATGATCACGCCTTCATTGGCCTCGAAACCGTCCATCTCAACCAGCAGCTGGTTGAGAGTCTGTTCGCGTTCGTCGTTACCGCCGCCATAGCCAGCACCACGATGGCGCCCCACGGCGTCGATTTCGTCGATGAAGACGATACAAGGCGCGTTCTTCTTGGCTTGCTCGAACATGTCACGTACACGCGATGCACCAACACCAACGAACATTTCAACGAAATCGGAACCTGAGATCGTAAAGAACGGCACACCCGCCTCGCCCGCAATCGCACGGGCAAGCAGCGTCTTACCAGTGCCCGGAGGGCCAACCAGCAGCGCGCCTTTGGGAATCTTACCGCCCAAACGCGAAAATTTCTGCGGGTTGCGCAGGAATTCCACGATCTCTTCCAGCTCTTCCTTGGCCTCGTCGATGCCCGCAACGTCGTCGAACGTCACCCGGCCATGCTTTTCGGTCAGCATCTTGGCCTTGGACTTGCCAAAACCCATCGCGCCACCTTTGCCACCACCTTGCATCCGGTTCATGAAATAGACCCAGACACCGATCAGCAGCAGGAAGGGCAGCAGCGTGATCAGGAACGACTGGAAACCCGATTGCTGCTGTTTTTCAGCACGTACGGGGATGTTCTTGTCGATCAGCAGCTTCGTCACCTCGGCATCGGTGGGTTTGATGGTGACAAAGTCCTGATTCTCATTCGTGCGATAGCGGATCTGTTCGCCATCTAGCGTGACGCTGGTGACGTCTCCGGCGTCCACGGCGCTGACGAATTCGGAATAGGTGCGTTCATTGTTCTGAAGCGACCCGCTGGGTCCACTGAACAGGTTGAACAGTGCCAGGATCAGCAGAAACAGAACGACCCAGAAGGCGATGTTGCGAGCGTTGCCCAAGGAAAATCTCCCGAAAGGTTTCGGCAGGTGGGGACCTGCCGGGGTTGTTCCTTAAAATAGAGAGGATTGTGGCAGGTTCAATGAGATAAAATCACTGCGTCGAAGTCAGACCTTTCAGGAAGCAGTTCGGCCCGCCATTCATTTGCAAAACCGGCCAGAGGTGCCGCCAATAGCATGCCTTCAACCCAGACTGAGGGCGTCGACAGCACGACAGCACGAGGTTTTCCCGCAGAGCGCCAGTTTTCCAGCTGCAAAACACCATCCTCACCAAGTGCCCGAATTTCTGCATCTTCAGTTTTGGGCCCGGATAGAATCCATCGCTGGTCCCACGGCTCTGAGGGTCGCGCGCGCTGTTTGGTGACGGCCTTTAGCTCTCTGCAAATCCAAGTTTTTTTGCCTTCCGGGATTATAATGCATCCCCCCAGGGTGGCCGTCTTAGCAGACGAAATTGCATCCAACACCTGATCCACCGCTTTGTGTCGCGGCGGATATTCTCCCCCGTGATCCATGAAACAGACGCAATCACAAGCCGACGACAGATTTCTTCGGGCAGAGTTTCGAACCCATCGCGATCGATGCAAAGATCGCCATCCGCCACCGTGATAAACCGGAGAGCGGATTCCTGCGCGTATTGCGCCAATGCTTCACGCGCTTGTGCCATATTTTCAGCGACCCGTGATAATGACTCTGCCGTGATCCCGATTTGATTTAATCCGGAAAGTGCCTGGCGGGCTTTGATCCGGTCAAAACGAGGGTCCTGATTCGACGGATCATCAATCCACGAGATACCCTGCGCAGTCAGATATTCCCGAAGATTTGAGCGTGTTGTGGACAGCAAGGGGCGCAGCAATGTGACCCGACCTTCTTTTCGCGATACAGCCATGGCCGAAAGCCCCGAAACGCCCGAAGCACGGGCCAGCCGCATCAGTACCGTTTCAGCCTGATCATCCTCCGTGTGGCCCAGCGCAACTGCCTCTAGGCCCTTCGATTCGGCCCACGCGACCAGCAACCGGTATCTCGCACGCCGCGCCTGATCCTGCAGATTTCCGGATCCATCCCACCCCTGCCATTTCAGCGTTTCATGGGGAATGCCTAAACGCTGCGCCAGTGTCGCGACGGCCAAGGCCTCTGACGCAGATTCAGCTCGCAGGCCGTGATCAACGGTCGCCGCAAACAGCTCGATCTGCTCTTGTCGCGCGATATCAACAAGTAATCGCAACAGGGCAGTCGAATCACTGCCCCCTGATACCGCCACCCCCAGACGGCGCGGCAGTGGATCGGGCAGACCTGCCCGCAAATTGGCCCGAAGCGTATCGGCGTCAGAGGTCAAGAACAGCCCAGTGTTGCCATTTCCTGTGTGGCCGAAGCTGCTGGCGCCGAGGTCGGGAACCGTACGCCAACTTCGCCGAGGGTGATGCAAGCCTGATCGGTTTGGCCCAGCTGTCCAAGCGCTGCGCCCAACTCAAACAACGCCTCGGGTGCCAGAGGTCCTTCGGAGTCGCCCGTGAAGCTGGCCAGAAAGGCGCGCGCCGCTTCGCGTGTATCGCCCACCCCTTTCAGCGCCTGCCCGCGCCGCAGGTTGGCTTGGCTCGCCAGCGGGCTGCCCGGATAGGACTGGTCGAATTGCGCAAACAGATCGGCCGCGGTCTGGAAATCTCCATCCACCAGGGCCTGCGAAGCGGCATCAAAATCCGCTTGTTCACCGACTGCAAGCTCACCCTGATCAGTGACCGTGGGTTGCGTAGGGTTGGGGGTGGGTGCCACAGCCACATCGGTCGATGTCTCACCACCCAGCGTTGAGGTTTCGCCCAGCGCGCTCAGATCACCGCCTTCAAGTTCAACCAGACGAAACTCCAAATCACCGATACGGTTGGTGCCATCGGTCACGACATTCTGCACCCGTTGGTTCAACTGCTCGGTCTGACGAGTCAGGCGCTGTAGTTCGGCCTCGATCGCATCAACGCGCTCAAGCACGGAACTGCCGGACAGGTTTGGCGCAGTGGAACCAGTGGTTGAAAACTCGCGCTTGAGACGCTGAATTTCCACATGCAGCACGGTTAATTCCTGACGGATATCCGCCAGCGTCTGCTGATCCTGTGCCTGTGCCATACCAGCGACGGTCACGACCGCCGCCAGAACCAAACCTGCAATTCGCATCATCTTACCCCAAGGTTGAACCGGTCAGCACCGTCACCGCGCGGCGGTTTTTCGAATAGCAATCCTCGGTGCTGCAAATTTCGATCGGGCGTTCCTTGCCATAGCTGACGGTGGTCAACCGGTTGCCTGCCACCCCGCGCGAGATCAGATACTCCCGCGCCGCATTGGCCCGGCGAGCTCCAAGCGCAAGGTTGTATTCGCGCGTGCCCTGCTCGTCCGCATGGCCTTCGATATTGGCGACAAAATCCGGATTGGCGAGCAGCCAATCGGCCTGCCCTTGCAGAATCGTCTGCGCCTGCGGGCTGAGCGTGGACTGATCGACCGCGAACAGAACCCGGTCACCAACTGTCTGCTGGAAATAAGCCGGTGAGCGCGGATCACTGGGTGAGCCCGGAACCAGCGCGCCGCTGCCACCAGCGCCGCCACCCAGAGCCGACGGATCATTATTGGAACAGGCCGCAATCAGGGTCAGCGCCCCAATTGCCGCGACTTTGCTCAACAGTTTCATCTCAAGTGCCTCGTGTTTCGTTGTTTATTGCCGCGCTTCTATCACATTGCGGGTTTGTTGTGAACTTTACCTGCTGTCTGTTCCGATCAATTCTGCAGTGGCCCCCAAGACGGGTCGCTACCGCCATCCGGCGTTCTAACAGGACGCAAGTTACGGCCCGAAATATCCACAGAGTAAAGCGTCGATCGACCGCTTGCCCCCTGCGTTTCGCGGGTGAACATGATGACCCGCCCGTTTGGCGACCATGTGGGACCTTCGTCCAGGAACGACGCGGTCAAAAGGCGCTCTTCGCTGCCATCCGTGCGCATAACACCGATGTGGAAGCGACCTTTGTTCTGCTTGGTAAAGGCAATCAAGTCACCACGCGGAGACCAGACCGGCGTGCCATAGCGGCCTTGCCCAAAACTGATCCGCGTTGCCTCGCCTCCGTTGGCGGGCATGATGTAAAGCTGCGGAGTGCCCGACCGGTCGCTTTCGAACACAATCCGGCTGCCATCCGGCGCATAGCTGGGGGCAGTTTCAATTGCCGGCGTGTTGGTCAGCCGCACGCTCTGGCCCGAGGCCAGGTCCATCTTCCACAGATCGGTGTTTCCGCCCTGGGTCAGAGAATAAACGATCGAACGGCCATCGGGTGAGAAACGTGGCGAAAAGCTCATGGTGCCTTCCTGCGTCGGCAATTCCTGCCGTTTCACACGGCCTACATCCAGTAGATAGATACGCGGCTGACCGGTTTCATAGCTGGTGTACAGCAGCCGGTCGCCGGTTGGCGAAAAGCGCGGAGCCAACACGATGGCGGCACTGTCAGTCAGGTACTGCACATTCGCGCCGTCATAATCCATGATCGCCAACCGCTTGCGCCGCTGATCCTTAGGGCCGCTTTCCGACACGAACGCGACTCGGCTGTCAAAGTAAGCACCCTCGCCGGTGATCCGGGTATAGACCTGATCGGCCACCTTATGCGCCATGCGACGCCAGCCGTCGGTGGTGCCCGCAAACTGCAACCCATTGCCCAGTTCCTGACCCGAGAACACGTCCCAAACCCGGAACCGCACCGTCAGCCGTTTGCCCGAAACATTGACCGCCCCTGTCACCAGTGCCTGCGCGTTGATCGCTTTCCAATCGGCAAACTGCACCGGGGCATCAAAACTGCTGACCCGGCTGATGAATGCATCCGACGAGATTTCGCGGAACAAACCCGTTCCCGTCAGGTCCGATACCACCACGCGCGAGATGTCTTGCGCATATTGTGCGGCAGAAGGTCCGTCCGGCACAAAGCTCGGCACCGCAAATGGCATCGGCTCGATGATCCCTTCATCGATTTCCAGACGCAGCGGGCCACTTTGGGCGTAGGCCGAGGTCGAAAGAAGGGTCAGGCCAATTAAGAGGCTGGTCAGAAGTTTCATCATTTGATCCGCATCCTCTCGGGATTGAATGTAATCTCAATATCCTGCCATTGATCGTATTTGTCAGCAGGTAGGTCATATCCTTTAGACCCACAGCGCAAAATTGCGCGGCGCGCAGCTTCGTAGGCTTGTTTTGCTGATGCGGCCGAGCCGCCTGTGCTGTCGAGTAGCTGCAAACTGCCGCCAACCACTTTGCCATCTCTGGTTAACGAAAACCCGACAACAACCACAGTTTCCAGCGCATCCGTCGACAGGGACCCGACATTCCAACACCGCGACACCGCAACCCGCATCGCGTCTTTTTCACCGCTAGTCAGTGGTGGGCCCGAAGGTTCGGTGCCATTGCCCAATGCTTCGGCCAGGGCGTCATTTATTGCTTGCTCGTTTTGCGCAGGTTCAGTCGGCGCGGGCTCGGGCGTTTCTGCAACCTCAGGCTCTGGCTGGGGTGCCGGTCGGTTCGGGCGCACGCGCGGACGAGGAGAGGTTCGCGGGGCCGGATCTTCGACTTCTTCCGCCTCGGTCACGATCTCGGGCGCGGCCTCTTCTGGTGCCGTTTGATCCTGCTGTTCTTGTTGGATTTCCGCCCCTTCATCCAGCGAAACCGGAGGGGTTTCAATGTCATCCGGCTTGGCCTCGGGCGGAGGAGGAGCAATCTGCTCGGGCGCGATCTTGTCCGCAGGGCTTGGTTCTGCCTCTGGGCCTGGAGGCGCAGGAAGCGCCGCCAGCTCAGGCTCGGGCTCTTCAAGCGTTGGAGGCTGTTCTATCAGTTCGGGTTCAGGTGGGATTTCCACTGTTTCTGGTTCTGGTTCCGGTTCCGGATCCGGTTCGGGTTGAGCAACCTGCTCAGGTTCGGGCGTATCTTCCGGCGTCGGGTCCAGTATTTCGATCTCATCAGGTTCTGCAGGCTGTTGCAGTTCAGCCGGGTCAGTCGGCACCTCGGGTGCCTCGCGTTGCGCGGTCATGGCCGCAAACTGCTCAGCCGAGATCACCGAGACATCCTGTACAGCCATCGGCAGCGGCTCGGACCGGAAGTTCCCGCCGATCAGCGCCCAGCCAATCAGGCTGACATGCGCAATTGCCGAAATCTTGGTGCCGGTATCCACCGCGCAGCCTCACTCTCACCCTTCGTCCAGCGTTGGCCCGCCGGTATCGGTCACAAGGCCAACGTTGGAAAACCCACCCGCGTTCAAAGCGCCCATGACCTGCATCACTTGCGCATATGGAATCGCGCCGTCGGCACGCAAGAACACGCGGTCGCTGCTGCGCTCAGCTGCGATCGCGCGCAGCTTACCGATCAGTTCTTCGCGCAGCACATCCGTGGTCTGGATCTGCACGCGCCCATCTGCGGTCAGGGTCACAGTCAGCGGCTCTTCGTTGTCACCGGGTAAGGCACTTGCGGCAGTCTTGGGCAGATCGACAGGTACGCCGACGGTCAACAATGGGGCCGCCACCATAAAGATGATCAGCAACACCAGCATGACATCAACAAAGGGCGTCACGTTGATCTCGGCCATCGGTTGGGCGCGCCCGCGCCGCCGCCCGCGCCTGCGTCCGTTCCCGCCCGAGCTTTGCTGAACTGCCGCACCCATCGTCAGCTATCCAACTGACGCGACAGGATAGTGGCGAATTCATCGGCAAAGGCCTCGTAGCCGCCGACGATGCGGTCACTGTCTGCGCTGAGTTTATTATAGAATATCACCGCCGGGATCGCGGCCAACAAGCCAAGACCGGTGGCCAGCAACGCCTCGGCAATACCCGGGGCCACAACGGCGAGGTTTGTGTTCTGCTGCTCGGCAATCTCGATAAAGGCATTCATGATGCCCCAAACGGTGCCAAACAGGCCGATAAACGGCGCTGTCGATCCGACAGTGGCCAGAATGGGCAACCCTTTCTGCAGCCCCTCAGCCTCTTTCGCGATCGCCACGTCCATCGAGCGATCGATCCGCGCCGTCGCCCCCGCGATCAAGCCGCCATCGGTGCGGTGCGAGCGTCGCCACTCGATCATCCCCGCCGCGAAAATCTTCTCGGAACTGCCATCGGGCTGGGTTCCGATCTGCTCGAACAGCTCATCCAGCGGATTGCCAGACCAGAAGCTTTCATCGAATACCTGCGCCTCGCGCCGCGCGGCTCGGTAGTTGATCAGTTTCTGAATGATAATGCCCCAGGACCAGATGGATGCACCGATCAGCATCAACATCACCAGTTTGACGATAAAGGTCGCGCGGGCATACAGCCCCCACATGGAGAAATCGATCTCCTGCGCCAGCGCCAGCGTTTCAGCTTCCATGAACCTGCTCTTTGTTTTGCCTGATGGCCATTTGGCCTTGTTTTGCCAAACGCTAACGCAGATGGAGATGAAAAGCCAACAGAACCACCCCGGAGGCTGAAAATGTTACATCAATGCGCGAATCTCTGCCGGAAGACGAACGGGCTTACCTTGCGCATTCATGCAGACAGCCGTTACCTCGGCGCGGAAAATCTCGGTCTCGCCACGCTTGACCAATTGCGACATTGTCAACCGAGCGCCCGATAGCGAAACCATCTCGGTCTCGACCATCAGCTCGTCTTCAAACCTAGCGGCGGCGAGATAATCCGCCTCGATCCGCCGCACGACCCAGACAATGCCTGCGTCCCGCATCGCGTTCTGATCATTACCCAGTTTACGCACCCAGTCCGACCGGGCGCGTTCGATGAATCTCAGATAATTTGCGTGATAGACCACGCCTCCCATGTCGGTGTCTTCGTAATAAACACGGACCGGGTAGTGATGCTTCATTGCGACGGCTCCAATCTGGCGAACAAGCGCAGCGCATGAGAGGGGTCCTGCGCGGCACCGGGCAGAACAGGATCGTAGGCGGCGCGGATCAAGGCCGCAATATCAGGCCGCAAGATCGTCGCGTCACCAGCAATCGCCAGAGGTGAGGCGCTGCGAAAGGCAGTATCGGACCAAAGCAGGATCGTTTGTACGACCTGGTTTAGCGCCAGCGTTTCTGCCGGCACTTTCGACAGCTCTTTGTCCATGCGCAAAAACACAAATGCCGCGCGGATGGCGCCGTCTTCTTCGAACCGGAAAATGCGATACTGATTGGCATCGGCAGCCACCAGCCGGTCAACCAGTGGGGCCAGATCCGGGATCAGGCGATCCAGATCGGGCACATCCAACAATTCCTGCCACTCACGGAAGAAGAACACCATGCAATTGGCACCCAGTTCGGGATCCGTCTCGGCCATCTTGTGATTTGCCAGAGTGACAACCGCCTCGAACGCACTTTTAACGGTCGACAGCGTTTCATCCTCGACACCAAACACGATGGGCACGATGGGTCTGCCCCAGCGCGCAAACAGAAACTCACCGCTATCGCGTGTGAACAGCGCCTCAATCTCATCGGGTGTCACGCCCCAGTCCTTCTTCTCGATTTAGATACGACTGCCTGAGGCTTAAAATCTAATGCGCCCCACTTCAACCAAACAGATCGCTCTGTCCTTTGGGTGCAGCCATCCCCAGATGCGTCCATGCCTTTTGCGCCAGCATCCGTCCGCGCGGAGTGCGCTGGATCAGGCCTTGCTGCAGGAGATAAGGCTCGATCACCTCTTCCAGCGAATCCCGGCTTTCGGACAACGCCGCCGAGAGTGTTTCAATCCCCACTGGCCCGCCCGCATAGTTCTCGGCAATCAGCTTCAAATACCGGCGGTCGGCCCCGTCCAGACCAAGGTTATCGACCCCCAGCCGGGTCAGTGACCCATCCGCCAAGTCGCGCGTAATCCGCCCATCGCCTTCGACGATGGCAAAATCCACTACGCGTCTCAGCAGACGACCGGCGATCCGTGGTGTTCCACGAGACCTGCGCGCGATCTCACGCGCGCCTTCGTCATCCGCAGGTGCGCCCAGTTTGCGGGCATTGCGGGTGACGATCTCGTGCAACTCGTCGACCGTATAGAACTGCAGCCGGGTCGGGATGCCAAACCGATCGCGCAACGGCGTGGTCAGCAACCCCATCCGCGTTGTCGCCCCGACCAGCGTAAATGGCTGCAGCTCGATCCGTACAGTCCGCGCCGCCGGACCTTCACCAATGACAAGATCCAGCTCGAAATCCTCCATCGCGGGGTACAGCACCTCTTCGACCGCCGGGTTCAGACGGTGAATCTCGTCGATGAACAAGACATCCCGCGATTCCAGATTGGTCAGAATCGCCGCCAAATCCCCTGCCTTGGCCAGAACCGGCCCCGAGGTCATGCGGAAATTCACTCCCAACTCGCGCGCCATGATCTGCGCCAGCGTGGTCTTACCCAATCCAGGTGGACCATGGAACAGCGTGTGATCCATCGCCTCACCGCGTTGGCGGGCCGACTGGATGAAGATGCGCAGGTTGGCCCGCGCCTCGGCCTGACCAATGAATTCATCCAGCCCCTGCGGGCGCAGGGCGCGGTCATTGTCCTCGGGCATCGGTTCGGGTCGCAGGGCGGGATCAGCGTCTACCATTCAGTTACCCTTTCACTCAGCCCTTGGGGGCCAGTAGCTTCAGCGCGGCGCGTATCAGATCGGCCTCGCCCGCATCTGGCATATTAGCCGCCGCCTCGGCCACGGCCGATGCCGCCTCGGACGGTCCATAGCCCAGATTGCCCAACGCCGACAGCGCATCTGCAGAAGCAGCGGCAGCGCCCGAGGCCGGTTTCGCCACCCGTTTCGGAACAGGCGCAGGCTCGGTCGTCTCAACCACTTCAAGTGCCGGGCCATCCATCGCTTCGGTCACCGTGCCGCCCATCGCCATCACACCCGGGGCCTTGTCCTTGAGGTCAAGCACGATCCGCTGCGCGGTCTTGGGGCCGACACCCTTTGCGGCCTTCACGGCCCCCCAGTCGCCCAAGGCAATCGCGCGGCTGACACCATCAGGCCCCAGCGCACTAAGAATGGCCAGCGATACCTTCGCACCCACACCCTGAACCGAGCACAGCAGACGGTGCCATTCCTTCTCGACCAAGGACAGAAAACCATAAAGCTGCATCAGGTCTTCGCGCACGACCATATCGGTGTAGATTGACATTGCCTCACCCACCCCCGGCAGGGCCGCCATGGTCCGGTCCGAGCAATAGACGATATAGCCGACCCCCCGCACGTCGATCAGAACGTGATCCGCCGCGCGGTAATCCAGCCGTCCAGTGAGCTTGCCGATCATGCGCGTACCTCTTTCATCCGTGCCTGCGGTGCGGCGCCATAGTAAGAATGGCAGATGGCAATCGCCAATGCATCCGCAGCATCCGCCCCTTTGGGGGAACAACCGGGCAGTTGGAGTTTGACCATATGCAGAACCTGCTCTTTTTCGGCGTGGCCGACGCCCACCACAGTTTTCTTGACGCGGTTGGGGGCGTACTCGCCAACCGGCAAACCCGCCTGCGCAAGCGTCAGAAGCGCAACACCACGCGCCTGACCCAGTTTCAGTGTACCGGCCCCATCTTTGTTGACGAAGGTCTGTTCAATTGCCGCCTGATCTGGATTGTGCTCGGCGATGACTTCGACGATTTGATTGTGTAGCGACAGCAGCCTTTCCCCCAGATCATCACCATCGGATTTGCACAATCCATTCGCAACGTGGCTCAGGCGGCTGCCATGCGATTCGATGACGCCCCATCCCAAGGTTCTAAGCCCTGGATCAATGCCCAGAATTCGCATGTTTTGTCTCGGCCTGCTCGGGTTTGTGTGATCTTTTTTCATCGACTAGCACGAAGCGTGAACATTTTCCAAGGAAATCAACTCAGGGTCCAAAACCGACATCCATGTCGCCTCTGGTTCCTCGCGGCCTGTTTGCGACCGGGTTAGGTTCGTTTTCGACGCTTTTCCGATCGAACTTTAACCAATGATTTAAGGGGTTTTCATCAATTTCGAGCGTTGCAAAAAATGCATAGGACACATGCAATTTCTGAGCTTGCGCACGGCGAAACTCATCACTAGATGCCGCTCAGATCGCAAGATCAGAGTTTAACACAAACCAGAAGGAAACAGGATATGGCTGCACTGGATACCACCCGCACCACCACTGGCTCATTCGGCCTCGTCGGCCGTATCGGCGCACTTTTTGCATCGGTTGTAAACGCCGTTGTTGAATGGAATGACGCCCGCGCAACCCGTAACGCGCTGAACGGTCTTTCTGACCGCGAACTGGACGATATCGGACTATGCCGCGGCGACATCGACGTTGTCGCCGAAGGCCGCCGTTACTGAGATAACGGACTACCGCATACGCCCCTTCCTCCTCCCTGTGGGGCAAACAGAAACACCGCACGCCGTGAGGCATGCGGTGTTTTTATTAGGAGGGTGCAAGATATCCGATTAGAACCATACCTTGTTCAGTTGGCTCGAGAAAAACGCGGTCACCGGATCGGCCTGCATGATCCAGGCGCCAGCTTTCTCAACCGGCGTGCCCTGATTCAGGCTTTCAACACGCGTTTCGTACGCAGTCGGGCCAAGATGGGACAGTAAAAAGGCCTTGAATGCAAAGAAGCCAATCAGACACAGCAACAAAACCCTCGCTGAAACTGCTGAACGCATACGCTGTGGTTTCATCACCACCAGCCCGTCTGAGCGCAACGTGGCACGATAGCCGCGGCTGAGTTTCTGATGCTTTTTGTTCAAACGCGAGATGCGTTGATCGAATTCGAGTTGTTTTCCTGTCATGGCAGCCTCCGATAACCGCCCCCCGAGTGCATTGAAAGACGGTAATTAGAGAATGCGACAAAAACGTGGCAAAAATCCACAAAACTCCCGTAAATGGCCTAAATTCAGCCCTGTTTGCTTAAGATTAGCGTCGCCCACTCACCAATTCGATCCTGGCGAACCAGATTGAAGCCGTTTTGGAGATAAACCGAGATCACGTCATCGGCCTGTTCATTGAGGATTCCCGATAGAATCGCTTGTCCACCCCCCGCAGGTTCGCCGAAATTTCAGGCGAAAGGGCCACGAGCGGACCTTTTAGGATATTGGCGAATATCAGATCGTAAGGCGCATGCGCCTTCAGATCCGGGTGATCGAAACCTGCCGCTTCAACGCATTTAACCGCACCCGCCATACCGTTCGCCCGAAGGTTGGCCTCGGCCACGTCGACGGCAACCTCATCAATGTCGCTGGCGACAATCTGGCCCTCCCAGACCCGCGCTGCGGCCATCGCCAATACGGCGGTGCCACAGCCGATATCGGCAACCTTGCTGGCCGTGAACCCAACATCCAGAAGATGGTCCAAAGCCTTGAGGCAACCAAGCGTTGTCCCATGGTGCCCCGTGCCAAAGGCCATCGCAGCTTCGATCAGCAGCGGAATGCGGCCCTCGGGCAGTTTGTCGGCATCATGGCTTCCATAGACAAAAAACCGACCGGCCTCGACCGGGGCTAGTTCGCGGCGGACATGGGCGACCCAATCCGTTTCGGGCAGTTCCGAGACCACAAAGGGCTTGGCCACGAACGCGGCGGCCAGAACCGCCAGCGCGGTTTCATCCGGGGTTTCGGTAAAATAGCCGCCGACTTCCCACAGGCCCGAGCCATCCTCGACCTCGAACACGCCGACGCCGGTTGGTTCCGGGTCCAGCCGTTCCATCGCCTCGCCCAATCCTTCGGCGGTTTTCTTGCCGGTCAAAGTGGTCAGAGCAGTGAATGTTGGCATGGGGGCCTCCTGTTTCGATCGAAACAGCGCCTAGGGGCACCGACCGCCAAGGTCAAGCGGAGTCGCTTATTCGGCGGGCGCGGGGGCGTATTTCGACAGGATGGTTTCGTTGCCCGGTTCCGGATGACGCGGGATCAGTAATGACAGCAGAAGCGAGATGATCGCCATTGCAGCGGCCAAACCAAACACTGCGCCGGGCGAAACGACCCATAGCAGACCTAAAAGTGCTGGCAGGAAAACAGCGGCGATATGATTTATGGTAAATGCCACCGCCGCAGTGGGCGCAATATCCGCCGGGTCGGCGATCTTCTGGAAATAAGTTTTCAAAGCCAACGCCAGAGCAAACAGCACATGGTCGATCACATAGAGGATCGCCGCCAGCAGCACGCCCCAGCTAAACCAGTAGATGCCGCCATAGGCTGCGAAAACGATGGCGAGCCCGGCATATTCAAAGATCAGAGTGCGGCGTTCGCCAAACCGCGCGACTGCCTTGCCCAGCAGCGGAGCCGCCATCATGTTGATCATAAGGTTGATCAGGTAAAGGCTGGTCAGTTCGTGTACTTCAAAGCCGAATTTCTCGACCATCATGAAACCGGCGAACACGACAAAAATCTGCCGCCGCGCGCCCGCCATGAACTGTAATGCATAATACAGCCAGTAGCGGCGACGTAGGATCAGCTTCTTGGTCTGCGGCGTCGGTGCGTCGAATTGCGGGTAAGCAATCAAGCAAAACACTGCCAGCAAAGTTGTCGCACCGCCTGCCGCCATGAACACGAAGTTATAGGACAGGTCGAAGCGGTCCCATGTCAGGACGATCAAGCCATAGACCACAGCCGTCGCAGCCGAGCCCATAGCCACCAGCCAGCCAAGCACCTGCGGCGCACGGTCTTTAGGCAGCCATTGCAGCTGCAGTGACTGGTTCACCGTCTCATAGTAGTGAAACCCGATCGAGCTGAACAGCGTCACAAACAGCAGCCCGCCAAGGCTGGGAAACCAGGCCGTCACCGCCGTCGCCACGCCCAACATCATCAATGAGATCATGGCCAGTACCTGCTCGCGGATGAAAATGATCACCGCAATCACGCCAACGGCCAGAAAGCCCGGAATCTCGCGCACCGTGTGTAGCAATCCGATATCTGCGCCATCAAAGCTGGCCACCTCGATGACGAAATTGTTCAGCAATGCACTCCACGCGTTGAACGCGATCGGCATGGTCAACGCCATCACGAACAAGAGCGTCATAGGTCGGCGCCAGAGCGGAAGACTCTGCGCCTCAGACAAGGGCATGGGTTTCAGCATGAGGATGCTCTACGCCCATTTGTACTTTTTGGCGAGGGGAAAGCGGCCGGCGCACAGCGGCTCTGCACTGATGCAGGGGTCAGTAGAAGCTTTGCGGATCGATATCCACGGTCAGGCGGATACCGCCTTTCAACTTCAACGGGGCGATCCAGCGGGCGATGGCGTCCTGAATAGGCGCACTTTTCGGGGCTTTGACTAACAGCCGGACGCGGTGACGCCCGCGTATGCGCGCGATCGGGGCTGGAGCCGGGCCAAATACCTGAGCACCAACATCGCGCAACGGCGAATCGTTGCGCGCCATGGCGTTGCCGATGTCGAAGACCGGCCCGACCTCGGGGCCAGACAGGACAATCCCGGCCATTCGACCATAAGGCGGCACCCCGGCGGCCTGACGCCCGGCGGCTTCAGCCTTCCAGAACCCTTCTTCATCGCCCGATAGAATCGCCCGGATCACCGGATGTTCCGGCTGGAATGTCTGCAACAACGCCTGCCCCGGTTTTTCCGCACGACCTGCCCGGCCCGCCACCTGCCGCATCAATTGAAAAGTTCGTTCCGCCGCGCGCAGGTCGGCCCCATGCAGGCTGAGGTCCGCATCGATCACCCCTACAAGTGTCAGCTTTGGAAAGTTATGTCCTTTGGCCACCAGCTGCGTCCCGATAACGATATCCGCATCGCCTTCGGCAATCTCTTCGATCTTGGCCTTCAGGGCACGAGCCGAACCAAACAGATCAGAGCTGAGCATAGCGATCTTGGCTTCGGGGAACGCCGCCTCGGCTTCTTCTGCCAGCCGTTCAATCCCGGGTCCGACCGGTGCCAGTTTACCCTCGACCCCGCAGGATGGGCAGGCCTCTGGCATTGGCTTGGTCTCACCACATTGATGGCACATCAGACGCTTGAGGAACCGGTGTTCAACCATTCGCGCGTCGCAATGATCGCAGGCAATCTGCTCCCCGCACGCCCGGCATAGTGTCACGGGCGCATAGCCACGGCGGTTGATGAACAGCAGTGACTGCTCCTCGCGTTCGATACGCTGTTGCACCGACTGCCGCAGCGAGGGGGAAATCCAAGTCCCGGCCTGCATCTGCTCGGCGCGCATGTCGATCGGCTTCATTTCGGGCAGGACTGCTGCACCAAAACGCGAGGTCAGGTCCAGCCGTTCGTATTTACCTGCCTCGGCATTGGCCCAGCTTTCCAGTGAAGGCGTCGCGCTGGCCAGAATCACCCGCGCTCCGCAGATGGCCGAACGCAGAACGGCCATATCCCGCGCACTATAATGCACCCCATCTTCTTGTTTGTACGAGGTGTCGTGTTCTTCATCGACAACTACGAGACCAAGATCGCGAAATGGAAGAAACAGTGCTGACCGGGCACCAACGACCAGTTGCGCATCACCCTGACCGACCATCCGCCAAACCCGGCGACGTTCAGTCATGGTCGCGCCCGAATGCCATTCCGCCGGACGCGCACCAAATCGCGCCTCGACACGGGTCAGAAATTCAGCCGTCAGCGCGATCTCGGGCAGCAAGACCAGTGCTTGCCGCCCCACGCGCAGGGCCTCGGCGACCGCCTCAAGATAAACCTCGGTCTTGCCCGAACCCGTCACTCCCTTCAGAAGAGTCGTTCCATAATCTCCCGTCCGTTGCCCGGTCTGAAGCCGCATCACGGCCTCCGCCTGATCCTCGGTCAGGTCCTTTCCCGGCAATTCTGGATCAAGATGAGGATAAGGAAGATCACGCGGGCTGTCCTCTTCACGCACAGCGTTCTGTTTGACCAACCCCTTGATGACCGAAGATGTGACCCCCGCTTGCTCGGCCAGTTCCTTCAGCGTAAAAGCCAAGCCGCCATAGTCTCGCAAAACTTCAAGTACCCGCATTCGTGCGTCGGTCATTCGGTCCGGTTGACCACCGCCCAAACGATAAACCTTGCGCATCGAGGGCGGATCGCCCAACCCCGGCGCGCGCGTTGCTAGCCGCAGCATCGCAGGCATCGGCGTCAGGGTGTAGTCAGCCACTTTCCCCAGAAACACCCGCATTTCTTCACGCATCGGCGCGACCTCAAGCACCCGGTTCACCGATCGCGCCTTGGCCAGATCAAAACCACCCTGCCCCGGCCCCCAAACCACACCCAAGACTTTGCGCGGGCCCAAAGGCACCTCGACAAACGCCCCAAGAAAGCACCCGCCCTCGGGCGCTTTGTAATCCAACGTCCGGTCCAGCGGCTGCGTGGTCAGCACCGCAACCAGCTCTCCTTCGTCGAAAAATCCGTTAGCGCTCACGGTATATCCTTCGCAGGGGGTTCCAGCATGGGTCTCTTTGAGGTAAAGCCATCCGCGACCAAGGCCAACCCATCAAAGGACTGCCCTCATGAAATTCTTCGTAGACACCGCCGAGATCGACGCCATCGCCGAACTGAACGATCTGGGCATGGTGGACGGCGTAACCACCAATCCCTCGCTGATCCTGAAATCGGGCCGCGACATTCTGGAAGTCACCAAAGAGATCTGTGATCTGGTCGACGGCCCCGTCTCGGCCGAAGTTGTCGCCACCGAGGCCGAAGACATGATCGCCGAAGGCCGTAAGCTGGCCAAGATCGCGCCCAACATCGCAGTCAAAGTACCGCTGACATGGGCTGGTTTGAAAACCTGTAAAACACTGACCGACGAAGGCCAGATGGTCAACGTGACCCTGTGCTTCTCGACCAATCAGGCGATTCTGGCGGCCAAAGCGGGCGCAACCTTCATCTCGCCGTTCATCGGACGTCTGGATGATATCAACCTCGATGGCATGGACCTGATCGCAGATATTCGCCAAGTTTATGACAATTACGGGTTCGAGACCGAAATCCTCGCCGCCTCGATCCGCACCGTAAACCACGTGACCGACAGTGCCCGCATCGGGGCTGACGTGATTACAGCACCTCCGGGCGTGATCAAAAAACTGGCCGACCACCCGCTGACCGACAAAGGCCTTGAAACTTTCCTGGCCGACTGGGCCAAGACAGGTCAGAAAATCCTCTGATCCCAAGCATTGCCGCGCGGTGCCATCAGGCACCGCGCCCGGCCCAACGGCAAAAGCTGATCTTTGATCAGCGCCGGGCAGGCGGGAGCGCCCGCCACAGCAGCGATGAAATTCGCCTTTCGCGTGCATTTTTCCCAAGGCAAATCCAGCAACCCATGTTATAAGCCCGCCAAACAAAAAAAACGACCGGACGGGACATGAGCAGCGATCCTAAACTCAAGGACAATCTCCGCGCCGCAATTCTGGCTGAGCCTGACGCCGTGCTGGATGACAAAGACCTGATGCAGGCCTTGGTGGCTGCAAATGAGCAGGCGCGTGGTGACAACGTTATCGACCTGCGCGGTATCGCCATGCAGCGGCTTGAGGCGCGTCTTGACCGCCTTGAGGACACTCATCGCTCAGTCATCGCAGCGGCGTATGAGAACTTGGCGGGCACCAATCAGGTGCATCGCGCCATTCTTCGCCTGTTGGAGCCCACCGTGTTCGAGGATTTCCTGCGCGCGCTAGGCAATGACGTGGCCGAAATCCTGCGTGTCGATCACATCACTCTGGTCCTCGAAACAACCGTCGTACGTGATGATCCGGTGGTGAACCAGCTCGGCGGCGTGTTGACTGTGGCTGAGCCCGGCTTTATCGATAGCTATCTAACCGCTGACCGCAACGGTCAGCCGCGCGAGGTTACCTTGCGCGAAATCCGCCATCCCAATCCGCAAGTTTACGGTAAACAAGCCGATCAGCTACGATCCGAGGCCTGCCTGAAACTCGATCTTGGCACTGGCCGCCTACCCGGCATGATTGTCATGGGCGCGCGCGACCCCAGGCATTTCTCACCTCAGCTTGGAACTGATCTTCTTGCCTTCTTTGCCGGCGTGTTCGAACGCTCTATGCGCCACTGGCTGTCGTGAGCCTGATTTCCCCAGCCTGCCGCGATGCTCTGCAGCATTGGCTGGACAGTCTGGGGGCGCTGGCGGGGCGGTCTGAAAATACGCTCGACGCCTATCGCGGCGACGTGACAGAATTCCTGTCCTTCATGACCTTGCATCACAGCGAGCGCCAAGGGCTGGCCGCGCTGGAACGCATCAGCGTTTCTGACATGCGGGCCTGGATGGCAGAGCAGCGAAATTCTGATGTCGGCGCGCGATCTCTGGCGCGCAAGCTTTCAGCCGTCAAAACCTTCTATCGCTGGTTGGCCGAACGCGAAGGGTTCGAACCTACTGCGGTGCTGTCCACCCGAGCGCCTAAATTTACCAAGAAACTGCCCCGACCCCTGGCCGAAGATGCCGCGCGCGCAATGATCGACACGGTCGAGCTACAATCCTCATCGGACTGGGTCGCTGCACGGGATGTTGCAGTTGTGACGCTCCTCTACGGGTGCGGGTTGCGGATTTCCGAGGCGTTGTCTTTGACCGGTGTGGACGCTCCTCTGCCAGAAACGCTGCGCATATCGGGTAAGGGCGATAAGGAAAGAATCGTACCGGTCTTGCCTGCCGCTCGGGCTTCGGTGGATCGCTATCTTCACCTTTGCCCACATCCGCAATCCCCTGATAAGGCGTTGTTCCGAGGTGTCAGGGGCGGCCCGCTAAACCCCGGAATCATTCAGGCTGTGGTCGCCAAGGCACGGACGCAACTTGGCCTTCCCGCAACAGCCACCCCGCACGCGATGCGCCACAGCTTTGCCACCCATCTGCTGTCTGCGGGCGGCGACCTGCGCGCGATCCAAGAGCTTTTGGGTCACGCCTCGCTTTCGACCACGCAGACCTATACCGCAGTCGATACGGCCCGGTTGATGGAAGTCTATAACCGCACGCACCCAAAAGCCTGAAGCAAAGACCCTTTTTGCTTTGCATCTGCGCCTTGCTTCCGTCATGACACCACCATGACACTCAGATTCAAAGCGCTTTCCGTTCATCTCTTCACCGCCACAGGTGCCGTTTTCGCAATGCTCGCAATGCTGGCAGCAGTCGAAGAGAAATGGAGCCTGATGTATCTCTGGCTCGTTGTCTCGTTCATCGTCGATGGCATCGATGGCCCGCTGGCGCGGCACTATCATGTCAAAAAGAACGCACCCGAGTTTGACGGGGTATTGCTGGATCTGATCATCGACTATCTGACCTACGTGTTCATTCCCGCTTTCGCCTTGTTTAAGTCAGGTCTGATGGACGGCTGGACCGGCTGGTTCGCAATCATCGTCATCACCTTTGCAAGCGCGATGTACTTTGCGGATACCCGCATGAAAACCAAGGATAATTCCTTCTCTGGCTTTCCAGGCTGCTGGAACATGTTCGTCATTGTGATCTTCGCCCTGGAGCCCAACTTCTGGGTCATCCTGCTGCTGGTCACCTTGCTGTCTGTCGCAATGTTCCTGCCGCTGAAATTCATTCACCCAGTCCGGACCGAGCGTTGGCGCACCCTGTCATTGCCTATGGCTTTTGCGTGGACATTCTTTGCAGGCTGGGCCGCCTGGGTCGACTTTCACCCCGAAAGCTGGGCCCATTGGGGGCTGGTGATCACCAGCTTGTATTTGGTCTCGGCCGGTATTGCGCAGCAGATCATTCCGCCGCGCAAGGCCCGGGATTACAAGACTTCCTGAACCTCGAACTCAGTCCCGTTATGGGTGAACACGTCACCCTCTTGCAGGCCAACCATAGCCAGATAGATCGGGCTTTGGGTCGAAATGCCCATGTAGGTTTTGCCGTCCACCTCAAACCGAGTCGTTGAGACACATACGACGAAGCGGCGATTGTTGAACTTGATTACGGCGCCGGGCTGCACCGTATCCGTGAGGCCAAAATCGGTGTTCTCGATCACGTCAATCTTGGCGTGATGCGCATGAACAGGCGCATCAAAGGCGGCCGCCAGATCTGCATTCTCGCGCGAGGCAGCGATGTCGTCCTTGTCATGCCCTTCTCGGTCATCCAACTGCGAGTCCTTAAGGAAGGCATCATAATGTGCCTGTGCGGTTGCCAGTTCCTGTTCTTCCAAAGACATCAGATGATCGATGATGGCTTTCTTGCGTGCGGCGGGGTCTGTCTGGCCGGTCATTCAATTCGGTCCTTCAAATTCACTATTCGATATAGGTTGGGGCCGTGCCGCTCCGATTGCAACAGATAAGTACCGATCAGATCAACAGGCTGGCAGCACCTTCGTGACGCAGCAGAGCCACTTTGGTCTCAACACCGCCGTGGCCTGAAAACCCAACCATCTTCCCATCTGCACCCAGAACCCGGTGACAGGGAATAATGATGGGGATGGGATTTCCTCCGCATCCGCGCCCAACCGCTTGCGCCGAGTAGCCAAGGTCGTTAGCCAACTCGCCATAGGTGCGCGTATCACCAAATGGGATAGCATACATTGCATCGCACACCTGACGCTGAAATTCCGATCCCTTGATCCGGTAGGGCAGTTCGAACTGCTGCAAACGCCCTTCGTCATAGGCACGCAACTGCGCCGCCGCTTCTTGCAGAACCGGGGTGGCCAGGCCTTCGTCACAGCCATTCCAGACAAGGCGCGTGATGGCGCCGCTGGTCTCTTCGACACCAAGGCAACCAAACTGAGTTTCTACGGCGATCATCGGCATAAGAGAACGGTTGCAGATGTTTCACCACGCCTGCAACCCGAATCCTGACGATCCGCCTCTTCATCTGGCCAAAAATACCTCGGAGCGCGAGGCAGAGCCTCGCATCAGCGATCTCTCTCTCGCGCTCCGTTCGAATGTCAGCTCAGCGCCTCGTTACAGCGCCCGCATACGCCCGGATGGGCGTGCAGCCCAACATCAGGAAGGATTTTCCAGCAGCGCTGGCATTTGTCACCTTGGGCTTTTTCGAACAATACAGCTACGCCCTCGATTTCCGGCACACGGAACGCCTCGGCCGGAGCCGGATCGCCTGTGACAGCCAGACCAGAAGTGATGCACATGTCATCCACGTCGAAGGTCGCAAGCAGATCGCGGGTTTCCTGATCTTCGACATGCACGATCGGTGCGGCCTCAAGGCTGGATCCGATCACCTTGTCCTGACGTTGAATTTCCAGCGCAGCGGTCACGGCGCGGCGAACGCGGCGGACTTTGGCCATGCTGGCTTCCAGTTCTTCATGGCGCCAATCAGCGGGCGTTTCAGGGAAATCCATTAAATGGACCGAACTATCATCGGCCGGGAACCGTTCCAGCCAGACCTCTTCCATAGTGAAGACCAGAACTGGGGCCAGCCATGTGGTCAGACGGTGGAATAGGATATCCAGCACAGTCCGCGCGGCACGGCGGCGTAGGCTGTCACCGTCGCAATAAAGCGCGTCTTTACGGACATCGAAATAGAACGATGACAGGTCAACCGTGGCGAATGTGAATACGGCGCTGAATACACCCTGGAAGTCAAATGCTGCATAACCTTTGCGCACCTGCTCATCCAGATCGGCCAGTCGGCTTAACACCCAGCGTTCCAGGCGCGGCATATCTTCAGGCGCAACCCGATCCGCTTCGGTGAAGTCCGCCAGCGAGCCCAGCATGAACCGCATGGTATTGCGCAGGCGGCGATAGCTGTCGGCTGTCCCTTTCAGGATCTCCGGTCCGATCCGCTGGTCGGCGGTGTAATCGGTCTGAGCCACCCACAAGCGCAGGATATCGGCGCCGTATTGTTTAACGACCTCTTCCGGCACGATGGTGTTGCCCAGCGATTTGGACATCTTGTTGCCCTTGGAATCCAGCGTAAATCCGTGGGTCACTACGTTGCGGTATGGTGCACGCCCCTTGGTGCCGCAAGCCTGCAGCATCGACGAATGGAACCACCCGCGGTGCTGGTCGGTGCCTTCCATATAGACGTCAGCGATACCGTCCGCGGTCCCGTCCTCACGATCACGCAGCACAAAGGCATGGGTCGAGCCAGAGTCGAACCACACATCCAGCACGTCGAACACCTGATCGTAGTCGTCGGGGTTCGCGATACCGTCGAGGATCTTCTCCTTGAACCCGTCCGTGTACCAGACGTCTGCGCCATCCTTCTCAAACGCCGCCTTGATACGCGCATTAAGTTCGTCGTTGCGCAGCAGGTAGTCCGCGTCGGTCGGCAATGCCCCCTTCTTGGTGAAGCAGGTCAGCGGCACGCCCCAGGCGCGTTGGCGCGACAGAACCCAGTCCGGGCGTGTTTCGATCATGGAATATAGACGGTTGCGGCCGGTCTGCGGCGTCCATTTCACCAGTTCATCAATCGAGCGCAGGGCCCGTTCACGGATGGAGTCGCCCATCTCGCCCATGCCGTCCACCAGCTTGCGGTCGACCGAGGCAAACCACTGCGGCGTGTTGCGGTAGATGATCGGCGCCTTCGAGCGCCACGAATGCGGATAGCTGTGCTTGATCTTGCCACGCGCCAGCAGCCCGCCAACCTCGGCCAACTTGTCGATGACGGCCTTGTTCGCATCGCCTTCACCGCCCTTGCGGGACAGGATGTATTTACCGCCAAAGAACGGTAGATCGGCGCGGAAGCTGCCATCATCCATCACGTTGTAAGTGATGACCTGTTCCAACATCCCCAGATCACGGTAAAGCTCGAATTCCTCCATCCCGTGCGACGGCGCGCAGTGGACAAAGCCGGTGCCTTCGGTGTCGGTCACAAACTCAGCGGCGCGGAAATCGCGGATGTCGTCCCATTCGCCATTGCCATCTTCGGCCCCGGCCAGCGGGTGTGCCAGTTGGATCTTGGCAAGATCCTCCTGCGTGACATCACACAGGCGGCGGTACATCGTATCGTCCAGACGCGCGCGGGCAAACACATCCGCCGCGCGGTCATCGGCCAGTAGATAGCGTTCACCGATCCGCGCCCAGCACTCCTCGGGGCGGCCGATGACTTCGTAGAGACCGTAGGAGATATCCTCGCCATAGACCACGGCCTTATTCGAGGGCATCGTCCATGGGGTCGTCGTCCAGATCACCACATAAGCGTTGTCCAGCGTCACATCGCCGGTGTTCACAACCTTGAACTTCACCCAGATGGTGAAGCTTTCCTTGTCGTGATACTCGACCTCGGCCTCGGCCAGCGCGGTCTTCTCGATGGGGGACCACATCACGGGTTTCGAGCCCTGATAAAGCGTACCGTTCATCAGGAACTTCATGAACTCATCCGCGATCACGGCCTCGGCGTGATAGTCCATCGTGATATAGGGGTCGGGCCAATTGCCGGTGATGCCCAGACGCTTGAACTCTTCACGTTGGATGTCGATCCAGCCTTCGGCGAACTTGCGGCATTCCTGACGGAAGTCGACGATGTTCACCTCGTCCTTGTTCTTGCCCTTCTTGCGGTACTTTTCCTCGATCTTCCATTCGATGGGCAGGCCATGGCAGTCCCAGCCGGGTACATAGCGTGAATCGTAGCCCATCATCTGATGGGACCGAACAATCATGTCCTTGATGGTCTTGTTCAGTGCGTGGCCGATATGCAGGTGGCCGTTCGCGTAAGGAGGGCCGTCATGCAGGGTAAAAGGCTTGCGACCCTCTTTCTCGCGAAGGCGGTCATAGACGCCGATCTTTTCCCAGCGGTCCAGCCATGCTGGCTCGCGCTTGGGCAGGCCTGCACGCATGGGGAATTCGGTTTTCGGCAGGTTCAGCGTGTCTTTGTAGTCAGGTGTTTCGGCGCACATTTGGGGCGTCCTCAGGATGTTCTGGTCGTGTATGGATCGAAGCGGTCAGTGCGATAACTCAAGCACCTTTGCCCGGCGTCTCGCGATATCAGAGCGCCGGGGATATAATTCGAATAATGATGGCCAGACGGTCAAACATGGCCGCGCTTATAGGACGCCTGCTCTCAATGGTCCAGAGGTTCCGGGTCTTGCGACGAATGGCGCAGCTTGGCCCAGCGATTGAGCCATGCAAGACCCGCCAGCGCCAGACCCAGCGCCAACAGCGAAAACACCCGGATCAGCCCGCCCAATCCGGCAATATCGATCAGAAACACCTTGGCCACCGCGAGGCCAATCACGGCCAAACCGGCCTTGCGCATCAAATCGGACCGGCGGGCCAGCGACTGGTAGAACAACCCTGCGCCGACCACCAATAAGGTGATGGTGTATGAATAAAGCTCGGGCTGGGTGACGCCGTTGCCTTCATACATGCCACCCGCCCCCTGCCAGACATGACGGATTGTAAGCCCCAGCCAAAAAGCGATCAGGGCACCGGCGACCCAATAACTGATCTGCTTCAGTAGCACGGGCTGCGTCACGACGCGCCAAGCCGAGAAGCCGATGGCCAGCGCAGGCAACAGATAGGCCACCGCCAACGTGTTCAGCACCGGCGGGCCGAGCACGGGATCGGCAAATGGGTCGAGCAACGGGTTAGCCTCAGACAAAGCCTGAACCAGACGCATCATGCCGTGTGCCGCAAAGAACGCCGCGAGCGCGTAACGCGCGTAGTTCAGCTTACCGCCAAGCTCGAACCGCTGTATTTGTGCAAAAGCCAGCAGCAGCCAGATCACCGCCAGCAGCCCCAGCCCCCAATGGCTGTCTGTCGCGCCGCCTTCTCCGAAGCTTTCCAGCCAGCGCAGCAACAAGAGCGATAGCAGTATTCCCGCCGTTGCCCAGGCCGCGCTTTCAAGCAGCAATGAGGCAATCGGGCGGTCCAAGGACCTTAGCAACGCCCACCCCATGATGAACCCGGCAACCGCCACCGCATAGACCAAGGTCATTTCGATCAACGGCGCGGTTTCGGCCCAATCTAGCCCCGGGTCGAGCACCAGCCGTACGGTCACCGTGAACACACCCGCCCAAATGAACCAACTCATCGGAGCCAGAACAAATCGCCGGTCCAGCGCCGCGGCCACAACAATCATGGCGACAAGTGCTACGGTCAAAGCGGCAGAGCTGAGTACGATGATGCAGGCAAAGCTAAGGCACGATAGCGCAGACAGAGTTGCCAGTGCAGGCCGCATCCGTTTCTCACCATCGGCCCGCGCAAACCGTTCGGCCAAAACCACCATCATCGCGCCTAATGCGATTGCGTGTAAGGCCCACGCATAAGCTCCGATCACGTTTGCAGGCTGCCATCCGACTTCAAGTGCGATCGCCAGCGTCGGAGCATATAGGGCTGCACCCCCGGCCCAGACCACAGCGTAGCGCCCGGCGTGGAAGGACCGCCACGCAGCGAGCACGCTGATCAAGGCCCCGAGGGCAACCAATAGCGTGACTACCCAAGGATAATCGGCCTCGGCCGTTTCCACGTATGTGTCGGCAAAGCCGCGCCACACGGAGCCACCGTCCAACCCGTGCAGCAGAACAAACCAGATCAGACCCAACGCAGGCAGCACCGTCACATCCTGCAAAGCACGCGCAGCTTTTGTCCAAAGCATCAGCGCCAGTATCAACGCGGTAAACAGAGCAACGCCCAGCCAAAACTCACCGCTTGAATCCGACCAATGCAGCGACAGGATGATGGAACTGGTGAGAACTGCACCAAAGGCAATTCGGGTTGGAAACTCGGGCCATGGAATCCCTTTCCGTCGCCGAATGACTTCAGCAATCATCGGGCCGGTGTGGTCGGGCCAGATACTGCGCACGGGTATCGCCATCGCAATCAGCGCCAGTGCTGTCACACAGATCAGATACCCCGGTTCCGTTGAGGGAGAAGACAGCACCAGCAAAAACGCCGCACCGTATGCACCCACTAGCGTCAGAATGGAAATCCATGCCCAACGCCTGACGGTATCGATACCCAAGCCCAAAATGGCGATGATAAAGAAATAACCATAAAGCCAACTGGGATCGTCCGATGCGCCTCCAACCATAAAGGGCGCGGCAAAGGCTCCGATTAGGCCTACGGCGGCGAGCAGCGGCCCGTGGAACCATCCCAAGACCAACGCAAACAGAGCGATGATAACGAGACCGGCCAGAGCGGCCTCGGGGCCGATCAGATCATAAAGCTGGCGCGCGGCAAGGACGCCACCAAACAAGGTCACCAGACCCGCGCCCGAGAAGACCGATGGTAGATAAGCGGTCGACGCGTCCTCGTCATCGCCGAAGCGGCGGCGGATCACTTCACCTGACCCAATCAGCAGAAGGCCAAAGATCAGGGCTGCGGCGACCCGCGCGGTGGGTGGCAACAGCCCGTTCTCAACCCCGTATTGCACCAGAAATATCCCGGCCAAGGCCAGTGACAGCGCCGAAACCGCATAGAACCAGTTCTCACGCAACCACGCGCCCAGCGCGGCGATCTTTTCCTCACGAAAAACGATGGTGGCAGGAGGATCGGCGGCCTCAACGGCCTGCGGCGCATCCGATGGGCTTTCGTCAGTGGTAGACGAGGTTTTCGCCGCGGCCCAGGGATCATGCTTGGTTTGCGTCGTCTTCGGCTCCGGCCTTGATGTCTTGGAGGTTTCGGCGCCGCTTTCCGGTATTTGCCTGGCCAATTGCCGCTCAAGCTGATCGACGCGCTTACGCAACCGCGATTGACCAATCAGCAAAGCGATGATCGAAACAGGAATGGCCAGAACGATCAGACCAACGAGGACAAGCAAGGATTCCAACCGAAACCTCCGGGATGCGATGCGCCAAACGTACCGTGCAGACAGGCTGGTTTATAGTCTGGAAATCCGCATGGATACCGCCTGCTGCACAGGTAATCGGCCTATAAAAGCAGGATGTGAGGGCGTGCCAGCATCAGCCAAGGGATCGCCAGCACTGCGGCAAAGGCCGGAATACCGCAAGCGAACCATCTGCGGAACAGTTTGTAGTAACTGCTTGGCAAGGAGGTACCATCCCGATCAGCCTGCCTTGCATAATCCCTCAGACGCACCTGAATCCAAACCACCGGCAGCCAGAACAGGCCGGTCAGTACGTAAAGCAGCAGTGATATCGCGACCCGACCCTCCGACAGCGACCAGCCCAGTAGCCAGGCCAGCAACACGCCGGTGATCAGCTGGAAAATGACTGAGGTGGCCGTAAAAAACTGTGTCGGCCAGCACCACGATTCCCGCCGTATGAGCAATCACCCGAGCATCCGCCGTTCGGTGCGCGATAAGCATGAAAAAAGCGATACCCGCGCCGGTACCCATAAGAACGCATGCTCCGATCACGTGCAGCCAACGCAGGATCAGGTCCGGGTCCATCAGCGGCTCTCCAACATGGGTCGCGCGATCAGTGATAGCATCAAAGCCGGTGCTATCTTGACCAACGGTCCCAAAGGGTCGAGCCACAGTTCAGGCACCGTCAACGTGGCGGCGATCAGATAGAAAGCGGCGATTGCAGCCTGCGCGAGGCAAGCGCGCGCGGCCCACGGACGCCACAAGATTGCCAGCCCCAGCGCGATATTGATCATCGACCAAAACACCACGCTCGCGTTGGCAATCCCAACGGGCCAACCATTGCGCGAGAGTATCTCGGCCGCCCGCGATAGCCCCGTCAATCCGCCGCCGACTTGAAATCACGTAGATCCCCGAGATCAGCGCAATATCCGGAAGGACCCTCTCAGCCGTCTTCTGGCTGCGCACAAGCCCCTTCACACAGGCGCCATCCGCATGCAGCGACCGAACGACCGCAGCACCGATGAAGCCATAAGCGCCCAGCACCAAAACAGTTTTTTCAGGACGATCCGTTGCCACGAGTTGCCTCGCATTGGTTTACAACACCATAGCGGATCAGATTCTGAGGATCAGCCTGATCACCCCGTCCGCGACAACAGCACCATTCAGGGGTGAAACAACGAGCCAACCCAGAAGGCGATAGCTGCCGCCGCACCCCCGATCAGCAGGGTTTCTCCGCCTGATCGCCACCAGGGGGCAAGCGACCACCGGCTTTTCATCGCGCCAATGGCAAAGAATACGCCCGCAGTCATCCAGGCTGATACCGTGAACGCATTTGCAACGGATAAGAGGAACGGCAACAACGGAATCATCCCCGCGATCAGAAAGGCAAAGAACGTCGCCATCGCGGCTTTGAGGGGATGCGGGTCGACGCTGCCCAGCCCGTATTCGCCCTCGATCATCAGGTCGACCCAATTGTCGTGGTTCGAAGTGATTTCAGCCGTCGCGTCATCCAGAACGCTGCCTGAAAGGCCTTTTTGTGCGAGGATTTCGCGCACCTCCTTTCGCTCGCCATCCGGATACAACTTGATATGCCGTTCCTCGATGGCTCGAATACGGTGGATGTTATCGATCTCGGCCTTGGTTCCCGAGTAGTTGCCCGCCGCCATCGAGAAACCATCCGCCAGCACGTTGGCCAGCCCAAGTGCCACGATGACAAAAGGCGATAAACCTGCCCCGGCAACCCCGGCAACGATCGCGAATGTCGTGACTGAGCCATCGATGCCGCCATAAACCACATCGCGCAGAACCCCACGACCCGGAGGCGCATTGATCCGTTCGAAAATCTCTTGCTGGCTGTGGCCGTGTTCGGTCATGGCTGGCTCCGTCCTGTTTATGCAGGACAGGTTCAGGCATGGCCTTGCGCCAGATCAAGTCCTGGAGAACAACCCGCTGAGCGCGCGTTTGATCATGCCACGGGTCGAGGGCTGGTGGCGTTTCGAGAAAGGCAAAGGTCGACAGACCTCCATCGCAGCGACACCCACGCGGGCGGTGAGCGCGCCGTTGACCAGCCCCTCACCGAACCGGCGCGACAATTTGCTGAGGACTGAGCCGCCTAAAATCGGCTCCAGAAGATCATCCCCCACTGCCACCGCGCCAGTTGCAATCAGATGCACGAATACGGCGCGGGTTAGGCGCCAACTGCCCAAGAAACCTGCTCGACCGCCATAGATTTCGGCAATACGTCGGATCATTCGCAATGAGCTTGCCAGCGCGGTCGCGACATCGGCCAGCGCGAGCGGAACCAAAGCGGTAACGGTGGCAACCTGCCGGGCTGCGGCCTCGACCTCGCGGCTGGCAGCAGCGTCCAGCGGGGCCAGCAATTCGTCTTCGGCCAAGCTCAGCAGGGTTGCCGCATCGAATTGCTCTCCCATGCGTTCGGTCAAACGGTCGCGACCCCAGCGTGTTTCATCGCGTCCCTTATAGAACGCAATCAGCCGTGTGGTTACAGCGCGGGCTTGCGACAAGTCCTCGTCTGTTAAAGCTGTGTCCGCCGCGCGCCGCAGCCCGTCGACGCGAGACAGACGGCTGATTGCGGCCAACTCGCGCAGTGCAATGATCAGGACGACCAGCAACAGCGCAGCGATCAGACCGGTGACGATCCAACCCAGAATTGGTGCGCGTTCCAGCAGAGAGATGGCAAAATCCCATGCGGCGACCGAAACCACCGCCCCCACAACGGCTAAAGCCAGCCCCCAGAACCAACGCGCCAATACCGAAGGCTTCCGCGCTGCGAACCGTACCGCTGCCTGCATCGCCTGCCCCTGCGGAGGCGCGATGTCCGGAACAGGAGGCGCGGTCGAGACATCAACTGTCGAGGCGTCGTCTTCCAGATCAATCAAAACGGGGCCTTTAGCCATCGACCAACTCCTCGCGTGTCCAGACATATTTGATGTCGTGCAGGTTTTCGTCATTTTCGGACCCATCGCCGCGTGCGACCTCAACAAAGCCGTTGCGCTCATAGAACCGGCATGCAGAGGGATTGGCCTGAAACGCATACAAGTTGAGCGTGGGACGCTGCGCTTTGGCGCGATCCAGCAATTGCTGCCCGATCCCCTGCCCGCGCGCCGAGGCCGCCAGATAGAGCGACTGCACTTCGTCCCCATTCAACGCCAGAAATCCGGCCACCTGCCCCTGCTTTTCGGCCACCGTGACCCAGCCGAGATCAATCATCCTGCCGCAAAACGCAATGGTCTCGGCCTCAGAATGCAGTTCAGGCATCCAGTCGTTTTCGCGGGCGAACCCGTGCAGAATAGCGCCTGTGGTTCCGGCATCGGTACTGCGAGCGGGGCGAAGGATCACGTTCACAGCCGGTCTCCGATCAGAAACTGCGCAGCCCGGTCCAGCCGAATATGTGGCGGACCGTCACCGGGATTCAGGGTCAAATGTGCGGGTGCAAAGGCCATATTGCCATAGTCCTCGCCCAGCCATCCCTCGGCCCCATTGCGCGCGGGGCCCAGCAGATGGGCAGGGTCCTCTGGCAAATCACCGGGGTAAAAGGCCGCCTGCTTACCGCTACCTAGCAGAGTGCCGCGCACGCATGGCAGTTCTACGCCGTTATGGCTGCGCATCTCTTCCGTCGTTGTCCGAAGTGAAGCCAACGATAAGGCCGCAGTTTCAGCCCCGGCAAAGCTGGCGCGGTCGCGGGCCTCACGGGTCAGGGCCTCAATGATCGCGGTCAGGCGCGGGTGCTGCAGATGGTGCAGATGGTCCGCTTTGGTGGCCGCAAATAGGATACGCTCGACCCGCTTGCCATGCAGCAGCCTGTTGAGCCATGCGTTGCGACCGGGGCGGAAGGCCGACAGGATATCGGCCATCGCGCGGCGCATATCCTCGACCGCTTGCGGGCCTTTATGGATTGCCCCCAACGCATCTACCAGAACGATCTGCCGGTCGATCCGGGCAAAGTGGTCGCGAAAGAAAGGTTTGACCACACGCGATTTGTACGCCTCGTACCGCCGCTCCATCTCGCGGTGTAGTGAACGCCGAATTGACGCCCCCGACACCGGGAGCGGCGCGAATGTCAGCACAGGAGACCCGGCCAGATCGCCCGGCAGAAGAAACCGTCCGGGAGTGCAGTCATAGAAACCGGCATCACGCGCGGCATTCAGGTAATCGGTGAAGCTGCGGGCGAGGTCCTGCGCCTGCGGCTCATCATGTGGCGCGGTTGGGTCGGTCGCCTGAACCTTTGCCAGAAATGCCCCTGCTTGTGGGCGACTGGATATGTGTTCGAGCGTGTCCCGCGACCAATCTTCATAGGATTTGTCCAGCAGGGCCAGATCCAGCAGCCACTCACCCGGATAGTCCACAATGTCCAGATGCAATGTTCGAGGGCCCTGCAATCCCGAAAGCAGACCTGCGGGCTTGACTTTGAAGGACAGGCGTAACTCGGAAACAGCACGCGTGCTGTCCGGCCAGTGCGGCGCTGGTCCGGTCAGCGCGGACAGATGGGATTCGAAATCGAACCGGGGCACGGTGTCGTCGGGTTGCGGCTGCAGATAGCTGGCGGTGACACGCCCCTCTTGCTGCGCCACAAGACCGGTCATGCGGCCCCGATCCAGCAGGTTGGCGACCAGTGATGTGATGAACACTGTCTTACCCGACCGCGCCAATCCCGTGACGCCCAGCCGGATGACCGGTTCGAAGAATGTCTCAGACACACGGTCACCCACGGATTCGACGCCGCGCACCAGACTGTCTGCCAATGATGAGATGACCAAGCTGTCGCCCCGCAATTATCGTTTTGCCCAAGATAGGTAGCGGTTGCGGCACTTGCCAGAGCTTTCGCCCCCTTGCCCGTCCGACCAAGGCGCGATACCAGCGCCCCATGCCCAGATACGCGCTGCAAGTCGAATACCAAGGGGAACCGTTTGCCGGATGGCAGCGGCAAAAGGAGCTGCCTTCAGTTCAGGGCGCGATCGAACTAGCGCTTTCGCGGATCGAACCCGGAGACCACACAATCGCCGCCGCCGGTCGTACCGACGCGGGGGTTCACGCGCTAGGACAAGTGGCGCATTGCGATCTGGTCAAAGAATGGGACCCATTCCGCCTGTCTGAGGCGTTGAACTATCATCTCAAGCCGCAGCCTGTCGCCATCGTGAAAGCCGCACGAGTGGATGATGACTGGCATGCGCGGTTCTCGGCGCTTGAACGGCAATATCTGTTCCGTATCCTGATGCGCCGTGCACCCGCCACCCATGACAAGGGGCAGGTCTGGCAGATCAATCATTCTCTGGACGTTGCAGCGATGCAGGCCGGGGCGGATATGCTGATCGGGCGGCATGACTTCACCACCTTCCGGTCCTCCATCTGTCAGGCCGCCAGCCCGGTCAAAACACTGGATGAGTTGCGGGTGGAACAGGTTCAGGGCTTCTCTGGCGCCGAAATCCACTTCCATGTTCGCGCCCGATCGTTTCTGCACAATCAGGTACGTAGCTTCGTTGGCACGTTAGAGCGCGTGGGGGCCGGAGCTTGGACGCCCGAGGACGTTCGCGATGCGCTTGAGGCGGTTGACCGTGCGGCCTGTGGACCGGTTTGCCCGCCGCAAGGGTTGTATCTGGCACGGGTCGGATATCCCGAACCGGTGTTTGGCTAAGTCTACAAGGCCCGCAGTAGCAGCCCGCTTGCAATCACGGCGATGATAAGACCCGCAACCAGTTCGATGGTCGGGGCCAGTACCGATGCAAAGCGCGTAGCCGAGGCTGAGGCCAGCAACCCGCCGCGCAACCCAAAGGATGTCCAACCGACCAAAGTGGTGACGGTTGCGGTCCTAAAGCCATGGCGAATGCGCCTGCGATGCCGACCATTGCGATACCCATCTGCCATGTCAGGATCAGCACAAACAACGCGCCCGTACAGGGGCGTGCGGCTATACCAGCGATCAGGATCAACGCCTCGCGAAAGCTGCCGACCTGAGCGACCTCATCGGCCGTCGGGCCGTGGCGGTGGCCGCAGTCAGCGCAAACCTCGTGGTCGTGATGATGGTGGTCGTGATCATGCGCATGGTGATGGTGGTCGTGCGCTTGAGAGGCTTGGTTTTTGTGACGCCGCGCAAAACTGCGGATGGCGCGGAAAACCAGCCACAGGCCTATAGCGGCAATTGCGCCGTAGCTGATCGGTGCCATGACCTGTTCGGTCGTGCCTACAAGCGACTCGCGTGACATCTGGAATACCAATACCCCGGCATAAACCAGCACAACCGCCGTCACTGCTTGCCCTAGGCTCGATAGGACACTGATTGCAGAAAGTCTGCCAAAACGCAACGCGACGGCCAAGCCCATATCCTCCGATCAGAACTTTGCCATGGCCCGGTCCGATGGCATGAAAAAACCCATATGCAAAACAGACCGTCAGTAGCGTTGCCACAGCTTCGGGCTGCTCGGCGCGTGCTGCGCGAAGGGCGCGGGCGATCTGGTTCTGGAATTCGCGTTGCTCTCCGGCAGCCCAAGCGGCCAGATGGTCAAAACCACCGCTGCCCCAGAACCACAGCAGCACCCCGCAGGCGATGGCAACGGGAACGATCAGGTATTTGGACATGAAAGCCGGATCTCGGTTGCGAATTTCTCACCGACCAGAGGGATATCGTTTTCTTCAAGGTCATACTCGGCATCCAGCGTCAGCAAAAAAGCCTGCATCTGGGCCAGTTCGTTGTCGATATCCGGATCGCTGCGTTCGATATTACAGATCGTGGGGCCTGAAACCAGAACCGGGCGGGTCACTTCGTATGCGGTATAAAAGCTCTCATCAAAGGCTTTGATCGACAGTGCATCCGCGGGAACGGGGTTTCCTTCGATCGCGCGCAGATGTGTGGTCACGATGCGGGCATCCTCGGTCGTGGCCTGCGGCTCAAGCGGCCCAGAGAGCGGGATCACATTTTCGCCCATGCGGATGACCAGATCGCCATTGTAACCTTCGACCCACTGCGCGTCGAAGCCACTTAGAAACTGCTCTTCAGCCTCGGTCAGCACGCCATCTGCATCCTGATCCAGTCGCATGTCTTCGAGAACCAGCAATGAATAGAACTCATCATAGGCCCAGGTCACACGCACATGGGTCAGGTTGCCTGCGTCATCGACCATGAACTCTAGCCCCGTGTCGATAAAGACATGGGGATGAGCCAGAGCCGGTGTCGGCAGAAGGCAGGTCAAGGAGAAGGCAAGCCAGCGCATGTTGCAAAGATAGAATGCGCAGCGGGTATCGGCAATCCGACTAAACACTAGGCTGCAGAATCCCGCCATTTACTCCGGCGGGAACAAGACCAATGTCTGCAAAGCCGTCCCAACTGGCCCCTGTGTATCAAAAAGAACTGACTGCGACATACCGATCCCCGAGGGTTGCCAGTGCGAGATCGAGTCAGAGGCCAGCCAGTCCGAGACAGGCTCGCGGTGGACTTGCACAGTCAGGTCGGTATTCATGAAACCCATCTCAGATGTGGGCGCGTTCCACGATATGCCATTGCCGCAATCTGCAAGCGGGCAGAGCGCTTGGATCGGCGATGGGTCCTCTCCTTCCAGCAAGGCAGGTGTGCGCATCCAGACGGTTTTCGGACCTGCCCCTTGGTTGCCATCAGCGGGATAGCCGATCTGGGAGTGATGGGCAAAACCGGGCAACTGATGGCGCATCTCACCGATCGGGAACGGGCCATCGACCATATCTTCGACCCTGGGCGCGGGCAGTTTGACATTGGGCACGGCCCCAAGGTCTTTGCGCACCATATGCATGGTTGTGGCGGTGGCGCAAAGCGTGTCGTCCAGATCATGTACGGTGACCCGTGTGGTCGCCAGCGTCTTGGTATGGCGTGTCGTCTCTGCCGCGACTCGCAAACCAGCCAGAGGCAATGGACGCAGCAGATCGACGGTCAACCGGGTCAACATCTTCTCAGGGCCGACTTCGGTTTCTGCCGCCCGCACGATCAATCCGCTGACTGGCCCAGCATGGCAATAATCGGCCGACCAAGGCCCGCGCGCGGGGTCATTTCCGACAAACACACCCTGCGCATTTTGGTGGAAATACGCCTGCCCCAACACATCCGATGTCATTGTGGTTCTGTCGCCTCAGACTTTTTCTTGCGTGTATTTCTTCAACTCGGCGCGAGCGACCTGACGGCGATGCACTGCGTCCGGCCCATCCGCCAGACGCAGGGTGCGCACATGGGTCCATGCATTTGCCAAGGGCGTATCCTGACTGATCCCCTGTGCGCCGAACATTTGCACGGCCTCATCGATCACCTTCAGCGCGACCTTGGGGGCAACGACCTTGATCTGGCTGATCCATGGGGCCGCCGCCCTTGCATCGCCCTGATCCATGTACCAGGCGGCCTTGAGGCACAGCAAACGGGCCATTTCGATCTCCATCCGACATTCGGCGATGATGTCGTAGTTTGCCCCCAGCTGCGCCAGTTTCTTCCCAAACGCCTGGCGCTGTAGTGAACGCTTGCACATCTGCTCCAGCGCAGACTCGGCCTGACCAATCGCGCGCATGCAATGGTGAATACGGCCCGGCCCCAAGCGACCTTGCGCGATCTCGAACCCGCGCCCTTCGCCCAGTAGAATGTTTTCGGCTGGGACCCGAACTTCTGTGAAACGGATGTGCATGTGTCCATGGGGCGCATCGTCGTGGCCATAGACCTCCATCGGGCGCAGCACTTCGATCCCGGGCGCGTCTGCTGGGACCACGATCATCGACTGGCGCTGGTGCTTTGGCAGATCGTCCCCGCCGGTTTTGACCATCACGATATAGACCTTGCAACGCGGATCGCCCGCCCCAGACGACCACCATTTCTCGCCGTTCAGAACATAGTCGGCCCCGTCCCGCACGCAGGACATCGAAATGTTGGTGGCATCTGATGAGGCCACATCGGGCTCGGTCATCAGATAGGCCGAGCGAATCTGCCCGTCGAGCAAAGGCTTCAGCCACTGCTCTTTCATCGCGCCTGACCCGTAGCGTTCAAACACCTCCATATTCCCTGTATCGGGCGCGGAGCAGTTGAAAACTTCGGCCCCCAAGGGCGTCTTGCCCATCTCCTCGGCGAAATAGGCGTATTCGACTGTACTGAGGCCAAAACCTTTGTCGCTGTCTGTCAGCCAGAAGTTCCAAAGCCCCGCCGCCATGGCCTTGGCTTTCAGCCCCTCGAGAATCTCGGCCTGTCGCTCGGTATATTTCCAACGATCGCCTTTATTGATTTCTGCCTGATACTCATCTTCAAGCGGCATGACCTCGTCGTGAATCATATCTCTCACCCGCTGTAACAGGGCGCGGTTTTCCTCACGCAATCCGAAAGTCATGGTCATGTCTATTCCTTCCCTGTGGCGCAATGCGGGTCTTTGGCTTTGGTCCGAGGATGGCTTAGTGGCCATGAGCGTGTCCAGCTAAGTGACGGAACGTCATTCACGCAAATTGAGCCCGGTCCAGCATCAATGCGATGCCCAGCAGGGGGCCTGCGGCAAAATTAGCTGGAGCAAATCACAAGGGTGCAGCTGTGCTAGTTCGGGTGCTGGCCAAGGCACCGACCTTTAAGGTGTCAGGATCCAGTTCCCATCAGCGGTCTTGCAGCGGCGTGTTCTGATATCGCGGGCCTGTGCAGCACCTTCAGGCTGCACAAAGTGCTGAAGTATCACACAATTGCCCTGAACGCTTTGCACGCGGATTGTCCCCTTCGAGCCGGTGTCCTGATTGAGCCAAGCCCTCTCCTGCCCCACGGATGGAGTGCCCGTCGACAGCAACGCGTTTGAGGTGTCGTTCAACACCTCAAAGTCAGCGGGGCTCAACCCCATTTCCGCGATGATTCGGGAAAGTGGTTTAGCCTGTGCTATTCCACCCACCCCCAGAAAAAGTGCAGCAACCAGCGCTGTGTAAACAAAGGCTTTCATCAAAGGGCCTCGCCGATTTGAATGACTTTCACGTCCATAGATATACCTCTATGCGTGTGCGGCCAAGCCCCACTTGGCCACCTTCAAATTATCCCGAACAAACCTTTCGCAAGGCAGGCGCTAGGTCCGCCCGTGAGATCGCTTCATATTGTGCCCAGACGAAGCAGAGGCATTTGATGACACATCCTAACTATTATGCACCGACAGGCGGACATCCGGGGCAAGAGCAACTGTTGACCGACCGTGCCATGTTCACCGATGCCTATGCGGTAATCCCCAAAGGCACGATGCGCGACATCGTCACCAGCTTTCTGCCTTTCTGGGAGAATACACGTCTTTGGGTCTTATCCCGGCCTCTGAGTGGTTTTGCCGAGACATTCTCGCAATACATAATGGAGGTGCAGCCCGGTGGTGGCAGCGATACGCCCGAAACCGATCCAAATGCGCAAGGGGTGATCTTCGTGGTCGAGGGCAGCGTTACGCTGACCCTGAACGAAGCGGATCATGTTCTTGAGATCGGTGGATATGCCTATATCCCCCCGGGCAGCGACTGGACGCTGCACAACCATGGCGATTCAGTTGCCCGGTTCCATTGGGTGCGCAAGGCTTATGATGCAGTGCCCGGCCTGCCCGCCCCTGACCCGATCATCACCAATGAACGCGACGTGGTACCCAACGAAATGCCCGGCACCGAAGGCCGCTGGTCTACCACCCGCTTCACCGATCCGCAGGACCTGCGTCACGACATGCATGTCAACATCGTCAATTTCGAACCCGGTGGCGTGATTCCCTTTGCCGAAACCCATGTGATGGAACACGGCCTTTATGTGCTTGAAGGCAAGGCTGTTTACCGGCTCAATCAGGATTGGGTCGAGGTCGAGGCCGGTGACTACATGTGGCTGCGCGCTTTCTGCCCACAGGCCTGTTACGCAGGCGGACCGGGACGGTTTCGCTATCTGTTGTACAAGGATGTGAATAGGCACATGCCGTTGTCTGTACCGTCTAGGTAGCTGACGATCGGGGCTTTACCGGGTCAAGTTCTGGTAAAGGGGTTCACAGAATCGCTGGAATCTGATGAAATCAAATGAGTTTTCAGCACTGGAGATTGTTCGATGTTACTGCGCGGTACGATGATTGCACTGGTTGCCACCCTTGGCCTTTCGGCGTTCAACGCCGCCTCGGTTGCCGCCAAGGAAGAAACCAAATCCGTTTTCGTAATGAGCCGCACATGGGCGGTGACGCAGGTCTCGGACGCGCCTGTGGTTTATCGGGCGACGCGGGATAATTACAATCTGAACCCCTTTGGCCCGCCGCCACGTCTTCGCACCATCCAGGCAATGGCCGCGATACAGAAGGCGACTGGCTGCAAGGCGATCTATTCCAGCATGTATCAGAACATTTCGGGCCAGTTCTTTTCGCAGGTCAGCTGCAACTGAAATTGGTACAATACTTTGATTGAGATCGCCTGATCTGCCTGCCATAGCTTGCGCATGAAACTCGCGATCAACGGATTCGGTCGTATCGGCCGCACCATTCTGCGTCAGGTCTTAAGCCTGCCGCAGCATTCGGATGTTGAACTGGTGCTGATCAACGATATCGCACCGCTGGAAACATGCGCATACCTGTTCAAATATGATAGCACGTTTGGCCCCTATCAGGGTTCGGTCACGACCGAAGGTGAAGCACTGAATATCGATGGCCGCGTTATTCTGATGTCTCACAGCGCCGATTTGGCACAGGTCGATCTGTCCGGCGTCGATGTCATGCTCGATTGCACCGGCATCGCGCGAACATCCGACGTGGCCAGCCGGGGCTTGACTGCTGGGGCGGATAAAGTGTTGATTTCCGGTCCGTCACCCGCCGCCGAAGTCACACTGGTACTGGGGGCAAACGAAGATCAATTGGGCTGCGCACGGATCGTTTCAAATGCATCCTGCACCACCAATGGTCTGGCACCGCTCGTCAAGCTGATTGATGAAATCAGCGGGCTTGTGTCCGGGCACATGACCACCATCCACTGCTATACAAACAGCCAGCCGATGGTCGATGCGCCACGCGGGGATCTAGCCCGATCGCGCGCCGGGGCATTGTCAATGGTGCCCACGACCTCAAGCGCGACGCATTTGATTGATATCGTCTTGCCAGACCTGGCCGGTCGTGTGTCAGGGGCCGCGGTGCGTGTTCCGACGGCCAGCGTATCTGCCGTTGATCTTGTCGCCACGCTTGAACGTGGCATGAGCGCTGATCAGTTCGACCAAGCCTTTCGCGACGCGGTTGCAGCTTCTGCCGTGCTGGGATGGACCGATCTGCCCTTGGTGTCATCTGATTTGCGGTCCCGCCCTGAGTCACTGGTGGTGGCGGGGCCCGAGACGCGCATGATTGGAGAGAGGCAGATCAGGGTTTTTGGCTGGTACGACAATGAATGGGGGTTTTCAGCCCGTATGCTGGATGTCGCGCGCCTGATGGCAAACGCCGGGTAATCCGCAGCGCTGAAGCACGCTGCGGATTACTTCAAGACCTCAATCGTGAGGTAGGCTACCCGCGCCGTGACCGGCCATACCCCCTGAAACCTCTTCAGTCGATTCTTCAGCCAGTTCTTCTGGCAGGACCAAATTCAGTACAATGGCGATCAGCGCTGCGGGCAGCAGGCCGCTGGTCATCAGGATACGAAGTGTATCAGGTAGGTGCTGAACCGCGCCGGGTTCCAGCTGCAACCCAAGACCGATCGACAGCGAAATCGCAAAGATCACCATGTTGCGACGGTTCCAATCCACGTCTGACAGCATCGAGATACCTGCCGCGACCACCATGCCGAACATGACGATCACACCACCGCCCAGCACTTCGATAGGCACGGTGCGGATAATTGCCCCGACTTTTGGCACAAGGCCACACAGGATCAGGAAGATAGCTCCACAGGTCACGACATGGCGGCTCATGACGCCCGTCATCGCAATCAAACCGACATTCTGGCTGAAGGACGTATTGGGAAACCCGCCAAACATACCGGCAATCGCTGTTCCGAAACCATCGGCATAGGTCGCGCCAGCGATTTCCTTGTCGGTTGCTTCGCGACCTGCACCCCCCTTGGTGATACCCGATACGTCTCCGACGGTCTCGATGGCCGAGACAAAAGACATCAGACAAAAGCCGATCACGGCGGCCAGAGAGAACTCAAACCCATATTTGAACGGTACGGGCAGAGCAAAAGCTGAGGCGCGTGACCAACTTGTGCCAATGGCCTCGAACGTCACCATCCCGACCATCAGGGCATAGACGTAGCCGATGGCCAAACCAACCAGTACGGCAGACACCGACAGCATACCGCGTGCAAAGAACTTGAGGCCAAGCGTCACAACAACCACAACCAGTGCAGCCGACCAGTTGAGCAGCGATCCATACTCAGGAGTTCCAATCGCAGGCACACCACCAGCGGCGTATTGTATGCCGACCTTGACCAGCGCCAAACCGATCATTGTTACGACAAGTCCGGTGACCAGCGGCGGAAGCGCAAACCGTATCTTGCCTATGAAGAGGCCAAGAAAGGCATGAAACAAGCCGCCAACCAGGACACCGCAAAACAGCGCCCCTAAGGCATCCACGCCTTTTCCGGCGACCAGGGGGATCATGATGGGCAAAAACGCAAAGCTCGTTCCCTGTACAATCGGCAGAGCCGCTCCGACCGGGCCAATCGTGATAGTCTGCAGCAGTGTCGCCAGCCCTGCAAACAGCATCGACATCTGGATCAGGTACAGCAGTTCGGGAAAATCCGGGGAGTTCGACCCAAATCCAAACCCGGCAGCGCCCGCCACGATGATGGCCGGTGTCACGTTCGAGACGAACATCGCCAAAACGTGCTGAATGCCCAGCGGTATCGCCTTGTGCAAGGCGGGTGTGAAGTTTGGGTCCCGAAGCTGTTCGGGCGTCCCTATCGAAGTTTCAGCCATGATCTCATTGTCCTCCCTAAGATCCAATGGGGTTCTTACCGCTTCTCTGGCGGCTTCGGTTCTGGTTTCAGCGGTTGACCACCTCGTACGGTGTGCTGAACCAGTATTCCTCCAAGTTCGGGCCTTCCCCGATCCGATCAACGACTGCGAACAGACCGGGTCCATGCAAGGGTGTCAGGACTCCGTGCCATGTTCCCCGGTGATAGTTCACCGCCTGTCCTGGCTGTGTAATGAACGCGCGAGGACGACCCGGTTGCCCCTCCTCATCCGGGGCGACGATCACGAGAAAGGGCTGGTGAGTCATCGGAATGAACGCCTGGCTGCCGTCGGGATGACGCTCAACCATCGCTAGCTGATAAGGCAGTTCGCGTGGGTTTGCATTGAACAGGCTGATGCCCGCTTGGGCATCACCGAAATCCAGCCTTGCCCGATCATGATACCGCCCGCACTGGCCCTGGTTGATGATCTTGTCGGCCTCACCTGACACATCAATCAGATCACCAAACGGTGCGAAAGCTTCGGCCGAGATCGGTTCAGCGACAATCCGTGTCATGAGGGCAGCACATCGCGAAGACGGAACTCGGCAATCCGCTCGACCTGTCGGCAGGCCTCGGCGAACTCGGTTTCGCGATCCTGTTCGATGCGCCGTTCGAATGCGTTTAGGATCGAAGCCTTGTTGTGGTCCCGTACGGCAACGATGAACGGAAAGCCGAATTTTTCCGTATAGCGCTGGTTCAGTTCGGTGAAGGTGGCGCGTTCCTCATCCGTCAGCGCATCAAGCCCTGCCGAGGCTTGCTCGGACGTGCTTTCCTGTGTCAGCCGCTTAGCCTGCGCCAGTTTTCCCGCGAGATCAGGGTGGGCCGTCAAAACGCCCAACCGTTCCTCGGTTGAGGCGGACCGGAACATGCGGGTCAAAGCATTGTGTAATCCGCCTGCCGTGTCATGCGCCGCGCCCAATTCCAGATCATAGGCGCGCTCGGCGATCCAAGCGGAATGCTCGAAGATACCTCCATACGCAGAGACGAATTCTTCGCGGCCCATTTGCGAGGGTTGTGGACGCTCAGCCGCCGGGTGCTTTTCGGCCCAATGCTCGGCAATCTGCAATCGCGTCGCGAACCACACGTCCGAGAACCCGCGCGCGTAATCCAGAAATCGTTTCAGTGCCATAACACGACCCGGTCTTCCGATCAGGCGACAGTGCAAGCCGATCGACAGCATCTTGGGAGCGCCAGCTTCGCCTTCCGCATAAAGCACGTCGAAACTGTCTTTCAGATAGGAATAGAACTGGTCTCCGGCATTGAACCCCTGCGGCGTGGCAAAGCGCATATCGTTGCAATCCAGCGTGTAGGGCACAATTAACTGATCCCGACCACCGGTTTGCATCCAGTAGGGTAGATCGTCTGCATAGGTATCGGCAACATAAGCAAAGCCACCTTCCTCGGCGACCAGACGCACGGTGTTGTCCGAACAGCGCCCAGTGTACCAGCCGCGCGGGCGATCCCCTACAACTTCGGCATGCAGACGGATCGCTTCGGCGATCTGGGCCCGTTCTTCCGCCTCGGGCATATCCTTGTGCTCGACCCATTTCAGGCCATGGCTGGCAATCTCCCACCCTGCCGATTTCATCGCCGCAACCTGATCTGGCGAACGCGCTAACGCGGTAGCCACACCATAAACGGTGATCGGTAGGTCTTTCATCAAGCGATGCAGGCGCCAGAACCCCGACCGCGAGCCGTATTCATAGATCGATTCCATGTTCCAATGACGCTGGCCCGGCCACTGCGCCGCCCCAACGATCTCGGACAAGAACGCCTCGGACGCAGCGTCCCCGTGCAGGACACAGTTCTCGCCGCCTTCTTCGTAGTTCAACACAAACTGCACAGCCAGTTTTGCACCGCCGGGCCATGCGGCGTCAGGTGGGTTGGCTCCGTATCCGATCATATCGCGGGGGTAACGAGGCGGCTGCATAGGGTCTTCCAGTCCGGTTAGGTGTTTTGACAGCTTTACCGCAGAAACGGTCTATTGATTATCAAATCAATCCGAACACTGTTTCCAGTTCTTTCGGCATTTCAACCATTTTGCGGTTTGGCCCAGACTGTGGCACACCAAAAGAAACACATAGGAGAGACCCTTGGCTGGCTATCTGACAACCCACGTTCTCGACACGGCGCGCGGCTGCCCCGCTGAGGGGTTGAAAATCGCGCTCTACAAAGTGTCAGGGAACTCGCACCGTAAACTGGTCGAGATGGAAACCAACGCGGATGGCCGAACCAATAGCCCGATCTTACCGCAGGACGACTTTAAAACCGGCACTTATGAGCTGATATTCTTCGCCGGAGATTACCTGCGCGCGACGGGTCAGGATGGCGATGATCCTCTGTTTCTGGATCAGGTGCCGATCCGCTTTGGCATGTCCGATGCGAACGCGCACTACCACGTTCCGCTGCTGTTGTCCCCCTACGGCTATTCGACTTACCGGGGCAGCTAGCCCTAGACTTCGGCGCTTCGAACCACTTTGCCGATCCGGTCAATCATGAAATCCATAAACAGCCGCGCCTTCGGGTCCTGATGGCGGCGATGCGTATACAGGCAGGCCATTTGCACGGGAACCGGAGGCGTCTTCATCGCCACCGGGATCAGCCTCCCCGCCTTCAAATGCTCTGACACTTCAAAAACGGGTTTCATGGCAATACCTTGCCCAGACAGCGCCCAATCGGTCAAAACATCACCATCGTCACATTCATACCTGCCCGAGACAGCAAATCGTTTCGGGCCATCGGGAGTTTCCAGCATCCACTGAAACTCTGCCGCGCCGGGGAAGCGCAGGTTCAAGCATTCATGCTTGCCTGAAATCAGATCGGATCCAGCTTCTGGCATCCCACATCGGCTCACGTAATCAGGGGCTGCACATAGCACACGCTGGCAATCCGCAATCTTGCGAATGCGCAATGTACTGTCTTCGGGCTGACCGATGAAAAAAGCCAGATCCAAGCCTTCGGTGGTCAGATCAACCGAGCGGTCTGTCAGTCTTAGACGCACATCAATCTCAGGGTATCCTGACAGAAAATCAGGCACATGAGGCGCCAATAACCGGCGCCCGACACCCAAGGGCGCAGCAACAAACAGAGACCCGCGGGGGGCTTCGGTCAGATGCGTGACTTGGGCCTCTGCCTCATCAACTGCATCCAGAACCGCAACCGCGCCGGGGTAGAACGCCCGCCCCTGTTCCGTTGGTGTCAGGTTCCGGGTTGTGCGCTGAAACAGGCGCACTCCCAGATGATCCTCCAACTGCGATATTCGCGCCGACGTCACCGCAGGTGAAATTCTCATATCCCGCCCGGCGGCTGACATGCTGCCCAAGTCATAGACCCGGACAAAGGTTCGAATGTTGTCGAGATAGGACATCTTATCGTTTTTTTTGATACAGTTTGACAATATACGGGAATACCGAAGAAAAGCCCGTTTGCCTAGTGTGGCGCAACGCAATCGGAGACATAAGCATGTACGACTTCGCCGTTTTCTGGGATTGGATTGGTTTTGGCGTGCGCTGGTTGCACGTTATCACCGCGATTGCCTGGATCGGATCATCCTTCTACTTCATCGCGCTGGATCTTGGTTTGAACCGCGATATCCCCGGACCGGCGGACGGCGAGGAATGGCAAGTCCATGGCGGAGGATTCTATCACATCCAGAAATATCTCGTCGCTCCGGAGCGTATGCCCGACCACCTGACCTGGTTTAAATGGGAAAGCTATGCCACATGGCTCAGCGGTGCCGCGCTACTGATGATCGTCTACTGGGTAGGCGGAGAGCTCTATCTGATCGATGCCCAAAAGGCGGATCTGGCGCTATGGCAAGGCATATTGATCTCGGCTGCCTCGCTGACTGTCGGTTGGCTGGTCTACGATTTTCTTTGCAAGTCGGGATTGGGCGAGCGTCCGACATTGCTGATGGTTCTTCTGTTCGTGCTGCTGGTGATTATGGGCTGGGGATATAACCAGATATTCACCGGTCGCGCGATGATGCTGCATCTGGGGGCTTTCACGGCCACAATCATGACCGCAAATGTGTTCTTCATCATCATGCCAAACCAGCGCATTGTGGTGGACGACCTAAAGAACGGGCGCACACCTGATCCGAAATACGGCAAGATCGCCAAGCTGCGTTCGACCCACAACAACTATCTGACATTGCCGGTCGTGTTTCTGATGTTGTCGAACCACTATCCGCTGGCTTTTGCGACCGAGTACAATTGGATCATCGCCGCGCTGGTCTTCCTGATGGGTGTCACAATCCGGCACTATTTCAACACCCGCCACGCGCGCGCTGGAAACCCAACCTGGACCTGGCTGGTAACGGCTTTGCTGTTCATGACCATCATGTGGTTGTCGACCGCTTCGATGAACGACCCGTTGGAAGAGGCCGAAGCGCGGCAACTAACTCCCTACGAACAGAAATTCGCATCAGCGGATGGCTTTGAAGAAGCACAGGACATAGTTCTGGGTCGCTGTTCTATGTGCCACGCGCGCGAGCCTGTCTGGGAAGGCATCCTGTGGGCACCCAAAGGTGTCCTGCTGGAAACAAAAGCTGACATTGCTCAGAACGCGCAACAGATTTATCTGCAATCCGGCGTCACACATGCCATGCCTCCCGCGAACGTGACCTATATGGAACCTGAAGACCGGGATGCGATTGTTCGCTGGTTCCGAAATGCCGGTCTGTAGCGGATTGGCACACGAGTTTGCCAATAAAAACACCTGAACTTTGTTTAGTTCTTCCCCTAAGCGCCGTCAGATGCTCTAAATGAATTCAACACGCCGCATTCGTTTTGTTTCGCGGCCATAGCGATTTCGACTTGGGGCAGTTGGAGCCATACAATGACAGGGAGCAGACCGCGCAGCGATCTGAGAGGCTGGCTTTTTGGTGCGTTTGTGGCCTTGTCCCCCAATCTTGCTACCGCGCTAGAAACGACCCTATCCGCCCCTGGTGCATCTGAAGATCTGGTCGACCGCTTGGAAGAGACTTCATCCATCTTCACCTCGGAATCGCGTGGTCTTGATACGTCACTGGAAATACTGTCGGCAGCTTTGTCCGACTACCGCACCATCGTTCAGATCATGTACGACGAAGGCTATTTCAGCCCCGTCGTCAGCATCAAGCTTGACGGGCAGGAAGCCGCCAAAATCAATTCGCTGAACGTTCCAGCCCAATTCAAACGGGCGACTATCCTTGTCACACCGGGACGGAAGTTCAAGTTCGGAACGGCTGTCGTGCAACCGCTGGCACCGGGCACGGAACTGCCCGAAGAGTTCGCCACGGGTAAGACCGCGACCACCGGAGCGATCCAACAGGCGGCTTCGGCCGGGGTGCAGGGCTGGCGCGATACAGGCCATGCCAAGGCGGAAGTGGAAGATCAGAAAGTAATAGCGCGCCATGCGCAGGCACGGCTGGACGCGACAATTGATCTGGCTCCGGGGCCAAGGTTGCGGTTCGGCAAAATGATCATTCAGGGCGATACAAATGTCCGCCATCGGTCGATTGAGAAAGTCGCAGGCTTCCCGTCGGGTGAGGTTTATTCGCCTGAACAGGTCCAAAAGGTTGGCACCCGCCTGCGGCGCACCGGCACATTCGCTACGGTTTCGCTCAAGGAACATGAAGAACCCAACCCGGATGGCACGCTTGATTTCGACGCAACTTTCGAAGACCTGCCACCGCGCCGCCTGACCTTTGGGGCCGAGATTGCCTCGCGCGACGGGGTTGATCTTACAGCTACGTGGACCCATCGAAACGTTTTCCGGCGAGCCGAAAGGCTGCGGTTCGAGGCGGCAATCCGCAATATCGGCGGGGCCGAGGATATCGATGGACGCATTGGTCTGCGCCTGGATCAACCTGATCGTCTGGGCCCTGACGACAATACATTCTGGAGCGCCCTGCTGGAACGGCGCAATACCGAAAACTACAACGTCACCGTCGCCTCGCTTGCCTATGGTGCACGCCGCACATTCTCTGACCGCCTCTACGCCGAAGCCTCAGCAGGTTTCCAATGGTCGGACGCAGATGACGCCTATGGCGATGGGCGCAAGTTTCGATACTTCATTCTTCCGTTCCGGTCAGAATGGGATGAACGCGACAGCAAGGTCAGCGCGACGCGCGGTTATTATCTAGACTCGCAAGTCATGCCCTTTGTCGGGTTCTCCGGGTCGGATACCGGCCTGAGAATGTTCTTTGACGGTCGCGCCTATAACGATCTGGGCACCGCCGGTCGGCTGGTGTTGGCAGGCCGGGTGCAGTTGGGATCGGTCCTCGGACCTCCGGCAGATGGTGTGACTCCAGATTTCCTGTTCTTCTCGGGTGGTGCCGGTACAGTACGGGGTCAGCCATTTGAAAGCCTAGGTATCCCCGTCGGGGATGGTGTCGCCGGTGGCAAATCTTTTCTGGGGCTCTCAGCCGAGGTCCGAGGCAAAGTCACTGACGCAATCTCGTTGGTTGGGTTTTATGACTACGGTGTGGTCGACACGTCCTCATTCATCGGCAGCGGCGCGGAAGAGCATTCTGGCGCGGGCCTTGGGATCCGTTATGATCTGGGCGGCTTCGGGCCCTTGCGCTTTGACCTTGCGGTGCCGGTTCAGGGCGATACGGGTGACGGGCTGCAATTCTACCTCGGGATCGGGCAAGCCTTTTGATGCGTCGCGTTGTATATCCCCTGTTGCTAAGTTCAGCAGCGATCACCGTTCCCATCGCGGCGACCGCTCAGGACGAGGGCGGCAGCATGATCGAGCAGTTTCTGCAAGATACCCTGTCTGGTGATGATCAGAATGTGCGGGTGATCGGCCTTGAAGGAGCTCTGAGTTCGCGTGCGACGATTCAAGAAATCACAGTCGCCGATGACGACGGCGTCTGGCTCACCATTAAAAACGCTGAATTGGACTGGAACCGATTGGCACTGCTGCGCGGTCGGTTCTCGGTCAACACACTATCGGCGCAGGAAATCGATATCGCCCGCGCACCCGGTACAACAACTAAGTACGCACCGCCCCCTTCAGCCGAAACCCAACCCTTCCAACTACCTGAGCTTCCGGTTTCGATCGAAATCGGAGAGCTGCGCGTCGATGACCTGTCTTTAGGTGAGCCGCTGATCGGCGTCGCTGCCGAGCTTGCCGTGAACGGCAACCTATCGCTGGCTGATGGAACACTGGATACTACGCTGGATATCGACCGACTGGACCGCGCCGGGGACACGATTGATCTGAAAGCAGGCTTTCAGAACGACAGCCGCCAGATCGATCTGGACTTGACCGTAGCCGAAGCCTCAGGCGGTCTGATCGCAACGGCCCTGTCCATCCCCGATGCCCCGCCGCTTGAGCTGACTGCAAAAGGCTCGGGGCCGATAACGGATTTTAATGCTGATATCGGTCTAAGCAGCGATCAGCAGCTTCGCGTGTCCGGTCAGGTACGACTGCGCACAGCCGAAGAGAGTGGCAACGCTTCCGATGGAATCGCGTTTACTGCCGATGTCGGAGGCGACCTGACGCCGTTTCTGGCCGAAGAGATGGACACGTTCTTCGGTACCGACACACGGCTGTTTGTAGATGGGCGCACCCATTCTGACGGGGCGCTGGATATATCGGATATCGAGATTACCTCGGAAGCGCTGGACCTCAAAAGCGAACTTAGCCTTGCTTCGGGCGGTGTTTTGAAACTGGTCGCCCTGCAAGGTCGTATCACGCCGCCGGAAGGTGACAAGGTCGTCCTGCCCGTCAGCGGCGGCGATACGTCAATCGGCGCGGCGCAGATTTCGGCCTTGTACAATACCGAGAATGGCAATCTCTGGGACCTGAGCCTGACGACCAACAAGATTGAAACCCCCAACCTGAACCTCGATCATGCACGGATCAGCGGGCAAGGCACGCTAGATCAATCCAGCGGGCTGTCGGTCGATGGCGATCTGCAGGCTGTGTTGGATGGCATTGATCTGACAGATGCCGCACTGAATGCCGCCGTCGGAAATCAGGTCACACTGGATGGACAGTTCGAGTACGGCAGCGACCAGACATTGCAATTGTCCGGGGTCGAACTGGTCGGCAGCGACTATACCCTAGACGCTGATGCGTTGATCAGCGGGCTTGCGACCGGGTTGCAGGTTGATGGCACGGCACTGCTGCAGGCGACCGACCTGTCGCGGTTCTCGGACCTGGCACAGCTTCAGCTTGGTGGCGAGGCTTCGATCCAGGTGGCTGGAAAGGGCTCGCCACTGGAACGCAGCTTTGACGGCAAGGTCACGGTGAATGGGCGTGATCTGGTGACCGGGCGTGACGATATTGATCCAATGATCACGGGTGAAACCGAAATCGTTCTGGATGCCAAACGCGACACCGAAGGGGTAACAATTCGCGATTTCACCGTGAACGGCGACGCTCTTACAGCGCAGGCCAGCGGCACGGTCACGACCCCAAATGGCAATCTGACGATTGACGGTCAGGCCAGCGTGAACGCCCCAAATCTGGCGGTGTTCTCAGGCATCGCACAGCGTGATCTGGCGGGCGCATTACAGGCCCGGCTGGATGGCAAAGGCACCGTACAGACGTTGGAATTCGACGGCCAAGCCAGCGTGATCGGAACAAATATCGAAACCGGGATGAGCGAGTTCGACCCGCTGTTGAAAGGCCGGATATCAATCAATCTGGACGGTGCGCATTCGGGCAACCAAATCGTTATTCGAAACGCCACGGTCAAAAGTGCTGCTATTACTGCTGAGGTAGGCGCAACCATCGATGACCCCACCGGAAACATCGCGGTGGATGGAAGCGCCAAGCTGAACGCCCCCGACCTGTCTTTGTTCTCCGGCCTCGCCGGGCTTGATCTGGCTGGGTCGATTGATGCCGACGTCACCGGTCGGGCCGCGCAAAGCAGCAAGGCCTTTGATATCAAAGGCAACCTGAGCGCAGACGACCTTGCCACGGGTATCCAAGCCGTAGATGCGTTGGTACAGGGACGAACCACGCTGAACGTGGATGCCGCCAACGATGATCAGGGGCTGAACATCCGCACTTTCAGTCTGAACGGAACCGCGCTGACCGCAGATGCATCGGGCCGATTGGATCGGGAGGCCGGTGGCCTCGATTTCTCGGCCATGCTGGACGACATCGGCCGTCTATCTTCGACATTGTCCGGGCCGCTCACGCTGGATGGCAACGTCGCCCCTACAGGGTCCGGTTTGGAAGGCAATGCGCGCCTGCAGGGACCAGATAGCTCGTACGCCAATTTAACCGGAACTGTAGAAACCGGTGGCACCGCGGATCTAAATTTTGACGCCCGCCTGAATCGGGTCGAACGTTTTGTGCCCGATTTCCCCGGAACCGTCGCCGCCAGTGGTACCGCCCTCCGCGACGCCGGGATGTGGACCATCGACGCAAAGGCTAATGGCCCCGCCGATATCAATACAACGGTTGCCGGGACCTTTAACGAAACCAGCGGCGAAACGGATCTGAAGATGCAGGGCGGTGTCAACATCGGTATCGCCAATGCATTTATCTCTCCCAACAATCTGGCCGGTACTGCCCGGTTCGATCTGGCCCTGAAAGGGGCACCTGCGCTGGATGCGCTTAGCGGAACGATTTCAACATCCGGCGCGTCGATGGCCTTGCCCGATGTGGGACAGACAATCACTGGCATCGGGGGTTCCGTAAACATCGCGCAAAGCCGCGCCACGATTGCACTGCAGGGTGGGTTACGCGCGGGCGGAGGGTTTACCGTCAACGGCCCGATTGATCTGACGCCACCCTTCAACGCCCAGATAACCACAGCGCTCAACAATCTCGTGCTGACAGACAAGCTGCTCTATGAGACCACATTGAACGGTCAGATCGCCCTGACCGGGGCATTGGCCGGTAACAGTTCGCTGGCCGGGCAGATCAACTTTGGCGAAACCAACATCAATCTTGCAGCCGCCGCAGGAGCAGTCGGCGCAGCACCAATTCCGACGATCCAACACCTGAACGAAAGCCGTGCCGGTTTCGTAACGCGGGAACGCGCCAATCTGGTGGAAACCGAGGATGAGACTAAAAGCAACTCGCGCATGACGCTCGACATCGGATTGCTTGCACCCAAGGCAGTTTTTGTCCGAGGACGCGGCGTGAACGCGGAACTGGGCGGTCGCATACAAATTGGTGGAACTACAACTTCTGTTGTGCCGTCAGGCCAGATTGAGCTTATCCGAGGTAATATTGATATCCTTGGTCGCCGCCTTGCGCTGACTAAGGGTGTGGTCACCCTGCAGGGTGACCTGACGCCATATATCGAGTTTGAATCGTCCTCCAGCACCTCGGACGGCACCGCAACGATCGAGATCGCCGGGCCGCTGGACTCACCCGAGGTCGACGTATTCTCCGATCCAGAGCGCCCGACCGAGGAAGCGCTGGCCATGTTGTTATTCGGCAACCGCTTCTCGGAGCTGTCGCCTTTTGTGATCGCCCAGATGGCGGCCTCACTTGCCCAACTCAGCGGCGCGGGCGGGGATACTACCAAAGGGGTGCGCGAGGCCACGGGCCTGGACACTATCGACCTAGGCGCGACTGAGGGCGGTGGGGGCAGCCTTGGTGCGGGCGCATATCTAAGCGACAATCTCTACACCGATTTCACCGTCAATACCGAAGGTGACACCGAGGTGAATTTGAACCTCGACGTCACCGACAGCTTCACGGTGCGCGGCACGGTGGATGGCCGGGGCGAGACGGGTTTGGGTATCTTTTTCGAACGCGACTACTGAAAATAAAGGCGACCCCAAAGGGCCGCCTTTTTTCAGTTGATTGAAGACTATTCCGCCGCGACGGCGTCTACGATCTTTTCGACGCGAATTGCCGAGAACTTGAATTCGGGGATCTTGCCATAAGGATCGATGGCCGAGTTGGTCAGGATATTCGCCGCCGCCTCGACATAGGCGAACGGGATGAACACCATATCTTCGGCAATCGCCCGGTCGGCCCGCACCATGATTTCAATCGAACCGCGGCGAGTAGTCAGACGGATCATATCGCCCGGCTCAATTCCCATCAGTTTCAATGTACGCGGGTTCATCGAGCAGTTCGCTTCAGGTTCCACGGCATCCAGAACGTTGGACCGGCGGGTCATCGACCCGGTATGCCAATGCTCCAGCTGGCGCCCAGTGGTGGCGATCATCGGGTATTCATCATCCGGGGCCTCATCCGGTGGGATGACACTGGCTGGCGTGAACCGGGCGCGACCATCCGCACGTGGGAAACCATCGCCGAACACAATCGCCTGACCTGGGTCTGTCTCGGACAGTGACGGGTAAGTGATCGTCTCCGTCTCAAGCCGTTCCCACGTGATGTTGTCGAGCGAATTCATCGTCAGCTTCATCTCAGCAAAGACCTGAGAAACATCGGAATAATCCCAGTTCAAACCGATCCGCTGCGCCAGCTCAACGGTGATCTTCCAATCCTCGCGCGCTTCGCCCGGAGGGTTAACGGCAGGTCGCACACGCTGTACCTGACGGTTGGTGTTCGACACGGTGCCGTTCTTCTCATAGAGCGCTGAGGCGGGCAGAATGATGTCGGCATAGTTCGCCGTTTCGGTCAGGAAGATATCCTGCACGATCATCAGTTCCAGCTTGGCCAGTGCGTCGCGCGCGTGATTCACATCGGGGTCGGACATGGCGGGGTTTTCCCCCTGGATGTACATACCCTTGATGTTGCCCGCATAAGCCTGATCGATGATCTCGGTGACGGTCAGCCCCTTCTCGTTCGAGAAGTCGCGGTCGTCATTCCAGACGTTGGTGAACTTGGCCCGAATGCCGTCGTCGGTAACGGACTGATAGTCCGGCAGGAACATCGGGATCAGGCCCGCGTCTGAGGCACCTTGCACGTTGTTCTGCCCGCGCAGAGGGTGAAGACCTGCACCGGGTTTACCAACATTGCCGGTCATCAGAGCCAACGAGATCAAGCAGCGCGAGTTGTCGGTGCCATGGATGTGCTGGCTGACACCCATACCCCAGAAAATCAGACCGGCCTTGGCTTGCGCAAAGGTGCGCGCCACTCGGCGCAGTTGATCCGGTTCGATGCCACAGATCGGCGACATAGCCTCAGGCGTGAACTGGCGCAGGTGTTCTTTTTCGGCTTCCCAGTTTTCGGTCCAGCGGTGGATGTACTGGCTGTCATAGAGCTCTTCTTCCACGATCACGTTCATGATCGCGTTCAGCATCGAAACATCCGCACCGGGACGGAATTGAAGCATCTCATCAGCAAACTTACGCATCCCAACGCCGCGCGGGTCCATAACTATCAGCTTGCCACCACGTTTGGTGAACTGCTTGAAGTAGGTCGCAGCGACAGGGTGGTTTTCAATCGGGTTGGCCCCGATGATGATCGCCACATCCGCGTTTTCGATCTCGTTGAAGGTCGCGGTCACAGCACCCGAGCCCACATTCTCAATCAGGGCCGCAACAGATGACGCGTGGCACAGACGGGTGCAGTGGTCGACATTGTTGTGGCGGAAGCCCTGACGGATGAACTTCTGGAACAGATAGGCTTCTTCGTTGGTGCACTTGGCCGAGCCGAAGCCTGCAACGCTGCGCGGGTCTTTGTCGCGCAAGTCCATCAGCTTGGTCGCGGCCAAATCCATCGCCTCTTCCCACGTTGCTTCACGGAAATGGGTATTCAGGTTGCCGGGATCGACGTTCAATCCCTTGGCTGGAGCATCCTCGCGACGGATCAGCGGCTTGGTCAGGCGATGCGGATGGTGAATGTAGTCAAAGCCAAAGCGGCCTTTGACGCACAGACGACCTTCGTTTGCAGGGCCGTTGATGCCCTCGACATACTTCACCTTGCCGTCTTTGACCTTGAGCGAAACCTTACAGCCCACGCCGCAGAACGGGCAGACGCTTTCCGTTTCGCTATCGTAATCCTTGCTGTCGCCTCGCTGCTGGTCATCCAGTACGGTTGCTGGCATCAAAGCACCGGTCGGGCAGGCCTGCACGCATTCACCACAAGCCACACAGGTCGAAGCACCCATCGGGTCGTTCTGGTCGAACACCACCTGCGCTGTGTGGCCACGACCGGCCATACCAATCACGTCGTTGACCTGCACGTCGCGGCAGGCCCGGACGCAAAGGTTGCAGTTGATGCAGGCGTCCAGATTGACGCGCATCGCAACGTGGCTGTCATCCAACAGCGGGATTTTCTCGGCCTCTTTCGCCGGGAAACGGCTGTCAATGACATGGTTCAGCTTGGCCATATCCCAGAAGTGGCTGGAGGTGTCGTGCGCTTCCTCAGGCTGATCCGCAACCAACAGCTCCATGACCATCGCGCGCGATTTCTCGGCCCGGTCGCTGTCGGTCTTAACCACCATGCCGTCGGCTGCCGGACGGATGCACGAGGCGACCAGCGTGCGCTCGCCTTCCACCTCGACCATACAGGCGCGGCAGTTGCCGTCAGGGCGATAGCCCGGTTGCGGCTTGTGACACAGGTGAGGGATGGTGAACCCCTGCCCCTTGGCCGCTTCCCAGATGGTCCAGCCCTCGGGCACGGTGACATCTTCGCCATTCAGGTTGAAGGTGACGGTCTTGTTTGGGCTTGCATCAAGCATGGCTGTCTCCCTCAGATTTCGTCAGCGAAATGTTTCATGACAAGGCGGATCGGGTTCGGGGCCGCCTGCCCCAGACCGCAGATCGAGGCATCGCCCATGACCTGACACAGGTCTTCCAGCAGGTCCTGATCCCATTTGTCGGCTTGCATCAGCTTGACCGCCTTTTCGCAGCCTGCGCGGCAGGGCGTGCACTGGCCGCAGCTTTCGTCTTCGAAGAAGCGCAGCATGTTCAGCGCCGCATCGCGGGCGGTGTCCTGATCGGACAGAACCACAACCGCAGCGGACCCGATGAAGGTGCCATGCGGTTGCAACGTGTCGAAATCCAGCGGGATGTCATCCATCGATGCAGGCAACAGACCCGAGGATGGACCACCCGGCTGATAAGCCTTGAAGGTCTGGCCCCCGGCCATGCCTCCGGCAGCCTCGATCACGTCCAGAATGGTGGAGCCAGCGGGCAGAAGGTAAACGCCCGGCTTTGCGACACGACCCGAGACCGAATAGCTACGCAAACCCTTGCGACCGTTCTTTTCGGTGCTGTTAAGGCATTCAGGCCCTTCACGGCAAACTTTGGTCACCCAATAGAGCGTCTCGACATTGTGCACCAAGGTCGGACGGTTAAAGACCCCAACCTGCGCCACGAACGGAGGACGGTGGCGCGGCAGCCCCTTCTTGCCCTCGATCGATTCGATCATCGCGGATTCTTCACCGCAGATGTAAGCGCCAGCACCACGGCGCAGGTCGATATAGCCTTCTTCGACGATCCCGGCTTGTTCGAGCGCGGTAATCTCACGACGCAGGATTTCCAGAACTGCCGGGTATTCGTCGCGCATATAGATAAAGCAGGTCTCTGCCTCGACGGCCCAAGCGGCGATCAGCATCCCTTCGAGGAAGACATGCGGCGTGCGCTCAAGATAGTAGCGGTCCTTGAATGTCCCGGGCTCGCCCTCATCGCCGTTGACAGCCAGATAACGCGGGCCTTCATTCATGCGAACAAAGCCCCATTTCTTGCCCGACGGGAAGCCAGCGCCGCCCAGACCACGCAGGCCCGAGGACAGTACGTCTTCCTGCACCTTCTCCCAATCGCCGCCCTCGCGCAGCTCTTTCAGTTTGGCGTAGCCACCTTCGGCCTCATAGGCCGCGAAGGTTTCGTAGTCGGGCAGGTGCGCATGGGTGTCATCGGCAACAATAGCGGCCCGCACTTTTTCGGGGGTCGCGTGGTCGATGTGGTTGTGACCGATCTCCAGCACTGGAGCGGTGTCGCAGCGTCCCATGCAGGGCGCACGGACAACGCGGACCTGCGAGGCATCCAAACCGTCTTCCAGCGCTTTTTGCAGCTGCTGGGCACCTGCCATTTCGCAGGACAGCGAATCGCACACACGGATCGTCAACGCCGGAGGAGGCGTTTCACCCTCTTTCACTACATCGAAATGGGCATAGAAGGTTGCGGTTTCGTAAATCTCAGCCTGCCCGATCCGCATCTCAACCGCCAGAGCGGCGATGTGGTCGGCGCTGATATGGCCGTGTGCGTCCTGAATCAAATGCAGAAATTCAATCAGCAGGTCGCGACGTCGCGGGCGGTCACCCAACAGACGTGCAATTTCCGCTTGTGCCTCGTCCGAGAATTGACGGCCTTTGGGCGTGTGCCGCCCCTTGCCTTTACCTGACTTCCAGACGCCCTTTGGCGCGCCTGATGGCTTGGTGTCTAATGGTGCCATGATGCCCTCCGATTGAGGCCCCGTGTCTCATCAGACTAGCATATCGTCAAATCGCATATTTCAATCGCACGATAACGACAGTTTATCACCGCAAAGACGCCATCACTGTGCGCAAGGCCGCGACCGTAGGCAATTCCGGGTCACGAGTGAGTGTGGCCAGACAAATCGGCTTGCTCACCACGGGTTCGATCAGGGACAGCACCCTTGTGTCCTTCAGGTCGCCCAGCGCCCGCACCAGCACGCGTGGAATCACGGTGGCCGCTAGCCCCTCGCGTGCCATGACCATCGAGGCTGTGAATCCGCTTGTCTCGGCTACAATATCCGGGTGCAAGCCCTGTTCGGCGAATATCCGATCCAAAATCCGCCGGTTCTGCATCTGTGGTTCCAGCAGGCTCAGGGGAAACTCGGCCACGCGGGCCCATGGGATCGGGCCTGTCTCATCGGTCATATGCGAGGGGACCAATAGGACATAAGTTTCTTCGTACAAGCGCTGCACTTGCCGTAGATCGGTACCGATACTGTCGCCATAAGTGATGCCAGCATCCAGACTTCCTTCGTCCAACCGGTGCTGAATGGCCGTTGCAGACATTGTTTCAATCCGGGTCACGATACGAGGATGCGCATCGCGCAACCGCTTCGTCAGACGCCCGGTGAAGGCAATCGCTGTAGGGATGACACCCAAAATAAGCGTGCCGGTGATCTCACCCTTTGCAGCGAGTACCTGTTGTTCCAAAGCCTTGGTGTCGTCGAGAATGCGCCGCGCGCGCTGGACAATCATCTCGCCCTCTTCCGTCAGTCCCTGAAATCGGTTTGCGCGGCGAACGATGGAGACACCCAGCCGATCCTCCAGGTTTCGGATTCGCATCGAGAACGCAGGCTGTGAAATCCCGCATTCCTCAGCTGCCTTGGCGAAATGACGATGCCGCGCCAATGCGCTGAGCAATTGCAGGTCGCGGATTTCGATCATCTAGAGCTGTCTCAAGTATCAGGTCAAAATCCAAACTAACCACATTTCTGCACAAGAGAAATGTGCGAGATGCGAGCATCGTCAATTTGTTGGCTGCCACAGGATCAGCGCTTCAGATACATGCAATACTCGGGTGGTTGAGCCTGCCGAACTGCTGTTCCAGCCCAAATGAAACTAACAGGATCGCATCTTGCCACCTGAGCGGTTTTGACACTTCGCCATAACGCGCGATATGCCGGTTTAACAACAACATAGAACCGAATTATTCCATGAACCTTACGAGAAACCAAATTGAGGACTTCTTGGTGCGTGAATGCGTCGATTTTGATCCTCTCAATTCCAAAGAAGGTGGTGAGGTTGTTCAATGCTGGCATCAGACATTCGCCGGGAACGTAAAGAAATCAACCGGTTCCTGGATTCACAATCGCTTTCGCTGGCATGGTTTCAGTTACGGGTTTCAAATCGCGCGGGCGGGCGATGACGCTTTAAATGCCTATAAGAACCAGTGGCCTGCCGCGTATGTTATCTTTGATGAAGATATCAAATGGTCGTATCGCTGCGTCTCAGAAACATATCCAGATTTCACATCTTTTGGCGCGGATATCTACGTAGCCCACCACAACATGAAGTGGACAATGGCATTCACACACGAGCAACCCGATATCGGCCCGTTCTTCGCAGAAAATCCGAGGTTATAAGCTGAGCAGTGGCTGCATTGGTGGCTTCTCAGGTGTTGAACAAAAAGTGCATCACATCGCCATCCTTGACGATGTAGCCCTTCCCTTCGGCCCGCATCTTACCCGCCTCTTTGGCACCTTGCTCGCCATTGGCAGCGATGTAGTCGTTATAGGCGATAGTCTCGGCGCGGATGAAGCCCTTCTCAAAGTCTCCGTGGATGACACCTGCGGCCTGTGGTGCGGCGGTGCCGGTGCGGATGGTCCAGGCCCGGGCCTCTTTCGGGCCGACGGTGAAATAGGTTTCCAGCTTGAGCAGGTCGTAACCGGCACGGATCAGACGGTCGAGGCCGGGCTCTTCCAGGCCCATTTCCTCTAGGAACATCTGTGCCTCGTCGTCTTCCAGAAGGCTGATCTCTTCCTCGATCTTGGCACTGATAATGACATGAGCATTACCTTGCGCTGCAGCCATCTCAGCGACTTTGGCAGAGTACTCGTTGCCTTCGGCGGCCTCTTCTTCGGACACGTTGCAGACATAAAGCACCGGCTTGGTGGTCAGAAGTTGCAGCATTTTCCATGCCTTGGCGTCTTCATCAGACACTTCAACCAGACGCGCTGGCTTGCCGTTTCCCAGCATCTCCTGCGCCTCGGCCAGCAGGCGGTCCTGCTGTTGCGCTTCTTTGTCATTGCCCTTCAGCTTGCGCACCAGATTGGCGCGACGCTTTTCGATGTTTTCCAGATCGGCCAGCATCAGCTCGGTCTCGATCGTATCGGCATCGGCCACCGGATCAACGCGGCCATCCACATGGGTCACGTCACCATCTTCGAAACAACGCAGCACATGGGCAATCGCGTCAGTCTCGCGGATGTTTGCCAGAAACTGGTTGCCCAGCCCCTCGCCTTTCGAGGCCCCTTTCACCAACCCCGCGATATCCACAAAGGTCATGCGGGTTGGAATGATCTGTTTCGAGGACGCAATCGCAGCCAGTTTATCCAGCCGGTCATCAGGAACGGCGACATCCCCCACATTGGGTTCGATGGTGCAGAACGGGAAATTCGCCGCCTGAGCTGCCGCAGTTTTGGTCAGTGCGTTGAAGAGAGTCGACTTGCCAACATTCGGCAAACCCACGATTCCCATTTTAAAGCCCATGACGGCCTCCTGATACCATTCGAGCGCCGCTTCTAGGCAGGTCCGGTGCAATGCGCAAGGCAAAGTGCCTGAACACTGCCGCGAGTCTATTCTGCCACATCACAAAATCGACATCGATTTGTGTTCTTGCGTCCATTGAAAACATGCACCTACATTCCTCAATAAAACCAATACCAACGAACGACGGACATAGTAGGTAAAAATGAAATCCCTTGTTATTCTGGCTTTTGCGCTGACAGCCGCTACTGCAGCACAAGCCCAATCCATCATTTTCGGAGCAGGCTACGCAGATTATTCCAGCGCTGAGAGCGAAGATCAGGCGATTGTTTCGCTGGAATACCAGCATCGCTCTTTCTACGAAGCGACCCGTTTCAGCGCCACCTGGGGTGCGGCCCTGTCTGTTGATACCGACGGTGACACGCATGTTGGCGCGGGCCTGATCGGGCTTTACACTTTTGCGAACCGTTGGTTCATCGAGGGCAGTGTCATGCCGGGATACTATAGTGAATCCAACGAACTGAATGATCTGGGCGGCAGTTTTCAGATACGCAGCTTACTGGGCCTTGGCTATACGCTGGAAAGCGGCAACAAACTGTCTGCCGCTATCACTCATATATCCAACGCCAGCACGCAGGAAGACAACCCAGGTGTAAACGCACTTTTGCTGAGATACCATTACGCCTTCTGATCGGAAGCCCACCAAGCGGGATTGATTTTCAGCGAAAGTTTCTGCACATCAGGTCCAAACCCGAGTGCAAGGATTTCCGATGACCCGTATTGACGCCAAATTCGACGCCCTGCAAAAGCAAGGCAAAAAGGCATTTGTAGCTTATGTCATGGCCGGGGATCCCGACTACGACACATCGCTGGAGGTCGTGAAGGGTTTGCCCGGCGCAGGTGTCGACGTCATCGAGTTGGGCCTGCCCTTTACCGATCCCATGGCCGATGGCCCGACCATTCAGGCTGCTGGCCAACGGGCGTTGGATGGTGGAATGACATTGCAACGCACTCTGGATTTGGCCCGCGCCTTTCGTGAATCCGATGACACCACACCGATCGTGCTGATGGGATATTACAATCCGATCTACAGCCGAGGTGTCGAGAAATTTCTGGCAGATGCAAAATCAGCGGGGATCGACGGGCTGATCGTCGTCGACCTGCCCCCCGAAGAGGACGAAGAGCTTTGTCTGCCCGCGCAAGCTGCCGGGCTGAACTTCATCCGCTTGGCGACGCCGACGACCGATGACCAACGCTTGCCTCGCGTACTGCAAAACACATCCGGCTTTGTGTATTATGTATCGATTACCGGCATAACCGGTGCTGCCGAAGCGCAGGCAACCGATGTTGGGCCCGAGGTCGCTCGGATCAAAGCTGCAACTGATTTGCCCGTGATCGTCGGTTTCGGCATCAATACGCCAGAAAAGTCTCGCAACATCGCGAGTGTATCCGATGGCGCGGTAGTTGGATCTGCCATTGTCAGCCAGATCGGTTCCGGAAAACCGGTGACCGAGGTTCTGGATTTTGTCAAAACACTGTCAGATGGCGCGCACTCCGCCTAACAATTTCTTTCCATTTTCAGATGGTTCTTCACCGCAGCAGGCGCGCCGCCTACTGCGGTGTTTTTTGTTTTGACCACGCGGCAACCAACCGCAGCAAGCGGGCATTGCAGTGTTTCAAAATAATTGGTAAAGAAACTTAACCAATCCTGCGAGAGCCTGATCAATGCCTGTCATTACCAATATCGAAGACCTCAAACGGATCTATGAGCGTCGCGTTCCGCGCATGTTTTTTGACTATGCAGAAAGCGGCAGCTGGACCGAACAAACCTTCCGCGAGAATACGTCGGATTTCGAAGATATCCGCCTGCGCCAACGGGTCGCCGTAGACATGACAGGGCGCTCGACCGCATCGCAGATGATCGGGCAGGATGTATCCATGCCCGTTGCATTGGCTCCGGTAGGCCTGACAGGAATGCAGCACGCGGATGGTGAGATCAAAGCGGCCAAAGCCGCCGAAGCCTTTGGTGTACCCTTCACACTGTCGACCATGTCGATCAATTCGATCGAAGATGTTGCTGAAAACACTTCGGCCCCTTTCTGGTTTCAGCTCTACACTATGAAAGATCAGGACTATGTCGGGCGACTGATCCAGCGCGCAAAGGATGCGAAATGCTCGGCCCTTGTCATTACGCTTGATCTGCAAATCCTTGGCCAACGACACAAGGACCTGAAAAATGGCCTATCTGCGCCGCCAAAGCTGACCCCCAAGACCATCGCCAACCTGATGACGAAATGGGCCTGGGGCATCGAGATGCTTGGTGCCAAGCGCCGAGAATTCGGGAATATCGTCGGTCATGTCGACAGTATAACCGACACACGCTCGCTGGGTACATGGACCGCCGAACAATTCGATCCCAGCCTCGACTGGGGCAAAGTCGAGAAACTGATGGAACAATGGGGCGGCAAGGTGATCCTTAAGGGCATTCTTGATGCCGAAGATGCCAAAATGGCTGCAAAGCTTGGCGCAGATGCAATTGTTGTCTCAAACCATGGTGGACGGCAGCTGGATGGTGCGCTCAGCTCGATCCGGGTTCTGCCCGAGATCATGGATGCCGTCGGCAGTGATGTCGAAGTGCATCTGGATAGCGGCATCCGTTCAGGGCAAGACGTGCTGAAAGCTTTGGCGCTTGGGGCCAAGGGCACCTTTATTGGTCGCGCCTTTGTCTATGGGCTAGGTGCAATGGGTCAGAAAGGCGTGACAACGGCATTGGAAGTGATCCAGAAAGAGCTCGATACAACGATGGCACTTTGCGGTGAACGTAACGTAGCCGATCTTGGGCGCCACAATCTTCTGGTCCCCGAAGACTTTGGCGGTCGCTGGCAGGCTTGATCCTGCGCCTCCCACGTAGATGGAGACGCCGCATGGCCGCCCATTGAGCGTCTCGTTCAAGGTACTTGCAGCCAGATGAAGCAGAGGATCCGTCCTTCATCTGGCCGTAAATACCTCGGAGCGCGAGGCAGAGCCTCGCAAAATTTCTCGGGCTACAAAAAGCCCTTTCCAAACCAACTGAATCAAGCTAAGGACGCGGCTTCACGCGGGCATACAGCCTTGGAGGATGCCCGCCCTAACATTGGAGAATTATCATGGCTGGAGAGATTCCTGATCTCGTAGCTCTGGAACGGACGGGGACAGGCAAGGGCGCCGCTCGTCAAGCACGCCGCGATGGCATGGTTCCGGGCATTGTTTTTGGTGGCGACAAAGAGCCGCTGCCGATCCAGATCCCGTTCAACGTACTGTTCAAGCGCCTGAAAGCAGGCCGGTTCAAGTCGACCCTGTGGAACCTGAAAGTCGAAGGTCACGAAGACGTGCGCGTCATCTGCCGCGATGTCCAGCGTGACGTTGTCAAAGACCTGCCGACCCACCTGGACCTGATGCGCCTGCGTCGGACCACCAAGATCGCGCTGTTCATCCCCGTTGAATTCATCAACGAAGAAGAAGCCCCCGGTATCAAAAAAGGTGGCGTTCTGACCGTTGTCCGCCCCGAGGTTGAACTGCTCTGCACAGCCGGTGACATTCCTGAGAAGATCACTGTTGATCTTACTGGCATGGAAATCAACGACGTTGTCACCATCTCTTCGGTTGTGCTGCCCGAAGGCACCAAGCCCACCATCGATCGTGACTTCGTGATCGCCAACGTCTCGGCACCCACCGGTCTGTCGACCAGCGACGACGAAGAGGGTGATGAGGAAGAAGTGGCTGCAGATGAAGTTGAAGTCATCGGCCAGGAAGAAGAATAAATCCGGATCAAATCCAGATTTGAAACGGGGCGCCTTCTGGGGCCCCGTTTTCTTTTGCGTGTACGGGGCTGGAAAACATCCCCTGATCCATGCAATGAGATAACGACGCGAGACTGTAAGGGACAAAGCGATGAAACTGTTTGTCGGTTTGGGAAATCCGGGATCAAAATACGCTCGCAACCGGCACAATATCGGCTTCATGGCGTTAGAGCGAATTGCCCAAGATCACGGGTTTGGTCCATGGAAGTCCAAGTTCCAGGCGGAAATTGCCGAAGGACGTCTAGGCGGCCAGAAAGTGCTGCTAGTCAAGCCGCAAACCTTCATGAACCGCTCTGGCCAGTCAGTGGGAGAGGCAATGCGCTTCTACAAGCTCGACTCGACGGACGTGACCGTCTTCCATGATGAGCTGGACTTGGCACCCGGTAAAGTGCGCGTTAAGGCAGGCGGTGGCCACGCAGGCCATAACGGGTTGCGGTCGATCCACGACCATATCAGCCCGGCCTATGATCGCGTGCGGCTGGGTATCGGTCATCCGGGCCGCAAAGAAATGGTCTCGCCTTATGTTCTAAGCGACTTTGCAAAGGCGGATGCGGACTGGCTGGATGACGTGCTGCGCGGCGTCTCGGACGGTGCCACTTATCTTGCCGATGACGAAAGCGGGAAATTCATGAATGCCGTTGCACTGCGCACTGCTCCACCCAGATCATCGAAGCAGCCCACTAAACCTGAAACGCCCCCCAAAGCTGCCGCCGAAGCCGTTTCAGCGCCCGATGAGCGTTCGGCCATGCAAAAGCTGCTGGATAAATTCAGATAATCATTCCGCAACGTTGCGCTTGCGCAAAGCCTCAGGCCAAAGTCCAATGTCAGAGGCAAAGGGAGGTGACGAATGAAAACAGCGCTCAGATGGCTGCTGCGTATCCTGTTGACCTTGGCATTGGCAGCGGCGGTTGTCGGATTTTGGAAACGCGAGGAAATCCAGCGCCTGATGGCGGTGAATTCGCTGTTTTCAGAAGAAAAGATCGTCCACAACTTTTCGAATATGGACGAAGCCTTTCTGACGGTCACTCTGCCGCGTGGCAATGGCCCGACCTGGGAGCTGCCGTATGGGCCTGGCTTCGATCTTCCCGATGGAACAGACCAGTGGATCGAAGATCGCTCGGTAACATCCCTGTTGGTGATGCAGGACGGAGAAATTCGTTTCGAAGAATACTATCTGGGCACCGGGCCGGATGATCGCAGGATCTCCTGGTCAATTGCTAAAAGCTATTTGTCTGCCTTGTTCGGTATTTTGCTGGATGAAGGCGCGATCAATTCGCTCGACGATCCGGTTGTGCAATACGCACCCGACCTCAAGGGCAGCGCCTATGAGACCGCCACGATCCGCAACGTGTTGAACATGGCCAGCGGCGTGACCTTTGACGAGGATTATCTGGACTATAATTCCGACATCAATCGCATGGGCCGCGTCGTGGCGCTGGGAGGTGAACTGGACGACTTCGCGGCTTCGTTGAAGGACAGTTTCGTCGCGCCGGGTGAAACGTGGCAATATGTGTCGATCGATACTCATGTGATCGGAATGGTCATCCGGGGGGCAACAGGACGCAGCGTTGCAGAGTTACTGACCGAGAAAGTGATCACACCGCTGGGATTGGAGCGAGAAGGCTACTACATCACCGATGGAGCAGGCGTTGCATTTGTTCTGGGTGGTCTCAACTTCACAACGCGCGATTTTGCCCGGTTCGGGCAGTTGATTTTGCAGGATGGCGAACGCGATGGACGGCAGATTGTACCCGCGGATTGGATCGACGCCGCTACTTGGCCAAGCGCACCGACCGAACCGGGCAAGATAGGGTATGGCTATCAATGGTGGATCCCGATCGGTGCCCATGAAGGTGAATTCATGGCGCGGGGCGTGTATGGGCAGTACATTTACTTCGACCAGCCACGTGGTGTTCTGATTGTCACGACGGGCGCAGACCGGAAGTTCCGCGATCCCGGCGTCGGTGAGCAAAACATAGAAATGTTCCGCAAAATTGCGCGAAGCCTGTAAGATACCATCATGCAGAAGCAAGACAGCATCAATGTTCTGGGCGGCGTGCTCGCGCCTTGCTCGCGCACACCGTTAACCGGATTCTTTCGCGATGGCGCCTGCAACACCTGCCCCGAGGATCAGGGAAGCCATACGGTTTGCGCCGTGATGACGGCCGAATTTCTGGCCTATTCAAAATATGTCGGAAACGACCTTAGCACGCCCCGGCCCGAATTCGATTTTCCCGGGCTCAAACCCGGTGATCGCTGGTGCTTGTGTGCGGGGCGCTTTTTGCAAGCCCATGACGAGGGATGCGCGCCCAAGGTGCACCTTGAAGCCACGCACCAGAGGGCGCTGGATATCGTACCTCTCCATATTCTAAAAATGCAGCGCGCTGAAGACGAGCACTAGATGGCGATCGCCCGATATCCGCGAGACGTGCGCGACGGCGGCCCGGTTGGAAAGCCATGCTCGGCCTGCAGATCCCAGCCCGAACGCGCGAGCATCTCCGCCACAATATCCGGTCGATAGGTTCGGTGCCGCCATTGGAACCAGATGATCGCATTACACCAATGTGGCTTGCTGACTACCAACCAAAGCGTTGCACCCGGTTCAGCCAGATCGCGCATGCGGCGCAAAGCATCTATCGGATCAACGCAATGCTCCAGAACATGCGCAGCCAACAGGCAGTCAAAACGGGATGCCGGATGGAACTCTTCCAAGCGCGATTGGACAGTCTCGGCGTTTCCACCGCGCCGTTGCAACGCTGACCCTGCCAGTTGCAGCATTCGGGCCGAAGGTTCCAAAAGCGTCACATGCCCTTCGCGCCGGATCACGGCGCGTGCTTCGGCAAAGGCTCCCGTACCGCACCCGATATCCAGTGCGTTACGGCCCAATTCGACCTGCGGGTCCGAGGACAGAAAACCCAGATAGGCATCGAAATACCCCAGCAGACGCATCTTGTCTGCCCAGCTCGGGGCGGCCTGATCGTATTTCTGGTCAAGTCGGTCGGGTCCGGCCTTTGAGGAAACACTGCACATGCAATGCAAACTGGCACAGTTCCTCAAAGGCGCAAAGCCTGTTAGGCCTAATCAGTCCGCTGCGCGACCTTCGGTATCCGACATATCAAAGTTCAGGTACCGTGCGACGGTCTGCACATCTTTATCCCCCCGGCCACACATATTCATGCAGATCAGGTGGTCCTTGGGCAATTCCGGCGCGATTTTCATAACATGCGCCAGCGCATGGCAGGGCTCCAGCGCAGGGATGATACCTTCGGTGGCGCAGCACAACTGGAACGCTTCAAGCGCTTCTTTATCCGTGATCGAGACATAGTTGGCGCGACCGATGTCGTGCAGCCAGGAATGCTCGGGGCCAATGCCCGGATAGTCCAGACCGGCCGAGATCGAATAGCCTTCGAGAATCTGCCCATCATCATCCTGCAGCAGATAAGTGCGGTTGCCGTGCAGCACGCCCGGACGACCTCCGGTCAATGAGGCGCAATGCTCCATCTTCTCGTTAACCCCCTTGCCGCCCGCTTCAACACCGATGATATTCACATCCTTGTCGTCGAGGAACGGGTAGAACAGGCCCATCGCATTCGAACCACCTCCGATGGCGGCGATGATGGTGTCGGGCAAACGGCCCTCGGCCTTTTGCATCTGTTCCTTGGCTTCCTTGCCGATGATCGACTGGAAGTCGCGTACCATCGCCGGGTAAGGATGCGGGCCAGCAACGGTGCCGATGCAGTAAAAGGTATCGCGCACATTGGTCACCCAGTCGCGCAGAGCGTCGTTCATCGCATCTTTCAGCGTACCCCTGCCGGATGTCACCGGGATCACTTCGGCTCCCAACAGGCGCATACGGAACACGTTCGGGGCCTGGCGCTGAACGTCATGGGCACCCATGTAGACAATGCACTTCAGGCCGAATTTGGCGCAGACGGTGGCTGTGGCCACGCCGTGCTGCCCTGCCCCGGTCTCGGCGATGATCCGGGTCTTTCCCATGCGCCGCGCCAGAATGATCTGGCCCAGCACATTGTTGATCTTATGCGCGCCGGTGTGGTTCAGTTCGTCACGCTTCAAGTAAATCTTTGCGCCGCCCAGATGTTCGGTCAGGCGTTCCGCGTAGTAGAGCGGCGAAGGGCGACCCACGTAGTTTGCCCACAGATCGTCCATCTCGGCCCAAAATGTGGGGTCATCCTTGGCTTTGTCATATTCCTCTTCCAGTGACAGGATCAGCGGCATCAGCGTTTCGCTGACAAAGCGCCCGCCGAAGATGCCAAAGCGGCCTTGTTCATCGGGGCCGGACATGAAGGAATTAAAAAGATCGTTGGCCATGGAAGTCTCCCTCGTCGTACCCGATGTTCATAGGAGGTGATGGAGTGATTTGCCATCGCAAAACGTATCATTCCGCCGCCTGAGCGCGCTGTTCCCACACCTGAAGTGCCTGAACTCGACTTGGAACAGCAATGCAGGGAAATTGACAGAACACATTGATATCGGCCAGACGGGTCGACGCGCGTACTACACGGCGATGAGGGCCGGAATATGCGAATGTCAGCATAGCTTCGACATCATGCCAGACTGTGTATGAAAAATAACAGCCTTGACGCACAAATACCTCGGCATGCAGGCACAGCGCGTCACCGCGTGCCTGCCGCAAGGATTGATGAGCGCGCCAGAAGAACTCGGGCCCGTGATACCATCGTTTAAGTGAAACTCCGCCGATCACTGCCAGCATGCTCTCCCCCATTTTGAGGAGATACGCAGGTTCGTGCAGATCAGATCAACTTGCCGCGTCGATAAAGGCGCGGATCAGCCCGGCATCCTTTACACCCGGAGAGCTTTCGACGCCGGATGAGACATCCACCTGCTGTGCGCCGGTCATTCGCACCGCTTCTGCGACATTGTCAGGGGTCAGACCTCCGGCCAGCATCCATGGCCTACGCCAGTATTTACGACCTGCCAGCAGGCGCCAATCAAAAGACAAACCGTTACCACCAGGCAGCTCCGCGTTTCGCGGTGGCTTTGCGTCGATCAACAGCTGATCCGCCACATCTGAATAGAGATCGATGGCCGCGAGGTCTTCGGCCTCGGCCACACCAATGGCCTTCATTACTGGCAGGCCGAAGTGGTCTCGCACTTGCTGCACACGCTCAGGACTTTCTTTGCCATGCAGTTGCAACATATCCAGAGGCACGATCGAAAGAATGTGGTCCAGATCCTCGTCCGTCGCATTCACTGTCAGCGCCACCTTGGCGACGCCCGCGGGCACCTCCTGTGCCAATGTCGCAGCTGTCTGGGGCTCAACATGCCGCGGGGATTTGGGGAAAAACACAAAACCAACATAACCCGCGCCCGCATCCACAGCAGCGCGCACGTGGTCAGGGGCGGTCAGGCCGCAGATTTTAACTCGGATATCAGCGGGCATCGTAGGGCCTCAGCTTGCCTCATCCAGAATGGCCAGCACATCATCCTGACCTTCATTCTGCTTTTTCTTGAGCTTCTTAACTTCACGCTCAAGCTTGCGCACTTCGCCTTGCTTCACGGTCACATCCTTGCGGTGCTTATGCTCGCGTAGCCATTCCCACAGGAAGCCGATGACCAGGCCGGCAACAACCCCACCCAGCACGACCAGAAACAGCGGCAAGGAGGTTGACAGGTTGAACCCCAGCAACTCGGACAAAGCATCCGGCATAAGCTTAAGTTCAACAATTTGGCGATTGGCCAGCGAAACCGAGACCAGAACGATCCCCAATGCAGCCAGAAATGCATAACGAATGTAGCGCATCATGAGGCTAGGCTTTACCGTTCAAACGGTCCCTTAGCAACTTGCCAGTTTTGAAAAATGGAACACATTTTTCTTCAACCTGCACAGTTTCACCGGTGCGGGGATTGCGGCCTACACGTGCGTCACGCTTTTTCACCGAAAACGCGCCGAAACCGCGCAGCTCTACGCGGTCGCCGCGTGCCATGGCGTCGGTCACTTCTTCAAAAACGGTATTCACGATCCGCTCGACGTCGCGTTGATAGAGATGCGGGTTTTCGTCGGCAATTTTCTGAATCAATTCTGAACGGATCATACGCAATACCCTCCCAGGCGGACGATGTGACAAGCCTATAGTTCTGACAGTATAGGAAAAAACCCGGATCGGGGGAACGGATACTCTGCCAGCAAAGGCGGCATTTTGCGACAATCTCACGCGAATTTTTGCCCGTTGGCCTGATTTCCACACTTCATGCGCGAACGATAGGCAAATTAAGCCGACTATTTGGAAGATATTGATTCGCAACAAAAACGGCCTCGCACCATGGTGCGAGGCCGAATTTCATGTTTGGGATACGCCCCGGACTTAGTCGCCCGACTTCAGTGCTGCACCCAGGATATCGCCCAGCGACGCGCCCGAGTCGGAAGAACCGTACTGTTCCACGGCCTCTTTCTCTTCGGCGATCTCGCGTGCCTTGATCGACAGGCCCAGACGGCGGGTCTTGCTGTCGACGTTGGTGACGCGGACGTCGACCTTGTCGCCGACCGAGAAACGCTCGGGGCGCTGCTCAGCACGGTCACGCGATAGGTCTGAACGACGGATGAACGACTTCATGCCTTCGTACTCGACCTCGATGCCGCCATCTTCGATCGCGGTCACTTCGACGGTGATGACCGAACCACGCTTCACGCCGCCCACGGCTTCGGCGAACTTGTCACCGCCCAGGGCTTTGATCGACAGCGAGATACGCTCTTTCTCAACGTCAACTTCCGAGACAACGGCTGAAACCATGTCGCCTTTGCGGTAGTTCTGGATCGCATCTTCGCCACGCTCGTCCCAGGACAGGTCGGACAGGTGAACCATGCCATCGATGTCGCCTTCGAGGCCAATGAACAGACCGAATTCGGTGATGTTCTTGACTTCGCCTTCGACCTCGGTGCCCTCGGGGTGTGTTTCTGCAAACACTTCCCATGGGTTGCGCTGAGTCTGCTTCAGGCCCAGAGATACGCGACGCTTGGCGCCGTCGATTTCCAGAACCATGATGTCGACTTCCTGGCTGGTCGAAACGATCTTGCCGGGGTGGACGTTTTTCTTGGTCCAGGACATCTCGGACACGTGCACCAGACCTTCGACACCGGCTTCCAGCTCGACGAACGCGCCGTAGTCGGTGATGTTGGTGACGCGACCCTGATGGACCGAGCCCAGCGGGTATTTCGCAGCAACCAGATCCCACGGATCTTCCTGCAGCTGCTTCATGCCCAGGCTGATGCGGTGGGTTTCTTTGTTGATCTTGATGACCTGAACCTTGATGGTTTCGCCGATCGTCAGGATCTCGGACGGGTGGTTCACACGGCGCCATGCCATGTCGGTGACGTGCAGCAGGCCGTCAACGCCGCCCAGGTCAACAAATGCACCGTATTCGGTGATGTTTTTGACAACACCCTCGACGGTCTGACCTTCGGACAGGTTGCCGATGACTTCGGCACGCTGTTCAGCACGCGATTCTTCCAGGATAGCGCGACGCGAAACAACGATGTTGCCACGGCGGCGGTCCATTTTCAGAATCTGGAACGGCTGCTTCAGACCCATCAGCGGGCCAGCGTCGCGCACGGGGCGAACGTCAACCTGCGAGCCGGGCAGGAACGCAACTGCGCCACCCAGATCAACGGTGAAGCCACCTTTGACGCGGCCAAAGATTGCACCTTCGACGCGCTGGTCATCGGCGTATGCTTTTTCCAGACGGTCCCATGCCTCTTCACGGCGGGCCATCTCGCGCGAGATGACAGCTTCGCCACGGGCGTTTTCTGCAGCGCGCAGGTATACTTCGACCTCGTCACCAACAGCGATTTCAGGGGCTTCGCCGGGATTTGCGAATTCTTTCAGATCAACGCGGCCTTCCATTTTGTAGCCTACGTCGATGATGGCTTGGCCGGCTTCGATCGCCAGAACCTTGCCTTTGACAACAGAACCCTCTTCGGGCGTGTCCATTTCGAAGCTTTCATTCAGGAGGGCTTCGAATTCCTCCATGGATGCGTTAGCCATGTGGCGTTGTTTTCCTTTACATAACGTTTTTGCTGGCCGAGCGGTTGTCTCCGCCGGTCTTGTTTCATGATGCCTGAATGCGTGATCCAGAACGCGCCCGAGCTAACAAACACAAAGGGCCGAGGTTTCCCGGCCCTGCTCAGATACGTCATCCGGACGTTAACCGCCCTTGTTCAGACAGCGCGCGTATAGGCGGATTCCGTGTCATGTGCAAGAGCAAAGCCCTTAAACACTGGCCAATCCCACAAAATCCGAACATCAGGTCCGGGCATCGAAGCAAACGCAATCCGATCCCCGGCCTTCTTTGTCAGTTCTGCCGAATGATACCATGCGGCGCTAGAACAGTTGCAGATCTTTCTTGCCGCTTTGAATCTCAGCGAGGTTTGGCATGTTCTCGATCACCACGGGTGCCGGTTTCGCGCCCGGCATTGCGACAGTCGGCTGCCCCATTGCGGCCTTGCCAAAGGCAGGCTTCTCCAACTCGCCCCGGATATCTCGCAGCAGGGTTTTGTGATCCGGCATGGTCTTGAGGATCTGTGCAAGGTCCATTTTTGCCCCCTTCCACCACTGGAACCAAATCGGCTTCTTCAGCGGTCGCAGACGATCACGGATACCTTCGCCATACCCCGTATCATACACCTGTTTGCCCAGAAGAACCGTCTGATAGACGCGGAAATTGAACAGCGTCGCAAACTCGATATCGTGTTCCATCGGCAGACGATGCTGCCACAGCTCAAGGTTCTCGGCCAACCGATCCGGAATCTTCATCTCGGTGCGGGCGTCGATCCAATATTGATGATCGGTGCGGTTACCCAACCGGTAGTGCAGGCAGATAAAATCCAGTACCTCGTCATAAAGCTTGTTCATCTGCCGGTTATATCGGTTGCGCAGCGCGGGCTCGATATAGCGGGTCGGCAGATGCTCGGCAAACCAGCGGATCGCGTGATCGATCATGTGGATCGCGGTACTTTCAAGCGGTTCGATAAATCCACCAGACAAACCGATCGCCAAGCAGTTCTTAACCCAGGCATTGCGGACACGACCAACACGCATGGGGATCACGCGCGGTGTCAGCCCCTTGCCGCTGTCGCCCAACCACTCAAGATATTCGTCCGCCGCCTGATCATCGGTCCGATGCGCGGATGAATACACATATCCCGTACCTACACGATTGTAGAGCGGCACACGCCACGTCCAACCCGCACCAAGCGCGGTCGAGCGTGTAACGCTTTCGATCTTTTCGGGGTTAGGGTGCTCGATCTGCAAGGCCATGGCACGGTCGTTGGGCAAGTAGTCCGAGTAATCCATGAACGGCTCGCCCAACGCTTGATTGATGATCAACCCCCGGAAACCCGTGCAATCTATGACCATCTCAATGTCATGGCGTCCCTTGCGCTCTAACATCAGGTGGCTGACATTGCCCTGCTCGTCCAATTCGACCGATTGCACTTCGTCTTGAATATGCTCTACGCCTCGCTTGGCGCAGACCTTTGTTAGCATGCCCGCAAACTTCACGGCATCCAAATGATAAGCATAGCCAAACCGCTGTTCGAACTCAGGTGCACCCAACGGGCGCGCACCCTTGCACAACCGGGCCAGATCATCATGCGGTGAGATTGACTGCGTGAAATCCCGATCCCCGTTACCAAAACGCAGAAAATACTCGGCAGCCTCCAACCCCTCCAGCAATTGACCATGGGCAAACGGGTTTACGTAGTCTATCCGATTGCCCTTGGCGTCGTTGTTCCAATTGCAGAACTTAACTCCCAACTTGAACGATGCGTTGGTTTCGCGGAAGAAATCCCGCTCTGATATGCCCGCCTGACGGAGCGTGACCGGCATACGCGGCACCGTCGCTTCACCGACACCCACAGTCGAGATGTTGGGGCTTTCGATCAAGCAAATGCGTGGGCGATCCTTGGGTGCTGACGTGCGGGAGAACACCATGTCCAGGATGAGCGCAGTCATCCAACCCGCCGTACCACCACCCACGATGGTGATCTTACGCAAACGATTATTCATATTTTTTGTCCCTGTTGGCTTGGGATTTTGTAGCTGCCTCCCCTTTTTTTGAGTGTTGGGGATTTAACAGCAGCTTTCCCTTATTTAGCTGTGGGAAGACTATAACAGCTTTCAAGCATCCAGCTAGAGCCTATGACACCTATGGTCGCAGGCACATTCGTCATCAGAATTCAGGCTATGCGCCTACTTTGGACAAGTGTCAGATTTCCTCACCCTTCTTCAGAAGTTCTTCGATCAGCTCACGCTGCAGATCATGGCTGTCGCCCCCTCCGAATTCCGCCGCGCCACCGGTGTACAATGTGCCATAGGTGTTGGCGATATTCACAGTCTGGGCCAGACCCGAGATCAACTGATCCCTTTGCAACAGCGAAAGCGGGTGAATGAACGCAGCCCATAAGGTGCCATTTGCGATCGCATAGCGCGCATCCAGCGTGCTGTCGAAATTTGCCTGCATCATCCGTTGCAAATCGGCTGGCGACAAATCCGCAGCACTGCCGATCGCGACCATCGCCCGCATGCGGTCAGCATTGGTATCGGTGACAACCAGCACCGTCACATCAGATATCGTCAACTCAAACCCCGGCCCGATCGGCTGCGCTTGGGGGTCCAGTGCGAAGATGATTTTTCCCAGACGCTCGTAAGTCATCGGAGGTTCGGCCTCGGGCACCGGCGCGTCTGATTGCTGCGCAGCTACGCTACCTGCAAGAAAGAACAAAAACAGGGTTAGTCTGATCATGGGCCACTCCTACGGTTGTCCAACAAGCTTAGGCGGCCATCGGACAGGTGGCCAAACAAAGCTATGTGAACAGTTTTTGCAAAACGCTCTGATCTTTGGACGATCTGCAAAATCTCATGACCTATCTGCGATTACCCGTCCGAATAACCTTTTCTAACTTAGTTACATCGGCTTGGGGCGGACCCGAGCCTTGAACCAAAAAGGGAAAGGACCCCTACTATGAAATCGCTCGCACTTACTGCATTAGCCGCAACTCTGGCCCTGGCAGCTCCGGCTTTTGCCGCAGACGAAATCAACGTCTCCAAAGGCCTGTCGGCGGCTGGTGCACCCCTGGCAGCCCATGGCGTCGATCTGGTCGCGCTTGTCAACAATGGCAATCCGGTCGAAGGCTTCGCCAATCATTCGGCGACTTATGACGGCGCATCCTATTACTTCACCAGCGCGGAAAACCTTGAAGCGTTCGAGGCCAATCCGACGGCTTACTTGCCCCAGCACGGTGGCTATTGTTCGTTCGGGGTGTCTGTTGGCAAAAAGTTCGACGGCGACCCGGATCAGTACCTAATCGCAGACGGCAAGCTGTATCTGTTCCTGAATGCTGATACCCGCGCTGCTTTCCTGAAAGACGTCACCGGCACCGCTAAAACCGCAGATGACCAGTGGACCAATATCAAGAGCATCGCAGTTGGTGAATTGTAGTTAACGGACACCTGTCCGCGGCCATTTCAGGCTGCGGGCAGGTTCTGTTCAATTGTTTCGAGCGCCCGTGCCAGCGCGGCCTCAATGCTCAGGTTTGACGTGTCAAGCTGCACGGCGTCATCTGCAGGTTTCATCGGTGCAGTGCTGCGATCCGCGTCACGTGCGTCACGCTCTTTGACATCCGCGAGCACCTGTTCGCGTGACACGTCCGAACCTTTGGCCGAAAGCTCAAGATATCGCCGTTCCGCCCGGACTTCGGGGCTGGCGGTGACAAACAGTTTGACCTCAGCGTTTGGGCAAATCACGGTTCCAATATCGCGCCCGTCCAGCACGGCGCCTCCGGCGCGACGGGCAAACCCCCGCTGAAAATCAACGAGTGCACTTCGAACTTCAGGAATGACCGCAACTTTCGAGGCCGCTTGTGCGATCTCAGCCGTACGCAGATCACCCTGCTGCAATTCTTCTGCTGTCAGGGACCCTGCCGCTGCAACCGGTTCGTCACCTTGCAGCATACGACGCCCCACCGCGCGATAGAGAAGACCGGTATCCAGATGCGCAAACCCGAAATGCGCAGCAACGCCCTTGGAAATCGTCCCCTTGCCCGCCGCCGCAGGGCCGTCGATAGCTACGGTGAATCTCATGTACGCTCGACCTTGGCACCGAGCGCGGCCATCAAAGGCTCAAAAATCGGGAACGACGTTGCGATCGGTCCGCCGTCATCCACCGAAACCGCCTTTTTAGCCCCCATCCCCATGACCATGAACGACATGGCAATGCGGTGGTCCAAGAAGCTTTCGCAGGTCCCACCACCGGGCACACCGCCGATGCCGAGACCGTCGACTGACCACCATTCGTCACCTTCGTTCACGGTCACACCGTTGGCGCGCAGGCCACGGGCCATTGCGTCGATCCGGTCACTTTCCTTGACGCGCAGTTCTTTCACGCCGCCCATCATTGTTGTGCCCGTCGCATTTGCGGCCACAACAGACAGCACCGGGTATTCATCGATCATCGACGCCGCGCGCGCGGGCGGGACGTTGATCCCCTCCATGTTGGGCGAGTATTTTGCACGCAGATCGGCAACCGGCTCACCCCCTTCTTCGCGCTCGTTTTCGTAGGTCAGATCGGCACCCATTTCGCGCAGCGTGGTGAACAGGCCTGCGCGGGTCGGGTTCAGGCCGATACCGGGGACCAACACGTCCGAGCCCGGTGTGATCAGTGCGGCACAGACCGGGAAGGCCGCACTGGACGGGTCGCGCGGCACGGCGATGACTTGTGGCTTCAGCTCGGGCCGACCGGTCAACGTGATAACGCGCCCTTCATCCGTGTCCTCGACCGTGATTTCGGCACCAAAGCCCGCAAGCATCCGTTCGGAATGATCGCGGGTCGCTTCCTTCTCGATCACGATGGTCTTGCCGGGAGCGTTCAGCCCTGCCAGCAGAACGGCGGATTTCACCTGCGCCGAAGGCACAGGCACCTCATAGCGCACCGGGGTGGGGTCCGCAGCTCCGACAATGGTCATCGGCAGACGTCCACCGTCTCGGCCGACAGATTGCGTTCCGAACAGCGCCAGCGGATCGGTGACCCGCGCCATCGGACGTTTGTTCAGGCTCGCATCTCCGGTGAAGGTCGCTGTGATCGGAGAAGTCGCCATCGCCCCCATGATCAGGCGCACGCCAGTGCCCGAATTGCCACAATCGATTACCTGATCTGGTTCGGAAAAACCACCAACGCCCACGCCATGCACCGACCATTCGCCACCGCCATGATCCGTTACTTCGGCCCCAAAGGCACGCATGGCCTTAGCGGTGTCCAATACGTCCTCGCCTTCCAGCAGGCCCGATATCTTGGTTTCTCCCACAGCCATTGCCCCCAGGATCAGGGACCGGTGCGAGATCGACTTGTCCCCGGGCACCTCTGCGGTGCCTGTCAGCGGGCCGCAAGGCTGCGAAGTCATCGGGATGGGCGTGCCGTGTCCGGACATGGGGGCTCCTGTTTTCGCTATCAGTCCTCAGGCCGATTAGCGAATTGGGGCCGGTTGGTCCAGCGACAATCAGTCTTTGCGGCAGAAGGTCAGGTAATGGGGTGTACGGCCTTCGCGCAGCGCCTTCTGTTCGTAGCGCGTGGAAATCCAGTCATCCCACGGCTCACGCCAGTCGGCGGGGCGCTCGGCCAGCCATTCGAAGCCCGCCCGCGGCAACTCTTCCAGCGTTTGGCGCACATAGTCAGGGATGTCTGTTGCAACGCGAAAAATTGCGCCCGGCTTTAACGCGCGCGCCAAAGGCTCCAGATGTTCAGGTGTGACAAACCGGCGTCGGTGATGCCGGGTCTTAGGCCAGGGATCGGGATAGAGCAGAAAAGCGCGCGATATGCTGGCTTCAGGCAAAACGTCGAACAAGTCTCGCGCGTCCCCGGGATGTACGGCAAGGTTTTCAACACCGGCCTGACGGATTTTACCCAACAGCATCGCAACACCATTGATATAGGGTTCGGCTCCGATGATGCCGATATCCGGGTTTTGCTGAGCCTGATGCACCAGATGCTCGCCGCCGCCAAAGCCGACCTCAAGCCAGACAGGCTTGCCTCTGAATAGACCATCGAGATCGAGCGGATCGCGTTCAGGATTACCGTCCCAATCCACCGCACCGGGGGACAAGGCAGCAAGATCTTCCGACAGATAAGTCTTTTGACTGGGCTTCAGGGTTTTGCCCTTAAAGCGGCCATAAAAATTTCTGCGCGGGCGTTGTGGGGTCTTTGTACTCATGGCGCAGCCCTTACTGCGGGGCTGAAATTGTTGCAAGTGGTCGCCGACTTGCAAAAAACGCGCCGAAACCGGCGCGTTTTACTAATTGTTGATCAGACCGCCTGTTTCAGCGCTTCTACCAGATCGGTGCGCTCCCAGCTAAATCCGCCGTCCGCATCGGGTTCACGACCAAAGTGGCCATAAGCAGCGGTCCTCTGATAAATCGGCTTGTTGAGTTGCAGATGTTGGCGAATTCCGCGCGGAGTCAGGTCCATCACCTGCCCAACTGCTTTTTCGATCACTGCATCGGCAATCTGGCCAGTTCCATGCGTGTCGGCATAGATCGAGAGGGGCTTTGACACCCCAATCGCATAGCTCAACTGAATGGTGCAGCGCTCTGCCATCCCTGCAGCAACGACATTCTTGGCCAGATAACGCGCTGCATAAGCCGCCGAGCGGTCCACCTTGGTTGGATCTTTGCCCGAGAATGCGCCACCACCGTGAGGTGCTGCACCGCCATAAGTGTCGACGATGATCTTGCGACCGGTCAGACCCGCATCACCATCCGGACCGCCGATGACGAACTTGCCGGTGGGATTCACGTGCCATTCGGTTTCGGCGGTCAGCCAGCCGTCGGGGAGGGTTTCACGGATGTAGGGCTCGACAATGGCGCGAATATCACCAGAGGTCAGCGCCTCATCCATGTGCTGCGTCGATAGCACGATTGAGCTGACACCGACCGGCGTGCCGTCGCGATAGATAACAGACAACTGTGATTTTGCATCCGGGCCAAGGGCGGGTTCACTGCCATTTTTGCGAACTTCAGCGAGACGGCGAAGGATAGCATGCGAGTATTGGATCGGCGCAGGCATAAGCGCTGACGTCTCGGTCGTGGCATAGCCGAACATGATGCCCTGATCGCCTGCACCTTCGTCTTTGTTATCGGCAGCATCCACGCCTTGCGCGATATGGGCCGACTGCTCGTGCAACAGGTTCGTCACTTCGACGGTTTCGTGGTGAAACTTGTCCTGCTCGTAGCCGATATCTTTGATACATGCCCGCGCGATATCGTCGATATGCGCCATATAATCATGCAGCTTGTCCTGATCCGACAGACCCACTTCTCCGCCAATAACCACACGATCGGTAGTGGCAAATGTTTCACAGGCCACGCGGGCCTCGGGTTCTTCGCGCAGGAATGCGTCTAGTACTGCATCGGAAATACGATCGCAGACCTTATCCGGGTGCCCTTCGGAAACGGATTCCGAAGTAAAAATATAATTCTGTCGGGACATGAAAGTGCTCCATTAAGATTTCCCCACCACGTCAGGAAGCCGTTGTGGCAGGCGTGTGATCGAATACGCTTAGCGTTTGACAGGGTCAATCGGAAATTGGTCGTTTACGCGCCGGGCGTGCCGACATAGCAGCGCAAATAGCACCAACAAAGCTAAAAATACCGGACTGTCTCCAATTCGAGAATAAACGGTAGGGGCATGAGGACGCGGCAATTCGGCGTCGATAAACCCCGCCTGCCCAAGCGCCAGCGCCTCGGTGATCCGCCCCAATGGGCCAATCATTGCCGAAACTCCGGTATTGGCCGAGCGCAACATCGGTAGGCCTTGTTCGATTGCACGCATCTGCGCCTGGGCGAGGTGCTGATACGGGCCGGAACGCGTTCCGAACCAAGCGTCGTTTGTAATCTGCAAAAGAAAATCCGCACGATCCGGCGCGGATAAAATATCCTGCGTGAATACCGCCTCGTAGCAGATCAGCGGCAGCGCCTTGCCAAGCACGCCTACATCCATCAATGCGGCACCTGGCCCCGCGCTAAAGCCATTCCCTGTGGTTGCGGCCATCCCGTAGATACCGAACCGTGCCATCACTTCACCAAATGGCACATATTCCCCAAAGGGCACCAGGTGATGTTTATCGTATAGCCCGTCTTGCTGACCCTCCTCATTTAGATAGATCATCGAGTTATAGATCTGCTGCCCATCGGCACGCTGAATGCCCAGGACTACCGGGGCGCCCTGTGCCGCTTCGCCAATTGCTGAAAGATAGGGCTGCGCGCTGCCCAACCATGCCGGGACCGAGGTTTCCGGCCAGACGATTAGGTCCGGGCGGGGCTCGGCCGCTGTGAATTCAAGTTGGCGTGCGAAAAACACTGACGCATATGCAGGATCCCATTTCTGGTCCTGGGCTGCATTGGGTTGAATCAGCCGCACGATATGACCAGAGGGCATGACTGGAGGTCGGTTCGCTGCATAGATCAAAGCCAATACCGCACAGCCTGCGGTCAACGCGATCGGTACAACGATGCCGCTTCGGGTACGATTGCTGAACAAGGCTGCGCCCAATGGCACTGTGGCAAGCAGTGTCAGCGCTCCCAATCCATAAGGGCCGACAAGTGACAGAGTCTGGGCAAACGACGTATCCACCCAAATCTGCGCGATGCCTGCCCAAGGAAATCCGGTCAGAATGTAGCCACGCGCAAACTCGACCTGCGCCAGCGTTACAGACAGCAAAGCCCCCTGCAAGACGGGCGCTCCACCGATGCGTTTCGAAACTCCGAAGGCCAACGCCCAGAACAAGGCCAACCCGCCCGACAAGAAGATCAGAGCAAAAGGGGCCATCCACGCATGGCGTTGGACATCAACCAGAAACGGCTCGATAATCCAGCTTAATGCGTGCGCAAAATAGCCCGTTGCGAAGACCCAACCCAGCAAACCCGCTCGACGATTTGTCTCAGTGCTCAGATACAACGGCGCTATCAGCACCAGCGACAGCAAGCTTATTGGCCAATATCCCAATGGTGCCTGACCACTGGCCGCTGCGACACCCAACAGCGCCGCCAGCACCAATCGCAGCCAAAAGGGCCACCCCTCGGCAGGGTTCATGCAACAATATCCGGCAGCATGACACGCAACCGTTTTATGCGGCGCGGGTCTGCGTCAATGACCTCGAACTCGGGACCTTCGGGGTGGCATACAACCTCACCACGCGCCGGAACCCGCCCCGAGAGCATGAAGACCAAACCGCCCAATGTGTCGATCTCTTCTTCGTCTACATCTTCGTGGCTGGTCAGAGAGCGGCCAATCTCGGCCTCGAACTCTTCAAGTGGTACGCGCGCCTGAACCACGTAGCAGCCGGGTTTCTCTTGTATCCATAACTGATCTTCGTCGGCATCATGTTCGTCGGCGATTTCTCCGACAACCTGTTCAATCAGATCTTCGATAGTCAGCAAACCATCGACTCCACCGTATTCATCGATCACCAGAGCCATATGGCGACGTTCTGTCTGCATCTTGGTCAGCAAAACGCCAATTGGCATCGATGGTGGCACGAACAGCAATGTCCGCAGCATCGACCTCAGATCGAACTCGGAGGAGTTGCCGTTAAAGCCATGGGTCAGCGCAAAGTCCCTGAGATGCACAAACCCCAAGGGCGTATCCAAAGTGCCATCGTAAACCGGAATGCGTGACAAGCCGCTGTCGCGGAAAATCTGGACAAGTTCGTCTTTCGGGGTTGTCGAGGGGACCGATACGATTTCGGCTGTTGGGATCGCAACATCTTCGACCCGCATTCTGCGCAGGTTGATCATGCCCCTTGGCTGAGCGCTGACGACCTCTGCCCCGTTTAGCTGGCTGGTCTCTTCGCCCTGAGAAGAAAATACGTCGATGAGTCGAGAAAAAAGCCCGCCTCTTTCGTCGCTGTCATTGCTGCTGTTCTGAGAATGCGCGCCATGCGCCGCCCTAGAACTGCCGTCTGTTTCGCCCATTATCCTGTTCCAAATGATCGGGCAAAGGTGCCCATGTCATACATTATATGGGTCATCTATACCCAGTTTGCCAAGTATCTCGACCTCGACCCTTTCCATCAAAGTGGCGTCGAGGTCACGAATGTGATCATACCCCAGCAAATGTAGTGTACCGTGAACGATCAGATGCGTCACGTGATCGTCGGTGCTTTTGCCGGCTTCAGCTGCTTCGCGCGCGCAGGTGTCATAAGAGATCGCAATGTCGCCCAGCACGATTTCGCCAGTAAAGTCAGGTTGCGGAGCCGGCGGAGTGTCTCCCGCCCGATCCGGGGCCAGTTCTTCGGCAGGCCAGCTGAGGACGTTGGTCGGCGTGGATTTTTCACGAAATTCAGCATTCAACTCAACGACCCGTGCATCATCGCAGCCCAGCAAGCTGATCTCGCATTGATCCGCCTCAAGATCGCAATACTCCAGAACAGCAGCAATTGCGCGCGTGGCCAAAGGCTCCAGCCCGCGCCAGCGATCATCCTCAAGCGTGATTTCCAGATTCATACCTTTGGCTCCGAGCCCAGCTTCAATCGGCGCCTTGAAAGTTAACCGGTTTCGCGCCCCGCATCGGCCTCATACGCCTCGATAATGGCGGCGACAAGCGGATGGCGGACGACATCTTTCGAGGTGAAATAGTTGAAGCTGATATTCGGGATCGTTTTCAGCAACCGTTCGGCATCCTTGAGACCCGATTGCACACCGCGCGGCAGATCAACCTGAGACCGGTCGCCGGTGATAACCATCCGGCTACCTTCACCAAGCCGAGTCAGGAACATCTTCATCTGCATCGTTGTGGCATTCTGCGCCTCGTCCAGCACCACAAATGCATTTGCCAGCGTACGACCGCGCATGAAGGCAAGCGGAGCAATCTCGATCCGCTTTTCTTCGATCAGCTTGGCAAGTTGTTTTCCGGGCAGGAAATCATTCAGCGCGTCATAAAGCGGCTGCATGTAGGGATCGACCTTATCCTTCATGTCACCGGGCAGGTAACCGAGCTTTTCACCGGCCTCGACCGCCGGACGGCTGAGAATGATGCGGTCAACGTGCCCGCCAATGAACATGGACACCCCGACCGCAACGGCCAGATAGGTTTTGCCGGTGCCCGCGGGACCAATGCCAAAGGCCAGTTCGTTGTTGAACAGCGACTGCACATAGGCCTTCTGGGCGTCGGTGCGCGGCTCGACCAGTTTTTTGCGTGTCTTGATCTCGACCGTGCCACCCTTGAACATCTCAAGCTGGTCACCATCGCGCGTGCCAGTTCCGACCTCGGAATTGCCCATGCGCAACTCGCGGTCGACATCTGCGGCTTCCACATCACGCCCACCTTCGAGCCGTGTATAGAGGGCCTGTAGAACCTCAATCGCCTGCTTTTGCGAGATCCTCGTCGCCCAGCACGACAAGCTGATTGCCGCGTCGCACAATCTGCACCGAGAGCTTCTGTTCGATATCGGTCAAGTTGCGGTCATACTCTCCGCACAAATCGATCAATAATCTGTTGTCTGGAAATTCAACAAGCGCCTCACGCTGGGGCATGTCATCTTGCGGTGGGGTCAGGGCACCGATGGCCAATCCGTTCTCCTGTCTTGGCGGTTCACCTTGAGCGTAGACAAACTGAAGAGGTAGACGCAAGCGGCAGTTTCAAAATTTGCACACCTCATGACAAATGCGCCGATGAACGCTGAAACAGCCAACTTTAAACGCCAATCGCGCGGATATCAGAATGTATAGTTCAACCCGATCCGCAGTCCGCGATAGCTTGGCGTCGATTTGGTCGAGAATGACGGACCCAGTTCGACCGTTTTTGATTCGAACTGCAGATACTCGATCTCGCCGGTGATCGACCAATTTTCGTTCAGTTTGTGTTCAGCGCCCAAGCTGGCCGAGAAACCTTGTCGGCGGTCCTCGCTCTCAAATCGGCTTGTCCCGCTTGCATCAGTTAGTGAGCCTGACGTGGTGATATCGCCGCGGACATAACCCACAGTCACGAAATAGAGGACACTGCCGCTGCGGTTGGTAAGCCCGTTCCGCAGGCGGATGGACAATACATCCGATATCGCGGACCTGCCACTGACCTCTGCCCCACCGGACCGGGAGGACGTGCTGTCATCGAGCGTGCCAAAGTCATAACCGACTTCCAGCCCATACACATAGTCGCGCCCACCTATGGCTGGCAGAATGCCGCGCCAGCCACCGCGAAAACCTGCGAAATTTCCGCTTGGCTTAAGGTCGCCCGCAGCAAACGTGTCTCCGTCGTTCACGCGCAGGCCAAACTCGTCCGAACCGCCCGAGGCATGTCCGGCGCTGACCCCCAGATAGAACGCATTGACGTCGCGCGCGAAACGCTGAGACGAGATTACGTCGGGCTCAGTGACTTCCCCGACGACATCGCCGGCCAAAGTCGGGGCAGCGCAAGATAGCAACACGACAGTCGCCGACAAAACACGGGAAAGGTTTACACTCGGAAAACGTATCCAGCTCACTACTCGTACCCTCCGCAAAGGCGGGCCGTCAGGCGGGGTCGGTGCGTTTGTCGACACCCAAAATTCGGCCCAGAAAAATCTAGCCTTCCTCGGAACATAGTTCCAAGCCATAAATCAAGGGTTAAATTTCAAGGCGAAAACCCTTTGCGGGCCGGCCACAAGGGATCAGACCAACTCACCACCCAGCGAGTTCGCACCAGACGATTTTATCCTTACCTTACGTAAGTCGCCGCTCGCGATATCAGCGTCCGCGACGTGAACCGCATGCAGATACTCGGATTTTCCAACCATCTGGCCCGGTTGCCGCCCAGTCTTTTCAAACAGGACATTAACTGTCTTTCCGACCATCGAGTCCTGAATCTCGCGCTGGTGGCGCGTGATCAACCCTTGCAAGCGCTGCAGGCGTTCATCCGCCACTTCGGCCTCGACCTGTGGCCGTTCTGCTGCAGGTGTGCCGGGTCGCGTCGAGTATTTGAAGGAATAGGCGTAGCCGTATTTGACCTCTTCGACCAAATCCAGAGTGGCCTGAAAATCCTCTTCCGTTTCTTCCGGGAAGCCCACGATGAAATCGCCGGACATCAGAATATCGGGGCGCGCTTCTCGGATACGCTCGATCAATCGCAGATAGCTTTCAGCCGTGTGGCTGCGGTTCATCCGCTTTAGAATTTTGTCCGACCCCGACTGCACCGGCAAATGCAGATATGGCATCAACTTCTCACAGGTGCCATGCGCTTCGATCAGCGCATCATCCATGTCGTTCGGGTGCGAGGTGGTAAAGCGTATGCGCTCTAGCCCGTCGACCTTGTTCAATTCCCAGATCAGACCGGCAAGGGTCATGTCTCCGTCCGGTCCAGCCCCGTGATAGGCATTGACGTTCTGCCCCAGCAGCGTGATCTCACGCACACCGCGTTCAACCAGATCGCGGGCCTCACGCAGGATGCGATCTGCCGGGCGGCTGACCTCGGCCCCGCGTGTATAGGGCACAACGCAGAAGGCACAGAACTTGTCACACCCCTCCTGCACGGTCAGGAATGCCGTCGGTCCGCGCTTGGCCTTGGGGCGGTTCTTGAGCTTTTCGAATTTGTCTTCTTCGGGGAACTCGGTATCCAGCGCCTTTTCACCCGCGCGCGTCTTCGCCTCCATCTCGGGCAGGCGATGATAGCTTTGCGGCCCCACCACCAGATCGACAAGCGGCTGGCGACGGATGATTTCCTCGCCTTCGGCCTGAGCGACGCAACCTGCGACACCGATTTTAAGTTCCGGCTTTTCCGCCTTGAGGCCCTTGAAACGGCCCAGTTCGGAATAGACTTTCTCAGCTGCCTTTTCTCGAATGTGGCAGGTATTGAGCAGGATCATATCCGCATCATCGGGCGATTTGGTCTCGACATAGCCCTGTCCGCCCAGCGCTTCGGCCATGCGTTCGCTGTCATAGACGTTCATCTGACAGCCATAGGTCTTGATAAACAGCTTTTTCGGTTCAGACATGGGTTGGCCTTTGCAGTCGCTGGGTCGGCGTCGTCTATACGTATCGAACGCCGCTTGCAATGCTGGCGCAATTACCCGAATTTGGCGGGAATTTCCAGCAAGGCGGCAACGAAACCAACGATGCAGTACGAATCCCTTGATCACCTTCTGAATTCCGATCGGTCGATCCTGAGCAAGGGACCCGTGGCACTGATATTTGCCGAAGATGATGTCGAGCTAGAAGGGACGCTGCACCATCATTTGAAGCTGGGGTTCAAATCCGTGATCACATTCCTACCCCAGGAATTCACGCTGGATGAAGCGCTGGAGGAAAGGGTTCATCGAGTGACGATGACCTGCGCGCCCAGAACCGTCGTATTTGAGGCCGTCAATCGGATCATTCAGGCGGCTCAAGGCACATGGGTATACTACTGCTACAACTCTGAATATCTGTTCTACCCTTTCTGCGAGACCCGCTCGGTCGGAGAGTTACTGGCCTTCCATTCTGAAGAACGGCGCCAGGCCATGCTGACCCATGTGATCGATCTTTATGCGAATGATCTGACGGCCTATCCAAACGGAGTGGCCCCCGATCACGCAATGCTGGACAAGACCGGATACTACGCCCACACGCGGCATGACGCATCTGGCAAGCCGCTAGAGCGGCAACTGGATATGTCCGGTGGTCTGCGCTGGCGGTTCGAAGATCATATCCCGTATGAACGACGCCGGATCGATCGGATTTCGCTGTTCAAAGCAAAACCCGATCTGAAACTTCTGCCTGATCACACTTTCAATGAGCCGGAATACAACACCTACGCCTGCCCATGGCACAACAACCTGACCGCCGCGATCTGTTCGTTCCGGGCGGCCAAAGCATTGAAGACGAACGCCGGATCGACGTTTGATATCTCCAACTTCTGCTGGAACCATTCAACTCCGTTCGAGTGGGACTCGCGCCAATTGCTGGATCTGGGCCTGATCGAATCGGGCCAGTGGTTCTAGGTTCTAACGCTGTAACAGAACTGGGAACCAGTCCTCGCGCAGCCGCTGCCCCGGCACCATTTCATGTCCCGGAAATGGCGGCGAAGTCCGGCCTGGACGCTCGACATAACGTGCATCATCACCAACCAATCGCAGCGAAAATGCCCTGCGTCGGCTATCGGAAGTATTGCCTCGGGCCCCGTGTAGCGTGCGATAGTTGAAGGCCACTGCGTCACCGGGCTCCATTTCAAATTCTACAATCTTCATCCCTTCGGCATCTGGGTCCGGAATCGGCATGTACTGGCCCTCGTCAGGGAAGAAACCTTCTTCCGAGACCCAGCGGGTAGGTAGCACTTCTTTTTCCCAGCGGTGCGAACCGGCAACGCAGCGCAAGGTCGCTTGTTTCACCGGATCCAACGGTGACCAGAAGCTGATATTCTGTTGACCATCCACAAAATAGTATGGCCCATCCTGATGCCACGGCGTTGCCATCGAGGTTCCGGGTTCCTTCACCAGAACATGGTCATGGAACATCTGCACAGATTGCGACTGCATGAGGTCGGCCGCTACTTCAGCAGCAGGAGATTTTTCGATCACTTCACGAAACTGCGGGATACGGGACCAGTTGCAATAGTCGTCAAAAAAACGGCCGGTTTCGCCATCTTTCCTGTTCTCCGAAGCATAAGGACCCGGCTCGGCCATATTCGCGGCAACCCCGGCCCGTAGGGTTTCAATATGATCGGCGAACAGGCCTTTGACCAACACAACGCCGTCCGTCTGGAAGTTGTCGATCATGGCCTGAGAAACAAGAGGGTGAGTCATCGCGGTCTCCTTAGATTTGTCGCCCGATCTGCGCATGAATAAGACATCTGTTCAAATCATATCTTTCAAATTAGGTATTAACTCTATGTTATACCTCACTCTGCGCCAGTACGAATATGTTTGCGCCATCGGCCGGCATGGCAGCCTGTCTGCTGCGGCACAACGCCTAAATGTCTCGCAACCTGCCTTGTCCAATGCGCTGACCCGGGTCGAATCACGTTTGGGATATCCACTGTTTGCCCGAAGACGGGGTGCCGCGATGGCGCTGACCCCGCAGGGCCGCAAATTCATCGAAGAGGCCGAGGCCTTGTTGAAGCGAGCTGCGCTTTTGGAACAGTCAAAGCAGCCGATAACCGGCGAGCGCCGATTGCGCCTGGGATGCTTTGTCGATCTGGCACCCTTTCTTCTGGCCCAATCTCTGCACCGCCTGCAAGAAGCTTTGCCCGACGTCGTCCTGACACACGGGGTTGAGACGTTCGAAGGCCTGATTTCCGGCCTGATCGATGGCAGATACGATTTTGCACTCACCTATGACCTCGGCATGGATGCCGGTTTTTCCTGCAAGAAGTTGTTCGACAGCACCCCACACGCACTGCTTTCACCTGATCATACACTGGCGGCGGCCAAGCAGCTAACCCTGACCGAGCTAGCGTCATATCCACTGATTCTGTCTAAAGAGGGTTTGTCTGCACAGCATGTACTCGCGCTTTTCAGACGCAAAGGTCTGAACCCCACAATCTCGCACCGAGCGGAATCATTGGAGCTTTCGCGCAGTCTGGCCGCTCATGGGGAAGGCATCGGGATAAGCTATACCAGCCCTAAAAACGGCTTCAGTTATGATCAGGTCCGCGTGATAAGCCTGCCGATCACCGATCCAGATGCAACCGAATCTGTTGTATTGGCACGGCATGGCACGGGGCCGACAGATCCAATGATCATGCAGGCTGAGCATGCGTTGGTTACGTTGTTATGTAAGGATTAGAGGTTACTTCTTCCGCAGGCGGATCACCACATCGACCGATGCGATTTCGACGCCTTCAGGAGCTTCCGGCAATTGTTGGATCACCAATTGGTCGGATGGTGCATCGCTCAGACGGCTTTCGTCTTCCCAATAGAAATGCGGATGGTCATGCGTGTTGGTGTCGAAATAGCTTTTGGACCCGTCAACAGTGATCTCTTGAAGCACCCCGGCATCGCAAAACGCCCGCAATGTGTTGTATACGGTCGCCAGCGAAACCGCGTCACCTTTGGCTTTTGCGGATTCAAACAGGCTTTCCGCTGTCACATGACGATGCAGACCGTCGCCCACAAGCAATTCGGCCAAAGCAACCCTTTGGCGCGTGGGGCGCAAACCTGCGTCAACCAACCAATTTGCAGCGATCTCACGGCTCTGAGGTGTCATGAATCCGATACCTGTGTTTTGCTGCCCTTAATATAAGTGCGCCCTGCCTGCAATTTCAAATGAAATTCATTCGCAAAGAATATTGTAGTCACAACAAGATATGGAGTGCTGGTCTTGCAGGACCTTGCATACGGGTGATAGACGAGGCCAGATGTAATAAACGGACCCAGGCAGGAGAGGCGGCAGAATGGCCCAATTCCCGAGCAGTTTTGACAAGGACGATCTGCTGAAATGCGCCCGCGGCGAACTATTTGGCCCTGGCAACGCGCAGTTGCCGGCTCCGCCGATGTTGATGATGGACCGCATTACCGAGATTTCCGGCGACGGTGGAGCGCATGGCAAGGGTCATGTGCTGGCCGAATTTGATATCACACCTGACCTTTGGTTCTTTGACTGCCATTTCCCCGGCAATCCGATCATGCCCGGCTGTCTGGGCCTGGACGGTTTGTGGCAACTGACCGGCTTCAACCTCGGCTGGCGCGGCTGGCAAGGACGTGGCATGGCCGTTGGCGTCGGAGAGGTCAAGTTGACCGGCATGGTGCGCCCGGACCGGAAGATGCTGACCTATAAGATTGATTTCAAAAAGGCGATCCAGACGCGCCGCCTGACCATGGGTGTGGCAGATGGCATCGTCGAAGCCGATGGCGAATTGATATACGACGTCAAGGATATGAAGGTCGTTCTGTCAGACGCCTGAGCCTGACCGGCCGCAATAAGGAGTACGCACATGCGTCGAGTAGTCGTCACCGGTCTGGGGGTTGTGTCCTCGATCGGGAACAATGCCGAAGAGGTGCTCGCCTCGCTCAAAGCAGGCAAATCCGGCATCGTAGCAAGCGAACAGATGGTCGAGCACGGCTTTCGCAGCCAAATCGCCGGTTCGCTGAAAATCGATGTGGCCGATCACGTGGACAAGCGGACCCTGCGGTTCATGGGTCCGGGTGCTGCCTATGCCCATATCGCGATGAATCAGGCCATCGCGGACGCCGGGCTGACCGAAGATCAGGTGGTCAATCCGCGCACAGGTCTGGTGGCCGGTTCGGGTGGACCATCGACCAGCGCGATGTTGACCGCGCACCAAACCGTGCTGAAAACCGGCGCAACCAAACGGATCGGCCCGTTTGCAGTGCCAAAGTGCATGTGTTCTACGATTTCTGCGAACTTGGCGACCGCGTTCAAAATCAAAGGTATCAACTACTCGATCACCTCGGCCTGCTCGACCTCGCTGCACTGCATCGGCAATGCGGCTGAACAGATCATGCTGGGAAAGCAGGATGTGATGTTCGCAGGTGGAGGAGAAGAGCTGGACTGGACCCTGTCCTGCCTGTTCGACGCGATGGGTGCGATGTCGTCCAAGTACAACGACACACCTGATAAAGCCTCGCGCGCATTCGATCAGAACCGCGACGGATTTGTGATTTCCGGCGGTGGCGGCATCGTGGTTCTGGAAGACCTCGAGCATGCGCTGGCGCGCGGTGCGAAAATCTATGCCGAAGTAACCGGCTATGCCGCGACATCTGATGGGCACGACATGGTGGCACCATCCGGCGAAGGCGGCGAGCGCGCGATGCGTCTGGCGCTGTCGACCGTGCCCGAAGGCCGCAAGGTCGGCTATATCAATGCCCACGGCACCTCGACCCCAGTGGGCGACGTCGGAGAAGTCGAAGCCGTACGCCGTATCTTTGGTGAAGGCAGTGTGCCTCCGATTTCATCGACAAAATCGATGACCGGTCACGCGCAAGGCGCAGCGGGGGCGCTTGAGGCGATCTTCTGCCTGCTCATGCTGGAACATGATTTCATTACTCCGTCGATCAATGTCGACACACTTGCCGACGGCATCCTGCCCGGTGAAATTGCAACTCAAGTGGTTGAAAACGCAGGCTTGGACAGCGTGATGACCAATAGCTTCGGCTTTGGCGGCACCAACGGATCCATGGTTCTGTCGAAGTATAACGGGTGAACAAGATGTCGGATATTCTCAAGGGTAAACGCGGCCTGATCATGGGCGTGGCTAATGACCGCTCTATCGCGTGGGGCATCGCCAAAGCCATGCACGAAGCGGGCGCTGAGCTGGCTTTCACCTATCAGGGCGAGGCATTTGGCAAACGGCTCGAACCGCTGGCCCAAAGCTTGGGCAGCGACTTCATGGTCGATGCGGATGTGACCGATGATGATTCACTGGATCGCGCGTTTGGCGAGTTGTCCGCCCGCTGGCCAACAATAGATTTTGTTGTCCACGCTATCGCTTATTCGGACAAGTCCGAACTGACCGGTCGATTCTTGAACACCACGCGGGCAAACTTCAAACACTCGCTGGATGTGTCGGCCTATTCGTTCATCGAAGTTGCCCGTCGCGCCTATCCGCTGATGAAGGACAATGGCGGCACGTTGTTGACCCTGACCTATCAGGGGTCGAACAAGGTTGTTCCAAACTACAATGTCATGGGCGTCGCCAAGGCTGCGCTGGAATCGGCGACGCGCTATCTGGCGAACGATCTGGGCCCCGAGGGTATTCGCGTGAACGCCATCTCGCCCGGCCCGATGAAAACATTGGCGGGTGCGGCTATTGGTGGTGCACGCAAGACCTACAAGTTCTGCGACCAGAACGCACCGATGCGTTCGAATGCCACGCTGGAGGCCGTCGGAGGCACCGCCGTTTATCTTGCGTCCGACGCCGGCAGCTATACTTCGGGTGAGATCATCCGCGTCGACGGCGGGTATCATATTCTGGGCATGCCCCAGCCAGAGGCCATGTGACTATATCTTTCCCTGCGGGTGCCAAGATTTGAACATCTTTGCCCCGCAGGGATTACGATATGAGCAAACTTGAACAGATCCTTGCGAGCAACACGCGCTCGCCAGCTTTGAAACGCAAATCAGGAAGCGGACGTGCGCGTCTTTTGCTGCTGATTCTCACATCGCTGCTGATTGCCTTTGTGTTTCTGACCCAACCGCCCGTGCGCGATGCGATTGAGCCGTTGTTGTCACATATCCCGGGCCTTTGATCCAATCAGCATCAGTTGATCGAAACGATTTCGATATCGAAGACCAGATCTTGCCCCGCTAGTGGATGATTTGCATCCAAGGTCACTGTCGCCTCATCTACCTCGACGACAGTCACTGGCAATGCCTGACCGTCAGGAGTTTGCATCTGTAACTGCGTGCCGGGTTCAAGCGGAATGTCATCCGGGATGCCTTCACGCGGGATCTGCTGCCGCATGCCCGGATTGATCGGGCCATAGGCGTCAACGCAATCGATCTCGACACGCTTCTTCTCGCCAATCTCCATGCCCGGCAGGGCAGCATCCAGACCGGGTATGATCTGCCCGGAACCAACCGCAAACTCCAACGGATCGCGCCCCTCGGAACTGTCGAAGACTTTGCCGTCCAGCAGAGTTCCGGTGTAGTGGATGCGAACCGTGTCGCCTTGTTTGATTGCGGTCATGATGGCCTCCGGCCTGAAAAGAAATGAACGGCGCAGCCTAGAGGCTGACACAGCATTGTAAACCCTGCCCTCTTTAACCCCGGAACCGGTTGTGATTACCTGCGCCCGATCAGGGGAGGATCGGATGGCTATCACCACGTGTGTATTCGACGCTTATGGTACTCTGTTTGACGTGGCCGCCGCCGCCAGGCAGGCCGCAACAGAGCCCGGATTTGAAGCGTTGGCTAGCAAATGGCCCGAGTTGGCCAATCACTGGCGTCTGAAGCAACTGCAATATACATGGTTGCGTGCTGTCGCTGATGCGCATTGTGACTTTTGGGATGTCACGCAAGATGGGCTGGATTGGGCCTTGGAAGCGGTAGGCCTTCAGGGGGATAACACCCTTCGGCAGCGTCTGCTCGATTTGTATTGGGAGTTGCAGGCCTATCCCGAGGTCCCCGATATGCTGAAGGCGCTGAAGGCCGGTGGGTTGCAGACCGCCATCCTGTCCAACGGTTCACCCCCGATGCTGAACGGGGCGGTGCAGTCTGCCGCGATCGGTGATGTGCTGGATGATGTTCTGTCGGTCGAAAGCGTGGGGGTCTTCAAACCCCATACCAGCGTATACGATCTGGTGCAGAACCGCTTCGGCTGCGCGCGCGATGAAGTGCTGTTCGTCAGCTCAAACGGGTGGGACGCTGCCGGGGCCAGTGGCTATGGATTTGTCACAGCTTGGGTCAACCGCGCTGGCGAACCAATGGACCGTCTGCCGTGGAAACCTGCACATGTGCTGCCAGACCTGACGACGATCCCTCAATTGGCAGGGCTTTGATGGCATATTTCACCACCTCGGACGGCAAACGCCTGTACTATGAAGATACCGGCACGGGCCATCCTCTGCTTTGCCTGGCCGGTTTGACGCGCAACTGCCGCGACTTTTCATTTCTTGCGCCACATATGAGTGATCTTCGTATGATTGCGATGGATTATCGCGGGCGCGGCAAGTCCGATTTTGATGCGAACTACATGAATTACAACATCCTGCGCGAGGGGCTGGATGCGGTTGAACTGCTGGATCAACTGGGCTTGAAGAAAGTGACCCTGTTGGGCACATCACGCGGGGGGCTGGTCGCCATGGCGCTGGCCGCCAGCCATCCTGACCGGCTGGCAGGTCTTATCCTGAACGACGTTGGCCCGGTGATCGAACCCGGTGGCATTGCCAAGATTATGGACTATGTCGGCAATCCCCCAAGTTCACAATCCTATGATGAGGCTGCGCAGGTCCTGCACGCGATGATGGCACCTCAGTTCCCGGGCATCGCTCAGGACGTCTGGAAACAGCAGGTAGAACATCAATACATCCAGACCGGAACCGGGCTGGAGTTGCGCTATGATCCCGCATTGCGACAAGCGTTGATCGAGCAGGCCGCCATCACCCCGGCACCGGACCTGTGGCCTTTGGTCGACGCCCTGCGTGCGATCCCCACCGGTGTGATCCGCGGCGCAAACTCTGACCTTTTAAGCGCGGCCACAGTGCAAATGATGCACGCACACCACCCCGAATTGATCTCGACCGAAGTGCCGGGCCGAGGACATGTCCCGTTCCTGAACGAGCCTCAATCCCTAGACCTGATCCGCAAGATACTGGACGCCAAATGAGCAACATAGACATGATCGAAGCCGCCGCCGAGCGGCTGAAAGGTCACGTGCGCGAGACGCCGCTTCTGTCATCACCCTTTCTGGATGAAATCGCGGGTCGCCGCGTGCTGATCAAACCCGAATGCCTGCAACACACCGGCAGCTTCAAATTTCGCGGCGCGTGGTCAGCTATTTCGGCATTGGATGAAGCGGCGCGCAACCGGGGCGTCATCGCCTATTCCTCAGGCAATCACGCGCAGGGTGTTGCCTATGCAGCGGCTCAACATGGAATCTCGTCCGTCATCGTCATGCCCTCGGATGCGCCGAAGCTGAAGATTGAAAATACCCGCGCGCTGGGCGGTGAGGTCGTCCTATATGACCGTGCCAGCGAAAGCCGCGAAGACATCGGCGAGGCATTGGCTGCCGAGCGCGGTTTGACCTTGATCCGGCCTTATGACGAACCGCTAGTGATCGCTGGCCAGGGAACAACGGGGCTGGAGCTGGCGCGTCAGGCACGGGCGTTGGGCGTGACCGAAGGTGACGTGCTGATCTGCTGTGGCGGCGGTGGGCTGACATCTGGTATTGCGCTGGCGTTAGAGCGTCACGCGCCCGGTCTGCGCCCTCGTCCATGCGAGCCTGAAGGGTTCGAAGACGTGAAACGCTCGCTAGCAAGCGGGACGATCCAAAGCAACGACGCTACTTCGGGAAACATCTGCGACGCAATCCTGACGCCACAGCCGGGGCAGATTACCTTTCCCATCCTTCAGCGGCTTTGCGGCCCTGGTCTGTCGGTATCTGAACAGGAATCACTACGCGCCATGGCCCTTGCGTTTCTGCGTCTGAAGATCGTGCTGGAACCGGGCGGAGCTGTTGCTTTAGCCTCTGCCCTGTTTCGCAAGGATCAGATTGATGGGGATGCGGTGATCGTAGTCGCCTCGGGCGGCAACGTGGATCCGCAGATCTTTGAACGGGCGTTGGAATTCCTTACCTGACAATCGCTTACAGCCGGTGCAAAATCCGGTCGTAGTCGTTTTAACCGACACCCTGAGCAGAAGGGGACGCTAAACATGCATATCGCTGACCTCAAAGATGTTCGGATACACTACCGAATTGATGGCGACGCCGCTGGCGCCCCCATCGTGTTTGCTAATTCACTGGGCACGGATATGCGGCTGTGGGACCCGATATTGCCGCTACTGCCCAAAGGCCTGCGCATCATTAGGTACGACAAACGCGGGCACGGATTGTCATCAGCACCCTCAGCGCCCTATTCCATGGGAAATCTGGTGCGCGACGCCGAGCAATTGCTGGATTATCTAGAGGTCAAGGATTGCGTATTCGTGGGTCTGTCCGTCGGTGGCATGATTGCGCAGGGTCTGGCGGTCAAGCGTATGGATCAGATCCGCGCGCTGGTGCTGTCGAATACGGCCGCCAAGATCGGCACTCCCAAGATGTGGCAGCAGCGTATGGATGCTGTCCGTGAAGGCGGGATCGAGGCACTGGCGGATGCCACCATGGATCGGTGGTTCTCGAAATCATTCCGGGCCAGCGCCGAGATGACGCTTTGGCGCAACATGATGGTCCGACAACCGGTCGATGGCTATCTGGGCTGCTGCGCTGCAATCTCTGGCACCGATTTCTATACGCCAACCAGCGGATTGCGCCTGCCGACCTTGGGGATTGCGGGCAGCGAAGACGGCTCAACCCCGCCCGATCTGGTGCGTGAAACTGTTGATCTGATCCCTGGCTCGCGCTTTGCGCTAATCCGAAAGGCAGGCCACCTGCCCTGCGTCGAGCGCCCTCAGGACTTTGCCCAATTGATTGGTGATTTTTTGACCGAGATCGGACATATTTGAAGGAGGGATTGTTGGCAGATTTCTTGCTTGTACATGGCTCGTGGCACGGTGCCTGGTGCTGGCGCGATCTGATCCCGGAATTGACCACATTCGGACATACCGCCCGCGCCATCGATATGCCAAGCCACGGCTCGGACCCGACGCCTATCCGCGATGTAACCCTTGGAACGTGCAGAGATGCCGTGCTGAAGGCTTCGACACCAAAGACCATCATCTTGGGGCACTCGTGGGGTGGATATCCCGTAAGTGCGGCTGCCGAGACCGACCCGAACGCCATGCGTGGTGTGATTTATCTAAGTGCCTATGTTCCGAAATCCGGGCTATCTATGGTCGAAATGCGCAAACGAGCCCCACGCCAACTGATCGGAAATGCCGTCGAAGTATCCGGCGACGGGTTGTCGTATTCGGTGGTACCGGATCAGGTGCACGACCTGCTTTATCACGACTGCGCGCGCGAGGTGGTTGCCTATGCATTCGCGCGCCTGTGCCCCCAGGCGATTGCACCGCAGACTACCCCCCTAGACGTCGGCGATAACTTCGCGCGCGTTCCAAAAGGGTACATCAGAACCACCGATGACCGAATCGTTCCGACCGAATATCAGGCTGAGATGGCGGGCTGTGCGGACCCTGATATGCACCTCACGATAGACAGCTCTCACTCGCCGTTTTTTTCGCATCCTGAGCATCTTGCCGGGTTGATGCACCAGATCTCGCAACGAATGTAAGCAGCCACCGTCGATGTCCCGACCCCGATACGCCGTGCGCCGATCTGTTTGGTTGTCGCACACTGAACCGATGACCCACACAATGCTTATCAATAGGTGGATTCTTTTGCGTCTACCCCACTTTGGCAGAACAACGACACATCCGTGACGGTTTCCACCTTGCAGGTCCCGCCGGGACGGGTCACCGTGATCCCGTTAGGGAGCGGGAAAACACATGCAAACCATCAAAGCAGCCGTATGCCGGGCCTTCGGCGAACCTCTGGTCATCGAAGACATCCTGATCGCACCACCCGGCATGGGCGAGGTCGAGGTCACGCTGGATGCGGTCGCGATTTGTCATTCGGACATTTCCTTTGCAAGCGGCGCGTGGGGCGGCCACTTGCCCGCGGTTTATGGGCACGAGGCGGCAGGCTTCGTTTCTGCCGTTGGCGAGGGCGCAGGGGATTTCAAACTTGGTGATCCCGTCGTGGTCACGTTGATCCGCGCCTGCGGAAGCTGTCCGTCCTGTGCCGGTGGCAAGCCCACCATTTGTGAGACACCGTATGACACGGTCAAAGGCCCGCTGCAGACTGCCGAAGGTGATGCGCTGGAACAGGCCATGGCGTGCGGGGCCTTTGCCGAAAAGGTAGTTGTCAGCCACCGACAGATCGTCCGCATACCTGAGACCCTGCCCAAGGACCTTGCCAGCCTGCTGTCTTGCGGGGTGATCACCGGTGTTGGCGCAGCGGTCAACGCCGCCCAGCTTCGCCCCGGGCAGGACGTGGTTGTCATCGGCGCCGGGGGCGTCGGCTTGAACGCAATCCAAGGCGCACGTATTGCCGGAGCTCGCCGTATCGTTGCGGTCGATATGACACAGGATAAGCTGGATATCGCAATGGAGTTCGGCGCGACCCATGGTGTTTTGGCCAACCAGAAAGAGCCGTGGAAAGCCGCCTACAAGGCGCTGGGCGGACGTGGCGCAGACGCCGTCTTGATTACAGTTGGTGCAATCCCGGCCTATGATCAGGCCCCGCGTTACCTTGGTCGGGGCGGCAAGGCGATCATGATCGGGATGCCCCATTCTGGTGACATGTCCAGCTACGAACCCGTCGTGCTGGCCGCGCTTGGCCAGGGCATGGTGGGCTCAAAAATGGGCGATGTAGTGATCCAGCGCGACATCCCGTGGATGATCGATCTGTATGAACAGGGGCGGCTGAAACTGGACGAGTTGATCTCGGGTCGCTGGACCCTGTCACAGATCAATGAGGCCATCGAAGACACCAAGTCCGGTGCGGCCAAACGCAACGTGATCTTGTTCGATCGCGACTGAACCCGCAAAAGGAACGCCCGATGAAACTGCAAGATCTCGATGTCATCGTTACTGCCCCTCCGGCCCCGGGTTGGGGTGGGCGCTATTGGATTTTGGTCAAGGTCACCACGGATACGGGCGTGATCGGTTGGGGGGAATGCTACGCGTCCTCGGTTGGTCCCGAGGCCATGACCCATGTCATTCGCGATGTATTCGAACGGCATATGCAGGGCGAAAACCCCGAGAATATCGAGTTGATGTTCCGCCGCGCCTATTCCAGCGGCTTCACTCAGCGACCAGACCTGACCGTCATGGGTGCGTTCTCAGGGCTCGAAATCGCCTGCTGGGACATTTTGGGCAAGGATCGTGATCGTCCGGTCTATGCGCTGCTGGGTGGGCGGATGAACGACCGTATCCGGGCGTACACCTATCTCTACCCACTTCCTCAGCATAACCTGACGGACTTCTGGACTTCACCTGAGCAGGCCGGAGAAAGTGCTGCTGAAATGGTCCGGCGCGGCTATACCGCCGTCAAGTTTGATCCCGCCGGGCCTTATACGATCCGCGGTGGACACATGCCCGCGATGTCCGATATCTCAATGTCGATAGCGTTTTGCAAAGCGATCCGTGAGGCAGTTGGAGACAAGGCCGATCTGCTGTTCGGTACTCATGGCCAGTTCAACACAGCCGGAGCTATACGTCTGGGCCAAGCGCTGGAACCCTTTTCGCCGCTGTGGTTCGAAGAACCCACACCCCCCGACATGATCGAGGATATGGCCCGTGTGGCGCGCACTGTCCGTATCCCTGTCGCGACCGGTGAACGGATGACAACCAAAGCGGAATTTGGCACGGTCCTGCGCGCCGGGGCCGCCGAAATCCTTCAGCCTGCGTTGGGACGCGCTGGCGGTATATGGGAGATGAAGAAAGTCGCCGCAATGGCCGAGGTTTTCAACGCCCAGATGGCACCCCATCTGTATGCGGGACCGATCGAGTGGGCGGCGAATATTCATCTGGCGGCGTCGATCCCGAACCTGCTGCTGCTTGAAAGCATCGAGACCCCATTCCACGATCAACTGATAAAGGGAAGCATCCGCGTCGAGAAGGGGTTCGTCACTCCTCCGACCGAGCCCGGCCTTGGTATCGAGGTCGATGAAGGCCTTGCCCGAGCCCATCCCTACAAAGGTGACGGGCTGCACCTACAGATGCAGGAAACCCCATGTGACTATGCAAATGGGAATGCGTTTCAAGGCGGTGCACCCGCAACCGAAGGGTAACAATCGACAGGCGAGCAAGCCGATCAGTTCGAGACATACCCCGCGATGACCTGCAACAGTTTAAAGGCTGTGGCTGCATCGTTCTCGACGACCGCCAGAAATTCCTCCTCACCGATCCGTAGGCAGGACAGTTCCGTTTCAGCCACCATGCTCAACGCCCGAGGCTCTTTTCGGATCAACCCCAGCTCTCCCACCAACGCGCCCGCACCAACCGTTGTGATCAGTTGATCGGCCTCGCCCGAACGCGGCAGGTACAATCCTGCCTCGCCCTCAAGGATGACATAGGCGCCATCGGTTGGCTGATCATCCTTCAGAAACACCACCTGGCCAGGTTTCGCTTCGAACCAGCGCGCACCAAAGGCCAGCAGTCGAAGCTGGCGACGGTCGAGCCCAGAGAACAACGGGGTCTGCTCAAGCGCACGCAATTTGCGTACCAGATCGGCAGACGCCGCACCGTCGCCGTCGACGTCGGTTGGGCCTTCACCCGTCACGACCCGGCCCTGACGGATTTCAACATACATGTCGAAAACATCTGGATTTTCGAACGCATCATTTAGATAGATTACAGTAGTTTCGGGCAGCAATTCACGCAGATTTTTATAAACTGCGACCTGTGTCTCCATATCATAGCTGGCAAGCGCGGTTTCCAGGATCAGAATATCTGGCTTTTTGATCGCAGCGCGCGTAAAGGCCAGCGGTTCGGCAAATACGGCAGGCAAGTTCTGGCCGCCAATCGAGACCGGAACATCATAGATCAGTTCCACCACCATCGGTCGCGCCCCGTTCTCGGCCAGAACATCGACGATCAGTTTGCGCGCCTCGTCGGTCCGCGCACCGCCGATCTGGCTGACCTTGCCAAACAGTGCGTTTTCCATAACCGTCAAACCGGGTGCAAAGGCATCTTCATCCAACGGGACGAATACATCGTGCAAGGGTTCCAGCAATTTGGCCGAGTGGCTGTGGCGAAGCTCAAGAATGCGGTTCTTCAGCTCATCCGAAAACGCCGGGCCAATCTGCTCGGCCGAGATCACAAATGGCACCGAAAGCAAGCTAGCCAATTGTTCGTCATCCAGCCCGTTTGCGCCTTCTTTGCGGGTTTGCTCGACCAATTCAACCGCGGCCTCGTAGGTCTGGGCCTCAAGCCCCAGCTTGCGAAACAAAGGATGATCTGTTCCATCAAGCCCAAATATCTGGCGCAGCATCTCAATTACGTCGCGTGTCAGGCTGATCAGGGTTTCATCCAACCCCAACTCGCGCAACTGGCCCAGAAACACGGTCTGCTGTGCCAGCAATTGTCGCGTCACCGGAACGCAGGGGGTGGCAAACAACAGGTTCTCAGCAACGGGTAGCGCAGGGTTATACGCGCAGCGATCGAAAATCAGCGCCTGCTGATCAAGCCCGGCCTCGCGCACCGCCTTCTGAACCCGAGGGCGCAATTCGACCAGCTTTGCTGCCAGTTCCGGGCGCTCATTCGCATCAAACACCTGCTCGGCACCGCGCTGAAACAACGCCGCGCCCGAGCCCATGCCATCGATCAGTTTCAGCCACCAATCGCGCAGCCGCGCCGTATCGTCAAAACCCGCCATTCCGGGGTCAAGCCATTCGGCGTTGAATGGATCAGCACTATTGCCTGCCCTCAGCGTCTCGGGGAAATCCGGATCCTCGGTGGACTTGGACAATGGATGTGACCGCATCGGCATCATCACATTTTCACCCAACGTGCCCTGAAACATTATGGGGCGCGAGGTTGCTAGACCTATTCGTTGGGCAACAACGCTTTGATGCAGGCCAGCCATATCGATGCCGCCGATTTCAATACGGCCAGAGGTTGGCAGTATCTCGCGGGTCAGCAACTCGGTCAGCGCATGGCGATCTTCCTCGCTGGTGGCCGAAATGCCGACCGTTTTACCTGCTGGGAACGTCAGGTCCAGATCATCCAAAACCTGATTGCCGTCGATATCACGAACCGAGACTTGATTCAGTACGATATCGCCATTCAGATGTGGACGATCCGCTGGCTCTCCGTCAAACAGGGCCTCATCAATCATTCCATCCGGTGCGAAACGATCAATCACAACATCCCATCGCAGCGACATGTCCTGCGTTTGATTATAATAGGTCAGCAGTTCTTTCCAGGGTGAGCTCAAGTCTTTGTAAGCCGCCAGCGCAGCCACCAGAGCACCCAGCGAAACAGACCCCTGCAACACCAGCAGGCCACCGACAAGGTAGAACATGAATGGCGTCAGCTGCGATATGAAGTTGTTGATGAACTTCATAAAGAACTTCTTCTGATAGATCTCAAAGCGGATGGCGAACAGCCGCCCCAGTTGGTCCGAGATCATCGCCCTCCGATATCGCCAACCGCCATTGGCGCGCAGGGTCGAAGCACCGGCAGCGTTCTCGCCAATCTGGGCAGCTAAGACGCGGACCTCTTGAATACGTTTTTTGTTCAGAAGATTGATCTGGCGTTGCAATCGCGGGATCAGCCAGGCCTGCAGCGGGATCAACGCCACCGCGGCGAGTCCGAACCAGACGCTTTGGAGAAACAGAAAGGACAGGATCGTGATCATTTGTCCGGCCTGCAGCACGGGCTGACTGATCGCATCCCCCATCAGCCCACCCATCGGTTCGCTTTCAGCGGTTATCATCGAGACCATTTCGCCCTGACTGACCCGCTCAAAATATGGTTGTGGGAAGCGAAGCGCGCGGTTGATCAACTGATAGCGAAAGCGACGCAGCATACGCTCGCTCAGAACACCCTTCATGGTGTTGATACGCATCTTCATCAGCCCGTGCGCCAGCACCGCAGCCAGAAAGGCAAAGCACAGGATCATCAGAAAAGTGGTCTGCGTCAGGCTATAACCCCAGACATCGACAATCTGACTTGTCGCGCCGATTGCGTCATTGATGATGCGCTTGGGCAGCTCCAACGTCAGGTAAAGCAAAGGAAACAAGGTCGACGTCACGGCCAGCAAAATCAACTGGTCGCGCTTCGAGTATTTCCAGATGAACTGAAAGATCGATCGTTCTATTGAACCCGCCCCTACTAACGATCCGCCGCTCAAATCACTGATTTTGGCGTGAATACAACGGGCCGAATTTACCGCAATCGTATCCTCGGAAGCAAATGAATTTCCGATTTGCGCCTAATTTGCATTGTGTGAACAAGTTCATTTGCGCGTTTCGCGTTTACCCCCTAATCTCCTGATTCAGGACGATATCGGGAGGATTCATTTGCCTGCCAGCTTTGGCGCTGTGTTTCTGTTGCTGTGCCTGCTTCAGATCAAACACATGTTCGCCGACTATTATTTACAGACGCCCAAGATGCTTTCCGGGCGAGGCACGTATTTCCACATGGGGCGCGCGCAACATGCTGCTGTGCATGTTGTGGGTTCGGTCGTGATTTTCGCGCTCTTTCGCGCCCCGATTGAATTCATACTGATCATCGCTGCGTTGGAATGGATCGTGCATTTCCACATCGACTTTGCCAAAGCCAACTATTCTGACCGCAAACAGCTGCAACCCAATCAGGCCGCTTTTTGGCGTGCCGCTGGTCTGGATCAGTTATTTCACAACCTTACTTATATTGGCATGGCCTGGGCTTGGGTGGCTTTCGCGGCTTAAGCTTCAGGGTACCACCGGTCGGTTCCGCTTGATCGTCCGCAGCACGACATTCGTTTGCGCGCTGGCGACGGCGGGCAATCGAAACAAGAAATCTTCCAGAAACGTGTTGTAAGCCGACAGGTTCCTGCACAAGACACGCAGATGATAATCCGCCTGACCTGTCGTGGCGTAGCATTCCTGCACTTCGGGGCTGATTTCGACGGCCCGGATGAAGTCAACAATCTTGTCCGGGTCATGCCGGGTCAGGTGAACATGCACTATTGCTTCGAACGTCAACCCCATCTCGGCAGGGTTCACCAAAGCGCCATACCGTTCGATCACCCCAGCCTCTTCGAGCGCGCGCACCCTGCGCCATAGGGCTGAGGCCGACATGCCGACTGCATCTGCCAATTCGGCATTTGAAACCCGGCTGTCATTTTGAAGCAGCGTCAGAATGCGGCGGTCCCGATCATCAAGAGTGGTCATCTTGGAAAGATTCATCCGTAATTTTAACTAAATCTGGTGAATTATATCATATTTTGCGGAACTCGCACAAACTCTGAAACAGAAATTCACCTGCGGGGGGTTAAAATAACCGAACACCAAAGACAAAAACCCATGGACGCGCAGCAATGAGCCACCACGAACCCTCCCCCCGCACCTATCGGCTTGAAGACCGCTATACCCTGACGCAGGGGCGGGTTTTTCTAACAGGCACGCAAGCCTTGGCGCGGATTATGATGGACCAGGCCCGACGCGACCGTCAGGCCGGGCTGAACACGGCGGGGTTTGTCTCGGGCTATCGCGGATCACCACTGGGCGGGCTGGATCTTGAGCTATGGCGTGCAAAGGACCGGCTGAAGACGGATCGCATCACGTTTATGCCCGCCGTGAACGAAGACCTCGGCGCAACGGCGGTTCTGGGTGCACAACAGGCCATTTTGGACCCGCATTGCGAGGTCGAGGGCATCTTTTCGATGTGGTACGGTAAAGGCCCCGGTGTCGACCGATCAGGCGATGCATTGAAACATGGGAATGCATATGGGTCTGCGCCAAAAGGTGGCGTACTGGTCGTGGCAGGCGATGATCATGGTTGCGTCAGTTCTTCGATGCCGCATCAGTCGGATGTGGCCTTCATGTCGTGGTTCATGCCGACATTGAACCCAGCCTCGGTCGAGGAATATTTGGAATTCGGCGAGTACGGGTTCGCTCTGTCCCGTTTCTCAGGCACCTGGGTCGGGTTCAAGGCGGTCTCGGAAACGGTCGAAAGCGCACGGTCCGTCGATCTGCACCCGGATCGCAGCTTTTCCCTGCCGCAGATCGACTTGCCCGAACGCGGCTTGCACGTCCGCACTGCCGATTTGCCCTCGCCCGAGATCGAGACCCGCATCCAGCACAAGTTGCGCGCCGTTCGGGCCTTTGCCGAAGAAAACCCCATCGACCGGCGTATTTATGACATCGACAACGCGAAGTTCGGCTTCGTGACCACCGGCAAGGGGCACCTCGATCTGATGGAGGCGCTGCGTTTGCTGGACCTTGATGAAGCCGCTTGCCGCCGCTTGGGGATCGACATCTACAAGGTTGGCATGGTCTGGCCGCTGGCCCGTCGCAACGCGTTGCGCTTTGTGAAAGGCAAGGCCGAGGTTCTGGTCGTCGAGGAAAAGCGCGGCATCATCGAAAGCCAGTTCAAAGAGTATTTCTATGACTGGCCCGGCGACAAACCCCATAAGATGGTAGGCAAATATGACAGCCATGGTGAGCCGTTGATCCCATGGACCGGGGAACTCAGCCCCTTGATGCTGGCCCCTATTGTCGCCGCCCGACTGAACACGTTCTTCCCGGAAGAACACCTGCCTGCCAAAGCGCGCGCGCTGACCGAGACGGAACCTCCCGTGATCAATGTCCCGGGCGCAACGCGAACGCCCTATTTCTGTTCGGGCTGTCCGCACAATACCTCAACCAAGGTGCCCGAAGGCTCCACCGCTGCCAGCGGCATTGGTTGTCATGTAATGGCATCTTGGATGGATCGCGAGACGGTCGGCTATGCACAGATGGGAGGCGAAGGCGTACCCCATGTGGTGGCCTCACAATTCAATGGCGGCAAGCATATCTTCCAGAACCTTGGCGAAGGAACGTGGTACCATTCGGGTTCGCTCGCGATCCGTCAGGCGGTCGCGGCCGGGACAAATATCACGTATAAAATACTCTACAATGATGCGGTCGCAATGACCGGAGGGCAACCAGTGGATGGACCTGTCAGCGTTGCAGGCATTGCGCAAACCTGCCGGGCCGAGGGGGTTGAGCGGATCGCGCTGGTCTCGGACAACATTGCCAAGTTTCACCGATCCGATTTCCCGGCTGGCACTACGTTCCACGACCGGGCAAAGATGGACAGCCTGCAACGCGAATTGCGCGACATTCCCGGTGTTACGGTCCTGATTTACGAACAGACCTGCGCCACCGAGAAACGCCGCCGCCGCAAGCGCGGTACGATGGAGGACCCCTCGACCTTCGTCTGGATCAATGATCTTGTCTGCGAAGGTTGCGGCGATTGTTCGGTCGCATCGAATTGCCTGAGCGTTGAGCCGCGAGAAACCCCGCTGGGGCGCAAGCGCAAGATCAACTTAAGTTCGTGCAACAAGGATTTTTCGTGCCTGAACGGATTCTGCCCAAGTTTCGTGACCGTTGCAGGCGCAACCCGGCGAAAGCGGGCCATAGATCTGGACCTCGACGCGCTTGAGGCAGACCTGCCAGACCCAAAGCTTCCGTCTTTGGACACACCGTTTGATCTGCTTGTGACAGGCGTGGGTGGCACTGGGGTTGTCACGGTTGGGGCCCTGATCACTATGGCCGCGCACCTGGAAGGCAAAGGTGCCTCGGTCCTGGATTTCACCGGATTTGCGCAGAAATTCGGCACGGTACTCAGTTATATCCGCCTTGGCGCAGCTCCGGATGCGCTTAACCAAGTACGCATAGATCAAGGCGCTGCGGATGCGGTGATTGGCTGTGATGTGGTGGTGAGTTCGGCCCCCAAAGCCTCAGCTCATTATGCCCGCGGGACACGCGTTGTGCTGAACAGGGCTGAGATGCCCACCGGCGATCTTGTCCTGCGTCGCGATGCCCAATTGCGGGTCGATAAGCGGGAACAGGCGATCGCAGATGTGGTTGGGGTGGACAATCTCGCCAGCCTTGACGCAAATGCAATAGCTGAGGCGCTACTGGGGGATTCCGTCTTCGCCAACGTCATTTTGCTGGGTTATGCATGGCAAAACGAGCTGGTTCCGGTATCGCATCCTGCATTGGCTCAGGCCATCTTGCTGAACGGTGTTGCCGTCGAAAAAAACCGGCTGGCCTTTGCTCTTGGGCGTTGTCTGGCGGCTGACCCCGACCGCATTCACGGGCTGGCACTACCCGAAGAGGCAAACGGCACCTTGGATCAGGTGATTGCGCGTCGGGTGGCGTTTTTGACAGATTATCATGATGCTGCATATGCGGATCGCTATGCGCAACAGATTGAAGCAATCCGCGCGTCGAACCCGAAAATATCCGACGATATTCTAGAATCCGTAGCCCGTAACCTGTTCCGCTTCATGGCCTATAAGGACGAGTTCGAAGTGGCCCGGCTGCAAACGTCCCAAAACTTCGACAACGAACTGAAGCAACAGTTCGAGGGAGATTTCAAAACCAGTTACCACTTCGCCCCGCCAATGCTCAGCTGGCGCAAGGACGAACGGGGCCGCCCCCTCAAGTTTGCACTGGGCCCATGGATGCGCCCGGTTCTGCGGGGACTGTCCCGTCTACGTGGTTTGCGCGGCTCGGTCCTGAACCCCTTCGGCTATCACTCCGAAGCGCGACTGCATCGAGATATCCTAAACTGGTACCAATCGCTGTTGGACATGTATCTGACAAACCCCTCCGCCCATTCCGAGGCCGAGTGGCTGGACGTGCTGTCAGCTGCGGACCAGATACGCGGTTTCGGTCCAGTACGGGAAGAAAGCTATGAGAACGCGCGCGCGATGGCGCGTTAACCAAGCACCGAGAAACTGCTATCGGTATTGACCGGTCGCTTGCGGGAATAGAAACCGGTGTTGATTGTGCGTCCAATGTAAGGCAGTTCAAACTGCATCGGCTTTTCGTCATGATCCGCACCGCCTTCGACGTAGTCGATCAGCGCAGCCATCATTTTGCCCGCAATCGGCGCGTTCTTGTATTGGTTACCGCTGGTGCCGCAGGCCATGTAAAACCCCGGCAGGCTGGACTTGTCATAGATCGGAATCCAGTCAGTCGAGGCATCATACAAATCCACCACTCCACGGGTTCTGGAGGGTATCCCCAAGCTAGGGACCCGTTGGGCATAACGCATGGCCTGCGTGGTCCATTGATCCGTAAAATCGTGGTTATAGCTTACATCATCTTCGCACCATTGATGCGGATCACAAGCCGGATCCTCGGAACCGATCAGAATATGCTTGCCATGTTCTGGACGGCAATACAGCGCGATATCACTATCCGAGACAATTGTTCCTTGCGATTCGAAATCAAATCCTTCGGGCGCGGGTAAATGTACCACCTCCTGCCGCAGCGGGCGGGTCCGAATTGTCATGTCGCCCAGAACCCCGGCCATTTCGTTGACAAGCGCTGACCCGGGACCGGCAACATTCACCACCACTTTGGCGTGGATTTCTTCACCAGAGGCAAGTCTGACACCTGCGACGCGCCCCTGCTGCGACAGGATTTCGCGCACGTCTGCGCCCGTTCGCACTTCGGCACCATGCAGCTTGGCGGCATCCATCAGGTTTTGCGCCGACAAGGCCGGATCGGTCACATAGCCTGCTTTCGGCCAGAACACTGCGCCCTGAATCCGATCTCCGTTCGGTTGGCCGAACTCCGGATCATCCATGCGCCGCGCCGGGGCAAAGCTGTCCAGAGAATAGATCGGCAGACGTTCGGTAATCCGCTCAGGTGTCCATTCTTCAAACGGACAATCCAGTTCGGCGCTGTACTTCTTATGTTTCTCAAGAAACCCATTGGCCTCGGTCTTGACGACCAAACAACCGGTCTCACGAAACTGCGCCAAATCGGCTGTGTCGGGCAAGCCCAGATAGTTCGCCCAATCACGCCAATAGTGATAGCCTTCCCAAGCGAACGCGGTTCCATCGAGGGTCGAATAATGCATCCGAATTATCGCGCAAGAGCCTGCGGTCGAGCCATGCCCAACCTGCGCATTGCGATCCAACGACAGAGTTTTCCAACCGGCCTTGGACATCTCGAACGCGATGGCGGCTCCGATCACACCGGTGCCAATGATGATTGCGTCAGGTTGGTTCATGTCCTGCCCCTTCCCAGAAACGTTTCGCATATGCGCTGAATTCGGTGATTTCCTCGGGTCGCGGTTCGACCCCTGTAAAAACATAAAGGTAGTGTGGAACCATCGACAGCCTGATCGCCAATGGTTCGTTTAACTGCGCCAGATCATATCCGATCTGCATATAATATAGCACCCGCGCCCGCGTCTCTGCCTCGGTCTCATCATAGTTGAACCGGATGAACATCGCGCGCAGCGCGGCCAGGCGACGGGCATCGGACTGGTCCAGCATACGCCGCACCTTTCCCGATCTTCGTGCCCAATCCCGCACAGCAAAATCAAGCGCCGTATCAAATAGTTCGGTATTCACAACGCAGCGCTGCACATTGCACACCGCAGCCGTGATCGTTTCAGCAGGCAATTCGGATTGCGCGATCAAGGCCGCCGTATTTGTCGCCTGCCATCGCGCCAGCAGCGCATCCAGCAATTCCTGCCGCGACTTGAAGTACCAGTAGAATGATGAGCGCGAGACCGCCATCCGCTCGGCAAGGTTCATGACTTTCACCTGCTCGACCCCGTCCGAAATCAGGACGTCCATGGCCACGTTCAGCCAATCATCGCGCGTGACCTTGACGTTACCAATCAGTGGCTCAGCTTCGGGATCGTCCCGGTGCAGGATGGGTTTGGTGTTCATTCAACTCTCCGGCGGTGCGCCGCCCTCTTCTGTACGGCGCGCTATGAAATCCTTCAACGCACCAAGGCGATCCGTATCTGATGCCGGTGCTTTGAAATTTGCCAGGATTTCCTTCCATACACCGGTCGCGCGATGGTTGGCGTCGATCGCGCCACGCTCGGTCCAGGTGCCAAAATTTGCGTAATCATGCAGGTGCGGCTCATAAAATGCGGTATTATAGCGCTCCATCGTCTGACTCGTGGCGAAGAAATGTCCGCTGGGTTCAACCTCGCTCAGCGCAGTATCAAACCCGATCTCTGCACCATTGGCCTGTGCCCCTGCACAAAGCTCGGCCACCATGTTCAACACCTCGGCATCGCAGATCATCTTCTCGAAGGATACTGTCAGGCCACCTTCGAGCCATCCGGCCGAATGAATGATCACCGTCGCCCCGGCCATCAGGCAGCCCCACAGGCCGAACTGGTTTTCATTGGCGGCCTGAACGTCGTTGATATTTGCCGCAGACCCCGCCGCAGACCGCCAGGGCAGGCCCAGATACCGGGCCAACTGGCCCGCCGCCAAAGACGCCTGAAAATGCGAGGGTGTCCCGAATGCAGGCGCCCCTGATTTCATGTCGACATTGCTGGTAAAGGTCCCATAGCACACCGGCGCACCGGGGTTGGTAAGCTGGGTCAGCGTCAAGGCCGCAAGCGCCTCGGCATGGGACAGCGTGATGGCCCCGGCCACCGTGATCGGAGCCATTGCGCCCATCAGGGTAAAGGGTGTGATGATCGACATCTGACCATGGCGCGCAAAGTCGATCAGCCCCTGAGCCATTGGAATATCCAGCGTCCGCGGGCTGTTGGTGTTGATAATCGTGTAACAATGGGCGTTAGCGCGGAACTCCTTGTCAGATAGACCTCGCGCCGTCGAGAGCATCTCGAAGCAGTCCATCACTTGCGGCGTGCCCCGCGAGAAGAAGAACGGGAACTTATCCGTCAGCTCCATCTGCGCTTGTGTAGTGAAATAGTGCCGCACATTGGTTGGCACGTCCTGCGGTTCGACCTGCGGCGAGATCATCTGGAAGACATCAAAGTGATGAGTGAGCTTTAGGAACTCCAGATAATCCTGCCCACTCGCTGGCCGCCGACCGCGTTCCAGATCGGTCGCGTTTGGAGCGCCAGCCCCGGGTTGGAACACCAAAGAGCCCAGCTCCAAAGTGAAATCCCGGTGCCGCGCGCCCGCCCGGCAGCCGATAGATTTCGGAGCTGAGGCCACCGCAGCCTCAACCATATCCCGCCCGATGAAGACCATTTCGCTGTCTTCATCCACGCGGGCGCCACCCTGCGCGTAGATTCGCCGCGCTTCGGGCAATAGAACTTTCACGCCCAACTCTTCCAGCGTGCGCAATGCGGTGTCGTGCATATCTGCAATCTGATCCGTCGGGAACACTTCCATCTGTGGAAACGGATTGCGCAACTGGCGATAATTCACCTCGCGACTAGATTGCGGGGCGGCATCGGTCCCGCGCCCGCGCCGTCGGCGTCTTTGGCCCAAGTCCGACATGGTCAACCTCGCATCGCTTTGCCCAGCGGGTCATAGGGCGACGGCGCAATCACGCGGGCCGGGCGTTCGACACCGACCACATGCACCGACAACTCGGTGTCTGGTTCAGCCTTGTCGCGGTCGACCAAAGCCATGGCCAGCGACTTGCCCGTGTAGTGGCCATAGCCACCCGAAGTCACAAAACCCACCCGCTCTTCCCCGGCCCAAATCGGTTCATACCCGCTGGCATCGGCGTCCAGCGCGTCAACCTCAAGCGTCACTTGAACTTGCGCCGGACCATTGCCATCGCGTTCAGCCAGCGCAGCCTCTTTGCCAACGAAATCCTTGTTCCAGTCGATCCAGCGGTCCATTCCGGTCATGCCTGGCGTGTAAAGCTGAGTGAATTCTGCAGACCAGATACCAAAGCTCTTCTCAAGCCGCGTCGACAGCATCGCGTTGAATCCGCATTCGCGGATACCGTCCCCGGCCCCGGCCTCTAGCAGCATCCGGCGCAGTTTGATGTGGTCGCCATAGCGGCAGTTTATCTCATACCCTTTTTCGCCCGTCACAGACATACGCGCCACACGGGCACGCACCAGACCGATATCAAAGTCGCCGCAGCCCATGAATTTCAGGCCTGAGATATCCTGTTCTGCCAGTTTCTCGACCACAGCCTGCGATTTCGGCCCAACCACGGCAAAACCGCAATATTCCTCGCCCAGATCGCGGATATTCACGGCGTCCATCATGTGATCATTGAACCAGCGCATATGCCATGCGCGCAGATAATAGCTGCCCATGATCCACCAGGTCCCGTCGCCCCAGTTCAGCACGGTCAGATCACCCTTGAGGCGACCGTTTTCACCCAGCATTGGAGCCAGCTTAGCACGCCCCGGTGCAGGCAGTTTCGACGCCATGATCCTGTCCAGCCAAGCCTCGGCATTTGGCCCAGTGACCTCAAAGCGCGAAAAGCCCGAGATATCCAGTAGTCCCACGCCTTCGCGGATGGTTTTGCACTCCTCAGCTACGATGTCGTGCGCGTTCGAGCGTTTCAGCGTCGGCGTCTCTTCAAAGCCCTTGGGCGCAAAGTAAAGCGGTACTTCCAGATCCCAGCTGACGCCCCATTTGCACCCCGCCTCGGTCATTGCATCATGGGCTGGGGCCATCTTCAGCGGGCGACCTGCGGGCAGTTGCTCGTTCGGGTAGGTCATCACGAAACGACGGGAATAGAACTGACCGGTTGTTTCGCGGATGTAGCGTTTGTTCTGAGCGAAATCGCCATAGCGCGCCACGTCCATAGGCCATGCGTCGGCCTCAGGCTCGCCATGGATCATCCATTCGGCCAGCGTCTTACCAACGCCGCCACCCTGCAGGAATCCGGCCATCACCGCACAAGCTGACCAATAACCGCGCTTGCCTGGGACCGGACCGACCAGCGGGTTACCATCGGGTGAGAAGGTGAACGCGCCGTTCACCCATGTTTTGATGCCAACATTCTGGATCGACGGGTACCGTTCAAAGCCCAGCGTCAGCTCGTTCTCGATCCGGTCGAGCTGTTCCTGGAACAATTCTTCACCGTAATTCCACGGCGCACCGTCCATAGCCCAGTGCTCGTGATCGACCTCGTAGATGCCCACCAGAACGCCCTTCTGGTCCTGTCGCATATAGGTGAAGCCTTCAAGATCAACCGTCATCGGCATCTCGAAATCCGCCTCGGCCACCTCAGGCACCGTATCGGTGATCAGATAGTGGTGTTTCAGCGGCGAAACCGGCAGCTCCACTCCGGCCATGCGCCCCACCTGTTTGGCCCAGAGGCCAGCGGCGTTGACCACATGTTCACAAGTGATAGTGCCTTTGTCGGTCACAACTTCCCAACCATCCGCAGTCTGCGTCAGGCTTTCGACCTTGGTTTCTTCGTAGTATTCCGCGCCACGTTTCTTGGCCGCTGTTGCATAAGCCTGAACCGTACCGGTTGTATCGATGTAACCTTCGCGATCCGCCCACATTGCGCCCAGCACGCCGTCGGTGGACATGATCGGGCAGCGTTTCTGCGCCTCCTCTGGCGACAACAACTCACAGTCGTCGATGCCGATAGACTGGAAAATGCGGTAGTTGGCCTGCAGCCACTCCCACCGTTCGGGCGTGCCCGCCAGCGTCAGGCCGCCGGTCATGTGCAGGCCGATATTTTGGCCCGATTCTTTTTCGATCTCGCTCAGCAGATCGATCGTATAGGCCTGCAGCGACGCCATGTTCGGATCTGCGTTCAGCGCATGGATGCCTCCCGCCGCGTGCCACGAAGACCCCGAGGCCAAACGCCGCCTCTCCAGCATGACCACATCTGACCAGCCAAACTTGGCGAGATGGTACAGAACCGAGGCGCCGACAACGCCGCCACCGATGACTACGACACGATACTGAGATTTCATCCTGCGCTCCCCTGCATGACTTGCAGAGGACGCTAGAGGCACTGTTCACTTCTGTCTAGACATTTCTGTACAGTTCGAGGGACAGCACCCGGATCAGCTTAAAGCCGGGCGCTCGGGCGTGTCTGAACGGCATCAAACCAGGCGCGTGTGGCCGTGTTCTTTTCTGGGATACGCATCTTGATGACACGTGCGAAATCGACAAACACAAATGTGGTGATGTCGGCCAGAGAGAACATATCACCCGCAACGAAACCGCTGACTTGCAGACGGGCTTCTAGCAAATCGAAGAAGGCGCGCACCCGCTCAGCCCCCCGCTGCGCTAGTTCAGGGATTTGGGCGTGGTTTGCAGGCCCGGTAATCGCGCGGTCTCTGAACGAAGGATGGGTGTTGCGCAAAGTTTCCGCGATTGGTGCGCCACATTGCTGTTCGGCGATGGCATTCCACATCAGAATTTCGCCTTTTTCATCCGGCGTATGCCCCATCAAGGCAGGTTCCGGAAAGCGCGCTTCGAGATAGGCGGCGATGCCAAGATTTTCGGTCAGCGTGGTGCCTTCATCCGTGACAAGAACAGGGATCGTTGCACCGGGGTTCACGGCCCGGAAGGCATCGCTAAACTGTTCACCTTTGGCGATTGAGATATCGCGGGTTTCAATCTCCAGCCCCTTTTCCGCAATAAACATCCGGGCACGGCGCGGGCTTGGCGCGGTTGAGCAATCGTAGAACAACATATTTGACGGTCCCCTCCAAAGCATCACACCTCAGACGTTAGACCGGCCCGGCACTACAGCGCGAGTCGGATCACACAGTGACCCTACGGCAGATCAACGCCGGTAGATGAAACAGCGCCCCTCCACCGCGCCTGCAGGCAGCGGCACTTCGGTCAGCGTTTCAAAATACATGCGATCGCTGGATACCATCAGCCCGCCCTGCGCCAGAAGCGGTTCGATCAAAGGTGAGACGAGGCGGGCAAAAGCATCATTCTTTTGCCGGTTGTGTCCCCCAAGATCGGCATGGATCAGACTGGCTGACGCGCCAAATCGCGTAACCGAAGCAGGCAATGTTTCGCGCACATCACCGAGAATCACCAGATCATCGGGCGGTGTCAGAATCGGGATGAGACGCAACGGCCCGTTCAAAAACATAAACAGGACGGTCCTGAATGTGCTTAACCATGTGGTGATATGTGCGCCCATTTCCCAATCCCAGCTCAAAAACCGGACCGGGCTGCCCCGTGGTCTGCGCGATGGCAAAGTCCAGACAAGCACGTTGCGAGACCATTCGGTCAATGAACAGATCCAATCGGCTTTGTTGCTCGGACACGGGGCACCTCTTTCAAAATCATTCGACACCAGTCGGGGGGCGATTGCGCCTTTGATGGCAAAAACTCAAGACTTTGTGTAGCCATACGGCCCGAGTTTCACGATTCCGCGACAATTCGGGTGAAGAAGGTGTTTGACTACGCCGCCCCAACCGCGCGAAACTGCTCAAAAAAGACAGGGAGTTCACAAAGCCGATGTTTTTTAGCGGCCAGACGGGTGGAAAACCCGCATGAGTGCGTTGTTGTCCGTTCGGGATCTCAGCATCGGCTTTGGCACGGGTCCATCCGTTGTCCAAGATGTCAGCTTCGAGGTCGAACCCGGGCAGACACTTGCATTGGTTGGAGAATCCGGTTCGGGCAAAACGATTTCCTGTCGCGCTGCACTGCGTATTCTGCCGCGTACCGCCCAGATCCGTAGCGGAACGATCACGCTGAACGATTCCAAAGGCACCGCTAATCTGATCGAACTGAGTGAAAGACAGATGCGTGGTATTCGCGGCAATCGGGTTTCTATGATTTTTCAGGAACCGATGCGATCTCTGTCACCGCTTCACAAAATCGGAAATCAGGTCAGCGAAGTTCTTTGGTTGCATCGCGGCGCATCCGATGCACAGGCCCGCAAAGAAGTTCTGACCCAGTTTGAGAGGGTTGGTTTCCCCGACCCTGCCCGCGCCTACGACAGCTATCCGTTCGAGCTGTCCGGCGGCATGCGCCAGCGTGCCATGATTGCCATGGCCATGGTGTCCAAGCCTGAATTGCTCATCGCGGACGAGCCGACAACAGCGCTGGATGTTACCACCCAAGCGCAGGTTCTTGGGCTGATCAAAGAGCTGCAGCGCGAGACCGGTATGGCGCTGATCCTTGTCACCCATGACCTGGGTGTAGTTGCTAACATGGCCGAGCGGGTGGTCGTCATGCACAAAGGCCGCGTGATGGAAGCTGGCCCGGCAGCACCAATTCTGAACGATCCGGCGCACCCCTATACGCAGCAGCTGTTCGACGCTGCGCCTGAGATACCCGATCAGGATGCCGTCGGCATACCGATGCCCGACGAGGACCTAATTCTGCAGATGACCGGGGTCTCAAAGACCTACACGATGCGATCGAGCAAAGGTTGGAAAGCCGACAAACTGATCCATGCCTGCCGGGGCGTAGATATGAAGCTGGCGCGCGGCAAGACGCTTGCAATCGTTGGCGAAAGCGGGTCTGGCAAAACAACCGCCGCCAGAATCGCTCTGGGCGCTGAACTGCCCGACCCGGGCGGCGAAGTTCTGTTCAGAACAACAAGGGATTCCGAACCGATAACGGTTCACAGTATGACACGGACCGAACGCACCGCGTTTCAGCGCAAGGCGCAAATGGTGTTTCAGGATCCCTATAGCTCTCTTAGCCCCCGTATGCGCATTCAGGATGCCATGACCGAGCCGTTGGAGATACACCGCCTCGGCACTGTGGCAGAGCAGCGCGACAAAGCGGCCGCGATGTTGCAGCGGGTCGGGCTGAATGCCGATATGCTCAAACGCTATCCGCATGCGTTTTCTGGTGGACAACGACAGCGCCTATCTATCGCCCGCGCGATGATGCTGGACCCGGCGCTGATTGTTTGTGACGAGCCAACCTCGGCGCTGGATGTATCCGTTCAAGAGCAAATTTTGACCCTGCTCGAAGAACTGCAGGACAGTCTGAACCTGTCTTACCTGTTCATCTCACATGATCTGGCCGTCGTCGCGCGCATTGCCGACGAGGTCGCCGTCATGCGCCGGGGTCTTGTGGTGGAACAAGCCCCACCCGAAACTCTGTTCTACAATCCACGTCATCCCTATACCAAGGCACTGATTGCCGCCCAGCCGGAACCAGATATCAATCGCCCGATTGATCTGAAACTGGTTGCGTTAGGTGCCGGTTCTCCCGACAGTTGGGATGACGCCTTTCGATTTTCCGACTCCGTGATACCTTCTTTGGTAGAGTTGGAGCCCGGCCATAAGGTACGTTGCCATGTTTAAGACCACTCACCGATTGATTCTGGCCGCGTCGCTGGCCATCGCAGGAATGCTGCCCGCTGTGGCAGAAATTCCGTCTAATCTTCAGGAAAACGCGTTCTGGCAAACCGAGGTTGAAAGCGGCGACCTGCCACCGGTTGCTGAACGTATTCCGCAAGATCCGCTGATCGTGGACTTAGCCGCCAAAGGTCGCGAATTCGGCGTACCCGGCGGTACACTGCGCACGATGGTCACCCGGTCCAAAGACATTCGGCAAATGGTGGTCTATGGCTACGCAAGGCTTGTGGGCTTCGATCAGGATTACAACATCGTCCCGGATTTGCTGGCTTCTTTCGAAAACGAAGACAATCGCAAATTTACTTTGAACCTGCGACCCGGCCACAAATGGTCAAACGGATCCGCGTTCACATCCGAAGACTTCCGGTATTGGTGGGAGGATGTGGCCAACAACGAATTGCTCAGCCCTTCAGGCCCACCAGATTTCCTGCTGGTTGAAGGCAAAACACCCACCGTCACCTTCCCCGACGAAACAACGGTTGTATTCGAATGGGATGACCCCAACCCGAATTTCCTGCAATCACTTGCTCAGGCGCGGCCGCCCTTTATCTATCGCCCGTCTGAGTTCCTTAAGCAATATCACGAGAAGTTTGCAGACCCCGAAGAACTGGCATTCAAGGTCGAAGATGCGCGGGTAAAAAGCTGGGCGGCGCTGCATAACAAGTTGGACAATCTATATAAGTACGACAATCATGAACTTCCGACGTTGCAACCATGGCTCAACGCAAGTTCGGGCAAGAAAATCCGGCACAACTTTGTCCGTAACCCTTATTACCATCGGGTGGATTCAAATGGGGTTCAGCTGCCCTATATCGACGTAGTCGAAATGGAAATCGTCGCACCGGGTTTGGTCGCGGCCAAAGCAAATGCGGGTGAAACCGACTTGCAAGGTCGCGGATTGGCATTCCGCGATGCCTCGATCTTGAAAAAGGGCGAGGCTGAAGGTGGATACAAGACGCTTTTGTGGAAAACAGGCGTCGCGTCGCAGATCGCGATTTATCCCAATTTGAATTACACTGACGATGCGTGGCGCGAGGTTCTGCGCGATGTACGTGTACGCAGGGCACTGTCGCTCGCCATTGATCGCAAGACGATCAATCAGGCGCTCTATTTCAAGCTGGCCCAACCCGGCGCTATGTCGGTTCTGCCCGCATCGCCCTTCTACGACGAAGCGAATGCGCAGGCTTGGGCACAGTATGACATCGACAAGGCGAATGCTCTGCTTGATGAGGCTGGGCTGACCGAGCGTGACAAAGATGGTATCCGACTGTTGCCCGACGGGCGTCCGATGGAGCTGATCATCGAAACCGCCGGTGAGCGGCAAGAGGTTGAAAATGCCCTGCAGATCGTCACGGATACCTGGCGTGAGATAGGAGTCGAACTGGTCATGCGACCATTAGATCGAGACATTCTGCGCAACCGGGTCTTCTCGGGCAATACAATGGCGTCGGTCTGGTTCGGCTGGGATGATGGCATTCCGCAAAGCCACACATCGCCGGCCTATCTCGCCCCGACCGATCAGGTCTTTCTGGCATGGCCTAAATGGGGCCAATACTATCAGACAAATGGAGGGTCGGGCGAACCACCAGACATGCCCGAGGCCGAACTTCTCATGAAGCTTGCCCACGATTGGGAAATCGCCTCCACGGATGAAGAACGCAGCGCTGTTTGGTCTGAGATGCTGAAAATTCACGCCGACCAGCTTTATGCGATCGGTATCCTGAACGGCGCACCGCAGCCTATTGTCGTGTCGAACCGCCTGCGCAATGTGCCTGAGCAGGCCATGTGGGCATGGGAACCCGGCGCACATTTCGGCATTCACCGTCCCGACGAGTTCTTCTTCGCCGACTAATTCAGGAGCAGCTAAATGGTCATGCTGCGCTACGCGGTGTATCGCTTTTTCACGATGCTGCTGACATTGCTGGTGGTGTCGGTTCTGATTTTCGTGATCATCAACCTGCCCCCCGGCGACTATCTCAGCAACCAGATCGCCGAACTGCAGGCTTCAGGACAGTCCGCCGGTGTCGCCAAGGCCGAGTTTCTGCGCAAGGAATACTCATTGGACCGGTCGTTGCCCGAGCAGTACCTGATCTGGATGGGCTTCTGGCCCGGACCGCATGGGTTCGAGGGCCTGTTACAGGGCAATTATGGCTGGTCCTTCGAATTCGACCGCCCCGTGCGCGAGATCGTGGGCGATACGCTGTGGTTGACGGTTGTGGTCAATCTGGCCGCCATTCTATTCGTCTATGCCGTTGCTCTGCCATTGGGGGTCATCGCTGCGGCCAGATCACGGACGTGGATTGACTATACCTCGGCCTTTGTAGGCTATCTGGGTCTTGCGACCCCGAACTTCCTGTTGGCGCTGATCCTATTCTACTATGGCCATCGCTATTTCAACCTGCCCATCGGCGGACTGATGGACCCTTCCTTTGAGGGACAACCGATGAGTTGGGACAAGTTGAAATCCATCCTTGTCCACCTGATCGTTCCGACCTTCGTCATCGGAACCTCGGGTGCTTCGGCCATGATGCAGCGCCTGCGCGCCAATATGCTGGATGAACTAGGGAAACCTTATGTCGAAACAGCAATCGCCAAGGGCATGTCCCCATCGCGGATGCTGACGAAATACCCATTGCGCGTGGCCTTCAACCCGTTTGTCGCCGACATTGGAAACCTGCTGCCCTCGATGGTTTCCGGGTCGGTTTTGGTCTCGGTAGTTCTGGGTCTGCAAACAATCGGCCCGACCCTGCTGACTGCCTTGAAAACGCAGGACCAGTTCCTGTCGGCCTTCATTCTTATGTTCGTGGCTCTGCTGACGCTGATCGGCACCATGATTTCCGATATCCTGCTGGTCATGCTTGATCCGCGCATTCGTTACGAGGGGCGCGAAGCATGACCGATAAACCCGATGGTCGCTATGTCGACGACGCGCCATTTGACCCGCAGGCCTCTATTCAGCAGCTTGAGCGCGCAGATCTCGATGCCCCTAATTGGGTGCTGGTCTGGCGCAAGTTCAGGACCCACAAGCTGGGTCTGATTTCTGGCCTCTTCTTACTGCTCTGCTACTTGATGCTGCCTTTTGCGGGCTTTATTGCCCCCTACGGCCCCAATGATCGGAACGGAGAGCACCTGTATGCTCCACCCCAGTCGGTCAACTGGTTTCATGAGGGGAAGTTCATCGGCCCCTACGTTTATCCAATAGTTGCAGAGGCGGACCTTGAAACTTTCCAGTGGAAATTCGTCGCTGACACGGAAGACCCGCGCCCAATCCGGTTCTTCTGCGAAGGGTCAGAATACAAACTCGCAGGCCTGATAAAATCCGATACGCACCTGTTTTGCGCACCCGAAGGGGCCACGCTGTTTCTGTGGGGCTCGGACCGTCTGGGCCGCGATGTATTCAGCCGCATCCTATATGGCGCGCAACTGTCGCTGACAGTGGGCCTGATCGGCATTTCGGTATCCTTCTTCCTCGGCATCCTGTTCGGGTCAATGGCCGGGTATTTCGGAGGGCGCATCGACTGGACCATCAACCGTGTGATCGAAATCTTGCGCTCTCTGCCGGAACTTCCCCTCTGGCTGGCCTTATCCGCCGCGGTGCCATCAAATTGGAGCCCGGTCGCGGTATTCTTCATCATCTCGATCATCCTCGGTATTCTCGATTGGCCAGGCCTTGCCCGATCTGTCCGCGCAAAATTCCTGTCTCTCAGGGAAGAGGAATACGTACGTGCGGCCGAGATGATGGGCGCAAGTTCCGGTCGTGTGATCCGAAAGCACCTGCTACCCAATTTCATGTCGCATCTGATTGCCTCGGCCACGCTATCAATCCCTGCGATGATCTTGGGCGAAACCGCCCTCAGCTTCCTTGGCCTTGGACTGCGGGCCCCGGCGGTCAGTTGGGGCGTGATGCTGAACGATGCGCAGAACCTCGCCTCAATCGAAATCTATCCATGGACCGCGATCCCGATGCTGCCAATCATCGTCGTCGTGCTGGCCTTCAACTTCCTTGGCGACGGGTTGCGCGACAGCCTTGATCCCTATCAGCAATGAGCTTGCTGTCCGCCCTCCCCTCACCTGACACCTACAGGGTCAATGGGGCGGGTGCGCGGCCCAGCGCCTTTGCGGTCTCGGAACTGGCGACGGCCAGTTTTGCGGCAGTCGGGCAGGAGCTGTCGCGCCTTGTGACAGCCTTGAACCTGGCGCCAGCGCCTCCGGAGGTGGCCGTAGATCATCGACTGGCCTCCTTGTGGTATGGCTTTTCCTTCAAACCCGAAGGGTGGGATATGCCCAGCCTTTGGGACGCGATTGCTGGCGACTATCAGGCCTCTGATGGGTGGATCAGGCTACACACCAACCTGCCCAGTCATCGCGCCGCCGCCCTGAACGTTTTGCAAGTCGCGTCGGACCGTGCGCTGGTATCGCGCGCGGTTCGGGATTGGAGCATCTCTGAACTGGAAGCCGCGATTGTCGCCGAGGGCGGCGTCGCTGCCGCAATGCGCAGCCGCTCTGAGTGGCATGACCATCCGCAAGGACGCATATTGGCCCGCGAGCCGTTGATCGGATGGCAGGGGCCACGCAATATTCAACTACGTGATCGGCCTCAGGCGACTGCCGCGCGACCTCTTGCTGGGCTGCGTGTGCTCGATCTGACCCGCATTCTGGCCGGGCCAGTCTCGACACGAACACTTGCGGGTTTTGGCGCCGAGGTCCTGAGGATCGATCCACCCGGCTGGGATGAACCTGGCGTCATTCCTGACATTTCTCTCGGCAAGCACTGCGCCTATCTGAACCTGAAATCACCCGATGGAAAAGCAAAACTGCAAGAGCTGCTGGCCCAAGCGGACATACTTGTCCACGGGTATCGGCCCGGCGCTTTGGACGCACTCGGTCTGGGTAAAAACACGCGGGATCAGCTCGCCCCCAACAGGGTTGAAGTCACGCTAGACGCCTATGGCTGGCAAGGACCTTGGGCAGCGCGCCGCGGTTTTGACAGCCTTGTACAGATGAGTTCCGGAATCGCACATGCAGGGATGGGTTGGGCGGGGGCCGACAAGCCAACTCCGTTGCCTGTTCAGGCACTGGATCACGCAACTGGCTACTTGATGGCAGCCGCCCTGCTCTCGGCGCTCGCCGAAGCCGCATCCGGTCAGGCCGTCATGGATGCCCGGCTCTCGCTGGCGCGCACCGCCGAATTGCTGGCCACCCTCGCCAAGAGCGAGCCCGGTGACGAAATTACCGAGTCGCTGCCTGTCGATTATGCGGATGCGCTCGAACCTTCCGGGTGGGGGCCCGGCTATCGATTGAAGCCGGCGCTAACCGTTGGATCCGCAAAGATGCACTGGGCTTTGCCTGCGTCCAAACTGGGAACTTCGCAGCCCACTTGGCCGTCACTTACCGCTTAAAGCTGCCGCCGCGCGGGACGCGCGGCCCGGCCCAACGCTTTGGTTGACGTCTCGCCAGAGACGCAAACCAAAGGGGCGGGAGCCCTCCTAGCGATCATCGCCACCGCCGGGGCCGATATCGTCCAGATAGTCTTCGTCAATCGCGGCCTGAACGGCCCCTGTGACAGCCTCGCGTTGTTTGGGAGTCAGGTCCTCGGCCTCTTTGTCATCCGCCAGTCGCACGGTGACTTCCCGATGCGCAAACCGGATGCCTTCACGGGCAAACAGCTCACGAATATCCTGATAGACTTTCTTGCGCACCAGCCACTGATCACCCGGTTTGGTCATGAACTTGACCCGGATAATCATCGCCGAATCCTGCATCTCGATCACACCCTGCGATTTCAGCGGCTGAATGAAGTTATCACCAATCACCGGATCGCTCAGCAGCTCCTGACCCAGCTTCTTGATCAGCTTCCGCACCTTTTCGACATCGGTGTCATAGGTCACCCGCAACGGCAGCTTCATGATTACCCAGTCGCGGGAATAGTTTGTCAGAACCTTGATCTCTCCAAATGGGATCGTGTTGAGCGCACCAAGGTGGTGGCGCAGTTGGAAGGACCGGACCGATATCTTTTCGACCGTCCCTTTCACATCACCAATGTCGATGTATTCACCCTTTCGGAAAGCATCATCCATCAGGAAGAACGCACCCGAGAAGATGTCGCGGACCAAGGTTTGCGACCCGAAACCAACGGCCAGACCCACAACACCTGCACCGGCAAACAGCGGGCTGACATTGATCCCCAGTTCCATCAATACAATCAGCGCGATGGTCACAACGACCACAGCCAGAATGGCCCCGCGGAACAGAGGCAACAAAGTTGCAAGACGGCTCTGCCCGCCTTCGCCTCCTTCGTCGCCCAGCTCGGCTTCAGCACCGCCGTCATCCGTCTCTTCCGCGATCTTGCTATCTATCCAGACGCGGAAGAAGTGAAACAGAATGTAACCCATAAACAGGATCACCATCACATCCAGCGCCCGCTCGATAGGCAAGTCATCCGACCAATTGGCCTGCGGGTTCCATATCACTACCAGCGCATAGAGCCCCACCACAAAGGCCAGAATGCCTGCCACACGACGGGCAAGGTCTTCGTACGTCAGAATGGCGTGTTTGCGCTTTTTGGCCTGCGGCGTATCAGCCACCAGCTCATCCTCGATCTGCTCAGCCGCTTCTGCGTCGGCATTCATCACCTCAATTCTGCGATTGCGATCAAAATACCTTTCAAGCAGATAGTTCATCGCGCCGTAGGCCACGACGACGGACATAAAGATGGCATAGCTGCTGGCCACGATCGGGATCGAATCCTGAACCTCGAGCACCAGATCAACGGCCAGTTTGAACCAGCTGAACACCATATAAAGCACCAGAACCGGCGCCCAGGCGAAAGAGATGAACTTCAGTATCCAAGACACCTGATCCGGAGCACGCCCGCCACGAATAGCGTTCGAGATCGCGCGTGCATTGAACAGGATCATCAGTATGTTGCCCAGCGCCCCGATCAGCGTCAGGCTACCATAGACCATGGCATAGACGTTATAGTTCAGCCCAAAATCCGCGACCCATGTCGAGAACAGAACAACCGAGATGTCATAGGTCGCCAGTGCTGACGCCCAAACATACAGGCGCTTGGCGTCCCGGTCTGAAAAAGGCGGCAGGCGATACTGGCTGAGGTAAGGCGACAGAACCATCCGCCACAAGTCCGAGACGGTGCGAGAGAGGAAGAATGCGGTAAAGATTGCCGTAACAGTAAACTGGATTGATATGTCTTCCGCTTCACCAAAGAACAGATAGCCAACGATCAGCGCCATGAGCATGGCAAAGATCGTTCCGCCAATGCCCATCACGAAACGATACACAAGGAAAGGCATCTTTTCACGATAGCCAACCGGGTTTTCCTTGATGCGCGCAACCACCAAACGCTTCGCGATGCGCTTGCCGTAGATTTCGATCGACAACCAACGCCCCAGCAAAAGGAACAACACGTTCAGGACCAACACCTCGACATAGGTCTGAATCCGCCCGTCCGGACTGGTCTGTCTGAGGATGTATTGGACCTCAAAGACCGAATAGGGCAGCGCCTCCATCCGCGAGCGTACGGAATCCCGGAACTTTGAGAACCGCTCTTGCGCCTTCATCAGCTGAGAACCCTCAGCCATGTGATCAATGCTATCTGCCTCTGGCGTCGCGTCGGCGCTATTGCCCGCTGCCGATACAACCTGCCCGGCGCTGTCGATTACGATTACGCTTGCGCCCGCCTCGGAAGCGGATCGAATGGCCGCCGCCAGATCGCTGTCAGCGGCAGAGCTTGAAGAACCGGTTTCCTCGCTTGATCCTATTGGGTATCCTGGAATAAGCGAAGTTTGCGCAACCGCGTCGGTTGCACTGGCCAGCATTGCCGCCCAAATCACCAAAATCAGCCCGGCCAGAACATTCGTTTTCATCGTATATCGCATCCAATTCGTAGCTGCGTCCAAGACTATAGAACCTCAGAAGGCTGTTCAAATCATCCGCACACGCGGTGTCAACATCGTGAGAGCCCGTGTTCCTGACGCAATGGATGGGATAAAGTGTTTCCAAGACAACAAAAATTGAATATGACCGCCTGAGGCGTCCAGCCTCCGAATTGGCTTGTGCATGAAGAACCATCGGCCTGCATATCGCAAGGTGCGCCTGTTGCCGGCGGTGGCATTATGCTGTTGCCAATTCGCAATGTTTGGCGCATTTGGACGGCGGAATCTGTGCCTTTGGCAAGAAGGTCTGGCAGAATTACGATAATCAGGTGCAGACGCGCGGAGTTGCACCGGAACCGAAACAGGCGAAGGCATGAGCCTAGGGATCAAAAACGAAAATCACGGCCGCGCACCGCGCATCCTGCTATATAGTCACGACACGTTCGGCCTGGGTCACCTGCGCCGGTCACGCGCGCTGGCTGCGGCCATAACACAAGCCGATCAACGCGCTTCGGCCCTCATATTGACCGGTTCACCCATTGCCGGACGGTTTACTTTTCCGCGTCGGGTTGACCATGTCCGTCTACCCGGGGTCACCAAACGCGCCGACGGCTCGTATGCTTCGCAGACCATCGGCATGGGCATCGATGATGTGACCGAGTTGCGCGCAAGCCTGATCCAGACATCTGTCGAACAGTTCGACCCCGATGTGCTGATCGTCGACAAAGAGCCTACCGGTTTTCGCGGTGAGCTGCTGCCGACGCTTGAGTATCTTGAAAACTCCTGCTCAACCAAATTGGTTCTGGGCCTGCGCGACGTTCTGGATGAGCCCGAAGTACTAGCCGCCGAATGGGAGCGTAAGGACGCGATCTCGGCGACTGAACGATTCTATGATGAGATCTGGGTATATGGGTTGCGATCGGTCTACGATCCTACACAAGGCCTTCCCCTCAGCCCGGCGACGCAACAGCGCATTCATTGGACAGGGTATCTACGTCGCGATCTTGGGCCGGTTGGTGAGCCACCAGAACAACCGTATATCCTGATCACCCCTGGTGGTGGCGGGGATGGCAAGGCGATGGTCAATTTGGTGCTGTCCGCATATGAAAAAGACCCGGATCTGTCACCCCGCGCTGTGCTGGTCTATGGGCCCTTCCTGTCAGGCGAACTACGCGAAGATTTTGAAACCCGTGTCGCCGCCCTAAATGGCCGTGTGACCGCCGTTGGCTTTGAATCGCAGATCGAAACGCTGTTCGCGGGCGCTGCCGGTGTGGTCTGCATGGGCGGGTACAATACCTTCTGCGAGGTTTTGTCCTTCGACAAACGCGCCGTCATTGTTCCGCGCACGACGCCGCGGCTGGAGCAATGGATTCGTGCCTCGCGCGCCGAGGATCTGGGTCTGGTACGCATGCTGGATGAAAACCGTGACGGTCTGACAGCGGATGCAATGATCCGCGCGATCCGCGCCTTGCCCCATCAGCCGCTGCCTTCGCAGGCCATTCGCGCAGGGCTGTTGGACGGGCTAAGCTACGTCACCCATCGCATAAACGCGCTGCTAGGCGCGGAACAAGAGCGCGCCACCGGATGACGCGCGAACCCCCCAAGCTGGCGGTGCTGGTCAAAGGCTGGCCGCGCCTGTCCGAGACGTTCATCGCGCAAGAATTGGTGGCCTTGCAGGAGGCAGGGCACAGCTTCGATATCTGGTCGTTGCGCCACCCGACCGATACCAAGCGCCATCCTCTGCACGATCGTTTCAAGGGGCAGGTGCATTACCTGCCGGAATACCTTTATGAAGAGCCTGAGCGGCTGGCGACTGCGCGAGACATTGCAGCTCGTCTGCCCGGATACGCGCAAGCTTACCAGGTCTGGCGGCAAGACCTGCGCCGAGACCCGACTCACAACCGAATTCGCCGGTTTGGTCAGGCCTGCGTATTGGCCGCTGAGCTGCCCGATCAAACGCGGGCGCTGTATGCGCATTTCATGCACACTCCGTCTTCGGTCGCCCGCTATGCGTCTATCATGCGCAGCCTGCCCTGGAGTTTTTCGGCGCATGCCAAAGATATCTGGACCTCACCAGACTGGGAAAAGCGGGAAAAGCTGCAACTGGCCTCTCACGGCGCCATCTTCGGGGCAACCTGTACCGCCATTGGTGCCGCACATCTGCGCGAACTGGCTGATGATCCTGCGCGCGTAGAACTGATCTATCATGGGCTGGACCTGTCGCGGTTTCCTGCACCTCCCCAGCAGTGTTCGCGTGCAGCGGATGCACCCTTTCACATGCTGTCGGTCGGGCGTCTTGTCGAAAAGAAGGGCTTTGACCGGCTTCTCCAAGCTTTCGCGCTACTCCCCAGATCGCTGAATTGGCATTGGACCCATATCGGCGGCGGAAATCTGGGCGATGAGTTGAGCGCACAAGCCGATGCCGCAGGGCTTTCCGATCGGATCACGTGGATGGGGGCTTGCGATCAACCGGAAGTCATTGCCGAGATGCGCCGCTCTGATCTGTTTGTCCTGCCCAGCAGAATTGCTGCCGACGGCGACCGCGATGGTTTACCCAATGTTTTGATGGAAGCCGCGTCCCAGCGCCTCCCGATCCTGTCAACGCCGGTGTCAGCCATCCCGGAGTTCATTGAATCCGGTGTTCACGGTCAGCTGTCAGCAGATGACCCGACCTCTCTGGCCTCGGCTATTGTGGATCTCGCCCAGAACCCGGCGAGAACGGCCGAGATGGCTAAGGCCGCGTATAACCGGTTGATCGCCGACTTCCGGATGGACCCGGGCATACGTCGCTTGTCCGAGCGGCTCAGCGCCTTGTGCGCGGACGGACCCTGATGGCGCGGGTGGCTTTCTATGCACCGATGAAGTCCCCCGACAGTCCCAAGCCCTCGGGTGATCGCGAAATGGCCCGCAACCTGATGCAGGCCCTCGGCGCTCAGGGAGACATTGTTGAGCTGGCCTCGCAATTGCGGATTTACGACAAGGCAGGCGACCGGGCACTTCAGGACGAATTACGTCGCAAAGCAACGACCGAGGCTGCACGACTGGCTGAGGAACTGCCCTCTGACACGAACCTGTGGGTGACTTATCACAACTACTACAAGGCCCCCGATCTGCTCGGCCCGGCCGTGACCCGCGCAAGAGACATCCCGTATGTGCAGCTGGAAAGTACCCGCGCCACCAGCCGGCTTGCAGGCCCATGGGCTGATTTTGCGCAAGCGGCGCATGACGCGTGCGACAGCGCGCAGGTGATTTTCTACCACACTGCCAACGACCTGATCACGTTAGAACGGGAAAGGTTCGGTACGCAGGCGTTGGTGGAACTGCCTCCGTTTCTTCCCATCACGGAATTGCCCCCTGTTTCGACCCGTGATGGGCCGATGCTGACCGTGGGCATGATGCGGCCGGGGGACAAGCTGGCCTCGTACGCCATTCTGGCCGACACGCTGGAACATCTGACAGGGGATTGGGCGTTGGACGTGGTAGGCGATGGCCCGGCCCGATTGGAAGTCGAGGCGCTGATGGCGCGGTTCGGACCTCGTGTCCGGTTTCTGGGTCAGCTGGATCGGGACACGTTGCAGGTCCAGTACCGCCAGGCGTCCTTGTTCGTTTGGCCCGGGGTCAACGAAGCCTATGGAATGGTCTATCTTGAGGCCCAGGCCTGCGGCGTTCCCGTCGCAGCACAAGATCGCCCCGGTGTTCGTGATGTGCTGATACCTTCCGATCATCCCGATACCGTATCGGGTGCCAAAGGGTTGGCCGCGCGTATACAGAGGTTTCTGGACCATCCCGACCTGAGCCAGTCTGAGGGCAATCGTGCCCGCGCCTATGTCGCGCACCGCCATCTGATGCCATCCGCCACCGAGCGGTTCTGGACCACTGTGCGCCCATTGTTGGAGAAAAACCGATGACCCGCCTCGCCCTTCTGCGACATGGACACACGGATTGGAATCGCGCGGGTCGCATTCAAGGGCGCAGCGACATTCCGCTGGATGCCGACGCCCGGGCTGAACTTGCGGGGTATTGCCTTCCTTCGCCATGGAACGCAGCATCAATCTGGTCCAGCCCGCTAAGCCGCGCGTCTGAAACAGCGCAGTTGGTATCGGATAAAGCGCCCAAAACATCTCAGGCGCTGACCGAGATGAATTGGGGCGATTGGGAGGGACGGCGCGGTGCCGAACTGATCGAAATCCCCGACAGCGGTTATCGCCACATCGAAGACTGGGGCTGGGATTATCGGCCACCGGGCGGTGAAAGCCCGGCTGAATTATGGGCAAGGCTTAATCCATGGTTGACCGAGTTGCAGGGAGACAATCTTGCGGTCTGCCACATCGGAATCATGAGGGTGATATTGGCCAAGGCCTGGGGCTGGAATTTTGCCGGCCCCGCGCCGTTTAAGATCAAGCGCAACAGACTGTTTATCGTAAACCTGGACGAAATGCGGCCTGAACCCGAACCGGTTCGATTGATTGCGCGTGAGGTTTGACCATGAAGGTGATGATCGTTGTTACCCATCTGTTAGGGACCGGACACCTTAGCCGGGCCCTTACATTGGGGCGCGCATTCGCCGAACAGGACCACGAGGTGTTTGTGGTCTCGGGTGGCATGCCTGCGCCTCAGCTTGACACACGTGGGTTATCATTACTGAATTTACCGCCGCTGCGGTCTGATGGCACCGATTTCACTCGCCTGCTTGATCAGAATGGCGCTGTGGCCGACTTGGCCTACTTCGCTGCGCGCACAAACGCCCTGACGCAGGCTGTAAACAGCTTCGGGCCGCAGGTTCTGATCACCGAGCTTTATCCGTTCGGGCGGCGCTCTTTGGCCGCGGAGTTCAAATCTGCATTGAAAGCCGCACGAGACCTACCTCGGCCACCCGTCATCCTGGGTTCGATCCGTGACATTCTTGCACCGCCATCGAAGTCTGCAAAAGTAACCCAAACGGATGAGGTTATCGCAGAGTTTTACGACGGCGTTCTGGTCCATTCCGACCCCAAGATCACCGAACTTGAAGTCAGTTGGCCTGTCTCGGATCAACTGGCATCGCGCCTGCATTACACCGGTTTCGTGGCCCCAAGTGCTGCGCCAAGTCATCCGGATGGCATAGGCCAGGGCGAGATATTGGTCAGCGCGGGTGGCGGGTCGGTCGGCCAGCCGATCTTTCAAGCGGCCATCGAGGCCGCCCGAAAGATGCCCAACAGGCACTGGCGCCTGTTGGTGGGCGGGCAGGATGCCAATGCGCGGATCGCCGAGCTTTCGCAAATGGCCGAGGGTTCATCGGTTCTTCTTGAAACCGTCCGCCCTGATTTTCGCCAAATGCTGCCGCTTGCCGCCGCTTCGGTCAGCATGTGCGGTTACAACACGGCCATGGACCTGCTGCAAAGCGGTACCCCGGCGGTTCTGATCCCCTTCGATGATGGCAAAGAGGTTGAACAGACTTTGCGCGCGAGATCTCTGTCTCAGTTGAACGGGATCAATGTGCTTAACAGTTCTGACCTGAACGCGGACTCACTGGCGAATGCGCTGGAGCATGTCATTTCGGGTGCTGAACGCCCCCCTATGACCAACGGGTTTGATGGTGCACGCCGGTCGGTGGAAATTGCAGAGAGCTTGTACGAGGCTAGCCGATGAGGCCTGATTGGCACACATTGCAATCCGAGTTGCAGCAGTGGCAGGACGCAGGATTGACCCTGCCCTTGTGGTGGCGTGATGACGATGCAGTTGCGGTGACACCGCAGCTTGAAAAGCTATCCGCCATGTCGGGCACGCTTGGCCTACCCGTCCATCTGGCGGTGATCCCGCGTGATGCGCAAACGGTACTTGCAGAGTATGTGTCAGATCAGTCTGTTTTGATCCCGGTTGTGCATGGCTGGGCGCATCAGAACCACGCGCCTGCAGACGAGAAAAAAGCCGAATTTCGCCTGCACCGGCCCCTTGAAGCGGTAGTTGCAGATGCCGAGGCTGGATTGTCCCGGTTGCGAGAATTGTTTGGTGCGCACCTGCGACCGATGTTTGTTCCGCCATGGAACCGGATCGACTCCAAAGTCGCCATGCAGCTTCACGGGCTGGGCTATCGGGTTCTGTCGACGGCGACCCCCCGAAAGATACTGCTCGCAGCGCCCGGCCTCGCGCAGATAAACACACATCTCGATCCAATCGACTGGCGCGGGACGCGCGGTTTGATCGACCCTGACAGACTGATCGCACAGACAGTTGAGCTGCTGCATGACCGACGCACCGGTCGCGCAGACAATGCCGAAGCATTTGGGGTGTTGACGCATCATCTAGTCCATGATCAGGACATCTGGACGTTTACACAGGATCTGTTGCTCAGGCTGCTTGATGGACCGGGCACACCCTGGACCGCACCACGCAACTGAACTCGCAAGGAGAGCCCGAATGAGCCGACTGGATTCCATGCTGCGCCGCCTGACGGCGCAACGCGATGGGCTAAACTGGGCCGCCGCACAGATCGGCACCATGGAAGGGGACGTTCTGGACCTGGGGCTAGGTAACGGACGTACCTATGATCATCTGCGTGAGATCCTGCCCTCTCGGCGTATATGGGTGATGGATCGCGTCTTGCAGTGTCATCCCGACAGCACGCCACCGGCACAGGATTTCCTGCAGGGTGAGGCCGAACCGATGTTGCGCAAACTGGCGAAAGCGGGCCGCACAATCGCGCTGGCGCATTATGATTTCGGCCGCGGGATCAAGTCTGAAGACGTCGCCGAGGCGGCGCGCCTCAGCCCTCTGATCGAACAGATCATGCGACCCGGCGGATTGCTGATTTCCGGGCAACCGTTGACGGGTTTTGCGCAGATTGAAGGCCCCGAGACCATCGCGCCCGATCGATATCTTTTCTATCGCGCCTGAGCAGGCTTTGAACTGGCGGGTTTGTATGTTGAATCTATCGATCAGATTCACCGCAGTCAGGCCTATGCATTGACGCGAGTCGAGGGTATACGCCTCCGCAACAGCACACCCACATGAGGCCAGTCATGAGCTTTGACCGTTCCATCAAGATCGCTCCATCGATCCTGTCCGCTGATTTCGCCAATTTCGGGCAGGAGATTCAGGCCATCGAAGCGCAAGGCGCGGATTGGGTTCATGTGGACGTGATGGATGGGCACTTTGTTCCCAACCTCACTTTTGGTCCGCCAGCGGTCAAAGCCTTTCGCCCGCATGTCAAGACGGTCATGGATGTGCATCTGATGATCACTCCGGTCGATCCTTATATTCAAGCCTATGCCGATGCCGGGGCTGATGTGCTGACCGCGCATGTCGAGGCGGGGCCGCATTCGCACCGCACGCTGCAGGCGATACGCGCTGCTGGAATGAAAGCAGGAATCGCGTTGAATCCCGGGACGCCTGCCGAGGCCGTCGAACATCTGTTGGACCTGACTGATCTGGTGTGCGTCATGACCGTCAACCCCGGCTTCGGGGGTCAAAAATTCATCGACATGACCGCAAAGGTTAGGCGCCTGCGCGAGATGATCGGTGACCGTCCTGTGCATATCGAAATCGATGGCGGCGTTGATCCTAAAACAGCGCCTCTGGTGGCCGCTGCAGGCGCTGACGTGTTGGTCGCCGGATCAGCAGTTTTTAAAGGCGGGTCAGTTTCAAACCTGTCGGTCTATGGCGACAATATTCGCGCTGTGCGGACTGCTGCCGAAGGTGCACTGGGTTAACAACAAACCCTCCCGCCAGTCGTCGACGTTTCTTACGAAACGCCTCCTCCTGTTGGGCCCGGCATCGCGCTTTGCGCGATGCCGGGCCCAAGGCGGCTAGCAATATTGGCGCAGCCAATGTTGCGCAGGCGCGGGAGCCTTTGCCCCGAGACTTCAGGCATCTTTGTTGAGATCATCAAAGCAGCGGTTCTCGGCCACCAGTTGTTCAAGCAGGGGTGCAGGTTGCCAGAAAAAGGCATCTTCTTCAGCCCACTTGCGAATATCGTTGAATACGCCCGGCAAACCCTGCAAATCTGCCCATTTCAGCGGCCCACCCCAGTAGCGCGGAAAACCGTAGCCATAGAGCAGCGTAACGTCCACATCCAGCGGTCTACGCGCGATGCCGTCGCCTACCACCTTCGCCGCCTCATTCACCATCGCGACCATATAGCGACGTATGATCTCCTCATCCGTAAACGCGCGTGGAGTTATGTTCTGAGCCGCACGCTCGGCTTCGATCAATGATGTCAGCTCGGGGTTCGGCTCTCCACCCCGCTTGCCATTTTCATATATGTAATAGCCCTTGCCGGTTTTCTGGCCGAAATGTCCGGCCTCGCACAGCTTGTCGGCATAGAAACTGTCGCGAACGCGTGGATCCTGGCCTGCGGCCCGTTTCCGCTTGCGCGCCGCCCAGCCAATGTCCAATCCGGCCAAATCTGACACTGCATAGGGTCCCATCGCAAATCCAAACCCTGTTAGCGTTTTATCGATCTGGAACGGGCTCGCTCCATCCAGCACCATGTGATCAGCACAGGCCCGATATGTGCCCAAAATCCGATTTCCTATGAACCCGTCGCACACACCTGCCCGAACGGCCACCTTGCCCAACCTCTTGCCCAACGCGAAACCCGTTGCCACAACTTCGGGCGCGGTGTGGTCCGCCACCACGATCTCAAGCAGTTTCATCACATGTGCTGGGGAGAAGAAATGCAGACCGATGACATCCTGTGACCTTTCGGTCGATCCGGCAATTTCGTTGATATCAAGGTATGAGGTATTGGTCGCCAATACCGCACCGCTTTTGCAGACCGCATCCAGTTGCGCAAAAACCTTTTTCTTCACTGCCATGTCTTCAAACACGGCTTCGATCACCAGATCAACGCCACTCAGTGCGTCATAGTCGGTGGCCAGGGTCAGCCGGTTCTGCAGAATATCATCATGCTTGTCCTGGCTCAGCTTTCCGCGCCACACGGCGCCAGCCAGATTTGCCGCGATACGATCTTTAGCGGAGCGCGCTGCCTCGTGTGACATCTCAAGCAGCACGACAGGAAGTCCCGCCAGCAGAACTGAGGTGGCAATCCCTGCGCCCATCGTACCGCCGCCGATGACGCCGACCTGTTGCAGGTCCCGCGGCTCGACCCCATTCAACTCGGGCAATTTTGCAACCGCACGTTCCGCAAAGAATGCGTGGATCAACCCTTTGCGCTGATCCGAGCCCATCAGGTCCATGAACAATTCCCGTTCGCGAGCCAAACCGGATGCAAAATCCTCGGCCTCGCAACTGGCTTGTATTGCCCGCACTGCAATCGCAGGCGACAGTTGGCCCCGGCCCTTCTTCAGTACCGCGTTATAGGCCGCATCAAAATCGATTGGGGCGGGCCGGGCCATATCGCAAACAGGACGCCGTGCTGCATCAGTTGCAAGCAGCTCTCTGACATAGGCCAGGCCGATCTCGCGCGGATCACCATCCTGAACTTTGTCCAGCACACCCATCTCAAGCGCTTCTGGAGCTCGGACGTGCCGCCCCGTCGTGATCATGTCCAATGCAGCCTTGACTCCGGCAACACGCGGCAAGCGCTGGGTGCCGCCAGCGCCAGGAATGATACCAAGATTAACCTCGGGCAACCCCACCTTCGCAGACGTCACGGCAACGCGATAATGACAGGATAAAGCAACCTCAAGCCCACCACCAAGCGCGGTTCCATGCAACGCAGAAACCACCAGCAAGGGCGACGCCTCAATCCGATCACAGAGTGCGGGCAGCCACGGGTCCTGTGGCGGCTTGCCAAACTCGCGAATATCTGCGCCTGCGAAATAAGTCCGCCCCTCACCATAGATCAAAACCGCGCGCGCGCCCTCTGTTTCGGCGCGTTCGATCGCCGACAACAAACCCCGGCGCACATCCACGCCCAGCGCGTTAACTGGTGGGTTCTCAGCCGACAAAACGGCGATATCGCCCACTTTCTCATACCCGATGACTTGAGTCATATGATCCTGCCTCCTAAGACGAAATGCGATGCCAGTAGTAAATCAGGGAATCCCCGGACACGGCGCGATCAAAGACTGGCCCGGTCTGCGTTCGTATTCAACTATATTTTCGACCGATCGTTCGGTTTATTTGATTTTCTCGGATTTAGTACCATAATCACGCGGTTCATGCCCGGAACCAACCTTTTACGTTGCGGTAGAACTTGCTTCGCGACCTCAGACCAACGAAGCGCAAAGATCTGCAGTGCTTGGTCTGAACTCGCACGGAACCCGAGGGCGCGATCCAAATGGAAACGCAGCTAACAGGGCCTTAATACTTGTTTGGGAAGTTCTGGTAGCGGAGGAGGGACTTGAACCCCCGACACGCGGATTATGATTCCGCTGCTCTAACCAACTGAGCTACTCCGCCACGAGTGAGAGGCGATTTAAGCGAGGGGCCGGGGAGGGTCAAGAGGGAAAAGCGTGCCTGCCGAGATTCTTTATTGCGTTATTCAATGCGCGTCCTGCTCTGCCAGCCGGGTGCGGGAATTCTCGGCGATCTGGCGGATGAAACGCGCGCAGACTTCGGGTTCTGTGATGAGTATCATGTGACCCCGGTGTTCCATGACCTCAAAGGTCAGGCCGAATTTCGTCATTGTGGCACCGTGTAGCTCGGCGGACAGGATCGGGTCCTCTGTCCCGAACAGAATGCCTCCGGGCACGCGCAGATCGTTATAGCGTGAAGTCAGGGCACCCATGCTGGCCTCTACCCCAACAACATCCTGTGAGGCGGTGATAAAGGCCGAGGGGCGAAGACCAAGGGCACCCCCAGCACGGTTCAGGAAGTCTGAGGGCGCGGGCTCGGGTGCGAAGACGTCTTTCAGCACGAGGGGCGCGGTTTTTCGGGCCATCGGGACGGCGATTGTATTGCCAATAAGGTTGCGCAGCCACTCGGTACGGATTTCAAGTGGTTTGAAAACGGCGGGCGGTTCCGGCATTTGTAGCGTCAAGGGGGCCAGAAGCGCCAACGCCGCCGTGTTGTCGGGATAATCCAGTGCCATCGCAAGAGACACGGCGCCACCTAGAGAATGACCGACCAGTGTGGCTTGATCGACGTTCTTTATTTCCAGAAACTCGTGGATCATGCGGGCTTGTTCGGGCAATTCCGCCAACTGGGCAGCATCGCGCGTGGAATAGCCACAGCCCGGACGGTCAACCGCGAGAACGTGATAATCCTGAGCAAGATCATCCACCAATGCATACGTAAAATGCTGCAATTGGCCTGATAGGCCATGGATCATGACAATTGTCGGGTTGGAAGGGTCGCCTTTTTCGACATAGTGAATGCTGCCACCGTGAACGGGCACGATCCGCCCCAGTTGCGGCACCATTTCGGTGCCCTGCCGCGTTAGGCGACGAGTCCAGATGTGCATCCCCAGCAAAAGGGACATCAGCAACAAGACAATCGTTAGCAAAATCGACATCACGGATCTCCGGTAGGTTTGCTCAGGCGATGGTATTGCCCGGGGCCCGATTGCACCATGCGTTTTCTGAACGGCTGAATTGGCAGGCAGATAACCGCAACCTAATTATTGGTGTGTAAATTGGTATGACTTGGTCAGAAAAGCTCCCAGCACCCGGTATGTGCGCCGCACTGATAATATGGTTGAACAGACCGCTCAGCGGTCAACTCGTACCGCTCAACACATCAGCAGAGGGTCGTGGCAGCAAATCAAGCAGCCCGAACACGCTATCGCGACAAGCAGGACCAGCCCAATCCACAGGATAAAAAGCCAAAGGTAAGTCCGGCTGGCGTAGCACGACGCGCCGCCACCGATGCACCAGCAGGGTGCGCAGTGTTGCGCTCTGCAAGGGTGTAGGCGCCCAGCCTTCGGGGCGGGACTTCGCCGCGCGTTCGACCGCGCCCAGAAGAGCCATGCAAGAGGCACGCAATTCGGGTGGACACAACCGATCCTGCACCCACTTGGGGGCTGCGTGCGGAGAGATGTCCAAGGCCAGCAAACCGTCCGACTGATCTGGAACGGGACCCGCACCCATCGCTACGTTGCGCCCAATAGGGATATAGTCATCGCTGAGCATCACGTCTTCAAGCACTTGTGTGCCCGATCCATCCTCGGCGATTAGAAGATGCCAATTTTCAATGGGCGAAGGACCGCGCGCATATATGCGCGGCGTGACGGCGGCGGATTGCGTCCGGCCGAATTCCGAAAGGACATGGCGCGAGACGCGTCCAATCCGGTCACTTTCAATCCAGCCGTCCTTGCGCAGCCGGTGCAGAGCGACGCGGATCGCTTCGGGTTTGATGCCCATCGGCTCAATTATCCGGGTCAGAACACCGCCCGAGATTTGCGCGCCGGGCTCTTGTGCCATGTCACCAAACAGCGAGACGATAATCGACCAGACCCGCTGGTCTTGCGGGTCCGCCAGTTCGGCCACAGCCGTTTCGAACCACGAGCGTTGTTTGGTCATGGGACCAGTTTAACCCATTAGGCCCAATAAGAAAAACAGGTAGTACAGCGGCTCAGCGGGCGTTCATGGTCAAAAGCTCGTATTCTGCGACCGGCTCATTATCCTGATTGGTCAGGGAAACGTTCCAGCGGACCTCGCCATAATCTTCATTGCGTGGGGTTTTCTGCTTTACCGTCAGGCGCACCTTGATGCTGTCGCCAGCAACAACGGGCTTCATGAACCGCAGCCCATCCAGTCCGGTATTGGCCAGCACCGGCCCCTCGTTCGGTTCAACAAATAGGCCCGCCGCAAAACTGAGCAACAGATAGCCATGCGCTACCCGACGGGGGAAGAACGGATTTCGCGCCGCCGCGTCCTCGTCCATATGCGCATAAAAGGTATCGCCGGTGAAATTGGCGAAGTGTTCGATATCCTCCAGCGTGACAGTGCGCGGGGCTGTGTGCAGCGTCTCTCCGACCTGCAACTCACCAAATTTACGGGTGAACGGATGGGCCGGACCTTGGATTTCGGGCGCTCCGGGCACCCATTTGGTGCTGATACCACTGAGCATGCGCGGGGAGCCCTGAATGGCCGTGCGCTGCATATAGTGTTTCACACCGCGCACGCCGCCCATTTCCTCACCGCCGCCCGCACGGCCCGGCCCACCATGCACCATATGGGGCAGCGGAGATCCGTGGCCGGTCGATTCAGCCATCGAGTCGCGGTCGTTAATGTAAATCCGCCCGTTATAGGCTGCGGCCCCCATCACTACGTTGTGCGCGACCTTTGTGTCGTGAGTGATCAGCGACGTGACCAGAGACCCCTGCCCGCGATTGGCAAGTGCCACCGCATGATCCAGATCGCGGTAGCCCATGAGGGTCGAAACTGGGCCGAAGGCCTCGGTATCGTGCACGCGCTGCGCTTTGTCGGGGTCAGCACAGTAAAACAGCATCGGGGGAACGAATGCGCCGGTTTCAGGGCCGTGCAGGTCGAACGCGTCGGGGTTGCCATAAACCCGTTCAGCCTCTTGCCCGATCAGAGCTGCCTTTTCCAGAACGTCGGCTTTCTGCCCGTTCGACACCAGCGCACCCATGTGAGTGGTGTCGGAACGGGGGTCGCCGATGGTGATCTTTGCCAATCGGTCAGACAGCGCGGCAATTATGGCGTCGACCTGCGGCTGGGGCGCGATGATGCGTCGGATGGCAGTGCATTTCTGGCCCGCCTTTGTGGTCATCTCGCGCGAGACTTCCTTGACGAACAGGTCAAATTCGGGCGTGCCGGGCGTGGCATCGGGCCCGAGGATGGAAGCGTTCAAGCTGTCCTGCTCGGCCACAAACCGGACCGAGTTCTGCAAGATCGCAGGCGTCTGCCGCAGCTTCAACGCAGTGTTCGCCGAGCCTGTGAAGCTGACCACATCCTGACAATCCAAGTGATCGAGCATGTCGCCCAACCCGCCCGAGACCAGCTGTAGCGCACCGGCAGGCAGGATGCCGCTATCCAGCATGATCCGCACTGCCAGTTCGGTGACGTAGCAACTGTTGGTAGCCGGCTTGACGATTGCAGGCACGCCAGCCAGCAGCGTCGGGGCCAGCTTTTCCAGCATCCCCCAGACCGGGAAGTTGAAGGCGTTGATATGAACCGCGACCCCTTGCAGGGGCGTGCAGATATGCTGCCCCAAAAAGGTGCCATTGCGTGACAACTGCTCGATTTCGCCGTCCAGATAAACCTGCGCATCCGGCATCTCGCGCCGGCCTTTTGAGGCAAAGACAAACATCGTGCCGATGCCACCATCGATATCGATCAGGTGGTCCTTCTGCGTAGCTCCGGTTTCGAAACTCAGGTCGTAAAGGGCTTGTTTATGCGCCGAAAGCTCTTGCGCCAACGCCTTGAGCATCCGAGCACGGTCGTGGAACGTTAACTTGCGCAGCGTGGGGCCACCGGTATTGCGCGCATAGTCAAGCATCGCCTGCACGTCGAGCGCGGCATTGCCAGCGCTTGCAAACGGTGCGCCAGTGATGGCGGACGCGATGGTGCGTGCGCCTTCTCCAGGCGCGACCCAAGTACCAGCGGCGAAGCTGGAAATCTGATGCAGGGACATGGTGTTCTCCTGTTTGATGCGGTGGGACTAGTGTCCCAAAGCGCCCATTTGCTGCGGCAGATACAGCACCACGATGGGCACCAGCACGATCAGCGCGAGGCGGAAGATATCGGCGATCCAGAACGGAGTGACGCCACGAAATATGGTGCCGGTCGAGACGTCACCCACCACGCCTTTCAGAATGAAGACGTTCAGGCCTACGGGTGGAGTGATCAGCGAGATTTCGGTGACAACCACGACGACGATGCCAAACCAGATTGGGTCATAGCCCAGAGACGTGACCAACGGGAAGAAGATCGGAACCGTCAGCAACAGCATTGAGAGGGATTCGAAGACGCAACCCAGAATGATGTAGATACCAAGGATCATCAGGATCACGACAAACGGAGCCACATCATAGGCGGTCACCATCGCGATCAGGGCTTCGGGCAAACCGGCCAGATTGATGAAATTCGAGAATATTTGCGCGCCAATCAGCACCGCAAACAGGGCAGACGCGGTAAAGCAGGTTTCTTTCAGCACCTCGAATGTCGAGCCAACCGTGAGACCCCCACGAAAGAGTGCAATCAGAAAGGCCCCAGCGGCCCCCATACCTGCGGCCTCGGTGGGTGAGAATGTCAGGTTTAGGGGCTCAAAATCGAAGGCTCCATAAAGCCCGCCAATGACTAGAAAGAACAGCAGCAGCACCGCCCAAACCGAGCCCAGCGCACGGATGCGTTCGGACCATGTGGCACGCTCTCCGGCTGGGCCGGCCTCGGGGTTGCGCCAGACGGTCCAGCGCACGGCGAAGAGGTAGAACAGAATGCCGAGGATGCCAGGGATGATGCCCGCCATGAACAGTTTCCCGATCGAGGTCTCGGTCAGCAACCCGTAGATGACCAGAATGACCGATGGTGGGATCAGAATGCCCAATGTACCACCGGCGGCAATCGAGGCGGTCGAGAGTTCATCGGAATAGCCGTAACGCCGCATCTGCGGCATCGCGACCTTTGACATCGTGGCGGCGGTCGCCAGCGACGATCCGCAGATAGCCGAAAATCCGCCACAGGCCGCAACCGTTGCCATGGCAATACCACCGCGCATGTGGCCAAGAAAGGCGTTGGACACCGCATAAAGCTCGCGCGCCATGCCGCCCTTATTCACGAACAGGCCCATCAGGATGAACAGCGGCACAACCGACAGACCATAGTCCTGCGCAGTGTCGGTGATCTGTCGGCCCACCATGGACATGGCAGCCTTCATCCCGCGCTCATCAAAGATTGAGCCGCCACGCTCATAGGCAAATCCCAATGTGCCGACCAGGCCCATGGCAAAGACGATGGGCAGGCGCACCAGCACCAGGATCAATACAATCGCAAATCCGATCAGCGCTGCGGTCATTGCATAGGCTCCGACAAAGTATTTGGGGCGAAGGCCTTTAGCAGCCCGGTGGCGATCATCACCAGTGCGGTGATGGCAACTGACAAGGTAATGAACCAGCCGATCAGGTAGGTTGGGATTGAAAGATATTCGGTCACATCCCCATAATCCCGCGCACGCTCGGCCAGGACCCAAACGCGCTGGACCGGCCAGAACAGCATGATGCCGCTGACCACATAGATCACAACGTCCCGCGCACGGGAAAGATGCATGCGGTGGAAGAACCCGTCGGTCAGATCGACAGCGATATGGCCGTTGGTGGTAGAGACGATCGGGAGGACTGAAAACACCAGAATTGCCATCAGAATGCGCGTCAGCTCGGTGGCGGCCTCAATGGGCGCATTGAAGACCGAACGCAGGATCACGTCGCAAAAGGTCATTACCATCAGGATAAACAGTGCAATGCAGGCCACGATCACGGGAAGGGCGCTGGCACGGCGCACAAGCTGAATAATAGGGGTCATGGGAAACTCGCGCAGGGTAAGTCAGGGCGGCGTAAGAGCCGCCCTGCAGTCGGATCAGTTCGAGGACATTTCCGATTTGATCATGTCATATGCGGCCTGAGCGTCGACACCTGTTGCGTCAACCTCGGCGATGACCTTGCCGCGGATGTCTTCGGCGATCGCCGAGAACTTCTCCATATCCGCATCTGTGGCAGCGTTGATGGCATTGCCTTCTGCCGCCTCGGTTGCCTCACGTCCAGTGGCGTCGATCTCATCCCAGATTTTGCCGATCTCACGGCTCAGCGGTTCGCCGAACACGTTTTCTTCCAGCGCCGTCTGCAGCTCGGGTGGCAGATCTGCGAAGGTGTCTTCGTTCATGATGAAGGCAAACGAACCGCGATAAAGACCACCGGGCATCTCATACACATTCTGCGCAACCTCTGTCAGCTTGAAACCCTTGCGCGATTCCAGCGGCATGACGACACCGTCCGCCGCTTTCGACGCCAGTGTTTCATAGACTTTCGGAGCAGGCACCTGAATGCCGGTCGCACCAAGCGCCGCACCAACGTCTCCGCCAACGCCACCCGGGATACGTACTTTCAGGCCCGAAACCTCATCCAGAGTGGTTACTGGCGCGCTGGAATGCAGCTGCGCGGGTCCATGCGTGTGCAAGGCGATGACTTTGACACCACGATGCTCGTCAGCAGCTTTCAAGTACTTGTCGTAGGCGCGCCAGTAGGCAACCGAAGCGTCCTCGGCCGAGCCTTCGTAACCAGGCAGTTCGATCAGCTTGGTGGTGACGAAGCGTCCCGGTTGATAGCCATGAAAGATAATCGAGGCATCGGCCGCGCCATCCATAATCAGGTCCATCTGCGCAGGCGGTGGAGCGATACCCAGCTTAAGCTCTGCGGTGACCTGCCCGTCAGTGGCCTCCTCTACCATTTCGACGAATTTGGGCCACATCTTTGCGTTGATGCCGTGGGTGGGTGGGGCCCAGCTGGAAATTGTCAGGGTGTAGTCAGCCGCAAAAGCAATGGTGCCGGACACCGCCAAGGTTGCAGACGCCAACAATGTGGTGAGCTTGGTGAATTTCATGACCGGGTCTCCTCCTCAAAATCGCAAGTCGTGAATGTGTTAATGGTACGTTTTGTAACTATCAACGACGAGAAATGCTGTTCCGCCCGCTGGCCAAATGGCATTTCCGATCGCCGAGTCACAAACGGCTATAGAATTTATTGACCAACCGTTCGGTTTATGCAAGAAGTTTGTTGTAACTTATGAAAAGCGAACCGGGCATGTCCGACACGATTATTTCGCAGAATATGGGTCAATGGGTTGAAATTACACTCAATCGCCCTGATCGCCTGAACAGTTTCACTGATGAGATGCACTATGCCCTGCGCGCTGCACTTGAGGCCGCGCGTGACGGTGGTGCCCGAGCGGTGCTGTTAACCGGCGCGGGGCGCGGGTTCTGCGCAGGGCAGGATTTGGGCGATCGAAACCCTGCCACGATGGAGGGTCCGCCGGATTTGGGCTATACGGTTCGGACGTTCTACGCTCCTTTGGTCCACCTGATCAGGTCTTTGGAATTGCCTGTTGTCTGCGCCGTCAATGGCGTTGCCGCCGGGGCGGGTGCGAATCTAGCCCTGGCTTGTGATGTGGTACTTGCCGCTGACTCTGCCAAGTTTATCCAATCATTTTCCAAAGTGGGCCTGATACCTGATACCGGCGGCAGTTGGCATTTGCCACGTTTGCTGGGTGAAGCCCGAGCCAAAGGGCTGGCCCTGACTGGGCAACCCCTGCCAGCAAAGCAGGCTGCGGATTGGGGGCTGATCTGGAAAGCAATTCCAGACGCTGAACTAATGACCGAGGCGCGCGCACTAACGGAACAGTTCGCCAATGGTCCAACGCTGGGACTTGGCCTGACGAAACAGACGATACAGGCGGCTGCCACGAATACCCTGACCGATCATCTCGAGATTGAGGCGGACGCAATGAAAACCTGCGGCGAAAGCGTCGACTATGCCGAGGGCGTTACTGCGTTTCTGGAAAAGCGCGCGCCAGTATTTCGGGGAGAATGAGATGACGCCGAAGGAACGCGCCCAGAAAGCCGCTGCTGCCATGTGGGGGCGGGACAATGCCTCGAAATGGGCGGGCATGGAACTGGTCGAGATGGATGAAGGCGCTGCGACGCTGGCGTTGCAGGTGGCTGACCATCACTGCAACGGGCACGGGATCTGCCATGGCGGCGTGACATTCATGTTGGCCGACAGCGCCTTTGCCTTTGCCTGCAATAGTCGCAACCAGTCCACGGTCGCCCAGCACAATGTGATCAGCTACGTCGCGCCCGCGCGATCCGGTGATCTGCTGACGGCCCGCGCAACGGAACTGAGCCTGACAGGGCGCAGCGGTATCTATGACGTATCCATAACCAACCAAGCCGGACAAAAGATCGCAGAATTTCGGGGCTTTTCCCGCGCGGTCAAAGGTCCGGTGTTTGACGAGACCTGAGATGAGGGGGATGGCATGAAGGATCTTACTCCGAACAAGGCGGATCTTGATCCGATCGAGATCGCCTCGATTGATGAAATCCGCAACCTACAGTTGGATCGGCTGAAATGGTCGCTGCGCCATGCTTATGACAACGTGCCTATGTACCGGCAGCGGTTTGATGAGGCCGGTGTGCATCCTGACGACCTTCAGTCCCTCAGTGATCTGGCACGGTTTCCGTTTACCTACAAAAACGATCTGAGGGAAAACTATCCCTTTGGTCTGTTTGCAGTCCCGCGTGAGCAGATCATTCGTGTTCATGCCTCGTCGGGAACCACGGGCAAGCCAACCGTCGTGGGGTATACGCAAGGCGATATCGATAATTGGGCGGATCTGGTGGCGCGGTCGTTGCGTGCCAGCGGTTTGCGCCGGGGCGACATGGTGCACAACGCCTATGGCTATGGCCTGTTCACCGGCGGTCTGGGCGCGCATTATGGAATCGAACGTCTGGGGGCCACGGTCGTCCCGATGAGCGGTGGGCAGACCGGCAAGCAGGTCGACCTGATCACTGACTTCAAACCTGACGGGATTATGGTAACACCATCCTATATGCTGAACATTCTTGAGCAGTATCACAAGATTGGACTCGATCCGCGCGAAAGTTCCTTGGCTGTCGGCGTCTTTGGCGCTGAACCTTGGACGGATTCGATGCGCTCCGAGGTTGAACAGGCTTTCGATATGCATGCCGTCGATATCTATGGCCTGTCCGAGATCATGGGACCGGGCGTCGCCAATGAGTGCGTCGAAACCAAAGATGGGCCCGTGATCTGGGAAGACCACTTCTACCCCGAAATCATCGACCCGCAGACCGGCGAGGTCATGCCTGATGGTGAGATTGGTGAACTGGTCTTTACCACGCTGACCAAAGAAGGTCTTCCGATGATCCGCTATCGCACCCGTGACCTGACGCGGCTTTTGCCCGGCACGGCGCGGTCGATGCGTCGGATGGAAAAGATCACGGGCCGCTCGGATGACATGATCATTCTGCGGGGTGTCAACGTCTTCCCCAGTCAGATCGAGGAGCAGGTTCTGGCAACCGGCGGTCTGGCGCCCTACTACCAGATCGAACTTTATAAAGCTGGCCGGATGGACGCGATGCGCGTGCATGTCGAAGCAACGCCGGATGCAGCCGATGAGCTGAGCAAAACCGCCGCTGCTCGGATGCTATCTCGCAGGATTAAAGAGGTGGTTGGCATCTCGACCGAGATCGATATAGGCGAGCCGGGTGAGGTTGAACGCTCACAGGGCAAGGCCCGGCGCGTGATTGACAATCGGGACAGCTAAGCGACAGACGGAGGGTCAGGATTTGGCGCGCACGATAGCAAAAGACCACGACCATAAACGAACACGCATCCTGAAATGCGCCGCCCGCGTCTTCGCGCAGGAAGGATTTGATCGGGCGTCAATGTCTCAGCTGGCGCGGGAGTGCGGGATATCCAAGGCCAATATCTATCACTACTACGACAGCAAGGACGCCATTCTGTTTGATATTCTCGACAGTTACCTGCTGCAATTGCGTGACCAGGTTTGCGGCTTGGACCTTGACGGGATGGAACCCGCGGATCGCTTGAAACGGGTGGTGCGGGAAATCCTACTGGCCTATCAAGGCGTGGATGATGAGCATCGCGTGCAGACCAGCGGCATGTCCGCATTGCCCGAAGAGCAGCAGAATCTGCTGCGTGGCTATCAGAGGGATCTGGTGGTGTTCGTCAGTGACATCATCGCCAGCATCTCGCCTGCAACTTTCAAGGATGATGCGGCCAAGCTTCGGGCCACGACCATGTCCGTTTTCGGAATGTTGAACTGGTTCTACATGTGGAATGCCGGGGCGGATGCCAACGCGCGCAGCGATTACGCCGCGTTGGTAAGCAGTCTGACATTATCAGGTGTTGATGGCCTTTGAACCCTTGTTGGCACAGAGTTGATTTGGCTCTTCGGTCAGGATGAGGTTCAATAAGGGCGGAGGTTACCCATGCAATGCCCTGATCGTTTCGATAAATTCTATTTCGCCAAAGTAGGTCTGGGCGAAGCCTGTGGCTGCGCCGAGCGGGTGATTGACGTTTTTGAGTTCAATCGGAAATGTGGTGCTAAAGCCCAGCAGTCATTGAAGAAAGATCGGCGAAGGCGTCGCACGCTTCGCGGATTGGCCGTGAAGTATGGGTTGCTGAGCCGTAAACGCCAACTTTGAAAGCTAGGGTACTTTAAGTCCCAGCTTTTCGATCTGTTCGGTCGCTTTTACTGTCCACTGATCTTTCATCTCAATCCCGGTTAATTGCCGCAGCCCCAGCTTGCGGAGCGTTTCGGTTTTCTCGGCTGTGCCCGCCCCAAAACTTGCCGCGACCCGGGGCCACCAATAGTCGACCGACGCTTGCATTTCTGCAGCCTTTCCCTGTTCGATCAGCTTGCCCGCACCCTCAAGCGCAAGCTCCCCATGGCGCGCCTCGATCGGGGAAATCTCGCGGAAGGCCTCGGCCAGAGGCTGATAGGATATCTGCGAAAACTGAGCCAGTTGGACGTCAACCGCCTGGCTCATCAGCAGGTTCATAACCACGGCATCTTCCCATCCTTCGATCGGATAGTTGAATACAGCAAGGCGCATGTCGTGTTCGGACCGCGTAGCCCCGATATCCGCATCACGATCCAGACGTGTGGTCCAGGGATGGTGATTTGCATAGCGGTCAGTGTTGGCTCCGAACTCGCCCATGATTTTCAGGACACGATCTGCGTTGTCGGTCTTTTCCAGCACAATCTTGGCCGCCGCGATGCGTTCCTTGATGCCCGGGCCCAGATTTATGATGTCGGCAAAGCCCGCTGCGCCGGCCAGTTCGCTGTCCACGAAGGTCGCCATCAGTTTCATGAGCTCTGCACGATAGCGCGGAGGCACGTTGGTTGGATTACTCAGGACACCACCCGCTGCCAAATAGCTCTCGATTGTCATGTCTTCAGCCATCATTCCCTCCGTCTACTGATCGTAGTCCACGACAACGGTGTCGGTCATCGGATAGGCCTGACAGCTCAGGACGTATCCTTTCTCGACTTCGTAGTCTTCCAATGCGTGATTGGCGACCATCTCGACCTCGCCTTCAAGCACTCGGCAGCGGCAGGTTGAACAGACCCCGGCCTTACAGGCGTAAGGCGCGTCCATCGCATTCTCCAACGCGGCATCGAGAATCGATTGATCCTTCGGCATGGTGATCGTTTGCGTTGCCCCGTCCATGGTGATTGATGTTTTGGTCTGGTTGTCCTGAGACGCCGTGTCCGCCCCGCTCACTTTGCGCTTGACCCGACCGGGTTGAGCGCTGGCGAAGAGTTCAAACTTGATCTGCCCGTCGTTCAGCCCATGCGCCCGCAGGGCTGAGGCAATGCCCAGCATCATCGGCTCGGGGCCGCAGATAAAAGCCGTGTCGACGTTCTGAATATCGATCCAGTGTTCAAAAAGTTCGGCACATTTGTCTTGCGTGACCAGACCCGTAAAAAGCTCGATTTCCTGCGCGTCTGTTTCCAGAATATGGATCACGTTCAGACGCCCCATATAGAGGTTCTTGAGGTCCTCAAGCTCCTCTCGGAACATGATCGTGTTCACGCCCTTGTTGGCATAAACCAATGTGAACCGCGAATGTGGTTCTCGGGCAAGCGTCGTCTTCAGGATCGAGAGAACCGGCGTGATGCCCGACCCACCCGCAAAGCCCAGATAATGCTTTTCGGCGGAGGGATCGATTGCGGTGTAAAAGCTGCCCATCGGCGGCATCGCCTGCACCGTATCGCCCACCTTTAGATCGGAGTTGGCCCAGGTCGAGAATGCGCCGCCATCCACGCGCTTGATCCCTACCTGCAGAATGCCCTCATCCTTGCCAGCGCAGATCGAATAGGACCGGCGCAGTTCTTCCCCGTCGAAATCGCGGCGGAACGTCAGGTACTGGCCTTGGGTAAAGTCGAATTCATCGGCTGAACCGTTTACAGGTTTCAGCGTCACGACCACCGCATCGCGGATGGTTTTGTGAACATCGGTAACTTCCAGATCATGAAAGCGTGCCATCCGGTGATCCTCCCTCAGATGCACTTGAAATAGTCAAAAGGTTCCAGGCAGTCGGTGCAGCGCCAATGGGCCTTGCAAGGGGTCGAGCCAAACTGGCTGACCTTTTCAACCGCCTTGCTACCGCAATGTGGGCAGCGTTCAGGTCCACCTGCAGGCTGCGGCGGGGCGATGCCGTAATCCTCGAGCCGAGCACGGCCCTTGTCGCTGAGCCAATCGGTGGTCCAAGCCGGTGCGATACTTGTCTCGATCCGCAGATCGTCGATTCCATGATCACGCAGCGTGGTTTCGATATCCATGCTGATGACCGAGGTCGCCGGGCAGCCTGAATAGGTCGGCGTGACGGTAACCATCAGAGTGTCATCATCCCATCGCACATCGCGTACAATGCCCAGATCGACGACCGAGATCACCGGAATCTCAGGGTCTGGTACAGCGTCCAGCCATTCCCACACCTGATCCGTTGAAGCCCGCATTGATCCTTACCACTTCGCGCCGGGATATGCGCGCTGCAACCACTGCATCTGTGTCAGAAGATGGCCCAGATGCTCGGTATGCATGCGACCGTCGCGCCCGCCCTTATGGGCAAAGCGGCTTTCGGGAATGGTTAGTGTCGCCTCGGACAGCACACGCTCGATCAGAGCGTCATATTCTGCACGCAGATCTGCCGGGTTCGGGGCAATTCTCGCCGTAACCATTTCTGCATCAACATCGTCACTGGCAAACATCTCGCCGACATATGGCCAAAGATAGTCCAGCGCCTCTTGCATGCGGGCATGGCTTTCCTCGGTCCCGTCACCAAGGCCTACAACCGTATCGCCCGAACGTTCGAGGTGATAGCTAACTTCTTTGCTGGCCTTGGCGGCGATCGCCGCGACACGTTCGTCAGAGGATTTCATCAGATGCCCCAGCATGATCGAATGCCAAGCATCAAACAGGAACTGACGCATCAGCGTGCGGCCGAAGTCGCCGTTCGGCACTTCGACCAGCAGCACATTGCGGAAATCCCAGGCGTCGCGCAGAAAGGCCAGATCATCGGCGGATTTGCCGCCGCCGATCTCACCCGCAAGACCCAGCCACATCTGGGTCTGACCGATCAGGTCCAGCGCGGTATTGGCCAGCGCGATGTCTTCCTCCAGCACAGGCGCATGACCGCACCATTCGCTGACGCGATGGCCGAGGATCAGGGTATTGTCCCCCATCCGCAGCAGAAACTGCAGCAAAGCGTCATTGGAAACTGGAACACTCATTACATCGCCCCCACTTCTTCGGGAATATCGAAGAAGGTTGGATGGCGGTACACTTTGCTTTCGCTGGGCTCGTACAGCGGACCTTTGTCGCTGGGCGATGAGGCCGAGATGTTGTTGGCCTCAACCACCCAGATCGAAACGCCTTCGTTGCGGCGCGTGTAGACATCGCGCGCGTTCTTGATCGCCATTTCCGCGTCCGGGGCGTGTAACGACCCAACATGGCGGTGGCTCATGCCATGTTGTCCGCGGATGAAGATTTCCCACAGGGGCCATTCGTTGTTCATTTGGTATCCTCCTCAGGGCAGTCTTATTCTGCAGCCAGATTTGCGGCGCGTTTCTTGCGGGCATGAGCCAGCAGCCCGTCGCGAACCCATTTACCGTCGTCCCACGCCTTGTTACGCGCGGCCAGCCGGTCGACATTGCAGGGGCCGTTGCCCTTGATCACATCGAAAAACTCGGACCAGTCCGGGTCGGTGTAATCATAATGGCCCCGTTCTTCGTTCCATTTCAGGTCCGGGTCAGGGATACTCAGACCCAGATATTCGGCCTGAGGCACGGTCTGATCCACGAATTTCTGGCGCAGCTCGTCATTGGTGTTGATCTTGATCTTCCACGCCATGGATTGGGCCGAATGCACGCTTTCCTTGTCCGACGGCCCGAACATCATCAGCGACGGGTACCACAGTCGATTTATTGCATCCTGCGCCATCTTACGCTGTTCTGGCGTACCCTCTGCCATCTTGCGGATCGCATCATAGCCCTGGCGCTGGTGAAAGCTTTCTTCCTTGCAGATGCGGATCATCGCGCGCGAGTACGGCCCGAAAGACGTCCGCTGCAGCGGAACCTGGTTCATGATCGCAGCGCCATCGACCAGCCATCCGACCGCGCCGATATCAGCCCAGTTCAGGGTCGGATAGTTAAAGATCGACGAGTATTTCATGCGCCCGTCCAGCAGCATCTCGGTGATCTCATCCCGGCTGACACCCAGCGTTTCTGCCGCGCAATAGAGATACAGCCCATGCCCGGCCTCATCCTGCACCTTGGCCAGCAGGATCGCCTTGCGCTCCAGCGTTGGCGCTCGGGTGATCCAGTTTCCTTCGGGCAGCTGGCCTACGATTTCAGAATGTGCGTGCTGGCCAATTTGACGGATCAGTGTCGCGCGATAGTCGTCGGGCATCCAATCCTTGGGCTCGATCTTGATATCGGCGTCGATCTTGTCCTGAAACGCACGTTCCTGCTCGGTCATCTCCTCGCGGGATTTCACGCCGGATCCGGCTGTTTTAATCATCTGAGCGTACATGTGAGGTCTCCTCCCTTACACACGTTCAAGAATAAGTGCGGCACCCTGCCCTACCCCGACACACATGGTACAGAGCGCGTAGCGGCCTCCGGTGCGGCGCAGTTGATAGGCAGCAGTCATCACTAGCCGCGCACCGCTCATTCCAAGCGGGTGGCCAATTGCGATTGCCCCGCCATTTGGGTTCACATGCGGCGCATCATCAGGCACCCCGAGTTCGCGCAGCGTGGCTAGGCCCTGCGAGGCAAACGCCTCGTTCAATTCTATCACATCCATCTGATCGATGCTGAGCCCAGCCCGTGCAAGCACCTTGCGGCTGGCTGGAACCGGGCCGATGCCCATCACGCGCGGCTCCACCCCAGCAACGGACATGCCAACCACACGGGCAATCGGGGTCAGGTCGTTCTTTGCCGCAGCAGATTCATTTGCCATCAGGATCGCCGCCGCGCCGTCGTTAACACCCGAGGCGTTTCCAGCGGTCACAGTCTTGTCCACCCCGTTGATGCCCTTTAGGCCAGACAGTTTCTCTGCTGTAGTCCCCGGACGTGGATGCTCGTCGGTGTCGACCACTACCGGGTCACCTTTGCGCTGGGGGATTGTGACCGGGGTGATCTCCTCCTGAAACACCCCGGTCTGGTGCGCCGCGGCCCAGCGGGCCTGGCTGCGTTCGGCAAACGCGTCCTGATCGGAGCGACTGATACCATAAGCTTCCGCTACGTTATCCGCTGTTTCGGGCATCGAGTCGATACCAAATTCCTTTTCCATTTTCGGGTTCACAAAGCGCCAGCCGATCGTGGTGTCGTAAACGGCATTGGCACGAGTAAAGGCGGATGTTGCCTTGGGCATCACAAATGGCGCACGCGACATGCTTTCGACCCCACCCGCGATCGCCATGTCATAATCCCCAGCCTTGATGGCGCGCGCAGCCATGCCCACCGCATCCATGCCAGACGCGCAGAGCCGATTGATTGTCGTTCCCGGTACATCCACAGGCAGCCCTGCCAGCAACGCCGCCATCCGCGCCACATTGCGGTTGCTTTCACCGGCTTGGTTCGCATCGCCATAAATCACGTCGTCCAGACTGGACCAATCCACCTGTGGGTTACGCGCTACAAGCGAAGCGATTGGCAGGGCGGCAAGATCATCTGTGCGCACCTGGCTTAGTCCACCACCATATCGTCCGATCGGGGTGCGCTGGGCGTCGCAGATAAAGGCGTCCATAGGTCGATTACTCCGAATTTGAATTCACATCATTAAGTGACCGATAGGTCGGTTAATAAGCCTCTCATCGATTCGCAGCAAGCTTTATGTTACTTCATCTGCGCTTTCTTGCTTTTTCCGTAACGCTTTGGCTTGCTGCGAGTAACTTGGTCGTGTGAAACGTAGTCTTTGCCGGCTTACCATCTGCGCCGATGCCGTCTCAGACCTTTGATAAGGGTTCCTTCAACACAAAATTTGACAAATCGAAAGCGTACTTAGACCGCTTCGAATAGGCAGTTTGAAAGGTCGCCATTCTCAGATTGGAGTTCCAGTAAACGTCAGTATCTGCAGCAGACATCGCACCAGCTTGGTGAATTTTAACCAAAAGCGTTTAATGAATGACACTTAACCGCTTTCGTCCCAACAGCTGCCTTCAGTCATCGACAATCATCAATTTAACTTTGAAAAGAAGTGTTGAATGATCCATACACAAAAGCCGAGGTGATGGCGATCACCCGCTGCCTTCTGTCGGAGACCCAGTAGGTCCCCGAAGAACGGAAGTATGCGATTAAACTTGTTGGGGAACTTGCGGATTTGCTTACTTTGGGGGCGTCCCAGAATGAACAAAACCGCCCTAGGGCGGCGCGTAAACATCTGGCGTTGCACGGTGTTTTTTTATTTGCAGGAGTAGGAATTGAACCTCTGAGTTTCAGGTTATGAGTCTGACGAGGTTTGATCGTTAAGCGATTGATCGGGGTGATCAATTGTAGTCTGCGCGGGCTGCTCTGGGATTTTCTAAAGTTGGTTGCGGGAGCAGGATTTGAACCTGCGACCTTCAGGTTATGAGCCTGACGAGCTACCGGGCTGCTCCATCCCGCGACACTTTAAGTGACCTATCGCTTACGCTACTTGAGGTCTTGTGTTGGTCTAGCGCCTATTCGGCTACTTGAGACCGGGTAGTGTTCTTTTCATCGTGTTAGAGAGATGTGGGCTTTTTCTAGGTTTGGCGGTGACCTACTCTCCCGGGGCTTAAGCCCAAGTACCATTGGCGCGGCAGTGCTTAACTTCCGGGTTCGGGATGGGACCGGGTGTTTCACTTGCGCTATGACCACCAAACCGAGGAAAAGCCCATGTCGACTTTCCTGCGTTGCAGGAAAGCGACGAGGTGGCAGGCAGCGCCTTTTGCTTGCAAAAGGCGCGTTGCCACTCGGTTATAGTATCAACCAACATCGCGGCTTGGCGCTGCGACGTTATCCAACTCAAGGTCAGTGTATGCTTTTGGTGATTTGTCTTTCCATTACTGGATCAAATCAAGCCTATCGGGCGATTAGTACCGGTCAACTGAACGCATTACTGCGCTTACATCTCCGGCCTATTGACGTGGTGGTCTTCCACGGCCCTCAGGGAGACCTTGTTTTGAGGGGGCTTCCCGCTTAGATGCCTTCAGCGGTTATCCTGTCCGATCATAGCTACCCAGCACTGCCGTTGGCACGACAACTGGTCCACCAGTGGATCGTTCACCCCGGTCCTCTCGTACTAGGGGCAACTCCTCTCAAGTCTCCTACACCCACGGCAGATAGGGACCGAACTGTCTCACGACGTTCTAAACCCAGCTCACGTACCTCTTTAAACGGCGAACAGCCGTACCCTTGGGACCTGCTCCAGCCCCAGGATGAGATGAGCCGACATCGAGGTGCCAAACACTGCCGTCGATATGGACTCTTGGGCAGTATCAGCCTGTTATCCCCGGCGTACCTTTTATCCGTTGAGCGATGGCCCTTCCACTCGGGACCACCGGATCACTATGGCCGTCTTTCGACTCTGCTCGACTTGTCAGTCTTGCAGTCAGGCTGGCTTCTGCCATTGCACTCAACGAGCGATTTCCGACCGCTCTGAGCCAACCTTCGCGCGCCTCCGTTACGCTTTAGGAGGCGACCGCCCCAGTCAAACTACCCGCCACGCAGGGTCCCGGATCCGGATAACGGACCGCGGTTAGACATCAAGAGTGCGAAGGGTGGTATCTCAAGGGAGGCTCCACGGATACTTGCGTTTCCGCTTCAAAGCCTACCACCTATCCTGCACATCACAATCCTGATGCCAGTGCGAAGCTGTAGTAAAGGTGCACGGGGTCTTTCCGTCTAACCGCGGGAAGCCTGCATCTTGACAGGCAATTCAATTTCGCTGAGTCGATGTTGGAGACAGCGGGGAAGTCGTTACGCCATTCGTGCAGGTCGGAACTTACCCGACAAGGAATTTCGCTACCTTAGGACCGTTATAGTTACGGCCGCCGTTTACCTGGGCTTCAATTCAAGGCTCTCACCTCTCCTTTTAACCTTCAGGCACCGGGCAGGCGTCAGACCCTATACGTCGTCTTGCGACTTCGCAGAGCCCTGTGTTTTTAATAAACAGTCGCCACCCCCTGGTTTGTGCCCCCAGCCCCTAGTTGCCTAGGAACCGGGCCTCCTTCTCGCGAACTTACGGAGGTATTTTGCCGAGTTCCTTCAACATCGTTCTCTCAAGCGCCTTGGTATGCTCTACCAGTCCACCTGTGTCGGTTTAGGGTACGGTCTGATGGAGGGCTATTTCCAGGAACCACTCAGCAGCCCAATCAATCCGATAAGATTGAACTACACCTGTGATCCGTCACATCCTCCTGGCCTAGGAATATTAACCTAGTTCCCATCGCCTACGCCTTTCGGCCTCGGCTTAGGGGCCGGCTTACCCTGCTCAGATTAGCTTTAAGCAGGAACCCTTGGACTTTCGGCGAGAGTGTCTCTCACACTCTTTGTCGCTACTCATGTCATCATTCTCACTAGTGATCTCTCCACGGGATCGCTCACGCGCCCGCTTCATCGAAAGCACTTTATCTTGCGCTACCGCCTATTCGGCTACTTGAGCGCGATTACTCGCACCAAATGACCGGCGATAATACAAGATAAGTGCTATGTCACACTACGCTCTGCTACCGATGCTTACGCATCCCTAGACTTCGGCTCATGGCTTGAGCCCCGTTACATCTTCGCCGCAGGACAACTTATTTAGACCAGTGAGCTGTTACGCTATCTTTAAAGGATGGCTGCTTCTAAGCCAACCTCCTGGTTGTTTTGGTCGTCCCACCTGCTTTCCCACTTAGCCATGAATTGGGGGCCTTAGTCGTAGGTCAGGGTTGTTTCCCTCTCCACTACGGACGTTAGCATCCGCAGTGTGTCTGCCATCTAGTACTCCCGGGTATTCGGAGTTTGGTTAGGATCAGTAAGCCTGTGGGGCCCCATTACCCATCCAGTGCTCTACCCCCCGGGGTATTCGGATGACGCTCTACCTAAATAGATTTCGCAGAGAACCAGCTATCTCCGAGTTTGATTGGCCTTTCACCCCTAGGCACAGCTCATCCCGATCCTTTTCAACGGATGTGGGTTCGGTCCTCCAGTAAGTGTTACCTTACCTTCAACCTGGCCATGCCTAGATCACTCGGTTTCGGGTCTGATCCCACGAACTCATTCGCCCTATTAAGACTCGCTTTCGCTACGCCTACACCTAACGGCTTAAGCTTGCTCGTAAGACCAAGTCGATGACCCATTATACAAAAGGTACGCCGTCAGATCTCGAGGATCCTCCGACTGATTGTAGGCGTTCGGTTTCAGGTACTGTTTCACTCCCCTCGTCGGGGTGCTTTTCACCTTTCCCTCACGGTACTGGTTCGCTATCGGTCAGCAAGGAGTACTTAGCCTTCGAAGGTGGTCCTCCGATCTTCAGACAGAATTTCACGTGTTCCGCCCTACTTAATACGTCCATCAAAGCTTCCTATACGGGGCTGTCACCCGCTATGGCCACGCTTCCCAACGTGTTCTAGTCACTTATCTGGCTCGGCTGGTCCCCGTTCGCTCGCCGCTACTAGGGGAGTATCAATTGATTTCCTTTCCTCCGGGTACTTAGATGTTTCAGTTCCCCGGGTTTGCTCTTAAAACCCTATGTATTCAGGTCTTAAGTACCTGTTTAAACCCCATATTGAGTATCAAAGATAACAATATGAAGCTTTCAGGTGGGTTGCCCCATTCAGAGATCCATGGATCAAAGCTTATTCTCAGCTCCCCATGGCTTATCGCAGAGTATCACGTCTTTCATCGCCTCTTGCTGCCAAGGCATTCACCAAACGCCCTTCTCGCGCTTGATTTGATCCAGAAAGAGAAAGACTTGATATTGGCACTACCGCCTATTCGGCTACTTGAGTGCGTTTGACCGCACACAACCAAAGCTGCGCTAGTAATCAAATCGATCGAGACCGCCCAGCTGGTAACTAAAGGCAGTCATTCTTCTGAACCAAAAACATACATTTCCCGCCCCCGCCACTTGGACGAGGACAATTGAGCAACCCCATGTGGTCTCTCAGCCGTGCAGCTGATCAACGCAGGTCGCTCGGGTTAGTATATTTGACTTGGACAACTCTGTTCTTTTCAGTCGCGATACGCACTAAAGGCCGGCTAGACCCAAACTGCGCCGCTTATCCGAAGATAAGAACGACCGAGATCAGTGCCACACTCGGCACGATCAAACAGTGTTGATTGATTTCTCTCTATACGATGTCAATTGATGTGTCCGTCATCCTTACGGGTGACTTGGACGAGACGTCCAATCGGACGGTTAAGAACCCAAAAAGGTGCTTAACGATCTGATCGGGTAAATGGTGGAGCCTAGGAGGATCGAACTCCTGACCTCCTGAATGCAAATCAGGCGCTCTCCCAGCTGAGCTAAGGCCCCATCTTTTTTGGCCTACCGCCTATTCGGCTACTTGAGGCCATAAAGGTCGCTCTCATTGCTTTTGCGGGCAAAAGCAACTGCCACGACAACGCCCTTTGCTCCGCAAAAGGCTTGGTGGGTCGAGGAGGACTTGAACCTCCGACCTCACGCTTATCAGGCGTGCGCTCTAACCACCTGAGCTACCGACCCAGACAGGCCGGTCGGCCTGATGTGTTCTGAAGAGATATGAGGACGGCTCGGTCCATGAGTTTGACCAACTTTGTTTGTTGATCTTCTGCTAAGTGTATCACGAGATTTGCGAACAAATCTAACTAGATACATCCTTAGAAAGGAGGTGATCCAGCCGCAGGTTCCCCTACGGCTACCTTGTTACGACTTCACCCCAGTCGCTGATCCTACCGTGGTCCGCTGCCTCCAAAAGGTTAGCGCACGGCCGTCGGGTAGAACCAACTCCCATGGTGTGACGGGCGGTGTGTACAAGGCCCGGGAACGTATTCACCGCGTCATGCTGTTACGCGATTACTAGCGATTCCGACTTCATGGGGTCGAGTTGCAGACCCCAATCCGAACTGAGACAGTTTTTTGGGATTAACCCATTGTCACTGCCATTGTAGCACGTGTGTAGCCCAACCCGTAAGGGCCATGAGGACTTGACGTCATCCACACCTTCCTCCCGCTTATCACGGGCAGTTTCCATAGAGTGCCCAGCCGAACTGCTGGCAACTAGGGATGTGGGTTGCGCTCGTTGCCGGACTTAACCGAACATCTCACGACACGAGCTGACGACAGCCATGCAGCACCTGTCACCGAGTCACCGAAGTGAAAGATCCATCTCTGGACCGGTCCCGGGATGTCAAGGGTTGGTAAGGTTCTGCGCGTTGCTTCGAATTAAACCACATGCTCCACCGCTTGTGCGGGCCCCCGTCAATTCCTTTGAGTTTTAATCTTGCGACCGTACTCCCCAGGCGGAATGCTTAATCCGTTAGGTGTGTCACCGAATAGCATGCTACCCGACGACTGGCATTCATCGTTTACGGTGTGGACTACCAGGGTATCTAATCCTGTTTGCTCCCCACACTTTCGCACCTCAGCGTCAGTATCGAGCCAGTGAGCCGCCTTCGCCACTGGTGTTCCTCCAAATATCTACGAATTTCACCTCTACACTTGGAATTCCACTCACCTCTCTCGAACTCTAGACCAATAGTTTTGGAGGCAGTTCCGGGGTTGAGCCCCGGGATTTCACCCCCAACTTTCTGGTCCGCCTACGTGCGCTTTACGCCCAGTAATTCCGAACAACGCTAACCCCCTCCGTATTACCGCGGCTGCTGGCACGGAGTTAGCCGGGGTTTCTTTACCTGCTACCGTCATTATCTTCACAGGCGAAAGAGCTTTACGACCCTAAGGCCTTCATCACTCACGCGGCATGGCTGGATCAGGGTTGCCCCCATTGTCCAAGATTCCCCACTGCTGCCTCCCGTAGGAGTCTGGGCCGTGTCTCAGTCCCAGTGTTGCTGATCATCCTCTAAAACCAGCTATAGATCGTAGGCTTGGTAGGCCATTACCCCACCAACTACCTAATCTAACGCGGGCTAATCCTTTGGCGATAAATCTTTCCCCCGAAGGGCTCATACGGTATTACTCTCCGTTTCCAGAGGCTATTCCGTACCAAAGGGCATATTCCCACGCGTTACTAACCCGTCCGCCGCTCACCCCGAAAGGCGCGCTCGACTTGCATGTGTTAGGCCTGCCGCCAGCGTTCGTTCTGAGCCAGGATCAAACTCTCAAGTTGAAAAGCACTTACATGCTTATCCTTGACGTTCGAACCTCTGCACATCTTTAGTTGTGCTACCGCCTATTCGGCTACTTGAGCACGAATAAACGACACCCTCAGCCGGCTAGCCGAGAGTACAACTAAAAGTCATCTGTTTGTTGTGCTTCAGGTCTCCTAAGAAACCGAAAGCCGTACAAACAGTGAAGCTGACACTGGTCATCGGGGAAAAACCCCTACCAGCGCGATATACAGACATTCAATCCGTCGAAACGAACCAAACCGCCCACATATCTCTTCAGTTATCCATCAATGTCAAAGAACAAAACAACCAAGACCCAAAAACCAGACCATAACGCCAATCTCTCAGCGCCACCGCCCAATCAAAAACCTCAGATGCCCCCAGTCTCTCCCGAGCGTCTCCGCAGCTTCCACCGCGTCCCAGCACCTCAGCAGCGCCAGTGAAGGGCGTTCTATGCCTTACGCATTCAACGCGCAAGTGGAAAATTCAAGAATATCGCAAAAAACTTCAAATTCATTTTTTACATAATAATTTCAAATAGTTGAGCGGCACTCACCTCATAGAAATCGGCAAAAATCATCCTTCAAGCACATCAGATATACCGCCTAGGTTTCAGTGCTTGTTGGTTCAAACCCAACATATAGTGAGAACACTACAGTCACCCACAAGACTATACCGACTCGACGGCAATCAGCGATTCATTTCCAATCCCGGAATCGCACCCGATATCGGCGCCGCCAGGCGCAATGCAAGTTGGCCTTACAGGGCCTTGCGCATTGTCTATGGATAGGCTCAGGTCTTTTCAAAGCAAACCCGATACGCCTGTGACCTTGATATGACGAATGACATTAAGTTTCCCTTGCTGCGAACCGTTGGATTTGACGGTCTCTTGGTGACCTTTGCGCAAACCATGTCCGAGCCGTCGAACCGCGCCGCCCTGGCGTTTCGGGGCGCAGTCGAGGCGCAGCAGATTGACGGCGTGCTTGAGACTTCGGCCTCGCTGGCATCTGCATTTATAAGGTTTGATCCATTAAGCCTGTCGCATCATGACATCGAAGAGTTGCTGCGGGCTATGCTGGTCAGTCGCGATTGGTACGCTGCACCTTTGCCTGCGGGGCGACGATTCTGGAAAGTGCCGACGGTCTACGGTTCCGATCTTGCGCCACAGCTAGAAGACGCGGCATTGGCAGCAGGGTTGTCACCAGCGGACGCCATTGATCGTCTCAGCCAATCGCGTGTGCGGGTTTTAACCATCGGATTTGCGCCGGGCCAACCTTATCTCGGGCCACTCGGACCCGAATTCAACATTCCACGCCTGAAAGAGCTGACGCCGATGGTACCTGAAGGGGCGTTGGTTTTGGCAATTTCGCAATTTGTCCTGTTCTCGGGGCCAACCCCAACCGGATGGCGTCATGTTGGACAAACCACGTTTCGTTGCTTTCGTCCGGACATGGAGCAAAGTTTTGCCCTCAACCCCGGTGATGAGATGCAGTTCATCTCAGTCTCGCGCGAGGAGCTTGAGGATATCCGTACAACCTGCACTGATGGCTCTGGTGGTGCGAGTTGCGAGGAGATCACGACATGACGCTGATCGTCCATCGCATCGGCCCAGCTTGCACGGTTCAGGATCAAGGGCGCACCGGGTATCTGGATCAAGGCCTGTCGCGTTCGGGTGCCGCAGATATAGTAGCACTTTATGAAGGGGCCGCGTTGCTTGGTAACACCCCAACGAGCGCCGCCCTCGAAATGGCGGGGATGGGTGGCGAGTTTGAGGCAACCGCACCAACCGCCATCGCGCTGACCGGCGCACCGATGCAGGCCAGTATCGATGGCAGCCCCGTCTTGTGGAATGCCTCGCATCAGATGGAGGCTGGGCAGCGGCTGGTAGTCGGGTCGGTGCTGCAGGGCAGTTACGGGTATCTGAATCTGGGTGGCGGGATCGGGACCGACATGACGCTGGGCTCACGCGCGGCCCATCTGACCGCAAGGATCGGGCGCGCCGTTCAAGCGGGTGATCACCTGCCTTCGACGGAAACCGGCAAGACCGGCCTGAAGCTGCGTTCGGAGGATCGGTTTTCAGGTGGGACGTTGCGGGTTGTGGCCAGCTTTCAAACCGCACTGTTCGATGACGAGACGCTGGCACGGTTTACGCAAACGACATTCCGCCGCGGTGCCCGAGCCAACCGGATGGGCATGCAGCTGGATAGCGACGGTAACGGCTTCGCGGCAAAGGGTCAGTTGAACATACTGTCCGAAGTCATAACTCCCGGCGATATACAGATGACCGGCACCGGTGCGCCCTTCATCCTACTGCCCGAGTGCCAGACCACCGGAGGTTACCCGCGCATCGCAACCGTTCTGCCCTGTGATCTGCCTCGTGCTGCACAGACCCCGGCGGGAGGCGAGGTGCGCTTCGAATTCGTAACACTGGAACAAGCCATCACGCTGCAAGCCGCATTTAAGGCCGACCTTGCCCGCCTGCCCGCCCGTGTTGAACCCTTGGTCCGCGATCCACATGACATCCCGGACCTCCTGTCCTACCAACTGATCAGCGGAATGATCTCTGCCACCGAATAAGGAGTTATTGCGATGCCGAGCGTCGATCTGAATGCCGATATGGGCGAAGGCTTTGGCCCGTGGAAGATGGGTGACGATGAAAGCCTTCTGAAGATCATCACATCAGCCAATATCGCCTGTGGCTTTCATGCGGGTGACCCGGATGTGATGGCCAAGACCATGGCTCTGGCAGCCCAGAACGGTGTGGGCATCGGTGCGCATCCCGGTTTTCCTGACCTGCAGGGATTCGGGCGTCGAAACATGAAAGTGCCCCATGACAGTTTGCGCAATCTGGTGCGTTATCAGCTTGGATCGGCAATCGGTATGGCCAAGGCGTTGGGCACCGAAGTACGGCACCTGAAGTTGCACGGGGCGCTGGCCAATATGTGTTCGGTCGATATCGATATGGCGCGGGCCTGTTATCAGGGTGCATTGGACGTGGACCCGGACATCATCATCATGGTGCTGGCGGTAACCAAACAAGAAGAAGCGGTGCGCGAGCTGGACTGCAAATGGGTGGGCGAGATTTTTGCCGACCGTGCCTATAATGACGATGGCACTTTGGTGGATCGGTCACTGCCGGGAGCCGTGATCCATGATCCGGCGCTGGCCGGACCACGTATTCTGGAAATGGTGCAGGAAGGCGCCATCATAACCGAATCCGGCAAACGCCTTGAGACCTCAATCGATACGATCTGCCTGCATGGTGATGGCCCGACGGCAGTTCAGATCGCGCACTCGGTGCGCGAGAACCTGATCGCGGGCGGAGTCGAGGTCACAAAATTCATCCGTTAGTTACAACAACGTAACTTTGGCACCCCATCTCCAAACTGTTGCCCATGCAGGCCTTAGCGCCTAGCATGCATGGCAAGTGCATGATCTGACTACCACAAATCCAAGCAACGCGCCGCAAGGAGGTGAGCCTATGTCTTTTGATCTGATGTCCTACCAGCCAAGGGGCGACAAGAAGAACTCGGACTTCTTCACCGAATATCTTCCCAGGATTTACGAGCGCCGCATCAGCTCGGGCATTGCGGATCAGATCGGTGCGATGCGGGCCATTGTCATTCAAGTCGAGACAGATGCGCTGTTTGACACGCTGGTCGAGCTTTATGTGATGACCCCCTATCGCCACACCGCCAGCTATTTGGGACAGACACACAAGTTCTCGGTGATGCATTCACATGCCGATTATCCGGCGCTGATCCTGATGGCTCCGCTCAGCCCGGCATTCGAGGATTTCATCCCGCGTATCAATCGTATGTACCCGCTGGCGCGCGGTAAGCCGCAGACGCGATATGTAGGTGAGATTTACGGTGCCACCGACCTGAAGGCGCTGACTGGAACGCTGGAGGATCAGAATATTCGGTTCGAATATTCTGGGGACACCGAAAATCCGTTCTACACGCTGGAAGGATACCGCTTTACGACGCCATCGGATTTCACGTGCAATCGCGTCGGCTATTCCACGCTGGATTTCAACGACACAGACAGTCTGGGACTGGGTGACCGTGTGCTGTTGAGTGATGCGGAACAGGTCAAGCTGGATCAGGCCGCCGCTTTTGGGACCGAAAGCAATATCTCACCCCTGATGCTGGGGATCGATCATCTGGCGACACGCATTCTGGCCGGGGAACGTGAGGACGCGATCCTCGAATTTCTGACCATGGTGCCTTATTACTTCTGGGGGGCGTACAACATCTTCGACATGAACTCGTCGACCAATGTGAATCGCAATGCCAATGTGGACGACGACAAGAAATCCCCTGCCAAGGTCTTTACTGCTAACAACACGCCGTCGTTCGTGAACTCTTTCGAGCAATTGCCGATGCCAACCGAGGATTTCGTGCGTAATTTCGGACGACGCTTGCACCACATGGCGGTTGAAATCCAGGACGGCGACCATGGCGCGGGTGAGAAAAATGTCGATTTCGTGGTCAACACTCTTAAAGACAAGGGCGTTCCGTTCCTGGCCCATGTGGTCGGGGAATGCAAAGATGATCCGAACCTGAAACAGATCTTCTCAAAGCACTCGAAACACACGCTGCTGATCACCGAATACATCGAACGTTGTCATCACTACGACGGTTTCTTCACCAAGGATAACGTTGCAGCCTTAACTGCGGCGGCCGGGCAAGATGAACAGTACAAGCACGGCCACGTCTTCGATTGATTTGCCAAAAAAATGGGCTGCGAGGTCATCGCAGCCCAGGCCCATCCAGGAGAGAATGCCGGGTCTTATGACGGCCCGATCATGAAACACGTGACATTGCGCGCCTGTAACCGACGACAGGCCAGATCAGCCTGTTCGCGGGTCATGCCCTGAAATGTCGCGTCAAACCCACGCGAGCTTTGATTCACCTTACGCAAAGTGCCTTCCAAAGTGGTCATTTCCGACAGCGCAGTTTTCAACAGAACCTTCTCGGCCTCATACCGTGTGGTGTAGCGGCCAACATTGACGCCCCAAAGGTGACCGCCGGAAGTGGACAAGCGGGTCACAACTTCGGGTTCAGGCTCGGGCTGTTTGGCCGGTTCGACCGAGGCCAGCACCACGTTTTCGGAAGGCTTGGCGCCATCCGACGGTGCTATGTCTGCTGCTGCAATCGCAGCAGCGATACCGTCCTGAATCCGGGTGTTGTCTTTTTCAGCCGTTGCGGCGACCGACCCCGCGACCTGAACCGTTTCGCTCGCCACCGGGCGCAACACCGGGCGCAGGCTCTTTTTCGGCGGGCCCGCTTGGGCGACCACTTGTGCACTACCCAGACCAGCATTCCCTGCATAGGCCGGGCGGGCGGGCTTACGGATTGGCGCACGCGAGGGGGCACGGCGGAAACCCATATCCAAAAGCTCGGCCACCCGGGCGTTGCGCGATGCACCTGATTTGCCACCGAAGACGGTCGCGATGATACGTTCATCCTTGCGCTTGGCCGAAGCAACCAGATTAAACCCTGCGGCGCGGGTATAGCCGGTCTTGATCCCATCGGCGCCCCGATAGGCTGCCAAAAGGCGGCGGTTGGTGTTCGGTACAGTCTTGATCCCGGCATTCGTCGATTGGCGCGAGAACAGGTTGTAGTACTGCGGGTAATCATACAGCAGGTGACGGCCCAGCGTGGTCATATCCCGCGCGGTCGACAAATGCCCCGACTCGGTCAGACCATGGGCATTCTTGAAGGTGGTCCGGCTCATCCCCATCGCCTTGGCGGTGCGGGTCATGCGACGAGCAAACGCCGCCTCGGACCCGCTGAGGGCGATGCCGATCGCGGTTGCCGCGTCATTGGCGGATTTCACCGCCGCCGCCCGGATCAGATAGCGAAACGCGATTCGCTGCCCAGTGCGCAAACCCAGCTTCGAGGGCGGCTCAGCCGCTGCAGCCTTGGTGATGCGCACCTGAGTGTCCAACGTGATCTCACCATTCCGCACGGCCTCAAACGCAATATACAGCGTCATCATCTTGGTCAGAGATGCCGGATGCAATCGCGTGTCGGCATTGCGGGAATGCAGCACTTCTCCGGTGCGTGCGTCGATCACCATGGCCGCGTAAGGGGCCGCCATGCCCTGAAGTGGTGCAAATGAAAGCAGCCACAGAAATGCTATAAGTAATAAGCCCATTCGGGCCGGAACTGTCCGCCGAATCTGCACGATCTTTGCCTCTGTCTGCCTCGCGCCGCCGGGTTTTCCCGGTCAGCAATTTTTATTTTGATATTCTTCAGGCTAACACAGGGACGGGTTTAAAGAAACTGAAAGCTGCGTTTGAGTGGATCATATACACAATCAGATTCACGCTACATATAGTGCTTCATGCGCGCCCGAACACCATACCGGCGATTGTGCCGAATTTCAGGCAAGCCGTGTCATCGAATTTTTTGTGACTGATGTCAAACGGCAACAGGTCAGGAAATCTGATCAATCAAAGCTGAAAGATCACCCAAATCCTTCAACTCGCGGAACCGTGGGTTGGAAGTTGGGACCTCGGCCTGCTCGACCTCCCATACCAACCCGTGCGGGACATGCACGCCCCAGCACCCGGCTTCGATTGGGGCCACCACGTCAGAACGCATCGAGTTTCCGATCATCATCGAGGCGTCGGGTCCATCACCGTACTGGTCAAAAATCTCCGCATAGGTCGCCGCCGTTTTTTCGCTCACGATCTCAACGCCATCGAACAGCTCACCCAATCCGGATTGCGCCAGCTTACGCTCCTGATCGATCAGGTCGCCCTTGGTGATCAGCAGAACCTTATGCGTCTCGGCCACCGCCTCGATGGCCTCGCGCGCATGGGGGAGCAGTTCGATGGGATGTGCCAGCATCTCCTGCCCCGCTTCAACAAGTTGGCGGATGACGCGCGCCGGTACGCGATCTTCCGTCACCTCAATCGCTGTCTCGATCATCGACAGGGTAAAGCCCTTGATGCCATACCCATAGTGCTGGATGTTGCGCTTTTCGGCGGCAAGTAGACGTTCCATCAGGTGATCGTGATCGGCGTGATCGGCCAGCAATTCGGCAAAATATGCCTGAGTCAGCTGGAAGAAACGCTCGTTATGCCAAAGGGTATCGTCTGCATCGAACCCGATTGTTGTCAGCTTGTCCCGCATCGCATTTCCGTCCGGTTGCTCTTTTCTCTGGCCACCGTGACGTTATATAAGCCGGGAAACAATTCGTAGTGTTAATCGAGATTCTCTTACAGCAATGCGCAAACACCAGTGGATCATGTCTGAAAAGGACGACGAAGACGACGACACGTCGGTCCTGGTGCAAACGCGCCCCAAGACCAAGCGGCCGCCGCTGTATAAGGTGTTGTTGCTGAATGACGATTACACACCGATGGAGTTCGTGGTGCATGTGCTGGAACGGTTCTTCGGCATGACCCATGCGCAAGCGTTTGAAATCATGCTGACCGTACACAAGAAAGGTGTCGCCGTGGTTGGCGTGTTCAGCCATGAGATTGCCGAGACCAAGGTCGGGCAAGTCATGGATTTCGCGCGCAGGCATCAGCACCCGCTGCAATGCACCATGGAACGCGAAGAATAACGCACGGCCATGTCCTCTCGCCTTGATCTAGCCTTGAACAGCGGGCTCACCCTGTCGCAACCGCTGACTGTTTTGGCGCCTACCCCGGACCACGATTTGTCAGACCTTCCGCGCGAGGCGCAGGTGGTGCAGCCTTTCAAACCGTTCCACGATCATTTTGCCACGCAGGGCTTTGTCGCTACGCCCAATAGTGACGCGCCTTGCCAGGATGCAGTCGTGTTTCTACCGCGCGCCAAGGCGCTGGCCCGGGCGCTGATCCATCAGGCCTGCAGCCGCGCCAGCGGGGTCATCGTGGTGGACGGGGCCAAAACCGATGGCGTCGACAGTTTGCTGAAAGACATCCGCAAGCGGGTCGCGATCGAGGGTCCAATCTCGAAGGCACATGGCAAGATTTTCTGGTTTCAGTCTGATGCGGACGCCTTTGCCGACTGGGCTGCGCCTGAAAACCAAATGGTTGACGGCTTCCATACCGCGCCCGGTGTGTTTTCCGCCGATGGTATCGATCCTGCCTCGGCCCTGCTGCTGAAGTCTCTGCCAACCAAGCGCGGCACGCGCATCGCTGATCTGGGTGCAGGTTGGGGCTTTCTGTCCGCCATGCTGATCGACTACACCTTGCGCAGCCTGCATCTGGTTGAGGCCGACCACACCGCCCTTACTTGTGCCCGCGCCAATGTCACCGACACCCGTGCGCAGTTCCACTGGGCCGACGCCACCAAATGGAGCGCGCCCGAGCCGCTGGACATGGTGATCATGAATCCGCCCTTTCACACCTTGCGCAGCGCCGACCCGACATTGGGCCAGGGCTTTATCACCAGTGCTGCACGCAACCTCACCCGCAACGGTCAACTCTGGATGGTTGCAAATCGCCACCTGCCTTACGAGGCCACGCTGGCCGAGGCTTTCGACCGTGTTGACGAAGTGGCAGGAGACAACCGCTTCAAGGTTTTCCATGCCTCTCGCCCTCGGGGCTGAGGCCCGCTAACCTGCGCCAGAACTCAGGAGGATTCGCATGTCCTTTTCCATCGCGGGCAAGACCGCAATCGTCACCGGGGGTGCCAACGGCATCGGACTGGCCATCGGACGGCACTTTGCCGATGCAGGCGCCAATGTCATGTTCGCCGATATGGATGAAAAGCGCCTGTCCGATGAGCTGGGCGAACAGGCGGATGACAGCAACATCCGTTATTTCGCCGGTGACCTGCGTGAAAAGTTGACCATCGCCAATCTGCTTTCGGCCACGCTGGATGCGTTTGATCAGGTTGATATCCTGATCAATGGTGCGCGGCAGGTGATCCCGTCGGACCCGCTGGACACCGATGACGATTCCGTGCGCACATTGCTGAACCAGAACCTGATGCCCGCGCTGCGACTGAGCCAACTAGTGGCTAAGCGATTTATCAAACAGGCTGATGGAGACGATGAGAACCCTGCCGGGTCAATCATCAACCTGTCCTCGATTGCCGCACGCCGCACCCATCCCGATCTGATGGCCTATTCCGTTTCGACCGCTGCGCTGGATCAGATGACCCGTTCGTTGGCGGTTGCACTTGCGCCCAGCCGTATTCGCGTGAACTCCATCGCGCTGGGATCGGTCATGAGCGCCTCATTGCAGTCAACGCTGAAAGAAAACCGAGATTTCCGGGATGACATCGAAAAACATACTCCGCTTTCCCGGATTGCCGCTCCGAACGAACTGGTCGAAACCGCGCAATTTCTCGCTTCGGACGCTGCGGGCTTCATGACAGGCCAAATTCTAACCATTGACGGAGGCCGCACCCTGCTGGACCCTGTCGCAGCCCCGGCCCACTGATCCCAATGTTCGATAACGAAAAAGCCACCGCCGCTGCCTGGTTCCGCCAGTTGCGAGATGACATCGCAACCGCCTTCGAAGCGTTGGAAGATAGCCACACCTCAGGCCCCTTCTCGGATTCTCAGCCGGGAAGGTTCGAAGTAAAAGAAACTAAACGGCAGTCTGACGATGGCTCCGACGCGGGCGGCGGGCTGATGTCGGTGATGCGCGGGGGCCGCGTGTTCGAGAAGGTGGGCGTTAATGTCTCAACCGTCTTTGGTACGCTGGGTGAGCGCGCGCAAAACGCGATGGCTGCGCGCAAGGGTATTCCGGGGATGAAGGACGACCCCCGGTTCTGGGCTTCGGGCATCAGCCTTGTGGCTCATATGCAGAACCCGCATGTGCCTGCGGTCCATATGAACACCCGGATGTTCTGGACTCCACATGCCTGGTGGTTCGGCGGCGGATCAGACCTGAATCCCTGCATCGAATATGACGACGACACCGCCCATTTCCACGCCACCCAAAAAGCGCATCTCGACCCGCACGGACCCGGCCACTACCCGCGCCTCAAAGATTGGGCTGACGAGTATTTTTATATCCCCCACCGAAAGCGCGCTCGGGGTGTCGGCGGGATCTTCATGGATGACTATTGCACCGGCGACTGGCAGGCGGATTTTGCGCTGACGCAGGACATCGGTTGCGCCTTCCTGCCCGCCTTTCTGCCTCTGGTCGAAAAACGCCGGGTGCAAAGCTTTGACGACGCGGACAAAAACACCCAGCTGGTGCATCGTGGGCTCTATGCCGAATACAATCTGGTCTATGACCGGGGCACCAAGTTTGGTCTGGAAACCGGGCACAACCCCGATGCTGTTCTGATGAGTCTGCCGCCCTTGGCCAAGTGGGTCTGACCGCTAAAACCCCATATCGATGGAATTATCAAAGCAGTAGTTTTGCGCCGAAGCGGCGGACAGGTTCTCACCCACCCTGTTGACGGTCAAAGAATATCCCGGATTGGTATCCGCGCCGGGCGGTGGAGTTAGCGAAAACTGCACTGTGCGAACACCTTTCTCGTAAGCTTTGGAAACATAAATCCGCTGCGAGTTTGAAACTCCCAATGTGCGAACTGCATAATCACCAATTCCACACCAATAGGTGACCGCGGCCGAGGATCCACCGACAGGCTTCACTTCGTAGGTTCCATCCTTAAGCGGCGTGATCTGGGTTCTGAACTGCGGTCTTAGTTTATAGCCAAAACCAACGCCCTGAGACTGCGCAATGGTGGGGGCCAGTATGATGGCTGTCAAAGAGAGGCATGTAAGAAAACGCATATAAAACACCCTATAAAAAACGCGATCACGGCTGAGACGACGTGGGACCAACCAGCCTATACGAGATCAATATAGTCAAACCGGGCCTCAGGTCTAACTCAACCCGTAACACATCAGCTTGAGTGAAAATTCTTTCTTTGAATATGTGGTGCGCTATGATCTCTGCAGCAGCAGTTTCCAGAGTGGCCCGTGGAAAAGTCATTTCCCAAAGACTGGTTCGATCTTTCCGGTGAAAAATACGCCGACTTCGGTGCGTTATTTTATCTGGCTGCCCTGACCAAAACGCATCGTAACCGCAGTTTGGCACAGGTTCTCTATGCGTTCGAAACGCCGCTGAGATTGGGCCAGTATCACATCTTCCGCCAAAACGGCTTTCCGCGCGGATTCGTGACATTTGCCGGTCTCAGCCCGGAAGCCGAATATCGCTATGCGGTGGAGGAAGAGCCGCTGAGAGATGTCGATTTCGCCAGTGGCTCATCCTTCTGGATCATCGATATGGTGGCACCCTTCGGCCAAACTCGTCAGATCGTCGACATGCTGAAACGGGACATCCCGCACCCACGCGTGCGCACCAATCGTCTCAGCAGCGACCTATCCACAAAACGTATCGTCGAATGGACACGCGATGACCAGCAACAGGTGCATATGCGCCTTTACCGCGATGCCGAATTTGCCAGAACGCTCGAGCAGGAAAACGGATGACTTCGGTTGTAACCATATCGGGCGATATCACGGGCGACGTGACCGGCTTTCCTCCGAATGTCGCTTCGGGTGACCTCGATGTCACCGCAACATCGGATTTCGGAACCTTCACCGGGGCCACCTGGGCAATCTCCGATCAACCGGATTTCGGCACCGCCTCAATAGATGCGAACGGTACGTGGACCTATACCGTCGACCCGGCCTTCTTCGATAGCCTCGATGACGGAGAAATCCAATTGGACTCGTTCGAGGTGACGGTCACCGCCAATTTCGCCAATGGTTTCTTCACCTTCAGTGGAACCCAGACCCAGATCATTGATATCACTATCGAAGGCGTTTGCTTTACCGCAGGTACTCTGATTGAAACGGCGGAAGGCCAGCGCGCCATTGAGACCCTGAGCGTGGATGACGACGTGTTGACTGCCGATCACGGAATACAGCCGATCCGCTGGATCGAAAGCAGCACCATGTCGCCCGAGCGATTGTGCGCAAATCCTGCGATGCGCCCGGTGCGAGTGACCGCAGGTAGTCTGGGACCTGGTGTTCCATCCCGCGATTTGCTGGTGTCTCAACAGCATCGCCTCCTGATCCGCGGCCCCAAGGTCGAGATGCTGTTTGGCGCGCCCGAAGTGTTGGTCGCCGCCAAACATCTGTGCTCGTGGCCGGGAATAGATATTGATACCGGTGATGAGCCGGTCGAATACCTGCATATCCTGCTTGACAGGCACGAGATTTTGTTTGCCGAAGGAGCTCAGGCCGAAAGCCTGTTTCTGGGTGAAGAAACCCTCCACACGCTGTCTTCTGACGCGCTGCAGGAACTCGCCGAGATATTCCCCGAGCGCGCCTCGGACGAACATATCGGCTTCGGCCTTGCTGCGCGGCTGATCCTGCGCGAACATGAGGCGCGTGCGCTTGCCTAGGTCCTAGACAACCCGCCCCCCGACATCCTGTGGAGCCAGCGCGACGGTCTTGATCACCGCATAGCATGTACTGCCCTGCTGCAAACCCAGCGCCGCGACCGAGCGTCGGGTCACGCGCGCCAGCACAACACCCGCAGTTGTTTTGACCGACACGATTGCACCGGGCCCCTCACCTGCCCGGATCGCCTCGACCTGCCCCGACAACACATTCAAGGCTGAAAGACCCTCGGGTGGTCTATTGGACAGGATCACCTCTTGCGCCGGAATACGAATACGCAGCTCTTCGCCGATTTGATGGGCAATCCGAGGCAGGTAAAGACAAGCGCCACCGGCATCAAGTTCGGACAGGCCATCGTCGTGATGCGCCGTAACACGGACCCGCAGAACGGCCCCCACCGCGCGCACGCCTGCAGGGGCCACGGATGGGTCCGACAGAACATCGGACGCGGGACCATGCCGCACGACACGCCCGTCCTGCAGCGCGACCACGGACGTTGCAAGCCGGGCAACCTCGGCCGCCGAATGGGTCACATAGAGTATCGGGACTGATACCTCGTCCCGCAACCGCTCGAAATAGGGCAGGATTTCGGCCTTGCGCGCGTCGTCGAGCGCGGCCAGAGGCTCATCCGCAAGGATCAGGCGCGGGCTGGCCAGCAGGGCGCGGCCAATGGCGACGCGCTGTTTCTCACCCCCCGATAGCATCGCTGGGCGGCGGTCCAGCAGATGGCCAACACCCAACATCTCGATCACCCGATCCGGGTTTTCGCGTCGTGCCCCGCGCGGTGCAAACCAGCGACCATAATTCAGGTTCTGGCGTACGGTCAGATGCGGGAACAGACGGCCTTCCTGAAAGATATAGCCCAAGCGCCGTCTATGTGGCGGCAGCCACGCACCGCGATCCGTGTCGAACAACACCCAATCGCCAACCGCGACCCGCCCGGCCTCAGGTCTCAGTAGCCCCGCGACTGCATTCACCACCGTCGTCTTTCCCGAACCAGAACGCCCAAACAGAACCGTTACACCGGAAGGTGCGTCGAAATCGAGGTCCAGCTTCATCCCGGGCAGCTGGTGTTGCAGGCGGACGGACAGGCTCATGATCCGGCCACGCGTTTGGCCACACGACGGCCCACATATTCCGACAGCAAAAGCGCGCCCATGGCGACGATGATAGAGATGATCACCAACCGAGTCGCCGCCGCCTCACCCCCTGGAACCTGCAAAAACGCATAGACTGCCGAGGGCAACGTCTGCGTCTGACCGGGTATGTTCGAAACAAAGGTGATCGTGGCCCCGAACTCTCCCATCGCCTTGGCAAACGCCAGGATCGCGCCCGCAATGACCCCAGGCAGGATCATTGGCAGCGTCACCGTTCCAAAGACCAGCAGACGCGACGCCCCCAAAGTGGCGCCTGCCTGTTCCAGTTTTGGGTCTACCGCCTCGATCGACAGCCGGATCGCGCGCACCATCAGCGGAAAAGCCATGATCCCGGCAGCCAGCGCAGCGCCGGTCCATCGGAAAGCAAAAACGATCCCAAGCTCGGCCAAAGGCGCGCCCAACGGCCCCTGAATCCCAAAGGTCAGCAGCAGCAGATAGCCGGTCACCACCGGCGGCAGGATCAGAGGCAGATGAACCAGACCATTCAGCAACTGGCGCCCCGGAAACCGCCAGCGCGCAAGCGCATAGGCAATGAAAATCCCAAAGGGCAACGTGATCAGCGTTGCCCAGAACGATACGCGCAGCGACAGGCGCAATGCCTCCATCTCTGCCGGGCCCAACCATCCCATCGTACTACCCTTCGGGCAGGGAGAACCCCTGCCTCACAAATTCGGCCCGTGCGGAATTGCCTTGCAAATAGGTCAAAAGCGCGTGCGCCGTAGGTCCTGCAGTAGAAGTCAGGGCTGCTGGATACACAATTTTCGGGTGGATATCTGCCGGGATGACACCGACGACCCCGACCCGCTCATCAGCCACAGCGTCCGAGCGATAGACAATGCCCAAAGGCGCCGCCCCCGTCGCAACCAGTGCCAGCGCGGCGCGTACATTGTCCGTCTGGGCGATCTGGTCCTGAACATCGCCCCAAAGTCCCAGACCCTGTAACGCGGCCTTGCCATAGATGCCCGCAGGCACCGCATCGACCAAAGCCATGGCCAGATACCCACTGCCTAGACGGGTGCTCAGGTCAAACCCCGCCTCAATCTCGGCCGTGTCAGCCCCCGGCGCACCAATCAAAACCAGCCCGTTACCCAGCAACTCAATACGTGAAGCGGTATTGATCAGGCCCTCATCCTGCAGCACGTCCATCCAATCCTCGTTGGCCGAAATGAACAGGTCGGCGGGCGCCCCCGCTTGTATCTGCCGCGCCAGCACCGAGGAGGCCGCGTACGACACCGTCACCTCTTGCCCGGTCTCAGCCTCATAACTTCTGGCAATCCCGTCCAGTGCGGTCTTGAGGCTGGCGGCGGCAAATACCAGCACGCCCTCGGCCCGAACCGGGGCAGCGAGTATCGCGCAGAAGGCCAAAGCTGCGATCAGACTGCGACAGGCGCCCGTCATTCTTTGCCTCCGGATCAGAGGGTTGCAATCCCTCTGGGCATATCGGAGGCAACACATGGCAGGCAAGGCCCTTTGGCCTTACAACCAAAGCTACGGCCCATATTGAACTCAGAATTCGGTGGAAAACGAGAATCGCCCAACCCAAGATCAATATGCTGTCGCGCTTCTCTAAAACCGGAAACTCCCGAGGTAGAGCGCTCAATCGCTAAACAACGTGTCTGATCCGCCTCGCCTGAACAGCGATATCCGCATTTCGCTATTCAACCACGATATGACACACGAGTTTGCTCGATTGGTAACCGCGCCCAGTTGCCTAAACGCTGATCTGAAACCTTGCGCAATTTTGCAAAAGAAATTGTGCCATACCCTCTTGCACCCACGCACGGGCTTAGCTACATGAGCCCTCACGGGTGATTAGCTCAGTTGGTAGAGCGCTTCGTTTACACCGAAGATGTCGGGAGTTCGAGTCTCTCATCACCCACCATTCCCTTCATTTTCAATGGTTTACTCAGGGTCTTGTAACGAGAACTTGGAGACTATTTGAGGATGAATGTACGGGAATCGAAACCTCAAAACCGTGTTGGACTACCCAGAGGACTGTTCCTCAGAGGTAAAGGGTACGCTCTCAGGGTAGCTGTACCGACTGAGTACCAAGACATTGTTGGCAAACGAGAGATTGTCAGAGGATTGGGAACTCAGGACCTAGCCGAAGCATTGAAGCGCCGTCCAAAAGTCCTTGAGGAAATCCTTGAAGCGATCACCGAAGGACAAACACCGTCTCAAGCAATTCGCCCAAACAATCCGAAACAAGAGAATACTGTGAGAGAGACCGCCGACAGATGGTTAGCTGAATCGGACGGGATAAATAGCAGCACAAAGGTTAGGTATCGCCAACACCTTAGGACATTTGAGGCGTACTCTGGAAACATACGGGTCACGGACGTTAACCGCTCTCTGGCGCTGAGCTTCATTGAGCACCTTAAGGCCACTCCCTCAAAGCGAACTGGGCAAGCACTCTCAGGCCGCTCTCTTCAATCATGCCAATCTTGCTTGGCTTCTTATTGGCGTGTGCTGGACCATTGGGGTTTGGTTGATCCCGATATGCGGAACCCCTTTGGCTCTCTCCTGAGGCGTGTGGCAGGTCAAAGAAAGAAAACGGACCCACGTGTCAAGAAACTAAAGCCTGTCACTAGAGATGAAGCTCAAAAGCTGCTGCGGTACATAGCTGGCAACAATGGACTCAAGTATCAGTTCGAGATGTACGTCACCGTTAGACTGCTATGGGTCACTGGATGCAGGCTCAATGAAATCTGCTCGAGGTACTTAAATGACATTGAGGACAGGGGCGATCACATCAAAATCAGCATCCCTCAAAGCAAGACAGAAGCCGGAATAAGGGATGTCATGATCGTTGGTGCTGAGGATTGTCAACTACTACAGGAAGCTACCAAAAGGGCAACGATAGTAGAACCAAGTTGTCCAGAGAATATCGGTAGGTTGTTTCCTCGTATTGCTTTAGGTGGCTACGACAGGCATCCCAGTCATTACCTTGGGAAAGCGCTTGAGAAAGCCCGAAAGAACCTTGATGGCGATAATTCCAATTGGGATATGCACTCGTTCAGGAGGACTGCTGTGTCCGCCCTAGTGAATGCCGGGGTTTCCCGAGAAGCCAGAAATCTAATCGTCGGTCACTCCAACAAAGACGACATCGGCTTAAGTGTTTATGCGAAGAGAGCCGAACTACACGGGATCATTAGGAATACATTCGAGGTCCTGCATAAAGAACTCGGAGGGAGTCTCGTAGGAGTAGTTCCTTTGGACTAATCCAAGGCAGGAGGTACTTAGCTGTACCGTTAATACATAGAAACACTGAGGGGCGTCGATTGACAGCCCCTGTCGGACATAGGATCATGACCTTTAAATCAAATCAGAGCGGTCATTCCCAGTGTTAGATATGAAAGACCGCTGTGCGGGGCATTGCCGCCATCCACATTTTTATTCCAAAGGACCGCAGTCAGCCCGAAGCGTACATTTAAAACCGTGCTTTGCAATTCAACTGTGCGCTCCAGTCCACCCGTTCACTGGGCACAAATCCAACAAATGAGACCCAACGCATTTTTCTAAGAACCGCTTTATTGGGATAGTCTAGAACCAACTTAATAAGTTATCCGTGCGCGAAGACCAAAAACCCACGCATCATTCAAATTAGGGTTTGCAGCGGGGTTGCGAACATACTGGACCGAAGGTGTGAGGGCCACATGTTCGACCAGTTGAAACCGGTAAAAAAGTTCAGCGGTAGTTTGATCTTGCAGCAAGTCGTTAGATGGATTCCCCCACCCCACAGCCACCCCAAGGACGTCTCTGGCGACCCGGTGACGCGTATCGAACCCAACCCCTAATCCCGCGATGACATCCGTTTTGAATATGGTCGCATTTCCATCTGACCACCCTGCAAGCAAGAAAGGATACCATTTGTCCCGGAACAGCTTGCTTGCTGCAAATGTCGCGCCGTGGCTTGACGGTGTTCCTTTGCTCTCAATAGCGTCTTGATGCCAAAATTGCAGTCGCACCTGATCCCACCGCCACCTGTCTTTGGTTGTCGGATACCAGCGAAACTCAATGGATTTGTAGAACTCCTTTTGACCTATTGTGTCGAACGGGTTTCCAGTCGTTTTTCCATTGGCATCATGAATCCCCGCCACAGCCACAAAATGGGGCGTAAGCTCGTAACCAAATCCGAGTCCCAAACCTCTTCCAGGGGCCGGCTTTGAAAGGCTGCTTTGTAGTGCGGTGTTTTGGAACCCGCGCATGGACGTGGACAACGCGTGCACATTGTACCAGGAGATTGCGCTGATTTTCCCCAAAATGAAGCGGAGCTTACCATTCATCAGCTCTTGTCGCCATGCCAGTTCCGTCAGCGCCGCCCCAAAGTCGCTGAAACCAGTGCCTGAGGACGCGACGCTCCCGAATTGGAATGCCAACTGACTGGGAGGAATTTCGCTGTTGATCGTATAGCGGTTCTCTATTCTGAAAGTCAGTTTACCGGTATTTGGGCCGCCGCGGTTGAGTAGCGCCCATGACCCCTGAACCTGCCAGCGCCCCGCAAATGCATCATCGTAGGGAACATTCGCATCGGTTTCCTGGTACAGAGATTGAAAGCTCAGCTGAAGCTGCAAGCCGGTTCGATCATTAAGGCGTTTTTTCCAGTCGAACCAGGGTTGGAAAAAACGTTCGATCTTTGGAAATTCCAGAATGGCTCCGGTATCTATGTCATCCTCCGCGAGCTCTGAAGTGACCCCGCTGGGTCCTTCCAGGTTCCCAGATTGAGGCTGGTAGCCCGAATAGGTACTTCCGGGATTGGCTTTGGAACTTTGTTTGGTTCTTTCTTCGGCGGCAAGGCTCAAAGGCGACAATCCGAACAGAAGAATGCTAACAACCCAGAAACTCGCAAACAGCCCTGACCACGTTTTCCTGCAAATGGATTTTGATCCCACTAACGTTCTATTCATCTGATATTGCTGGCCCATGTTTCTGGGTCAGTCAGCGCGCTTAGGCATCGGTTGAAGAACGATCAAGCCATTTTCCCACATGTAATAGAACCGCCCCCCATATCCGGGAGACAGCAATGTGTTAAAGTTCATTGGTTCAAAGAAATCAGATTCCGCCAGCACGCGCCCTGTCTTTGCATCGAGCCATAGTGCTTTCTGACGATAATTGGGAGCGGAAGTGTTATTCAGTTGCTCAAGCGTTGTGCCCGGCTCTGCTCTTGCCGTTCCAAGTACGCGCTGATCCGCTGGGCCATACAAAGCCTGCAAAGCTGTAGTAGCTCCATCAGCAGTCCAGGCCACAGTCAATTCTCCGGTATCCGGGTCGAAATCCAACCCACCAATCTTCATCATGTTCTGATCGGCTGAAAACACCATGTTGTTGGCTTCATCCACTGCCGCCTTTGGCGGGGCCCAGCTTTGACCGGTCGGGAGGTCGGTTCCGAACGGATAGGCGCGGGTGATTTTTTTGGAGTCACTCTGGCTGACCGCCACGATTGCAGAGGCAGACTTCGTTGTCGGCAATCCGTTGACCTGGAGAACCACCCAGTCGCCCAGAATACCTGGTGCGTCGCCAGTTGTCTGACCTTGTTCAAGGTAGTTATCAACAACCCAACCCGTGTCTTGCGACAATTTTTTTGCCACGGGGTCCCAGACAAACCGGTAGAGCTTCAGGATTGACGGGGCATAGATCACGATTTGTCCTTCGCGTTCCGTAACCGTATGCGGCACAACTGCGTTCTCAGGTACGCTGACGCTGTCATAAATCTCAAAACTGCCGGGATCTATTGCGTGGATCGTCGAACCCGGTGAAGCGGCAGCGCCTCCTGGGCATTGGAATGCCGCAAGTGTGCCCTGAATATTGCACGGCGTTGCGCGAGTCTGGTTTTTGATGATCAGGGTTCCATCTGGCGCGATTGTTAAATGTTTGAAATTGCTCCCCTCAGGTGGGGCATCTGCCGGCAGATCGATATGCTTCAGGATACGGCCAGTATCTCCGTCAAGCTTTACCAAGTGGTTTCCAAAGGCGATGGGAATATTCCCATCAGGCAAGATATTCAGATTTGCTGCACCAACCCAGGCCCCGGAAACGTTTCCGTTCTCAAGATATGTTCGCCAAATCTCCTTGCCGGTTGTTGCATCGAGTTTTGCAACGAATGGTCCGGGTGGAACGACCCCCTGTGCTGGTGGGATGTTTCCGCCGGTGATGAACAACTCGCCGGGGTTTCGGTTGTTTGCAAACAGCACACCTTGATACGCTCCATCAGCGCGATACGCATAGACTTCATTTGGACCTTCGAATGATCCTAGAAAACTCGCGCATTCGTAGACCTGGCTGCGATGGGCATCGCTCACCTCTGCGCCGTTTATGGATTTGAAATACCCTGGTGTGCCTCGATCCTGAGCGCAGGACCATTCCGCTGCGACCTGAGACAAATCTCCGGGCAATGGTCCATTGGCGGCAAGGATTCCATCGATCTCTTCAGCCAAAGCCCAAGATGCGCTCACCGAAAGGACAATAGCAGCTAACAATCCTCGTATCGAATGGTCTTTGGCGAACTTGGTAACCGACCGTGATTTCTGGAAATTCCCTGAAGCCTGTATCTGCATCATTAACCTTCACCCCTTAGCCTTATTAGTCCCATGTCCCCGTGCCGGATCGAAACGGATCAACATCAAAGTCGTCGAGAAAGCCCAGCCAGATCGAAACAGAGTGGGTTTCTACTCACCAAAGAAGCATTGTCTTCAAAGGCTTGACACGAACCTAACACTAAAGGTTATTTTTGATTTAGCATTTCGCGCCAACTTGAACCCCGGCAGTAAGCAGCCGCCGCAGGCAGCACCAAAACCCAGGTAAGGAAGAGATTATTGCAGCGCACCATTCCGACAATTCGAGCTGTTGCCGCTGCTCCGGTCGTCATGTGGATGGAAAAATCAGGACTACAAACACGGCATTTTGTAGGGTCAGAGGAATTAGCAGCCCTGGCAGTGGAGGACCCACTCAAAGCCATATCTCTGCGGAGTTTGACCGGGCTGATACGCGATCTTTGCAGAGCACATGGACCAGAGGTGCCAACGCGTATAGTGCAAGATATTCCTGATGTTTCGCTTACGATGATGGGTCCATTTGCTGTTCCCGGTGGCGTAGCTGTTGACGCATTGAAAGCCGCTTGCAGAGCAATTCCCTATTTTTCGTCACACGAGCACCTTTTGATTGATCAACGAGGAGACGGATGTGTTGCCCGTCAGTTTTGGGCCACTACATTCGACCCAGAAACGCTGCACTACATACACCAATATGTTGCCGCCGTATTCGAACTCTTCGCGGCAGAAGTTGAGGCTCCCGCGTTTCCGATTCAGTCGATAGAATTGTTGCCACATCCAAATCTTGGGCTTGGACATCTTCAGAACCGTTTCAAGAGCGGATTGACGGCTGGAAAACATGTGCTGACCGTAAACTATCTTCCAAGCGTCTTGAGCGCGCGTGTCCGAGGGCGACTCAATGCCCCTGAAATGCAACCGGAATTGCCCGATATGCAAACGCTTCGCGGCGATGGTGGATTAGCCGGATCGGTAAGAGTTGTGGTGCGGGCAATGTTGGAATTTGGAAAGCCTTCGGTGAGCGACGTTGCAAAGATGATGGGCGTTAGCACACGCACATTCCAAAGGCTCTTGAGTGTCGAAAACACAAGCTTTTCCGAGCTTCTCGCTGGAAGCAGAAGAGAAGCGGCTGCCGACTGGGTCGAGTTGGACAAAGGCGCATTCATGGAATTGGCGGCAGCACTTGGATATTCGCACCAATCTTCGTTCACGCGTGCAATTCGCCGTTGGGAAGGTATGACACCCACCGAATTGGCTCGTCAGAACCGAATGCCATGAGGCACCTGTCCACAACTCACGGATAGGGACCTCACGGACTATTGCATGGGTACTTGACGCTTTGCAGAGGGCCAACGGTAAGACTTTGCAAAGTCAGCAGTTTGCGCAGTGCTGACATTTGTGCCGAACGCAACATCGGTCACTTTGGGCTCCGTTGCGCCATTCGCTGCACAACAACCAAGGTCCGCTTTCCCAGAAAGTGAGGGACTTTTCTTCACCAGAGCTCATTAAACGAAGTGTAACAGTCAGCAGTTTGCCCGCCAGCGCCTCTGTCACGCCCAGCGCATAGGGGTCTCCAACTGTACCCTTAAGGAGCCGAAGCAGCTCCGACCGAGGAGCACCAACTCAGGCAACTCCCAATCCAAACACTTCAAAAAAAGGTTAAAAACTATGAGGCATGATCCTCTGCCATTTGCCGATTCAACATCCCCAGTCCGCCGTGTTGTCATCTTTGATCGACCATGTGGTACAGGGAAGACAACTGAGATGATCAACAACTTTGAGGCAACGAAACGCTATCTTATCGTGACTCCGTTGTTGTCAGAGTGTGATCGCATCATCCGAGAAGCCCGTGTGTCCGTGAGACAGCCAGAGGTAGTCCAAGACGACCGAGAAATTGAAACCAAGAAAGATCATCTGATTGCACTGCTGGAGGCGAGACACAACGTCGTCACCACTCACGCCATGTTCAATAACCTTGCTGACGTTGCTCAGATGGGGCTGTTGGATGGTTACGAAATCATCATTGATGAAGTCATGACCGTTGTTGAGGACGGGTACCGAGTCAAAAAGAAGTCTTGGGAAGAGTTCTACGTAAACGCGGGTTACATAGTTATTGATCCTGATACTGGATTGATCACACCGACCGATCTATGGGCTAGGAACATAGATGAAGTCGACGATGCATTGAGGCCTGATATCTTTAGAACAGCCAATGCTGGTCGTCTCTATCATATCACTGATGGCATTAACATTGCGGTCATGCCTGAGGGTCTGCTCAAGGCTGGCAACTCTCTAACCGTATACACTTACAAAGCTGAGGGGTCGATCATGTACGCTTACCTCAAGCGCCTCGGGTTAGACCCAGTACACGACACAGGTTCACCAGAGATCGAGCGAGAGTTTGTCCGTAAGGCTAGGCAGCTCATCACCATCCAAGACATCCGCTCGATCAGAGGAATCAGCCTCTCCTACAATAGCCAGACAAAGAAGAACTCTAAGAAATTGGAGGAAGTAGTCCCCAATGCTCTCAGTGGTCTTAGGCGTTACCGTCTTTCCGAGATAAGCCTTGAAAACATTCTGATCACGTGTCCCAAGTCTAAATGGTATCGGAACGGAAGAAGTCCAAAGGTTGGTAGTGATGGTGAGTTGCTAACTGCTTTTAAGCCGGGGCCTTATGCCAGCGGTAGTCGTCTATCTCCCTGTGGTCGCTCCAAGACTAGAGCCACTTGGGTGCCGAATACAACTCGTGGTACGAACGATTACAAGCACTGTACCCATGCAATTTACCTCTACGATCAAAATCTCAATCCTTCGATCCTAAATTGGTTCGGTGGTCCAGACGTAATCTCTAATGATGATTATGCCTTAACTGAACTGATCCAGTGGCTCTGGAGAACTCAAATCCGAGATGGGAAACCGATAACGCTGTTTTTGCCATCTTTGCGGATGCAGAAGTTGTTGCTGAATTGGTTGTGGGAAGGTGAAGTTCCACCTGAGGAATGGACCAAGATCAGGTCCTGATTTGGGCACCACAAAAACAAAAGTGTGGTGACCCATTTTTTTCTTTTACGAACAGTATCTTATGGCCGAACCCGTAAAAGAAGAAAACCTTGGGGAACTCACTAGCACCGGGTCCACTGTATGTCTTGTTATGCCGGCATACGGTGGGCTTTTAAAGATAGAGGATTGGATACTGAGGAAGCTTCTAAAAAGTTATACAGTTGACATTGAATTACTCTCAGCGCTGGGCATCGTGTCAATTGAAAGAACTCGATAGAAGCTGATCCTCTTCCTACTAATGAGATTAGTTGAGAGCTAACCCATCAGCAGCTTCATCTAAAATGATTTCTCAGTCTATTTTGGATCAGTCCAAGGTAGCAGCTTCCTCTTTCACCTGCACTGAGCGACATACTTCCGCAGGAGGCAAACACATACTATCCACCCTTGGTGGTTTAGTTCCATAACTTTGCGGAACCCTAAGCTCGAGTGAGGCTACTTCGCGTGAGATGGCCCCTTTCATGGACCGAGGGACCGTTTTTCAGAGGTAATAATAAGAACAATAATCCCCTGCTTTTTGAAGTCGGTTTCTAAAACCCCCCACCCCTTTGTTTCCAGACAAAAAACGCTGCCAATAGGCCAAGGTTCTGTGTCCATCTGCTGAGGGTGGCGGAAATGGTGGCAATGAAGTCGATCTCGGCTTTTGGCAAGCAATTGCCTCAACGTCTAAGAACCTAAAGGAGATCACCACCATGATCATCGGATACGCAAGAACATCTACACTAGAACAACAAGCCGGACTGGAAGCCCAACAGAAGACACTCTCGGAAGTTGGATGCGAGAAAATCTACTCCGAACAAGTCTCCTCTGTTGCCCGAAGAGAGGCGCTCAGTGAAGCTCTCAGCTACTGTAGAGAAGGAGATGTCCTCATTGTCACCAAGCTTGACCGCCTTGCTCGTTCAGTCAGGCATCTGGGCGAGATCGTGGATGACTTAACTCAAAGAGGCGTCGCTCTAAGAGTACTCGATATGTCCCTTGATACTTCAACGGCTACGGGGAAGCTGATGCTGAATGTCCTTGGGTCCATCGCTCAATTCGAGAGAGAGATGATGTTGGAGCGGCAGCGAGAGGGAATAGCAAAAGCCAAAGCTGAGGGAAAATACAAAGGCAGAAAACCAACGGCACGCATGAGGGCTTCAGAGGTGCTTCAGCTACTAGGGCAAGGCTACAAGAAGCACGAGATCGCCCAGCGCTTAAGTATTTCTCAGAGATCGGTCTATCGGATCATCAATGAGGCCCATCAGACAGTTGTTGTGGAAACCCAGCGCTGAAACGGACGAAAATTTGCACAGCTAATGGTTGTTAGCATCTGCTCGAAGCATTCGTTAGCTGTGTTGCCTAGTTTTCCAAGGGAAAGGCCACTTGGCTGCTGCAGTGAGGGAAACATCGTTTCGGTTAGGACATTCCAGTCGATTGCCCATTCGGTCTACAAGTGGATTGGGTATATACGAGCACTCAGCTTAGTTGCCTGAACGTTTCAGCGGTTCACACCGGGTTCCAATTGAAGAGGCTAAGACTTTATCTTACCCATTGAAAACGAACAGTTTAAATCATAGGTTGAGCGTGTGTGCGGGCGGAGCGCATGTCGCTAGTTCCCAAAGCAGGGACTAAACTTAAAGCACGGGTCGAAACACCCAGCGAAAGCTACCTCTAGACATTCTTGGGGTCTAAACTGTGAATATATTACGTCCGCACACATTTGGAGACAAAATTTGAGTGAGCAGAATACCGATCCTTTCGGAAAAATTTGGATAACTAGCCGTATTCGGATGGCGGCACACGGAAAGTATGTTCATTTGGACAAGCTCTCACACGTGCTGCTTACAGTTTATTCGGTTGCGCTATTAGGGTTCTCTGTCTTTCAGCAACACTTGGCAGGCACGCCAATTGGACCTTATAGCTCCGAAATCTCCATCGTACTCTCTGCAAGTATTCTCTGTGCATCTTTGGTGATTTGGGGGTTGAGTTTCGGAGACAGGGCACGTGATCACCGAGAATGCTATTTAGAGCTTCAACATCTATACGATGAAGACTTAGATGACGGAGAGAAGAGAGCAAGGTACCAAGAAATCCTAAATAAATACCCGAACCACAGTGATTTAGACAACGAGCGCTTTTTGTTTCGCAAGATCATTATTGAAGGCGCACAAATAAAAAACGCGAGCGGGCCGGTCTCGATGGGCTTTTTGAGAGCTGCTCGCTACATTGTTTTGGAAGCTGCTTCGTTTTTGCTTCTCCTTGCCTTGGTGTTCGCACCGCTCATAGTGATTTTTTTGATATATGTTTTCGCATAGCACTTCCGCAGTGTTCGACAGCTGCTTTTCGGAAGAAAATCTACTCCGCATTTTCGAGGAGCGAGTTGTCGACACAAAAGTGGTTGGCCTAGACGGTGTAAGCGCGAAGACCCTTGAAAAGCGGATCGAAGAGGAAATCGCATCAGCCTCACTAAAACTCTCTACCGGGCGATATCGCTTCACCCGGTACAAAGAAAAGCTGATCCTAAAAAACTATCAAAAACCGCCTAGACAGATAGCGATGCCAACGGTCCGCGACACTATCGTTCTTCGGGCACTGTGCGACTATCTCACGGAGTTTTTTGATGACTGCCGAATGAAACCACCTCACGACACCATAAAGCGCGTCGCATATGCAGCAAGCGTGGCGTCACCCAAAGACCGTTTCTTGAGGATGGATGTAATAAACTTCTACCCCAGTATAGTCCACGAAATACTGCTCAACCAACTTGCCCTTCGAGTATCGGATACTCCGGCACTCGAACTGGTTTCCCAAGCAATTACAACACCGATAGGATTTGATGAAAAGGAAGAGCGGAAAGTTGGAGTACCACAAGGATTAAGTATCTCAAATATTCTCTCGATGATCTATTTGCGTGACTTTGATTTCACCTGCGATCTCAAGTTTAACTACTTCCGGTATGTCGACGACATTTTGATTCTGGCTGACTCGGAAACGGTTGCCGACGTTCACTCCGAAGTGAGCACACATCTTTCAGAGAAGCTCAAACTAGAAACACACCCGCTTGAAGAGGAAAGTGGTAAGACCGAGATATCCCATGTTGAGGCCGGTACGGACTACCTTGGGTACAGAATAAGACGGTCTGGGTTAAGTATAAGAGATCGATCCTACAAGAAAATGTTCCGTGCGATTGTAGGATGCCTCAGGACACTTAAAGGCACCGCAACAACGGAAGAAGTACTGTGGAAACTAAATCTGATTGTGACCGGTTGCAGGTTCGAAGAACGTTCCGTCGGCTGGATCTTCTTCTTCAGACAATCAACTGACATGGGACAGCTTTTCCGTATGGACGCTTTCTTGAAGAAGAAAATGAGCGAATATGGAATGGCCCACATGACAGATCGAAGAAAGACATTTGTGAAAGCCTATCGAGAAGTCCGCTATAATCGGGAGGGAACCACATACATCCCAGATTTCGACAGCTTTACACTTGCCGACAAGATACACGTAATCTCACTAATCCGTGGTATCTCTGAGGCTAAGCTAGCACAAATGGACAGGGATCAGATTGACGAGCTTTATTGGTCAATAGTGCGAGGGCAGGTCTCAAAAATGGAACGGGAGACCGTTGATTTTGGAGCTAACTCGGGAGGTTACTAGCCCAACTGTTGGTGGGACAATCAAATGTCTCTCATAGACGCGCAACATCTCTGCTGCGTAGCCACGTCTACAGCTTTGTTATCCTCTCAACACCCTTACGAGTCACATCATCGGCAACAACTACACCGACAGCCGCTCACAGATCGAGTGGTAATCCACCTACCCGTACATGTAACGACTTGACCTCTGATTCTGTTACAGTAAGTGTCGTACTCGAACCACGAGGGTTCACCTGAGAAAACCGCAGTTGATGCTTTGGGAAAACACACATCTCCGTCACGGGTGATTAGCTCAGACAGCGGAGCGTCTGTGTAACAGTTGGTAGAGCGCTTCGTTTACACCGAAGATGTCGGGAGTTCGAGTCTCTCATCACCCACCACCCTTTCCCCACAGTGGATCAAGGTCTTACGCGACTAGCACCTCTAAGTCCGCCCGCTTTGGACATCATGGCCTTCGCATAATCACGATTTACCGTTGCACGGTCCTCGAAGCGAGCATGCACGACGCAAAAGAACAGGGCACCGTCATCTAGACCGTTGCGAGGAGTAAACCAATCAAAGGGGTCGGTGGGCTCTATCGATGCAAACTGATTAGTTGGTGGATCAACAGGTGCGACACTAGCTTCACCATTTGTGATGTCATCGAGCAGTGTTGGACGGGCCGTACCGGTATCGGGTGTGAGAATACCCATGATCTGCTCGCGACCAGCCGGAACGAAACGTCCGCTCTCCTCGACTGGAAACCGGATCGGCTGTCCGGCATAAACATCTCGCTGAACTTCACTTTTGTTAACAACAAGGGTTCCGTTAACGAGCACGTACGGAATGCCTTCTGACGGAAGACCTTGCTGACCGAGAGTATAGTTCGCCTTTTCGGTCACAGATTCCGGGTCGAAAATCGTGATGTCCGCGACCATGCCTTCTTGCATACGCCCACGCACCTGCATTGCTCGCAACCCTGTGTCACCTAAGCGCTTCGCATGGATGTAACTTAGCTGAGTGAGTGTGAGCATAAGCGGCACATTCGCTTCGCGAGCCAGTCTCAAGACAAGCGCGTGGCTGCCTGCTGACCGAGGATGCCCGGCATAGTCTTCGTAAGGAGCATCCCAACTCATCAAGTTGCCCTCGATGTCTAGCCCGGCCATACCGTCGCCCGAGATGCCATAGCCTGCGATGGTGATCCAATCATTCAGCCATTGCTCTCTTGGAGGGCTAAAAACTATGGCTGTCCGTCCCGGTTCATTCTCAGCGAAGCTCAAAAACTCGTCTTTTGTCACGAAGCGATCGAGCTGGGGATCAAAGATGGTGTCTTCGTATTTGTACCCCATCGAACCCTCCCAGTTTTCTGGGGCGATGATCGAAGCGCCGTAGTTTCCCGATCCGGCAGTCCAAGGATAGTAGCTGGACCAGACGTTGTAGCCTTGGTCGCGGGCCATTTGGAGCTTTTCCTGATTTTCCCACCACCCATAATCATTGTCATGATGAATGTGCAGCGGGGCACCAAGCACCATCGCATTGACCAAGATTTCATTTACACCCGTCTGTGTTTCTGTCGGCGTCGAAGCACTGGGATGAAATCGGTGATGGACGGAAGTCAGTCTACCGTAACGCGCCGCAGCCCGCTGTGCTTCGAACATCTCATAGGTAGTAATACCTTCGCGGGCGTAACCGATGGTCGATCCCACACCGAGTGCTCCAAGACGTAGTCCCTCATCCAGCTGGGCAGTGATTTCGTTCATCTGCTCACGGTTGCTTGGTACAGAAGACCACCCCTCGACGCCGTCTTCCACAGATTGTGCCCTCAGTGCGAAGAAGTTCCGGAAGTCTATATCTCCACCTTCAAGCACGAGCCCATCATGGACCCGCATCCGTGCGAATTCTTGTCCAACCACCGTGCCATAATTTGCCTGCGTTGAGCCCTCTCGTGCTTCATACCATTCATCAATGTTAGCGGCTCCGACCTAAAAATCCATTTGAGTTGTGACGCCATCCCTAAGGTTTACTTTGATACCCCAAGGGTCCAACCCGTGTTGCTCAAGGTCGATAAATCCGGGTGCCACAACGTGCCCTGTCGCATCGATGGACTGGTTGCCGTTAATATCTTCGTCGGTGATCGCAGTGATCCAGCCGTTGCTTATTCCAACGTTAGCAATCTGGTCGAACCCAGTTTCCGGGTCCATGACCCGACCGTTGAGAATGACGATGTCGTAAGTCTGCGCGGCGCCTAGTGTCGAAAAAACAGACAACGTGCCCGCCAGAAACAAGGTACGCATGGATGGATCCTCCCTTTTATCGACAAAACTGAATGTTTTGTTATTTTTGGAGTCTGCTTTCGCCCCACCTCAGAAAACGATCCGAGTTCTTAGACCGAACAGCATAATGCTATCCTGCGTGGGGTTCAGCAGCGGGTCAGAAATGAACTGCAGTGATGGCGTGATCTGCAGCCCGGGTGATATTGAAAAACGATAGAATGCTTCGAGCGTGAACTGATCACCGTCTATGCCCCTTGCCTCGGCCCAGTTCAGTCCCAGCCCGGCCAGATCGGTATTGCGACCGTAATATCCCAGACCTGCAGAAACGGACCGATCATAAAGCGCCGCTGTCCCTTTTGAGGCCCCTGCCCTGAAGAATGGCATCCATTTATTGCCAACAAACCACGCCGCTGAAAACGCGGCCCCATAGTCTTCAGGGCGGCTGCCATCGTCGGCTGAATCCGCGTGCCAAAGGGTCAGGTGGATATTGTCAAAGTAGATGCGATCAAAGCCGGAGGTGTAACCAAGCTCGAGTGACTTGAAGAGATTGCCATCGCTAAACACATCAAAGTTTGGATCAGACGGGTCGGCGTTTGCGTCTGAGATGCTCGCAACAGCGTAGAAGTTTTCGCTCAGCTTTACTCCACCGGCAATGCCAAGGCCTTGATTGGGTGTGTTAATAGTCGGATTGGTATTGAAAGACAGGTTCTGGAAACCGCTGTATGGGCTGACCAACCCATAAATGTCCACAAAGTCCGTTACATCAATCTGCCCGACTTGCAGTGTCCACGCGCCGTTCTCGGCCCTTTGCGTCCAGAACAGATTGGTCAGCAGCAAACCATTATCGTTGAAGGCTGTCCCAGTGATCGAAAGCGCTCCGCCATCCAGTCCTAGGAATTGCGGGGCAACATCGGTGTAGCTGTGCCGGTCTTCGATCTTGAATGTCAAAGAGCCGCGATCAGTTGCCTGCCAACTGCCGTAAAAACGTGCAATTCCGCTTGCCGCTTCGCCAGTTCCCAGATCAGCATTCGTGGATTGGCCCAATGCCAGGTAATCAATATTGAAGCGAAAACCGTCCTCGGCCAGTCGGTCTTTCCACTGAAACCAACCTGGTGCGATGTTGCGTGGAAAATCGGAACGGTATTGCGGATCGGTTAGCCCATCGCCGGGCTCTAGATCAGCTTCAACCGAAGATGGCCCGGACAGTCCCTGAGCCGACGCTGCGCCAGCGAAGGCAATGCTCAAAGCGGCAACCAGAAGTCTTATCATTCAGACGCCCTTGCCCTACCGGTCTTGCGATTGCCCGCCGCACGGATACGATCGGCGGCGCGCTGCTTCCATTCCAGCCTGTCTGCTTCAGTTTCCAGAGTTTCGACGCGTTCCGTCTCCAACTGGAACGTCGCATTCATAGGCATAAGGCCGTCCACAACCATCATGTTCTGAACAGAAGGATTGATGGTCAAAGTGCCCGTAAGCCGAACAGGTTCGTGGAAATAGCTGGGCGTCCAGTCTCCATTCAACCGCACACGGATCATCTGGTTGGGCGGAGGAGGAGGCATGTGACTACACATCCCGCGTTCCGGCACCAGATACGCGACAGGTCGCCCGTCCGGATCACTCGGAGCGGGAATGGCAAAGCCCGCGAGTGTGATTGTTTGACCGTCGAATTGCGGATTTCCGTTTGTACCAGCCTTTCTTCGACGTTCCGTCACGACCTCTCGCTGGTCGAGTAGCCAGTCGACATCAATCCCATCAGCCGCCAAGGCATCCTCAGTCTCGGTCAGAAGCTCTTGCCATTTCTGCCTTTCTTCATTGCTACCAGATTCCCGCTGCAATCTGCCGCGCAGCCTTACGACGTAAAGAACATCGTCGAACTGTTCAGCGCTAAGTTCGCGATAGGGGTCTTCAAAGACCTGCGCGGACGGGTCAGGCAGGTCAGACCAGTCTAACGCGGTTCCTGGCGTCGCCATGACAGGATGAGCACACCAAACCAACCCTGCGAATACTACGGAGCGGAAGCAATGTCGCATAAATACTCTCCGGCTGTTCAGACAGGTCAATCCAGTGTGTTTTTGTAGATGACGCCGTCCTTCATGATCAGGCGGATCGTATCTGGGCTTTCAGGCCTCGGGTCGGCACCGAACCATTGATCACCCGTGCCAACAACCGAGAAGTCTTCAAGTGGGTTACCATCGATGAGCAGGATATCCGCATAAGCTCCTTCCTCGATAACGCCCAGTTTTCCGGCGGTATACGGGTTCATAAAGTCACCTGACAAAGCGACCACCTCACCACCCGTCGATGTCAACGTCACCATCGACGTGTAGGGTCCAAAAAACTCATTGTTCAGGTGCTTCTCGTAGGCAATCTGGATATTGCATGCCTCGACCGAACCAACACAGTCGGTCTGGAACCCTCGCTTCACCGGGCATTCCTTCATATTGTCGATGTAGCCCGCAAATGTGGCCGAGGCGGATTTTGCTTTGGCAAGGCTCGACGGGACATTTGCCACTGCCGGAATATCAAGCAATCCGGGATCGAAGGCCGTCAGGTTGGTCGTAATATATGCCCCTTTTTCGTTCATGACTTGGGCAATTTCACAGTCAAACGAGAAGCCGTGTTCGATCGACATCACACCCGCCTCTAGCGCGCTCAGGATTGCTTCCTTCCGATAGGAATGCGCCATGACATAACTGCCATACTCGTTTGCCACCTGTACCGCAGCTTTGATTTCCTCAGGCGATCCAGCCAACAACTGCCACGGATCGAAGGCCGAAACGACGCCACCAGATTGCATGAACTTCAACTGCGTCGCGCCCATGCGGAAATTGTTGCGTGCGAACTTGTAAACGTCATCAACACCGCTAATTTCCTGCGCCAAGTTCAGCCTGCTCATGTTTGTTTCAGACCCGGGCGGTGCGGTGAAATTCGCGAAGTCAGCGTGACCACCTCGCGTTCCGATAAATGCACCAGATGGAAAGTAACGCGGGCCGTCTATTTGACCTGCGTCAATTGCACGGCGTAACCCGCCGTTGGCCCCACCCGCATCCCTGACTGTGGTGAAGCCCTGCATCAAATACATCTCGGCCATTCGCGCACCGTGTATGGCAAAATCTTCCCAAGTTGTGTTGGCCTCCATCGCGGGCAAGGTGGGCCCCATCAGCATGAGGTGCGCGTGCAGTTCAATAAATCCGGGGGTCAGTGTCCGTCCCTCTCCGTCAATGACCGTGGCGCTGGGGGCATCGATCGCATCGGTTGATACGGCCTTAATCAGATTACCCTCGACCAATACGCTGGCATTCTCGATACGCTGTTCATTCACGCCATCGAAGACATGCACGTTAGTAAACAGCGTTTGGGGTTCTTCTTGATCCTGAGCATGCGCGGACGTTGAAAAAGAAAGAGCTGCAGCGACAATTACCGTCGAGCAAAGGGACAATCGTAGGCCGGACATAAGTACTCCCTTCATATTCGTGTTTTGCAAACTGTAGTCCGGAAAATCTTGGCTCAGTTGCCACTTTCGAATTAGGATGTTCGAATGTGATTGAAAAAATGGCCACTTCTTAAAACTAATCCAGACAAGGGTGACGAGCTTGCCTTTCAACTCCACCTCTCAAGAGCATAGCGAGGGCTTTATTCGCCTCTCCTTAGCTGCTCCGTTCCTGCAATATCTCACCGAACGTAAGATCAATCCGCAACCAGCATTGGATCAGGTCGGCCTGAAAGCCGAACTGTTGTCTGACCCAGCCGTGTTCGTGCACTCAGAGTTGGTCTATGGTTTGGTAAATGCCTTCTCAGAAGTATCAGGGGATCGATACCTTGGACTGAAAGTAGGGGAGACGTTTGACCTGCAACAGTGGCCTCCGTTCGCTCAGGCACTGCAATCGACAAAGACGCTGTTCGAGTTCTTTACCCGTTTCGTGGGGCTTGTACCGCAGGAATCCAATTCTGTGCGACATAGCCTTGTCGTTGAAGCAGACAAAGCGACTTATCGAATCGAAAGGCAACAAGAGCCTACTGTGCCGCCGATTCAGGTGACCGGTTTTGGTGCCGCAATCTATGTACGCCTATTGCAGACCGTCGTCGGAGATGCCTGGGATTCTTCGCGTGTGCGATGGGAAAGCAGGTACATCAACGGACTACCTATCGATTACAAAGGGATCGAGGTTGGCCTTGGGACTGATCCCGGAATGCAGATTAGTTTTCCTGTGGAATGGTTGTTTTTGCACCATGTCTCTGAGGGCTCTGCCAAGCCCATAGCCTCACCTCAACAAGAGGAAGAAGTAACCGTGGTGGCAGCTTTGCGCTCTGTCTTACGCGACAAACTGGATGAAACCGATTTGGGACCAGAGATGGTGGCCGGAATGCTGGGAATCCAGCCGGAACGGTTTCTGAAAGCGCTTCAGCAACAAGGCACAACGCTACCCCGTGAAATCAAACGGCTGCGTGTCGATGTCGCCAAGGAGCACCTCGGAGAAGACAAAATGACAATAGCTGAGATCGGTCTGATGCTCGGCTACTCCGACAAATCCCATTTCACACGCTTTTTCAGGGGCCAGACCGGAATGACACCGACTAAGTTCCGCCTTGGCTCGTAATTAAGTTGCAAATGCTTGGATCAGCTGTGCGAACTTGATCTCGGAACAAAAGCAAAGGCGCGACCAGACTGCCGTCTCGACCGCGCCTTAAACCACTCTATTCGAACGCCATTATTGGCCCGTGGTCTCTACGCACGTTCCCTTGCCCCATCCTGACTTGCTGCCAGAGGCAGAGTAATCAAACGTGCCCTTCTCAGGGTGAACGTTATAATTCAGCGTGTAATCCTCACCGACATACAGATAGGTCAGGGTGTCGAGACCGGGAAACACATCCACATCCTTGTCGATATCCCCGATCGTGATGTGGCCCTTTTGCTGGCCATCATACTTCACAAGCCGAGCGGCCATTTCCGGGTGTTCCGCATCCGGTGCCTCACATTCAAACACCCGCTCCTCAGCAACTGCGGCTGCTGGCAATAGGGCAAGAAGAAGAGCTGCCTTTTTCATTGATTTCCAATCTGTATTCGATCTGTTGCACTGCGGCGGCTATTGACGATTTTGGGCGGAATTTTGTCCAAACTCGGGTCGTTCTGCGGTCTCGTTGCACGCATCTCGTTAGACCAATTCACGTTTGGGTTTCGCCTGCGTTTTGAGGTGAGCCCTAAGCACATTTCCATCGCGTTTTGGGGAGTATCCAACCCAGCATTGAGGGCTCGAAGACAGAGACAATGGGTCTATGCGCCCATCAGCTGCTGAGAAATTTCTTAGGGTTCGTCATGGCAACCATTTGGAACCTCAATTTGTGAATTCCAATGCTGAAGGGGGCAGCGCGGGACCGGGCCAACTCTACCCTACAGCTTTGCCCATAGCGGGACGTGCGGTCGCAGTAGGGTGAAAAACCCTGCGCGCGCTCCCATCTGTTCAGGACAGAAAAAGGAGAGCGTCTGATGCAATGTCCGATTGATGGAACTCAGCTGGTAATCACCGAGCGGAGCGGGGTCGAGATTGATTATTGTCCGCAATGTCGTGGCGTGTGGCTGGACCGTGGAGAGCTGGACAAAATCATCGATCGCTCTGCCGACCATACGCCGCCGCCACCGCCGCAGCGGGGTTATGATGACCGGTCCGATCACGGATACCGGAAAAAGAAGAAACGCGGCGGCTTTCTGGATGAGCTGTTTGACTTCTAAGACGTTGGCACCGTGATCTGAGAGGGTTTTATCGGTTGTTGTATAGTCACGGTGGGAGATGGGTGCGAGCACCCATCCTACGCTTTCTGAACACTTTGAAATCCGAAATCATGGGCATGCCAGGCATGCACAGTTTCACCAATGCGATGAACGAGGATGGCACAGGCTTTGTGATCTCGGTTGTGGAAAGCGAGGAGACCTCGAACGCAAACGCGCCCAAAGTGGCCGAGATCTGGGGTCAGTTTGCGGAATATCTGGAAGGCCCGCCAACACCGGTTGGGTATGATGTGGTTGCCCTTTGGGATAAGGGCTGATTGGCAGGGCGGGGATTTCCCGCCCTTTTTATGACGCGGTTTGTAGGATGGGGTTTTACCCCATCACGCATCAGGATGGGTGCCAAAGTGATGGGTTGGAAACCCATCCTACGATTGATTGCAAGTTTTTTGGTCCGCGTTCGGCAAAACACGCTCCGGATAGAGGCGGCTCCATGCTTCGATAAGAAAAACTGTGATCGCAGACGCAGTGTGGACAGAAAGACGAGCAATTCTGGTGTCAACTCTCGGACGGCCTTTCTCGCGGCCATGCGCATCGCCAGCGTGTGTTCGCAAGGCGCCGATCCCTTCTATTGCCGCGGAAAGACCGGACAGAATGGCTCTTACATCAGCGGCGACCTGAGGTTCTAAATCTGGTTTGTCCGGAGCCAGGCCTAGCGGTACACGCACTGCTTTATACAGCGGTTTGACTGAAAGCTCTTTCGGCAACGGCAATTCGAGCTCGACTAGAATAGATCGGCAAATACTCTCAATTAACGAACATGCTGCTGTAATCGCATCTTCTGGATCTTCATCTACAAAGTTCTTAGCTCTCTCAATTTCCAGAGCAACGGTGTCAAAATTGAAGCTGTTGGCAAGAATTGAAGCTGCGGACACAACTTCGCTCTGACTTCTGCCTTCCACCGCTGCAATCAAACCGTCAAACTCGTTGTCTTGGTCTAAGAACGCAAACTGGGAAACCTCCAACTGCTCAACGTCCATGAAGCCGGATGCGACCATTTGCTGGTTGCGCTGAAACTCTGCTTCACGCTCTTGGTTTTTGTAAGTCCAAAGTGCACGAAGGAGTCTTCCCGCTTGCATCGGGCTGGCTAACTCCAGGTATGCCCTTATTCTATTGGCCTTTGATGTTCCTTTAAACGCGAAGCGATCTGCATAGATGTCTTCGTTCAACTCGTCCTCAAAGAACTCAGCTAATGTTTTGTTGGTAAAGTTAAGCGGATAGCCATCGGCCATATCGAAGAGGCCATCGATAGTTCTCAACTCTGAGTGCTTCAGCTTTACCATGTATCTTCTTCACCGCTTCCGTCTCTTCACATTCCCACCCCGCTGCCCCGGCCTGCCAGCCGTTGACCGCCCGCGCGATTTCACCGCGTCTTCCGAGGCTTTCTCGACCGCCCATTGGCGCGCCATGGGGTCGTCGGCGACGGCCAGATCGACCGCTTCCAGACGTTTGATCTCATCCCGGATATTGGCGGCCTCTTCGAATTCGAGGTTCTCGGCGGCTTTGCGCATCTTCTCGCGCAGACCGTCCAGATGCGCCTCGAGATTCGCGCCGTGCATCGGTTTGTCGATGGTGGCGGTGACGCGGTTCATGTCGACATCGCCTTCGTAGAGACCGGCCAGAACGTCCTCGACGTTTTTCTTCACGGTCTCAGGCGTGATGCCGTGTTCTTCGTTATAGGCGAGCTGTTTGGCGCGGCGGCGGTTGGTTTCGCCCAAGGCGCGCTCCATCGAGCCGGTGATCTTGTCGGCATACATGATCACCCGCCCATCGGCGTTGCGCGCGGCGCGGCCGATGGTCTGGATCAGCGAGGTTTCCGAGCGCAGGAAACCCTCTTTATCCGCGTCCAGAATGGCGACCAGCCCGCATTCTGGGATGTCGAGCCCTTCGCGGAGCAGGTTGATGCCGACCAGCACATCGAACGCCCCCAGCCGCAAGTCGCGCAGGATTTCGATGCGTTCCAGCGTGTCGATGTCCGAGTGCATGTAGCGCACTTTGATGCCCTGTTCGTGCAGGTATTCGGTCAGGTCCTCGGCCATGCGTTTGGTCAGCGTTGTCACCAGCGTGCGGAATCCGTTGGCGGCCACCTTGCGCACCTCGTCCAGAAGGTCGTCCACCTGCATCGACACCGGGCGGATTTCAACCTCTGGGTCCAGTAGACCCGTGGGGCGGATCACTTGTTCGGTGAAGACACCGCCGGTCTGTTCGATCTCCCACTTCGCCGGGGTGGCCGAGACAAAGACGGATTGCGGGCGCATGGCGTCCCATTCCTCGAACTTCAAAGGTCGATTGTCCATGCAGGACGGCAGGCGGAACCCGTGTTCGGCCAGCGTGAACTTGCGCCGATAGTCGCCACGGTACATGCCGCCGATCTGCGGGACACTGACATGGGATTCATCGGCGAAGACAATGGCGTTGTCGGGGATGAATTCGAACAGGGTTGGCGGCGGTTCGCCCGGCGCACGGCCCGTGAGGAAGCGTGAGTAGTTCTCGATCCCGTTACAAACGCCGGTGGCCTCAAGCATTTCCAGATCGAAGTTCGTACGCTGTTCCAGCCTTTGAGCTTCCAGCAGCTTGCCCTCGCCAACCAGCTGGTCCAACCGGATGCGGAGTTCCTTTTTGATCCCAATGATCGCTTGGTTCATTGTTGGCTTCGGCGTGACGTAGTGCGAATTCGCATAGACCCGCACCTGCTCCATCGTTGCCGCGCGTTCGCCGGTCAGCGGGTCGAACTCGGTGATGGTTTCCAGTTCCTCGCCGAAGAACGAGAATTTCCAAGCACGGTCCTCAAGGTGGGCCGGCCAGATTTCCAGGGAATCGCCACGCACCCGGAAGGACCCGCGCTGGAAAGCCTGATCGTTGCGGCGGTACTGTTGGGCAACCAAATCAGCCATCACCTGCCTCTGGTCATACTCATGACCCACCTTCAGATCCTGTGTCATCGCTCCATAGGTCTCGACCGAACCGATACCGTAGATGCACGAGACCGAGGCGACGATGATCACGTCATCGCGTTCCAGCAGCGCCCGCGTGGCCGAGTGACGCATCCGGTCGATCTGTTCGTTGATCTGCGACTCTTTCTCGATGTACGTGTCCGACCGCGGCACATAGGCTTCTGGCTGGTAATAGTCGTAATAGGAAACGAAATACTCGACCGAGTTCTCTGGGAAGAAGCCCTTGAATTCCCCGTACAGCTGCGCTGCCAGCGTCTTATTTGGCGCCAGGATGATCGCAGGCCGCTGCGTTTCTTCAATCACCTTGGCCATGGTGAAGGTCTTGCCCGTCCCGGTCGCACCCAGCAGGACCTGATCTCGCTCACCATCATTCACACCACCTGCCAGCTCTTTAATCGCCGTCGGCTGGTCGCCAGCCGGTGCGAACTCGGTGTGCATGACGAACTGCTTGCCGCCCTCCAGTTTCAGACGCGCGCGCACGTCGTCTGCGGTCAGTTGAGTCTTGTCGGAATGGGCATAAGGCATGGGCGGGCTCCGGGTCAGGCCCCTACATTTGTTCTTATTTTGTCCATCTGCAAGGGCTGATCTGGATTCATTTTCAGCTAAGCGGTCCGGGGTTGGGCGTCGCGGTGCGTTTGAACCTTCGCCGCCAAGGCCGACAGGTTCTCGGCCAGCACGCGGCCCATCATGATCTTCAACAGGGTTTGTCCCATTAACCAGCCCAACGGTCCATATTTCATACGAAAATCCATACTCCAGATAACACGGCTGCGCGTGTCGGACAGCCGTGTGATGGCAATCGCCGCCTGTGCTTCGCGCAGAGGCATCGCCATCTGCGACAACCGCACGGTGTAGCCGCGGTCAACCTGCCAATCCGTCACCTCTTCGACCAATGATGTGCCGTTCGCGAAGTGACACCGGCGCTGTGACCCAACACCATCCGATCCGGCAGTCAAAGCATCAACCGATGTCACCTGCGGGGCAAACTCATCGATATGCATAAAGCGGCGGAGGATGGCCCAAATCTCATTGGGTCGGGCGTTGATGTCGAGGTGGCGTTCTTGGTGAAGCATCCTGCTGTCCTTTTACGTCTGCGCGCTATCTACCCCGAACTAATGACAATACCTGTCATTAGGCAGTCCATGCGACCCGCGACAATTGTCATCTTGTCCCGGCGCGCGCTCTGACGCATAAACAAGCCCACCAAGTGAGTACGGAGAGGCGACATGCGCGCACGGATTTACCAGCCTTCGCGAAACGCGATGACCTCGGGGATGGCCAAAACCCGCAAATGGGTTCTGGAATACGCCCCGGCTTCTGCGCGTGAGGTCGATCCGCTGATGGGCTGGACCTCGTCCAATGACACCCAAACGCAGGTGCGTCTGAAGTTCGATACCAAGGAAGAGGCGCTGGACTATGCCAAAGACAACGGTATCGACGCGCAGGTATGCGAGCCGCACAAGCGCAAGCCGAACCTGCGGGCGCGCGGCTATGGTGAGAATTTCGCCACCGACCGGCGCGCTCCCTGGACCCACTGACAAGGCCCAGTGAATGATCGACATCCGCCAAGCAGACCCCGGCGCCAAGGATCTGCGCCCGATCATTCAAGCGCATCTCGCCCATAGCTGGGACGCGACACCGCAAACCTCAAATCATACGCTGGACATTGATGCCCTACGCGAGCCGGGCATTCGCTTTTGGGCTATTTATGAGGCGGGTAAGCCCTTGGGTTGTGGTGCGCTTAAGGCGCTGCCGGATGGCACTGCCGAAGTTAAATCGGTGCACGTGGTTGCTGCTGCGCGCGGCCGAGGATTGGCGCGTGTGATCATGAACCATCTTGCCGATCTGGCCCGAGCCGAGGGCGTTTCCGCACTTGTCCTGGAAACTGGCGCAAATCATCTCTCGGAATATGACGCAGCACGCAAGCTATATGAAACATTGGGATATTCCTATTGCGGTCCGATTTATGGCTATGACGCCGATCCAAACAGCGCGTTTATGCGGTTGGACCTTACGACCAGCCCAAAACGCTGAGGGAAAAGCTGAAAGCACCCGCGTGGTGCAGTCTGACCGACCGCTTTGAATTCAGATATAAGGGCCGTACCCTTGCCCCGTTTCGAAAAACATCTGAAAAAATGGCGAGCCGTGGAGGACTCGAACCCCCGACCTGAGAATTAGAAGTTCCCTGCTCTAATCCAGCTGAGCTAACGGCCCGGTCTTGTTCCGTTTGTATCAGTCAATCCATTAGGATTGTCAACTTGATAGAGGGCAAGCTTGTTCTTTCAAAAAGGTTATTTCCATCAGGGTATTGGCCGAATCTGGCAAACCTCTCGGCAAGAGACATCGAACCTACCTGCAGTTCAAACTTGCAGCCCAGCGCGCCCTGCGTCACGTTTGAAATCACAAATTGTGATTCCGAACGGATATGATGACGAACCCGCAAAACCTTCCAAGCCCTCAAGAGGTCCAAAACGCCATTCATCGGGTGCGCGGTGTACGCGTGGTTCTGGCAGAAGATCTGGCACAGTTTTACGGAAAATCCGTCAGCGCCTTCAATCAGGCCGTCTCGCGCAATAAGGATCTGTTCGAAGGCTACCGCTTTCAGCTTTCCGACGCAGAGGTCGCGGATTTGCAATCACAGAATGTGATCTCAAAACCCGAAGGCCGCGGTGGCCGACGGGTCAATCCGTGGGTCTATACCGACTACGGCGTAGCTATTGCCTCGACTTTGTTTAAAGATCCGCGCGCGATCAGGATCACGCGGATGATCACCGAAGCCTTTGTTGACGGCACCAATGCGCTAGCGGAAACCCCGCGCAACCCGCCTGAGATTATGCCACCGCAAGATGCCCCTACGCCGTTGCTTCCAAATGGGGATCAACTGCGTGATCTGGCCGAAAACATCCTTGATTCCGGACAGCAAAGCCTTGTGGACTACATCGCCAATCCCACCACCAAACGGCAGCAGGCGGTGGCAGTGATCATGAAGACCCTCGCTGAAACGGCGGGCGAAGAGGTTCGCACACAACATGACCGTCTGCGCCTGAGCATCGCCGAACGGCTGGCCAGCGGAGACTATGCCGACGATGATGACCGGAAAAAACTGCTTGAGCTGCTGCACGCCATGAAAGACTGACCGCCTTAAAGGCCCAGCTCTGCCCGCGCCTTTCTGGTCAGCTTAGCTACGACCAGATCGTATGAGATTACAATATGATCTCGCAGCGACGCGTCGCTCATGCCACGTTCATCGTAAACCTGCAGCCATTTCATACCTCGCGATGCCAGATAGGGCGCTGGGCGGATACCTGGCTCATCTCCGAGGACCTCAAAGGCAAGATCGGTAGCCTTGAAGGTAAACGCATCCTTTCCGTCGTTCCAACCACAGATGGCAAAGACTTTGCCGCCTACTTTCCAGACATCTGCGTTGCCCCACTGCACGACATGGCTGGTGGCTTTGAGGTCCGAGCAAAAGGCATTGAATTCATCACGAGTCATCGCGGCGACTGTGGCGCTCTGGTCAGGACAAGGCAAGACCCGCTTTGCGGGTGCAACTTTCTTTACCCGGCATTAACCTAGCTGCGCCAAATCATAGGTGATGTATAACTGCAATTCTCCCCTCTCGCCTGAGGTTTGGCTCAGTGATCTATTCGCCTCCAAGGCGGTGCAGCAAGGTGGCGTAATCCGTCGCAAGGCGCGCGATATAGAGCGATTTGCCGGGATGGAGCGTTTTATGGCCGAAATCAATCGTCGCGGTTATCAAGTGGCGGAAAACTCGGGCCAGATCGTAATCTTCTGCAACCGCGCACCCGTGCGTTGGCTCACCTGAGCCACGCAACGCTTTCTTGAAAAGAAAGCGCCCCGAAATCTTTTCAAGATTTCGCCCCCCACCGATTCAAGGCTTCAAAAACTTTGCCGTTCCGACAGTGCGCTGTTTCGGGGTCTGAAGATTCCGGGGATTGGCTTGGATATCTCCCGGCATCGCGACATTGCGTGGTTTCTGCAAGGCAAACGAGCCACAGGCGACACCATCGCCATCGGGGTCATTGCGCTTATGATATCCGGGCCTTCCTTCGCGAAAAGGCCCGAATCCCAGCATCTCTACAGCATCACACCCGGCCAGTGCCATCAGATGGATCACCGCTTCATGACGTTCGTAGTCTGAAACGCGCAGGTAGACACCGATTGCGATCATTCCTGTGGTTAAGGGCAAGGCCAGCACCATCAGTAGAATACGCACCGGAGACAGAGCCTGCCTGCGCAACGCGTCTGCCCGCCGTTGCCGCCGTGTAAGACGAGGGTTCGGATCGGTGTCTTTCGTTTGTTTCCCGGTTGTCATGCCATAGGTCTTACACGCGGTATGTGGCAAAGCCATGGCCGCAATCGGGGTCGGCTTGGAAAAAGCTCGACCTTATCGCACCACATGCACGGCACATTTGGCGTGGCGCACCACATGGGTCGCGGTTGAACCCAACAACAGGTCCTGCATCCCCGGGCGGTGCGAAGCCAAGATGATCAGGTCAGGCTTATTCACTTCGGCCCAGTCCAGAATCGTTCGCCCGGAATGGCCTTCAACCACCTGCCCCTTCGCATTCGGGACGCGCGCCGCCAGAGCATCAAGCTCGGTCTGGATGGCCTTGCGGGCTTCGGACAGATACTCGGCGGGCATGTACGAGATCGCATAATCCGGAATGTGCTCTACCACATGCAGCAGCGTAACCGCAGCCTCGGGCGTCGACAGTAGTTCTGCCAGCTTCAACGCTGCCGAGCTGTCCCGTTCGGCATCAAAGGAAATGGGAACAAGAATGTTATGATACATGGCTCGCGCCTCCGTAGTTGTGCCGCTATACTGCGCGACCGGTGGCGGCCGTGCATTGACTCAGATCAGGTCTCACCGAATGTCTCGGCGACGTCGTACATCACGGGTTCAAAGCTCTTGCACAGCTCGTTAACCCTGCGATTCCGCTCTCGCATTTCCGGTGTGCGCAACATCGCCAGGAAATCCTCCCGACGCTCCCATTGTGAATAATTGGCAATCCGCGTCTGGGCATCATTCACATGCAATCCGGCTGAAATGAAACCCGGCTGTTTCGAAATGAACTCGGCATAAGCATCGGTCAGCGCCTCAAGAAGGTCCTGGCAGGTTCCGGGGGTCATCTCGAAGGTGGTGATGACAGTCTGATAGCTGTTGGTTTTGGAAATCTGCGGCATAAGGCTCCTCCTTTATAGCTGACCCGAGCCTAGCACAGCTTTTGAAAACGCCACCCTTTTCCTGCACATAGACAATGTTTTTGGATCAAAAAATCTTCCTCAAAGATGAACAAGAAACTAACCATCCGTTAACCATGTCTGCCGATGCTGCCCCCATGGCTCGTCTGGTTCTCGTCATTCCGCTGCTTTTTATGGTGTGCACTCCGGCATGGTCCGGTGCGTGGCTCCGCGAGAAGGGGTCAAGCTTCACCGCGTTATCTGTGACCGCTTTCAAAGAGGAAGACGTCTACAAGTACAAATCCTCGCTTTATACCGAGTGGGGATTGCGGCCGAAACTCACGATCGGACTGGATGCCGAGGAGCATCAGGATTTGTATGGGCACGCGCTGGTCTTTGCACGCGTGCCGGTTGCAGACATGGGGTCAGCAGGGCGTCTGGCGGCCGAGTTCGGCGTTGGCGCGCACCATCGCCAGTACAGTAGTTGGGCAATGTACAAAGCAACACTTTCCTACGGCAAAAGCATTCAAACCGGATTGGGAGGCGGATGGATCAATGTCGACGCAGCGCTCGAAAACCGCACCCATGAGGCAGTGATCCGCAAATTGGATTTCACGGCCGGTCTGTCCTCGGGTCGACGGTTTGACCCGCTCCTGCAGATCGAAACTTCTTATGTTTCGGACCGACCATGGTACTGGAGGGTGCGACCTTCGCTGATGTATCGCCCAAAGACGGGCAGACTCACCTGGATTCTGGGTGCCGAGCGCAATTCGGCTGATGATAACATCGGGATCAAATTTGGATTGTGGCGCAGCTATTAAAGATGGGCCGCCTACATTCAGGCGGCCCACCACATCAATCAGGTATCAATCCGCAGAATGGTCGAAACCGCACCACGCAAGCTTTCGGACCAGCGCAGGCGGATATCGCTCTGGCCCGATCCCTGTCGCAACTCGACATATGGCGCGGTATAGCGCACCGCATTCAACGATGTCCTGAGGCTTCCCAGGGCAACAACCGCATCACACCCGCGCGCCCTGCCCCCGAACGGCAATTGGCCCTGCGAACTGACGGTCCAGGCTGATGACGGTGAGCTTTGCGTGTGCTGCAGCCGCAATGGATTGGCGCAAGGCGTATCGATGCCGTGAAACGTATTGTTCTCGAAACACACCCTCTTGTGCCTTTCCGGGTCGAGATCGGCAAAACTGGTATCGACCCGGTCCACTCGGTCGATCCGCACGTTGTTGACACGGAACTTGTTGCCGGTGACGGTCAGCCCGTTCAAGAAATGCCCTGTGCCATGGGGGCGGATCACCAGATAGCTGAACCAGGGGGCAACATCGCTGGCATAAAAGATGTTATCCGTGATGCTCAGCGCGCTGAACGAGAAGCTGGTGAAGTAATCCGGGTTGGCATCGTGCTCGTTGGTCCATTCGATAAAACAGTTATCGACATAGTTCTCGGCGATGGACGAACTGTTATAGCCGCCGATGATCACCAACCCGGCGTTGCGCACCCCGTTCGCGACGTTGTCGCCCTGGAAGAAGTGGTTGCCCAGCACCAGATTGTTGTCGCCGCTCAGCACCGCGAAATGATGGAACCGCGTGGCCCGGTTGTGGCGCAGCTTGACGTCGTTGGCATTGGCGTTCAGCGCGATTGAGCTTCGGTCCGGCACGTCCAGACTTTCCTCGGTCGATAGGAACTGACAGCCATCGATCAGCATCCCCTGACATCCGCGCCCGATTGATGTGATACCCCGGTCCTTCGGGCGACTGATGAAACAGTCTTTCAGTACAAAAGTGTTCCCGCCCGGAGACAGCCGGATCGCGCTGCACCGACCGTTACACTGGAACTCGATCCCTTCCATGTTGAACTTCTGCAGCGCACTGAAACCGCTGAAATCTAGCAGGTACTTGAACGATGTGAAGGTGAAGGTCTGCGTCCCTGCGGCATCATAAGTCGGCGCACTCAGCGTGATTTCACCGGTGCTTTCGTTTTTCGACCGCACATAAACCTCACGCCCGACCCCGCTGCCGGTGACCAGCGAACCCACCGGTATATTCACCACATTGGCCACGTTGGTCAGCGTATCAGGATCAGACGGGCTGTAGGTCGCGACCGAGGTGAAGGTTTCGGTATCCCAATTCGAGCTACTTTTGACGTCAAACTGCCCGTTGCGCACCACTCGACGGGTGGCATAGCCCGTCCGGTTCGGCACTGCTGCCGCCATATCGATGGGCTCGGTCACTGCGATCTTGCGCCCGCCCAGATCCAGCGATTCATGGTCCGAGCTGTTCAGCAACGCCTGAAACGCCTTTTTAAACGCCAGCATTTCATCACCAAAGGCGGTGATATAGGTGGGCAGATCGAAATTCTTGGTCAGCAGCAGCATTTTGTCGACCGGCATCGTGACGGTGCCGTCAAATGCGACCTCGGACGCCATGTTAGTGTTCTCTTCCAGCCGGAACTCACCTTGCGGAATATAAACCTTGCGCCCGTTCGCTGCCTGATCCGCCGCCTCAAACGCTGCCGAGTCATCGGTGACCCCGTCACCCACAGCGCCGAAATCGCGCACGTCGACCAGACCAATCAAATCGCGCAGGAAGACCGAGGTCACATCGGTGATCTCGATATCATCCACCCGCACCACCGCGCCGTTGGTGCCTTCGATATCCAAACCAAAGTGTCCATAAAGCGCCGCATTGCCCCATGGCATGTCCACGCCGGGGCGCAGGCCCGTGCCCACGATGGCCGTCACCTCATGCACGGTGCCATAGCCGGTCAGCTGCACCGCCGGACCCTGCTCGGCCAATCCGTCCACGTGCGCATCTCCGGCTCCTCCGGCCCAGCCGGCAATCCGCACCTCGGGAAGCGGCCCGCTGATCGCCTTCACCCGCGCCTTGATCTGCAGATAGCAGCCCGGCAAAAAAGGTGTTTGCCCCATATAGCGCAGCCGCTGCGGTTCTGCCGTCTTATAAATCTCCAGACAGCCTGCGAAATCCGCATCCGCCGGAACGAACACCCCCGTGCCCGACCCCTCATAGGTCGGAGAGCCCGGCGTGCCGTCGCCACTGGACCAGACCCCAAGACCAGCCGCATAGGCGGGCGGCATGAACACGATGCCGTCGGTGATTGCCTTGTTCATGTAAAATCCCTTTCCCAATCGCGCCAAGCACGCGCGCCAAAACCCGATAACGTCCGGGCCCTGAGCCCAAACGCATGGGTCTGAGTATCGAAAAGGAATTAAGCGCGGCTCTTACCACCGTGACGGTGGTGTTGCCTCAGGCCGCCGGGTCAGAATTGCCCAGCAACTGTACACCGTTGATCTTCCAGCCGTTTTCCTGCTGGATCATCTGGTAGTCCAGCAGATGCACCCGTCCGTCACCATCAGTGATCATGACCTTCTGCCACAGGGCTCCGCTAATCTCGCGCAGCTCCAGAAACCTCACATCCGCAGGCCGCCAAACCATAGGATAGCCGCGGCGCACCATGGTCCCGAAATTCTCGGGATCGCCGAACAGCCGCTGGATATTGGGGCTGGCAAAGGTGAAGGCGGTGGCAAAGTCATCCGCCTTGAAGGCCTGAATCTGCGCCGAGATATTGGCCTCAATCTCGTCACTCTGAGCAAAAGCTCCGGATGCCAGTCCGGCACTCAGGGATACAGCAAGCAATAGTCGACGCATGGGGCCACCTCCTGATGCAAGGGTAGCCCCACACTGGATCAGGTCAAATCAGACTAATTCCCCGGCCAGCGCCTTGTCGATCAGAGCAATCGTCTCCGGCACGCCATAAAGCGCGATGAACCCACCAAACCGAGGCCCTTGCGACGCCCCCAACAGCACTTCGTAAAGTGCCGTGAACCAGCCGCGCATCGGATCGAACCGCTCACGCCCGATGGAATAGACCACCGATTGCAGTGCCTCGTCTTCCATCGGCCCGTCATAGGCTTCCAAGGCCGCCCTCAATGCTTCCAGCGCCTCACGCTCCTGATCCGTCGGCGCGCGATGCTGGCGCGTCGGCTTGACGAAATCGTTGAAGTACCTCACTGCAAAGCCCGCCGCCTGATCCAGATCGGGATGGGTCTCGGCAGTGGCCTCGGGCGCATAACGGCGGATAAAGCCCCACAGCGCCTCCTTGTCCTCGGCCCCAGACACGGACGCCAGGTTCAACAGCATCGCAAACGGAACCATCAGGGTGGATTCCGGAACGTCGCCACCATGGATATGCCAGACGGGATTATTCAGCTGAGCCTTCAGGTCCTGTCCCGGATAGGCCCGCAACTGTTGATGATATTCATCATACGCCTTTGGGATCACATCGAAATGCATCCGCTTCGCGGTCTTGGGCTTTTGATACATGAAATAGGCCAGCGACTCGGTGGGCGCATAGGTCAGCCATTCATCGATCGAAACACCATTGCCCGACGACTTCGAAATCTTCTGGCCGTTCTCATCGAGGAACAGTTCATACGAGAAATGCTCAGGCGCACGACCTCCCAAAGCCCGGCAGATCGCGTCATAGATCTTCTCGTTGGTGGCATGTTCCTTGCCATACATTTCGAAATCAACGCCCAAAGCGGCCCAGCGCGCGCCAAAATCAGGCTTCCACTGCAGCTTCACATTGCCGCCAGTCACGGGCAGCGTCCATTCCTTGCCATCCTCGTCATCGAAGGTGACAGTGTAGGTATCGGCGCAAACCTTCTTCATCGGCACATACAGAACCCGCCCGGTCTCGGGATGGATCGGCAGGAAGATCGAGTAGGTCTGCTGACGTTCTTCGCGCAGGCTTTTCAGCATGATGGCCATCACGTCGTCATACTTGTCAACGGCGCGCTTCAGGATCTCGTCGAACTGGCCCGAGCGGTAAAACTCACGCGCCGAATAGAACTCATACTCGAACCCGAAAGTATCGAGGAACCGGCGCAGCATCGCATTGTTATGCTCACCAAAGCTGTCATATTCACCAAACGGGTCCGGCACCGAGGTCAGCGGACATTGCAGATAATCCTGCAGCGCCTCGGGGTTCGGCACATTGCTGGGCACTTTCCGCATCCCATCCAGATCGTCCGAGAAACAGATCAGCTTGGTCGGGATATCCGACAGCGCCTCAAACGCGCGCTTGACCATCGTGGTCCTCGCCACCTCACCAAAGGTGCCGATATGCGGCAGACCTGATGGGCCATAGCCCGTCTCAAACAGCACATATCCCTTCTCCGGAGCGCCCTGCTTATACCGTTTGAGCAACCGCCGCGCCTCTTCAAACGGCCACGCCTTGGACGTCATCGCGGTTTCACGCAGGTCAGACATTTGGATACTCCATCGGGAAACGTGCCAGACACCCCATGCGCCCGGACCGGCCCCTGTTATTGTGCAGGTGCAGTATGAGTCAATAAAGGGTGGTGATTTTCATGCCTCTATGCGCATGAACGGCGTGCAATCCATATCTGGTCTTGGTTACAAGTGTCCGCAGCACGGGGCATTGCGGCATTCTGAAAAACGTAGTCTGTTGATCGCTCTCGCGGATTTGCAACCAAGGCAAAAAGATTAAATCGACATAAGCCATTTCCTGAAAATTCTCACGGTGACCCGTTCCTGATCGCCGGGGCGGCAGACGAAGTAGAGCCCCCGATCCAATGGAACCCGGCTTTCATCGAGGCGGATCAAGCGACCAAGTTCCAAATCCCTCTCCGCCAAGAGATGTCTTGCCAACGCTACACCTTGCCCGTCAATCGCAGCCTCCAACAGAACCGCGCTGTCCACGTACTTGATGCTCTGTGAATTGATCCGGTCAGCGCCCAGCCCTACCTGCGCAGCCCAGCTTTCCCATCCGACATTGTAGGCATCATGCAAGAGTGGAAGATCAGCCACATTCTCGGCAGGCATCGGCAGTCGGGTTTTACCAACAAGGGATGGCGCTGCTACAACAATCAGGTCCTCTTGTCTTATCTGCTCATGATAGAGCCCGTCCCAACCGGGTTCCCCGAACCGCAGGGCGACATCGACCTCAGACGCATCAAAATCCGCAAATCGATCATTTGTGTCCAGCAGCAACGCGATACCCGGATGTTCTTGCTGAAATGAACTGAGCAACGGGACAAGCCATTTAAGCGCCAGCGATGTTGACAACGACACCGTAATCGACTGGCGGTGATGCAGCCGCTTCACCTCCATCACGCCCAGTTGCAACACCGAAAATGCCCCGCGCGTCGATTGATGCAGAAGCTCCCCGGCACTGGTCAGTTCAACCCCATTTGGGCGGCGATGAAAAAGCGTTACGCCAAGATGCAGTTCCAGCAGCTTAATTTGCCGACTGATCGCCCCGTGGGTGACGTTCAGAACATCTGCTGCCTTGGACAGGCTGGAGTGGGTTGCGGTTTCATCAAAGGCCTGAAGGGCACGTAGATGTCTAAGGTTCTCCGGCATGTGAGAAAACCTAACAGCATTGTCCCCAAAACTCGATAGGTCTGCTTTGTTTCCGGCAGTTACACTGACCACAGATCAATAAACCTCACACACTGTGCGCCCAAAGAAAGGACATACCATGCCCGATACCAAAGTTGCTTTGATGACAGGTACAGGACAGGGAATTGGCCGGGGTTGTGCCATTGAAATGGCGAAAGCCGGCTATAAGGTTTCGCTTATGTCTCCGTCCAACCGCTCGGTTGAATTGGCGGAGGAACTTGAGGGCATTGGCCGTCGCGGCTCTGTATTAGATGTCGATGATTTGCAAGCGATGGTCGACGACACCATGAGCAAATATGGACGGATTGATACAATCGTCAGTAATATGGGTCACGGTGGAACGGTGCCTGAAGCCATCAAAACCGTCGGTTTCGATCCTGACTTTGACGGACCGCTATTGGAACTCAGCGACGAGTTATGGCACGAAAGTCTGGACATGTATGTGCTAAATGTCGTCAAGATCGCCCGTATCGTCACGCCCATTCTGATCGAACAAGGCGGCGGTGCATTCGTAAATATCTCATCCATGAACACAATCGAGCCACGTGCGCCCTATCCCATGAGCATGCTGCGTGGAGCATTGCATAGTTTCTCAAAGCTTTACGGGGACCGATATGCACGGCACAACATTCGCATGAACAACCTGCTGCCGGGGTTCTGCGAAAACGTGAACCTGTCCGAACAGGCACGCCGCGAAATCCCCGCTCAGCGGCCCGCAACGTTCGAAGAAATTGGGCAGGCTTGCGTGTTTCTCGCCAGCGATGCAGCCCGGTATATCAACGGTCAGAGTATACTGTCCGACGGCGGGATGAACCGGGCAGTGCGATAGCAAAGAGGTGGTGAAGCGTGATTTTCGCGGCCCTCGATGAAATCCTTGACACAGATCGGGAGGCAACAGGTGATGCCCCCCGAGGTTTGATTTCTACTGCGACATCCCACCTTCGGTCGATATTTGCTCTTCGACATGGCCCTGGTTGGTTATGTCCGACCCCCGCGGAGGATAGTCCTTGAAGGTAGACAGGTGGTTTTGGACGATTTTGGCAGCAGGGCCAAAGGCCCACATTTTGTTGCCCATCCAACGGGTATACATCCCCGATTCCTCAGCTGCCTTCTCATAGGGATCGCGGCGCAGGTTGAACAGCAGGGGCGCGTTCAGTTCCTCTTTTGGACCTGCCCATCCTTCGGTTTGTATCGTGAAATGTGCTTTCCAATCACCATGGCGTACCGCTTGCAGGTCCGGACCTTCATAGTAGATAATCTCGTCCCGGTTGCTCTCACCTTTACCAGTCAGGAAAGGCAGTTGGTTGTAACCATCCAGATGCACCTGATAGCCCTCATAGCCCTTCAGTAGTGATCCAGGCAGATCGTCAGGTCCTCCGGCGGCGGCGACGAGGGTAGGCATCCAGTCAAGACCAGCAAAAATACCGTTGCTTACGGTCCCGGCGGAAACTCTTCCGGGCCAGCGAATGATAGCAGGAACGCGGAAGCCGCCTTCCCATGTCGTACCTTTTTCGCCTCGGAACGGTGTTGTTCCACCGTCAGGCCAAGTCATGGTTTCGGGGCCGTTATCCGAGGTGAAGACTACAATAGTGTTGTCCGAGATGCCAAGTTCGTCCAGACGGGCCATGACCTTGCCCACGTTGTCGTCAAGCTCTTTCATTACGACATCCTGCAAACCGCGCCCGTCGCCCAGCATCGCCTCGTATTCGGGGCTCAAATGTGTCCAGACATGCGCTCGGGCCGGGGCCATCCAGACAAAGAAGGGCGTGTCGCTATCGACCGCGCGGTTGATGAAGTCCAGAGTATGGGCCGTCACCTCATCGTCGAGCGTTTTTTGCCGTTCGGGCGGAGCTGGGCCATCGTCTATTATACGCTGCTTTCCAACCAGCCCCCAGCGTGGATCTACGGTTTCATCAATTGTATCCGTGGCATAAGCGTGGATGATGTTCCGTGGGCCAAATGTGTCGTTGAATTTCTGATCTTTGGGCCAATCGGGGTCAGAGGTGTATTCCATCGCATTCAGGTGGTAGAGCCAGCCCCAATATTCATCGAAACCTTTCACAGTTGGCAGAAACTTGTTCATATCGCCCAAGTGATTTTTGCCAAATTGCCCGGTGGTGTAGCCTAGAGATTTAAGGATGTTGGCCAGAGTAGGGTCTTTTTCATTCAGACCTTTTTCCGGATCTCCGGGCAGCCCGACTGTGTGCATCCCCGTCCGAACAGGCAATTGTCCGGTGATAAAGGCAGATCGCCCTGCGGTGCAGCTTGGCTGTGCATAGTAGTCCGTAAGGCGCATACCATCCGCAGCAAGCTGGTCAAGGTTGGGGGTTTTGATACTTTTCACACCCTGATGATAGCTGCCCAGACTGGCCCAGCCGACATCGTCGGCCATGATGACAAGGATATTGGGCTGGTCGGTTTCGGCCAAAACTGGCAGGGCACAGACCGAAGCTGTAGCCAGCGTGGCGGAAACCACAATAGATCGAAAAATGAACATTTTTACCTCTGCGAACGTAGAAGACGATACCGGTGAAGGTAATATCGAAAGTCCGATCAGGGATAGCGGTCGAAACTTTCGCGTCGCAACAGAGCTTTACCGGAATTTCATATTGTGAAATCTAAAGAGCAAAACCTGAAATGTGTTTGACGGCATGATGAACGAAAACTCTTTGACCGCTTTTCTTACATTGGCTGAAATCGGCAGTTTCCAAAATGCTGCCCGTGCGATGGGTGTGTCCAACGCATCATTGTCCCGCTATGTCGGGCAGGCCGAGGACTATACGGGGCTTGTTTTGTTTCATCGAAGCCGAAACAACAGCACTCTGACACGCGCAGGGCAGGAGTTCTTGCCAATCGCCCAGGCGCTGCGCGAAGACCTGAACCAGTATGCAACGCGCGTGGCCGCTTTGCGCGAAACCGGGCCGGGCACTTTGCTGATCGGTTGCGGGCCTCTGACCACGAGAACCCTCATCCTGCCCGCCCTGCGATCAGTGCGGCAAGTGATGCCTGATCTTCGCTTCCGAATTCTGGTAAGCGCCTACGCACGACCGCTTGATTTGTTGCAGGCGGGAAAGTTCGACATGTTCCTCGGTGACCTGACCTACACACCCGAAGCTGACAACGTCGAGATTATGGTGATGGAGAAACAACAAATCCAGTTTGTGGCACATCGCGACCATGAGATTCATCAGCGTGGCCCGCAAACGATGGCGGGCATATTCGATTTTCCCTTTGCATCTCCGCATCTCCACAAACACTGGAAAGCCGCTTTGACAAAAGCACTTGGTGGCGGTGCTGAAGCCGTCGAAAAGGTGAATGCACAGCCGCATATCGAATGCGACGACTACAACCTCCTGACCGGATTGTTGGCAGAACCGGACTACATCCTGGGAGGGATGGCGGACACATTTGCGGATCTGATCCATGCAAAGACGGTGAAACCCGTGTCTATGGCACAGAACCTTACGTGGAACATCTGCGCAGCGCGTAAGTCACAGAACACTTCGGATGCTGTAGAATTATTCTGGAGTGAGCTTGCTAAATATCGGGCATGACCGGCGGTGCAAGGCATAGAAAAACGCCCAACTGAAACGCATCTTAGCTAGTGCCTGGTCGTTTCCGTATGGCCAATTAACTTGGCGAAGTTCTGCTTTGGAATGCTGGCGGTGAAAGTCCGAAATGCTTGGTTCGCGACGCGCAGCACATGCAAAGAATAGAAGCCTGGTCGACGGCAGGTGTAAGCTCTCAACGGACGTTTACATCGCAGCCGAAATCACCCACCCTCATCGATCGCATTCATTGCACCCCAAAACTACCAGTTGAACCTCCTTGCACCCGCTCCTATCGTGCGGCAACAAACGTTTCATTCAGGACGACACCATGACCGAGCAAACCCCACATCCGATGTCCCCGCAGGATTGCCTTGTGGCGATCATGGTGGCGATTTCCGCTTCGGACGAGAACATCCGAACCGCAGAGCTGGTCAAGATCGAAGGCGCGGTCAACATGCTGCCGGTGTTTGCAGGCTACGACATCGACCGAACCCGCCGCGTCTCGCAGATCGTGTTTGATTTGTTTGAGCAGGTGGACGGGCTGGATGCCCTGTTCGGACTGATCCGTGACAACCTGCCCGAACGCCTGAACGAAACCGCCTACGCGCTGGCCTGTGATGTCGCCGCCGCTGACGGCACTCTCGCCGAAACCGAATTGCGACTGCTGGAAGAAATCCGGTACGAGCTGAGCATCGACCGCCTGCACGCTGCCGCTATCGAACGCGGGGCACGGGCGCGGCATACGACCTAGCTGCCGTAGAGCGCACCCCAACGCTCAATCAGATTGCGTTGCAATTTGCGAGACCGTCGGTTCCAGGCCCGCGCGCCGTCCGGGCGCTCGCGCGACGCACGCGGGATCGTGGCGCGGTGCGCGGTGTCGGCGGTGAAGATCGCAAACGCCAGATCCACTCCATCTGCCGTTGTCATGTAACCGCCAAGACCCGAGACGAAGTTCAAAGTACCCGTTTTTGCGTCGACCTTGATCGGATGATCCTTGACCGGCTGCCCGTTTTTGTCGGCCAGCGTAAAGGACCGAAGCAACGGCCGCAGCTCCTCTGATTGCCCCGCCGCCACCAGCGTATTGACCAGACCGCCGGGGGCCATACGTGAGGAACCGCTAAGTCCGGAATGATCGACCATCGCGATCCCATCCGCGCCAAAACGCTCTGCCGCCCATAGGTTCATTTCTGCGGCCGAGTCCTCAAGGCTCTGCGGCGCAACCCCGCGCGCCTTGGTGGCCGCCAAACCCACCATTTCGGCGGTTATATTGGTCGAATATCTCAGCATCCCCTTCAGGATGCTCTCCAACGGATCACTCTGATGCACCACCAGCTCGGTCCCTTGCGGTGCTTGCCGCGTTACCTGCACCCGGCCAAGTATGATCCCGTTCACGCGTGCCAGCGTACGGAACACGTCCCCGGCATAAAGCGCAGGCTTGCGCACCGGCAGCCACCGGGCACCGCCATTGCCCAGCGCCCCTTTGGCCACGGTCCAGCGATCCTGCCGCGCGCTTGGCTGATAGGTGTAGATCGGCAGGCTGCGGTTCTCGACCCGCATTGATGCCATATCCACCGACGGCCTGTAACTTGCGCTGCGCGCATCCATGGTCACGTCATAGCCGGTGCCCTCGCGTTTCCACTCGAAATGCACACGGTTGAAATTCAGGGAAATCCCGCTGATCGACGGGCTATAGCCCAGATGATCCGGCTGCCCCGGATCAATGCTGAAGACGTAGGGCAGCGCACCATCATAGACCTTGAACGCGCCCTTCACCTCGGTGATCCCGGCCTTGCGCAGATTGGCTGCCATTGTGGCCAGCGCGTCTGTATCCAGCAGCGGATCACCGCCACCCGCAAGGATCAGGTCACCTTTCAGAAGGCCATTCTCGACCGGTCCATCCGCGATCAAGCGCGTTTCGAACCGATACTCCGGACCCAGCACATCCAGCGCATAAAGCGCGGTCAGCGCCTTGGCGACGCTGGCTGGTGGTAGGCTTTGGCCCTCGCCGAACACCTCCAGCGGCGTTCCGGTTTCCACGTCGGCCACGGCGAAAACAACCTCGCCCTTCAGCCCCGCTGCCTGAACCAGTCGCTCGGCCCCGCTGGGCTGCGGGCCACGCAGCACAGGGCGCAGAGACACCGAAGGCGCCTCGGCCAGACCTGCGCCCGGAACCAGAGACGCCCCTAATCCACCCAGAAACAAACGACGCGAAATTCGATCGACCATGGGTCTATTAGAATCCCAGAGCTTAAATGCAGACAATCACTTGATTAAGATTATGCGCCAAGTGGAGTCATTCGGGCAACACCCCATCGCTCCAATTCCCGCGATTGCGCAACTCGGTCGAACTGACGTCAACCATCGGCACGTTCACAAAACACCACGCCGGAGCATCCGCCCGCCCCAGCAAATGCCGCGCCTGCCCGTCGATACGGTACTTGGCATAAAGCCGAGCCGCCGGAGACATCCGCGCCGAGATCCGATCCCCCGGCCGCGCCACAACGCCCACCGGCACGCTGTCCATGATCTGTCGCCAGTCTTTCCAGCGGTGAAACTGCGCCAGATTGTCGGCCCCCATCAGCCATACAAACCGAACCTGCGGATAAAGCCGCCGCAGCGCCGCCAGTGTATCCGCCGTCGCCCGCGTCCCCGTCAGCGCCTCAATATCCGTCACATCAACGCGCGGATGCTGCATCACGTCCCGCGCCGCCGCAACCCGCCGCGCCAAAGGCGCAGGCCCCCGCTCCTTCAACGGATTGCCCGGCGACACCAGCCACCACACCCGATCCAGCCCGAACGCCTTCATCGCTTCGCGCGTCACATGCACATGACCTTGATGCGGAGGATCAAATGACCCTCCGAACAACCCCACGACCTGCCCGGGCCCCGCATATGGAATGGTACTGCGTTCCATCCTCTGCTGATGTTCAGAACTGAGAGGTGTTGTCAATCAATCGGCTGCACCACATCGCCAAGCCTGACTTGCCCCGGCTGCACTACTTCGGCACACCAACCCCCATGCCCCCGCACAGCAGAATAGCCGCCTTTGCCCAACGCCTCCTCCATCCGACTGCATGGAGCGCAGATCACGGTAAAGCGCAAAACGGCCTCCCCCACCTGCACCTCCCGCCCCTTTAGCGCCGCCAGATTGATCCCCGAAACCACCAGATTGCGCCGCAGGATCTCAGGCATAACCGATCCCTGCCCCAGATAAGAGCCAATCGCCGCCAGATGTTCCTGCTGGATCAAAGTCACCGCCCGCTTGCCCGCCCGGCTGCGGTCGCCGTCGAGCCCATCGGCTGAGACCCAAACATCGTTGCGCCCATCCATTTCCGCTCTGCGGCCGGGACGTAAACCGATCCATGTCACCCGGCCCGGTTGCGCCCAACCGGCAATCAGTTCCGCAAGTTCTGCCAAAACCCCACCACTCCTTGTCGTGTTGGTTCTACCGGATCAAACGACCACAGAAAATTCACAATACCACCAGCTTGCCCCGCCCGCTCGCCTCGGATATCCAGCGTTCCAACTTGATTTCCCCGACCCAGAGGACGCGACATGGCCGCCTATCAATATGTCTACCACATGCAGGATGTCTCCAAGACCTATCCCGGTGGCAAAAAGTGCTTTGAAAACATCCACCTCAGCTTTCTGCCCGGCGTGAAAATCGGTGTCGTCGGCGTCAACGGCGCAGGTAAATCGACGCTGATGAAGATCATGGCGGGCCTCGACACGGACTTCACCGGTGAGGCATGGGCGGCCGAGGGCGCCAAGGTCGGCTATCTGCCGCAGGAACCGCAACTGGACGAAACGCTGACCGTCCGCGAAAACGTCATGCTGGGCGTGGCCGCGAAAAAAGCCAAGGTCGACCGGTTCAACGAGATTGCCATGGAGATCGCCGAGAACTATACGGATGAGCTGATGGAGGAAATGACCACCCTGCAGGACGCGATCGACGCGGAAAACCTGTGGGACCTCGACAGTCAGATCGATGTCTCGATGGAAGCGCTGCGCTGCCCGCCAGACGATGCAAACATCGCCAACCTTTCGGGCGGTGAGAAACGCCGCGTGGCGCTGTGCAAGCTGCTGCTGGAAGCGCCCGACATGCTGCTCTTGGACGAACCGACCAACCACCTGGACGCCGAGACCATCGCCTGGCTGCAACAGCACCTGATCGACTACAAGGGCACCATCCTGATCGTCACCCACGACCGGTATTTCCTGGATGACATCACCGGCTGGATCCTCGAACTCGACCGCGGCCGCGGTATTCCGTACGAAGGCAATTACTCCGCATGGCTGGAACAAAAGGCCAAACGGCTGGAGCAGGAAGCCCGCGAGGACAAGTCCAAGCAGAAGACCCTGCAACGTGAATTGGAATGGATGCGTCAGGGCCAGAAAGCCCGTCAGGCCAAATCCAAAGCCCGGATCAACGCCTATAATGAGCTGGCCGAACAGTCCGAACGCGAAAAGCTGACCCGTGCCCAGATCGTCATCCCCAACGGCCAGCGCCTTGGCGGCAAGGTGATCGAGGTCGAGGGCCTGTCGAAACACATGGGCGACAAGCAACTGATCGAAGGGCTGGACTTTGCCCTGCCACCCGGCGGCATCGTCGGCGTCATCGGCCCCAACGGTGCCGGTAAATCGACCCTGTTCAAGATGCTCACCGGTCAGGAACAGCCCGACAGCGGCACCATCACGCTGGGCGACACGGTCGAGCTGTCCTATGTCGACCAGTCCCGCGATGACCTCAAAGACAACGACACCGTGTGGGAGGCGATCACCGGCGGCGCCGAGATCATCCAACTGGGCGACGCGCAGGTCAATTCCCGCGCCTATTGCTCGTCGTTTAACTTCAAGGGTGGCGACCAGCAGAAGAAGGTCTCTCTACTGTCGGGTGGTGAGCGCAACCGTGTCCACATGGCCCGCCTGCTGAAAGAGGGCGGCAACGTCCTGCTGCTCGACGAACCAACCAACGACCTGGACGTTGAAACCCTGCGCGCACTGGAAGACGCGCTGGTCGATTTCGCCGGCTGCGCCGTGGTGATCTCCCACGACCGCTTCTTCCTTGACCGGATTTGCACGCATATTCTGGCCTTCGAGGGCGATGCCCATGTGGAGTGGTTCGAGGGCAACTTCGAGGACTACGAAGAGGACAAAAAACGCCGTCTGGGACCGGACGCGCTGGAGCCCAAGCGATTGAAGCATAAGAAGTTTGCGCGGTGAGGCTGGGTGGCAGCTGTATTGCTGAAAAAGCAGAATTGGGGATGCTTTCTTAATGATTAAGTTAGCGACGCGCAGCGCTCAGATTTCTGCTTTACTAGTTTGCGGCGCAAGTAGCGCATTGGCTGACAGGCCAATGAAGGTTGCCACCTTTGCCGCGCCAAAGGATTTCACTCATTTCCTACATAAGCACGATGGTGGGCAGGGAAAATTCGATTTCACAGATAAATGGGTGGATCCAGAAAAGTCTGATGTGATTGTGGTTTTCATAGAAAATCGCGAAGAAATCGGTTTTGTTCCAGCAAATCTCTACACTTCATTCCAAACTGTTTTGTCAATTGTTGATACGCATTTCTATGAAATCTCGAGCCGCGTCTATGGCGACACATTAAATTCCGACGTTTACATTGTGTCTGTTTCCAGATTGCAAATCAAGTTGGTGGAGGACGGATTTTCGATAGAGCAAGCCCAAAAGGGTGCATTTGTTTCGTGCTTCGCAGCTGGCTTGGTCGAGGATTTTTATCGCCGAGGAAATCTAGATGCGAACCATCGCAAAATCGGAGATACATGTGTGGAACTTCTAGAAAAATAGCAAGTAGGCCGGGCTTCAGCCCGGCAAGCCGCGCAACAGCCGCGACTTCAAATTTATTTACTATTGAATGGAATCAAACCAGTTAATCCAAGGTTCATGGTGGATGCCGGGCTTCAGCAAGCGTAGGATGGGTGCTCGCACCCATCACTCCTCAATTCTCCAATATCCCACCACATAAATTGATGGGTGAAATCACCCATCCTACGCTTCCCCAAACGCTCCTTCGGTGACAACGCCACTCCATTCCGGATCAACCCGGCCTGCGCGGATATCACGATAAATCGACGAATACGGCCAATCGGTTGGATGCTCCACCAACCCATGTTTGACCGGATTGCCCCAACAATAAACCACATGATTGCGGTAATCTCGTTCGTCCCGAATGGTGTGCTCCCAAAATCGGCGTTGCCAAATCCCGCGTTCCTGTTTGACAACCTTGGACTCGCTTCGCGGACCGAATTCTCCGACGGCACGCACAAATCGGCTTTTGATTAACCGCCACCGCGTCGAATAATCCGCATCCCCTGGCGGCAAGGTCCACACCGCGTGCAAATGATCCGGCAACACAACAAACGCATCGCACCAGAACGGCCGCTCCCTCTGGGTCACTGCAAAGGCGGCCCGCAAATGCGCCACCTCTCGCACTAACAAATCCGACGACCGGTCGGCCAAAGACACGGTGAAAAAATACTTGGCTCCGGGAATGCGGACGCGTCGATAATCGCTCATGCTGCAACTTGATCATGACCAGGGTTAACGGATTCTGAATGCCACTCCGACGCGCCAGACAAATAACCGGGCCTTATCATTGGCACGCAAACCAATAACCAAAACCATCGGCGGATTCTTGTACAAGTCGGACGATTGCCCCTCAAACCCCTGTACAAACCGTACAATCCGCCCTTGCCACACCGCCTGACCGATGCCATATCCATGAGGCTTACGTTTTTCTATTTCGACCTGCAGTCTCCTTCTACGGCGCTCAGTCTATCGATACAGACAACGACGCCGGGCTGCCGCATCCACGTGGGCAGCACTAAACAGGAGACAACGGATATGCCCGCAGGCACCGTAAAATGGTTCAACACCACCAAAGGCTATGGCTTTATCGCACCCGAAGATGGCGGCAAAGACATCTTCGTACACATCTCGGCAGTCGAGCGTTCGGGCCTCACCGGTCTGGCCGACAACCAGAAAGTCACGTACGAGCTGCGCGCTGGTCGTGACGGCCGCGAAAGCGCCGACAATATCGAACTGGCCTAAGCCGTTCAAAGGGCGGGATTTTTCCCGCCCACTCCGCTATGCCCTTGTTGATTGTGTGGCATAGGGAATACATCACAATCGGGTTATTCCTCCCCGGTGATTGACCAAATCCGCTATCATTTCAAAACTAGCGTTATGATTTCTTTGGTCATTTGAGGGATGTCACCATGTTCACACGCCGCGTATTTCTGGCCGGTACTGCCGTCAGCCTGCTTCCGGGCGTTGTCAGCGCCAAGAAAGCGGTCGAATATGATCCCACGCCACAATTCGTGCGGGTCAAAAAGCAATTCCTACCCGGTCAGCTGCTGGTCGTTCCCCGTTCCTTCTACCTTTACTATATAACCGAACCCCGCAAAGCGATCCGTTATGGCTGCGGCGTCGGCAAGGCCGGACTGGAGTTCACAGGAACCGCAACTATCGACGTCAAGAAGGAATGGCCCACCTGGCGACCGACCGATGAGATGATCGAACGCGACCCGGTGGCCTATGGTCGGTTCAAGGACAACGACTATGTCCAACCCGGAGGGAGCGATAATCCACTGGGCGCGCGCGCTTTGTATCTGTTCCAAAACGGAGTCGACACCTATTTCCGCATCCATGGCACCACACAACCGCAAACCATCGGTCGCGCGGCCTCGAACGGCTGCATACGGATGCTGAATCAGCATGTAATCGATCTGTACAACCGGGTGCCGATTGGAACCGTGGTGACCGTGGTCTAAGCCGCCGACCAATCCACATCGTCGGCTTGTTCAATCCTCAGGCGACCTTCTGGCCATGGGCGCATCAGCTTCTGCGCCTCTTCTTCGGATCCATGTAACCAGCAATCCACATCCTGCGACCCCAGCAACACACCCATACGGTGGTGGATCGGCTTTACATCGGCATTTGGCTCGCAGGTGACTGCGGCGACCTGATCCACACGCTGCCCACCAGGGGCCTCCCAACTATCCGTAATTGCAGCAAATAACAGCGGTATGCCATCCTTCGCTGCGATACGCCATGCAGTTTTGCGCCGTTTCTCTCCGGTCCACTCGTACCAGCCATCAACTGGTATAACTGCGCGCCCAACACCTTCGAATGCGCTTTTGTCAAAAACCGTTTCAGAGCGAGCGTTGATAATGGTCTCCATCACCGGACGTCCGCGCGCATTGACCCTGCCGACCGGGATCATCCCCCAACGCATCATCTTCAAGCCTTCACCGGTCAATACCGTCACCTCCTGACCCGGTTGAATGTTCTTGCGCGGGGGTTGAGGCCCTACGTTATCTTTCACGTTCAGGAACTTAGCAATCTCGCCAATTGGTCGTGTGAGAAAAAACCGGCCTGGCATAGGACCCTCCTAATCGGCAGCGCGCTCCGCTAAAGCCAGTACAATAGGTCCTAGCGCGTCAACGATCAGCGCAACGCCTTGGGCATTTGGATGGATGCCATCAGATTGCATGAACTGGCGCGCGACTGCAGGATCGCCCTCGGTCGTGAGCCCGTCAAAGAAGCTTTCCGCATAGATCGCGCCATACTGCTGCGCCAGTTCCGGATACATGGCATCGAAACTTTGCTTGTAATCCGTCCCATAGTTCCCGGGGGCTTGCATGCCGATCAGCAGAACTTCGACATTCGCAGCTTCAGCGGTGTTCAGGATTGCCTCAAGATTGGCGCGCGACACATCCGGATCGATACCGCGTAACAGATCATTGCCGCCGAGGGCTACAATCATGCCATCGACCTCTGGCGTCAGAGTCCAATCAACGCGGGAGGCTCCTCCTGCGGTCGTATCCCCGGAAACACCGGCGTTGATAAGCTGAATATCCGCCCCCTCCTCCTGCAACCAGCGTTGCAGTTGCGGCACAAACCCGTCTTGTTGCGGAAGTCCATATCCTTGTGTCAGGGAATCTCCGAGCGCCGCAATCACCACCGGCTCAGCCGTCGCGGCAAATCCGCAACAGATGAACACGCCTGACATCAAACCCTTGCGCAGCTTCTGTATCGCGCCATATCCCAATGGACTGTACCCCTCTTGATGGCCTGATCGATGACGACACCCGTTCTCACCCTCCAAGATGCCGCATTATCGCTGGATAGCAATGCCGGAAGAGTGGATATCCTGCACGACATCACTTTGACTGTGAGCAAGGGTGAAACTCTGGGGCTGATCGGTCCCTCTGGTTCCGGAAAGTCTTCGCTACTGATGCTAATGGGCGGCTTAGAACAGGCAACTGGTGGACGCGTTACCGCATTGGGCCAAGATTTGACGAAAATGAGCGAGGATGCGCTGGCACGGTTCAGAAGAGATGCCATGGGCGTAGTGTTTCAGAATTTCCACTTGATTCCGACGATGACCGCGCTTGAGAACGTGGCGACCCCGTTAGAACTCGCGGGACACAAAGATGCATTCCAGCGCGCCGCGGCCGAGTTGGAGGCCGTGGGCCTTTCACATCGTATCGATCACTACCCGGCGCAGTTGTCAGGCGGCGAGCAACAGCGTGTGGCGCTGGCCCGCGCTTCGGCCCCGCGCCCGCATATATTACTGGCAGATGAACCAACGGGAAATCTGGATGAAACCAACGGTTCAGCAATCATTGATCTGTTATTCGGACTGCGGGACCGTCACGGGGCAACTCTGGTACTGGTCACGCACAGCCATACGCTGGCTCAGAAATGCGACCGCGTTGTGCGCTTGCGCGATGGGCGTATCGCCGAGGAATCCCAGCGTGAGGCCGCCGAATGAGCCTGCGTCTGGCCGGTCGCCTGGCCCGGCGCGAACTGCGCGGTGGGTTGCGCGGGTTTCGGGTGTTTCTGGCCTGTCTGGCTTTGGGTGTTGCAGCAATTGCTGCGGTTGGCATGGTGCGCCAAGCCATTCAGACCGGATTGCAACAAGAGGGCGCGTCGCTCTTAGGCGGCGATGCCCAGTTGGAGTTCACCTATCGCTTTGCAAACGATGAGGAACGTGACTGGATGGCGGACACCGCGCAAGCAGTGTCGGAGGTCGTCGATTTCAGGTCCATGGCCGTCACGGGTGATGGCGCAGGCGCGCAACGGGCGTTAACTCAGGTGAAGGCCGTGGACGGGGCCTATCCGCTGTTGGGATCGGTGGCTTTGGAACCCGCAGTTTCTTTGCCCGAGGCCTTGGCGGGCGCCGATGGGCTGCCCGGCGCCGTGATGGCTCCGTCACTGATTGACCGCCTGAACCTTGCGATTGGGGACCAATTTGATCTCGGCACGCAGAGGTTCGTTTTGATGGCCTCGCTGGAACACGAACCGGATGGTGCGGCAGATGGGTTCTCGCTAGGACCGCGCACGTTGGTTCGAACCGAGGATTTGCAATCATCAGGCCTGCTGGCTCCGGGTACTTTGTTTTCCACCAAATACAGGATGAACTTGCCGCAAACCGCCGAGTTGGAGGCGCTGTCGCAGCAGGCCAGGCAGGCCTTCGAGGGAACCGGCATGCGCTGGACTGATGCCCGCAATGGTGCGCCGGGGATATCCGAGTTTGTAGGGCGCCTCAGCGCGTTTCTGGTGCTGGTTGGTCTATCCGGATTGGCGGTTGGGGGGATCGGCGTATCGGCTGCCGTGCGCGCTTATCTGTCCCAGAAAACGGAAACCATTGCGACATTGCGGACTTTGGGCGCTGATCGGGCCACAATCTTTCAGACATACATGATCCAGATCGCCGTTCTTTCAGGCGTTGGTATCGTCATGGGTTTGACCCTGGGCGCGGCGCTTCCAATGCTGCTGGCACCGGTTATCGCAACCCAACTGCCGATCCCTGCTGTATTCTCGCTATATCCGCAGCCCCTGTTCGAGGCCGCACTTTATGGTGTGCTAACCGCGTTCCTGTTTACGCTTTGGCCTCTGGCCAGAACCGAGGAGGTGCGTGCGGCAACATTGTTCCGGGATGCGCTGACTTCGGCAAGCAGCTTCCCGCGCTTGATCTATGTAATTGCGACTGCAATTGGCCTGGCCGTACTGATCGGAGCCGCCGCTTGGTTCAGCGGTTCAACCCGGTTGACCCTCTGGACAAGCGCAGGTCTGGCGGGGGCGCTCACTTTGCTGACCTTTTCTGCCATTGCCATTCGCAAATTGGCCCGCGCGGGCGCTCCTTGGGCCAGAGGGCGTCCAGCCCTGCGGTGGGCGTTGTCCGCCATCTCTGACCCACGCGAAGGCGCAGCATCGGTGGTCCTGTCCCTTGGGCTCGGCCTTTCGGTCCTTGCGGCGGTGGGGCAGATCGACGGCACGCTACGCAATGCGATTTCGGGCAACTTGCCTGAGGTCGCACCCTCGTATTTCTTCGTCGATATCCAGAAGGATCAGATGCCCGGGTTCAGCGAACGTCTCGACACCGACCCTGCCGTCAGTCGGGTAGAAAGCGCTCCGATGCTGCGTGGGATCATTACCAAAATCAATGGCCGACCCGCGCGCGAGATTGCAGGCGATCACTGGGTTCTGGACGGCGACCGAGGCGTAACCTACTCTGCCCGCCCCCCACGGAATGCCCGCGTGACTGACGGGGTTTGGTGGCCAGAGGACTACAGCGGCCCAGCGCAAGTCAGCTTTGCCGCAGAAGAGGCCGACGAGATGGGCCTGAGACTGGGCGATGAGTTGACCGTTAATATCCTGGGCCGCGATATCACAGCTGAACTCACATCGCTGCGCGAAGTTGATTTCTCCACTGCAGGAATGGGTTTTGTCATGTCGATGAACCCCTCTGCCTTGGCTGGTGCCCCGCATAGCTTCATCGCTACCGTCTATGCCGAAGAACAGGCCGAGGCCGCCATTCTGCGTGATTTGGCCAGTCAATTCCCCAACATCACGGCAGTCCGGGTCAGAGACGCCATCGACCGGGTATCAGGCCTGCTGGCAGGGCTTGCGGCAGCCACGTCATATGGCGCAGGGGTTTCTCTGTTGACCGGGTTTTTAGTGTTGATCGGTGCGGCGGCAGCGGGCGAACCGGCGCGTAGGTACGAGGCAGCGATCCTCAAGACTCTGGGTGCCAACCGTGGGCGCATATTGCGCAGCTTTGCCCTGCGGGCAATCCTTTTGGGAGCAGCCGCAGGTTGCGTTGCTTTGCTGACCGGAATTCTGGGCGGTTGGGCCGTGGCTACTTATATATTCGACACAGAGTTCGCGGTCATCTGGCCATCCGCGCTTGGGATCGTCATCGCCGGTGTTGGCGTTACCTTAGGCGCGGGGATGGTCTTTGCCCTGCGCCCGCTTTCAGTACGCCCTGCGCGTATACTGCGCGCCAGCGACTGAGTTCAGCGCATACAAGCGACAGGCTGCAATATTTTTAGCAATTGGTCATTGTCGCAAACCAACGCATCGAGCGTGATTTCGTCCAGCGACGCATAAAACACCTCAGCCGCATCTTGCAGCGCCAACCGGAGGCGGCAGGCATCGGTCAGTGGGCAGGTGTTGTCAGCATCCGCAAAACACTCGGCAATCGGCAACCCGCCTTCGACATGGCGAAACACGGACCCGACCCGGATCTGATCCGCCGGGCGTGCCAGCGTCATGCCGCCATTGCGGCCGCGTTGTGTGCTGAGATAGTCTAGCTGGCTCAGTTGGTTGATCACCTGTGCCAGATGGTTTTCTGAAATATTACAGACATCGGCGATCTCGGCCTTCGTGACCAGCCGTTCCTGATGTGCGGCGCAATACATCAAAACACGCACCGCGATATTCGTCCGTTTGGTAATCCGCATTAGGGCCTCCCGAATCTCAAGGTGAAGCTTTATTGCATGTCTCGTAAAAAGACTGTTTGACATACATCAATCGTCAAAGAAGGACGCGACCCGCATGGCAGACCCTTATTTCTTCGGCTATGGCAGCCTCGTGAACCTGTCGACGCATGATTTCCCCGACCCGCGCCCAGCGCGACTGAAAGGTTGGCGACGCGCATGGCGGCACACGGATCTGCGCCCGGTGGCGTTTTTGACCGCTGTGCCGGATGCTGATTCCGAGATCGATGGTATGATCGCCCATGTTCCTAAAAACGACTGGGCCGCGTTGGATGAAAGAGAATGGGCCTATGACCGCGTTCCAGCCACACGGTCGGTCACGCACACTCTGACGCAAGGGGTGGAAATCGCTGTCTACGCAGTCCCGCATGATCGACACACCGCGCCCAGCAATCACCATCCCCTATTGCTCAGCTATATTGATGTTGTCGTGCAAGGGTATCTGCGGGCTTTTGGACCAGAGGGCGCCGATCGCTTCTTTGCAACAACCGATGGTTGGGATGCTCCGATTTTGAACGACCGCGCCGAGCCCCGTTATCCCCGTCACCAACAATTGAAGCAGGCCGAGACCGAATTCGTGGATGACCGCCTGCAACGCGTTTCGGCGCAAGTTTTGCGACCCGGAGAACAAAGAAAGGCAGGTGATTTACCTGCCTCCTTCGTATTCTAAGCACTGACCCTGAAGTCAGCCGCGAGCGCGGATCACCTGCAACAGCGGCAGCAAGGTCGCCATTTCGGGCCCGCGCTCCATCCCCGTCAGCGCTTTGCGCAGCGGCATGAACAGGCCTTTGCCCTTGCGGCCTGTGGCCTCTTTCACGGCCTTGGTCCATGTGCCCCAAGTTTCCCCATCGAATGGGCCTTCGGGCAGCAACGAGACAGCCTGAGCAATGAACTCACGGTCCTCGTCAGCGATCAGGGGTTCGGCCCCATCACGGCACAATTCCCACCATCCCTCCAGATCGCTCAGCGTCGTGATGTTTTCGCGCGCCATGGTCCAGAAAGGCTCGGCCAGTTCAGCAGGTACACCTGCTTTAGCAACGGCATCGGCCACATCGGTCAGCGGCAGCGATTGTAGATGCTTCGCAGTCAGCGGGAACAGGTCCTGCACGTCGAACTTGGTTGGGGCTGCACCGAAGCGTGTAACATCAAAGCCGTCGATCAACTCTGCCATATCCGAGCGCAGCTCAACCGGATCTGACGACCCCAGACGCGCCATCAGACTCAGTAAGGCCATTGGCTGCACGCCCTGCTCTCGCAGATCGCGCAAGGCCAGAGTGCCCAAGCGTTTCGACAACGCCTCTCCCTGCGGGCCAGTCAGCAACGAGTGGTGCGCAAAACGCGGACAGGTCCCGCCCAAGGCCTCGATGATCTGAATCTGCGTTGCGGTGTTGGTGACATGGTCCGAGCCGCGCACGACATCGGTTACGCCCATCTCGGTGTCATCGACCACAGAGGCAATCGTATAGAGAACCTGACCATCGCCCCGGATCAGCACCGGGTCGGATACTGAAGCTGCATCGATCGAGATGTCGCCCAAAATGCCATCGTTCCATTCGATACGCTCGTGGTTCAATTTGAACCGCCAGACGCCATTGCCACGCTCAGCGCGCAGGGCTTCTTTCTCGGCATCGCTGAGGTTCAGCGCTGCACGGTCATAGACCGGCGGCTTGCCCATGTTCAGTTGCTTCTTGCGCTTAAGGTCGAGCTCGGTGGGCGTCTCGAACGCCTCGTAGAACCGGCCCATCTCGCGCAGCTTGTTGGCGGCCTCGGCGTAGCGGTCCAGACGCTCCGACTGTCGCTCGACCCGGTCCCAATGCAGGCCCAACCACTCCAGATCCTGCTTGATCGCGTCGACATATTCTTCCTTCGACCGCTCGGGATCGGTGTCATCAATGCGCAGAATGAACGTACCGCCAGCCTTGCGGGCGATCAAATAGTTCATCAGGGCGGTGCGCAGGTTGCCCACATGGATGTAACCGGTGGGCGACGGGGCAAAACGGGTCGTGGTCATGGAAGTCTCCTGTTGGCGCGGCTCATCTCACATGGGCGCGTTTTTGTCCAGAAGAGGCTTTCAGGTTGGTTCAACCGGCCAAATGCCATCTAGGCGTTCGAGCCCGGCTTTGATGAGTTCACCAAGCACGTCGAGATCGATATCCGGTAGCTTATTCACGTAGAGGCAGGATTTCCCCAGCTTGTGTTTGCCCAGTCGAGACAGGATATTTTCGAAATCAACATAACCCGGCATGATGTAGATAGAATGCGCCGCCTTACGCGGAGAGAACCCAGTTGCGAGAAAGTCGCCCTCACGCCCTGACGCATAGCGATAATGATATCGACCATAGCCAATGATCGACGGCCCCCACATTACGGGCGCATAACCTGTGGTTTCACGAAACAGCCTGTCCAGCACGTGCGCCTCCTCCGCCTTGCGGGTCGGCTGAATGCTCGCCAGAAAATCAGCAACGTTTTGCCCGGTGGGTACGGTTTTATTCGCAGATCGCGGCATGAACAAAAATTAACACGTAATGTTCAACCACGCAGCCCATATAACAGTGCCATAGTATGGCCACAGGCCCAGACTGACCTAATTCAGTCAAACATGCTCTGACAGGGAGAACGACCATGACCATCAGATTGACTCGCCGGGCGGCGCTTGGAACGGTTGCGGCTCTGCCGCTTGCGGCAGCTACTTCGCCTGTTCTGGCCGCAGGTACCGAGACCAAAGCCAACTCTACAATAGCAAAATCGTTTCAACTGGGCGATTTCACCGTCACCACCTTGTTGGATGGCAGCCTGCCTCGTGATGGTGCGCAGGACATTTTCGGCGGCGGCGCCTCGGATGAAGATTTCGCCCGTGTATCGGCTGACAACTTCATCTCGCCAGATGTTGCGCAGTTCTTCTTCACACCAACGCTGGTTAATACGGGGTCCGAGATGATCTTGTTTGATACTGGGCTTGGCCAAGGTGGAATTCAGGCCGCATTGGCCGACGCCGGCGTAACGCCTGATCAGATCGATGTAGTGGTCATTACCCACATGCATCCCGATCATATCGGTGGTATGACAACCAATGATGCCGCGACTTTTGCCAATGCGCGTTATGTAACAGCAGCACCCGAATACGACTTTTGGTCAGCGCAAGACGCGGGCAACCGAGTGGGTGATATGGTTGCAGCCAAAGTCACCCCGATGGCAGAGAAGATGACCTTTATCGGGGATGGTGGTGAAGTCGCATCCGGCGTCACCGGTATGGCAGCGTTTGGTCATACTCCGGGCCATATGGTCTATCACCTAGAAAGTAACGGTCAGCGTCTGGTCCTGACGGCGGATCTTGCAAATCACTATGTCTGGTCATTTGCACACCCTGAATGGGAAGTGCGATTCGACATGGACAAAGCCGCTGCAACGGAATCGCGCCGGAATGTGCTGGGCATGTTGGCTGCGGACAAAGTGCCTATGATCGGCTATCACATGCCTTTCCCGGCCGCTGGGTATGTCGAATCCCGTGGCGACGGGTTCCGGTTCGTGCCGGTCAGCTATCAAATGATGGGTTAGAGGCTAAAAACCAGCATCCGGCCGCACTTTTGACCCATCCGTGAAACGGGACAGGCGAAAGGCGGTCGGATCAACGCAAGGCGTGCTTTCCGTAACAAGGTCCGCCACTAATCGACCTGCGGCAGGACCGATGCCAAAACCGTGGCCAGAGAAACCGGTCGCAATATGCAGGCCCTGCACCGCGTCCACTTTCGAGATGACCGGGATCGCATCCGGGGTCACATCGATCAGGCCGGCCCAGCTTTGCACGATCTCCGCACTATCAAGCGCAGGCAACGCCTTGCGGGCGTTGGCCCACGCCCTTCGCAACACTTTCTGGGAAGGTTCCGGGTCGAGCACTCGGCAATGTTCAAACGGTGTCACATCGGTCGGCAGCCAGCTTCGATCCTCATTCGCCTCGACCATCCAGCGTCTCGAAAGGCGAAACCTTAAGGACCGCCACTCTTGCCGGAATGCGGGTAGAAACTGCAACCCGAGTCGGAAACTGTCAGGAACGATATCCACCGTATTCTCGTGACCCGAAGCTATGGTGTATCCCCCGTCCGAGCGCTTTCGAATGGCAAAATCATCACTCCAAAGCGACACCTCTGGCCCTGCTGCAACCGGAGAGGTCCGCATGACCGTATTGAGCACTTTGAGCTGTGGCAGAGTGATTCCAGCGTTCCCCGCAAACAGCCGAGACCAGGCTCCGCCTGCAAGTACGACTTGACTACACCTTACGCGGCCGCGTTCGGTGAAAACACCTGCGATCCGGCCCGCAGCAACATCGACACTTCTGCACCGCGCATTGCGTCATGATCGCGGCCCCACGGTCGCGCGCCGCCTCGGCGATTGCGGGGGCCGCCCATTGCGGCTCGGCCCGCCCGTCCTGCGGCATGTAAAGCGCTGAGCGCAGTTTCATACTGTTATCCGACAGCAACCCGTCCAGTTTAGGGCCGGATACCATGCGAGCACCTGTTTGCAGCCCTTCAACATGGTCCAGCCATCGCGTCAGGTTTTCATCGTCTCGTGCGCCAGATGCGCCAAACACGATTCCTGATTGAACATAGCCTGTGGCGCGTCCCAATCGCGCATCCAGCCCTTGCCAGATCCGAAGCGCCTCTTGCATCAGGGGGATTTCGCGCGGATCACGTGTCCCAAGGCGCACCCAGCCCCAATTGCGCGAGCTTTGCTCGCCCGCAATCCGGCCTTTCTCGCACAACAGAACGGAAACACCTCGCTCAGCAAGCTCGAAGGCTGCCGAAGCCCCGATGATTCCACCACCTATGACGACAACATCTACGTGCTTGGGAAGTGTGAGATCAGATTCGACGGGTGTCGGTGTGGGGCCTGGCATTAACCGCTCGGTGCTCGTTCATCGGAGCGACATCCAGCCTGAAGGCGATTTCACTGGCAATGTAGAAAACGATTGGTCCCGGGCAATTGCCGGAACCTGTGGCCAATTGGCCAATGCGCGGCGAATTACACCGCGCAGATGCGTTCAGATTACGCCGCCCCGGAAAGTTGCGCCCATTTCTGGCGCAGTACCGTGCTGAGCTTGGGATCGGACTTTGATGCAAGCGATTCCTGTGGCTGCAACACCGGAAATTCCGATCGCAACGGAACCGGGCCTGCCACCGCGTCGGGCGTCGGCTCTTCCTGGCTCATAATGTCTGCAATCGCAGCATCCAGCGCCTGTTCATCCAACTTGCGCGGCGCTGATTCCATAGGCTTCAACTGCAACGGAGAATGAAGCGGCTTATCGTATCCATTCGTCATTTGACCACCAATACCTTTACTGACATCCCAAACACGGATGCCTTTTCCCAGTTCCACAATCCCGGTCATCGGCTCTGAAAATGGCAGGACAACCTACCGGATTGCGTCACATCCGCCCCATATGAGGCGGACCCCTGTCGTAAATGTGGCAAAAAAAGGACGCGCGTACAAGCGAAACATAGTATTTTCATCGCACAACTGACTGAAATGGGTAAACAAACTGCCGCTGAAATCCGCATTACCATGCACTTTCGAAACAATGGTAAATTCTTCAACCAGAGCGGTGCTTACGTTCCATCCCGCCAGCGATTTACAATCGGATAGCGGCGATCCAGCCAGAAGGCCCGCGGCGACAGCCGTGTGCCAGGCGCGGACTGGAAGCGCTTGTATTCACTAATGTAAATCAGATGTTCGACCCGCCGGGCCTCGGCCTCGTCAAATCCGGCTGCAACGCAGTCGGCGATTGAGCCATCTTGATCCACCAAAATATCAAGAATCGCATCGAGAACGGGGTAGTCCGGCAGGCTGTCGCTGTCTTTCTGATCTTCACGCAATTCAGCACTTGGCGGCTTGTCGATCACCGAAGGGCGTATGACCTCACCCTCGGGACCCATCATCCAGTCGCGATGATTGGCGTTGCGCCAGCGGCAGGTCCCGAACACGCGAGTTTTGTACAGATCTTTGATCGGGTTATAGCCACCGTTCATGTCACCATAGATAGTGGCGTAGCCGACTGCGACCTCGGACTTGTTGCCGGTGGTCAGCAGCATCTCGCCAAACTTGTTCGAGATCGCCATTAGCAGAAGACCGCGCAGGCGAGACTGGACATTTTCTTCGGTCAGGTCCTCATTCCGCCCTGCAAAAAGCGGAGCCAAAGTGTTGGTTACCGCTGCGCGTCCCTCAGAGATCGGCACAAAGTCGTAGTGCACGCCCAGCGCCTTGGCGACGGCTTCGGCATCATCCAAAGAACTTTGGCTTGTATATTCCGAAGGCAGCATTACGCAGCGTACATTTTCCGCACCGATCGCATCCACGGCTATTGCGGCCACCAGCGCCGAGTCGACGCCGCCCGACAACCCCAGCACAGCGTTGCCAAACCCCGTCTTGCCCATGTAATCGCGCAGAGATTGCACCATCGCGCGATAGTCCTGCTCCCATTCGTCGGGTTGCGGCACGACTTCACCAGCCACAATACGCCATCCGTCATCTTGGCGCGACAGATCGATATGGCTGACGGCCTCATCGAAGACGGGCATGCGGAACGCAAGCTCTCCACCCGGGTTCAATCCAAACGTAGCACCGTCGAAAACCTGATCATCCTGCCCGCCGACCATGTTCAGGTAGATTACCGGCAGACCCGTTTCGACCGTGCGAGCCACCATGTGGTTCAACCGGATATCGTATTTGTTTCGAAAATAGGGCGAGCCGTTGGGGATCAGCAGAAACTCGGCCCCGGTTTCTTCCAGTGTCTCGGCGACATCCTCGTGCCAGCCATCCTCGCAAATCGGGCTACCGATACGGACATTTCCAACGGCATAAGGGCCGCCCATAGGACCCGCATCATAAAGACGGACTTCATCAAAGACGGTTTCATTGGGCAAATGATGTTTAAGAACTTTGCTGACAATCCGCCCACCTTTGAGGATCAGGTAGGCGTTATAAAGCTTCCCATCTTCAACCCAAGGACCGCCGATGGCCAACGCCGGGCCGTCGGCACAGTCTTCAGCCAACGCCTGCACCGCATTCATCGCGGCCCGATGAAACGCGGGCTTCATCACCAGATCCTGGGTATTGTAGCCGGTTATGAACATCTCGGGCAGCGCCACAAGATCAGCCTGCGCCGCGCGCCCTTGCTGCCAGGCTGCAGCAGCCTTGGCGGCATTACCGTCGATATCCCCAACCGTTGGGTTCAATTGCGCCAGAGTGATGCGGAAACGATCGGCCATTTTTGCCCTCTTGCCCTCATGTCTTTCAGGGATTTAGCAGATCACACCGCGAGTGAAAGGCAAATGCGCCAAAAGCCGTTGCTCTGCCCTCGGCGGTATCTTAGTTTTGCGCCAACACAAACACCGCAGGCAGGTACAAAAATGAAAGCGATCCGCACATCCCTTACCGCTGCAACGCTTACAATGCTGGCGTCTTTTGCGATCGCCCAACAGGACGGTCAGATTGTCATCGCTGATGATGATGTCGGAGGTGTCTACGAGGGCACGTTCGAAAACGGGCTGCGCCATGGCACCGGCACTTACCGCCTGCCGAACGGTTTTGAATATTCCGGTCAATGGGTCGAGGGCGAGATTCAAGGACAAGGCACCGCGCGCTACGCCAATGGCTCTGTCTATGAAGGGACATTCACCAAGGGCCAACCAGAAGGGCGCGGCAAAATCGTCTATTCTGATGGCCAGTCCTATGAGGGCGAGTGGGCCAAAGGCACGATAAACGGTACCGGTATCGCGACATATTCCAACGGCTCGCGATACGAGGGCGGCTTCAAGGACGCCAGATATCACGGTCACGGCGTGCTGACCGGCCCGGATGGCTCGGTTTATGAGGGCGACTGGGTAAACGGCCAGAAAACCGGCAGCGCCAAGATCACCTACGCCGATGGAAGTACCTATGAGGGCGGCTTGAATGGCGGGCAACGGCATGGTCAGGGTAGTCAAGTCTGGGTCGACGGCATGACTTATGCTGGGTCCTGGGCCAACGACCAGATGGCCGGAACAGGCCGTTTGGTTCAACCCAACGGAGATGTCTACGAAGGCGAAATGGTCGAAAATCGCCGACAGGGCAAAGGCAAGTCCATATACGCCAACGGTGCGACCTATGAAGGCGACTATGCTGACGACCAGCGCCATGGTCAGGGCACCTACAAGGGCAGCGACGGGTTTGCGTACACAGGTGCCTGGCAAAAGGGCCAGATTGAGGGCCTGGGCGAGATGCTCTATCCCGATGGTTCGGTTTATATCGGCGACTTTCTGGATGACCTGCCTCATGGCAAGGGGCAAACGACATACCCCGACGGATCAGTTTACGACGGCAACTGGATCGCCGGGATTTTTGAGGGCACCGGCACGGCAACCTATCCCAACGGAACGGCTTATACGGGCCAGTTCAAAAACGCCCGCTTCGACGGCAAAGGTATTCTGACCTTTGCAAATGGCTATCGCTATGATGGCGATTGGGTAGACGGCGTCCGACAGGGGAAGGGCAAGGCTACGTTTCCGGACGGGATCATTTACGAAGGCGATTTTCTGAATGGCAAGCGTCACGGCAAGGGAACACTGACCCGACCGGGCGGATACAGCTACACAGGCGACTGGGCCGACGGCAAGATCACTGGCTTTGGAACCGCCACCTATGAGACCGGGGATGTCTATGAGGGCAATTTCCTGGAAAACAAACGCCATGGTGACGGCACGATGCGTTTCGCGGGCGGCGAGGTTGAGACCGGCGTCTGGGAAAATGACACGCTGGCGACCGAAACAGAGACTGCCCCCGAAACCCCCGCTGCGGGTGCTGAAACCACTGAGCCAGACTCTAGCCCCGACGCGCCCGCCCCTGACGCGACAGACCCGGATATAAACGACGGCTAAATCAGCCCTACCAAGGCACGCGCTTGCCAGCCCAATCGTAAAAACTGCCCGAGTCAGCGGGGGTGAGTCCATTGATGACGGACAGCAGATTGGCTGCGGCCTCATTGGGTTCAACAGCCGGGTGGCGGGCAAGGTACTTTTCGGTAAAGGCCGTTTTGACTGTTCCGGGGTGCAAAGCGACACATATGGCCTGTTTGTGCGTGCGCGCCAATTCGATGGCAGCCGTATGTACTATCTGATTCACAGCCGCCTTGGCCGCACGATAACTGACCCACCCACCCAGCCGGTTGTCCCCGATTGAACCAACCCGGGCCGACAGCACGGCGATCACCGATCTGCGGTCGCGTGGCAGCAGGCGGTGCACGTGCTTCAACACCAAGGCCGGGCCAACTGCGTTCAGTGCGAACTGGTCCATCATCGCCTTCGCGGACAAGGTGCGCATAGATTTTTCCGGACCCATACCGTTAATCTCAAGCGCCCCTGAGGCCACAAGGATCAGATCAAACGGATCAGAAAGGGACGCCAGCATACGCTCTGCGCCATCCGGGTCGGTCAGGTCAAACCCATCCGTTGATCTGGCCAGTCGGGTGACTTTGACACCATCCGTTGTCAGGTGGTCATTCAAAGCGCGCCCGATACCGCCAGAAGCTCCGATGATTAATGCAGTTTTCATGCACGAGAAGTTAGCCGAAAGCTTCATCGCTTCAACTCCACCGTCATTTTTGTTCCCCCGTAAATTTCCCGCTTTTCATTCGCCGCGCGCCCTGTATAAGCTGATCCCCATGATCAACCGCGCAGATATCGCTTTTGCAAACGCCGCACTCAGCGGCGCGTTGCTGCGTGGTCTACTGATCCTAATCCGCCTCTGAGCGTGCCATCCGGCGCGCCCGCTCAGAGGAGGACGCCCGCGCGCCAAGAGGCTTTAGGACAGAAGAAGAAAGAGAACCCCATGACAAACGTGACCGACCAAGACCGCGTCGTGATCTTCGACACCACCTTGCGCGACGGCGAGCAGAGCCCCGGCGCGACCATGACCCACAACGAAAAGCTCGAAATTGCCGAGCTTCTGGATGAGATGGGCGTCGACATCATCGAAGCCGGATTCCCCATTGCATCGGAAGGCGACTTCAAAGCGGTGTCCGAGATTGCCGAGCGGTCGAAGAACAGCCGCATCTGTGGTCTGGCCCGCGCCAATTTCGCCGATATCGATCGGTGTTGGGAGGCGGTGAAACACGCCGAGAAGAACCGTATTCACACCTTTATCGGAACCTCTCCGCTGCACCGGGCGATTCCAAATCTGACGCAAGACGAGATGGCCGACAAGATCCACGAAACGGTCAGCCACGCGCGCAACCTTTGCGAAAACGTGCAGTGGTCGCCGATGGATGCGACCCGGACCGAATGGGATTATCTGTGCCGCGTGATCGAGATTGCAATCAAGGCTGGCGCCACCACGATCAATATCCCCGATACTGTCGGTTATACTGCCCCGGTCGAGTCTGCAGATCTGATCAAGCGCCTGATCGAGACGGTTCCCGGCGCGGATGAGGTAATCTTTGCCACCCACTGCCACAACGACCTTGGCATGGCGACAGCGAACTCTCTGGCAGCGGTCGCAGGTGGTGCGCGTCAGATCGAATGCACCATAAACGGGTTGGGTGAACGCGCAGGCAACACCGCGCTGGAAGAAGTTGTGATGGCGTTGCGCACACGCAACGACATCATGCCGTGGCATACTGGCATCGACACCACCAAGATCATGCATATTTCGCGCCGGGTCGCGACCGTGGCCGGATTTCCGGTGCAGTTCAACAAGGCCATCGTTGGAAAGAACGCATTTGCCCATGAAAGCGGCATCCATCAGGATGGCATGCTGAAGAACCGCGAAAACTTCGAGATCATGCGCCCTGAAGACATTGGGCTCTCTGGCACCTCTTTGCCGCTGGGCAAGCATTCGGGCCGCGCTGCACTGCGCGATAAGCTCGAAACGCTCGGGTATGAGGTTGGTGACAACCAGCTCAAAGACATTTTTGTCCGCTTCAAGGATCTGGCCGACCGCAAGAAAGAAGTCTTTGACGATGACCTCATCGCGTTAATGAGCGTCGACGACGAAGCGGACGATCATCTTCAGCTGGTGTCGATGAAAGTGACCTGCGGTACCGGAGGTCAGGCCGAAGCGACGGTCGAACTGGAGATAGAGGGTGCAGACAGGATCGCCACGGAAAACGGTGACGGCCCAGTCGACGCAACCTTCCGGGCGATCCGGGCGATCTATCCCAACACTGCGCGGCTGCAACTGTATCAGGTGCATGCGGTAACCGAAGGTACGGACGCGCAAGCCACGGTTTCGGTCCGTCTGGAAGAGGATGGTATGATCGCCACCGGTCAGTCTGCAAATACAGATACGGTGGTTGCGTCGGCCAAAGCCTATATCCACGCGCTGAACCGCCTGATCATGCGTCGTGAAAAGGCCGGTCCGGGGGCAGATACACGCGAGATCAGCTACAAAGACCTGACCTGATCGAAGGGTAAGGCGAATGGCTCCCGCGCCCGCGGCGGCCCGGCTTCGCCGACCCTTCTTGGGTTTTGGGCCCGGCAGCGCGCCACTGGCGCGCTGCCGGGCCCAACGCGTTTGACGGCATCGTTGATGCGGGCAAACCGGACGGGAGCTTTCCCTGTGTAATTCTTGCTTATCAAAGCTGAGCGAACAGCTCCGACAAGCGGCGCGTTTCGTCTTCGATCCCGAAGGGTGCATTCAACATGAACATACCTGATCCGACCATGCGATGACCTTCCCGCGCCGGAGGGAACGTGACCTCATGGCAAATCGTTTTGGGATATCCAGCGGATTTCAGAGACGAAATCATAGCCTTGTGACGTGCATCCGTCAGGATTGGATACCAAAGTGCGATCACACCCACATTCCATTTGCGGTGCAGCTTCGCGATCACCCCAGGCAAACGGTCATACTCGGCTTTCACTTCATAACTGGGATCGATCAGCATCATGCCCCGCCTCGGGGTCGGAGGCAGCAACGATTGGGCCAACTCAAACCCATCCTGCCGATAGACCTTCGCCCCGAAAGGAGACAGCGCCAGTGAAAGTGCCGTATGTTCCTGCGGATGCAGTTCGGCGAAATGCAGGCTATCCTGTTTTCGCAGCAGGTTGGCCGCAATCAGAGGTGAACCGGGATACGCTTGCACGCCGTGACTGGCCTGTATGGTATCCAGCACCCGCGCCATTGGATGATCGGAATCAAACCAACCTTCGCGCCTGACGCGCCCGATCCCGGCGACAGCTTCACCCGTTCGAACCGCCTCAGCCGCGTCAAGGTGATATAGTCCACGCCCGGAGTGCGTTTCGATATAGCTGAGGGGTTTGTCCTTTTGGGTCAAATAACGCAGCGTCCACGCCAATAAAGCGTGCTTTTGTACATCAGCCAGATTTCCTGCGTGGTAAATGTGTTGATATGAGAGCATCTTGCCTTCTAAAGTCCCCATCAATAAGGCGGAAAGGTGCTGACTGTCGCGGAATCAGCCCTTTAACCGGGCGAGTTGGCACCCTATAAGGCATCCGTCCCGGAACCGTCGAGTCGCGGGCAGTGGAAATTCTGACAAACGGGATCAGGGAAATATGGGCATCTTTGGCAATCTGGGCGGCCTGTTCACAGCGGACATGGCTATCGACCTTGGAACAGCGAACACGCTGGTTTATGTCAAAGGGCGCGGAGTGATCCTGTCTGAGCCCTCGGTCGTTGCCTACCACGTCAAGGATGGGGTCAAGAAAGTCCTTGCTGTTGGCGAGGACGCCAAGCTGATGTTGGGCCGGACCCCGGGCTCCATTGAAGCCATCCGTCCGATGCGCGAGGGTGTCATCGCGGACTTCGACACCGCCGAAGAGATGATCAAGCATTTTATCCGCAAGGTGCATAAACGCTCGACATTCTCGAAACCCAAGATCATCGTTTGCGTCCCTCATGGCGCAACCCCGGTTGAAAAACGCGCAATCCGCCAGTCGGTTCTGTCCGCAGGCGCGCGCCGCGCGGGCCTGATTGCCGAACCAATTGCGGCTGCGATTGGCGCGGGGATGCCGATAACCGATCCGACCGGCAACATGGTTGTCGATATCGGCGGCGGGACCACCGAGGTTGCGGTTCTGTCGCTGGGCGATATCGTCTATGCCCGCTCGGTCCGCGTTGGTGGCGACCGGATGGATGAAGCGATCATATCGTATCTGCGGCGTCAACAGAACCTGCTGGTGGGTGAATCAACTGCGGAACGGATCAAGACCACCATCGGTACCGCACGGATGCCGGACGATGGCCGTGGCCAGTCGATGCATATCCGGGGTCGCGACCTGCTGAACGGTGTGCCCAAGGAAATCGAGATCAGCCAGGCTCAGGTGGCCGAAGCGCTGTCTGAACCCGTGCAGCAGATTTGCGAGGCGGTGATGACCGCGCTGGAAACCACGCCGCCCGATCTGGCGGCGGACATCGTGGACCGGGGCGTGATGCTGACCGGTGGCGGTGCGCTGCTGGGTGATCTGGATCTGGCGCTGCGCGAGCAAACCGGTTTGGCAGTTTCTATTGCTGATGAAAGCCTGAATTGTGTGGCTTTGGGCACGGGCAAAGCACTCGAATACGAAAAACAACTGCGCCACGCGATTGACTACGAAAGCTAAGGCGCGCACCCTTATGGGGTGAAAACTCGGGCACGAGCAGCACGGGAAGGTAACCTGTGGCAAAGGACCGATCACAGCGCGATGAATACACGACACCTCTGCGTCGACTGTTGCTGGGGATTGTTGTACTGTGCCTGCTTGGTATCTTTCTGGTCTGGCGCATCGACAGCCCGCGCGTCGAAAGGTTCCGCGCACAGGTGGTGGACAAGGTTGTCCCCTCGATGGAGTGGGCAATGGTCCCGGTCACTGCGCTGGTGAACCTGTCTCGTGATTTCCAAAGCTATCAGCGACTCAGCGAGCAGAACCAGGAATTGCGCAGCGAGCTGCGCCTGATGCGCGCCTGGAAAGAGGCCGCGCTGCAGCTGGAACAGGAAAACGCCCGCCTGCTGGACCTTAACAATGTTCGGCTCGATCCGCGCCTGACCTATGTCACCGGGGTGGTGATGGCGGATAGCGGCTCACCCTTCCGGCAATCTGTGCTGCTGAACGTGGGGGAGCGTGACGGGATCGTGGATGGTTGGGCAACAATGGACGGGATCGGAGTGGTCGGGCGCATATCGGGTGTTGGCCCGGATACCGCGCGCGTGATCCTGATGACCGATGCCTCAAGCGCGATCCCGGCGACGATCCAGCCTTCGGGGCAGACGGCGCTGATCGCAGGTGACAATACTTCGGCCCCTGCAGTGGAGTTTCTGGAAAACCGGGAACTCGTGCGCCCTGGTGACCGGGTTGTCACGTCGGGCGATGGCGGTGTGTTCCCCGGTGGCTTGCTGATCGGTCAAATTACGGTTGATCCCGGCGGCAGGCTGCGTGTGCGGCTGTCGGCAGATTTCGAGCGGCTCGAGTTTCTGCGCGTACTACGCTATCAGTCGGCCCCACCGATCACGGAATCCGGTGATATCGTCGGCCCCCGTCAACCCGAAGCATCCTTGACCCCATCCGAGGTCAATGATGGATAGGTCGGTCTCAGATTTGTGGGCCAAGCGCGGTCTCTATGTCGCTCTGGCGGTATTTGTGGTGTTTCTTCACCTGTTGCCGCTGGATACAAAACCTGATCGCCTGCCCTTTCCTGACATACTGATCGCTTTTACCTACGCATGGGTGCTGCGGCGGCCGGAATATATTCCGATCCTGATCATTGCCATGGTCATGTTCATGGCCGATTTGCTGTTGCAACGCCCACCCGGGTTGCTTGCTGCGTTAGTGGTTCTGGGTGCAGCCTATCTTCATTCCACTGCAGCTGGCATGAAAGACAGCGGGTTTGTGGGCGAATGGGCAACCGTCGGGGCCGTGATCACGGTTGTGTTTGTGCTCAATCGCCTCATTCTTGCTATCCTCTCGGTGCAACAGGCAACTCTGGGACCGGTAGTGGTGCAAGTTATTCTGACAATCGCAATCTATCCTGTGATGGTTTTGTTGAGCCAAACTGTGTTTGGCGTAAGGCGCAAATCTGTTGCCGACAGCACGATGCCACGGGTGCGGCCATGAAGCAGCGCAAACCAAAGCCCACGGGCCTTGCTTACAAACGTTTGCCGCGCCGCGCCTTGATCCTCGGTGGGCTACAAGCGGCCTTTATCGGGGGGCTGGCAGCCCGGATGCGGTTCATGCAGGTGGATCAAGCGGATGAATACCGTCTGCTGGCCGAAGAAAACCGGATCAACATCCGTCTGATCCCACCAACCCGGGGCCGGATATATGATCGGAACGGGCAGATCATCGGATTAAACTCTCAGTCCTATCGCATCGTCATCGTGCGCGAGGATGCAGGCGATATCGACAAGGTCATCGCCAAGCTTTCGGAACTGATCCCGTTGACCGGGGACGAAATCGAGCGTGCCAAAACCGAAATGCGCCGATCGGCCCCGTTTCTGCCGGTCACGCTGGCCGATCAAGTAACGTGGGAGGATATCTCGAAAGTCGCGGTCAATGCCCCCGCACTGCCTGGTGTCACGCCCGAGGTCGGCATGACACGCCAGTATCCGCGCTATGAAGATTTCGCCCATGTGGTCGGCTATGTCGGCCCGGTCAGCGACTATGATCTGAGCCAGATTGAAGACCCCGAGCCGGTACTGCGCATCCCACGGTTCCAGATCGGCAAGGTCGGGCTGGAAGCCAAGCAAGAGATCACCTTGCGCGGCAAGGCCGGGGCCAAGCGGGTTGAGGTCAACGCCACAGGCCGGGTGATGCGCGAGCTGGACCGCCAGGTCGGCGAAGCCGGGGCAGATTTGCAATTGTCAGTCGACGCCAATCTGCAGCAATACGCGCAGGCGCGATTGGCTGGGGAAAGCGCCGCTGCGGTCGTGATCGATTGCGAAACCGGCGACATCCGCGCCATCAGCTCGGCCCCCAGCTTCGATCCGAACCTGTTCGTGCGTGGGATCTCGGTGGCGGACTACCAGATGCTGACGCAGGACAAGTATCGCCCGCTTGCCAATAAGACAGTACAGGGCACCTACCCTCCTGGATCGACTTTCAAAATGATCACCGCCATGGCTGCGCTCGAAGCCGGGGTGATCAGCCCATCCAGTACAGTGTACTGTCCGGGTCACATGAAAGTGGGCAGCCGCCGCTTTCACTGCTGGAAACGCGGCGGGCACGGGACGGTTGACCTTGAAACCTCGCTGAAGCGCAGTTGCGACGTCTACTATTACGACGTGGCAATTCGTGTCGGGATCGACAGGATTTCCGAGATGGCACGCACCTTCGGACTGGGTATCAAACATGACATTCCGATGTCTGCCGTTGCCGCCGGGCTTGCCCCCAATCAGGAATGGAAGCAGCGGGTTCACGGACAGGACTGGCTGGTTGGCGACACCGCAAACGCGTCGATCGGTCAGGGGTTCATGCTTGCCTCACCGCTTCAATTGGCCGTGATGACCGCGCGTTTGGCGACAGGTCGCGCCGTGCAACCACGCCTTGTTCGATCAATCAATGGGGTTGAGCAGCCCTCGGGCGCGGGTGAACCGCTGCAGGTGAACCGCAACAACCTTGAGCAAGTGCGCAAAGCCATGTTCACAGTCTCGAATAACAGGCGTGGCACCGCGTATCGCAGTCGCATCATCGCCGATGAGTTCCGCATGGCAGGCAAAACCGGCACCAGTCAGGTGCGCAATATTACCAAGGCAGAACGCGCCGCAGGTGTGATCCGAAACGAAGACCTGCCGTGGGAGCGTCGAGACCACGCCCTGTTCGTCAGCTTCGCCCCCTATGACAATCCGAAATACGCTGTGGCCGTAGTGGTGGAACACGGTGGTGGAGGATCCAAGGCCGCAGCCCCGGTGGCGCGTGATATCATGTTGCAGGCGCTCTACAATGGGACACCGCCCCTTGAGGCTTACCCGGCCGGCGACCGGGAGCGTATCAAGGAACTGCAGAAACGGCTGGAGGGCGACCGCCGCCCCAAGGCGCGACCTGACGAAAAGGACCGCGCATGAGCTATCTTGAATATGCCGTCAAATCCACGCCGTCGGGGTTTCGCAAGTTCCTCTATATGAACTGGCCGCTTACCTTGCTGCTGATCAGTGTGGCAAGCGCGGGTTTCCTGATGCTCTACTCGGTCGCGGGTGGATCGTGGATGCCGTGGGCGGAACCGCAAATGGAACGGTTCGGTCTGGGCTTGGCAGCCATGTTTATCATCGCGCTGGTGCCGATCTGGTTCTGGCGAAACATGTCGGTTGTGGCCTATCTGGGCTCGATCGGTCTGCTGATCGTGGTCGAGCTGTTTGGAACCATCGGCATGGGGGCGCAGCGCTGGATTGATCTGGGCTTCATGCGGCTTCAGCCTTCGGAAGTGATGAAGGTGGCGCTGGTGATGGTCCTGGCCGCCTATTACGATTGGTTGCCTGCGCATAAAACCTCGCGCCCGCTTTGGGTAATCATCCCGGTCATTCTGATCCTGATCCCCACGTTCATGGTGCTGCGTCAGCCCGACCTCGGCACTTCGATCCTGCTATTGGCCGCTGGTGGAGGGCTGATGTTCCTTGCTGGGGTGCATTGGGCCTATTTCGCTGCCGTGATCGCAGCAGGGGTTGGCTTGATTGCTTCGGTGTTCAACAGCCGCGGGACCGAGTGGCAGTTGCTCAAAGATTACCAGTTCCGACGCATCGATACGTTTCTGGATCCTTCAACCGATCCGTTGGGAGCGGGATATCACATCACGCAATCCAAGATCGCTCTGGGTTCGGGGGGCTGGAATGGGCGCGGTTTCATGCAGGGAACGCAATCACGTCTTAACTTCCTGCCCGAAAAACACACCGATTTCATCTTCACCACCTTGGCCGAAGAGTTCGGCTTTGTCGGCGGCATCACACTGTTGATCCTTTACGGTCTGATCCTGATCTTCTGCATGGTCACGGCGCTGTCGACCAAGGATCGTTTCTCGTCTCTGGTGACACTTGGGATCGCGCTGAATTTCTTCCTGTTCTTTGCCGTCAATATGTCGATGGTGATGGGGCTGGCCCCAGTGGTCGGAGTACCGCTGCCGATGGTCAGTTATGGCGGCTCGGCCATGCTTGTCCTGATGGCCGCCTTTGGCATCGTTCAAAGCGCCCATATACATCGTCCCCGCTGAAAGGTTTCCCATGCCCGTGAATGTCCTGTTTTCCGCGCGCCCTGAGTTGTGGCCCGAGTATGAAGCTCTGATGCATCAATACTTGTCGGACGCAGGGCTAGATTTTCATCTGGCCACGGACATCCCTGCAGATCAGGTCGACTACATCGTTTACGCCCCCAACGGAGGGGTACAGGATTTCACGCCCTTCACACGGCTCAAGGCGGTGCTGAGCCTCTGGGCTGGGGTTGAGAAAATCTCGGGCAATGAAACCTTGACCGTTCCGCTGGCGCGTATGGTTGACGGGGCGTTAACGCAAGGCATGACGGAATGGGTTGTGGGCCATGTGCTGCGCTATCACCTTGGGATGGACCAACACATTACGCTACAGGATGGGGTCTGGACACCTGATGCGCCACCACTGGCCCAGCAACGCACCGTCTGCATCTTGGGTTTGGGCGCATTGGGTGAAGCATCGGCCCACGCGTTGGCAGCGTTGAATTTCCATGTCATCGGTTGGAGCCGTACCGCCAAGACTATTCCCGGCGTGACCTGTCTGCATGGTAAGAACGGGCTGCGCGATGCACTGTCCCAGGCCGAGATAGTGGTTTTGCTGCTGCCAGATACTCCGGCGACCGAAAACACGCTCAACGCCGAAACACTGGCGCTGTTGCCGGAAGGGGCCAAGATCATCAATCCGGGTCGCGGGCCGCTTATCGATGATGAGGCCCTGCTGGCCGCGCTGAATTCAGGGCAGGTCGGGCACGCCACGCTGGATGTCTTCCGCACTGAACCCCTGCCGACCGAGCATCCCTATTGGGCACATCCCAATGTGACGGTGACGCCACATATAGCCTCGGAAACCAGACCTGTTACCGCGGCTCAGGTGATCTGCGAGAACATTCGCCGAGGTGAAGCGGGTGAACCCTTTCTCCACCTCGTCGACCGAAAGCTTGGGTACTAGGCCGCGATCAGCCCGCGGCCTTTGAGCAAGGCTTCGACGCCAGGCAGACGTCCACGGAAGGCCAGATACAGCTCTTCCGCCTCGCGGGATCCGCCAGTTGACAGGATGTGTTCCTCCAGTGCCTTGGCGCGTTCGGGATCAAACGCACCGCCCGCTTCTTCAAAGGCGGCAAAGGCGTCGGCATCCATGACTTCGGACCACATATAACTGTAGTAACCCGCGCTATAACCGTCGCCCGCAAAGACATGGGCGAAATGCGGGGTGGCGTGGCGCATTCCAATGGCCCGAGGCATGCCGATTTCGGCCAGCACCTCGGCCTGTTTCTCCATCGGATCAGCGGGGGCAGCCCCCTCATGAAACGCCAGATCGACCAGGGCCGAGGCAACATATTCCACCGTCTGGAACCCCTGATCGAAATTGGCGGCCTGTAGCACCTTCTGCAACATCTCCTGCGGCATCGATGCGCCCGTTTCGGCATGAGTGGCGAACTCAGCCAATACCTCGGGCACTTCCAGCCAATGTTCGTAAAGCTGGCTGGGCAGTTCAACGAAATCACGCGCCACCGAGGTGCCCGAGATACTCTCATAGGTCACATTGGACAGCATCTGGTGCAGGGCATGGCCGAACTCGTGAAACAACGTTCGGGCGTCATCATAGGACAAAAGCGCTGGTTCACCTTTGGCAAAGTTACAGACGTTGATCACGACCGGAGCCTGTTCTTTCGGGTATTTCGCCTGCCCGCGCATTGCGCTGCACCATGCACCCGACCGTTTCGATCCGCGTGCAAAGTAGTCACCGATGAACACCGCAATATGCTGCCCGTCACGGGTCACCTCCCATGCACGGCAATCGGGATGATAGAGCGGCACATCAAGCGGCGCGAACTCCAGCCCGAACAGCCGTGTGGCGCAGGCGAAAGACGCCTCGATCATTCGGTCCAGTTGCAGGTACGGCTTCAGCGCCGCTTCATCGAGATCATGTTCGGCCTTGCGGCGTTTCTCGGCATAGTAGCGCCAATCCCACGCCTCCAGCGGGCCATTTACGCCATCCTCTTGCATCATTGCCGTCAGCACCTCGGCATCTGCGTCGGCGCGGGATTTGGCGGGCTCCCACACATCCAGCAGCAGCTCTCGCACGCGATCTGGTGTGCGGGCCATCTCGGTCTCAAGCTTGTAGGCGGCGAAGCTGGCATACCCCAGCAGCTTGGCGCGTTCTTCGCGCAGGCGCAGGATGTCCGCCGCAATCTCGCGGTTGTCGGTCTCACCTCCATTTGCCCCCCGTGCAGTCCACGCGCGATAAGCCTTTGCACGCAAATCCCGGCGGGGCGAGAATTGCAGAAAGGGCACGATAATCGACCGAGAAAGGGTTACCACCGGGCCATCCGCTCCCTTTTCCTGACCCGCTGCGCGCGCTGCATCGATAACAAAATCCGGCAAGCCTTGCAGGTCTTCTTCGGTCAAATCCATGAACCAGTCGCGTTCATCCGCCAGCAAGTTCTGCGTGAAGGACGTGCCCAGAGACGCCAAACGGGCCTTGATCTCTTGCATTCTCGCATCGTCGGCGCCGGTCAACGCCGCCCCCGCCCGCACGAACCCGCGATGAGACAGCATGAAAACGCGCGCCTGTTCATCGGTCAGGTCTAGATTATCGCGCCGGTCCCATAAATCCGCCACGCGCTTAAACAGTGCTTTGTTTGATGAGATGCGCGAGTAGTGTGCCGCCAGCTTGGGCGAAAATTCGCGTTGCAGTTCTTCACGCTTGGGGTTGCTGTCCGCACCTGCAACGGTGAAAAAGACCGATAGAACCTTATCCATCTGCTCGCCTGCAGCCTCCAGCGCTTCGATCGTATTGGCGAATGTGGGCGTGTCCGGACTCGCTGCTATCGCCTCAATCTCGGCATCATGTGCGTGCATCGCCTGTTTCAGCGCGGGGGAAAAATCATCATCCGAGATTGTGTCAAACGGTGCGATTTCGAAGGGCGTGTTCCAGTCAGAAAGGATCGGGTTAGTCATTGAGGTCTCGTTTGACCTCATAGCTAAGACCGCCCGACACAATGATCCAGAGCTAGTCTGAACTTTGAACCCCTGACCCGCAAATCGGGCAATCTGCGCGGCGCGCCAGGGTGATCTTGCGGCTTTCGCCGTAAAGCGCATCGTAGATCAACATCTCACCCCGCAACGCCTGCCCAGCGCTGGTGATGACCTTGATCGTCTCAATCGCCATCATCGAACCAACCACGCCGGGCAGTGGGCCGATCACCCCTGCCTCGGCGCAAGAAGGCGCAAGGCCGGGGGCGGGTGCTTCGGGGAAAATGCACTGATAACATGGGCCGGTGGTGGCAGGGTCAAAGACGCTGAGCTGCCCTTCCCACTGCGACAGCGCGCCAGATATCAGGGGTTTTCCCAGTGCAACCGCCGTACGGTTTGCAAGGTAGCGGGTGTCGAAATTGTCAGTGCCGTCGAGGATCAGATCAAAATCAGCAAACAGATCTGCTGCAATCTCTTCGGTCAGGCGACGGTGGTACGGCAAGACGACCACGTTGGGATTCTGCGCCACCATCGCCTGCTGGGCCGAGAACACTTTGGGCATGCCGATATCTGCGTCGCGGTGGATCACCTGCCGCTGTAGGTTGGCGTTCTCGACCACGTCATCGTCGATCACGCCGATTGTTCCCACTCCGGCGGCAGCCAAATATTGCAGGGCGGGCGCGCCGAGCCCCCCGCACCGATTACCAGCACGCGCGCCTGTTTCATTCGCTTTTGGCCGGGACCGCCCAGTTCACGCAGAACGATGTGGCGGGCATAGCGTTCAAGCTCGGTCTCGCTGAACTGTTCGGATGGCTTGGCGGGCTCCGACGTCTGGCCGGACGCGGCGCGATTTCGCAACGCCTTCAAACCCCGCCCATAAAGCAGCACCAGCACAGCCGCTCCAGCGAGGATCAGCCACATCGCTGCCGACCCACCGGTCGCCTGACGCAACGGGTTTCCCTCAGGCAGCAGAAGTTGAGCAATAATCACGCCTGTCAAGAGCGCGCCAACAGAAACCAGCCGCGCGCTGCGCGACACCCCGGCAATATAGCCAACACCCCAAAGCCCGGCAGCAAGGATCAGAACCAGCAGCATCAGCCCCACCCGGTCGAGCCGAAGCCACCCGCGCCGCGATCAGTCTCGGTCAGAGCCTCAACGTCCTGGAACATGGCCTGCACCACCGGTGCAACGATCAGTTGCGCGATACGTTCGCCATGCGTAATCTCGAACGGTTCCTGACCCGCGTTCATCACGATCACGCCCAATGGCCCGCGATAGTCGCTGTCGATTGTACCCGGAGTGTTGGGCAAGGTGATCCCGTGTTTCAAGGCAAGGCCCGATCGTGGACGCACCTGAACCTCGAACCCCTGCGGAATTTCGATCCTAAGGCCTGTCGGTATCAGCGCACGACGGCCCGGTTCCAGAATAATAGACTTACCATCCGGCAGATTGGCGCGCACATCCGCCCCGGCAGCACCCGCGGTTTCGTATGAAGGCAATGGCACCAACGGGTCAGCCCCCTCCTCTCGGATCACGCGAATTGCCACCATACCTGTACCTCTTGTCTTTATGGCTGCTATCTGGTCAACGCGCCAGCGATCTTGGCTGCCAACCGCTTTGCCACATCATCCTTGCCCATACGCGGCCATTCTTCGGCACCTTGCTCTGAGATCAGGATCACCGCATTCTCAGAACCGCCCATGATACCTGTCGCGGGACTGACATCATTCGCAACTATCCAGTCACAGCCCTTGCGGGCACGTTTGGCCGTAGCATGTTCGATCACGTTGTCTGTTTCGGCGGCAAAACCCACCACCAAAACGGGCCTGCCATTTCCCATTCGCGCGATGCGCTTCAAAATGTCGGGATTCTCAGAAAACTCTAGCGCGGGCACCCCGTCGCGGCTTTTCTTCAGCTTCCGGTCCGAGGCACTGGATACCCGCCAATCGGCCACTGCAGCTGCAAATACCCCCGCATCCACCGGAAGCGCTGCGTCGACCGCATCCGACATTTGCAGCGCGGTCTCTACACGCACGACCTTCACGCCGTCTGGAGGAGGCACGTCAGCCGGACCCGTGATAAATGTAACATCGGCCCCCAGCGCAGATAGCGCGCGTGCAACGGCTGTTCCCTGAGCGCCCGACGATCGGTTGGCGATGTATCGTACCGGATCAATTGGTTCATGTGTCGGACCCGATGTCACCAGAATACGTTTGCCAGCCAAAGGCCCATCCCCGAACTGCGCCTCGATCGCCGCGACAATTTCAAGTGGCTCCGACATGCGGCCCGGACCGTATTCACCGCAAGCCATATCGCCTTCGTTCGGGCCGACAAAACGCACGCCGTCTGCTTCCAGTTGCGCATGGTTGCGCCGGGTTGCGGGATGCTCCCACATGCGGACATTCATCGCAGGCGCACACAGAACCGGCGTATCGGTCGCCATCAAAAGGGTCGAGGCCAGATCATTAGCCAACCCGCCTGCCATCTTACCCATCAGATCGGCCGTTGCCGGAGCAACCACGATCAGATCAGCCGAACGGGAAAGCTGAATATGACCCATCTCAGCTTCATCGGTCAGATCAAAGAGATCTCGATAGACCTTTTCACCGGCCAGGGCAGACACGGATAACGGAGTTACGAATTCTTCGGCAGCACGCGTCAAAACCGGCGTGACCGCTGCACCACGTTCCCGCAACCGCCGGATCAGGTCCAGCGACTTATAGGCCGCGATTCCACCACCGATGATCAGCAGAATACGTTTCGATGACAGCATGGCTCGCCCTTCCCCTCCCGGTCGGCCCTGACATTAGGCAACGCTGGCGGGCAGTTCCAGCAGTTAATTCTGCATCTCAAAGGCTTTGCAGGGGTCTTCTCGCTCGACTGTGGGGCTATCGATAACAGCATCAAAATCCCCGCTCACGACCCCATCTTCGGATTGTCCCAGTACAAAGACCTTCAAACCGGGGCGCAGTCGCGACAGAAAAGTCGGAATTCCGCGATCCTTACGGGCATGGCCATTGCCAGTGATAACCGCGACAGGCCCACCAGTTTCGTCGGTGGCGCGCAGAATGGCTCGGGTCAACACAGCGTCCCTCAGACGTTGAATGGCTACCATCTGCGGTAGAACTTCAGCGGGCAATGCGTCGCAATGTGCCGCCAGTTGATCAGCCTCGCGTGCGGCTTGATCTTCATCCGACAGAGGTACAGTCAATCCATATCTGGCCGCATCAGCCCCCAACGCTGTGGCCGCCCCGCGTTCCATAGCAGCGCGGGCCGCTTCACGCGGAACCATCGCGCCATACACCGGCACATCCGCGGCCTGAAAAATGGGGTAGTACATTCTGAGAGGCGGCCAGCCGGATTCTGCCCAGCGCAGAATTCGGGACAGCTCCTCGGGATTGGTTGCCGCTTTTTGAGCCAACCGCTGAGCACCTTCTTCGGTCACCATCTCCCAGACAACCGCCGTGGGCGTGATTGCCTCAACTGCTTCGGCTTGGACCAGATGATGCTGAGGGTTGTCATGTATCTCACCCAGAATGACGACATCCGCGGCCCGCAGGTCGGCCAACACGTCCTGAGGGATAAATTCAGCAGCTCGAACCGTTTGAGGCAAAGTGGCGAGCAACACAAAAGCTGTAAGAATCGCAAGAGGTTTCATGCGAAGAAGTGTTGCACCTCGCGCGATTGCGCTTCAAGGTTCTTGCGCATCTTTGTGAATGCTGCCGCCTCGAGCTGGCGCACACGCTCTTTCGACAGGCCAAGCTCTTTCCCAAGACTTTCCAGCGTCCGGGCAGGCTCACGCAGTTTTCTTTCGCGAACGATAAACCGCTCGCGATCGTTCAAAGCTTGCATCGCCGCCACCAGCCATTCGCGCAGTTGCTGGTTGTCGTGGCTGTTCTCTACTACCTCGGCGGCTTGTTCGCTGTCATCTTCCAGCGCATCAATCCACTCGCGCCCGTCCTCATCTGCAGACTGCACCGCATTCAGCGAGAAATCGGACCCTGCCAGACGGCCTTCCATCATCTCGACATCACGCAGCGGGACTCCGATTTCGGCGGCAATCTTCTGATGCAACTGATGGCGATCCAGCTCCAGCCCCTCAGTCGCGGCTTCGCGCTCCAGACGCGCCTGTACCCGACGCATGTTGAAGAACAGCGATTTCTGGGAAGAGGTCGAACCAGTGCGCACCATCGACCAATTGCGCATCACGTAATCCTGAATGCTGGCCTTGATCCACCACACTGCATACGTTGAAAACCGCACACCCCGATCCGGATCGAACTTGTCGGCGGCTTTCATCAAGCCCAGTCCCGCCTCCTGAATCAGATCATTCATCGGCGCGCCGTAGCGTTTGAATTTCGCCGCCATTGATATCGCCAGCCGCATATAAGCCGTAATGAGGCGGTGCAGCGCCTGCTCATCGCGTTCGTCGCGCCAGGCATAGGCCAGTTTCAATTCAGTCTCCGCATCCAGCAGCTCGGCCTTCATTGCCTTACGGGACATCGAAAAATCATGTGCGTTGTCGAGTGCCATGCAATTCTCCCCTTTTATCACAGGCGATGGGCCGGGCTTGCCTTGCCGACTTGTGGTCGATACGCAGGACAAAACCGGGTGGATCACCAGAAAGGTAATAAAAGTGCATGCCGATTTAACCTTTATCTTGGGCGGAGCGGCATCCGGAAAATCTGCTTTTGCGGAGCAACTTGCTGTTTCAACTGGGAAAAGCCGCGTTTACCTTGCGACATCACAAGTGTTTGATGACGAGATGCGCCTAAAAATCAGGCAACATATTGCACAACGCGGCAGCGGGTGGACGACGATCGAAGCGCCATTTGATCTATTGCCGGAACTCGCCAAGCTGACAAATGATCAGATTTGCCTGATCGATTGTGCAACCATGTGGCTGACAAATCACCTGCTGGCAGAGAATAACCTAGAGGAAGCACAGGCCGGGCTGCTTGAGGCGATGAAGACCTGTACCGCCCAGATTGTTATCGTATCAAACGAGGTGGGCCACGGGATCGTCCCCGACAACGCCCTTTCCCGCCGGTTTCGCGAGGCTCAGGGACGGCTGAACATCGCTCTGGCTGCGCAGGCAGATCGGGTGGTGCAGGTTACGGCCGGGCTGCCGCTGGTTCTCAAAGGGCAACCCCTATGACGCGCCTGCATTTGGTACGGCACGGCCCCACCCATGCTAAAACTATGGTAGGCTGGTCCGACCTTCCTGCCGACTTGAGTGATGAGGCCGCGATTGCACGGCTTGATGCGCATCTGCCTTCCAATGCCGTCGTAATCTCATCAGACTTGTCACGCGCCAGCGATACGGCCAGCGCCATTCAAGGCACGCGACTCCGCCTTCCGCACCACCGCGATCTGCGCGAAATTAATTTCGGCAACTGGGAGATGCGCCCCTTCGCCGAGATCGAGGCGGAAGACCCCGAGCTTTGCTTTGCCTACTGGGATAATCCGGGCGAGGTCAGGCCTCCAAACGGGGAAAGCTGGAATGAGGTCCGCGCGCGTGTCGATAGGGTCGTCGACACCCTGATCGCGGCCCATACCGGATGTGACCTAGTCCTGGTCGCCCATTTCGGAGTGATCCTGACTCAGGTCCAACGCGCTCTGGACGTGGACGCCCAACACGCGTTTGGTCACCGCATCGACAACCTGTCCGTCACCGAGATCACGCGCCATAACGATGGTTGGACCGTAGGTCGGATTAATCACCGACCGTGATAAGTGTGCGCACAAATCTCTGATTTACCGACGCGTCTCTGTCCGACATCGTTGCTGTATGACATATGATCTCTTTATCGGTGACCGGTTGTTCTCCAGCTGGTCCATGCGCGGATGGCTAATGCTTGAGAAATTCGGCCTGCCATACCGCACCCACATGATTGGCCTTTATTCCGGCACCATGGCGGCGGATATGGAACCACTGGGCCCGGCGCGCCTTGTTCCTGCGCTGCGTCTACCAGATGGAACCGTGGTCGGCGAAAGCCTCGCGATGGCAGAGACATTGGCCGAACGCCACCCCGAAGCAGGGCTTTGGCCGTCAGACCCTGCCGCCCGCGCCACAGCCCGGTGGCTTTGCGCTGAAATGGTTGCCGGTTTCACAGCGCTGCGGGGGCAATGCCCCATGCAGTTGAAACGTTGCTGGGAAGGGTTCAAACCTTCACCTGAAACGATGACTGATTTGCAGCGGATCGAAACCCTCTGGGCCCATGCACGGAAGGTCTCTGGCGCCGCGTCGGGCCCGCTGTTTGGTGCCTATTCTCTGGCTGATGTTTTCTACACGCCGGTCGCTGCACGGATTGTCGGCTATGGCCTGCCCGTGTCCGAGGTCAATCGTGCATACTGCATGCACCTGCTCTCTGATATCGCAGTTCGACAATGGCGCGCCATGGGCATGACGGTCGCGTATGAGCCCTTCCCGTATCCGCAAGACCTTCCCGCACACAGCTGGCCAATTGGCGGGGATTCAGGGGCATTGGCAGTCAGCACAGGCCCCTCGGTCAACACAGCCTGCCCCTATTCCGGCAAGCCTGTACAAGACTATCTGGAACTCGATGGCAAGATTTGGGGCTTTTGTAATCCGTTTTGCCGAGACAAGACCGTTTCTGACCCTGAGGCGTGGCCGATATTTACGGCGATGGTTGCTGACGTTAACGATTCTTAAACTGCAGCCATGGCAGCAACGTCCTGTTAACCAAGGACAGGATTGCCATGGTCGCCCGTGCTCACACCGTTGCCTTTCAAGGGGTCGATGCCCGCCCGGTCGAGGTGCAATGCGCCGTCTCACCGGGCCTTCCGGCCTTTTCCATCGTGGGATTGCCGGACAAGGCAGTCTCCGAAGCACGGGACCGTGTTCGTAGTGCGCTAAGTTCGATGGCGATCGCGCTGCCGTCGAAACGGATCACGATTAACCTTTCGCCTGCCGATCTGCCCAAAGAGGGCAGCCATTTCGACCTGCCTATCGCCGTCGCTTTGTTGACTGCGTTGGAAATCATCCCAGCGGATGCTGCCGAGGGCGCTGTCGCGTTGGGCGAGTTGTCTTTGGATGGTTCTCTGGTACCCGTCGTCGGCGCGCTGCCCGCTGCCATGACAGCAGCCGCCGATGATCGCAGCTTGCTTTGTCCCAGCGCCTCTAGCGCCGAAGCCGCGTGGGTTGACGCCACTCAGGTGATCGGAGCGGGCTCGTTGGGGGATGTGGTGCGGCACTTTACCGGTCAGTCTGCGCTGCCCGCTGCGACACCGGGCGAAGTGAAACTATCACCCAACGCACGGGACCTGCGGGACGTGAAGGGGCAAGAGCGCGCCAAACGCGCCTTGGAAATCGCCGCAGCCGGGCGGCATCATTTGATCATGATCGGGACACCGGGTTCCGGCAAATCCATGCTGGCGGCGCGTCTGCCGGGTATTTTGCCGCCTCTGAGCCCGGTCGAAGCTTTAGAGACATCGATGATCCAGTCGCTTTGCGGCTTACTGGACGAAGGGGGCATCAGCCGCGCCAGACCGTTTCGCGAGCCGCACCATACCGCTTCGATGGCGGCGATCGTGGGCGGTGGCAAAGGTGCGAAACCCGGTGAGATATCACTGGCGCATAACGGCGTCCTGTTCATGGACGAGTTTCCCGAATTTCCGCGCACAGTTTTGGAAACCCTGCGCCAACCTATTGAAACCGGCGAGGTAATGGTCGCCCGCGCCAACGCCCATGTGAAATACCCATGCCGCTTTATGCTGGTAGCCGCCGCGAACCCGTGCAAATGCGGATACCTGACGGACCCATCCCGCGCCTGTTCACGCGCGCCGGTCTGTGGTGAGGATTACTTGGGGCGTATCTCAGGGCCGTTGATGGACCGGTTCGATCTGCGCATCGAAGTCCCTCCGGTCGGATTTACCGATCTCGACCTGCCGCCCGCCGGCGACAGCTCTGCGACCGTCGCAGAGCGGGTTGAAGCGGCGCGCGCCATACAAGCAGATCGCTTTCGCGACACGCCAAATATCCGTCAAAACGCGGATGTCGAAGGCAATGTGCTGGAAGAAATCGCCGCCCCTGATGCTCAGGGCAAAGAACTATTGCTAAAAGCCGCGGAACGCTTTGGCCTGTCGGCCCGCGCCTTTCACCGCATCCTACGCGTGGCCCGCACCATTGCCGACCTAGAAGGTGAGCGGGATGTGCGCCGCCCCCATGTCGCCGAGGCGCTGAGCTTTCGCATCAGCGCCAAAGCAGGAGCTTAAAGTTTCGCCTCAATCGCTTGCCAGATTTTCTCGGCGATGTTCACGCCATTGAACCGCTCAAGCTCCTGAATACCAGTGGGTGAGGTCACGTTGATCTCGGTCAGGTAGTCGCCAATTACATCGATCCCCACAAAGATCTGACCACGTTCCTTCAATAACGGTCCGATCGCAGCGCAGATTTCCATATCTCGCTCGGACAGGCCGATTTTCTCGGGGCGCCCGCCCACATGCATGTTCGAGCGGGTTTCGCCCTCAGCTGGAACCCGGTTGATGGCGCCCACCGGCTCACCATCGACAAGTATGACCCGCTTGTCGCCATTGCGCACATCGGGCAGGAATTTCTGCGCGATCAGAGGCTCACGAGAAAAGCCGGTGAACAGCTCATGCAGCGACGTCAGGTTGCGGTCATTCGCATCAAGACGGAATACGCCAGCACCTCCGTTGCCGTAAAGCGGCTTGAGGATGATATCGCCATGCTTTTCTTTGAACGCCTTGATGGTTCGCAAATCCCGCGCAATCGTGGTGGGCGGAGTCAGTTCAGGGAAATCCAGAACCAGCAGCTTTTCGGGATAGTTTCGCACCCAAAACGGATCGTTAACCACCAGGGCCTGCCTCTTTAGCCGGTCAAGCAAATGGGTCGAGGTGATGTAGTGCATGTCAAACGGGGGGTCTTGGCGCAGCCAGACGACATCAAATTCAGCAAGGTCCACTTCACGCTCAGGGCCCAACACTGCCGGGTTGCCAGCGACTCGTTGCACCGTCATGTCATGGCCGCGCGCCGTGATCTTGCCTTCCTGGTAAGCGAGTTGATCCGGGCCATAAAAAAACAGCTGGTGGCCGCGCGCCTGAGCCTCTTCTGCCAGACGGAAAGAGCTGTCGGCGTTGATATCCACGGCCCCGATTGGGTCCATCTGAAAGGCGATCTTCATGGTGTATCCCTCAATTCCACGCTCGATACATGGCGCAGAGGCTTGACGGGTTCAATGGGGGTCAGTCCAAACCAAAGGCGTTTTCGATGATTTGAACAGTTCCAGTGTCATCAACCAGTGCCGCATCAAACCGAGTATTCGTCAGCTGACCAGCAGGCTCCTGTTCAAGAAACTGGGCAGCGGATGCGCAAATTCGATCCATCTGTCGGCGACTAATCCGAGCGGCTGCACGGTCAAAACTACGGCTTTTCTTAACCTCAATGAAGACCAACCCATCTGCGTTGCGCGCGATCAGATCTATTTCACCGCCAGCACCGCACCACCTGCGTCTTGCGATTGAATAACCCCGTCGCACGTATTCGGCGGCCACGCAAAGTTCGGCGGATTGTCCAGCGTGATAAGATACAGAACCCCGAACGGATCTCTGTGCCATATCATCCCTTTCCCAGCTTCAGAGCCATCTGATAGATCGGACGGCGCGGCAGGCTGAACATCTCTGACACCAAATCTGCCGCATCCCGCACCGAATGCGTTTGCAAAGCTTTTTTCAATGCCTCTTCTACATCAGAGTCCTTAACAGATTGCGAATGGGCGCGATCCACAAGCAGAACCACCTCGCCCTTTACCGATGCGCCCTCGTACTCTGCTGCCAGATCAGCGAGCGTCCCTCGGCAAGTTTCTTCAAACTTTTTGGTGAGTTCACGGCACAGGGCCGCCTGTCGGTCTCCACCCAAAATATCCGCGAGATCAGAGAGGCAGGCAGCCACGCGCTTCGGCGATTCATAGAAGACAAGCGTTCCGGGGACGCTGCGCAGGGATTCGATTCGTGAACGCCGTGCGCCAGAGGCATTGGGCAAGAACCCGGCAAAGAAAAATGCATCCGTGGGAAGCCCCGCCAATGTCAGCGCCGTCAAAACAGCAGACGGTCCCGGAGCACATGTCACGTTGTGCCCAGCCTCAGCCGCCTGACGGCCCAAATCATAGCCGGGATCGGCGATCAGCGGCATTCCCGCCTCGGACGCGTAAGCCACCGATTGCCCTTGTTCCAGCGCCTCAAGTATTTTGCCCCGCGCGCCCGCGCCGCTGTGATCGTGATAGGCCAATATACGGCGCCCTTCGAGCGGCACGCCATGGATTTCCATCAAACGTCGCAAGCTGCGTGTATCTTCGGCAGCAATCATGTCTGCCGAGGCCAGAACATCGAGCGCCCTGAGCGTAATATCGCGTGCCGTCCCGATTGGGGTGGCAATAAAGTACAGCCCAGCGGCCAATCTGATCTTTTGGAAATTCAAAGCTGGACCCTCACAGCGTGACGTTTATTATCGCGGTTCAATAGACCAAGGTGCCCTCAGACGCCGGATCAGGGAGTTTTCTTTTAGATGTTTACCGTTTGCAAGCCCGCACGCAAACTGGCGAAATCCGCCATTGTACTGGCCACGGCCGCTTTTCTGGCCGCCTGTGAAGTCGGCGGCATCAGCGGAGGCCCCTCGATCGACACCTCTGACCCGGTTCCGGTGGCCCTGTTGGTCCCAAGCGGATCACCTCAGTCTGGCGATGCGGCCCTTGCACGAAGCCTTGAGAACGCGGCACGGCTGGCCATCGCGGATTTGCCGAACGTCAAGATTGATCTGCGCGTCTACGACACGGCCGGCAATGCCGGAACGGCCTCGGCGGTTGCACAGCAAGCTGTAGCGGACGGGGCCAAGATCATTCTTGGGCCAGTGTACGCACAAGCCGCAAACGCGGCAGGACTTGCGGTGCTAAACAACAATGTGAACGTGCTGTCCTTCTCGAACAACACCAGCATTGCGGGCGGCAATGTCTATGTGCTTGGCCCCACTTTCCAGAACACGGCCAACAGGCTGGTGAACTACGCCGGACAGCAGGGTAAAAACAGTACCGTCATTGTACACAGCAATGACTCAGCGGGCCAGCTAGGCCAGTCTGCCATCGCTGCCGCGCTCAGCAACAGCCGCGTCAACAATGCGGGCACAGTTGGATATGACCGGTCTCAGCAGGGCGTGATCGATTCGGTTTCGGCGATCAAAGCAACGGTCGATTCGACCGGCGCGGATTCAATTTTCCTGACCGCGACGACGGCGGGCGCGCTCCCCCTTTACAGCCAGTTGTTGCCCGAGGCCGGTGTATCTCCTGCGACAACTCAGTATATCGGCCTGACACGCTGGGACATTCCGGCCCAAACGCTGGAATTGCCTGGCGTACAAGGTGGCTGGTTCGCACTTCCCGATCCGGCAAAGGCACAGGCTTATCGCCAGCGTTACAACAACACCTACGGTGAGGCACCACACCCGATCAGCGGGCTTGCCTATGACGGAATCGCTGCGATCGGAGCCTTGGTTAGCCAGGGCAAATCGAACGCGTTGACAGGTGCAGCATTAACCCAGAACGCCGGTTTTCAGGGTGTCGGCGGTATTTTCCGCCTGCGACCGAACGGTACGAACGAACGCGGTCTGGCTGTTGCCACGATCCAGAACAAACAGGTGGTTGTGATTGACCCTGCCCCACAAAGCTTCTCTGGCGCCGGATTCTAATCGACCGGCGCAGGGCTCTGCGCCCGATGTCAATCTGATCTGCGCGGCTGACGAGATTTTTAACAACGCCGAGGTCAATGCCAACCTGTCCGCCGCTGTTGAAAACAGTTCGGACAACGCAGCCTTGCGCGCCGAGACGGTGCGCATTCTGCGAGAGGCGCAAAAGACAGGCCGCAAGGCGATTGCGGACGCCTTTGCCGAGCGCCCATTTGATGCACTGCCGCTGACGCATTCCTATACCTATCTGACGGACCAGATGGTCGGCACAGCAATGCGCATCGCCAGCGAGCATCTGCATCCGCTGGCAAATCCCACGCAAGGCGAGAAAATCGCTGTGCTGGCAGTGGGAGGTTATGGCCGGGGTGAGATGGCCCCGTCATCCGATGTAGATCTGCTTTTTCTGACGCCGTACAAAATCACCGCCTGGGCCGAGAGCGTGATCGAATCCATGCTCTATATTCTCTGGGATCTGCGGCTGAAGGTCGGTCACTCTTCACGCACGATTAAAGATTGCCTGCGTCTGGGGGCCGATGATTTCACCATCCGTACCGCCATGCTGGAACAACGGTATCTCGTCGGGGATCAGCCCCTTGCGCAAGAACTTGAAGCGCGCCTGAAGACCGATCTTTTCAAAGGCACCGAGCGGGAATTTATCGAAGCCAAGCTGAAAGAGCGCGATGAGCGGCACCTGAAGCAGGGTGAACGCTATATGGTCGAACCCAATGTCAAAGAGGGCAAGGGCGGCTTACGCGACCTGCAATCGCTCTACTGGATCGCAAAATACATCTATGGCGTAACGGACGTGGCCGAACTGGTCCCTATGGGCCTCTTTACGCCCGAAGAGTTTGACGAGTTCGCGCAAGCCGAAGAATTCCTCTGGGCCGTCAGGTCTCATTTGCATCTGGTGACGGGCCGCGCGACGGAACAACTGACCTTCGATCTGCAGGTCGAGGTGGCCGATCGTATGGGATATCAAGACCGCGCTGGTCGGCGCGCCGTCGAGGTGTTCATGCAACGCTATTTCCGCGAAGCCACCCGTGTGGGCGAATTGACACGGATTTTCCTGACCAAACTGGAAGCCTCGCACATGAAGGGCGCGGCCTTGCTGGAACGTATTTTCCGCCGTCGCCCTCGCGTCAAGGCCGGTTACCGCGTGGTCCATGGCCGTCTGGATATCGCGGACCCTGACACGTTCCTGTCAGACAAGGTCAACCTGTTACGGTTGTTCGAAGAGGGTTTGCGCACGGGTATGCTGATCCATCCCGACGCAATGCGGTTGGTAACGGCCAACCTGAACCTGATCGACGATGAGATGCGCAACGACAAAGAGGCGCGGCGCATCTTTCTTGATCTGATGCTGAAACACGGCAACCCCGAACGTGCCCTGCGACGCATGAACGAGTTGGGGGTTCTGTCAGCCTTTTTGCCCGAGTTTGAGCACATCGTGGCGATGATGCAGTTCAATATGTATCACAGCTATACGGTGGACGAGCATACGATCCAGTGCATCGTCAATTTGGCGCAGATCGAGCGAGGAGAGTTAATCGAGGAACTGCCCTTGGCGTCATCCATCCTGGAGGGTGGTGTTAGCCGAAAGGTTCTATACGTGGCTCTGTTGCTGCACGACATCGGCAAAGGACGCCCCGAAGATCATTCGATTCTGGGTGCGCAAATCGCGCGCAAAGTGGCACCACGATTAGGGCTGAGCAAGGCGGATTCGGAAACCGTCGAATGGCTTGTACGCTATCACTTGCTTATGTCCGATATGGCGCAAAAACGCGACATCTCAGACCCGCGCACAATCCGCGATTTCGCTAAAGCTGTTGCAACCGTCAAACGGCTGGACTTGCTGACGGTGCTGACAGTCTGTGACATCCGCGGTGTCGGACCAACGACCTGGAACAACTGGAAGGCTACATTGCTGCGCGCTTTGCATGCTGACACCAAACACGCACTGGAATCCGGGATGGAGGCGCTTAACCGAGCCAATCGTGGAGATGGTGCGAAAAAGCAGTTGCGGGCCGAATTGGAAAACTGGTCCAAATCTGACCTGAAAACCGAAACCGGGCGGCATTATGATCCATATTGGCAGGGATTGAACCTTTCGACACATGTCGAATTCGCGGAAATGTTGAAATCGCTGGAGGACAGCGGCGATCCTGGTGACGTAGAAATCCGTCTGCATCCGGATGAGGATCGCGACGCCACCCGCGCGTGTTTTGCCATGGGTGATCATCCGGGTATTTTTCTCGCATTGCAGGGGCACTTGCCCTTGTCGGAGCCAATGTGGTTGATGCCCGCAGCTATACGACGAAAGACGGATATGTAACTGATGCGTTCTGGGTTCAGGACGCCGAGGGCCATCCCTTCGAGGCCACGCGCCTGCCTCGGCTGACCCAGATGATTCACAAGACACTCAGGGGTGAGGTGGTCGCACGGGACGCATTGAAATCCCGCGACAAGATCAAGAAGCGCGAACGCGCGTTCAACGTCCCGACCCATATCACCTTCGACAACGAAGGTTCAGAGATTTACACGATCATCGAAGTCGACACCCGCGACCGGCCCGGACTGCTATATGATTTGACGCGCACGATGGCAGCCGCCAATGTCTATATCGCGAACGCAGTCATCGCCACCTATGGCGAACAGGTGGTCGACACGTTCTATGTCAAGGATATGTTCGGCCTGAAATACCACTCTGAGGCCAAGCAACGCGGGTTGGAAGCCAAGCTGCGCGCGGCCATCACCGAAGGTGCCGAGCGGGCCGCATCATGAAGCCGATCCGCCTGATTTCGGGCTTTTTCACCGTTGGGTTCTGGACCTTGGCAAGCCGCATTCTGGGCTTTTTGCGGGAAATCCTGCTGACCGCTTATATCGGGCCCGGACCGGTGATGGACGCTTTCGTCGCAGCCTTCCGACTACCCAATATGTTCCGCCGCTTCTTTGCCGAGGGCGCATTCAACGCAGCCTTTGTTCCAATGTTTTCAAAACGCCTTGAAGGCGGTGAAGACGCCGAAGGTTTCGCACAGGATGCGTTTAACCTGTTGGCAGTGGCGGTGCTGGCGCTAGTCGGTCTGGCGATGGTCTTCATGCCCGCGTTGGTTTGGATAACCGCCGAAGGATTCTATGGTGATGAACGCTTCGATCTGGCGGTGGATTATGGTTACGTCGTGTTCCCCTACATCCTGTTTATGTCCCTCGCTGCGCTGTTTTCCGGAGTATTGAACGCTACCGGGCGCTTCGCCGCTGCAGCCGCCGCTCCTGTGCTGCTGAACATATTCGCCTGCTCCGCGTTAATCTTTGGCGCGATATCTGGTGGAGACATCATACGCTGGCTCATCGCGGTCATCCCAGTCGCAGGCATCGCGCAATTGGCGCTTGTCTGGATTGCGACTGAACGCGCCGGAATTCGCATTCGGCTCGGTCGGCCAAAGCTCAGCCCGGAAATGCGCCGCATGGTGCGGATCGCGGTTCCTGCGGCGTTGGCCATGGGCGTAACGCAAGTCAATCTTGTGGTCGGACAGCTTGTGGCATCAAAAACCGAAAAGGCAGTCAGTTGGCTGTTTGCCGCAGATCGTTTGTATCAACTGCCGCTCGGAGTGGTTGGCATCGCCGTCGGCATCGTGCTGTTACCCGACCTGTCACGCCGCCTGCGCGCAGACGACAAAGATGGAGCACGCAATGCCTTTTCACGGGCCGGAGAGTTTACTCTGCTGCTGACCTTGCCTTCAACGGTTGCCTTTATGATCATCCCCGGCCCGTTGGTCTCGGTCCTGTTCCAACGTGGCCAGTTCAGCGCCGAAGATACAGCGGCGACCGCCTTGGCCGTGGCCATCTATGGTATCGGGCTGCCCGCATTCATGCTGCAGAAGCTACTGCAACCTTTGTTCTTCGCCCGCGAAGATACCAAATCACCGTTTCGATACGCAGTGGTTGCGATGGTGGTGAATGCCGGACTTGCCTTTGGGCTTTATCCCATTGTCGGGTGGATTGCGCCCGCAATCGCAGCGTCGACTGCTGGCTGGGCCATGGTTGCGCTGCTTGCAATCGGCGCGCGCAGAATGGGCGACGAAGCCCGATTTGATGACCGGTTCAAACAGCGGATCTGGCGGGTCGTGGCGGCATCGGCTGGCATGGGGGTGGTGTTGTTTGCGGCCATTAACCTCTTCGGCTGGACGTTCGAAGTACCAGGCTGGCGTTACCTTGCGCTGCTCGTGCTCATTGTAACTGCGGCGGTGGCCTACTTCCTGTTGGGGCACATCTTTGGCGCCTTCCGGATTTCGGAGTTCCGCACAGCGCTGCGCCGAAGCTAATGCGCATCAATCGCGTCGCGTTTTGCTGAGGATGCGTGCCCAGCCACCCGGAGCCAGAAAGAAAGACAAACCAAAACCGGTGGCAAAACCGCCCAGATCGGCGACCCAATCCGAGGTCCCACCGAAGATCAGACCGAACAGCAACTGAATGCCCATAAGAACCGCGATCAGGCTGAATGCGCGCGATTGGTTTTCACCCACCAGAGAAAGCTTGCGCCACAGCAGCCAAGTGAACGCGCCGATCAGCCCGTAAACCGGAGGAAACCCGCCAACCAGAGGATAAGGCGGGTTCAGCAGCACCGCGTAGGCCAGCGCTCCGCCTACGCCAGACAGCACGAAAATGATCAGCATGGCGACACTGCCAAAGACCTCGGCAACCATCTTACCCATCGCCAGCACAAACACGCAGACAAACACTGCTTGCGTGAAATTGGCCTGAACAAAGGGATAGGTGACAAAGCGGATCGCATGTTCGAACGGCCAGCGCCCGTTCTGAACCATCCAATCGAAGATATCGGGCGAAAACGTATATTGCTGCAGCGCATCCAGCCGCCAACCAACGGCGGTTGGCCCACCGACCAAGCCCCTGCTGCCAAGCAAGAAGATCAGTTCAATCCCGATGATGAACAGAACCAGCGCCACCACGACCGGCGGCAGAGGGTTCACGGGCGGTGTATAATGCTCACTGCTCATTGGGCTGGCCTTTCGCGGCTGTTGACGTCCCTTGGCCTCATGGGTAAGCGACGGGGGCTGATTTTTCCAGACAGGAGTTTCCTTCGATGACCGAGACCCAATTCACGCCGCGCGTGTTTTCCGGCATCCAGCCTTCAGGAAACCTGCACTTGGGTAATTACCTGGGTGCACTTAAACGTTTCGTGGATATGCAGGGGCCGGAATACGAGACCGTCTACTGCATGGTCGACCTCCACGCGATTACCGTCTGGCAAGACCCCGATCGACTGCGTGAAAAAACCCGCGAAGTGTGCGCGGGGTTCATTGCTGCTGGCCTCGACCCTGAGAAATCCATCCTGTTCAACCAGAGCCAGGTGCCCGAGCATACTCAGCTGGCATGGATCTTCAACTGCATCGCCCGTATCGGCTGGATGCAGCGAATGACACAGTTCAAGGACAAGGCCGGTAAGAATGCGCAGAACGCCTCTTTGGGTCTGTTCGCCTATCCTGCCCTGATGGCGGCAGACATTCTGGTCTATCACGCGACCCATGTGCCTGTTGGTGAAGACCAGAAGCAACATCTGGAACTGACGCGCGACATCGCAATCAAGTTCAACCATGACTATGGCGTCGATTTCTTTCCGGTGACCGAACCGGTCATCGGTGGGCCTGCGCCCCGTGTGATGAACCTGCGTGACGGGTCCCGGAAGATGTCGTCGTCAGACCCGTCTGATATGACGCGGATCAACATGACCGATGATGCCGATGCCATCGCCAAGAAGATCCGTAAAGCCAAGACCGATCCGGACGCTTTGCCGTCGGAGATCGATGGCCTTGAAGACCGTCCCGAGGCGCGCAATCTGGTGAATATCTATGCCGCGCTTAGCGACCAGACGGCCGCACAAGTGCTGGCTGAGGTTGGCGGGAAGCAATTCGGTGAGTTCAAGCCAATGTTGGCAGAGCTTGCGGTCTCGAAACTCTCGCCCATTTCAACCGAAATGGCGCGCCTGATGGGCGAAGAGGCCGAGATTGATCAGATTCTCGCCCGAGGTGCTGAACGGGCACGTGCAATCGCGGCCCCGATTCTGCAGCAGACCTACGAGATTGTAGGGATGGTCGGCGCGGGCAAATCCTGACCACGCGATCGCAATCCAAAAAGAACGCCGCCCTTTCTCGGGCGGCGTTTTTCGTTCCGTCGGCTCTTATGCCGCCTGCAGGCTCAGCATCTCGTGCACGATGGATTCCGCAACTTCGTGCGGGCTGACCGCTTCGGCTTTGGCCCGTGTCAGGATGCGATCCATCGTCTGCTCCAGCGCCTGCAACCTACCGGCGACCCAAGCTTCACGCTCTGCGACACGGAGGATTTCCGTCGCCACATTCACGATACCACCGCCATTGGCGACGAAGTCAGGGGCGTAAAGAATGCCACGCTTGTGGAGCAACTGCGCGTCCCGATCGCTGGACAACTGATTATTTGCCCCTCCGGCCACAGCGCCGACTTTCAGTAATGGAATACTCGTTTCGTTCAGGATGCCGCCGATCGCACAAGGCGCAAAGATATCCGCTTCAACGCCGTAGATCGCATCGGGTGCAACGACCCGTGCCGCAAACCGTTCGGCCACGCGTGCCGCTTGCCGGGTGTCGATGTCAGTTACGATTAACTGCGCACCAGAATCGTGCAACAACTGGCACAAATGCTCGCCTACATGGCCAAGACCCTGAACCGATACCGTCAGGCCTTTAAGGCCAGAAAGCCTGAACCGGTGCTGCGCTGTCACCCGGATAGCATTGAATATCCCGCGCGCCGTTATCGGAGACGGATCACCGCTGGCGAACTCACCTTCCGCCAGCCCAGCCACAAATTCGGTTTCAGACCCGATATGCGCCATATCTGCAGGCGTCATACCCATATCTTCTGCCGTCCAGTACAGACCGTTCAAACCTTGAATCACGCGCCCAAAGGCCTGCAAAAGTTCAGGTGATTTATCCTCATGAGGATCCCCGATAATGACAGCCTTGCCTCCCCCGAGCGGCAGATCAGCCGCGGCGTTCTTGAACGTCATGCCCCTTGCCAGTCGCAAAGCATCGTCCAGGGCCTCGGCTGGGTGGCCGTAAGGGCGCATACGCACACCGCCCGCAGCGGGGCCACGTTGCGTTGAGTGGATCGCGATGTAGCCCAATAGACCAAGTGAGTTATCTTTGAATTCGACCACGCGCTCGTGCTCTGGCGCGTCTACGATGGTGATGTCCATTCTTCTCCTCCGGAGTGCTTCCGAGAGTTTGCCACCTATCGTCGAGTGATTTTCACCCTTTTGTCACTATATCAGGGAAATTTTTGGTGCTAACATCTAAAATTGAAAACTTTTGTGGAGTTTTTCGCCATGGATGATATCGATTCCAAGATAATCCGCGCCCTTCAAAACGATGGCCGTATGACTGTCATCGATTTGGCGGAGCATGTCGGGCTGTCCCCGACACCCTGCGCACGGCGTTTGGATCGACTGCAGCGGGACGGGATTATCACCGGCTACGCCGCACAAGTCGACCCCGAGCGGCTTGGATTCGGCGTCACAATCTTTGTGTCTGTCGAGTTGGAGAAACAGGATCGCAACGCCATCGATTCCTTCGAAAAGGCCATTCGTCGCTGCGACGAGGTGATGGAATGCTACCTCATGACCGGATCACGCGACATTCTGCTGCGCGTGGTTGCCAAAGACCTCAATGCGTTTGATGCATTTCTGGAAAACCGGCTTATGAAAATTTCGGGCATTCGAAACCTACGATCAAACTTCGCTTTGCGCACCATGGTCAAACGCGAAGCGCTGCCTCAGCACCACGGATAATCTGCTGGACCTTGCGTCAGCCCCAACCTAGGTTTCCCCGAAGCTTGAGGGAGGGCGCAATGGCAGTCGGCAAAAACATCCGCACCTATTTCAACGGCCAATGGCATGACGGGGACGCACCGATCATGCGCGCTGCTGACCATGGCGCATGGCTGGGCTCATCGGTGTTTGACGGTGCCCGGTACTTTGATGGAATGACCCCGGATCTGGATGCCCATTGTGCCCGCGTGAACCGTTCAGCCGAGGCGCTGATGCTGACACCTTCTGTAACAACCGAACAGATGGTCGATCTGGTTCACGAAGGGTTACAGAGTTACGCACCTGACACCGCCGTTTACATTCGCCCCATGTATTGGGGCATCGACGGGGATCACACCGCCATCGTCCCTCAGGAAAACAGCACTGGCTTTGCCATCTGTCTTGAAGAAATCCCAATGGCACCCAAAACCGCCTCGGCGACGCTGACAACCACTCGGTTCCGCCGCCCTGTTCTGGAATCCGCTGTGGTCAACGCAAAGGCAGGGTGCCTGTATCCGAACAATGCCCGGATGTTGCAGGAGGCACGCAGCAAGGGCTTTTCAAACGCCCTTGTGGCCGACGCGATGGGGCATGTGGCCGAGACTGCGACCGCAAATATCTTCATGGCGCGCGATGGTGAGGTTTTTACTCCAATCCCCAATGGGACATTCTTGGCCGGGATTACACGCGCGCGGCATATTAAAAACCTGCGCGCCGACGGGGTAACCGTGCATGAAACCGTGCTGAGTTTCGATGACTTTCACGACGCGGACGAAGTGTTCATGAGCGGTAACATGAGCAAAGTGACGCCAATCACCGCGCTGGATGACACCCAGTATCAGGTGGGCCCAATCGCCCGTCGCACACGCGAGATGTACTGGGATTGGGCTGCAAGCAATTGCTGATCTGCTCCCTTTCTGTTTCAGTTGCCACTGCTTACCCTGTGGGGCATGATCCCGAAAACAAACGAGGACAAACATGCGCAAGTTCCTAGTCGTTCTGGACGACAGCCGCGAATGTCTGAACGCCATGCGCTTTGCCGCTATGCGTGCGGCACATACTGGCGGCGGGGTTACGGTTCTTTCGGTAATTCCACCGGACGAATTCAACCACTGGATCGGTGTTGCCGAGGTGATGCGCGAAGAAGCGCGTGAACGTATTCACGCCCATTTCGAGGTGTTCGCCAAATGGATGCGCGACAAACAGGGTGTCGAGCCCGAATTGGCAATCCGTGAAGGCGATCCGGTGGCCGAAATCATTGAACATGTCCAATCCGATCCCGAGATCGGCGTATTGGTTCTGGGTGCAGGTACTGACAAAAAAGGCCCCGGACCGTTGGTGACACAACTGACCCGGAACTCTGGAAGTTTGCCCATTCCTATTACTATCGTGCCCGGCGATCTGAGCAAAGAGAAGCTGGAAGCCATCACCTGAGGTGAATTTATGTCCGCGAAGCTGCAGTTCTGGTTCGACTTCGCATCGACCTATTCTTATCTCAGCGCGATGCGTATCCAGCAGGCGGCTTCGGAATATGGAGTTGCCATAGATTGGCACCCATTCCTTCTGGGGCCGATCTTTGCTGAACAGGGATGGAACAACTCGCCGTTCAACCTCTTCCCGGCAAAAGGTCGGTACATGTGGCGGGACATGGAACGGCTTTGCGCCGCGCGCGATTTACCTTTTCGGCGGCCTGAGCCATTTCCGCAAAACAGCCTGAAAGCAGCAAGGCTGGCGCTGGCGATCAAAACAACCGATCAACGGGCAGCCTTTGTACGCACTGTCTATTCTGCACAGTTTGGTTCCGGTCGTGACATATCGAATCCGGCGGTTCTGGTTGAGTGCCTTACCAAATCTGGCGTTTCGACTGATCTGATGGATCGGATAAGCGACCCCGCGATCAAGGCTGCCTTGTTCGAGCAAGTTACTCAGGCCAAGGCTAAACACATCTTTGGTGCGCCGAGTTTCGTTATTGGGGACGAGCTATTCTGGGGTGATGATCGTCTGGATGATGCGATTTCTTACGCCGCCGCAATTTAGAACGGTTCCAAATCTTGACTTCCCCCGCACGGACGCGCATATCAGGTGCATCTTAGACGGAGCCGCGCCATGTTCATTCAAACCGAATCCACACCCAACCCGGCCACACTAAAATTCCTACCCGGCCAGACGGTTCTGGAAGCAGGCACCGCTGATTTTCCAAGCGCCGACGCTGCAGAAAAATCACCGCTCGCCAAACGCATATTCGGTGTAAACGGCGTAACAGGCGTGTTCTTCGGCAACGATTTTGTCACGGTAACCAAATCTGATGACGTGCAGTGGGATCACATCAAGCCCGCAATTCTCGGCGCTGTGATGGAGCATTACCAGTCCGGCCAACCGGTTATGGGCGCAGGCGCAGAGACCGCCTCGGGCCACGCTGAACACACCGGCGAAGATGCAGAGATTGTCAACCAGATCAAAGATCTGCTGGATAGCCGCGTGCGTCCTGCTGTGGCTCAGGACGGCGGTGACATCACCTTCCACGGCTTCGACCGCGGCGTTGTTTATCTGCACATGCAGGGAGCCTGCGCGGGCTGTCCGTCCTCGACCCTAACGCTGAAAATGGGGATCGAGAACCTGTTGCGTCACTACATCCCCGAAGTGACCGAGGTTCGCCCTGTTGCCGTCTGAACCGACGATTTTGGCATTCGATACATCGGCCGCGCATTGCGCGGCCGCTTTGCTGCGAGAGGGCAAGATTATCGCATCGCACGCCGAAGCGATGACTCGTGGGCAGGCGGAACGGTTGATGCCTTTGCTTGAAGAAATCCTGACCCGGAACAATTGCACATGGCGGCACCTTGATACGATCGCCGTCGGAATCGGTCCTGGCAATTTCACCGGCATCCGTATCTCGGTATCCGCAGCGCGCGGATTGGCTCTTGGGCTCGGCGTGCCGGCGGTTGGGGTGTCGGGGTTTGATGCGGTTGCGGAAATTGCGCCCGACGGGCATCTCCCGGCAATAGCTGCACCGCGCGATCAGGTTTATGTGCAGCCTAAGGGACGCGCGCCTTACCTGACCTTACGTCATGCCGCTGACGATATTGGTCCCTTGTATTTCTGCGATGACCCAGAACAGCAGGCCCGTGCGATCGCCCAGGTGGCCGCTGGTCGTTGGACGACAGTTCAAGCGCCACCCGCTCCGCTTTATGTCCGCCCTGCAGATGCGGCCCCCTCCAGCGATGTACCACCGGTGCTTTTGGACGAATGACACCACAGGACATGGCAGAAACCCACGCCGCAGCCTTCACACAGTCACGTCCGTGGAGCGCTGAAGAATTCAGCAATCTGATCGCCAATCACTTTACCCATGTTGTTGGCGACAAACGGTCTTTTGCCCTCATTCAAGTGATCGGTGAAGAGGCCGAGCTGCTCACGATCGCGACACGTCCAGACTACCAAAGACGCGGGCTGGCGCGGCGCATCATGGCAGACTGGCACGCCAAGGCACGAGAACTCGGTGCAATCCGTGCATTTCTGGACGTTGCCTCAGATAACCATTCGGCGATCTCTCTGTACCAAACCTGCGGATACACGCCATGCGGCAATCGCGCAGCCTATTATCATCGCAAAAGTGGCCCAAACGCCGATGCGATCGTCATGGAACGCCCCCTGAGCGAAAAATTTCCGCTTTTTTAGACCATATGGTCAAAAATGTGTTGACCGAAGCTGTTGCAAACAGCTTCAATTCCCGCCATCACAACAGGTATGCTCGCTCTGAGTGGGTACCGGGGGATTAAGCCCCGGACCGATAACAGCCAACGGGAGTAACAAATGACATTTATGAAATCCTTGATGGGCGCAGCCGCTGCGGTTGCACTAACAGCAGGTGCTGCTATGGCAGAACCGGCCCTTATCTTTGATCTGGGTGGCAAGTTCGACAAATCGTTCAACGAAGCCGCGCATAATGGCGCTCAGCGTTGGGCGGAACAGACCGGCAAAAGCTATCGCGAGATCGAGCTTCAGTCGGAAGCGCAGCGCGAACAGGCGCTTCGCCGCTTTGCCGAAGCAGGCGCAAACCCGATTATCACAATGGGCTTCGCCATGGCCGATCCATTGGCTGCAGTGGCAGGTGACTATCCGGATACCAAATTCGTTGCGGTCGACGTGACCTGGCTGGAAGCCCCGAACATTCGCCAGATCGGATTTGCCGAACATGAAGGATCATACCTGGTCGGCATGATGGCGGCGATGGCGTCCCAATCCGGCACAGTGGGCTTTATCGGTGGTATGGATATCCCTCTGATCCGTCACTTTGGTTGTGGTTATGCACAAGGCGCGAAGTCCGTAAACCCGGACATCAACGTTGTTGCCAATATGACAGGCACCACCCCTGCAGCATGGAACGACCCGGTGAAGGGCTCGGAGTTGACCAAAGCACAGATCAGCCAGGGTGCTGACGTGATTTACGCCGCTGCGGGCGGTACCGGTGTTGGCGTTCTGCAAACCGCAGCCGACGAAGGCATCCTGTCAATCGGTGTCGATAGCAACCAGAACCACCTGCACCCGGGCAAGGTCCTGACCTCGATGCTCAAGCGTGTGGACGTTGCTGTATATGACGCCATGAAAGCTGGCGAAGACGTCCAGACCGGTGTTTACACCATGGGTCTTGCACAAGATGGCGTTGGCGTTGCGATGGATGAAAACAACGCGGAACTGGTGAGCGAAGAAATGAGCTCGGCCATTGAAAGTGCCCGTCGCGACATCATCGATGGCAACGTAAGCGTTGTCAGCTACTACGAGAACGACAGCTGCCCTGCACTGCAGTTCTGATGTAACTGGGGGCGGGGGCCATGGCCTCCGCCCTGCACCACTCTGCCGCATGCGGCCCTTTCGTCAACCCAAGGACAAGATATGACCGTCCCCGCCATTGAACTCAAAGGGATTTCCAAAGCCTTTGGGCCGGTTCAGGCTAATAAAGATATTTCCATCAGCGTCGCCCGCGGAGCGATCCACGGGATCATCGGTGAAAACGGAGCGGGCAAATCCACGCTGATGAGCATCCTCTACGGATTTTACAAAGCCGACAAAGGCGAAATCTGGATCAACGGCACCAAGACCGACATCCCTGACAGCCAGGCGGCGATCGCCTCGGGCATCGGGATGGTGTTTCAGCATTTCAAACTGGTCGAGAATTTCACCGTTCTGGAAAACATCGTTCTGGGTGCGGAGGACGGTGGGCTGTTGGCTCCGTCGCTGGCGAAAGCCCGGAAAGAGCTGAAAGACCTAGAGGAAGAATACGAACTGTTCGTCGACCCGGACAAACGCATCGATGAGATCGGTGTGGGCATGCAGCAGCGGGTTGAGATTCTCAAGGCGCTCTACCGCAAGGCCGAAATTCTGATTCTGGACGAACCCACGGGCGTTCTTACCCCTGCCGAGGCGGACCAGCTGTTTCGCATTCTCGACCGGCTGCGGTCCGAGGGTAAAACAATCATCGTGATCACGCACAAGCTGCGCGAAATCATGGAGAACACTGATACGGTTTCGGTTATGCGCCGTGGTGAGATGACCGCCACCGTCAAAACAGCTGACACCAATCCGCAGGCACTGGCCGAATTGATGGTTGGCCGCAAGGTCTTGCTACAGGTTGATAAGGTGCCTGCACAGCCGGGCAAACCGGTTCTGGAAATCGAAAACCTCAGTGTCACCGATTCGGCCGGTGTCGAGCGTGTCAAAGGCATCGACCTAACCGTTCGCGCGGGTGAGATCGTTGGCATCGCGGGCGTTGCTGGCAACGGGCAGTCCGAACTGCTTGAAGTTTTGGGCGGTATGCGACCCGGGGTAGGCTCGATCAAACTGAACGGCGAACCTCTGGCGTTGCACGGCCCCGGATCGGACGGGCAAGCGCGGCGCGCCCGACATATCGCTCATGTCCCCGAGGATCGGCAGCGCGAAGGTCTGATCATGGATTTTCACGCGTGGGAGAACGTGGCGTTCGGCTACCACCGCGACCCTGCTTACAAACGCGGGCTGTTCATGGACAACGCTGCCCTGCGTGCCGACACCGAAGCCAAGATCGAGAAGTTCGATGTGCGCCCGCCCAATGGCTGGCTGACGGCAAAAAGCTTCTCGGGCGGCAATCAACAGAAAATCGTCGTTGCACGAGAAATCGAGCGCAATCCCGATCTGCTGCTGGTGGGCCAGCCCACACGCGGCGTGGATATCGGTGCCATCGAGTTCATTCATAAACAGATCGTCGCCTTGAGGGATCAGGGCAAAGCAATCTTGCTGGTCTCGGTCGAGCTGGAAGAGATCTTCTCACTCTCGGACCGGATCGCGGTTATGTTTGACGGACATATCATGGGCGAGCGTCTGCCCGCCGAGACGGATGAAAAAGAACTGGGCCTGCTGATGGCCGGTGTTGCAGGAGAGGCCGCCTGAACCATGGAAAAAATGCCCAAATGGGCCGATGTGGTACTGATCCCGCTAATCAGTCTGCTTCTAGCCACAATCCTTTCGGCAATCGTGATCCTGGCCATCGGGGAAGATCCGCTTGAGGCGGTAAATCTGATGGTCACTGGGGCACTAGGGTCAACCTACGGCTGGGGCTATACACTTTATTATGCAACGAACTTCATCTTCACCGGACTCGCGGTTGCAGTTGCCTTTCACGCGCGCTTGTTCAACATCGGCGGCGAGGGTCAGGCCATGCTGGGCGGACTGGGCGTTGCCATCGTCTGCCTATCGGTTCCTTGGCCGCATTGGACAATAGCTTTGCTGGCCGCCTGTGCTGCTTCGATGATCTTCGGTGCAGCCTGGGCCGCGATCCCGGCCTATCTGCAGGCGAAGCGGGGCAGCCATATCGTGATCACCACGATCATGTTCAATTTCATCGCTGCCGCTTTCCTGAATTACATGCTGGTCAACGTCATGCGCCCGCAAGGGTCGCAAGACCCAGCAACGGCTCGTTTCCCCGAGGCAGTGCATCTCCCGACTTTCCAGTCGATGTTCTCGAGCGCCGAAAACATCGTTTTCCGAGGTGCGCCTGCCAACATCTCGTTCTTCGTCGCAATCCTTGCGTGTTTTGTTGTCTGGGCGCTGATCTGGCGAACTCGGTTGGGCTATGAAATCCGCGCCTACGGCCATTCGGAAACCGGTGCCGTCTACGCCGGTATCTCGCCTGTACGCATCACGATTATTGCCATGCTGATCTCGGGCGCTCTGGCGGGCCTGATGGCAGTCAACAACGTGATGGGCGAAGCCGAGCGGTTGGTGCTGAACGCAACCGAAGGCGCGGGTTTCATTGGAATTGCCGTGGCACTGATGGGTCGGTCGCATCCATTCGGGGTATTTCTAGCCGCTATTCTGTTTGGGTTTCTGTATCAGGGCGGGGCCGAACTGGCGCTTTGGACATCAATTCCGCGCGAACTGATCGTGGTCATCCAAGCGTTGGTCATTCTGTTTACCGGAGCACTGGACAACATGGTGCGCATGCCGCTTGAAAAGCTGTTCATGGCGCTTCGGAAGGGGTCGGCCTGATGGATTTCTTCCTGACACTCATCCAGGTTCTGGATTCGACCATCCGACTGGCTACGCCTTTGCTGCTTGCCTGTCTGGCCGGTCTATACTCCGAGCGCGCGGGCATCTTCGACATCGGCCTTGAAGGCAAGATGCTGATGTCAGCATTCTTCTCGGCTGCCGTCGCCGCCGTAACCGGTTCGGTGTGGCTGGGATTGCTGGCCGGGATCGCGGCATCTCTGGTCCTTTCGGCGCTACACGGGTTTGCGTCGATCTCGTTCCGGGGCAATCAGCTGATCTCGGGGGTTGCGATCAACTTTCTTGCCTCAGGTATGACCGTTCTTGTCGCCCAAAGCTGGTTCAAGCAGGGTGGTCGTACGCCATCATTGTTCGGTGAAGGGCGGTTTGAATCTGCAGAATTCCCTTATGCGATCGGTCCGGCTGACGCCGAACTGACAGGCCGTCCGGTTTCCGAGCTGATGTCTGAAACCAATCCCCTGCATATGGCCTATTCCGAGCTTCTGTCTGGCCATTCCATTCTGGTTTACGTGGCTTTCCTTATGGTGCCACTGACTTGGTGGATTCTGTTCCGCACCCGGTTCGGGCTGCGTCTGCGCGCGGTCGGAGAGAATCCTGCGGCGGTGGATACTGCTGGAGTTTCGGTTGTAGGTCTCCGCTACGCAGCGGTTGCGATTTGCGGCGTACTTTGCGGCATCGCAGGTGCCTACCTGGCCACCGCGCTGCAAGCAGGCTTTGTGAAAGAGATGACCGCCGGGCGCGGATTTATCGCACTGGCTGCTCTGATCTTTGCAAAATGGCGTCCGTGGCACGCGATGTGGGCATGCCTGTTGTTCGGGCTGTTGCAGGCCATTGCCTTGCGGTTCCAGAACATCGATTTGGGCGGGGTCGTGATCCCGGTGCAGGTCATGGACGCCCTGCCCTATATCCTGACCGTGGTGATTCTTGCCGGGTTCGTCGGCAAGGCCATACCGCCACGCGCAGGCGGCGAACCATATGTAAAGGAACGCTGATAGAGCCAGTTCAGGACTGCCCCTCAGTCCTGTTTGCTGCAAAGCGGCATACAGAGTTGATTTTGTATGCCGCAACCGCTCTAAGGGGGTATGGACGTGTCCCGCATCAGTTCCGCAGCCATGCTATCGACTATTTTCAGGTTGAGCCACGGAAACAACTAGATGGCCCTATCTGGCACGCGCGCTTCTGTCTGTTGAGATTTATGTTACCAATGGCTTTGCCACACCGCGTGGTACGGCCTCTCCTGTCTAGAAGAAGCCATGCAGATTTACCTCCCGATTGCCGAAGTATCCGTAAACGCGTTTCTACTGTTTGGACTGGGTGGAATGGTGGGCATTCTGTCTGGAATGTTTGGCGTTGGCGGTGGGTTTTTGATGACTCCACTGCTGTTCTTCATCGGCATTCCGCCTGCGGTTGCGGTCGCAACCGAGGCAAACCAGATTGTTGCTTCATCATTTTCTGGGGTGCTGGCGCATTTCAGGCGCCGAACCGTGGACCTTAAAATGGGTACAGTCCTTTTGGTCGGAGGGCTGACAGGCGCTGCGTTGGGTGTTGTTGTCTTCAACTATCTCAAGAGCCTCGGACAGGTCGATCTGCTGGTCAAACTTTGCTATGTCGTATTTCTGGGCATCATCGGCAGTCTGATGTTTGTCGAAAGCCTGAACGCGATTAGAAAAACGCGGAAAGGCGGCACGCCGCCTCCGAAACGACGCCAGCGCGGTTGGGTGCACGCCATGCCGTTCAAGATGCGGTTTCGGACGTCGGGCCTGTACATCTCGGTCATTCCACCGCTTGTCGTAGGCCTGTTTGTCGGTGTCCTGTCTGCTATCATGGGTGTCGGCGGCGGGTTTATCATGGTGCCCGCGATGATCTATCTATTGGGCATGCCGACCAAGGTTGTTGTCGGAACTTCGCTGTTTCAGATCATCTTTGTAACCGCCTTTACCACTATGCTGCACGCCACCACCAACTATACAGTTGATGTCGTGTTGGCGGTTCTTCTACTCGTCGGTGGCGTAGTTGGTGCCCAAATCGGAACAGTCATCGGTGCCCGAATGCCGGCTGAACAATTGCGCGTTTTGTTGGCGGCTCTTGTACTTGTCGTCTGCGGCAAGCTGGCGCTTGATCTTCTGCTTCAACCCGCCGAGTTGTATTCGCTTGGCGATGCAGGAGGGCACTAAGATGCTGCGTGTGATTGCTCTTCTTTGTCTGATCTGTCTGCCAGCCTACGCAGCCGAAGAACAGGTTGTTCTGGGCCTAAGTCAGGATCGGGTGTCGATTACCGCCAATTTTGACGGGTCCGAAATACTGGTTTTCGGCGCGGTAAAGCGCGAAGCCCCGATCCCGGACGGTCCACCGCTTGAGGTCATCGTATCGGTGGTCGGCCCATCCGAACCTGTCACCGTACGCCGCAAAGAGAAACGGTTCGGGATCTGGGTGAATACCGACAGCCTTGTTGTTGATCTGGCTCCAAGCTTTTACGCCGTTGCCACCAGCGCCCCGTTTTCCGAGGTTCTGACCCAGACCGAAGACCTACGCTATAAGGTTTCGATCGAGCGTGCCATCCGGTCGGTCGGTGCGGACATGAGCATTCAGGGCGCACAGGATTTTTCCGAGGCGGTCATCCGCATCCGCGAAGATGAAGGGCTGTACTCGATCCGGGAAAACACAGTGGCTGTGGACGAACAGACGTTGTTCCGCACATCAATCGACATGCCGTCTGACCTAACCGAAGGCGACTACAGCGCCCGTATCTTCCTGACACGAGACGGAAAGGTGGTCTCGACCTTTGAAACCTCAATCGGAGTACGCAAAGTCGGGCTTGAGCGGTTCTTGTACGCGATGTCGCGCGAACAACCCATTTGGTACGGGCTTATGTCACTGGCCATCGCGATTGCCGCCGGTTGGGGCGCTTCGACAGCCTTCCGCCTACTGCGCGAGAACTGATCGTCACCCGCGACCGATATAGGGCATGGTCGTGGCCATAACGGTCATGAATTGCACATTCGCCTCAGGCGGCAGTTCGGCCATATGCAGTACCGAGCGGGCGGCATCCCCGACATCCATGGTGGGAACAGGGTCGCGGCCTTCGGCAAGTGCCTCATCGACCAGCCCTTGCACCATCGGGGTGCGCGCATTTCCGATGTCGATCTGACCACAGGCAATTCCAAAACTCCGCCCGTCCAGAGACAGGCTGCGCGTCAGACCGGTAATCGCGTGTTTCGTCGCAGAATAATGCACCGAGTTCGGGCGCGGCACATGAGCAGCGATTGAACCGTTGTTTATGATGCGCCCCCCTGCGGCGCCTGAGCCCGCATTGCAGCAAATGCAGTCCGTGCACACAGGAACATGCCGTTCAGGTTCACATTGACCGAGCCGTACCAATCCTCAAGCGCGATCTCGTCGATGGTGCCACCAGGGGCAAAAATCCCGGCATTGTTGAACAGCACGTCCAGTCGCCCGGTCTGTCGGGTGAATGCAGTAAAGGCGTTTGCAACGGCATCCGGGTCAGTCACATCGGCAACCAGCGGGATCGCCGAGGCGTTATGCTGTGCCATAGCATGAAGTTTGTCAGCGCTGCGGGCCAGAAGCCCGACAGTCCATCCTTCTGACAGAAACAGCTCGGCGGTGGCGCGGCCTATGCCCGAGCTTGCGCCGGTCACGATGATCGTCTTCATGTCTCTTCCGCCTCCAATGTCAGGGATGGTGCCGCAACCGCACGCAGGTCATCCACACGCAACGGGTGGGTCGGTTTCGACAAGCGGTTCCGCACTACCCAGATTAGCCTCTCCTGTGCGCGGGTTATGGCGACATAAGCTAGGCGCTTCCACAACGGCTGCCCGGCCTCAGTACGGCCCATGCGGGCGGCTGCGTAGATGTCTGGCGCAAAGACCTGAACCGTGTCCCATTGCGACCCTTGCGCCTTATGGATCGTCACAGCGGCACCATGCAGGAACGTTGCCCCCATACGGGCAGCATAGGGAATGAACGGCTCCTCCTCATCGGGCTTTTCAATCTGCACGATCGACGCCGCCGAGACCTGAGGGTCTTCGGCCCCCATCACATGCAACCGCGAAAAACCCGGCTTGCGACCAGGGCCAAGGTAAATGACCTGCGCGCCTTTGATCAGCCCGCGCGCCTCAAGGTCCAGTCGCTTTTTGCGGTGCTTCAACGGCAGCTCAATGCCGTCACAAATCAACGGTTCCCCTTCCAGTAGTTCAGTTTCCGGCGCGCCGTGTACGGTGCGGAACGCCTGAATCAGCCGGATTCGAGTCGCATTGCGCCAGACAAGAACCGGGCTGCGCGCCATCAGATCAACCTCGACCCGCTGTCCCCAGACAACGCGGTCATCCTTTCGGGCAGTGTCCTCGATCAGACGTTCGAAATCCTCAAACCCCATGGCCGGATCGGACAGAGCATGGGCGAGGTCTAGGATCGGGTTATCCGCAGTTTGCCGATGCACGCGATGCAGGATTTGCTTGCGCGGCTCTGGCAACCCGTCAAACACCATCGAGCCTGATTGGTTGACCGGCGCCAACTGCGCCGGATCACCAAATAGCAACAATGTTGGGAAGATTTCCTTTAGATCCTCGAATTGTCGATCGTCTAGCATCGAGGCTTCATCCACAAAACCGATATCCAGCGGCTCTTCGCGACGTTTCCAGCCGGTGATGAAATCCGAACCGCGCAACCCAGCAGCGGCCAGCGCACCAGGGATGGATTTGTTGTTGGCATAGAACGCGGCTGCGCGGTCCAGCGCTTCGTCTGTCAGCCCTTCGATCTCGGGCCGTTCGTCATTGCCCGCGAGCCATTCGGCGATCCGCTCGTATTCAGGGTCGTAAACAGGCGTATAAAGGATGCGATGGATCGTCGTCGCGGGCACCCCACGCAGCCGCAATACGCTGGCGGCCTTGTTCGTCGGCGCGAGGATCGCAAGGCTGCGCTTGTCGCGGGATTTGCGGCTTTCGAAATCGCCCGAGATCAGGTTGACCCCCGTCTCGGCCAAAGCTTTGTAAAGCTCTGCCAGCAACAGGGTTTTGCCCGATCCAGCCTTGCCAATAACAGCCATCACACCAGACTTTCCGTTGCCGGGCAGTTTCAGCAGAGCGTCGTCTTCAAGGTCTACTCCGGCACCTCGCAACATCTCGGCAATGTTGTCAAAAGCGGCAGCCTGATCTTCGGAAAATGTGACTTGGGGCAAGGACATGGCGCGACCCTACAGGGACGCGCCGCGCGCTGCCAGATGTGGATTGGTTTTTCCGTATGCTTAGGCTGACAAAGCGAACCGGTGCTGTGCGCCATGGCCAAATGCTGTCTTGAACCACAGGCGCGACAACTCTCGCGGGATGCCTGCGCGCGCTGCTACACGGTTGCAATCATCCGCTGAATAAGGCCACAGGCCGACCGAGATCTGATCGCGCCCTTTCCCTTCGGTGCCCAAAACCACCGGAGACGATCCGATCATACGGTAGATCCGGATCATGCGGGCATCAAAAACGCCCGCTATGTGGGTCAGGCCAAACCCTTCCATCACCTCACCGCCGCTCAGCATGATGGCCCCGGCGGTATGAGCGCTGGCGTTGCGCGAGAGGCAAAAGCGAGTGACCTCCCAGATTAGTGGGCTTCGGATCGGACTGCCCCCGGTGAGATGTCCGAATATGTCGTTCACCATGACCGGACCGGTCGTCGGTAGGATCCGCATGGACCCGCCATGGCTGCCATCTGCCTCTTCCCAAATCACATAGAGCGGGTTCAGGTCATCGTACTGATCCCGCTCTTCCCCCTTTTCATTAACCTTAACATCCCAGCCAAGGCGGGTTTTGAACTGATCCGCGCGATCCCTGAACATCCCCTTGGTCAATTCCGGAAATTTATGCAGCTCATCGGCATACAAATAACGCAACATGACGTGTTCCCCTTATCGTCCACAGTTGGAACAAAGGGGGTACGAACACGTGGTTAATTTAAGGTGAGACCACCGTACGGTCGTTAAACGACTATTAATCCTCTACTGAGTGCAGTGGCGATTGCATGAGTCGTATTTTGCGCACCGAGTTTTGAGCGTGCGCTTTCGATATAGGCCCTGAGCGTATGCTCAGAAATGGAAAGCGAGTGCGCCACCTGCGCTCGGCTATACCCCAGCGCCAGCAATGTCATTGCATCGATTTCGCGGGGCGAGAGCCCCCGCATGTTGTCCGGCTGCCGTTCTTTTGCAAATTCCAGCGCTTTTCGATTGAGGAAATGCGCCACCAATATGAGATCGCGGCCATACGTTTCGACAAATGCCTGCCATGCGATGTCATCGCAGCTGTTGTTGACCGTAAACAGCGCGAATTGCCCGCCTGGCCCCCGCAGCGGGATCGAATAGCCCTGATTGCCGACGCCATGTTCCTGCGCGTCCTGCAGGAAGGCCTTTACTGCTTTGCCCGACCAATTCAGCTGTTTCCAGTCCACAGCGTGAAATCGCTGAAAACAACCCAGAATAACCGGATCAATACGATGATAATTCCTGTCTCGATACCGTACATCCCAGGCATCCGAATAAGTCGTGAACCCGTATTGATCCCCGGCCCCATCAACCCAATGATATGTCATGTGGTCAATTTGCAGCTTGTCCCGCAACTGGACTGCTACGCTGGTCAGCTCGTCAAGCGTGCTGGTGCTTTCCAAATCCCCTAGGATCTGGCTCAAATCGAATTTTCTTCCCATTCGCGGGCGCGCAAGCCTCATCCTTTGAGGACGCAATCTCGGCCGCGGCGATCAGTCTTGTGTCGTCAAGCTGCTCGGCTAGCGCGCTCAACCCATTCGCCACAGCAAAGGCGTTGAGGTCCGACAGAACGTCCAAAATCCACTCATTTTGCGCCATCAGGGTGTCCCCGAAATAGTTAACGAAGGGTTAACACAACCATAACATGTGCAGACTAATTCGGCCTACTCGCTGCTTTCTACTCCCCAGAAATAGCGGGGTGCGATTTCTTAAAGCATTGAAAATGCATAATCATCGATAGAAACGATGAACACCCGCAAGGCGTGTTTGCGCCCTGCGGGTGTTGCAGCTGCTGTTTGCCTGAGACCGTTAGTCGCGGGCAGCCAATACTTCTTCAAGGGTGCGCATGCCTGTATGCGGAGCCTGAACCAGCACCGACATGTTGCCCGGCTTGTGTTCGTTGCGCATCATCTTCATGTGCGCCTCAGGCAGATCCTGCCAAGTGAACACTTCGGACATGCACGGATCCAAGCGGCGCTCGACCATTAGCTGGTTTGCAGCCGAGGCCTGTTTGAGATGCGCAAAATGCGAGCCCTGCAAGCGTTTCTGGTGCATCCACATGTAACGCACGTCGAAGGTCAGATTGTAGCCAGTGGTCCCGGCGCAGATCACAACCATACCTCCCTTTTTCACGACAAAAGTGGACACCGGGAACGTGCTTTCGCCGGGGTGCTCGAACACCATGTCGACGTTCACACCTTTGCCGGTAATATCCCAGATGGCCTTGCCAAACTTGCGGGCTTCTTTGAACCATTCAGCATATTCCGGAGTATTCACCGTGGGCAGCTGGCCCCAGCAGTTGAAATCCTTGCGGTTGATGACGCCTTTGGCGCCAAGGTCCATCACAAACTCACGCTTGCTTTCATCCGAAATCACGCCGATCGCATTGGCACCCGCAGTGTTGATCAGCTGTATCGCGTAAGAGCCCAGACCGCCCGATGCGCCCCAAACCAGGACGTTCTGGCCCGGCTTCAGATCGTGCGGCTCGTGCCCAAAAAGCATCCGATAGGCTGTTGCCAAGGTCAGCGTGTAGCAGGCGCTTTCTTCCCAGGTCAGGTGCTTGGGACGCGGCATCAGCTGCTGAGCCTGAACATTTGTAAACTGCGCGAACGAGCCATCAGGTGTCTCATATCCCCAGATGCGCTGGCTGGGCGAATACATCGGATCACCACCGTTGCAGTGTTCGTCATCGCCATCGTCCTGGTTGCAGTGAATCACGACTTCATCGCCGACTTTCCAGCGCTTCACTTTGTCACCAACCGCCCAGACGATGCCCGACGCATCTGAACCTGCGATGTGAAAGGGTTGGCCGTGGCCATCAAACGGGCTGATCGGCTTGCCAAGCGATGCCCAGACGCCGTTGTAGTTCACACCCGCCGCCATAACGAGAACCAGCACTTCGTGGCTGTCCAGCTTCGGGACATCAACGACTTCCAGCTGCATCGCTGTGTCTGGCTCACCGTGGCGCTCTTTCCGGATGGCCCAGGCATACATTTGCTTGGGAACGTACCCCATCGGGGGGATTTCACCCATCTCGTAGAGGTCCTTCTCCGGCGCCTCATACGACGCGATACCGCTGTCGACATCCAAAGCCATGCTGGCCTCCTTTTTCCAACTGTTGCCGCGCCGCAGAATCGCGGCTTTCCAAAGACGAAATATTAGCCTCTGAGTAATATTGCAACCGTTATTGGTATCTATTTTGTAATTTTATGACCCAGCAGTTGCAGAAATATTTTCTGCACTTGCATCATTCTCAGCCCGAACAACGGGTTCTGATGCTGCCGCGTAATAAGCAAGCAGCTCTGATCGCTCGCCTGATGGGCGCAACACTCCAGCCTCGCGACGCAGAATCCGTCGCTCGACCAACTGATTGATGGCATCGTCAACAGCCTCTCCATCATCCTGGGCAACCGCGTCGCCGCCCAACGTCAGCAAACGCGCCTTCAACTCCTGCTCTGACATTTCACCTTCTTCCTGAACCAGCCGACACGCTGCAGGCACTGGAACAAAGGGAATTGCGGCACCGATCCTGCGCATCAACTCGCGGGCCAGATCGGTCGTTAGGTCCCGTTCGTGCGCGACTCGAAATTCCTTCAGAGAAATCGGTGTCGCATACCGCACCGAGGCAATCCCGAATCTCTTGTAGCGCCCGACAAGCCTGCGCCAAATCTGCTTGAGCGACCAGCGGGTGATAACCCCGATCCGCGCGCGGAAGCGGCGTTCACTATCCTTCGCTGCCGCTGTTAATACGGTATCTTCAAGCACCCGATCATAGTTCAAAGCAACCGGAACAAACACCACATCCCGCCCCTGCGGTTCGACTCCGTCAAGGATATACTTCAACAATCCCAGCTTGGGGCGCCCCAGTTTGCCAGTCAGACTCAGCCCGCCCTCAGGGAACATGGCCTGCGTCACGCCCGCTTCGGTCGCGTGTCTTACATAGCTTGCAAGGACCTGTCGATATAGGTCGCTACCCGACTTGCGGCGAATGAAATAGGCCCCCATCGCGCGAATCAATCGACTTAGAGGCCAGACACGGGCCCATTCGCCCACAGCATAGGATAAGGTCGAATGATCTGCCGCCAGATAGGTGACCAGCACGTAATCCATATTGCTGCGGTGGTTCATGACATAAACGACCGTCGCATCGGGATCGATGCTGTCCAGCGCGGCTTTGTCCTCGTAACCCAACTGCACCTTGTAAAAGGCGTTGCTCAGCATGCGGGCAAAACGGATCGCGATGCTGAAATACGCCACTGTCGAGAATGAGGGCGCAATCTCGCGCGCATAACGCCGTGCTAATTCTGAGGCAACAGCGTCAGGCACACCTTCTTCTTTGGCATGCTGCTGCACCGCCCGGCTTACTTGCGGGTCATAGATAAGCCGTTGAATCATGTCATGCCGCCCCGCCAACTTGAACGGTTGGATCGGACGCTGCAGTCGCTTGTTCAACCGTGCGACGGCGCGCTCAAGGCGGCGGCGGAAAAACCAGCGCACCGACGGAAACAAAAAATGCGAGGCAAATGTGACCGCGGCAAACAGCACGATCAGCACAAACAGCCAAAGCGGGATTTCCACAGTCTGCATCATTCGGGCACAGTGCCATCAAACGCGACCACCCACAATCTGCAGAAACCGTCGATGCCGCAACGCAGCGAATTGACATGTACTGAAAATTACTATTTACCACCATATAACGTAATTTTGTTACCCATCGATCCGCGAGGCCCGACCCATGACGCAGTTGCAGAAAGATCGCCCCTGGCTCATCCGTACATATGCCGGTCACTCAACGGCCAAAGCGTCAAATGCGCTTTATCGTGCGAACCTAGCCAAAGGTCAGACCGGCCTGTCCGTGGCCTTCGATCTGCCAACCCAAACAGGGTATGACAGCGATCACACTTTGGCGCGCGGCGAAGTTGGAAAAGTTGGGGTTCCGATCTGCCATCTGGGGGACATGCGGGTTCTGTTCGATCAAATTCCGCTGGAACAGATGAATACCTCGATGACGATCAATGCGACTGCTCCTTGGCTTTTGGCGCTTTATATCGCAGTTGCCGAGGAACAGGGCGCGGACGTCTCGAAATTGCAGGGGACCGTCCAGAACGACCTGATCAAGGAATACCTGAGCCGCGGCACTTATGTGTGCCCACCAAAGCCATCGCTGAAGATGATCGCGGACGTGGCCGAATATTGCTACGATAACGTGCCCAAATGGAACCCGATGAATGTGTGTTCGTACCACCTGCAAGAAGCAGGCGCGACGCCTGAGCAAGAGCTGGCCTATGCTCTGGCGACTGCCATTGCAGTGCTGGACGAACTTCGCCCGCGCGTTCCGGCTGAAGACTTCCCAGCACTCTGCGGGCGGATTTCGTTTTTTGTGAATGCGGGCATCCGGTTTGTCACCGAAATGTGCAAAATGCGCGCCTTTGTGGATCTTTGGGACGAAATTCTGCAGCAGCGCTATGGCATTGAAGACCCCAAGTTCCGCCGATTCCGTTATGGCGTTCAGGTAAACTCGCTGGGGCTGACCGAACAGCAGCCGGAAAACAACGTTTATCGCATACTGATTGAAATGCTTGCGGTGACGCTATCCAAACGTGCCCGCGCACGTGCGGTGCAGTTGCCTGCATGGAACGAAGCGCTCGGCCTGCCTCGTCCCTGGGATCAGCAATGGTCGATGCGGATGCAACAAATCCTCGCCTATGAAACCGATCTGCTGGAATATGGCGATTTGTTCGACGGCAATCCGGTTGTCGACGCCAAAGTCGAAGAACTTAAAAATGGCGCACGAGCCGAATTGGCTAATCTCGAATCGATGGGCGGCGCGGTAGCCTCGATCGAATACATGAAATCGCGGCTGGTCGAGTCCAATGCCGAGCGCCTGAACCGTATTGAACGCAATGAAACCGTCGTCGTTGGCGTAAACAAATGGACCGAGGGCGAAGCCTCGCCTTTGCAGACCGAGGATGGCGGCATCATGGTCGTCGACCCGGCGGTTGAACAGGAACAAATCGGGCGCTTGAACGACTGGCGTGCGGATCGGGATGACGCAGCAGTGGCCGCGGCGCTGCAAGCATTGCGCGAAGCAGCGCGATCCGGTGCCAACGTGATGGCACCTTCAATCGCTGCGGCCAAGGCCGGTGTCACAACTGGCGAATGGGCCGAGGAAATGCGCAAGGCCTACGGTACATATCGTGGACCAACCGGCGTCTCGGGATCTGTTTCGAACAAAACCGAAGGTCTGGAAGACTTGCGCGCAGCCGTAGATGCGGTAAGCGACCGTCTGGGGCGCAGGCTGAAGTTTCTTGTTGGCAAACCTGGTCTGGACGGACACTCGAACGGAGCCGAACAGATCGCCTTCCGCGCACGCGACTGTGGCATGGACATCAGTTACGAAGGTATTCGTCTTACGCCCGAAGAAATCGTAACTGCGGCACAAGAAGACAAAGCGCATGTGATTGGTCTATCGATCCTCTCTGGCAGCCACCTGCCTTTGGTGAAGGACGTGATGACGCGGCTGAAAGCAGCAGGGCTAAGCGATATTCCCGTCATTGTAGGTGGGATCATCCCCGATGAGGACGCGGATCAATTGCGTTCCATGGGTGTATCGAAAATCTATACGCCGAAAAATTTCGAATTGAATGCAATCATGGGCGATATCGTCACATTGGTTGACCCAACGGAAATTGCGGCTGAATAGAAAATCATATTACAGAAATCTCCATTTCTATTTCCGGTAAAATGGGAATAGATAGGTTCGGGTTTATTCAATTTCCCCTGCAATAAGTAGGGGAATAGCCGAAATGGAGAAGATTATGGCAATCGATCTTGAAAAAATGTCGCGCAAAGAACTGCTCGAATTGCGCAATCGGGTCGAAAAGGCGCTAAAAACCGCCGAAGTGCGTGAGCGAAAAGAAGCGTTGAAAGCCGCCGAAAAGGCGGCGGCGGAATATGGGTTTTCGTTGTCTGAATTGTCAGGAGACAGCACTAAGTCGGTAAAATCATCTAAAGCGAAATATCAAAATCCGAACAATCCGTCGCAAACCTGGACCGGGCGGGGCCGCAAACCGCAGTGGGTTCATGACGCCATAAAAGCCGGTGCCGATATTACTGATCTGGAAATCTGATCGGGGGAAAGTGGCAAAATGACTATCCATATTGGAGCCCAAAAAGGCGAGATTGCCGAAACCGTTCTTTTGCCCGGCGACCCGTATCGTGCAAAATGGGCGGCCGAAACGTTTCTTGAAGACGTAAAGATGGTAAACGAAGTGCGTGGCATGCTGGGGTTCACCGGCACCTGGAAAGGAAATCGTGTTACCATTCAGGGTAGTGGCATGGGGATGCCGTCTCTGTCGATCTACGTGAACGAATTGATCCGTGACTACGGCGCCAAAACTCTGATCCGGATCGGGTCATGTGGCGGGATGCAAGACAGTGTGAATGTGCGTGATGTTATTCTGGCGATGACGTCGACCACACTCAGCACCCCTTCGCGCGGGATCATGAGAGAAATGAACTTCGCCCCTTGCGCGGATTGGGGTCTTTTGCAGTCTGCAGCATTGGCTGCACAAGCCAAAGGTACGCCAACCCATGTTGGCGGCATCTATTCATCCGATGTCTTTTATGACGAACGCCCGGACCTGAACGAACAAATGGTTCGGCACGGTATTTTGGGTGTCGAGATGGAAGCGGCAGAGCTTTACATCCTTGCCGCGCGTCACAAATGCCGCGCATTGGCGGTACTGACAGTCTCGGACCACCTGCTGACCGGCGAAGCCCTGCCCTCCTCGGACCGAGAAAGCAGTTTTGGCGACATGGTCGAAATCGCGCTGCAGGCGGCGTTCCCGGACAGCTGAATTGCGCGATATCTAGCGCCCGTGCGTGCGGTCATATCCGTTGCGCGCGGGGCTGCGCCATCCCTCAAGCGCACCTTCAGCCGGGGCAAAGGTTTCTACCAGCAGGGGATAACAGGCTGCGGTATCCGATGAATGCTCGGACGAGCAATCACCGCCCGGGCACGCGCTTAGATTTCCCAGCAGGTCAATCTCGGCGAAAAACTCAAGATAGTCTCCCGGACGGACAGGTGAGGCTTTCATGAAATACTGCCCGGTATCACGCGTGAAACCGGTGCACATGAACACGTTCAATACATCATGTACCGCAGGCTCGGCTTCGGCCAAAGAGACGCCCAAATGATCCGCCAGCGCGCGTGTCAGATTCGAATGGCAACAGTGATGGTACTGGGATCCAGCTAGCAGATTACCGGTATAGGGATCACATCGGGTCCCGATCACATCGTGCACCGACCCGCCGAAATCATCGATTCCGTACCACCCCAGCGTATCTGCTATGATTGTCGCCATCGGTCGCATATGTGGAAAGCTCGACCACATGCGCTCACCCACGGTGATATGTGTGCCATGCAACGCGCGCGTCTTGCCGGAATAAAACCGCTCGGAAAGGTCGTTGAGGTTCCACAGGTTTAGATCGCCAACTTGCGATCCTTCAACAGAAGTGATCCGAAAGAAATGCCCTGCAGGCACCTCAAAGCATCGCGCATCTCGCGGTGGCACCAACACCTCACCCGTTTTGTGCGCTGTATCACGCCCGGTTTGATAGAGCCCTAGATCGGGTTTTGGTAGCCCTTCATTCGGGTAGCAAATAACGGGCGCAATTGCGCGGCGCGCATCTGCATCCATGGGTGGGCGGGGAGTATTCCGAGATTCTGACATAGGCCGAGAGTGGCGCAGTTCGGCCCGGTGGGAAACCCCCAACAGCAGCTACTGTCCTTTCAGACACTGCGTGGGCTCAACATCAGATTTTGACACCGCGCCACAGTAAGCACAGCGCCACTGGCCCTCGCTTCGATGTTGCCGCCACCTGCAGTCGCGCGTCAGAGACGACGTGCGGGACCGCCAGAAAAAATAGGCAAATACGACAGCGGCGAGCAGAAGCAATAGAACGGGCATAGCTCTGCATTGCCTATTGTGTCGTAATATTCAAGCCCGCGCGACACGGTCAGGCCGCGTTCGCATATTCAAACAACTCTGGTGTTTCGTCTTTGGCCGGAACTTTGGGCTCGGGCGTATAATAGGCCCAGGCTTGTTCCAGAAATTCCAACGCTTTGGCCGCGTCGTGTTTTTGGTTTTGCATGTTCATCGGAGTGACCTCTTTTCGAACTCATCACTCCTCCCTGCGCGGACTTTAGATCCGCGCTTGTACAAGCGCATCGCATAGTTTTGCAGAGGCGGCATGCACTTGCCGCAACCCGGCAAGTGCTTTGTTTCGGTGCGTGATCAGACCGCGCGGTCCACCATCATCTTCTTGATTTCTGCAATCGCTTTGGCCGGATTCAGACCCTTGGGGCAGGTCTTGGCGCAGTTCATGATGGTGTGGCAGCGATACAGCTTGAACGGATCTTCCAGCTCGTCCAAGCGCTCACCGGTGGCCTCATCCCGACTGTCGATGATCCAGCGGTAAGCATGCAACAGCGCGGCAGGGCCGAGATAGCGGTCGCCGTTCCACCAGTAGCTGGGGCACGAGGTCGAGCAACTGGCACACATCACACATTCATAGAGACCATCCAATTTCTTGCGGTCTTCGATGGATTGCTTCCACTCTTTTGCCGGACGATTGGTCTTAGTCTCCAACCACGGCATGATCGAGGCGTGTTGGGCGTAGAAATGAGTCAGATCAGGGATCAGGTCCTTGACCACCAGCATATGGGGCAGCGGGTAGATCTTCACGTCGCCCTTGATCTCATCCATCCCATAGATACAGGCCAGCGTGTTAATCCCGTCGATGTTCATCGCGCAGGACCCGCAGATGCCTTCACGGCACGAACGGCGGAAGGTCAGAGTCGGATCGATCTCATTCTTGATCTTGATCAGAGCGTCCAGAACCATCGGGCCGCAAGTATCCATATCGACGAAATAAGTATCGACGCGCGGGTTCTGGCCATCATCCGGGTTCCAGCGATAGATCTGGAATTTGCGCACATTGGTCGCGCCGTCGGGCTTGGGCCAGGTTTTACCGGTGGTAATCCGGGAATTCTTGGGGAGGGTCAGTTGTACCATGGGTTCCTCTCCTTAGAACGTCCGCGCCTTGGGCGCGATTCTTTTCATGCTGATGCCTCCCTCGTCTTCGGTCGTCAGCGGATCAACGATAACCGGACGGTAGCTAAGCTCTACTTTGTTGCCATCGACACGGCTGACCGTGTGGACGCGCCAGTTCTCATCGTCACGCTCGGTGAAATCTTCATGGGCGTGTGCACCGCGGGATTCCTTACGCGCTTCGGCACCAACGATGGTGGCGAGCGCGCTTGGCATCAGGTTGGTAAGCTCGAGCGTCTCCATCAGATCGCTGTTCCAGACCAACGATCTGTCAGAAACCTTCAGATCATCCATCTTGGCAGCGATCGCGGTCATCTTCTCGACGCCCTCAGCCATGGTCTTCGAGGTGCGGAAAACCGCCGCGTCCTCTTGCATGGTGCGCTGCATCTCAAGCCGCAGATCTGCGGTTGGAATTGCGCCGCTGGCGTTGCGCGCCGCATCGAACCTGTCAAACGCTTTATCTAAAGAGGCCTGGTTCAGAACCGGGTTCGACGCGTCGGCATCCACAACTTTGCCCGCCCGGATCGCCGCCGCACGGCCAAACACCACGAGGTCGATCAGCGAGTTTGAACCAAGACGGTTTGCCCCGTGAACCGAGGCACACCCGGCCTCGCCCACAGCCATCAGGCCAGGGACCACGGCAGTCGGGTTGTCGGCTGTCGGGTTCAGCACCTCACCCCAATAGTTCGTCGGGATACCACCCATGTTATAGTGCACGGTCGGCAGAACCGGGATCGGTTCCTTGGTAACGTCAACACCGGCAAAGACGCGCGCAGATTCTGAAATGCCCGGTAGGCGTTCCGCCAAAGCTTCGGCTGGCAAATGGCTGAGGTTCAGATGGATATGATCGCCGTTGTCACCGTGGCCGCGCCCTTCGCGAATTTCCATGGTCATTGAACGGCTAACGTAGTCGCGCGGCGCGAGGTCTTTGTACTGAGGCGCATAGCGCTCCATGAACCGCTCGCCTTCCGAGTTGGTCAGGTATCCGCCTTCACCACGTGCACCTTCAGTGATCAGGCACCCCGATCCGTAGATGCCGGTTGGGTGGAACTGAACAAATTCCATATCCTGCAGTGCAAGACCCGCGCGGGCCACCATACCACCACCGTCGCCGGTGCAGGTATGTGCCGAGGTTGCACTGAAATAGGCGCGGCCATAGCCGCCGGTCGCCAGAACAACCATCTTGGCGTTGAAGACGTGCATCGTGCCGTCGTCCAGCTTCCAGCACACGACACCCTGACACTGTCCGTCCTCAGACATTATCAGATCAATGGCGAAATACTCGATGTAGAACTCAGCGTTGTTCTTCAGCGACTGACCATACAGCGTGTGCAGGATCGCATGACCGGTCCGGTCGGCGGCGGCACAGGTCCGCTGCACAGCGGGGCCTTCGCCAAATTCGGTGGTGTGGCCACCAAATGGGCGCTGATAGATCTTGCCTTCTTCGGTCCGGCTGAATGGCACTCCGTAATGTTCTAGCTCATATACAGCTTTGGGTGCTTCACGCGCGAGGTATTCCATCGCATCGGTGTCACCCAGCCAGTCCGAGCCCTTGACGGTGTCATACATGTGCCACTGCCAATGGTCTGGCCCCATATTCGACAAGGACGCCGCAATGCCGCCTTGGGCGGCCACTGTGTGTGACCGGGTCGGGAATACCTTCGTCACGCAAGCGGTGCGCAAACCCTGCTCGGCCATGCCCAATGTTGCACGCAGACCCGCGCCACCGGCACCGACAACCACCACGTCATATTCGTGGGTTTCGTATTCATATGCTGCTGTCATTGTTCTTGTTCCTTACTGCGCATATCCGAGAGCCAGACGCGCGAGCGCAAAGAGACCCGCAGCAATCAGTGTGTATGCAAAAGCCTGCGCGGCCATCAGCGCCAGCTTTTCCGCGACGCCATGCACGTAGTCCTCAATCGCTTCCTGGGCTTCGCGCAACAAATGCGGGACGACAACAACCAGTGTCAGACCCATGATAATCGCCGGAAACGGGCGGCTGTAATAGGCCAGAGCCTCTTCGTAGGTTCCACCCAAAGCGTGCCCGAAGGTAAATACAAACAGCGGAACAAGGATGACCAATGCCGCCGAGCTGAGCATCATTTGCCAGTGGTGATGTGTACCTGCACGTCCGGCCCCCATGCCCTGCGCGCGTTTACGGTCTGTGAGAAACTGCATCGCGAACCTCCCCTTAAAGCGCTACGGCTGTGATCAGAGCCAGAACAGTTGCCAGCACGAACATGCCAATGCCCATCTTCTCGGACACTTCAACATTCACGCAATATCCCAGATCCCAGATGACGTGCCGCAAACGGCCCAGCATGTGATAAAAAATGGCCCAAGCCGCGCCGAACATGATCAGATCACCCAGGAAACTGGTCATCAATCCATTGATCAGCTCAAAGGCGCTTTCCGATGTGGCCGCAGCAAGTAACCACCAGACGACCAACAAAGCCAAACCAAAAGACGCAAGACCCGTGATGCGTACCATAATCGAAGATATGGACGTCATCTGTGGACGATAGATCGTCAAATGTGGAGAAAGCGGGCGGTTGCCTCGATTTACATCGGCCATGTTGGCTCCTTTTCGGTTGGCTACCGAACGTTTTACTGTTTTTTACGACTCTGTCACGCGCTGCAGGTGCAAAATCCAGTAAATTTAACGCAAAATCGCTGATAAGCCGCGTTTGTGATCACACAAAATATTCTCGTGATCACAAATTACATTCGATACCGCCAATGTTAGCGTTTTCAATGAAAAAGCAATGTGATCACGAATCTATTATTGGAGCGGCGTCAGCCCTGCAGTCTGCTGTGTCACCTCGCGTAAAAGCTTCTTGCGAATACGTTCGGGATAATCCGCGAAGCCTGCTGCAGAGACGACAAAGGCCCCCTCGCCAACGATGACGTTCTCGAAGAAATAGGCTGTCAGATCGGGTTCACTTTCTTCTATCGCGATCGCGTTCACTGTGATGCCGCGATCCCGCAGTTTGGCGTGGATGGTCGACGGCTCGATTCCTTCATTCGAAATTCCGTCGCCCGAAAGATCAATAAGATGCCTTTCGCATTCGGGCACGTCGTCAAAGCTGGCAACCGTTATATCGAGCGCCTCACCTATCGCAGTTGAGAAGTTACGCCAGACACGAGGGTCAGCTGCGACCTGATCAGCAAAACGGTCCAGGGTGTTAAAACTATCGATCCGGGTCCAGGGGATCGTGATCCTCTGGCGAGAACTGCCTGTCCATTGCACAAGCATCAGCCGAGCCTGTCCGCGCACCAAGGCCTCGGATACGATAGGGTCCCGCAGACCTGCGGCAAGACCGTCCATTTGGATACGATATTCCTCGGAATCAACCGAGCCTGAAACGTCTACGGCCAAGGCCAGAGCCAAATCACAGGCATAAGCCTGAGATGCCAGATACAGGCTGGCGGCGAGCGCACGAAACATCATCATGCGCCAAGCGTAGCATGGATTTCGCGGACCGTGATCACTTGAATGTCAGCCGCCAGAAGGCATTGGCTACATCGGCATAAGAGCCCAATAATCCAAATCTAGCAGAACGTTAGGAAGATATCTCCCCTCGTCATTGCGCAAAGTGAAAGGCTCGCCGCCCTTGGTCGCAACAAGGCGCAAGCGGATGGCACCGATTCCGGGAGTTCCGGTCTCGGCCTTGTCCAAAACTTCGGACCAGGCTTTGATCGTATCGCCCGAGAAACAAGGGTTGGCGTGGGCACCGCCGTTCAGACCAACGATCATCTGCGCATTCGCCAGGCCATTAAACGACAAGGCACGCGCCATTGAGATAACGTGGCCGCCATAGATCAGCCGTCCCTCTGGACGGAAGGTGAGGTCGAAATGCACTTTGGCGATGTTCTGCCACAGGCGGGTGGCCAGCATGTGCTCGGCCTCTTCGACGGTCACGCCATCGACGTGATCGATCGTTTCTTCCGTGTTGTACGCATCCCAGCGGTGGTTTTCGCCGGATTGCACAAAATTGTATTTCGAGAAATCGAGCCCATGTGGTACCACCAGATCGCTGACATCAAGCGCCTTTTTCAGATTGGGCACCACCGTCTCTGGTGCAGGCGCGTCGAGGTTTGATTTGCGCACCATGACCCAGCGAACATACTCGATCACCACTTCGTCGCGCTGGTTCAGCCCGCGGGTGCGGACCCAGACGACACCGGTTTTGCCGTTCGAGTTCTGCTTGAGGCCGATCACCTCAGATTCAGCACGCAGCGTATCACCGGGGTAGACCGGTTGCAGCCAGCGCCCTTCGGCATAACCCAGATTGGCGACTGCATTCAGCGAGATATCGGGAACCGTTTTGCCGAATACCACATGGAACGCCGCCAGATCATCAATCGGGCTTTGCGGCAGGCCACAATTCCGGGCGAACTCATCCGAGGAATAGAGCGCATGTCGTGCAGGGTAGAGCGCGTGGTACAACGCGCGCTCGCCTTCGGTCACCGTGCGCGGCACGGCGTGATGCAGGATCTGCCCGACTGAATAATCCTCGAAAAAGTTACCCGGATTGGTTTTTGCCATTATTGCTGTCCCAGTTTCATGTCGGGGGTGTAATCAGCGGCGACCTCTTTGGTCACAGCCTGCGCGCAACGCATCACGTTATTTGCGGCGTCAAAGGCATAGGACGGGTCGCCATAAAGCTCCCATCCCTTTGCCAACGCGTCCGAGACCTTGTGGCAGAAGGCTGATGTGTCTTCCTCGGTCAACAAACGATAAAGTTTCGCCATTGATTAGGCCCCTTATCCACCAAACGGAGACGGACCAACCAGCCCGTGAATATAGCCCACAACGCCCAGCAGCACGATGGAGCCCACAAAGAACATGGCATCTTTGCCGTATGTGCCGGGTTCGCCCGGCGCCCAGTCTGGTTCGGATTTGTTGATCACGATCACTTCGACAATTGCCCAGGCCAACAAGCCACCAAACAGGATGATCGAGGCCAGATCACCGTTCACCAACAGGTGCGCAAAGGCCCAGAGTTTAAAGCCACCCAGCATGGGGTGACGGACTTTGTTCAACAGGCGACCTTTGGTTCCCGCAGGGCTGGCCAGATAGAACGCGATCAACACCAGCAGGTTGTTGACGTGAATCAGAAAGGTTGGCGGCGCCCAGACATATATGAAATCGGTCATGCGATAACCGAAGATCATCAACAATACCGAGGCCACCAAGGCGAGCGCCACGACGCCCTTGCCCGCGTCGCCCATGGCGGCACGTCGTTCCGGCATCGCGCGCTTAAAAAGATGTGCGGCCCACCAAAGTGCCAAACCAAGGATCAGAAGAACAAAGCCCATACTGGCTTACCCCGCTTGCAAAGCTACTATCGCCTCTGCTTTTGCCAGAGTTTCGCGGGCAGTTACAACGTGTAGGTTTTCAACAATCTTGCCATCGACAACGGCGACCCCCTGCCCCTGCGACTCGGTTTCCTCGAAAGCGGCAATCTGACGGCGAGCCAGATCAATCTCATCCTCGGAAGGGGCAAAGGCGGAGTTTGCGATGTCGACCTGGGCCGGGTGGATCAGGGTTTTGCCATCAAAGCCCATGTCGCGGCCCTGGGCACACTCGGCGGCCAGACCGTCGGTGTCCTTGAAGGCATTGTAGACGCCATCGACGATGATCAGCCCCTCGGCCTTGGCCGCCAACAGGCACAGGCCAAGCGAGGTCATCATCGGCAAACGGTCGGGGCGGAAGCGCGTCTGAAGCTCTTTCGCAAGATCGTTGGTCCCCATGACAAAGCCTGCCATCAGCGGATGTGCGGCAATTTCGGCTGCGTTCAGCATCCCGCGCGGCGTCTCCATCATCGCCCAGATCGGCAGGTCTCCGGTGATTGAGGTCAGCGCATCCACATCCGCAGCAGAACTCACCTTTGGCAACAGAACGGCATCTGCATCCATCTCGCGCACGGCTTCGGCATCCGCGCGCCCCCATTCGGTATCAAGCCCGTTGATCCGCACGATCTTGACCCGAGCGCCATAGCCTCCGGCGGCCAAAGCCGCCTTGAGGGTCTCGCGCGCGTTCTCTTTCTCATCAGCCGCAACCGCGTCTTCAAGATCAAAGATGATGGCGTCCACCGGCAATGTGCGGGCCTTATCAAGCGCGCGTTCACGCGAGCCGGGGATGTATAGTACCGAGCGATAGGGGCGTTGGCGCGGGTCCACTGGACTCTCCCATTGAAATAATGTTGCGCGGAATGGGGCATTTTTTGACGGAAAGTTCAAGAACAAAATCGCCGCAGCGCAGCATTTCCTGCGCTGCGCAACGTGCGTTGCCTTAACGCGATGTCCTTTTGCCTACGACACGCTGCTTTGAGGAAGAGCTTGAAAGGGGTGACCAATGAAAACGATAATGCTGAAAATGACGATTGGCTTGGGCATCATGGTACTGGCAGCGCAACAAGTCAGCGCACAGAATTGTGCGCCACGCGAAGACGTGATCAAGCGATTGACAAAGTCATATGGCGAAACCCGATGAGGCATCGGTATTGCGCGTCGGGGAGCGGTGATGGAGGTTTTTGCCTCGGACCAAACCGGCAGCTGGACCATTGTTGTGACCTTGCCGGAAGGTGTGACCTGCCTGATCGCCTCAGGCCAGTCTTATGAAACACTGGCCGAAGCATTGCCGCCCAACGCCTAAACCAGCGCATCCCAAATAAGTTTGCTTCCCGTCAGGGTCAGCAAGACGTAGGCAATGTTGAAAAACAATCGTTCGGAGAGCATGAAATGCGCCCGGACGCCCAGCCAGGCCCCGAGGATCGCAAACGGGGTCAGCAACAGGTCTGCCAAGGCTGTGTGCCAGGTGAAGAGGCCCAGATAGGCGAAGGGCACGAATTTGACGGCGTTGATTACCCAGAAGACCAGCACGGTCGAGGCTTGAAATTCGGTTTTCGTCAGGCGTTGTGACAGCAGGTACACGGCGGCGGGTGGGCCGCCCGCATGGCTGACAAAGCTGGTGAATCCGGCGATCAGCCCGGCAAACAGGCCCGCCGATGGAGGCAATCGGTTGGCAAAGCCCCGTACCCAGCCTCTGGTCTGGGCAACGTGCCAGATCACGAAACCGACCGATATTCCGCCAATCAACAGACGTAGCAGATCGTCATCCGTCGCACGATAAAGCCACGCGCCCAGCGCGATACCTGGTACTGCGCCCAACATCAGAAGGCGCGAATCTGGCCAGCTCCAGCGTTTCCAATACGGCTTTAACGTCGCCAGATCGATCACCATCAGTATCGGCAGCATTAGCGCTAGCGCCTGTCCTGGCGTCAGTATCAGAGCCAGAATCGACGAAGATGCAAACGCCACTCCCGAGCCGAACCCACCTTTCGAGATGCCCGCGAAGATCACCGCCGGGATCGCCACTGCAAAAAACATCAGGTTCATCTCGAACATCAGGCACCCCGGAAATATGCATGATTCACAGGCGGTTTAGCGCAATCGGCGGGGTGGGTGCAAACGGTATGCGGTGGCATGCCGCGCCGCAGAAGGCTTGCGTGACGCCGCTTTTGCGACTAGCACAACCGCGATTTCAAAACCGACCGGAGATATTCCAAATGGCCAGACCTAAGATCGCGCTGATCGGCGCAGGTCAGATCGGCGGCACGCTCGCCCACCTCGCTGCAATGAAAGAACTTGGTGACGTCGTGCTGTTCGACATCGCCGAAGGCACCCCGGAAGGAAAGGCGCTGGACATCGCCGAATCCGGCCCCTCGGAAGGCTTCGACGCCAAACTGAAGGGCACCCAGTCCTATGAGGACATCGCCGGTGCCGACGTCTGCATCGTCACCGCTGGCGTGCCGCGCAAGCCGGGCATGAGCCGCGACGACTTGCTGGGCATCAACCTGAAGGTCATGAAATCGGTCGGTGAAGGCATCGCCGCAAACGCTCCGGATGCGTTCGTCATCTGCATCACCAACCCGCTGGACGCGATGGTTTGGGCGCTGCGTGAATTCTCGGGCCTGCCGCACAACAAAGTCTGCGGCATGGCGGGCGTTCTGGACTCGGGCCGTTTCGCACACTTCTTGTCGGAAGAGTTCAATGTGTCCATGCGCGACGTCACCGCCTTTGTTCTGGGCGGCCATGGCGACACGATGGTGCCTTCAGTGCGCTACTCGACCGTTGCCGGTATCCCGTTGCCCGATCTGGTTGAGATGGGCTGGACCACGCAGGAAAAACTGGACGCCATCGTTCAGCGCACCCGTGACGGCGGCGCAGAAATCGTTGGCCTGCTGAAGACCGGCTCGGCTTTCTATGCACCGGCGACTTCGGCGATCGAAATGGCCGAAGCCTACCTGAAAGACCAGAAACGCGTTCTGCCTTGTGCAGCCTATTGCAACGGCGAACTGGGTGTCGACGGCATGTATGTCGGCGTGCCTACCGTAATCGGTGCAGGTGGTATCGAGCGCGTCGTCGACATCAAGCTGAACGAAGAAGAACAGGCCGGTTTCGACAATTCGGTCAATGCCGTTAAGGGCCTGATCGAAGCATGCAAGGGCATCGACAACTCGCTGGCCTAAGTCACGAACCCTAGAACCAATGAACCGGCCCTCTTCACGGGCCGGTTTTCTTTTACACGGTGCCAAGCTGGCTAAAAGATGTTCGCGCAAACGTCGCAAAACTCATCTATGAATGTGTTTTGTGGGCATGATCCCGGATCATCGAATCAATTTCCACGCCCCGCAATTTTTGTGATCACACCCCAAAAACCTGTGATCACAAATACTGAAAATCTTCGACAATTTCCCGTGACCCGTCAAAAAACTCTTTAATTTTGGCGCTTAGACACCCCTATAACGGTGTAATCGTAGTCAGACGGGACAATTTCGATGAACATTCACGAATATCAAGCCAAAGCGCTTCTTCGCAGCTATGGCGCTCCGGTCTCCGATGGTCGCGCAGTTCTGCGCGCCGAGGAAGCCAAAACCGCAGCCGGTGAATTGGACGGGCCGCTTTGGGTCGTCAAGGCGCAAATCCACGCGGGTGGTCGCGGCAAGGGTTCCTTTAAAGAGGCCGACGCCGGTGAAAAAGGCGGTGTCCGTCTGACCAAATCGGTGGAAGAAGCCGCCGAAGAAGCCAAAAAGATGCTGGGCCGCACGCTGGTCACCCATCAGACCGGCCCCGCAGGCAAGCAGGTGAACCGCATCTACATCGAAGCCGGTTCGGGCATCGAACGTGAACTTTACCTGGCCCTGCTGGTTGACCGCCAGACCAGCCGTATCTCATTCGTAAGCTCGACCGAAGGCGGCATGGACATCGAAGAGGTGGCCGCTGCGACGCCTGAGAAAATCCTGTCCTTCTCGGTTGATCCCGCCACTGGTTATCAGCCCTATCACGGCCGCCGCATCGCGTTCTCGTTGGGACTGGAAGGCGCGCAGGTCAAACAATGCGTCAAGCTAATGAACCAGCTCTACAATGCCTTCGTCGAGAAGGACATGGAGATGCTGGAGATCAACCCGCTGATCGTCTCGGACAAGGGCGACCTGAAAGTACTGGACGCCAAGGTCGGTTTTGATGGCAACGCGGTATACCGTCACCCGGATATTGCCGAGTTGCGCGATACGACCGAGGAAGACCCCAAGGAACTTGAAGCGTCCAAATACGACCTGAACTACATCGCGCTGGATGGTGAGATCGGGTGCATGGTCAACGGTGCCGGGCTGGCAATGGCCACGATGGACATCATCAAGCTTTACGGTGCCGAGCCTGCCAACTTCCTGGATGTGGGCGGCGGTGCGACCAAAGAGAAAGTGACCGAGGCGTTCAAGATCATCACCAGCGACCCTCAGGTCAAAGGCATTCTGGTCAACATCTTCGGCGGCATCATGCGCTGTGACGTGATTGCTGAGGGCGTTGTCGCCGCGGTGAAAGAGGTCGGCCTGCAGGTTCCGCTGGTCGTGCGTCTGGAAGGCACGAATGTCGAGAAAGGCAAAGAGATCATCAACACCTCTGGCCTCGACGTGATCGCAGCGGACAACCTGAAAGACGGTGCCGAGAAGATCGTTAAGGCGGTTAAGGGGTGAACACAGTGCGTGTTTCTTTCATTGGTGCGGTTCTATTGCCTTTCGCTTTTGCAGGCTGTGGCCTTCCTTCGGTGGACACGGCAACCATTAGTCAAACACCTGCCAATGCGTCGGAGTTTGCATTGGCTCAAAAAGCTGTGCAGGCATGTTCCCAAATACCCAACGGAAGTGACGCCGTAAGCAAAGCCTTCCGTCGTGCGGGCTTTAAAGTGGAAGCCAAAACATCGGAACGCGGAAGCGGAAAAACCGTCACCCGACTGGAAGTGACCGCTCCAAGCCCAGATGTAATCGTGATCCTTGATGGAACTAGCGAATGCAACATAGGCTTGAAAAACATGACGCCTCAGCAATCGTACAATCTAGCACTACCATGGGTGCGCCGATTTGATGCAATTTCAAATGCAGAAGCTGGCCAAGGCCTGTCTGATCATGTCGTTGGTGCCTGGAGGATTTTTACAAACACGCCCGATCTCCAGAGCAGAACCTATATCGCAGCCTACAAGACTTGGCCGCATGATCTTGATGGGTTCCCAGACGTTTCTGGCGCAGCTGTGCGGCTTACTCATGTCGTAGATTTTGATAAGTCCCAAACTCAAGGCGAGCTTGTTTACACGCTTAACTGAACAGTGTGTTGGCGCGCAAAACAACGTGCCCACACTTCACACAATTGAATAGGAGACTCCCAAAATGGCAGTCCTCATCGACGAAAATACCAAAGTGATCTGTCAGGGCTTTACCGGCTCGCAGGGCACATTCCACTCAGAACAGGCCATCGCCTATGGCACCAAGATGGTTGGCGGCGTGACCCCCGGTAAAGGTGGGATGACCCATCTTGACCTGCCCGTGTTCAACTCGGTCCACGAAGCCAAACATGTGACCGAAGCCAACGCCTCGGTGATCTATGTACCGCCGCCGTTTGCGGCTGACTCGATCTTGGAGGCGATTGATGCCGAGATGGAGGTGATCGTCTGCATCACCGAAGGCATTCCGGTTCTGGACATGATGAAGGTGAAGCGCGCGCTGGAAGGTTCAAGCTCGCGCCTGATCGGGCCGAACTGCCCCGGTGTTATCACGCCGGATGCCTGCAAGATCGGCATCATGCCCGGCCACATCCACAAGCGCGGCTCGGTCGGCGTTGTGTCGCGCTCGGGCACGCTGACCTATGAGGCCGTCAAGCAGACCACCGATGTGGGTCTGGGCCAATCCACCTGCGTGGGCATCGGCGGCGACCCGATCAAAGGCACCGAGCATATCGACGTGCTGGAATGGTTCCTGGCGGATGACGAAACCGAGTCGATCATCATGATCGGTGAAATCGGTGGCTCGGCCGAGGAAGAAGCTGCACAGTTCCTGGCGGATGAGGCCAAGAAAGGCCGCAAGAAGCCCACGGCAGGGTTCATCGCGGGCCGCACGGCCCCTCCTGGCCGCCGCATGGGCCACGCGGGCGCCATCGTCGCCGGCGGCAAAGGCGGCGCCGAGGACAAGATCGAAGCCATGCGCTCGGCTGGTATCGTCGTGGCCGAAAGCCCGGCGCAGCTGGGTGAAGCTGTGCTGGAAGCCATCGGTTGACCAGAATTTGACTGCTTTGGGAGGAGCGGTAAACATGACTTTCGGCGAAGCCATTAAAACCTGTTTCTCCAAGTTTTTCACCTTTTCGGGCCGTGCCTCGCGGCCCGAATACTGGTTTTTTTCCTGTTCATCGTGATCTGGAGCATCATTGCCGGGATCATCGACTGGCAGTTCTTCACTCAGGTCGCAGTGACTGAAACCGAAACATCCAAATCCGTCACGGCTACCTCGACAGGCCCGGTCCAAAGCATCGTCAGCCTGATTGTCTTCTTCCCGCATCTGGCCGTCGCGTGGCGGCGGATGCATGATACGGGGCGCAGCGGGCTTTATGCTCTGCTGCCGATCCTGCTGATACTTGGTGCGCTTGCCGTCCTGATCTTTGGCATCGGCCTTGCCAGCCAGTTCCATGGCGGCACGTTGGATATCCTGTTCACCCGCGCAACTCTTCTTATTGTCATTCCGACACTTCTTGTCCTGTTTGTGTCGCCCCTCCTGGTTCTGTGGTGGCTGACCCGCCCCAGCGAACCAGGCACCAACCAATACGGTCCCAACCCATATGAGGTAGCCCAATGACCGAACACTCGCCCAACACCGCCTTTCATGCCTCAAGCTTCATGCAGGGGCATAATGCCGAATATCTGGAGCAGCTTTATGCCCAGTACACCAAGAACCCGGGCGCTGTGGATGCTGCCTGGGTCGAGTTCTTCAAGGCCATGGGCGATGACGCGCCGGATGTGCAGCGCGAGGCCGAGGGACCTTCGTGGGCACGCAGCGATTGGCCTCCGATGCCTGCCGATGATCTGACGGGTGCGTTGACTGGCGAGTGGGCCGAGATCGACGCCAAAGCAGCGGGCAACAAAATCAAGGACAAGGCGGCGGCCAAGCGTGTTGAGGTCAGTGATGACCAGATCAAGCGCGCGGTGCTGGACAGCCTGCGGGCGCTGATGCTGATCCGTGCCTATCGTATCCGGGGCCATCTGGCCGCTGATCTGGACCCTCTGGGCATGCGCGCCGCCAGTACGCATCCCGAGCTGGACCCGAAGACTTACGGGTTCACCGATGCTGACATGGATCGACCGATCTTTATTGACAACGTGCTGGGCCTGCAGATGGCCAGCATGCGCCAAATCGTCGAGATCGTGAAGAGGACCTATTGCGGCACCTTCGCGCTGCAATACATGCATATCTCGAACCCGGAAGAGGCCGCGTGGCTGAAGGAACGCATCGAGGGGTTCGGTAAGGAAATTGCCTTCACCAAGGAAGGCCGCAAGGCGATCCTGAACAAGATGGTCGAGGCCGAGGGGTTCGAGAAATTCCTGCATGTCAAATACATGGGCACCAAGCGGTTTGGTCTGGATGGTGGCGAGGCGCTGATCCCTGCGATGGAACAGATCATCAAGCGCGGCGGCGCCTTGGGCCTCAGCGATATCGTGATCGGCATGCCCCACCGGGGCCGGTTGAACATTCTGGCCAACGTAATGGGCAAGCCCTATCGCGCGATCTTTAACGAGTTTCAGGGCGGCAGCTTCAAGCCTGAGGACGTAGATGGGTCAGGCGACGTGAAATATCACCTCGGCGCCTCCAGCGACCGCGAGTTTGATGGCAATAGCGTTCACCTTTCGCTGACCGCAAACCCAAGCCACCTTGAGGCGGTGAACCCAGTGGTTCTGGGTAAGGTACGTGCCAAGCAGGACCAGTTGAACGACGAAGACCGCACCAAAGTGATGGGCATTCTGCTGCACGGCGACGCAGCCTTTGCCGGACAGGGTGTTGTGGCCGAAGGCTTCGGCCTGTCGGGTCTGAAAGGGCACAAGACCGGCGGCACCATGCATATCGTGGTGAACAACCAGATCGGTTTCACCACCGCGCCGCACTTCAGCCGCTCCAGCCCGTACCCCACGGATATCGCGCTGATGGTTGAGGCTCCGATCTTCCACGTGAATGGCGACGACCCCGAGGCGGTGGTGCATGCCGCTAAGGTGGCGACCGAGTTCCGTCAGAAGTTTCACAAGGACGTGGTGCTGGATATCTTCTGCTATCGACGGTTTGGTCACAACGAGGGCGACGAGCCCATGTTTACCAACCCGATCATGTACAAGAAGATCAAGACGCATAAGACCACGTTGTCGTTGTATACCGAGCGCCTTGTCAGGGACGGGCTTATCCCCGAAGGCGAGATTGAAGACATGAAGGCGGCCTTTCAGGCACATCTGAATGAAGAGTTCGATGCCGGGAAAGACTACAAGCCAAACAAAGCCGACTGGCTGGATGGGCGCTGGTCGCATCTGGACAAGCACAAAGACGAATACATGCGCGGTGAAACCGCAATTACACCAGAGACGCTGGCCGAGATCGGCACCGCTCTGACCAGCGCCCCCGAAGGTTTTGCGATGCACAAAACCGTGGGCCGGTTGCTGGACCACAAGAAACAGATGTTCGAAAACGGAACCGGCTTTGACTGGGCAACGGGCGAGGCTCTGGCGTTTGGCTCTCTGCTGACCGAAGGCTACCCTGTACGTTTAGCCGGACAGGACGCGACGCGTGGCACATTCAGCCAACGCCATTCCGGATTTGTCCATCAGGAAACCGAGGAACGGTATTACCCGCTGAACAATATCCGCAAGGGCCAATCACATTATGACGTGATTGACTCGATGCTGTCCGAATACGCGGTGCTTGGGTTCGAGTATGGCTATTCACTGGCCGAGCCCAACGCGCTTGTTCTCTGGGAGGCACAGTTTGGCGATTTCGCCAACGGGGCGCAGATCATGTTCGATCAGTTCATCAGTTCGGGTGAATCGAAGTGGCTGCGGATGTCTGGTCTGGTCACGCTGCTGCCGCATGGGTTCGAAGGGCAAGGCCCAGAGCACTCATCCGCACGGCTTGAGCGGTTCCTGCAGATGTGCGGTCAGGACAACTGGATCGTGGCGAACTGCACAACGCCTGCGAACTATTTCCACATCCTGCGCCGTCAATTGCACCGGACCTTCCGCAAGCCGCTTATCCTGGTGACGCCGAAGTCGCTGCTGCGCCATAAGCTGGCGGTCAGCAAGGCCGAGGAATTCACCACAGGCTCGAGCTTCCATAGGGTGCTGTGGGATGATGCTCAACAGGGCAACTCGGACACTAAACTGGTGGCAGATGACAAGATCAAGCGGGTCGTCATGTGCTCGGGCAAGGTCTATTTTGATCTGCTTGAGGAACGCGATGCGCGCGGCATCGACGACATCTACTTAATGCGGATCGAGCAATACTATCCTTTCCCTGCGCATTCGCTGATCAACGAGCTTGAGCGCTTCAAGGGGGCCGAGATGGTCTGGTGTCAGGAAGAACCCAAGAACCAGGGGGCTTGGACCTTTATTGAGCCCAATATCGAATGGGTTCTGACCCGCATTGGCGCAAAACACTCTCGTCCGGTCTATGCCGGTCGCGCAACTTCGGCCTCGCCCGCGACGGGTCTGGCCAGCCAACACAAAGCCCAACAAGAAGCGCTGGTGAACGAAGCGCTGAGCATTGAAGGAAAGTAAACGATGACGATTGAAGTTCGTGTTCCCACGCTGGGCGAGTCTGTCACCGAAGCCACCGTTGCGACTTGGTTCAAAAAACCCGGCGATGCAGTCGCCGTAGATGAGATGCTATGTGAACTTGAGACCGACAAGGTCACGGTCGAGGTGCCCTCACCCGCTGCTGGCGTGATGGGCGAGATCGTTGCAGCCGAAGGTGAGACCGTGGGCGTCGATGCCCTGCTTGCCACGATAGCGGCGGGCGAAGGGGCTGCGCCTGCTCCGGCAGCGGCGGCCCCGGCCCCGGCGGCAGCGGCACCCGCAGCATCAGGCGGCAGTGTAGATGTGATGGTGCCGACATTGGGTGAATCCGTCACCGAGGCTACAGTCTCGACATGGTTCAAACAGGTCGGCGACAGCGTTGCACAGGATGAAATGCTGTGCGAACTGGAAACCGACAAGGTCTCGGTCGAGGTCCCTGCCCCGGCGGCAGGCGTTCTGGCTGAAATCGTTGCGCCTGAAGGCAGCACGGTCGATGCTTCTGCCAAATTGGCGGTGATCTCGGGCGCAGCCGCAGGTGCGGCAGCGGCTCCGGTGGCAGCCGTCGCCGCTCCGGCTGCAGCCAGCACAGGTAAAGACGTGTCCAACGCTCCATCGGCTGAGAAAGCGATGGCCGAAGCTGGTCTGTCTGCGGATCAAGTCACTGGCACCGGACGCGATGGTCGTATCATGAAAGGAGACGTGGCAAAGGCAGTTGCAGCAGCTACGGCCCCAGCGCCTGCGGCGGCTGTGCCCGCCCCCGCTGCCCAAGCTCCGCGCGCGCCTGTGGCTGCCGAGGATGCGAGCCGCGAAGAGCGCGTGCGCATGACCCGTCTGCGCCAGACCATTGCCAAGCGCCTGAAGGACGCGCAGAACACCGCCGCGATCCTGACCACCTATAACGAGGTGGACATGACCGAGGTGATGGCCTTGCGCAACCAGTACAAGGACCAGTTCGAGAAGAAGCATGGCGTACGTCTGGGCTTTATGTCCTTCTTCACCAAGGCCTGCTGTCATGCGCTGAAAGAAGTGCCCGAAGTGAATGCCGAGATCGACGGCAATGACATCGTCTACAAGAACTTCGTGCATATGGGTGTGGCCGCAGGTACGCCGCAAGGGCTGGTGGTTCCGGTCATCCGGGATGCGGACTCGATGTCTTTCGCAGCGATCGAGAAAGCCATCGCCGAAAAAGGCAAGCGCGCCCGTGACGGTAAACTCTCGATGGCGGAAATGCAGGGCGGCACTTTCACGATCTCGAACGGAGGCGTCTACGGCTCGCTGATGTCTTCACCGATCCTGAACCCGCCGCAATCGGGCATTCTGGGCATGCACAAGATCCAGGATCGTCCCATGGTCATCAATGGTGAGATCAAAATCCGCCCGATGATGTATCTGGCGCTGTCCTATGATCACCGTATTGTGGACGGCAAGGGTGCTGTGACATTCCTTGTCCGCGTAAAAGAGGCGCTGGAAGACCCGCGCCGTCTGCTGATGGATCTGTAAGATGGCGACTCATGTACTGTGGCAAGCCGATGTGGCCGATTTCGATGCCTGGCTGAAAGTGTTCCGCGAGGATCAACCGATGCGCAAGGCCGCGGGTATCCGCGACCTGCATGTCTGGCGCGATCCGGATCAGCGGGATCATGCGATAGCCATGTTTGAGGTTATGGATCTGGACAAGGCAAAGGCGTTTTTTGGGTCGGAAGAGTTGGCGATGCATCACGAGCGGGGCGGGATAGCCCATATCTCGATCAAGCTGCTGGAACCCGTTTGAAATATAGGTACCCGACCCGCCACACCGGATCGGGACGCTGCCGGATCACCCGGTCGATTTAGGAGAATGTAATGGCAAATTATGACGTCATCGTAATCGGCGCCGGACCCGGCGGCTATGTCTGCGCCATCCGTTGCGCCCAACTGGGCCTTAAAACCGCAGTTGTCGAGGGGCGCGAGACGCTGGGTGGGACTTGCCTGAACGTGGGCTGCATCCCCTCGAAAGCATTGTTGCATGCCAGCCATCAGTTGCACGAAGCCGAACACAACTTTGCAAAGATGGGTCTGAAGGGGAAGTCACCTTCGGTCGATTGGAAGCAGATGCAGGCCTACAAGGATGAGGTCATCGATGGCAACACCAAGGGCATCGAGTTTCTGTTCAAGAAGAACAAGATCGATTGGCTGAAAGGCTGGGGCTCAATCCCTGCTGCGGGCAAGGTCAAGGTTGGTGATGAGGTCCATGAGACCAAGAACATCATTATCGCGTCGGGCTCTGAGCCATCGGCACTGCCTGGCGTCGAGGTTGACGAAAAGGTCGTGGTGACTTCGACCGGCGCGTTGTCTCTGGGCAAAGTTCCCAAGAAAATGATTGTGATCGGTGCCGGTGTGATCGGGCTTGAATTGGGCTCGGTCTACAGCCGTTTGGGCGCAGAGGTGACGGTGATCGAATTCCTCAAGGAAATCACGCCGGGTATGGACCCCGAGGTTCAGAAGACTTTCCAGCGCATCCTGAAGAAACAGGGTTTGAAGTTCGTCATGGGCGCTGCGGTGCAAAAGACCGAAGCCACCAAGACCAAAGCCAAGGTAACGTACAAGCTGCTCAAGGATGACAGCGAGCACGTCATCGATGCTGATGCCGTGCTGGTGGCCACCGGGCGCAAGCCCTATTCGGAGGGTCTGGGGCTGGATGCTTTAGGCGTCGAGATGACCCCGCGCGGCCAGATCAAGGTCGGCAGTGATTGGCAGACCAACGTGCCGGGCATCTACGCCATCGGCGACGTGACCGAAGGCCCGATGCTGGCCCACAAGGCTGAAGACGAGGGCATGGCCGCAGCCGAGCAGGTTGCAGGCAAGCATGGTCATGTGAACTATGGTGTCATTCCTGGGGTCATCTACACTTGGCCCGAAGTGGCCAATGTGGGTGAGACCGAAGCGACACTCAAAGAACAGGGCCGCGCCTACAAGGTCGGCAAGTTCATGTTCATGGGCAATGGCCGGGCCAAGGCGAATTTCGCAGCCGACGGGTTCGTCAAGATTCTGGCAGACAAAGAAACCGATCGCATTCTGGGCGCGCATATCATCGGCCCCGCGGCCGGAGACCTGATCCACGAGGTTTGCGTCGCCATGGAATTCGGCGCATCAGCCGAAGATCTGGCCCTGACCTGTCACGCTCACCCGACCTATTCCGAAGCAGTGCGCGAGGCGGCGCTCGCCTGTGGTGACGGGCCAATTCATAGCTGACCCAACCTGAGCAGGTCCTCTACCTAGTCTCCTTGAGCGGCACCCCGTGTCGCTCAAAACCATTTGCGGCAGGTGATCAGACGCGGTTTACTGACTCCATTGCTTTTGGAAAGGAAGTCAGATGAGCGTCAGTTTACAGGTGATCTATCCCATAGGTACAGAAACACATTTCGATTTCGACTATTATGTCGACACACATCTTCCGCTTGTCGGCGAGCACATGGGGTCACATATCGAACGTACGGTCGTAACCAAAGGCATTGCGGGAGGCCCTGAAGCGCCAGCAGGTCATTACGCGATCGCAACGATCATGTTTGAAGATCAGGACGCCATGAACGACGCTATGTCAAAGGCAGGCCCTGTCCTGGCCGATCTGCCAAACTTCACCAATGTCAAACCGCAGATGCTGATCGGTGAGGTGATCGGCTGAATCAGAGCCATCCTTGCCTACCACATGGTTTTAGCGGCGCGGGCACCCCATTCCTGATCATATTGCGCGCCGCCTTCCTCTCCTGACGTCATTTCCGACAATATCTCGCCAGCCGTCGGCAGGCCCTCGCTTTCATCGTGGCCACTCCAGGTTCTGGCCCGGATCAGGGCGCGCGCGCATTGTGTGTAAATCTCGGATATCTCGATTACGATGACGGTCGCGGGGCGCTTCCCGTTTTTCTCGAACCGGGCGCGCAGGGCTTCATCCGCAGTCAGTTGAGCGTTACCATTTACCCGAACCACATTGTTCGAACCGGGCACCATGAACAACAATGAGACGCGTGGATCGAGTACGATATTTCGCAGGGAATCCAAGCGGTTGTTTCCCCGCCAATCCGGCAGTGCCAGGGTGCCTTGGTCCAGTTCCAACACAACTGGCCCTTCATCTCCACGCGGGCTGCCATCGACACCTTCGGAGCCGACGGTGCTGAGGATACACAGGCGTGAGGCCATAATCCATTTGCGGTAGAGCGGTGTTAGCCGCCGCGCCACTTTGCGTATGGAGGCTGCGCCGGGTGTGCCATACAGAGCCTCAAGGGCAGTGATATCCTTAACGAATTCCATCCGGGTCAAACCCCACTTCTCGCATCAGTTCGTTGGACCGTGTCTCAATCACGTTTTCTAGCCGTTCCAGAAAGGCATTCCGCGCAACGCCGGGTTCGATTGGATTTAGGAAATCGACAATCGCCGTGCCGGGCTTGCGCATGACACCGGTTCTGGGCCAGAAGACGCCCGCATTTGTGGCAACGGGTACGCACGGGAACCCGAGCCCTTCATACAGAACCGCCGTTCCAACCTTGTAGGGCTTGTGCACCCCAGGCGCGACGCGCGTACCTTGCGGGTAGATCACCAACTGACCGGGTTCGCTGAACTCGCGGGCGACATCCTTGACCATCTTCGCAACCGCCGCCCCGCGTTTGCCGCGATTGACCGGGATACATCCCAGACGGCGCGCATACATTCCGATGACCGGCGTCCACAGAAGCTCTCGCTTCATGATGAATTTGCCGTGTGGGATGGCGTCGAAGATTATGATGATGTCCAGAAACGACTGGTGCTTGGCGCCGATCACAACCTCGCCATGTGGGACTTCCCCGCGCACTTCGCAGCGAATACCAACCATCCAGCGGGCCAACCACTTGGTTGTGCGCGCATAGGTTTTGCATGCTCGCAATGCGCCACGCTTGGCAAATAGCGCATAGGGGGCAAAGACAAGCCCCAGCACCAGCATCCAGGCATAGATGGTGATCATGAAGATCAGCGACCGGACCCATTGAATGGCCATGAACATCACGAAAGCTCCTTCAACTTGCGCTGCGCGGCTGACCATGTTGCCAGAAACGCAACGGCCGCGCCCAATACCGGGATCAGCACGGGCAGGATCCAACCGATACCCTGAAACCCAAGGCCAGTGAGAAAACCACCCGCATCCGAGGCTTCGGGGAGCAACAATACACCCGTCATACCCAGCAAGGTGCCAACCGCTGCCCCAAACAGCGCCCGGAACGTAAAGCGGCGCACGAACGCTCCGGCGATGAACCGGTCCCGCGCGCCGACCTGACGCAGAACCTCAATTATCTGCGCGTTGGCGGCAAGCGAGGCGTTGGCGGCAAGCGTGATCATGGCGGCAGTGGCGCCACCGATCAGCAGGATCGAAATCCAGCCCAGACGCCGCAGCGAATTGGCCGCATCAACCAATGGCTCGCGCCAGCGAGTGTGATCATCCAGCACTGCGCCCGGCACCTCAGCCCCTAGCCGCAGCCGCAGGCCAGCCGCATCAAGACCCGGCTCACCTTCGATAATCTCTATCAGCTGCGGGATTGGTAAAGTGTCCAGAGGCAAGTCCGGTCCGAACCAGGGTGACAGCAGTGTGGCCTGCTCTTCGCTCGTCAACGCGCGAGCCGAAGCCACACCCGGCGTTTGCTGGAGGACATTCAAAGCAGCCTCGGTTTGCGCCGCACGTTGATCTGCAGGGGCATTGATCCGCAAGGTCGCTGCCCCCGCCAACTCTGAAGCCCAACGATCCGCCACACGGCCCGAGGCTAACGAAAGAGCCAGCGCAAAAACCGCCAGAAAGGCCATTGCACCAGACACGAACAGGGTCAATTGCGCGGTAAAGCCCGTGGGTGGCACCACCCGGTCGGCGCGGCTGTCACGGCGCAGCAAATTGCGGATCGTGCCCTTGCTCATAGATCCGCCCCCGCAAGCTGCACCCGGCGCTGCGCGATGCGTAGAACGCGAGCCTGAACCTGGCTTTTGGCGGCGCGGATCAGGCTTAGGTCATGGGTGGCGATCAGCACGGTTTTTCCCATCCTGTTCAATTCAACCAGCAGGCGCAGAAGTCGTTGCGACATCTCCCAGTCCACATTGCCGGTGGGCTCATCCGCAAGCACCACATCGGGCGATAGGATGACTGCGCGGGCCAATGCGGCACGCTGGCGTTCGCCCCCCGATAGTTCAGGCGGGTGCGCCTCAAGCCTGCTGCCAAGCCCGACCCAGCCCAGCAGTTCGGTCAGATCGTCCTGCTGCCCATTTTCAGAGCGCCCCGAGACCATCAGCGGCAACGCGACATTCTCGGCCAGCGTCATGTGATCCAAAAATCGGCAATCCTGATGCACCACGCCAATTCGGCGGCGCAGCAGCGCCATCTGATCGCGGTCCATGCGGGCGATATCCTCGCCAAAGGCCATCAAGCTGCCCGAGGTTGGCAACAACGCGCCATAACAGAGTTTCAGCAATGTGGTCTTGCCCGCACCCGACGGCCCGGTCAGAAAGTGGAACGATCCGGGCTGTAATTGCAGCGAAACATCGCTTAGCAACTCACCACCGCCGTAGGTATAGCTGATATTCTCCAGCTCGATCACGCCTGCCCCCTTTGTTCTGCTCACCTCTTGCCCGAGCGCAGCGGTGGATTCAATGCCTTGGGCGGGGCCAATTGGCGACACTTGGCCCGCGAAACCGAAAACACGCTTTGCTGTTGGGTCTTAACGGAATATCATCCCTGAAAAAACTATTATCAGGCCAGCCTTGAAGGCCAGGAGGCAGAATGCGTTTAACGTGTCCGAATTGCAGCGCCCAGTACGAAGTCCCGGACGAAGTGATCCCCGAGGACGGGCGCGAAGTTCAATGCTCGGCTTGCGAAGAGACCTGGTTTCAGGAAAAATATCCAGTCGCCAGCAAAGCAGAGCCGGAAGCGAAATCTGCGACTGCAATCCAGGCAGCCTTTGCCGAACCGGAAGATGTTAAGTCAGAGGATGCGCCAGAACCCGATACGGCCAAGGCCGAGCCAGAAAAGGTTAAGGCAGAAGACACACCAGAACCCGATGCGCCCGAGGAATTGAGTGTTGGAAACGTAGACCCAGCGGTATCCAGCATCCTCAAGGAAGAGGCTGCACGCGAGGCAGAGCTGCGCGAGCGTGAAGGCAGCAATCTGGAAAGCCAACCTGATCTGGCATTGGATCCGCCTGAAGAGCCCAAAGTCAAACCGAAACGGCCCTCGGCCACTGAAACCGCCGCTGACGCAGGTCAGAAAGATGAGCTGCCGGATGTTGAGGCGATCAACTCGGGTCTGCGCAGCGACTTGACATCGGACGAAGCTGAAGCCGTTGCTCCGGCCCGCAAATCCGGTGGGTTTCTGCGTGGCTTTGCCTTGATCATTATCATCGGCGTCATTCTGTTTCTGATATATGGAAACGCCAATCAGATCAGCGAGGCGGTTCCTCAGGCTGATCCGATGTTGAAATCATATGTCTCACTGGTCGATCAAGCGCGCCTTTGGCTTGAGACACAGACCGGGGGCGCAGGGCAGAACTAGAACCTTTCGAGCAATCGCTTGAGGTATTCCAACTCGATCTGAGGCCGATCCTGTTCACCGGTCCTACGGCGGATTTCATCCAGCAACTCGCGCGCACGGCGATATACATCTTCGCCTTGCAGCAGGTTGTCGTCGGTCGAGATTGATCCCGCGGAACCTGGCGTACGACCCAATGGATCGCGGTTATTGGCCTGCATGTCGCCGGCCTCGGTCCCTTGACCCGGCTGGTTCTGCTGGTTCTGCGCCAGGGCTTCGCCCAGTGAACGCATGCCTTCGCGCAAGGCTTCCATCGCCTCGGATTGACGGTCAATCGCCTCGGCCAGATCATCGCTGCGCAAGGCGTCTTCGGCGTCGTCCATGGCCCGGCCCGCACGTCCCAATGCTTCGCGCGCAGCGTCGCCTTCGGGTGTACCACCGCCGGGCAGACCTTGTTGTTGCCGACTCAACTCATCCCGCAGCGCCTGCTGCCGATCCGCCAGTGACCCCTGACCTTGCTGGCCTTCACCAGCCTCATCCTGCCCCTGGCCCTGGCCGCCCTGGCCTTCATGGCTCTGGCCGCGTCCCAGACCACCGTTGCGACCCTCATTGCCCTGACTTTCGCCCGCTTGCGCACCGGGGTTGAACTGTTCCTGCAGGTCGCGGAATGCCTGATCGCTGAGGCCCTGTTGTTCGCGCAGGGTTTCTGCCAGCCCTTCCATGGCCTGCTGTCCTTCGGACTGGCCACCTTGGCCCTGCCCTTGTGTGACGCGCATGTTTTCCATCATTTGCTGGAACTCTTCCAATGCCTGCTGCGCCTCGGCCATGCGGCCTTGTTCCATGAGCTCCTGAATGCGGTCCATCATTCGCTGCAGGTCATCCTGCGTCATCTGCAGGGTTTCGCCGTTCTGGCCCTGCTGTCCTTGCTGCGTCTCACCGTTTTCCTGCGCCAGACGCTGGAGTTGCCGCATGTAATCCTGTGTCGCTTCGCGCAGCTCCTGCATCAGTTCGGCAATCTCTTCGTCGCTGGCACCGTTCTGCATCGCTTCGGTCAGACGCTCCTGCGCACGGCGCATCCGTTCCAGTGCGTCGGCCAGCGTGCCATCCTCGATCAGAACCGCCAGATCCCACAGTGCTTGCGCAATTTCTTCCTGCTGTTTGACGTTCAGTGCGCTGTATTTGTCGAAGGTCTCCAGCCGCCGCAGGATCACACGCAGACGCAGATACGCTGTATCTGAGCGGAACAGGTCCTCGGGTAGGTGCGAAACCGCGCGCAGCAATTGCGATACACGCAGCGCGTTTTCGCGCGACCAGAGCAGATCGCGCCGCTGTTCGATCACCGCAGCAGCCAATGGGTCAAAGAACCTACGGGCGGGCAGTTCTGTCAGATAAGGTTCTGCCACCGTCTCTTGATCCGCCGCATCGATGGCCATGAGGGTTATTTTCACCGGCAAATGTGCCCAAGGGTGCTGCGAGAAATCCTCGATCAAGTCTTCGGTGAAATCGGTCCGATCGCCTGTAATCGGCATTGGCAACTCGACCGTAATGATCTCGCGCGGTTCTGGCTCGGTCGCAAGACCGAATTGACGGTTGACCGCAGGCAGGTCCAATTCGATCCGGGCGGTGCCGGAGACGATTCCATAGTCATCCGCAGCAGCGAAGGGTAGCTTCATCTGTCCGCCAGCCTCTGATTGCGCCACTCCTGCCGTCGCGATCATGGGGGCAGTGTCTGGAAGGATCTCAAGCGCCCAATCGCGCCCGGCCGGGCCATCGATCCGCATCTGACCCGAGCGTTCCGCAACAAATTCCTGTTCCGGTTCTGTCGCGGCTTCGGTGCCCAGAGGTGTCGAAGATTCTGTCAGGCTGTGCGCGCCGATCTCGCCGTAGAACCGAAGTGTGATGCGGCTGCCTTTAGGCACCGTCAACGTCGGATCGGTCTGATCTGCAAGGTAGAGCGTTGGCAGCCCGGTGTAGCGCGGCGGTTCAATCCAACCCTCCCAAGTCGGGCCCTGCCCCGCCTGAGCGGTCCCCGGCGTCATGTCAGCGACTGAGCCTATCCGCCAGAACGAGCCGAACAGAGCCGCAACGACGAGTGCCAATAAGGCAGCATAGCGAAGCGCATAGGGATCGCGAGACGCCAGCCGCAAGTCGGGTTTCACCGGATCGGCCTTTGATGCACGATCTGCCATGCGCGTCTGGTGCGCATGCCACAGTGCCACCGAATCCGCATCCATCGCACCGATTGCCTGATCGTCCATCAGTGCTTGTATCGGGCGTCCGGGCAGGGTTTCATCCAGCCGAACCAGCGCCTCGGCCCGGGTTGGCAGGTGGAACCGTTTTATTCCGAAAACCGCTGTCGCAATCAAAGCAATCAATCCGACCGCTGCAGAAATCCAAACGGCTTCAATGCGCACAAGATCGTGCAGACCCAGCATCAGGGCGGCCAGCAGCGCCATGAGAATAGAAAAGAACGGCCAGAAGGCGCGCATCACCTGCTCAGCCAGCATACCCCCGTGCGTCAGCCACAGGGACAGTCTTGGAATTGGCAAGGTCTGGTTGTCGCGCAAGGCGGGCCTCCTGATCGGCCCGACGCGCCTATCGCGTCAAAGCCACTCTGGTATGGTATCGCGGTTTATGATTTCGTCAAAGCTTGGGCGTTCACGAATTACGGCAAATTGATCCCCGTTCACTAGAACCTCAGGGATCAGGGGCCGCGTATTGTATTCGCTGGACATGACTGCACCGTAGGCACCTGCACTGCGGAATGCGATCAGATCACCCGATTTCAGAGGGGGCATGTTGCGTTGTTTTGCAAAGGTATCCCCGGATTCACAGACCGGACCAACGATATCATACGGGCGCTGTTCGACCCCTGCGGCAGGTTCTTCGACCGCCACTATATCATGATACGCCTCATACATCGCGGGGCGGATCAGGTCGTTCATCGCGCCATCGAGGATCAGGAAATCGCGGTCTTCGCCGGATTTAACATAGATGACCTTGGACACCATCAGACCCGCATTGCCAGCGATCAGCCGACCGGGCTCAATCTCGATCTCGCAGCCCAGATGGCCCAGTGTTTTCTTGACCATCGCACCATATTCAACCGGCAGCGGAGGCGCGTCGTTGGAACGGGCATAAGGAATACCCAAGCCACCGCCCAGATCAAGGCGGCGGATGTTATGTCCCTCAGCGCGCAGACGCTCGGTCAGCTCAGCAACCTTGTTATAAGCCAGCTCGAACGGCTCCAACTCGGTCAGTTGTGAGCCGATATGAACGTCGATCCCAATCACCTCCAATCCCGGCAGGCTGGCGGCCAGCGCATAAACCTCGGACGCGCGCGAAATCGGGATGCCGAACTTGTTCTCGGACTTGCCAGTGGCGATCTTGGCGTGGGTCTTTGCGTCCACGTCCGGGTTCACCCGAACGGTAATCGGCGCGACCTTGCCCAGTTCTTGTGCAACCGCATTGATCACCTGCATTTCGGGCTCGGATTCGACGTTGAACTGACGAATTCCACCGGTCAGAGCGGTAAGAATCTCATCCGCTGTCTTGCCGACGCCCGAAAAGACAATCTTGTCTCCGGGCACGCCCGCGGCTTTGGCGCGCAGATATTCCCCGCCCGAAACCACATCCATTCCCGCACCTGCCTGCGCCAGCGTCTTCAGGATCGCCTGATTGCTGGCCGCCTTCATCGCATAGCAAACAAGGTGATCGGTACCCTCAAGCGCGTCGTCGAACAGCTTGAAATGCCGCTGCAGCGTCGCCGTCGAATAGACATAGAACGGGGTTCCGACCGCGGCTGCGATTTCGGAGATTGGCACATCCTCGGCGAAAAGCGCGCCGTCGCGGTAGAGAAAATGATCCATGCCTGCGCGCTTAGACCAAAAGAGGTATGTGGATCAAATGATTCCGGTAGCGTTGTGGTCACCGTCGCGGTTCAGAACGTCTTTGACGCGCCAACCCTCGCATATCCTGAAACCGAGACCCCGGACCCGCTAGGTGCGGCCGTTGGTTCCGTTCGGGGTGCGCCTGACGGGTCGCAAGCTGCAAGTACGGCGAGGCAGAGGATCAGGCCGGCAGGTCTCATGCATTTTCTCTTTGTCATTCAGGACGTGTCAGATGCAGATGGGTGTGCAATCGGTAAATTGCAATTTTGGAGTTCAGAGCCCCAGATAAACACCCAGCCCACCGCGTCTGAGACCAACTCCAACACCGCCATAGGTGCCGCTGCTGCCTACGCCGACGCTTGCGCTCATGGTGGGCTGTATGGGTTCGCCATCGGCACCACACCCGGCCAAGGCCGCTGCGACCGCAATCAATAGCACCACCCGTCGTATCTGCATTACACCAGCGCCTTCCATCGCTTGATCTGGGCCCGCACCTGATCCGGTGCGGTGCCGCCATAGGATTGGCGAGAGTTTACCGAATTTTCGACGGTAAGAACAGAATAGACGTCGTCGGTGATGTCCGCGTGGACCGATTGCATGTCCTCCAGCGTCAGATCCGGTAGGTCGCAGCCCTTGCTTTCAGCCATGGCCACCAGCGATCCAGTGACATGGTGCGCGTCGCGGAAGGGCAGGCCCAGCACGCGGACCAACCAGTCGGCTAGGTCGGTCGCAGTTGAAAAGCCAGACCCGGCAGCGGCAGCCAGGCTTTCGCGATTGGCGGTCATGTCCTTGACCATGCCTTCCATCGCAGCAAGTGCCAGCATCCAGTTATCTGCCGCATCAAATACCTGCTCTTTGTCTTCCTGCATGTCCTTGGAATAGGTCAGCGGCAGCCCCTTCATCACCATCATCAGGCCAGTATTCGCACCAAATATGCGGCCAACCTTGGCACGGATGAGCTCAGCTGCATCGGGGTTCTTCTTTTGCGGCATGATTGATGAACCAGTCGAGAAGCGATCAGACAGTGATACAAACCGGAATTGGGCCGAGGACCAGATTACCAGTTCCTCGGCAAAGCGCGACAAGTGCATGGCGCAAATCGAGGCGGTCGACAGGAACTCCAACGCGAAGTCGCGGTCGCTGACAGCGTCCAGTGAATTGGCTGCGGGGCGGTCGAAGCCCAGCGCCTCAGCTGTCATCTGGCGGTCGATTGGGAAAGAGGTACCGGCCAACGCGGCTGCGCCCAAGGGGGATTCGTTCATCCGGGCACGGGCGTCGCGCACGCGGGACAGATCGCGGCCAAACATCTCGACATAGGCCATCATGTGGTGACCCCAGGTTACTGGCTGCGCGGTTTGCAGGTGGGTGAAACCGGGCATGACCCAGTCTGCCCCGGCCTCGGCCTGCGCCAAAAGCGCGCGGATCAGGGCCAGAAGACCGGATTCTGCGGCATCTAGCTGGTCGCGAACCCAGAGTTTGAAATCCGTCGCCACCTGGTCGTTTCGCGACCGGCCCGTGTGCAGACGGCCTGCGGGTTCTCCGATCACCTCTTTCAGTCGCGCCTCGACATTCATGTGAATGTCTTCCAGCGCAGTCGAGAACTGAAATTCTCCGTTCTGAATTTCTGACAAAACGGTGAGCAGGCCTTCCCGAATGGCGTGCGCATCACTATCAGTAATAACGCCTGTGGCAGCCAGCATGGCGGCATGGGCGCGCGAGCCTGCGATGTCCTGGGCTGCCATCCGCTGATCGAACCCGATCGAGGCATTTATCGCCTCCATGATCGCGTCTGGACCAGCGGCAAAGCGGCCGCCCCACATCTGGTTCGAAGATTGATCGGTCATGAAAGAAAACCCGGAGTTGATATGCGCCTGTTACGTCTGATCCCCCTTTATATGGCCCTAGCGCTGGGTGCAAACGCCGCTTTGGCAACAGATGCGGCAACGCTTGGCCCATTGCGTGAGGGCAGCCTGAAGCGGCTGATCCTGCATAGTGAGCCCAAGCCGGTCAAAGTGGTCGATTTTGAACTAGAAGATGATGGCGGCACCGGATCGCTGGCCGACTACAAAGGCAAGTATGTGCTGCTGAACTTCTGGGCCACATGGTGTGCGCCGTGCCGCAAAGAAATGCCTCAGATCGCTGAACTGCAACAGGAGTTTGGCGGTGACAAATTCGAGGTTCTGACCCTGGCGACCGGTCGCAACACACCTGCCGGGATCAAGAAGTTCTTTGACGAAAACGGCATCGACAACTTGCCGCGTCATCAGGATCCGAAACAGGCGGTTGCACGCGAAATGGGAGTGATTGGCCTGCCGATCACTGTGATCATCGACCCCGATGGCAATGAGATCGCACGCCTGATCGGTGATGCAGAATGGAACTCGGACAGTGCCAAGGCGATAATTTCAGCGCTTGTCGAAGGCAATAGCTGAGGTCCCGCGCGCTCTTGCAGAAAATCTGTGTTAGGATGAGACCGGCCCCAACGGGCCGGTTTTCGTTTGCGACCGGAAGAAAGGGAGACTCCGATGAAACCGGTAGTTCTGTTGATTGGGCGGTTGCCGAATGTAATCGGCAACGTGGCACAACAACTGGATCACCTGCCGATTCAGTGGCTGGGCGCGCATGATCAGGATGAGGTGCGGCGGCAGCTGGACGCGGAACCGCGCATCGCCTGTGCGATCATGGGCGCGGGTCTTGATGACAAGATACGCGGAGAAATGGTTGGCATCATCGCCGCGCGCAGGCCCGATATCTGCATCCATCTCAAAGATCGGGCCTCTGGCCCTGACGGGTTAATGCCGTTTGTCGCACGCATCGTCCAGCATGAGATTCTGGAAAGCCTGGAAAGCGGCTGACGCCACGCCACCTTTGACAGACAAATCGCCCGCTTGCAGGTTATCTGCAGGAGGATGGAATGCCGCTGGAAATACTATTGATCCTCGTCGTCGGCGGCATTGCCGGGGTCGCCTTGCTGCTGCATCTGACGGGCAAGTCACGCTTGCAAGTGCTGACGCCTGAGACAGCGCACGAACAGTGGCTGCGTCACTTTCCAGATGATTCCATCATTGACGTAACCGTTGCCCATGATGGTCACGCCGCCCTTATCCGAACCGAAACCGGAGCCGGTCTGCTGTGGTCCTTTGGTGCCGATACCGTGGCCCGCCATTTACGGGATTTCGATTGGCTGGATCATCCCGAAGGCTTTGAAGTCCTGTTCCACGATTTCAGCACTCCTCGGGTCATCGTCCACCTTGATGAGACCGAACGCCAGCACTGGCAAAATCTGATGGATCCCGCATGACCGATCACGTGAGTTTTCCCGACGCGGTGCAATGGGCCGTGCCCTTCTTCATCGCGGCCATTTTGGCCGAATTCCTTTGGATCGCGATCAAAGGCCGGGGCGGTAGGTACGAAACCCGCGATGCCTTGACCTCGCTAATCATGGGGGCAGGCAATATCGCCTCGGGCTTTTTGCTGGGCTTCATCGCATATGCGTTTTTCATGTGGCTGTGGCAGATCACACCGCTCAACCTAGGGACCTCGATCCCGGTCATCATCTTGTGCTTTGTACTGGACGATCTGCGGTATTACTGGGTGCACCGCTTTGGGCACCGCATTCGCTGGGTCTGGGCCAGTCATGTGAACCACCACAGCTCACAGCATTACAACCTGACAACGGCGCTGCGGCAGACCTGGACCTATACATTCACCTTCATGATGGCGGTACGTGCGCCGCTAATCTTACTAGGCTTTCACCCGGCGATGGTGCTGTTCGTCGGAGGTCTGAACCTGATCTACCAATTCTGGATCCATACCGAAGCGATCGGCAAAATGCCGCGCTGGTTCGAAGCCGTCATGAATACGCCCAGTCACCACCGCGCCCATCATGGGCGAAATGCGCGATATCTTGATTGCAACTATGCGGGTGTCTTTATCATCTGGGACAAGATGTTCGGCACATTTGTCCCCGAGCAAGAAGATGACAAGGTCGACTATGGGCTTGTCCACAATATCGGCACGTTCAATCCGCTGCGCGTGGCGTTTCATGAATGGGTTGGAATCTGGCGGGACGCCACCCAACCGGGCCTGACCTTGCGCCAACGTCTGGCTTATTGTTTTGCCCCTCCGGGCTATAGCCACGATGGCAGCCGCGACAATTCCCAACAGATCAAGGCCAAGCACCTTGTCCGCCATCCGCAAGATCACGGCACACCGGGATTCGAACAGTTCGGCACCAAATCACCTGCTTCCACAGCCAAGCGGGCCTAGGTCTCAAAAAGACCTTTTCTTTGCTTGAAATTTGGCACAAGCGCTCCATATCCCCTGAGATGTTTTAAGAGTGCATTTCCGGAGGTCCGCATGTCAAAGCTGATGAGAATTTCTACGATCACAGGTTTGCTGGGCCTCGTCATCACAATGACCGCCGCACTCAACGGAGCAATGCCCGCGCTATTGGGGTTGGGATTTGTCATGGCCGCGCTGGGACTTTTAGGAGCGCTTATCGGTGCGGCTGCTTCGCTGCGACATGCTTGGCAATCAACACACTGATCTTCCGCCCCGCCACCTGCGATAAAACTTTGAGCGTTAACCCCGGTTTTACCTGTCTTCCCTGAAACTGGCCCCGGCCAAAATCATCGGGATCAGGGGAACGGTACGTCATGGGAAACAGGAAACGCGCAGACCTGCCCGAGGGATCGGACGACCCTTTGAGCGCCGCCGTCACTTCACGGGATCGATCGGTGGTACAGATGGCGACCGAAGCCGTGAAGCATAGACAATGCAGGCTGGCGTTCCAGCCTGTTGTTCAAGCACATCCTCCTCAGGGAATCGCGTTCTACGAGGGGTTCATCCGTGTATTGGATGAAACCTGCCGCGTCATCCCCGCGCGAGAGTTCATGCCACAGGTTGAGAACACGCCAATTGGCCGGGACCTTGATTGCGTCGCGCTTGAAATGGGGCTGCGCACTCTGATCCGCAATCCTGGCATCCGCCTGTCAATCAACATGTCCGCGCGGTCCATCGGTTATTCCAACTGGTCGCGTGTGCTGGATAGGTTTCTGAAAAAAGACGCAAGCTTGGGCGAAAGGTTGATTCTGGAAATCTCAGAATCTTCGGCGATGCAGGTGCCCGAACTGGTGGTAGATTTCATGGATCGCCAACAAGCCCGCGGTATCGCCTTTGCGCTGGATGATTTTGGGGCCAGTAACTTTGGCTTTCGCCACTTTCGTGAATTTCTGTTCGATGCCGCCAAGATCGATGGGCAGTTCATCAGGGGCATCAGCAGCAATCCCGACAATCAATCGCTGGTGCGCGCACTGATTGCAGTTGCGCGGGAATTCGAAATTCCTGTCACCGCCGAATCGGTCGAAAGTGACGAAGATGCTCATTTCCTGATCGCAAACGGTGTCGATTGTCTGCAGGGCTTTCTGTATGGAGCGCCTTCAGTCACTCCGCCCTGGAGCTCGGAAAAAGCTGCAAAAACGGGCAGTTGATAGCAGCTGGTCGCGCGGAACACCGCTAAGGCTCACTCTGAGACAAGCTGTCCGTTGCTGCAGATGCAGCATTGCGTTATTGCAGAAGATGCTTGAGCGGGGGATCACGAGGCGCTCTTGCACCCGGAGAAGACTTCTCCTCAAACCGCGCCGTCAGATTTCCCACAGGACCATGACGGTAAAGGATTGACTTTATGACCAACGTAGTAATCGCATCCGCCGCACGTACGGGCGTCGGTAGCTTTAGCGGTTCGTTTGCGAACACCCCCGCACATGATCTGGGCGCTGCCGTCCTTGAAGCAGTTGTCGAACGTGCCGGGATCGACAAGGGCGAAGTAAGCGAAACCATCATGGGCCAGGTCCTGACTGCCGCCCAAGGTCAGAACCCAGCGCGCCAGGCGCATATAAATGCGGGCCTGCCGCAGGAAAGCGCGGCTTGGGGCATCAACCAGGTCTGCGGTTCGGGTCTGCGTGCTGTTGCTCTGGGTGCACAGCATATCCAATTGGGCGATGCCGACATCGTTGCGGCTGGTGGACAAGAAAACATGACCCTGTCGCCCCATGCCGCCGCCCTGCGCGCCGGTCATAAAATGGGTGACATGAAATACATCGACACGATGATCCGCGATGGTCTGTGGGATGCCTTCAACGGCTATCATATGGGTCAAACGGCTGAGAACGTCGCCGAGAAATGGCAGATCAGCCGCGATATGCAGGATGAGTTCGCTGTCGCCTCGCAAAACAAAGCCGAAGCGGCCCAGAACGCTGGCAAGTTCGCCGATGAAATCGTGCCCTTCACCATCAAGACCCGCAAGGGCGACATCGTGATGGACAAGGACGAATACATCCGCCACGGCGCGACAATCGAAGCCATGGGCAAACTGCGCCCCGCCTTCGCCAAGGACGGTTCTGTCACGGCCGCAAACGCTTCGGGCCTGAATGACGGTGCCGCAGCCACCCTGCTGATGTCGGCTGAGAATGCCGAAAAGCGTGGGATTGAGCCCTTGGCCCGAATTGCATCCTACGCGACCGCCGGACTTGACCCGTCGATCATGGGCGTTGGCCCGATCTACGCTTCGCGCAAGGCGCTGGAGAAAGCTGGATGGTCGGTCGATGATCTGGATCTGGTCGAAGCAAACGAAGCCTTCGCAGCGCAAGCCTGCGCTGTAAACAAAGACATGGGTTGGGATCCGTCGATCGTAAACGTCAATGGTGGTGCAATTGCCATCGGACACCCAATCGGCGCGTCCGGCTGCCGGGTTCTGAACACCCTGCTGTTCGAAATGAAGCGCCGGGATGCCAAGAAAGGTCTCGCGACCCTCTGCATCGGCGGCGGCATGGGTGTCGCCCTGTGTGTGGAGCGTGACTAAGTGCGCTGAAAACTAATTACAAAAGGGCGTCTACTGGGCGCCCTTTTTTGTTACAATCGGATCATACCCCTTAGATGCGACAATATCGCCGGACAGAAAGACAAGATCGATCACGAAACGATATTGCGCATCCTTAACTCTCAGAGTAACAGAATTACCAAGACGACTAAATTTGGAGGAGTCCTAAATGGCACGTACAGCACTCGTAACCGGCGGTTCCCGCGGCATCGGCGCAGCAATTTCCAAGGCGCTGAAGGCCGAAGGATACAATGTTGCCGCCACTTATGCAGGCAATGACGAAGCCGCCGCAAAGTTCACCGACGAAACCGGTATCAAAACTTATAAATGGAATGTTGCGGATTACGACGAATCCAAAGCGGGCATCGAAAAAGTCGAGGCCGAGGTTGGCCCGATCGACATCGTGGTCGCCAACGCCGGTATCACCCGCGACGCACCGTTCCACAAGATGACACCTGAACAGTGGCATCAGGTCATCGACACCAACCTGACTGGTGTGTTCAACACCGTGCACCCGGTATGGCCGGGTATGCGCGAGCGTAAATTTGGTCGTATCATCGTGATCAGCTCGATCAACGGTCAGAAAGGCCAGTTTGCGCAGGTCAACTATGCCGCAACCAAAGCGGGCGATCTGGGCATCGTGAAATCTCTGGCGCAGGAAGGTGCGCGGGCCGGCATCACGGCCAACGCGATCTGCCCCGGTTATATCGCGACCGAAATGGTCATGGCCGTGCCGGAAAAAGTGCGCGAATCGATCATCGGTCAAATCCCGGCTGGTCGTCTGGGTGAACCGGAAGAAATCGCGCGTTGCGTCGCCTTCCTGGCATCGGACGATTCGCAGTTCATCAACGGCTCGACCATTTCCGCAAACGGAGCACAGTTCTTCGTCTAAACCGGCGATCTGAGAATGAAAACGGGCCGGTCCATCAAGGACCGGCCCTTCTTTTATCCCGTAAGATCACGCGCGCTGCGATCAGCGGGAACCGAATAGCCAGGACCAGAATCCTACAACCGCCTTGCCGCGCTCTTCATGCGCGCGGTGAATGGCGTTCTGAATGGCTGGGTTTGTTGTCATCTCGATCATGCTGAACCCTTCTCAATCAAGTTGGATTTGTCTTGCCATCAACATGGCCTTTGATTTTAAATTACACAAACGAGAGTTTTCGATCCTTCAGTTCAGAAAAACTTAACCGCCATGACCGACCGCCTGCCTCCGCTGACTGCTTTGCGCGCCTTCGATGCCGCCGCACGATATATGTCGTTTGCCAAGGCGGCGGAGGAGCTGAATGTGACACCTGCGGCCCTGTCCTTTCAAATCAAGTCGTTAGAAGAGCATCTGGGCCACCCCGTGTTTCGCCGGCTCAATCGCGCCGTCGAGCTGACCGAAGCCGGGCGCACATTGGCACCCGGAACCGCAGATGGCTTTGCCGCCCTGCAAGCCGCGTGGCAAGCGACGCGGAGGCTGCAGGATGAAACAAGCCTCACGGTTACAGCAGGTCCTGCCCTGACAGCGAAATGGCTGGCACCGCGCCTTTATGAGTTTGCCCGTGCAAATCCGGGGATTGACCTGAAATTCTCGGCCACTCTGCGCAACATGGACCTTGAACGGGATGACGTGGACGTGGCGATCCGCTTTGGTTATGGGCCGGATGAGGGGCTCTATTCGGTTCCCGTCCGCAAGGAGTGGCTGACACCGGTTATGACCCCGGAGCTGGCCGAACAATTCCCCACGCCTGCGTCGTTGCGCGACGCCCCCCTGATCCATGACGATTCGATCAGTTTCCTCAAGCCGCGTTGCGACTGGCCCGCGTGGTTCCGTGCGGTTGGATTGGATTTCACTCCGACCCATGGGGCGCATTTTTCGAACGCCGATCACGCCATCGACGCTGCCGTGGCCGGGGTGGGCGTGGTTCTGGGGCGGCGCGCCATGATCCTGAAAGACCTGACCGAAGGGCGACTGGTCGCGCCGTTCAAAGTGGCACTGGAGACCGCCGGGCGATTTCGTTTCCTCTGCCTGCAAGGGGCAGAGAAGCGACCGCAGATCGCAGCGTTTCGCGACTGGTTCATATCCGAGATTGAAAAGACCGCGCATATATCGGATGAGTTTGAAATCATCCCTGTTGAGAAGGTAGCTGGTGAATGAGCCGAATGGGCGCGACAGCAGTCGGCTTTGTCGCGGTTTTGCTGTGGTCTCTTCTGGCGCTGTTCACTGTGGGCTCGGCCCCGACGCCGCCTTTGTTGTTGAACGCGATCTGTTTTACCATCGGCGGCACGTTGGGCCTGATCTGGACCATGTCGAGCGGTGGGCTGGGGCAACTGCGCCAAGTCGCGTGGACGACATATTTGTTTGGCGCGATTGGTCTTTTTGGCTACCACGCGCTGTATTTTTCCGCCTTACGCATGGCCCCCGCGGCCGAGGCCGGGCTGATCGCCTATCTCTGGCCCTTACTGATCGTTCTTCTGTCAGGCCTGCTGCCCGGAGAGCATCTGAAACCGGGCCACCTTATCGGAGCCTGCCTTGGCTTTGCCGGAGCCGCCGTCATCATCACCGGTGGAGGCAGCGCTGGCTTCCAGATTCAACACTTGCCCGGTTACGGGCTGGCTTTGCTCTGCGCGCTGACATGGTCCAGCTATTCAGTACTGTCGCGTCGGCTGGGCGATGTGCCCACAAGCTCGGTCGCGGTGTTCTGCGTCCTGACGGCCATCGCCTCATGGGGCCTGCATTTCGCGGTGGAAGAAACGATCTGGCCGCAAGGCGCATTCGGCTGGGCCTCGACCCTTGCGCTCGGCCTCGGGCCTGTGGGGCTGGCATTCTATGTCTGGGATATCGGGGTCAAGCGCGGAGACATTCAAATCCTGGGCACCGCCTCATACGCGGCACCTTTGTTATCGACGCTTGTGTTGGTTCTGGCCGGGATCGCCGCCCCGTCCTGGGGTCTGGCGATCGCGGCCTTGTTTGTCACCGGTGGCGCTGCCATCGCGGCCCGCGCCAGCCTGAAGGCCTAGAACCTTAGGTCGACAGGCGCTCGATCTCTTCTTTTAGCTTCAGCTTTTGCTTCTTCAGCTGTGCGATATGGAGATCGTCAATACCAGGTGAGCGTTGCGCTTCTTCCACTTCAAGACCGAGAATTTCGTGTTTTTTCTTCAACTCCGTCAGATGTGCGCTCACGCTCATGGCGGTCCTCCTTCTCTGGTTTGTAAGTGTCACGTAAGAAGTTGATCACATCATTTCCAGCCTGTCACGCTGCAGACGCACGAAATCTATAATAAATCCGACAAATTCGGCTGGTCATTGCCGATCAGGCAAAGTGCCCGGTCAAATCCGCCCGATCGCGCAACACCGCCGAAACCTTTGGGGTATAGCTTTCGCCGTCTTCTACGTGCCGGTCACCGAGGTGCAGAATCAGCGGTGCGTGTAGCCGAAAGGCGGCGCGCCCGCCCTTTCTGGCACGCAAAATCACCAGCTCGGACGCGCGATCCGCACGGGGGGCCAGAGGTAGCACCTGAATCGAGCCCAAGCGGCCCGCGCACCCCGCAAGCATATCGGGCAGCCGGTCTGCCCTCTGGATCATGTGAAGATAACCGCGCGGCGCCAGACGTCGGGCGGCGACATTGATCCAGTCCTCAAGCGGCGTGTCTTCACCCAGTGCGATCTGCCGTCCCGCATCGGTGGCAGGGCTGTGCGCGCCTGCCCGGTAGTAGGGCGGATTGGCGATCACATGATCGAACTGTTCTTGTCGCAGATCATTCGGTAGTGCGTTCAAATCCGCCTCAACCACGGTGATCGCTGCGTTTTGTTCCGAATTGCGGCGGGCCAGATCTGCATAGCCAGCCTGCAGTTCAACCCCAGTTGCCTTCAGGTGCGGCACTCGCGCCATTAGGCACTGAATAGCAGCCCCTGCCCCGCAGCCCAATTCCAGCACCGACTGGCCAGCTTGTGCCGGCACCGATGCCGCCAGTAAGACCGGATCGACCCCTGCACGATATCCTGAGCGCGGCTGCCACAGACGCACACGCCCGCCCAGAAAATCATTGCAGGTCAGATCACTGTCGGAAAAGCTGCTCATCGCCCTAGCGGGATCTCGTTATCGCGCATGACCCGTTCGGCGCGGGTCAGATCATCTGCCCGCACCATCAGGCGACGGGGAAAGATTCCGATGCCACCTTCTAGGATGCTCATATTTACGTCCATCTGAAAGCAGTCTATATCCTCGCCCTCAAGGAGAGCCGTTGCAAAGGCTAGGATTGTCGGATCGGTGCTGCGCAATAGTTCTTTCATGGGGATGGATGTAAGGGCAAGGTGACAGGGATGTCGAGCCTTGTATCAGGAGAGTGATGAACGTCAGCACGATCTCGAAACCGCATGAGCGTCTGGCAGAGATGCTTGCGGGCGAAATGGCAGCAGTAAATACGCTGATTCGGACGCGTATGGCGTCGGAACATGCCCCGCGCATTCCCGAAGTGACCGCGCACCTGGTCGAGGCGGGCGGTAAGCGTCTGCGCCCGATGCTGACCCTGGCGGCGGCGCAGCTGTTCGGCTATTCAGGCGACCATCACGTCAAGCTGGCTGCAACGGTCGAGTTCATTCATACCGCAACCCTGCTGCATGACGATGTCGTCGATGAAAGCGGGCAGCGGCGCGGGCGACCCACGGCAAACCTGCTATGGGACAATAAATCCAGTGTTCTGGTTGGAGATTACCTGTTTTCCCGCAGCTTTCAGTTGATGGTCGAAACCGGTTCGTTGCGGGTTCTGGATATCCTTGCAAATGCGTCGGCCACAATTGCCGAAGGCGAGGTGCTGCAGATGACAGCGGCCACCGATCTGGGCACGGATGAAAGTGTCTACCTGCAGGTTGTGCGCGGCAAGACAGCGGCGCTGTTTTCTGCCGCAACCGAAGTGGGTGGTGTGATCGCAGGCGCGACCGAGGCGCAGGTCAAGGCGCTGTATCACTATGGCGATGCGCTTGGAATCGCGTTCCAGATCGCTGATGATCTTCTGGATTATCAAGGCGATAGTGCGGCCACAGGCAAAAACGTCGGCGACGACTTCCGTGAACGAAAATTGACCCTGCCAGTGATCAAAGCCGTGGCTCAGGCAACTGCCGAGGAACACGCGTTTTGGGAACGGACGATCGGTCGCGGACGGCAGGAAGAGGGCGATCTGGATCACGCTTTGTCGCTGATGGCCAAATACCGCACGCTGGATGCAACCCGCGCGGATGCGTTTGGTTGGGCGGCCAAGGCCAAGGCTGCGCTGGCGCCTCTTCCGGATCACGAAATCCGCACCCTGTTAGGCGATCTGGCCGATTACGTCGTATCGCGCCTTAACTGAGCGTCGTTGCGCGGCACCACCAGCCGGGTTGGGCCGCGCCGATCTCATAGGCAGCAAAATGGGCTGCTTTGAGCGTTGGATAAAGTGCGAAACAGGTTGAGCCTGAACCCGACATACGAACCATCAACGCGTCTCGGGTGCCTTCCAACGCCGCTATGACCTCCGCAATGCCCGGCGCTACAGATATTGCAGGTGCCTCTAAATCATTCCGCTGAGCCCTCAACCACGTAGAGCAGTCTTCCGGTGTTTTGAATGCAGGGATCTCAGCAGGCATCGGTGCGTTGTCTCTGCTGTGCAAAGCGGAAAACACCGGGCCGGTGGAAACTTCAATACCCGGATTGACCAAAAGCGCCGGGAGGGGCGGCAACGCCATCGGCTCAATCTGTTCACCAATCCCGCGCATACGCGCTGCAGCAGCATGTATGCATACCGGGACATCCGCGCCAAGCGACAGCGGCACGCTATCGGGCCACTCTCCCCCTTCGTCGCAGTGCGCAATAGCGCCGCAGCATCCGAGGAGCCGCCCCCGACACCGCCACCGTGCGGCAGTTGTTTGTTCAGATGAATGCGACCGGTCCAGCCTGCGGCCTCGGCGGCCTGCCAGACCAGATTGCGATCATCGGTCGGTACGCCATCCGAAAACTCACCCGTGACCGACAGAGACAGCTCGGGGCCGGAAATGAGGCTCAACTGATCCCCAACATCGGCAAAGGCAACCAACGAATCAAGCAGATGATAGCCATCCGCGCGTTGGCCGGTCACATGCAGGGTCAGGTTGATCTTGGCGGGGGCAAATGCCTCAGCCTTCATTGGCGACCTTCAGGGGTTCGGCACCTTCCTCGGCCAGAACCGCATCCAATCCGACTTCGATCTTGCGGCGGATGCGTTCAGGATCGGCTTCGCCGTCGGTATCTTCAGGATCAATGAAAGACAGTGCTCGTTTCCACTGGAACTCGGCTTCACGCCCACGACCTACGGCCCAGTAAACATCGCCCAGATGGTCATTTACCACCGGATCGACCGGCATCAGCTCAACGGCGCGCTCCATGTGGTCAACTGCTTCGTCGTACCGGCCCAGGCGGAACAACACCCAGCCCAAGCTGTCAACGATATAGCCGCTGTCAGGGCGCGCTGCGACGGCGCGTTCGATCATATTCAACGCTTCGTCCAATTTCTCGCGCCGCTCGACCAGCGAATACCCGAGATAGTTCAGCACCTGTGGTTGGTCCGGGTTCAACTCAAGCGCGCGGCGGAAATCGGCCTCGGCCTCGTCCCAGTTCTTCAGACGTTCATGCGATATCCCGCGGGCATAATGCAGGAACCAGTTTCCGCCTGCACCCTCTTCCGTCAGGCCAATCGCCTTGTCGTAAGAGGTGACCGCTGCCGCGTAATCCTCTTGCTGGCGCCGCAGGTCGGCCAGGGCTACATGCACACCGGGCAAATCGGGGCTTTGAGCGGCAAGGTTTTGCAGGACCTCGGCGGCAGCTTCTTTTCTGTCAGAGCGACTTAGGACCTCGGCGCGCCCCAGCTCGGCGGCATGATAATCGCTGCTGTCCGGAGGCACCTGCCGATAGACATCAACCGCCAGATCATATTGTTCCAGCCCATCCAACAACTCAGCGCTTAGCAAAAGCGCATCAATATGGTCAGGCCGCAGAAAGGCCGCGACCCGGGCATATAGCAGAACATAATCCTGCGCGGCCTCGGCACTCAGCGCAGCGCCGACGGTGAAGAAAACCTCGGCCATGCCATCCTGTGCAGAACGGACATGGGTAAAGGGCAGCGTTTCGCCATCAGACAGCCGGGTGGCGTAACCTTCGATGGTTGGATCACTGCCGGCGGCAAAGACGTTATCCAGAAATTCCAGCGCATCGTCGTTGCGATCCAGCTGCGACAGCACTTCGGCACGCGCCAGCGCAGCCCGGCGTGAAAAACGGGCGACCAGGCCATCATCTGCGGCAAGGATCGCCTCGGCCCCCTCAAAGTCTCCGACTGACGCCAACGCCATGGCCTTGTGATAAAGTGCAAATTCTTTCAGACCTTCCTGCGTGGTAACAACGTCAAATTGTTCCATCGCTTTGGTCATGGCGCCTTGCCCCATATGAGCCCAAGCAATCATCAGGCCATCAACCAGCGGTCCAACCCCTTGCGTTTCAGGATCGCGGGCCAGAAATTCATCCAGCTTGCCATCTGCCACCAGATTGGCGGCGATCACCATCCGAGCGGCCTGGCTGGGCAGTTCATTTTCCTCGATAACTTCGGCGACGGTCAGGGCCCGCTCAATCTCACCCAAGGCGAGCCGGGCGACGACCACGTTTTCCAGCAGTTTCGGATTTTGGGGATCAGCGCGAAGCGCCTGCGCATAGTAACGCTCGGCAGCGGGATAGTCGCTCTCATAAATCGCCTGACGCCCGGCCAGATACGACCCCGATCCGGTATCCGATACCGCAGGAAACGCGATTGAAGAACTGAGGATCACGGCCAGAGCCGCGCGTCGAACCAGGGAAACCACTGATAATCTGCCTTGCTGTCGTTGACTGACCGACAAGCTAGGGCTTTGCTGGGCGAGAGGCAATGGCAGAGCCTTCACGACCCTGCCAACGCCCGTGTTCTTGCCTACATATTGGGGTAGTTCGGCCCGTCGCCGCCCTGCGGTGTAGTCCAGGTGATGTTCTGGCTGGGATCCTTGATGTCACAGGTCTTGCAGTGAACACAGTTCTGGAAGTTGATCACGAATCGCGGCCCGTCTTCATCCTCGACCATCTCATAGACGCCTGCGGGGCAGTAACGCTGTGCCGGCTCGTCGAATTTGGGCAGGTTGACCTTAACCGGGATGTCCGGGTCGGCCAGTTTCAGATGGCAAGGCTGGCTTTCCTCGTGATTGGTGGCCGCAAACGATACGTTCGTCAGGCGGTCAAAGGACAGTGTGCCATCGGGTTTCGGGTAGTCGATGGGTTGATGCTTGCTGGCATCTTCGGTCGATTCCGCGTCGTTCTTGCCGTGGCCCAGCGTGCCCAACAGCGAGAAGCCCAGCGTATTGGTCCACATGTCCATACCGCCCAGTACCAGGCTGGCGGTCAGGCCGTATTTCGACCAAAGAGGTTTGACGTTGCGCACCTTCTTCAGATCCGAGCCGATTGCACCATCGCGAACGTTGGCCTCATAAGCGGTCAGCTCATCACCCGAACGCTCGGCCTTGATGGCATCATAGGCGGCCTCGGCCGCGGCCTTGCCTGACAGCATCGCGTTGTGGTTGCCCTTGATGCGCGGCACGTTGACCATGCCCGCCGAGCAACCCAACAGCGCAACACCCGGTGCGACCAGTTTCGGCATCGACTGGTAGCCACCCTCGGTGATCGCGCGGGCACCATAAGCCACACGCTTGCCGCCCTTAAGCAGGTCAGCCACCATCGGGTGATGCTTGAAGCGCTGGAATTCCATGTAGGGGTACAGGTGCGGGTTTTTGTAGTTCAGGTGAACCACAAAGCCGACATAGACCTGATTGTTTTCAAGGTGATAGATGAACGACCCGCCACCCGCGTTGCTGCCCAGCGGCCAGCCCATGGTGTGCGTGACGCTGCCTTCTTTGTGCTTGGCCGGATCAATCTCCCAGATCTCTTTCATGCCAACGCCGTATTTCTGCGGCTCTTTACCGGCAGACAGGTCGTATTTGGCGATGACTTCCTTGGACAGTGAGCCGCGCACGCCTTCCGACAGGAAGACATATTTGCCATGCAGTTCCATGCCCGGCTCGGTGTTGGGGCCGTAGGATCCGTCTGGCTCCAGACCAAATACACCGGCTACAACGCCTTTGACTTCACCGTTCTCACCGTAGACCAGCTCGGAACAGGCCATGCCGGGGAAGATTTCGACGCCTAGTTCTTCGGCCTGCTCTGCCATCCAGCGGCAGACATTGCCCATCGAGACGATGTAGTTGCCGTGGTTGTTCATCAGCGGCGGCATCGGGAAATTGGGGATGCGGATCTTGCCAGCCTCGCCCAGCATGTAGAAATTGTCTTCATGCACAGGCACGTTCAGCGGGGCACCCTTTTCCTTCCAATCGGGGATCAGAGCATCCAGACCACAAGGGTCCAGCACCGCACCCGACAGGATATGCGCACCCACTTCCGAACCCTTCTCTAGAACCACGACGTTCAGGTCGGCATCCAGCTGTTTCAGACGGATGGCCGCAGACAGGCCCGCAGGGCCAGCACCCACGATCACCACGTCATATTCCATCGCTTCGCGTTCAATCTCGGCCATCGCGGGCTCCTTAGCTAACTTTCCGAATTGGCGCTTTCTTCATGCGGTCGGCGCAATATTGTTTCACGGCTGATTACATGGTCATAAAGACTTTGGTCAATCGAAACACGGCGTAACAACGCCGCTATTCGACACTTCAGGCTTCGGGTGCGTCCCCCATGAGGTATCTGGGACCGCTACCATGGGATTTGGCCCTGTCATCGGGGTTGTAAAGCTTGCATTTCGGCAGGCTGAGGCAGCCGCAACCGATACATCCATCCAGATTGTCGCGCAGTCGCATCAGCGTATCGATTCGCTGATCCAGATGCGTGCGCAGCCGTTCGCTGATACTCTTCCAGTCCTGAGGCGTCGGTGTGCGGTTTCCTGGCAAGCCCGACAATACCTCGCGGATCTCGGGCAAAGTCAGACCGAATTGCTGCGCGATCATCACAAAGCTTAGCCGTCGGATATCGGCGCGCTGATAACGCCGCTGCCCACCCGCGTTACGCCATGGAGATATCAAACCTTGCGCCTCGTAGTATCGGATCGCCGACACCGCCAACCCGGTGCGCCGGGCCAATGCTCCAATCGCCAGACCTTCCGAAACAACCATTACATCCTCCCAAAGAAATCTCTTGACCTAAAGTTAGGTTTAGAAATTACAGTGAGTCGGGACAAGCCTCAAATTGGAAGGAGAATCCCATGATGGCGACGCTGGAACATACTAATTTCACGGTCCGCGACCCAAAGGCATCTGCGGCGTGGATGCAGAAAGTCTTCGACTGGAAAACACGCTGGGAAGGCCCTGCCATTGCCGGTGGCTATACGGTGCATGTGGGCAGCCCGCATACCTATCTGGCACTCTACGCCCCCGGCGATCCCAAGCCATCAGGCGAAAGCAGCTATGATTACGTGGGCGGCTTGAACCATGTAGGTGTGCTGGTCGAGGATATCGACGCCACCGAGGAAAAGGTCCGCAAAGCGGGATTTGAACCGCACAACCACGCAGACTATGAGCCAGGCAAGCGATTCTATTTCGAAGATGACAATGGCATCGAATTCGAAGTGGTTCAGTATGATTGAGATGCTGTGGCTTGGGCACGAAGCCAGCCGTTGGCGAAGTGGAGAATTGTTGGGACAGCGCCACAGGCGCACCCGCCCCCCGGAACGGCGGCGCTAAGTTGCGAGTTTACTGACAACGCACACCTCCCCTCTTGCAATTCACGCCTCATTTGGGTCAGGTAATTGCCAACCCATCCTTCGCCCCGACGCTATTGTGCGGCGGGGCGTAACAATTTCTGCGTGGACGACAAGACAATGGAAAAGATCCCCATGACGCCTTCGGGCAATGCCGCGCTCGAGGCAGAGCTGAAGAATCTGAAATCCGTCGAGCGCCCGGCGATCATCGAGGCGATTGCCTCAGCCCGCGAACTGGGCGACCTGAAAGAAAACGCCGAATACCACTCGGCGCGCGAAAAGCAGGGCTTTATCGAAGGCCGCATCAAAGAGCTTGAAGGCATCCTGTCGCTGGCAGATGTCATTGATCCGGCCAAACTGTCAGGGGCTATCAAGTTCGGCGCGAAGGTCACGTTGGTGGATGAAGATACCGACGAAGAAAAGACCTGGCAGATCGTGGGTGAGTATGAGGCCAATATCGAAGCGGGCCTTCTGAACATCAAATCCCCCATCGCCCGCGCCCTGATTGGCAAAGAAGAAGGCGATAGTGTCGAGGTCCGCACCCCCGGAGGCGTGCGCTCTTATGAAGTTCTGAATATCGAATACGCCTGACCGGAGCGTTTGTCATGTCAGGGTCTGAACCTGAGCAAGAACCCGAGAAACCCACCTCGCTGGGTATCTACGACCGTCCGGCGCACCGTTCGGTCACCGAGATCGAGATTGCAGCAGTTGTTCTCAGCCTGATCTGGCTGGTGGTGTCGGTCGTGTTTCTGGTACTGCCCGGCGGGCAACAAGGAGGGTTCATCGTCACCTTCCTGGCGGTGTTCATGCCGGTCGCAATGATCTGGGTCGCAGCCCTTGCGATGCGCGCCAGCCGAGTGATGCGCGAAGAAAGCGCCCGCCTGCAGACAGCCATCGATGCGATCCGCAACAGCTATGTCGTTCAGCAACAACGCGCGGCCAGCACGTATGAGCCGACGGTCGGCAAGAAACTGGATGAAATCGCCGAAAGCGCAAAAAAGACCGAGAGCGCGCTGGCGACATTCTCGACCAATCGCGGTGAACCCGGGCGCACCCAAAGGCCCGCGCCGGACATGGCCAATCAGACTTCGTTGGAACTTGGCACCTCAGCGGAAGAAATTGCGCCCCCGTTGCCCACCGACATCTTTATCCGCGCCCTGAACTTCCCCGAGACGCAAAGCGATGCCGAGGGATTTAACGCGCTGCGGCTTGCATTGAAAGATCGCAAGACCTCGAAACTTGTGCAGGCCTCACAAGATGTTCTGACCCTTCTCAGCCAGGAAGGCATCTATATGGATGACCTGCGCCCCGATATGGCCCGACCCGAAGTCTGGCGGCAATTTGCCCAAGGCGCGCGCGGGCGGTCGGTGGCTGCCTTGGGTGGCATTCGGGACCGTTCGTCACTGGCGCTGACTGCGGCGCGGATGAAACAGGATCCGATCTTTCGCGATGCCGCACACCATTTCCTGCGCCGCTTTGACCATATGATCGTCGAGTTCGAACCTAATGCCAGCGATGCCGAGCTTACAGCTCTGGGCGAAACCCGCACAGCGCGTGCCTTCATGCTGGTGGGACGTGTCGCAGGGACGTTCGATTAAAGCCCAAAACTCCCGTAGGGTATGAACCTCACCAGATCGCCGGGCTTGATATCGCGGGCACCGTCCTCGATTTCGACCAAGCCTTCGGCCCAGCTCAGCCCGCTGATCCGGCCAGATCCTTCCGAATGGAATACCTCGGCCTGTCCTTCACGGATGCGCGCCCGCAGGTATTCCCGGCGACCCGGTTTCTTGTGCTTTTTGAACGCGGCGGGCACGTCGAAGCCTTGCGGCTCTTGCCAGCCTGCACCGGCCAGCAGGTTCAGTGCTGGGCAGGCAAAGATCAACGTGCAAACCAGTGCTGCCACCGGATTGCCCGGCAAGCCAAACACCGGCGTCTGATCCCACATGCCCAGCGCCAAAGGCCGCCCGGGTTTTAGTGCGATGCGCCATTCCTGCATCGCCCCGGCCTCTCGCAACAATGCCGAGACGTGATCTTCATCGCCGGCGGAGGCGCCGCCACTGGTAAGGATTACATCCACTTGCTGAGCTGCGCGATCCAAATGCTGTTTCAGCGCCGCGCGATCATCCTCGGCGCGCCCAAGATCAACCGATTTGAATCCAATCCGCTCGGCCAGTGACAGCAGCATCGGACGATTGGCATCATAAATCTGCCCCAGTCCGGCGCTGTCACCCGGCTCGACCAGCTCATCCCCGGTCGATAGCACTCCGACCCGCAAAACCTTGCGGACAGAAACCTCAGTCAGACCAACCGCCGACAAAAGCGCCAGATCCGTTGGTGTTAAACGCCGCCCAACTGGCAAGGTCAGCGCGCCTTCAACCACGTCTTCGCCTGCCTTTCGCGTGTTCGCGCCCTGTTTTAACGGACCTCGGAATGCAATGTGCCCCTGATCAAAGGTCACATCCTCTTCCAATATGACCGTATTAACACCCTTTGGCAGTGCAGCTCCGGTAAGAATGCGTATCGCATGGCCCTCTGGGACCTCACCGTCAAAGGGTACACCCGCGGCCGCCCGGCCCTCTACCAAAGGCATGACACAGGGTCCGTCCGGCACCGGACCGGCAAATCCGTACCCATCGACAGCGGTGTTGGGCTGAGGCGGGTTTGATCGTTTGGCCGACACGTCCACCGCCAGAACTCGGCCCGCCGCCCGCATCACGGGCACGTTTTCAACCCCAGCTACAACCGACAATCTGTCTCGCAAAAGCGCCAGAGCCTCATCAACGGGTGTCCAGTTCACCCCTGCAGGCAAGGCGAAACAATCATTGCGCAAGGGCGGAGGTGAGATATCCGGCGTGCTCATAATCCGACCTCTTCCAGGATAAAATCTGCAATGGCCGCCGTATCATCCAGATCAAACACCGGGCAATCCAATTCCAAAGGCGTATCACTTGCAACCGCGCGAACCGTGTCATCATCCGTGGCGATCAGCGGATTTTCGGGTTCTGCGCGAAACGCTTCGATCTTGGGGTGACGCTCGCGCTTGAAGCCTTCGATCAACACCAGATCGACCGGAGACAAACGCGGCAGCAAGGTGTCCAGCTTCGGCTCGGGCGCACCGCGCAACTCCTGCATCAGTGCGATCCGCTGGCCGGATGCCAACAGCACTTCGGACGCACCCGCCGCGCGATGCCGCTGGCTGTCGGTACCCGGCTGGTCGACGTCGACGGAATGATGCGCATGTTTAACGGTGGAAACGGTATACCCACGTCCGGTGATTTCAGCCACCAGCCGTTCCACTAGGCCGGTTTTGCCCGCGTTTTTCCAACCGGTGACGCCGTAGACCCTCATACCTGCTCCAACAAGGTTTCAGCGCGGGCCAGATCATCGGGAGTGTTGACGTTGAAGAACGGATCAAACGGCTGGGCCGAAAACAGCGCCTCTCGCCCATCATGCTGGTCAGTCCACAGGACAACCTTGCGCAATCCAGCGTTCAACGCTTCCCTCAGATCATCGCGCAATACTACCGGCCAGAGCCCAAAGGTCGGATGCCGATTGATCCGCTTGCCGCCGCCGGATTTTAATGCCTCGTCACTCGTGCGCGGGGTGGTTGCCAGAACAAGGGGGTATTTCTGCCCTTTGGATGCGTTCACCAGTTGCGCCACAAGATCATGCGGAAAGAACGGAGTATCCGCCGCAACCGTCACGATAGATTGAGCGCCCTGTTCAGCGGCCCAATCAAGCCCGGCCAAAACGCCTGCCAGCGGTCCTGCAAAGCCCTCGATCGAGTCCGAAACAACCGGCAAGTTCAAGCGAGCAAACCGTTCGGCATCGCCGTTGGCGTTCAAAGCCAACCCGCCGACCTGAGGGCGCAGCCTGTCTATCACCCGATCCAGCAGGCTAACCCCGCCGATCTGCAACAGCCCTTTATCGCCGCCTCCCATTCGCGTTGCGAGGCCGCCTGCCAGAATAACCCCCAGCGGTTTTTGCGACTGTTCAGCCATCGGCACTTTTCCTGCGATGTTTTTTGTCCTCAATCGCCACGCTCGACGGATCAACATCGCGCACCAATCGGTCTTCGCCCGACAAACACACGAACCGCTGCCCGCGCATCCGGCCGATCAGAGTCAAACCGACCTCGCGCGCGATCTCGACGCCCCAGGCGGTGAACCCCGATCGCGAAGCGAGAACAGGGATGCCCATCATTGCCGTTTTGATCACCATTTCCGAAGTCAAACGACCGGTCGTATAGAGGATCTTGTCAGACGCGCTCGCACCCTCGGAGAGCATCCAGCCTGCGATCTTGTCGACCGCGTTATGGCGGCCCACGTCTTCCATATAGACCAACGGGTGGCTTTCATGACAAAGCACCGTGCCATGGATGGCACCCGCCTCAAGGTACAGAGACGGGGTGCGGTTGATCTTCGACGCCAACTCATACAGCCACGAGGTGCGCAGCGAGACCTGTGGCAGGCGCACGTCCTCTAGCCCCTCCATCATGTCTCCGAACACAGTGCCTACTGCGCAACCGCTGGTACGGGTCTTCTTCTTCAGCTTGTCCTCGTATGAGGTCTCACGCGCGGTACGCACGACCACGGTTTCCAGATCGTCGTCATAGTCGACCCGAGTAATTTCATCATCTGCAAGCAGCATCCCCTGATTACGCAGAAACCCGAGCGCAAGGTATTCGGGATAGTCGCCGATGGTCATTGCCGTCACGATTTCCTGCGAGTTGAGGAAAATGGTCAGCGGGCGTTCCTCGACCACTGAGATCTGACTTATCTCACCATTCTGGTCCACACCCTCGACACCGCGCGTCAGGCGGGCAGCCCCCGGATCGGGCGCAATGAGGTAGTCTGACAGGTCGATCTCCGTGGCCAATTGCAACCCCTTCCCAAGACGGCTACTGCTGCTCGCGTCACCATAGGATTTAGCCATGGCCTCTGCCACATCCAAGTCATACTTCTGGAAAGGTTTTCGCGACGGGACGCCGTTTATCTTCGTCGCCATGCCCTTTGGCCTTCTGTTTGGTGTTTTTGCCACAGAAGCAGGGCTGGATATCATCCAGACGATGGCCTTTTCCGCCACGGTGTTTGCCGGCGCTGCTCAGTTCACCGCATTGCAATTGCTGCAGGACAATACACCAACGGTTATCGTTCTGATCTCGGCCCTGGCTGTGAACCTGCGGGTGGCCATGTATTCGGCTTCACTGACCCCTTATCTGGGGGCGGCTCCGCTGTGGCAACGGGCCCTTGGAGCCTATCTTATTGTTGATCAGTCTTACGCCTGTTCGATTGTCCGATTCGAGAAAGAACCGGATATGTCCGTGCCTCAGCGCATGGCGTACTTTGTCGGCTCGGTCACGCCGATCACGCCGCTTTGGATACTCGCCACTTATCTGGGTGCTGTTCTGGGGGCGCAGATTCCGGAAAGCTGGGCTCTGGATTTTGCGCTGCCGATCACGTTCTTGTCCATGATCGGACCAATGATGCGCACCATGGCGCATGTTGTAGCCGCGCTGGTGGCGATTGTTGTCGCCCTGCTGTGCGTGGCAGTGCCGTTCAATCTTGGACTGTTGATCGCAGGGATAGCCGGGATGATGGCAGGTGCACGGGCTGAATTGATGTTAGAGCGGAAAAAGTCATGACGCAGATCGACCCGACAACCATGTGGATCATCATCGTAGGTCTGGCGATAGGCAGCTACCTTCTGCGCTTTACCTTTATCGGGCTGGTTGGCGACCGCCCGATGCCGCCCTGGCTTCTGCGGCACCTGAGGTACACAGCAGTGGCGATTCTGCCTGCCCTGATCGCACCTTTGGTAGTCTGGCCCACGGCCACCGAAGGACAACCGGATATGCCGCGCATGGCGGCTGCGGCAGTTGCGTTGACGGTGGGAATTGTAACGAAGAACGTCATAGCGGCCATCTTTTCAGGGGCCGCCACGCTTTACGGCCTGCTTTACCTAGTTGGTTGAGACCGCTTCAAGCTGATTGAGGCGCGCATTGTTTTCCGCCAGCCCCTGCTGCAGATCAGCCGAGTCATTCTCACGATAGTCCGTGGTGACAACGCCTGGAATCTGACCAAACTGATCGGATAGCTTCACCGGGTAGAATGTTGTTTTGATTTGCTCGAACCCCGGGACCTGTTGCAGCAATTGCGAGGTCGAATTTGCACAAAAAGCCTGCGAAACCGGGCCCATCTGCTTGGCCAATTGCAGCGCGATCTCGGCCTGCTGCGGCGTCACTTCGATCGTCTGAATACGGGCATAATGCGTCTCGCGCGCATGACTGCTACGATAGGCGCGTTCGACATTTGGCGTGATGCCATAAAGGACATCATTCTTGATCGGCACCACATCCGCCCGGAACGATCCGGCAGGATCAAATATGACCCGCTCGCTCCCGCTGATCATCAGCGACGTGTGTGCCCCCGACCCGGTGCGCGTGCTGATCATGGTATAGAGCGTCAGCGTCGATGGCCCCGGATCACGATAGGACCGGGCCACGATTTCCGAGGGATCAGCCTGCGGGCGCTGCGATCCCGCGCAACCCGCAACTGTCACTGCCAGCAGGCAGGCAATCAGAATCCTGAACAAGAGATGCGCCTCGTGTACCGTTTAGGCCGCAAAGACCGCCAGGAACAGGCAAAGGAGTACAATTGCCACCACGCACCACGTGGTGAATTTGATGAAACCGTCAAAGGTTTTTGTTTGAACGGTGATGTCCATCTCGCCGTGCTTGTGATCAGCCATGTTTATTAGAATCCCAATTCGCGTATTTGAAATGTTGGATAATGCAAAACTCAGGGCCTGTCACGACGTCATTCGCGCGCAGTTGGTCCAAAAATCGTGCAGCCTGGATAACCAAACCCCCAGCGCCAGGGCAACCCGCTGCAGGGACCGCCCCCAAAACGTACCGCCATGTACATCGCTTCAGACGTGATCGAATGGACCGAGCGGATTTGATCCGGCGTCATATCATAGCGTTCGGCATATTCATCAGCATGGCTTTCGCCGTGGGTTTTGACACAGGCGCGCAAGGTGTCATCGGCAGCGAGGCGGGCGTCATAACTGGCCCCAGCCTGCGACGCGCCACCTGCGTTGTGATAGGCGCGATCGTGAGTAACGCAGCAGTACTCCCATGGCGGGTGTTCTTCATAAAGCAGACTGAACTTCGGAAAGGTCTCGGCAACCATACGCCAGCTGGAAGATAATCCGCCCGAACAGCCGTCCGTTTCGAAGGGGGTCAGTTCAGCGCCGTCTATCGTGTCGGCCAACGCCCGGTGAGCGGGCATTTCCACGCTACGCATCAGGTCCTGCGCAGCTGCAGGCAGCGCGCAACAGACCAGAAGGGCGGCCAGTCTATGGTTCCGCATCACGCATCTCGGCAGTATCAATGGACAATCCGAATGTCGTCGCCAACCATAGCATCAGACGCTCGCCCGGTCCCATCTCGGCACGAACACGCAGTACTTCGCGAGCCATGGCAGGACGATCGGTGATCAGCCCGTCGACCCCCATCGATGCCATGGCCGACATCTGTAGCGGGTCATTCACCGTCCATACATAGATGTCCTTGCCCGCCTCATGGACCGAGCGGATCAGACCCGGAGATACCGTCGCCGCGTTTACGGCCACAAAATCGCCCTCAAGCCCCGACAGATTGCCGATGGCGGTCGCGGCCAGAACGCCTGCCCGCCAATCGGGGCGCAGCGCTTTCATCTTCTGCACGGCCGGATATTTCAATGACATGGTGGCGATGTCATCCTGCATATCCAGCTCCTCGACAATCGTGGCAACTCGGTTTTCCAGGTCGACGTCATGGCCATAGTATTTCAGCTCGATGATGACCTTGGATTTGCCCTTCGCAGCTTCCAGAACATCCCGCAGCGTGGGCGTCCGTTCCGAAGCATATTCGGGGCCGAACCAGCTGCCGATATCGATCTCGGCTATATCCTCCATGGTTGCGTCCCAGACCTTGAGCGGCACACCCGCCAGTTTCATGAAATCACTGTCATGCGCGATGATGACCACACCATCCGCAGTCTCCTGAACGTCGATCTCAACCCAATCGGCGCCATCTTCGATAGCCTTCAACACTGCCGCCATGGTATTTTCCGGCCTTATCGCCGCCGCACCCCTATGACCAATGACATCCGCATGATCGGAGGCCTGAATGCGGACCAGCAACTCCTGCCCGGACCAGAGCCCGATCAGCAGGGCGATTGCCGCGCCACCGACCACAGCGTAAAGCGGCGCGCGCAGGTTGCCGGGTTCGGGATGAGGGACCTCTCGGCCCTGTGTGTCGAAGAACCCATCCAGCAGAACCGCCAATGCTCCCAGAGCGACGGCTGCAAGCACAAGCCCAGCCAGCGACCAGAGGCCCGCTACGATCATACTGAAGATCAGCGCAAAGCGCAGGTTCGTGCTTTCCTGCAACGGCACCAGATCGAACAACAGTCCGGCCACAAAGGCAATCAGTGCAGCGATCACGAGACGCATCGCAAGCCAAAGGCCAAGCTCGATCTTGAGGCGACCGCGTTTGCCTTCCATTCGATCCGTGCTGGCGGAGAAGGCCTCGGCGGGTTTGCAGCCCTCAAATAATACAAGATGCAGCGACAGCGCCCAGGCCGAGAGCCTGCGGATCAGAACCCAAGCCAGACACAGCACCACAAATCCGATCAGCACTACCGCCACCCAGAATGAAGGCGGGTGGAAGGTGAGGTAGTAGTTGATGTCGTATTCAGTCAGCATCCACCAGGCGATCAGGCCAGCCACGGCGACAAAAGGCAGCGCAAGTACCAGCACACGCAAAATGAACCGTGCGGCAAAGCCGAAAAGCGCAGGTAAACGCGTCAGGATCAACCGGATGGAAGCACTGCCCGCGCGCCAAGGGTCACGCTCACCCATCCGCAATGATCCGGCCATGACCGAGAAGACAAAGACCTCGGCCAGTAAGAACAGGCTGAGAACTACAACCGCCGCGATGAAGCCTGCTGGTGACAGCAGGAACATCGCAATGTCCTGATCCGTCAGCGCCGATTGATCAGACAATGAGACAGCAAGATTGACGGCGATGGCAACGCCCGGAGCGATCAGTGCAACCAGCAGCAACCGGACGGCGACATAAACAGGCACAAACACGCGCCGCCGCGCCCATGCGCCCCGGTAGGCAGTTGTAACGGCTGAGAAATTGGTCACGCGGTTGCCTCCTGAATGGTCTATCCATTCAAGGCTGCGTAAGTGTGAATTGCAAGAGTGGGCGTCAGCTTTCTTCCAGATCAGCCGCCAGCCGGAAACCAATGCGGTTGGCTGGTTTATCCTCGATCGATTTCGGCAAGGCACGTAGCATCACATTCAACTGGCTGACATGCTGGACGAGCTGCGTTTTGGCGCCGCCTCCGTCCGAGCCATAGAAGGTAATCACATCCGGATCGAAATAGCCCATGCCCTCGATCCGCATTACACCGGCATCACCACCGGTAAATCCCATGGCAACCTCGTGATCGCCATCCAGAGTCTTCTCGAAATTCTGAATATACATGATCAGCCGCTCATAGGCCCATTGAGCAGGGCTTTTGCTTTCGACCGGCTTTTGCAATGGCTTGGGCAAATCCTTGTTCCCCGATGCCGCTTCAGGGTTGGCGTGCACCTCATAGCACCGCGGCAACGCCGCAGATTCCGCTGCCTCGGCTGAGGTTTCGATCTTGTCCATTGCTCTACCCTTTGCGCTGATATTCCCAAGCTCCGTCCGCGCGCCGCGTCCGGGCGACAGCTCCAATGTGGTAGAGATGGTTCATATGTGCAACCGCCTCGACCAGCGCGAGACCGTATTCCCCGCCCCTGATCTGGCGCTTGAACAGCGGGGCAAAGCACTCGGCGGCGGTTTTGGGTTGATCGAGATCGTTCAGCAGACGCTCCAGCGCGCCGTGGTGGTTATCGATCAACTGCCGCATGCGGATCGGCAACCCGGTGAACGGCAGTTTGTGCCCGCCCAAAACCAAATGATCGGGCCGGGCCAGCGGTTGCAGGCGTTCGCAAGCCTCCAACCAGTCGGCCACCGGATCGGCCATCGGCTCGGTGGCATAGACGCCCAAGTTGGAACTGATCGAACTGAGGATCTGATCGCCGGTCAGCACCAGATTGTCCTCGCGGCTCCAGAAGGTGCAATGCTCGGGCGCATGGCCGTTGCCCATGTGAACATCCCAGTCGCGGCCACCCATGCGGATCACGTCGCCCTGTTTGACACGGGTAAATCCCAGCGGCATAGGGTACACGGCGTCGGCAAAGTTGAACGGACGCTCGGCCATCCGACCGGCCAGCACGTCCGGATCCATCCCCGCGCTGCGGTAATAGTCCAACGTTTCCTTCGGCCAATTCTCTTGCACATCCAGCGTCAGCATACGCGCGAACAACCATGCGGTACGACTGGTGACCAGTTCCGCGCCATGCTCGGACTGGAACCAGCCCGCATTGCCGACATGGTCAGGATGGTGATGAGTCACGACAACGCGACGGACGGGTTTGCCAGCCAATGGCCCTTCCATCAGGGTCTGCCAGATTCCCCGTGTTTTCTTTGAAGAAAGCCCTGTGTCGACTATGGTCCAACCGTCGCCATCATCCAATGCATAGACATTCACATGATCCAGCGCCATCGGCAAAGGCAGCCTGATCCACAGAACTCCTTCTGCAACTTCGACCCATTCGCCAGGAGCGGGTGGTTCCTCCCACGGATATCGCATCACTTGCGGAGCCTCGCCATCCATCAAACCGCCAGTTCCTCTGGGCTGAGGGCATAGAGGTCATCCGCCCCGTTCTGCGCCTGCGCAAGCAAGCCCGTATGTTCAGGCAGCAGCACATTGATATAATAACGTGCCAACTTGGCGCGCGGTCCATCGGGATCGGCTAGCGCCGCTGACAAATGGTAATGCCCGCCCAGAACCCGCGCGAACGCTTTTAGATACGAAGCCGCGCCAGCAAACCGGTTGTTCATATCCGATTGAGCAACGAGCCACTCCGTCGCTTCCCGCAGCGACTCGGAAGCTTCCCAAACAGGACCAGCAAGTTCAGGCATCGTGGCGCGCGCCTTCTCAGCTTGATCCTCGATCTCATCCAGAAGGTTCGAGGCCGCCTCACCCCCATCCATCATCTTGCGCGCTACGAGGTCCATGGCCTGAATACCATTGGTGCCCTCGTAGATCGCGGTCACACGGGCATCGCGATAATATTGTGCAGCACCAGTTTCTTCGATGAAGCCCATGCCACCATGCACTTGAACGCCGGTCTCGGAAACGCGCATGCCGGTCTCGGTGCCAAAAGCCTTGCAGATCGGCGTCAGCAGCGCCGCACGTGCCGCCCAATCGGCCTCACCCGTGGCCTGCGCCATGTCGATTGCAGCTGCATTGGCCAGCATGATCGCCCGCGCCGCAAACACATCCGCGCGCATCGACATCAGCATCCGCCGCACATCCGCATGGTCGATGATCGTGCCCGAGGGCGTCTTGCCCTGCTTACGCTCCAACGCATAGGCCAACGCGTGTTGATAAGCGCCCTCGGCGACGCCCACACCTTCGCCACCAACGCCCAAACGCGCGTTGTTCATCATGGTGAACATCGCGGCCATCCCGCCATGTTCCTTGCCGACCAGCCAGCCTCTGGCCCCGTCATATTGCATCACGCAGGTCGGCGAGCCGTGCAGGCCCATCTTGTGTTCCAGCGAGACCACCTTGAGGTCATTGGCCACGCCGGGGTTGCCGTTCTCGTCGGGGATGTATTTCGGCACCAGAAACAGTGAAATCCCTTTGGTTCCCGGAACACCGTCTGGCAGGCGGGCCAGAACAAGATGGCAGACATTCTCGGCAAAGTCGTTGTCGCCCCAAGAGATATAGATCTTCTGCCCGGTCACCGAATAGGTGCCGTCGCCATTGTCTTCGGCTTTCGAGGTCAGCGCGCCCACATCCGATCCGGCCTGCGGTTCGGTCAGGTTCATGGTGCCTGACCATTCACCCGCCATCATCTTGGGCAGATAGAGCGCTTTCAGCTCATCACTCGCGTGATGCTCCAACGCTTCGATCTGGCCTTGGGTCATCAAGGGGGCCAATTGCAGCGACAGGCAAGCAGCGCTCATCATCTCATTCACGGCGGTGGTCATGGTCATGGGCAGACCCATACCACCATATTCGGGATCGCCGCTCATCCCGATCCAGCCGCCTTCGGCAATCGCCCTCCAGCCCTCGGCATAGCCCGGAGAGGTCCGCAGCACGCCGTTCTCCAGCCGCGCGGGTTCCAGATCACCAGGGCGTTGAAGCGGGGCCATGATCTCTTCGCACATCTTCCCGGCTTCGGTCAGAATGGCGCTAACCACATCCTCGCTGGCTTCCGAGAACTTTTCGGTCGCGGCGATCTGGTCAAAGCCGATCACGTTGCGGAACAGGAATTCATAGTCTGAGATCGGGGCACGATAGGGCATGGTTTCCCTCTGGTTCTGGCAAGTTGTCAGCGTGGGGTTGGAATCCCGGCCCCACGCCGGTATTCATTTGGGCTGGCACGATTACCTACCGTTACCTGAACTGCAAGCAACCAAAACGCGGCGTCACGATCCATGACCCTTCTCGGTACTCAAGACTTACCAGCAAACGCCGACGGGCTCGCCAAGGCCGCTGACCTGTTGCGGCAGGGGCTGCTGGTCGCTTTCCCGACCGAGACCGTCTATGGACTGGGTGGCGATGCACGGAACGGCGAGGCTGTGGCCGCGATCTATGAAGCCAAGGGGCGACCCAGTTTTAACCCACTGATCGCCCATGTCGCCTCAACCGAGACCGCAAAACGCTTCGTCGAATGGACCGATCAGGCTGATTTGTTGGCTGATGCCTTCTGGCCCGGACCGTTAACTCTGGTTCTTCCTCTGCGCCCCGATCACGGGATTTCGTCGCTGGTCACAGCTGGTTTGGATACTCTGGCCGTTCGCGTGCCTGCGCATCCCACAGCGCACGCTTTACTGACCGCTTTTGACGGTCCTGTGGCAGCGCCATCGGCAAACCCCTCTGGTCAGATCAGCCCAACGACGGCGGCCCATGTCCGAGCGGGGCTGGAGGGACGCATAGCCGCAGTTCTGGACGATGGGCCGTGCGGTGTCGGGCTTGAGTCCACTATTGTGGGTCTGGCCGGCACCCCTGCCCTGTTGCGTCCAGGTGGTGTCGCATTGGAACAAATCGAAGAGGTTCTAAAGGCAGAACTGCATCACCACCAACCCGGCGATCTGCTTACCGCGCCGGGGCAGTTGCAATCCCACTACGCGCCGGACGCGCCGGTGCGGCTGAACGCCCGGTCACGGCAGGGGGACGAGGTGTTGCTGGGTTTTGGCCCTGTTGATTGTGATCTGAACCTCTCCAGCACCTGCAACCTGCCCGAGGCCGCCGCCAGCCTGTTTGCCGCCCTTCACAAACTTAACGATACCGGTCGGCCAATCGCCGTATCACCCATTCCCCATCACGGATTAGGTGCGGCCATCAACGACCGTCTACGCCGCGCAGCAGCCCCTCGCGATTAGGCGCGGCCTGCACTGGCTGAAAGGGTCAGCGGATCAACACCAAGCGTAGCCAAAGCCGCCTCCCATTTCTCGTCATCAGGGACATCAAAGACCAGTTTCGACGACGCATCAGTCGTTAACCAACCATTCATCGCGATCTCATCTTCCAACTGACCCGGCCCCCAGCCGGAATAACCTAAAGTCAGCATCGAATTCAGCGGGCCCTTGCCCGACGCCAGATCCTCGAGCACATCCAGCGTTGCGGTCATGCTGAAATCTTCGGAAATCTGCATTGAATGCAGATTCGCCTCGTAATCTGCGCTATGCAGGACAAAGCCACGCGACATCTCGACCGGGCCGCCAAACTGCACCAGCCGTTCGCCAATTACGGGTATCCGACACGGGATGTTGAGCTGTTCCAGCAAGGTCTTGATCCGCAAGTCCGAAGGCTTATTCACGATCAATCCCATCGCGCCGTCATCACCATGGCTGCAGATATAGACGACCGAATGCTCGAATCGCGGGTCGCCCATTCCGGGCATCGCAATCAACAGTTTTCCCGTAAGGTCCATCAGCAGATATCTCTTGCGCCATAGGATATCCCTAGAATGACCCTGTGAACCGGGGAATGGCAAGGGATCAGCCGGGATTTCCGTGCATTTCACAGAAGTGACCGGAACGTGACTTGGCAATCACGACCGGAATGCGCATGTTCTGCATATGAAAGCGCTTTGCAAATCTGCTGCAGCCGTGCTGGCCGTCAGCCTTTGTTTTGGTGCCCCCGCCACTGCGCAGGGGGTTGATAATCTGGTTCAGCTTGAGGTGTTGGACGGCGGCAAAACCGCCGAAGGTACCTATCAGGGGGCCTTGCGTCTAAAGCTCAAGGACGGGTGGAAGACCTATTGGCGCGCACCCGGCGATGCGGGCATTCCGCCGCAGTTTGATTGGAAAGGCTCTCGCAATATTGCAGACATAGCCTTCACATGGCCCGCGCCGCATGTGTTTGATCAGAACGGGCTGCGCTCGGTCGGGTATGAGGATCAACTTGTACTGCCCGTTGAAATTACGCCTAAGAACCCTGCCAAACCCGTGCGTTTGCGCGGCGAGATGGACTTGGGCGTGTGTAAGGATGTCTGCGTGCCGGGTCGGTTGGAATTCGATCACACAATGGATGCCGACGCTGCACGCAATCCGGCCATCGCCGCAGCCCTCGCCCAGCGCCCGTTTTCCGAACGCGAAGCAGGCGTGGCGGATGCGACGTGCCAATTGACTCCCACTGCAGACGGAATGCGGATCGAGGCGCGTATCACCATGCCTTCAGCGGGCGGGTCCGAATTCGCCGTCATTGAACCAGGAAACCCGGCACTCTGGGCATCGCAGCCCGATACACGCCGTCAGGGCAACACCCTGATCGCAAGCTCGGAGATTATCGGCGCCTCCGGCGGGCCATTTGCGCTGGATCGGTCCGAAGTGCGCATCACGGTTCTGGGGGCAAACCACGCTGTCGATATCCAAGGATGCAGCGCAGGCTGACCGGATGAGCCAGACCCCAAAGATCGGTGCCTTGGCTGTCGTGCTGCACGATGGCCAGGTACTTTTGGTGCAACGCAGCAAGCAACCCGATCAGGGGCTGTGGGGCTTTCCAGGCGGCCATGTGGAATGGGGTGAAACGGTTCTGGACGCCGCCACCCGCGAGCTGCGGGAAGAGACCGGTGTGATTGCTGAGCCTTTGGTCTATCTCGACAATCTCGACCTTTTGCTGCGCGATGATAGCGGGCAGACCCGGGCGCACTACCTGCTGGTCGGAGTTGCGTGTCGCTATGTAACCGGCACGCCTGTCGCTGCAGACGACGCGCAGGACGCTCAGTGGTTTCCGGTGGACCAGATCACCAGCGGCGACCTGCCAATGAGCGACCGCGTTCCCGATCTTTTGCGGCGTGCTTTAGAGATGGATCAAGCCTCGACCCGATCCGACAAGCGTGCATAAAGCACGCTGGACAGCACCACACCCACCAGCAGGATTACGGTCGCACCCGCCACGAAAACGCCAAAGCCCATTTGCAGCACACTTGGACCTTCGGCGGCGGGGTAGAGACCCGAGAGCAGCACCAACGGCGCACCTGTCACTACGGGCCAGATCATCGAGGCACCCAGCCAGATCGCCAACGCTGCGCCCGTTGCGCGCACGGCATTGCGCACCACCCTGTCCGGCGCTCGCAAGGCCCGTCTCATCGATGTCATCGGGCGTGAGATGTCGTTCAGGATGGCCAGCAATGCAGGCACTAGCAGCAGGATCAGGGCCATGCCAAAGCCCAGCCCATAGACCAGTGTGATCACGGTCGGTTTCAAAAACTGCGCCTGCTGCGAACTTTCATACATCAAGGGCGTCAGCCCCAGTACCGTGGTCAGCGTGGTCAGCATCACAGGCCGCAAACGATCTGCCGTACCTTCTACGATTGACGGCACCAACCCGCGCTCTTTCCGGTATCCGTCGATTGTGGTCACCAGAACAATCGAGTCGTTGATGATGATCCCGGTCATGCCCAACAGGCCGACGACGGTGAACATGCTTAACGGCACGCCCCACAGGTAATGCCCCCAGATCGCGCCCACGAGGCCAAAGGGAATGATCGCCATGACCACCAAGGGCCTTGTCCAACTGGCAAAGACCCAAGCCAATACCAGATAAATTCCGGTCAGACACAGGATCAGGCCTGTGCGGGCCTCGGACAGGAATTCATCCTCCTGCTCACTCAGGCCAGCCATGCGCCATTCGACCTGCCGTTCGGCGGCGATGTTTGGCAATATCTCTTCGCGCATGGCGCGGGCGATTTCGGCAGCCTGCGCCGGGTCGTCCTCGGAAATATCACCATTCACCGAGATGACCCGCAGACCATTTTCGCGCCGGACGGTCGAGAAACCCGATTTACGCTCGACCGAGACGATATCGGCGAGCGGGACATAAACGCCATCCGGAGTCCGCATCAATGTGCGTTCGAGAAAATCAGCAGTCAGTTCGCCCTCGGGCAATTCGATCCGAATCTCGGTGCTACGCGGACCATCCGGGAAGGTCGCGGCCTCAATCCCGTTCAGCCGGTTTCGCAACACGCGGCCCAGTGTTTCGATGCGGAAACCCAGCGCCTGGCCCTGCGCGGTGAGGTCCAGAATGAACTCTTCCTTGTCATAGGCGAGGTTATCCTCGAGCGCTGAAACTTCAGGGTATTTCGCGAGTTCCGCCTGGAGGTCCTCGGATGCAGATTTCAACGTGTTCACATCCGCACCGTAGAACTGCACGTCAATCGCATCGCCACCGGGCCCTGAACGCCAACCACGGAAGCTAAGCAGCTCAACCTTCGGGTGGCGCGGCACGAAATCCTGCAGCTCGCCCACAAATTCAAAGCTGGAATAGGGGCGCAAGTCGGCATCGATCAGCTCGATCGAGATGCCGCCCAGCAAATCGTCATCCTTACCGTCCGCCGCGCGCAGCCCCCATCCGGCCGAACCGCCAACCTCGGCTAGAACGTATTCGATCGGGTTGCGGCCATGGCGTTCTTCGTAAACCTGACCCAGTTCTTCCGTGGCCTTCTGGACCATGCGCATCATTTCCAGCGTCTCAGCGCGCGTCGCCCCTTCGACCATGATGAAATTGCCAGTGACCGAGCCGCGTTCCGGTGCGTTGAAGAACCGCCAATTCACATCGCCCCGAATGAACAGAGCAATCTGGCTGGCCAGTATCACCACCATCAGTGCAACAACCACATACCGTGCCCAGACCACCCAAGCGACCAGCGGGCGGAACAGGTGGTCGCGCACCCAGCGGAAGCCCTTGTTCACAACCCGGTTGGGCCAGTCATACCAATGCTCCTTAGCCGAATGCGCGATGGCATGGGCCATATGGTTCGGCAGGATCAGGAAGCATTCGATCAGTGAGGCAATCAGGACAGCGATAACGGTGAACGGGATGTCTCGGATCAGCTCTCCGAAGCGGCCACCGATGGCGGTGAGACCAAAGAAGGCGATGACCGTGGTCACTGTTGCAGCAAACACCGGCATCGCCATACGGCGGGCAGCGCGTTCTGCAGCTACGATTGGCGCTTCGCCCAAACGGCGGGCACGGAAATCGGCGTGCTCTCCCACGACGATGGCGTCATCAACCACGATGCCCAAGGTAATAATCAAACCGAACAGAGACACCATGTTCAGCGACAACCCGCCCAGATACATCAGCGCAATCGCCGCAGACATTGCCACCGGAATACCGGCAGCCACCCAGAAAGCGATGCGGGCGTTCAGAAACAGGAAGAGTAGACAAACCACCAGCCCAAGCCCGACCAGCCCATTGTCGACCAGAATATCCAGTCGGTCGGTGATCGCTTGTGCGCGGGTGCGGATCAGCTCAACCGTGATACCTTCGGGCAGGCTGGCCTGCATCTCGGCCACGACGTCCTCGACATCGCGCTGAATTCCGATGGCATCGCCCAAATTGGACCGGTCGACGCGGATCGACATCGCCGGATTGTCACCGACGAAATAGCTGCGGTTGCGCGTGACCCCTTCGACCCGAATTTCAGCCACATCGCCCACAACCAGCTTTGAGCCATCGGCAAAGTTGCGCAGGGCGATGCCTTCGATCTCTTCCGGGGTGCGTTTCTCAACACCTGTCCGAATACGCGCATTGGCACCTGTGACATCGCCCGCGGGGTTCGCGGTGACTTCTGCCGCAATGGCCTCGGCAATATCCGAAAGCGAGGTATCATTGGCGATCAACTGTGCGGTGGGGACTTCGACCACCACACGCGGCGCGGCCAGTCCCCGGATCGTTGTCCGCGTGACACCAACCGCAAACAGGCGGCTTATCAATTCATCGGTGAATTTGGCCAGTTGTTCAGCTTCGATGGGCCCCGTGATGACCACATCCGTGACACGATCCCGCCAAGCGCCGCGCCTGATGGTTGGTTCCTCGGCGTCTTCGGGCAGGTTGGTGACGCTATCGACGGCGGTCCGGACCTCCTCAACCGCGCGAGACATGTCCCAGTTCGGCTCAAACTCCAGCCGGACCTGCGCAGTTCCCTCACGTGAGGTCGATTCAGTACTGGCAACACCCTCAACCGCCAGTAACGCAGGTTCCAGCAATTGGACGATGCCATTGTCGACATCCTCGGGGCCTGCGCCGTCCCATTGAACGTTCACATCGACGCGTTCGAGAATCACATCAGGAAAGAACTGTGCCCGCATGTTGGGGATCGCGGCGGCCCCCAGCACCAGCATGATCAGCAGCAACAGATTGGCCGCAGTCCGGTGCCGGGTGAAATAGCTGAGGATACCGCCCGCCGCGTTGGGAATGTCGCGGATCATCGCGCTTAGCCCCCGGCCCGATTGTCATCAAGACGGCGTATTAGGGTGGCGGGCACTTTGGCCTCGCTCAACTGGCCCAATACTTGGGCTTTGTCTTCCTGAGACATCGCATCACTGGCCTCGACCTGAGCCACAAGCTGAGCGCGCTTTTCGTCCGAAAGCTCGACCATGCCCGGATCAGTTTCAGCGTTCGCCTCAATCCGTAGGGGCCGCACACGTACACCCGAACCCAGCAGAGGCGTCCGGCCAATCACAACCTCGCGGCCTTCCAGGCCTTCACCACGCAAAAGCACCTCATCGCCCTGACGACGGATTAATTGCACAGCCAACGGTTCCAGCCGGTCATCGGGGCCGAGAACAAGCACGTTGCCCGTGGCGTCCAGAACCGAGGATGGCAGACGGACCACATTATCGAGCGGCTGTTCTTCAATCGAAACGGTGACAAAATCCCCCGGCTTGAATCCCGGCGCGTCGTCGAGACGCGCATAGATCAGACGCCCGGTTTGCCCTTCACCCGCCGCGCCGCTATCGCGACTGATCCGGCCGGTGGCAGTGAGATCGGTCCCCGTGACCTCAAGCGATACAGTCACCGGGGCTGAGATCAGATCACCCTGCGCGTCCAGCAACCGCACGAATTGCGCGGTGGAAACCCGAAACGCGACCTCAAGCGCATTGGGGTCGACGAGTTCGGCCAGCTTTTCGTTGGCCGCGACCAAGCGGCCTTCAACCAAAGTAACCTCGGTCAGCGTCCCATCAAACCCGGCATGGATCGTCATATCCTCCAGGTCACGCTCGGCCCCTTCCAACGCGATTCGAGCCCGCGCAAACAGGGTTGTTGCCTGATCCACACGGGATTCGGCCTGCGCCAAAGCGATCCTGCGCGCGAGAACTGCCTGATGAGCCGATGTTGCGGCCAGTTCCGCTTCTTCGACGCTTGCAGCAGCCCCGACACCTCGCGTCTGCAGGTCCTGCTGACGCTGCAAAGCCCGGTCACGCAGTTCGGCCTGTGCCTCGGCTGATTTCAACTCATCCTGCGCCAACAGCAGCGAGCGTTCGGCGTCGCGCTCTTCAAACTGGGCATCCAGAAGATCGGATTTGGCACGGTCCAGAGCCGATTGCATATCGGCTGGGTCCAGTTCGACCAGCAATTCTCCCGCCGTTACGGTACCGCCATCTTCAAAATCTTCGGCCAGTGATACAACGCGCCCACCCAAGGCCGCGCGCAGCTCTAACCGGCGGCGGCTTTGAATCTGGCCAAACGCTTCAAGATAAGGAGTGACGGTTTCCGGCTCGGCGGTTCGTACGGTAACGGCGAATATGCGTTCCCGCGCCTCAGGTGCCTGATTGTCCCGCGTCAGCACATCCTGAACCGCGCCCGAGATCATCTGTGCGGCAACGATCAACAGGCCCAGCGTCAGAAACGCCAGGAAGACCCCAACAAGGCTTTGCCGCAGAAATCGCATCGGTCACTCACCTTTGGTCGCACATGCTGCCTTCCGCAAAGGTAGCCGGGTCGCAAAAAATGCCAAGCCACAAAGCGGTTATGATCCGTTAAACGCAGAACCAGTCTACTTCCGTCGCAGGTGTTCGTCCAATCTGGGCATTATTTCAACGAAATTACAGGGCCGGTGGCGATAATCGAACTGCTTCTCCAAAATCGCATCCCAAGCGTCTTTGCAGGCACCCGGGCTGCCCGGCAACGCGAACAGATAGGTTCCGCCTGCAACTCCGCCTGTGGCTCGTGACTGCACGGCAGAAGTACCTATCTTTTCCATGGACACGATGGTGAAAACGGTGCCAAACGCTTCGATCTCTTTTTCATAAACGTCCCGGTGCGCCTCGACTGTAATATCGCGACCCGTCAGACCTGTGCCGCCGGTCGAGATCACGACGTCGATTTCAGGATCCGCGATCCAACTGCGCAATTGCTCGGCAATCTGGGCGCGTTCGTCCTGAATGATCTTGCGGTCCGCCACTGAATGTCCAGCCGTTTCGATCCGGTCGACAAGCGTCTGGCCCGAGCGGTCGTCGTCCAGTGAGCGTGTATCCGACACGGTCAGAACCGCAATACGGACGGGGATGAACTCAATGCTTTCGTCAATGCGCGACATATGTCGTCAAGCCCTTTCCATAATGGCAAGCCGGATGGCAAGAGCCGCGAATATCCCGCCTGTGACCCATCCAATGATACGTGAAGCGCGTGGGTTTGAGATCAAAATGCGCCCTGCTCCGCCCGCAAAGATACCGACCATCCCATTCACTAGAATGCTGCCCAAAGTAATGATTGCACCAAAGGTTAGGAATTGCAGCAGAACCGGGCCGTTTGCTGGGTCCACGAACTGAGGGATAAAGGCCAAAACAAACAGAATGACCTTGGGATTGGTCAGGTTCACCAGCAACCCCTCGCGAAACGCGAAATGAGCAGGCTTGATTGCTGCATCGTCCGACACTGCCCCTTTCCGGATTGCGCCCCATGCAAGAACCAACAGATAAGCAACGCCCATCCACCGGATAACGTCAAACAGCCAAGGCACGGCTGATACCAACGCCCCAAGTCCAAGCCCCGCCAGCAAAACTTGCACCATCAGACCCGTCGAAACACCGAGGCTGGCCATCATCGCTGGGCGTGACCCGGACCGTAACCCTTGCCCGAAACAGAACATCATGTCAGCGCCGGGTGTAAAATTCAGCACCAGTGCGGCTGGGATGAAGGCCATCAATGTCACTGTCTCGATCACGTTGTTACCTCGAACCAATGTGGTTTCGGACCCAGATTGGCAATCTGAGACCGCCCCAGCATGCCGCGATATCCCCAGCTGTCGTGGATATGACCGCAAAAGACAAAACCGGGCTGGATGCGTTCAACCGCGTCCCGAACTGCGGTCGAGCCGACCGACACATCTTGCGATGTCACATCCCCATATCCTTTTGGCGGAGAGTGCGCGATCAGAACATCCGCAGCCTCGCACCGGTCCAGCAGTTCCGATGCTTCAGCTTCAGTAAGATCGCAGGACCAGTCTCCGAAAGGCGTCACCGGCACGCCGTAGCCCAGCCCGAACAGGCGCAGACCATCCAATGTCATGCCCGTCCCGTGCAGAACATGCGCGCCTTCGGGCGCAGCGGCTGTCAGTTCATCGGCGCTCTCAGCGTTGCCCGGCACAAGGATCAGCGGCGCTGCAATGCCCGACAGCATCTGCATCGCTTCATTCAGGCCCCGCCGCGCATTGCAAAAATCCCCCGCTCCGATGACAAGATCAGCCTCGGCGCTGGCGACCACCAGATCAGCGGCCCGGTTGCGCGCCATATGAAGATCGGAAAACGCCAGAACTCTCATCCCGCGCCCCTCAGCCTTGCTTGCAAATCCAGCAAATCGGCCCAGGCCTGTCGTTTCATCTGCGGTTGACGCAGCAGGTAGGCCGGGTGGAACATAGGGATGACCGGCAGGTTCAGCGCCTGATCCCATTTCCCGCGCAGCCGCGTGATACCGCGTTTGCCCAGCAAGGCCTGACAGCTGATATTGCCCATCACCACCAGCACCTCGGGCTTGGCCAACGCCACATGCCGTTCCAGAAACGGCTTCATCATGCCAATCTCTTCCGGCTTGGGATCGCGATTCTGCGGGGGCCGCCACGGCAGCACGTTGGTAATGTAGACATTCTCGCGCCGATCCAGATCAATCGCGGCCAGCATCCGGTCCAGCAATTGCCCAGCGCGCCCGACAAAGGGCTTACCTTCGCGATCCTCATCACGGCCGGGCGCTTCGCCGATGATCATTACCCGTGCGCCGGGGGTGCCATCGGAAAACACCAACTGCCGCGCGCCGCGTTTGAGGTGGCAAAGATCAAACGCCTCCATCGCCGCACGCAACTCGACGAGCGATCCAGCGGTTTTCGCCGCCTGTTTTGCAACAGCTGCGGTATCGACCGGTTCTGGTTTTTTCGCAGGTTCAACCGCAGCTGGTTTCTTAGCCTTGGCCGCTTTGTCCGGCAACGCATAGCGATCCACCGGCGCGTCGCCGATCGCCTCGGTTGCGCCCAGCTCGATCTGCCATTCCAGCAGCGCCCGCGCGGTATGATGGTCCAAACCCGATTCCATAACCCTCAATCTAACCAGCTTTTGACCGAGGGAAAGCGAATAGACCTTGCCATGGCACAGGGTCGCACCGACCATGGCAGGGTCATGCTGTCATTTCTGCGATTCCTTCTGATTGCTCTATTGCTGGCAACCTCTGGCGGTTCGGCGAGTGCGCAGCTGTTTGATCGGGATACACAATGCCGCGCCGGACAGTTGCAATGCGGGCGCGGTTGTTGCCCCGCAGGCCAGCGCTGCAGCTTTGATGGCCGCTGTATCCCGCCGGGACACACCTATTGTGGAGGTGGGCGCACCTGCGGCCCGTTCGAGCGCTGCGTGGCAGGAGGAACCCGTTGCGCCCCTGCTGGGGCGAATAAGTGCACCTCGCGCTTGGATTGCCCCGGTGGTAGCTTCTGCAACGGACGCGGTGAATGCGAGCGCAGCCGACCGGATTTGGTCCCAGCTCCACCCACAACCTGCGCAGATGGTAGGAGTTGCGGAGCCGGTTCATCCTGCTTGCCGGGCGGCGGATGTTCGCGCCCCGGCTGGTTTCTGTGTGAAGAAACCGGTTCGCAATGCCGACCCGGATTTAAATGCTCGGCTTATCAGGGCTGTGTTCCGATCAAGGCCATTGATTGTGGCTATGGCAAGTGGTGCAAACCAGGGGAACAATGCCTGCCCGAAGGCGGATGTGAGAAACTAACCGAAGGGTCGGAACCTTAGGTTGCCTTGGCTTGCATGGCTTCTTATAAGCGGTCCGATTGTCAGACAGGAGCCCGCCCATGCGTTTCGCCCATCGTCACCTTCTTGGCATCGAGCATCTGTCGCAATCCGATATCACCGCTATCCTTGATCTGGCCGAAACCTATGTCGATCTGAACCGGCAATCGGCTAAGCATTCCGATGTGCTGTCGGGCCTGACTCAAATCAACATGTTCTTTGAAAACTCGACCCGCACGCAGGCCAGTTTTGAACTGGCGGGCAAGCGGTTGGGGGCCGATGTGATGAACATGGCAATGCAGGCCAGTTCGATCAAAAAGGGCGAGACGCTAATCGATACGGCGATGACGTTGAACGCGATGCACCCCGATCTGCTGGTGGTACGGCATCCTCATTCCGGCGCGGTGGACCTGCTGGCGCAGAAAGTGAACTGCGCCGTTCTGAACGCGGGAGACGGGCGGCACGAACACCCGACGCAAGCCCTGCTGGACGCGCTGACCATCCGCCGTGCCAAAGGCCGCCTACACCGGCTGAACATCGCGATTTGCGGAGACGTGGCGCATTCGCGCGTGGCGCGTTCGAACCTGATCTTGCTGGGCAAGATGGAAAACCGCATCCGTCTGATCGGCCCGCCGACGCTGGTGCCGTCGCAATTCGCGGAATTCGGGGCCGAGATCTATGATGATATAAATGAGGGTCTGAAAGACGTCGACGTTGTGATGATGCTGCGCCTTCAGAAGGAACGGATGGACGGCGGCTTTATCCCCTCGGAACGCGAATATTATCACCGCTACGGTCTGAACGCTGAAAAGCTGGCGCTGGCCAAGCCAGACGCCATCGTGATGCACCCCGGTCCAATGAACCGCGGGGTCGAGATCGACGGCACTCTGGCCGATGACATCAACCGATCCGTCATTCAGGAACAGGTCGAGATGGGCGTTGCTGTCCGCATGGCCGCCATGGACCTGCTGGCGCGCAACGTGCGAGAAGCCGCATGAACGATCTGATCATCGCCCCCCATGAGCGCGGTGTGATCCGCCTGTTCTCGCTGGACATGCGCCCGGAAGAAGCCAAATTCCTGCGCGAACCGGGGGCTGTTGATCAGGTGTTGGGTGTCGAGGGGCTGGATCCAGAACAGATCGACATTTTTCCGGTATCCGACCTCGAAGATCTCGGGCTTTATGGCTATCTCAGCGAAGGCTGCGGTGTCTCGGAAGACCAGTTGGACCGCACGAAATTGGAGGCCATCGAAGGCTGGGTGATGGTCCTGCGCAGTGCGGCGCTGGGTGGTCGATCTGCAACCCTTTCCCTCGATCCCCGCCTGCATCTGATTGGCCTGTTCACCGAAGAGGCTACCAACTGGTCCGGCGGCACGATTGAGACCGAAAGCGCAAAACCGTTCTCGGCCCCGCAAAGCCCGCCAGTGGATAATAAACCAAGCCGCATCGGTTCAGCCGTCATTGCCATACTGATTCTGATCGCCGTCGGAGGTGCCTTGTGGCTGATCCTGTAACATTCACGCCAGACAAGGGCACTTATATCCGCACCAACGCATGGCTCGCCGCGTTTGCAATGGCGGCCGCGATGGTCTTGCTTTGGTTGATAGGCAACCCTTACGTCTGGACCGGCGCGCCCGCAGGGTTGGCCGCCATCACCATCCGCGCTTGGTATTTGGCTTCGGAAGAACTGGTCGCCAAGTGGGAAATGACGGGCGCCACTCTCACCGGTCCTGGTCCGCGTAAGGTGGCGCTGAACCAAATTCAGACGGTCAATACCATTGGCAGCTTTGTCCAGATCGTCACAAAAGGCGGCGACAAGCACCTGATCAAATATCAGGCGGACCCCGCCGCCACCAAAGCTGCAATCGAAAGGGCCATGGCATGAGCAATCTGATTTTTACTAACGCTCGCCTGATCGACCCCGAAGCTGGCACAGATAGCATCGGCTGGCTGCAGATTGCCGATGGTCGGATCGCAGCGCTTGGTGAAGGCACGGCCCCAGACGCTGACACGCAGGTGGTCGATTGCGGTGGGCAATGCCTTGCGCCCGGTATCGTCGACATTGGCGTTAAGGTTTGCGAGCCCGGTGAGCGACACAAGGAGAGTTATAAATCTGCGGGTTTGGCCGCTGCCGCCGGGGGAGTGACGACCATCGTCACCCGTCCAGACACGCTGCCTGCCGTCGATACACCCGAAACGCTGGAGTTTGCCACCCGCCGCGCGCAAGCGGACGCGCCGGTAAACGTCTTGCCGATGGCCGCCCTGACCAAAGGGCGCGAAGGGCGTGAGATGACCGAGATCGGGTTCCTGCAAGACGCAGGGGCCGTGGCTTTTACCGATTGCGATCATGTCATCACCAATACCAAGGTGTTCTCACGCGCGCTGACCTACGCCAAATCCTGTGGCGCGCTTGTGATTGCCCACCCTCAAGAGCCGGGCCTGAGCAGCGGTGCCGCGGCCACCAGCGGCAAATTCGCCGCACTGCGAGGCTTGCCTGCCGTATCGCCTATGGCCGAGCGTATGGGGTTGGACCGCGACATCGCCCTGCTTGAAATGACCGGGGCCGCCTATCACGCCGATCAGATCACCACCGCCCGCGCCCTACCCGCACTGGAGCGCGCCAAGCGCAACGGGCTGGACATCACAGCAGGCACCTCGATCCACCATCTGACGTTGAACGAATTGGACGTGTCCGATTATCGCACCTTCTTCAAGATTAAGCCTCCACTGCGATCCGAAGATGACCGGCAAGCCGTGATCGAAGCGGTGCGAACCGGTCTGATCGATACGATCAGCTCCATGCACACGCCGCAGGATGAGGAAAGCAAGCGACTGCCGTTTGAAGAGGCGGCCTCGGGCGCGGTGGCGCTGGAAACACTGCTGCCTGCTGCGCTTCGGCTATATCATTCCGAACAGCTGGACTTGCCAACCCTGTTCCGCGCCATGGCCCTCAATCCGGCCAAACGGCTGGGGTTGGAGAGCGGTCGCCTGGCCCTAGGCGCGCCTGCCGATCTGGTGCAGTTCGACCCGGATGTTCCCTTTGTTCTGGACCGATTTACGCTGAAATCGAAATCGCAGAACACACCGTTTGACGGTCAGCGGATGCAGGGTAAGGTCACCGCAACCTTTGTCGCTGGACAAGAAGTGTACCGGAGAGCCTGATGCCCCTGATCGACAGCACAATGATTCAGCTCATACTGTGGGCCGCGTTGGGATACCTGCTAGGCTCCATACCCTTTGGCATGATCGTCGCGCGCGTGATGGGTCTGGGAAATCTGCGGCAAATCGGATCGGGCAATATCGGCGCAACCAACGTCCTGCGAACCGGCAATAAGGCAGCGGCAGCGCTGACATTGCTGTTTGATGCAGCCAAGGGTGCCGTTGCTGTTCTGCTGGCACGCGCTTTGGCTGGTGAAGATGCCGCGCAGATCGCCGCATTGGCCGCGTTCCTCGGGCATTGCTTTCCGGTCTGGCTGGGTTTCAAAGGCGGCAAAGGCGTTGCGACCTTTCTGGGCCTTTGGCTGGCACTTGACTGGCGCGTGGGTGTCGCCTGCTGTTTGACATGGCTGGTCGCGGCGCTGATCTGGCGTATTTCGTCCGTTGGTGCGCTGGCCGCCGCCGCCCTATCCACCACCTGGATCATGGTGCTGACAGATGGCAGTACCTTCATTCTTGGAATTGCTCTGACCCTACTGCTTTACTGGCGGCACAGCGCCAACCTTGCGCGGATCAAGGCAGGGACAGAACCGAGAATCGGTAAATCGTGACAGCGCCCAGCGCGTTTCTGAAAGCGTTCCATGATCTGCCGGTCGGCACGTTCACCGGTTCCGTTGGGCCGCATCGATATTTGGTATCGCATCAGATCATGGCCTGCGGGAAATCTCACAAACTGGTGGCTCATCAATTGGGCGGGCCGGATTACATCAGCCTGAACCTTTATCTCACACAGAAAAGCGGCGCATTGCTTCGCCCCTGCGAAATGCCTGCGGAAAAGGTGGTCGATTTTGTCCTGGCGCTGGTGCCTGACGTGCAGGAATGAACAACCGGTCTTTGTGATTGCACAATCACAATTGATTGCTTTGAACGTGATCGGGCCATTCCCCAACTGGGATTTTGTGACGGCCAATTACAGGCGTCGCGACAATCAAATCCGGTTCGCCCGGGCAAAATTACAGTGCTCTTCAGCGAGCCTATTCACGAAAGGTGAAGTCATGAACACGTTCAAATCCATCATCAGCGGAGTCGCGCTGTCTGTTGCGATCGCAAGCTCAGCAATGGCGGCTGGCGTCGAAATCAACGCAAGCTCGACCGGATTGGCAATGCAGGGCTATGACCCGGTTGCCTATTTCACCGTTGGCGAAGCAACCAAGGGTGATTACAAAATCACCACGCTGCACAACGACGCCCTGTACCGTTTTGCAACAGAAGAGAACAAAGCCGCTTTTGAGGCGAACCCAGAGGCCTATCTGCCTGCTTACGGCGGCTATTGCGCATTTGGCACCGCAATGGGCTTCAAGTTCGATGGTGACCCGAACTACTGGAAAATCGTCGACAACAAGCTGTATCTGAACCTGTCACAAGACATTCAGGAGCGTTGGGAAGGCGACATTCCGGGCTTTGTTGAGAAAGCCAGCGCGAACTGGGAAGACATCGCCGACAAAGACCCGGCTGAACTACAGCAATAATTCGCTGACAAGACCTTTGTGCATCGGCGGCAGATCGTATCTGCCGCCGATCTTCGTTTGAAGGCATCATGTTTCACCCTATCTACCATATGAGAAAAGAGCCCAACCTGAGTGGGCCCACTCCGGGGCACCGGCCAGAATAAAGTTGTTCGGGACAGTCAAAACATCACTGATCCGGCCTAAGGGCCGGAACGTAGATTCATTCATAACGCTGCCATTAGATTTGATTGGCAGCAGGTTTCGAGCGAAAGGAATGAGACGATGACAGGAAGATTGGCACTGATCACCTCGGTCGCCGTATTGGCTGCGGGATCCGCCATGGCGCAATCCTCAGGCAACTGGACTGGATTCTACGGCGGTGCACAGTTTGGTTATGCGGACATCGACACAAACGTATCAGGCGTCGACGGCGATGGTGCGATCGGCGGTATCATCCTTGGATATGATTACGATCTGGGCGATTGGGTCGTCGGAGGTGGCTTCGACTATGACTGGAGCGACGTAGACCTTTCCGGCGCCGCCACGGTCGAGAATGTCTGGCGGCTCAAAGCGCGCGCGGGCTACAAGGTGAACCCGCAGGGCCTGCTTTATGGCACCGCCGGTTATGCCGATGCGGATACCGATAATCTGGGCAGTGACGATGGCTGGTTCATCGGCGCTGGCTATGAGCAGATCGTAGCCCCCAATATCAGCGTTGGAGGCGAGATTCTGTATCATGAGTTCGACGACTTCAACTCATCGGGCGTTGATGTTGACGCAACTACAGTTCAACTGCGCGTCGCATATCGGTTTTGATGAGAAGGTAGGGCCCGGCTATTTGCGCCGGGCCCGTGCCGCTAGGGCACCAAGACTGTGCTGCCGGTGGTTTGTCGTGCTTCCAAAGCACGATGCGCATCAGCAACTTGATTCAACGGAAACTCCTGATCGACATGGATCTTGACCTCGCGCCCGTCCACTTTGCCAAACAAGCGTCGCGCCATCGCCTGACAGGTGGCGTGATCCGAGATATGCGTGAACAAGGTTGGCCGCGTCACCTTCAGAGATCCCCGCTGCGCAAGCATTCCCAGATCGACAGGCGGCACTGGCCCCGAAGCGTTTCCGAATGAGATCATCATGCCCAAGGGTTTCAGGCAATCCAGCGATCCCTCAAACGTGTCCGCACCGATGGAGTCCATCACCACATCAACTCCTTTGCCTCCGGTGATCTCGGCGACACGCTCGACAAAATTCTCGGTCCGGTAGTTGATGCAATGTGACGCGCCATTGAATTGCGCCAGGCTGCATTTCTCATCCGTTCCCGCTGTCCCGATCAGTTTGATGCCTTCGGATTTCGCCCATTGGCAGGCGATCAGTCCCACACCTCCGGCAGCCGCGTGGAACAACACGGTATCTCCGCGCCGCAGCGGCGTTGTTCGGTGAAACAAGTATTCGACCGTCATGCCCTTTAGCATCATGGCCGCTGCGGTGCGGAACGAGATACTCTCGGGCAGCGGACAAACCTGTGCTGCAGGCATCACGCGCGCTTCGGAATATGCTCCCGATGGGCCTGCGGCATAGGCCGCGCGTTGGCCGGGGGCAAGATGCGTAACGCCTTCGCCTACCGCCTCAACGACTCCGGCCGCTTCCATTCCCAACGCATGAGGCAACTCCAGCGAATAAAGGCCGGTACGCTGGTACACATCGATGAAATTCAATCCGCAGGCATGATGGCGAATGCGCACCTCACCCGGGCCGGGATCGCCAAGCGGGCGATCCTCAATCCGAAGAACCTCGGGGCCGCCGGATTCGTGTATGACGACTGTGCGTGCTGTCTGCTGCATGAAAGCCTCCCTTGCCTGTGGAAACAAAGCTAACACGCCTGTGCGGCAGAGCAATCCTTCAGGCTCTGCAAGGGTGATCGGGCAAAATTTCGCAATATGTGCTATAATGCAACGAGACGTTGTAATTGGGCAGACGTTGCCGGCTGATCCGGTCACGCGAATTGCCACGCCGGATGCATCCCGCGGCGCACCCACGCCAGAAAAGGGGATGAACATGGACAAGACAATCGGTAACCCAATCACCTGGGTCGCCCGAAATCTGCGGGCAACCAGCGATCATGTCACTGAATCCGTGACCGAGATCGGCAGCGCGGATGTTCAGGCTCTGCCGACGGTGCATACGCTGACCCTGCAGGATCTGCGCGAATGCCTGAAAGCTGGATATAACGATTTTCTCGAAACCCGGGCCGATGCGATCTTTGTCGTTCTGATCTATCCAATCGCAGGTCTGCTGATGTTCGGTATTGGGCTCAACAAAGACATGGTGCCCCTGCTGGCCCCGCTTGTCATGGGCTTTGCCCTGATCGGGCCGGTCGCCGCCGTCGGGCTTTATGAGATCAGTCGCAAGAGGGAACAGGGCGGAGACGTTCATTGGCTGGACGCGTTCGGCGTATTCCGTTCGCCTTCCTTCGGAGCCATACTGGCATTGGGCTTCTATCTGGTCATGCTATTGATGATCTGGCTGATGGTCGCGCAAGGCATCTACGCGCAAACCCTAGGGCCAGAACCTCCGGCTTCGGCCATGGCATTCGTGACAGAAGTGTTCACCACCGGAGCAGGCTGGAGCATGATCATCATCGGCACCGCCACCGGTTTCCTGTTTGCACTGGTCGCATTGGCGCTAAGCGTGGTCAGCTTTCCGCTGTTGCTGGATCGCAAAGTGGGCGTTCCCGTGGCCGTCGTAACCTCGGTCCGGGTCTTGCGTCAGAACCCGGGTGTGATCTTGACCTGGGGGGCTATCGTGGCCGCGATGTTGGTACTGGGCGCGATCCCGATGTTGCTGGGGCTGATCGTCGTCATGCCCGTTCTAGGCCACGCCACATGGCACCTGTATCGCCGGGCGGTCGCCTGACTACATGGCAGCAGCTTAACCAGAGACCTTCAGAACGATCTTGCCAATGTGGCCCGATGCTTCCATCCGCGCATGTGCAGCGGCGGCATCAGAAAGATCGAATTCTGAATCCATCACCGGTGCGACCTTCCCGGCCTCAAGCAATGGCCACACGGCTTCACGCAAGTCTTGCGCGATGCGCGCCTTGGCCAAATCGCTTTGTGGGCGCAAGGTGCTGCCAGTCAGGGTGAGGCGTTTCACCATCATCAGCGCAAAGTTCAGTTCGACCACCGGACCTTGCAGGAAAGCGATCTGAACCAGCCGCCCGTCTTCCGCCAAAGCCTTGATGTTGCGCGGGATATAATCACCTCCGACCATGTCCAGGATCAGGTTCGCCCCACCTTCGGCACGCATCGCGGCCACGAAGTCTTCGTCACGATAGTTGATCGCCTTTTCGGCACCTAGCTTGATACAAGCCTCACATTTCTCAGCCGACCCGGCGGTTGCAAAGACGCGGGCGCCAAACGCATTGGCCAACTGAATGGCCGTCGTGCCGATCCCGCTGGAACCGCCATGGACCAGAAACCGCTCCCCTGGTTTCAAGCCGCCACGGGTGAAGACATTGGACCAAACAGTAAAGAAGGTTTCGGGCAGGCAGGCAGCTTCTTTCAAACCCATACCCGCAGGCACAGGCAGGCAATGAGCGGCGGGCGTTGCGACATATTCAGCATAACCGCCGCCGGGCAACAGGGCACAAACCCGATCGCCAACGACCAGACCTTCGACACCCGAGCCGATGGCGACGACCTCTCCTGACGCTTCCAGCCCCGGCAAATCGCTTGCACCGGGAGGTGGATCATACGCCCCCGCCCGCTGCAGCGCATCAGGACGGTTCACCCCGGCGTACGCGACTTTCAGAACCACTTGACCCTCTGCCGGTTCCGGCATCGGGCGTTCCGTCAGTTGCAGAACGTCCGGGCCACCAGCTTCGGTGATCTCGACAGCGCGCATTGTCTGGGTCATGGGCATATCTCCTTTGCCCAATGCCTAGCAGGCGAAAACGCAGAGGCCCAGCGGCAAGTGGAAACGCTGCGACTATTTTCCCGATGACAGCGAACCGGGCAGGTTGTTGGGTAACTTCGTCGGAGCCTTCACCTGACCCGCAAGCCAGTTGGGGACGGCCAGAAACGGTTTCAGCAGCGGGTTGCCATTCACCTGCGCCTTGAACTTTTCAAACTGCATTACGCCCTCGATCCGCCGATCCAGGAATTCCCATGTCGCCTGATAATCCGGGCTGTCATCACCCAGCCAATACAACAGTGCCGAAGAATAGACGCCCGACAGAGTGGCACGTTTGGTGTACCAGTTCACGTCGTCCGAAGTATCGCCAAGCGCTGTCCAGATCTGGTCACAGGTGCCCCAGACCGCCTTGGCCCCATCCGCGGCATGGATCGGCAACGCGAACAAAGTCATACCCCGGCGCACTGCTTCTTTGTCTTCGACCGCCTGCAGGCGGAAACGGACGGCAGCGGCGATCTTTTCACGGAATTTCAGCCCGCTCAGGTCTTCGGATTTCAACCGCTCCAACATCGCGGCATCCCCGCGCGCATGAAAGGCCAGTGCCAGATCGACGGCACCACGCGGACAGATTGCTCGGGCCAGCGCGGGCTCCAGATCGCAATCGCTGATGGCCGCACGAAAGCTTGTTTCCGACCAGCCGTCGAACGGCACATGGTTCAGAATCGCATCGAGAAGCTGCTCTTTGGTGTCTTCATAGGTTGCTGTCATGTCGGGTCTCCGAGGCTGCGGGTCCAGTACTAGACAAGTTAGGCGTGCTTTGCTATACGGCCACTTCCTGCAAATCCTTGCAACTCTATCTAGAAAGGTGGTGACAACCACATGCAGGTTAGTGTTCGCGACAATAACGTCGATCAGGCGCTTCGTGCCCTGAAGAAAAAGCTGCAGCGCGAAGGCGTTTTCCGTGAAATGAAGCTGAAGCAACATTTCGAGAAACCGTCCGAGAAAAAAGCGCGCGAGAAAGCTGAAGCGATCCGCCGTGCCCGTAAACTGGCACGTAAGAAAGCACAGCGCGAAGGTTTGCTCTAAGAGCTTCCTGCGACTCGTCCAGCTTTGGATGACACTATTTGACGACCCCCGAGGCCCTGCCCGGGGGTTTGTCGTTTTCAGGGCGGATGATCCCGCCAAATCCCGGCTTTACCCTCGCGGCAACCTGCCGATTTTGATGCAATCGCCGCAGTCGGCATTTTACAGCGCAGCGAATCGCCGTTCGGTTGCATTCTACCGCCGAAAATCGCCCATCGCCGTACCCGCCCTATTCAGCGTTCTTTGATCGTTTGTAAGTGAGGCCGTCCACTCAGACATAACCAAAAACGGAGGCACTGATGTCGACAGCAAGTACGGTCGAGCGCGAAATGCTCGCGCTGATCAACCAAGAGCGCACATCCCGCGGTCTTGATCCCCTGGAACTTGAACGCAACCTGAACGAATCTTCCGAGGACCACAGCAGCTGGATGCTGGACACCGACCGGTTCAGCCACACCGGTCAGGGTGGTTCATCCGCGACCCAACGGATGCAAGCCGCAGGGTTCGACCTGTCCGGGAGCTGGCGCACCGGAGAAAACATCGCCTGGCAATCCGAGCGTGGCGCACCCGGTATCAGCGATGATGTCGCCCAGTTGCACCAGAACCTGATGAATAGCCCCGGTCACCGCGCCAACATTCTGAACCCCGATTTCAAATATATCGGCATCGGGATCGAAGAAGGCGACATGCAGGGGTACGACGCTGTCATGGTGACGCAGAACTTTGCGGCGACTCAGGGCGATGTCGATCTTGATAACGGCGGCACCACCCCGCCGGCGACGCCTCCGGTTGAAGAAGTTGTTGAGCCAGAAGAGGAAGAGGTTACCACCCCGACTGAACCAGAAGTGCCGGAAACCGATGTGACCGAGACTGAGGAACCAGTTGACGAAACACCGGTAGCGGAAGTTCCCGATGCCGAAGAACCGGCAGAGGAGACCCCGGAGGAAGACGTCACCGAAACCGAAGAACCATCGGACGAAACACCCGACACCGATGTGACGGAAACCGAGCAACCGGCAGACGAAACGCCAGAAACTGACGTTACCGAGACCGAGGACCCGGTTGAGGAGACTCCGGGAACAGAAGTGACCGAAACTGAAGAGCCGGAAACGCCTGATACCGATGTGACTGAAGTTGAAGACCCGGAACCCGATGTGCCGGATACTGACGTCGTCGAGGTCGAGGAACCCGAAACTCCGGAGACCGACGTCACCGAGGTCGAAGAACCCGAGCCAGAAACACCTGAAGTTGTCGTTGACAATGGTGCACCGGGCGCGGACTGCTTTGACGTTCAGGCTTTCCTTGCCGGAATCGAAGCGTTTGTTGATGCGCTGCAAGCCCAATTTGACCAGTTCGAATGGTCTCCGGTGCAGCAGGCTGACACGACCCCGGAGATGGATGATTTCGATCTGGTGTTCGACACCGACTTCGCTGACGACATGATCGAAACCGTTGAAGCCACAGTCGAAGACATGAATGACGACATGTGCGGCGTGTTTGTTTTCGAAACGAACTGCGGATTTGATTGGGGTTAATCAAACCGTTCAGGTGCGGGGATCCTTTTCCCGCACCACTTTCCTGCCAAATCAATATATCTTAGGCACGTGTAGCTCATCCGGCAAAATGCGCCGTTCGTATTCGGGGTTATAGCGCCGATCCGGCAGATTGACCTTTTCCTGCGGCACATCCTCATAGGGGATCTTGGTCAGCAGGTGCTCGATACAATTGAGCCGTTCGCGTTTCTTGTCGTTGCCTTCAACAATATACCAAGGCGCCTCGGATATGTTGGTGCGAAAGAACATATCCTCTTTGGCCTTGGTGTATGCCTCCCACCGGATGCGGGATTCCAGATCCATCGGTGACAGTTTCCACTGCTTCATCGGATCGTGAATACGCATCAGGAATCGCAATTGCTGTTCTTCGTCTGTAATCGAGAACCAGTATTTCAGCAGGATAATCCCCGACCGCACCAGCATCCGTTCGAATTCAGGAACGTCCTGAAAGAACTGTTCGACCTGATCCTCGTTGGCAAATCCCATCACGCGTTCAACACCAGCGCGGTTGTACCAGGACCGGTCGAAGAACACGATCTCACCGGCCGCAGGCAAATGGGGCACGTAGCGCTGAAAATACCACTGGCTTTGTTCGCGTCGGCTGGGTGCAGGCAAGGCGACCACACGCGCTACACGAGGGTTCAAACGCTGCGTGATCCGCTTGATCACGCCCCCTTTCCCGGCGCTGTCGCGCCCTTCAAATAGAATACAGACCTTGGCCCCTGTATGGACCACCCAATCCTGAACTTTGATAAGTTCAGCCTGCAGCCGCAAAAGGTTGCGAAAATAGACCTTGCGATCCAGCATGTCAGGATGCTGGTCCTTGTAAATCTTGCGCACTTCCATCGAAAGCATGGGTTCGCTGAATTCGATCTCGAAATCTTCGTCCAGCGTGTCTTCCAGTTCAGCTTCCAGCCAATCTTTCGGCGTGCTGTTGTTTTCGTAAGCCAAGGTCTGCTCCTTATCGTTCATCGGGTTCGGACCGTACACGGCCAGTGTAACCACGGAGTGTCAGCGCAAAGTGCCGAGGTCGTACATAAGGTCGGAAACATGGATTTTGGCCCGACCGCACGACAGATACAAGCGGCAGAATTGACGCAAGGCTAACCCCAATAGTTTGTTTCAGACAGGCAAAGCCGTGGTTTTGAACACCGTGCGCAAAGCAAATGAGCTTTGCATCTGCGCCACCCCAGGCAAGCGCGACAGGTATTGCCGATGAATGCGAGCAAAATCCTCGGTATTTTCTGCGACGACCTTTAGAATGTAGTCCGCCGTGCCCGCCATCAAATGGCATTCCAGCACATCCGGAATCCGTGCTACGGCTTTTTCGAACGCCTCCAGCACTTCTTCCGCCTGACCCTGCAACGTGATCTCGACAAACACAGTGGTTGGAACGTTCAACTTCCGTGCATCCAACAGGGCGACGTAGTCCTTGATATAACCCTCGGCCTCAAGTCGCTGCACGCGTCGGTGGCAGGCCGAAGGGGATAGATTCGCCTGTTCGGACAATTCCGAATTTGACATCCGCCCTTTGCGCTGCAGGGCTGCCAGAATCTTCCGATCTGTTGCGTCAATCGTCATTTGCGCACATCCATTGCGTCAAGTTGTCTATACGCTGAATATTTTCCCGCAGATTGTGTGTTTAGCAAGTGGGGTTTCACAAAAATTGCGCCAATTTATGCCCATAATTTAGGCAGTTTATGAATGGAGTCTCACATGAAAATCGGCTGCCCCAAGGAAATCAAACCTCAGGAATTCCGCGTCGGGATGACCCCGAACGCTGCTGGCGAAGCTGTGGCCCGCGGTCACGAAGTCATCATCGAAACCGGTGCCGGGATGGGCTCGGGCTTTGATAACGATGCTTATGTAGCGGCAGGTGCCCGCATCGTCGACACTGCAGAAGAAGTGTTCGCCACGGCTGATATGATCGTCAAGGTCAAGGAGCCTCAGGCGGTCGAGCGTAAAATGCTGCGCGAAGGTCAGTTGCTGTTCACCTATCTGCACCTGGCACCCGATCCAGACCAGACTCACGATCTGCTGGAATCCGGCTGCACCGCGATTGCCTATGAGACCGTGACTGACTCCAATGGCGGCCTGCCGCTGCTGGCGCCGATGTCCGAGGTTGCCGGTCGCTTGGCTCCGCAAGTTGGATCCTGGACTCTGCAAAAGGCCAACGGTGGCCGCGGCGTTCTGATGGGTGGTGTTCCGGGTGTAGGCCCTGCCAAAGTGATCGTCATCGGCGGAGGCGTCGTAGGCACCCACGCAGCGAAGATTGCCGCAGGCATGGGTGCGGATGTGACCGTACTGGACCGTTCGCTGCCGCGTCTCCGCTATCTGGACGATGTGTTCGGCGGAACCTTCAAGAACCAGTATTCAACCGCTGGTGCGACAGCCGAGCTGATCCAGGATGCCGACCTGGTCATCGGTGCGGTCCTGATCCCGGGCGCAGCTGCTCCCAAACTGATCTCGCGCGAACAGCTGTCGACCATGAAGCCCGGCGCGGCTCTGGTAGACGTTGCGATCGATCAGGGCGGCTGTTTTGAAACCTCGAAAGCCACCACCCACGCCAATCCGGTTTACGAAGTTGACGGCATCATGCACTACTGCGTCGCCAACATGCCCGGTGCGGTTGCCCGGACTTCGACCATCGCACTGGGCAACGCAACCATGCCGTTCATGTTATCGCTGGCAAGCAAGGGCTGGAAGCAGGCCTGTAAGGACGACGCACACCTGCTGGCAGGTTTGAACGTCCACGCCGGCAAGCTGACTTACGAAGCGGTGGGCACCGCCCTCAACATCGACTCTGTCGATCCAACAACTCTGTTGAACTAAGAGCGCTCCCGCCTCTGAAAGCGTCCTTTTTCAAAGGACGCTTTACAGACTTGGGCCCAGCGCCGCGCCAATAGCGCGGCGCTGTTGTTTTCTGGACCAAGGGTCGCACAAAAAAGCACCGCGCCTTAGCGCGGTGCCCGGCCCAACCAGAGGAGGGCATTTCAATGCCCGATCGACGGGCGGGAGGCTTACGCCTCTTTGTGAATCTCCACAGAATGCGGATACGGGATGGATACGCCTTTGGCGTCAAACGCTTCTTTGATCGCTTTGGTAAGTTCAAACTTCACATCCCAATAGTCAGCCGCTGCGCACCACAGGCGCGCGGTCAGATCAACCGAACTATCCCCAAGATTTGTCACGCGCACCCAGGGCTCAGGATCAGCCATGATACGATCGTCAGCTTTGGCCACATCCAGGATGATGTTCATAGCCTCATCCGCGCTATCGCCGTAGTCGATGCCAAACACCAGATCGACCCGGCGGGTGTCATGGGCGGAATAGTTGGTGATCACCGAACCCCAAGCCTGACCGTTTGGCACGATGATCTGCACGTTGTCCGGCGTCACCAGCTCGGTCGTGAACAGGTTCAGGTCTTTCACAGTACCCGCTGTGCCACCAATATCGACATATTGGCCCAGCTTATAGGGCCGGAACACCACCAGCATCACGCCCGCGGCCAGATCGCTGAGTGTTCCCTGCAGCGCCAAACCGATGGCCAGGGATGCGGCACCCAGAATGGCCACGATGCTGGTCGCCTCGATTCCGAAAATGCCCAGAACGGCGACAAAGACAATCGCCAGCAGCACCCATTTCACGAGGCTCGCAACGAAATTCCCCAAAGTCGGGTCGATATGTGGCGTGGCGTTGATCCGCCGCCGCACCAGACCGCTAATGGCTCCGGCAACGATCCAACCCAATACCAGAACGATCAACGCTTTGATCGCGCTCATGATCAGCGGACCAAATGCGCCCACCTGTGTTACGACATCTTCCACACGCTTCTCCTTTGCGCCAACAGCAAACCCGCGCCTTTTGGCGCGGGATCGCTGAAAAGTCTGGGCTAATTTTGCGCGCAGGTCTAGGTGCGGGATTTCCGAGTTTTCCCCCTGCTGTTCCCCAGCAAACATCGACTGACCGATCACGCACAGAATTGGACCTTACAAAAGCGCCACAAATTACCAGATTGACCGAGACAGGCGCGATAAAAGGAGCCCATCATGCTGGACACAATCCAATTCCCGATCATGAATAAATGGTCCCCACAGTTCCCCGAGCGGATTCAGCTTTATTCCTTCCCCACACCCAACGGGGTAAAGGCGTCGATCATGCTGGAAGAAACCGGCCTGCCTTACGAGGCACATCGTGTCACACTGGCCGATGCAGATGTCAAAAGCCCGGAGTTTCTTTCTCTGAACCCGAACAACAAGATCCCGGCGATCATTGATCCGAACGGGCCCGACGATGCTCCGTTGGCTTTGTTCGAAAGCGGTGCAATCCTTCTGTACCTCGCTGAAAAGAGCGGTAAGCTGCTGGGTCAGAACAAAAGCGACAAGCACCGGGTCACCCAATGGGTTATGTTTCAGATGGGCGGTATCGGACCAATGTTTGGCCAGCTTGGGTATTTCCACAAATTCGCAGGGGCTGAAATCGAAGACCCCCGCCCGCGCGAACGCTACGTGTCCGAGGCCAAACGCCTGCTGAACGTTCTCGACCGGCAACTGGACGGCCAAGATTGGATCGCCGGAGAATTCTCGATCGCGGATATCGCAATCGCGCCCTGGCTGCGCGGTTTAGATTATTACGGCGTCAAGGATGTCATAGGCTGGGAAAGCTATGGCAACGTTACGCGCTATCTGGATAGGTTCCTGGATCGACCCGCAGTGCAAAGAGGACTGAACATCCCCTCACGGGATTGATACACAAGGCCTGTGCGGCGGGATCCAAATCCGCCGCCACGGGCCATCGGGTTACCCAGGCAGCGCGCCTGTTAGAACGTAGCGCAAGATCTCAACAACTTGCGCGGGTTCTTCAGCGACGGCGAGTGCTGCTGCATCTACTTCTTTCAGCGCGTGCTGATGATCAGCCCCGTGCAGAACAATGATCGACTTGCCCAGTGCTGCCGCATAGCCCGCGTCAAATGCCGCGTTCCACTGCTTGTATTTGTACCCAAAGCGTACAACCACAACATCCGCGTCTGATATGCCCTTGCGGGTCCGGATCGCGTTGACCATGGCACCCTTGTGATCGTGCCAGTACTTGTTCGGCTCGGCCCCCAAGATCGTGACACCGCAATCGTCCGAAGCACCGTGATCGGTGACCGGGCTACTGAACTCAACATCCAACCCATCGGCGCCCGCAATGATCTGCTCGCGCCAATCCGTGTGAATCTCACCGGACAAATAGACCTTCAGCATTTTTCTCTCCTCCCGTGAAAAAGGGGCGCAATGGCCCCTTTATCATTTCAAAAATACTCCCGCCGGAGGCGAAAACCAACTCATCCCCGCAAGACGCCGCCAGTGGCTTTCATCACTTTTTCGACAATCTTGGTGCTGACCGCCTCGATATCCTTTTCCTTCAGGGTCGCGTCCGACGGCTGGAGCCTTACGGTAATGGCCAGAGACTTCTTGCCCTCGCCGACGCTACCGCCAATGAATTCGTCAAAGACGCGCACGTCCTCGATCAGAGCCTTATCAGCACCCGCAGCCGCATTGACCAACGTCAGAGCTTCGATATCCGCATTTACAACAAAGGCGAAATCGCGCTCGACCGCCTGCAGGTCGCGCAATTCCAAGGCAGAACGGGTCGCACCGGATTTACGTGGCATCGGCACCTGATCCGGCCAGATGGTGAACGCCATTGCCGGACCCTTGATATCCAACGCCTGCAACACGCGCGGATGCAATTCACCAAAAACGCCCAGAACCTTTTTGGGGCCCAGACAAATCTTGCCGTGCCGACCCGGGTGCCACCAGGCATCGCCGCCACGAAGGATCTGAACCTTGGCAGGCGCACCAATGGCGGCAAGCACCGCCTCTGCGTCGGCTTTGGCATCAAACAGGTCAACGGGACGGGAAGCACCATGCACGTCCTTGGGACCGCTACGCCCAACCAACAGGCCGGTAATCTGTGTCTGTTGATCCCCCGGCTCACCATCGTGGAACACTGGCCCGACCTCGAACAAGGCCAGATCGGCATAACCCCGCGCCTGATTGCGCGCCGCCGCTTGCAGCAGACCAGGCAGCAGATCAGGGCGCATATGGCTCATCTCGGACGAGATCGGGTTTTCCAACATGGTTGCTGCGTCACCGCCCCCGAACAAGGCTGCCGAGGCCTGATCGATGAAGGTATAAGACACACATTCATTGTACCCCAGCGCTGCACAGGTCCGGCGCGCCATCGACTGGCGACGCTGCGTGGGTGTCATGACCGGTTTGGGGATACCTGCTGTCGTACGCGGCAGCGGAATACCCTGCAACTTGGTCAGAGAAGCGATCCGCGCAACCTCTTCCACCAGATCGGCCTCCCCCATGATATCGGGTCGCCAGCTGGGCACATGCGCCATCTCGCCATCCAGACGAAAGCCCAAACGGGTCAGTGTCTGCCGCTGCTCGCTTTCCGGAATCTCCATCCCGACCAAGGACTGCACGCGCGCCGCGTCCAGTTTGTAGGCCCGCGCGTGGTTCGGCGCTTTGCCCGCCTCGACCACATTCGAGGCTTCACCGCCGCAGATATCCAAGATCATCTGCGTCGCATGCTCCAACCCTTCGCGCGTGTATTCCGGGTCGACGCCGCGCTCGAATCGATACCGCGCGTCCGAGTTTATCTTCAGCGCCCGACCTGTGAGGGCGATCTGTACATGATCCCAGAACGCGCTTTCAAGGAAGACGTTCACAGTCTCCTCGGTACAACCGGTTTCCTCGCCGCCCATGATACCCGCGATAGATTCCGGGCCTTTGTCGTCCGAAATCACCATCATGCCAGGCTGAAGGGAGTATTCTTTTTCATCAAGCGCGACCAGCTTTTCACCACCCTTGGCGCGATGCACCCGCAAATTGCCCTGCACCTTGTCCGCGTCGAACACGTGCAGCGGACGGTTGTGGTCGAAGGTCATATAATTGGTGATATCCACCAGAGCCGAGATCGGACGCAGACCAATCGCTTTCAGTTGATCCTGCAGCCACTGAGGGCTCGGGCCGTTCTTTACGCCACGGATCAGACGCCCGGTGAAATGCGGCGCGCCGTCCAGCGTATCCTCGTCGATCGACACTTTGATCGGGCTTTCGAAATCACCCGGCACCGGAGTGTAATCGCGCACTTTCAGCGTGCCCAACCCGCGCGCTGCCAAATCACGCGCAATACCCGCAACACCCAGCGCATCCGGGCGGTTCGGCGTGATCGCGATCTCGATCATCGGATCAACCTTTGACGGATCGTTCTCAGCCAACCAATCGACAAACTTGTCGCCGACCTCGCCCGAAGGCAGCTCGATAATCCCGTCATGTTCATCCGACAGCTCAAGCTCGCGCTCGGATGCCATCATGCCAAAGCTCTCGACGCCACGGATCTTGCCGACGCTGATGGTGATATCCAGGCCGGGAATATACATACCAGGTTTACAAACCACCACGGTGATGCCTTCGCGCGCATTGGGCGCGCCGCAAATGATCTGCAGATCGCCCTCGTCGGTTTCAACCGTGCAAACGCGCAGCTTATCGGCGTCCGGGTGCTTCTCGGCATGTTTCACATGGCCCAGCGTAAAGCCCGCCAGACGGTCCGCCGGGTTGACGATCTCTTCGACCTCAAGCCCGAGATCGGTCAGCGCTTCGGCAATCTCATCAACCGACGCATCCGTATCGAGGTGGTCTTTCAGCCAGGACAGAGTGAATTTCATTGCAGCGGGCCTTTTTCGGCAAACATTCAGTCGGCACAGGCAATGGCAAAGATTGCGCCAAGGTGCAAGCGCTGCGGCTCACGGATAGGTAGGGGTGCGACCCAAAAGCTCGTCCAGCTGCCAGCCGATCCAGCCGTGGGGAATAAAGTGCCCGCCGGGATGGGTGTCCAGTGTCACCTGCCCTTGCGCGCAATCGGTCCACTCTACCCGGCTGAGCGTCAGGAACGGCTTCACGCTCCAATCCCCGCGCGGGGTCGCGCCGTTGCAGTTGAACTTGGCCTTCCACAGCGCCACCGGATAGGTCGTGTCGCCATCCGGCCCAAAGGGAAAATCCATCACCGTATCGTCCAGCCCATGAACATGACGCACCTCGCGCGGGGCTTCCGGGCAGTCCTCGGTCTGGCGGATCGAGCCCGCTACCGCCAGCAGAGCGGCGATGTCGTTTCCCGACTGGCAGACATAGCGCCACGCCATTGCGCCGCCATAAGAATAGCCCGAGACATAGATACGCTCAGGATCAATGGGATAGCGTTTGGCGACGTCCTCAAGCACGCGATCTGCGAACGGCACGTCTGCGGTATCAGCAGTCCAGAAGTTCCAACTTTTGCCCAGCCCATTCGGAGCCACCAACAGCACATCACGCAGCCTGGTCGCCCCGGCGATGCGCTCATGGTTCACCACCACATCGCCCTGCCGCGCCCAGCCGTGGAAATGCAACAGCACCGGCAGAGGCGTTTCGCCATCCCAACCATCAGGTTCCATCACATGGTACGAGCGGTCGCCGATCTGACAGGCGGTATCGCCGTGGCAGTCAGATTTCCAGGGCCCCATGGCAAAAGCCGGAGTCGCAGTCAGCAGAAGAAAAAGCAGTTGATAGATCATACGCCGGAGCCTAGCGACATGCTCCGCCCTGTCACGTAACTTATTGGTGTAGGGTGGGGTTTCACCCCACCAACCACCCCACGGTGGGGTGAAACCCCACCCTACAACGGATCAAATCACAAAGCCGCGCTGGTCAGAAAACCAAACGGATCACCACCAATTCCAAAATCCGCCCTTCCTTTTGTCTATCAAATCCCGCGTCTTTTCTCTCTGAATTCTGTCGCGAAGCTGAAACGCACCTGGTCGTGCAAACTCCATGCCAGCAACTATCATTCCAGGCAAAAACAGCAGTAAAGATCCAATAAACACAATAAAGATTGCCGCTGAGTCGTTACCCCATACCCAAGAAGTGAGCATGAGAGGCAATACACTGGCGATAAAAAGACCCAAGAACCAAACCAATGGTCTTTTGGAAACTCGCTGCTTCCACCAGTCTTGGCATGCTATCAGACAGCTATCCAACACGCACTCTATCGGCTCAAACCACCATGCAAATTCGGCATATCCAATGCCGCAAACCCATAGTGCCGCAGCCAACGGAGGTCGGAATCAAAGAACGCCCGCAAATCCGGAATGCCATATTTCAGCATCGCCAGACGGTCGATACCGATGCCGAACGCAAAGCCCTGATAGACCTCGGGATCAATCCCACCGGCCGCGATCACCTTGGGGTGGACCATGCCCGAGCCTAGAATCTCCATCCAGTCATCGCCCTCACCGATCTTCAGCTGACCGTTGTCCCACGAACAGCGGATATCGACCTCGGCCGATGGCTCGGTGAAGGGGAAGTGCGAGGCGCGGAAGCGCAGCTCGACGTCGTCGACCTCGAAGAACGCTTTCACGAACTCTTCCAGAACCCATTTCAGGTTCGCCATCGAGATGTCTTTGTCGATGGCCAGCCCCTCGACCTGATGGAACATCGGCGTGTGGGTCTGGTCATAGTCGGCGCGGTAGACACCGCCCGGGCAGATCACGCGGATCGGCGCGCCCTGCAGTTCCATCGAGCGGATCTGCACTGGGGAAGTATGGGTGCGCAGCACATGCGGCGGGCGATTGTCGCCCTCGGCGCGGTGCATGTAGAATGTGTCCATCTCGGCCCGCGCAGGGTGGTGGCCGGGGATGTTCAGAGCGTCAAAGTTGTGCCAGTCGGTCTCGATCCGCGGCCCTTCGGCCACCGAGAAACCCAGTTCGGCAAAGATCGCGGTCAGTTCCTCGGTCGCCTGGCTGACCGGGTGGATCGAGCCCTGACGACGTGCCCGGGTCGGTAGTGTAACGTCGAGCCACTCGGTGCGCAGACGCTCATCCAGCGCGGCGTCGGCAAGCGCGGCCTTTTTGGCAGAAAGCGCCGAGTTGATCTCATCCTTCAGGGCGTTCAGCGCGGGGCCTGCGACCTGACGTTCCTCGGGGGTCATCTTGCCCAGCTCGCGCATCTTCAGCGCGACCTCGCCTTTTTTGCCGACGGCGGCGACGCGGATCGCCTCAAGCGCGTTTTCATCGCCAGCTTCGGCGATTTGGCCCAGATATTTTGCCTTAAGATCGTCCATGACGCCCTCTGAATTTGGTCGCCAACCTGCTATCGGCCCCGCCCCGCGAATGCAAGCGGGACGGTGGGGATCAATAGCTGTATTCGGGATAAATCCGGGTCAGATCGCCATTCCAGTCGCCATTGTAGTGATCCAGCAACTCATCTGCGGGCACCTTGCCCGTATCGATGCTGTCCTTGAGCGCGTTCAGGAAATGCGTTTCGTCCTGCACCAGACCACCCGCACCGGGGCGCGCGCGCGACGCCAGACCGGCCTCGGCGATCGAGACCACTTCGCGCGCCAGATCATGCATGTTGATGTTGCCAACCTGCGCTTGCAGACCATCCTTGGCAGCCTCAACCCGCAGCGCTTCGCGCGTCTCGGCATCCCAGCCTTTGACCAGATCCCAAGCGGCATCCAGCGCAGTTTGGTCATAGGTCAGACCAACCCAGAATGCAGGCAGAGCGCATAGGCGACGCCATGGGCCACCATCGGCACCGCGCATCTCCATGAACTTCTTGATCCGCGCTTCGGGGAATGCCGTGGTCAGGTGATCGGCCCAATCGGACAGAGTCGGCGTCTCGCCGGGCAGTGCAGGCAGTTTGCCCTGCAGGAAGTCGCGGAACGACATGCCCAGCGCGTTGATATACTGGCCGTCGCGATAGACGAAATACATCGGTACATCGAGCGCATATTGTACATAGCGTTCGAACCCGAAGCCTTCTTCGAACACAAAGGGCAGCATGCCCGTCCGTGCATCGTCCAGATGCCGCCAGATATAACTGCGCCAGCTTTTCTGGCCGTTCACCTTGCCCTCGAAAAACGGAGAGTTCGCAAACAGCGCCGTCGCGACCGGCTGAAGGGCCAGCGCGACGCGCAGCTTCTGCACCATGTCGGCCTCGGACCCGAAGTCGATATTGACCTGAACCGTGCAGGTGCGCCGCATCATGGCACGGCCCATGGTGCCGACTTTCTCCATATAATCGTTCATCAGCCGGTAACGGCCTTTGGGCATCAACGGCATCTCTTCATGGGTCCAGATCGGGGCTGCGCCCAGACCAATAAAGCCTACACCGATCTCATCGGCGATATCCTTCACTTCACGCAGGTGAGTGTTCACCTCATCACACGTTTCATGAATTGTCTCGAGCGGAGCGCCGGACAGTTCCAACGCACCGCCTGGTTCCAGGCTGACGTTCGCGCCGTCCTTCTCAAGCCCGATTAAATGTCCAGCTTCACGCACTTCAGCCCAGCCATGGCGGTCTCGCAGACCTTCCAGCACGGCCACAATCGACCGTTTGCCTTCAAACGGCAGTGGTTTCAGAGTGTCTTTGCAATAGCCGAACTTTTCGTGCTCGGTTCCGATGCGCCAATCTTCCTTGGGCTTGCAGCCCGATTCCAGATATTCGGCCAGTTGCTCATGGCGTTCGATCGGTCCGCCGCCGGACTGGGGGATGGACATGTGACCCGTGCTCCGATCCTGATGTGTCTGTCTTGGCGGTCAGTCCTGAGCGCAAACCGCGCCAGTGTCAATGCAGCCTAAGGTGCGCAGGCCGTGACGGCGTGCGTTCCCAGATCACCACCGGATGTGCCGCACGACCGTTGAGTTCCGACAGCATTTGCTCGGTTTTAAGCCCCGGAAGTGCTGAGAACACATCAAACAGTGCCTCGGCCCCTTCGGCGTTCACCGGAATGTGAAGGGTCGGCTGCCCTGGCTGATCCAAAACCCAATGCGCAGGTTGCGAGGTCGGATCCAACGCCAACCGCTCGATTTCGCGGGCTGCAACGATGCCGCCGTCGAGCGGGCCCAGATAGGTGATCTGGCCTTCATCAATAGTCACCACACCCGGTCCTCCCGCACCATTGCGAAAGCGCGCGCGTTGCACTCCGATCACCGCCAGTGCCATCGAGACGACGATCAGCAGCCACCCCAACCACGCCAGCAATCCGCCGGGGCCGCTGATCCAGCTGAGGCCGAGGATCAGAACAAACCCTGCAACCAGCACTTCGCGCCAGCGCCACAGGGCCAGTTTGGCTTCGGGTCGAAAGAAACTCATGCCACGTCCTCCGGGTTTTTGAACAGGATCAGCGAGTATTGACCCGCAGGCTGGAACCCAATGGATATATAGGCACGCGCTGCCGCATCGGAAGCCGCAAAGAGGACAGCCCTGGAAACTCCCGCATCGCGCGCCTCAACCAGATGCAGGGCAACAGCCAAACGCGCATAGCTCCGCCCTCGTAAATCTGGTGGCGTGTAGACACCGCCGATCTGCACCACATCAGGCAGGCGGGCGTTGAAGCCGGTCATGCTGACCGGTTGGCCATTATGTAGCAAAACTCGATGCGAATCCCGCTCGATATAGGTCTTGATATCCTTCCTAGCCTGCGTCTGTGCACGCAAAGGATCAAAATCCATGGCTTCGATGAGGTAGCTTTCTCGCCAGTCTTCAAGGACCGAACGATCGACATCAGTAAGCGGCATGAGATCTGCCCCACTGAAAACCGGTATTTGGAGTCGATCCAGCGCCAGGGAAAACCCCGGCTCATCGCTGTTCAGGGTCGCGGGTCGCCCTTCCCAACCTGCCAACCGGATTATCCGACGAGCCTGCGTTGCCTCAGCCGCGATGCCGAACAGGGCCCGGCCTCGAATAAGGTCAATCGCTGCGGCAAGTTCGGTATCCGAACAGTCGGGACATTGCAGCAGGATCATGCCTTCATTTGTTATGGCAAAGACCGCACGCAACGGGCTGCCAAGCGTCCATGCATTCAACGACCGGGGATGCGTACCGCACAGGCCAAAATCCCGTAGATTGGCCAAAGGGAACATCGATGTTTGGATATGTTGGGACAAAAACGAGTCGATCCTGGACAGGTCCGTTTCCTGCGCCAATTGCCACGTCACGTCCAATCTCCCAACGCTTGCTGCCACATTGTCATCGCCGCAACGGCTGCTGTATCGGCGCGCAGGATACGTGGGCCGAGGCTGACCACATGGGTAAATGGCAGCTCTGCCAACCGTTTGCGTTCGGGCTCGGAAAACCCACCCTCGGGGCCGATCAGGATCGCCCACGGCTTGCCTTTCTCATTCTCCGCCAAGCGCAGGGCCGAGCCGGCTTCTGCCTCGTCACAGAACATCAATTGGCGATCATCGGGCCACGCGCCCAGGATACGATCCAATCGCTGGAGGTCAGCGACCTCAGGCACAAAAGTGCCGCCACATTGTTCGGCCGCCTCAATTGCGTGGGCCTGCAAGCGATCCTGCCGAATGCGCTCGGAGTTGGTGAATTCGGTCTGCACCGGCATGATCCGTGCGGCCCCCATTTCAGCTGCTTTTTCAACGATGAAATCGGTCCGCGCCTTCTTGATCGGTGCAAAGAGAAGCCACAGATCGGGCGGTAATTGCAGAGGTTTCGATTGCTCCACGCACGACAGAATTCCGCCTCGTTTACTTGCTTCTGCTACCTCTGCCTGCCACTCGCCATCGCTGCCATTGAATAGCGCGACCTGCCCCCCAACCGACAGGCGCATGACACCGAACAGATAATGCGCCTGCTCGCGCGTCAAAGGAACCGATTGCCCCGGACCCAAAGGGTGCTCTACATACAGTCTGATCTTCGCATTCATGAGACCCTACATATGCAAGGCAATGCCCCAACACCAGACGGTCAGGTCGCCGATGCCGTAACCGGCAATTGGGTAGACACCCACGCCCCCGCCTTTGCCCGCCCTTACTTGCGGCTCAGCCGCGCAGACCGACCCATCGGCACATGGCTTCTGCTGATTCCCTGCTGGTGGGGTCTGGCCTTGGCCATCCTGAGCGACGGCGCACCACGATGGGAGGATCTTTGGATCGCAGTTGGTTGTGCCATTGGTGCGTTTTTGATGCGCGGCGCGGGCTGTACGTGGAATGACATTACTGATCGTGAGTTTGACGGGAAGGTCGAGCGTACAAGGTCGCGCCCGATTCCCTCGGGTCAGGTGAGTGTCCGTCAGGCTGCATTCTGGATGGTGCTGCAATGTCTGTTGGCCCTGGCCATCCTTCTGACCTTCAACCGGGCCGCGATTGCGATGGGGGTTCTGTCTTTGCTGCCTGTTACCATCTATCCCTATGCGAAACGTTTTACGTGGTGGCCGCAGATTTTTCTAGGGCTGGCCTTCAACTGGGGCGCATTGCTAGCCTGGGCAGCACATACCGGCACCGTAGGCTGGCCTGCGATCATGCTTTATCTGTCAGGAATCGCCTGGACTTTGTTCTACGACACGATCTACGCCCATCAGGATGCCGAGGATGACGAGCTGATCGGCATCAAGTCCACCGCACGGCTGTTTGGCACCGATACCGCCCGTTGGCTCAAGTATTTTCTGATTGGAACCGTCAGTCTAATGGCCTTTGCAATTATCGACGCGGCTTTGCCCGGGACATCGGTTCTTGCTTTGGCGGTCGCCCTTGGCGGGCCTTGGGCGATGGGGTGGCATCTGGCCTGGCAATTGCGGGGGCTGGACACGGAGGACAACGCCAAATTGCTGCAGCTTTTCCGGGCCAATCGCGACACCGGCTTGATTCCGCTGATCTTCCTCTGCGTCGCCCTTTTCCTCTGATTGCACCTCTGTGCTGCGCTCTGTATGAGTCCCGGAACCAACCGCCCGAGGAGTCTCGATTTCGCCCATGCGTCTGCCTTACGCCCTAGCTGTTGCGTTGATTTTCGCGGTGTCCGCCGTGCTATCGCTGGTGGTCGCTGGATTTGCGGTCAGCAACATCGAAGACGCCTCGGAACTGGCCGTGCGAAAGGCCTTGAACTTGCAGGGGCATGATTGGGCCGAAGTCGAATCCGACGGCCTGCGTGTCGTTCTGACCGGCACGGCCCCGACTGAGGCGACCCGATTCAACGCCCTGATCGCTGCGGGCACCGAGGTCGACACCTCGCGCGTCATTGACGAGATGGAGGTTGCTCCCACCGCCGATCTGACACCGCCCCGCTTTTCTACCGAGATCTTGCGCAATGACAGTGGAATTTCGATTATCGGGCTAGTACCTGCGGCTCTGGATCGCGATGATCTGGTAGACAGGCTGCAACGCCTTGATCGGGACGCGTCAGTTTCGGACCTGATGGAAAGTGCCGACTATCCCAAGCCAGACGGTTGGGATCAGGCAATCGACTATGCGATCGAAGCGCTCTCGGATTTGCCACGGGCCAAGATATCTGCCAGCCCAGGGTTGGTGCGTATCACGGCCATTGCCGATAGCCAGCAAGAGAAAGACCAGCTGGAACAAGACCTGAGCCGCGCCGCGCCACCAGGTCTGCGAATCGGCCTTTCGATTTCGGCACCTCGCCCGGTAATCACACCATTCACGCTGCGCTATCTGATAGATGAGGATGGCGGGCAGTTTGATGCGTGCTCGGCCCAGGATGAAGTTGCGCGCGACATCATCGTCGCTGCAGCACAAGAGGCCGGATTAACCGGCCCCTATTCCTGCACCATTGGGCTAGGCGTACCGTCTCCGCGTTGGGCGAATGCAGCGCAGCTCAGCATTCGTGCGCTATCCGAACTTGGTCAGGGTTCAGTTACTCTGTCGGATGCAGATATCACTCTAGTTGCCACACAAGGGACTAACCCTTTGGAGTTCGACCGCATCGTGGGAGAGCTCGAAAATACGCTGCCCGAGGTCTTCGCCTTGCATGCAATTCTTCCCGAACCCGAACCGGATGACCCGACTGGGCCTATTGAATTCGTCGCAACACGTAGCCCTGAGGGTTTGGTTCAACTGCGTGGCCGTCTGAGTGACGAAACGCTGCGTGAAATGACCGACAGCTTTGCACGTGCCGCCTTTGGATCATTGCAGGTGCACACAGCCACCCGGATTGCACCGGACCTGCCCGCGGATTGGCCCATACGCGTCTTGGCCGGGCTGGAGGCACTGTCGCAACTGCACAATGGCGCCCTGACCGTTACGCCGGACAATGTAGCGCTGTCGGGCATCAGCCATGATCCCGACGCCAAGGCCCGGATCGCCGGCATGCTGTCGGACAAGCTGGGCGAAGCGCAGGATTACACCCTGTCAATCACCTATCAGGAGCCGCCCGCACCCGCCGACGCACCGCCCGACCCCGAGGTCTGCGAAGAGCAGCTGGCCGAGGTTCAGGCCGCCAGCAAGATTGCGTTCGAACCGGGATCAGCCACCGTCGCAGCAGACTCGCGCGATGCCCTGAACCAGATCGCGGACATCCTGCGTGAATGTGGCCCCATCCGGTTGGAGATTCAGGGCCATACCGACAGTCAGGGCCGTGAAGAGATGAACCAGCAGCTCAGCCAGTCGCGCGCGCAGTCGATCCTGAACGAATTGCGCGGACGGCGCGTGCCGACCTCAAGCTTTTCTGCGGTCGGGTATGGCGAGACGCAGCCCATCGCCGATAACGAAACCGAAGAAGGCCGCGAAGAGAACCGCCGCATCGAGTTTCGCCTGATCCGTCCTGAACCCGTGGCCAACACCCTGACCGGGCTTGAGGCGATGGAAGCCGAGGCCGAATCTGAGGCCGAAATCGAGACACCTGAAACCGACGCACCGGATGCAGGCTCAGAGGACCAGTAAGTTGAACAGAACAGAATTCATCATCGCCACAGCCATCATCCTGTTCGCAGCTTTCTGCATGGGTTGGTTCGCCAACTGGCTGGCCCATCGGCTGTCCCGTGTTCGCCAAAGCGACGTGGCCGATCTTGACCGCATGAGTCAGGAACTGCACGAGGCCGAAGAAACACGCGATCAGGCAATCACATATCTTCAGCAGCGCGAGGCAGAGCTGACCAACCAGCTGACTCAAACCGAAGCCGAGTTGAATGCCGCAATGGAAGGGCTGCGCGCGGCGCGGCAGGAAGCCGAAGAGATGCGCGGGCGGATCAACAACGCAGATTAGGCACCCTACTTCCTACCAGCGAGTCAGCGCGTCTTCATCCTCGTCCTTGGCAGCCACCCAATCCGCTCCGGACGTGGTGATTTCCTTCTTCCAGAATGGCGCGCGAGACTTGAGGTAATCCATCAGATATTCCGCCGCCTCAAACGCATCTTTGCGGTGTGGTGCAGCGGTGGCGACCATCATGATACGGTCACCCGGAGCAAGCCTTCCGTGGCGGTGGATCACCAGAACGTTGCCCAGTGACCAACGGGCTTGCGCCTCTTCCGCGATCTTGGTTAGGGCGCGTTCGGTCATGCCAGGATAGTGCTCGATCTCCATCACATCCAGATCGCCCGAAGCCAGATCGCGCACAACGCCTGTGAAGGTCACGATGGCCCCGTTGGTATCGTCCCCGGCGGCAAAAGCGTTGGCTTCGGCCCCCAGATCGAACGGGGCCTCCTGTACGACGATCCGCATTCTAGCCACCCGTCATGGGCGGAAAGAACGCAACCTCGCGCACACCGGTCAGCGGGGCGTCAAAATCCGAAAGCTCTTGGTCCAGCGCCACGCGCAAGGCCGACAGATCGGCAAAGGCAGCAGCATAGCGATCCTCACGCGCGCTCAGTTCCGCGACCAAATCGCTGACTGTTGCGGCCTCAGTTTCAATCTTCTCTTTCGGCAGGCCGATGCGTTCGCGCACCCAAGCGAAATACAGCACGTTCATCGGTTAGCTCTCCTTCAGGTGGGGCATGGCTTTACGTAGGTAGTCATAGCCCGTGATCAATGTCAGCGTCGCGGCGATCCAGAGCAGCCATAGCCCGATACGACCTGACCAGAACATGGCCTCAAGATGCCAGCGGATGTTGTTCAGGTCCTCGACCTGCCCTGCCAGAACCTGATCAATGGTTGTCGCATCCATGCCAAACGTGGCCATCACAAAATGGTGCTCGAATATCCCCTGCGAGAACAGGATCGCGATCGCTACCATCTGTGCCGTCGTTTTCCACTTGGCCAGCTTGGTGACCTTCAGGGTTCCGGCCACATCGCCCAGATACTCTCGCAAGCCTGAGACAAAGACTTCGCGAAACAGGATCACTGTCGCGGGCAGGACCAGCCATGGTGTCCAGTGTTCAGTCGAATAGCCCACCAATATCATCAGCGCGATTACCACCATTGCCTTGTCGGCAATGGGATCCAGCATGGCGCCAATCTTCGTTTCCTGTTTCCAGGCGCGCGCCAGATACCCGTCGAACCAATCGGTGATCGCCGCTGACAGGAACAGGATCAAAGCAAACCAATCCGCATAGGGACGGGTGAAATACAGAAACATCACGGCGAGACCGGGGGCCGCCACAAGGCGCAGTACAGTCAGAATATTCGGCAGGTTCCATTTCATGGCTTGGACCCTACATCGCCGGTTCAAGACAGAAAAGACAGGGTCTTAAAAAACTGACCCAGCACAAGCGTTTGCTGTCTTAAAAGTCAAAGCGTCGCAGCGGTGGTCACATTACAGGTTTCATCTTGGCACTTGATTGCTTTGGCGTCAGATTGTCGGCTGGCCAACCAGACAACACCCCAGAGCTGACATGACACCGCATATTCAAACCGATCCCCGGTCAAATCTGATCGGCAGCGCCTGGATGGTCGCCGCAATGGCGCTGTTCGCGCTGGAGGATGCGCTGCTTAAGGCGGCTTCGGCGTCGATCCCGATCTGGCAGGTGCTTGTACTGTTCGGTGCGGGTGGTGCTGTGATCTATGCAGCGGTTGCCACAGTACGTAGCACGCGTCTGTTCCAGCCCGACGTGTTGTCGCGCCCAATGAAGGTGCGTGTGGTCTTCGAGATTCTTGGACGTTTGTTCTATGTGCTGGCGATCGCTTTGACGCCACTGTCATCGGCCACGGTGATCCTGCAGGCCACACCACTGGTTGTCGTCGCAGGGGCCGCGTTGTTCTTTGGAGAATCCGTCGGCTGGCGGCGATGGAGCGCCATTTTGATCGGTCTTGTTGGCGTTGTGATCATCATCCAACCGACCGGAGACAGCTTCTCGGCCCTGTCAATCCTTGCCGTGCTGGGGATGCTCGGCTTTGCGGGGCGCGATCTGGCCAGCCGCGCCGCACCCGCAACACTGGGCACCGAAGTTCTGGGGTTCTATGGCTTCCTCTGCATCATTGTCGCGGGTTTGGCTTATCGATTCTGGGAAGGAACACCGCTGCAAACTCTGACGCCTAATGTCAGCCTGCACATGGGTGGGGCGATTGTGATGGGGGTCATGGCCTATGCCGCGCTGATGAAGGCGATGCGCACCGGCGAGGTCTCATCTGTGACGCCGTTTCGCTATTCGCGGCTGTTATTCGGTATCGGCTTGGGCGTGTTGATGTTTGGCGAGCGATTGGATCAGACCATGTGGATTGGCTGCGGCCTCATCGTGGCGTCGGGCCTCTATATCCTTTGGCGGGGGCAAAAAGCCTAGCCCTTGTCATGGAAGAAGTCATAGACCTTCTGCGCCAACCCGGCTGAAATCCCCTCGACGGCTCTAAGATCCGCCAAATTGGCTCGGCTCACCGCTTTGGCGCTGCCGAAATGAGTCAGCAGGGCGCGTTTGCGCGCGGCCCCGACGCCGGGGATTTCGTCCAGTGGCGTTGCACCAACCGCCTTGGCGCGTTTCGCGCGATGGGTGCCGATGGCAAAGCGATGCGCCTCATCCCGCAAGCGCTGGATAAAGTACAATACGGGATCGTTGCGTTTCAGCGCAAAAGGGCGCTGCCCGATGCGGTGGAATTCTTCCTTGCCGTGATCGCGATCGACACCCTTAGCGACACCGACCATCGGGATATCCTCGACCCCGTGCTGGGCCATGATCTCATTCACGGCGCTCACCTGCCCTGCACCACCGTCGATCAGCAGCAGATCGGGCCAATGCCCTTTGTCCCGATCCGGATCTTCCTTTTGCAGGCGCGTAAAACGGCGGGTCAGGACCTCTTTCATCATGCCGAAGTCATCGCCGGGGGTTAGATCATCGCCGCGGATGTTGAACTTGCGATAGGCGTTTTTCATGAACCCCTCTGGGCCCGCGACGATCATGCCACCCACGGCATTGGTGCCTTGAATGTGAGAGTTGTCATAAACTTCGATCCGGTTCGGTGGCGCGTCCAGATCAAAGGCCTCGGCCACACCGCGTAGCAATTTGGCCTGCGTGGCACTTTCCGACATCCGCCGGGCCAGCGATTCACGTGCGTTGCGCAAGGCACCGGCGATCAGTTCCTGCTTTTCACCGCGCTGGGGCACCAGGATTTCCACCTTGCGTCCAGCTTTTTCCGACAATGCCTCCTGCATCAGATCGGCATTCTCGATTGCATCAGACAGGATCAACTGCCGGGGTGGTTCCTTGTTGTCATAGAACTGGCCCAGGAACGCTTCCATCGCCTCAGCCTGTGACACATCCGGGCCGACGCGCGGATAGAAATCGCGGTTACCCCAGTTCTGGTTGGCCCGGATGAAAAACACCTGAACGCAGGCTTGACCGCTGTCCATATAGAGGCCAATGACGTCAGCCTCGGCCACGCCGCGCGGATTGATGCCCTGAGACGTCTGCACCTGCGTCAGCGCCCGGATACGGTCGCGCAAACCGGCGGCTCGTTCGAACTCCATCGCCTCGGAGGCAGCCATCATCTGCGCGGCGAGATCTTCCTGCACTTTGGTAGATCGGCCTGACAGGAACCTTTCGGCATCCTTAACGCTTTCACGATAATCGGCTTCCGAGATCAGTCCGACGCACGGCCCAGAACATCGCTTGATCTGATAGAGCAGGCACGGCCGGGTCCGGCTATCGAACATGGAATCCGAACAGTTCCGCAGCAGGAACGCCTTTTGCAGCTGGTTCAGCGTCCTGTTCACCGCGCCTGCACTGGCGAAGGGGCCAAAATAAGCCCCCTTTTCTTTCTTCGCCCCTCGGTGCTTTTTGATCTGCGGAAAGGCATGATCCTTGGCGACCAGAATATTCGGGAAGCTTTTGTCATCCCGCAACAATACGTTGTATTTGGGCTTGAGCTGCTTGATCAGGTTCTGTTCCAGCAGCAGCGCCTCGGTCTCGGTCCGAGTGGTCAGAAACATCATCGAGGCAGTTGCGGCGATCATTTTCTCGATCCGACCCGAATGTCCCGGGCGGGTGTAGTTCGATACCCTCGCCTTCAGGTTTCGCGCTTTACCTACGTAAAGAACTCGGCTGTCCCCATCCAACATCCGATACACACCCGGCGAGCTGTCCAGCGTTTTCGCATAACGCTGAATGCAGGCATAGCCGGTGGCTTGGGTCGACGATTCGGGATCGGTGCTGGCGGTCATGAGTCTGAGATATGATTCTCTGACCATGGCTGCAATCTTGTGCGCTTCAGATCAAGAGAAAACAAATCCACGACTTCTGTGGATAACTGTGCAGATAACTTTAGGGGCATCGTGATTTTCCCTTGAATCCTTGCCTATTCGTTGATCTGCACAAAAAATAGGCAGGAAATTATGGTGTTGTTTTTAAAAGATAAATTTGTTGATCTGAGACAAGTGTATGAAAATTAAGACATTTTTGTAACGCTCGAGTAACAGAGATGAGAGCGGTGCAAAACTTGCAGCAGATTTACTTATTCTACACCAAGAACATCGGGTGTTTGCCAACCCAAATGTTGCCCACCATCGACGCAAAGAAGCTGCCCCGTAACGGCATGTGCGTCCAGAAAGTATCCCAGCGCAGCAGTGATATCCGACGGGTTCGCGCCGCGCTCCAGAATCGTGTTCTGCCGCTGAGCGCTAAAATGGGCATCACTTTGGCGATGACCCTGTAGCGTTGGACCGGGGCCGATCGCGTTCACACGGATTGCGGGTGTCAGAGCCTGCGCTGCAGTCCGGGTCAAGGCCCACAACCCCATCTTGGCAATCGTGTATGACATGAACTCAGGCGTCAGTTTACGCACCCGCATATCCACCATGTTCACGATCAGCCCAATCGCCAGAGGCTCTCCCTGATCATCAAGCTCCGGCTGCAACCCCTGCTCGGCCATAGCTTGGGTCAGTACGAATGGTGCGCGCAGATTGCTGTCGAGATGCCGATCCCAGCTTTGGCGGGTAGCTGAGTGGATATTGTCATACTCAAATATCGATGCATTGTTGACCAGACAGGTGATCGGACCACCCAGCGCCTCAGCTGCACGCGGCAGCAATGAGCTGACTTGCCCCTCATCAAGCAGATCGGCCTGCAGCGCAACTGACCTTCGGCCCAGCGCCTGAACCTCATCAACCGTTTCACGCGCGGCCTGGTCCGAACTGGAATAGTGCACAGCGACATCCATGCCGCGCTGCGCCAAATACAGCGCCATGGCACGACCAAGGCGTTTACCGGCACCAGTCACCAATGCTCGGGTCATGGGCTCATTCTCCTCGTCAGGTCAGGCTAACAGGCTTGCAACATAGATCACATAGAGCGCTGTCAAGATCAGGCCCCAGACGCGTGTGATATCTTTCTTGAAGAACACAAAAGGAACCAACAAGAGCGACGCACCGAGCATCACCCACAGATCGAAACGCAGGAATTCAGGATCGACGGGAATACGCCCAAACAAGGTCGTAATGCCGACAATGGCCAGCAGATTGAACATGTTCGATCCGATGACGTTACCCAGTGCCACATCCGCTTGTCGCCTCAGGGCAGCCATGACGGTTGTCGACAGTTCCGGCAGGGACGTACCCACCGCGATCAGCGTAAGGCCGATCACTGTTTCGCTCACACCATAGTTCCGGGCAATGACGGTCGCATTTTCGACCAGCAGATGCGCACCCATTGGCAGGCCGATCAAGCCGAGGATCAGGTAGATCGCCACCTTCCAATAAGGCATGTCAGGATCTGCTTCCTCAAGACCCTCAAGCTCGTCCTCATCGGCACAAGCTTCACCACAGGCTTTACGGTGCGCATGTGCTTCGCGAAACGCGTTGCCGAGGATCAGAGCCAACGCAGCCAGCAAAATTGCCCCGCTGAGCAGATTAAAGACCCCGCAAAAAGCCAACCCGATAAATAACACCGACGCCAGAAGCATGAAGATGTAGTTCTTGCGGCTGTCGCACTCGCTTGTGTGCAAGGTCGCCAGAAGCGCGGGCAATCCCAGAACCAGCAAGATATTCGCTGTATTCGAGCCCACCACGTTACCCAACGCAATGCCCGGCGCGTTTTCCTTGATGGCGCTGATTGCAATCAGCAGCTCAGGGGCCGAAGTTCCAAATGCAACGATTGTCAGGCTGACGATCAGGGCGGGAACCCCCAACCGCAGGCTGAGGTTCACGGCCCCACGCACCAGCGCGTCACCTGCCAACAACAGGATCAGCAGCCCGAGGCCGGAGAACAGCCATGCCGTCATCCACGGCCTCCTTCTTCGCAAGGACACGGGCCTTTGCCGATCCTAAACCGCCCACAACGCGGACATTTCGCAGAACTCAATCGTTTCTGTCCAGGAAAGCGTAGCTTGCCGAACATCGCCAGAACGCCCATGGCGATCAGGAACAAGGTGACTGCTTTGATGATCACTCTACAACCCGAAACGCGCGTAGGCAGCGCGCTCCTCAATACCGGCTATGGCATCCTGCGCCAGCGTCGCGCCGAAGCGCGACCAGATCGGTTTGCGCAGGCCATAGCGGCGGAACCTGACTTTGTCGCCAAACTTCTCCTGCATCTTGGGCTTTAGATGGGCAATACCATCGATCAGGCCCAGCTGTTGCGCGCGACGGGCCAGCCAGACCTCGCCATTGAACAGATCAGCGCTGCTGTCCAGCTTGCCGTCCCGGCGAGATTTCACATGGGTTATGAAATTCTCGTGGATATCGCCCAGCAGCACTTTGAGCCGTGCAATGTCTTCTTTCTTTTCCGGAGCAAACGGGTCGAGCATTGATTTCGACTGACCCGCAGTATGTACGCGTCGTTCAAAGCCCTGACGTGCCAGAAAAACATGCGCGCCAAATCCCGACGATATCACGCCGATCGACCCCAAAACCGAACTGTCATCGGCCCAAATCTCATCCGCTGAAACCGCCAACCAATATCCACCCGAAGCCGCCACGTCTTCGACGAAAGCGTAAACAGGGATCTTAAGCTCTTCCGCCAGTCGCTGGATACGCGCACCGATCAATGAGCTTTGAACGGGGGAGCCGCCCGGCGAATTGATCTCCAGCGCGACCGCAGCGGGCTTGCCCTTGCGAAAGGCTTTCTCCAACACCGGTGCCAGAGCGGTCGCGTTCATCGACCCTCGCCCGGCCATTCCAATGGCACCGGAAAGGCGAACAACGGCCACAAGTGGCGGCTTTTTCATGAAGGGCAGGCTGAGTTTCATGGAAGCCGATGTAGAGCGCGCCGGAGCCGTAAACAAGAGACCCGAAGCGCCATAAACGCGACGTGAACCAATTTCACACACCTGATGGGCAAAAATGCAACGCCCTAGCTGCGGATGCGCCAACCGGTTTTGAAGATCCAGCCAATGATCGCGAGGCATACCCCGGTGAAGGCCAGTATGGCCAGAAGGCTCCAAAATATCGGGACATCTGCGATACCATAGAATGACCAGCGGAACCCGGAAATCAGATAAACCACAGGGTTGAACAGAGTGATCGTCTGCCAAAGCGGAGGTAGCATCGAGATCGAGTAAAACGTCCCACCCAGAAAAATCAGGGGCGTCACAACAAGCTGGGGGACAAGCGACATCTGTTCAAAATTACCCGCCCAGATACCCACGATGAAACCCAGCAAGGAAAAGCTGAGGCAGGACAGGATCAGGAAAGCCGCCATGGCAAACGGGTGTTCAATGCGAATGTCCACAAAGAACGTCGCAGTGGCCAGAATGACAAGACCTACAAACAGTGCCTTAGTTGCGGCCGCGCCCACATAGCCAATCACAATCTCGATGAAATTGATGGGGGCTGAAAGTAACTCATAAATCGTACCCAAGAATTTGGGGAAGTAGATGCCAAAGGACGCGTTCGAGATTGATAGCATCACTACGGACAACATGATCAGACCCGGCACAATGAAGGCCCCATAGGACACGCCTTCGATCTCTTGAATGCGACTGCCGATGGCAGTGCCAAACACCACGAAATAAAGCGAGGTCGACAGGACCGGAGACAAAAAACTCTGCGCCAGTGTGCGAAAGAACCGGGCCATTTCAAACCGGTAGATGGCAGTAATAGCGGACCAGTTCATGCGGGTTCTCCGGACACGAGGTTGACGAAAATCTCTTCAAGGCTCGATTGCCGCGTCTGCACATCACGCAGCACTAGACCGGCCTGTGCAACATCATTGAGAAGAGTGGTGATGCCCGTGCGCTCGGCATTGGTGTCGTAAGTATAGATCAGCGCATCGCCTGCACCGTTGAGCGTCAGTTGATGATCGGACAGAACGTCGGGAACCGATAAAATAGGCTCGGTCAACATGACCTCAATCTGCTTTTTGCCCATCTGCGCCATCAATGTGTCTTTGTCCTGCACGAGCAAAAGCTCACCCTTGTCGATGACACCCACACGGTCGGCGATTGCCTCGGCTTCCTCGATGTAGTGAGTGGTCAGGATGATGGTGACACCAGCCTGCTTCAATTCGGCCACGATCTCCCACATGTCCTTACGTAGCTCGACATCTACGCCGGCGGTGGGTTCATCCAGAAACAGCACCCTTGGCTCATGCGCCAAGGCTTTCGCGATCAGCACACGTCGCTTCATGCCTCCGGATAGTTCCTTGATTGCGTTACGGCGTTTGTCCCATAGGGACAGCTTGCGCAGGATTTCCTCGATCCTGGCGTTGTCTCCGCTATGACCGAACAGCCCGCGCGAAAAGCGGACAGTGTTCCAGACCTTCTCGAACGGTTCCAGCGCGATTTCCTGCGGCACCAGCCCAATCATCTTGCGGGCTGCGCGATACTCGGTCTGGATGTCATAGCCGCCAACTGTGACCGAGCCCGAAGACGGTGTTGTAATACCGCACACAGTCGAGATCAGCGTTGTTTTACCCGCCCCATTGGGGCCCAACAGCGCTAGAATCTCACCTTCTTCAATGTCCAGAGACACACCTTTCAGCGCCTCAAACCCATCGGCATAAGACTTCCGCAAATCCCGGATCGACAATATGGTCGTCATGCGTACCCTCGTTCTGACCCCGCAACCTATAGCGACGGACCATCGTGGAACAGTCCAATTCCGCACAGTGCCATGCGCGTGTGCGCAGGGTTCAGTCTCGTCCCGTCAGGCGACCTAGCCAGCCTGACTTGGTCTCTTCTTCGGCTGCGTCTTCTTGCGGTGGCGGACCTTCGAAATATTCTTGAAGATTGGCGAAAAACTGATCGGCCATCTTCTTGGCAAACCCATCAATCAGGCGGCTGCCCAGCTGAGCCAGTTTGCCACCCACCTTAGCCTCGACCTCGTAGGTCAGAAGGGTGCCACCAGCCTCGCTGGGCGCGAAGGTTACATCAGCGCTTCCCTTGGCAAAGCCTGCAGCGCCCCCCTTGCCCTCACCTGCGATGGTCAGGCGTTCGGGCTCAATCATGTCGGACATGGTCACTGTGCCTTTGAAAGTCGCCTTCACAGGGCCAACCTTTTGCACCACGGTCGCATTATACCCCTCGGTTGGATCACCGGTAATCTCCTGCGCGCCGCTGATGCAGGCTTTTAATACTTCAGGGTCCAGCAACGCAGCGTAAACGGCGGCAGGCGGCGCCTGAATTTCACGGGTATCGCTTAACTGCATCTCTCAACCTCTTTTTAATCCTACGGCAGACCATAAAGACCTAGCCCTGAAACATCGATGCAGGCAACCAGTTTGCACAAACTAAGGCACTGGATCGGGATTCTTCGCTTGCATTCGTTCCGCCCAACAGAAACCCTGCGCCGCAGGAGGAAGACATGCTGCACGGCATACGCATCATCGAAATCGAAGGGCTGGGCCCAGCCCCCTTCGCGGCCATGCTGCTGGCGGATATGGGCGCCGATGTCATCACCATCCATCGCAAAGGGTCCGCCGTCACTCCGGGTATGCCTGAACGTTCGCTGCTGGATCGCGGCAAACGATCAATTGCGCTGGACCTCAAAGACCCGCAGGACCTTAGCGTTGCAAAACGGCTGATCGCAACGGCTGATGCGCTGATCGAGGGTTTTCGCCCCGGCGTGATGGAAAAGCTGGGGCTGGGGCCGGAAGACTGTCATCACCTGAACCCAAAGCTGGTCTATGGCCGAATGACAGGCTGGGGGCAGCATAGCCCACTTTCTGAGACAGTGGGCCATGATCTCAACTATATCGCCCTTTCAGGGGCTTTATCTTACGCGTCGCCGCCCGGCCAACCGCCTTTGACGCCCGCAACGCTAGTCGGGGATATCGGCGGTGGTGCGATGTATCTGGTTGCAGGTCTGCTCGCCGGGCTTCTGAATGCCCGGAGCACAGGCAAAGGCACTGTGGTGGACGCCGCCATCTACGATGGCTCGGCACACATGATGAATTTGCTGATGAGTCTGCGCCAAACCGGCAACCTGTCCGACACCCGGGGTCAAAGCCTGCTTGACGGACCGCATTGGAGCCGAACCTACGCCTGCGCAGATGGCGGCTTCATCTCAGTTCAATGTCTGGAGCCAAAATTCTATGCTCACTTCCTGGACATCCTCGGGCTCAGCGATGATGCGGAGTTCGCTCAGCAATACGACCAGACCGCTTGGCCCAACCTGACGGAACGGTTGAGCGAAATCTTTGCCAGAAAACCGCGCGACGAATGGGCGGCGCTATTCCAGGGGACAGACGCCTGCGTTGCGCCGGTCCTAAGTCCACAAGAAGCACGAGATCACCCCATGAATTCGGCTCGCCAAACATGGGTCGACCACGACGAAACACGTCAAGCCGCAGCCGCTCCTAGATTCTCAACCTACAACTGGCAACCGCGGCCCAGCCCCAAACGCGGAGAGCATACAAATGAGATTTTGAACGAACTTCCTCCCGCTTCATCTGGCTAAAAATACCTCGGGGGTGAATTGGCCGCAGGCCAAGAGGGGGCTGGCCCCCTCGCCAGGCTTACCGCCCGCGCACCGTATCGATCATCAATTGAACGTTCTCAGGGTCCGCATCTGGCGTAATACCATGACCCAAATTGAAGATATGCGGTCCTTTTGAGAAGGCTTCGACAATCCGCCGCGTCTCATCGACAAGCGCTTGCCCGCCTGTCACCATATGCGATGAAGCCAAATTGCCCTGCACACACCCATCGACTTGCACATTCGCAGCAGCCCATTCGGGCGACACAGAATTGTCCAGCGCGACACAATCCACACCGGTGGCCTTGGCGAAACCGATGTAACCCTGATCCGCTTCGCGTGGGAAACCTATCACGGGAATGCCCGGATGGCGGGCTTTTATGGCGGCAGTAATCACGCGACAGGGTTCTACGGCGTATTTCTGAAACGCTTCGCCCTTCAATGATCCCGCCCAACTATCAAATATTTTGACAACCTCGGCCCCTGCCTCGATTTGGGCAGACAGGTATTCAATTGTCGCGGCCGTGATCCGATCCAACAGCGCCTCGAACAGCGCAGTGTTTTCTTCGCGCAGCGCATGGGCTGGCCCCTGATCCGGGGTGCCCCGTCCGGCGATCATGTAGGTCGCCACTGTCCAGGGCGCGCCTGCAAATCCGATCAGAGTTGTCTCAGAAGGAAGCTCACGCGAAAGAATACGCACGGTTTCATACACCGGAGAGAGCGTCTCATGAATTGCATCAACCGGCTTCAGCGTATCAAACTCCGACTCCCGTGTAATAGTCGAAAGGCGAGGACCTTCGCCGGTGACAAACCACAAATCTGCACCCAGCGCCTGCGGCACAAGCAGGATATCAGCAAACAGGATCGCGGCATCAAAGCCGTAGCGGCGAATGGGCTGAAGCGTGACTTCGGCGGCAAGCTCGGGGTTATAGCAAAGAGACAGGAAATCTCCGGCCTGCGCGCGCGTTGCACGATATTCAGGCAAATACCTCCCGGCCTGTCGCATCATCCAGATCGGCGGCACATCCTGCACTTCCCCCGCCAGCGCCCGTAGCAATTTCTTTGTCTCGGCCATTCGTGCCCCCAGTGTTCCGGTTTGGTGCAACGCGTCGGCCCTCAGTGGCAATTTGTCAAGCGCTGCCCCCATTGTCAGGGCAATGTGACGCGACTAAAGCTGTGCACATGAGTCTGATATTGCCTACCCCCGCATCGCCTCTGAAAATCGGCACCCGTGGATCTCCGCTGGCGCTGGCGCAGGCCTATGAAACCCGTCAGAGACTTGGCGCCGCTTTCGACCTGCCTGAGGACGCGTTTGAGATCGTGGTAATCAAGACCACCGGCGACAACCGCGCGATGATCGATGCGGACCGACCGCTGAAAGAGATTGGCAACAAGGGTCTGTTCACCAAGGAAATCGAAGAGGCGATGCTGAAGGGCGAGATTGATGTCGCCGTGCATTCGACCAAGGACATGCCGGTCGAACAGCCTGATGGGCTGGTGCTGGATACTTTTCTGCCGCGTGAAGACGTGCGCGATGCCTTTATCTCTCCGACGCTGAGTTCGATTCACGACTTGCCCGAAGGCGCGGTTGTCGGGACGTCTTCGCTGCGCCGTCGGGCACAGTTGCTGAACCGGCGGCCCGATCTGAATGTGGTCGAGTTTCGCGGCAATGTTCAGACTCGCCTGAAGAAGCTGGCCGATGGCGTGGCCGATTGTACCTTTTTGGCCATGGCCGGATTGCGCCGCTTGGATATGAAAGACGTCCCCGCGACTGCCATATCACCTGATGACATGCTACCTGCCATTGCGCAGGGCACCATCGGCATTGAACGGCGCAGCGACGATAACCGCACCGCCGAGATGCTGGCGGCGATTCATCATGTCGAAACAAGCCAACGCCTTGCGGCTGAACGCAGCCTGCTGGCCGGGCTGGATGGCTCATGCGAAACACCGATCGCCGGTCTGGCACAAGTCCAAGATGGCCAACTGCATCTGCGTGGAGAAGTTCTGCGCCCGGACGGTTCCGAGGCGATCAGCGAAGAGGCCACCGGGGCGCTCGAAGACGGCGCAAAACTGGGTCAGACAATGGCCGCCTCTCTGCTGATACAAGCCGGACCAGGGTTTTTCGACTGGCGCTAAGAAAAAATTTAAACAATTTCAGGGTAATGTGAACTTCTTCACTGTCTACCCTGCCGAATTCGTTAAATATGGGGACAGAAGGTCGATCTCGAATATATCGAAAGTTTTAGCCCGTATTGTTTTAGATGGTATTCGAGGGGGCGAGATTGATACTTCCGGCGGGGCGCAGTTGATTTTCAACAGCGCCCCGTTCTCTTTTCCAAAGCATATGGCGAAGTACTTACTCTGCACCTTCGCGCAGACCATGATGATGACTAAACACCGGCCGCGCATGAAGCACCTCTGATCGGAAATCCGCCATGCGCCCCGGTAGCGCGCGATAGAATGATGCCAAACCTGGCTCAACCGCCATCGCATGCTTGGCACATTCCTTGCACAACCCAGCGACTACGGTCTGTGATTCCCGTGCGCGTATCGCCTCTAGTAGACCTATGTGTGCGGTCTGCAGCTTTTGAAACGATGCACTGCCTGCAACTTCTCGATCTCCGACCAGTACATAAACAGGCTCTGGCTCGCTTTTGCCTTTCAAATCCACGAAGCCCGCCTCTAGCAGCGCAAGATCAGAATTGGTGACACGGCGAATAGAGTCTGAGACCAGAATATCATAATCCACATGTCGGCAGTTTTGTTCGATCCGCGCTGCCACATTCACCACATCTCCGATTACTGTATAATTGAACCGGCGCCGCGAGCCGATATTGCCTACGCAGGCGATTCCGGTTGCGCAGCCAGTCGCCAGAGCGATGGGAGGACGCCCGCGCATGATGGGCAAAGTGTTGAACTTATCTAACGCGCCGCGCATCTTCAGCGCGGCCAAAGCAGCGCGGCACGGGTGATCATCCACGGGCAGCGGTGCATTCCAAAAAGCCATAACCGCATCGCCGATAAATTTGTCGATCGTTCCACGCTCGACCAGAATCTGATCCCCGATCTCTGAGAACAGCGCATTCAGCAAGGCCACCAGATCGGTGGCTGATACAGACTCGGACAATGGCGTGAAGCCCCGAATGTCCGAAAACATCACCGTGATCTCCTGAGATTCACCTCCCAATTGCAGTTGATGCCCGTTGGCCTCCATCTCATCGAGGATTTCCGGTGCGACATAATGCGAGAAAGTCTGGCGGATCACCCGCTTCTCCCGCTCGGTCGAAACAAAGAGGTACCCGGCCAGAAGCCCGAAATTGGCCATACCTCCGGCCAAAGGGAAGGTCGCATCAAACAGAACCGACTGGTTCTGGAACGCCAACCAACTGATGGCAATCACGGCCGATGCGGCCACTCCGCCTGCAGCAAAAGAAGCGACCGCCCCATAGTTGGACATGACCACTGTGACAACGACGCCCAGGATCACGAACGCCAACAACTCAAGCGCTGAGGTAACATCCGATCTGCTCAGCACATCGCCAAGGATGATCTGTTCGATAATCTGGGCGTGGATCGAAACACCGGGAACAGATTCACCCAGAGCCGTTTCGCGCATATCGAACAGGCCCGCCGCAGAGGTGCCGACCAGAATGATCCGTCCTTCTATCTCTGACTGAAGCGTTGGATCACTACCGCTGCGCATGACATCATCGGCCGACAGATAGAGGCCAGGATTGTCCCGCCTGTAACGCACCCAGATCTCGCCATTCTCGGTGGTCGGCAGCACAAAATCACCCAGACCAACCTCAAGCATGATGCCGATCTCGTCCTGCGATCCTTCGGCAAAATAAACGGATTCGCCCATGGCCACCCGCAGGGCTTCAACCCCAAGCGCAGGTAATACACCGTTGGGCCCGGACCAAAGCACAGGGACCCGTCGCACCACACCCAAACTTCCTTGGGGCGAAACATTAACACCCCCGATCCCGGCCGCTTCTTCCCCCAATGGCGGCGCCAGAGAGGTCCAGTGAGCAACGCTGACAAGGCCAGCTGCGGGGTTCTCTCCGATTTCGACTAACCCCGCCTTCGGTACAATGGCCGAACCGCTATCGGTTTGCCGGGCTGCCACACCCAGAACCACTGGCCATTTCGCAACTTCGTCCCCAAATCTGACGTCATTGTCCAGATCGATCGCGGCCTGATCCACCTGCAATAGTCCGGACAAGGTCGGGTCTTGCAACAGTCGCATCGGAGAGTATCGGTCGGGCTCGGCAAACAGCATATCAAAGGCAATCGCAGCGGCACCGTATTCGCCCAATCGTTCGACCATCTGACCCAACAGGGTACGAGGCCAAGGCCATTGGCCCCATTCTGCCAGAGACCTTTCATCAATATCCACCACGCGGACCGGCAGATCCGGGTTGTAGGCCCGTGGTGAAATCCGCTGCAGGATATCGAAGTAAATCAATCTGGACATTTGAACGGGATACGGATCCGCGACCCTAATGAAGCAGCCCATCAGGATCAGCGCCAAGCCCACAAGCCTGAATACTAATCGATGCCCAATTTTGTCTCTTATCTTACCCACCACGTTCACCTTCCAGGCGCAGGGGAACATGAAAATATATGTAACCTGATGCTACCAACCAGCTATCGCTGAAGCGTTACCTGCCGTCGCCGTTGCCCTGACACCCGATCCACCGCTATCTCCACTGGATGCGTTTACGGATGTTCTCGTTTCACCCGAGGCGCTTACACCTGCGCGCGCTGATGTCCCGGAACGCCCTTCGGCGCTGGCTGAGGCCCGGTCTGGCGCTTCGGATCGCCCGCTTTCGCGGGCCGCCGACACCTCAGAACGACCTTGTTCCGTTTGCCGCCGTGCTTCGCGCCGCTCTGGCCTTTCAGATTCAATCTTTGGGGCCTGAGCCTGTCTGCCCGAACACCCTTCGGCACTCACCCGAAACGGTGGCAGCAGTTGCGTTTGCGAGCGTATGAAGGGAAAACCACCTTTTAGCGCTTTGTCATACTGCTCCTGATCTATCGGGCGCCCCACCTGACCGCCCGAACCGGTCGCAAAGAGACTGCACTGTCGGCTTGCAGACCGGCACGACCCGCGTCGGCCGCACATCTGAACGGTGCCCTCGATAACCAGCATCGCGCTTTGGCTGCCGGATGTAATCCACATGTCAAATGTCGTTCCCCGCACGGCCATGGTGGCATCGGGCGTTTTGATCGAATAAGCGCGCTTTCTGCTTTTGCCCGAAATGAAACGGAAACTGCCGCCCAGCGCCTGCACGGTGAAGTTTTTTGCCTTCCGATTGCCTCGCAGCATCGAGACATCCAGGATCATCCGCGCGTTCGGACCAACCGCGATCTTGGTTTCATCTACGAACACCAATTGAACCACGCCTGATCTGTCGGTCGAAATAGTATCGCCTGAAACAACATCCATCCCTTCACGCAAGCGTATCTTTTTACCGGCCCGGATAATATCCGCGCCCGGTTTAGCACTGAGCACTTTTCCGATTGATGCGATGGCCGACGCAGGCAGCGTCGCTAGAACCAAGAAAACACAAAACAATTTCAACCAGGCCAAACCCAAGTCCCCTTCCCCCAAAAGGTACCTACCAGGGTGCCAAACACCCCACGCCCGATATCTGTCGCCTCAGAAAGCTAAATCTGAATAGTTATTAGAGCCTTAAAACTAGACAAATATGCGCCAGAACAGGTGGAGTTGGCAAGGTTTTGCATGTTTTTCAGCATTTCGGGGGTTTCGCACCCTTCTTCCGGTAGCCCCAGCGCTCCTTCTTGTGGGTTTGATCATCGGTATTCAGAAAAATTTTCCAGACATAGAAAATCGCCTTGTATCTGGATGACAGGCAAGGATATACCGGCCAGCGGAGACGTGGCCGAGTGGTCGAAGGCGCTCCCCTGCTAAGGGAGTAGGCGGGAAACCGTCTCGAGGGTTCGAATCCCTTCGTCTCCGCCACCCACCCCTATCTCTGCCTGCGCAGTCCTTCTTTCCCTGTTTTCTCCCGTTTTCCCGGGCGCTTGGGCTATGCCATCTGCCAGAGAGACGACCATGATCCCATAAGCTGGCGCGATTTCCTCGTAACTTCTCTGGAGGCACCATCATGCGCTTCGGTTAGGGCCAAAATTCCCTGCTAACAGGGAATTAATAGGGAAATACTTCAGATTTGGGCCTTTTGGCTGATTTTGGCTTCTGAATCATCACGTGTTATCAGTGCGTTGCACAAGATTTCCCTGCGCAAAATAACAGGGAACATTTTCGCGATTATCAGGGAAATTCTTAGGAGGAACAGGGAACGCCACATCCAGATCAGGGAAGTCTCTGACCGCCTTTGAAGCCGAACAATCGGGCCTGGGCATCCCAGTCCAGTGGCAGTGGTTTTCGGATGAACCGTTCGAGGGTCAGGTTCGTCGGCTAGCGCCCCTCGAGGATTGCGCTCTGGATCGCGGGCGACAGGAACGCCAGCTGCGATCGGGTGCGAATGTAGGATTCTGCATGCCCCGTCGCCACGGCGATCTCTCTAAGGAGCCTGCCGTCGCGCAATTCGGCTGCCCAGACATGCGCGCGGGAAAGAGCGCGAAGGAGCGTACGATCTGGTTGAGGCTCGCGGTCGCCGATGACGATCTTTCCTTCGACACCGCGTCGCCGAAGTTCGAAGGGAGCCTCGATCGTCCGAACTGCACCGTCCATCTCATTGGGCTGCATTTCCAACGCCTTGGCTAGGCAATCCGTATTAAGTCGCAAGACAATGCCGTTTTTCGTGATCTGCTCATCGTCCAAAATCTTCTGCAGAAGATCGGGTGTACCCTCTGAGAGCCGACTGGCGAGTCGACGCGCTTTTGCCAGTATGGCGCCGTCACGTTGCAGATCTGGTCGTGTGCAAATCCGATGGTCCTGGGCGAGCTTGCTGATGCGCCCTGCAATGGCGTTCGCCACAGCATGCTCCAGGGCGTTTGCAGGCAATCGCCAGCCTCGCGGCTCCGTCCCCCCAGAAATCAGCCGGTTTGAGACGTAGTACCGGATCTGCCGTCCATGACGATGGGTGTGCGTCGGGGTCAGTCGATCTCCGGTTTCATCACGGAGTTTCCCGGTGAGCGGTGCAGTGGGCCTGGTACTGAGTTGCTTGGCAGCGGTCTTTCGACTCCGCGGGCGCGCACTGGCAGTCTCCAGTTTTTCCTGGACCCGTTCCCAAACCGCCTCGCTTACGATCGGCTCATGCTGTCCATCCCAGACTTTGGTCTTGTGGCGGATCTTTCCGATGTAGATCGGGTTGCGCAGAGCCGCATAGATCTGGCCGCGCGAGAGTGTATTACCGCCCTGGACCCGCCCGGACTTGAAACGGTGCAGCTTGGAGCGCAGGCCCAACTCATTGGCGCGACGCATGACAGCATTCAGGCAGCCGAGGTCCTCGTAGAGGGCGAAGATCGTCCGCACTGTTTCAGCTTCGTCTGCGTTGATGACGAGGCCGCGGATCTTGGGATCGGCATGCGGATCGTATCCGAGCGGCGGCACGCCGCCCATCCAAAGACCCTTCTTCTTGGAGGCCGCGATCTTGTCCCGGATCCGCTCGGCCGTCACCTCACGCTCAAATTGGGCAAAGGACAACAGAACGTTGAGCGTCAGCCAGCCCATCGACGAGGCGGTGTTGAAGGCTTGGGTAACCGAGACAAAGGAACAACCGGCGGCATCGAAGCGCTCGACCAGCTTGGCAAAGTCGGCAAGGGATCGGGTCAGACGATCAATCTTGTAGACTACAACCATCTGAACGAGCCCCGCGTCGATGTCTGCCAGCAGGCGCTGAAGGCCGGGCCGGTCGAGCGTGCCACCGGAGATGCCGCCATCGTCATATCGGGACTTGCCCGCAACCCAGCCTTCGTGCCGCTGGCTGGCGATGTATGCGGCACACGCCTCGTGCTGGGCATCGAGCGAATTGAAGTCCTGGTCGAGCCCCTCGTCGGAGGATTTACGCGTGTAGATGGCGCATCGGATTCGCGGCTTGCTCACGGTCAACCCGCCCGCTTCAGACCGAAGAAGCGGGGCCCGGACCATCGGGCCCCGGTGATGGCGCAGGCGATCGGCGACAGCGACGCATAGCGCTGACCTTTCCAGAGAAAGCCGCCCTCGACGACATCGACCACATGGGTCGCGCCAATCCATTCGCGGATCAGACGGCCGCCGGGTTTGAGCGCGGGGCTTGTGGCAGACGGAATGTCCCGTGCAGCCTTGGCGAGCCTTGTGACAAAGTCTTTTGGCAACCCGCCACGCTCGTGGGTCTGCACTTCGACGGCCAGGAACCGGCGCAGGAAGGGACTGCTGAGGAGTTTCGGGGCAGGGGTGCCGAAGACCTCTTTCCAGGCGGCGATCAGCGCCGCCCGGTCCACGGTTTCGATCTCGGCCACGGAGAGCTCTCCGGGCCGTTGGTGATGCGGTAGATGGCGCCAGTGCCGGGCTTGGTGGGTTCCGCGCGGTCGATGCGATACCCCGCCTTCCTGAGCCCGCTCAGCGCCGCCCGGACCGAATGGGGCTGCCAGCCGGTTGCGGACTGAAGGGCGGCAAGATCTGTGCCGGCCTTGCGGCTCCGCAATTTACGCAGGATTGCAGTCTTGCTCACGCGCGAAGGGGTTGATTTGGACTTGGACATTCTTGTTCCTCGGTTTTCCGGGCCTGCGGGATGCCGGCCCTGGTACCGAGATGCGCCCGGGGTCCAACCGGGCGTGGGAGCAGTGACGCTCGTGTCCGCGCTGAAGTCCAGTACGGATTTGCGCTAACCGCGCAATTTGGAGTCTTCTGGAATTTTCACGCCCATGCGCTCCAGCCGTTCCACCAATTCCTGCCGCTTGTTTTTCTGCTCTTCCTCTTTCGCTTGCACGGCTGGGCCTACTTCCAACATGATCCGGATCGCTTCAAGCAGTGACGGTTTGTGCCCTTTGAGACCTTTGCGGCAGAGCGCAAGATAGGCGGCTTCAATACCGTCCAAACGAACAGTCGTGCCGTCTGGCGCGCGGGCGTCGACGGGCTGGGTCAGAATCTGTGCAGCGTCCATCATGAATTCGGACTTCGTCTTCGGCCGACCCTTAGGATTCCCGGATTGACCCTTCTGCCACCGCGTGGACTCAGGAGGGTTGGCGTAGCCTACTTTCTTGTCGTTACTCATTGTCTTTTTCTTTCTGCTTCCTGTGTTCGGCGATCCGCTTGACGGCGCGGAGGATCTTCTTTTTCTCTTCCTCCGGCGAATAGGCATTGGGATCGGCGATACCTGACTCGTCGATGATGCGTCGCTGCAGAGCCATTGCTTGCTTGTCACCGTTCAGTGCCAGATCGCGCAGCTTCCACATCAGTGCATCCCGGATCGGCAATTTCTGGTCGTTTTCTTTGACCCGCACCTTGCGATTGAGGACTCGGTTCAGAACTGTGTTCAGGTCTTCCCGCTTGCGCGGGCGACCACGGGGATTGCCCGACTTACCCTTTTTGAAGCGGGTATGTTCGGGCGGGTTCATGTAGCCGACCGCAGATGTGTTTTCGTCTGTCATTCGGCAGCCTCCAAATTCGCATCATCGGCCCCGGCTTGCGCCACCTGCAATCTGAAGAAAGGCGCAAGCAATGACGACGATTAATCTCAGACCGTGGCAGGCTGCCTGCGCCAACAAAGCAATGGACTGGCTCCAGGCCGGCGAAGATCGGCATTTTTTGATCAACGCGGCGCCGGGCGCGGGCAAGACCATCTGCGCCTCGGTCATCGCACAGCGTTTGCTCAATGCGGATCTGATCGATCGGGTCATCGTGATCGCCCCGCGAAAAGCGGTCGTCAAACAGTGGGCGGCGGAATTCAAGCTCGTGACCGGGCGCCCCATACTTCAGATCACCGGGGCTGATGAAGAGCCCGAAGAATACCTGACAGAGCCTTGCCGAATAATGGCGTCAGAGACGAGCGGATCGTTAGGGGAAGCCCGCGGCGATAGCTGAAAAACGCCAGCGCAAGGCCGGCAATCGCATAGCACGCCCAAGCGCCCAGACCCCAATGCAGATAGGACCAGACATAAGCCGTGCGCACATTGTCCGCGTCAAGGGCCGTTGTCACGCCCTGAATAACCGATGGGTTGTTCTTGAAGTGCGCGACGGGTTCCGCAACAGCCCATGTCAACATCCCGACACCGATCCCGCTAGCACCAACGAATATGCACATCTCTCAGCCGGGACTCAGCTTCACATCCTGACTGCTCTAATCCTAAGAGCCGAAGGTGCGGGGTATCACAATCATGGATTTGAGAACTCAACGCGGTATAACCGCCGACAGCAGCCTGAGCACGAGATCGCCGCCTCAATCAAGAGGGGGTTGCAGACGGGAATCTGTTTCGCGGGTTATCTTGGTTTCAACGGGTATTGCAATGGCTATTTGGTATTTCTGCAGGCTGCAGCCCTAACGCGCGAGAATGTCGCCAGTATCACAAAACCTGCGGACGCTTCTTTCTAGAAATCTCCGACTATCTGAGCTTCGCAGTTCACGAGTTTACGTTGTCCAGTTTTGAAGCGTAATAGAAGGCAATCGCCTGCGCGCGGTTCTTGATCGACAGCTTGTCGTATATGTTCGACAGATGGAACTTTACCGTGTTGGTCGAAATCTGCAGCTCTTTCGACAATTCCTTGTTAGACATGCCCTGCGCCAGTGCCTCAAGGATAGCGAGTTCCTTGCGCGACAGAGTCTGCAAAGGGTTCTGATGCATTTTGCGCACGTCGATATAGGGAAATACCATTTTGCCCTTAGCGACATCGACACAGGTTTCCAGCAAGCCTTCGACCTCGCCCGAACGCGGCGCGAACCCTGCGGCCCCGGCCTGCATAGCCTGACGCGGTACATCCCCAGCCTCGTCCCCATAGACCACAAAGCGTGGCGCGTTGGTCTGTTCGCGCAGAACCTCAATCAGTTTTGCCGCGCCCAAAGCAGGAAGTTCCCAGGACACGATCCCCACCTGAACCGGCACCCGCATGACTGTGCCCAGAAATCCCTCGGCGGTCGCTGAAGTGGCCACCAGAGAGAATCGCGGGTCGCGCTCGAAGATCTCGGACATGGCCGACAGCACCAAAGGGTTGTTGTTGGCCAGCATGACATCAATGGGGCGTTGAGATGTGTCGAACATTGTTTTCCTGTCTGATTTTAACTAAACCTACCCATTTTAGTGGGGATGCTTTCAGTATACATTGGCATATTTACCTAAATGGGTAGGTTAATACCCACCTAACAAGATATGCTAAAGCTGTAGTAAGTTACGTTGCGCCCCGGCGCAAGTTTCAGTTTTCCTCTGGGTCAAGGCGATCGGCGGTATCGAACACACCCGACGCTCAGGAGGAGCACATGACGTTTCAGACCTATCCAACGCTCGACATCCCCGAGACGCTGGCCGCTGGCCCAGGACCGGGAAACACCGACGCACGTGTTTTGCAGGCGTTTGCCAGCGCCGGCGTTGCCGACCACATGCAGAGCGACGTGCTGCGTGGCATGATCGAATGCAAGCACATGCTGCGTCAGATCTGGGGCACCGCCAACACCCATACCTTCGCGGTTGCTGGCACCGGATGGAGTGGGCTGGACACCATGTTCTCGGCGGTGATGCCGGGTGACAAGGTTGTGGCATTCACCAATGGCACCTTCTCGGGCATCGATGCGATGACTCTGCGGATCAAGGCTGCAACACCGGAAGAGCACGCGACCAACCCTCTGGACCCACAAGCCGCGAGTGTCGCCGTTATTGAAATTCCCCACGGCCAGCCCGTCACAGGCGAGATGGTCGAAGAGGTGTTGGCCACGCACAAACCGAAGTGGGCCTTCATGGCGCATTGGGAAACCGGGTCAGGTCGGGTCAACGACCTGCGTGGCTTCTCGGATGCCTGTGAACGCCACGATGTGATGGGTTTGATCGATGCCGTATCGTCGTTGGGTATCGCGGATTTCCGCATCGATGACTATCCGGGTGTCGCGGGATGGGCCTCGTGCCCGCAAAAAGGGCTGTGCTGCCTACCGCTGACCTATGCGCCGGTCAGCTTCACCGACGCCTATATCGACGCGCTGAAGACCTCCGGCGCCTATACATACGTCCACAACCCGATTTTCGAAGCACGCCACTGGGGCATCGTTGACGGGCAAAACGTGGAAAAGGGCACCTATCACCGTACCCATTCGGGCTATGCGGTCGCCGCCTTCCATGAATCGCTACGCCTGACTCTGCAGGAGGGATTGGCCAAACGTGCGCATTCCTATCGCACGCATGAGGCCGTCCTGCGCGACGCCGTCACCGCGATGGGTTGCCAGGTCACATCGGACATGCCCAGCCTTGTGGTGCTGAACCTGCCCGCAGAGCTGGCGGGTCGTGAGATGGAGTTGGTACAGAACTGCCGCGCCCGTGGCTTTGGCATCTGGCCCACGCTCAGCGCCCCGGTTCAAGTCCGTATCGGCATCCTGAACCAGCTAACCCACCAATCGGTCAGTCGCATCGTCAGGCTGTTCGCCCAGGCCATCCGCGAGATGGGCGGCTCAGTTGATTTCGAAGCCATCGAAGCACTTTTGGAAAGTCGCTACGGCACATCTATCGCTGCATAACGGGAGGGAATGCAGATGGATATCCATGAATATCAGGCGAAAGAACTTCTTTCGAATTTCGGCGTCGAGGTCCCTTCGGGGGCTTTGGCCTACAGCCCCGAGCAAGCGGCATATCGCGCGCGTGAGTTGGGTGGTGACAAGTGGGTCATTAAGGCGCAAGTCCATGCCGGCGGGCGTGGAAAGGCCGGTGGTGTAAAGCTGTGCAACTCGGAAAGCGAAATATACGAGGCTTGTGACGAGATGTTTGGCCGCAAGCTGGTGACGCACCAGACCGGCCCCGAGGGCAAAGGCATTTACCGCGTCTATGTGGAGGCCGCCGTACCGATTGATCGCGAGATTTATCTGGGCTTTGTGCTGGATCGGTCCAGTCAGCGGGTGATGATCGTGGCCTCTTCGGAAGGTGGGATGGAGATCGAAGAAATCTCATCTGAGCGCCCCGACAGTATCGTCCGCTCAATCGTTGAACCTGCCGTTGGATTGCAGGAGTTTCAGGCCCGCGAAATAGCGTTTAATCTGGGGCTGGAACCTCGCCTAATTCAGCACATGGTCCGTACCCTGCAGGGTTGCTATGCTGCGTTCAGCGAGCTGGACGCGACTATGGTCGAGATCAACCCGCTGGTCATCACTGGTGACGACCGTGTGCTGGCATTGGACGCGAAGATGAGCTTTGACGACAATGCTCTGTTTCGCCATCCGCAGGTTGCTGAATTGCGCGACAAAAGTCAGGAAGACCCGCGCGAAAGCCGCGCGGCGGATCGCGGACTGTCTTATGTCGGACTGGACGGCAATATCGGCTGTATCGTGAACGGTGCCGGTTTGGCCATGGCCACGATGGACACCATCAAGCTGGCTGGCGGTGAACCTGCGAACTTTCTGGACATCGGTGGCGGTGCCTCGCCCGAGCGGGTGGCCAAGGCGTTCCGACTGGTACTGTCCGATGACAACGTTCAGGCGGTGCTGGTCAATATCTTCGCAGGCATCAACCGCTGTGACTGGGTGGCCGAGGGCGTAGTACAGGCGCTGCGCGAGTTGGAAATCGACCTGCCGGTCATCGTGCGTCTGGCGGGCACCAATGTCGAGGAAGGTCAGAAAATCCTGGCCAAATCGGGCCTGCCAATCATCCGCGCGACAACCCTTATGGAAGCCGCTGAACGCGCTGTGGGTGCATGGCGCAACGATCTGTCCCAAAACACCAAGATGAGGGCTGTGTAATGAGCATTCTTCTGGACCGCGACACCCGCGTTATCGTTCAGGGCATCACCGGACGCATGGCGCGCCTGCATACCAAGGATATGGTACAATATGGCACCAACGTCGTTGGCGGCGTTGTTCCCGGCAAAGGCGGAGAGACCGTCGAAGGCGTACCCGTATTCGACACCGTCAAACAGGCGGTTGAGGCCACTGGTGCCGAGGCTAGCCTTGTCTTCGTGCCTCCGCCGTTTGCGGCGGATTCGATCATGGAGGCCGCAGATGCCGGTATTCGCTATTGCGTCTGCATCACCGACGGTATCCCCGCGCAGGACATGATCCGCGTAAAACGCTACATGTACCGCTATCCTAAGGACAAGCGCATGGTGCTGACCGGTCCGAACTGTGCCGGTACCATCAGCCCCGGTAAGGCGCTTCTGGGCATCATGCCGGGCCATATCTACCTGCCGGGCACTGTGGGGATCATCGGACGTTCGGGCACGCTGGGTTACGAGGCCGCAGCGCAGTTGAAAGAGCGGGGCATCGGTGTCTCGACCAGCGTCGGCATCGGCGGTGATCCGATCAACGGCTCGTCCTTCCGCGATATCCTTGAGCGGTTCGAACAGGACGAAGACACCGAGGTCATAGCCATGATCGGCGAGATCGGCGGCCCTCAGGAAGCCGAGGCTGCAGAATACATCCGTGACCACGTCACCAAACCTGTTGTGGCCTATGTCGCGGGTCTGACCGCGCCCAAGGGCCGGACCATGGGCCATGCTGGCGCGATCATCTCGGCCTTTGGCGAAAGTGCCAGCGAGAAGGTGGAAATCCTGTCGGCGGCTGGTGTGACGGTTGCTGAAAACCCCGCGGTGATCGGCGAGACTATCGCCCGTGTCATGGGAAAGGCTGCGTGATGGTCAAACCTTCGGTCCTTGTCACCCGTCGCTGGCCTGCCGCCGTCGAGGCGCAACTGGCCGAAAACTACAACGCCGTGCTGAATACCGGGGACAATCCGATGTCTCCGGCTGAACTCCGCGACGCGTTGAAGACATACGACGCGGTTCTGCCGACAGTGACAGATACACTGAGCGCCGAGGCGCTGGACGTACCAACCGCACAAACCAAGATTCTGGCCAATTACGGCGTCGGGTACAGTCATATCTGTGAACCGGCGGCCCGTGATCTGGGTATGACGGTCACCAACACGCCCGATGTTCTGTCTGAATGCACCGCCGATCTGGCCATGACCCTGCTTCTGATGGTCGCCCGTCGCGCCGGTGAGGGCGAGCGCGAGCTGCGCGCTGGCGGCTGGACCGGCTGGCGTCCGACCCATTTGGTCGGCACCAAGGTCAGCGGTAAAACGCTGGGCATCGTCGGCTTTGGCCGCATCGGTCAGGAAATGGCCCGCCGCGCTCATCACGGGTTTGGCATGAAAATTCTTGTCCAGAACCGCAGCGCCGTGTCGCCCGACGTGCTGAAGCAGTTCGATGCGACCCAAGTCGAAACGGTGGATGATCTGCTGCCGCATTGCGACTTTGTCTCGCTGCACTGCCCCGGCGGGGCTGCGAACCGGCACCTGATCAACGGACGCAGGCTGGACCTGATGAAGCCCGACGCCTTCCTGATCAACACCGCGCGCGGCGAGGTGGTGGACGAGCATGCCTTGGTGCAGTCGCTGATGTTCGACACGATCGGCGGGGCCGCGCTGGATGTGTTCGACGGCGAGCCACGCATCAGCCCCGACCTGCTGCAATGCAACAACCTCGTGATGCTGCCGCATCTGGGCAGCGCAACAAAAGAATCGCGCGAAGCCATGGGCTTTCGCGTGCTGGACAATCTGGGCGACTTCTTCGCTGGTCGCCCACCCCGTGACCGCGTGATCTGACGCACCCTTCTTCAAAGGAGCAAAACCCATGAGCTTTTATGCCATCGAACAGGCCCCCGCGCGCCTGAACCGCAGCGAACTCGCCGTGCCGGGCAGCCAGCCCGGCATGTTCGAAAAAGCCGCGAACTCGGATGTGGACGTGATCTTCCTAGATCTCGAAGACGCGGTAGCCCCGGATGAAAAAGAGCAGGCCCGCAAGAACATCATTCAAGCCCTGAACGATATCGACTGGGGCAGCAAGACAATGTCGGTGCGCATCAACGGGCTGGATACGCATTACATGTATCGCGATGTTGTGGATGTAGTCGAACAAGCCGGTGAGCGGCTGGACCTGATCATGATCCCCAAGGTCGGCACAGCAGCAGATGTCTATGCCGTCGATATGATGGTCACGCAGATCGAAGACGCGATGGGTTACAAGAAACGCATCGGGTTCGAGCATATCATCGAGACCGCTCTGGGCATGCAGAATGTCAGCGAAATCGCGGCGGCCTCGAACCGCAATGAGAGCCTGCACTTCGGTGTGGCGGACTATGCAGCCTCGACCCGCGCGCGGACCACGATCATTGGTGGCGTGAACCCCGACTATTCGGTTCTGACCGACCCGGATGGCGATGCTGCGCGCGCGATCCATTGGGGCGACATGTGGCACTACGCGCTCGCCCGTATGGTCGTCGCCGCCCGTGCCAACGGTCTGCGTCCGATTGATGGTCCGTTCGGTGATTTTCAGGATCCTGAAGGCTATGAGGCAGCTGCCAAAAGGGCGGCGGTGTTGGGCTGCGAAGGCAAATGGGCCATCCATCCCAGCCAGATCGCTCTGGCGAACGAGGTCATGTCACCCAGCGATGCCGAAGTCACCAAGGCGCAGCGTATCCTTGTTGCTATGGCCGAGGCCGAGACCGCAGGCAAAGGTGCAGTGTCGCTGGATGGTCGTCTGATCGACTATGCCTCGATCCGCCAGGCGGAGGTCATGGTCGAAAAGGCTCGCCAGATCGCGGCTGCCTGATTTTAGCCCGAACTGGCGTAACCAGTAGACGGATACTCCCTTGCCCCGGTTGGTCCGGGGCAGGCAACACCCGCGGATTACGTCGATCATCTATTCGGAATTGTACCAGATCTGTAGCACCCAATCCCTGACATTCACAACGCTATTTGAAAACAGTATTTTTCGACTCGGTCAGACAAAACCATCCGCCGACGGCGCGTTACCATTTGCCCCTATTGAGCCAAATACGCTGACGTCGAGCGTCTCGAGATTTTCCTGCGTTGCCCGGGCTCGCCGTATCTGGCTCTGACCAATCACTTAAGTCAAACTTGCTGTAGCGCGCGGCGAATGGCCGGTTTGGTGAGGCAGCGCTGCAGCCAATCTGACTAGGATTGTACTTCCGATTTAGTCCGTCCGGAAAAGTTTGCAAAGTCCGCTTCCTGCGCGTAGCCGCCGCTAAAGAACAACTAGGACTGCAACCGCAGCGAAGATGTGTTGTGTGGCGCATACGAGCCTTATCGGGCGAATTACAGCAATCGATCAGACCGCACCGCGAGAGGGACCATATTCACAGCTTATAAATGCAAAGGTACTTCAAGCAAATTCCAAAAGGATGACTAACGTCAGTTGGCGTTGGAGCCATGCCGTTTGAACGTCGACTACTTTTTTAGTCCCAAGTGTTCGAATTTAGCTACCTGATTTATCTCGCATTAAATCCCGCATAGCTTCTTCGGTGGAAATGACCAAGGGCTTCTAAGATGTTTATGTTATACATTATTTATTAGATCTTATCGATTTGCATAAACTCTCTTCGTCTCCGCCATTACCCACTTTCGGAACGTTAAAACGGCGCCAGCGCACCGTTGTGTCATTGAAATCAGACACTTTTTTTCTGCGCTCAATATCCCTGTTCTGATCCCCGTAATTTGGTGTAAATTGCGGGGTGGATATCTGGTAACCGAAATTCGGGACAAAGCTGCAATGCAAAGGGTCGATACGTCGAACGTCGACTGACACAGCGTGTGGTCGAGAAAGCCGCTCTGGACTGCCACATAGTCGGAGGCGGCCTCTACTTAGTGGTAGATCCAAAAGGTGCAAAACGATGGCTATTGCGCATCGTAGTGCAAGAGCGGCGCAGTGACTTTGGTCTGCGATCCGCGTCGATGGTCTGCGTCGAAGAAGCAAGATCAAAAGCCGAGGAATACCGAAGATTGGCATGAGGCAGTGGCGATCCCGTTGAGCAAAAGGAAGCTGTAGCGAAGGTCTTTATCACATTCGATGAGCTTGCCACTCGCGTTCACAAAGGATGTATCATTCCGAAAAGCAGTAACGGCAAGCAGGTTGACCATCAGTTTAACACACTGAACATCTACACGTCACCCGTTGTTGGGAAAAAGCCGGTTCACTTGATTTCGCGATCAGATTTTTTTCGCCGTTCTTAACTCAATCTGGAAAGCAAAACATGAAATGGCGCGTCGAGTGCGAAAAAAGATTAGAGTAGTGATTGACTACGCACTGGGAACCGGAATCAAATCAGACAGAAACCCGGTCGCCGACGTCTTAAAAGACAGCAAAACACGACTCGCCGAAAGTGAAACACTTTGAAGCTGCCACTAGGCTTGAGGCGACAGAGAATTTCTAAGCCCTCAGGAAAAGGGATGAGATCAGGGCACTCGATCTTTACTAGAGAATCGCAACAGGCGTGCGATCCGGTGCAGTTCGAAGCTCGGTGGAACGAGTTCTGTGACACATTGTCTGGTGGACGATCCCAGACGTTCACATGAAATCGCGGGAGATATTTGAAGTTCCACTATGTCATACCGCGAGTGACATAGTGGTCAGGGCCAAGAGGTTTGCAGACGGTCCAAATAGCCTCGTTTTCCATCGCCTTATGGAAATGGAAAGTCGATGCTAAACGTCAGATATGGGCACCGACCAGTCAATAACACATACAGCAGAGAACGACCAATTCGAGCCCAGTTTACCGATTGCTGCAATGCGCACCAATGACCGCTAAACGGGTACTGGCACGGCGGAGCAGTTGCCTGTCAGTTAAATCCAGCGCTCGTTTGATCAACAGGGTATTCTCGAAAATTAATTGAGCGGCGAAATATTCCGAAGTGATGGCGAATTATGTACAATCTCTGATTTAACTTTAAATAGGGTTAGCGATACCTGGGAGAGACAGCATGACCGGTTCAGAAACAATTTCCTTGGGCTATCACGTCGATCCATCACGTTCTAGCTCGTTACAGGCTTCGGCATACACACAGGATAAGTGGTTTGACGCTGACCTTCGCTCGATTCTCTCCAAGAGTTGGCAATGGGTGTGTCATGTCGAAAAGACGCGTGAGCCGGGATCATATGTAACGGTGGATGTTGCCGGTCAGCCTATTGCGGTCGTGCGTGACAAAGAGGGTAAGCTTCGCGCCTTTTACAACGTCTGTAAACACCGTGCCCATGAACTGCTATCAGGCGAAGGCAATACCACACGGATTATGTGCCCCTATCACGCCTGGGTCTATAAGCTTGACGGGCAATTGGCGCGTGCGCCACATACTGAAAACCTCGAAGACTTCAACAAGGATGAGATTTGCCTCGACGAAGTGCAGGTTGAAGAATTCTGCGGTTTTGTTTTTGTCAATTTGGATCCGACGGCTGCCTCTTTGTCAGAGCAATCCGGAAACCTGGAAGCCGAGGTGCGCCATTGGGCACCGGATGTGGATCAACTCACTTTTGGCCACCGTCTGACCTACGACATCAAGTCGAATTGGAAGAACGTCGTGGACAATTTCCTTGAGTGCTATCATTGCCCTACGGCCCATAAGGATTTTTGTGACCTCGTGGATATGGATACCTACAAGGTTACAACCTACGGCATCTACTCCAGCCATATGGCTGACGCAGGCAACAATCCAAATACCGCCTATGACGTCTCGAACGCCACGGTGAAAACTCACGCGGTTTGGTGGCTCTATCCCACCACTTGCCTGATGCGATATCCCGGACGGTCCAGCATGATCGTGTTGAACATCATACCTGTTGGGCCAGATCGGACGCTTGAAACTTACGACTTCTTCCTTGAGACGCCGGAACCCGACGCGATGGAGTTGGACGCAATTCGCTATCTGGACGAAGTTCTTCAGGTCGAAGATATCAGCCTTGTCGAAAGTGTGCAGCGCGGGATGAATACACCTGCGTTCACCCAAGGTCGGATCGTCAATGACCCGGACGGGTCCGGCAAGTCCGAGCACGCCGTTCATCACTTCCATGGCTTAGTCTTGGACGCTTACGCTAAAGGTGCCACGTGACGCGGCCAAACATCCTTGTGGTCATGGCGGACCAATTGGCTCCGCATTTCACAGGGGCGTACGGGCATAAGGTCGCCAAGACGCCACATCTTGACGCGTTGGCCGCGCGCGGCAGGCGCTTCGATGCAGCTTACTGCAATTCCCCTCTCTGTGCGCCTTCACGGTTTTCCTTTATGTCGGGTCAGCACATCAGTCGCATCGCAGCTTACGACAATGCATCCGAGTTCAAGGCTTCGGTGCCGACATTTGCGCATTATCTGAAATCGCTGGGCTATCGTACATGTTTGGCAGGCAAGATGCACTTTGTCGGGCCGGATCAGATGCATGGATTTGAGGATCGTGTGACAACCGACATCTATCCTGCTGATTTCGCGTGGACCCCGGATTGGGAGGCCCCGGACGAGCGGATCGACAAGTGGTATCACAACATGCAAACGGTCAAGGAAAGCGGCGTTGCCCACGCGACTTTCCAGATCGACTATGACGACGAGGTCGGTTTTGCTGCCAAACGCTGGCTGTTCGATGCGGCCCGAGACAAAGCGCTTGGCAATGACGCGCCTTTTGCGATGGTTGCAAGCTTCATTCACCCGCACGATCCATATGTAGCCCGACCAGAATGGTGGAACCTGTATACGGATGATGAAATTGACTTGCCCGCGTTTGTGCCCGCGTTGGAGGATCAAGACCCCTTTTCACGACGTTTATTGGATGGGATCGAAGCGTCTTATGTGCCACTGACCGAGGAAGAAATCCTGCGCGCGCGCCATGCCTACTTGGCAAACGTCAGTTACTTCGACAGCAAAATCGGAGAGCTGGTTCAAACCCTCGAAGAAACGGGCGAGTTGGACAGCACCATTGTGATTGTCACAGCCGACCATGGCGACATGCTGGGTGAACGTGGGCTGTGGTACAAAATGAACTTCTTCGAGCACTCAGCACGAATTCCATTGGTCATGGCCGGACCAGGCATCGCTGTTGGGGCCGCTCAAAATGCAGTGTCACTGGTTGATCTATTGCCGACATTTATCGACATCGGTGGCGGTGATGAGACGATGATCGGAGAGCCGATCGACGGTCGTAGCCTTATGCCTCTGGCTCGGGGTGAAGATGATCCAGTTGATGAGGCGATCGGAGAATACTGTGCCGAGATGACGGGCTATCCTGTGATCATGATCCGGCGCGGGCCCTTGAAATATATTCATTGTGATAGCGACCCACCGCAGCTCTATGACCTGAGTGCTGACCCGATGGAAACGAAGAATTTAGCTTCGGACCCAAGCTACTCTGACGCGAAAACTCGTTTTGCAGCCGAAGTCGCCGAACGGTGGGACGGCAGCGCTTTGCGAAAGAAGATAATCGCCACGCAAAAATCGCGCCGTGCATTACATGCCGCGATGGAGGCCGGTGCCAGCGAGCCTTGGGACTACAACCCGCCGTCCGATGCAAGTCAGCAATATGTACGCAACAATATGGATTGGACAGTGGCTGCACGCCGCTACCGTTTTCCGCCTTTGAAGGATTGAAACCAATGATGCTGAACGGAAAAGTTGCTCTCGTGACTGGTGCTCGCGGTGGGATCGGGCGCGCGATTGTCGCTCGGTTTCTAAGAGAGGGCGCAACGGTATTTGCCGCTGACCTCACGCCGGAAGGGTCGTTAGATCAGCACGACGATGATGGCAGTCATTTTGTTAAGCTGGATGTGACTCAAGAAGCAGACTCGGTTGCGGCGATGGATCATGTGCGCGCCGCACACGGAAAGTTGGACATCCTAGTGAACGCGGCGGGGATCGAGATCGAAAAAACGGTTGAAGAGACCACGTTGGAGGAATGGAATCAAAGCTTTGCGGTTAATTCCACGGGCACGTTCCTGACCTCGAAATACGCCATCCCATTGATGCGCGAAGCGGCGAAGACAGGGAATAGCGCAAGCCTTATCAATTTTGGCTCCTACGACGGGTTCATCGCAGATCCAGGGCTTGCGGCCTATTGCGCGACCAAGGGTGCAGTTCACGCTTTGACCCGCGCAATGGCTTGCGATCATGGCCCAGAAGGTATCCGGGTGAATGCCATCTGCCCTGGCTATATCGACACTCCAATGCTGCAGAGCTTCTTCAACGGCGATGGATCCGGCGGAGGAGGTGGCAACATTGAAACGCTGCAAAAGGCCGTGCGTGATGTTCATCCGATGCGCACCTACGGGACGCCCGAGGATATTGCAAATTTGGTCAACTGGCTTGCCTCGGACGAGGCGCGCTATGCCTCTGGCCAGTTGTGGGTTCTGGACGGGGGGCTGTCTGCACAAGTGCAGCAGATGGAAGCTCTGATGCCCAAGCCAGTCATTATCACTTGCGCGCCGACTGGAGGCATCCATACGCCGTCAATGTCACCGCATCTGCCGATTACACCGGCCGAGATTGCGACGGCCAGTATTGAGGCGGCCCAGGCAGGGGCATCAATCGTTCACCTGCACGCACGGCACCCGGAGACAGGAAAACCCGATCCCCGACCTGAGCTGTTCAAGCAATTTCTACCCGTAATCAAGCAGTCCACCGATGTTGTGATGAATGTCTCGACCGGCGGCGGCTTGGGGATGTCGATGGATGAGCGGTTGCTGGCGGCGACATCTACCAGCCCAGAGATGGCATCGCTCAACATGGGATCCATGAACTTTGGTATCTTTCCGATGCTGCAGAAATACACCGAGTTTCAGCACGACTGGGAACGGCCATTTTTGGAGATGACGGAAGACTTTATCTTTCCCAACACTTTCAAAACAATTCGTTACGCCATCGAAAAACTTGGTGGAGATCACGGCACCAAGTTCGAGTTCGAATGCTATGATCTTGGACATCTCTACAACATCAAATGGTTCGTGGATCAGGGCCTGATCAAACCGCCATTTTTCATTCAGATGGTATTTGGCATCTTGGGTGGCGTTGGCGCAGATGCGGACCATCTGACTCACATGCACAACACAGCCGATAAGCTGTTCGGAGCAGAGAATTACGAATGGTCGGTCCTTGCCGCTGGTCGTCACCAAATGCCATTTGCGACCCAAAGCGCCATGCGGGGCGGTAACCTGCGTGTCGGTCTCGAAGACAGCCTGTTCATCGGCAAGGGTGAGTTGGCAAAATCTAACGCGGAACAGGTCACGCGCATCCGATCAATCGTTGAAAACCTTGGCCTTACGGTCGCGTCGCCAGCAGAAGCCCGCATGCGGCTCGCACTAAAAGGCGGCGATCAGGTTGGCTTCTAAGGAGATGCATATGCAGACGAAGATGTTGATCAATGGCGAAATGGTCGAAGGGATCGGAGAGGCCTTGGACGTCCTGAACCCTGCAACAGGCGAGGTAGTCGGTGCTGTAAAAGAAGCCAGCGATGCACAGGTCGAGGCGGCGGTGCGCGGCTCAGCAGAGGCATTTGAGACCTTTTCGGTTACGACCCCTGCAGAACGCGCTGCAATCTTGCTTCAGATAGCTGATGTTATCGAGGCGAACAGCCAGGAGTTGGCAGATCTTGAAAGCCTAGATGTGGGAAAACCCTGGCCATCGGCTCATGATGATGAAATGCCGCTGACGATTGATGTCTTTCGCTTTTTCGCCGGGGCTGCGCGCACCATGATGGGGTCTGCCTCTGGAGAGTATGTCGCGGGTCATACGTCGATGATCCGGCGCGACCCCATTGGCCCTGTCGCCGCCATCGCCCCTTGGAACTACCCGCTGATGATGGCGTCCTGGAAAATTGCTGCACCAATTGCGGCAGGATGTTCGGTGGTGTTGAAACCGTCCGAGATCACGCCGCTATCTACTCTGCGACTTGCAGAACTGTTACAAGATGTTCTGCCAAAAGGCGTGCTAAATGTGATCCATGGTCGCGGGCCCGGCGTGGGGAATGCCCTGATGAACAGCCCACAGATGGAAGGGATCAGTGTTACGGGTTCTCCGGCGACAGGCATGGCTGCAATGCGGGCTGCTTCCCAGAAAATTAAACACGTTCATCTGGAATTGGGCGGCAAGGCGCCAGTCATTGTCTTTGATGATGCTGATCTCGATGCTGTGGCCGAGACGATCCGATATGGCAGCTACTTCAATGCCGGTCAGGACTGCGCACAGCCTTGCCGCGTGATGGTTGCAGACAGAGTTTACGACAAACTTGTGGCCGCGATTGCCGGTCAGGTTGGCCAGATCCAAATCGGTGCACCGAAAGCTGAAGGAACGGAAATGGGCCCGCTTGTCTCTGCGGCTCAGCGGGATCGTGTAGCGGGTTTTGTTGATCGCGCACGCAGCAGCTCTGAAATCGTTTCCGGTGGGGCCTCTGGCGAAGAAGACGGCTTTTTCTACCAGCCGACAGTCATCGCCAATGTCGACAACACTGCAGAGATTGCCTGCAATGAGGTTTTTGGACCCGTTGTAACTGTCTCTCGGTTTTCTGCGGCAGAAGATGCGTTGAGGATCGCCAACACCGGAGCTTACGGTTTGGCCTCATCGGTCTGGACACGAGATGTTGGGAGAGCAATGCAAATGACGTCCAAGTTGCGCTATGGATTCACCTGGGTAAACACGCATGGGGTTGCGACCCCCGAGATGCCTTGGGCCGCGATGAAGGGCTCAGGCACGGGCAGCGATATGTCGGTCTATGCGCTGGATGCTTACACCGCAGTCCGTCACGTTATGGTGGCACACTGATGCGGTTAGCTGGGAAACGCGCCTTTGTTACCGGCGGCAAACAGGGCATTGGTCGCGGCATCGTTGAGGCCTTCGCAGCCGAAGGTGCGGCTGTCGCCACCTGCGGGCGCGGCCCTAAGCCAGATGATCTACCGGATCACGTAGCATGGTATACGCTGGATGTATCCAATCCCGAAGCGGTTGCACGTACTGCCCGAACAATCGGCCTGGTAGATATCCTGGTAAACAACGCCGGCGTTCAGGTCGAAAAAACAGTGACCGAAAGCTCAGACGCGGATTGGGATTTGGTGATGGGAGTAAACGCACGAGGCGTTTTTAACTGTTGCCGCGCCCTCATTCCGAAAATGTCCCAGGGTGGTTCGATCATCAACATTGGTTCGATCTCGGGCAATGCCGCTGACCCATCGATGGCGCTCTACAATGCTTCAAAAGCGTTTGTGCATGGACTTACACGCTCTATCGCAGTGGACCATGGACCTGCGGTGCGCTGCAATGCAATCTGCCCGGGATGGATTGAGACGGGCATGCTGGACGCAGCATTCGAACTCGCCCATGACCCGGAAAAGGCTAGATCAGACGCGCTGGCACGCCATGCGGTCAAACGCTTTGGTAAGCCCGCAGACATTGCTGCGATGGCTGTTTGGCTAGCTTCTGACGAGTCGTCTTTTGCGACTGGCCAACTGTTCACTGTGGACGGTGGTATGACTGCGGCATCCCCCCTGAATCCGGGACTGTTCTGATGTCGGAAATCGAAAGAACCGCCATTCTCGGAGCCGGTGTCATCGGGGCAAGCTGGGCAGCGCTGTTCCTCGCGTCGGGTCGCAGTGTGACTGTATTTGATCCCGATCCGAACGCTGAGGCATCCGTCCTTAAATACATTGAAAAGGCGTGGCCTGCGTTGGAAGAATTGGGCCAAGTTGGCCACGCCACCCGAGATGCGATCACCTTTGCACCGACCGCAGCTGAGGCCGTGCGAAACGCGCAGTTCATTCAGGAGAATGTGCCCGAGCGGTTGCCGATCAAACATTCCACCTATGCGGAAGTTGAGCCAGAGTTGAGCGCTGATGCAATAGTTTCAAGCTCAACATCCGGCCTAACACTCGAGGCTCTCCAACAGGGATGGCGCGATCCGAGTAAGCTCATCTTAGGTCATCCGTTCAACCCGCCACATCTCATTCCGCTGGTCGAGTTGACGGCGAACGACGCCACCGGTTCAGATGTTCTGAACCGAACAGAGACGTTCTACGAAGATCTGGGTAAAGTCACGATCCGGATCAAGAAGGGCATGCCCGGACACGTCGCAAACCGCTTACAAGCTGCAGTATGGCGCGAGGCCGTCCATATGGCGATTGAAGGCGTTGCCAGTGTCGAAGACATCGATAAAGCGATGTGGGCCGGCCCCGGATTGCGGTGGGCCGCGATGGGTCCGACGACACTTTTCCACCTGGGTGCAGGCGACGGCGGTCTGCGGGCCTTCTGTGACCATTTCAAGGATACATTCAATGGCTGGTGGGACGACCTGGGCAACCCTCGTCTTGATGAGGATGTCATCAATAAACTGGTCGATGGCATTAACGATCAAACTCAGGGGCAAAGTACCGAAGAGTTATCAGCGCAACGCGACAAGATGCTTACCGCGATGCAAAAAGCTACCCAACACCTTCGGACTTAATATCAGGCTTGAACATTGGCCAAGCGCGGAACTCGAATGGAGTACGGCCTTCAATACGGTCTGCAGTTGGTGTGAGGCCAAAACGGCTTCGATATGCCCGGCTGAAATGAACTTGCCCATTAAATCCTGATGCTTCTGCAATCTCGCTGAATTTCAACTCTGTTTGGGTTACTAGTCCACGCGCGCGATCAAGGCGTATGTCACGGTAGTACTCGATCGGCGACTTCTGGACATATTGCTGAAACAATCTGCTAAGTTGTCGTTGCGAAATCTTCAACCTCGCTGATATTTCAGGGATCGACAAAGTGGCTTCCAAATGTGCCTCCATCAAGTCGATTGCGTCCCTTACCACCCCAGAGGTGACATACCCCAGTGGCTCTACGTCTTTGGGGTTCTGTGATTGGCCCTCACCGCGTACATTGTGATGAAAAAGATATCGCGCAGATGCATTGGCGATACTCTCACCATCGACAGAGTGCACAAACCGCAAACCCAGATCAGTCGCTGCGGAACCCCCGCAACAAGTGAACATCTTTCCATCCATAACAATCATGTTCTCTGACACTGTGGTATCATGGGCCATTTCAGCAAAGGCATCGATGTGCTCATAGTGTACCGTCGCTGTCTTGCCTTTAAGCAGTCCAGCAGCCGCAAGAACAATCGCACCAGTATCCAAGCCGCCAACGATTGCTCCGCACGCCTCCCACTTCTGAAGGGCCACCTTAAACTGAGATGTTCCGTGACGTTCAGGTGACCAACTTGTACTCACCAGAACCAGCCAGGGCTTGCGCCCCGTCACGGCCGCCAATGGGGCAGTGTCAACGACTAGGCCGCTGCTAGACTCAACTGGTCCACCGAGGTCCGAGACATAGGTCCAAGAAAATCGAGCCGAACCTGTCAGGTAATTGGCTATTCTGAAAGGATCCACGAAAGACGTAGTCGCCGAAACATTGAAATGCGGACTCACCAGGACAACGATATCTAGCGTGCGATCAATTGGATGGATCATGGCCGATTATGTAAAATGGCGTCCAAAATTGTCAATAATGAACTTATCACTGGTTCAAAAAAGTCCAATTACTAAGGCAAACACAGCATAAACAAGGGGGAAATACCGGGGGAGATCAGCGCTCATTAAGTTTCTGAAATCCAAAAACGGACATTCGTTCTACCGCGGCGAAAGTCCGTTTTGGCCGCTAGAAACTTAGTGTTGTTGCGAGACAAAGAGATCACAATTCGGGATTCCGCGTCCAAGCGCATTCATATCAATCTTTCACAGGCCAAAGCTTCTGATTTGCAAGGCATTCTGCAAGGCTCACATGATGAGCGCCAACCCATCAAATCTTAACTGGTCTCCCATCCGCCTGGATCATCTCATCACCGCCTGAGAGGCCTTCAACAATTACGCTACTTGTGGCTGTTTCGATTGCTGTTCCATCGACAAAGCATACGTAATTCATCTTGTTCGGATTGTTTGTGCTTATGCTGGCTAATGCAAGCGGAACGCCTTCTAGCAAGGCCCGGTCGTCGAAAAGAACCAGCTACTTGCCCCGCCATAATAGTCACCCGCTGTCGTCGATACCTCTAAAGGGTAGAGGACATAGTTATCAGTACCGTCTATAGTGGTGAACGTGGCCTTATAAAAAACTCGTTCTCCGCCAATCGTTTGCTGGGTTGTATCGCTTGAGATCTGCTGAGGTAAGTCACCGGATAACTTTGCACGATTTGCCCGATAGTTTGCACACGCACCATTTTGGTGCCAGATCAAATCCTTCCGAAAGTCTCTTTGAGTTCTGCGACTTTTTTAGCATCCAGCAACCGGGTAGGCAGGCCGCGCAAAGCCACGAGCAGCTTGGCCGTTTCTTCTAACTCTTCTGCTGCACAAACCGCTGAGAAGAGATCCTTTCCCGAGACGACGGGACCGTGATTGGCCAACAGAACCGCACTATACTTGCCGTCTAGTTCACGGATCAAATCACCGGACTTCGGGTCGCCCGGCTTGACGTATGGAACCAGTTTGACCGTACCGACGCGCATCACCACATACGGCGTAAGCGGTGGAATACAGTCATTGGGATTGGTGTCTTCCAGACACGACAATGCAGTGGCCCAGGTCGAGTGCAGATGAACCACTGCACCAGCTTGTGGCCGCGTCTCATAGAAGGCTTGGTGCAGAAAAACCTCCTTGGTCGGCTTGTCCCCGGAGACGTGGATGCCATCCAAATCAATCTTGGCGATACGCTCTGGGTCGATATCGCCCAAGGTGGAATTGGTTGGTGTCATGAGGATGCCGTCGTGCAGACGTGCAGAGACGTTGCCAGCAGTGCCGACGGAGAATCCACGCGCAAACAGCGAGGCGCACAGCTCGGACATCTGTTGTCGCAGTACCTGTTCTTCAGAACTCATTTACCGGCCTCCATCATTCTCAGCGCTTTTGCGAAAAAGTCCGGAGCGCCGAAGTTTCCAGACTTTAGAGCCAGCGCAATGGGTTCAGATTTTCCAACGCTCAGGACTGGCACGCCCGGGTCGATCTCTGGCCCAATTGACATGGCCGGAGACCCCAGTGCCTCAGAAACAGCCTTGGCAACAGCTCCCGACGTCTCTCCCCCTGCCACCACCAATCGCTTGTAGCCCTTTTGGACAAGTTCTCGGGCGGTATCTGCAAAGAGACTATCCAGTTTTTCTGCAACCGCTTCCCGACCGAATTGGTCTTGGATAGCACGCACATCATCCGGGCTTCCCGATGAATATGCGAGCGGTGCCTGACCTAAATGCGTTTCAAAGAAATCCAGAAGCGTTTGCGTGGTCACATCCCCGGACATGACACCCGGAACATCGATGGCGAACGTCGGATTGGACTTCGCATGCACATCGATCTGCCCACGGGTCGCTCCCGAGCAAGACCCAGCAAGTATCGCGGCAGGCCCTGCGATACGAGTGAACGCACTGCCACCTCTTTTGGACGAAGCTTTTCTGACGAAGTTCTTGGGTAGCCCCAGCGCTATCCCAGATCCCCCAGTAATGAGCTGGGCATCCTTCAGAGCCTCGCCCCAGGCCAGCAAATCCTCGTCCGAAATCGCATCACCGATCACAAAGCGTTCGTCGACGTTCCGCAAAGCAGTAGCAATCGCCTCTGGTCCTTGCGTCACGGCGTCAATTGAAACCAACCCAACCGCTTCTTGGGTCTGATACTGCAACCAACGCTTGATGTCGGCATCCGTCATCGGAGTAAGAGGGTGATTTTCCATCCCGGACTCGTTCAACAGCTTGCCGAACACAAATAGATGGCCGTGATAGATGGTGCGCCCCGTTGTCGGAAAGGCTGGACAGAAAACCACCTTTTGCGCGCCCAGTTCGTTGGCCAACGCTTCCGCAACCGGGCCGATATTTCCCAGCCTAGTGGAATCAAAGGTCGAGCAATACTTGAAGATGAACTGGCGGCATCCTTGATCTTTAAGCCATCGCAGGGCTCGCAGGTTGTCCGCAACAGCTTCTTCGACAGGTGCAGTGCGGCTCTTGAGTGAGACGACACCCGCTTCGATCTCTTTGTCGGCCGGAGTATCCGGAATACCTGGAAACTGCGCGGTTCTTAATCCACCTTCCGGCTCGACGCCCTTTGCCAAGGTGTTCGCAATGTCGCTCGCACCAGTGAAATCGTCCGCTATGACGCCGATCAGCATATTTTAATGTCCTTCGTCGGCCCTGGATCCAGCCTATGGATGTGCGGTGCTGCTCCGACGGGAAAAATCTCGCGCACAAGTGGATCATGGCCGGGCACGATAAGTCGAGGATGTGAGGCCAACCTCTCTAGGGTCTTGAAACCATCCATCATTTCCTGCAAATCGACGACGATGGGAAAGGCTTTTCGCGCCATGAAATTCTCGTAGTAATGCGAGGCATCCGAGGCCAGAACCATCCACCCGGCTGCTGTTCTTACACGAACACATTGCAACCCCCGCGAATGCCCGCCGATACAGTGTACGGTCACCCCATCTGCTATCTCGGCCTCTCCGTCGTAGAACACGACCTTGCCTGAATAGAGGCGCTTTACGACCTCGCAGATATGGCCCGCCGAGAAAGGCGCGCGTAAGTGGTCGTGGCACATGCAGGGACCTGTAGCGAAGGCCATTTCCGCCGATTGCATGTGCAACTTCGCATTTGGGAACATATGCAGCCCCCCAGCGTGGTCATAATGGAGATGGGTCACGATAACCTCGGTCACCGATTCGGGCATGATGTCCAATGGGCGCAAAGCCTCGCGTGGGTCCATCACAATGGGACGTCCACGGGCGGCTGCCTCGTCGCTGTCGTATCCGGTATCGACCAGTATAACTTTGTTGCCACGCTTGAGCACCCAAACGAAATAGTCCATCGCGTGAGGTGCATCGTGATTGTCATCCAATATGAAGCTGTCGCGTCGAGTGCGGGCATTGCGATCCGCGTATTTCACGGCGTGAATTTCCCAATCGTTCATCGGATGACCTCGGAATACTGTTGAACAGTCTTGGTGGCGATCATATCAGCCACAGCCGTATCGAAGGACTGGAAATGCGCGCTTTCCAGGTGGGCGGAGAACGCCACGCTGTCATCATAAACCTCATAGAGAAAAACTGTCTCGGGATCGTCGCCGAGGCAAACGTCAAACTGCTGGCATCCGGGTTCTTCACGCAAAGTGGTTGAAGCGTTTTCGACCATTAGCGGCAAAAAGGTTTCTCTCGTACCGGGCTTGAGAGTGAAGGTGACGGTAACCACAAACATCAGACGGAAAGTCCTTTCAAACGTGAGAAAGCGCGCTTTGCCATGGGCAGTTGGCTGAGGATCAGACCAACGTTTAGCACAAGTAGAATGGCCGCACCGGGTCGCGAAAAGAAGACCGAAAGATCCCCGTCCGACAAGAACAGCGACCGGCGGAAAGTTTCGTCAAACAGGCTTCCAAGTATAACCCCAATGACCAATGGAGCGATTGGGTACTTCATCAGGTTCATAAAATAGGCGACGGCGCCGACACCAAGCATCAGGTAGAGATCATTGATGCCACCACCGACGCTGAAGGACCCGATTGTTGTCAGAACCATCACAACCGGCAAGAAGATGGTCTGCGGTATGGCGAGTATTTTGATAAAGACCCGAGCAGTGAACAGGCCCATCAAGAACATAGTCAGGGATGCCAGCACTAGGATTGCGACTACGCGCAGAATGATCTCGGGGTCTATCGTGGGGCCCGGGATCACGTTGTTGATCTTGAAAGCCCCCATCAAAGCCGCGGCGGGTGGTGAACCGGGAATGCCCAAAACCAAAAGCGGGATTAGCGCGCCCCCAATGCAGGCGTTGTTTGCTGTTTCAGAGCATAGCAGACCTTCCAATGACCCTTTTCCAAACTTATCGCCCTCAGCAGATACGGTCTTGCCGACACCGTAGCTGACCCAACCGGCGACATCTTCGCCGACGCCAGGAAGCGCTCCTACTCCGGTCCCAATCACTCCTGACCGGCCAATGGTGGGCAGGTAGCGTCGGATGGAGCGTAGGTTCGGAAGGATGCGACCTTTCAGGGCCAGAACTTTCCCGGCCTCAACGTGCCTCAAGCCGTCGATAATTTGGGGGATGGCGAAGGCCCCCATCAAAACTGGCACGACCTGAAACCCGCTCAACAGGTAAGACCAGCCGAAAGTATAGCGCGGTTCAGACAACAGAGGGTCGAGTCCCACCATGGACATCGCAAGCCCGATCAGACCGGCGATCCATCCCTTAATCACCAGGTCTTCGCTCATTAAAGTGCCAGAAAGCAGAATGCCGAACAGGGCCAGCAATGCTTTCTCCGGGCTTGCGATGTTCTTTGAAACCAAAAGCAGCGCCCAGACGAAAATCAAAAGCGTGGTAGTCCCAATAACCGTACCGATAAAGCTGGCCGTTGTGGTCAGACCAAGTGCTTCGCCCCCTCGACCTGCTTTGGCCAGAGGGTAGCCATCCATGGCCGTCGCCGCGCTAGCTGCTGTGCCAGGTATGTTCAGCAGAATAGACGGGTAAGAGCCGCCGTAAATCGCGCCAACATAGGCCCCGAGCAAAGCGATAAGCGAATAGTCCAATGGGATCTTGTTGCCGAAAAATCCCGTCAGGATCGTCACTGCCAGCGTTGCGGTCAGGCCGGGCAACGCGCCGAACGTGATGCCTAGGAACACGGAAGCAATCAAATACAGATAGGTCAGCGGGTCCACTGCCAGACCAACGAATGCGGTCCCAAACCCAGCCAGTTGCGAAAGGATAAAGTCCATCCGGTCAGTCTTTCCATAACGGACGAAGCGTCACGTAGTAGTGGTATTCGATTTGCTTGAAGATCAGCCCCCCGCGCGCGGGCACGTTCTGTCGGAAAATAAAGGCCATCGCGCAGACGAGGATCAGCGGGGCCAGTATTGCGACGACTGGCACAAACCGCAAAACGCGTTCGGAAGCCGATTTGATCAACACCACAAATGATAGCGAGACCCATAGGGCCAGTGTAAACCAATCATCACCGTGTGCATTCCATTCCGCCTGCGCGGGAAACACGGCGAACGCAAAAAGTCCGGCAGAGACAACTGCGATACAGGCTACCAAAGCACGCCGCGCGTGACCGCCGTAGTAGCCGTAAGTCAAAGCAGTAATCAGTAACCCCGAGCACAATATGAAGTCCACTCTGGGAACCAGTCCGACGACGTATGCAAGAAGGATCAGGCCTATTGTTGATGCTCGATAGGCTTCCCACTTATCCCATCCGATCCCCAAAGCCGTGAGCGCGTTCTGGGCTCCACCTGAGCGGATCGAAGTAGCCAACAAGACGAAGGACAACACAAGCAATCCACCGAAGATGAACAACGGTACAATTGCAGCCGAGTTGTACCAGTCCGACCCACTTACACCTGCGCGGTTTTCACCCCAAAGTGGGATGTCCAACGTTTTCCAAAGGAAAAAGACGGACACTGTTATTAGAACAATAGCAGCCCAGAAATCGCGGGTCCGCATGACCAGTGTTTCGTCGATTTTGTCCATGCCTGCCTCCTAGAGGAAAGGGCGCGATCAAACGCGCCCTTCCAAAATTGATCGGATTAGGGCTTCTCGATACCCAGCGAGGCTGGATCGACCGTGGCAGCGCCCAAATCTTGCAAGGTATAGGCAAAAGTAGCCTCAAGGTTCGCAAATAATTCTTGAGCTTCTTCGCCGTGTTGACCACCGACATCATAATTGTTTGCCTCAGCCCATTCAGCGACGGTATCGGATGCAATCGCCTGCTCGAACGCATCGCCGAGGGCCGCCTTCACATCATCTCCAGCCGAGCTGTGAACGGCAAATCCGATGGCTTGTTTTAGCGGCAGATACTTGTCGAGACCGTCATAGATGCTAAAGGCAGATGGCACTGTAGCTCCGGCAATCTGCGCATCTTCCGGTGTCAACATCGCAAGTGGCTTCAACTGTCCGCCTTCGATCAAAGGAGCTTGTTCAGCCAGCGAAGTCACAACCAACGCAACCTCACCTGCTATCGCCGCTTCCTGCCCGGGCGCTGAGCCTTTGTATGGAACAAACTTGAACTCTGCACCGGACCCTTTCTCGATGGCGAGAAGATTCAAGTGGTGGATCGAACCCGCGCCGGACGCGGCAGCGGGAATAGTGCCAGGAGCGGCTTTGGCAGCGTCGACCAGTTCTTCCAGAGTATTGTAAGGGCTGTCCGCCGGAACCGAGATCAGATCGGGTGATCCGCCAACAATAAACGGATACCAAAAGTCAAATTTCTTGTCCCAACCGCCCTGCACAGCAGCGGTGACGTTCGATTCAGACAGACCAACCAGTGTATAGCCATCGTCTGGTTGGTTCATGACGTAGACCATGCCGTTGGAGCCTGCGACCCCACCGGTTTGGTTAATCACATTGATCGAGACTGGAAGGTGTTTTTCCATTTCGGCCATGATCATTCGGTTGATCGTGTCCGTGCCGCCACCGGCCCCCCAGACCACAGCTGTGGTGATATCACGGTAAGGGTAATCCTGCGCGGTAGCAGCCCCTGAAATCCCGGTTGCAATCACGGCTGCAGCCGCCAACTGCCCTAACTTCAGTTTCATTTCCAAGTCCTCCCAAACATCTTTGCGTTTATTATTGCATTTATTTGCGTATACATTAAAGAATGCATTGTCAACGGACTGTAGCGAAAGCTGCTATCGCGCTATGAATGCGAAACTGGAAGGAAGCGGGCCAAGATGAAAAAGAACTACGATGTCGCGGTGTTCCACGGGGACGGGATCGGCCCGGAAATTATGGCCCCTACGCTTGAAATCCTGCGGCAGCTCTCCGGCAACAATCCCAGCTACGACCTAGCGTTTACAGACGCTCCAGCAGGCGCAGGCCACTACGCCAAAACTGGAGAATCGTTTCCGACTGGTTCACTTGAAACTGCACGCAAGGCAGATGCGATTCTGCTATCTGCAATGGGTTTGCCGGATGTTCGCTATCCTGATGGAACCGAGATTTCACCACAGATCGACCTGCGGAAGCAGCTCGGCCTTTTTGCCGGCGTGCGTCCGGTAAAGGTTAGCAGCGGACAAATGACCCCCTTGGCGCTGCCTCCCGGAAAAGAGATCGACTTTGTCTTGATTCGTGAAAGCACTGAAGGGTTGTTCTTCACTCAAGGCGCGGGGGAAGTCACCGAAGACGAGGCACGTGAAACCCTTTTGATCACGCGCGAGATATCTGAAAAGCTATTCCGGTTCGCGTTTGAACTTGCCAAAAACCGAAAGGCTTCAGGGCGTGGCAAGGGGCGGGTTACCTGTGTCGACAAGGCCAATGTGTTCCGCGCCTTTGCATTCTTCAGATCGATGTTTGACGCTGAAGCCGCTCGCCATCCCAAATTGCGGGCAGACCATGCTTATGTTGATGCCACTGCGCTTTGGATGGTGCAGAAGCCTTGGGAATTCGATGTTTTGGTGACTGAAAACATGTTCGGCGACATCCTTTCTGACCTTGGCGCCGGCCTTATGGGCGGTCTTGGATTGGCTCCTTCAGCAGATATCGGGTTGAACCACGCCGTGTTCCAACCCTGTCACGGCTCTGCTCCGGACATTGCGGGACAAGACATTGCCAATCCTTTCGCGATGATCCTGTCTGCAGCAATGATGCTTGAATGGTTAGGGTTGACCCATAATCATCCAGAACTGTCCAAAGATGGCGAACGTTTACGGGAAGCCGTGGAAAAGGTGACTGAGAGCGGTCAAAACCTGACGCGTGACCTAGGTGGCACAGCCGGAACACAGGACGCAGCCTCATCGGTATTGGAAGCATTGCGGGCATGAATACTCAAGAAGTTATCAGAGTCGCGTGTGTGGGTGCGGGATACTTCAGCAAATTCCACTACGAAAGCTGGTCTCGAATGCCCGGAGCGGTTCCGATTGCATCCTGCAACCGTGACATCAAAAAGGCGAAAGAAACAGGACTGGCCGCTTACGATGATCTGTCAAAAATGCTGGAGACGGAAGAACCGGATCTCGTGGACATCATCCTTCCGCCTGTGGCGCAGGCCGACGCTATTCGAACTGCGCTGCATTCGGGCATAAAGTGGCTGATCTGCCAAAAACCTTTCTGCATATCTCTGGATGAAGCGGAGAAGATCGTCTCCGAGGCTGAAGCGGTAGGCGCAACTATTGTTGTGCACGAGAACTTTCGCTTCCAGCCTTGGTATCGCGCAATCAAAGAGGCGATGACCGAGGGTCGAATTGGTACACCTCTCCAAGCGACTTTCCGGCTTCGGCCCGGCGACGGACAGGGACCACGAGCCTACCTTGACCGGCAGCCGTACTTTCAGGAAATGCCGCGTTTCCTGGTTCATGAAACAGCGGTTCATTGGGTAGACACATTCCGATTTTTGTTCGATGCGCCCAGCGCAGTTTATGCGGACTTGCGCCAAGTTAACCCAGTTATCGCAGGCGAGGATGCAGGTTACATCCTGTTTGACCACCCCAACGGTTTGAAAGCTCTGTTCGATGGCAACAGATGCCTTGACCACAGTGCCGAAAACCTGCGTCAGACCATGGGCGAAGCGCTCATCGAAGGAACGGAAGGATCACTGGTTCTTAATGGCGACGGTTCAGTAGAACTCCGCGCTTTTGGAAAACAGGAGCGGCAGCAGATTCTACCTCCAAGCGATCACGATGGATTTGGAGGAGACTGCGTCCACGCCTTGCAAAGTCACGTCGTTTCAGGCCTTCTAAGAGGCACGCCGTTGGAAAACACGGCCCGAGATTATTTGGATGTGATCCGCATCGAAGAGAACATCTATCTCTCGGCTGCGGAGGGACGAAAGATCAACCTGGAGACGCCGTGAAGGATCAGGACGCAAAAACTCTTTCCAATACGCAACGCGCTGTTAGGGATTTGCGACAGATGATCCTGTCTGGCGAACTTGCGGCCGGAACTGACCATCTGGAGTCGGAACTCGCCGAAACTCTGGGCATGTCCCGCACTCCGATACGGGAAGCTGCGCTGATGTTGGAAAGTAAGGGGTTGCTGGAAATGCGGCCCCGCAAGGGTGTGCGGATACTGCCTGTTTCATCAGACGATATGCGTGAAATTTACGACATACTGACGGAACTCGAGAGCCTAGCAGCACAGCGCGCTGCCGAAGCGGGTTATTCAGAAGATGAACTGGCAGTACTTGCCGGATCAATTGCAAAGATGGACCAAGCCATCGAAGCCGAAGACCTAGAAGCCTGGGCCGAGGCCGACGAGTTGTTTCATCAGGAGCTCGTTCGGTTGGGCGGCAACAAACGGGTCGAAGCGATTGTCGCCATGATGAGCGATCAGGTGCGTCGCGCGCGCGCAACGACGTTGTTCATCAGGCCCCTGCCCGTCAAATCCAACGAAGATCACCGTGTTGTTTTTCAAGCAATTAGTGAAGGTCGACCGGATGTTGCCCGTGAACGTCATCGAGAACACAGGCTGCAAGCACAAGCTATGCTTTGCGGGATACTCGAAAAACATCGGCTCAACAGCCTCTGATCTTCTCGTATCCGGTCGTTAGTCAACTAAAGTAACTGCCTGTTTTCGGCATTGAAGACGCTCCGAGTGCTTGTCTACCACAGCAACCCGCAGTTGCCTCCGGCTGCTCTGATTTTCTTTTTTCTAGTCGCTCAAACAATCACTGCATCGATTGGGGTTGAAATAGTACGATTTCGTATTATTTTAGTTCGATATCGTACTATTGGAGAGTCAAGATGCCAAACCGAAGACGTTTTCTCAAGATTCTAGGCGGAGGCACAATACTGGCGGCAACGGGCGCGGCTGGGTTTCTCACGACACGTACACCCCATGAAGCTTTAGCTCCGTGGACGCCAAAACCGTATGATGACCCACGCAAGGCTGCTTTGTCCTACGCAATTCTCGCCCCCAATCCACACAATTTGCAGCCTTGGCTGATCGAGTTGGTTGGGCAAGACAAAGTGCGCATCCACCGTGATCCTGAACGTGAGCTTCCTGAAACCGATCCTTACCACCGCCAGCTCTATATTGGTCTCGGTGCATTTGTTGAGACGATGGTACTGACAGCAGGTGCACAAGGATTTGATACCGAGGTCACGTTACTGCCCGATGGAGATGACGGACCTATCGCAGAAGCGATGTTTGTATCTGGCGGGGCATCCGATCCACTCTCAGATCAAATCCTCAAACGGCATTCCAACAAAGAACCGTACACAGAACAGCGGCTCTCTGAGGCGGAAATATCGGTCCTTGAAAACTATGCCACTCTGATTTCCGATGAGGATCTAGTGGCCCGTATTCGAGACCTCACAAAACGCGCTTTTGAAATCGAAATGCGAACTCCACAGACTCTTAGAGAATCCGTCGACCTGATGCGGATCGGCAAAGCAGAAATCAACGCCAACCCAGACGGGATTGAACTGCGTGATCCCATGCTGGAAACGCTGCGACTTACCGGCCTATTGGACAATGAGACCCTGATGAACGTTGATCACCCAGGCACTCAGGCGCACATGCAAGACTACTTCGCTATGCTGGACGCGACGCCGCAATATGCTGTCCTCACGACAGCCACAAACACCCGAAAGGATCAACTTGATGCAGGACGTCAGTTGATGCGTTTCTACTTGAAGACAACCGAAATGGGCCTAGGCGTTCATCCGGTCAGCCAGGCACTTCAGGAGTATCCTGAGATGGCCGATGAATACGCTCTGGCGCATGAGCTTCTTGCGTCACCGGGCCACACGGTGCAAATGTTGCTGCGTTTGGGGTATGGACCTGAACCAATTGCCACACCCCGCTGGCCGCTGGAGACACGAATTCTGAATGAAGCCTGAAGATGAGACCAACGAAGTTTACCGATTCTTCACCGAGGTCGGGATCATCAATCAGTTGATCTCGACCAAGCTGGAAGCGTTCTTGCCTGGTAGAATGACGGCGACTCAATTCGGAATTTTGGGCCATCTGGTACGGCGTCCCGAGGGTGAAACTCCACAGCAACTTTCGAACGCGTTTCAAGTGCCTAAAACTTCGATGACGCACATGCTCTCCAGTCTTGAAAATCATGACCTGATTACTCTTGAAGCCAACCCCAATGACAAGCGTTCGAAAATTGCTCGGCCTACACCGCAAGGCGCTGAGTTTTTGAAAGCTTGTATGGAGCGGATGTCGGAATCCCTGGCTCCAGTTTTGTCCGAACTCGGGCCTGAACCGTTCCATGAATCATTGCCTAATCTGACGCTCATACGCGAAACTTTGGACAGCGAGCGCGACTAGCCGAAACCTGCGCCAGCCGAAGCAAGCAACCAAATTTTCAGAACATCATGCAATCCGCGCCCGGCGGGAGCGGCGGCGATCCTTCAGGCAAAGTGGGTGTGTAGTCAAATGTCACAATCTTCGCGCCACCGTCGAATGCCACGAACAGTTGGTTGGATCCCGGCCTAATGGCGATGCCTTCTGGATCGGTTCCGAATTCTAACAAACTTTGCTGGGCGAGAAGTTGGCCATCTGCCGTGAACTCATACAGGCTGTTTGACCCTTCCCAGTCATCAACAATCAACATGTGGCCGGTACGCGGATCAATCGCGATGCCCTGCGCCTCACTCAAGGGAGGAGAGAGCTTCATGGTATCCAACCTCGCCGTCAAAGCACCCTCTGAAGTGAACCACGACAACCGTTCGGGGTCATCCTCTACGGTCACGATCTGTCCCTTGGCGTTGATCGCAATTCCTTCCGTATCAGCGAAACCACCTTCCAATTCGAAGGGTGCTCCCAGGCGTGATCCGTCCTTGGTGACACGTTGAAGACTGCCGAGACCATCGCCCAGCAACAAGTGATCCCCTTCAACAGCAATTGCTTTGATCCGAAAGAGATCGCTGGATATACGGCGCAATTCATCACCTTGCAATGTAACGAGAATTGCCTCGGGCCCCTCGTTCGCAATCCACAACCCACAAAAGGTCGGATCGTAGTCAAGACTTGCGGGCTGATTAAGTTCATAACGCCCTGTTTCGCGAAGCTGCAATGCCGTGGCCGGGGTCGACACAGCAAAAATCAATAAGGCGGTGGTCCTCACAAACACTCAGGATGCTCCGAAAATCTGCGTCAAAACTGTGGGGCGGAATCGTAACACGTCAATGCTAAGAGCACCTAAACTTCCAAAATCAGAGAGCATCATTTTACCTGATCAGAGACTTATAACACGGAAACTGGTTACGAGCGGTGTGGTTCAACGCATCTGGGTTCTGCCATAGTCCGTTGGAACAGGGGTGTGTCGAAATCGCAAACCAACAACATGGCGCTTGTGAGAGTTACGAAATCAACACTAGCGAACGAAACAACCTCAGGCTTCATAGAACAAACTTGCAATCGCGTGCTCGGGCGTAGTCACCTAGGGCATAGGGTTGGAGAAAGCCAATGGCGCTGTGGAAGTTCGTGATTAGTGTTTATTGCGCGCTGTTTCTTGTCGCTTGCGCTCCGAAAACCCGCACGTATGAAAAGACGGTATCAGCTGCGCTACCGGCAAATTCCAGCACGGCACTGGGTCAGGCGGCCAATCGCCTTGGGGATCCTAAAGACGGTCGGTCAGGCATCAAGCTGATCAGTGATGGAGAAGAAGCGCTCGTATCACGGCTGTTGTTGGCCACTGCGGCCGAGCGAACGATAGACGCGCAATACTATCTTCTGCACGACGACCCAACCGGTCACCTGTTCGCTGCCAGCCTCTTGCAAGCGGCGGATCGAGGTGTTCGTGTCAGGCTGTTGTTGGATGATATGGATACGTCCGGCTACGACGCGATGACCGCTGCGTTGGACAATCACAAAAACATTGAAATAAGGCTGTTCAACCCGTTCTGGCGAGATCAGAGCATTTTGATCGCGGGTCTGACTGATTTCAAACGCATCAATCGCAGAATGCACAACAAGTCCATGACAGCAGACAACGTGTTCACGATTGTAGGTGGGAGAAACATCGGTGCCGAGTATTTTTTGGCGCGGGAAGAAATGAACTATGCTGATCTGGATGTGCTGGCCGCAGGCCCAGTTGTACGCGAAGTGTCACGTAGCTTTGACGCTTACTGGAACAGCGAATTCGCTGTTCCGGCTCGCGTGGTTGTCGGAGAACCCGAAGAATTTGACCTGAGCGATGCACGCAGCAGGTTGAATGAGCTCGTCGAGGAAGCGAAGCAAACGCAGTACGGCGCAGCGCTCAGAAAGTCGGCAAAAGAGAACTTCGCGGATGGCGCCCTGTTACTGGATTGGCTGCCAGCGAAACTTTATGCTGATCCGCCTTCAAAGGCCGCGGGCCTCGAGAACTCAGGTCCCGTTCTTGCATCTCAATTGCTTCCGTACTTTGAGAATGCCAGCAGTGAAGTGAACATCGTGTCCGCCTACTTCGTGCCGCGCAACAACGGTGTGAAATGGCTGACCGAACTCGAGAACCGCGGGGTCGACGTAAAGGTTGTAACCAACTCACTTGCATCTAACGACGTCGCACCCGTTTACGCACACTACGCCAAGAAACGCCGAGCACTACTACGCGGTGGAGTAGAACTCTACGAGCTGCGACCCGACGCTTATCAAGTCCAACGCCGCGGTATTAACTGGGCTCAGTCCAGGTCAGGCCTGCACTCCAAGGCATTTGCAATTGATGACCAGTACTTGTTCGTGGGTTCATTCAACTGGGATCCGCGATCTGTCAACATCAACACCGAGATGGGAATTCTGATTGACTCGCCAGCATTGACTGCGCAGACGATGGGGGCCTTGGACGACGCACTACCCGCATACACATATAACGTGACGCTCGAGCAAGCTGGTCAGCTTAAATGGACGACAAGAGCCAATGATGGCACCATTCTTGAATACCAATTCGAGCCGACAGGATCGGCCTGGGATCACATTGTTGCCGGGCTATTAAGTATTTTACCAATTGGGTCCCAGCTTTAGGTCTCTGCAAACTACTTGATCGCTGCTCCGTCACCGGCGCCTGCGAATATGGCAGCAAAAAAGAAATAGGTCATCAGTCGCAGATATTTCCCAATATCCAGTTCTTAACACAGACTAGATATTCACTTTGTCAACTGCTGGCGGGATAATGCCTGCTACCAAAGTCAATGGACATGTTTATCATTCCAGGGAAGCTGAACGTTAACGGGCAAGTCCCGTTTTCCGGTTACTCGAACAGTTAGGTTCAGCTTGCCGCGCCTTAGTGGATTTTTGCGCTTTGTGTTTCATTTCTAGCGATCATCTAATGTCGTAAGATGCCGAAGGTAGATTGTTTTGAATAACTATAGCTGATTATTGTGTATCTTCAGTGAGAAAGAACAATTCAATGGGCTGCGCAAGGCCACGTATTTCGTGATCCCCACAGCTAACGAACATGCTCGGAGCAGCACTTGCAACGGCTGACGTCGCCAACACCCTCCGACCAATTGCTTTTGTTAAACCTTCAATTCGGCTTGCAACGTTCACCGCCCCGCCCAGAACTGTGAAATCAAGCCTGCCGGGGCTGCCGATATTACCATAGCTGACCTGCCCGACGTTAATTCCAATACCAACATCCAAAGGCGGTTTTTGAAACCCGTCTCGTCTGGTGTTGAGATCGTTCAAACCACTCAGCACACTCTGCGCTGCAAGAGCCGCCATTCTGCAGCGGTCGGCATGGTCTTTTTGCGCTTCAATAGTAAAGATCGACAGGATGCCATCGCCCATGAATTTGAGGACGTCTCCACCGTTGTCCTCTACGGCTTTAACCACCAGATCAAAATAGTCGCTAAGCGTGTCGAAAATATCTTTTTCCGGGGAGGTCTCGGAAAGTGCCGTAAAGCCTCGCAGATCAGAGAACATCACCACGGCATCCAAAGTTGCTCGCTCTCCGCGCTTTATATTGCCGCTCCAGACGGCCTCGGAAGGTCCATCTCCTAAATAAGTTCGAAGCAGACCTTTAGACGATTTTCGCATCGTGACAGGTTCCAAGGCGGAAGAAAGGGCCGGTAAGGCCGCTTCAATCAGCATAAGGTGTTCGGGCGAGAATCCATCCTTTGCCTGAGTAACGAACGTACATCCATGCAGCGATCCATCGCCGTAATAGAGCAAAGTAGCGTAGTAGTCGGTGCCACCCTGCTCTGCAAATTCAAGATAGGATGAATGCTCTGTTTCCAAGTCCAGTCGCCGTAGACTTTTGTGAAGTGGCTTTCTGTTCGCAAGAATATACTCGAATGAACTCCCGACATAACCATCTGTCAACATCATCTCATGCGTGACGTCGTAGCTGTCGGTGCCTTCAGGCGTCCAAACTACCCCCCAGGCAATAAGCAATGGGTTGGCAAAGCGCTGGCCAATGTTTGCCCGCCATAGCGGCACTCCGGCTTCGATCAAGGAGGAACAAAACTGTGACACCACCTTTACAGGATCACCGGAGCGACGACCTTCTGTAATCATCCATTCGGTCAGTCGAGTGACTTCTTCCATGGACCCAATTTAGTCGCTTGGAAACGATGAGCAAAGACAATTGGATTGGCAATGTCGGTTGCTGTTGTTGAGCGGCCTGATCAGACCTGTCCAAATTGATGCTCGGGCATCAAAGGAATGTATTCCATCGGGAAGATGGTTTGTAAATTTAGATCCCGCGCGGTTCCAAACAGACCTATTTGAAGATTGCAGCCCTCTCTTGGGAAACCTTCAATAGAAACCAATCTCGCTGACATCTACGCGGGCCTCGTGATCTCTCCCGTAGGCTACAACTCCAACTGAGGTGATTTCGTCAGCAACGGGAATAGCGCGCAACATGGCACCTGAAGCCTTGAAGCCTGAGAGAGGTAACCAGACTTCGGTCCAGTTGTCAGAAGTTGCGAACGCGGCCTGATAGTATTGCCATGGAAGCACCGTGCCACGTGTCCTGAGGTGGACGAAGTATTGCTCGCCATTCCCCCGTACCAACAGCCTGACGCCCGATACACCCTCATCTGGTCGATCAGACAACTTGCGTCGGAACTGGATAAAGCCGCCGTTGTTTTTTGTGCTGACGGTTCCGGTCAACCGGGCGAACGCAACATCACGTTCCGAACGAAACTGCACCTGTCCTGAAGAAACTCCTCCCATGACGGTGTCGGCAACGTAGTCCCAACTCGTCTCCGGAGACTTGGAGAAGTCTTCTGCAAGATTTTCATCAGCCTGTGCCATTATAGATCCGATGATTACAAGACTTGAAACAAGTCCAGCAAAGTTGGCACGCATATTGTTCCTGCTCAGTTCAGTATCGCAATGGAAAGGTTCAACGCAGCGGCAAATGCAACCCACGCAAAGTACGCAAGGAAGCCCAGTACGGAGATCCGATCTGAGTTCCTAGCCTGAGCAATGAACATGACGATGACAGCCAGCAACGCGGCAATTACCACAAACGCAAACCACGGTAGTTGCAGTATGAAAAAGATTGGGGACCACGAAAAGTTTAGACCCATCTGTGCCCACCACAGCTTCATGGCAGTCGAGCTTCGGTCTGTTTCAAACTGACGCCAACCCGCCATGGCGATCAAGACATAAAGCACCGTCCAAACCGGCCCAAAAATCCAATTTGGTGGATTGAAAGCAGGTTTAGAAAGCTGCGCATACCAATCCCCGGGCGCGGTCAATATCCCGATCAGGATGCCGCCTCCCAACACGAGCGCAAGAAATGCTATGCGGACCATCCAATTCGACATTGTGGGATAGCTTTCAGCAGCCCTTGGTCGTCACGTTGACAAGCGCTTCGGAAGAGAAGGTCGCAGTACTGGTCTCATCCGCGTCGGTATATGACACCGTGGCGCCTTCGATCTCCGACTCCGTTACGGTGATTTCGCGTTGCCCGATCGTGTCGTCCACATCGATGGTAAAGGCTAATTTGTCCCCAGTTGCGAGGGAAACGATCTCAAGTTCAATTGTATTCTGCCCGTCCACGACCGAAGGAAATTGACGCAGTGCATCCGCACCCTCAACGAATTCGAGCGGTTGGAATACCTCTACACCCGCGCCTTTTTCGGTAACGTCGAAAATCAGACGTCCAGCAGATTGCGACAAGTCAATTTTGACGGTCGAGGTTTCTAATTCGCACGATCCGACATTTGTCAGAACAAAACGGTCTTTGGGTGCGCCTTCTATGAAGCGAATTTGAACTCCGGCTTGAAGCGAAGTGGCTACGAATAATCCAAGGGTCGCCGCAAGAATGCTGGTCGGGAGCATATTTATCTCCTTGCTAAAGGGTTCTTGGAAGATACGCTTTGGCGGGTTTCTTGGATCAGACTTATGCCTTTTGACTACCGTGGTTCAGCCGACAGGACCTTTCGCAGTTCCTTGCACCGCATTCAGAACGATTAAGTCAAAACATGCCGTTTTCATTCTCGCTGTTTGCCGGAACCTCCTGAAGAACGTCCCAGTGCTCGATAACCTTCCCATCGACATCCAGGCGAAAAATATCGATCCCTGCGTACTGGAGACCATCGGGCCAGATTTGATGGCAATGCAGAATAACGTGATCGCCTTCAGCAAACGCACGTTTGATGTCCACACGCTTTCCCGGGTATTCGGCGGCCATGCGCTCAAAATACTCGACAAAGGCTAGCTTGCCGTCGCCAACATGCGGGTTGTGCTGCGTATAGGTATCACCAACATAGATCGCTATGGCATCTGCTGGTCGACACGCGTTGAACATCCTTTCGTAGAAAGCGATGACGTTTTTCTTGTTTGTTTTGAGGTCCGGCATACTGAACGCCAAATCGTTGTTTTTCGATCCAAAACCGTTGGCTCGCAAAGTTTGGAAAACGTAAAATAATTAGCTCGATCAATGGTAGACAAAATTTACGAGCTTCAATTTGCGTTCCAATTGTTTCGAGGGTTTGCCAGTTAATCGGTCACCTCGAATTCGATATGTATATGATTTCCGTCAGGATCAGCCACATGGATTTGGATCATGCGAGGCCCTAGGACTTCGGTTTTGCGATCCTGGATCTGACGTGATGCCAGTTTTTAGTCGAATGCGCTCAGCCCTGTAGCTGAGAGCGTAAAATGCTAGAGTTTGAGCTTCACTTCGGAGCCGAGGTTTGGCGTTCAATCATGGCTCACAATGTGGATCACGGCGTAATCACCCTCTTGCAACCAACCTCCGGAAAACGGAAGAACGCGGCGGTCCAGGTTTTCAACCCAAGTCCTCTGCATACCAAGCAACTACATAATGCTTGGTCAGCCAGTCCTAAGGCTTATCTATGGTGTGAGCTCAATCTCAGTCATGCGCTGCCATAAAGTCCAGCTCATACCATCTGTCGCAAAAAAGATTCCGCCGTCGTGACATGCTTGCTTTTGACCTCTGGTGACATTCGCCCAGCCGTACGGCACATCATCGCCCATCGGGGATTGCCAGTCAGTCTATCGCTGTGTTTCAGAATAAAGCGCCAATAAAGCCCGTCCCAAATGTCGGTCCAAGGCCCCTTTCCCCAATGGCTCATTTTGCGAACATAGTTTGAACCCGAAAAGTACGGTTTGGTGGTGATCAACCCGCCATCGGCATGCTGGCTCATCGCGTAGGCATTGGGAACCATAACCCAATCATAGCTGTCGACGAACATTTCCATAAACCAGCGATAGACATGATCCGGATCAATTTCGCACAGAAACATAAATCCGCCCAAAACCATGAGGCGTTCAATATGATGACAATACCCTGTCTTGAGCAACCTTTTGATCGTGTCGTCCAGCGGATCAATACCGGTGGTTCCGTCGTAGAAAGCGCGGGGCATTGGGCGGTGATGGCCCCAATGATTTGTCGTACGCATCGGCACACCCAGGCTCTCATAAGTCGCGCGCATAAATTCGCGCCAGCCAATGATCTGGCGGATAAAACCTTCTACCGAATTCAAGGGAATGCCCTTGCGATCCGCATGCGCCAGGGCAGCATCCAAAACTTGTTTTGGCGTCAACAACCCTATGTTCAATGCAGGCGTGAGAACGGCATGCCATAGCCAGTTTTCGCCCTCAACAATGGCATCTTCATAGTCGCCAAAACGTTCGAACCGCCGTTCCAGAAACTGCGCCAGCCAGTCGGACGCAGCTTTGTGTGATGTCGGATAATACAACGTATCCAGGCTGCCCAATGCTTCTGGAAAATCAGCAAGAACGCTTGCTTTTGCGGCTTCATCAACTGCGTCATGGGAAGGCCAATCGATCCAAGGCAGGCTGCCTAACAGCGCCTTGGGCACTTTCTTGCGATTTTCCTCGTCAAAGCTCCACTGTCCCCCCGTCGGTTGACCGCTGTCCATCAACACGTTCAAGCGGCAGCGTTGGCTTTTGTAGAAATCCGCCATGAGCCATCGTTTTCGACCGGCAAACCAATCTAGATTGTGGTCCCGCGAATTCAGAAAGCCAGGCGATAGCAGTATATCGAGCGTGATTTCGGTACTGCTAGCTGCCGCCCGTAAACGTCTTTTTGCGATGAAGTCTACTGGGTCAGCCATGATCATTTGGCTGACACCGCGATCACGCAGACTTTGAAACATTCGAAGACATGCGCCCGGCTGCCGCTCAAAGGGCCATATCGCGGCATCAAAGCCCTTGGCGACTAAGCCATCTCTATAGCGCGCCATTGAGGCGCGGTGCAGCCAAAGCTTTTGCTTGTGCATCGAGGCCGGATAATACGCATCACCGAAGAAAAGCGGGTCTTCGAAAAGCACAACAATGTCTGGCCGGGCGGCCAGACCCGGGTGATGTGCAAACAATTGATTGGGAAGTAGAAGAGCAGCAGTGGACACGGGTTATGGTCTTTGTTGGCTGAGCAGATTCAATTGGCCTAAGAGCGATGGGATCTTCTTTCGAAGGCCAAAGAATCCGGCCTTTGCATGAGCCCATGTCATAGCGTCGTACGGTCGCACTATCCTGTTCAAAGACAAGCCTGCGTCTCTCAATACAGGTTCTGCACGATCCAGGCGTGACCGAGTAGGGCCGACAGGCGCATAGGCTGTTGCAATGGTCGTGACACCCGCATTCCGTGCTGCCTCGATCAACGGACCACACCAATCCGCGTCTGATTTCGCGAGCTTTCCGTGAGGCTCAAGCGCGCTGTTGATCGCCCCCTTGGCAAAGTCCGTTACGGCGTTTCCCATCGGCTTTGGAGACCGTCCATGCGTCGCCAAAAGTCCAATCACGGCAGCAGGCGATGTCGGCATTAAGCAGTCACCTGACAGATCATCCTCCGTCAACAGCAACAGTTAAGGGCTGTCTGGGAACATGTGCGAACTTGAAAGGGGAATGAGCGGGTGATCTACCGGCTCGGTCAACGGCTCTGCAAAATTAGCCAGACCTCTCGGTTTAAACCGTCCTTCCGTGTATTTGGCAATATTATCAGGTCGCGCGAGGTAGGTTTTGCCTTTCGTGTGCAATCCGCCAACCCACCGCCAGTTCAGCGTATTCGACGCGGAATCGCCATCCAGCAAATGCCGCAAAAAGAAATCCGCGCCAAGCTGCCACGGTAGGCGGAGTGTAAAAATCCAGATTGATGCGAACCACATGCGCGCATGGTTATGAAGGTAGCCAGTCGTCACCAATTCCCGCGCCCAATGATCGAAACAGTCGATGCCGGTATTGCCGTTCACTGCCCCGTTGAAACGGGTCTCCAAGCCCTCATCATCTTTTAGTCGCTCAAAAGCGCTCAACAAATCCCGCTGATAAAGTGCCCAGACGCTGGGCCTTTGTTCCAGCCAACCCTTGAAGTAAGTGCGCCAAAACACTTCTTGCACGAACTTCTCTGCCGCGTTGGAACTATGCGACGCTAACACCGCTGCCAAAACCTCATTCTCCGTTATCAAACGGTGGCGCAGCCAAGGTGACAAACCCGATACATTGCTGCGTTGCTCAGTCCCAAAATCGTAGTTCCGCGTACTTGCATAATGCCGACCGGTGCGTCGCACGAACTGCTTCAGCCTTGTAAGACCATTGGTTCGTGTGGGTTTGAAACTGATTGTCTCTTTCACGTCCGCAAGTTCTGGAAACATCTCAGTCATGCGGCCGACCTGCACTTTTTCGAGCAGTATTTCACTTGATCCCAAGTGTTTTCCCATTTCTTGCGCCAGGTGAAAGGGCGCTGGCAGACCGGGCAGATTTTCTGGGGCAAATCGGCTTTCTTCTGCATTTTCATCACTGATCCCCCAAAGGCAGTTTGAGTTGCTCTTGATCTTGAAACGACCGCGCGACTTTGCGAACAGTCCGCCTTGTCTTTCGGCTCGCGTGTTTTGTCGCAATGGCTTGCGCTTCAGAGCGAAACTCCGCACTTCGGCGGACACCCCAAACCCGCTCGCGCGCGGCTTTGGCTGCTGCGAGATGGTCAAAAACACGCTCTGGATAATGCACTCCGATGATTTGTTTCCCATCTTGGGCTTTCCAGGGTTCGTGGATGTACCGATCCGAAATATGGGCCAGTTCCGGCAACCATGTCCGAATGAACACCCCTTCTGGATCCTGATCATAGCCCTGCTTAACCGGATTATAGATGCGCACAGTATTGATGCCGGTCGTGCCTGATTGCATCTGCACCTGGTTCCAGTGAATGCCCGGCTCATAGTCGGTAAACATGCGCGCCAAATGCTCTCCCGGGGCTCGCCAATCCAGCCAGAGATGATAACTCGCCGTGGCCATCACCATTGCGCGCATCCGAAAATTGAGCCACCCTGTCGCTTGCAATGACCGCATGCATGCGTCCAAAAACGGATATCCCGTTTCGCCTTTGGACCATGCGGCCAAGAGCGCGCCATCTGGTGCTTTTGGTCGAAGTCCGTCGTAGAGACGATGCAGATTTTCAAACTCAATCCGAGGTTCATCCTCAAGTTTCTGAATAAAATGGCAATGCCAATGCAATCGGCCCGAGAACGAGCGAAGCGATTTACGCCAGTCCTGTGCGTGCGACGGCAATCTACATCTCTGCTTTTCAGTCGCTTGCGACACCTCCCGCATCGAAAGCGCACCCCAAGCCAAGTAGGGCGATAGCCGTGAACACGCAACGGCCCCCTCCAAGGGGCTGGACATTTCGCGTTGGTATCTTTTGCCACGGTGGGTCAGAAAGCTGTTCAATCGTTCCAAACCCGCAGCTCGTCCCCCGGCTTGACGACCAACGCATGGATCATCCCGCAAGTTGAGGTCGCGCGCCGTGGGAATATACCCTGGTTTTATGTCGATTGGTTTCAGCGCAACTGGTGACGAAACGGGCAGTGCCATGAACCTGTCCCAACGTTCCGCCCAGCCGTCGCGGGACTTGAGCCTGCGAAAAACGCCATGGTTTTGCACTTCGTGCCACCGTACGCCAAGATCTTTGCACCATGCAGCGACCTGCCGATCCCGCTGATACGTCCAATTATTTCCTGTTTCCTCATGTGACCAAAGAACGTCTATTAGACCACGGTCTTTTAACTCGGAAAGGACCGCCACAATTTGTCCGATGCGCACAATGAGTGGCTGGCCCAGTTTCCCTAGGTCTTCTCGCAGCCCAGCGATTGTCTCAGCAACAAAGTTCCACTGCCGTATTGACGCGTCAGGTTGCTGCCACAGGTCAGGTCCAACCACATAGAGTGGCAGAACTGGCCCAACCTCAGACGCTTGCGCTAGTGCCGGATGATCATTCACCCGTAAATCCCGTTTGAACCAAACGACCTGCACGATACCTCCGTCATTTAAGTATTGTACGTTTGGCCACAGAAAATGGATCTTTGCTTCTGTCTTCTCCGGAATTCGCTGCTGATGTGGCATTTGGATAGAGGCCGTTGTCCTTCGTTACTTGAATGTTAGAAGTTTCCGCGCGCGCCCGAAGCGCGCCTGGCAGGGAGTATAGTCCTTTATCGACACCACGATGGAAGGTTCTAAATATTCTCCGTAGCAATCCCCATTTGCTGATCGCAGCCTTAGTTCGCTATTCAACGAAGAAGTCCGTGCCGCAATGCGACTTCACCAAACCAGGCTTACGTCGAGAGCAAAACAAATTTGGCTGCGGAGGAACTCACAGTTGGCGAGACAAAGCCGTATTCGGTGCGGCTCAAAGAGCTTTGAGTACCTGCCGCGCACCTTCCGAAACGAGATCCCGGAACATATCAAGCAACTCACAACCCGGAGCAATCAATTCGCCCAACTGACCTCACTTAATGAGTTGAACGAGTTTCGTGCAGTTTCACAAAGGTTCCCTCAACGCAGCACAGATGTCCGGGCTGTATCTGGTGCCAAAACGTATAGTACTAACATGACTAGCGATATTTTGGCTAACGCTCATACAGTCGCTGATGCCCTGACTTCTGCCCAGCAGATATCCAAACTTTCTTCAGAGGCCGATCAGCTAGCGCTCCAATCTGTCAAAGCCAACAGATTGGAGCGTTAGCTGATCTGCGCAAGAGAACGCCGAAAAAGCCGTAGGCTCATTAGTAACAAAGCAATTCCTAAAAACGTCATCCAAACGAATTCCGGCCAGACAGTCTCAATACCAGCGCCTTTGAAAACAATAGCCTGACTTGCTGACATGTAGTGGCGTGATGGCAAAACCAAAGTACCTGCCTGCAACCACGCTGGCTGACCTTCAATTGGGGTCTCGCCACCTGAAAGCATTAGCATTGGCAGCACAATCAACATAACCAGAAGCGCGAACTGCGCCATAGAGCGTGCAATGGTTGCCAGAAACACCCCAAGCGCCGTCGCAGTAAAAAGAAACAACGCCGTGCCAACCAAAAACAACATCTTGGATCCAGCGATATTGATGCCCAAAGAACCCTGCATCACAAACGTTAGTGAAAGACCAGCCGCGACCAAAACCACTGCTGCATTCGCCCAAATTTTGGCAATAGCAATGTCAAATGGAGCAAGAGGCATGGCAAGGAGATGTTCAATGGTCCCGTGCTCTCGTTCTCTAATCATTGCCGCTCCGGTCAAAATAGTTGTGAGCCACATGATCTGGCCAATCAGAGCAACGATACCAGCAAAACGTACAGTATCTCTATTTGGGTTGAAGGCGCTTCTTAGAATGACACTGATTGAGGGAGCATCCACTAGATCGATACCAATTGCATAGCGATATATTTCAGCGCTCAAGATACTGGTGATGTAGTTTGCACCAATTCCGGCCTGTTCCATAGCGGTTGCGTCAATGAGAACTTGAATCTCCGGACTGCGCCCTGCGCGCAGGTCCTTCTCGAATCCGGGGGGCACAGCCACAACGAAAATAAAACGCCCAGCATCCATGTAAGCAGGTTCTTTTCCGGGTTCGATTTGGACGACCGGTTGGAACTCTGGTGGGAAAAACGCTGTGGCAAGTGCTCGAGAAAGTGGCGAGTCGTCTTCATCCGCAAACGCTATCGAGGCGTTGTTTACAGAACTTGCCACTCCCGTTGCTTCCATGATCGGGGCCAGCGTGAAAGACCAAACCAACAATGCCATCATCACCCAATCACGGCGCAGGCTCATCACTTCCTTCAAGCCTAGCCAGAATATGCAGTATAAGCGCTGCATTCACTTCTCCTGCGCCCGAAGGCATAGGGCTGCGATCAGTGTCAGAGCGGGTCCGAAGCAGGCTAGGGCCAGAATGTCTGGCGCAAGGGCCTCCCAACCCAAACCTTTGGTGAAAGCACCAACGTTTAGGTGTAGGAAATATGAGGAAGGCCAAAGTGAACCCACCACTTGTGCGCCCCCTTCAAGCGTTGAAACAGGTTGCAACAGTCCTGAGAACTGGATTGTTGGGACAACTGAGGCGATGGCAGTTGCAAATGTGGCGGCCACCTGACTGGATGTCATTGTAGCGATCAACAACCCGTAGGATGTTGTTGCCCAAACGTAAAGAAGGGCACCAACAGCCAAAGGGAAAGGATTTCCTTTTAAGGGCACCCCGAAAAGAAAAACGGTCATTCCGGCCAAAAGCAGAAAATTTGCGTAGGCGATTAAAATGTACGGAATTTGTTTGCCGACTAAAAATTCAAGCCGCGTGGTTGGTGTCACGTAGAAATTGACAACTGACCCCAGCTCTCGTTCCCTTGCTACGCTTACGGCAGTCAAAACAGCTGGCAACATAATCAGTAGTATGGCAGGCATTGCCGGAGCCATCGCGGCGATGCTTTCAAAGCTCTGATTGTAGCGAAACCGGGGTTCGATCCTGGCGATATCTATCTGGCTTTTGCCATTGTTAAGGGCATATTCCGCGAGAAATGATTGGTGCAATCCGGAAACATAACCTTCAACCGTCTCACCCTTAAATGGGATAGCACCGTCTACAGTTGCAAGTATCTGGGTCGGTTCACCCGTACTCATCTTTCGGTCAAAGTCAGGTGGTAACTCAACAACCAGAGAGACCTCTCCTGCCACTAGACGGTCGCGCCCTTCGCTGGCGCTTTGCAGCGGCGAAGTGGCTTTAAAGTAGGACGATCCGGCAAATTCAGCCGAATAAGCACGACTCTCCGGCCCCTGAGAAAGGTCAAGTACAGCGAATTCAAGCTCATCGATATCCAGCGTAATTCCAAAGCAAAAAACTAACATTAGAATAGCAGAACCCAGAAATGCGAAAGCCAGACGCACCGGGTCGCGAGCTACTTCAACGGTTTCGCGCCGCGCATATGCCAATACACGAGAAAACGCTCCTCCCCCGGCGTGGGATTTGGTCCCAAAACCCACCTCTGGCGCGACAACAGAGACTGGTTTTTCTGCTGCTTCCAATATCGAAATGAAGGCGTCTTCAAGGTTTTCCGCCCCTTCAACAGCGATCAGTTCAGCCGGAGTACCTTCCGCTAGAACTCTACCAGCATGCATAAAAGAAACGCGATCACAGCGTTCCGCCTCACCCATGAAATGAGTGGACACAAAGATTGTAACCGACTCATTTCGAGAGAGCTCAATCAGCAAGTCCCAGAAGGAATCGCGCGCCTCTGGATCCACACCGGATGTTGGTTCGTCGAGTATTAGCACTCGCGGACGGTGGATCACAGCTACGGCTAGCGACAGTCGCTGTTTGATCCCCAGGGGCAGTGCCGTCGCCAACGTATGACGGTGCTCCTCGAGCCCAAAGCGCTTAGTGAGTTCCGAAACACGTTGTTCTCGGTCGGCAATTACAAATATCCGCGCATGCAATTGTAGGTTCTGATGGACCGTCAACTCGCCATACAAGGAAAAGGCCTGGCTCATGTAGCCTATATCACGCCTCATTTTTCGGTCATATGCATCGACAGGGTTGCCAAACAGCAGTGCTTCACCTGAGCTGGAAGGTAACAAGCCAGTCAGCATCTTCATTGTCGTGGACTTGCCGCAACCGTTTGATCCTAGAAACCCGAATATCTCTCCGCGATTGATTGTGAAGTCGACGTTGTCTACGGCCGTGAAATCACCAAAGCGTCGTGTCAGTCCACGCGCAACTATCACTGGGCTTGCTTCGATCTTCCCATTCGTTTTGTTTTTCCCCGCCGGTTCGACAGGCAACTCCCGTGCTCTCAGACGCCGATATGCAATTTCGAGGTCGACATCACTCCCTTTCAATTCGGCGGGCTTACCATGAAAGATGACTTGACCCGCGTCCATCGCGACAATCCGGTCAAAACCGTCGGCTTCTTCCATGTATGCCGTTGAAACCAATACCGACAGTTCAGGGCTTTTTGCTCGGATTGCATCAATCAAAGCCCAGAACTGCCGACGCGACAACGGGTCGACCCCGGTAGTTGGCTCATCCAAAACCAAAAGTTTGGGGTCATGGATTAACGCACAGCAAAGACCTAGTTTTTGCTTCATCCCACCCGAGAGCTTGCCCATCAGGCGGTCTTCAAACTGCGCAAGCCCTGTCGCAGCCAATAGCGCTGCGATACGTTCGTCCCGCTCTGAATGCCCTTGAGCAAAGAGACCTGAGAAGAACTCGAGGTTCTCGCGCACAGAAAGCTCCGGATACAGGTTTCGACCCAACCCTTGCGGCATGAAAGCGATTGCTGGGCAAATGCCGTGCCGATGACCAGAATCGCCAATCGGGCCGCCTAAAACGTCGATATTGCCGGATTGCAGTTTCTTTGCGCCGGTGATCAAACCAAGCAGTGTAGACTTTCCCACCCCATCCGGCCCGATAAAGCCAACAAGCTGGCCAACTGGCAGTTCCAACGAAACAGAGTCCAATGCAACATGCTTGCGATAACGGTGCGTAACACCTGAAATGTGAATATCGCAGGCGTCATCCTCTACTCTCATTCGAACAGCTCTTCTGGGATGCGTTGTTCAAGCGCCTCAGGCCAAGCAACGGTTGGGTCAAGCCGGATCACCGCGACACCGCGCAGACCGGTTTTGACGTGCTCAATCCGACTTTCAACCAAGTCTATTGGGATACGGACGCGAACGCGAAAAACCAGTTGCTCTCGCTCATCCAGGGTCTCGACCTGTTTGGGGGTGAATTGTGCCTCGGGAGAAACAAAGCTCACGTATGCAGGTATCGCATATTCCGGCAAAGCGTCGAGCACGATGCGAGCCTCAGCTCCAATGGGCAAAAGTCCGGCTTCACGCGCCGGAAGAAAAACTTCCATGTAAACATTCTCAAGGCCAAGAATAGTCAGGATTGGTTCGCCCGCGCCAACCACCTCTCCGGGTTCTGCAAGCCGGTAAAGCACGCGTCCGGGCACAGGTGCCACTAGAGCGCTGTCTTCAATCTGTGCCTCAATCCTGCGCACTTCCGCCTCAGCGGCAGCAATACGGCTTTCTGCGGTTGCAACTCGGGCTTTGGCGGCGCCCAATACTGCTGTAGCAACCTTATGAGTAGTATCGCGATCTTCAAAAATAGTTTTGGAGATATTTTGTCCTGCCAGCAACGCCGCGGCACGATCAAGCTCTTGCTCAGCCCTGCGCTGCTCGCTTTGGCGTTGCACTACGAGCGCTTCTGCTTCGGCCTTTGTTTGATTTGCCAATGCTACCTCGGCTTTAGCCCGGTCTAGGGCGGCAGATAGCTCGTCTATGTCCATTTCGGCCAGGATTTGACCGGTTGCAACCATACTGCCTTCTGTTGCCGTTACCTTCGCAACCCGACCTGCACTAGTTGGTGCTATTTCGACTTGTTCCGCTTCAACCCGCCCGTTTCCTTGAACAAACCCGACCGGCAATTCATCGCTATCCTCGGCAACAACGGCATATAGCAACGCTCCAGCAATTACAAAACCAGCCAAAATAAGAAAAACCGATAGGTTTTTTGTCATAGCGTTTCACCTGAAACTGGGTTTCTGGCGCAGAGTTTAGTGTCTCCAAAGACTCAAAGCCTTGTTTTGGATCAAAACCGATCCGGGCATCTCAGTTCCAAGAAATTGTTTGTATGAACAACGGTTTGGATGTTGCAGGCTCTTTCGCGATACATCGGAAGAAGTAGACGTGAAGCGTTTTTTTTATCATTTTGGTATTGAAACGGGTTGTTCTAGCGCGCAATTTCGGTCGCCGCCAACCTGCTGCGCAATACAGCGAAAGGAAACACTATGACCAATACACTGAGAGCTTGTTTGTCTTTGTGGTTGGTTGCAGTCGCTCCTGCGTATGCTCAAGAACCTCCTCGTCTCGTTTTGCAGCTGACCGTTGACGCGTTTCGGGGCGATTTGCCGACACGCTACTTTGAGAATCTTGGGGAGGGTGGCCTTAAGTATTTACTAGAAAACGGTGTACACTATCTGGACGCCCATCATTGCCATGCCAATACAGAGACGGTTGTCGGGCACGCCACATTGGCGACCGGGGCAACACCGGCAGTGCACGGGATGATCGGAAACATTTGGTTCGACAGAACCCTGGACCGCGTTGTTTACAACGTTGAAGACAGCACCGCTCCGCTTCTTGGAGATGGCGCTGGCGTCAATGACGATATTGAAATTGACCCAACACAGGCGGCAGCTGGCACAGATGGGCGGTCACCACGCGCTATGATTGTTACGACGCTTTCGGACGAATTAAACGCTTCCACTGCTGGTGCTGCCAAGGTCTTTGGAGTTTCAATCAAAGACCGTGGGGCTATTACAATGGCGGGACAAAGCGGCAAAGCCTTCTGGTTCTCAAAAGCCGCAAACCGTTTTGTTACAAGCTCCTACTATTACGACAAATACCCGGATTGGGTTTCCGCCTGGAATGATGCATCGCCGAGCGCCTCCTTTGAAGGAACCTCTTGGGAATTGATGCACCCAAAGGAAGCCTATGTCTTTCGCGACAGTGACAACCAACCATGGGAGACGGATGTCGCCGGGTTCGGCATAACCTTTCCTCATCGCTATTCTTCGACGCAAAATGGGTTTGATCCGCTAGAAGATCCCTACTTTACGACCTTTTTAACGCTTAGTCCCGCTGGCGACGATCTGACGGCGCAATTTGCCAAACGATTGATTGATGCCGAGGATATCGGGCAAGACGCGGTAACGGATTACCTGGCGATTAGCTTCTCGTCCGTGGATTACGTCAACCATGTGTTTGGCCCCTCCAGTCTTGAAGCCGAGGACACGATATACCGCCTCGATCAGACTCTCATGAATCTCTTCGCATTTATCGACGAACGGATTGGGCTGGAAAACGTTTTGATCGTTCTATCGGCGGACCACGGCACCACCGATGCGCCGGGCTATTTGGAGAGTGTTGGCATCCAAACTGGCCTTGTTGCTCCGGACACATGGGACCCGACGGAACAGATAGCCAGGCTTAAGGAGCGGTTTGGGATCACCGGGAAATTGCTTGAGGGTTATAATCACCCCTATCTCAATATCGCCCCCGAAGTATTGGCTCGCCGTGATATTGATTTACCCACGCTGGAGTCAGCTATTGCAGAAGAGCTTCTATCCTTTCCCGATGTGGCATTCGCCGTCCCCAGTACGGCTATCGAAGCAAACCTCCTGCCCGATACCGACATCATGCGCCTGATCCGCAACAACTATCATCCGACCCGATCCGGGAACATATACGTAGTCTTCAAACCCGGCTGGTTCATCCCGGACTTCGATGGTCTGTCCGTTACATCCACCCACGGGTCACCGTGGCGCGGTGACACACATGTGCCGATTATCTTTGCTGGACCGAACTTAAAACCGCAACGGGTCGCACGCCGTGTTTGCACGACTGCTCTCGCATCCACACTGTCTGCAATATTGAGCACGGCGCGTCCTAATGGTGCGAGCGGTGAAGTGTTACAAGAAGTCTTGGATTAGACCGCTGTGAAGCGAGAGTCCTGATATTGAAGCAAGCTAGGCCAGACCGCGACGGCATCGTCCACAACGCGATCCTCATATTCGTTGCTCCTTGGCGACTACGGAAACCGCCCAACGCAGCACTCTTTAGCGTACACAAATGCGGAGCAGAACTTCACGGAACATATCGTTCCGGCTTCGGAGACTGAATACTCTCCAAATACTCAGCAATTTCGATAAGTCTGGAAGGAATACGCGTAACCAAACCGTTGCCCGTATCGAATTCGACAGCAGGGCCGTCGTTCAATTCGGTGATTATCGGCATGTCATCGCGAGGTTCTTGAACTTTCAAATAACCGTCCAAGATCGACATGACCTCCAACATGGGCCACACGCCCCCTCTGCGTTCGGAAATCTTTGTTAGATCAGCAGGATCTGATTTCAAATCAGCTGCGTCAGGTCCTTTTCCCGATGCATCGATTCCGTGACATCTGGCGCAATGCTCAACAAAGAGGTCTTTGCCAAGGTCCGAAAACTCGTCGGCCGCAGATATCGTTGCAACCGAAGAAATGACTATGCTTGCAACGATCCTAAAGTACCTCATATGCTGGAGGTCCTTTGCTAAACGAGTGTTTACTACAACAGAAATGGACCGACATCTTCCCCCGGTCAACGTCGGTCCTTCACCATATAACATTCGCTATCCTGTGGCCCAAAACCGATTGATGGGGACAGGCAGCAGCGAGCTCAGAATAGCTTCACTATTTAACATTCGGAATTTAGCATGTGAAACCGCGCGGCTCTTTGACATAAATCATATCTCACCTCGCAGTCTGCCAGAATTGGGCTCGACACGCCAATTCGGCCAAAAGATTTTGAGTGACAGCTTACGCCTAGCAAACCACGGCGCTTCACAATGCTAGGCCTGCAATAGTCACCGGGTCAAAAAAGGTGCAAGTCCAGAACACCGGCAAACGGTCAATTGCTGACCTAGCGCCAAGAGCACTAACCTACTGTTGGATGCTTTCTAAGAAAAACAATAACCCTGCTAACTCGCGCGGGGTGGGCGTCAAAACACCCTCGATTTCAACCGGAACCAGGTCTTCCGCCATTTCCCCGCCAAACTCCGGCATAACCCGAGCAAGATGGCTGTTTTCTGGGTCGCCATAGATGTAACTTAGTGCGCGTGCTTGAGGGAAAGTGCCTCCGTTCTTCGCGCTCAATGTTGTCAAATCTGTTGGCGCAACGGAAAGACCGCTGCTTGCCGGGCCACCGCCTCTACCATCCACACCATGACAAAAAGTACAGTTTTCTGAGAAAAAAACCGCCCCATCAGCGCGAGTGGGCATGACATCGGCGTCAGGATATAAATCTGTGCACGACGCTGTGGCCAGAGCAAAAAATCCAGCCGATAATATAACCCACCTTGTAGCGTGCATGCTCTACCCCGGCTTTTAATCCAGCCTACGGTCTATTGTAGCGCATGGCAATGACCGCAACTGCGGCTTTAAAATCGGTGAGGTCCAACTTTAAAAACTCTTACAAGGACTAGGGAATGGCCGCTCGCCATGGACGGTGAAAGCTACTTGTAGACCTCCTATGTCCCGTGGGCATTTCACTTTTGAGTTTCTAAGCAAAGTATATGACAATCTGGATTGGGAGATCCAAACATGCTGGAAACCTCGTCCCGAATAGTTTGGCTCGAAGCGATTGGGGCGATCCTGATAATCCTACTCGGATCCGGGCTGCACTTTGCATTTGTTTTACTGGGAAGTTGGGCGCCACTGGCGCTTGTGGCAGCTGTCAACGAGTCAATTTGGGAACACTTAAAGCTGGCTTTTTGGCCAGGATTTTTTTGGGCCTGCCTGATGCCGCTTCCACCCCGACTTACAAGAAGGGACGTATTTAGTGCGAAGGGATTTAGCCTCGCAATTACTGCTATTTTGATTGTGACAGTATTCACGGCATACACAGCGATACTTGAGCGCAACTTTTTGTTGATTGATATTGGAATATTTGTTGCAGCAATTTGCATCGGCCAGATCGTGTCAATTCTGTTGCTTGCTTACAAAGACCGAATGCGTGGACTCATCCATGTATTCGGCCTGGTTCTCCTTGGGCTTCAAGTCGTCGCCTATAGTACCTTAACATTTTTCCCTCTCAATCATTGGCTGTTCATTGAAACACGCTCTGGTACGATTGGCATTCCTACCCATTAGATGGATAGTCTGACCAATTGGTGGCGCATGCTTGCATCCCCATGAATTCCAAAGACGATTTTCCCAAGCTTGACGGGCGCTAAGCAGGGCGATTGAGTAGAGGTATGGACCGTTGGATTTCGGAGTCGATTGCCAAGATCAATGCAGATGCTCACCGCTCTGCCGATACGCACCTTTTCAAGTTACCCGTTCGGGGGCTGAAGGGCGTAGACATCTATCTCAAGGATGAAAGTACCCATCCGACCGGCAGTCTCAAGCACAGGTTGGCGCGGTCGCTTTTCCTTTATGCGTTGGTAAACGGGAAGATTAGGGAAGGGACACGTGTAATCGAAGCCTCGTCAGGCAGCACTGCCGTTTCAGAAGCTTACTTCGCCCGTATGATCGGAGTGCCTTTTACCGCGGTTCTCCCAAAATCTACCGCCAAGAGTAAAATCGACCTAATCCGGTTCCAAGGTGGCGAAATCCACTTCGTCGATGCGGCGCCGGACATGCACCAGGCCTCGGTTGAACTGGCAACTGAAGTCGGTGGCTACTTCATGGATCAGTTCACGTACGCCGAGCGGGCGACGGATTGGCGAGGCAACAACAACATTGCAGAAAGCCTTTTTCGCCAGATGGAACGAGAGCCACATCCAATTCCATCGGTGATTGTGATGAGCGCGGGCACTGGCGGAACTTCAGCAACGCTGGGGCGGTACATTCGCTACAAAGGCTTTAACAGTGAATTGGTTGTTGTGGACCCAGAAAACTCAGTGTTTTTCGATAGTTTTCGAACCGGAGACAGGACCCTGACCCGCTCCTGTTCAAGTCGTATCGAAGGTATCGGACGTCCCAAAGTAGAGAAGTCATTTTTGGCAGATGTAATCGACCGTATGATCCAAGTGCCCGATGCGGCTAGCATTGCGACAATGCTCTGGCTTGAAGATCGGATCAGGCGGCGGGCGGGCCCATCAACAGGCACAAACCTTTGGGGGGCTTTGCAAATTGCGCAAGAGATGGAGGCTGCCGGACGATCTGGCTCCATCGTCACTATTCTGTGTGACGACGGAAACCGTTATCTCGACACCTACTACGATCCGGAATGGGTGATGGAAAACTTCGGCGAAACCGCCTCTTACGAAGCTACTTTGGCGGGATATCACTGAATTCAAACGAAGAGGACAGCATGAAAAGGGTGAAATTTGTGTTTGCAACGCTTCTGGCATCAATGGTCGCCGTAATGTTTTGCGCCACAACAGTTTTGGCCTCCTCTCAGGAAGCACAACGGATCATCGAAAGCGCGGCTGCTGATTGCAAAGACTTCGAGAATGGAGAGTTTGATCAGGGTGACGCTGTGACCGAGATCGAGCTGCGCTCCCAGTTTGGCACGGTTAAGGCTGAACTCGTAGATGAAAGCCAGTTTTCCTGTTCCTCTGTTGCCTCTATGTACTGCGGAACAGGGGGTTGCATGCTCAATCTTATCGTTGACGGTGAGATCATGTCGTGGCAGGCAACGGGTTGGCGTCTTATTGACTGGGGGCCTGACCGTATACTGCTTATTGGACGAGATGGTGGTTGGTGCGGAGGCGCAGGAGCCGAGGTTTGTTACGAGGCGCTAGTTTGGAGTAATGGAAAGATTTTAACCGTTGGTTCGGCGCTAGAGTAAGCCCGCGCAGCGCTAGCGGCTGTTTTACACGCCTGGCCTGGTGGGCCAGAACTTTTGGATCAAGCTTGATCTGTTCGACGGCGATTTCCTAAAATTTCGACTTATTACCCAAACAAAAGCTTTGCCGCGAGGGCGATGGCAGACATGAAGATGATAAAGCGCCTGTCATAACGGGTCGCGACCCGGAACCGCTCTTTCAGCCGTCCAAACATGTTCTCAATCTTGTGACGGATTCGATAAATCCTGGCATCATATGGTGCGAAATCTTTGCGGTTCTGTTCCGTTTCTCGGGATTCGCAAGACCCGCTTCGGGCCGCAAGCAGCCAGTCATGTGCACCGCAGAAAACGGCAGCACCGAGCCTAGTACTACTGCCTCGGTGATTTTGCGAGCACGGTGGATACGGTGCGCGTCTTTCTACTTCTTGTGATCGCGATTGCGCCCAGCACTAATGCACATGCCAAAGCTTGAGGTAAAGAGATGGCTTCGCCAAAGGCAAGATATCCCACGGCAAACATCGTGGGCAATTCGATGCTTCCGACGACCGCAGTTTGGGAAGCCCCAATAACAGGTGAGCATATCGTGTAGATAAGCTGGGGCACGAAAGCGGTCACCAGACCAATACCAACAATGAAAAGCCAATCGGATTGTTCCCTTGGGAGAAGTTCTCTAACCTCAGCACCAATGATAAGCGGTGCGAGGCCCAGTACGGACCCCAGAGAAACTGACGCGATACGTGCCAATGGCGCAATCCGTGACAACCTGTGTACCAGGACGCAAATTCCGAAGCCAAACCCAAATGGGGCGGCAAGGGATAGCAGCAGCGTTGGTAGATGTTCCGCAGCCACTGACGCGGGCGAGCCAGCAATGACAGCTGCCACCACAATCAGACTAGCGGCCAACATGGCGCGTCGCGTGGGTGCATCTCCAAACACAGCCCAAGCAATTACCAAGGTGAACACCGGATAGGTCATGTAAAGCACACCCACTGTCGATGCGGGCAGCTTCTCCAGCGCCGTTACATATCCGATCCAACCAAGCCCCATTACGGCTCCGGCTGAAAGGCCCCAAGTGATCTCTCGCCATTCTTTTCGGTGCAAGATGAGAACAGGAAGCAGAAGAAGAGCCGCAACAATGTAGCGGTAGAATGCGACCGCATAGGGTGCAACACCCTGTTCGGTCAGGCTGCGGCTGAAATAGGGAACCAGCCCGAAACAGATTGAAGCAAAAAGAACACCAAAAACGGCAAATGCATAAGGGATGGATGGTCGATTTCGCGCAGATGTCGTGGCCATAATCTGGAGCTATCACGCATTTGCATTTTCGTCTTTAGAGATTCTACGTATGACTGCTTTAGTCTGCAAAGCGGTCATTGATGCGCTGCGTAGCGAACGACCGTTTCAAGTAGCTTGCCAATTGGGAAGCCGGTTGGAAGGCAGCATCAATTGCACTGATCATATCTGTAGTCCCCGTATTCCAGCCAGTTTACCGAGCCTTCGCTAAAAATCAGAAACTCGGACCTGTCTTCCCCAAGCAGGGCAACGACAAATCCGGCCGGCGGCTCATAGTTTCCGAAGTAACTATAGGCCGTCATGGCTCTGATCGACTCGCCGTTGACCGTTACTCGCGCGTCCCATTCTCCGTCCGGGTTGTCCAAAATTACCGGTTCGATGACACGCTCTACCGCTCCGCCACCACAATAGACGATGCCTTCTGGGGGTTCGTAGGAGGCCCCTTGGCTAGCACCTGAATCGCAGGCGGAACGAAGGGACCGAATTGCCGCGCTGGAACCTTTCAAGTCAAAGATTCCGTAGCTGACATCTTGATCAATCATGGACAGGTTAACGGATGCATTGGCCGCGAGCTGGTCCAGTACAAAACCATAATCCTGCTGACTATTGAAACTGACCTCGACAGGATAATTGTCGACGATCTGCACAGCAGCGTTTTCTGCGCCAACCTGAAATGCGCCAACTTCGGTGGTGCCGTTCTTCAAAAATCGAATGGAAAGCCCCTGCTTATCCACGATGTCCTGGCTGTCCTCATATCCGGCCGGAGCAAAGCGGATACGGTTACACTGAAGTTCCAGCGTCATGTTTCCGGTTTGAATAAATGCATTGGGATTAGGGCCGGAGTTGACCGACCACTCCGCCGATGCTGTGGTCGCAATTGCCATCATCAAAGCTCCAACGGAAATCGTTTTGAACCTCATTTTTCTCTCCATGGTGTTACGTTTCGCGCAGTCATTCAGCAGAGATTCCAGCCTGTTGTCCGGACAACCTGGTCAGGAAACAGGTTCGCCGTATTCGTTTGCGCCTTCTTGGGAAGGTCGCGTCAACCACCAGATCATCAGGATGGACAGAACCAATTGAAGAATTGAGACAACAACAATACCGGTCGCGCCCAAAACTGCCGCGGGTCCTCGCAATGCATCGGGGTTTTCCGTCCCTTGCTCCAATGCCGAAAAGAACGCCACCCCACCCAGCATAACAAAAAGCGTTGTAATGCTGAGCGCCATCGGCAGCAGCAAGTACCAGCCAGGACGTCCTGTATCATGCAGCCTTCTCCAACCGGCGGCCAGCATAGGTATGAGAACAGCCAGTTGGAAAAAAGAGGACAGAGCCCGCGATCCCTGCCCTGTTTCAGGGTCGGTCCCGAATATGATCGTATCCAGCACAGCCAAAGCAGCACTCACGAGAACCACAAACAAGAAGAACCACCAGTATTCTGAGCGTATAGCCCGACCGGAGAACTGGAAGTATTTCGAGAAACACGTTTTAACTGCTTCCACAAACCCCATTTTCAACCCTTTCTAAGTTTCTGTGCGGCCTCAGAACGCCTCGCCACCTAATAGAACAGACTTGCCCTTCTGGGTTTTCCCACCTTCCTTTTGTGTTTGAACGCCAAAAAACTATCCTATGAAAAGGTAGCGAAGTTTGCGCGCGGAAAAAATGTTGATTTATAAAAAATTAGATTCAAACATGCGAATTCGATGCAACTTTCATTTTACCTCCGTTGTTGTCGTTGCTGCTCGCTTCGCCGAGCCCTTCCGGCCGCTGGAGTGAGTGCTGGCAGCCGGAAGGCACTTTACACGGATCAGTCGTTGGGAGGGTGCGATGCTTAGACTTAATGTACTCGCCCTCTTTCCAGAGTTTGCTCTAGCTTTTGCCAGTGATTTCATTCGGCCATCCCACGTTGTTGGAGGTCTTGGCAGTCAACGTAATAGTGCTCTGCCCGCCAAGCCCCCCGCGGCAAGTTTTGGGAAAGGTCGTCACAGGAACGTTGTCTGTTATGTCGGCTGCCCAAAGGCGAGAGCCTCAAACAAGCGCATTCAAATTCATTAACTTCAACAGACTCAGAGGGAGAAGAAAATGATCAACAAGATGGTGATGATTGCGAGCGCAACTTGTTTCGCACTGCTTGCGGCCTGCGACGACACGGGTACATCCAGTGCGTCCGCCGAACTCACACCCGCTCAGCAGGCGTGTTTGCGAGATGTAGCCAACACCACGAACAATTCGCAAGTCGTTGTGCTCTCATCCGCGTTTAGCGAAGCTGGAACACAAGTCACTGTCGGTGTTGGTGAGGACCGTGCTCCTTGGAATTGCATTGCTTACACTGATGGCGCGACAGCTGGTATCGAGTTTCTGGGCGACGAAGGCGCACTGTGAGTAGTCTGCCGCGTAGCCGAAATCGGCTGCGCAGCACTGGCTTGATCTGCTGAGGTTCGACTTGGTTTGTAGAACCACCATCATCGTATTCTCGATCCTGTACCTGTTGGCGTTGATTGCATTCTTGACCGGCACATTCGGCTGGCTGGGACAGGAACGAGACCCCTTGTCCGGGGTGTTCCTTTTGCCGTTGGGACTGCCTTGGATAATTCTAGTGGATTTGGTCTCAGAGTCAGCCAAACCGTGGTTCGCGGCGATTGTTCCGGTGCTCAACCTGTTAGCGCTGGTCTTGATTTGCAGATGGGTACGCAGTTTGCGCCAGAAGTGAAGGCGGAGCTCTTTCTCACCCAAAAGGAGGAAAACATGGGAAAAGTAATCTTGGGAATTGTGATCAGGCTCGTCCTCGGCGTGGTTGGAGCGATGACCTTGGGTGGCGGGGCCGCAATGGGGGTCGGCGTTGCGACAGGCTTGTCCGCCGGTGTTTGCACCACATTGAAAGGAGCACAAGCCGAGAACCTGATCACCGCCGAGCAAGCGGATCAAATCCTCAATCGCGTAAATTCCGAGATGGCATCTCTGCAAGGAATTGAAACGACAGATGAGATCGTCGGCAGCGCACGGGCATGCGATGAATTTCTGTCAAAGTTACGAGAAGCAAAGTGAGGTTCCGCTTTGTACGGAACAAAACTGTAAGGACAAGCCAACAGGGAACCATCTGATGAAACTCGTTTTACTCAAACTCCTCACACCCATGTTCGCAATCGCGGGCACTGCTGCTTTTGCAATGTCAGAAGCCGATGACGCGTGTATCGACCAATTGCGGCAGGTTGGAGGACCAGACGGTCAATCAGGTACGATTGAAAGCTCAGAATTCTCAGAGGCGGGTACGCTCGTCATGCTACGTGACGCAGGCGGAACGCTTTGGCGCTGCATCGCGTACAAGGATGGAAGCATCGGCGAGATGTCGGTTGTCGAAGCGATGGATGATGGCGGTGGAGCAGTGGCAGGCGCCGCCGGTTCTACCGGTAGCCAACGTGTCAAATTCGATGCTGATTCCACCGGCGCCGAACTAGTTGGTGAACTCGCGCCCGGAGCGTCGCAGCAATATGTTCTCGGTGCAAAGAACGAACAGTTTCTTTACGTCCGAGTTGCGCCGCGAAATGGCTCCTTGGACTATGTTATTCGTAACCCTGATGGATCTGAATTGTTAGGATTGATGTCGGCGGACAAAGAGTATCGAGGACAACTTTGGCAATCCGGTGATCATGTTGTGGAGGTTATCAATCGCAGCAACTCTTCTGTCGACTACAACGTCATTTTCGGAATTGAATAGGTGATCAATCAGAAACCCTGGAACGCAAGTCCAAACAAGCGAGGGAAAAACAGATGAAACCCAAGGTCCTATTGGTGATCGGCACGGCGTGTATTACAGCGCTTGCAGCATGCGACGACAGTGTTGGATCAGTGGATGCAAGTGCACCAACTGTGGGCAGCTCCAGCGATCTTTCGTCATTTGAAGGGGCAAGAGCGGGCCAAGCTGAAATGGGCATCCAAAGTCTCGGATTTGAACTCATCCGCAGCGAAGGGCTGACCTCGTACTGGTTTAACAAAGATACTGGTGCATGTGCTCGGATCACGACATCTGAGGGAAGGTACTCAGATGTAACTATGCTGCCATCAGGTGACTGCTGACACATTTTTCATCAATCAAACATCTGCAAAAGGGAGCTTCAGTTTGCATTTCGACTTGGCACATGCGGCGGTTACCATCGTCGCTCTAATTGTAACAAACCTGGCCTTGAAATCGGCCGGCGTGATAAACGAAGAAAACAAACACCAATTGAACTGGAAAGTATTTCTGGCCTACTTCGTGGTCGTCTTTATCATCAATCTGGTGTGGCCGATTTAAAGCTTCAGGTCGGAAAGTCTATCGCGCACTTGATACGGCTGCTGAGAATGAGCCGCTCCAATAGATTACCAAGTGGGAAGAGTTTGAGCATATAGCGCTTAAGAATAGAAAGGAACTGGCATGCGGTTTTTGACGTCCCTCATATTCATTGGTGTTCTCGCAACCGCTGCGAATTCTGACGTAACCAGCAGAAACGGCGGTCCAAGCAACAGTCAAATGCTATCAAAGGGCGGCGACGGAGGTGTTGATGGCGTCGCTTTCTTTCGCCCAGTCTTAAGCGGAGTATTGTATCGCTCTGGTTTCAAAGGCGGCGACAAGGACCGAACGGGCCTGAGTGAAGGACAACGCGAAACTTTGTGCGGTGAAGGGTTTTCCACCGGGTTTTACGCCGACTTTGGCAAAAACACTGAGTACGGTCGCACCAGTTGTGGAAACGGATCCTTTGACTATCAAAGTGCCAGATCCTCCCGACCCGGTGCTGTCATGGCGTCCATACACGAGGTGATTGAAAACCCTGGAAAGGGCCCTGTCCTTGTACACTGCATGTGGGGCGTTCATTCCTCGGGTGCATTGTCGGCAATGGCGCTCGTTCAGTTTTGCGGTTGGACGGAAGAAAGGGCCAAGGACTATTGGAATGATGCCCGAAACGGGGCGCCTTGTTCAGGCGGGTGCGACCAGTGGATTGACTCAAAATTCTCCAACTTCAGTGTCGACCCAAAGTTGAAAATCTCCACCGAACAACAGGCAGCGATTTGCCCTAAATGATACCGGGAGGACTATCTAAATGAAGTTCAATCTTCTGGGGTCACTTGCTCTCATTGCACCCACTGCCTTGTGGGCGAACGACGATGTTCTGGGTGAAGCCACGACATTTGATAGTCCCAACGGCATTACTGAACGCTGTATTCGGATCGAAAAAGTTCCGACTGGCGAGTACAAGGACAGCGATCTTGAGGAAGAAACTGCCTATTGCGAGATCGATTTCTATGCCTCCGAAATTGCTATTTGCCCAAAAATCTGGAGCACCAGTCCCGGAATGGCCGTCTACGATATTTCGGAAGGACCCTACACGGGGAACCGTTCTGAGTTCGAGAGAAACGCTTGCAAAGAGGGGAAGGCGGCAAAAAATCTGGCCAAGGACAGGGTAGCTAAGCTCAAGTCCACCATGAACCAAAAGGGCACCAGTGGAACATTTTCGACCTCGTCGCTGCTTTACTATCATTTCTCCAGGTATTTCGACGCGACTGTCAAAGTTCCAGTCGCCGTTTGGCGAAGCATGGACGCCCAGGCACATTTTTCCGAGGTTGCAGAGTCTGGCCTTGCGATTTCGGGTGGCTCTCATGGCGGGCGCATGAACCATGAAGGCTGGCGGGTCTTTGCAGCTGCGGACGCCGATCCGAACTCATACCAACCGACCGATGATCTATTCACCGCAGATCGAACGCAAATATACGGTGTACTGCTTGATAGTCCTGGGCATCGATACGGTTCGGAAATCAACGGCACCCGCAAATCTGGGTGGGGGAAAGGCCAAAACCGTGATTTTCAGGAAACGCCAGCTTTTTTGGCTTTGCGGTCTTCAAAACCATTGTCAGAGGCCATTGCAGAGGGCGTTAAAGAAGGCAGAAAAGACCGGATGATCAACAAGGATCTCGGTCCCAATGTCAGTGACCAACAGATGGCATTTTGGATGCAAGAACTTACCGAGATTGTTCTACTCGACTTCATCTTCAGCCAGCAGGACCGTGTAGGAAACATAGACTTCACACCCTATTGGTATTGGGTCGAAGACGGAAAGCTGAAGCATAAGAAAGCGAAGCACCATCAGCCAAAGGATGGAGATGTTCCTGCCAACGCGCTTTTGATCCGTCGAAGCAATCTAAACGACAACGATGCTGGTGGGCGGGTCGAGTATGCCAACTTCGCGAAATCCACTCAAATGCTAGAGAAAATGCGGCACTTCTCTCCAAGCACGTTCCAGCGCTTGGTTGCATTGAACAGTGACCTTCAAACCCAAGGCCCGGTTTATGACTGGCTGTCGCAAAGCCTTGGGCTTTCAGGTAGGCAGATTGCCCAAGTTGTCAAAAATACCGCGCTGGCAACGTCCATCCTCCAGAGCAATTGTTCAAATGGCGATTTGATGTTCGACCTGGACCCTGTCGCATTCTTTTTGAGAAACGACACCGAGGTAGAGGCTGTGGACTGTAATGCCCCGTAAGCTTTCCACCCTTTTTGCGGCGTTCATTTGGACCGCTCTGCTCGCCTGCAAGGCGGTGGCATTGGATGTCATCGTCATATCGGATCTGAATGGAAGCTATGGCTCAGTAAGATACGATGCCCGCGTCGACAAGGCGATTGAGCGGATAGTCGAGATTGATCCCGATTTGGTGATTTCGACCGGAGATATGGTCGCGGGACAGCGCATTCCCAACTTGTCAGACAAACAGGTTAGAGAAATGTGGAAGGCGTTTCACGAAGCCGTATCAGATCCTCTAGCGGCCGCCGGAATTCCATTTGCGGTCACGCCTGGGAACCATGATGCCTCCGCCTACCGTGGGTTCGAGCGTGAAAGAAAAATATACGCAGAGGAATGGGCACCAAGAAAACCAGACGTCGACTTCCTGGTTTCGGATGACTACCCGTTCTTCTACGCGTTTGAGATGCAGGGCGTAACGTTTGCATCTTTGGATGCTACGACCTTAGGGCCGCTATCCGGTGATCAACAGGACCGACTTGTGGAACTGGGTGCAAATGGAAATCCGGTTGTCACTTTCAGTCACCTCCCACTTTGGCCCTTCGCGATCCAGCGCGAACGCGAAATCATCGGTGACCCAACACTTGAAAAAATCTATTTGGAAAGCGGTGTCGTTCTGCATCTGTCAGGCCACCATCATGCCTTCTACCCAGGCTGGAAAGACGGTGTGGCTTATGTTTCCCAAGCTTGTTTGGGAGGTGGCCCGCGACGGCTTATTGGCGATAGCGCCAGATCACCTCACAGCTTCACTCATGTTAAGTTCCAGCCGAACGGCGAGTTTGGGATAGCAGTATATCGAGGGCCTGATTTCAAAAGGTTGGTCAACTTCAAGTCGCTTCCGAAAGAGATCAGATCCCCGAATGCGGTGTTGAAACGATTAGACCTTGTGAAATGACTAGAGGTTGAGTTTCAGCTCAACTTTTTCAGGGACCAGATCGTTTATCATCTCTTCTATCCGGGCTTCTGAAAGTCCACCCGAGGTGATGAAAAGCAATGAAACGCGAGATTTGCCCGGAACGTGATGTTTTCTGACCAGCTTCCAGCCAGCGTCTGCCGCCATAGCTTCAATGGCGCTGCTGACGTTCAATGAGTGCTTTTCGTCTGAAGCCTTGAGCGAAATCTCCACGCCCTTGTTTCGCCCACCGAGCCAAATGAAACACCAACACACAACCGCCACCAGTGTGGCCATCAACGGCAAACCCAGCCCTACCGCCAGCCCAAGCACGGTGACTATAATCATTTCCACCGTGTCGACCGGGTCATCCATATTTGATCGGAACCTCAACAGGGCTCCTATTCCAAAGATCACGAACCCGATCATTGATCCGTGCTGTACGACCAGAAACCCTACCGCCATGCCGACAAGCGCGTATAGGAAGAACAGTCGCGGCATGACAATATCGCTGACACTTCTCCGGGCTCTCCGCCTCACAGGGTGATAAACGATCAGTCCAGTCAATATGACAGTTACGATGACGTCGAGAGTAAAAAAATACAGTTCCTGTCTGCCGCGAAACTGCGTCCAACGTCGCTCGATAAGTATTTCCGACTCTGAAGTGCCGGCCAACATGGTTGCGGGGTCCACTTGTGACACCGCAACGCCTGGCAACAGTACTATTAATAGCACGGCCAGGAGTGGGAAAGTCTTGTTCAACTTAACTTCCTTCCTGCTTACTCTAGCAGATTGCCTTCCGACAAAGGCACATCTTGTCCAATTCAATCGCAACAGGCGGGATCAGGTAAAGAGATTACCGTGCATTCTTCGGACATCGCATCCGGACTGTGATACTAACGCTGACACGGGGATGTGGTCCAAGCGCGAGAGAATCCAATGACAGAAAACAGAGTGTTTTCGTCAAAAGCTGAAATTTCACGGTGTTTCTGCAAACTTAGGCGACTGGCTTTTGCGGCCAGCTTGGTTGCGGCAGCCTTCGTGCCTTGGTCCGATTTTGCCTACGCCGAAAGTGCTGGTTTGGTTCTGGTCGATAAATTCAAGGTGGCAGACAAATCAGAGGGATTTTCAGAGCCTTCCGGTTTGGCAATGTCTAACGCTGAAGGCTTCTTGTGGTCTGTAAGTGATGCCGAACCTAAACTGCACCTACTCGGAGCCGACGGGGTATTAGGAAACTCTTTCAAGTTGTCAGCATTGGCAGGATCAGATTTGGAGGGTGTTGCACCTCGAAAAGATGGGTCTGTTTTGGTGCTTCAAGAAACTGACCGATCAATCCTAGTCGTTCACCCAACTGACCCCATTCAACTGACGACAATACCTCTCGCATCTCTTAAAGGTTACCCGACCGCCGCTGCATTACTCGTCGGCAACCCTTTGAACAAGGGACCCGAAGGCATCGCCGTTGACCCGGAATCCGGGCGGGTCTTCGTTGGAATTGAGGGACAACCAAGGTTGTTAATGATGTTATCGCCAGAGCTAGACGAAATTATTGAGATCATTCCTTTAGCCCGCGATGCAGGTTTTATCTCCGAGCGTGTAGATGATGATGAACTAGATTTGAGCGGCCTAGCATGGTCCCGGTCCTCGCGTTCTCTTTGGATTGTGAGTGACAAAGGCCGTCAGATCTTCATCTACAATCCAGAATCCAAGTCCGTAAAGTCTATCAGTTTGACGTTCACAGAAGATGGCAAACAAAAAGAAGTTAAACATCCCGAAGGTATCGCTCTCGATGAGACCAAAGGGCTTCTCTACATCCTGACAGACGACGCCAAGAAATCGCGGCTTTATGTTTTTAATATCCCCAAATTTTAGTCGCTAGAGAATGACGCTCACATTGCCACGATAGCTTCCGCAAGTTGTTGCAGCTAGCTTACCACTCCTCTTCGTTGGTCCGCCCTAATCAGAACCGAACACTTAAGTTTGCACCGAGGCCATGCTCTTGGCCGTTGGAACGAACTGAATAGCCATATCCTGCCGTTAGTCTGGCCAGATCAGAGATCTGATACCCTAGCCCCAGACCAAGCACGAAGCCATTTGCTCCTCGGTTTTGTCCGACTTGTGTGAACGTGCCAAATATCGGGCTCGTTACAGTGATTTCGTGCTCACTATCCTTGTTGGCAAAGAAGTCATACTCGTAACGAGCAAAGGCAATTGGGGTTAGCACACCATTCTCTGTCAAGAAGTCCCGTTGGTAGTCAACTCCAATGGAAGCGACCAGAGACTCGGCATCCGCTTTTTCAATTGAGTAGTTGAAGTCACCACCGCCAGTCTCTGTGCCTGAACCTTGTTGAATACGCCCGTAGTTCAATCCAAAAACCGTAGAAACCCTTGCACCGCTGTCCAGGTTAAACAACTTCCGTGCCTGGATACCGGCGTGGATTCCCTCTTGGTCCAAATCCGATTTAGCCTCACCTCCCGTAAAGCCATCAACAGAAGGGTTATTTCGCTTGGCATCAGTTTCACCGAACATGTAACCGATCAGTCCGGAGAACTCCCAAGTTCCGGTTGTTGTACGCCCATAGACGCCCACATGATAGCTGTCGGTCGAAAAGTCCTGATCGACTTGATCGTGTTCATCCATGGAGGATGTCCCAAAACCTGCGTACACGCCGGCCACAACTCTATCGGTGCTTGCGACATCCGCTCCGACCAAAATGGTGCCCAGCGAATAGTCGAATGTCCCAAGGCCATTGCTTCCATCAACGTCCCCGCTCACATAGGCCGTGTCGATCCACCAGCGCCGATCAGAGCAGTCTATTGCGCCGCTCGGGCTCTGGGCCGTGTCGATTTCGCCTGCTGCAACGGGTTGATCCTCATTGCTGAAGCCGACCGCTTGATACTTGCGGCAATCAGCGTGGCTCAGCACAGTGTTGGTTATCAGGTCAAGTTGCTCAAGCCCAACGGTCAAATTGGAGGAATAGGGTTCTGCGTGCACACGATTAAACCCAACTAAACCTGAATTGGTAAGCGTGTTAACTACATTGCCCAAGGTTGTACCGTTGGTCAGAATGGTTCCAGGTGACTTGATTGCAGTGTTCGCAACCGCACCAGCAAGATTGCTTGCATTGGGTGATCCTACAACTGCTGGATGCTGCGGTAAGCTCGAGACAGGGAGGGTCGAAAACGCAATATCAATTCTACCGTCCACAGTTGGCGTATTTGAGATACTCAGACTGGAAAGAGCGGGTAGAGAACCTCCGGCAACAAGAGTTGGGGAGTTTCCATCAAAACTCGAAGCTTGAAAAACCGTGTAGTCGTTGCCAGCAGCATAGTCTTGTGCAGACAGACCAGGTCGAGCGGCTTCGACTTGTATGGTAGCGCGGTTAATCCCCGTCACTGGCCCGCTGGATGACACCAAGTCAGCTTTCTGCCCGGCCGTCGGATCGACCTCACTTAAGAGCCTTGACCCAGCTTCAAAGGCGATCCCGCCACTATTGTTGAGTGTACCAATTGAAAAGCCCGGCGAAAGCACCCCGCCGTTCTTAACTGTGAAGTTGAAGGCGTTCACTGTTCCCGTTCCGGCCAGAGTGCCAAAGTTTTCAAAGTTTACGGTGTTCAAACTGCTTGCCGCATCAAGCCGAACAGTCGTGCCTGCCGCTATCGCCATGTCACTGGTTGAAGAAATTGAACTATTGGTCAGTGTGAAATCGGAAGCCTCAGCAATCCGGGTCTGGATATAGTACGCCCCGAAAACCACTTCGGTGGCTCCCATAACGGTAAGGTTGTCATAGGTTAGCGGGCGGTCGGACTGGAAGTAGACTTCAGTGGGGTCGATATTCGCGCCGTTGAAGGGAGCGAACGTCATTGATCTGCCGGAACCAATCGAAGTTCCAATGAGGTTCACTCTGAGCTTCCCGTTGATGTTTGTTGCCAACGCTTCCCGGGAGACAAAGTCTCCGCTACCCGCCGCGACATCGACATTCAAAAGTGTTAAAACTGAAGCATTGCTTGGAACGGTATTTTGGCCCGGAACATACAACTCAATTTCACCTGAGGACGTAATTGAGGAGTTTCCAATTGTAAGTCCTGTAATGGGTCCGTTTGGGATCGGGAGACACGTGCGTTCCGTCGTTGAGATTGTTTGATTAACGCGAGTGCTTTCAGATCCAGAAGCATACTCTATTCGAGGAGACCCCAATTCTACGCAGGCCTGTGAGCTTTGGGCTTGTACTTTGGTTGGCGACATCAAATAAGCCAAAATTACGAATGCGATATTCGCCAGAGTGATGAGCTGAGCAATTCGACTTAGTGGGAACGGCCTATTGTTTGTCACCAACTTTCTCCTCTCGCAGTACAAGCGAAGCTACCTTAACTTAGGACTTGAAAAACAAAGTTTATCTTTTTGGATTTTTTGTTGTGGCATATGAGCAAACTCACAACACGGGAAGGTCTGCCCAATGCAGACCTGCTCGTGCAATTACTGCGAGGCAAGACAAGCCGGGTTTTGCATTCCGTCCATACGCACCTTTGCGTAGAAGCCGTGGCAAAAGGTCAAGCCTTGAAACGATTTTCCCGAGCTTGACGGGCGCTGAACAGCGCCATTGAGTATAGGCATGGATCATTGGATTTCGGAGTCGATAGCTAAGATCAATGCAGATGCTCACCGCTCCGCCGATACGCACCTTTTCAAGCTAGTAGGCCAAAACTTCTGGACCGAGATTGATCTTATCGAGGGCACGTCCCTTATTCAGAAACTCGACGAAACCAATTTGAAGTTTGAGTTTCAGAGTTTGCCAATTTTCGACAAGATCTGAAAGCTGGTTGACTGAAACCAAGAGAATGAAACAATAAACTGAGCAATGACACGGAGTACGAAGATACTGTTGGCGCTCACCGTATTGACGGTCGGGCTATGCATGTTCCTAGCGGGACGTGCGGTCGAACGTTACCAATATGAGGAGGCCTGCCTAGACTTGGGCGGAGGTCGCCATCCTGGAGATTGCCCGATTTGCGTTTTGGAACAGCGTTCTAACTGACGGACGCGTCTCAGTCACGCGGTGATTGGAACAACGAAACTACGAGCACAACGACGCCAATTGCTGCGAGAATGAAAGTCAGCGGCAAAAAGAAGCTTTCTTGCAGAACGCCGTTTGGGTCGACACCGCCATAAAACAGGTGCTCTGAAAGCCCACTTAGTGCTGCAAGGAAAAGGATGACGATACCAAAAAGGCGACGTTTGGTCATGTCAGGTCTCCAAGGGAATGGGCCAATAGTTAGCATCGTTTTTCATACCTGTGAATTGAGGAGCCTAGTTCTTCAATACCTTGATTGCATCGCAATCCAGCCGTAGGCGCGTATAATGCGAATATGACAAGAGATATTGAAGCTAACGCTAAGACAATCGCTGATGCCCTGACCTCTGCCCAGCAGATACCTAAACTGTCTTCAGAGGCAGGACAGCTATCGCTGGATGACGCATATTCGATTGCTAGTCGTGTCCGCGAGATTTTGGGCAAAGAAAGAGTTGGCAGAAAAGTCGGCTTCACGAACCGCACGATTTGGCCTGTTTATGGTGTGGATCAACCCATTTGGGGAGAGGTTCACTCAGATGGGCTGTTTTCGACTGATCAGCCGGTAAACTTGGCAAGGTATTCAGAACCGAGAATCGAGCCAGAAATCGTACTTGGCCTCGGCGATGCGCCGACGGCTGAAATGAACAATGAACAGTTGGCAGGTTGCGTGGAGTGGGTCGCTCCAGGGTTTGAAATCGTGCAATCGATTTATCCCGACTGGAAATTCTCAGTCGAAGATTCAATCGCAGCACAAGGATTGCACGGCTGCCTTGTTCTTGGCGACAAAATCGCGGCGACGCATGATGTTTTGATCGGCTTGGCCGAAGTGCCACTAGCGTTGTTCAAGGGCACCGAGGCTATCGAGGCCGGCAAGGGTGAAAACGCGCTTGGAGGCCCAATCAAAGTCCTGGCTCATCTTGTGTCTCTGCTTTGCAAAGACGACCAGCTTCAAGGAGGCGAGCTAGTCACAACTGGCACATTGACGGACGCATGGCCAGTGTCGCCGGGCGAACAATGGTCAGCTGGTTTTGGTGGCGTGATGGACACCGAGCTATCCGTACGATTTACATGAGGCTTTGGTAGAGTGGTGACGCCGACTGCACCAAAGAAAAGCTGCTCTCAATAGCTGACCATGATGGTCTTCCACTGGTTTCATCAATTCTGGGAAGCAAATTACACGATGCTATCCAAATCAGATTACATGATGTTTCTCAGGCACCCTGCCTGGCTATGGATCAAGAAACACGCCAGGCATCTGCTGCCGCCAATTGACCCCTCATTGCAAGCACGCTTTGACGAGGGGCACGCGTTTGAGCCTTATGCAGAGGAGCTTTTTGGTGATCTCGTTCGCCTCGGTTTTTCAGATTTTTCAGAATACCAGGCTCTTCCCGCGCGTACTTTGGAGGCTTGGAGAGATGGTGCGAACGCCGTGGCACAGGGACGCTATGAAGATGGAACCATAACTTGCATCTCCGACATCGTCAGCCGCAGTGGCGATGGGTACGTTTTGACAGAGATCAAGAGCGGGACATCATCAAAACCCGAACACACCTTTGATCTCGCATTCCAGCGTGTCGTGCTTGAGGCGGCCGGGTTTCCCATTGCGCGCTGCGAAGTGGCACATGTGAACCGTGATTACGTCAGAAACGGCGAAATCAATCCGCAAGAGCTTGTCAGCATCACTGACATCACGGATGCGGTGACTGAGCAGCTCGAAAAAACGCGCACGCGTATAGATCAGGCATTGAGCATCGTTGCCAGCGTTACGATGCCTGATCCGTCCCCCGAACGTGCGCGCCTTAAATCCTACGGTGAATGGCTGGAGATCCGCGAAAAACTCGACCCACCTCTCGCGCATGACAGTATCCACCGCCTTCCGTTCATGAATGCGGAAAAAGCCTCGGAACTCATCGCAAATGGGATCACAAAGATTGACGAGATCAGTGATCCATCTGCGTTGGGCAAGTCGACACAGCGCTACTTGAGAGCAGTGGCGAACGGTGAACGCACAATCGATCATCAGGAGTTAAGCAGGTTTCTGAGCGAGATTGTGTATCCGGTTTACTATTTTGACTACGAGACATCTCAGAGTTTGCTGCCACCCTGGGACGGAACGCGCCCCTATCAGCAAGTGGCTTTCCAGTATTCCTTGCATATCCAGCATGAGCCTGGCGGAGAAATTGAGCACAGGGAGTATCTCCACCGAGACGCCAGTAACCCGATGCCAGCCTTGCTGAAAAGGCTTCGTGAGGACATAGGAGACGTTGGCTCTGTAGTGGTTTGGTATGCTCCGTTCGAGAAATCGCGCAATACGGAAATGGCAGAAACTTATCCAGAGCACGCAGAGTTTCTGGAAGGCCTAAATGCTCGCGTAGTTGATCTGATGAAGCCGTTTGCGGATGAAGTGATCAACGATCCCGCGTTCAAGGGAAGCGCCTCTATCAAGGCCGTTCTTCCAGCGTTTTTGCCAGAACTTTCATACGATGATCTGGATATCAAAGAGGGGGCAAGCGCGTCTCGCCTTTGGAAGGACGTAACATTGACCGAACCGGATGATCCAGCGCGCGAGAAGGTCTACTCTGATCTTGTGGCGTATTGCACGCGCGACACCTGGGCGATGGTCGCCATTCATCGGGAATTGCTGGCGATGTGAGGTGTGCTGCGAACCTCAAAACAACTGGCGGTGCTGCTCCCCTAGGAGACTAGGCGATTTGCCGGAGTTACGGCGCCCCCAACACTTAATCTTGCCAATCCAACCGATACAAAACGTGGTGACCGCGTAAACCTATAAGGAGTCTGGGTTCTATTTCAGAAAAAGAGAAATCGGTTCGTCCTCCGACCATGGCGCGAGTCGCATCTGAAACGAGTATCTCGCCCGCCGCACCAAGGGTCGTTATGCGTGACGCTTTGTTGACCACCGTACCGAAAAAATCTCCACGAGATTGCACGACATCACCAGTGTGAATCCCAATCCGAACACCGAAAGATGGCTCCGCGGATGCCGATGCAATGGCCCCCTGAATCTTGATAGCGGCCGTTAGTGCTTCTTTCGCGGACGGAAAGACGGACAACGTTCCGTCTCCAAGGGATTTCACGAACTGGCCATGATGCTTTTCAATGATCGCCGCCAAGGCTTGGAAGTGGTTTTCGATCAGCACCGACCAACGCTGATCGCCCAACGACTCCGCCAACGTTGTGCTGCCCTCCACATCAGTGAAAAGTACCGAAGCCAAGCCTTCGGTTTGGACCAGCTCGGGTCCGTCTTCACGCGCAGCATCAACCAGTTTTTGGATGGCCAGCTGCTCTTTACCCACGAGTTCAATATTTGGAGTTGGCACTGAAGCGTGGCGATTGATGATCTTCCAGGCTGCTCCCTCTAGTACAAAAATCAGAACGGTGCGGTAGAAGACGGCTTCATCAAAGCCGACAAACTGAATCTTATGGACGAAGGATGACCATCCCGTTTCTCCGTTTTCGAAGGCCTCAGCTTCAACTTCATTGAAAACGACGGGAGCAGGGATCTCCGCGAAAAAGCCGCTAACCCCATCGCGAACTGCTTGCCCGCTCCAAAACTCTCCTTCGCCTGTCCCAACGAACCGTAGTTCATCTGCTTTCGACAGAAAATCCTGCAACTCGTCAGTATTCTTTTTGGTTCTGAGTATTCATACCAACGCCTCGAAACTGCCAGCAGTTCAGGTGAGGAACGTATCATCACAAATTACTCGAGACGCTAAATGGAATGAGACTTACAGAGTCTTGCAACCGGTATCTCCATTTTTCTAAAGATGCAGGCCAATGCTGCCGCTGAGGTTTTGTCAGATCAAGACTTTTGTATTTCTCCAGAATGGAGCGCATCAGACGCAGATCAAAAGACGCGCGTCGGTTCAGAGCGAACTATCGACGGAGTTTCTAAGTTCGAGTCTGGATCACAGGGTATCGAATCGTTTCGCTGTCTGAGAGCTACTCGACGCTGTACTGACCCGCAAAATAAGATGCATCAGTGTATCGGGCACACGCTAAGCTAGAAGGTTCCCAGAACTACGCGGTGAATTTCTAAGTGCAGCACGCTCTGTCTTGACATGGTTATGCGAACTGGTTCAGCTTGCGGTCATGACGTTCACACGCATCCACTGCCATCGAATATCGGCCTGAGGTCGATAACCCACGCAAAATCCGTGGGAGGCAGCATTGGTATGCGGGCGAGGCTTATATCCTTGTAATTGCTCCAGATTAGAGTGCACGAGTCGGTTCGATTCCGACGCCTCCTACCATTCTCAGGAGGAGTCCGACATGGCGGACGACGTGAAGAACACAATTGACTTCAACGATATCAAGCAATCGGTCGAGGAGAATGTGACTGATGGATGATGTCGAAAAGAGTTGGAAGGAATTCCGGGAAAAGGTCCGAGGTGTGATCGAGGACCATGGAGCGCTAGATGATCTCCGCTCATTTGACGCCTGGTACGCCGAAGAGATGCATTTGGTGATGGCGCACAACTACCCAGCTCCGCACGTCTCTGACGTCACATGGTCGACCGGGGGTCTGCATGTCGAGTGTGATGACCGCGAAGTGGTCGACCGTATGATGACTGCTATGGCGGAGGTTTCACACGATCTCAAAAAGGCGCGGGCCCGGAGGTCAGTGATGAGCAGTGTTCTCGACTGGAATGATATTCAGGGAAGCGTCTTCAAGCAGCTTGGTGAGTATCGTGCCGGGTGGGCGGAGCAGCTTACGCTTGCACTTGAGAAAGTGAAGAGGTTGATCGACGAGCAGCCCGACCTGTTTGGTGATGAACACCCGTCCATCGTTCAGATCAAACAGAAATGGGGAGGCTTGCGCGTCTATGAGGGACCGGGCTGCAACCAGGCTACGAGTGAAGAGATTCAATGGCGTGTCGATCAGATTGAGCAAACCTGTGAAGGTTGTTCTAATTCTGCCCAACGCCAGAAATTCCTTGGGTTTGTGACGACGCTTTGCAGCTGGTGCTACAATGATGCTCTGCGGCGGCGATTTGAGGGCGCCGAAGAATCCTGGCCCGACAGCCTGAGGCTGGACATTGTGGAAAACTATCCAGACCTCGTTTCTCCGGATTGCGCATCTCTTGTTCCTGCTGTCGGAAAGGGCTGGCTCGTCATGATTTCGCAAGCACTCCACAAGCTTTCCTTCAGTCAGGATTTCAGGGCACTGGACCCTGGAACTATTCAGATCTCGGATATTAAGAAAGGCCGGGATGGCAAGATTTCCATCAGCTTCAGTCAATACCACGATCTCATTCAGGAGTACGCTGACTGGATGGGATTTCGATGCTGTGTGACGTGTGAAGAGTGTGGCCACGTTGGTGACATCGTTCGAACAGCCGACGGGTCTCAAGTGCTCTGTTCTCACTGTTTCTGTACTCGGGAGAAGTCTGATGGGTGATGACGACGACGTTGAGCTGGATGAACAAACCTTGCGTTTGCTTAGGCTTCGGGAGGCTGAAATTGCGGCCGGTCGAGCAAAACTAACCAAGCCGATTACCTCGGATGAGATCCGGTCGCGAAAGGTGCCTGATCCGAAGGGTGAGCCAGATGAGTGACAAGGCTACAGAAGAGGAAATCCCAATTTTTGTAATCTGCGAGACTCTGGTGAACGGCCAACTTCGAGAGATTGAAGGAAAAGAGATCACTGTAAAACCAAACAAGATCTTAGTCTTGACGATCAGTGTCGAAGATGTTGAGCGATGACAGATGATTTTTCAGAAGAAGAGATCTTCGGGCGCCCGTTACATGATGTTCCTCTGGATGACATGATCGCAGAGTTGCAAGCCCGTCGCAAAGAGGGTCCGGAGGTCTGGCTTGCATTGCGCAAAATGATTTTCGAGCAAATCGCCGATTTTGCACAGCGTCCGTCCGATGCGCCCAAATGGCGGGATGAATGGGTCAAAGAGAACACCTGGGATCTCGTGACTGACGACGATGATGTCGAGATCACTGATGGTAGCGGCAACGTGTTCGACGACCTCGGGATCGAAGACCCAAGGAAGAAGACTTAGTGATGGGGACCGAGCATTTCAGTTTGATCTTATCCGTCGTGATCACTGCCGCCGTCACGATCTACGTCAGACACATTGTCCGAACTGCTGGAAAAGATCGCGAAGTCGATCCAGAGCGAGTGAAGAAGATCATGCGAGATCTGGACTACAGCCACCTGGACCGAGTGATGAACCGGCGAAGGAAGGGTTAGCGGGATGTTGAAGGTGGTTGTCTATGTTGGTGATCAAGAGGTCGCCCGAGCTCTGGCTGAGAACGATTCAAAACTCGCGGACGTGTCCGACTACAATATCCGGATGAACGAGCGTGCTGCCGAGCAGTTTGGTATTCAAGAAAAAGGTCTCGGCGGCCGGATTAAAGGCCACCCTCGAAGTCAGACGGTCTGGGCGCTCGTACGCAAGATCGCAGACCTTTGGCTTGCGGGGACCGGCACGGGCGAAGAAAGCGTTGAGGCAGAGCTGCTGCCGATGATCCGCAAGTCTATCCGCGAACTAGATGAGAGGGTCGAAAAGGAATCGAACCAGAGCGAAGATTGGAATGCTGTGATCAAGCAGATTTCTGATGACGAGCCGTTTTCCCTGGGCTTCTACGCTGACAAATTTGAGTCGTGGACAGCGGACGAGATTGAAGCTCTTCGATGTGATGTGGTTGAGACAGCCACAGAGGAAGAACTAATGGCCGAGGTCGAACGCCGGCGAAGAGCTGGTCTACTGCCCAAGGAGGCCTCGAATGATGGCTTGTCAGATCTGGTTGATGATCTCTGGGGCAAACTCGATACAGACCCAGACCGCTAGTACAGCTTACCTGCCGCCATTACCCAATATTTAACATCAGAAGTCTATGGCGACTGTCGTTGTAGTAGTGCGCGCTTCTTCTAAGCGCCTCTCCTGCTAGGAACCAAAGTGCCCCGGATAGACCCAGAGACCGTGAAAGAGCTTACGCGAACCCTCGACTGGTCATTGACCTGCCCCCCGAGGCTCCCTCATTCATAACGAGAGTTTGCGGGTCTGGTTTTCATATTCTTCGTCGTCTGATTGGGCAAGCGCGCCGGGCGCGGAGCCCTCAAATTGCTCAAGCGTCCGGCGCGCTTCTGCGGGCGTTTTGTTTCCGAGCGACGAGTGCGGCCTGATGTTGTTGTAATCGTAGCGCCAAAGCGCCAGCTTTCGGCGGGCATCATCCAGACTGTCAAACATCTCCTCGTTGAGGAGCTCATCGCGCAGGCTGCCGTTGAATGACTCGATGAAGGCATTCTGCTGCGGTTTGCCGGGATCAATGTAGTGCCAGTCGACGCCGTTGTCGTTTGCCCATTTCAAGATCGCCCGACTGGTGAACTCTGTTCCGTTGTCGCTGACAATGCTGGCGGGCCTGCCATAGAGCCGTACAAGTGCATCGAGCTCCCGCGCGACGCGTGCGCCGGATATGGATGTGTCGGCCATCAGACAGAGGTTTTCGCGACAGCAGTCGTCGTTCACCGCCAGAATGCGGAACCGGCGTGAAGCCCCGAACGTGTCAGACAGGAAGTCCAGTGACCAGCGTTCGCCAGGCCTCAGCGCCTCCGGCATTGGGGAACGTGAGCCACGGGCCCGTTTCCGGCCTCGTCGTCGTCTGACGCCCAGCTTTTCCTCGGTGTAAAGGCGATACAGCTTCTTGTGGTTCATAACGTACCCTTCGCGCTCCAGCATCACGCCGATCCGGCGATAGCTAAACCTGCGCCGCTTGGCAGCGATAGCCTTCATTTCCTTGCGTATCTCAGGGTTATCCGGCGGGCGTTCACGCCGGACCGTTTTTGGATCGACACCGACAAGTTGGCAGGCCCGGCGTTGCGAGATGTCATGATCCCGCATCGCTCTCAGCGCTGCCTCTCGCCGCTCATTCGGTGTCGTCAACTCTTTCCCAGAAGGTCCTTCAGCACGACGTTGTCCAACATCGTATCCGCCAACAGCCTTTTCAGCTTGGCGTTCTCGTCTTCCAGGGCCTTCAACTTGGCTGCGTCAGACACTTCCATGCCGCCGTATTTGGATTTGAATTTGTAGAACGTCCCCTGGCTCAGACCATGTTTCCGGCATACTTCAGCCGTCGGCATTCCGGCCTCTTGCTCTTTGATCATCCCGATAATCTGTGCCTCGGTAAAACGGCTCTTTCGCATTCGTTTGCTCCTTCAAGGTTGAGCAAACTCTACATCACAACGAGGGAAGTTTCGGGGGGCAGGTCACAAGCCAGACCTCCGGACCCTCTTTGCGACGGGCTTGCAACTCTGCGATCATGTCATCCAGAGGAACATCCTGTAACGGGCGCCCGAAGATCTCTTCTTCTGAAAAATCATCTGTCATCGCTCAACATCCTCGACACTGATCGTCAAGACTAAGATCTTGTTTGGTTTTACAGTGATCCCTTTTCCTTCAATCTCTCGAAGTTTGCCGTTCACCAAAGTCTCGCAGATTACGAAAATTGGGATTTCCTCTTCTGTAGCCTTGTCACTCATCTGGCTTACCCTGATCAACTTGTCGGCCGCGTGAGTGACGCGCCGTCCAATCCCTCCACAGTAGCCCACCGACAAGACCACAAACACCGCTCGCACACACCTAAGACGGGCTTTTGAGAAAACTGATGTCAGAAGTCAGATTGGTCTTTTCCGCCAACTAACACTTTTGGGGCCTAGTGGCGTCGTGCGGCAATTTCCGTTCCAGTTGGCGTTGAAAACGTGAAATTTGCGCTCATTGCGGGCGTCAAATATACGGGCACTCTATCCTGCTAGCGTGGCAACTGCATGGTCGTGAGAGGTATGCGGTCGATGCATGTTGAGAATGCGTCGAGCTTCATTCGATTGTCCCGAAATTGCTAGCGCATGCGCCAATGAAAACTCAATAATGTCGCGTTGCGCCCTGCTGCCGCCAAGGCGTTCGTGCTCAGACATGACACTTACGAATTTCTCAATCGCTTCGTCCGCATTTCCATCCGCCAGCGCACGGAATGCGCCTGCGACCGAAGCAACGGTGGGGCCTGCGGGTCCCTTTGCGCCGTCAATGGTTGTTTCCAGACGCTCTCTGTTTCCAGCCATCGCATGCGCAAGAGCAGCGTGAACATCCGCAAAAGCCAAGCCAGGTGAAGGAAAGAACTGAACAGCATAGTCGCTGAGTTGTTGCCAACGCTCCTGAGGAATGTGCTCGCCAGCCAAAAAGGCGCGGTGAACAATTGCCACACTGTCAGTCAGAACGTTCAGCGGCGGCGCGGGAGGTCGGTCGGGGGAAACGTAATCATCAAACAGCTTCCACATACCCGTCACATCGCCGCTCTCAAGCGCCCATAGAGCTACGTGCCAACTGAGATGGCAGTGCAGATACGCTGTGAAGGGATAGTCTTGCCAGAACTCGCGCAGATAAGCGTAGCCAGCGTCCGTCTCCCCGTTCTCATAGTAGAGATGGGCCCTGACATGTGCACTGTGCGCGCTGTCTGGCCTCAACTCAAGCGCGCGCTCGATGTTTTCCGCGGCGGGGCCGATCTGTCCGGCCTCCATCTGGGCAAACGCATGCTGGCAGAGAAACCACCAGTCGTCGCCATAGTGTGGCTTCAACATGGTTGTGTACGCAAGCTGCTCCGCCTCGCGTCCAGCCTGACCTGAAAATCCGATTAAGCCAAACACGCTGGTACATGTCTGAGCCAGCAAAATATCTCGCGGATGGTCTGCGACGTGATCTCGGATGCGCCTGTAAGCCTGCGGTGCACGCCCCTCAATGAGATCGTTGATAAGTTCGATCTGGGCGGCTTCGCGCGGGCTGACGCCTTGCGACAGTTCCTTTGCGGCGGCTAATTCTCGCTTTGCATCTTGTCCGCGCCCGACGGTAACAAGATAGCGTGCAAGGCCAACATGGGGCATGGCAAAACTATCATCTGCCTGCATTGCAGAACGGAAAGCTTCTTCAACATCGTCAAAAGCACCCAGAAAACGGTCGATGCCTTCAACATAGGCGTCACGTGCAGTTTGTGATGTTGTGGTTAGCGGGCTTCCGTACCGATCTTCGAGCATCCAAACCTTCCACTATCTGTTCCAAACCTGTCCGTCAGTGAGCTATATGAGCATGCTTAACCATAAACGAGTCAAAGGAAATCGACGTTTCGAGGTGCCACGATTTCAGCATCAGTTTCTTTCAGAAGCCACATAAAATCATCGAAATTTCGTTCAAACCATAGTTGCTTCCACCAAATCCAGATTTTCCAAAATTGGACTCCGAAAGCAATTTTGAGGATTATTCCATAAGGCTCGACCCACGTCCGGTTAGAGGAGAACGTAGGGATGGTAATACACAATCGCCCACTCATTGATACGGCTTGGTTGGCAAATAACCTGACTGACCCGAAACTGCGCATCATTGATGTTCGCTGGAAGTTTAGGGAGGAAAACGGCAAGGGCGTGGCCTATGACGATAGGAGCGAGTTCCAAGCCGAGCACATTCCTGGCGCAGTGTATGTTGGCATGTCGACAGAGCTTGCAGACGGCACTGAGAACATTCCCGATATGATGCTTGGGCCAGAGGATTTTGGGGAAAAGATGCGCGAGTTGGGTGTTTCCAACGACAGTCATGTCGTGGTCTACGATGACTCCGGGCTTCCGCTGGCTTCCGCGCGTCTTTGGTGGGCACTTTCGCACTATGGACATAAAAACGTGCAGGTCTTGGACGGCGGCTTGCAGCAATGGAAACTCGAAAGTCGGCCCACTGAAACTGGCGATCTAACCGTTGAGCACGGTGACTTTGAACCAACAGTGCAGGGTAATTGGATTGCCCACAAAGCTGATGTTCTGCACGCGATAGGTAAGCCCGGAGTCAGAATTGTGGACTTTCTGCCAAACGACCTCTTCCGAGGCGACGGCGTTCACACATGGGGAGGTCGCTCGGGACATATCCCCAGTGCCGTCAACATACCGGCGATATCGAACATCGATCCGGATTTGGCACACACACCCATTGCCGAACGGGCTGCGAAACTAAAGGAACGTGGTTCATTTAAGTTGGCGGATCATTCCAAGCTCCTCAAGCACTATCAGGACAAGGGAATTCAAATTGACGATGAGGTCATCGCCTATTGCGGCCGTGGCATAGCTGCTTCTTGTGGGCTCCTTGCGCTGCGCCAAATTGGGTTCGAAAAGTCCCGCCTGTATGATGGTTCATGGGCTGAGTGGAGCGCCGATGAGAGCCTTCCGGTTGAAACCTCGTGAGACTACGATTTTGGGTCATTTTGGGTGGTCCAATTATTAACGCGTTGCTAGGAGGATATTTTTGATGACGGACAAATTCCGGCTGACCAAAGAAGCTGCGCAGAAGTACAACAACCACAGTGTGCCTGCGATGTTTGGCCCATTGGCTGAAGCAACCATGCAGAAGGTTCAGCTTCGAAGCGGCACTTGTGTCATCGACATTGCATGCGGCACCGGGGCTTTGACGCGAGAGATAGCAAGGAAACTGACCGGCGAAGGCCGGGTTGTTGGCGTAGATCTGAACGAAACCATGATTGAGGTCGCGCAGTCCAATCAGCCGGATTGTCGTCATGTGCTCGAGTGGTATGCAGCAGATGTAACCGAGTTACCTTTTGGAAAGGCTACGTTTGACTATGCCTTCATACAACAGGGGCTTCAGTTCTTCCCCGACAAATCCGCCGCGTTGCAAGAAGTTCATAGGATCTTGCGCAATGACGGTCAGCTATTTTTGACATGTTGGCGCGCTGTGTCGCCCTTCAATGGAGCGCTTTCAAAAGCTCTCGAACGGCATGTTGGAACAGATGCCGCAGTCAAGGCCAGAGCGCCTTTTTCGTTTCGAGATGGGGACCTCATATCGAACTTGTTGGTCGATGCAGGCTTCAAGATAGCTCGTCACGAGCCGTTGGTACTAGAGCGAAGATTTATTGATCTTCGTGCGCAAATCATGGCGCTGCCAATCGAAACTGATCTTAGGGATGCAGGTGCTGACGTCACCAACAAGGTCGTGGAAGAGGTTGCAGACGCTTTGTCTAGATATGACAAAGAAGGCGTATTGCACGTACCGCAAGAAGCGCACCTTTTTGTCGCCACGGCATAGGTCAACGACCACTGGCTCAGTTCTCAATTACGATCTTTACCATGGTCGAATGACAATGCGGCATTAGTGGCTGCCGAGCGTGGCTCCGCGTTGACGGTTGAGTGTGCATCAAACTATACTTTTGCCATGGCCAGCGGAAAATACATCGACGATTTGTCGGTTGGCGAAACCTTCGAAACCGGTGGCGTTACGCTGACCGAGGGAGCGATTATTGACTTCGCACTGGTTCATGACCCGCAGCCCTTCCACGTTAACAAAGTGGCTGCCGCAGAGTCGATTTTCGGCGGTCTCATAGCCAGTGGATTTCAAACAATAGCGCTTACTTTCAGGTTGTTCCGCGACACTGGTGTACTTACCGGCACCAATCTGGGTGGACATGGTATGGACGAGGTACGGTGGCTGGCTCCGGTGTATTGCGGTGACACGATCAGCGTGCGCGTCACGGTTGAGGCAATTGCACCATCACGTTCGAAGCCAGACCGGGGAACGGTCAAATTCCGATACCAGACATTTAACCAGAACGATGTTGAAGTTCTTAACCTGGTCATGCACCACGTGATGGCATGTCGGAGTTAAGGCGGTTTGCAGCGACTTGGGCGCGGCGATCAATTCGACCTCCCTTTGTCATCTTCAAGAGTATCCTTGGGCTCGCCACATAAGGCTTCTATTCGCAATTGCGGTCGTGGCGTACATGCAAACTAGCTTGTTCGCGTGTTCTCAATCCTTTTTTGCCCAAATAACTACTTGTAGATTGCCGCATAGCGAGGTGCGAAGAACTTAACGAAGGCTCTAACCTCTGGCCGGCGATAAGCTTCCGGCGAAATGAGCATTAGGTGCGGCACCGCAAGTTCCGGGATTTCGTCGAAACATCGGATAAAAAACATGTCTGTTTCCACCAGCTTGACATTGCTGATCCCAAGGCCTTGCCCTGACCTGATCGCCGCATGCATTAGCTCCAGTTCAGTGAAAGACATGACGATCTGGTCCGGCTCCACGTGATTGGTCAACCATTCGTGGAATACATTTGGCACATCGTCCCGCTGAAAGGTAACAAACTGATGCCCGGCCAGATCATTCGTTGACCTCGGTAAGCCAAACTTGTCCGCGTAATTTCTACTGCCGAACAAAGACCAGCGAGCCGTGCTGATTTTCCGGCAGATAAGGTCGGGTTCAGGATCGGTTCTTGCAAGGCGCAAAGCAATGTCGGCCTCTCCGGCCGTCAGGTCCAGCGCTCGAACGCTGGATAAAAACTCGAATGCGACATCCTGATTGTTGGCGGAAAACTCGTTTACGATTTCGATCATGCGTGCGGAGAAATTTGCCGAATAAGCGGTGATACGGATGGGTTGTGTCGACGTCAAATCTTTCGCGCAATCGGCAAATTCAAGGACTGAAGCCTCGATTGCTTCGGCGAGAGGAACAAGGCGAAGGGCTTCTGGGGTTGGTTTGAACCCGTGCGTACCGCGCTCAAAAAGCGTTAAGCCTGTTTCTCTTTCGAGAACATCAATGCGTCGGGCAACCGTTGGTTGGGAGACCTTTAGCTTTCTAGAGGCCGCAAGCGTAGACCCTTCTCTGAAGACAGAGAGGAACACACGAATATCCGACCAATTTCGGAACCCGTTCTTCATTTTTGTAGAACAGCACAATTTTGTGCTGGATACCAGAAAAACAGGTGAACAGTTACTGTTGTTGCGACAGCGCAAGTAACTCGGAAAGGACCATGAGATGGCTTCCCATACAATGTCACCCAGCATCTGGACCGTATTTGGTGGACTGTTCGGCTGGACCAAAAGAGCCTGCCCCGAAACCCGTAAGCCGCAGCCTACAGCCAACGATCTTCACGCGGAACGCGACTATATTAATGACGTGATCTGGAGTAATCCCGCTGCGTTTTCGAGTGAACTGGACGTGCAGAACATGATGAGTCTGTATCCAGGAAGGTTCTGACGACACTCGGTGACAATCGGCCGAATAAGGCGATTAGATCACGCCAAATGCAGCTGCAAGCTGGAAGTGGCAGCCACGCACCTGCGTTGTAGCCATTGAGTAAGTACCAATACGAGACCTTCTGTCATCACGCCTATCGCTGCGGTCGTTCGAACGTCTGATCAATGCCTGCACGTCTGGCACTTCCTTGGGGCTTCACCGACGACAATTAAGTATGGACAAAAGACTTGCAGCACCTGTTGGGGCGCCTGTGACACCAATGGGGGTCTCTTGAACCGCGACTTTCATGAAGCCCGCGAAAGAACCTAGGCCGATTTACTTAGCTCAATCACCCCTTTTTGCGCACCACGACGACAAATTGGGTCATCGAAAAGAAGAAGCGTCCAGTCCTTGCAAGGCTGAGCTGCTCATCAAACCACGATTGCGCAACTGCGGGATCAAAATGGTCATTTGCGACAGTGTATTGCTTCATGAGGTGCATCATCATGATTGCGAGGCCATCAGGCTTTAGCTGGTGATCTGTCATTGTGAACGACAAGACATCTTCCACATGGTCGCCGCGAGCCTTTATTAGTGCAGGCAGTCTTTCCGGGACGGAGCCACTCACAAAGTGCTGGTTCCAGGACGTCAGCATCTTTTGCATTCTGTCGGGCTCATCGCTGAACCAAATCAAGCTCCCAAAGTGTAGATCGCTGATGACGAGACGTCCGCCGGGTTTGACGCACCGCAGCGTGTCGGACAGTGCACCGTCTACGTCTTCGATGTACTCAAAGACCTGTACCGAGACGGCCTTGTCAGCACTCTCATCCTCAATGGGCAAACTATTTGCGGCACCAGCACGAAACTCCACGTTCGCATAGTCGCTGCATCGTTCTCTTGCGGCTGCTATCATATCCTCGCTTGGGTCGATCCCGATGACATAGCCATCCGAGCCAACTGCACGGGCCAACTCCGCTGTTAACATCCCGTTGCCACAACCGACATCCAAAATAGTCTCACCAGGAGCCGGGCGCAGCGCATCAAATGAAGCCTGTCTTCGCCGTGTCAATTCTGCTCCCTGATAGGCGATTTCAAGCAATCTCGTTGTTTCAGCGTCAAATTTAAGCAACTCTCCCCCTTACAAAGACCACATGTCCACAAAACCTTATCAGAAAATGGGATTTCTACGAAAAGCAGGACGGATCATTTTGGTTTGAACATAGATCCACCAACAATAGATGAAGGTGCCGACTGGTATCGACGAATTGGTTAACCTCGGGAGGTAAGGACGCTTCTGCCGCTTTATCGAACCAGCTTTTTGTCTTCGCTCGAAAGTTCGAACAACATCAATTCAAGGGATGTCGAGGCCGTTCTCCCGTCCGAAATCGGTGTAAAAGCTGTCACTGCGGCATCGCTTCAAAGTGGCTTCGTCCGCTTCTCTTGGATCGGTGCCAGGGCTTTGAACACCTGTTCCTTCTATGAAGCGGTTCACGAGATTGAAGACACCACAGACTTGGATAGCATCGAACAGCGCGCTCTCTGACCAGCCTGCCGCGTAGACTGCATTTGCGTCGGCTTCCGTCATTCGGGATGGAGAGACGGTGAGCTTTTCAATGTAAGCCAGTAACGGTTTGAGATGATCCTCGACCGGTGCCGTATCGCGGTCTGCCATCAGTGCCTCGATTGTCTCGACCTCAATACCGTAGGCTTTGGCGAAAACGATGTGCGCCCCATGGCAATACGAACAAGCATTCAAGCCAGAGACATAGGCTGCGATTAATTCACGCTCGGCAACCGAGAGGTCGCTCTCTCCCCTCATCACAAGGCTTTCGTACGCACAAAGCGGAGAGAGTTTGTCTGGAAAGGCTTGATAGACACTTCCCAGCGTCGCGTTCTCAGGCAGAGATGGAAACAGGCGTTTCATTCAATCCTCTTTCAGTCTTGCTTTGGATAGCTTTGTCTCAAAGTGAGGAACCTAACGGTGCATACGCAACCTTAAAGCAATTCTGGGATCCGCACAGAGCTTCTGTTGGAATACAGCCGAAGAAAAGTTTGCCCAACAACACTCCAACGTGATCTTTGTTTGGCCAAAGGCAGTTTCAATTGAGCCTTTCTCGTAAGTCTTCAAAGTATGGATTGAGCTCAAAACCGGAGCTTCACATCCAAACGTGGTGACTTCCGCCTTGCGGACAAAACTGACCTTGGAGTCTACACCTTCGCTGACGCAGGATCCACCGCACTGGCAGCAACAGTTTTTCCCTTCAACAGGGAAAATCGCCAAAGCGGCCGTTCCACAGAGGGCTTGGGAGCTCCTTGATCGCTCTTTGACCAGATGGCGCTCCGGCATGGAAACTAAGGGACTTGGCCCAGCCCATAACCAGAGCTGGCAAATAGGCGTCAGGATCATAAAATTGGGCTTCTTCGCGCAAGGAAAGCGAACACAGGCAACATTGTTACGATCCAGACCACGCTATAAATTGCGGATGGGATGGCATATTCGCTTAACCCATTGGTGTTAGGCAACAGCAAGGTGGCAATTGCGATCCCCAAAGCTCCGTTTTGAACGCCGGTCTCAATTGAAATCGTCTTCGCCTCGATGTCTGTGCATCCGAGCATCCCTGAACTCATGATGCCAATAAACGTGAGTGACGCACCTACAACCAAAAGTGCGGGTCCAAGCCTAAGGAAGTTATCCGCGACCACCACCCAGTTTGAAATGATCGCGCCTCCGATGACCAGCGCAAAAAGTAGCATAGAGACCTTGCTAAAGACTGGTTCGACAGCGGCTACAATCCGCGGCGCCAATGACCGCGCGGTCACCCCGACTAGGATTGGAGAAGCTGTTAAAAAAAACATTGCTAAAGCCGTCGAAGAGATGTCGATAGCGGGCGCAGTTGCCCCCATGAACATCTGCATCGAAAACCCCAGGATAAGCGGTACGGTAACGACACAAGTCAGACTGAAGACTGCTGTAAGAGTAACGGACAAAGCAACATCCCAATTCGAAAGCTTGGTTACGATGTTACTGATCGCCCCGCCCGGACAGGCCGCTAAAATCATAATGCCAACGGCTGTCTCGGCGGAAATCCCAAAGATAAAGATCACCATCAAAGCGATGCAAGGCAGCAAAATGATCTGGTTGAGAGCCCCGACGCAAAAGGCACGTGGACGTCGTCCGATGCGTTGAAAGTCAGCCGCTGTGAGTCCGAGGCCAAGGCAGAACATGATTACAACAACTGCGAGCGGCAGCAGCACAGATATAAAAATTTCGCCCATCTACCATGACCTCTATGAGTGCATGCTTCCGCACGCTTTCGGACGATACCGTTCAGAAAACCTGATGACGAGTTTTATCAGTTTGGCGCATTTATCCTCAAGCGCCCGAAGATCGAGGCTGTCTTTATTAATTATACCTATCACAAGGTTGGACGATCTGGTGTGAAAGAGCTTTCCAGTGCTAATCTCACTGTATGGCAAGTGTAACATACGCATTCGCGCGCGCGATGGCCAACGCCGCCGGGATGACGCTGAACGACGATGGCGCCCTGATTTCGAATGGCGCTGTCGTGCTGCGTTTACCAGAAGCTCAAGACGGCCAATTGGCGGATGATGCGTATTTCGATATGATAGATTGGATTCGTGCGCAACAAGCGGACGAGGCCGCGTTAGTTGAGGCCTATGCAAACGCGATTGCGACCGATGATCTCGGCGTACTTGGCCTGGCCGTTAAGACAGCTCCGACCTTGCGGCAATCATTGCAACGGATCGAGCGCTATTTTCGTCTCGTCACGGACACCGCAGTTTACAGACTTGATGAAACCGGCGACCCGGTTCTTTGGATTTTTGAAGGACAAACACCACATCGCGCCGCCTTGGAGCTGCGCAACGAATGCGCGCTTGCGGCCTTTGCGAGGAACATGCATCGGTTTGTGGGTGATGGGTTGTCGCTCGCATATGTCACGTTTCAGCATGCATGCAGACAAGAGCCAGAACATTACGCCGAATATTTCGGGTGCCCGGTTCGATTTGGGAGCGCCCACAACGCCATTGCTATGCGCCCTGCTATGCTGGAAAGCAAAAATCGTCTTGGCGATCCGGGCTTGTCAGATTTCATGACGAAGCACCTGGATGAGGAGCTCAACTCTCGCGATGACGACACCTCACTGAGCCAAGCAATTGTCCACCGGCTTACGCCAGCCCTGAGTAACGGCGCACCGCAGGCGGCGCATGTCGCCCAAGAGATGGGAATGAGCGAGCGCACTCTTTACCGCAGGTTGGCCGAAGAAGGGCTGACCTATCGCGAAGTTCTTGGTCAGGCACAAGTTGCACTCGCTCGTGACCTGCTCCGTGACGGTAAGGCTTCCATAGCCGAGATCGCCTTTATGACCGGGTTTTCGGAACAGAGCACGTTCAGCCGCGCCTTCAAGCGCTGGGTTGGCCAGGCTCCGGCACGATTCAGGCAGCAGGCGACCTCCGACTAGGCACACACCTCAAGACCACATGGCAGGTTCGGCCAAAACCTTGGCAGGGCGGGCCGATACCTCAATCGATGTGGCGCCTAACTTCTTCTTTGTCAGATCCACCTGGGGCGCTCCCGAGTAAAGCAAACCCATTTGCCCCTCTCAGACAAAGGAAATTTGCAATGAGCAATCATGACCACAAACATGGAGCAAGCTGCGCTTGCGACGTCACGCCCGAACGCGTTGATATGGCGCGCCGGCGACTCTTGCAACAAGCCGCCGGTGCGGCCGCGGCAGGTACAACAATAGTGGCTGGCGGACAGGCCCTTGCCGCGACCGACGAAGCACGCGCCTACTATGCTGACCCGGAAAATCCAGGCCTTCCCCAAATCGACATGACCATTGAGCCGGGGCGTACTGCGCTTGTGGTGACCGACCCCCAGATTGATTTTTTGTCAGAGGACGGTGTGACGTGGGGTGTCGTTGGCGAAAGCGTGACCGAACAGGGCACGGTCGACAATATCGAACGGCTTTTCAATGCCGCCAAGGCTGCGGGGATGCCGGTCTTCATCTCGCCCCACTATTACTACCCGCATGACCACAAGTGGGAGTTCGAGGGCACTCTGGAAGCCACGATGCACAGCATCGGCATGTTTGACCGCCTGGGACCGCTCAATTTGGACAACTTCGAGGGCTCAGGTGCCGACTGGATGCCGCAATACAAGAAGTACATCGAGGATGGCGAAACCATCATTTGCTCGCCACACAAGGTTTACAGCCCTGCTCAGAATGACCTGAACCTGCAATTGCGTAAACGCAAGATCGACAAGGTGATCCTCGCGGGGATGTCGGCGAACCTGTGTACGCAGGCGCATCTCTACGAGCTGCTGGAGCTGGGCTACGAAGTCGCTGTCGTTCGCGATGCCACAGCCGGGGCCAAGGTGCCTGAAGGTGACGGGTATCTCGCCGCCATAATCAACTTCCGAATGGTCGCCAACGGCGTCTGGTGGACCGACGACGCGGTTGAGCGCATTGGCCAATCGGCCTGACCCAAATCGATCTTCAAATTTGATCCTGACATCCTGAAGGGACATATCATGACACACATCTTTACATTTCCCGCACTTACAACAGCTTTGACTCTCGCCCTGGCGGCGGCGGCATTGGCTGACGATGAATACAACGTTTCGAACAGTCTTACCTTGACCGGGCAGCCCCTCGGCATGCATGGCGTCGATCCTGTATCGATGTTTGAAGCCGAAAAACCCGAAATGGGTAACGCCACTTTTACATCGACCCATGATGGAGTGGACTACTATTTTGCGTCGCAGGCAGCGCAAGCCACATTCGAGGCGGATCCGACGGCACATCTGCCTCAATTCGGCGGGTTCTGCGCCTTTGGCGTCTATGTAGGCAAGAAGCTTGATGGCGATGTTCGGTATGCCGATATCGTGGACAACAAGCTCTATCTCTTTGTGAATGAGGACATCTTCAAGAAGTACCTTGAGGACAAAGAGACCGTGATCCAAGGCGCCCATGCTAAGTGGGCAGACATCCACCACACGCCTGTCGGCAGCCTTTGATCGAGGAATTTGGTGGCTTTTGCCGGTCGGAGCCACCGCTGCCTCTCCCCTCCCCAAAAGGCCGGCATTTCTCCAAGACGCCCTGTCCGCAATGACAATTCGCGTGCGTCGAAAACTCTTCCCAAAGGAAACCAGACATGACTGATTTTGAGACCTATACAATCGCCTCAGCCCCTGATGCCGCGAAACCAATTCTGGAAGCATCGCTGAAAGGATATGGTTTTGTGCCCAACCTTTATGCGGCCATGGCCGAAGCGCCCGCAATTTTGGAAGGCTATACGACACTTTCCAACATCTTTGGAAAGACCAGCCTGTCAGAGACTGAGCGCCAGATCATCCTTATGACTAACAACCGGATGAACGGGTGCAAGTACTGCATGGCCGCCCATACCACTCTTTCACAGATGGCCGGTGTCCCCGAAGACGTGATCGCAGCGTTACGCGATGGCAGCCCTATCGCCGACTCCAAATTGGAAGCACTGCGCAAATTCACCATCGTGATCAACGAAAGCCGAGGCTGGCCCAGCGACGCACAGGTCGAGGCGTTTCTGACGGCTGGCTATACCCGCCAGACCATGCTGGAAGTCATCCTTGGCACAGCGTTGAAAATCCTGTCGAACTATACGAACCATGTGGCGGAAACGGCTTTGGATGATGCGTTTGTCCCAAATGCATGGACCGCCGCATCCGCGGCGGCGGCTGAATAGCGCGATTTTACCTAATTGTTGGTCTTGCGCTTAGGCCTGAGTTTGGTTCTGGTCAATAAGGGAATCCGATTTGAGACGTTCGACCGCAAAATCAACAAAAGCGCGTGCCGCACCTATGTCACCGAAGCGCCCTGTCGAACGGTCAGTCCACTGTAGCGCCTGTTCAGCGAGGAAAAATCGGCGTCACCTCAGTTTTAATAATGCCTAACAAAGCCTTAGATAGTACAGGAGTAGACATCAACGTTTACGGATAAGCAGAGGGCGTTGCACCTCACAAACACACCTTAATCTGTTTTTCGGGCAGTGCGAAAAGCGATCATGGTTAAGTCATCTAAGCGTTCTTCATTCGTACTATAGTCTTGAAAAGCGCTGTAAATAGCCGACAATAGATCTTCCGAACACGACCACTCTTCCTGTTCAAATACAGATAAAATTCTCTGAAAACCAAAAGCTAAACGTTTTTCTCCACCTAATTGGTCAATCAACCCATCAGTTGAAACAAAAAAATCTGTGATTTGATCTATTTGAACTTCGTGCTCCAAGAATTTTGGACCAATAGGAGTGTCCACATACCCAATGCTCAGCTTATCACCTCGGATTCGGTCAATGCCGGTCTTGGATTTGACCAAAAGAGACATGTGCGCACCTGCAAACGTCGCTACCCCTTTTGCTGTATCGATCTGGCAAATCGCAGCGTCCATGCCGTCGTTGGAAGTCCCGTTTGCAGTATCCTGATTTAGAAGTGAACGCGTCAAATCGCTCAACTTGGACAGCGCCAGCGACGGGCTAAGCGTTTCATTTTCGTAGTAGAGCCGCTCGAGTGTAGCGATAGCCAACATGGTCATGAAGCCTCCGGGAACGCCATGTCCGGTACAATCAACTACGGCGAGCGTCGTAATTGGGCCACCCGTTTTGATCCAGTAGATATCCCCACCAACCAAATCGCGTGGTTCCCATATGACAGCGAAATCAGCAAAGGCGGCCTTGCACTGGCTTGTCGTGGGCAACAAACCCTGCTGAATTCGCGTGGCATAGTTTACGCTTGCGACGATCTGGTGGTGCGCCTCGCGGATTTCATTGACACGTTCAACCTCGCGATCCAACATTGAGTTATAGCTTTGAACAACCTTGCCAATCTCATCTTCCGACTCGTATGGGACAATTTGAGGGTCATCGTATCGCTCGAACCTTTCAATGGCTTTCAACATTTGGCCGAGAGGTCTGTTGATGAGCCATAGAAATGCAGCAGCGCCTGCTAAGATGAGCGCAAATCCCCCGAGAACTCCAAGAAGGACCACAACCCCCACTTCTGTCCTTAACTCATTGTTCAAAATCTCCTGATCAATTCGGGCCAACATCGTGGTCGGCCCTGCGGCCGTCGGAACAGAAACGACGATGTCTAAACCAGGTTTTTTTATTTTGTCGCATCCTATAGCAGGCCAGGAAACCAAGGTTTCTGAGCTTTGCTCTAACCTCTGTTCAGCGCAAATAACGTAAGGAAAACCCGAATAGACAGCCAGCAGGCTCGTTGCTTGCGCAAGATTTCCTGCTTCAACCAATTCAGCCAACGGACGCGCGATCCGATTGGCAATCGTTGCAACTTCCGCGGCAACCTGATCCGTTTGAGCTTGCTTTTTGAATTCATAGTAAAAAAGAAGCACAATGGCATTTACCACGCCTCCGAGCAGGAGGGTCGCCAGAATATGCTTCAGGAATATTCGGCGCTTCAAGAATGTCCAGAGTTTACGCACTAAATGCCTCTATAGTGTCCGGCATTTAGTTCCCGATGTTCTTCATCGCGGCCTGAAGAGCGTCACGATTGTTGACGATCATCTGTACAACTTTGTAGTCCCCGGAAACTTCCCGCACTAGAAAGTCTGCGGTCACGGTGTCACCGCCTTCGGTTATCATTTCAGAGCAGACGAAATAGTCACTTCCCGCAGGAATAACCATGGGATGAACATTTGCTGGGTAAACGGTTTCAAACGCGTTGGTGGTCGTATCCAGATACGTGTAAGAACCGTCGACCATCACTCCATCAACATGCGATATCATGGCAGATTGGAGCTTTGCCTTGACCTCAGTTGGAATGTCGGCCGCTGCTGCCGGGTTGGACGATATTACTACGGCGACCATACACAATAGCCTAATCATGTTAACCTCCCCACTAATAACACTGCACAATTGATACACCAAAAATGCATAAATGTGTATCTTATGATATTAAGGCCTGAATTGAACTTGGTGCCACCCAAGCATGACTAAGGGGAACAGATGCTTGCAAGCGAAGTCTACGAACTACGCGCCAACCTGCGCCGACAAGGCGTTGTCTTTGCATACAGTGGTTATGTAACTGAAGGTATCCTCAGTGGTGTTGGCGATGCGTTAAAGCAGAAATTAGTGTCTGAAGATGCTGACACCAAAACTCTCCGAAGCGTTTTCGCTGTTTTCGTAGAGCAAATGCAGAACATCATCAGATATTCAGTTGAACGGCTATCAGCCGACGGTGAGACCGAGGTGTTGGACATAAGTTACGGCATCGTGACTATCGGAAACGAGGCCGACAGCTATGTCGTTCATGCGGGCAATCTGATTCTTTTGAGTGACGTCGACAATATGCGAAGACGACTTTCAGAACTACGAGCAATGAATCGTGAGGAACTTAAGGCCGCGTACAAAGACCAACTTCGGGCGGAAACTGACACTGTCAGCAATAGTGCAGGTATCGGGTTAATTGAAATTGCGCGCCGAGCGTCAAAGCCAATCGAGTTTGATTTTATGCGGATTGACGATCAGCACGCATTCTTCGCGCTTAAAGCGACGGTTTAAGAGGGTACGAATGCAGAACATAGATATCCCGGCAACAAACCGCACCCCGGCCGTGGTGTTCGATTTTGACGTTGGCCACCTCAAACTGATTGGGGAATCCTACCCTGAGGATGTTACGACCTTCTACAACCCGTTGTTTGATGCTTTGAAAAGTTGGTTGTCGGATGGCTCAATATCCAAATGTCGTTTTGAATTTCAACTCATCTATTTCAATTCGTCCAGCGCCAAGGCCATCATGATGATCATGGAGCTTTTAGATTCCGCTGCTGAGGCGGGGAAAAGCGTTGACGTCTATTGGTTTCACGACCCCGAAGACGAGACCATGGAAGAACTTGGAGAGGAGTTTGGGGAAGACCTGAAACATGCCAGTTTCACACTGGAAAAGTTGTTGGATCGATGACTATCGACGATCTCTTTGTTCGCGAGAATGAGGCTTTGGAAGTCGCGGAAGCAGCTTTAAACAGTGGGAAATTTCCGAATGATGAAACACGCAAATCAATTGAAAACCTTGTCGGAGAATACAGAAAGCTGCTCAGAACCACGCGGCGCATGATGCGATTGAGTGATCGTAACGAGCGGGAACTGAATGCACTAGCCGAAAAACAGCGCATCGCCGCCGAAGAGGTTACCCAAAAAAACCAAGAGCTTGAGGCATTGTCAGGAAAGCTTGCCAAATACTTATCGCCTCAAGTCTACAACTCGATCTTTTCCGGTCGCCAAGAAGTTAAACTCGCGAGTAAGCGAAAAAAGCTAACAGTGTTTTTCTCGGACGTCGCCGGCTTCACAGAGCTTACGGATCAGATGGAGTCGGAAGATTTAACAGAACTCCTGAACAGCTACCTGACCGAAATGTCGGAAGTCGCTCTGAACCACGGTGCGACGATAGATAAGTTTATCGGCGACGCAATCCTTGTCTTCTTTGGAGATCCGGAGACTAAAGGGGTGCGGGAAGATGCTTTGGCATGCGTGAGAATGGCAATTGCAATGCGAGACAAGTTGACAGAGTTGCGGGCAAAATGGAGTCGTCATGGAATAAGGCAACATTTACAATGCCGTATAGGTATCAATACAGGCTTTTGTACGGTTGGGAATTTTGGAAGTGACGACCGAATGGATTACACCATTATCGGCGGCGCTGTGAACGTGGCATCAAGGTTGGAGCATCAGGCCGAGGAAGGAGAGATTTACATCTCGTACGAAACCTGGGCGCACGTGAACCACGAAATAGAGACCGAAGAAGTTGGAGCTATCCAAGTCAAAGGCGTGGCTCAACCTGTCATGACATACCGCGTCTTGGGTCAAAAGAAATCGAGACCTCGCGCAGAAAAAGTAGTATATGAAAACCCGAATTTTCAAATGGTGTTGGACCCGAGCTCGATGACACCAGAAGAACGCGCCGCAAGCTTAAAGATACTTAAGACGGCGCTTGCATCACTCCGTAAAAACGAACACTGAGGTCTCGCAGCCAGTGTTTGAACGTGTCTCGGCAAATTCCCACGAATACTCAAGAATTGTTCCATGCTGTGGACAAGGTCAGTTTTGTTCATAGATCTGAATTAGATGAAACTGCCTCAAGGGTAGCTTCGCCCGGATATTGTTGAAAAACTTCATTTTTCGAGAAAATGGGTGAAAAACTTGCCCATAGAAGGCCTCTCCAAAAACTCGTCGAGGAGGTCGGCCCTAGACCATCGTTGGCAATGTCCGACGCTCTCAGAGGCTCCACTGGGTAGTCCGTTTCAATTTGGCCGTGGCAACAGATTCTGGCGGAAAAACGCGGCTGTCAGATTTTCGAGTTTTTCAACAATATCCCCGCGGACTGTGAGCTCACCCAACCCAAAACATTGCTCTTGCAGCGGACGGCTGCAATGCGATCTGCGACCGCAGAATAAAGACCTACCCTTGGATGTCAGAAGAGAGCTGTTCGCCAAACTTTGCAAAGCCCGCTTTCTGCGCATCGCTGACCTTTGAATTCGAAGAAGCATTTTGAACTTTATGTTCACGATTACAGCTAAAGGATTGTTCACGAATGTCCGATTTTCGGACTTACGGGTGGTTGGCTGACGGGAGCGCAAACGCTCTACAATTGCGACTTATGTTAAACTTAAAACAGCCTCTGGATCGGGGGCAAAATCCGCAATTCTTATACCTGAGATTAATTTCGACCTGCAATGGTTGCCCGGTATTCTACATGAGGATTTGACATGAAAAAACTAGCGACCATCGACCTGCCCAGAGCAAACGCCAATGCATTTGAAGTACTGGCACGCTGCCAATCCGCAGCGGAAATCGCCGGAGCCGAACAAGCCAGAATTCAGACTTTTCTGGAGGAAGCCGTCCAGGGTGATTATGAGCACTTGTTGCGTGTGGTGAATACCCACTTCGAGGTCTCTAGCGCCGCGACTTGACCAGAGAGGGCCTGTAATGCCGCCAGGCCCCTAATTCAAAATACTCTCAGTCACCAGTAAACTTGCCTAGCAGGCTGACTGCTCATGTTGTGTTCGAGAACCTGGTCATCGCCCAAGTAGAAACGGTGCGAATTTCCGACAGTTTCAGGAAAACGAATGTTTCTTCCGATGATGTCTTGAAGGACGATGCCCGCAGTATCACTATTAGACCAAGCGTCCTAAATCCAAGTCTTGTTCATTGTTTTCACTCCCTGATTGGCTGCGTTCCAAGCCAAAGCAGCTTACCGAAGCAAATCAAAAGCCCGCAAGTGAGCTTGATGCCGAACCGGTTGCGAAGGTCGGCACCAATATCGACCGGCCGGTTATCAATCTTTATCGACCCCATATCACCTCTGGGGATTGTCTGATTGTCACCGGGTATCAGGACTTCTTGTCGTCGCTGTCGATTTTGATGAAGGAATTGCCCGAGCTGAGGGATCTGGAAAATGACAGCGACATCCGGATCCGGATATCGTTCGGGATCGACACGGCGAATACCAAACGTTTGACCAACCCCAAACCAGTCACCGAAGAAATGAGGCTCTACTGGCTGGAGCGCTCCGGGCTTCAAGTGGAAGAGGATCACGATCTTATCGCGGTGCTGGCAAAACACGCCATCAAAACCGGCAAAATTGATTTGCGTGTCTTCGATCCGGAGCTCGCCAAACGCAAGTTGGGGATATCTGGGGATCGGCGGCTACACTCAAAAATCGTCAGCTCACCAAAAGGTGCCGTCGCCGGGTCCGCGAACTTTTCCTACTCAGGGCTCTACAGAAACATTGAGTATGCCGATGACCTGGATGCGGGCACTCATGAACTTCAGGTCGAACGCACAGATGCCGCTGAGCAAGCCTGGGACATTTCCGTCGATTGGAATGCCCAAGCACTGGAGATACTGGAAAGACTTATCAAGCCGGTTACAGCTGAAGATGCGATGGCGCGAACGATCTCGGAGCAAAAGGGGTTCGAACCCTGGCTCACCGGCGACCGAAAAGAGATCACGAGCCATACGCTGTTTGGGTATCAACAGGAGCTGACCTATGAGGCATGCTCTATCGTCTATGATCATGGTATTGCCTTCGTAGAAGCGCCAACCGGCTCGGGAAAGACCGAGATCGGATGTCACCTGGCCGAAGCATTGTCAGAGACATTCTCGGAGGTCGTACCTCGCTCCCCGGTCCATGGCGTTGCGCGAAAAAATGCAGCGGTAATCGCCCCGCCAAAAGTCATTCCCAGTTGGCGCAAGTACTCGACAAACTCGCTCCAACCTGTCGCAAACAGCAAACTTGCCAAACAACACCTCCGCGGCGCTGGCGATGAAGAAAAATCCGGGCTCAGGCTCGATCAGTTTGGTATTCTGATAATCGATGAAAGCCACACTGTTACACCAGGGTTTGAACAGGCGTCTCAAATGGCCTCAGCCATCGAGCTTGCCCCGCCAAGCTGGAATGTCTGTCTGTCGGCAACGCTGCTCGGGAACCGGGATGTCGACTGGTTGACCCATATGCAGGAGAAGCGGGCGTCCATTTTCATGACGCCTACTTTCATTCAGGCCATGGGCGAGTTATTCGAGCGTGAAACCCACGTTCCCAAGGATATCTTCAACCAGGATGCACAACTGGCCGTTTTGTCAGAACCTGACACGACGCTCACGCGAGAGGCTCGCACCGAACTCGCTCAACTTGTTTCACCGTTTTTGACACGCAGACAAAGGCGATGCATTGGCGAGGACGAAGATCCCAAGAAGCACAGTTACCCGAAACTTGAAAACCACGGGCGCCCGAAGAAACTTAAGGTGACAAAGCCTCAGCAAACGCGCCTGGATGAGATTGTTTCCCTTTGCAAAGAACTTGCACCAGGTGGCAGGGTGACCGCTGTAGAGAAAAGTCGGTTCGGGCACGTCAGCACGCAACAAAGCACGCAGGACCAACTCTACATCCGCAACCTTTTGAACATTCTGCGCGTGAGCGCCGCCCAGGCCCATTGGGAGATGTCTCATGGAGCTATTGGCAAATCGCTTCGTGACTTCGAGCGCGGTGGAAAATCGAAGAAAAAGGTATCCCACCGCGACCAGTCCGACATGTTCTCAGCATTGGGAATAGAAGCGCCTGAACCCACAAAGAAATGCGACGCTCTAAACCAAAAACTGGGTCTCAGTGTTCTCAAGGAGCTTGATGAGAAGCGGTATGAGGCGTGCCTGAGAATACAAAATGAAAAAGACAGGGTCGTCTTTCTCGCAGAACGGACGGACACACTCGAGATATTTGCAGAAGCACTGTCGCGCAGAGGCCACCACACCAACTTTGTCGTGGGGAACCAAACCAAGGGTGAAGATCGCGCCGTGAAGGCAATCTTTGGAGATGGCCCCGACAGCTTCAAGCGTATCAAACAGGGCAAGTCCGTGGAGTCTTACTTCCGGCCCGGAGGAAAGAACGAACCAAAAGGATCTGCATCGGTTTTTCTGACTTACAAGATGGCTGAAGGTATCAACCTTCAGTCGTCAGACACGCTGGTGTTGCTTGGCCTGACCTCGAACCTGAAAGAGCTCATCCAAGGTCTGGGTAGGATCGACAGGATCGATAGTGAGTTCGGGGTCGTCAATTACCACCTTGTTGATGTGCCAGTAGGTCAGTTTGCATCTGACGAAAAAATCGCCCAGCGCATAGAGAACTACAAAACTTTGGCTGGGGAGGCGTTAATCGACGCCGTCTTAGAAGAAAGCACCGAAAACGCAGAACTGATCCTCGAAAGTGTTGTTGAATATCTGCGATCCCCGCGGCGACTTCGCAACAATAACTTTCACGACGTTCTGGAACGCACCAAAAAAACAATCCCCGAAGAGCGCTACAATTTCATCGATAAGGCCGAAATCCAGGGCACCTGGGGTGCAGAGTTGGCGCTCTTATCGGCCCGTGAGAAATTCACGGCACTGCATCTCAAGGGACTTAGCAAGAGCAACGGCTTCTTTCCGCCTCGCCTGCTGCTTCTCAAGGATTCTGCGCCAGGGCTGATATTGGAACGCGACCAGCTAGCCTGTGCCCAATTCTTGGACACTGCGTACGAACGGACTAGAAGCCTCGGCATGGAACACGCCCACATGTCACTGGAAGATCTCTCCGAAGCGCTCGAGACGATTTCAGAGCAGATTGGCAAGCTGACCGAGTGGGACTTGCGCCCCGCTCGCGTTGAGAGCCTCATGAAAGCCTGCGCCGAGTTTATGGGACGCAAAGGTGGTGTCGAACTCAGTGATCAAGAATGGTTTGGCCATCTGTCACTACCGGCCGTGGAAATGGTGTGCGAGGCGTGGAGCCGTGAGCTTGATCCCTTCTGGGAACAAGCAAAACACGAAGTGCGTGACAGCTTCGCCTATGAGGATCTTCCCAAGGGGTACATCGCGCTTCAGGTTATCCTCGAAAAGCTCGAAAGCGATCATCAGGCGTCCGATGAGATCCATAAAAAGATGGTCCGGGTCATCGAGGAAGCTGAGCAGGTTTCGCGCGACCACGAACCGGCAATTGGACAGCGCATTTCAGTGGTGTTCTTTTCGGATGGTGCAGGTGAGCACTAGGCGGCCTCAGACAGCAGCGAAGCCAGATCACTCAATTTCACCAAATGTCCTCGCGTCGTCTTACCTTCCATTTGCGCACCATGGGTCTCAATCCCTTTGCTCTCGAAATCAGACAGGAGCTTTCGGGACGTTGTTCCTCTTGACCTAGCCAGTGTCGCAACGGGCATGTACTCGCTTTGAAAGACCGCAAGCTGCTGCGGCTTGACCAAGAAAGACTCGCTTGGGCCATGCGGAACGGTGCGAGATCCGAGCAGGCCCAGCTTGCACCAATGTGTCACCGCCTGAGCCTTCCAACCCGTTAACTTCGCGACATCATTTGCAGTCCAGTCCAACGAGTGCCGCTCAGATCGCAGAACCTTTTCGACGTCCGATTTCTGGAACCTGAAGTCACCGAGTAGGACATCCTGATCTTCCAATTCAGCAGCGATAGAACCTTCACAAATGAGACGAATGAGCTTCTTCAGCGCCGTCTTGTCAGTTGTTCGATTAAGCGTAAGCTCTTTGAACAAAACTGCCTCTCCCGTCAATTCAGTGGCCGATGCTCTAATCTTAAAGACAAGTTCCTCTACAGAATTCGAGTGGAACCGGCCATCCACGAGCGGTGGCCGATCTGAAACTGGGACTTCGCCGACCACACCAAGTTCTTTGAGAAATTGGAATTGTGTACGTCCAACTCCCAGATAGTCACATGTTTCTGCCGCGCTCCAGAAGCGCCGACGATCTGCTGCAATGTTGAGAACTTCGAATTTGGGAACGACTGTTTGATTATGTCCAAATCCGCGTTGACTGATCTTGCCAGCGATCTCTTTTTTGGACTGCCGCAACGAGACGCTGTGCAGAAATTCCGAGTTGTCGTGCCGCTTCCGTTGCGGGCAACCACTCTCTCGATGAAGTAGACGCCAAACGACCCGGATGGAAGCCACTGAATTCTCTCTCGATCACACGTGCCACTGCGTCCTTAAACACATCGTATTCAGGTTCTCGAAACCGCATTAAGCGCTGATACCAGTTGCCAAGCCGATCAGGAGCAGAAGTTGCATCGGGATCACCTTCATGCAGCAGCTTTTTCACATAATTTTCGAAACCATGCGGCCAGTTTGCCAAAAGGGATTCGACCGGCGCCATTAGTCGAACCGCGTCTTCAACGGTCTTCGGAATTTTCGTTTTTCCGAACTTACCCGTACGGCTAGCTTGAAAACCAGAGGCTAGGAAATGAACGAATTTACCGATGTTGCTCGGGGGTCTGGTTCCGGTTTCGGCATGTGGGATCAATGGACCGGTGCCTGAGATTGCGGATGCTATATCGCACTCGTGTTCTGAAGCTTGATAGCGTGGCAGTTTATCAAGGGGAAATCCACAACTGCACAATCGATAGCCACCCACCTGTGGTGTCAATCTCTCCGAACAATTTGGACAAACGTCAACCAGCCTCAATCGATGTTCATGACATGCAGTTACCAGGGAGTGCCGCCATAGCGCTTGATATGGTTTCTTTTCCGCGAGGCATTGTGGGCAAACTGGGTCAGAGTGAAGACGTTCGTATTGCCAGTCTCTACTAGGATCTTTCGGTGGCGAGCTAGGTGCGAGACGTTCAAGTGTCCCGGGCGGGACCCTCAACTCCTCTTCAATTGCGGCGATATCATCAACCAATTGACGCCCGTATCGATTGCCAAGTTCTGCCAAGAAATCCGACGTGAAGTAGTGTGCTTTTGCTCGCCCTAAACGCCTAATATAGCCCAACAGGCTTTCTGAATTTTTTGGTCTCAGAAAGTCAGAGCGTCTCGATGTCATGCGGCCTCTAACGCTTCAAGGTCAATGAGTGACTCTGGGGTCACATCCAAGCCAGCGTCCTGCATGACATGGATGTAGGATCGAACAAGGTCGATTTTCTGAGGTGCTTCCTCCCCAAAAAAGTAACCAGCGTTTAGGCTCTTTTGCGTCAACTGAATTGCGCTGTCCGAGATAATCTTGGATGTCAGCGTCTTCGACTTCATCTTGAGCGCGGCCACTTGGAGGATGCGCACAAGCATTCCAACGCGACCTCCAGTTACGCCGTACAATCTGACCACCAGTTCTTCGAAATCAAAGTCAAACTGGCCACCGGCGGCTTGCATGTTGCATAGAGCTTCAGAGAACGCTGCGGCAAAGCTTGTAGCATCGGCGCCATTCGACCAAGCATACGGAAATAGCTCGATAGTCGACAGCGTTCTGTCCCTCAATTGCTCGTTTTCATCAATGAGCCCTTGAAACTTAGGCAAACCGGCGAGGATCAACGTGACCCCTGTTTGATCGATTAGCCATTTGAAATGGTCGGTTGCGCCACGTTTTGACAGATGAGCACCTCGTTCGGCGCAATGGCTACATTCATCCAACGCGATTGTGCGAATACCTTTTTCACGCACAGCGAAGCACAGACGGGCCTGTAAATCGTGCGCGCTTTGGGTTGGTCCGGCTTTGACCCCAACGGCTTCGAGCATCGCTGTAAGCAGTGTCTTACTGTTTGGTTTGGTCGGAATACTTCCGATGACAAAATCACTTGCTCCGCTCAAACCAGAATATTCAAGCAGGTCGCTACTGAGATCTGGTCGCTTGCCGAGTCCAACTTGAACGTCATTCAAGAGTTGCGTCTTTCCGCAACGTGTAGGCCCAGACAAGAAGACTGCGGCGCCGTTTAACTTGCGAGAGATGGAGACGGCTTCAACCAATTTGTCTTTGGCAACCAAATAGCTCGGATGTTCAATTGTCTGGTTCAGAACTTCAAACACTCGCTCTGTCATTGCGGGCACCCTCCTTTAGAGACAAAACTTGGCAGTTTGCTGGGCAGATCAAACTCAGGTTTTTCCGCCCTGTACGCGGGCTCTGAATGCCCGTGCTTATCCATGACTTTCTTGGATTGCGCGAAGATTTCCTGTCTTCGCTCCTCTTTGGCGGCCTTCTCCCGAGACTTTGCGGTCTTTGTCCTTGCCTTTGGTTCTTCTTCGTAAAGGTGCAGAGCCATCGCAGCGATCAGCGCCTTTTCTTGAAGCTCTTCGTCTTCCGGGGTGAAGGTTTGCTTTCGCAGCCTCGCCAACTCATCGAAGGATAGAGCCGGGCACTCTTCATACTTTGCGGGTACGAAGAAATGCTCATTATTCAGGCGATCCAAAACCGCAATTTCTCGAATGTCATTCGGGTCAACGCGGATATCGACTGTCGTGGGTACACCGACCATTTTCAAGTAGTTGGCGAGTTCAGCGCTATGGTATGTCACTCCTCCGTAGGAGATACCGTACCGTTGCGCAGTTCTCGTCGCGGCCTGAACCATAAACATTTCTCTGAGTTCGTGGGGATCTGGGGGCATTGGTACAAAACACTCTGGGAAAGTCCTCTTCCAAGATTGCATCGGAGATTCCAGTCTTCGGAGAACGTGTTGTACGCGTCGTCTGGGCATGCGTAAGTACACATCGTAGCGCCATTTTTGCAGCCGCGTTTCAATCTCTTGCAAAGTCAGGCGGGCCTCTTTTTGTGCCTTGTCCGTCCGATCTCTGGGGCCAATGAGGGACGTTTGCGAAGCACCAGGGAATTGAGTGACAAACCGGCTCAGCTCTAAGAAGAAACGTTCGATGAACGGTTTTTTATCCGGTCGACCTGGGATCATCTTGCGCCATTCCAGGCTCGAACAATCGATGATCGTATGGAAGACGTCACCGCTGTTTTCGGTGCCCTGGTCTGTAATCAACAGCTGAGGCGTCCCAATTGTCTGAAAATCATTCTCGATACCGTGCATCATGAAAAATGCTGGTGTTTTGGGCTCCAAGATTTCCTTTACAGTTCGAGAGACCAATGCAGTGTCGGGACGGCTCCAGCTGAGTTGCATCCCAAGAATAACACCGGTTGCGCAGTCGATTGCTACGCAAATGTGGGGGCGGCCAATTGGGGTTCCGTCATCATCGACGCACCAAACATCGAGCGTGGTGCAATCCAATTCCACCCTTTCGAGCGGGGTGGATACTCTTTGGTACTCCAGCGCCATTAGATAGCGCCTGTTTGCCTCTTCGTCCCCCAGTCGCCGTTTTAAAAGTCCGGCATGTGGCAGGCTGTAAACAATTGCTTCAACACATTTTCTTCCGCAGGGACCGGGCACCTTGCCTTCGGATTCGCATTGCCTTCGGTACAGCCGCTTGGCTTGCCGGGCAATCCAAGTGATAGTTTTTAAGTCGTTGTTAAGAAAATGTTCTTCCAAAAGATCCAAAACGACTTCCCGGAACTCCGCGTTATACCTCGGAGTACGATTGCCGGAATTACTTGTCTTGGATCGTAGACCTGCTTTTCCTGAAAGTAGGTACTGCGTGCGCCAGTTCTGAATGGTCCTTACAGTCGGAAAAGGTTTCTTCCGATGCACATGAAGCGGATGCGCAGCGAACTCATCTGCCAATTTGTCTCTAATCTTAGCCCACGAGTATCCTTGTCTTTGTAGTTCAGTTACTCTGACAAGGATCAGTTCTCGAAAGCACGTTTCGTTGTTTTCCTCTGGTGTACCCAGTCTTTTGGAAGTCGTACCATGAAGATGCGGGCTGCTTACCGCACCGAGAGAATAAAGCGTCCTGAATTCTTCATTGGTAATTTCTTTGTATGTCCCTCGTTCATCCTGAAGCAAAACGTGGTCTCGTTGATGATCAAACTCCTTGACCACGAAAGCTTCCGTTCCGATGAGAACATTCCATCCGACATAGTTGGGGCCTTGCTGCGTCACAGTGGAAAGATCTCCAGATGAGACTTTTGGCCGTGGGCTAACCGTCCAACAGATTTGGGTCGGAGCATGCCTGCTCTAAGATCAACTGAGATGTGGCCCAATACGATTGAACTTAGTACATCGATCTGGCTACAACCCAGTTCTTTCAGGAGAAATTCCAGCCGGAACGTTTGTGCTTCAATTGAAGACAGTTTGCGAAGAAACTCGTCAGTCGGAGACCTCCGAATATAGGGATGTAGAGATCGGATATTGTGCACCAAATCTCTGGCAAGAAATTGATCGGTGAGGATCAGAAGCTCTAAACCGAGGCTTCTAAAGATGTTTGGCAGTAGCAACGTGCTCTCATTGTGCTTCAACAATCTAGAGTGTCGCACTTCCACGAAGAGCTTCCGGCCATCAAAACAGATGACTTCAAAATCAGGGGTGTAAGGTTTTGGTTTGTATCCCGTTCCCTTGAACTTGGTGATGAGCTCCTCTTTTGTTGGATAAACACGACCTGATTTCAGATCGAATGTGCAGGGTTGCGGCCGGATAGCCTTAACCTTCGGGTGCAGGTCACAACCAAAGGCAAAACTTGCCTCCAACCCACTTTCAGTCTGGATCACGCCTTTTGCTTTTCTTGTCGACAAGAAATGCGACTTCTTTTTTGCCCTCTTCGCCAAGCTTGGCGCGCAGGGATTTCTGCTCTACTGTCGATTTTCATAGGGTATTCCCTACAATATTAGCGTCGTATTTTGCAAATAATTGTTGACGATGCACAATAATGGTGAACTAACCGATGCGAAAAAGCAACGGCCTCGAAGACGTGGCAAAAAAAGATAATTGGATAGATTTTGGCGAGGCCTTAGCAGAAGCGGTCGAAAACCCAATAAAATATGACCTTCGCACATCTTCGGAAGTTCTGAATATGGTGGCGGAACTAAGAGGGAAGCGTGCTCATACCCTGAGAAACCCGCTCGAAGCATACAAGTGGTTAAAAAAGAGATTTCCTGACGTAGAAAAAGATAGACCAGCTTGGTTGGGTATGACCCTGGTCATGTTTTTGATGAAAATAGAAGAACTGGATCCGACCACTGCTGAAAGACTAGCGCCCCAGGTCTTCGGCGGACAAATGAGACAAGTCGAGCTAAAGGCCGAGTTCGACCGACTCCGACAGGAGCGAGCAGAAAAGCACTCGGATACTAATCTTTCAAAACTATCCTCTCCTCAACGCGCGCAAATTTTTGATCAAACTGTTTTCTCTTTTCTCAGGGTATACGGGCCTAAGATGTTCGGATCCGATAACGCGGTGCTCAAAGACGGAAGGAGCCTAGGCTCATTGTATCCTGACTACGTCATCGAAGTTGACGGGAAGCCCAAGGTAGCGGTCGAAATAAACGCGCACAGGACAAGAGTAGAAAGACAGTTCGCAATAAACACGCTTGGCTATCTTTGGCTCCTTAGGAGACTTGTACCAGAGGCGCTCTTAATCGTACCTCAAGACTCTGGTTATGACCTGAAACATCTGGCAAAGCTCCGAGATGAAATTGGTCTTGATGGAATTCGTTTCGCAACACTACCAGAAGTTGGAGCCAAGCGTTTTAAAGACTTGGTGGTTCAGGAGTAAGTAAAAGAACCAAAGAATAGTTGTGTTAACTTTGTAGGCGCTGAGCTGCTTGTCTAGCAACCATGTCTCTACCAGTTGCAAAATCATAAGCCTCCGAACTTGGCCCATCTGTTCTCAACCGATGAAGTCTTTCCTTTCCTTCTGTCAGGCTCGGTATATGGCCAGCCTGGATCGGCCAGATGACATAGCTTGGCTCACCGACATGCTCAAACCACTCCGTCCGGCGATCTAGAAACTGACCATGGATAGTCCTGTGAACAAAATGCTCCAAATCTGCAAAGCTCTGCCAAGTCGATAGTGTCGCCAGTGCGACCTGTGGCCGACCAAACAATGCACCGGTGTCGTTCTCCGGTAGATCGTAGCCCTCTCCTTGAAGGCGCCAGATAAAACCTTTGGATCGATCTGCGACAGAGTTTAGACGATCCGAGTTGTCCTCGAACCCCGCAATACGGGGATCTCCTAGCGGGTGCAGCAAGTACCCCATGTTCATTTGTGCAATATGTTCCACAAAAAACTCCACCGCTGACAGTGGCTTCAACAGTCACCAGCAGCTAGGACTCTGTCCAGCGATTTTAGGTCCGAGACCTGCAAACCGGCACGCAGAAACAACGCCGGCGCTGATCGCTCGATGCATCCTCTGCGGTTTATTCGTTTGTCGAGTAGCAGCCCGAAGCGGTCATTGCCGATCCGCAGGTCAGGCGGGAACCGGACTTTCGCTGCAGGATAAACGTAAAGAGGATAAGCCGGCGGTCCGCCCCCCGCCAGCGTGATCAGTTGCCGTTTATAGGCTGCCTGATCTTGGAGCTTGTGTGTGTGCCGCATAGCCTGAAAGGCGGGCAATTTAGTTTAGGCGAAGCTCTGCCATCAGTATACTTCTCGTGTGCGTTTCTTGTCCAGCGCGATGGACAAGTCAAAACCCTTCCAGTCCGTGAACCAAAATGGCGAAGCTGATTTGATGGCGCGGAAGTCTGTGACTGAATGCCCATAAACCCGTGCAAGTCGATATTTGGTTCGAGCCGAAACGAATGGACAGCACGCAATATCAAGATACGCCATCAAGGGTTCCGCCTCGTTGTGAACATAGGCCGCCCGGCTCTTGACTCTGGCTACAAGCGCCTCTTCTAAGGCCTGACGAAATCTCGAATACCGCCGTTTTCCGGTCGCGTAGCTCAAACCAACAGTCACCGCGAAGTAGTCAATCTCAGAACTCGCCTTGTAACTTTTGCCTTGACCGCTGTCGTCCATTCCAAAGTATTCAGCCAGCGCTTCTTCAGACACGAGATACTCCCTCCCGAGTTTTCTCAAAGCTAAAATTAAGTACATCACCTCTATGTTGGGCTGCCCTTTCGTTGAAGTTCGCCGTAGCTGCCGCGCAACATTGTCAAAGATGTACTTGAACACCTGGTGTTTACTATCTCGTCCAATACCAGCTTCGTGCATTTGATCGACCACTATGGAGATCAATCTAGCGAGGCGGATCGAAATGTTTGCTCTTGGATCGGCAGCGTAAACAAAGAACGAAAACTCCAATATTCCAATGAGGGCTTGAGTCAGTTTTCGCTCGTCCCTCAGAGGTTTCTGTGTTTGTTCGTTTCTAAGGAAGATTTTTGAAGTGTTTCTCTCAAGTGCTGCAAAGGAGTAGTTTAGGATATCCTTGTACTCGACGCCGGTCTCCTGAAGGATACTCTTGAAGCCAACGATCAGGTTATTGGAACGAACTCTTGGGGTGAATTTCTTCACCTTCGCTCCAGACCCGCTTGGGTCATCTACCTCCTTTTCATAGATTTCGATACACTCTCCAAGCACTGAACGAACACGGTTCTTTGCAATCGTGAGCTTCGTGATAATCGGTTTTTGTATGACCGTAGATTTCGACGCGTTGACGCCAAGCTTCAACTCTTTCAGTGCGATCCCAAGCTGCCTTTCGACGTGACTCAAGTCCACTTGAGATGTGCAGAAAATGAAGTAGTCGTCCACATACCTGAAAGCTTGATAGTGGTCTCGATGACGGTAACCATGCACTTCGAACATTGACCGCTGAAAGTTCCTGTCAGCGTACTGCAAAATAATCTCAGCAAATATTCTGGAGAACTCAGGGCCAATAACTATACCGTTGGTCTCGCCTTGGTTCATTTCCTGCATAAGTCGATCAAATCTACCGCCAAAGGTGTTTCCAGATTTATCCAGAAAGTCTTTAGCCGCTGCGGTTCCCAAAGTGCTCCAAGGTAATGAATGTGTGTAGATGCTATCGAAGCATTTTGACACGTCTAGCCGAAGCAGGAGGTCGAACTTCTTTTCCGCATTATGATACTTATAGTGCTCGAAGAACTTAAAAATGTTGCTGTAGCTTCTGTAGGAGAAGAACGAGCCAAGATTTTCGTATTCTTTTGAATTTTGTTCAACTGAGTCGGCGATTCTTGATCGACGCTCATAAAACAAACGATCAGAAAACTTCACTGTCTTTGCCACCGACGCTGGATGCCTAATCGAAAACTCACTTAGGCCAGCATGGTAGACTATGTTGGCACTGTTCCGATTATAAAAATGAGCGACAGCCAGTTGATTTCTCGGGTGAATTACAGACAGCCTGCGGAACTCGCGCTCTTTGTGTGCAATATCAAAACCATAGGGTTTTGTTCGCATAGCATACTCCGAAAGCTTCCATTCTCTTTTGGATATCGTTTTGCCATCTCGGAGAAAATTGCTTTGCGTAGGGTTCTCAATAGTTTTTCGGTCTTTTCTCGGTGGTGGTGAAGTCAGCGGGTGCTTTCGGCAGGTTCCGAACAATAATTGAATGACCTCATCCAATCCAGCATCCGGACACTCCCAAACAACATATGTATCTCGACCTCTTTGCTCGAGTCTCACATCGTGCTTGGTAACAAAGTCAAAGAAACCTCCGTTGCTGAAGGTCGGCGGGACTTCGAAGGGATGAACGTCAGAGAGTATCGGTCTGTGGTAGCTAAAGTTTGCCGGGATCGAGCGTTTACTGACCATACTTCCAAGCCTTTGTTATCTCTTCAAATTCACGCAACCGGTGGAACCGACGGAATGTTCTTTCAGAATATCCAGTTTGAAATGAGTACGCCTGAAGCTTGGTCCTTAGACTTGCGCTGTGTGCTAGCTTACCAATGTGCGTAGCCAGTGCATCGTCTAGTCTTTGAAGCTGAGACAAATCGGTCAGGTGTGGATTGCTGAAGTAGATACCCACAAACGCGTTTTGCTTGCTGTGCGTTAGCTGCGTGTTTCCAGTGAGGTACTGCACACGTTTGACGAGCAACCTGTATGCTTTCTTAGACTTCTTTGCCCGTTGTCGATTGTATCTCGTGAAACACGCGTCGAGCCTTTTCTTGTATTTCTGAAACTTTGCGTCGCTCATCAGAACCGTACACGAAGTACTCCGCACGGAACGAAACTTGTAGCCTAGGTACGTCAGCTCAGTAGCCGGAGGAGCTTCTGTAGACTTGCTCGCATTAACGAGGAGCCTCTTGCGCCTAAGTTCTTCGACAACTTTCTTTCGGTAGTCGTCGGTAGTGGAACCTTTCGTAGGGGCAAAAAGCACGATGATGTCATCAACGTAACGAGCAAAAAAAGCGACGTCCTCAAGCGACGATATCCGATCATCGAAATCTCGCATGTACAGCTCTGACAAGATTGCACTAAGACCTACGCCGCGCGGCAAACCCCGTGCCGCGGTTCCTGCAGCCGCAGCATAGTCCCATAGAAGGCGTTCGATCAGACGCATTGTCGTCGCGCTTAAGAGTTGATCAGATCTCAGCTTGGAAAGCAAAATAGAGTGGTCGACCGACTCGTAGAACTCTTGCACATCCAATTTGACCACGTGATACGGAAATCCGTCACTCAGGCAGTCGCTCAGTTGCGTTACAATTTGATTTCTATTCGCTTGCCTTACTTTGTAGATTCTGGAGATGTTATTGGCGATTTGTTTGATCGCGTAGTAGCTCTGCGCATAGGAGTCCACGGGTGTTTCAGGAACAACATAGACAGGCTTTCCATTGGGGCCTCCCACCCTGCGTATGCTTATCCTAAAGCTCTTCTTTGATATTTCATCCGAGATGTTCGCCAAACAGGAAAGCAACTCTTGATCCCTTGCTTTCCTAGCATTTTCACGATCTTCCTTGAGTGCGTCAAAAATCGCTTGGTCGGCTGCCGAATACTTGTGCTTGTGAGTGGCTCGGAAGTGTTTGGTCGCCCTTATGCAATCTTTTAGCTCTTCGGTGGCAACCAGAACAGAAGGAAAGAATTCGAGACTCTTGTTCGAACTTCGCCGGTTTTCGATTTCTGTAATTCTACTTAGGTTATTAGGTGAAAACGATTGATCAAACACTTAGTCTGCGGCCCCAATGAATGGCGAATTATGGCAAACACACTTCAAAAGTGTACGAGTTGCAACCACGTATCGCGTCAGTTTGCCAAGAAGTTCGGACTTCAAGATAAAGGCTGAGCCGGAACACTGTTGAAAATTGACAGCGGTCATTCGATCCACCGAAGTTGAACGGCCGGTTTGGGCCGTCCGTCCGACTTTGCAAAGTCTGCTTTCTGCGCATCACAGACCTTCGCGAGAATCCAACCAAATAGGCTGCATAGATCCCAAGGTTTCTTTGGGAGACCCTTTGCGGGATTGAGCAACGCCAAGGGCCATAACCGCGACGACTACGCAAAGAACTGATTGAATTCATCGCTAAGGCAGACAATCGCGCTGCGCAAAACTATGGGCAAACTACGCAAACTTATGGGGTGCGCGAAGTGTTTTGCGCAAACCTACAGCCGCTCAAAAATCCAAATTCTCCACACTCAGAGCATTCTTTTGAATGAATTCACGACGCGGCTCTACCACGTCGCCCATAAGCTTGGTGAACAGATCATCGGCCTCGACCATATCATCCACGCGTACTTGCAACAGGGTCCGTGCGTCCGGGTCCAGCGTTGTTTCCCAGAGTTGATCGGGGTTCATCTCTCCCAAACCTTTGTAGCGTTGCAGCGACAAGCCCTTTTCGCCTTCTTCCAGAATCGCGCGCAGCAGGTCGAGCGGGCCGTGTATGACTTGACCCCGATCGCGACGCACCAACGTTGCGGGGGTGTTGTAGACCTCTTGCAGGCTTTGGGTGAAACTGCCGGTTTTGCGGGCCTCACCCGAACGCAACATGGGGCCGTCCAGTGTGCGTACTTCTTCCACACCGCGCAGGATGCGCGCGAGGCGGATGCCGTGATCCTGTGTGATGCGGCCTTGCCAGCCGCGTTCGTATTCCAGTGCAATCAAGTCAAGGCGCGCCGCGACCTTGTCGGCCACGCCCTGCAAATCGGCATCAACAGCGCCGGGCACGAAGGCACCGGCTACAGCAGCCTGCTCCAGAATATGGCGCGGATAATGCGTTGGGAAGGCGTCCAGCACTCGCTTCAGCTGGCGCGCTTCATCCACTACGCGGGTCAGGTCCTGGCCGATGATTTCCTCGCCCGAGCCTAATTTAAGTACTGCGCCTTCGACGCCCTGATTGATCAAATAATCATCCAGCGCGGCCTGGTCCTTCAAGTAAACCTCTGATTTACCGCGAGAAACCTTGTATAGTGGTGGTTGAGCGATGTAGAGATACCCGCCCTCGATCAACTCTGGCATTTGCCGGTAGAAGAAGGTCAACAAGAGGGTGCGGATATGCGCGCCGTCAACATCTGCGTCCGTCATAATGACGATTTTGTGGTAACGCAGTTTTTCGATGTTGAATTCGTCGCGGCCAATGCCGGTGCCTAGCGCCATCACGAGGTTACCGATCTCTTGGCTCGACAACATCCGGTCAAACCGCGCCCGTTCCACGTTCAAGATTTTGCCACGCAAAGGCAGAACAGCCTGAGTCAGCCGATCTCGACCGGTCTGGGCAGAACCACCAGCCGAGTCCCCCTCGACCAGGAAAACTTCAGTCTTGGACGGATCTTTTTCAGAGCAATCCTTCAGCTTACCAGCCAGATAGTTCACATCCATCGCCGTCTTGCGGCGAGTCAATTCGCGGGCTTTACGGGCGGCCTCGCGCGCTAATGCTGCCTCGATGATTTTACCGACAATCCCCTTAGCCTCATTCGGGTTCTCTTCGAACCATTCAGCCAGCTTCTCGTTCATCAAACCTTCGACCGCCGGGCGCACCTCAGAGCTGACCAGCTTGTCCTTGGTCTGGGACGAGAATTTCGGATCGGGCACTTTCACAGACAACACGCAGGTCAGGCCTTCGCGTGCATCGTCACCGGTAAAGCTGACCTTTTCCTTCTTCGCGATCCCGCTGGACTGAGCATAGTTGTTGATCGTCCGGGTCAGTGCACCACGGAAGCCAGCCACATGGGTGCCGCCATCGCGCTGCGGGATGTTATTGGTGAAGGGCAGCACGGTCTCATGATAACTGTCGTTCCACCACATCGCGATTTCCACGCCGATATCGTCACGCTCGCCCTTGATATAAATCGGTTCGGGCATCGCCGGGGTCTTGGACCGGTCGAGATATTTGACAAACTCTTTGACGCCACCCTCGTAGAACAGTTCGGTTTCCAGCCGCTCAGCAGGGCGTTCGTCGATCAGAATAATCCGCACGCCTGAGTTCAGGAAAGCCAGCTCGCGCAAGCGCTTTTCCAGCGTCTCAAACGAGTATTCGAGGTTCGAAAACGTGTTGGTCGAGGCCAGAAATCGTACCTCGGTTCCTGTGCGATCGCCGCACTCGCCGACGACTTTCAGATGTTCCGCCGTCTCACCGCCCTCAAAACGCGCCACATGTTCCTTGCCGGCCCGCCAAATGCGCAGTTCCAGCCAATCGGATAGCGCATTCACCACCGAGACGCCCACTCCATGCAGACCGCCTGACACCTTGTACGAGTTGCTGTCGAACTTACCGCCAGCGTGCAGTTGGGTCATGATGACTTCAGCCGCTGAAACGCCTTCCTCGGGGTGGATATCCACCGGGATTCCACGTCCATTGTCGCTGACCGAAACGCTGGAATCCGCGTGAATTTTTACAGTCACATGGTCGGCATGACCGGCCAGCGCCTCGTCAATTCCGTTATCGACAACCTCGTACACCATATGGTGCAGACCCGAACCATCATCCGTATCCCCGATATACATACCGGGACGTTTGCGAACTGCCTCTAAGCCTTTGAGAACTTTGATGGAATCAGCGCCGTATTCTTGGGGTGCCTGTGCGTCTTCGGACATGCCGTTAGTACCTATATTATTTTGGTAACTTATACGTTTTCTGGTGGGGATTGTCACGTGCTCCCCCCATATTTTGTGGTTCTGATCCGCTTAATTTGCGGATCAAAGCCGATCAAGGTCTGCTGCAATATCCTCGGCGATTTCTGCCGCGTTCACATCGTCCCGTTCGGCTGACAATCGCAACCCCAGAAGGTCGGATTGATAGCGCGCCGCCAAGCGATCCGGGTCATGACTTGGCGCGATTTCTCCGGCCTTCTGCGCGCTGCGAAAGAGGTCCGCAAAACAAGCTTTCATGTCAGCCATGTGGGTTTGCGCCTGATCAGCCAAATCATGGTCTTTGGCTTGCAATTCCGCATAAGTCTTCGCCAACATGCAGGCTTTTGTTGGCAGTTCCGACGCCTCGATCACACGACGAGGTTGCACCTTAAGAGCACCAAGCGGGCCCAATTCCTGCGCCAAAGCCTTCATATTGGCAACCCCTTCCCGAGTATACCGCTCTAACGCCAGGGCGTAGAGCGCATCTTTCGACCCGAACGCCGCGTAGAAGCTGCCCGGTTTAAGCTTCAGCTCTCGCTCGAGATCCTTAAGCGACGTCCCCGCCCAGCCGTGACGCCAAAAAATGTCTCGCGCCTGCGCGATAAGCGCGTCTCGGTCATATGAGGGTTTGCGGGGCATCGTTTCACCAATTCTTGAACGTTCGCTCAAATATATACTTGAGTGATCGCTCAAGAAACCCTAAATACGACTCATCGCGCCAGAAACAGGAGTTTTGACATGGCCAATTTCCCGTCTCACGACCTAGAAACCGCCCCGGAAGGGTCCAAGCCGCTGCTTGAGAAATCTCAGGCTGCATTCGGCCGCCTGCCCGGTCTTCATAAAGTAATGGCCGAAAGCCCCCAGCATCTGGAAGGCTATCAGGTTCTGCACGGCCTGTTTCTGCAGACCGATTTCAACAACGACGAAAAAACCGTTGTCTGGCAAACCATCAATGTCGAAAACGAATGCCATTACTGTGTGCCTGCGCATACCGGCATCGCAAAGATGATGAAAGTCTCTGACGAGATCACCGAGGCGCTGCGCAACGAAACTCCGCTGCCCACGGCCAAGCTGGAAGCGCTACGCACCTTTACCCTGCAAGTGATGGAAACCCGTGGAAACCCGACTGAGGAACAGCTGCAGGCCTTCTTTGACGCTGGCTATTCCCACCGTGCGGTCCTGGATGTCGTACTGGGTCTGGCACAAAAAACCATGTCGAACTACGTCAACCACATGGCCAAAACCCCGGTCGACGAAGTGATGCGCGGCTTCCTTTGGGAACGCAAAGTCGGCGAGCCTGCCTAAACGCGGACGACCGAGCCCTCGTCGCCTTCGGTAACGACCAGCGTTTGGGCTCGATCCCCCAATTCCGCAAATAGCTCAGGCCCGGTGCCCGTCATCCAGGCCTGTGCGCCCAGCGCGCAAATCTCATCATACAACGCAGCGCGCCGACCCGCATCCAGATGCGCGGCCACCTCATCCAGCAATACAATAGGAGGTGCTCCAACCATCTCCGCCAACGCTCGCGCGTTTGATAGGATCAGCGATACCAGCAGTGCTTTCTGCTCACCGGTCGAGCAATCTTTGGCAGGAACGCCCTTGGCGGAATATACACCATACAGGTCTGATCGATGCGGGCCGACCAAAGTCCGCCCGGCGGCCAGATCGCGAAACCGGCTTTCATCCAAAGCTTCTCGCAAGTCTTCCGCCGTCTCAGGCATTGCACCTTCGGTTTGAACCAATTCAAGATCCGCTGACGGAAAGGCCGTCTCAGCTTTATCCTGTGCTGAGCGCAGATACTCCAACGCACTCAACCGCGCGGCGTGGATGCGATGCCCCATCTCGGCCATCTGCCCTTCCAGCGCCGCGTACCAATGGGCATCGCGAACTTGTTCTTTCAGCAACCGGTTCCGCTCGCGCATCGCTTTTTCATAGGTCAGAGATGCCTCGGCATGTGCCGGATCAAAACTCAGCGCGATCCGGTCGAGGAACCGCCGCCGCCCTTCGGCCCCTTCGATCCAGAGACGGTCCATCGATGGGATTAACCAAACTACCCGCGCCAGCTTTCCCAATTCAATCTGGCTTGAGGTCTTCTCATCAATCCGCACCTGCCGCGCCGCACCACCTTCGGACCAGGTTTCAATCTCGAAATTCTGTCCTTGCGCATTCAATAGCCCAATCAGCTTCCACCCCAGCGCCTCGGGGCGCCGTGTCATCTCAGCGGCGCTTGCCCGCCGCATCCCGCGCCCGGGTGAGAACAGAGAAACCGCTTCCAGTATGTTGGTCTTACCGGCCCCGTTTGGCCCATGTATCGCCACTGGCCTCCCGTCCAACGACAGGCGCGCCAGCTTATGAGACCGAAAATGCGAGACCGTAAGCTCGGTCAGGGCCAATCCCATGACCCCTCTCTTTCGTTAGAGATCACCCAGTCGAGGCAATCAGACGCGCATCGGCATTACGACGTATACCGCGCTTTGGTCGTTGCCTTCGCGCATCAGTGTCGGATCACCTGCCGAATTGAACATAAACACCGCATTTTCACGATCCACTTGAGACGCGATTTCGAGCAGGTATTTGGCGTTGAACCCGATCTCCAGACGCTCATCCCCGTAAGCAACTGCCAGCTCTTCCTCAGCCGCACCACTGTCGGGTGCATTCACTGACAGAACCAGCTTATCCGCATCCAACTGCAGTTTGACGGCCCGCGACCGTTCGGACGAAACTGTCGCCACACGATCCACGGCCTGCGCGAATTCAGCCGCGTCCACTTCTAACTTGCGCGTGTTGCCTTGCGGGATGACGCGTGTGTAGTCCGGGAACGTTCCGTCGATCACTTTCGAGGTGAGCGTGATGTCAGGTGTTGCAAACCGCACCTTGGTTTCGCTGACCGAGACGGCGATGTCCATCTCGTCATCATCCAGCAGCTTGCGCAGTTCGCCCACGGTTTTGCGGGGCACGATCACGCCCGGCATATCCGCTGCACCATCCGGCAGATCCGCATCGATCCGTGCCAAGCGGTGACCATCAGTCGCCACGCAACGCAGTACCTTTCCGCCCTCGGAACCATCCGCAACGTGCATGTAAACGCCGTTCAAATAATATCTCGTCTCTTCCGTGGAAATGGCAAACTTCGATTTATCGAACAGCCGGCGCAACAATGCCGCCGACGCCGTAAAGTTCGATTGGTATTCTGAAGACGCCATTACCGGGAAATCTTCTTTCGGCAGCGTGGCCAGAGAAAAATTCGAGCGCCCCGCTTCCACGGTCAACCGCCCAGCTGCACTATCTGCGGTCAGGGTCACCAGCGCCCCATCAGGCAGTTTGCGTACGATCTCATGTAGCGTTGTGGCCGCAACAGTCGTGGCGCCCGCTTTCTCGACCTGCGCGGGGGCCTTGTCGACCACTTCGATGTCCAGATCGGTGGCACGAAACAGCGCCTGATCGCCTTCGGCCTCGATCAGCACGTTGGCAAGTATGGGAATGGTGTTGCGACGTTCGACAACTGACTGGGCCTGCGAAACGGCCTTGAGAAGGGTGCCGCGTTCGATGCTGATCTTCATACCCTCTGTTCCTTTGACTTGCGTGCCGAAATAGGCGGGACTGGCACGTTAGCGTCTCAGCCCTGAGGCACAAGGATTTTTTACGGATTTCTGGGTCGGATTGCCTCGGTGGTCAAGAGCAGCGCGCGTGAAACACACCAGATCATTCTCAACCGTGGACAATAGCGCACAAGAAAACACCCCGAACGCAATAGCCCGGGGTGTTTTTCAAGGATTCAGTGCGGTTTAGGCTTCCAAGGCCCGGCGCAGCATCTCAACATCTTCGGCAATCTGGCCATCGGTCAACTTCAGCTCCTCGATGCGCTTCACGCCATGCATGACCGTGGTGTGGTCGCGCCCGCCAAATCGACGGCCAATCTCAGGCAGCGACCGACTGGTCAGTTGCTTGCACAGATACATCGCCACCTGACGCGGACGCGCATAGGACCGCAGGCGTTTAGGGCCGATGATATCGCTGAGGCGGATGTTGTAATAATCCGAGACCTTTCGCTGGATCTCTTCGACGGTGATCTTGCGCTCGGAGGCGCGCAGTACATCGGCCAGACAATCCTGCGTCAGCTCCATATCGATCTCGCGCCCGACCAGCGAGGCAAAGGCAAAAAGGCGGGTCAGCGCCCCTTCCAGCACGCGCACATTGGTCGAGATGCGGTGTGCAAGGAACTCCAATACACCATCAGCAATGGTCAGATCGGGATAAGTGCTGCTGTACTGCTGCACTTTGTTCTGCAGGATTCCCAGACGCAATTCGTAGTCTGTGGGATGAAGATCGACGACAAGGCCACATTGCAGGCGTGACTTTACGCGGTCTTCAAGGTCCTTGATCTCGCCCGGCGCGCGGTCGGCCGAGATGATGATCTGCTTGTTCTGATCCACCAGCGCGTTGAACGTGTGGAAAAATTCTTCCTGCGTCGAGATCCTTGCCAGCGATGAACTGCACGTCATCGACCATCAGCACATCGACCGAACGGAACAAGTGCTTGAAATCCATCATGCGGCGCTCACGCAAAGCCTGCACAAAGCGATACATGAACTGTTCCGCTGACAGATAAAGCACATTCAACTCGGGGTGCTTGGTTTTCAACTCCCACGCAATCGCGTGCATCAGGTGGGTTTTACCCAGTCCAACACCACCGTAAAGAACAAGCGGATTGAAAGTTACCGGTCCGCCCTCGGATACGCGGCGAGCTGCGGCATGTGCAAGTTCGTTGGGTTTGCCAACAACAAAGCTATCAAAGGTAAACCGTGCATCCAGTGGCGCAGCCTGTAGTGCTTCAAGCGCATCGTTGGCTGTATCTGTGACAGCGGGCCGGGTTTCTGGCGCGGGAGATGGCTTGGGCTCTTCCACCAATGTGGGACGGGCTGACGAATTGGCCGCTGTGCGAAATGCCAAGCGCTGAACCTTTTCGCCCGATGTGTTCAGCTCATAGAGAATAAGGTCCGCAAAATTCTGACTGACATAGTTGCCCATGAAGTTGGTCGGCACCGAGAACACCGCTACACCATCCTGCAACTCCTGAAACTCCAAGGGTTCAATCCAGGTGGTAAAATTGTTCTTCCCAACCGCCTTCATCAATTTGCTACGCAGTTGTCCCCATTTCTCTTGTGTCATTCGGCGCCTCACGCATCCCATTCATTATTGGCCTTAAGGCCTTTTTAATGTGTCCCGAATTACGGGCCTTTATGGCGCTCACACACAAGGGAACGTTTCGCCAAACCTGATGGTCTGGCGGGTACGCTCGAATATCATCGCAGTCCAATACAGCACGGCCCCAAAATGGGGGCACACCCGGAATCCGGGATGCGCATGATATTCCAATTTATCGACAGGGCCAGGATCTTCGGCTAACCCGAGACCCAGAGCAGATCGTCCAACTGACCGAAGCCAGCTTTCGAACATTCGTTCCTAAATCTTTCCGATGCCCGTCGGTCAGATCCTTGGAACAGCCTGTCCCCCCAAGCGAGTGAATCGCTGACTAAGTCGTAGCAAGAGCCCAAGGGTCCGGGCAACGAAACTCTGATATTGACTCGGGGTTCTGGGCGAAAGAATCTCTCGGCTTCGTGAAGACGCGGCTTTCCGGCAACAATGAAAAAGGCGTCGCAATCAGCGACGCCTTTTTCGCAAATCAACGCTTGACGCGTTTTCCCAAAGAATCAGCCCAGCGCTTTGACGCGCGCCGACAGGCGCGACATTTTGCGGGCTGCTGTGTTCTTGTGGAAGACGCCTTTGGTGACGCCACGCATCAACTCGGGCTGAGCGGCGCGCAGGGCTGCGGTAGCCGCGTCCTTGTCGCCGGATGCGATCGCTTCTTCAACTTTGCGCAGGTGGGTACGGATGCGCGAACGACGCGCTTTGTTGACGGCGAAGCGCTTTTCGTTCTGACGGGCGCGTTTCTTTGCCTGGGGCGAATTTGCCATGTGTCTCTGACCTTTTGTTCGGTACGGTTATCTTGAGTTGCGCGCCACGGACATATCCGCACCGGATCAGAAATCACGAGTGTGAGTCGGGCCAAGCGGGCCGCACGCGCATGTATGACGGCGGTCTCTAACCAAGTTTGGCAGGTTTGCCAAGCTGATTCTTCCAGTATGTGATGAGGGAAAAAGGCGGGGTCTGCCCGCCTAATATCACTAGGCGACGATTACGATCACTTGTCGCGGAACTGAGCCGCACGTTTTTCCAGAAACGCGGCCATGCCTTCTTTCTGGTCCTCTGTCGCGAACATCGAATGGAACACCCGACGCTCAAACAGCATGCCTTCGCTCAGCGGCAGCTCATAGCTGCGGTTCACAGCCTCTTTGGCCGCGATGGCCGTGATCTGCGATTTCTCTGCAATCTTCTGCGCCGCACCGGTTGCCTCTTCGATCAGCTTTTTGGCGGGCACGACACGACTGACCAATCCCGCGCGCTCGGCCTCTTCAGCGTCCATGAAGCGGCCTGTCAGGTTCATGTCCATCGATTTGGACTTTCCTACGAAGCGGGTCAGACGCTGACTGCCACCAAGCCCCGCGATGACTCCCAGATTGATCTCGGGCTGGCCGAACTTGGCGGTGTCGGCAGCGATGATGAAATCGCACAGCATCGCCAGTTCACACCCGCCGCCCAGCGCGTAACCGGCAACGGCAGCGATGATAGGTTTACGGATCGCGGAAACCCTATCATTGGCGTCCGCAAACAGATTAACGTCGAACACATCGACAAAGCTCATTTCGGACATTTCCTTGATGTCCGCACCGGCGGCAAAGGCCTTGTCCGAGCCGGTGATGACGATGCAGCGCACCTTGTCATTGCTATCCGCATCTTCCAGCGCCTCGCACAGCTCACCCAGCAACTGGGTGTTCAGCGCGTTCATCGCATCGGGGCGGTTGAGCTTGATAAGGGCGACGTGGTCTTCGATTTCGACGATGATCGTCTCAAAAGCCATGAGGTGTAAGCTTCCGGTTGTTCCGTTCAGGTACGATTCCTTATCACGCGATTTCGCTGGATCAAGTTATCTTTGGCATTGCGCGCAATAGAAGGATGAGCGACCGGACTGGGTGATTCTCTTGATTTCAGCGCCACAACCCTCGGTTCGACAAGGCTCTCCTTCGCGGCCGTAGACGTCAAAGCTGTGCTGAAAATATCCAAGTTCTCCATCGGCTTGGCGGAAATCGCGCAGCGATGACCCCCCGCTTCAATCGCGTCCTGCAACACTTTTCTGATGATCGGCACAAGGGCCGCAACGCGTGGCGCAGAAATCTGTCCCGCTTTGCGACGTGGCGACACCTTGCCGCGATAAAGCGCTTCGCAGACGTAAATATTACCCAAACCGGCAACGATTCCCTGATCCAACAACGCCGATTTGACCGGGCTGTTCTTGCCTTTGAAGGCGTCTATCAGGTGCTGTTCGTGAAAATCATTACCCAACGGTTCAGGTCCCAGAACCGATAGCAGCTTGTGCTGCTCCGCCGTTGCCGTCGGCAGCAGGTCCATTGCCCCGAACCGGCGCGGATCGTTGAAGGTGATGCGTGCGCCATTAGCCATATGAAACACCACGTGATCATGTTTCTGCGCCATCGGATGCTCATGCGCATACTGTCCGAGCGGATCGCCAGAGACCGTCATCCGCCCCGACATGCCCAGATGGATCAACAACGTCTCGGCACTGCTGAGATCCGCCAGAATGTACTTCGACCGTCGCCGCAGCCGATCCACCCGTTGCCCCGTCAGCCGCTCGGCCATCCGAGCCGGGAAAGGCCAACGCAAATCGGGGCGATTCACGTCTGCCCTTTCGATCACTGCGCCCTCCATTGCGGGGCTCAGGCCGCGTCTTACTGTCTCGACCTCGGGCAATTCGGGCATTACAGGGCTCCTATTCCAAAGGGCCGCATTGTGCCCGCCTCTTATCGCCCTATAACAGAGGCGAAATTCGACAAACGGCAAGGCAAATGTCCGACACCAACGACAAGACCACCCATTTCGGGTTCGAAACCGTGCGCGAGGCTGAAAAAGCCGGCCGCGTACAGGGCGTGTTCAATTCGGTCGCCTCGAAATACGACGTGATGAACGACGTGATGTCGATGGGCATCCACCGGGTCTGGAAAGACGCGATGATGGACTGGCTTGCCCCGCGCGCCGGTCAGCGGCTTCTGGATGTGGCGGGCGGCACCGGCGATATCTCGTTCCGCTTTCTGAAGCGCGCAGGCCACGGCCATGCTACCGTGCTGGACCTGACCGAGCCGATGCTGGTCGAAGGCCGCCAGCGCGCGGAGGCCGACCAGATGTCCGACAGCCTGAATTGGGTGGTGGGCGATGCGATGGCGCTGCCCTTCGAGGATAACACCTTCGACGTCTACACCATCTCCTTCGGCATCCGGAACGTCACCCGCCCGCAAGAGGCGCTGAACGAGGCCTATCGCGTTCTGAAGCCCGGTGGTCGTCTGATGGTGCTTGAGTTCAGCCAGTTACCCAATGACGGGCTGCAGAAGCTTTACGACCTCTACAGTTTCAATGTCATCCCGCGTATGGGCAAGCTGATCGCCAACGACTACGACAGCTATCAGTACCTTGTGGAATCGATCCGCAAGTTCCCAGATCAGGAGACATTCCTGAACATGGTCCGCACCGCCGGGTTCGAAAACGCCAAATACCGCAACCTGAGCATGGGCATTGCCGCACTGCATTCTGGCTGGAAGATCTAGATGCGCGGCCCCCACAACATCATTCGCCTGGTCCGGACGGGCGCCACGCTGGAACGCACCGGTGCCATGAATGTGGTGCTGGACGCGTTTGAAGCGCCGCGCGCCGTACGTATTCTGGCGCATACGCTGGGCAAACCGTTCCAATGGCTGGGCTACAAGGGCGACCCCGAGATGCCGCCCGCCACCCGTGCCCTGACCGCATTGGGTCCGGCTTACATCAAATTCGGGCAGGTGCTTTCGACCCGCCCCGACGTGGTGGGAAATGAACTGGCCGAGCAACTGCGTGTTCTGCAAGACAAGCTGCCGCCCTTTTCCAAAGCTGAAGCAATGGCAGAGGTCGAGAAAGAGTTAGGCCAACCGACGTCAGAGATATTCAGTGAGTTCAGTGAACCCATCGCCGCTGCCTCGATTGCTCAGGTTCACAAGGCCAAGCTGACCAGCACAGGCGAAGACGTTGCTGTCAAAGTCCTGAGACCGGGTATCGAGCGCGCCTTCCGCAAGGATGTAGACGCGTTCTATTTCGCCGCGCGTATGGTGCAACTTTGCGCCCCCGGAGCGCGCCGCCTACGCCCGATGGAAGTGATCGAGCATTTCGACGGCGTAGTACGCGGCGAGTTGGACCTGCGTCTGGAAAGTGCCGCCGCCTCGGAATACGCTGCCAATACCAAGGATGATGCCGGATTCTGGCTGCCTCCGGTGGTCTGGTCGCTATCCGCACGCCGCGTCATGACGCTCAGCTGGGCTGATGGCATTCCCTTGGGAGATAACAACGCGCTGGACGCTGCCGGACATAATCGCCGCGATCTGGCTGAGCGCGTGCTCCGCCTGTTCCTATTGCACGCGCTACGCGACGGCTATTTTCACGCCGACATGCACCAAGGCAACCTCAAGGTCGCTGCGAACGGGGACATTATCGCCTATGACTACGGCATCATGGGTCATATCGATGAATATACTCGCCGGGTATATGCCGAGATTCTCTTTGGTTTCATCCGCCGCGACTATAAACGCGTGGCTGAAGTCCATTTCGAAGCAGGCTATGTGCCTGCCAATCAGGACGTCGACGAATTCGCTCGCGCCTTGCGCGCGGTAGGTGAGCCGATCTTCGGCATGGACGCCACCCATATCTCGATGGGTCGGCTGCTGAGCTACCTGTTCGAAGTCACTGAACGCTTTGGCATGGAAACCCGCACCGAGCTAATCCTGCTGCAACGCACCATGGTGGTGGTCGAAGGCGTCGCCCGCTCGCTTGATGATCACATGAACATCTGGGAGGTCGCCCGACCGGTGGTCGAGGATTACATCAAACAATCCATCGGCCCCCGCGCCGCCCTGCGCGATTTCGGCAAAACCGCCCTGGTGCTTGCCCGTTTCGGCCCCCGCTTGCCCGGTCTGGTGGAAAATGCCCTTATTGCCCAGACTCAAAAAGACGACCCAAAGACCCCGGGTTTCATCGCAAACCTTCTGCCAGCAGCGATCGGCGCGGCCGCAGGCATAGCCGCGACGCTGGTGATCTTCGCACTCAGCTAAACCAACACGACCGCTTCATCTGGCTAAAAATACCTTCGGGGGGAATCGCGCCCCGGCGCGATAGGGGGCAGACAGCCCCCCTTGCCCCGGTCCAACTCAGAGCCGCTCGATGGCGAGGGCAATGCCTTGACCGCCCCCGATGCACATGGTGATCAGACCTTTCGATCCACCAATACGCTCCAACTCATACAACGCCTTAAGCGTGATAATCGCCCCTGTGGCGCCCACCGGATGGCCCAGTGCAATAGCCCCACCGTTCGGATTCACCTTTGCAGCGTCCAGACTCAATTCCTGATTGACGGCCAGAGCTTGCGCCGCAAACGCCTCGTTGCTTTCGATCACGTCGAAATCATCTGAAGACAGACCCGTCTTTGCGAACAGGTTCTGCACAGCTGGAACCGGGCCGATGCCCATCACCTCGGGTCGCACGCCGGCATGGGCATAGCCAATCACGCGCGCTTTGGGTTTCAAGCCCGCCTTTTCTGCAGCATCCGCTGTCGCCAACACCATCGCCGCCGCGCCGTCATTGATGCCCGAGGCGTTGCCCGCCGTCACCCGCCCATCTTTCTGGAATACCGGGCGCAATCCGGCCAGCGCCTCGGCAGTGGTGGCCTTGGGATGTTCATCGACCTTGAAGTCGACCATGTCGCGCTTGACCTTGACCTGCACCGGCGCGATTTGGCTGTCGAAATACCCGGCCTCAATCGCCGCAGCCGCACGGGTCTGGCTGGTCAGCGCAAACGCGTCCATCTGTTCGCGGCTGATCTGGTGTTCATCCGCCACATTCTCGGCGGTCACCCCCATATGCCCGGTGCCGAATGGGCAGTTCAACGCGCCCAGCATCATGTCGAGCGATTTGACATCGCCCATCTTCGCCCCCCAACGGGCCTGCGGTACGACATAAGGGCTGCGCGACATGCTTTCGGCACCGCCCGCCACGGCAAACTCGGTATCGCCTAGCATCAGCGCCTGCACCGCCGACACTACTGCCTGCGCCCCCGAACCGCACAGCCGGTTCACGTTCATCGCCGGAGTCCCGTTCGGAATACCCGCCTGCATTGCGGCGACTCGCGACAGATACATGTCGCGCGGTTCGGTGTTGATCACATGACCAAAGACAACATGATCAATCTGCGCGCCTTCAACGCCCGAACGCTCCATTGCCGCCTCGGTCGCCACGGTCGCCAGATCGATCGGAGCGGTCGAGGCCAACGCACCGCCAAAGGTCCCGATGGCTGTGCGCGCACCGTCCAGTATTACTATGTCCGTCATGTTTTCTCCTCCAAGTCTCGCGCCCATTATGCACCTGCAGCATGATCTTCATATTGAGACTCACTGTCACGCCGGAATTGACATTACGTTGCGCAACACCCATGGATTCCGTCATGACGGAAAACACAGACGATATTCTGACGCGCCTGCCCGCCCGATTGAAAGAGGCGCGCCGCGCCAAAGGCCTGTCGCTTGAGGCGGTCGCCAACCTCAGCGGCGTCTCGCGTTCCATGGTCAGCCAGATCGAGCGTGGCGAAAGCAGCCCCACAATTTCGACTCTGTGGAACCTGACACGCGCTCTGCAGGTGGATTTCGCCGGACTTTTGGAAGACGCCAAAACGACCGACCAGATCGAAGTGCTGCGTCAAGCAGAAGTGCCCAGTATCGACAATATGGGCGAGAAATGCCGGATTCGCATCCTCTCTCCCCCGAAGAGGCCGGAGGACACGAGGTCTATGATATTCAGTTTCAGGCCAATGGGAGCCTGAACAGCCAACCTCATGCGCGCGGCGCACGGGAGCAACTGACTGTGCTGGAAGGCGCCGTCCGTGTCACTTCGGGAACGGCATCCAGCGATCTGAAACAAGGGGATACCGCCCGGTATGCCGCCGATATTACGCATTCGATAAGCGCTGAAAACCCGGCCCGCGTTTTCCTGATCGTAAAAAACGCCTGAACGGGCAAGATTCCGCCTTCACGGATATTTTTCCCAAATACTGTAATTCTCCTATTTGGGAATTTCATCCGCTATGTTAGACGTGCGACTCAGATTAACGGAGGTCGCCATGGCTGATGCATTCCTGTCCCATATTTCGGATACACTCGCGCAGATTGAGGCAGAGGGTCTGTACAAGCGCGAACGAATGATCACCTCGCCTCAGGGCGGTGAGATTACGGTGGGCGACAAGCAGGTGATCAACTTGTGCGCCAACAACTATCTGGGTTTGGCCGATCACCCCGCGCTGATCAACGCCGCCAAAAGCGTCATGGAGCCCAAGGGGTTCGGCATGGCCTCGGTCCGGTTCATCTGCGGTACGCAGGACATTCATCGCGAACTTGAGCAGAAGCTGGCAAAGTTCCTGAACAAGGACGATTCAATTCTGTTCGCTGCCTGCTTCGACGCCAATGGCGGGTTGTTTGAGCCTTTGTTAGGGCCCGAAGACGCCATCATCTCTGACAGTCTAAATCATGCCTCGATCATCGACGGGGTACGGCTGTGCAAGGCAAAACGCTATCGCTACATGAACAACGACATGAACGACCTCGAAGCGTGGCTGAAACAAGCGCGCGAGGACGGGGCGCGGCATATCATGATCGCAACCGATGGCGTGTTCTCAATGGATGGCTATCTGGCCAATCTGCCGAAGATTCGCGAGCTGGCCGACAAATACGACGCCATCGTGATGGTCGATGACTGCCACGCCACCGGCTTTATGGGGCCAAACGGAGCGGGCACGCCGGACCACTTCGGCGTCGACGTGGATATTCTGACGGGAACTCTGGGCAAGGCACTTGGGGGGGCAATCGGCGGTTATATCGCCGGGCCGCAGCCAGTGATCGACCTGCTGCGGCAGCGGGCGCGGCCCTATCTGTTCTCAAACTCGCTGCCGCCGTCCATCGTTGCCGCAGGGCTTGAGGCAATCCGTCTGGTTGAAGAAGGTGACATGCTGCGCGCCCAATTGTTCGGCAATGCCAAGTACTGGCGCGCCGGGTTAGAGAATCTCGGCTTCGACCTACTTCCGGGCGAACACCCGATCATCCCGGTCATGCTGGGTGAAGCGACCCTGGCGCAGGATATGGCATCGCGATTGTTTGACGAAGGCGTCTATGTTTCGGGCTTTTTCTTCCCTGTCGTGCCGCGTGGTCAGGCCCGAATCAGAACGCAGATGAATGCGGCTCTAACACGCGACGAATTAGACCGGGCGCTCGCGGCATTTGGCAGGGTCGGCAAAGAATTGGGGATAATCTGATGCGGCCCAACACGATGAAAGCCCTTGAGAAATCCAAGCCCCAGGAAGGTCTGTGGATGGTGCAGGCCCCGGTACCCGAGATCGGCCCAGACGAGGTTCTGATCCGCATCAACAAGACCGGGATTTGCGGCACGGATATTCATATCTGGAACTGGGATGAATGGGCTGCGGCCACCGTGCCGATCCCGATGATCACCGGCCACGAGTTCGCGGGTGAAATTGTTGAATTGGGTCGCAACGTGACAGGGATGACGGTCGGCCAGCGCTGTTCAGGCGAGGGCCATCTGATCACCCCTGACAGCCGCCAGAGCCGTGCGGGCAAGTTCCACCTTGATCCCGGCACGCGCGGTATCGGTGTGAATGAACAGGGTGCCTTTGCGCAATACCTGAAACTGCCTGCCTTTAACGTGGTGCCCCTGCCTGACGACGTACCGGATGAGATCGGGGCGATCCTCGACCCGCTGGGCAATGCCGTGCACACTGCACTCAGCTTCGATCTGCTGGGCGAGGATGTATTGATTACTGGCGCAGGCCCTATCGGCATCATGGCCGCCGCCGTTGCCCGTCACGCCGGTGCCCGGCATGTAGTGATCACCGATATCAACCCCGACCGCCTGAAACTGGCCGAACACGTGGTACCTACGGTACGCACCGTTGATGTGTCCAAAGAGGATCTGCAGGATGTCATCGCGGAACTGGGCATGACTCAGGGCTTTGATGTCGGGCTTGAAATGTCGGGCTCGCAAGCCGCGCTGGACCAGATGGTCGAAGCGCTGGTTATGGGGGGCAAGATCGCGCTGTTGGGGATTCCGCCCGGAAAATCTCCGGTGGACTGGTCGCGTATCGTGTTCAAAGCTATCACCATCAAGGGTGTCTATGGGCGCGAGATGTTCGAGACCTGGTACAAGATGATCGCCATGTTGCAGAACGGGCTGGATGTCAGCCGCGTAATCACCCACCAGTTTGCGGTCGATGACTTTGCTCAGGGATTCAAGGCCATGAAATCCGGTCAATCAGGCAAGGTGGTTCTGGACTGGACCTAACGCTCTGGAACCGTGCGGGTTTTGTCCCTAAACATGGATAAACCCGCGCGTCTGGAGGAGCACATGGGCGACAAAGACAGGTATACAGAACGGGGAATCGAAGAGTCTCTGGTCACCGATTTCACAGAAACTCACCGCAAAAGCTATGGGGATTTTCTGCAACTTAAGACTCTGCTGAACCTGCAAAAGACCTTTCAGGACCCGGCCCAACCTGATGAGATGTTGTTCATCATCATTCATCAGGTCAGCGAACTGTGGCTGAAACTGATGCACCATCAACTTGTCGAAGTCCGCCGGTTCTTGCAGCAGGACGATTTCGGTCCCGCGATGAAGAACCTCGACCGGATCAAGGCGATCCAACGGCAGTTGATCGCCGCGTGGGAGACGCTACTGACTATGACTCCCGCGGACTACATGACGTTTCGGGACGCATTAGGCAGTTCGTCAGGCTTTCAAAGCTATGGCTATCGCCAAATCGAGTTCATTCTGGGCAACAAAGATCCCGCGACCCTGAAAGTGCATGCGCATGACCCAGAAGTGATGGAGATGCTGAACGCGGCTCTTACCAAACCCTCGCTCTATGACGAAGTGCTGCGGATGCTGGCCCGGCAAGGGTTTGACGTGCCGCATGATCTGATCGAGCGGGATTACGCAAAGCCCTATTCCGGCGATCCGCGTATCGTCAAAATCTGGGTCGAAGTGTTCTGCAACACGGAACAATACTGGGATCTTTACGCGCTGGCCGAAAAACTGATGGATGTGGAATCTCTGTTCCAGAGGTGGCGATTCGATCATGCAACCGCGGTTGAGCGCGTGATCGGAATGCAGCCCGGAACGGGTGGATCTAGCGGCGTGGCCTTCCTGCGCAAAGCGCTGGAGTTGCGGTTTTTCCACGACCTCTACGACGTGCGAACCGAACTGATGTATACTGGGGAATAGGCCATGCTGTATCGCGGATTCACCCAAGAAGAGCTTGAGCAGGAGTATTCCCCTAGCTCAATGATTGGAGGTGATCTGACGCCATATCTAGCCAGCTATTCTGCCCTCAGCGCACAGGCACGGTCTGAAATTAGGATGCACGAAAACCGTTCCTATGGCGACAGCCCGACGCAAGTTCTGGATTTCTTCCCCGCACCTGGCGCCAACGCGCCTTTGCATGTCTTTATTCATGGTGGCTATTGGCAGGCGCTTAGCCAGCGTGAGTCGGCCCCTATGGCACCGGTATTGCATGAGAACGGGCAAGCCTTTGCCACGCTGAATTATACGCTCGCCCCCGATGCCAGATTGGGGCAGATGGTCGACGAATGCCGTACCGCCTTGTTGTGGCTCGCGTCACAGGCCGAAACACTGGGTTTTGATCCATCAAACATCACACTTTCAGGCCATAGTGCAGGCGCCCATCTGGTCGCGATGGTCATGGCGACGTCTTCAAAGGCATTTGCGCAGGCTGGCCTGCGGGTGCGCAATGTGATCCTGATTAGCGGGATCTATGACCTTGTTCCGATCAGCCTGACCTCGGTGAATGATCCGCTGCAACTGACCAAGGTCGAGGTTCACGATCTCTCACCCTGCCTCAACCTGCCCGCACCGGGACCGCGTTACAGGGTAACCGTCGCCGAGCGGGATACGCCCGAGTTCATCCGCCAAAGCCGTGACTACGCGGAATTACTGCGCAAGGCCGGGCATTCGGTCAGTTTTGATCTGCAGAAGGGTAAACACCACTTCGACATCATCATGCCATCGGGCACGTTTCTGTCGTCGCGCGGCGAGTAACCGGCAAAAGAAAACAGCGGCCTCGTGGGGCCGCTGCTTCAAGTTTCTTCTCTGAACCGGATCAGTCCAGCGTACGCGTGACCTCTTCGCGTTCGAAAATCTCGATCACGTCGCCGGCGCGAATATCGTCGTAGTTCTCGAACGCCATACCGCATTCCTGACCCGACTGAACTTCGGCCACTTCATCCTTGAAGCGCTTGAGGGTCTTCAGCGTACCTTCGTGGATCACCACGTTGTCGCGCAGCAGGCGTACGCCAGCCGAGCGGCGGGCAACACCTTCGGTGACCAGACAGCCGGCAACTTTGCCAACACCGGTAACCTTGAAGACCTCTTTGATCTCGGCGTAACCGATGAACTTTTCGCGAATCTCGGCGCTCAGCAGGCCCGATGCGGCTGCTTTCACGTCATCAACCAGATCGTAGATCACCGAGTAATACCGGATCTCGACGCCCTTCTGGTTCGCGGTATTCCGCGCCGATGCGTTGGCACGGACATTGAAACCAAAGATCGGAGCGCCGGAGGCTTCGGCCAGGCCGACATCCGTCTCGGTGATCGCACCAACGCCCGAGTGTAGAACACGTACGCGCACTTCGTCATTGCCGATCTTCTCCATCGCCTGAACGATGGCTTCGGCAGAGCCCTGCACATCCGCTTTCATCAGAATAGGCAGCTCGGTGACGTTTTCGTCTTCCTTGGCCTTCTGCATCAGCTGCTCAAGGGTGGTCGCGGCACCGGCGGCGGCGCGTTTGTCCTTGGCGGCTTGCTCACGATAAGCAGCGATCTCACGGGCCTGCGCTTCGGTCTCGGTCACGTTCAGAACGTCACCTGCTTCGGGCGTGCCGTTGAGCCCCAGAACCTCGACCGGAACCGAGGGGCCAGCTTCTTTGACGCGGTCGCCCTTGTCGTTGATCAGCGCACGCACCTTACCGTACTGCTCACCCACGACAAAGATATCGCCCTGACGCAGCGTGCCGTTCTGAACCAGAACGGTAGCGACGGGGCCACGGCCCACATCCAGCTGCGCCTCAATCACGGCACCTTGGGCGGCGCGATCTGGGTTGGCTTTCAGTTCCAGAATCTCGGCCTGCAGCGCAATGGCTTCCAGCAATTCGTCCAGACCCTGACCAGTCATGGCCGAGACCTCAACGTCCTGAACCTCACCCGACATCTTCTCGACGATCACTTCGTGCTGCAGCAAGTCTGTGCGGACTTTGTCGGGGTTCGCGTCGGGCTTGTCGATCTTGTTGATCGCCACGATCATCGGCACTTCGGCCGCTTTGGCGTGGTTGATCGCCTCGATCGTCTGCGGCATCACCGCGTCGTCGGCGGCAACAACCAGAACCACGATATCCGTGACCTGAGCACCGCGAGAGCGCATTGAGGTAAAGGCCGCGTGGCCAGGCGTATCCAGGAAGGTCAGCGTGGTGCCGCCGTCGGTTTTCACCTGATAGGCACCGATATGTTGCGTGATTCCACCGGCTTCGCCGGCAACAACACGCGCGTCGCGGATCGCATCCAGCAGCGAGGTCTTACCATGGTCAACGTGACCCATGATGGTGATGACCGGCGGACGGGGCTGCAGATCGTCATCGCTGTCTTCGACCTCTTTGATGACGTCTTCAACATCCGAATCAGAGACACGCGTGACCTTGTGGCCAAATTCTTCGATGATCAGTTCAGCGGTGTCAGCATCGATGGTCTGGTTCTGCGTGACCATCATGCCCATCTGCATCAGCGATTTGACAACGTCAGCGACACGCTCGGCCATACGGTTGGCCAGTTCCGAGACCATGATCGCCTCGGGCAGCTGAACGTCGCGGATCACCTTTTCCCGCTCGACCGTGCCGCCCATGGCCTTCTGGCGCGCACGCTCCTGCTTGCGCTTCATCGCGGCCATCGAGCGTTGGCGATTGCCTTCGCCGCCAGTGGCTTGACCAAGTGTCAGCTTGCCCGAGCGGCGGTTGTCGTCACGGCCCTTGCCACGGCCACGCTGCTCACGCTCGCGATCCTGCTTGCGCGGTGCAGCAGCAGGTGCAGGCTTGCTGGATGGGCTGCGCGCGGCTTTGGGCTCGGCGGGGGCGGGCGCTGCAGCAGCACGCTGGGCTGCTTCCTCGGCCTCTTTACGCTTGCGTTCTTCCTCTTCGGCCTTGGCACGGGCACGCTCTTCAGCTTCACGCTGCTCGCGTTCCTTGGCCTCTTGTTCGGCCCGGCGGCGTGCGCGTTCTTCTTCGCGCGCCTTTTCCTGCGCCTCACGGGCAGCGGCCTCTTCAGCCTCGCGCGCTTTGGCGGCTTGCAACGCCTTCATACGACGCGCCATTTCCGCATCGGAAATACCCGCTGGGCGACGCGAAGGATCACCCGAAGGTGTCGCACCACCACTTGGTTTGGTCGCGCCCGGCTTGGGTACGACCACGCGTTTGCGTTTGGTCTCCACCACGACATTCTTGGTGCGTCCGTGGCTGAAACTCTGTTTCACATTTCCGGGGCGTGCCCCGCCACGAAGACCCAATGTCTTTTTGCCGTCACTATCGCTCATAAAGCTTCTTACCCTTCCGAGCGGCCCTTGCCGCCGTCATCCTTTTCGCGCAAGCCACGCAGGCGCTGCGCTTCCTCTACAACACGTTTGGCGAGTCCGCCAGAGGCCAAGGCCGCATGAATCACGGTTTGGCGCCCAAATGCCGCCCCAAGCTCGTCTGCGGTCAGCCAGCCGATGTATTTCCCGAAGTGCGGCGTGCTGAGTTTCGACTTGCCGCGCCCCGATCCGTCTGAGGCCTGAATCAGCACCTGGGCCTCTTCCCGGTCCAGCCACGACTTGACCTTTTCATACCCGGCGACCGCGTCACCGGACTTGCGCGCCAGACTGATCAGCTCGATCACACGACGCGCCACCTGTTTCTCGACCTCATCGGTCAGGTCCTTGGCGGCACTCACCTGTGCCTTAAACCCGCGCGAGAACAGTTTCTTGTTCACCGCCTTGTCCAGCGCCGCACGATCCGCCGCAACATAAACCCCACGCCCCGGCAATTTCGCCGCGACATCGGGAAAGACCTGACCATCCGGCCCCGTCACAAAGCGGATCAAGCCATATTTGGGCTGAACCTCGCCCGTGGCGATGCACTTGCGTTCAGGGCCTTCCGACCGATCCTTATGGACGCCACCGCGACCCATGTCAGCCACCCGAGGCCTGAGATCAGGCCTCGACCTCCTCATCGGTTGCTTCGCCGTCTTCTTCGGCCTGCTCCAGCTCGGCCGGATCAACCCAGCCCAGCATGATGCGCGCGGTCATGACCAGATCCTGCGCTTCTTCCAGCGTCACGCCGAAGGGCTCCAGTACACCATCATCCTTGATGCGTTCGCCATCGACCGTGGTCCAGCCACCGGCCAGTTCCCAGTCGGCGCAGGTTGCGAAGTCTTCCAGAGTCTTCACATCATCCTTGGCCAGCGCCTCTACCATCTGGGGTGTCAGGCCCTCGAATTCAATAAGACTGTCCTCGGCACCCAGCGCACGGGCTGCATCCAGCGCCGCTTTGGCCTGAGCTTCCAGGAATTCGCGTGCACGTGTCTGAAGTTCTTGCGCGGTTCCTTCATCCACACCGTCGATGACCAGCAGTTCGTCGATTTCAACGTATGCCACTTCTTCGAGGTTGGTGAAGCCTTCAGAAACCAGCAGCTGAGCAAAGAATTCGTCCAGATCCAGCGTTTCCATGAACAACTGGGTACGGGCCTCGAATTCTTTCTGACGGCGCGCCGATTCTTCGGCTTCGGTCATGATGTCGATGTCCAGATTGGTCAGCTGGCTGGCCAGACGCACGTTCTGACCACGACGGCCAATGGCGAGGCTCAGTTGCTCCTCGGGAACCACAACTTCGATCTTGCCGGCTTCTTCGTCCAGAACCACCTTTGAAACTTCGGCGGGCTGCAGAGCGTTGACAAGGAAAGTCGGCTGATCTTCGTTCCACGGAATGATGTCGATCTTTTCGCCCTGCAGCTCGTTCACAACGGCCTGCACGCGGCTGCCGCGCATACCAACACAAGCGCCGACGGGGTCAATCGAGCCGTCATAAGAAATCACGGCAATCTTGGCGCGCGAGCCGGGATCACGAGCAACGGCCTTGACCTCGATGATGCCGTCATAGATTTCCGGAACTTCCATCTTGAACAGCTCGGCCATGAATTCCGGCGCAGTGCGCGACAGGAAGATCTGGTGACCACGCACCTCGCGGCGAACCTCTTTGATATAGGCGCGCACACGGTCATTCGGGCGATAGCTTTCGCGACCGATCTTGTCATTGCGGCGCAGAACAGCCTCGGCACCGCCCAGATCGACGATCACATTGCCAAACTCTTCACGCTTGACCGCACCGTTGATGATGGTGCCGGCACGATCCTTGAATTCTTCGTACTGACGATCACGCTCGGCTTCGCGAACCTTTTGCAAGATGACCTGCTTGGCGGACTGAGCAGCGATACGGCCCATTTCCACGGGCGGGACTTCTTCAACGAAGACGTCACCAACCTCGGGCGCCTCCATGTACTGCTTGGCCTGCTCGACGGTCATCTCGGCCTGATAATTCTCAAGCTCTTCATCCTCGACCACGGTGCGGACACGGGTAAAGGTCGCCTTGCCAGTCTTGCGGTCGATGGACACGCGGATGTCCATTTCCGCGCCGTAACGGCTTTTGGCGGCACGTGCGAGCGATTCCTCCATCGCTTCGACAACCAGACCGGGGTCGATCATCTTTTCGCGGGCCACGGCCTCGGCGGTCTGCAGCAGCTCCAGCTGGTTGGCTGAGGTGATTGCCATCAGTTCGTCTCCTCTTCGGACCCTTCGGTCTCAATCTCGTCGAAAGCGTTTTCGTTCAGGGCACCAGCGTCTTTGCGCTGGCGCAGCATTTCCTTGATCAGGTCATCGGTCAGAACCAGCTTGGCGTCGCTCAGCCAGTCAAATTGCAGTCCGATGGTAATGGTCTCGTCTCCCTCGGGGATGTTGATCAGAACCTCATCCCCTTCGATCCCGGCCAATTCGCCCTTGAAGCGGCGGCGACCGTCGATCAGTTCTGCGGTTTCGATCTTGGCCTCATACCCTTCGAACGTCTCAAAATCTTTGAGACGGGTCAGAGGACGGTCAATTCCAGGGCTGGAAACTTCAAGCGTGTAGGCGTCCAAAATGGGGTCTTCGACATCCAGCGTGGCGCTGACCGCATTGGAAATCTCGGCGCAGTCATCCACTTCGATGCCGCCATCGGGCTTGTCTGCCATAATCTGCATCGTGGTGGTCTTGCCGCTCATCAGCCGAATGCGGACAAGCTCATACCCCAGATCCTCGATCACAGGGGTGATGATCTCGGCCAGTCGCCGGTCGATGGCAGCTTTGGCTATCAGGTCGTTTGTCATTCAGGTTCTCTACCCTGTTATCGGGCACAAAAAAACGGGCGCGCGGCCCGTCGAATTTTCCGGTGGAGCCCCGGACCAGAAGTCCGACGCGCCGCTGTTGCAACTGCATATACGCAGGAGTTCCTGAGTCTGCAACCCCCGGCGCAAATCGTGATCAAATTTACGCCAGCCACCACCGTTCGGCGATGCGCCCATCATCCAGCGCAGCCCGGCTGATCTGGCGCGGCATACCGACATGAGAGGCCATTGCCAACGCCATCTCGGCCTCAGACGGATGATATCGCAGCCCGCGTTGCGCGGTCAGCTCCTCACCAGCCGGGAGCGCTGCGATATCTACATATCCATCGCGCAATGCTTCGGCCCGCACCCCGGCGTCCGGGATCACGATAATCTCAAGCGTATCAACCCATCCTGCCGTTCCGCTTTTGTAGTGATTGGACACCCTGCGTGCGCGGAAATGACGTTCATCCTCGGCCCGCTCAACCCGGTAGCATCCTGTGCCGTTGGCCTGAGCCAGTGGCGTCACGCCCCCTCGCGCAATGACAAACCGTGACCCAGCCAGCAAGAATGGTAGTCCCGGATTGCCCTCGGCCAATTGCAGCTGCACACGATCAGGTGCAATGGCCTCGGCCTGTCCAATATCTTCCAGAACAGCTAGAACATCGTTCACGTCCAGCTTGGTGCCATCGTGGAACACAGCATCGTCGCGCAGATCAAAGTTCCAGACCCGCGCATCAGCATCGGTCTGCCAATTTGTAGCCAGCTCTCCGCGCAGGGTACCATCGGGCGCGATCTCGGTCAGGCTGTCAAAGACAGCCCCTCGCGCCACCTGTTCCAAACTATTGTCGCGTGGCACCGCCAGCCGCAAGGTACCACCCTGTTTCGGCGTATCGGCCAGAGACGCTCCTGTCGCCGCCAGCAAAGCGGCGGCGGCGCCCGAGGCAAATAATGCGCGACGGTCGATGCGAGTCATACCGTTTCCTCCGACACGCGATCCATGATCCGAACCAGTTCCGCGCTGATGCCCGGTTCTGACAGGGCGTGACCGGCTTGCCGTACCATCTTCAGTTCAGCATTGGGCCAGCCCTCGGACAGGTTCCATGCAGCCTGCGGTGGGCAGATCATGTCATAGCGTCCCTGAACGATATGACCGGGAATATGGGCAATCCGGTCCATCTGATCCAGAATTTGCCCGTCATACTCAAGAAACGCCTTGTTCGTGAAATAGTGATTCTCAAGCCGCGCAAAAGTTCGCGCGTATTCGCCGGGACTTTCCCCAACCGACCCATTGGTATGGATCGAGGCCAAAGCGTTTTCCCAATGTGACCAGGCGCGAGCATACAGGATCTCGGTCGCGCGGTCGCCCGAAAACAGGCGCTTGTTGTAGGCCGAAATTGCGTCATTTACTTCATGTTCGGGCAAGAGAGAGGTGAACTTGGCCCATTGTTCAGGCCAGAATTTGCCCGCACCACCGCCATAAAACCAGTCCAGCTCGGCCTGTGTGGCCAGAAACACGCCGCGCAATACCAGCCGATTTACCCGATCTGGATGTGTTTGGGCATAGATCAACGCCAGTGTCGCGCCCCAGCTGCCGCCAAAGACGATCCAATCTTCGATGTCGAACAATTTGCGCAGACGCTCGATATCCGCCACCAGATGCCATGTCGTGTTGTTTTCGACTGACGCGGTTGGCCGCGACCGGCCACATCCGCGCTGATCAAAGAGAATCACCCGATAGGCATCCGGGTTGAAATACCGTCGCATCGCCGGGCTGCAGCCGCCGCCCGGCCCGCCATGCAGGATCACCACTGGTATCCCATTGGGATTACCGCATTGTTCCACATAAATACGGTGCCCATCGCCCATATCGACCACGCGCTGATCGAACGGATCGATCGGCGGGTAAAGATATTGAACTGCGCGCTTTTGGTCCGGGTACTTATCCATTACGGCCCTATATAGTCCTTAAGCGTAAAAGAGCACACGGAGACAGGAATGCAAGCGCATCCGAACACGGTTGACCCGTCCGAGATCGCAAAATTCGAGGCGATGGCTGCGGAATGGTGGGACCCGCATGGGAAATTCAAACCTCTGCACATGCTGAATCCGTGTCGCCTGGATTATATCACACAGCAGATCGCAGGCGAGTTCGACCGTGATCTGAAAGCTCCGCGTCCCTTCGAAGGCTTGCGCCTGCTGGATATCGGCTGCGGCGGCGGGTTATTGAGCGAACCGATGGCGCGTTTGGGCGCCACGGTCGTGGGCGCCGACGCCGCCGAAGGCAACCTGCCGGTCGCTCGCATCCATGCCGAGCAATCGGGGCTGCAGATCGACTACCGCCACACTACCGCCGAAGACATGGCCGCCGCAGGCGAACAGTTCGATGTGGTGCTGAATATGGAAGTGGTCGAACACGTCGCTGATCCGTTGGGTTTCCTGACCGCATCGCAGCAATTGCTGAAACCGGGCGGGTTACTGATCTGCTCAACCATCAATCGCAACCCGAAATCCTACGCGATGGCCATCATCGGGGCCGAGGTCGTCATGCGTTGGCTGCCGCGCGGCACGCACGAGTGGAACAAGTTCATCACCCCGGATGAGCTGTTCGACCTACTGCGCCAGGCCGGGCTGGAACCGGTGGACCGCAAGGGGTTCGTCTTCAACCCGATCCTGTGGAGCTGGTCGATCTCGGACCGGGATTTGAGTGTGAACTATGTGACGGCGAGTGTGAAGCCGAGGTAGGATGGGCGATTGCACCCATCTTACAATTGCCTATTTGACGGCCAAACGGTGAAAACTGAATGCTGGAGCAAACCCAGCTTCGTCTAACGCTTGTTTAAGAAGCCCATTTAGAAAAACACGATGTGGTACGCCCTGGTCGCGCCAAATGTCGATCCCGGACGCCGCATCCGCATTGCAGAAAACATCCCCGGGCTTGGCATCCTTCCATTCAGGAAGTCGGAAAAGGTCATCCCGATCGGGTCGGCGACGCAGAAGGCCTTTTGACTCAGCAATGTTCAGCGTGCCTGATTTGTTTGCGATCCACAGGATCGAGTAGTTCTGCTCAATCGGTGTGATCTTGTCTTTTTCGAATAGGTTGACGGGATAAAGCCCCCCTTGCCCCAAGTCGAAGTTCTTGAGGACATCGGCAACATCTGATCGAACCGCGAGAATTCCAAACAACGTGATTACAGCAGAATACTTGCCGTAGTGAGGCTCAAAATCATGATCTTCAGGTGCAACCTCTTGAAAGAAATCCGGCAAGATATCCTGCTGCTCCAGCGGCTCCCCGTGGCGCTGCCAACGATACAGATTCGCATGATAACCTGATCCGGGTTGCCACCTGAAGGCCTTGAAGCGTTCACTTGGTTCTTCAGGAAAATCATCGGGGACAAGCGCCCGGAATGGCCTCTGCAGGTCCATCCCGACGGTAATGTCTGAAACCCAAATTTCATCCGTCATCTTTTAAGATCCTTTGGCGCAGTTGGCGTAAAGCCCCTACTCCCCCTCCAACTGCAACCGCAAATCCCGTAGCACGGGCAGCGTGCTGCGCACCCGCTCCAGCCCCAGCTCTCCGACCACGCGGTTGATCAGCGGGGCAATCGAGGAAATCGCCTGATCGCGTGCGCGTCGGCCTGCGGGGCTGATGGCGACCATCTTGCGGCGGGCGTCGTCCCAGTCGGGGCGGATGTGGATATAACCGGCCCATTCCAGCTTGGCCAAAGTGTTGGTCATCGCCCCGCGCGTCACATGGAACGTGTTGGCAAGTTGCGCCGGGGTGCGCTCGTCGCCGACAAACACCAGATGGTTCAGCACCGAGAAATGCGAGATTTCCATGCCCTTGGGCAGCACCCGGCTCAGCCGGTTGCGCAATAGCTGATCGGCGGTCAGGATCTCGCTGAACAGCGTGACCGCAAGGGCATTTTTTTCGTCAGTCATGGTCCGGTTCTGGATCAGGGTGCGTCAAAGGGGCGGACATGTGTTAGTGAAGGCACGCGTCGTCGCGCCTCTGTAACAGACCTATCATCCAAATCAAAAAAGTGAATGCCCGGATCGGTGCCTGCGTCGATCAGCACCTCTCCCCACGGGGCGACAATCATACTGTGGCCGTGTGTATATCGCGTCTTGCCGCGAGTTTTAGGGTGCTCACCCGTTTGTGCCGGAGCCAGCACCCAGCAGCCGGTCTCAATGGCCCGCGCGCGCAGCAGTGCTTCCCAATGGGCAGCACCGGTGACCGGCGAAAACGCCGCCGGGACGGTGAGAATCCGCGCGCCCGCCTGCGCCAAAGCGGCATACAGGTAGGGAAATCGAATATCATAGCAGATGGTCAGGCCGACTTTACCGAAATCGGTGTCGGCAATCACCGCTTTCTGACCGGGGCGATAGTTCTTCGATTCGCGGAAGGTCTCGGATTCCGTGACCTGCACGTCGAACATGTGAATCTTGTCGTACCGCGCCACGATCTGCCCCTGCGGGTTGACCATGAAGCTACGGTTGGCAAAGCGCCCGTCCGAGTCATGCGTTTTGATCGCAAGTGACCCGATCAGCAGCCAGACACCCAATTTGGCGGCCTGTTCGCACAGACCCGCCAAAGTAATGTCATCTTCTTCGTGCTGCAGAACCTCGTGCTGGCGTGTGGTGCTGGTGGAGACGCAATTCGTGACCTCGGGCGTCAGAATGAACTGCGCACCCTGCGCTGCCGCGTGGGCCATCATGGCACGCACCATCTCGAGATTCGCAGCCGGATCATCCGACGCGGTGATCTGCAGCAAAGCGGTTTTCATCAAGCCGCCAGCAGGCGGTCCAGCTTGCCCTGACGTTCAAGCTCGTAAAGATCGTCGCACCCACCAACATGGGTGGTGCCCACAAAAATCTGCGGCACAGTGCGTTTTCCTGCCGCGCGCTGGATCATTTCAGGTTTGCGTTTCGGATGCATCAGCACGTCGATTTCCTTGAATTCGACGCCTTTCTGTTTCAACAACCGCTTGGCCGCATGACAAAAGCCGCACAGCGGCGAGGTGTAGATTTCTACCGGCTTCATATTCCGTCCCTTTGGGTTTCGCACATTCTTGGGCGAATTAGGCATCCTTGGCAACGCGCGCCAGTACCAACACGAAAATATGATTTGCCCCTGACGCGCGACAGACACGCGCGCAGGCGTCCAACGTCGCACCCGAGGTCATAACATCATCGACCAGAAGAATATCCCGGCCTCTGATCATGGGTGCACGTTTTCGATGCAGAGATATGGCGTTGGACAGCGCAAGGGATCGCTCAACCGCAGTTTTTCCATCCAGAACAGGGGTGCGTACCGTGCGTACCAGAAGATCGGGGCAGACGCTCAACTCCGCTTCCCGGCCCAGATGCCCCGCCAGCAGCACCGATTGATTGTAGCGACGCTTGATCAGCCGGGTCCAGTGCAGCGGAACCGGCGCGATCAGCATGTTCGGGTGCAACAGCTCTTGCCCGGCTTGAGCCATCCAGCGTGCGGCAGGGCGGGCCAACTCAGGCCGATCCCCGTGCTTAAAGGCAAGTATGAGTGCCTTCGCGCGCCCCTGATACAGCAACGCTGCCCGACCATGCTGCCACGCGCGTGGTGCCCTGAGGCAGTCATCACATTCAATCCGGTGTCCGTCCCGCGCGCCGGGAAGTGGCATGCCGCAGCTTTCGCAGACGGTGCCACCGATGAACGGCGTGTCGCGCCAGCATGCGCCGCAGAGGCCGAAATCGGATTCGGTCAGTGCTCCGCAGGACAGGCAATGCGGTGGGTAGATCATCTCGACAGCGGTTTGAATCCCCTGACGAATGCGATACTTGCGGCTTATGAAGCTTCCGTCCGACACTACACCCTCTCTGTTTGACCGCGCCGTCCTTGCGCTTCACCGCAGCCGCGCGCGGGACGACGCGCTTTTCCTGCACCATGTCGCTGTCGACGAAGTGCAGGATCGTCTGTCCATGGTTAACAAAACCTTTAAGGCCCCCGCCGTCGTGACCCCCTTCCCTCATATCTGGGAGGGGTTGTGGCCCGAGGCCCGGGTGATCAGGGATGAAGATGTTCTCGACCTAACTCCAGGAGCGCATGATCTCTTGATACATGCGATGGCACTGCATTGGGCAAACGACCCGGTCGGCCAACTGATCCAATGCCATCGCGCCCTAAAATCCGACGGATTGCTGTTAGCGGTATGTTTAGGTGGCGACACCCTTAAGGAATTACGCGCGGCTTTGGGTCAAGCCGAGATCGAGGTGACTGGCGGTCTCAGCCCCCGTATTGCTCCTATGGCCGAGCTTCGTGATCTGGGGGGGCTGCTGCAGCGGGCCGGGCTGGCTTTACCCGTCGCCGACAAGGCGACACTGTCTGCGGAATACCGCGATCTGCTGCATCTGATGCGTGATCTGCGTGCAATGGGAGAAACCAACGCATTGGCCGATCGCCTGAAACACGCGACCCGACGTGCTGTTTTTGACAAAGCGCAAGACATCTATGCCGGACATTACAAATCGCCACAGGGCCGCCTGACGGCAACATTTGAATTGATCTGTCTGACGGGCTGGACCCCCGATGACAGCCAACCCAAACCTTTGCGTCCGGGATCCGCCAAGATGCGGCTGGCTGATGCGCTAGGTACGGATGAGGGCAAACTGCCCGATTGACGACCGGCCTTTTCCCTATATCTCTGGCCAGACACCACAAATCAGGAAGCTTTCAATGTTTGATGCCACTCGTCCAACCCATGCCCCTGCAGACCATCCCAAGGTCAAGATGGGCCGCGTCGGCATCCTGCTGGCTAATCTGGGAACTCCAGATGACTACAGTTATTGGCCTATGCGGCGGTATCTGAACGAGTTCCTGTCGGACAAGCGCGTGATCGACTACCCGGCGTGGAAGTGGCAGCCGATTCTGCAAAGCATCATTCTGACCAAGCGGCCTTTCAGTTCGGGTGAGGCGTACAAGTCAATCTGGAATCACGATAAGGGCGAAAGCCCGTTGATGACGATCACCAAAGATCAGACTGCCAAGCTGCGCGCAGCGATGCAGCAGCGGTATGGCGATCGGGTGATGCTGGATTTTTGCATGCGTTACGGCAATCCTTCAACTCCGTCGAAGGTCCGAGAGATGGTAGAAGAAGGCTGTGATCGCATCCTGTTCTTCCCGCTCTACCCGCAATACGCCGGTGCCACGACTGCTACAGCAAATGATCAGTTCTTCCGCGCGTTGATGAAAGAGACATGGCAGCCTGCCAGCCGAACTGTTCCGGCCTATTTCGACGAACCTGCCTATATCGATGCGTTGGCGAGCTCTGTCGAGCGCGCCTATGCAGATATGGAGACAAAACCGGATGTCCTGGTCTGCTCGTATCACGGGATGCCCCAGCGCTATTTGCAGCAAGGGGACCCCTACCACTGCCAATGCGTGAAAACATCAAGGCTACTGAAAGAGCGTCTGGGATGGACGGATGATCAGCTGATCTCGACCTTTCAATCGCGCTTTGGACCTGAAGAATGGCTGAAGCCCTACACCGTTGATCACGTGGCTGATCTGGCGCGTCAGGGTAAGAAGAACATCGCCGTCATCGCACCTGCCTTCTCTGCCGATTGCATTGAGACGCTGGAAGAGATCAACGAAGAGATCAAAGAGAGCTTCGAAGAGGCAGGTGGTGAATCGTTCACCTATATCCCTTGCCTTAACGACGATGATTCGCATATCGCCGCGCTGAGTAAGGTGATCGAAGACAATCTGCGTGGTTGGTTAGACTAATCGCGCTTTCACCAGACACGAAAAAAGGCGGTGGTTTGCACCACCGCCTTTTAAGTGCATAAAGTCTCGTCGACTTAGCTTGCTGCAACAGCTGCGGCAACAACAACCAGCAGGATCAGCGGCAGGATGATGCCCTGCGACGAACCTTGGGTCTCTTCGACAACAACAGGTGCTTCAACAACCGGCTCTTCCAGATTGCCAGCATATGCGGTCGAAGCAGCAGCAGTCAGAGCAGCAGCGAGAACGAGTTTCTTCATATTAACCTCCAGAATTTGCGCGATTCCCAATAGCGAAACCACGCATCTAAGACTTACCTCGTGAGTTTTTCTAATCAGCAATGCAGGCGGATTGCAATTGCAACTTGTCCCGCAAGCGGGTTCGTGCGCGAAAATGTCGTCAAATTAGCAACACTTGCGTGCCGACCTTAGCCATAGAAAACAGTTCGGCGATGTCATCGTTGAACAAGCCAATGCACCCGTTCGACGACCGGCGTCCAATTTTACGCGTATCGTGGGTGCCATGGATGCGATAATACTTCCAGCTCAGATATAAAGCGTGTGTTCCCAGCGGGTTATCAGGACCCGGCGGAATATAATCCGGCCATTCAGGGTTGCGCTTCTTCATCGATGGCGTCGGTGACCAGCTTGGGCCTTCCACCTTGCGAATGACACTGGTGCGTCCGCGACGGGTCAATTCCTCGGTCAGAGGCACCGAAGAGGGGTACAGTTTGTATACGGATTGATCATCTGACCAATAATGCAGCGCTCTGGATACGGTATCCACCAGAATAGCACCGTTTCGAGTGTTCGAAAAATAGGGCTGCCAGTCCAGCGCACGGAATCCCGACACATTGCGGCGTACCGGAGCTTCCGGTTCCGGGGCGGGGCGTAGCGGGTCGCCCGGAATATACTGAGCCAACGCAGGCGAGGCCAAGCTGGCGGTTGCACCGGCCAGGAATCCCCGGCGCGTCGATGTAAGAATATGTTTCTTGACCATGGAGATCGGTCCTCTGCTAACAGCAAATGCAAAATCTAAGGCATTTTATGGCCAGAATGCTTCAGTCGCAAATCAAACCGGCAGAATCACGCAAGGTTGGGGCATTGTAGGTTTGCTCCGGGCGGTCAAGCAGGCTATTTCCCTTCTCGACACAATATTTAGGCCGATCATGACACGTATTCTTTCTCTACTAGCGATTTGTTTTGTCGCACTTGCGGCATGTACCGATTCGGGCACATCCGCTATTGGCGCCGATGGCAGGCCGCTGCCATCTGTGTACAAAATTCGTGGCAACCCTGAAAAGCTGCAGTTCAGAATGCTGGATTCGGTGAATGCCTTGCGGCAAGCATCTGGCCTGCAACAGGTCCAATTGAACTCGCAACTGAATGCAGCTGCCGCCACTCATGCGAAAGACATGGCGCGACAGAATCGGCCCTGGCATTTTGGTTCGGACGGTTCGTCTCCGTTGGATCGCGCGGCGCGCGCCGGTTACTTCGGTACATTCCTGGGTGAAGCGATCTCGGAAACCTTTGAGACCGAGACCGAAACGCTGGCCGCATGGATGCAGGAACCCGGTCCTCGTGCTGTGATCATGGACCCGCGCGCCACCCAGATGGGATTCGCCTGGCACCAAGAAGGCGGTGGCAAGATCTGGTGGACGCTGGAAATGGGATCCGGCGGCTGATCACGCCAGCTAAAGAAACAAAAAAAGCCCCCGACAAATCGGGGGCTTTATTTGTTGATAAGTGGGCCAATCAGGCAGCTTGCATCGATTGCGCTTCAGTCAGAATGGCATACAGCTTTACCGGGTCAGGGTTGGCCCGCAGCTTGGCGCAGACCGATTGCTCGCGCAGCGTGCGCGAGACCAACGCCAGCGCCTTAAGGTGTTCAACCCCCGCCTCTTCTGGCGCAAACAGGGAAAACGCCAAATCGACCGGCTGACGGTCGACCGACCCGAAGTCGATGGGCTTTTCCAGCATGACAAACACGCCCGAAACCGATTCCAGTTCGGAAAGCCGTGCGTGCGGAAGTGCAACACCATGTCCAACACCAGTTGGGCCAAGGCTCTCCCTCTCAAGCAGGCTGTCTACGATCGTCTGAGCATCCAGCCCAAGCGTCGCGGCGCCCACATCGCCAATTTCCTGAAACAAACGCTTCTTGCTGGAAGCAGCGGACAGTACACGCACCGCTTCTGGCTTTAGAATGCTCGAAAGCTCCATCATTTTGCTCCTAAGCCGTGCCCCCAGCTATTCGGGGGCAGGCCGATTAGTCTTGCCTGTTACGGATCGATCCAACCGATATTGCCGTCCTCGCGGCGATAAACGACATTCAATCCGTCCTTGTTCTCATTTCGGAACACCAGTACCGGAGCACCAGCGAGTTCCATCTGCATGACGGCTTCACCAACACTGAGCGATGGGATCTTGGTTTCCATCTCAGCCACGATCATGGGCTGCAGCGATTCGGGTTCGTCTGCCGTCTCCGATTCGTCAGAGGCGAGGATATAAGAGGACGCGCCAAAGAGTTCAACCGGCTCGGACCGATCCTTGTGGTGGTCTTTCAGGCGGCGCTTATAGCGTCGCAGTTGTGTCTCCATCTTGTCGCAGCAGCCTTCGAATGCCGCGTAAATCTCGGTCGCGTGCGCCTTGGCCTGTGCGGTCAGGCCGGTCGACAGATGCACGGTGGTTTCGCATACATATTCATGCGCCGAACGGGAAAAGACGACGTTGGCGTCTGTAGGCCGCTGGGCATATTTGCCCACGACCTCGCCCAGTTCGGTCTGCACATGGGTCTGCAGGGCCGCACCGATGTCGATCTGTTTTCCGCTGATTTGGTAACGCATGTGATCTCCTTCACAATTCACACCCATTCTGACGTCGCGTAACGCGACTGACTTGTTTTTATCGGGTGGGGGGTATCGGCATGTTCTGCGGTTGCCGTTGGCCCGGCCCTTCAACGAAGGGAGATCGAGATCCAGTTTGGAACCGAAGAAATGCCATATGCCAATTGAGCCAAGAGGTGAGGGAAGAGTCAATCAAAACAGGTGTGTATATACGTGATTTCCGTCATGCATCAGGCGCATCTCCGCACAACCTTATGAAATACGGAAGTTTTCACCCAGATAGACCCGGCGAACATTTTCGTTTTCGACAACTTCATCGGGCGTGCCTGACATCAAAACCTGGCCGTCATGCAAGATATAAGCCCGATCCACAATCTCCAGCGTTTCCCGGACGTTATGATCCGTGATCAGCACTCCGATGCCACGCTTTTTCAGATCGGCCACCAGATGCCGGATATCACCGACACTGATCGGGTCGACACCCGCAAATGGTTCGTCCAACAGCAGATATTTCGGATCGGCGGCCAGACAGCGCGCAATTTCGACCCGGCGGCGTTCCCCGCCGGACAATGCCAATGCAGGCGCTCGGCGCAGGTGTTCGATGGAAAAGTCCGATAGCAGCTCTTCCAGCCGCTCCTTGCGGCGATGGGCATGTTTAACCGTGATATCTAGAACCGAAGCGATGTTGTCTTCAACGCTCATCCCGCGGAAAATCGACATCTCCTGCGGCAGATATCCGATCCCCATCCGTGCACGACGATACATCGGCAGGGTCGTGACGCTCTGCCCATCAATCGTGACCGTGCCCGCTTCGGGGAAAACCAGACCGGCGACAGAATAAAAAGTGGTGGTCTTGCCCGATCCGTTCGGGCCTAGCAACGCCACGACCTCGGAGCGGTTCAATTCCATGGACACATCGCGAATGACGGTCTTCTTGCGATAAGACTTTCGTAGCTTTTCGATCTTCAGACCGGAAGAACCTTCAGCGATGGAGAGTTCGGGCCGGTTCATCAGTTGCCACCTTGTTGCAGAATGGTTTTGACACGCCCTGACATCGTCGCAGTTCCCGTCGTCAGATTTGCAATCATCTCGTCGCCGCTGATGATACTTGGGCCCTGCGTCAGCAACACGTTGCCCTTCATCTCAATCACGCCGGAGTCGATGGTGTATTCTGCCCAATCGCCCTCGGCTGCGTCGGGCGGACTGACCAGAACCACGTTTTCGGTGGCCTCCATCCGTTCGATGGCCGAGCGTTCTTCGTTATAGATGACAAGAACCCGGTCTGCCGTCAGGCGCATCTCACCCTGGATGACAATGACGTTGCCGATAAACTCGGCCGATCCATCTTCCTGATTCACGTTCAATGTCTCGGACGTCACCTCGACCGGCAGCGTCGGGTCGGCATTGACAGAGCCGAACGCCACCTGAGCCTCTTGTGCAGAAACAGGTGTGGCTCCGACAGCCACGGCTAGACACAAAAAGGCGACACGTAAATCGAACACAAGTTATCTTTCTGCTTTTTGCGGCTCATATATCAACTTCACGCCGCCTGTAAAAAGAATATGAACCGGACCGTCCTTTTTTTCGGTCCCAAACACCATTCTTCCGGCAGTAAAGTCGCCAATCGGACCGGTTCCGTCAATCTGGCCAGGGCTATCACCACGTATTTCATCCAGTGACGTATTCAACAGGTCGGTGGTGACCTGGATGCCGTCTCTGGTGGTGATGACCACATCCCCTGCAAACGTTGCAGTACCCTTGTCTGGCCTGATGATGCCTGTGTTGGATTCGAGTGTGATCTCGCCCCCATTGCTTAGTCCAAAGCGGCCCTGCACTTCGGCTGCCGTCGGTGTGTCGCCATCGCCACCCTGACTGGCCCTTCGGGCTTCGACGCGGATTTCCTCGCCCTTGCGGGTGACACCTTTATAGTCGGGCCGCGTGACCACCTGGTCTGTCAGCCGGTCGTCAATATCCTGATCACTGAACGGCACCGAGACATTGGTGTCGACGCTGCGAGAAAGAAGAAAGACAGAAGACAGCAACAAAATCGCCACAAGCGGTAACAGTACCTTCAGGAACTGCACCCATCGGGAATGGCGATCAACTTCAGCCATCTTCCTAACCCAATCCTACACGCAGACAGTCATGTATGTGCAGCAGACCCAAAGCTGGGCCATTTGTGTCAGGATCAACCACAAAGAGTGACGTGATCTTGCGATCGTTCATGATTGCAACCGCCTCCTCCGCCATGGCACTTGGCGCAATGGTCATTGGGTTTTCGGTCATCACCTCTTCGGTGTTTTTGCTCAATAGTCCGTCCATGTTCCTGCGCAGGTCGCCATCGGTCACAATACCCAGCAAACGACCTGCATGATCAGTGACTCCCACAACACCAAAGCTCTTCTGACTCATGACCAGCAGCGCCTCGCTCATCGGGGTGCCAGCGGTCACCAAGGGCAAATCTTCATGCATCAGATCACGCACAGTAGACAGTTGCGCCCCCAACTTTCCACCTGGGTGGTAAGCGCGGAAATCTTCGGGTTTGAAATCCCGGTACTTCATCAGCGCAATCGCCAGCGCGTCGCCCATCGCAAGGGTCAGCGTCGTCGAGATTGAAGGCACCATCCCAAAACCACAGGCCTCTCCCAGTGACGGGATAAGCAGATGCACATCCGCCTGTTTCATCAAGGTGCTTTCCGGCTTGCTCGACAACCCGATCAGCGGAATTCCAAAGCGACGCGTAAAGGCCAGCAAGTTCGCCAGTTCCGGTGCTTCGCCAGAATTCGAGATGGCAAGAACCACATCGCCTTTCGACACCATGCCAAGATCACCATGGCTGGCCTCGGCAGGATGGACGAAATACGCCGGTGTTCCGGTGCTGGCCAAAGTGGCTGCAATCTTGTGGCCAATGTGTCCCGACTTGCCAATACCGCTGATAATGATGCGGCCAGTGGCCTGCAGGATCAGTTGCACGGCTTCGGCGAAATGCTCGTCCAAGCTTTCGGCAAGGACCTCCAATGCGCGGGCTTCGTCGGTAACGACCTGCCGGGCGGTTCTGAGGAATGCTTCGGTGTCAGTCATGAGTGCGCAAAAATATCGGTTTCGGGCCAGCCTGCGAGGTCAAGCTTCGCACGCATCGGCAGGAAATCAAAACACGCCTGCGCCATTTCGGTGCGGCCTTCGCGGGCCAGACGTCCGTCCAGTGCATCCCGCAGTTGGTGCAGGTACAAAACATCCGATGCCGCATAGTCCAACTGGGCATCAGTCAGCGTTTCAGCGCCCCAATCGCTCATCTGCTGTTGCTTCGAGATATCGACGCCGATCAGTTCCTGACACAGGTTCTTAAGACCATGACGATCAGTATAGGTGCGCACCAACCGGCTGGCGATCTTGGTGCAATAGACCGGGGCGGCCAAAGCGCCAAAGGTGTGATACATCGCAGCAATATCGAAGCGGCCAAAGTGGAACAGCTTCAAAACATTCGGATTTTCCAGCATCGCGCACAGGTTCGGCGCCTGCGTCTGCCCAATCTCAACCTGAACGATATGGCTGTTGCCGTCCCCTCCTGACATCTGGATCACGCACAGGCGATCTCGATGCGGGTTCAACCCCATGGTTTCGCAGTCAATGGCCACGGTGGGGCCCAAATCCAACCCGTCCGGCAGGTCATTTTTATACAGATGGTTCGCCACGGAAATGTCCTTTGTGCGCTTTCGGCCCCGAGATAGGCGGTTTGGTCCGCAAACTCAACGCCGTCCTTGGAAAAGCCGCACCCTTGACCTTATGGCCAACACGAGAACTATGGATGCGACACCGCGATTGAGAAATTCCGACAATGCTCAGCATCCTGAGAAACCGCACCTACAGACATCTGCTGGCCGCGCAGATCGTGGCGCTGACCGGAACCGGGCTGGCGACGGTTGCCTTGGGGCTGTTAGCCTTTGATCTGGCCGGAGAGGCCGCCGGGATGGTCCTTGGCACCGCCCTGACGATCAAAATGATCGCCTATGTCACCGTTGCCCCGCTTGCTGCTGCCTTTGCCGAGCGGCTGGATCGTCGCCGGATGCTGGTCGCACTGGATTTGGTGCGCGCTGTGGTTGCGCTCTGCCTGCCTTTCGTGTCCGAAATCTGGCAGGTCTACGTGCTGATCTTTGTGCTGCAATCCGCCTCAGCCGGATTTACACCCGCGTTTCAGGCCACCATCCCGGATGTGCTGACCAACGAACAGGACTATACCAAAGCCCTGTCCCTGTCGCGGCTGGCTTACGATCTGGAAAGCCTGCTGAGCCCGATGCTGGCCGCCACCTTGCTGCTGTTCGTCAGTTTCGACAGCCTGTTTCTGGGCACCTGTGTCGGTTTTGTCGCCTCGGCCTTGCTTGTGGTGTCTGCAACTTTGCCCTCACCCAAACCATCCCAGCCGCGTGGCATCTATGACCGCACAACGCGCGGCATTCGAATTTACCTTAAAACCCCGCGCCTGCGGGGCCTGCTGGCGCTGAGTTGGAGCGCGGCCGCGCTCAGTTCGATGGTCATCGTCAACACGGTCGTGATCGTGCGCGGCGATCTTGGTCTTTCTGAAAGCGCCGTTGCCATCGCGCTGGCCGGGTTCGGTGGCGGTTCGATGCTCGCGGCATTTGCACTGCCACGCCTTCTGGATCACATTCCAGAGCGTCGCGTCATGCTGGGTGGTGCATCATTGGCGACGGGCACCATGGCAGCAGCGGCGCTGCTATCTGCCACCCTACCGATGACGCTGGGCTTACTGACAACGACCTGGCTATTGGTCGGCTTTGGATACTCCAGCACGTTGACGCCCTCGGGCCGCCTGCTGACCCGATCCGCCCACCCCGAAGATCGACCCGCTGTGTTTGCCGCACAGTTCACTCTGTCTCATGCTTGCTGGCTGGTGCTTTATCCCCTGGCCGGGTGGCTGATGACCCGCTTTGGCGTAACTGTGGCCATGGCCGGAATGGTAACTGCCGCGATTCTGGGTCTGGTATTTGTGCTCATTGCCTGGCCACGGCGCGAAGACAATGCGGTGGTCCATAACCATCCTGACCTTCCACAGGATCACCCCCACCTGTCTGGGCCAAAACCTCATGCGCATCCGATCATCATTGATGAACTGCATCCCCGTTATCCGCACCAGCCTTGAGCCCGAACACCAAACTACCCTAAACCGAGGCGAAGTTGCCTGAACCCGGAGCCGCAATGGACCAGCTTGACCGACGCATCATCGCCGCTTTGCAACACAATTCACGCGATTCGACGACCCTCATCGCCTCTAAGCTTGGCGTCGCCCGAACAACGGTGCATGAACGCATCAATCGCATGGAGGAGCGAGGCGTTATAGCAGGGTACTCGGTTGTCTTGCGCGAAACCGAAGATACGCCACGCGTTCAGATCATCGTTCTGCTTGAAGTGCAGCAGAAAGAAACCACACGGATCATCAAGCGGCTTGATGCTTATCCCGAGGTCAAACTGTGTTTATCAATCAATGGCGAGTTTGACCTGCTGCTTTCCGCCGAAGCGCCACGGATCGAAGATCTCGACATTCTGGTCGACGAACTTGCGCGCATCCCCGGCGTGTTGCGTACCAACACCAGTGTGGTTTTTGGCCGAAAGATTGATCGAAACTAAGGCGCGCTAACTCTCTGTAAACAGATGATTGGATAGCTTGGCCCGGACTGATTAGAATTCCGGACCGGCAGAATGCCAATTCAAAACCTCCTGATTGCGGCGCTTATGTTTTTGGCGCAGGCCGCAGACGCGGCGACAACGGCAGCTCTTTGTGACCGCGCAGCGCAACGGGCTGCGCTGGCCGAAGACGTTCCGCTCGATGTTCTAAAGGCAATTGCCCGCGTAGAAACAGGCCGCACGCAGAACGGATTACTGGAACCCTGGCCATGGACCGTCAATCGTGAAGGACAGGGATATTGGTTTGCCTCCGAGGTTGAGGCAAAGTCTTACGTGTTCGACATCTTCAAATCCGGTGTACGCAGCTTTGACGTCGGTTGCTTTCAGATCAACTATCGCTGGCACGGGAAGGCTTTTCGCTCGATCGACGCGATGTTCGATCCGGATGAAAACGCAGTTTATGCGGCGCGGTTTCTGGCCCAGCTTTATGCGGAACTTGGATCATGGCCCGCCGCTGCCGGGGCTTACCACTCGCGTACGCAGCACCTCGCGGCCTCATATTCTGACCGTTTTCAGACGGTCCTGGCGCAGCTGAATGGCTCGGGCAAAGCCCACGAACGCGATCCATTCACCGCATCTGCCAGCCCACTCATCCCGCTGAACGCTCATCCGGTCGGCCAGAACGCGCTAGGGTCTCTGGTCCCCGAAACTTCCACGGCCACCGCATTCATTGCATTCAATTAGGAGCAGATCGTGCCCCGAATCGATCCCCGCAACTTGTTCTCTCCAACCATACTGCTGGCGCTGGCGCTGATGGCGGTCATCGTGATGATGATCCTGCCCATGCCAGCCTGGGTACTGGACGTGGGGCTGGCGGCGTCCTTTGCGCTGGCGATCCTGATCTTCACCTTGACGCTGTTCATTGAGCGGCCTCTGGATTTTTCATCTTTCCCGACGATCCTGCTGGCCTCACTGATGTTGCGCTTGTCGCTGAACGTGTCCTCAACCAAGCTGATCATCGGTCAGGGGCACACCGGCACCAACGCCGCTGGTGACGTGATCGAAGGTTTCGCCCAGTTTGTCATGGGCGGCAGCATCTTTCTGGGCCTTGTGGTGTTTGGCGTTCTGCTGATCGTGAACTTCATGGTCATCACAAAGGGTGCGGCCCGCATGGCCGAAGTGGGTGCCCGGTTCGCGCTGGACGGGATGCCGGGCAAACAGTTGGCCATCGACAGTGACATGTCGGCTGGAGCCATCGATCACCAGCAAGCCAAAGAACGACGCGAGCGCGAGCAGCAGGAAACCACCTTTTTTGGTTCGCTCGACGGCGCGTCGAAATTCGTCAAAGGCGATGCGATTGCCGGGTTGCTCATCACACTTCTCAACCTCGTGATGGGATTGGTCATGGGGGTCATCGTGCATGGGATGCCGGTATCGTCCGCCTTCGAAACCTATGCAATCCTGACCGTTGGGGACGGGTTGGTATCGCAGATACCAGCAGTGATCATCTCGATTGCGTCTGCCTTGCTGTTGGCGCGTGGCGGTACGCAGGGTGCAACTGACAATGCGATCTTCTCGCAGCTTGGACGCCACCCGGCGGCGTTGGGCACCGTAGCGGTTCTAATGGTGCTGTTCGCCCTGGTGCCCGGTTTGCCGTTCTTACCGTTCATTCTTGGGGCCGGGGTGCTGGGCTATGCGGCTTATTCAGGCCTCAGAAAACGCAACGCCAGCGAGGCAGAGGCTCAGACCCCCGAGGCCGAGTCTGACACTCCGGTTTCACAGGCCATCGGTGATATCCTTGACCTCGACGACGTTCACTTGGAATTCGCCCCCGATCTGGTCAGCATGGTGCTGAATCCCGGTACCGGCCTTGACGCGCGGATCGCCAACATGCGGACCTATGTCGCCTCAAGCTTTGGGCTTATCCTGCCCGAAATTCGATTGACTGACCGCGCCGATCTTCCGACCGGAACTTATGTGATCAAAGTACAAGGGGTCGAACAGGCGCGTGGTGTTCTGAATTCTGAACTCGTGCTCGCACTGGTACAGGACGGGCACGACTTTCTACCTGATGGCACCGATGTGACCGAACCCGTCTACGGTGCCCCGGCGCGCTGGATATTGCCCAAGGACCAGGAGGTCGCCGCACTGAATGGGGCCACCATCGTCACCCCTCCTGAAATTCTGGCGACCAATCTGCTAGAGATCATCAAACAGAATTTCTCGCGCCTTATGACCCTGAAATCCCTTCGCCGCCTGCTGTCCGAGATGACGCGGCTCAGCGATCCGACCCGAGCTGAAGCCAACCGCAAAATGCTGGACGAATTGATCCCGGACAAGGTGCCGATCGACACACTGCATGCTGTTCTGCGGCTGTTGCTAGACGAACGGGTCTCGATCCGAAACATGGCGCTGATCCTTGAAAGCGTGGCCGAAGCACGATTGACCACCACCCAGCCCGAAGGGATCTGCGAACTGGTCCGCCAGCGGCTGGGCTTTCAACTGGTTGCCGACATGAAGCGCGAGGACGGCTCGATCCCTCTGATCCAACTCGCGCCGGAATGGGAGGACACATTTGCCACCTACCAGATCGACGCCGCGAACGCCGGTATCGACGTGGCACTACCGCCCAACCTGTTCAATAAGCTGGCCGATGGAGTTGTCGATAGCGTCGCAAAATCAGCAGATCACGGGTTGTTCCCGGCGGTCGTAACCACGACCCGCCGACGCAGATTGCTCAGGACCATTATGCACGCGCGCGGCGTCGCCAACCCCGTCCTGTCTTTTGAAGAGATCGGGCTTGAGGCGCGCCCCGCCTTGGTCGGAACGGTGCCCGCGTGATCTCAGTCCCGTCAGAGCTTTTGCCACATCTGGGGCAAAACCTGTGGCATCTGTTTGCCGTATTTCTTCGTGTGTCCGCATTGGTTTCGCTACTACCGGCCTTTGGTGAACGCAGCGTCCCTGTGCGGGTCAAACTGGGCGTGTCAGTTGCTTTCACAATGATTGTCATTCCCGCCATACCCGCATCGGGTGTTATGCCGGGCTTTCACAAAATGATTGGATTAATCACCATCGAAGTCTTGATCGGTCTTATGCTCGGCATCGGGTTGCGCCTGTTTGTCCTTGCACTACAAACTGCAGGTTCAATCGCGGCGCAAGCGACATCCTTGTCTCAGATCCTTGGCGGAGCGGCCGCAGAACCTGTCCCGGCGATGGGGTATCTGCTGACGCTGGCCGGCTTGGCGCTGGCGGTATTGCTTGGCCTTCATATCCGTGCAGCGCAGTTCATGATCCACAGCTATATGCTGTTTCCGATGGGCGCGCTTCCAACTGCGCCTGATCTATCGCAATGGGGCGTTGCGCAAGTCGCCCGCAGCTTTGGACTGGCCTTTGCGCTGGCGATGCCCTTTGTCATCGCATCGCTGATCTACAACCTCGCACTGGGCGTAATTAACCGCGCCATGCCGCAGCTCATGGTCGCTTTTGTCGGTGCCCCAGCAATCACTTTCGCAGGCCTTTTCCTGCTTTTCGCCGGGGCACCATTGATCCTGGCAACCTGGTCTGACGCTTTGTTCACCTTTTTCCAAAACCCGCTTGGAGGGCTGCGATGAGCGCATCAGACGACGACAGTGATAAGTCATTTGAGGCGACCCCGCAAAAGCTGGAAAAAGCCCGCAAAAAAGGCGAGGTGGCGAAGTCCAATGATCTGTCGGTGGTGGCTGCATACATGGGACTGCTCGTCGCACTTTTGCTCACGGGGCAATTCACGGCAGAGCATCTGGGGACTGTGTTCGTGGTCTTGATCGACCAATCAGATCAATTCGCAAGCTTGCTGACCGTCGGACCCGCGACATCCACCGTCGCTGGGATTCTGAGATCAACTATGGCACCAATCGCCGCGTTGTTTATCGTTCCGGCAGTCGCGGTGTTGCTCAGCCTGATCGCCCAGCGCGCACTGATCTTCGCGCCGGAAAAGCTGAAACTACGCGGTTCACGCATCTCGATCGTCTCAAACGCAAAGAACAAGTTTGGCCGGGGCGGGTTGTTCGAATTCGCCAAGAGCTTTGTTAAATTGTTGATCTATGGAACATGCCTGACCCTATTTTTACACGCCCACCTGCCCGAGATTCTGACAGCCAGTGCAGCCGCCCCGAGATCCTCAATTCTGTTGATGATGAACTTACTCAGCCAATTTCTGTTTATCGTCATAATGATCGCGCTGGCGATCGGCGTGATAGACTATCTGTGGCAACATGCCGAACACCTTCGCAAAAACAGAATGTCACGCAAAGAAATTCAGGATGAAACCAAGGATTCCGAGGGTGATCCGCACGTTAAACAGCAGCGTCGCCAACGCGCGCAGGACATAGCAACCAAGCAGATGATGGCGGATGTGCCCAAGGCCGATGTGGTGATCGTCAACCCGACGCATTATGCGGTGGCGCTGAAATGGTCGCGAGCAAGTTGCAGCGCTCCGGTTTGCGTCGCCAAAGGGGTAGATGAAATCGCGGCAACAATCAGGGCCACGGCCGGAGACGCAGGCATTCCTATTCATTCCGATCCACCAACAGCACGCGCATTGCACGCGACCGTCGGGATCGGACAGGAAATTACCGAAGAATACTACCGACCCGTTGCAGCAGCTATTCGGTTTGCCGAAGCCATGCGCAAACGAGCGAAGGGCCAGGTCGGATGACGCAAGATCGCATGGACAACCTTTTGACCGTCGCCGAAGCTGTTTATCAACGGGAACACCAAAAATTGCACCCTTTGTTGCAGCGCGAAGCCCAGTTGCTTCAGCAATTGACGCGTCTGGATTCTCAATTAGCCGAAGTAAAATCGACGAGTTCACAGTCGGATGGCTATCAGGTCACCGGCGCAGACCTGTTGTGGCACGGCTGGGAATCTTTGACACGGCGCAACCTGAACACCGAGTTGGCGCGCCTGCGATCACAAAAGCTTGCGGCAATGGAAGAATTGCGTGGGGCATTTGGGCGCAAACTGGCCGTTGCCGATCTGTCGCGCCGCCTGCAAGAACACAAGCGACGCGTGCGACAATCTAAGGCTCAGGAATCGTAACCGGAACCCGTTCAGGTATCCTGTCGGCTGACACTCATGATCAGAACTTGCGAGACATCTTCGCCCAGATCCTTTCTCGCAACCTCCAGCAACGCATTGCGCAATGCCGTCAGGTTGTCTGACCGCGTGAATGCGCCGTCGAACCCGCCGATATTGGCGTGGTCAAACAGAACTTGCAGAAACCGGTCCCTTAATTTTGGCTCGATCTCATAAAACGCTTCGGCAATCCCCGGCCTCACCTCAAGGCTGAGGGACATGGTGACGAGCGCCGATATCTCGTCCTCGGAAACCACGGGGACCACGAACTGTTTGGTGAGTTTCAGATACTCATGTGTTTCTGATTGATCATCTTTGCCGGGCTTAGTTTTGTTTTTCTTGTCTTCATTGGGTTTTTGCCCAGCCTCCGCAAGATCTTCAGCTTCCCCGGAAGGGGACAATAGGATCCGGGCGCCCGCACCGGCAGCCAGGCCGAAAACCAGAAAAACGATCGGTAGTAGTTTTCCCATCAGCGCGGCCCTCAGAAAGGTAGCAAGGTATCAAGTATCTGTTGTCCATAGCGTGGTTGCTGCACATCCGTGATCTGCCCGCGGCCACCATAAGACACCCGCGCTGACGCGATCTTGTCATAAGTGATTTCATTCTGGCGCGAGATATCTTCGGGGCGGACATAGCCCGAGACCAGCAGTTCCCGAAGTTCGAAATTCACCCGCAGTTCTTGCGATCCAGAAATCGAAAGCACACCGTTTGGCAACACGTCGACGACCGTTGCCGCCACGCGCAAGGTCAATTTTTCTTTGCGTCTGACCGATCCCTTGCCTTTGCTGACCGAAGCCGAGTCAATTGAAACGGCATCATCAAGTGAGGCCCCTTCAGGTAGTCGTTCACCTGCGCGCTGAGGAAGGCCGAAGAGTTCCGGCACCGCAAGACTTTCTGACCCAGCCCGCGACCGGTTGGTGTCGTTGGATATTTCGGCCTTTTCATCCAGCTCGATCACGACTGTCAGAATATCCCCTTTTTTCATCGCCCGTTGATCACCAAGCAAGGAATGCTGACCGCCACTCCACAAAGATGACTGATCAACGGTTCGCTGAGGCTGGCTGTGCAAAGGTAGTCCGGGCCACAGCATCGCAACATGCTCAGGCGATTCCGTGTTTGGTGTCAGGCTGGGCGGCTTGCCAAGGTGGTCCAATCGTCCACACGCCGCAACACTCAGAACGACAAATAGCAGGGGTTTCGAAAGGCTCGGCATCATTTAACCTCAACTTGTCCATCGGGACGGATTACGCCCGTTACTGTTGTGCGAGACGCCAGATTCATGACACGGATACGCTCGCCTGCTGCGCCCCGCCCCAACGCGCGGCCTTCGGCAGTGATCGATAGCGCGACGTGATCGAACACCAGCGTCACCAGATCGTTTCGGTCCACGATCGCAGGCGGACCGACATCGGCAGGGCGGATTGGCTGACCTGGATAAAGCGCAACACGTGCCTCCTGACCGATAAGATCCTCTGGCCTACGAACCGCCCCATTGACCTCAGAGGTTTTTACTTCGAGGTCGGATGAGACAATGACCTCTTTGGCGCGGATCGTGCGGGTCGGCACAACGATCTCGGCCAAGCTTGGCATCGGCGTCAGGCATAGTATGAGGGTTAACAGACGCATCACCGCACCTGCGTGGTCGCGCCCATCATCTGGTCGACGGCGGAAATAACTTTGGCGTTCATTTCATAGCCACGCTGCGCTTCGATCAGTTCCGTGACCTCGCGCACCGCATCGACTGAGCTGTCCTCAAGATAGCCCTGCCGCAATGTGCCCAGCCCATCTTCGCCCGGGGTGCCGACAACCGGAGCGCCCGAGGCTTCGGTTTCCTTGAAGAGGTTGCTACCAATCGCCTCAAGACCCTTGGCGTTCGAGAAGCTGGCCAGCGTAAACTCGCCCAGCAACTGCCCCTCGGCCGTATCATCGAAATAGGCATAGACCTCACCCGCCGCATTGATTGAGATCGATCTGGCATCGTCTGGAATGGTAATTTCAGGGGCAACGGCAAAGCCATCAGAAGTTACGATCAGACCTTCGGCCGAACGTTTCAGGCTTCCGTCTCGGGTAAAGGCGGATTGGCCATTCGGCATGGTGACTTCAAGGTAACCTCGCCCTTCAATGGCGACATCCAGATCACTGCCCGTTGCCGAGAGCCCACCCTGTTCCAGCTGTACGGTGACGGCGGCAGGGCGCACGCCCAACCCCAGCTGAATACCTGTCGGAAGGACCGTTCCATCCGAGGCATTGACCGCCCCGGCGCGCGCCATCTGTTGATAGTGCAGATCGGCAAACTCGGCCCGGCGGGTGTTGTAGCCGGTTGTATTCATATTCGCGAGGTTGTTTGAAATTGTCTCAACCCGCATCTGCTGTGCGGTCATGCCCGTAGCCGCGATCTTCAATGCTCGCATGTCGTATTCTCCTTCCGGTAATCAGCGCATCAATGCCTTAAGCGCCCCGCGAACCCGTTCGTCTTCGGCCTCAAGAAAACTCTGCCCGAGCTCGTAGGCCCGCTGAATTTCAATCATCCGGGTCACCTGACCAATGGCATTGACATTCGATCCTTCGAGGAACCGATGCAGCACGACCGGCTCGTCCACCGGGTCCACCTGCCCGCCTGCACGAAAATGTGTGCTTCCTTCGCGCACCAGGTTTTCGGGATCGGCGACGTTGTAGACACCGATCTGGCTCAGAAGTTGTCCATCGACGCTCATCGTGCCGTCGCTGCCAACATCGATCGTTGCGGCGTCGGGCGGGACAAAGACCGGCGCGCCATTGCTGTCCAGAACCCGGTGCCCGTCCATCGTCACCAGATCGCCCTCAGCATTGGGTGAGAAACTGCCGGAACGCGTCAGGCGGTTCCCTGCGGGCGTTTCGATCATAAAGAACCCGTCCCCTTCGATGGCAAAGTCGAAGGACCCGCCTGTCTCGGTCAGCACACCTTGTTGAAGAGAAGTGTTTCGAACCTGCGCACGGCTGAGCGATAGTGAAGGATTGCCCGGCATATCCCGGACGAATTCGGAGAACACCAACCCCTGCTGACGATACCCGGTCGTGTTGGCATTGGCGATATTGTTGGCCACCATTCGCATCTCATCCATGAGACCGGATTGGCGGGACAAGGTGACATAAGCGGTGTCCATTAGCGACCTCCGGCAATAAGCGGGACCAATGTCCCGGTAAAAAACGTAACAAGGGTCTGGGTCATGAAGCCCATCGACATCCAGAACACGACCACGATTGCAATCAGCTTAGGCACGAAGGTCAGGGTCATCTCCTGAACCGAGGTCAGCGCCTGAAACAAACCAACTGTAAGGCCCGAGATCAGCGCCACCGCCAGGATCGGAACCGACGTGATGACTGCAACCCAAAGCGCCTGGCGCACGATGTCGTAGAACAGACCTTCGCTCAGCATCGTTCAGACCGGCATCCGCAAGATTTCCTGATAGGCTTCAACGACTTTGTTCCGAACAATCACAGCCGTTTCCACTGCCAACTCTGTCTGCGCCAGCGCCTGAACCAAAGCGTGCGGGTCGGCCTGCCCAACCATCGAAGATTGCGTGACTTGCTCGCTTTGTTTCAGCGTCGCCACGAAATCCTGAAACGAGGATCGCAGCCCTTGCGCTGTCCCCTGATGTTCGGGGGCGGCCTGCGTTGCAGGGCGCGCGCCCGTATAATTCTGCGCGGCGGTAAGTGAGCGAACATCCATTCTGGTATTCCTTTATTTACGGAGTAGATCCATCAGACTCGATGACATCTGCCGGGTCTGGTCGAACATCTTGAGGTTGGCTTCATAGCTGCGCTGCGCCTCTCGGGCGTCTGCGATTTCGATCATCAGATCGACGTTTGATCCTCTGTAATGGCCAGTCTCATCAGCCATAGGGTGGCCAGGATCATAAATTCGGCTCAGGTCGCGACGATCGAGTTTGACGCGCCCCGCCTGGACCATCTCTTTTCCGTCCCGTTCGACTGTCTCAAACGGGACTGTCTTACGCCGGTATCCGGGCGTATCGGCGTTCGAGATGTTCTCGGACACATGACGCAACCGCGCTGCTTGCGCACGCAGTGCGCTAGCCGACGCGTCCAACGAGTAGGAAAAATCGCTCATCGTGAAACCCCCTATGCCCGGCCCAGACTCGTGCGCAGCACACCGATTGAAGACTTGTAGATCGCTAATGCCCGGTCATGTTGTCGCTTGACCTCGACAGCTTTCAGCATCTCTTCTTCCAATGAAACACCATTGCCATTCGGATCGCTCGAAGCCGCGACCGTGAATTCAGCCCAAGGCTGAGCGCGCACATCACCATTCAGATGACCCGTCCGAGTCGCGGTCATCGCGACCTCTCGGCTCGTGTTTTCAAACGCTGTCTGGAAGGCTTCAATATCGCGGGGCTTGTATCCCGGCGTATCCGCGTTGGCCATGTTGCGCGCAACAACCGCTTGCCGTTGTCCGGCATGGGTTGCCATTGCGTACGCAGTCTTAAAGACGTTCAGGTCATTGAACATCGGGGCTTCTCCCTCGATCAATTTCAATCAAGGCTTAACCCCGATTCCTTTAGAAACCGTTTTCAACAAATCTATTTGGAGGACCTGCGATGGCCGATCTCGATCCGATGCGTCTGAAATGCGAATTCGATAGGATGTCGGCGGTACACCATATCGGGCGTGTGACCGGTGTTGCGCGCGGCGTGGTTGAAATCGATGGTCTGACCGCCCAAGCCCGGATCGGGGATCATCTGACGCTGCGCCGACAAAAAGGCCCGGACCTGCCGGGCGAGGTCCTGCATGTCGAATCAGGCGCGATCCATATGCTGCCAGCCTCCGCACCCGATGGCGTAAGCCTGGGGGATCAGGTCTCTCTCGACCAGATGCCTGCCTTTGCGCCCGGAATGCATTGGCTTGGGCGGGTGATCGATCCGTTTGGCAAACCTCTGGACGGCAAGCCCCTACTGCCTGGCACGCTTGAACGTGACCTTATACAGGCCCCGCCAACCGCGGTATCGCGCAAGCCGCTGGGTGGTCGTATGGAAACCGGGTTGGCCATCCTCAACACGATGCTGCCCATTGTCCAGGGTCAGCGAATCGGCCTGTTCGCTGGTTCAGGCGTTGGCAAATCGACACTTCTGGCGACGCTTGCCCGCTCAGTCCAGGCGGATGCGGTGGTCGTTACATTAGTGGGCGAACGCGGGCGCGAAGTGAATGAGTTTGTCGAGAACGCCCTGGGTGCCGAAGGTCTGAAACGATCCGTCGTCGTGGCCGCAACCTCGGATCAATCGGCCCTGATACGCAGACGGTGCGCATGGTCGGCCATGTCGGTGGCGGAATACCTGCGGGATCAAGGGTTAAACGTTCTGTTTCTGGCCGATTCAGTTACCCGCTTTGCCGAAGCGCACCGCGAGATTGCTGCCGCAATGGGTGAGGCCCCATCGCTACGTGGCTACCCGCCATCGGTCACGCCGCTGATTGCAAACCTGTGCGAACGGGCGGGTCCCGGAACTGCCGATCAAGGTGACATCACCGCAGTCTTCAGTGTTCTTGTCGCGGGTTCTGACATGGACGAGCCCATTGCGGACATTCTGCGCGGCGTCTTGGACGGACATGTCGTGCTGAGCCGGGACATCGCCGAACGCGGGCGCTTCCCGGCCATTGACCTCAGCCGATCCGTATCACGCAGCCTACCAGGTGCGGCGACCGCAGATGAGAACCAGTTGATTACAGAAACCCGCAAGCTGGTCGGCAGTTATGAGCAATCTGAGGTGATGATCAAAGCCGGTCTCTATGCCGAAGGAACAGATCCTTTGTTGGATCGCGCCGTCCGGGTCCACGAAGAGCTAGATAGCTTTTTTGCGAAGGCCGATCCCGATGGTATCGAAAACAGCTTTAATCGATTATCTCTGATTTTAAGGCGCGCTGGTGTAAACCCGGTGTCGCAGTCTTAGAATTCAGAACAGTTTTAAGTGTTAAGACCACCTTAACACCTGCCCTGCTAGGCCAGTAAGCGGGTGAATAGAAGGTGGTGGAGATGGGTGCGCAATCCAATGCGGCGCCAATCATCATCAAGAAGAAACGTGTATCGGGTGGCGATGCTCACCACGGTGGTGCGTGGAAGGTCGCGTATGCGGACTTTGTCACTGCCATGATGGCGTTCTTCATGTTGATGTGGCTGCTGAATGCAACGACCGAGACGCAACGCAAGGGTCTGGCGGATTATTTTTCGCCCACGATTCCGGTCAATCCGGTCTCGGGCGGCGGCGATGGTGCCTTCGGCGGTGACAACATGTTTTCGGAAAAAACCATGGTTATGGATGGATCAGGTGCCAGCAATCGGAACCCCACCGAGGCGAAACAGGCGCGCGGATCAACCGGCGTGGATGCGAAAGGCGGCGGTAAGGGTGCGTTCGAAGATTTCTCGTCGCTCGAGGCGCAGTTGTTGGGGCGCGCTGGGGAAAGCCTTGTGTCCGATAAGATGCGCAAGCACATCGTGACCCGCGTCACCGACGAAGGGCTGGTGGTCGAGCTGTTCGCCACTGAGGATCAACCGTTGTTCGAATCGGGGACAGACACGCCAACCCAAATGATGCGCGCGCTGGCACTTTTGGTAGCGCGGTCTTCTGATCTGGTGACAAACGCAATCGCGGTAGAAGGGCATGTGCGGTCTGCGCCCGTCGTGTTGGCGAATAACCCGGTCTGGGATCTGTCGACCGCGCGGGCGCAAAGCACCCGCCAACTGCTGCAGAACAAAGGCATCCAGCCACAGCGGTTGGACCGCGTGACTGGGCACGCGGACCGAGAGCTTTCGGATAAAAACCCCATGGCGATACGCAATAATCGGATTGAGATCATCTTTTTACGCAACCCTTAAGGGGTAAAGGATAGACAGCATTTTAGCTGTTAGCCGGCTGTTAAGGGCCAGTGCGGTACGTGTTGCATCAACGAATGACGCAACAAAAGGGCGTACCGATGACCATATCCTCTTCGCTGAATGCCGGTGTGGCAGCGTTGAAGGCCAACGCCAACAGGCTGGCCGCGATCTCTGACAACATCGCCAATTCATCGACATTTGGCTATAAAAGGGTCGAGACCGACTTTCACTCCATGGTCACATCTGGTCAGGGCGGCAGCTATTCGGCAGGCGGGGTCAGAACCACCAGCCAACGCCTGATAGATCAGCGCGGATCGCTGGTAACCACCAACAATTCAACCGATCTGGCCGTGCGCGGCAGAGGCATGCTGCCTGTCCGTCCCAGTTCGCAGATCGCGTCAGGTTCAAATGAGATGCTGCTGACCACGACAGGCTCATTCCGCACCAATGAGGAGGGGTATCTTGTCACACAATCCGGCCTTGTACTTCTTGGCTGGCGTGCCAATCCAGATGGCTCGATCCCCAGCGTCCCGAGGGATACGCCCGCCGCTCTGGAACCCATTCAGCTAAGCGTTAATCAACTTTCGGGCGCCCCCACAACATCCATGAACCTGCGGATGAACCTGCCTGCAACAGCGACTGACGCCGGTGCTCCGGGTGACACGCAGCCCTTGTCGGTCGAGTATTTTGACAATTTGGGCAAGTCTGAAAGCGTCGATATCGAATTGGTCCCCACCGTTCCTGCAACCGGCAGCAGCAATGAATGGACCATGACATTGCGCGATTCAGCCTCGGGCGGCGCTGTCATCGGAGAATATACCCTGACCTTCACCGATAGCCGTACAGCCGGTGGTACACTAGCCAGCGTCACCGCCGTGACCGGCGGTGCCTATGACCCGGCAAACGGCAGCGTTGTCGTCAACGTCGCCGGCGGACCAATGGAGATCAACATCGGCCAGATCGGCGATGCGGACGGCATTACACAGCTTTCCGATACCTTTGCTCCGGTTTCGATCACACGCGATGGTTCGGCCGTTGGCACGATGACAAGCGTACAGGTTGATGAGAACGGCTATGTCTATGCTTTCTATGATACTGGGGTCAGTCGCCGGATGTTCCAGATTCCACTGGCCGATGTGCCGAATCCAAACGGCCTGACGGCGTTGGACAGTCAGACCTATGCCCCCTCGCGCGACAGCGGCACCTTTTTCTTATGGAACGCGGGTGAAGGTCCGACAGGCGATCTCGTGTCTTTCGCACGCGAGGAATCGACCACCGATGTCGCCACCGAGTTGACCTCAATGATCCAGACCCAGCGGGCCTACTCCTCAAGCGCCAAGGTCATTCAGACTGTGGATGAGATGCTACAGGAAACCACCAATATCAAACGCTGATCTGATGATTGATCAACAAAAGGGATGCGTCCGATGAATATGTCGACAGCACTGAACAACGCTCTGGGCGGGCTGAGCGCAGCCAGCCGTGGTGCGGCAGTGGTTTCAGGAAACATCGCCAACGCGTTGACCCCGGGATATGCCCGCAGATCGCTTGAACTGGCGACCAGCACAGTTTCCGGTAATGGCGTTCGTGTCGTTGGTATCACTCGGCACCAGGATCCGGTACTGATCGCAAACCGCCGTGCGACCGATGCAGACCTGATGGCAGCCAAAACCGTGGCGCAATTTCATTCAGGTTACGAGAAACTGTTGGGGGCAGCCGACGATGCCACTTCGATCTCGGCCAGACTGGCCCAATTCGAAAGCAGCCTGATTACAGCTGCAAGCCTGCCCGGCTCTGCCCAACGGTTGGATCAGGCCGCCCGTGCAGGCGGTACATTGAGCACAGCGCTCAATACAGCGTCCGAAGGGGTGCGGCAAATGCGATCCGATGCGGATCGCACGATAGGCAAACAGGTCGATACGCTGAATCAGACTCTGAAAGACATCGAGAAACTGAATGCTCGTATCCCCGCTGTCCGCAATTCGGGCGGTGATATTGGCGCGCTGTTGGATCATCGTCAGATTCTGGTCGATCAAGTCAACGAGTTGGTGCCTGTCAACGCGATCGCGCGCGATAATGATCAGATTTCCCTTTATTCCGATGGCGGGTTGATCCTGCTGGAAGGAACCGCGGCCGAGTTTTCGTTCTCGACCACAGGCGATACCATGCCGTATATGACCGTTGGCAACGGGTTGTTGTCCGGGCTCGAGATCAACGGCCGACCCGTTCGCGTGAGCGGAGAGTTCGCCCAAATCCGAGGCGGCGCATTGATGGCCCAGTTCTCGGTCCGCGACGAACTGACCGTCGAAGCGCAAGCCGATCTGGACGCCGTCGCCCGCGACCTGATCGAGCGCTTTGAAACCACCGGGTTGGACCCGACCGCTGCCGCGACCGATCCGGGCGTCTTCACGGATAACGGCAGCCGCTTTGATCCGGTTTCTGAAACCGGTCTTGCGTCGCGCATCTCACTAAATGTTGTGGTCGACCCGGATGCAGGGGGTGACAGCTGGAGATTACGCGCGGGTCTGGGGGCATTGACCCCCGGTGCGCCGGGTGATGCCAGCCAGTTGCAAGCTTTTGGGGCCGTTCTGACCGACTCGCGCCCGGCCCCCAGCGTGGGGTTTGGGACAGGCACGATGCGCGCGGCGGAGATCGCCGAGGCGTTGCTTTCCAAAGCCGGGGCAAACGCACACACAGCTGACCAGCGCAGCAGTTTTGCAGCAAACGCGCAGCTGGAGATGCAAAAAATCGTCGCGGAGCAAGGTGTTGACAGTGACGCGGAACTGCAGCGCTTGATTCAGATCGAGCAGGCCTATGCCGCAAACGCACGCATCGTCGCTGTCGTGGATGAACTGATGGATACCCTGTTGAGGTTATGAACATGACACTGAATTCGATCGGGGATCTGGCCCGCGGTCTTACCCTCAGAACTCGCAGCGCCGAGATCAAATCACAAATCGAAACACTGTCGTATGAGATGTCCACCGGCAAGGTGCAGGATATCTCGGGCCGTCTGGGTGGTGATTACTCGCATCTACTGGATCTAGATCGCAGCCTGGAACGGTTGGACGCGCTTTCCATCGCAACCGCCGAGGCGCGGCTATTCACGGACGCAATGCAATTGAGCCTGACAACGCTAAGCGGCTCGGTCGCCGAGATGTCAGCGTCGCTGCTATCATTCGGCACGGCGAACCAGACCGTGACACATGAACAAGCATCGGTTCAGGCACGAAATGAGCTCGACACAATGATCTCAGCCCTGAATACGCGGGCGGGAGGGCGCAGCCTGTATTCTGGAACATCGACTGACGTCTCACCTCTGCCCTCCGCTGAAACATTATTGACAGCGCTGCAGGCCGAATTGATAGGGCTGACCTCCCTAACAGATATCCAACAGGCCGCTGAGGATTGGTTCAACGACCCCGCCGGATTTGATGCGGTGATATATCAAGGTGGCACAGACACCTTGGCTCCGATGCAGATTTCCGAGAACGAGCGGATCACGCTTCCGATCACTGCGACAGACCCCACGCTCAAGGACGCTTTGCGCGATGTTGCGGTTGCGGCTCTGGCCACAGATGATGCGCTTGGATGGACGGCTGATCTACGAACCGCATTGTTCACGCAGCTTGGTGTTGAGCTGGCCAATACACAGGATGCGACGGTCAATTTGCGCGCCCAGGTCGGCGCGGCAGAGGCGCGTGTAGAGCAAGCCGCAACGCGCAACGCCGCCGCAAGGACCAGCGCTGAGCATGCGCGCAATGCGTTGATCGCTGCAGATCCCTATGAGACTGCGGCACAGTTGCAAACCGTGCAGTTCCAACTGGAGAGTCTGTATTCCGTGACCGTTCGCAATGCCAACCTGTCACTGGTGAATTTCTTAAGATGAAGATACTCGCATTCCTTTTGATAGTCTTACCGTGCATTGCCAATGCCGGGGCTATACGCCTGAAAGATCTGGTGGATTTCGACGGTGTCCGCGGCAATGATCTGGTTGGCTACGGCCTTGTGGTTGGCCTGAATGGCACCGGCGACGGCTTGCGCAATTCTCCGTTCACCGAAGAGATTATGTCCAACATTCTCGAACGGCTGGGTGTAAACGTGAATGGCGAAGATTTTCGCCCCAAAAACGTCGCCGCCGTATTGGTCACCGCCACCCTTCCACCATTCGCGCGTGTCGGAGGTCAGATTGACGTTACTGTCTCTGCCATCGGAGATTCCAAAGGGCTTCTTGGGGGGACATTGATCATGACACCCCTGAATGCAGCGGATGGTCAGATTTATGCCGTGGCACAAGGGACAGTGCTTGCCGGAGGCGCTGCGGTTGAGGGCGATGCAGCGTCGGTTGTCAGTGGGGTGCCGACATCGGGTGTCATACCCGCGGGCGCGCGGGTGGAGCGTGAGATTGATTTTCAGCTTGCTGATTTGACTCAACTGAGACTGGCGCTGAGAGAACCGGATTTCACGACCGCAAGCCGCATTGAGGCCGCCATCAACAGGGAGTTCAACCGCGCCGTCGCACTCATGCGCGATTCCGGCACTGTGGAGTTAAGCGTCGAGGCGACGCGGGCCGTATCAACCGCGCATGCGATTGGACGTATTGAAAATATTCTGGTCGAACCCGAAAGCAAAGCCCGCGTCGTGGTGGATCAGAGATCCGGCACAATTGTCATGGGTCGGGACGTCAGGATTTCACGCGTGGCGGTATCGCAGGGCAACCTGACTCTCACCGTCGAGGAAGCCCCAATTGCCGTTCAGCCCAATCCGTTTGCGCGGGGTGAAACCGTCGTTGTTCCACGCACCTTTGCCGGGATCGAAGAGGAAGAAGGAACCGGGCTTGCAGAAATCCCCGAGGCGACCACTTTATCCGAAGTGGTCGCCGGTCTGAACGCCTTGGGCGTGTCGCCACGTGATATGATCGACATCCTGAAAACCATCAAAGCTGCCGGGGCACTTCATGCAGAGTTCATCGTGAGATGAGCAGTCAGACCACAGCGCACGCCTTTTGGCGTAGCACTTTACTTGGATTTCCAACTGTCCAGCCAGCGGCGAAAGCCCTTGCGCTTTTCATCTATTGCATCACCAGCGGCGTAAAGACCATCTTCCATGTTCTCCAAAACAGGATCGATCTTCTTTTGCCGAAACCGCCGCCATCGAACCCAGATGGCCCAAACCAGCGCAGCAAACACAGTCAGGAAGACAATATTGAACCACGGGATGATGCGGACATCCGGCCCCTCGACATGCCGGATGAAAATTGCGTTGGGAAAAATCGACATGAATTCATTCCGCCAGCCGTAGTGCGTTACGACCACCCAATCGGGGTTATCTTTGGTCGACTTGGCATCGTTGGCCTCGGTGTAAAGGTTCGCAGTGTCGAACTTGAAATAAGGCGGCCAGCCCCAACCGGTGTCTTCGTTGCGATAGACAATCGGCTTCCCGTTGGCGCGTACGGCCTGAATGAACTGTACATCGCGGTTTGACAGGCTGGTGGATTGGTCTTCAGGCTCGGACCAGAAGATTCGCGTCCAGTCCGTCAGGTCCTGACGTTCCTCATAGGTGTTGACGATCCGCACCACATCGTGCTGCGGTAGGGAATACTGCAAGATCACGGCGATCGTGCCCCAGAAGATGATAATGAACGCCCATTTCACATAGGCCATGCCTTAACCCTCACATGTAATTCACGATGTAGATCAGCGCGCCAATCGCCACCCAAGGTACAATATAGACACCCAAAATCAGTTTGCGCCGGAATGAGTTGTCGTAGACGTGCAAACCACGCGCAACAAACGCTTGTTTGTTACCGGTTTTGCCCTTTTCGTCCCACCACGTCTCCAACTTTCGCCGCCTAACTCCTCGCGAATAAAAGGACAGCGCGAAATAGGCAATCGTCTGGATCACCAGCAGGATCAGAAACAGGCGCATCGCTCCGAACATCTTAATCTCTCCTGACCGCGCCCCAAGGGCCGACCCGTGCGATCACTGTTTCGCTGACCCGGTCATTGCCTAACATATCCGGTTCATGACCAAATAAAGCCGCCCGCGCGCCTGCCTTGTCCACCTGATACTCGCGGGCAAGGAAGTCGGCAACATAGGCTTTCTTGGTCTCGGGCCAGGTCCTGTAAGTACTATAAAACAATTCCTTGTGGCAGATGAACATCTGCCGCGGATCCAGCGGAGCCAATTCGGTCAACAGCATATTCACCAGATCGCGGTTCGGCGTATCGGCTGCGCGCAATGTGTAGAAATAGGCGGGATGATCCGAGGTGATGCGTGGCCAGCGCCCACCATCTGTCGCCCAGCGCAACAGTTGTGCGAGGCCGTGGTACGCTTCGGGCAGGCGATCCGCGTGGTTGCGGGCCAGTCGTCGCATATCGCTGCGATCCAGCCCGCTCAGATCAACATCTGCGTCAGCAGCCGCAGCAATGGTCAGAAAGTCCATCTTCTGTTGTAAGATCGCTGCGGCATCCACGCCGCGCGCCTTAACGATAGGTTCAACCAGATCGTTGAAGTCGAGAAACTTTGCAATCTGGTTCCGCTGCGACGGGTCAAAAATGTATTTGATCGGCATATCGTCAGGCTTTTCGCCCATGCAAATCGCCGCCGGGTGATCCATAACCGGGAACAGGTAGAGCCCGCCAAAGTGTGCCGTCCAGAAGTTGCGCTGCTCGAAAGCGGTATGGCGCAGGCGCACCGGATTGCGCGTTACGTCGCCAGTTTCTTTGGCGGTTTCGATCATCTTGGCGATCAGCACATCGTCGAACCAAGCGTCCTCTTCGGTTTTGAAGCGTTCGACCATGCCCGCCAGTTGTTGCGCTTTGCGCAGAGTGCCGCCTGCGGTGTCGGCCTCGATCTCGATCTTGCGCAGGTTCAGCAGATCGCGGGGCGTGGTGAGTTTGATGACCGAGTTCACCAGCTCTCCGGCCACCGCATCGGTGGCGGTCAGGGCAAACAGCTGCGCCTCGTTCATCTCGATGAAGTCACGCAGGATATCGCGCGAGGTCGAGAATTTGACGTTCAGCAGGGGCGCGCGTTTCTGCTCGGTCGTCAGCAGGATGAACTGCCGGTTAACCCCGTTGGGGTTGAGGTAGAGCTCATCCTCCAGCTCAATCCCCACCTCCGGCGAATAGCCCGAGATATCGACATGGAAATCCGTTAACGCCGTAGTCTTGCCCGTCAGATGCTGCAGCGCGCGGTTATACCGCTTGACCAGAGCCGGGCTGGAGATGTGGATGAGATTGCCGAACATCAGGCCTTTTTCGATGAGGCGGATCATAACAATTGCCTTCCCGCGCAACGGTAGCGATGCGCCCGGCCTGAGGGTGGGTGCGGAACGCGCCCGCCCTGGGGGCCGGGTCGGGCGCGTCGCGGCTGCGCCGCGATATCACTCTCAAACAGAAACCTGTACTCCAAGAATTCGAAACTCATGCTCGCAGTCCTTTTGCAAATGCAAAAATGATCGCGAAACCAAGGGGTACTGCAATCAACCAGAACTGTAGCTGAAAATAGACCATTACATCTGCGGGATTTGCGTTGCCAACGTCCACGGCAAATCGGTCGACAAAAAAATCCATCAAAGTGTAGCTGGTAAGAATTGCCAGAACAGCGCAAACCGCGCCATATACGAAGAAAGGAAGAAAACATTTCTTTCCGCTTTCTTTAGCCGCACGAGATGTTCGATAGGCTCGGAACCCTATTGGAATAGCAACCACAGTGCTCAGTAGAAGAGGCAGACCTATAGCGATCAAATAATTCACCCCTTCCCCTCCAGATACCGCCGCTTGGCCTCTTCCATCCGACCCATCTCACGCACTGCGTTTTCGATGGCGACCTCGTCACTCTTGTCGGCATAGCGGAATTCGCTGTCGGCGTAGCGGTTGATCTCCTGGATTACCATTTCCACCGTGATCGGCTGGCGCAGGTCCTCGATCATAGCTTTCTTGCTGTCGTAGTCGCGGAACAGGAACAGGTCGGGGTTTTCCATCCACTCATCGGGCAGTTCGAAATCCATCGCGCGGACCTTGACCGCGTCGGTGATGTTCTTGATCGCGCGCCCGGTGAACCGCTCATCCGCCTGTTGGATCGCTTTGAGGTAGGTGCCCAGTTTGGCAATCGTGTCCATCTGGCCGATCTCGCCGGAGACGCGGTCAAAGACCTGCAGCAGGGCATCCTCATGCGGGCGGGCGTGGCTTTCGAAACTGGCGACGACGGCCTTTTTGATCTCCTGCGCGGCATAGGCGTCGTGTTCGCCCAGCGGAATGTCGTGGTTGCGGCCCATCAGCAGGTGCAGGATGTCGATGTAGTCCTCACGCGTTTGCGGACCGTCCACTAGGAACCGCGCGCCCGCCCGCTGGCGTAGGGCGTCGTCCACATTCTCTGGGTAGTTCGAGAACATGCCAAAGGTGCAGTTGCCGCGCACGACGGTGTTGGCCCCCGCAAAGCTCTCCATCAGAACGGCGGTGATTTCCAGTTGGCCCGCACTGGACTGCCGGTCGCCACGCTTGCCTGCCAGCTGGTCGATATCGTCGATGGTGCCGAAACCGATGACCGAGGGGTCGACGATCGTGTTGATAAAGGCCTTGGCGTTCTGGCCGGATTTACCCTGATAGCTGTCGATATTGTCGGTGCTAAGGTTCTGATAGCGGAACGGATAGCCTGCGTTCTGACAATAGTCGTTGATCAGCCCGGCCATCATCTGGATCAGAGTGGTCTTGCCGGTGCCCGGTTTGCCGTCGCCCATGAAGGTAAAGATGAACCCGCCAAGCTCAGCAAACGGGTTCAGACGGCGGTCGAAATCATAGGCCATCACCATCTTGGCCAGCTTCATCGCCTGATATTTGGCGATATGGTTGCCGACCACCTCGTTCGGTTTCTTGAACGTCATGGTCAGGGTGGTGGATTTGGCCTTTGATGCCGGTTCGAAGCCCCGGATGGTCAGATCATCTGCCTCGATATGCCAAGCGGCACTCTGGAACGGTGCTAGATGGCCTGCGGACTGGGCGCGTAGAGCGACCTTTTCCAACAGTTGCTCGGCATAAGCGCTGGTGGCCGCGATCAGGTGGGCATCATCGGGGGCGTGTTTGGCAAGGGTCTGGTCCAACTCCCACAGCGCGCCGTGCAAGGCGAGTTGGCCGTTGTCGGTCAGGACCTCTTCGATCTCACCGATATCGACAGTGGTCTCTCCCAGATGCGAGGAGATCAAGTACGCCAGCGCATTGCCGAAGGTGTGCGAGGTGATCAGAGCCTCGGCAGTCAGCAGTTCCGAGAATTCGGTCTTTCGCGCGGCGGGCAAATCGCCCGCAAGGTTCGCGCGTTTCAAGTCTGCCAACGGTGTCTGTTCGGCGTAGGCCTCGCTCACCGCCAGAGCGATGGCAACCGCACGGCGGATTGCCTGCTGCGTTGTGGCCTGCGGTGGCGAGACCAGCGCATCGCCATCATCCGAGGCTTCGATCCGTTCGACCAAATGCACCCCGTCTGCGCGCACTGTGCGCCGTGTCACCAAACCCGGCGTGGTGGATCGAAACCTCCGTCCGGTCGACACCCCCGGCGACCGTTCCGTCGACGTCTCCACCGCCTTGGCAATCCGCGGCGCGTGTTCGAACCCATTCAGCAAGGCGGTCGCTGCCGGGTAATGCTTGCGAATATCCGCCTCGCGCAATTCCATCTGATCTGACGTCAAACTCATCTCAAAAACCGCCCTTGATTCATCTTTTTCAAAAATACTCTCGCCGAAGGCGAAACTAATACCTCAACACCTGCCCTGACTTGCTGACCACGAACTTGCGCACATCGGCAAACCCTGGAGGGTTACGCTCGGCCAGCACCTGAAACGGACGCTGGGGCAAGATGATCGACCGTTGGGTGCGTGTGGCCCCGGTTTCGGCCCCCTGCCCGCCGAACGGATCCAAGGCAAAAACCTCGCGTTCGACGGTCGAGAACCATCCGGCCCGCTCTTCGATCACATCTTCGCTTTCCAGCTCTTCCGTGGTCCAGGCCAGCGCCCAATCCTGACCTTGCGGAGATTGCGCATCCTCCAGCACCTGCCGCAGGGGGCCGGATTGTTCGGTAAAGGCGGAGGAATACATCGGCCCCACATGAATGCGGCGCAGGTGTTTGGGGTGCAGGTCGTCGAAATCCTGATCGAACCCTTTGGCTATGGTCACTAGTTTCAACCCGCCCAGAGACTGCGCCATCAGATGCGCCTGCACTTCGGGCCAGCGGCGTTGGTCTTTGGGAAGGGCGGTTTTGCCGCTGTCCTCCAGTTGCATCAGGTAGATCACTGGCAGGTTGATCTGGCTGTCATAGACCGCCCAGTGGATCATGAACTTCCGCCGTTCGCCCTCATTCCCGATCCAGTGGCACTCGGGATCGTTGCGGGCCCAGAACAGCTGACCTTTCAGCAATTCCTCATAGTAGAGCCTTTGTGACAGCGCGAATTGCAGCTTGGTGGGGATTTCCTGATCGCCAATGATCGTACGCACCATGTCAGTTTTTAGGTCATCCTCGGACGGCATATTCGCCAGATGCACCTGCGCCTGCTGCGCGTCATTGGCCATGGTCAGCAGCTCGGCCGCCACCGGAAATCCGCTGTCGCGCTTGTCCATCGCAAGGCTGCCAAAGAACCGCCCCGTATCGCGCCCAACCAGCAGGTATTTCATGGAAAGCGCGCGGAACGTATAGAGCAGTCCCGAGAGGTAGCGCGACACGATCCGCACCTCTTGCTTGCTGATTGCGCCCTCCGCCTCCATCGTCGCAGCCACGCGCAGCAGGTGGACGGTGATCACCTCGAATTTGCGGAAATAGCGGCGTGAGGCGAAAGTGTCGGTCAAGCCGACATGGTCTTTGGTGGGGTTAGTTTCGACCACGGATAAATTTCCTGTATCTGCCCCAATCTTCAAAGACGAGCCGGAAACGATCCCGCCAAAAACCAAAGGCTTCGGCTGACGTCATACCATCACTGTGAAGTATTTCTTCATACATATTCACCATGCCGAACCAAAAAGCTGGCACCACAATACGGACGACGAAATAGACGTAGGCCGGTAATAGCAGCACTCCGAAAGTAACTGCGACACCCTCCACGTTGGCGGCATTGTGCAGGCCCAAAAGCGCCAAAACCCACAGTGCTAGTACATAAACAACCAACGCAATTGCCAATACCGGTATCAACACGACCATTGGGCCAAACATCAATATGAAAGAGGCCATTTACCCCCCATACAAATTCTTGTCATGCTTCTCGACAATCGAGGCAAAGCGCCGCGCGAACCGCTCATCCGCCTTGGCCTTTTTCTCCAGCACGTCGCGGGCAAAGACCATGTGGTCCTCATGCGCCTCAAGCATGTCGGCCATTTTCTGGTTGGTCGCGGTGCCGATGGCGGCCATGGCGGTTTGCGCCTCTTGATCGGTCTGCACACCGATCTCGTTGATGCGGTGGGCCACGTCCTGCTGCTGTGCAGTTTTCAGCGATTTGGTCAGGGCGTCATACAGCACCACGCGTTGTTGCGTGTCTGTCTGCAGCTTGTTGATCAGCACCATCTGCGTCGCTGCCTGATTCTGGAGTGAATCGACCCAAGTTTTACCCTTTTCGATGTACCGCTCCAACGTCTGAGACTTGGCCAGCTTGACCTGCTCTTCCTGAACCTTGGCGTTGTATTGCTTGTTCAGCTCGGCCAGTTCAGTTTCCAGCTGGGTCCGCGCGGCGGCGTCCTGTTCGACGCTGATTTTGTTTTCCAGCGTGATGATTGTCGGGTCCATACCCTGAATCTCGGCGCGCAGTGCTTCCAACTCGGCCACCGTCGCCTCACGGTCATCCAGCGTGACAGTCAGGTTGTCTTCGACCTTGACGCGCTGTTCCTCCAGTACCGACAACTGCCCTTCCAGCAACTTTACGATCACATCGGACTTGGCGATCAGGTCCTGCAGCTTGTCATCAATATTGGCGGTGCGCATGCGTTCCTGCCGCATGGACTCGGATTTGGCCTTGGCGAAGATGCCGACGAACGACTCCCACCCGGTTTTCGAACGCATTTCGTCGAAATCCTTGGAAAACGCGTTGGTCACGTCGTCGAGCCCCATGATCAGCTCAGCGATGTTGGCGTTCATCACCTCGGTATGGGCGTGCACATCTTCCAAAGTGGCATTTTCAATGTCGATATCTGCCTCTGCGGTTCCGATCTTGGCACGCGCCGCTTCGATCCGTGAGGTCAAGCCTTCAATCTGCGACTGGCTTTCGCGGACTTTCTGTTGCGTCTCTTGAATCAATGCTTCGAATTGCTGGTTCGACATCTGCTATCCCTATTCTTCTTATCATCCAATGACATAGGGAATGTTATGGCAATTTACATCCCCTTGGGTCTCCAAATCACCAAGACTGTGACAAACTCGACGCTAAAAAGATAGACGCAGAGACAAGGCCGAGACACATTGCCCGCTGGTTTTCAGAAGGGAAAATAGAAGCTCTTGGATTTCTTAAGTTGAAGCTGCCGATGGGTAAGCTCAGTAGTTCGAATACCGGAAATTGACCACAGCATCATCTTGAATAGCGCAATGGGCTTTTATGTGGCTCCGAGCATCATTGCTGTCCTTTGAGCGCGCGACCTCCAAATCAATCAGATCGATGCCATCAGAATTTGTCGTATAGGAAAGCGTCCGCTCAAAATCGACGGCATAGTAGCCTTGATTGCTCATGGCGGTGTGGGTCCGATGCATACAAAGCCCGATCGCATTCTCCTCGGGCGAAACGTGCGGGTGCTTCTGGTATTTTGATCCGTGCTTGTGATGGTGTTTGGCGATCGACGCTCCCAGCACACCCAACGCGACCCCAGCGATAAGCGCTCCTGTATCGTTGGCACGGGTTGATGTCGCGGTCAGTGTGGTCGATGCAACAACGGCACAGACTATAGCGGCAAAAACGGATTTCATTCGCATCTATTTCGTCTCCCTCTGTAGGCAGTGAACAAAATTCAGTTCATTGAAGTGTTCCAGAAGAGACTAGCCTGACGACCTAAACTATTGCCAGATTTTCGTGAAAACGTGTTGCCCACCATGTCCGTGTTGCGATGGATACAACTTCGCCCCGCGCCTGGAGGAACGCGGGGCGTGTGGTGCGACAATCCAGAGAGGCGGGACTGTCGCTAAGTGATCAACGGCCTCAGTTCACGGCTTTGGCGTCAACCACGTCCTTTTCAATGGCCTTGCCAGACGAAATTTCGATCCGGCGCGGCTTCAGGGCTTCTGGCACTTCGCGCTTCAGATCGATGTTCAGCATGCCGTTCTCATGGCTCGCGCCGGTGACACGAACGTGGTCGGCCAGAGCAAAGCGGCGCTCGAACGCGCGGGTGGCGATGCCACGGTGCAGGTAGCTGCGCTCTTTTTCGTCCGAAGCTTTCTTGCCGGAAACCACCAGAGAATTTTCCTTTACCTCAACCGACAGATCGGCCTCGGAAAACCCTGCAACAGCGACCGAAATGCGGTAGGTATCAGCATCGGTCTTTTCGATGTTGTAAGGGGGATAGCTGGGCTGAGCCACGTCATTGGTCAAAACCCGGTCCATCATGTCTGCAATCTGGTCGAAACCGATGGTTGCGCGGTGAAGTGGTGCGAAGTCAAATGTACGCATGTCGTATCCTCATCTTTGAGCGATTCACGAAATTGCCCTCCGAAATGGACGGGCGGTGATTTATGCCGGACCCCAGCTTTGGCGATCCAGTAAAACTCAGATGGGAAGTAAAAGGACTGGGTTCAAGACCCGCCCGCGCTGAGGAATTTAGCACCCGAACTGGACTTGGCTGAACCCGGCTGCAATCTGCGGATTGTTGCCGTGGGTCGGGGCGCGTCACGACGCAATATCGCCTTGAGTTCCGAGACAATCCCCGACAGCTCCATCCCGTAGCCGATCTTGCGTTGACCATCCGATGCGCCCGCCGAAACAACCGACAGGATCTGCCAACGCGAGCCTTTTTTTGCTAAAATAGCGGAGCCCGACGAACCGAATGTAATATCGCAATCAAAGCTGATCAGCCCCTGCCCGCGTTGCAGGATGCGGCAAGAGCGTTGGCGCGTGATCGCCTCGGCCCGACCGCGACCATACGAGGCGACGCTGATTTCGCTGTCGCTGACGCGGCCGCTGTGCAGGGCGAACGGATCAGCAATCGAATAGGGAATCGGCTCTTCCAGCCGCATTAGAGCCACATCAATTCGAACACGTGACGCCGATACCGGCGCATTGGCAACAAAATCGGGATGGGTCGCAATCTGGATGACCTTGCGATCCGCAAGCGCCTGACCGTCGCTCAAACCGGCGCGAAAGGTCAATTCACCGGGGGCATAGGGTTTTCCGGTGGCCTTGCTCACAGCGCAATGCGCCGCTGTCAGCACGATGTCCTTTGCGATCAAAGTACCGGTGCAAAAGCCCTGTTCGCCGATATCCAGACGTCCGACCGCCTCCCACCCATACAGATCATCGCGATCCGTCAGTCGGCGCTTGCCGCTGGTCTGGGCCTGTGCGGCAGTTACGAGAATAGAAACAAGCAAGGTGATACTTAGAAAAACACGCATCATGGCTTAATGAACTTTGCTCCGAGGTTTTTGGTGTTGTTGTCCAATGTGGCGTTCATACCCCGCCCCTGCGAAAGCTCGGCCCGCAACAATTCCAGCGATTCATCCAAGGCGGTGCCCAGCGCAACGCGTTGACCCTGCAATTCGGCCTTCGCTGCAACGACCGACACAATGCGGGGCCGCTCACCGTCAAACGAAAAGATCGGCGCGCCGGATGCCCCGAAATCCACGTTGCAGGACATAACCAGAATTCCAGCCTGTCTCCCAATGACGGAACAGACTTCCTGCAGTGCTGGCGCTTCGGCGCGGTCATGCGCGTACGAGACAACCCCCACCTCTTGACCGCGGGCAGGACGACGTCCGGTTTCGAAAGGAATGACCGAGGTGTTGCGGATCGGCTGCCACAGCTCGATCAGCGCAATATCATGACGCACCCGCGTTGCAGAAACATTGCCTTCATACACATAGTCGGGGTGAACCACTGTTCGACGCGCCGGGCGATAAGCCGAGGCGGAACCGAGGCGCCAACCGGCCAGAAACTCGATCCGGGCCGGATTAATTCGCTGTTTCGTGGTTTTGTCGTACAGACAATGCGCAGCCGTCAGTACCAGAGTCGGAGATATCAGCGATCCGGTACAAAACCCGGTGCCGTCGATATCCAGCCGACCAACTGCCATCCACTCGCGCCCAGCATCGGTGGTTTCCAGGCTCCTAAGCCCAGTATCCTGCGCCTGTCCTGCCAAGGGCAGCAAGCTGAAGACAATAGCCGTGATCCAGTTGCGCACGCGGGTCTCCGGTCATGAGGTCCGACCAAGATTCGTATGCCGTTGGTGCGGCGAAAATAGGGCAATTGCCCCTTGGATTAAATTCAACCGGACCTGATGCGCGGGTGCAGCAATCGATCAGCGCAGTTGGGGTACCCCAGCCATGCCGTCGCGCAATGCGCGCGGTTCCGGCCCTCCGGTGGCCCAGTCCAGCAGCTCGACTGTGTGGACAACGGGCGTGTCAGTCCCAGAGCCGATCTGCATCATGCATCCGATGTTACCTGCCGCGATAACATCAGGGTTCCTAGCCTCAAGCGTGCGCACTTTTCGTTGTTTCAACTGACCCGAAATCTCAGGCTGCATCAGGTTGTAGGTTCCTGCACTGCCACAGCACAAATGACTATCTTTAGGCTCTAACACTGTGAATCCAGCCGATTTCAGCAGGTTCTTGGGATAAGAGGTAACCTTTTGCCCATGTTGCAATGAACACGCCGCGTGGTAGGCAACAACCAGTTCTTTCTTGTCGCTGTCCGGCATCTCCAGCTGCACCAAAAGCTCACTGATATCCATCGCCATGCCGGATACACGCCCCGCATCCACCGCCAGCGGATCACTGCGGAACATGTGCCCATAATCTTTAACCGTGGTCCCACACCCCGAGGTGTTGATCACGATCGCATCCAGACCATCACCATCCATTTCGCGTGTCCAGGCCCGGATATTGGCTGCAGCAGACGCATGGCTTTCACCGGTTTTACCCATGTGATGGGTTAATGCGCCACAACAGCTGGCACCTTCGGCGACAACGACCTCGCAGCCCAATCGGGTCAGCAGGCGAATCGTGGCGTCGTTGATGTCGGTGTTCAGCGCTTTTTGCGCACAGCCCGTCATTAGGGCGACGCGTTTCTTCTTAGCGCCTTTTGCTGCAAAGCTCTGAGGGTCATCATTGCGACTGACTGGTGGAATATATCTCGGCGCCATGTCCAGCATCGCCTTTAGCCGGGCATCCGGCATCAGAAACCGGAACGGACGACCCAGCTTTGCCCCTATTAGAGCCCAGCGAAAGCGTGTCGGATAAGGCAGGATTCTGGCCAATATCCAGCGCAGAGCCCGATCCGAGAACGGGCGCTTGTAGTTGTCTTCGATATATTCCCGTGCGTGGTCCACGAGGTGCATGTAATGCACGCCCGAGGGGCACGTGGTCATGCAGGCGAGGCAGGATAGGCAGCGATCGATATGCTTGACAGTCTTTTCGTCCGGAACACGCTCATTCTCCAACATGTCCTTGATCAGATAGATGCGCCCGCGAGGGCTGTCCAACTCATCGCCTAGGACCTGATAAGTCGGGCAGGTTGCTGTACAGAAACCACAGTGAACACAATTTCGGAGTATCTCGTTGGATCGCTGAATCGCTGGGTCTTGCAACTGCTTTTCGGTAAATTTCGTCTGCATCGCCTACCCCATCAGACCCGGATTGAACACGTTCCGAGGGTCAAATCTCTTCCGAATTGCCTTTGTTAGAGCCTGAATCTGCGTGCTCTCCGGTTGGAACCGCCCAAATTCAACAATGGTGTCAGCCTCTGCACGTACCAGCGTTGCATGTCCTTCAAAGTGACCCAGTCGTGCACGCAGATCGGTGCCCTTTGGCACCAATACCCAGATCAAGCCCCCGCCCCAGTCAAATAGGGTTCGAACCGCGTCTATCCGTTCTGCAAGGCTGGCTGCATCGCCGGGTTTCACCGATAAGCGCCAGACATCACCTTGCAGATCCTTAAACGCACGCAGATCACGCAGATCGACCCAGCGGTTCCTCGAATTCTCTAACTCGGTGCATTCGCCCCCAAGGATTTCGCGCAATCGACCTACCCGATAGGCAACCGAGTCGGCAAATCCTTCGATCCGCAACAGCGCCTGCCCACCCAGTGGATCATAGGCTGCGCTGCTCACCTCGAAGGGGGATTTCAGGGCAGTGGACATGAGATCAACTGCGGTTCCTACATCAGCGGCCCCGACTGCCAGAGTGGTCTCGATCTCAGGTCTAGGCAGCACTTTCAGTGAGATCTCGGACAGCACCCCTAGCGTGCCCCAGGAACCCGCCATGAGCTTGACCAGATCGTAACCGGTGACATTCTTCATCACCCGCCCGCCATTCTTGATCACCTGCCCCAACCCGTCGACATAACGTACGCCCAACAGGAAATCCCGGCACGCGCCAGCCTGAATTCGACGCGGCCCCGAGATGTTGGCCGCGACAACACCGCCGATTGTCGGTTCCCCCGTGGTGCCCAGCAAACCGCGATGATCCATCGGCTCGAACGCCAGTTGCTGGCCCTCGGCCTCCAAAGCCGCTTCGATCTCAGTCACTGGAGTCCCGGCATGCGCGACCAGAGTCAATGCGCCCGGCTCATACTGTGTAATTCCGTGCAGTCCTGACAGGTTCAGCACAGGCTCGGGCCCATCAAGGCCGCGCGTGCCGCCTCCCGCAATATGCACTGGGCCATCCAGGCCGGCAACGATGTCCGCAAGTTCAGCCTCGGTTTCAGGTGTCATGGCACTTCATCTTTTCGCAAATACTCTGGGTATTGATGGGGAAGGCTCATCTATTCCGCGGCCATCCTGCGCGTGGCAGACGCCTTTAGCGGAAACACCTTGGCTGGGTTCAACAGCCAATTCGGGTCAAACACATCTTTCACCGCCATCTGCGCCTCAAGATCCTGTGGTTCATATTGGTGTGTCATCAGATCACGCTTTTCGATGCCGACCCCATGCTCACCAGTCAGGCAGCCCCCCGCATCAACGCAAAGCTTCAGGATGTCCGCCCCGAACGCCTCACATTTCTCAAGATCGCCGGGTTTGTTGGCGTCAAACAGGATCAAGGGGTGCATGTTGCCGTCACCAGCATGGAACACATTGCCGACTGGCAGGCCATAGTCTTTGCTCAGCTCCCCGATCCGGCGCAGGACGAAGGGTAGCGATGAGACCGGGATCGTCCCATCCAGACACATATAATCGTTGATTTGCCCCATCGCGCCGAAGGCCGATTTCCGCCCCAGCCAGATACGGGCGCTTTCATCAGCCGATTGGCTTTCTCGCAGCTCAACCGGATTATGCCGCTTGGCGATCTCGATAATCTTCGACAACTGGCTATCGATCTCTGCCTCTGATCCTTCAACTTCGACAATCAGCAACGCCTCGCAATCAGGATAACCCGCTTGGGCGAAATTCTCGCAGGCTCGAATACAAAGGCGGTCCATGAACTCGATCGCGACAGGCAATATGCCCGATTTGATTATGTCAGAGACGCATTGACCGGCTACTTCATTATCGTCAAAGCCCATCAGAACGGGACGCGCGCCCTCAGGTTTGCGCAGGATGCGCAACGTTGCTTCAGTTACGACACCCAATTGCCCTTCGGATCCGCAGATAACACCCAACAGGTCCAACCCGCCAACATCCAGATAGGCACCTCCAATTTCGACCACGCTGCCATCCATCATGACCATAGTCACACCCATCAGATTGTTGGTCGTCACCCCGTATTTCAGGCAATGCGCGCCGCCGGAATTCATCGCGATATTCCCGGCAATGGCGCAGGCAAGCTGGGATGAGGGATCGGGAGCGTAAAAGAAATCCTCTTCTTCAACGGCACCGGTTACACTCAGGTTGGTTCGGCCGGATTGCACCTTGATAAACCTGTTGTCGTAATCGATTTCCAGAACTTCGTTCATCCGTGCAACGCCTAGAATCACACAATCTGCCGTCGGCAGGGCGCCACCGGCCAATGACGTGCCCGCGCCGCGCGGTACAACCGGCACACCCAGTTCATGGCAAATGCGCAAGACATCGGAAACCTGCTGCGTGGTCGAAGGCAGTACAGCCAGCATTGGCGGGCATTTATAGGCGGTCAGCGCATCACATTCATAAGCCCTGGTCTCGGCCTCTTCATGGATAACAGCATCCTTCGGCAGCACTTGCTGTAGTCGCGCAACCAATGCCTCCTTGCGTGCTAAGACATCCGGATTTGGCTTGGGCATTTCCATCGCTGATCCTCCATTTGGTAAAATTATATTACCAATTTTATCGACTGGCAAGTTACCGAATCCAACAATAGTGTCGCGGCATGACCTGGATCGACCGCACATTACTGTTTTCCTCGCTGGACTATGCAGCCGTTTTGCTATTGTTCGCGACATGGCTGGGGATTGGGTGGAGGATCGAAAATCCGTCCTCTCAGAAACCATCGGTTTCATTGATGATGGATGATTTCCGCAAGGTCTGGATGCGTGAAATGGTGACGCGCCAGCCGCGTGTGTTCGATGCACAAGTGATCTCGGCCATGCGCCAGGGCAGCACGTTCTTCGCTTCGACAATCATGATTGCAATAGGCGGCGGCTTGGCATTGCTTGGCAATACCGAACGCCTTGCTGGGGTTGCTGAAGATCTTGCCATCGGCCGTGCGCCTGCCATGGTTTGGGAAATCAAGATACTGATTATTCTGCTTTTTCTGTCGAACGCTTTTCTGAAATTTGTCTGGTCGCATCGCCTGTTTGGGTATTGCGCAATTCTGATGGCCGCTGTTCCAAATGATCCCGATGATCCACAGGCCTATCCACGCGCCACACAATCTGCTGATATCTGCATCACGGCGGCTCGTAGTTTCAATCGCGCGTTGCGGGCGACATATTTTGCGTTGGCTTCAATCGCATGGATACTTGGACCGGTAGCCCTGATCCTAAGCTCAATCGTCACATTCGGTGTGCTCTATCGTCGCGAATTCGCCTCGCATTCACGGACCGTAATCATGACTGCGCCACCAAACACAGAGTCGTGATCGCAATGCCATGCGCGAGAGCATAGTTTGACCCTATGCGATATCTGATTCTCAGCGCCTTACTGGCCAGCCCCGCATTCGCCGACCCTCCGACGGTCGAACAGGTTTCAGCCCAATCAAATGGGGATAACTGGCGGTTCGACGTCACGATCCGCCACTCCGACACCGGATGGGATGACTATGCCGACGGCTGGCGTGTTCTGGATATGCAGGGGAACGAGCTGGGGATGCGTGTGCTGCATCACCCTCATGTCGATGAGCAGCCCTTTACCCGGTCTTTAAGCGGGGTGGTTATCCCGGACGGGACCACGCAGGTGCAAATTCAGGCGCGCGACAATGTCGGTGGTTGGAGCGAAGACACGACCGTGGTCGATCTGAACTGACCCTCAGAACACCCCGAGGCTGAGACCTGCGGCCAAGGCCGCTCCAACCTCACGACAGCTTTCAAGTTGTTCTTCGGGAATGATCTTTTCGGCCAAGATCGCTTTGGGTGTTTGCGCATGAGTGCAGATGATCAGGGGCGGTTGCACTTCTTTCAGCCGCCATCCCGTTGCGATCCGAGCCATCTGGCGCGCGGCATTTTCGCCATCTGATCCGGCGCAGACCATCTGCGCATAGGGTCGACCTTCGATCTGACCCAGCACCGGATAATAGCAGCGGTCAAAGAACTCTTTCATCAGCCCAGAGATCGCGGCCAGGTTCTCGGGTGCGCAGAAGATATAGCCATCGGCGGCCAGCAGGTCGTTTGGCCCGGCCTGATCGGCGGTTTTCAGGATGGTGTTCGCTTCATCCCGCGCTGCTTCGGCTGCGGCTTCAGCCATTTGCCGGGTGCCGCCGGTGCGCGAGTGGTAGACGATCAATAGCTGCGCCATGTCAGACCCGGTGATAAGGGCCGCCTGAAAGGATGGTCGCGGCCCGGTAAAGTTGCTCGGCCAGCATCACACGGACCAACATATGGGGCCAGACCATTGACCCAAAGGATAGGGAAAAATCAGCCTCCGCCCGCAGATTAGGGTCTATTCCGTCCGCTCCGCCGATGATCAGCGCCAGATCCTGTCGGCCCGCGTCGCGCCATCCACCCAGCTTTTTTGCAAAATCAGGCGAGGACAACACCCGTCCGCGCTCATCTAGCGTACAGATCACCACACCCTTGGGCAGCGCCTTGCGCAGCAGGGTGGCCTCGGCCCCCATGCCAGCGTTTTTCTTGTCTTCAACCTCGATCACGCGCGCAGGCCCAAGCCCCAGCGCGCGGCCGGTCCGGTCAAATCGGGTCAGATAGTCGTCAAGCAGGGATTTCTCCGGTCCGGCGCGCAATCGCCCGACCGCAACGATGCTGATACGCATGTCTCTCTCGCCTCCGGCCCCTCAATACAGGCCGGGATGGCGCCTCAATTCGCCGAGGCGCTGCCGCCCTGAGGCAGCCACATCTTTTCCAGCTGATAGAATTCACGCACTTCGGGGCGGAAGATATGGACGACCACGTCGCCCGTATCGATCAGCACCCAGTCGCCGGCATCCTTGCCTTCGACCTTCGAGGTGAAACCGAATTCCTGCTTGATGCGATCCGTCAGCTTTTCCGCCATGGCCGAGACCTGACGGGTCGAGCGACCCGAGGCAATCACCATGTGATCCGCAACAGAAGACTTACCTTGCAGGTTGATCTGCACTGACGTCTTCGGCCTTGTCATCGGAAAGTGAGGAAAGGATACGTTCAAGCAGCTTGTCGCTGATTGACTGAGAGTGGGCCATTACATCGGCCCCATCATCGGCGGGCAAACCCGCCTGTGTATGTAGAGACAGGACATAGTCCTCCTTTGCTGCGCGCCGCCAAACCCCGGCGCCGGGGTACTAATAAGGTAACAAGGGGATTGCAACATTTCAATGAAAGGGCCGACGCTGCGCCCCACATCCAGTCACTCTTTGGCGAGATGTTGCACCTCGGCGTCGGCCTCCGGGCCGCCCAATACGCGGATTTCACGCTGCGGGAACGGAAGCGAGATGTCTTCGACCTTGAACGCATCCCACAGCGCCAGGAAAACATTGCCCCGAATGTTTGTCAGACCCTTGTTCGGATCACTGATCCAGAAGCGCAACACATAGTCCACGCTGCTGTCACCGAAACCAGTGATATGGCAGACAGGTTCATGTTTGCCTCCACTCAGCACTCGACCAACCGTCTTGACGGCACGGATCGCTGTCGCGCGGACTTTGTGCGGGTCGTCGTCGTAGCTGGTGCCGAAATCAAGATCCAACCGCACGAAACGGTCGGAATGCGACCAGTTCACCACCTGATTGGTAATCAGATCTTCGTTCGGAATCAGATATTCCCGACCATCCCGCGTAACCACCGAGACATAGCGCGCGCCCAGCGCGTTAATCCAACCAAATGTGTCCCCGAGTGAAATCACGTCGCCCGGTTTGATCGACCGGTCCATCAGGATGATAATGCCCGAGATCAGGTTCGAAACCACTTTTTGCAGGCCAAACCCGATCCCGACGCCAATGGCCCCGGACAGCAACGCTATGCCAGTCAGATCAAACCCGAGGGTGCGGATCGCCGCCATGAACACCGCCCCGTAGAGCAGCACCTGAATACCCTTGGCCAGAAGAACCTGCATCGATGGTGTTATGTCTTGATTGTTCGTAAGGCCGCGCTCAGCCGCGCGTGTGCCGACACGCGCCAAAGTCAGCAGGACGCCAATCAGCAGTACAGCCTTGATGATGCCCAGCGCCGAGATATGAAGATCACCGATAGAAATGGCGACGCCATCAAGGAAACCGGCTACATCATCCGTCAGGTTCAACGCAATTAACGTGGCATAGACCCACATAGACCATTTAAATATTTGTCGCAGCGTTCGGTTTCTCACCAATCGCGAAACCAACGCGATGGCCAGCCATGCAACAGCCAGCGTTGCGAAGACACCAAGTATATAGCTCCGCGACGGCCATGTGACCTGTTGCATCACCAGATAAAGCCCACCAGACAGCAACACAAAATAGACCAATGTCAGACGGCGCATCAGTTGTATCAATATCCGCAGACGCCATTTCGGCCATCCCACCCGGGCCCTCGCCCAGGTTTCCCATCGGCCCTGCGTCAGCAGTTTCAGCAAGAATGAGATTGCCCAGAGAAACAGGATGATGATGAGTTGATACTGCCGCCATCCTGGGGTGACGATCAACTCGACCAGACCTTCAATTTGCGAGGAAAACGCCGCCGTCATGTTGGCGTAAAGCTCCGAGAGCGTCTCCGGTAGTAAATCCTGGTTCATTCACCTCTCCTGCAGGTCAGCTTGGACAGCGATGCTGGATGATGCAAGCCCGCAGTGAGACGGTTGGGATTGAACCTTGATTGACACGAATGCCCGTTATATCTGGTGCGTATGAGACTCAATGTGGCCCAAGAACAGAATCTGGAAGATCGCGCGCGTCTGCGTGAACGGTTCTTTGGGGCTGCCCGCACGGTCTTGGCCCGCCTATCGGCGGCCTAAGCCAACTCGCCAGCTATTTCTCATTTCATACGGGAGAGGACCGATGTCCCCCAAAACACTCTATGACAAGATCTGGGATGCCCATGTCGCCCACGAGGCCGATGATGGCACCTGCCTGCTGTATATCGACCGCCATCTGGTTCACGAAGTGACCAGCCCACAGGCGTTCGAAGGCCTGCGCATGGCGGGCCGCAAGGTGCGCGCGCCAGAAAAAACCATCGCCGTGCCGGATCACAACGTTCCGACCACGCCGGACCGTGTGAATGGTATCGAAAACCCGGAATCACGCATTCAGGTCGAGGCACTGGACAAGAACGCCAAGGATTTCGGCATTCACTATTACCCTGTGCACGACGTCCGTCAGGGCATTGTGCATATCGTCGGCCCCGAACAGGGCTGGACCCTGCCCGGCATGACCGTTGTTTGCGGCGACAGCCACACGGCGACTCATGGTGCATTCGGCGCTCTGGCCCACGGCATCGGCACGTCCGAGGTTGAACACGTTCTGGCCACCCAGACTCTGATCCAGAAGAAGTCCAAGAATATGAAGGTCGAAATCACCGGCAAACTGCAGCCGGGTGTGACCGCCAAAGATATCACTCTGGCTGTGATCGGCGAGACCGGTACTGCTGGCGGCACAGGTTATGTCATCGAGTATTGCGGCGAAGCGATCCGCGATCTTTCGATGGAAGGGCGCATGACCGTCTGTAACATGGCCATCGAAGGCGGTGCCCGCGCTGGCCTGATCGCGCCGGATGAGACCACCTTTGAATATGTCAAAGGCCGCCCGCATGCCCCCAAAGGCGCGCAGTGGGAAGCCGCGATGGACTGGTGGAAGACGCTTTACACCGACGAAGATGCGCATTTCGATAAAGTCATCACGCTGCGTGGTGAAGATATCGCGCCAGTCGTCACTTGGGGCACCAGTCCCGAAGATGTGCTGCCGATCACCGCATCCGTACCGCATCCCGAAGATTTCGAAGGCGGTAAAGTCGACGCGGCCCGCCGTTCGATCGAGTATATGGGCTTGGAAGCCGGTCAAAAGCTGAGCGATGTTGAAATCGACACTGTTTTCATCGGCTCTTGCACCAACGGTCGGATCGAAGACCTGCGCGCTGCGGCGGAAATCCTGAAAGGCAAGAAGATCAAGGACGGCATGCGCGCCATGGTCGTACCAGGCTCGGGCTTGGTGCGTGCACAGGCCGAAGAAGAAGGTTTGGCCGAGATCTTCAAAGATGCCGGTTTCGAGTGGCGTCTTGCGGGCTGTTCAATGTGTCTGGCGATGAACCCCGACCAGCTGCAACCGGGCGAGCGCTGTGCCGCGACTTCGAACCGCAACTTCGAAGGCCGTCAGGGTCGCGGTGGGCGTACCCATCTGCTGAGCCCTGCAATGGCTGCCGCTGCGGCAATCACAGGACGGCTGACAGACGTCCGTGAATTGATGTAAGAGTCTCTCATATCTAGATATTTGATGGAGAGACTAACATGAGTGATTGGGTCAAATGGCTACTGCTTGGACTTTTGTCCATAGCATTCGGGGTGTTCGTATTGGGCGCACCGGTCGTGGCGTCCGTTGCCGTAACAGTAGTAACTGGTGTGTTGCTATTGATTGCGGGCGGAATGCAGATCGTTGGTGGCTTCACGGTTGAAGGCACTGGCAACAAGATCCTGTCACTCATCATGGGTGCGGTCATGCTGTTTCTGGGCTGGTCCTTTCTGGATCACCCGCTGCAGGGCACGCTGACGCTAGCAACTGTGATGCTGATCCTGTTCATGGCAGGCGGTATCGCACGGGTCATTCTGTCGTTCCAGATGAAAGGAACGCAGTTTTTCTGGCCCACGATGATCTCGGGCATCTTGTCGATCATCCTCGCCGGCATCATCTGGACCTATGTGGGCAAGGAACCGGCTGCTCTGCTGAGTATACTGGGGATCTTCCTGGGCATTGAGATGCTGTTCAACGGGTTCGGATTGGTCTTCATGGCGTTCTTCGTCAAGAACGCACCCAAGGACGAAACAACAGAAGCGAAAGAAGCTTAAACGCGGAGCACGGGCGCGGCCCTACCCCGCAGGAGTGTAGAAATGGAAAAGTTCGAAAAAGTCCACGGGGTGGCCGCCCCAATGCCACTGATCAATATCGACACCGATATGATCATTCCCAAAGTGCACCTGAAAACCATCAAACGCTCTGGCCTGGGTGTCGTGCTGTTTGATGAGATGCGCTATCACGATCATGGCGGCGAGAACGAAGATTTCGTTCTGAACAAACCCGCTTATCGCAACACCGAGATTCTGGTGGCTGGCGACAATTTCGGTTGCGGCTCGTCGCGGGAACATGCGCCATGGGCGATCAAGGATTTCGGCATCAAGGTGGTGATCTCGACCAGCTTCGCCGACATCTTTTTCAACAACTGCTTCAAGAACGGCATCCTGCCCATCGTAGTCGAAGAAGAGCATCACGCGATTCTTATGGATGACGCGCACAAGGGTGAAAACGCCCGCATGACCGTGCATCTGGAAGATCAGCAGATTACCACTTCGGATGGCATGATCATCGAGTTCGACATTGACCCACACCGCAAGCACTGCCTGCTGAACGGTCTGGACGATATTGGCCTGACGATGGAAAAAGACCATCACATCGACAAGTTCGAAGATCATGCGAGTCAGGCCCGCCCCTGGGTATGATTCTGGGGACGAGATCTGTTGATACTCAACCTAACAGGGTCGCAAGCGCGGCCCTGTTCGCATTCTTGGGGCAAAAACCCAGTGCACCACAACATATAGGTATCAATTTGAGATACACGCCGGATTTGCGTCGAAATTGATGCAATCCCGCACCAGTTGCGCCATCATTTTGCCCGAAATTGCGTGTTATTTGCTCATTGGCTTGAGCGAAATACCGCTTATCGGCAAAGTTGGCACCCATGAGGTAGCCGCCAACGAACGAGCGGTGAGCACAAGTTGGACGATAAGTCGGCACAGAATCGACTACGCCGGTTTGGAAAAGGGTTCGGATTGTGATTGCACGCACAACGGGGGCGGCGATACGTGGATTATTGGTAGCACTTATGGTGCTTACCCCTGCGTTGTACCTGCCTACATCGACGTCGAATGGGACTGAGATTGTCGTCTTTCTGGCGATCCTTGCGTTTATCCTGACTTTCTCGGAATACAACTCGGCCTTTCCAAGCTTTATCGAATTTCGTGACGCACCACCTGTGAACAGGCTGCGCTTTGTCGGTTTGATGTCGATGGTTACCTTCCTGACGCTAATCTGCAAAAACGCCTATGCCCCCTCGGAACTTACTGGCCTGTTTTATTCAGTTGGCCTGATGGTCGCGAATGTGGTGGATTTCCCCTACTCCCCCGTTCGTCTTGTGGTTTTGATGCTGCCCGCCGATGCCAGCCAGCCCCTCGTAGATTTGGTGCGTATCTCCGCCAGCGTCGCTTATGTCGCGGCCTTGGTTACCATCGCCAGCTTTGCCTATGCGGTGAAGCTTCGGGGATGGCCAACAGGCAACGGCGCGTTCAACGTCTGGACCAATCTACCGCTGTTTGACCCAACCAAGGGTGGTGATGTGGTCACCCGTCTGCAGCGTGACGGGCGGCTCAACATCGCAATTGGGGCTTTGCTGCCTTTCCTGATTCCCGCCCTGATCAAACTGATGGCTGCTTTCATCACGCCGATCGCGCTCAGCAATCCGCAGACATTGATCTGGACCCTTTGCGCATGGGCATTCCTGCCTGCCAGCATGATCATGCGAGGCATGGCGACACTACGCATTGCCGGCCTGATCGTTGAGAAGCGCCGCGCATACTCAACTTCCGAGTCAACTCAGATCGCATGATCCGACTGCTGGTTCTGTTGCTGTTGCCGTTTACGGCACAGGCAGAGACATTGCGCATCGCAAGTTTCAATACAGAACTCAGTCGCGAAGGTCCCGGCCTGTTGCTGCGTGATATTCGGCGGAACGACCCTCAGGTCGCTGCGGTGATCGAGGTGCTGATGACAACCCGTCCCGATATCGTCGCGCTGCAAGGCATCGATTGGGATTTAGACGGGCTTGCCCTTGCTGCGCTGGTCGAGGCGCTGAAAAGCAACGGCTTGGATTATCGATACAGTTACGCCGAGCAACCCAATTCCGGGATCGAAACCGCATTGGATCTGGATGGGGACGGCGATACGGGCGGCCCGGGCGATGCACAAGGCTGGGGGCGGTTCACCGGCCAGAATGGGCTGGCAGTGCTGTCCCGCTATCCTATCGCTACCGATCAAGTGCGGTCATTCACCCAGATGCGGTGGCGCGACTTGCCGGATGCCCAGCTGCCAGCCGAGGATGGAGAGCCCTTCCCATCACCACAAGCGCAGGCTGTTCAGCGGCTGTCTTCTACATCGCATTGGGTCGTTCCGGTCGACACCCCAGGTGGTCGCCTAAACCTGATGACGTTTCACGCCAGCCCGCCTGTCTTTGATGGACCTGAAGATCGGAACGGACTGCGCAACCGGGATGAAATTCGGCTCTGGTCGCTTTTGCTGAACGGTGATCTGGGTGAGAAACCTACAGGCCGTTTTGTCATCGCAGGTGATGCGAACCAGGATCCTTACAAAGGCGAGGGTCGCAAATCAGCAATCCGTAATCTTCTGGCCAATCCGCAACTGCAGGATCCGATGCCTGTTGACCCTGCGGGGTCAACTTCAACAGTTTTGTGGAAGGGCGTTGGCGAGATGAGAGTGGATTATGTCCTACCTTCGGCGGATTGGCGTGTGCACGATGCGGGCATTTACTGGCCGGAGCCCACATCCCATGACGCGGCCGTCGCCGCAAGCCGTCACCGGCTTGTCTGGGTCGATCTGTTCGACGAATAGGCTTCGATCATGACCGTATGACTGTGCCGAATCGCTGGCGGGATTCATATTGCACAGGTTCAGACACGGCGTTCCTCAACGCGTCATTTAGGTCGGTCTGCGCAAATTCCGGGAGCAGAGCATCAAAGAGGCGTCTGTCCAGCCGGTGAGAAGTATTCCATAGATACCTCATCTCAAGCAAATGAGGCGCCATACGCCAGAACGGGCGGGCCAGATGCAAAGGCAACCATGCCATCTGTTTAAGGGTGAGTTCACGCCCCGCAACCTGCGAAAGCGCCAATACCATTTCATTGCCGGTCAAAGTGTATCCAGCATAGGGGACATCGCAGAAACGCGGTAGCAGGCTGCGCATTTCTGCCAATTCCACAGCAGCGCGAGTTAAATCGGGCAGATAGGCCCAAGCATGCGCGATATCCGGATTGCCGGGATACACAAAGCGCCCGCGCCGCAAGTGTTTGATGAGAATCTGATCGAACCAATTGCCAGAGGCCGTGGTATCTATGAAATCACCTGCCCGCAACATGATGGTCCGAACCGACGAGGCGCGATAAGCCTCTTCCATCTCGATCCGAATGCGTCCCAACGGATTTCGCGCAAGATGCGGTGTCCTGCTCGACCAGGGGCCGGGCGTATCCGCACCGAAAACATAAACGTTCCCCGGGACAATGACCGTCAAGTCACGCTCTGATGCAGCGGCGATTACCTGACGATGCAACTCTGGCACCTGCTCCGCCCAGTCGGGGTAAAGCGGGTTCCAGGCGTTCACGATGACGTCTACTCCATGTAGCGCCGCGCGCAATTCCTCCCTGCGTCGATCAAACTTTTGCACAATCCATCCCGCATCCGAAAAAGCTCTTGCAGCGTTGCGTCCAAGTCGACCGGTGGCCCCGAGAATAAGTACCGTTTGTGGCATTGATCCCTCCGTTCCGGATCAATCTATTCATTCACGATGTTTTGGAAATTGCGAAAAATCGCAGATTATGTATTCGTTTTTGAATGGCTAAAACACTCCAACTATCCGACTGGTCCTTAGTTCAAAGCTTTCTGGCGGTTGCCGAAACCGGCTCACTATCCGCAGCCGCAAAGCAACTGGGTCGCAGCCAGCCGACGCTTGGACGTCAGGTGCATGCGCTGGAAGAAGAATTGGGGGTCTCGCTGTTTGATCGTCACGCGCGTGGACTGACGCTCAGCGAGGTGGGGCAGCAAGTGCTGCCAATGGCGCAGCAGATGTACAGCGCAGTCAATGCCCTGGGGCTGACGGCAGCGGGTCAGGCGCAACAGCTGGAAGGGTCGGTCAGGATCACCGCTTCGGTATTTGTATCGCATCACCTGTTGCCGCCGATACTTGCCGCAATCCGTGAGGCAGAACCGGCCATTCAGCTTGATCTGGTCGCCTCGGATGCCAGCGAAAACTTGCTGTTCCGCGAGGCCGATATTGCCGTGCGCATGTATCGGCCCGAACAGGTTGACATCGTGGCAAAGCATATCGGTGAGGTTCCGTTATGTTTCTGCGCCGCCCAAAGCTATCTGGATCGTGCAGGGCGACCAACAACGCCGACAGAGTTGATGCAGCACGACCTTGTGGGATTTGACACCAATGAAGACATTATCACCGCAATGCGGAACAAGGGCTGGCCTGCCAGCCGGGACAGCTTTGCCACGCGATGCGACAACCAGACTGCCTATTGGGAATTGATCCGCGCAGGGTGTGGGGTGGGCTTCAGCCAACTCAGCATCGCGCAGTCCGATCCTCTGGTCGAAGTGCTAGATATTGATGTCGAGATACCGGTGCTGCCGGTCTGGCTGGCTGCCCCTCAGGCGATGCGACAGACCCCGCGCATTCGCAGAGTCTGGGATTTACTGGCCGACGGGTTGAAGGCCCGGCTTTAAAACCGCCTACAGCGCGCCGGTATAGGTGCCGCGCGCAGGATAGTTATTGGCCAAGGTGAATTTCAAACCGCCGACGATGTCCGACATCGGCGGCCGCGCAAAAGGCGTTGTCTGCTGCCAGACGTAATAGAGGGTCTGATCAGGTTTGATATAGAAATGTCCTGGCTCAGCGAACAACGCTGGCTCGGCACTACCTTCACGAGCCACCGAGATGTTCAGGCCCCAGACATCCCGCGCGTCAGCCATGGACAGGCCGTATCCTACGCGCAGCTTCGACACTCCGGCCTTCTCAACCGTCTCGGCCGCACGTTCGCCGGTATCCGTGGTGATCATGATCACCTCAATCCCCAGCTCGGCGAATTCATCCAGCGCAGCCTCGACCTCACCCATTTGGCGAACGCAGATCGGGCAATGCAGGCCGCGATACTGAATCACCAGCGTTCCGTTTTCGCCAGTGTCGCGCTCAAGATCAAAGGTGCCATGGCTTACTGTTTCGATTTTTAGCGATGGGGCCGGATTTCCGGGTGTCAGCATGTGGTTTCCTCGTGATTTGATGGGTTCGTCTCATTGACCCGATGCGCCGCAAACGCTAGGGCCTGTGCGACAAAACGCAAGGAGACTGTCGATGTCCAACCCCTCGCTCCTCATCCTGCCCGGAGACGGAATTGGCCCGGAAGTTATGGCCGAAGTGCGCAAAATCATCGATTGGTTCGGCGCCAATCGCGGTCTTCAATTTGACGTGAGCGAGGATCTGGTCGGCGGCGCTGCCTATGATGCGCACGGGAAGCCCCTATCGGATGAGACCATGGCCAAGGCACAAGACGTCGACGCCGTGCTGCTGGGGGCTGTTGGCGGCCCTAAGTATGACGATCTGGATTTCAGCCTGAAACCCGAACGCGGACTGCTGCGTTTGCGCAAGGAAATGGACCTGTATTCCAACCTGCGCCCAGCTCAGTGCTTCGACGCGCTGGCGGATTTCTCGTCGCTGAAGAAGGATGTGGTCGCTGGCCTCGACATCATGATTGTGCGCGAGCTGACATCGGGTGTCTACTTCGGTGAGCCGCGCGGCATCTTTGAAGAAGGCAATGAGCGCGTTGGCATCAACACCCAGCGGTACACCGAATCCGAGATCGAACGCGCAGCACGTTCCGCGTTTGAGCTGGCGATGCGCCGGAACAAGAAACTGTGCTCGATGGAAAAAGCCAATGTGATGGAATCGGGCATCCTGTGGCGCGAGGTCGTGACACGTGTCGGTCAGGAATACCCCGAGGTCGAGCTGTCACACATGTATGCAGACAACGGCGCGATGCAGCTTGTGCGCGCGCCCAAACAGTTTGACGTGATCGTCACCGACAACCTGTTTGGCGATGTACTATCCGATTGCGCAGCGATGCTGACCGGATCTTTGGGCATGCTGCCGTCTGCCTCGCTGGGCGCACCGATGGCGAATGGCCGCCCTAAGGCCATGTATGAACCCGTGCATGGCTCGGCCCCGGACATTACAGGTCAAGGCAAGGCCAACCCAATTGCGTGTATCCTCAGCTTCGCCATGGCACTGCGCTACAGCTTTGACCAGGGCGACGAAGCGGATCGTCTGGAAACCGCGATCGAGAAGGTTCTGGCCGACGGCGTTCGCACAGCTGACCTGCTGGCCGAAGAAGGGGTTGAGCCGGTTTCGACCAGCGAAATGGGTGATGCAATTCTGGCAGCGCTAGACGAAAGCGTCTGATCTTACGATCATTCAGACATCAAAGGCGGTGCCCAGCGCACCGCCTTTTTTTGTTGGTCAGTTTCCGAAGATGTTGTTCAGCAGGTTGTTGATCGCACGGTCCAAACCGGTTTGATTCTTACGGCGCTGTTGCTGCGGCTGCGCGGTTCTAACCGGTGGGTCCGGCACCAACATGGGCAACGGCGTGGGCGTCATCCCTTCTGTCACGCGCAGCATGGTCTCTTTCCATATCTCCGCCGGCAAGCCTCCACCCGTGACACCTGACAACGGCGTATTGTCATCATACCCCATCCAAACGCCCGTAACGTAGTCCGCGGTAAATCCGATAAACCACGCATCCCGCGCGGCCTGGGTCGTGCCGGTCTTGCCCGCCACCTGCCAGCCCGGCAGCTTTGCCCGTCCGCCTGTACCTTCAGAGACCACACGCTCCATCATCCAGGTCAGTTGTTTGGCGGCCTTGTCGTTGATGACGCGTTCACCAATACCGGTTGTCGTGATCATAACTGGATCGGTCTCACCAAGCAGCTTCAACTCGGTCAGGCCATAGGGTTCCACCGCTGAACCGCCGTTCAGGATACCGGCGTAAGCGCCCGTCATCTCTATCAGCGTGCTCTCCGATGCGCCGAGCGCCAGCGCGAGTCCCTCGGCCAGATCACTTGAAAGGCCGAAACCACTGGCAACTGTGCGCACGTTGTCCAGCCCCGAGATATCGGCCACTTTGACTGCGGGAATATTCAACGAATTCTTCAACGCATCTGCTAATGTCACCCGGCCATAGAACTTATTGGTGTAGTTCTTCGGGCACCACTGACCTGAACCTGCGATGTTCCAGCAAGTTGGTTCATCCATCACCGTGTCCAGCGGTGAATATCCCAACTCCAAGGCCGTCGCATAGACAAACGGTTTGAACGACGAACCCGTTTGACGCAGAGCCTGCGTAGCCCGGTTGAACGCCCCCGAAACACGGGTCTTGCGCCCACCGACCATACCTCGAACCGCGCCATCCGCTGACATCACGACAATGGCGGCCTGCGCTTTAGACCCTTCGCGCACCTTCTCCTGGAAGATGAATTTAAGCGCCTCTTCCGCCGACGTTTGAATGCGCTGATCCAGTGTGGTTCGGATCACCACGTCCTCGGTTGTGTTACGTGTGAAAAACTCAGGCCCGCTGGCCATGACCCAATCGGCAAAGTAACCACCAGCACGCGCGGCAGCGGCCTCGGACAACTGCGCCGGACGGCTGCGGGCCTCGCTGGCCTGCGCGCTGCTCAGATAGCCCTGAGTCTCCATTAGCCCAACCACCAAACGTGCCCGATCTTGTGAACGTTGCAGGTTGTTCGTTGGCGCATAGCGTGTCGGGGCCACCAATAGACCTGCCAGCATTGCCGCCTCGGCCGGAGACACTTCGGCTGCTGAAATACCGAAATACCGCTGGCTGGCGGCCTCGAAGCCGCGGGCTCCCGCACCGAGGAAGGCGCGGTTCAGATAGATCGTCAGAATTTCATCCTTGGAGTATTTGACCTCCATCGCAATGGCATAAACTGCCTCTTTCGCCTTGCGCCATAGCGAACCCTGACGGCAATCGGCTTCATATGCAGCCTCAGACTCCCATTCGCTGGGCTCATAAGGCACACCCAGGCATAGAAGTTTCGCGGTTTGCTGGGTGATCGTTGAACCACCGTGACCAGACAGCGGTCCACGTCCTTCACTCAGGTTGATGCGTACCGCGCTGGCGACACCGCGCGGGCTGACGCCGAAATGGCGGTAGAACCGTTTATCCTCGGTTGCGATCACGGCGTTCTTGAGATGCGGCGAAACTGTATCCGCCGTAATCACGCCGCCAAACTGATCGCCGCGCCAGGCAAAGACCTTGCCGTCGCGATCCAGCAAGGTCACCGAACCACGTGCCCGCCCATCAAGCAGGGCATCGACATCCGGCAATGAGGTGTAAACAACACCCACCGCCAGCGCCAACAGCAACCCCGCCACTGCGCCGACCCTCCAAGTGATCCCCCAAATTATGCGCCAGAGCCAGCGGAACAGCCGGCGGAAAATGCCACCGCCCTTCCCACCAGAACTGCGCCGCGTTTTCTTCCGCGCCGTTTTGCGCGGAGCGGCTTTTCGGGCCGTCGACTTCTTACCAGCGGGTTTTGCAGCCCGCTTGGTCGCCGTAGGTTTTCGACCTTTGGACGGGTACCTTTTATCCGCGACAAGGCGCGATTTGCGACGGTTGGACTCAGTCATGCTCAAACTCTGCCCGGTTATGCTTTTGGGGCACCATACCCCGCCGGAACGGCCATGTAGAGGTGTGAAATACCCGTATTTTCCCTCACAAGTTTGCCTATATTTTCACCAAATAGCGTGTTTTGTGCAAAAATTGTGCATAATTGCTGATTTTTTACCCTCATTTACCCCCCGAAAACGTTCCATCTGAACCTCCGTCGCGCATTTTTCTGCAGATGCAAAATACCGGGCCGCCCGGAGTAGTAGAGGGGAAAGACGTGAAACTGATCATTGCGACAATCAAACCGTTCAAGCTTGAGGAGGTGCGCGAAGCGCTGACCAATGCAGGCGTGCGCGGCATGATGGTGACTGAGATCAAAGGGTTTGGCTCGCAATCGGGTCACACCGAGATTTATCGCGGTGCCGAATACGCCGTGAATTTCGTTCCCAAGATCAAGCTTGAGATCGTGGTGCCCGCCACCATGGCCGACCAGATCGTCGAAACCATCACCACAACCGCCAAGACCGGCAAGATCGGCGACGGCAAGATTTTCGTCCTCGATGTCGAGCAAGCCCTGCGCGTGCGGACCGGGGAAACCAACGAAGAGGCGCTTTAAGCGCGCTTACTCACAATCACTCGAGGACTAACAATGAACCTGATGAAATCTCTCATCCCTGCTGCTGCGATCGTCGCACTGCCGCAGATGGGTCTTGCGCAAGAGGCCGCTACCGGAGAGCCCGCGCAACACACCCAATATATCTTCACCACGCTGCTGTTCCTGATGGGCGGTTTCCTGGTGTTCTTCATGGCTGCAGGCTTTGCCATGCTCGAAGGCGGGCTGGTGCGGTCCAAGAACGTCGCGATGCAGATGACCAAAAACATCGCGCTGTTTTCAATCGCCGCGATCATGTACTGGCTGATCGGCTTCAACCTGATGTACCCCGGTGATGGTTGGACCATTTCTGGCTGGCTGGGCCCGTTCTTCTCGACCACCGTGCTTGACCCAGTGGGTGTCGGTGCAGATGCTGCGGCGCTTGACTACGCCTCAATCGGTTCGGATTTCTTCTTCCAACTGGTCTTTGTCGCAGCGACCGCCTCGATCGTGTCCGGTGCGGTGGCTGAACGGATCAAATTGTGGCCCTTCCTTGCCTTCGTTGTTGTCCTAACCGGCATCATGTACCCGATCTCGGGCTCGTGGCAGTGGGGTGGTGGTTGGCTGTCCGAAGCAGGCTTCTCGGACTTCGCTGGTTCGACCATCGTGCACTCGGTCGGTGGCTGGGCGGCTCTGGCAGGTGCTCTCATCCTTGGGCCGCGCATCGGTAAGTACAAGGACGGTAAAGTGCACCCGATGCCCGGTTCGAACCTGGCTCTGGCCACTCTGGGTACCTTTATCCTGTGGCTGGGTTGGTTCGGCTTCAACGGTGGTTCGCAGCTGGCGATGGGCACTGTAGGAGATGTCTCGGACGTATCGCGCATCTTTGCCAACACTAACATGGCTGCTGCATCCGGAGCCGTTGCCGCCCTTATCATGACACAGCTGCTGTACAAAAAGCCCGACCTGACCATGGTGCTGAACGGCGCGCTGGCGGGACTGGTGTCGATCACTGCTGAGCCGCTGGCCCCAACCCTGTTCGGCGCTCTGTGGATCGGTGCTGTGGGCGGTATCATCGTGGTCTTCGCGGTTCCGATGCTGGACAAGTTCAAGATCGACGACGTAGTCGGCGCCATCCCGGTCCACCTGTTCGCTGGCATCTGGGGCACCATCGCCGTGATCTTCTATGGCGAAGCCAGCCTGATCACTCAGCTGACCGGGATCATTGCTTATGGTGTCTTCACCTTTGGTGCTGCTCTTATCCTTTGGTCGATCCTGAAGGCCACCGTAGGTATCCGTGTTAGCGAAGAGGACGAGATCAACGGCCTCGACATGGCTGAACTGGGTATGGAAGCGTATCCGGAATTCTCCAAGGGCTAATAGCCAACCAAGTAAAAACAAAAAAACCCGGGCGTTCGCGCCCGGGTTTTCCTTCATTCAAAGATATCGCTCAGACGCCGACATCGACAATCGCCTGCGCCAAAATGGGCACAGTATTGGCGTTCAAACCAGCGATGTTCAGACGGCTGTCACCGACCATGTAAATGCCGTGATCGGCACGCAGCTTTTCAACCAGTTCTGGCGCGGCCCCCAGTCGCGAGAACATGCCGCGATGCTGGGCGATAAATCCAAATCGATCCGATCCACTAAGGCTCTGCAACTCATCAGCCAGTTGCTGACGCAGGCCCAGCATGGAAAGGCGGACATCTTCCAATTCGGTCGCCCAATCTGCCCGCAGAGCATCGTCATTCAGGATCGTCGTCACCACCCGCGCGCCGTGATCAGGCGGGAACGAGTAGTTCTGGCGGTTCAGAAATGCCAGCGTAGACTGGTTCAGTGCAGTCTGTGCCGGATCGTCACTGATCGCCATCAGCAGGCCGGTGCGTTCACGGTAGACGCCGAAGTTCTTCGAACAAGACGCCGCGATCAGGCAGCGCTTCACTGACGATGCCACCAGACGGGTTGCCTGCGCATCTTCTTCCAGACCGTCGCCAAAGCCCTGATAGGCGATGTCGATCATTGCGACGAGGCCACGCGCGTTGATCAGGTTCACGACCTCTTGCCATTGCACCATATTTAAGTTGGCACCCGTTGGGTTGTGGCAACAGCCGTGCAGAAGAACCACGTCGCCTGCATTGGCAGTTTTCAGGTCCTCGATCATACCGTCGAAATCGACGCCACGCGATTCTCCGTCGAAATAACGGTATTGGACTGTCTCGATCCCTAGATAGTTCAGGATCGACAAATGGTTTGGCCATGTGGGGTTCGACACGAAAACACGCGCGGTGGGGTTGGCCATACGGATCATCTCAAACGCCTGACGACAGGCTCCGGTACCACCGGGGGTGGCTACGGCTGCAATGTTGCCACGCGGGACAGAATTTCCGAGGATCAAGTCGATCATCGCGTCCGCAAAGGCTGGATCACCAGCCAGACCGGTATAAGCCTTGCTCTCCTGCTCTTCGAGAATACGCTTTTCAGCTGCTTTCACCGCGCGCATCACCGGAGTGACCCCCTCGGCATTCTTGTAGACGCCAACGCCCAGATCGATCTTCTGATCACGTGGGTCGTCGCGGTACATCTGCATCAACGCCAGAATCTTGTCTGCCGGCTGCGGTTTAAGGTTCTCGAACATCAGTTCTCTCCGGTTGCGACGGGCAGGGTTGGGAAGGCACCCCATTCAGCCCAGGAGCCGTCATATAGCGCGTGGTCTTTCTTGCCCATGCGTTCCAAGGCAAGGCTGAGAATTGCGGCAGTCACACCAGAGCCACAGGATGTGATCGCGGGTTTCGATAAGTCGACGCCGGCATCTTCGAAAACCGCGCGGCAGTCTTCGGGCGACTTCATCGTGCCATTCTTGTTCAACAGCATTCCAAAAGGCACGTTGCGCGAGCCTGGGATATGACCCGAGCGCAACCCCTCGCGCGGTTCGGCTTCGGTCCCGAAGAAACGGGCCGCCGAGCGGGCATCGATGATCTCGTGATCCGCAAGCTTCGCGGCTGATGAAACTTGCGTCACATCGCGGACAAGGTGGTTCTGAACCCGCACCGTCATATGACGGTCGCGAATAATGGGGGGCAGGTCTTCGATCTCGCGCCCTTCGGACTGCCATTTTGGCAGTCCACCATCCAGAACGGCAATATTGTCCTGTCCCATCAGACGGAACAACCACCAGACCCGCGCCGCCGACATCAGCCCCGCACCGTCATAGACCACGACCTGATGGCCATCGCCAACGCCCATCGCGCGCAGGCGCGACATGAACTTCTCGACCGGAGGTGCCATATGCGGCAGGTCAGAACGATGGTCGGATATCTCATCAATATCAAAGAACCGCGCACCAGGGATGTGGGCAGAGTCATACTCTGCCTTGGCGTCTCGCGCTTGCTGCGGCAGGTACCACGACCCATCCAGAATCCTTAGATCCGGATCCTTGAGATGTGCGGCAAGCCATTCGGTAGAAACGAGGGTTTTTGGATCGTCCTGCATCTATGCCTCCCCTAAGCGAGCTTGGGTTTTCCCTATACTTGGCAGGATGCAGGTTCAAGGCTGGATAGCGCTAGCGTCCCGACCACACTGGATTTATCGCAAACGACGCAGGCGATAATACTGGATGATCCCAATAACGCTGATGATGATCCAGAAGCCTTCGATCAGCATCGACGCCAGATTGAAGTTCTGCAGCAGTGAGAACACGATCAGCACCGAACCGATAAGATTCACCAGCGGAAAGGCCAGATCCTCCGAGTTCATCACTCGCATCTGGGTCGCAAAATATGCCGCAACAACGATCAAAGCCCCGAATGAGCCGATGGCATCGACGACGGTCAAACTGTCCAGTAGTGCGGTCATTGTATGGGGCTTTCCTATTCTGAAACTTCCGCTGGTTGCGAATAGTGGTGCATATTTAGAAAAGCAGCTCCCTGATCACCAGCGCGGTATCCATGCGGCACATCCGCAGAAAATCGCAACCCTTGACCGGATTGTAGCGGAACCCAGTTTCCATTTCGCAGCACGTCCAAAGCTCCGCTCAGAACAAAAACCTCTTCGGTTACGCCTGCTGCATGGGCCGGAGATTCGTGGCTTTGATTGGGTGACAACTCGACATGAAATGTTTCGGCCCCCAATGCGGGATCAAAGGGAAAGACAATCTTGACTTCGATGCTTCCTGGAAATCTCACGGTACTGAACACATCGGCATCTGTCGTGTCACGCATTGCAGCAGTACCAATCAAAGCACTCAGCGGGAGCTGGAAACCCTTCGCGATCTTCCACAGGGTCGCGATGGTCGGGCTTGATTCGCCACGCTCGATCTGGCCCAGCATAGCTTTGCTGACCCCGGTGAGTTCCGCGACTTTTGACAGGCTCAGCCCGGATGCCGCCCGCACATCCCTTAGTTTCAGCGTTAGTTCGTCCGATTCCATAGCCGCGCCCTGCGATTTGTCTTGTGCGTTATAACGTACATATGATACGTGCGCTATAACGTACACACCCAATATCGCAGTTTGGGCAATAGGGATACAGCATCATGCCAATGTACCGATCCAGAACCTCCACCCATGGCCGTAACATGGCCGGTGCCCGCGGCCTGTGGCGCGCCACCGGTATGGGAGACGACGATTTCGGCAAACCGATCATCGCCATCGTCAACTCGTTCACCCAGTTTGTACCCGGTCACGTCCACCTGAAGGACCTGGGACAGATGGTTGCGCGTGAGGTTGAAGCCGCTGGCGGTGTCGCCAAAGAGTTCAACACCATCGCGGTCGATGATGGCATCGCCATGGGCCATGACGGGATGCTGTATTCGCTGCCCTCGCGTGAGGTGATTGCGGATTCTGTTGAATACATGGTTAACGCCCACTGCGCGGACGCTATGGTCTGTATCTCGAACTGCGACAAGATCACGCCCGGCATGTTGATGGCGGCCATGCGTCTGAACATCCCGGCGATCTTTGTCTCGGGCGGACCGATGGAAGCGGGCAAGATCGACATCGCCGACCTGGACGCCAAGAAGATCGACCTTGTCGACGCGATGGTTGCTGCGGCCGACGACCGGTTCACCGATGAACAGGTTCAACACATCGAGGAAAACGCCTGTCCAACCTGTGGTTCATGCTCGGGCATGTTCACCGCGAACTCGATGAATTGTCTGGCCGAGGCACTGGGTCTGGCGCTGCCGGGCAATGGCTCGACCCTGGCCACACATGCCGACCGTAAAGAGTTGTTCTTGGAAGCTGGTCGCCGCATCGTCGAGATCACCAAGCGCCACTATGATCTGGACGAGAAAGGCTTCCTGCCGCGTGAAATCGCCACGTTCGACGCGTTCGAAAATGCCATGAGCTTGGATATCGCAATGGGTGGATCGACCAATACGGTGCTTCATTTGCTGGCCATCGCGCACGAAGGTGAAGTGCATTTCACCATGTCCGACATGGACCGCCTGAGCCGCCAAGTGCCCTGTTTGTGCAAAGTCGCGCCCAACATCGAAAACGTGCACATGGAAGACGTCCATCGCGCTGGTGGCATTTTCTCGATCCTTGGTGAACTCAGCCGCGCGGGCTTGCTGCACGAGGATTGTCACACGGTGCATTCCGGAACCATGGGCGAAGCGATTGCCAACTGGGACATCAAAGTCGCCAACAACCCGAAGGCTCAGGACCTATTCAAAGCGGCGCCCGGCGGCGTGCGTACTACACAAGCCTTCAGCCAGTCGAACCGCTACAAGGAGCTGGACACTGACCGCGAAGGCGGCGTGATCCGTTCGAAAGAGCATGCATTCAGCCAGGATGGCGGTCTGGCGGTATTGTTCGGCAACATTGCGCGCGACGGCTGTATCGTGAAAACTGCGGGTGTGGATGAGAACATCCTGAAATTCACAGGCTCAGCTTATGTCTGCGAAAGCCAGGACCAGGCTGTCAATGACATCCTGACCGGCAAGGTCAAGGAAGGTGACGTGGTGGTGATCCGCTACGAAGGCCCGCGTGGTGGGCCGGGAATGCAGGAAATGCTGTATCCGACTTCGTATCTGAAATCCAAGGGACTGGGCAAAGCCTGCGCGCTGCTGACTGACGGTCGTTTCTCGGGTGGCACCTCGGGACTGTCAATCGGCCACGTCTCGCCCGAAGCAGCGGAAGGTGGTGAGATCGGTTTGGTGAAAAACGGCGACACGATCGAAATCGACATTCCCAACCGCAGCATCCATCTGGCGGTCTCCGACGAAGACCTGGCCGCGCGGCGCGAAGAGCAGGACGAGAAGGGCTGGCAGCCCGTTGCACCACGTAAGCGTAAAGTGTCCACCGCGCTAAAAGCCTATGCCAAATTGACGACCAGTGCCGCAAAAGGTGCCGTCCGTCAGGTCTAAGCACTGCGGGTGAGCGAACACTCCCGCACCCGATACATGGAATCGGCTGCGCCGATTCCACTTTCGGAATTTGGGCCCGGCGCCGCGCTTTGCGCGGCGCCGGGCCCAACCAGAGGAGATGTCTCACAAGAGACATTGACGATGGGCGGGAGCGTCACACTTCGAGCGTCTTAATCACCCAGCTTGGCGTGAATCTCATCCAGATCGATCTCACCCGTCGGCATTTTGTTGGCGGGATTTTCGAAATCATACTTGAACAGTTCAAAATCCTGTTTGTAGATCTCGTAGACCAGATGCATCGACAAATCGTCAAAGTAATCCTCGACCGGATGCACGCGTTTTGGCCCATGGCCTTCGGATTCGTTGAAGCGCGGGATTTCGGACAGAGTCACGGGATGCGAGGTTTCAAGATTGTCCAACACACCCTGCATCCCATCGTTGAACTTCTCGGTCCAAAAAATCCGATCATATCGCCCGCCATTAGCGATCAGCGTCGAGACATGGCCAGACATGGCCGACCAGTGAATGTCGGGGTCCATCGGACGCCGCCAACGGATCGTGTCACGTGCGAATAAAAGGAACCGGCGGAAACTGGCAATTTGGTCAAACTCGCCCTTGCCGTCGTCACCCCCGACTTCGATTCCATAGTTGTAAATCAGCGTTGGCACCAGATTGCCGCGATAGCGTTTGCCGTTGCGCTGGATGCCGCAGATCTTGTCAAAAAAGGAACTGAGAATGCGTGTGTAGGGATTACGCACGCAGGTAAACGTATAGGACTGGTGCGATTGAACATTTCTGGCAATCGGATCCTGACTGGCACCAAAGGCCCACTTGTGCATTCCGTCCTTGGCGTCGTGAATGTCACCATCAAAGAAGCTGCCATGATCCGAGAAATACATGATTTGCCCGATCGTCGAGCAGGCGCATTTCGGCACAACACGGTAGACCATGCTTTGACTTTCGGTCATCCATGTTCCTGGAAAACCCATCTACTGCGCCTCCTTAGCCAGTTATCGCATTGATACTCCGGCATTTTGACCCAAAGAACCAAAAATATTCTGTTTATTCAATCGCTCATCCTCAGTATCACGGTTGCAATTGGGCAGAAACGGGGAATTACGAGACGCAAATGGCAAAGATTGCCTATATCTTGCTGTGCCACAAAGATCCTGACGCGATCATTGCGCAGGCCAGTCAGCTAACGGCTGCCGGCGATTGTATGGCGATCCATTTTGACGCTCGCGCCAACGATACGGATTATGCGCAGATACGCGACGCCCTGAAAGATAACCGCAATGTCACATTTGCAACGAAGCGGATCAAATGCGGATGGGGCGAATGGTCACTGGTTCAGGCCACGCTCCATGCATTACAGGCGGCGGTGGATCAGTTCCCAAGGGTCACCCATTTTTACATGCTGTCCGGCGATTGCATGGCAATTAAAACCGCCGAGTATGTGCACAGCTTTCTTGATGAACGCGACATGGATTTCATCGAAAGCCATGACTTCTTCGAAAGCAATTGGATTAAGACCGGAATGAAAGAAGACCGGCTGATCTATCGTCACTATTTCAACGAACGCAATCAGCCGCGCCTGTTCTATGCCGCATACGAAATGCAAAAGCGTTTCGGTCTGACCCGCGGCATACCCGCAGACCTGCAGGTCAAGATCGGCAGCCAGTGGTGGTGCCTGCGCCGTCGCACAGTCGAGATGATTCTGGACTTCCTGCGTCAACGCCGCGATGTGGTCCGGTTTTTCTCGACCACCTGGATTCCGGACGAGACGTTCTTTCAGACGCTTGTTCGCCACCTCGTCCCGAAGCAGGAAATCGAAAACCGTACAGTGACATTTTTGGTGTTTTCCGACTATGGCATGCCTGTCACCTTCTATAATGATCACTATGACATGCTGTTGGGGCAGAACTACCTGTTCGCTCGCAAGATCAGCCCCGAGGCCCATGAGTTGAAGGAACGGTTGGGTCAGCTTTATGCCAGCGAAGGGGTCACGTTCCAAATCTCGGACGAAGGGCGTAATCTGTATCACTTCCTTGCCGGTCGCGGTCGGGTAGGACGACGTTTCGCTCAGCGCTTTTGGGAGGTCGGCAATACGTTAGGCCCCGAGCGGCAGGCGTTTCTGATCGTTTGCAAGAAGTGGCATGTCGCCAAACGGCTTGTTGACCAGATCGCGTCGGAAACCCCCATTCCCTGCATCGAATACATCTATGATGAGCAGGATACGCCATTGCCCGATTTGGGTGGAATCGAGACGACCCTGATTAAGCGGTCGCGCCATCGGCGGGCCGTTGCACGTATGTTGTTCGATTATTTCCAAAGCGACAGGCTGGTACTCTGCGTAGATCCGGCCAATCTGGACGTCATTCAGGATTTCTGTGCAGATCAGGCCCAAACACGTGTTCTGGAAATCGAATGTGCCTATTCAGATGAATATCTGACGGGCCATGCCCATCGTGTCGGTCTTGCGGGCCAGAACAGCTCACAGGATTCTCTTGCACGCCTGCTACCGACCCTTCGCAATGCGCTGGCTTACGAATCCGAATTGATCCGCAGTACCCAGAATGATGGGCTGTTCCATTTGCGTGAGGCGGCGGAACGTTCGGAGAATGAGGTGATTATTGCGGAATTTCTGGGGATCAGTGCCGATCAGGCCAAAGCGATCATGCAACTGGATTACCTGTTCGCTGATTGAATCCGGCGGCACGATCAGGTGCCGCCGGACATTCGCGTTCAGATGTCGAATTTGACACCCTGCGCCAATGGCAACTCGGCTGAATAGTTTACCGTGTTGGTCTGACGGCGCATGTAGGCTTTCCAGGCATCTGATCCGCTTTCGCGCCCGCCTCCGGTCTCCTTCTCGCCACCAAATGCGCCACCGATCTCGGCCCCGGACGGGCCGATGTTCACATTGGCAATCCCGCAATCCGACCCGGCCGCTGTCAGGAATTGCTCGGCTTCGCGCATGTTCAGTGTAAAAACGCAGGACGACAAGCCCTGTGGCACGTCGTTCTGAATCTCGATCGCCTCGGCAAAATCGTCATAGCCCATGACGTAAAGGATCGGAGCAAAGGTCTCGGCCTTCACAGTCGCGGTCTGGCCCGGCATCTCAACGATGGCCGGTTGCATATAAACACCGCCCGGTACATTTTCGGTCACGCGCTGACCTCCGAACACGGCACCACCCTCGGCCTTTGCTGATTCAAGCGCTGCGGTCATCGCATTGCCCGAAGCTTCATCCACCAACGGCCCAATCAACGTACCCTCGGTCAACGGATTACCGATGGGTAGACCTGCATAGGCTTTCTTCAGACGCCCAACCAGTTCCTCGCGGATCGAGTTGTGTACAATCAACCGCCGCAGTGTCGTACAGCGCTGCCCTGCTGTCCCGACAGCCGAGAATACGATCGCGCGCACCGCCATTTCCAGATCAGCCGACGCCCCAACGATCATCGCGTTATTGCCGCCGAGTTCCAGAATACACTTTCCAAGGCGCTGCGCCACAATCGGCGCCACCGCGCGGCCCATCCGGGTCGAGCCGGTGGCTGAAATGATCGGCACATCCTCGCTGGCAACCAGCGCCTCACCCAGATCGGCACCACCGATCAGGGTCTGCAAAAGCCCCTCGGGGGCGTCACCAAACCGGGCCAATGCCCGCTCAAAGATTTTCTGGCAAGCCAACGCGGTCAGTGGCGTTTTCTCGGACGGTTTCCAAACTACCGGATCACCACAGACCAGGGCCAGCGCAGCATTCCACGACCATACCGCCACGGGGAAATTAAAGGCCGAGATCACTCCGACCGGTCCCGCCGGATGCCACGTTTCCATCATCCGGTGACCCGGGCGTTCCGAAGCAATGGTCAGACCATAAAGCTGCCGCGACAGACCAACAGCAAAATCGCAGATGTCGATCATCTCCTGCACTTCGCCCAGACCTTCCGAGGTGATCTTGCCTGCCTCCCAACTGACAAGCGCGCCAAGGTCGTCCTTGGCGGCCCGCAGCTCTTCGCCCAGCAGGCGGATCAACTCACCCCGGCGCGGAGCCGGCACAACGCGCCATTCCTTGAACGCCGCTTTCGAGCGGGCAAAGATGGCCCCCATCTCGGAAACCGGAGTTTCGTGAACCTCGGCCAACAGGCTGCCATCTATCGGAGAGGTCACCCGCAGCGACCCGCCGCTAAGCTCAGCTGCAGTCAGGTCCAAATTCGCAAGCGTGGTTTCAGCAGTCATTATAATGTCTTTCATATCTCAAGCCGCCTTGTTTTGTTCGGTAACGTCACCGGCGCGATAAAGCCGGCCAAATTCGGTGTTCAGGAAATCGGCAAGCTTTACCTGCTCTTGCCGAACAAAGCCTTTCGAGGGCAGAACCCCTGTCCGCATCAGATCGACGACACCCAATACGCCTGCCGCAGTGGTTACTTGGATCGCACTCCAGACTTGTCCATCGATGGTGCGCGCAAAGGATTTGTTGATCAGGGATTTCTCACGCAACGTGCCGTCAACGATGCCCTTTGCAGTGCAATAGACCAACACGACGTCTTGATCCGTACGCGGCAAGGCCGTTTCAAAAATCTCTTTCAGCAGATCGCGGCGACGCTCTAGTCCCAGGTCACTGAGCAACAAGCGCAAGATATCCCGATGGCCCGGATAGCGGATCGAGCGATAGGATACCGCCTTCGCCTTACCGTCTAGCGTCTCGGGCAAGGTGCCCAGCCCGCCCGATGTATTGAAGCACTCGTACTCGACTCCGTCATGGCCGATCAGCTCATAATCTTCGAGGGGGGCGGTCTTGACCCTCTCGCCATTCACAATGGCATCACATGGATTGCAGTATTCGTTGATTAGCCCATCAGTTGACCAAGTCAGGTTATATTTCAACGCGTTGGTCGGATAGAGCGGTAACGCCCCGACCCGCATATGCAGGCTGTCGATTTCATCGAACTCGGCCGCCAGCGCAGCGCCCGCAATCCCGACAAACCCGGGGGCCAACCCGCATTGCGGCATAAATGCCGTCTCGCTGTTCTGCGCCAGCTCGCGCACCGCGTTGGTGGCGGCGACATCTTCGGTCAGGTCAAAGTAATGCGCCCCAACAGTTTTGGCCGCGCTCGCAATCGCCGGTGTCAGAAAGAACGGCGCGGCAGAGATCACCGCATCAAACCCTTTAAGGCCTTTCTCCAAGCCCGCGCTATCGCTGGCATCAATCTGCCGCGTAGAAATGCCCCGTTTCTTGAATGCTGACAGGGCCGCAAGATCGTGATCGGCAACAGTCACCGTGTAATGTGCCGAGGTTTTCAGCAAAGTCGCGATCATCTGACCGATCTTCCCCGCCCCGACTACGCAAATATTCGAGCTCAAAACGCGCCTCCATTCTGTGTTTCTTTTGATTATGAAGGGCGACTTGTTCGGATTGCAGATCGTATCTTGACGAAATGAGGTAATATTCCGTCATTTTGCCATATTATACGTCACTTTGCTAAATAGCTTACTCGAATATGACTTCGAACATGGTCGAAGTCACAATCGTTTCAGCGCTCCTTTGAAGTGATTGTACTATCAGGTATGAGAGGACCATTGTCGGCTATACAACGCGGGCAATCGCGGTTCGCCCAAGCATATAGGTGCCTTCAATGAGATCTCTCCGTGTCCTGCTTACCTGTTTCGCATGCCTGCTTCCTTTTGCAGCTCTGGCCCAATCCGCTGAGGCACCTGCCGCTGAGATTTCGTTAGAGCTCAATGCCTTGGAAGACGTTGGTAGTGCCTGCAGATTGACCTTTCTGGTGACCAACCAATCCGGAACTACTATCGATGAAGCCATATTCGAGACGGTGATATTTGACACCGAAGGCAGTGTCGTTACCCTCTCGCTTTTTGATTTTCGCGACTTACCTTTGGATCGCCCACGTGTTCGTCAGTTCGATCTGCCAGAGATGTCTTGCACGACTGTTGGGCGCGCATTGATCAATGGCGCGAGTTCATGCGTGGTAAAAGGCTCCCAGAGCGACATCTGTCAATCGACCCTAACGCTCAGCAGCCGGATTGAAGTGGAGTTGCTTGGATGAATATTCTCTCATCTCTTCGGGAGATCCTGACCCTTGGCGGGCCCGTTGTGGCTATCCTTATTGTCATGTCGGTCCTGACCGTAGCAGTTACTCTTTACAAGCTTTGGCAGTTCGCTGCCTGTGGCGTAGGGCGGCACAAGGTTCTGTCACAAGCGCTGCAGGCCTGGGATGCTGGAGATCGAGCCACTGCACGCGCGCGCCTCGCTCAGAGCAGCAGCTATCTTGCACCGCTTGTCAGAAGCCGCCATGGACGCGCCGGACACTCCTGATCTGGACGCTCGACTGGATGCCGAAGCTGGATTGGCCCTGGCCGGGCTGGAGCGCGGATTTCGGCTTTTGGATACGGTCGCCCAGCTTGCACCCCTGCTTGGATTGTTCGGAACAGTTTTGGGAATGATCAATGCATTCCAAAGCCTTCAGTCTGCCAGGTCTTCTGTCGATCCCTCATTGTTGGCAGGTGGCATCTGGGTTGCTCTGGTAACAACAGCCGTTGGCCTTGCGGTGGCAATGCCGACTTCAATGGTCTTGTCTTGGTTTGAAAGCCGAACTGCCCGGGAACGGGTGTTTGCGGACAAAGCACTGCGCACGGTTCTGGTCCCGAACAACTCGAACCAGCCCGCCTCAGGCAGGACCGAGATTCTGAACGCTGAACATGCGTAACACGGCGCCCTTTGTAAGACGCCCGATGTCGATGACCCCGCTCATCGATGTCATCTTCTTGCTGTTGCTGTTTTTCATGTTGTCTTCAACTTTCTCAAAGTTCGCGGAAATCGAAATCGGCAGCGCAACCTCAGGAGCATCAGCCTCGGCTGAGCCGGTGGAGAGAATTTTCATTCAGATCGGTGCGGAGCGCGTGACTTTGAATGGCGAAACGCTGACGCTGGATGAACTGCCGGCGCAGATAGGGGCTGGTCAGGCTCTGGTGAGCCTTGATGCCGATACGTCCGCCCAACGGCTTGTGGATTTGCTGACCAGGCTGCGTGGCCGCGATGGCCTGACCGTCACGGTGTTGGAGTAGACCGATGATCCGCTTTGGTCGCCCAAGCCGCAAACGAGACTCGACCATCCCTCTGATCAACGTCGTCTTTCTGATGCTGATCTTCTTTCTGATTGCAGGCACCCTGGCACCACCGCTTGATCCCGAGCTTCAGCTTGTCGACACATCGGAACTCGAAGGCCGCGACCCTCCCGATGCGCTTGTCTTGAACGCTGATGGCATCCTCAGCTTTCGCGGAGTGCAAACCGACCCTGAGGCTTTCATGTCCAGCCATGATGACGGACCGGTCAGGATTGTCCCCGACCGCAATGTTTCAGGCCAACGATTGATGGAGGTAACCGGTGCCCTTCGACGGCATGGGGCGCCATCTGTGTACCTCGTGACCCAGCAGGCTTTAAAATGATCCGGAAGTCAGCAGCCATCGCTGCGTTGGCGGGTGTGCTTTCGCTTGTCCTGCACATCTTTGGGATCAGTTTCTACGGTTCCAGTCTGCCAGAACTGCGGGCCAATGAGGAAACGGTCAGTTTGATCGAGCTTGGCAACACATTCGAGGAATTCACCGACGACACGACGGACCCGGTGCAGCCGGACTCTGCTGAAGCCCCCGAGCCTCCGGTTGAAGACACTGTTAAGCCCGATACTGCCGACATCCCGATCAGCGATACACTCGTCGCTTCCCCCAATCCTCAGCAGGTATCTTCACCCGATGTCGGAGCGCCCGTCGCCCCACGATCAGAGCTACACGAAGAGGTGCCGACCGAACCGGTCGCCCCGTCCAATCCGGAACCAGCCACAGACGCAGATACCGCCGTAACGCCAGCGGTCGATCCGGAACCCGAGCGTTTGGCAGCTTTACCGCCCACAGACGGCTCAACAGCGCCGGTCCCTACACTCGAGAGTACGGCAGTCGAACCAGAAATCCCTAGTTCGGTCGATGAGCCAACAAACGAGCTACCAGAAGAACAAGCAGCGCCTTCCGATCAGGCCGTATCTGTTTCCAAACGCCCCCGCCTCCCGGACAGAAGGCCAGCAACTGAAACACCAAAATCACTTGATGGGTTCAGTAATTTCGATAACTTGCGCAACCCTACGCAAACATTGGAGTCGCCGCTTAGCCTTTATCAAAAGGAAGGGGCTGACCCGTTCCGAGCCAGCAGTGGCCGAAATCAATCCTCGGGTCGCGGCGTTGGAAACTCCGATACCACGAACTATGCCGGACAAGTCCTGGTCCACCTCAATCAAACGCCCGTCGTCTATGTCCCGGTCCGCGGGTTTGCGCAGGTATTCTTTGAAATCAGTCCGGATGGATCACTGGCGTGGGTTGATATCGTCGATAGCTCTGGCTCACCCGAAATCGAACGCGCCGCCAGAGATCAAGTCATCCGCGCCGCTCCATTTCCCCGTCCACCAAGCGGGTCAAGCCGCAGGCTATCGTTTTATTACCAAAATAATTGATACCAAAGACAGCAGTTCGCCGAACCAGTTGATCGTTCCCTGAATGCTTCAACACGCTCCAGCGAGAGGATTTCGATCGGTCGTCACGGCAAGATCACCATGGGCGAAGCGCAGAAATTGGCAAAAAAGAGCTGATTCGACTGCTGCCCAATGACGGACAGCTTACCATAGAACTCGTTGGGGAGTTGGCGGGTCTTTTGGCTCTTGGTACACAGCGGAACGCCCGCAGCGTTTATGCTACGGGCTGCTCTGGGATTTTCTAAAGTTGGTTGCGGGAGCAGGATTTGAACCTGCGACCTTCAGGTTATGAGCCTGACGAGCTACCGGGCTGCTCCATCCCGCGACACTTTAAGTGACCTATCGCTTACGCTACTTGAGGTCTTGTGTTGGTCTAGCGCCTATTCGGCTACTTGAGACCGGGTAGTGTTCTTTTCATCGTGTTAGAGAGATGTGGGCTTTTTCTAGGTTTGGCGGTGACCTACTCTCCCGGGGCTTAAGCCCAAGTACCATTGGCGCGGCAGTGCTTAACTTCCGGGTTCGGGATGGGACCGGGTGTTTCACTTGCGCTATGACCACCAAACCGAGGAAAAGCCCATGTCGACTTTCCTGCGTTGCAGGAAAGCGACGAGGTGGCAGGCAGCGCCTTTTGCTTGCAAAAGGCGCGTTGCCACTCGGTTATAGTATCAACCAACATCGCGGCTTGGCGCTGCGACGTTATCCAACTCAAGGTCAGTGTATGCTTTTGGTGATTTGTCTTTCCATTACTGGATCAAATCAAGCCTATCGGGCGATTAGTACCGGTCAACTGAACGCATTACTGCGCTTACATCTCCGGCCTATTGACGTGGTGGTCTTCCACGGCCCTCAGGGAGACCTTGTTTTGAGGGGGGCTTCCCGCTTAGATGCCTTCAGCGGTTATCCTGTCCGATCATAGCTACCCAGCACTGCCGTTGGCACGACAACTGGTCCACCAGTGGATCGTTCACCCCGGTCCTCTCGTACTAGGGGCAACTCCTCTCAAGTCTCCTACACCCACGGCAGATAGGGACCGAACTGTCTCACGACGTTCTAAACCCAGCTCACGTACCTCTTTAAACGGCGAACAGCCGTACCCTTGGGACCTGCTCCAGCCCCAGGATGAGATGAGCCGACATCGAGGTGCCAAACACTGCCGTCGATATGGACTCTTGGGCAGTATCAGCCTGTTATCCCCGGCGTACCTTTTATCCGTTGAGCGATGGCCCTTCCACTCGGGACCACCGGATCACTATGGCCGTCTTTCGACTCTGCTCGACTTGTCAGTCTTGCAGTCAGGCTGGCTTCTGCCATTGCACTCAACGAGCGATTTCCGACCGCTCTGAGCCAACCTTCGCGCGCCTCCGTTACGCTTTAGGAGGCGACCGCCCCAGTCAAACTACCCGCCACGCAGGGTCCCGGATCCGGATAACGGACCGCGGTTAGACATCAAGAGTGCGAAGGGTGGTATCTCAAGGGAGGCTCCACGGATACTTGCGTTTCCGCTTCAAAGCCTACCACCTATCCTGCACATCACAATCCTGATGCCAGTGCGAAGCTGTAGTAAAGGTGCACGGGGTCTTTCCGTCTAACCGCGGGAAGCCTGCATCTTGACAGGCAATTCAATTTCGCTGAGTCGATGTTGGAGACAGCGGGGAAGTCGTTACGCCATTCGTGCAGGTCGGAACTTACCCGACAAGGAATTTCGCTACCTTAGGACCGTTATAGTTACGGCCGCCGTTTACCTGGGCTTCAATTCAAGGCTCTCACCTCTCCTTTTAACCTTCAGGCACCGGGCAGGCGTCAGACCCTATACGTCGTCTTGCGACTTCGCAGAGCCCTGTGTTTTTAATAAACAGTCGCCACCCCCTGGTTTGTGCCCCCAGCCCCTAGTTGCCTAGGAACCGGGCCTCCTTCTCGCGAACTTACGGAGGTATTTTGCCGAGTTCCTTCAACATCGTTCTCTCAAGCGCCTTGGTATGCTCTACCAGTCCACCTGTGTCGGTTTAGGGTACGGTCTGATGGAGGGCTATTTCCAGGAACCACTCAGCAGCCCAATCAATCCGATAAGATTGAACTACACCTGTGATCCGTCACATCCTCCTGGCCTAGGAATATTAACCTAGTTCCCATCGCCTACGCCTTTCGGCCTCGGCTTAGGGGCCGGCTTACCCTGCTCAGATTAGCTTTAAGCAGGAACCCTTGGACTTTCGGCGAGAGTGTCTCTCACACTCTTTGTCGCTACTCATGTCATCATTCTCACTAGTGATCTCTCCACGGGATCGCTCACGCGCCCGCTTCATCGAAAGCACTTTATCTTGCGCTACCGCCTATTCGGCTACTTGAGCGCGATTACTCGCACCAAATGACCGGCGATAATACAAGATAAGTGCTATGTCACACTACGCTCTGCTACCGATGCTTACGCATCCCTAGACTTCGGCTCATGGCTTGAGCCCCGTTACATCTTCGCCGCAGGACAACTTATTTAGACCAGTGAGCTGTTACGCTATCTTTAAAGGATGGCTGCTTCTAAGCCAACCTCCTGGTTGTTTTGGTCGTCCCACCTGCTTTCCCACTTAGCCATGAATTGGGGGCCTTAGTCGTAGGTCAGGGTTGTTTCCCTCTCCACTACGGACGTTAGCATCCGCAGTGTGTCTGCCATCTAGTACTCCCGGGTATTCGGAGTTTGGTTAGGATCAGTAAGCCTGTGGGGCCCCATTACCCATCCAGTGCTCTACCCCCCGGGGTATTCGGATGACGCTCTACCTAAATAGATTTCGCAGAGAACCAGCTATCTCCGAGTTTGATTGGCCTTTCACCCCTAGGCACAGCTCATCCCGATCCTTTTCAACGGATGTGGGTTCGGTCCTCCAGTAAGTGTTACCTTACCTTCAACCTGGCCATGCCTAGATCACTCGGTTTCGGGTCTGATCCCACGAACTCATTCGCCCTATTAAGACTCGCTTTCGCTACGCCTACACCTAACGGCTTAAGCTTGCTCGTAAGACCAAGTCGATGACCCATTATACAAAAGGTACGCCGTCAGATCTCGAGGATCCTCCGACTGATTGTAGGCGTTCGGTTTCAGGTACTGTTTCACTCCCCTCGTCGGGGTGCTTTTCACCTTTCCCTCACGGTACTGGTTCGCTATCGGTCAGCAAGGAGTACTTAGCCTTCGAAGGTGGTCCTCCGATCTTCAGACAGAATTTCACGTGTTCCGCCCTACTTAATACGTCCATCAAAGCTTCCTATACGGGGCTGTCACCCGCTATG